>NZ_CP047183.1:0-3577774 GCF_009834245.1 Rathayibacter sp. VKM Ac-2801 | reverse complement strand
CTGTCTCCGGTCCTGGGTGCTGTCGCTGTGAAGTCGCTGCGGGGTCGCCGTCTCCGCCGGCCCCGTCGCCGCCCGTTGCAGGGGCGTCGCGGACCGGGCGCGGAGCCGAGGTCTCGAGTGCCGCTCTCTCCACAGGGTTGTCCACCGGCCTCGAGCGATGCCTGTGCGGGCGCGGGAGGACGCGGGTCCCACCTGTGGATAACTGCGGCTCAACACCGTAACGAACGGAGCCGACGGGAGACAAATCCACCACAGCGACACCCGCGTGTCAATGCGCGGAACCCCGCGTCCCGTGTGCATGATCGAGGTTTCGCCCCGCCCACATTTGACCGGTGGCGGAACAGGCCGTAGTTTAAATCAGTTGACGCCTGCCCGGTGTCGTCCGTGCGGCCCTCGCAGGCCGAGCGGACTCCGCAGCCGGGCACCCCTTCTTCCCGGAGGATCCGAGTCGCCGCCCGAGCGGGTGGTGCCGGTTCGCGCCGCGGAACACGTACGTGGAGATCTGATTATGAGCAAGCGAACCTTCCAGCCGAACAACCGTCGTCGCGCCAAGGTGCACGGCTTCCGTCTGCGCATGCGCACCCGTGCCGGCCGCGCCATCCTGAGCGCTCGCCGCGCCAAGGGGCGCACCGAGCTCTCCGCCTAGCAGCGAGCGGTACCGACCAGCGGTGCTGGCCAGAGCCAATCGCATCGTCCACGGAGGCGAGTACCGGACAGTCGTCCGTCGCGGTGTGCGGTCCACGGGACCGCACACCGTCACGTATGTCCGCCGGTCCTCCGCGGGCGATCCGGCGCGGTTCGGGTTCATCGTCGCCAAGACGGTCGGCACCGCGGTGACGCGCAACACCGTCCGCCGCCGGCTCAAGGCCGTGGCGTTCGAGCTCGTCCCCGAGATCGACCCCGGCACCCAGGTCGTCGTCCGCGCACTGCCCGGCAGCGCCGACGCCCCCTGGTCGGAGCTGCGCTCCGAGGTGTGGACCGCGATGGCGCGAGCCGCGCGGAAGAGCGGGGCGTCCTCGTGACCGCCGTGCTCCCCCGCCGCGAGGCGCCGCTCGCCCGGCTCGGGTGGGCGATCCTCCTGCTGCCGCGGAACCTCGGCGTCCTGCTCCTGATCGTCTACCGGGCGGTCGTGTCCCCTCTCTACGGGGACGTCTGCCGGTACTACCCCTCGTGCTCCGCGTACGCGCTCCAGGCGGTCCAGCTCCACGGGCTCGTCCTCGGCTCCGTCCTCGCGGCCCGCCGTCTGCTCCGCTGCCACCCGTGGGCGGCCGGCGGCATCGACGACGTCCCGACCTCGATCCCCCTGCACCGACCGGCTTCCGGCCGGACCCGCTTCGCCGTGACGCGAGCCGGGTTCGTCGTGGGCCCTCGAAAGGACTGACCCCACTCCATGGACCTCCTCGGCACGATCCTCTGGCCCCTCAAGTGGGTGGTCGAGCTGCTCCTCGTCGCCTTCCACCAGCTGCTGACCTTCACCGGCATGGAGGCGGCCGCGGGAATCACCTGGGTCCTCTCGATCGTCGGCCTGGTCATCGTCATCCGCGCCGCGCTCATCCCGATCTTCGTCAAGCAGATCAAGAGCCAGCGCCGGATGCTCGAGGTCGCGCCCCAGCTCAAGAAGATCCAGGACAAGTACAAGGGCAAGCGCGACCAGCTGTCCCGCGAGGCGATGTCCCGCGAGACCATGGAGCTCTACAAGAAGACGGGCACCAACCCGCTCGCGTCCTGCCTGCCCCTGCTGATCCAGATGCCGATCTTCTTCAGCCTGTTCTCGGTGCTGAACGCGGCGCAGCACAGCCAGAAGGGCGTGGGCCCGCTCGACGAGACGCTCGCCCGTCAGTTCGGCGAGGCGAACCTCTTCGGCGTCGCACCGCTGCACCAGTCGATCCAGGGCGCACTCGCCGAGGGCGGCCAGGAGCCGGTCATCATCATCGCGGTGATCATGGTCGTCCTGATGACCGCGTCGCAGTTCATCACCCAGCTGCAGATCGTCTCGAAGAACATGTCGCCCGAGGCGAAGGCCTCGCCGACGTTCAAGCAGCAGCGGATCCTGCTCTACATCCTCCCCCTCGTCTTCGCCTTCTCGGGCTTCGCCTTCCCCCTCGGCGTCATGTTCTACTGGCTGACCTCGAACATCTGGACGATGATCCAGCAGTTCATCGTCATCCGGAACATGCCGACCCCCGGCAGCGAGGCCGCCAAGGCCCGCGAGGAGCGCCTGCGCCGCAAAGGCAAGCTGGTCGAGGAGACCACGGCCGCCGGCGACGTCACCCTCGTCGAGAAGAAGGCCGTGCAGCGCACGCAGCCCGTGAGCAAGAACCGCTCCAAGAAGCAAGCCGGAAAGAAGTAGAGCCGCCATGACCGATCCGATGCAGACCATCACCGACGACGCGTCCGCACCCGTGGACGCCGACGCGTCCGCCGTCGACGAGGCGCCCGAGTCCACTCTCTCGCAGCTCGAGGACGAGGGCGACGTCGCCGCCGACTACATCGAGGAGTTCCTCGACATCTGCGACCTCGACGGCGACATCGACATCGAGGTCCGCAACGGCCGCGCCTACCTCTCGGTCACCGCCTCCGGCGACACGAACCTCCGGGTGCTCTCCCGCCCCGACGCCGTCCAGGCGCTGCAGGAGCTGACGCGCCTGGCGGTCCAGACCAAGACCGGCGCGTTCTCCCGCCTCATCCTCGACATCGGCGGCTCCCGCGACGCCCGCGAGGCGGAGCTGGCCCAGCTGGTCGACCGCGCGATCGAGCGGATCGAGGACGGCGCCACGTCGGCCTCGCTCCCGCCCATGTCGTCGTACGAGCGCAAGCTGGTCCACGACATGGTGGGCGAGCGCGGATTCGTGTCGGAGTCGCGCGGCGAGGCGCGCGAGCGCCACACCGTCATCACCCGCGGCTGAGCGGCGTGGAGTCGACCCTCGAGGCCGAGCCCGCGGCCGCTGCGACGATCGCCGGCGACCGCCTGCCCCTCCTGCGGCGCTTCACGGAGGCTCTCGCCGACCAGGGCGAGGAGCGCGGCCTGATCGGACCGCTGGAGCTCCCCCGGCTCTGGACGCGGCACGTGCTCAACAGCGCCCTGGTGGCACCTCTCCTGCGTCCGGGACTGGTGGGCGACGTCGGCAGTGGCGCGGGTCTTCCCGGGCTCGTCCTGGGCATCGTGCGGCCGGACGTCCGCTTCGTGCTCATCGAGCCGATGGAGCGTCGCACCGTCTGGCTCCAGGAGCAGGTCGACGGACTCGGACTCGAGAATGTCTCGGTTCTTCGGGCCCGCGCCGAGGAGGTGCGGCTCCCGGAGCCTCTGGACCAGGTGACCGCGCGGGCTGTCAGTGCCCTGTCGAAGCTGATCCCCCTGACCGCGCCGCTGCTGCGTCCCGGAGGCGAGCTGGTCCTGTTGAAGGGCATCAACGCCGAGAAGGAGATCGAGGCGGCGGCGAAGCAGATCCGACGCTTCCGGCTCTCTCCGCCCGAGGTCGTCGTGCTCGGCGACGGCGTGCTCTCCGAGGTGACGAGGGTCGTCCGGGCTACAGTGGGTTGATCGCCACGACGCCGCAGTGAGCTCCCGACTCCTCGACCGTCGACTTCTCGGTGCTGCCGTCCGTCCCACTCGCTGAGCGAAGGTTTCACGTGAAACAACCCGATTCCGCCGGTCTGACCGGAGGCTTCGACTCCTCGACTCCCCTGGCCCGGGAGATCGCGGACATGACCCGCCGACGCGCACTGCTGAACGCTCAGCCGCTGCCCAAGCCCGAGTCGACCCGGGTCATCACGATCTCGAACCAGAAGGGCGGCGTCGGCAAGACGACGACGACCGTCAACCTCGCTGCCGGGCTCGCCCGCGGGGAGGCGAAGGTGCTCGTCATCGATCTCGATCCGCAGGGCAACGCGTCGACCGCCCTGGGCATCGAGCACCGCGCCGAGACGGCCAGCGTGTACGACGTGATCGTCAACGACACTCCCCTCGCGGACGTGGTGCAGAAGAGCCCGGAGTTCGCCTCGCTCTACGGTGTGCCGGCGACCATCCACCTGGCCGGCGCCGAGATCGAGCTGGTCTCGCTCGTCGCACGTGAGCAGCGACTCCGCCGTGCCCTGGACCGGATGCTCGACACCATGGACGAGCCCTTCGACTACGTCTTCATCGACTGCCCGCCGTCGCTCGGGTTGCTGACGATCAACGCCTTCGTGGCCGCCCGCGAGGTGCTCATCCCGATCCAGTGCGAGTACTACGCGCTCGAGGGGCTCAGTCAGCTGCTCAAGAACATCGACCTGATCGAGCGGCACCTCAACCCGAACCTCGGTGTCTCGACGATTCTCCTGACCATGTACGACGGCCGCACGAACCTGTCGCAGCAGGTGGCGGCGGATGTCCGCGAGCATTTCCCGAAGGAGGTGCTGCGTGCGGTGATTCCGCGCAACGTGAGGATCTCGGAGGCGCCGAGCTACGGTCAGAGCGTGATCAGTTACGACCCGCAGTCGTCCGGCTCGCTGGCCTATCTGGAGGCGGCCGCGGAGATCGCACGACGGGGAGCCCGCAGGACACCCGAGACGGCACACGAAGGAGAGGCACGCTGATGGCGACCAAGCGCACGGGACTCGGCCGGGGGATCGGCTCGCTCATCCCGACCAGCGACGAGTCGCGCTCCCGGCCCGTCGACGTCTTCTTCCCTGATCAGGTCGGCGATTCGGCCCGCGCCGAGGAGCTGCTGGAGGTCCCCGGAGCGCGCCTGGCGCGACTCCCCCTCGCTGACATCACGCCCAACACGGCACAGCCGCGGTCGGTGTTCGACGAGGACGACCTCGCGGAACTCGTTCACAGCATCCGCGAGTTCGGCGTGCTGCAGCCGATCGTCGTCCGGCCCGTGACGGCTCGCGGCGGAGCGAAGTACGAGCTCGTCATGGGTGAGCGCCGATTCCGCGCGTCGAAGGCCGCGGGTCTGACGACCATCCCCGCTGTCGTGAAAGACACGGCCGACGAGAACATGCTCCGTGACGCGCTGCTGGAGAACCTGCACCGCGCCGATCTCAACCCGCTCGAGGAGGCGTCGGCCTACCAGCAGCTCCTCAGTGACTTCGGGATCACCCAGGAGGCCCTGGCGACGCGGCTCGGACGCTCCCGGCCGCAGATCTCGAACACGCTGAGACTCCTGCGCCTTCCCGCCGATGTGCAGGCGCGCGTTGCTGCCGGCGTGCTGACCGCGGGGCACGCGCGCGCGGTTCTGTCGCTCGACGACGTCGAGCTGATGCGCCGCCTGGCCGACAAGATCGTCAATGAGGACCTGTCCGTCCGGGCCGCCGAAGCCGCTGCCGCGCAGATGAAGGCTCCGCGGACGACCGCGCGCCCCGCGGTGGAGGAGCAGGGCGGGCACTCCGGGCACCTCTCGTCGATCGCGGATCACCTCGGCGACCGGCTGAACACCCGCGTCAAGGTCACGCTGGGCGCTCGCAAGGGTCAGATGGTCATCGACTTCGCCACCATCCAGGACCTCAACCGCATCCTCGCCGAGATCGGCGAGCCGACCGAGGTGTCGCTGGCTCCGTAAGGTGCGGGCCCGGCGGCCACCGTTCGTCGGTAGTGCGGCTGGCGAGGGTGCGCTGTCGCTGCGGTCTCGGCGATGATCGCGGTCGGGGAGGTTTCCACTCCCCTCCTCATCACCGTGACCTCAAAGATCAGCACGCTTGTTTGGGCCCACGAGATCATGGTGATCGACGCGTTTCTGTCGGACAGGGCACGCCTCGTGAATTGGGCATTCCCAGTGTGCGCCGCGTCTCGGAGGCAGCGGAGTACTGGTGATCGGCGCCTCCTGGGGCTCACTAGGCTCGATGTTCAGCAGTGCCGTTCTCACTCAGGTCCTGATGGTGAGTACTGCGCTTGTGATCCTCCTACGGTGTTCGTCGACTATCCAGCGAGTGGATCGCTGAGCGGACGTTCTCACGGCGCGCGGATGGCTGTCGAGCAGGCACCGAGCGCCGTATCGAGGCCTGGGGTACGAGCTCTGGCTCCGTTGCGCTGGGGCGTTCGAGTCGAGTCCGGCGGCTCACGGGCGGGAGCAGAACTGGACACAGAACGAGTCATGGTGATCGGTTCTGTGACGCCGATAGGCCACTTCCCGACCGTCCGTGAGCTGCATCGGATTGTTTCACGTGAAACGGGTCTCGTCTTCGCCGTTAAGCGGAGGCTCACTTCGACGGGGCGAAAGCCGCGATGCGACTTGTGAACAAGGGCCCGAGAGCGTCGAAGGAGATGAGCAGTAGGCGAGCGAGTGAGATGGATCGGGTAGTTCCTCATCGTCGCAATTCCGAGATGAGCCGTTGCTTCCTTCAGATGGGGTCTCCATAGACCGCTGCGCGGCTCGTCGGGCAGTGCTGGCCATCGGAGGAGATGAGCGCGGAGTGTTTCACGTGAAACGGTGCGATCAGGTAGACCGGACATCGGGAGCTGTGAAGCGTTCACTCGTCGGACGAGAGTTTAGGCTCGTCATCGTGGTCGGTGAGCTGAGCATGGCCGGTAGGCAGGCTCCTGGGGTCGAGGCAATGTTTCACGTGAAACGGCCGGGCTAAGATACAGCCGGCGACTCGATATCCGGGCGGATCGCTCAAAAGCCGAGGATGCTCGCAAGGGGATCAGCGTCCGACGTGCGCGAGATGATGTGATGGCCCGACGCCATCATCTGAGCCCTGAGCGTGAAGAACTCAGACGGCGGATAGCTCAGGGTGTGGGTCTCGATATGCCGCGATGCAGCTACTCGAGCGCCACGGCGCCGAGTACCAGAGGTTCGTGGCTGTCGAGATGCCATTGAGATCGACGCTTGAGCGGCGGTAGTGGACCAACTGCGGTGGGTCTCGATGCGCCGCGATGCGGCTACTCGACCAGCGCGGAGGCGGGTACCAGGGGATCGTGGGTGTCGAGATGCCGCGGAGGTTCTCGCTCGAACTGGTGATGTGGAGAGGCGGTGGGGGGTCTCGACCCGCCGCTCTGCGGCCATTCGTCGGCATGGCGACCTCTGTCGGGTGGTGATGGGAGTAGTCGGCAGGCTGACTCCAGTTCTCGCCTTACGTGGCAATGATGTGATGCCGAGCGCCTCAAGACACCACGTCGCGGCCCTTCGACGAGCATTGTGGTGACCAGCGACTGTTCGGCAATCTCGATGCGCCGTCGTGCGGCCACTCGGCCGAGATGCTTGTGCCTGGTTCTCCGACGGATACCGTCCCCAGACACGCCGTTTCACGTGAAACGGCAGGAGTCAGGAGGCGGCGAGCTTCGCGAGGGTGGAGTAGACGTCGCCGAGGTAGCGGCCGGACGCCTCGATGGCCTGGGGAACAAGCGACGTCTCGGTCATTCCGGGCAGGACGTTCGCGTCGAAGAACCAGGGGAGTCCGGCCTCGTCGATGATGAAGTCGAGCCGGGAGAGGTGGCGGAGCCCCAGCAGCTCGTGGATCGCCACGGCGACGCGGGACACCTCCTCCGTGATTTCGGGTGAGATCCGGGCCGGCGTGTAGAAGTGCGTCTCCCCCGCGTTGTAGCGCGCCTCGAAGGTGTACTGGCCCGCGACGGGGGCGATCTCGACGGGAGGCAGAGCGAAGGGTCCGTCACCGAGGTCGAGCACGCCGACCGAGACCTCGGTCCCCTGGATCTGCTGCTCGATGAGCACGACGTCCCCGTAGGTGTACGCCTCGACCATCGCCCGCGGAAGCTGCGACGACTCCGACACGATGCTGACACCCTGGGCCGAACCGCCCTGGGCGGGCTTCACCACGAGGGGGCCCGGCAGGTGGGCTTCGACCTGCTCCAGGATCCCGGCGGCTCCGAGCTCGCGGAAGGTCTCACGGGGGAGGGTGACGGAGCGCGGGGTCGAGAAGCCGGCGCGGGCGACGAGCGTCTTGGCGGTGGGCTTGAACCAGGCCAGGCGCGCGGCGTCCGTCTGCGAGCCGACGTAGGCGAAGCCCGCGGCCTCGAGGAGGCCCAGGAGCGCGCCGTCCTCGCCGCTCGCTCCGTGCACGGCGGGCCAGACGACGTCGGGACGCTTCTGCAGGAGCGTCGAGAGGAGGCCGGCGTCCGGTTCGTGCAGGGAGACCCGGTGGCCCATGGCGGAGAGGCGGTCCGCGACGCGACGGCCCGACCGGAGCGAGACGTCGCGTTCGTGGCTGATGCCACCGCTGATGACGACGATGTCGAGAGTACGGTCGAGCACAGAGAAATCGGTCATGACCAGGGCTTTCTTATCGAAGGAGCGGAGTCAGGAGACGTTGGGCGGCAGGACGGCGTCGCGCTTGCTCGCGTCGGCGCTGCTCAGCCGGCCCGTGCCCGCGAAGGTCGACAGCAGGTCAAGCTCCCCGTTGATGACCGTCGCGAGGCGGCGGATCCCGTCGCCGATGCGCTCCGGCGTCGGGTAGCAGAACGAGAGGCGGATGTTCTGTCGTCCGTCCCCGTTGCCGTAGAACGCAGTACCCGGCGTGTAGGCGACGAGCTCCTTCACCGCACGCGGCAGCATCGCCTTGGAGTCGAGCTCCTCGGGCAGCGAGACCCAGACGTAGAAGCCGCCGTTCGGATTCGTCCAGCTGAGGCCGGGCAGATGGGTCTGCAGACCCTTCAGCATCGCCTCCTTCCGCTCGCGGTAGACGCCACGGAAGGTGTCGATCTGCCCGCGCCAGTCGGCCGTCTCGAGGTACTTCGAGATGACCAGCTGGCTGAAAGACGACGGGCTGAGGACGGCGGCCTCATTGGCGAGGATCAGCCGCTCGCGGATAGCGTGGGGGGCCAGGGCCCAGCCCACGCGGAACCCGGGAGCGAGCGTCTTCGAGAAGGTGCCGAGATAGATCACTCCGTCCTCCTCCAGCGAGCGCATGGCCTTCGGCGGGACGTCCTCGAAGTAGAGGAGGCCGTACGGGTTGTCCTCGAGCACGAGGATGCCCTCGGACTTGCAGATCTCGAGGATCTCGACGCGGCGCTCCCAGCTGAGCGTCACGCCCGCAGGGTTGTGGAAGGTGGGGATCGTGTACAGGAACTTGATCGTCTTGCCGGCGGCGCGGACTCGCGCGATGTGCTCACGGAGGGCCGCGGGGATGAGACCGTGCTCGTCCATCGGGACGTGCTCGACCTCCGCCTGGTACGACCGGAAGATGACCATCGCCGTGACGTAGCTGGGGCCCTCGGAGAGGACGACGTCCCCCGGGTCCAGGAACAGCTTCGAGACGAGCTCCAGGGCGTGCTGAGAGCCTGTGGTGACCACAATGTCGTCCGCGCTGGCGGAGATGCCCTCGAGGGCCATGACGTCGAGGATCTGCTCGCGCAGGACAGGGACGCCCTGGCCCGAGCCGTACTGCAGCGCGACGGGTCCCTGCTCGCGCATCACCGTGTCGATGGCGCCGGTCACCAGGTCCTGGGGGAGCGCGGACACGAATGGCATGCCGCCGGCGAGCGAGACCACTTCGGGGCGCGACGCGACGGCGAACAGTGCTCGGACCTCACTGGCGGCCAGACCGGCCGTGCGCTCCGCGTAGGAGTTGTACCAGGGGTCGAGGTTGGTGCCGCGGTTGGTCACGATGGTTCCGCTTCGCTCGGTGGACAGGGTCTCTCCGGCCGGAACCGGGTGGATCCACAGTACCGGCCGGTCCTGTGCTGCGGCGGGGCGGTCGGGCGCCACCGCAGGGATCGTGGCCTGCGCCTCAGCGGGGCTGTTTCACGTGAAACAGCCCCGGAGACGAGGAGAGCCCCCGCCACGACGTGACAGGGGCTCTCGGAGACCGCGCGGGGCGGCCGGAGGTGCAAACTCAGAGGAACGCAGCCAGGTCGGCCTCGAGCGCCGGCTTCGGCTTGGCGCCGATGACGGTCTTCACGACCTCGCCCTTCTGGTAGACCTTCATCGCCGGGATCGACGTGATCTGGTACTTCGCAGCGGTCTGCGGGTTCTCGTCGACGTTCAGCTTGACGATCTCGATCTTGTCGCCGTGCTCGGCCGAGATCTGGTCGAGGATCGGCGCGACCATGCGGCACGGGCCGCACCACTCGGCCCAGAAGTCGACCAGGACGGTCTTCTCGGAGTCGAGGACGTCGGACTGGAACGATGCGTCGGTGACGCTCTTCGCGGTGGACATGGTGTTCTCTCCTTCACGAGTCGGCGGGCTGCCGGCTCCGATGTGCGATGACCGGACGGTCAGCGGGTGATGAGCTCGGCCCGGGGTGAGCCTTCGGTGTGGGCGGTGCCATCGGCGAGCGAAGCGAGGTAGTGCTCCGCGTCGAGGGCGGCGACCGTTCCGGATGCCGCGGCGGTGACGGCCTGACGGTAGGTCGGGTCGATCACGTCGCCGGCGGCGAAGACGCCGGGAACGGAGGTCTGGGAGGAGCGGCCGACCACCGAGATGGTGCCCTCGGTGGTGAGGTCGAGCTTGCCGTGCACGACGTGCGTGCGCGGGTCGTTGCCGATCGCGATGAACAGGCCGTCGAGGTCGAGGTGGGACTCCGTGCCGTCGACCGTGTCGCGCAGCTTCACGCCGTTGACATGGCTCTCGCCGGTGATGCCGGTGACCTCGGCGTTCCAGATGAACTCAATCTTCTCGTTGTCGAAGGCGCGCTTCTGCATGACCTTCGACGCGCGGAGCGAGTCCTTGCGGTGGATGATGTAGACCTTCGCGGCGTGCTTGGTGAGGAAGGTCGCCTCCTCCATCGCGGAATCCCCTCCGCCGACGACGGCGATGGTCTTCCCCTTGAAGAAGAAGCCGTCGCAGGTTGCGCACCATGAGACACCGTGTCCCGACAGGCGGTCCTCGTCGTGGAGGCCGAGCTTGCGGTAGGCGGAGCCGGTCGCGACGACGACGGTCTTCGCCTCGATGCTCTCGCCGGAGCCGAGGTGGACGGTCTTCACCTCGCCCTCGAGGTCGAGGGAGGTGACGTCGTCGTAGAAGGTCTCGGCGCCGAACTTCTCGGCCTGCGCCTGCATCGAGGTCATCAGCTCGGGGCCGAGGACGCCGTCGGGGAAGCCGGGGAAGTTCTCGACGTCCGTGGTGTTCATCAGATCGCCGCCGATCTCGACCGACGAGGCCACGACCACCGGGTGCAGTTCGGCGCGCGCCGCGTAGATGGCGGCTGTCCAGCCGGCGGGGCCGGATCCGATGATGACGATGTCGCGCACGGCAACTCCTCGGGATCTGTACGAGCGGTGACGGGTGTGGCGGAGGCCGAGCACCCGGAGCCGGTCGCTCGAACGTTCCGCGGCTCCGTGGGCTACAACACATCCTAGGCGGGCGCTATTCCGCCGGGACCGGGGCCTCGCAGGGAGCCGGGACGACCGCCGATCGGCCGCCGGACGGCCCTCCGGATCGGCCGCCGGACGGCCCCCCTAGCCTGCACTCCACGCCGACGACGGACCCGGATCAGCGGCCGAGACGGCGCAGCACGGGCGCCGCCAGAGCTCGGAGCTCGGGAACGCGGAGCACCCAGAGGGCGCCGATGTAGACGACCGCCATGGCCGTGCCCGCGAGCACCATCGAGAGGATCGCGGTGAACCGGTTCTCGAGCGGGAAGTCCCCCTGCGCGTGGAGGACGATCATCACCGTTCCGCCGACGGCGCCTGCCGGGACGACGGCCAGGAGGTACTGCACGAAGCGCAGCACGACGACGCCCCCGCCGGTCCCGCCCAGGCGGCGACGGAGCAGGAAGGAGGCGAGCACCGCCTGCACGGCCACTCCGAGCGAGACGGAGCACGCGACGACCAGCGCCGTCAGACTCGGCGGCGCAAGCAGTGCGAGGCCGCAGCCGAGCAGGATGACGACGACCTGGACGAGCGTGTAGAAGAACGGCGTCCGACCGTCGTCGAGGGCGTAGAAGGCGCGCTGGACGATCGCGAGCGTCGAGAACAGCGGCAGCACGACGACATAGGCGATGATGATCGCCGCCATCGGACCGATCGCGTCCGCGTTCGACGTGAACACGGCGGCGAAGGGGCCGGCGCAGACCGCCAGCGCAGCGGCGGCGAAGACGAGGAACATGGCGACGATGCGGATCGAGGCGGACACGTCCGCGCGGAACTCCGCCGTCCTCCCCTCGGCGGCGTGGCCGCTCATCCGCGTGAAGTAGGCAGTGGCGATCGAGACGGCGATGACGGAGTGGGGGAGCATGAAGATCAGCCACGCCTTCTGCAGGACGGTCGCCGAGGCGTTCTCGCCCGAGGCGCCGCTGACCGTCGAGTTCTCGACGAAGCCGGCGACGACGGTGAGCAGGAGCGCCCCGAAGGTCCAGACCGCGATGCGGCCGGCACGCCCGAGACCGACTCCGCGCAGGCGGAAGTCGGGACGGTAGGACAGTCCGGCCCGCTTCCAGAAGAACGCCAGCAGGACGGCCTGGAGCGCGACGCCCAGAGTCGCGGATCCGGCGAGCACGGCGATCATGTCCGGTGTCCAGTCCGCGGCGGTCCGGGCGCCGTCGGGATCGGCGCCGAAGAGAGCCGCGAAAGCGATGAGGCCGGCGATGGTCACGATGTTGTTGACCACCGGCGTCCAGGTGAAGGGTCCGAAGGAGCCGCGGGCGTTCAGCACTTCGCCGAGGATCGTGTAGAGCCCGTAGAAGAAGACCTGCGGCAGGCACCAGTAGGCGAAGGCCACGGCCAGGCGGAACTGGGCGGGCCGGTAGTCCGCGGCGTTCAGCTGGACGAGCACGGGGGCGAGCAGGGTCGCCGCGGCGGCCGCCACGAGGAGCACCACGAAGGCGAGCGTCAGCAGCCGGTTGATGTAGGCGCGTCCTCCATCGGCGTGCAGCCCCGCGCGCACGATCTGCGGGACGAGGACGGCGTTGAGCGCGCCCCCGGCGATGATCGCGTAGATCGTGTTGGGGAGGCCGTTGGCCACCGTGAACGAGTCGGCGCCCTGCCCGATCAGCCCGATCGTCTGGGTGAAGACGATCGACATGACGAAGCCGAGGATCCGCGAGACCATCGTGCCGGAGGCGAGGACGGCGCTCGCGCGTCCGAGAGAGAAGCTAGCCACGCGGGTCCGATCGCTGGTCGTCGAGGTCGGGCTGGACCTCGAGCACGGCGTTCGGGTCCTCCTCGTCCTCAGGGGTGTCGCCTCGACGGCGACGGCGGATGTTGCGGAGGATGCCGGCTCCGAAGACGACGACGAGCGCGATCCCGATGACCAGGGTGCCGACGGTCTCCCAGTCGGCGCGGACGCTGGTCGTCATGCCCGTGGGGGTGCCGATGGGGACGCCCTGCGCCGAGGTCAGCTGCAGGCCGAGGCTCGTCTCGCCGTTGCCGACGCGGGCCTTCACGGGGATGAGGACGCGGCCCTGCGAGCGGGCGTCGATCTCCGTGGTCTCGATCGCCTCCTCGTCGATGTCGAGGACGGCGTTCGAGGTCGAGGCCTGGATCCGCACGGCGACGGGCCAGGGGAGCTCGTTGCGGACGTACACGGGGATGCTCGAGTCGCGGGAGACCTGGAGGATGCTGCCGGTCGCGTCGATCGACACCAGCGAGAGCGTCCGGTCGGCCTCGGTCATGGCCGCGCCGACGGCGTCGCCCCAACCGCTGCCGTCGCCGCGCCAGGTCACCGAGAGCAGCGCCAGCACGTCGTTCCGGCTCTTGCCCGACAGCAGCTCCGGCTCCTGCAGCACGGAGGAGAACGCCTCGACCTCGGAGCCGGCGTCGAGCAGGTCGCGCACCCGGTCGAGCCGCGACTCCGACTCCGGCGAGTCGACGACGCTCGCGCCCTCGGTCGCGGACACGGCGAGCGCGGTGGAGAGGGCGACCCCGCGGGCCCAGGGCAGCGACTCGATCGCGTCGAGGGTCTCGGAGAGGCGCGCGGCGCCGATCGCAGAGCCGCGGCCGAGGGTGAGCACGACGTCCGGCGCGGTCCCCTCCTCCTGCACCTCGGCGAGATCGGTGGCGATCTCGGACATGCGGGCGCGCCACTCGGTGTCGTCGGTGGCGGTGGCGGCCGCGTCGAACGCCTCGGTGAGGCGCGAGTCGGCCACGACCAGGTCGGAGTCGCCGACGGCGGCGCGCGAGGTGGTGGTCACCTCCTCCGGCAGCAGGAGCCCGGAGGAGGGGACGATCGTGCGGTTGACGCCGCTGGCCGCGTAGACGCCGAGATCCGACCCGCGGAGGGTGCCCTCGTCGGGCCACGCGACGCTGCCGAGGGAGGTGCTCCAGTCGGAGGCGAGCAGCGACTCCGTGGACGGACGCGCCGGCAGGTCCTCTGCGGGCTGGTCGGAGTCGACGGCGACCGACGGCGCCGGGCTGGCGGTGCCGGGAACCGGCGCGAAGCGGGTGTCGTCGATCGCGTACTCGAAGGAGGTGGGAGAGAGGAGCGCGGAGAGCCCGGCCTGCGCCTGGGCCGAGACGTCGGCGTCGGCGTACGGCAGGGCGAAGCGCTCGTTCGGCAGGGACTGCAGCCGGTCGAGCCAGTCGAGGGCCGACTCCGGAGCGGCGCTGCCGAGGATGCGGATCGAGGCGAGGATGCGCGGATCGACCCCGATCGTGACGCCCTTCCCCGCGACCGCGTCGAGCTGCCGGGTGAGGGTCCCCGTGCCGTCGGTGTAGTCCGCGAGGGCCTCGGCCGAGAGCAGGCCGTCGGCCGTGTCCGGGACGGTGAGCGGGACGAGGACGCTGACGCCGGTCTCGCGCTCCGGGGCCGCCGCGTCGTCGGTCAGCTCGACGGCCGTGCGGGCCGTCGAGACGACACCACCCGGACCGGTCACCGTGACGAGGACGGCGTGGGTGCCGAGCGCGGTCCGGTCGTTGGAGAAGGGGATCTGGTCCACCGGCACGGTGAGGCCGGCCTCGGCGGTGCTCGAGGGCAGCAGGCGCAGCTGAGCAGTCGTCCGGACCGGATCGGTGTCGTTGTCGGCCTCGGCGTCGAGCCAGTCGTGCAGCTCCGCGCGGGTGTCGAGGGTGGCGTAGGAGAGGGCGACCGTCACGTCGGCGCTGTCGATCGCCTCCGCGGTGCCGTTGCGCACGGCGATCGAGAGCTCGAGGTCCTGGCCGGGCCGCAGGACGCCGTCGCTGCCGGCCCCGGCGGTCGTGGTCACGGTGCCGGGGGCGGGCGTCGAGGTCGCCGTCGCAACGGCACCCGGGGCCGCGAGGGCGGGGGAGGCCACGCCGGACAGGCCGAGCGCGAGGGCGGCGGCCCCTGCCGAGCGGAGCAGGAGGAGGGCCGCCCGCGAGCGGCGGGAGCGGAGGGAGGGGTCGCGCCGATGCATCGGACTCACTCGGCCTCCATGCGGGTGATTCTACGGGCAGCCCTCCTCGGGGCAGGCGGTGCGTCCGCTGTGCGCCCGGTGACGTCCCGTAACCCCCTGGCGCGGTCACCGCTGACGGGACACCCCCCGCGACTAGGATCGTGCGAATGCACAGCGTCCAGACCGCTCTCGAGACCCTCCGCGCGCTCGCGGGGACGCCCCCGGTGGCGCGGCTGGCGGAGGCGTTCGCAGCGCAGGGCCACGAGCTCGCGCTGGTCGGCGGCCCGGTCCGCGACGCCTTCCTCGGCCACGGCGTGCACGACCTCGACTTCACCACCTCCGCGCGCCCCGACGACATCGTGCGGATCGTCACTCCGATCGCCGAGGCGCACTGGGACATCGGCCGGGCCTTCGGCACGATCGGCGCCCGCGTGGCCGGCGAGACGGTCGAGATCACGACCTACCGCAGCGACAGCTACGACGGGGTGAGCCGCAAGCCCGAGGTCGAGTTCGGCGACTCGCTCGAGGGCGACCTGGTGCGGCGCGACTTCACGGTCAACGCGATGGCGCTGCGGCTCCCGGAGGTCGTCCTCGTCGATCCCTCGGGAGGAGTGGAGGACCTGCTCGCCGGCCGGCTGCGGACCCCCTCCCCCGCCGACCTCTCCTTCGGCGACGACCCGCTCCGGATGCTCCGCGGCGCGCGCTTCACCTCCCAGCTCGACTTCCGCACCACCGACGAGGTCGAGTGGGCGATGGCCGAGCTCGCCGGCCGGATCGACGACGTCTCGGCGGAGCGCGTGCAGGAGGAGCTGCGGAAGCTCCTCGCGACCGCCTCGCCCCGCGCCGGCCTGGAGCTCCTGGTCGACACCGGTCTGGCCGGTCGCTTCCTCCCGGAGCTGCCCGCTCTGCGCCTGGAGCAGGACGAGCACCACCACCACAAGGACGTCTACACCCACAGCCTCACCGTGCTGGAGCAGGCGATCGCGCTGGAGGAGTCGCGGCACCCCGGAGCCGCTCCGGACGTCGTGCTGCGGCTCGCCGCGCTGCTGCACGACATCGGGAAGCCGGCCACGCGGCGGCTCGAGCCGGGCGGAGCGGTGAGCTTCCACCACCACGACCTGGTCGGCTCCAAGCTCGCGATCAAGCGGATGCGCGCGCTGAAGTTCGACAACCAGACGACGAAGGACGTGGCCCGCCTCATCGAGCTGCACCTGCGCTTCTTCGGGTACACGGACGGCGCGTGGACCGACTCCGCGGTCCGCCGCTACGTGACCGACGCCGGGCCCCTGCTCGAGCGGCTGCACATCCTCACCCGCGCCGACGTGACCACGCGCAACCGCCGCAAGGCCGACCGGCTCGCGCACGCCTACGACGACCTCGAGGCGCGCATCGCGGAGCTCGCCGAGAAGGAGGAGCTCGCCTCCAAGCGCCCCGACCTCGACGGCACCCGGATCATGGAGATCCTCGGCCTCGCCCCGGGCCGCGAGGTGGGGCAGGCGTACCGGTTCCTGCTCGAGCTGCGGCTGGAGGAGGGGCCTCTCGGCGAGGAGGAGGCGACGCGCCGCCTCCGCGAGTGGTGGGCGTCGCGCTGAGGTCCTTCGGGGCCTCGAGATCGGCGTGTGCGGACGAGATCGGCCGCCGCGGCAGGGGCATCTCGTCCGCCGACGGGCATCTGGCGAAATTTCGCGACGTGGGGCGGGGCGGGCTGGTAGGTTAGGCGGGTTGTCCACGACCAGACGCACTCGCGTCCGCGGGAGTGGGCAGATGCTACATACCCTCCTGTCACGGAAATACCGTGGCCGTTCAGTCCGAAGGAGGTGGGTTAGTGACGCATCAGTACGAGATCATGGTCATCCTGGACCCCGAGATCGATGAGCGCACCGTCGCTCCGAGTCTCGACAAGTTCCTCAACGTCATCCGCACCGATGGTGGATCCATCGACAAGGTCGACGTCTGGGGCCGCCGTCGTCTGGCGTACGAGATCAACAAGAAGTCCGAGGGCATCTACGCCGTCGTCGACTTCACGTCGACCTCCGCCGCAGCGAACGAGCTCGACCGTCAGCTGAAGCTGTCCGAGGCCGTCATGCGCACCAAGGTGCTGCGGGCCGAAGAGGGCATCGCCCAGGTCGCGGCCGCCGCGAAGCTCGCCGACGAGAAGGCCGCCCGCAAGGCTGCCAAGGCCTCGGCCGCTCCCAAGGCGTAGCGCTCATGGCCGGCGAGACGATCATCACCGTGGTGGGGAACCTCACCGCCGACCCCGAGCTGCGCTACACGCAGGGCGGGCTCGCGGTCGCGAACTTCACCATCGCCTCCACGCCGCGCACCTTCGACCGTCAGGCGAACGACTGGAAGGACGGCGAAGCGCTGTTCCTCCGCGCCTCCGTCTGGCGCGAGTTCGCCGAGAACGTCGCGGGAACGCTGACCAAGGGGAGCCGCGTCATCGCGACCGGCCGCCTGAAGCAGCGCTCCTACGAGACGAAGGAAGGCGAGAAGCGCACCAGCATCGAGCTCGAGATCGACGAGATCGGGCCCTCGCTGCGCTACGCGACCGCGCAGGTCACGCGCGCCTCCGGTGGAGGCGGACGCGGCCAGGCCGGTGGCGGCCAGGGCAACGGCGGTCAGATCGGCGGCGGCCAGGGCGGCTTCGGCGGCGGCGGTCAGGGAGGCTCCGGCAACGCCGGCGGCAACCGTGGCGGTCAGGCCGAGGAGCCGTGGGCGCCGAGCGCTCCCGCCGGTGGCGACGTGTGGAGCACGCCGGGCAGCTACAACGACGAGACGCCGTTCTGAGCCTCGGCTCGGACGCTCTCCTCACCTGAATCACGCCTCCCCCGCACCGCGATCGCTCGCGGCGGGGCAGGGGCGAACCAGAATCTAAGGAAACCACTATGGCTGGAAAGAGCAGCGGCGACCGCCGCAAGCCGATCCGCGGCAAGGGCGCGAAGAACGCGGCCCCCGCGAAGTCGGTCCGCGTGGGTGTCATCGACTACAAGGACGTCGCGACCCTCCGCAAGTTCATCTCGGAGCGCGGGAAGATCCGCGCCCGTCGTATCACCGGCGTCTCCGTTCAGGAGCAGCGCCTCATCGCCCGTGCCGTCAAGAACGCCCGCGAGATGGCGCTCCTGCCCTACGCCGGCAGCGGAAGGTAGGTAACGGTATGTCCAAGGTCATCCTGACCCACGAGGTCGACGGACTCGGCTCGGCCGGCGACGTCGTCGACGTGAAGAACGGGTTCGCCCGCAACTACCTCATCCCGCAGGGCTTCGGCGTCGCGTGGACCCGCGGTGGCGAGAAGCAGGTCGAGCAGATCAAGTCGGCGCGAGCCGCTCGTGAGCACAAGACCATCGAAGAGGCCCAGCACACCAAGCAGGTCCTCGAGGCCAACCGCGTGAAGCTGACGGTCAAGGCCGGCAAGGACGGCCGCCTGTTCGGCTCGGTGAAGACCTCCGACATCGCGAACGCGGTGGCGGCGGCCGGATTCGGCGAGCTCGACAAGCGCAAGATCGTGATCTCGAACGCGATCAAGCACGTCGGCGAGCACGAGGCCGTGGTGCGTCTGCGCGACGACATCCAGGCCACTGTGAAGCTGCAGGTGGTCGCGGCCAAGTAAGGCCGCGAGAACGCCGCGGAGGGCGGTGCGACGGGACTTCCCAGTCCCCTCGCACCGCCCTCTGTCGTTCCTGTTCTCCACAGCTCCATCCACATACACCCTCCGGCGGGACCAACCTTCACTGTGGTCTTGAGACTCTTTTCCCCACACACCTGTGGAAAGAGGGAAAAGCCTGGTCAGCGACCTGAAAAAACTTGCTGACAGTCGCCGTTCCCACAGGGTTGTCCACATGTTGCCCACAGTGGGCCCGGCGTTTCCCCTCGGTTCTGCACAGCTCTCTCCACAGGGCGGTTTGCGTGCCGCGGGCGGCGGTCCGTATGGTGGCGCAGCGCCCCGCGAGGGGTGCGGGCAGGCGCCCGTGCGCCGCTGTCGGAGGTCGCTGGTAGACCGGATCCCGGCACCGGCTCGACCGGACGCGCAGCACCCGACAGGAGGAGGCGAAGGCATGACGATCGCGCACCTGGCGGTACCCGGCTCGGACGGACGGGACGGTCGCGGAGACCGCGGCGAGTCGCGCGGGAACGAGCGGACCCCTCCGCACGACCTCCTCGCCGAGCAGTCGGCCCTCGGCGGCATGCTGCTCTCGAAGGACGCGGTCGCCGACGTCGTCGAGAGCGTCAAGGGCACCGACTTCTACATCCCCAAGCACGAGATCGTGTTCGACGCGATCCTCGCCCTCTACTCGCACGGCGAGCCGACCGACGTCATCGCGGTCACCGACGAGCTCACGAAGCAGGGCGAGCTGCAGCGGGCCGGCGGCGCCGACTACCTGCACACGCTCACCTCGATGGTGCCCACTGCGGCCAACGCGGGCTACTACGCCTCGATCGTCGCCGAGCGCGCTCTGCTGCGCCGCCTCGTCGAGGCGGGCACCCGCATCGCGCAGATGGGCTACCAGGGCGAGGGCGAGGTGCTCGACCTGGTCAACACGGCGCAGGCCGAGATCTACAACGTCACCGGCTCCGAGACGGCGGAGGACTACGTCCCGCTGACCGACGCGGTGACCGTGGCGATCGACGAGATCGAGGCGGCCGCGCACAAGGACGGCAGCTTCACCGGCGTCCCCACCGGCTTCGCCGACCTCGACGACCTGACCAACGGCTTCCACGCCGGGCAGATGATCATCGTCGCCGCGCGCCCCGCGCTCGGAAAGTCGACGCTCGCGCTCGACTTCGCCCGCGCCGCCGCGATCAAGCACAACATGGCCACGATCTTCTTCTCCCTCGAGATGGGGCGCAGCGAGATCGCGATGCGCCTCCTCTCGGCCGAGGCGTCCGTGCCTCTGCAGCACATGCGCAAGGGCACGGTCGACCAGCGCGACTGGACGACCATCGCCTCCACCCGCGGCCGGATCAACGACGCGCCGCTCTACATCGACGACTCGCCCAACATGACCCTCGTCGAGATCCGGGCGAAGTGCCGCCGGCTCAAGCAGCGCGTCGGGCTCAAGATGGTCGTCATCGACTACCTGCAGCTGATGACCTCCGGCAAGAAGGTCGAGAGCCGCCAGCAGGAGGTCTCGGAGTTCTCCCGTGCCCTCAAGCTCCTCGCGAAGGAGCTGCAGGTGCCGGTCATCGCGCTCTCGCAGCTGAACCGCGGCCCCGAGCAGCGCGCCGACAAGCTCCCCGCCATCTCGGACCTCCGCGAATCCGGCTCGATCGAGCAGGACGCCGACATGGTGATCCTCCTGCACCGCGAGAGCGCCTACGAGAAGGACAACCCGCGCGCGGGCGAGGCCGACCTCATCGTCGCCAAGCACCGCAACGGCCCGACCCGCACGGTGACCGTGGGCTTCCACGGCCACTTCTCGCGCTTCGCCGACATTCCGGCGGTCTAGACGTGAAGGGCGCCGCTGCCGTCCCCGAGCCCGTCGACGTCCCGCTGGGCGGCGGGTCGATCCGCCTGGGCCAGTTCCTCAAGTTCGCGGGGATCCTCTCGGGTGGCGAGGCCAAGGAGGCGGTGGCCGAGGGGATGGTGACCGTCAACGGCGAGGTCGATCTGCGCCGAGGTCGCCAGCTCGCCGTCGGCGACGTCGTCGGGTTCGACCGGAACCTCTTCCGCGTCTGCGAGTGAGGGCGGCCTCCTCTCGGCGGGTGGGATCGGCCGAGACGCCGCGGAGCGGGTGAGACACCGCTCAGGGGGCCGGCGCGTCGGCGTGTTGACCGGCGGCTCGGCGCACACTGGCTCCTGGACATCCCGGGACGACAGGAGACGCGCGTGCAGCTCGGCATTCACTTCATGGACTTCACCCTTCCGGGAGGGAGCGCGGGGATCGCGCCCGTCCTCGGAGCGACCGCGCGAACGGCCGAGGACGTCGGCTGCGCCTGGTTCACGCTGATGGACCACTACTTCCAGATGGAGCACTTCGCGACGAGCGAGGATCCGATGCTCGAGGGCTACACCTCGCTCGGCTTCGTCGCCGGCCGGACGGAGCGGATGCGGCTGGGGCTCCTCGTCACCGGCGTGACGTACCGCCACCCGGGACTGCTCGCGAAGATCGTCACCACCCTCGACGTTCTCTCGGGCGGGCGCGCGATGCTCGGCATCGGCGCGGCCTGGTACGAGCGGGAGCACCTCGGGCTCGGCGTGCCGTACCCGCCGCTGAAGGAGCGGTTCGAGCGGCTCGAGGAGACGCTGCGGATCTGCCGTCAGATGTGGAGCGACGACGACGGGCCGTTCGAGGGGACGCACTACCGGCTCGCCGAGACGCTGAACCACCCGGCGCCGATCCAGCAGCCCGGTCCGCCGATCCTCATCGGCGGCGGCGGCGAGAAGAAGACGCTGCGACTGGTCGCGCAGTACGGCGATGCCTGCAACCTGTTCGGCACCGGCGCTGACGACGTGGCGCACAAGCTGGACGTGCTGAAGCGGCACTGCGACGACCTCGGGCGCGACTACGCGACGATCACGAAGACCATCACCGGGGGCGGCGATCCGATCGGCGACCCCGACGGCTTCGTCCGCGCGATGGAGGAGTACGCGGCGCTGGGGATCGACCACGTCCAGCTGGCGCCGGCCGGGCCGGATCCTGAGGGGTACGTCGCCCGGCTGGGCGAGGGAGTGATCGAGCGGGTGGCGGCTCTCGGCTGAGTGCTGATGGGCCTCCTCGCGCCCGGACCGGAACGGGGGGCGCTGCTGATCCCCTGAGCCGGTCGAGTCCGCCGTCACCGGCGCGAGGACTCCCGCGGCGGGGACGTCCTCGGTCGGGGACGCCGACAGCGGATCCTGCCCCCCGTCAGGGTCGCGCCCTAGACGCGGGGGAGGAGCGCGACCTACGGTTCGAGCCTCCCACCTCGGGTTATTGAGCCCACGCTGACGTGGGCAGATCGCTGGCCTCATGCCGCACATGTCCTCTCGCACCTCGCTCCGCCGTCACCGGCAGAACCGCAGAAGAGGGGCGATCGGGACGGGCGTCGTTCTCGCCGTGGTCGGAGCCGCGCTCTTCGCGGGCGTCTCGGCGCAGGCGGCCACGGCGCCCGACCTCGGCACGGCGGAGGACTACTCGGTCCTGGCGGCGTCGACCGTGACGAACACGGGGTCGAGCGTCCTGGAGCAGAGCGTCGGGGTCAGCCCGCTGACCGCCGTCACCGGGTTCCCGCCCGGACGGACGGACGGAGTGATCCACCGCGGAGACGCGGAGGCGGCGCAGGCTCAGGCCGACGTGGGCACCGCCTACGGGCAGCTCGCCTCGCAGGCGACGACCGCGCAGATCGGCGCCGAGATCGGCGGCAGGACGCTGAAGCCCGGGGTCTACACCGCGGCCGGACCGGTCGGAGTGACGGGGACGCTCACGCTCGACGCCGAGGGCGTCAACGAGGCGGTCTTCGTGATCCGCGCCGCCTCGACTCTCACGACCGCGTCGTCGAGCTCGGTGGCCCTGATCAACGGAGCGCAGGCCTGCAACGTCTACTGGCAGATCGGCAGCTCCGCGACCCTCGGCACCGACTCGGACTTCGTGGGCTCCGTCCTCGCCTCGGTCTCGATCACGGTGACGACGGGCGTCTCCGTCGAGGGCCGCGCACTGGCCCGCACGGGAGCGGTCACCCTCGACTCCAACGACTTCACCGAGCCGGGCTGCGAGCCCTCCGACGGCGGGCCGTCGCCGACGGCGACTCCGACCGTGACGCCGACGGTGACGCCGACGGTGACGCCGACGGTGACGCCGACCGTGACGCCGACGGTCACTCCGACGGTCACTCCGACGGTCACTCCGACGGTGACTCCGACGGTGACTCCGACCGTGACCCCCACGGTGACTCCGACGGTGACGCCGACGGTCACTCCGACGGTCACTCCGACGGTGACTCCGACCGTGACGCCGACGGTCACTCCGACGGTCACGCCGACTGTGACTCCGACCGTGACTCCGACGGTCACGCCGACTGCGACCCCCACGGTCACGCCGACCGTCACGCCGACCGTTACTCCCACGGTCACGCCGACGATCACGCCGACGGTGACTCCGACTGTGACCCCCACCATCACGCCAACGGTCACGCCGACTGTGACTCCGACGGTCACGCCCACCATCACCCCGACGGTCACGCCGACTGTGACTCCGACGGTCACGCCGACGGTCACGCCCACCGTCACGCCGACGGTCACCCCGACTGTGACTCCGACGGTGACTCCGACGGTCACGCCCACCGTCACCCCGACGGTCACCCCGACCGTGACTCCGACGATCGCGCCCACCGTGACTCCGACGGTCACGCCGACCGTCGCTCCGACGGCGACCCCCACCGCGACGCCGACGGTGACGCCGACCGCGACGCCCACGGCCTCGCCGACTCCGACCGCGACCACAGCGCCGCGACCGGCGCCCTCCCACGCCGCGGTCGTTCCCGTGGCCGGGTCGAACGGGCCCCGCGGGCCGGCGCTCGCCTCGACCGGAGTCGACGCCGCAGCGACGGCGACTGCCGGAGTGCTGGGCCTGCTCGCCCTGGTCGGCGGCGGTCTGATGCTCCTCACCCTCCGACGCCGCGGTGAGCGCACCGGCAGCTGATCCCGGCTGATCACCGGCAGCTGATCACCGCCAGGCCGTGCGCCGGACTCCCCAGGGGGGTCCGGCGCACGTCTGCGTCCGCGACTCCGCTCCGCCCGTGTCACCGGTGTCCCCGCCGATGCACGCCGACCCGCTCGTGCGCCGAGACGCCGCTCCGATCGCCGAGACACCGCTGAGCAGGGGGTGTCTCGGAGACGGGGCGGTGTCTCGGTGGAGAACGGATGCGCGCGCCGATGCGCGCTCGGCTGGTGCCTCAGCACCTGACGAACCCTGGGCGCCGTTTCGACGACGCCGACGTCCCGCTCGAGGCGGTCTTCATACCGACCGGATCTCGAGCGACCGACGAGCCGAGACGGAGACGGTGGCCGCCCTCCGCGCCCACGGGTTGTCCGTCAGCCTCCCTTGGCCGCTCAGGTCGCTCACGGCCGTTCACAGCCCCTACGGGGATTACCCGGCAGCTACCGCGACTGTGCCAGCAGCCGTTCCGATACCTCCCAGAGCCGATCTGCCGAGGCAGGATCCAGCGCGTGCGATAGAACCCCGTGAACTCCTCCCTGGATCGCCGCCACGACCTTCGCCGGGTGGCAGTCCTCGTAGTAGCCGGGAGTCCCGACCCCCAGCTCGGCCCGAGTCGCGACGTAGACGCTCGTAGCGGCACCTTGCTCGACGGTCTTGGCGGGGTACCGCCGCTTCATGTCCGCGAGCACGGCTGGGTCCCAGTGGCGCTGCAGGTCGGTCCAGATGCCGCCGGGCATGACCGCGGATCCTGCGATCCCATCGTCCTCCCATCGCCGAGTCGCCTCCAGGGCGAAGAGCACGTCGGCCGTCTTGGACTGCCCGTAGGCGAGCCCCGGGTCGTAGGGGTCTCTGTCGAAGAACAGGTCGTCGAATCGGATACCTGAAGATGCGTGCCCACTGGAACTCAGCGACACGATCTTCGCGCCACCCGCCGAGCGCATCGCCGGGTGCAAGCCTTGCGCGAGCGCGAAATGGCCGAGGTGGTTGACGGCGAAATGCATCTCCCAACCATCGGGTGTGCGTTGCTCGGGTAGATCCATGACCCCGGCGTTGTTCACCAGCAGGTGGAGTGGCCCCGACCACGAGTCGGCGAACGATCGGATGGATCCGACGTCGGCCAAGTCGACGAACGCCGCGTGGACAGCATCGTTGCCTGTGCTCGCTCGAATGTCTGCCGCGACTCGGTTCCCCGTCGTGACGTCGCGGACGGCGAGGGTCACAGCCGCGCCGGCGGCAGCCAGAGCGCGGGCCGTTTCGACACCGATGCCGGATCCCGCGCCGGTGACGACTGCTGTTCTGTTGCGGAGGTCGATTCCGTCGACGACCTCGAGGGCGGTCGATTCGGCGCCGAACGGTTCTCGTAGGTCGGGCATCAGCCGAGTCGCGTCTGGGCGATTCCGCCGTCGACGTCGATGATCGAGCCGTGCAGGAACAGGGCCTCGTCCGAGACGGCGAACTGGACGGCGTAGGCGACGTCGACGGGCCGTACCGGGCGTCCTGCGACGGTCACGGCGGTCATCGCCGCCAGGACGTCTGCGCTCTCGGCGTTGCCTGGAGTGCTTGTGGCCCCAGGAGCGACCGTGTTGACATGAACCCCTCGAGGCCCGTACTCGGCGGCCCAGGTGCGCGTCATCTGCTCGAGTGCCGCCTTCGACGCTGTGTACATCGCGCCGAAGGGCAGGCCCACGCGGGCCATCCACGACCCTATATTGACGATCGATCCGCGGCCGCGCTCCGCCATGGCCGGCGCGAGGGCCGCCACCAGCACGTGCGGGGCGCGGATGTTGATGCCGAGAACCGCGTCGAGGTCGTCCTCAGTGAGATCAGCGGTCGCGGTCGCCGGATAGATCCCGGCGTTGTTCACCAGGATGTCGATCCGGCCGCCGGCGAGAGCCACGGCCTCAGCGGCGACCCGGCGGACCTCGGAGGCCGATGTCCCGAGGTCCGCGACGAGCGGTGAGGCCGTGCCACCCGCACGCTCGATGGTCGTCACGACAGCCTGCGTGCGCTCGGCATCGCGACCGTTGACGATGACATGGGCGCCGGACGCGGCGAGTACCCGGGCGATCGCTTCGCCGATTCCACTGCTGGAGCCGGTGACGAGCGCGGTCCGACCGGCGAGCCGGTCATCGGACGGGACAGAGATGAGTTCTTCTTCGTTGGACTTCACGGTCCATTCCTAGCACCGATTGGACCGCCGGGTCCAGCGGAGTACTCTGGGCTCATGCAGGACGCGAGAATCACGGAACGCGGTCGAGCCACTCGCCAACGCATCATCGAGGCGACAGGTCGAGAGATCCTCGCCTCCGGCATCGGCGGTACCACTCTCGATACCGTCCGTGCAGCGACGCTGACGAGCAAGAGCCAGCTCTTCCACTACTTCCCCGGCGGCAAAGCGGAGCTCGTCCGTGAAGTCGCCGTCTGGGAGGGCGGCGAGCTTCTCGCCGCCCAGAAGCCGCACATCGACGACCTGTCGAGCTGGGAGTCCTGGCACGCCTGGCGTGATGCCCTGGTCGACTACTACATCGGTCTCGGCAGGTGGGCGTGCCCGATCGGTTCGATGGCGACGCAGGCAGCCATGACGGATCCCGAACTGGCTCGCATCATCACGGACAGCATGACGAACTGGCGGCTTCTGCTCGCCTCGGGGGTCGCCAAGATGCAGAGCGCAGGCAGGGTCGACTCGGATGCCGACCCGCAACGGATCGCCGTCGCCATCCTCGCCGCTCTCCAAGGAGGTCTCATCCTGAGCCAGCCGGAGAAAGCATCCTGGCCCCTGGAAGCCGCGATCGATGCCGCGCTCGACGTCCTTCACAAGGTCGCCCGCACGAGCTGACTCTGCGACGACTGCGGACGGCGCGAGGCGACGAGACCGATTCTGCTGCTGTGCTCACGGGGAGCCTCTGTGAGAAGAGGGCGAGGCTTGTGATCGCCGAGCGTCGTGATGGCCGATCGGCTACCGGGACGCGGCAGCGGCCCTGTTCGTGGGCGTTCTCCGCGCGGGTGATGCGGGCGTGGCTGTGCTTCCGGGCGAGTTCGTCCTCGACGAGCGTGGGCCTGGCGAGGGTGATCGCCGGGATGGTGGCGAGGAGGGCGATCGCGACCAGGAACAGCAGTGGCAGGGTCCACGTAGCGGTGAGGTCGTGGAGGAGCCCGACGAGCAGCGGACCGAGGGCGCCGAGCGCATACGCGATCCCCTGGGCGAAGCCACTGAGTGCGACGGTGCCGGTGCGGGCGTTGACGAGGACGAGGCAGACCGGGAAGAGGATCGATCCGCCGCCGATGAGCAGTACCCAGAGCAGTGTGAGAGGTGCGGGCGCGATGAGGAGGCCGAGGTAGCCGAGCACGAAGCAGGCTATGCCGACCGCGATCAGCCGGCCGACGTTGCGGAGCCGTGCGACGAGGAGAGGTGCGAGAAGGGCGCCGGGCACGCTGACGAGGCCGGTGACGGCGAGCAGCACTCCGCCCTCGGTCGGCGTCGTGCCCGCGAGGTCGCCGAGCATGTCGGGCAGCCAGGCGAAGCCGGCGTAGGTCAGGATCGTGCTGGTCGAGAACGCGAGGGTGATCGACAGGGCCACGCGAGACCGCCACAAGCCGGTGACGAACGATCGAGACGCAGCGTCCACGGTGATCGGACCCGCGACTCCCTGGTGTCGTTCTCGTACGAGGACGACGAGCCATGGGACGACTGCGCCGACCGAGGTCAAGGACCAGATACCGAGGGAGAACCGCCAGCCGGCCTGTTCCGCCAGCGGTGCTGCGAGGGCGGCGGGCACGGCGGTGCTCACGCCGATGACGCAGGCGTACACCGCGGTCAGAAGCGCGACACGGTCGGGGAAGTAGCGACGGACGATCGACGGCAGCAGTACGTTCCCGATCCCCGTGCCGGCGAACGCGACGATGCTGCCGATGAGCAGGACCGCGATTCCCGGGGCGAATGCTCGAAGGAGGTGACCAGCGGTCATGAGCAGCGCTGCGATGACGATGCTGCGGTCGAGACCGACTCCTCGGGCGATGCGCGGCGTGAAGAGTCCGGACGCCGCGAAGAGGAGGGGCGGCAGGGTTCCGAGCCAGCCGACGTCGAGGTCGGAGAGCGGGATGTCCATCCGGATCTCGCCGAGGATCGGGGACACCGCGGCGACCGCCTGGCGCAGGGAGAACGCGACGAGCATGACCCCCAGCAGCGCGGCCACACGGTGAATGCCGGGAGTCGCTCGTCTATTCCGCGAGCGCCCGCAGCGCGCGCAGGTGCACTGCTGCCCACGAGCGGAACGGCGTCCACGCCCGGGTGATCTCGTCGATCGGGCGATCGGCGCCGTAACGCTTCGCGACTTCGTCGCTCAGCTTGCCCTCGTTGCGCGGCAGCACGTCGGGGAAGTTCGCACCACGGATCACGACGAGTTCGGCCGAGAACGGTCCCATCCCGAAGATGCTCTTCACCTGGACGAACGCCTCGGCCGGCTGGAGCGAGCGCAGGTGGGAGCCGGAGAGCTGTCCGTCGAGGGCGGCCTCGGCTATCGCGTGCAGGTACTCCGCTTTGCGGTCGGGCAGATCGAGGGACGCCGCACGCAGGACGGCCGGAGACGGGAACGCTCCGTCGTCGCCGAGCTGCTGCGTGAGACGCGTCCTGACCGCTGCCGCCTGCCGGATCTGCAGCCGCCGTGAGAGGACCGTCCAGACCGCCGCCTCGTAGGGCGAGAAGAAGCCGCACGGCCGGAACCCGGGGAGTCGGGCTTGCGCGTCCGCGATGACCTCGTCTCGCGCCGCGACGTCGGGCCAGCCGCGCCCGTCGATGTCGATGGACAGCAGCCGCCGGACCTGTTCGGTCGCGGCGTCCAGATCGCCCGGGCCCTCGACCACGATGCCGGCGGACGGCCCGTCCTGGGTGACCACGACGTCCACTCGCCGCCAGTCGGCATCGCAGAGGAGGGCGGTGCGGATGCCCGCGGTGCGCGGCTGCGGAGCGAGCCTGTTGGGGGTGAAGCCCTCCCAGAACCGCTGGATGGTGGCGAGCGACCAGGGCCCGACGATCTCGTGGACGGTCTCGAGTCGAGTCATGGATCAGGCCTCGTCGTGCGGAGCGACGGCACGGCAGTCGGTCTCCGCGGAGGTGGAGGTGGACGTGCGGTCAAGTGCTCCGTCACCGGATGCCGCGTCGGTCGACCGTTCTCCGAAGAGGAGAGCCTCGCCGTCGGAGTAGTGACTGTTCACGCTCATGTGCTCGGCGAAGCGCTCGTCCCCGAATGCCGCAGTGAGGTCGTCGGCGGATCGCCACTGCACGTACTCGATGATCCGATCGCTCCGGAGGTCGCGGAAGAAGCTCGTCGACACGAAGCCGTCGAGGTTGCTGATGTGGTCGCGCGTCTCGCTCTCGTTGTACTCGGCGATCCACCCCTGCTTGCCCCTGACGGGCGTCAGTCTGATGACCTCGTGGGCCGCCGTCTCCGGAGCGCGGACGAGATCGATAGTGCTCTCGTCGTCGGGGCTCGCGGTCACCACGGCGGTGAATCGATAGATCCCCTCGTCCACGACCCACGTCGATCCAGTGCGGCTCAGTTCCGCGGCGAACTCCTCGGCGTGGCGGCGGCTGCGCCGGAAGAGCAGCCCCAGGAGGAGCTCGGTGCCGGGGGAGGAGGGCGGACCGAGCACGCGGCCCTGCGCCAGCCGGATCGCTCCGCCGTCTCCCGTCCTCGGACGCGCGAGCGAGACGGCCGGGTCGGACTGTTCCGTCCCCGCGTCGCGCGGGTTCACTTCTGCGCTCACCACGACGACGAAGGGGGACTCGTCGATGTCGACGGCGGTGCTTCGTGGGGACACTGACATGGAGGATCTCCGGGCTTCGAGGAGGACGCCGGAGGTTTTCAGCCCCGGATCGACGCCGCCGATGAGACGAGTCGACCACTCCGATGAGAATCGGTCAGGCGATCAAAATACACGACTCCTCTGCAGTCGCCAGGGGAGCCGCAGGCCCCCGGTTCGGTCGCGCCCTCGACGCGCTGCACGACGGGAACACGGTGGCGATGGTCCGGATCCACGGAGCGCCCTCGTAGACGAGGCCTGAGCGGATCACGAGCTCGACCGCTGCAGCGAGCGTGTCCGGCCCCTCGGCCGACTCTCGGACCAGTGCGTGAAGCGCGTCGGCAGGTACGAGCTGACGGAGCGCGCGACGGGTCAGCTGTGGTGGGCGAGACGTCGGGCGATGGTGTTGATCTGGCTGCCGGGGACGACGTGCTGGTCGGCGGCGGAGCGCCAGGCCGCGAAGTGGGGCGCTTTCCGGTGCGCGTCGATCGCGTTCTGGTCGGTGTAGACCTCGTGGAAGACGAAGTGCAGCTCGTCGGTGACGTCCTGGTAGACATCGAAGGAGAGGCATCCGGGCTCGTCGGTGAAGGTGCGTGTGGCGTTCTCGGTGATCGCGGTGAGGAAGTCGTCGAGGTGGCCGGGGCGGACGTCGAGGGCGACGGTGAGGGTGAGCATGGCGCTGCTTTCGGGGTGTCAGGCGAGAACGGGAGTGGCGTCGATGAGGTGGTGTGGCGTGAGGAAGGTGGGGAAGCGTCCGCCGGCCATCTCCTCGAGGACGGACGACTCGGCAGCTGCAGCCGGATTCGTTGTCGCACCAGACGTGGACAACGAGGTGGTCCTCGGTCGCGATGGCGGCGGGGCCGTCGACCACCGCGGCCTAGCGGGAGCCGAGGATGTCGCTGGAGACGATCTCCGGCGATTCGAGGCAGCCGGGCTGGTGATCGATGAAGCTGCGCCGGTGCAGCGAGGTGATGACGTCGCGGCGGCGGTACAGCTCGCCGATGAGGGGGATCATCGTCTCCGCGGCGGCCTGGCGGTCCTCCCAGGAGGAGGCGCGCGGGAGGTGATCGGTGAGGTTCATCATCGCTCCCGCGGAAGGTCGAGGCCGGTCTCGGCGGCGAGCTTCTCCAGATCCAGCCAGGTGTTCTCCGGCAGCAGGATCCCGGCATCGCGATTCGCGATCTCTGCGCGATCTTCGAGCTCGCCGGGGTAGAAGATCTCGTCGTGGCCAGGAGCCAGCGGGGTCTGCTTCACTTCGTCGACCATCCGGTGCACTCGACCCGCGAAGGCCTCCGGGTCGCCCATGGCGGCGACGTCGATGGCGATGAAGAGGTGGCCGGCACCGCTGGGTTTGTCGGCCTCATAGGGCCCGTGCACGCCTCGGCCGACCTGCGATCCGGTGAGCGCTCCGGAGAGGACGTCCATCATGAAGCTGATCGCGTAACCCTTGTGTCCCGCCATCGGGAGGATCACTCCGTGCACGGCCTGCTCCGCGTCGGTGGTCTCGTGGCCGTCCGGGGTCAGCGCCCACGTCGAAGGGATAGGGACGCCATTCTGGCGGGCGAGGTAGATCTTGCCTCGTGCGACGGCGGTGTTCGCGATGTCGAGTGCGACGACCTTCTCCCCGTAGGGAGCGGCGATCGACCAGGGGTTGGTGCCGACGCCCTTCTCACGGCCGCCCCACGGGGCCATGGCGGGTGAGGCGTTGGTGGTGAGGATCGCTGTGCACCCCTCGGCGGCGGCGCGGCGGGTGAAGTACATCGCCGTCCCGAAGTGGTTGGAGTTGCGCACTCCCACCGCGCCGATCCCGTGCAGGCGCGCGCGGCGGACGGCTTCGGATCGAGCTCTGTCGGCCAGCACCTGACCGATTCCGTCATGTCCGTCCAGCAGGAGAAGCGAGCCGGTGTCGATCAGGGTCGTCGGCTCAGTGACCGCTTTCATCGCTCCGGAGCGCAGCCGGTCGATGTACCACGGCAGTCGCAGCAGGCCGTGAGACTGGTGACCCCACAGATCGGCCTGGACGAGCGAGTCGGACACCAGTGCGGCGTCGTCGGTAGGGACACCGAAGCACTCGAGTACCTCGCGTCCGAAGTCACGCAACGGTGCCGGAGCGATGCGGTCGCGCTCGGTGGTGGTCTCAACCATGTTCGAACCTCTCGGCGGACGTGACCCCGTTGGCCGTCCGGATCTCTGTATACCTTAACGTATTCCTATGGGGCAACAGCTGGGGCCATCCAGTGGGTCAGTCCGCGAGGTCGACCAGGGCGCTGCTGACGCGAGTCGAGGAGAGCAGAGTGTTGAAGATCCCCTGGTCGACGTGGAAGAGGTGCTGCGTGCACGCGACGGCTGCCCGATCGGCGTCGCCGGAGATCACGGCCCGGCACATCTCGAGGTGCTCTCTGACCGATTCGGCGAGGCGCCCCACGTCGGCGTGCGCAATGAGGCGGAGGCGCGCGGTGTGCGGCCGGAGCTCGTCGATCGCACGAGCGAGGTACTCGTTCGGCGTGGTCGCCACGACAGCGTCATCGAACTCGGTCGCCAGCGCAGCGAAGGCCGCGGCGAAGTCGGGGGAGTACCCCACGCCGTTGATAGCCTCGAAACGCTCAGTCAAGTCGAGGAAGACGGCGGAGACGGTGGAGTCCTGGCCGCTGCGGCGAGCGACCTCGCGCAGTGCCGCCGGCTCGAGGAGGCGTCGGTAGTCGAACAGCGCGCGAGCTCCCTTCAAGGAGAGCCGTGACACCGTCGGCGCCTTCCTGGGCGCGATGTCGACCAGCTGCTCGGCGGCGAGACGGCGCAGTGCTTCGCGAACCGGTGTGCGCGAGGCGCCGGTGCGCTCGACGAGCATCACCTCGGGCAGCTGCTCCCCCGGCTGGTACACGCCGCTCTCGATGTCGGCCTTGATCTGCCGGTACACGATCTCCGTCTTGCCGAGCCTGCTGCCGAGGGTGGAGGGGTCGGTCACAACGGTCGGTCGCGTGCGCTGGGTCACCATGCGGACAGTTTAGTTTGCAAACAGGTATACCTACGGGTATAACTTGAGCCACCGACCCCGCGACGCCACTGCAGCGTGCCGGCCATTCCAACCTAGGGAGCAACGATGCTCGTCATTCTCGGCTTCGGCATGATCGCCGTGTTCTTGTATCTCGTCATGGCCAAGAAAGCGACCCCGATCGCCACCCTCATCCTCGTGCCGCTGATCTTCGGCGCCTTCACGGGGGCCGGCCTGGGCATGGGAGACATGATCGAGGAGTCGATCCTCAAGCTCGCGCCGACGGCGGCACTGCTGTTCTTCGCCATCATCTTCTTCGGCACGATGATCGACGTCGGCCTCTTCGATCCGCTGATCCGGTTGATCCTGCGCTTCGTCGGCGACGACCCCGTGAAGCTCGTCGTCGGAACGGCGCTGCTCACCTCGATCGTCTCCCTCGACGGCGACGGCTCGACCACCTTCATCATCGTCACGTCAGCGTTCCTCCCGCTCTACCTGCGCCTCGGAATGAGCCCCGTCACCCTCACCGTGGTCGCTGCGATGTCCAACGGCGTCCTGAACACCGTGCCCTGGGGCGGCTCCACCGCCCGCGCGGCAGCCGCACTGGGAGTCTCGCCGATCGACATCTTCGTCCCGATGATCCCGGCGATCGCGGCCGGCCTCGTCGCCGTCGTCGTGCTGGCCTACTTCCTCGGCCGCGGCGAGCGCACGCGCATCGGCGAGCTCGAGCTGCGCCCCTCACAGGGGTTCCTGAAGCGCCCTGACCTCTCCGACGAGTCCGATGAGACGTTCGTCGACGAGAACGTGGCCGCCCGGTCCCGCACCACCGGCGCCGCCCGCCGCGGTGAGCGAGGCGGCGCCGGCAGCTCCTCCCCCGCCAGCGGCTCCAGCGTCGTCATCACGAACAATTTCACCCCCGACCTGTCCCTCACCGGCGGAATCGCCGTCCGCCCGAACGCGCGCCCGCGACTGATCTGGTTCAACCTCGTCCTCACCCTCGCCGTGATGACGATCCTCGTCATGGACGTCGTCCTGCCCGCGGTGATCTTCATGGCCGCAGCGGCGATCGCCCTGGTGGTGAACTTCCCGAAGATCAAGGAGCAGTCCGCGCAGATCAAAGCCCACGCGGACAGCGTCATCAGCGTCGTCGGCATGGTCTTCGCCGCCACCGTCCTCACCGGCATCCTCAACGGCACCGGCATGGTGGAAGCGATGGCCGAATGGCTCGTCTCCGTGATCCCCAGCGGACTCGGCCCGTTCATGGCCGTCATCGCCGGAATCCTCTCGATCCCCCTGACCTTCGTGATGACCAACGACGCGTTCTACTTCGGAGTCCTGCCGATCCTGTCCGCGACCGCCTCGACCTTCGGTCTCGAACCGGTCGAGATGGCACGCGCCTCCCTCGTCGGCCAGGCACTGCACCAGTCCAGCCCGCTCGTGGCGTCCTTCCTGCTGCTGATCGGCCTGGCGAACGTGAGCCTCGGAGACCACTTCAAGAAGGTCATCTGGCGCGGCGCGATCGTCGCCTTGGTGATGCTCATCGTCGGCGGGCTGACCCTCGCCTACCCCCTCTTCTGACCTGCCCTTCCACTCCGACCTGCAAGGAGAACCACCCATGATCACAGCGATCGACCCGCGCAACGGTCAGGAGATCGGCCGGTACAAGGCCCACACCCCTGACCAGGTGCAGACCATCCTCGATGAGTCCGTGGCGGCACAGAAGCTCTGGCGGAGGACCCCCGTCGCCGAGCGCAGCGCACTGCTGCGCCGCACCGCCGCCGTCCTGCGTTCCGGTGCCGAGAAGTACGCGCACCTCATGACGAGCGAAATGGGCAAGCCCGTCGTCGAGGCGGAAGCCGAAGTCGAGAAGTGCGCGCTCACCCTCGACTACTACGCCGACCACGCCGCCGAGTTCCTCGCCGACACCGTCGTCCCCTCCGGCGCCGCAGACAGCCGCGTCGTGTACGAACCGCTGGGCGTCGTGCTGGCGATCATGCCCTGGAACTACCCCTTCTGGCAGTTCTTCCGCTTCGCAGCCCCCGCCCTCGCAGCCGGGAACGGCGCGATCCTCAAGCACGCCAACAACGTCCCCGGATCCGCTCTCGAAGTGGAGAAGATCTTCCTCGAAGCCGGCGCCCCGAAGGGCTTGTTCCGCACGGTCATGATCGACTCCAGCGAAGTCGCCGGACTCATCGCCGATGACCGCATCGCCGCCGTCACCCTCACGGGCTCCACCGAGGTCGGCGAGATCGTCGCCGCACAGGCCGGAGCGGCCCTGAAGAAGCAGGTCCTCGAACTCGGCGGTTCCGACCCGTTCATCGTCCTCGAGGACGCCGACATCCCCGCCGCTGCGACCGCCGCCGTCAAGGCCCGATTCGCCAACAACGGGCAGAGCTGCGTCAACGCGAAGCGGTTCATCGTCGAGAACAGCATCGCCGACGAGTTCGTTGCGGCCTTCACGGAGAACGTGCGCGCGCTCACCGTCGGCGACCCCTTCGACCGTCGCACCTCCGTCGGCCCAATGGCCCGCGAGAACCTCCGCGCGACCCTCCACGATCAGGTCGAGCGCTCCATCGCCGCCGGCGCCGTCGTCACCATCGGCGGCGAGGTGGTCGTCGGTGACGGCTTCTACTACCAGCCCACCATCCTCGACCACGTCACCCCTCAGCACGCCGCGTTCACCGAGGAGACCTTCGGCCCCGTCGCCGCGATCATCCGCGTCGCCGACGTCGAGGAGGCGATCGCCCTCGCCAACACCACCGACTTCGGGCTCGGTGCCGCGATCTGGACCAGCGACCTCGAGCGCGCCGACCGGCTCGCGCGCGACGTCGACGCCGGTGCCGTCTTCATCAACAGCATCGTCGCCTCCGATCCGCGCCTGCCGTTCGGCGGCATCAAGAAGTCCGGCTACGGCCGCGAGCTCGGGGTCGACGGCATCCGGGAGTTCGTGAACGTGAAGACGCTCTCCATCGGCTACGCGGTCACCCCCGCCACTCTCAGCGTGGCGAACGCTGACACCGAAGCGGACCTCATCACCATCGGAGGCGACTGATCATGCCCGACACCCTCGCGATCTCCAGCTACTCCCCGCGCGTCTTCCGCCTCGCCGACCTCCCCTCGAAGGACCGCGGCGCGGGAGCCAGGACCACGCCCCTGGTCACCGCCGCGCGCGGCGGAACCAGCTACCTCAACGGCATCACCCAGTTCCAGCCCGGCGCAGCCATCGGCCATCACACCCACAACGTCGCCGAATCGGTCATCGTCATCCAAGGTCACGCGATCGTCGACATCGACGGGGCCGAGACCCCGCTCTCGACCTTCGACACGACCTTCGTCCCCGCGAACATCCCGCATCACTTCACCAACGCCTCCGACACCGAGCCGATGGCGATCTTCTGGACGTACGGCTCGCTCGACTCCACCCGGACGATGGTCGCCACGGGCGAGCACGGTCGCATCGACGGCGAGCACGCCGGAGCGGTCGACGATGTGCGGATGGTGCGGGAGATCGCCCAGATCGAGGTCCTCCCCGGCCACGACGAAGCGTTCGAGGAAGCCGTCGCCGCCGCCGCCCCGCTCTTCCAGCAGGCCAGAGGCGCCCGCACTCTGCAACTCGAGCGCTCGGACGAATTCCCTCTGCGGTACCGCCTCATCGTGGGATGGGAGACCGTGGAGGACCACATGATCGACTTCCGCGGGTCTGAGCAGTTCCAGGCGTGGCGCGCGCTCATCGGCGAACACCTCGCCGGAGCGCCACAGGTCGAGCACGTGCGCAACGTGCTGACCGCGTTCTGATCCCGGCGGACTCCAGTGACTGCCAGCACTGACGTCCTCCTCGTCGGCCGCCGCTCTCGCATCAGCACGCTGTGCGACGTCGTCCCCGTCGCCGAGAGCGATGACTGGGAGCTCATCACGGCCGGTCGTCGTGTGCAGGTCATGAAGTCCGAACCCTCCGACGCCGCGGTGAGCGCACCAGCAGCTGATCCCGGCTGATCGCAGACAGCTGATCACTGACTGGCCGTGCGCCGGATTCCCGAGGGGTCCGACGAACGTCTGCGCCTCTCCGCTGCTCGTTGCACGGGAGTCCCCGCGGATGCCCGCCCGGCCCGCTCATCCGCCGAGACGCCGTTCCGATCACCGGGACACCGCGGTGACGGCGGTGTCTCGAAAGGGACGGCGGCGTCGCGGCGGAGGGCGGGGCGGGGGCGGCACCGCTGTGGGCGGGCTGTGCACGGGCAGTGCGTGCACTTTCGCGGTGGTGACGGCCGGCTCGCCGAGGCGCCGCTCCGATCGCCGAGACACCGCGGTGAGGGTGGTGTCTCGAGTGGGAAGGCGGTGTCTCGCCGGAGTGCGGAGGTGGCGTCGCGGTGGGTGTGCTCCGTTCGGTGCGGAGGCGCGCTCTGCTCGGAGCGCGGGCATCAGCGCTGGTGCGGGCCGGACCCGCTCGAACGCCGAGGCGCCGCTCGGATCGCCGAGACACCGCGGTACGGGTGATGTCTCGACCGGGAAAGCGGTGTCTCGACGGAGGGCGAGGAGGGAGGGCGGTGCTTCGGAGGGGCGGCGGTGCCTCGGGAGACGGGGCGGCGTCTCGCCAGGGAGCCAGGGAGGCAGCCAGGGAGGGCGCGTCTCGGCGGACGGCGGAGGCGCCCCTACGATGAGCGCGTGACCGCTCTGCTCGGAACGTGGGCGTCCGCGCTGCTGCGGGCCTGGCCCGCCGTGCTCGCCTGGTATCTGGGCGGCACGCTCGTGCGCGAATCCGTGCTCGCGCTGGCCGCCCCGCTCGGGCCCGACGTGCCGCTCGCCGCGTTCCTCCTGCTGCCGCTCGCGGTGCTTGCGCGGCTGGTCTCGTACATCGGGATGTTCCTCGCGGTGCGGCGCTCGATGCCCGCGTTCGCGGCGCTCGCCGGGGAGCGCGTCGATCCGCCACGGGGCCTCGCGGCGGTCGGCGAGTTCACCGGCATCCTGCTCGCGAGCATCATCCCCTTCTTCGCGCTCTACGGCCTGCTCGGCCTGCTGCAGGCCGACTTCGCCTCCTACGCCAACCGCGCGTTCCGCTACTCCTTCGGCGGCGGCGACTTCCTGTCGCCGGGCGACAGCCCGCTCGTGCTGCTGGTGATCGTGCTGGCGTTCGCGGGGCGTCTGGTGCTGAAGCGCTTCGGGGCGCGCCTGCCCCGCTGGGCCGCCCTGGTCGAGATCTACCTGGAGGCGGTCTGGGTCTTCGTCGCGGTGAGCGGAATCAGCGCGATATTCGGCGGGGTCCTCGGCTGGATCCAGGACCGGCGCATCGTGCGCTGGGGGCTCGACCTGCGGCAGGGTCTGCGCGACCTGTGGGATCCGATCCGCGTCGCGATCGACGGGATCGACGGCCTGGTGCCGATCCTCCTGCAGCTGCTCGCGCTGCCGCTGGCATGGCTGCTGATCGCCGGGATCGTCTACAGCCGCGAGCTCGCCTCCGTCGCCGAGGAGCGGATCGTCTCGGCGCGGCTCGAGGCGCGGCTGCGTGCGGGCGTCGGCCGGCTGCCGGCGCGGCTCGCCCGGCAGACGTACCTCGTGACGGACGAGTGGGACGACGTCTACAAGCCGCTCTCGGTCGCGGGCCGGCTCATCGCGCGGACGGACGTCGGCACGCTGGCGGTCTACGCGGCCTCGTACGCGCTGCTCGCCGCGCTCGGGCAGTGGCTGCTCTGGGCGCTGACCCGCGCGATCGGGCCGCACGACGGGGTCTGGTGGGTCGTCGCGTTCCCGGTGGTGTCGCTCCTCGTCTCCGCGCTGGTCGAGACCCTCCGACTCACCCTGCTGGCCGCCGCCTTCGACCGCTCCCTCGACGCGTGGCGCAGGCGCTCGGTCACTCCGGCTCCGGCAGCTCCATCCGCAGGGTCCGAGAGCGCCCCGACGCGCTCTGCAGAGTGACGTCGAGGGCCGCGTCGGCGATGACGTCCACGGGCGCCAGGAAGACGGCCTCGATGCTCGACGGATCCGCGACCGAGACGTCGCAGTCCGGCGAGAACTCGTCGCCGCCGCGGGCGTAGCCGTAGCGGGTGACGTCGTCCTCCGGCAGCCACTCGACCCGTCCGTCGGGGCCGGGTGCGCTCAGGCGGAGGAAGCAGGCTGTCGCCCGCTCACCGCGGGTGGGAGCGATGTCGACCACGACGGCGACGATCGCGGCACCGGCCGGCAGATCGATGCTGCCCGAGCCGGAGGGGAACTCGCCGGCTGCGCGGACGGAGACCTCGAGCCCGCCCTCGCGAGCCGTCGTCCCCGCCGGCACGGACACGGGTTCGGGGTCGTACTGCGCGCGCTCGAGGATCGGCGCGGCGATCATCACGGCGGCGAGGAGGGGCACGGTGACCGCGAGGGCGACGACTCCCGCTCCGGGGCGGCGGATCACGGGGCCGCCTGCACGAGCCGCACCGGACCGACCGCAGCGCTGTCGTCGATCCGCTCGGGGAGGGGGAGGCGGACCACGGCGACGGAGTCGAGGGCGCCCGTGTCCCCGGTCTGCACGACCAGCTCCGCCTCGCCGGACGCGCTGCCGCGGGGGAGCTCGAAGAGGGCGCTCTGCCGGTAGGGCAGGCCCGCCGACGGGGACTGCTGGACGAAGGACGGGAACGGCACGAGAGTCGCGGGGGCGAAGCGGCGGCCGTCGACGCGCAGCTCGCTCTCGTCGAACGCGCAGGAGGAGAGGCGGCAGACGGCGGTCAGATCGACGACGAGCCAGACACCGGGCGAGGTGGTGTCGAGGTCCTCGCGACCCTCGACGGCGAGCTCTCGCGCGAGGACGGCGCCGTGGACGGTGACCGCGACGGTGCGCGACTCCACGCGCTCGCCGACTCCGCCGCTGCGGGCGAGCGGAGTCTGGACGTCGTCGTCGCTCGGGGCCGTCGCGGTGACGATCGCGGCGGCGGTGAGGAGGGCGACGGCTCCGGCCGCGGCGAGACGGCGGGTCACTGCTCGCCGTCCACCACGCCGACGAGCACGGGAGCGGTGCGCGCGCCGTCGATCGGCCCGGTGGTGTCGACGTAGCGCTCGTAGACACCCAGGCGGACGGGATCGCCGGAGGCGGCGTCCGCACCCTCGGCCAGGCGCCAGATGTAGAAGACCTCCACCGGGAGGCCGGGCTGGATCGGAGGGGCGATCGATCCGTCGCGGGCGCTGACGAGGGAGAGGGCGAGTGGCGAGAGGTCGAGGTCGAGCGGGCGGAGCCAGTCCTCGGGGGAGCGCGCCGGCTCGTCGCCGGAGTGCAGGAGGGTCGCGCGGGCCACGACGGCGAGCGTGCCGTCCGGGGTGGGCGCGAGCGGATCGGCGTCCGCGATCTCCACGGACTCGACGGTGACGGAGTACAGCTCGTTCGAGAACGTCTCGCCGAGGCGGAGTACGGGCTGGTCCTCCTCCGGTACGTCGGCGAAGCCGCCGACCGCGGCGACGGCGGCCACGGCGAGGACGACGGCGCCCGCGACGACCGCCGCGCGCCGCCGGCGGGGGCGGGGCGCGGAGGGGGTGCTCTCCTCGTCGAGGACCATGGGGACAGCGTAGGGGCGGAGGCGGCCGGGAGGGACGCCGCTCCGCCCGGCCGTCAGAGCCCGGCCAGCTCGGACCGGAGGGGCGGATCCGCGCCGATGCGGGAGGCGGTGACGCCGGCCGCCCGGGCCGCCCACCGGCCCGCCGCGAGGAGGGCGCCCTCGTCGAGAGCGGTGGTCCGGCTGTCGAGGAGGGCGTCGATCAGCCCGGCCATGGCCGTGTCGCCGGCGCCGATGGTGTCCGCGACGGCGATGCGGGAGGCGGGAACGGAGACCCGGGCCCGACGGGATGCGAGGACCATCCCCTCGCCGCCCCGTGTGACGACCGCCAGCGAAGGGCCGGCAGCGAGGAGGCGGTCCAGGACGGCGTCGACGGAGTCGCCGGGGTGGAGCCACCCGGCGTCCTCGTCGCTCAGCTTCACCACGTCGCAGCGCCGGAGGAGCCGCTCGAGGACGCGGACGACCTCGGCGCGCGGAGGCAGCACCTCGGGCCGGATGTTGGGGTCGAGGCTGACGGAGGTCCCGGAAGGCAGCCGGTCGATCAGGTCCGTGACCGCGTCCGCACCGGGGCGCAGGAAGGCGGCGATCGACCCGGTGTGGAGGTGCGCGGCTCCGCCAGGGTCGATGCGGTCCGGGTCCCAGCTCAGGTCGAACTCGTAGCGGGCCGCTCCGTCGGCGCCGATGACCGCCGCCGCCGTCGACGTGGTGCCGCGCGCGGGCGCCGACACCGCGACTCCGGACTCCTCCAGGTGCGCTCGGGCCCGGCGTCCGCGCTCGTCGTCGCCCAGGGCGGTCGCGAAGCGGACGGAGCGGCCGAGCCGGGAGAGCGCGACGGCGACGGTCGCGGGCGAGCCGCCGACGTGCTCCGACCGGCTCCCGTCCCGCTCGACGACGTCGACGACGGTCTCGCCGACGACGAGGACGCGGGGGCCGGGGCTCGAGCCGGAGCCCGAGCCGCTGCCGGGCCCGCTCACTCCGCCGCCGCGCGGACCTGCAGCGTCGTGAACGGCGCCGACGGGAAGACGAGCTGGGTGAGGGTGCTGAGACCCCCGCCGAGGAACACCTCGACCACCGAGGCGTCGACGACGATGCGGACCGGGATCCGCCCCGACTCGTCGGGCGCGGGCAGCGGAGCCCAGTCGACCGAGGGGAAGGACGCCGCGAAGTCGACCGCGCCGCTGCGCGTGCGGTCGCAGGTCAGCACTCCCTCGTCGCCGTCGACCGTGAGCACCACTTCGTCGTCGGTCGAGCCGGTGAGCAGGCGCAGCTCGGTGCGGTCGCCGGCGAGGCGGGACACGGCGACGTCGAAGACGCGGACGTCGCGGGACGCGGGCCCCGTCGGCAGGACCGCCCGCTGCGCGAGGCGGAGGCGGCCGTCGGCGCCGCGGACGAGGTCGAGCTCGCGCACGAGCGACATCGACGAGCGCCACGGGCCGGTGGGCGTCTCGTTCGCGTAGTCCCAGTTGCTGGCCCACGCGATCGTCAGGCGGCGGCCCTCGGGGGCGTCGTTGAACGAGACGGCCGCGTAGTAGTCGCGGCCGTAGTCGAGCCAGTCGTAGTCGGCGGGGTCCTCGGACGCGCTGATCCGGTCGGCGGTGAACTCGGCTCCGTCGAAGTCGCCGAGGAAGTACTGGCTGCCGGAGCCGCCGGCGATGCCGCCCGGGTTGAGGCTGACGATCATCATCCAGCGGACCTCGTCGGTGCCGCGCACGCGCAGCGGGAAGAGGTCCGGGCACTCCCAGACGCCGCCCGTCGCGTGGGCGGGGCCGAAGTGGGAGCGCCGGGTCCACGCGATCAGGTCGGGCGAGGTGTAGACCGCGACGCGCCGGTCGACCGCCTCGACGGCGACCATCACCCAGTGGCCGTCGTCCCCGCCGAACCAGAAGACCTTCGGATCGCGGAACTCCGCGGAGCCGATGTCGAGGACGGGGTTGCCCGCGTACCGGGTCCAGGTGACGCCGTCGTCGACGCTGTAGGCGAGCGCCTGGGCCTGTGAGGCTCCGGTGCCGTCCGGGAGGGGCTCGCGGGCGGCCGTGTAGACCGCGACGAGGGCAGTCTCCCCGGGGCCGGCGAAGCCCGCCGTGTTGCGGACGTCGGCGACCGCGCTGCCGGAGAAGGCCATCTCGCCGTCGAGGACGGGGATCGCGACGGGCTGCTCGCTCCACGACACCAGATCGGTCGAGGTCGCGTGGCCCCAGGACATGTTGCCCCAGGTGCTGCCGGTCGGGTTGTTCTGGAAGAACAGGTGGTATGTGCCGTTGTGGAAGAGGAGCCCGTTGGGGTCGTTCAGCCAGGTGGATCGGGCGGTGAAGTGGGCGGACGGACGCCAGGCGTCCGTCGTCGTGGTGATGGTCACAAGGGCTCCTGAAGAGAGGGGTTCGGTGCGGCCGGACGAGGGGCGCGGGCGGCTGCCGCCCGCGCCCCCGGGACTACTCGCCGCCGTTCTGGAAGCGGTCGTAGGCCTGCTGGTACGTCGCGGTCACGTCGGAGGCGCCCATCGACTCCAGCTGCGAGACGTAGGAGTCCCACTCGCTGTCGACGGTCCCGTTGACGATCCAGGCGGCGAACTTCTCCTTCACCAGGGTGTTGATGTCGGTCAGCGCGTACGAGACGCGGTCGAGCTCGTCGTTCGAGAGCATCACCGGCGGGTAGGCGTCGTTCGCCTTGTAGGGGAGGTAGTACTCGTTCACCAGGTCCTGGCGCTCCTTCGCGCGGGGCTCGGGGGCCACGACGGTCTCGAAGTCCTTCTCGGTGGTGATCTTCGGGCCGCCCGGGGCGACCTTCTGGCGGCGCTCGCCCTCGGCCTCGCCGGCGGCGGCGGGGATCTGCACGAGGAGGCCGGTGGCCTCGTCCTTCTGGAGGGTCGTGCCGAGGGGTCCCCAGCTGCTCTGGGCGCTCATCTCGGGGTCGAAGAGGCGGTCGGCCCAGCGCATCGTGGCGGCGGGGTACTCGTTGGAGCGGGTGATCGCCATCGCGCCGCGGTTGATCTCCTGGTTGCTGGTGACGCTGGCGCGCTTCTGGCCGTCGACGCCCTCGAGCACGCCGAGGATCGCGTAGTCGCCGAGGCGGTCCTCGCCGATCATCTCCTTCGCCTCCCACCAGAAGAAGGAGCCGAGGACCGGGGTGTCGGCCTTGCCCTTGGAGAGGAAGGCGACGTCGTCCTGCGAGAACGACTCGGGGTCGATGAGCCCGTCGGCGTACCAGTCGGAGAGGGCCTCGACGCCCTGCTTGTAGCCGTCGGTGTCGGCCGTGAACTGCACCTTCCCGTCGACCACGATGCGGTGGTCGTTGTTCTCGGGCTGGCCGCCGAGCGCCGCGATCAGGTCGTGGGGGTTGCCGCAGAACGAGTCGGTGCGGAAGGACAGCGGGATCTCGTCGGCCTTGCCGTTGCCGTTGGGGTCGCCGGTCTTGAAGGCTTCGAGCGCGGCCCGGTACTCGTCGATCGTCGTCGGCATCGGGAGGCCGAGCGCGTCGAGCCAGGCGGTGTTGATGAAGAGGAAGTTCGGGTACTGGAGGATCCCGAGCTCCTCGACGGAGGGCAGCGTGTAGATGTGGCCGTCCGAGGCGGTGAGCGCGGCGCGGATGTCGGGCCGCTCCTCGAGGATCCCGGCGAGGGTCGGCGCGTGCTGCTCGATCAGGTCCTCGAGGGGCAGGAGCGTGCCGTTCTCGCCGTACTGCACGATCTCGGCGTCGGTGAGGCCCGAGTTGAACAGCACGTTCGGCACGTCGTCGCTGGCGAGGAGGAGGTTCTTCTTCTCGGCGTAGACCTGCTCGGGGAGGTTCTTCCAGTCGATCGAGATGTTGGTGTCCGCCTCCCACTGCTGCACGAGCTGCATCGAGGAGTAGTCGGGGGACAGGGCGGACTTGGTGCCGCCGAAGGTCAGCGACAGCGTGTCGTCGACGATCGGCAGGCCGGTCTCGTTGAAGCCGACCTCGCTCGAGCGGTCCTGGACGGGGTCGTTCCCGCCGCCGGTCGTGCAGCCGGCCAGGAGCAGGCCGCCGGAGAGGGCGAGTGCGGTGGTGGTGAAGAAACTGCGGTGTCTCATCGTTCGTGTTCCTCTTGTCGAAAGGGTGGTGCGGGAGGGGTGGAGGGTCAGCTCTTCACGGCGCCGAGAAGGGCGCCCTTGGTGAAGTGCTTCTGCATGAAGGGCAGGACGATCAAGAGGGGGATCGTCGAGACGACGATCATTCCGTACTTGATCAGCTCGCCCAGGCGCTGGGCGGCGGCGTAGGAGTCCATCGCTCCGGAGCCGCCTGCGGAGGTGACCTCGGACTGGATCAGGACGTTGCGGAGCACCAGCTGGAGCGGGTACTTGCTCTCGTCGTCGAGGTAGATCAGGGCGTCGAAGAAGGCGTTCCAGTTGGCTACGAGGTGGATCATGATCATGAGGAAGATCAGCGGCTTCGACAGCGGCAGGACGATGCTGAAGAAGAAGCGGAAGTCGCTCGCGCCGTCCATCTGGGCGGCGTCGCGCAGCTCGCCCGGCACGTTGTTCTCGAAGAAGGCGCGGGCGATGATCAGGTTCCAGACCCCGACCGCACCGGGCAGGACCACGGCCCAGATCGTGTCCAGCATCCCGAGGTCGCGCACCACCAGGTAGCGGGCGATCAGGCCTCCGTCGATGAACATCGTGAGGATGAAGATCAGGAGGAAGACGGTCCGCCCGTAGAGGTCCTTCCTCGACAGGGCGTAGGCCGCGCAGAGGATCGTGCTGACGCTGATCGCCGTGCCGACGACCGTGTACAGGACCGAGTTGCCGAAGCCCTGCCAGATCGCGCCGTCCGAGAAGATCCGCCCGTAGCCCTCGAGGGTGAACCCGGCCGGCCAGAGCCAGACGTTCCCGTTGAGGATCTGCGACGGCTCGCTGAACGAGGCGATCACGATGAAGTACATCGGGTAGACGATCGCGACGATCGCCAGGAGCAGCACGGCGATCGCGACGGTGTTGAACACCGGGTCCGCGTACCGTCCGGTGCGCTTCGCCGGCGCGGTGCGGTGAGGGGGAGGCGGTGCCGACGGCTCGCGGACGGTGCGGTCGGGGTGGATGGTCTGTGTCATGGCGTCGTCACCAGAGGCTCGATTGGCCCGCACGGCGGGCGACCTGGTTGAAGGTCGCCAGCAGGACGAGGTTGATCAGGGAGTTGAAGAGGCCGATGGCGGCCGAGTAGCTGAACTGCGCCTGCTGCAGCCCCGCCTTGTAGACGTAGGTCTGGATCACCTCGGAGGTCGGGAGATTGAGGTCGGTCTGCATGAGCAGGACCTTCTCGAATCCGAGGTTGAAGAGATTGCCGATCGCCAGGATGAACAGGATCGTGATGACCGGCAGGATGCCCGGGATGTCGATGTGGCGGATCCGCTGCCACTTGCTCGCTCCGTCGACGCGGGCGGCCTCGTGCAGAGCCGGGTCGATCGCGGTGAGGGCGGCGAGGTAGACGATCATCGAGAATCCGGCGTTCTGCCAGATGTCCGAGCCGATGTAGAGGGGCCGGAACCAGTCCGGCGAGCCCATGAAGAACACCGGCTCTCCCCCGAGGGCGACGATCGCGCTGTTCACGATCCCCGACCGCGGCGAGAAGAGCAGGTGGATCATGCCCACGACCACGACGACCGAGATGAAGGACGGCGAGTAGAGCACCGTCTGCGTGAACTTCTTGAAGCGCTCGCTCTGCAGCTGGTTGACGATCAGTGCGAGCACGATCGGCACCGGGAAGGCGATGAGCAGCCCCAGAGCGTTCACCGTCAGGGTGTTCTCGATCAGGCGCCCGAACTGGAACGACGAGACGAAACGGGTGAAGTTGTCCAGGCCCACCCACGGGCTGCCCGAGAAGCCGAGCGACGGGTTGTAGTCGCGGAAGGCGATCTGCGCGCCGTACATCGGCCAGTACTTGAACAGCGCCACGAAGACGAGCGCCGGAGTCAGTAGTACGTATAACTGCCAGGAGCGCAGGGCGCGCCTCGCAGCGGAGCCGAGGCGCTGCCTCGGGCTCAGGAGGCGCCGTGGCCGGGGGATCCCGGGGGCGGACTTCATCGTCGTCATGCGCGCACCTCTGCACTCGTCACCGATCCGCGGAGGACCGGTGAGCAATGGATGGGATGGGGTCGGGGCTCCTCGCGCGGTTCCGCGAGGAGGAGGGAGACGGCGTCGCGCGCCATGCGCTCGTGGGGGAGCGCGACGGTCGTGAGGCCGGGGTCGAGGTAGGAGGCGAGGGTCTCCTGGTCGTCGAAGCCGACGATGGAGCAGTCCTCGGGCACGCGGAGCCCGCGCGCCTCGAGCGCCCGGTAGGCGCCCCACGCGGTGCGGTCGTTGCCGCAGAAGATCGCGGTGGGGGGATCCGCCTCGTCGAGAAGCTCCGCGGTGAGCGCGGGGCCGTCCTCGACGGTGCCGCCGGAGCCGTGCCGGACGAGGCGGGGATCCACGGTGAGGCCCGCCTCCTCGAGGGCGCGGCGGTAGCCGGCCCGCCGGCCGACGCCCGCGGGGAGGTCGCTGTCGGCGGGCTGGATGTCGATGTAGGCGATGCGGCGGTGCCCGGCGCCGGTCAGCTGGCGGGTGGCGGTGTACCCGCCCTCCTCCTCGTCCGGGAAGACGCTCGAGAAGCGACCTCCGGCGGACTGCGCGTTCACGACCACGGTGGGAACGTCGCCCAGCGCCTCCGGCACCTCGACGACGCGGTGGTACATCGAGGCGTAGATGACGCCGAGCACGCGGTACGACAGCATCATGTCGATCGCCGACTCCTCGAGGGCGCGCTCGCCGAAGGTGTCGACGCTGAGGATGATGTGGCCGCTCTCCCAGGCCCGCATCTGCGCGCCCTTCAGCAGGCGGCCGGCGAAGGGGGAGCTGGCGACCTCGTCCGAGACGAAGCCGATCATGCCCGACTGCCCGCTGCGGAGGGACTTCGCGAAGGCGTTGGTGCGGTAGCCGAGATCCTCGACCGCCTCCATGACGCGGGCGCGGGTGGCCTCGGTGACGCGGTTGCCGGGAGCGTTGTTGAGCACGAGGGACACGGTCGCCTGGGAGACGCCGGCGCGCTCCGCGACCTGCCTCATCGTCGCCGTCCGGCCGGCCATGACCCACCTCCTCGTGGTCTCGGTTATTCGTATAACTGGAAAGTACACATCCGATCGCGCGGCGTCAACACCGGGTTCCGCGAGCCCTGCCACCGCGGCCGCGAGAACGCAGAAGTTGTCGCACTCGACGCCGAGTGCGACAACTTCTGAAGACTCGCGGCGGGCGGCGAGCGGGGGCCGGCTGGGGCGGGCGCCGTCAGCCGGAGGACTCGCGCGGCACGAAGCGCACGGGCATGGCCTGCACGCCCGCGGTCGGGCGTCCGTGGATCGCGTTCGAGAGCTCCTCCGCGGCGGCGCGGCCGAGCTTGTCGAGCATCATGTCGATGCTCGAGAGCGGGGGGCGGGCGGCCTCGACGAGCAGGTCCCAGTTGTCGAAGCCGACGACGGCCACGTCCTGCGGCACCCGCCGGCCGGTCTCGCGCAGGTGGTCGAGGGTTCCGCGGGCGATCTGGTCGCTCGCGCAGATGATCGCGTCGAGGTCCGGATGCGCGCGCAGCAGCGTCTCGGCGCACTGGCGCCCCCAGCTCTCGGACCACTGCCCGAAGAGGACGCCGCCGCCGACCAGCGGGAGCCCCGCCTCCGTCAGCGCCTGCTGGACGCCCTGGGCGCGGTCGTGCGCGGCGGTGTAGCTCGGCTCGCCGTTGACGAGCGCGATCCTGGTCCGCCCGCGCTCGATCAGGTGGCGGGCGGCGAGGACACCGGCCTGCACGTTGTCGGGCGTGAAGGAGGAGTCGCGCGGATCCTCCGAGGGCGCGTAGGCGTAGACGACCGGCACCGGGATGGTTCGGGTGATCGAGGGACGCGGGTTCGTCGTCCGGCCGAGCACCACGATCCCGTCGACGCGCTTGGCGAGCAGGTTCTTGATGTGGTGCTGCTCGCGGATCGAGTCGCCGCGGGCGTCGCAGAGCAGCACCGACGTGGATCCGGCGCCGAACGCGTCCTCGGCGCCGAGCAGGACGGGGAGCACGAAGCGGTTGTCGAGGTCGTTGGTGAGCATCCCGATGGTGCCCGTGCGCCGGGAGTTGAGGGCCTGCGCGAACGGGTTCGGGGTGAAGGAGAGGGCCTCGGCGGCGTCCAGCACGCGCTGGCGGGTCTCGGCGCGCACCTGGTCGCGGCCGTTGAGCGCTTTGGAGGCGGTGGCGATCGAGACGCCGGCGGCGGCCGCCACATCGGTGAGCGTGATCGTGCCGGTGGGCTTGCGTGGTGGCATCGCTCCTCCGCTCCGGACCCGGCGGGCCGCCGCGTCGATCCTCGCACGACTCCGGCGAAAAACCGAAAAGACCGAAACGACGACATCTCTTGACGGGCTGCCCCGCCCTGCGTAGGTTCACCCGACAGAAAGTAGTTTCGGCCCGGCGCAGACGATCGGGACGACTGCCGAGGAATCCGTCAATGACGAAGGGATCATCCGTGAAGACGAGGAAGCACGCTCGGGGCCTCGCCGCCGCCGTCCTGCTGGGGACGGCCGCCGCCGCACTGACCGGCTGCGCGAGCGGCTCCGGGGGCGACTCCGGCTCCGCCGCGGGAGGCAGCTACACGTTCTGGGACCCGTACCCCCAATTCGACGAGTCGTCCGACTGGGCGAAGCTCATCGACACCTGCGGGACCGAGGCCGGCGTCACCGTCGAGCGCACCGGCTACGACACCACCGACCTGACCAACAAGGCGCTGCTCGCCGGGCAGCAGGGGACCTCGCCCGACCTCCTGCTCGTCGACAACCCCGTGGTCTCGACGCTCGCCGAGTCGGGCATCCTGACCACGACCGCCGAGTCCGGGCTCTCCACCGAGGGCATCGACGCCAACATCCTCGCGGCCGGTCAGACCGGCAGCGACACCTTCGGCGTCCCGATCGGCGCCAACACGCTCGCGCTGTACTACAACAAGGCCGTCCTCGAGAAGGCCGGCGTCGACGCCGCCTCGATCACCGACTGGGCCGGCCTGACCGAGGCGCTCGAGAAGGTCACCGCCTCCGGGGGCAAGGGCATCACGTTCTCCGGCATCGGCACGGAGGAGGGGACCTTCCAGTTCCTGCCGTGGTTCTGGGGCTCCGGCGCCGAGCTGACCGACCTCGACTCGCCCGCCGCGGTCGACGCCGTCTCGCTCTGGAGCGACTGGCTGGAGAAGGGCTACGCGCCCAACTCCGTGATCGGCAACACGCAGACCACCAGCTGGCAGGAGTTCGAGACCGGCGAGTACGCGTTCGGCGAGAACGGCACCTGGCAGCTGGCCAACGCGAAGGCCTCGGGCATCGACTACGGCGTCCTGACCATCCCGTCGAAGGACGGCGGAGCGGCCCCGGCACCGACCGGCGGCGAGTTCCTCACCCTCCCGGTGCAGTCGGACACGGCGCGCTACGAGACCTCGAAGCAGATCGCCGAGTGCCTGACCTCGACGGACAGCCTGGTCACGACCGACGACACGCTCTCGTACATCGCACCGACGGCCGAGGCGCAGCAGGAGCAGGTCGCCGGCAACGCCGAGCTCGAGCCGTGGGTCACCGCCGTGCAGGCCGCGAAGGGCCGCACCTCGGACGACCTCGGCACGAAGTACCCGAAGATCTCGGAGCAGCTGTGGGGCGCGGTGCAGACCGTGCTCAGCGGCTCGCAGTCTCCCGAGGACGCCCTGAAGGCCGCCCAGTCGGCCGCCGAATCCGCCACGAAGTAGGACGACCGGGGGCTCTCGCTCCCCGAACGAGGTCCCCCCGGCCGGTGCTCGGCGCACCGGCCGGGGGGACGGGAGAGACCATGACCACTGCCACCGAGACCGCCCGCCTCCAGCGACGCGGTACCGAGCCGCCGGCCCCGCTCGCACCGGCCGCCGAGACCCGCCGTCGCCGCCGGCGCCCCGACGGCGGCCGCCTCGTCGCCTGGGCGTTCCTCGCTCCGCTCGTCGCGTACCTTCTCGTCTTCTACGCGTTCCCGCTCTACCGCAACCTCGAGCTGAGCCTGAAGGACTACACGGTCCGCTCGTTCGTGCAGGGGAACGCGCCCTTCGTCTGGTTCGACAACTACGTCCAGGTGTTCCAGGACGCGACCTTCGGCCCGGCGCTGCTGCACACGGCGGTGTTCACCGGCGTCTCGCTCCTCTTCCAGTTCACGCTGGGGCTGGCGCTCGCCGTGTTCTTCTACCGCCGCTTCCCGCTCGCCACCACGCTGCGGGCGCTGTTCCTGGTGCCGTGGCTGCTGCCGCTGATCGTGTCGGCGTCGACCTGGTCGTGGATGCTCAACAGCGACTCCGGCATCGTCAACGCGTTCCTGGAGTCGTTCGGGATCGGCCAGATCAACTGGCTCACCTCGCCGACCACCTCCCTGATCGCGGTCCTGATCGCGAACATCTGGATCGGCATCCCGTTCAACCTGGTCATCCTCTACTCCGGCCTGCAGAACATCTCGCAGGACCTCTACGAGGCGGCCTCGCTCGACGGCGCGACCGGCGCCCAGCAGTTCTGGCGGATCACGCTGCCGCTCCTGCGCCCGGTGTCGGCGATCACGATCCTGCTCGGCCTCGTCTACACGCTGAAGGTGTTCGACATCATCTGGATCATGACGAAGGGCGGCCCCGCCGACTCCTCGACCACGCTTGCCACCTGGACGTACCAGCTCGGCTTCGGCTCGATGCTGCCCGACTTCGGACCGGCCGCGGCCGTCGGCAACCTGCTGATCATCCTGGCCCTCGTCTTCGGCCTCGTGTACATCCGCGTCCAGCGGAAGCAGGCCGACTCGTGACCGCGCGCCGCCCCTGGTACCTGACGGTGGTCGGGATCGCCCTCACGGCGATCATGCTGTTCCCCGTCTACTGGATGATCACCGTCTCCCTCACTCCGACCGGCTCGATGCGGAAGGATCCGCCGGACTGGTTTCCGCTCTCGCCCACGTTCACCGGCTACCAGGCGGTGCTGAGCGAGCAGCTGCCCTACCTCGGCACGAGCCTCGTCGTCGGCCTCGGCACGGTGCTGCTGACCGTGGCGATCGCCGCTCCCGCCGCCTACTCGCTGGCGAAGCTGCGGCCCCGTGGCGGGCAGGCGCTGTCGTTCGTGCTGCTGATCGCGCAGATGATCCCGGCGATCATCATGGCGATGGGCTTCTACGCCATCTACCTCAACCTGGGGATGCTCAACTCGATCCCGGGCCTGATCGTGGCCGACTCCACCATCGCGGTGCCGTTCGGCGTGCTGATCTTCACGGCCTTCATGTCGGGGATCCCCGACGAGCTCACCCAGGCGGCGCGGATGGACGGAGCGAGCGCCTGGCGCACCTTCACCTCGGTGATCATGCCGATCAGCCGCAACTCCGTCGTCACCGTCTCGCTGTTCGCGTTCCTCTGGGCCTGGTCGGACTTCATCTTCGCCTCGACGCTCGACAGCGGCGGAAAGCTCCAGCCGATCACGCTCGGCATCTACAAGTACATCGGCAACAACAACCAGGAGTGGAACTCGATCATGGCGACCGCCGTGGTCGCCTCGCTCCCGGCCGCCGTCCTCCTCGTCGTCGCTCAGCGGTACGTCTCGGCGGGAGTCACCGCCGGCGCCGTCAAGGACTGACCCGTCCCTCCAAGGAGACACCGTGACCCTCACCGCCCCCACCGCCACCGCCCTCGGCGGACCGGTCGCCCCCTCGCGGAGCGTGCTCCGGCCGCTCCGCCAGGACGAGATCCGCCTCACCGGCGGCTTCTGGAAGCACTACCAGGACCTCAACGCCACCGCGGTGATCGAGCACTGCCGCTCGTGGATCGAGCGCGTCGGCTGGGCCGGCAACTTCGACCGCGCGGCCGACGGCTCGATCTCGTCCGAGGAGGGCGGCGACGCGCACGCGGGCATCGAGTTCGTCGACTCCGAGGTCTACAAGCTCCTCGAGGCCATGGCGTGGGAGCTCGGCCGGAGCGGCGACGCCGGCCTGCAGGAGCGGTACGACGACCTCGTCGCGCGGGTCGCCTCCGCCCAGGACCCGGACGGGTACCTGCACACGAGCTTCGGCCGACCCGGCCAGCGCGCACGCTACTCCGACTTGGAGTGGGGCCACGAGCTGTACAGCTTCGGGCACCTGATCCAGGCCGCCGTGGCGCGGCTGCGGACCGGGCACGACGACCTCCTGCCGCAGGTCGCCCGGCGCCTCGCCGACCACGTGCACCGCGAGTTCGGCCCCGAGGGGAGGGTCGCCGTGTGCGGCCACCCCGAGATCGAGCCGGCGCTCGCCGAGCTGGCGCGGGCGACGGGGGAGGAGCGGTACCTCGAGCTGGCCCGCCTGTTCGTGGAGCGGCGCGGGACGGGGACGCTGAAGCCGATCGCGTTCGGCGCCGAGTACTTCCAGGACGACGTGCCCGTGCGCGACGCGGAGGTGCTGCGCGGCCACGCGGTGCGGGCGCTCTACCTCGCCTCCGGAGCCCTCGACGTGGCGGTCGAGACCGGCGACGCCGAGCTGGAGGAGGCGGTGCGCCGCCAGTGGGAGGCGACCGTCGAGCGGCGCACCTACGTCACCGGAGGGATGGGCTCGCACCACCAGGACGAGGCGTTCGGCGCCGACTACGAGCTGCCCCCGGACCGCGCCTACGCCGAGACCTGCGCGGCGATCGGCTCCACGATGCTCAGCTGGCGGCTCCTGCTCGGCTCGAACGAGCCCCGCTACGCGGACCTGATGGAGCGGACGCTGCTGAACGCGGTGCTCCCCGCGACCCGCGAGGACGGCCGCGCCTTCTTCTACACGAACACGCTGCAGCAGCGCGTCGACGGAGTGGCACCGGACGAGTCGCGCGAGACCGACCGCGCGCAGTCCAGCCTCCGTGCCCCCTGGTTCTGGGTCTCGTGCTGCCCGACCAACACCGCCCGCACCCTCGCGAGCGTCGAGCTCGGCTTCGCGACCGCCACCGACGAGGGCGTGCAGCTGCACCAGTACGGCGCGTACGAGGTGCGCGCTGACGGCGTCGCGCTGCGCGTCGAGACGGAGTACCCGGCCGACGGCGAGATCGTCGTGCGGATCCTCGAGGACGCGGAGTTCGCGCTGACGCTGCGGGTCCCGCCGTTCGCGCGCGGCTCGGCGCTGCTCGACGGCGAGCCGGTCTCGACGCCGACCGTCACCGTCCGCCGGGCGTTCTCCGCCGGCGACACCGTGCGGCTCTCGCTGCCGATGACGGCCCGCTTCGTCGCTCCGCACCCCCGGATCGACGCGGTGCGCGGCCAGGTCGCCCTCGAGCGGGGGCCGTTCGTGCTCGCGATCGAGTCGCTCGACCTGCCCGAGGGTCTGGACACCGAGCACATCGCGGTCGACGCCTCGGTGCCGCCCGTCGTGACCGCGGAGGGAGCGCGCGTGGCCCTCGTGGCGCGCGAGGCGGCTCCCGGCTGGCCCTACGGCTCCGTGCCGGTGGAGGAGGGGCGCCGCTTCGAGGCGGAGTTCCGGCCGTACCACCGGTGGGCGAACCGCGGACCGTCGACGATGCGGATCTGGACGCCGACGGCCTGACGCGGCGGCGTTCGCGAGAACGCGGAAGTCGTCGCACTCGCGCTCGAGTGCGACGACTTCTGCGTTCTGGGCGCTGGTGGCGCCTGCGCTCAGATCCAGCCGCGCTCGCGGGCCTCGATGACCGCGCGCTGGCGGGTGTCGACGTCGAGCTTGCGGAGGATCGACGAGACGTGGTTGCGGACGGTGCCGGAGGAGAGGTGCAATGCCGCGCCGATCTCGCCGATCGTCTCGCCGCGGGAGCCGGCGCTGAGCACGTCGAGCTCGCGGTCGGTCAGCGGGCTGCGCGTGCTCGCCAGGGCGTCGGCGGCGATCTCCGGATCGACGTAGCGGCGTCCGCTCGCGACCTGGCGGATCACCTCGGCGACGTCCTCGACGCGGCGCGACTTCGGCAGGAAGCCGCTGACGCCGGCTCCGAGCGCTCGCCGCAGGACCCCCGGCCGCGCGTGCCGCGTGACGACCACGACCCGCGTCGCCGAGACCCGGCGCAGCCGCTCCGCCGCCTCGATCCCGTCGAGCCCGGGCATCTCGACGTCGAACAGGCACACGTCGGGCTGCAGGCGCAGCGCCTCCGCGACCGCCTGCTCGCCGTCGCGGCACTCGCCCACGATCTCGAGGTCCTCCTCGAGGCGGAGGAGCGCGGCCAGCGCCGTGCGGATCATGTCCTCGTCGTCGGCGATCAGCACCCGGATCACGAGTCGCTCCCGACCGGCAGGCGCGCGTCCAGCTCGAAGGAGCGGCGGACCGCCCCGGCGCGCAGCGTCCCGCCCGCGCGCTCGACCCGCTCCGCCATGCCGAGGACGCCCGTGCCGGTCCCGTCCGCGTCCTTCGCGTCCGGGGCCAGGTCGTTCACCGCCTCGAACCGCCACTCGTCGAGCTCCCGCGCGAGCCGCAGCCGCGCGCTGAAGCCGCCGCCGTGCTTGAGGATGTTCGTCGTCGTCTCGCGGACCACCGGCCCGAGCGTCTCGGCGGGCGCGTAGGCCGCCGCCGGGTCGACCTCGAGCTCGACGCGGAGCCCCGCCGAGCGGAGCAGGTCGGCGGCGTTGGCGAGCTCGTCGACGAGCGGGACGCTGCGGAAGCGCGTCGCCAGCTCGCGGGTGCCGGTGCGGGCGCCGTCGACCGAGCGCTGGGCGGCGCGCAGCTGCTCGAGCGCGGCCTCCGGATCGCTGCCGAGGAGGCGCTCGGCGAGCTCGAGCTGCAGCGCGATCACCTGGAGGTGGTGGCCCTGGAGGTCGTGCACGTCGCCGGCGAGCAGCAGGCGCTCCTGCGCAGCGGCGAGCCGGCCCTCCGCGGCGCGGGCCCGGTCGAGCTCGCGGACGATGTCCCACCACCACAGGGCGCTGACCACCGTGACGGGCAGCAGAGTCGCGAACAGCAGGAGAGTGGTGAGCGCGGCGGACGAGTCGGGCGCCGCGCGCGTCCGCTCGAGCACCGCCGCGACCACGAGGACGATCGTGCAGAGCGCCATCACCCGGAGCCGCACCCCGTTCTGCCAGGGCAGCACGGCGATGAGGGTCGCGGCGAGCGAGAGCCCGAGCGTGAGGCTCCCGGCGGCCGTGCCGGTGAGCGCGGCGGCCGCGACTCCGAGGCAGAAGACCAGGGTCGGCGCGGCCCGGAGGCGCACCGGGCTCTCGCGGTCGGCGCGCCGGTAGGCGAGGGCGGTCGGCGAGAACACCGCGACCCAGGCGGCGGCGCCCAGGAGGTAGGCGCCCTTCCGCCACTCCGCCGCCTCGGCGCTCAGCACCGCCACGGACCAGAGCGCCAGCACGACCACCACGAAGGAGGCGGCCGAGGCGAGCGTGTACCACCAGGTCACGGCGACGCCGCGGCCCGCGCGCACCGGCGGATCCGCCTCGATCGTGTTCACCATGCGGCCCAGGCTACGACCATGACACTTGTCACCCCTCGGACCGTCGATCCTCCCGGGACGCGGTGATCCGACGGCACTGCCGCGGCGGTCGCGGACGCGGTCGGATGGAGACGTCCCGAGATCCGGGGCCTCGCACCGGAAGGCAGAACCATGACGATCATCAGCGACGCGGTCCTCGGATTCCAGGACCTGATCGGCCGCGTGCCCGAGCTCGTGCAGCCCCTCGTCGTCGCCGCGGCCGGGGCCGTCCCCTTCATCGAGGGCGAGGGAGCGGCGACCATCGGGATCATCGGCGGCATCCAACCGGTCGTCGCCGGGCTCGCCGGGGCGATCGGCAACTTCGTCTGCGTGGCGCTTCTCGTGCTGCTGGGCACCGGCGTCCGCTCCGCGATCACGGGCCGCTCGGAGGCGAAGCGGACGACCCCGCGGCGCGAGAAGTTCCAGCGGGCCTTCACCCGCTACGGCGTCCCGGGCGTGAGTCTGCTGGGGCCGCTGCTGCTCCCGACGCACTTCACCGCGGTGATGCTGGCGGGCGCGGGAGTCGGCCGCGGGCGGATCCTGATCTGGCAGGGCGTCGCTATCGCGCTGTGGACCACGGTGCTGACGGTGATCGTGGGGCTCGCGGTGGGAGGTGCCGGGCTCGAGCGGTGACGCGTGCCCCGCACGCGAGGCGGCCGGACGCACCCGGGAGGGCGGTGTCCGGCCGCTCGGTCCGCTCCGCGCGGAGCCGGCCGTCCGCAACCGAGGGTCAGAGCGTCCGCCGGTGCTCGTCCGTCGCGCGCCGGTGCTCACCCATCGAGAACGGAGGAGTTGTCGCACTCGAGCGCGAATGCGACAACTCCTGCGGTGTGGCGGACGCGATCAGGCGGCGACGCGCGCGTTCGACTGCGCCAGGAGCGCGACCGAGCGCAGGCGCGCCTCCGTCTGCAGCGACGCGTGGGCGACGATGACCTCGTCGGCGTCGGCGGAGCGGGCGAAGTCGGCGGCGTAGTCGGCCACCTGGTCGCCGGTGCCGACACCGGTGTAGGTGGTCATGCTCGCGACGTGGGCGCCGATCGGGGCGCTGAGCAGGGCGTCGAGCTCCTCGTCGTCGAAGGTCTGGCCGACGGGGATCTGCCCGCTCTGGCGCAGCAGCATCATCAGGCGGGCGCGCTTCATCTGCGCGAACTGCTCCTGCGCGTCCTCCTCGGTGTCGGAGGCGATGGCGTTCATCCCGGCGATCACGTAGGGGGCGTCGAGCTGCTCGGAGGGGCGGAAGCCGCGGCGGTACTCGGCGACGGCCTGGTGCAGCGCGTCCGGAGCGAAGTGCGAGGCGAACGCGTACGGCAGGCCCAGCGCGGCGGCGAGCTGCGCGCCGAAGAGCGAGGAGCCGAGGATGTAGAGGGGGACGCGGGTGCCGGCGCCGGGCGTCGCGCTCACGCCGGGGATGCGGGACTCGCCGGCGAGGAAGGCCTGCAGCTCCAGCACGTCCTGCGGGAAGCGCTCGGAGGAGTCCGGGTCGCGGCGGAGCGCGCGGAAGGTGGCCTGGTCGCTGCCGGGGGCGCGGCCGAGCCCGAGGTCGATCCGGCCGGGGTGCAGCGTCTCGAGGGTGCCGAACTGCTCGGCGATCGTGAGCGGGGAGTGGTTCGGCAGCATGACGCCGCCGGAGCCGAGGCGGATCGTGGACGTCTGCGAGGCGACGTGGGCGATGAGCACCGAGGTCGCGCTGGACGCGATGCTCGCCATGTTGTGGTGCTCGGCGTACCAGACGCGGCGGTAGCCGTTCCGCTCGGCCTCCTGGGCCAGGGCGACGGAGGCGGCGAAGCTGTCGCGAGCGGTCTCACCGGGGGCGATGGGGGCGAGGTCGAGGATGGAGAGGGGAACGCTCATGGTGAGGGCAACGCCCGCGACGGCTCCGGTGTTCCCGTCGCGGGTGCCTTCCTCACGCCTCGGGGATGTCGCGGCCGTACGCCTCCAGCGTCACGGCCTCGGGCTCCGGTCCGCCTCGCACGCCGGCCTCGAGGGCGTCGATGCGGGCGAGCTCCGAGCCGGAGAGCGCGAAGTCGAACACGTCGATGTTCTCGGCGATGCGCTCGGGGCGGGTCGACTTCGGGATGACCTGGCGGCCCTCCTGCAGGTGCCAGCGCAGCATCACCTGCGCGGCCGTCTTCCCGTACTTGGCGCCGAGCTCGAGGAGCACCGGGTCGTCGAAGCTGCGGCGCGGGGAGTCGCGGTAGGCGGTGATGCCGCCGATCGGCGACCAGGCCTGGGTGAGGATGTCGTTCTCACAGCCGAAGCGCTCGACCCGCCGCTGCTGGAAGTACGGGTGCACCTCGAGCTGGTTCACCGCCGGGACGACGTCGGTCTCGGCGAGGAGGCGGGTGAGGTGCTCGACCATGAAGTTGCTCACGCCGATCGCCCGCACCCTCCCGTCGGCGAGCAGCCGCTCGAGTGCCCGGTAGGCGTCGAGAGTGCGGTCGAAGGCCTCGGGCAGCGCCTGGTGGAGGATCAGCAGGTCGATCCGCTCGACGCCGAGCTTGCCCGCGCTCTTGTCGAAGGCGTGCAGCGTCTCGTCGTAGCCGTAGTCGCTGATCCACACCTTCGTCTCGAGGAAGACGTCGTCGCGGCCGGCGATCGCCTCGCCCACCTCGCGCTCGTTGCCGTAGGCGGCCGCCGTGTCGATGTGCCGGTACCCCGCGTCGAGCGCGGCGGCGACGGCGGCGCGGGTCTCGTCGGGCGGGGTCTGGAAGACGCCGAGTCCGAGGGCGGGGATCTCGACACCGTTGTGGAGAGTGAACGTGTTCATGGGCCCACGCTACGTCCGCAGACGCCGAGTCGCCCGAGAAGCCGTGCGCGACTCCTCAGGCGACCCCGTCGCTCCGGCCCTGCTCAGCCGTCGATCGGCAGCAGGATCCCCTTCACCGTCTCGTCCGTGGCGAGGAACTCCTGCACGGCCGGGTCCTGGAAGGCCTGGACGAGCTTCTTCACGTTCTCGGTGTCGCGGTACTTCGAGCCGATGGTGAGCTGCCCGGCGAAGTCGTCGGGGGCCTGCGGCGCGAAGATCTGCTGCTCGATCGGGATGCCGGCGGCGAGGTAGTACTCGGTGTAGCCGACTGCAGCGTCGAGGTCCGGCAGCGCGCGCGACTGGGCGGCGAAGTCGAGCAGGGTGAACTGCAGGTTCTTCGGGTTCTCGGCGATGTCGTCCTGGGTCGCGGTGCCCGGCTCCGTGCCCGGCTTCAGCGTGATCAGGCCGGCGTTCTGCAGCAGCCAGAGGCCCTGCGCCTCGTTGGCGGGGTCGGAGTAGAGCGAGACCGTGCCGCCGTCGGGGATCTGGGAGACGTCGGAGTACTTGTCGCTCCAGAGCCCGAAGCCCCAGCGGAAGACGGGAGTGGCCGCCTCCTCCTCGAAGTCCGGATTGGCCTCGAGCACCTGCCCCAGCCAGAGCTTGTGCTGGTACACCGTGGCCGCGACCTCGCCCTCGCTCACCGCGCGGTTGATGGTGTTGCTGTCCGAGAGCCCCTTGAACGCGACGGTGATGCCGTACTGCGGCGCGACCTCCTTCGCGACGAAGTCGACCAGGGCCTGCTCGGAGGCGTTGCCCTCGGCGGTCGCGACGTAGAGCGTCGCCCCCTCCTGCTCGTTGGCCGACACGGCGGGGGAGAGGAGCGGGACGGCGATCGCGGAGGCGACGCCGACCACGACGACGGCCGCTCCGGCGATCCAGGGCCAGCGGCGCTTCTTCTTCAGATCGAATCCGAGGTCGTCGGGAGTGGACATGGCGGTGCCTTTCGAAGAGGGGTGCGCGGGCGCGCGGGAGGAACGCCCGGGGGCGCAGGAGGAGGAGTCGTGGTGGTTCTAGACGGCGGCCGCGACCCGCGGCGCTCGCCGCGAGCGGGAGGCGCCGGGCGTGGTGGCGCGGACGAGGGCGTCGCCGGTGAGCTGCACGGTCGCGACGGTGGCGACCAGGATCACGATGGTCGCGAGCATGACGGTGGTGTCGAAGCGCTGGTAGCCGTAGGTCACCGCGACGTAGCCGATGCCGCCGGCGCCGATCGTGCCGGCGATCGCCGAGTACTCGATCATCGCGATCGTGTTGATCGTCAGGCCGCCGATGATCTGCGGCACCGCCTCGCTGAGCTGCGCGGTCCGCACCACCTGCAGCCGCGACGCTCCGGAGGCGCGGGCGACGCGGGTGAGCGAGAGCGGCACGCTCCGCAGCGCGTTCTCGACGATGCGGGTGAAGAAGGCGATGCCCGCGATCGACATCGGCACGACGGCGGCCGCGATCCCGATGTTGGTGCCGGTGATCAGGCGCGTGAACGGCATGATCGACGCCATCAAGATGAGGAACGGCAGCGAGCGGCCGATGCTGATCACGGCGCTGAGCACCTGGTGGGCCGCCCGGTTCTCGGCCAGCCCGCCCGGCGCGAGGTTGTGCACGAGAGCGCCCAGCGGCACGCCGACCAGGACCACGATCGCCATGACGATGCCGACCATGATCAGCGTCTCGCCGAGCGCCGGCAGCACCAGCGCAGGGATCTGCTCGAGCGGGACCTTGTTGTCGAGGTGGAGGATCACGCCGCCACCTCCTCGGCGAGGGCGCGCACGCCGGCGGGCCGGACCGACAGGCCGAGCTCGGCCGCCGCGCGGGTGAGCCGCGCCTCGTCGACCGGTCCGAGCCCGATCGTCGCGTGGCCGACCGCCTGCCCGTCCACCGTCTCGATCGCGGCGCCGAGCAGCGCGACCGGGCCGACCGCCGCCGCGAGCCGGGTGACCCAGTCGGTCGGCACTCCGGAGCGTGAGTAGCCCACCACCCATTCGCCCAGGCCCGGGCCGGGCGCGACGGAGGGGCGCACCGGGTTGAGGGCGAGGCCGAGCGGGGACGCCGGGTCGCGCAGCAGGTCGACGAGGCGGCCCGACTCCACGATGCGGCCGTGGTCGAGGCGGGCGACGGAATCCGCCACCTGGCGCACCGTCTCCATCTCGTGGGTGATGAAGAGTATCGAGAGGCCCAGGTCGTCGCGCAGCTCCTTCAGGAGGGTGGTGATCGCGGTGGTCGAGGCGGGGTCCAGGCCCGAGGTGGCCTCGTCCGAGAGCAGCACCGAGGGGCGGAGGGCGAGAGCGCGGGCGATGCCGACGCGCTGGCGCTGACCGCCGGAGAGCTGGTGCGGGTAGTAGCGGGCGCGGTCCGAGAGGCCGACGCGCTCGAGCAGCTCCGCGACGCGGCGCTTCGTCTCGGCGGCGGTGACGCCGAGGTACTCCAACGGCAGGGCCACGTTCTGCTCGGCGGTGCGGCGGCTGAAGAGGCCGTCGGACTGGAAGACGGTGCCGATGCGGCGGCGGGCGACGCGCAGCCGCTCCTCCGAGAGCTGCGAGAGCGCCTCCCCGTTCACGACGACCGTGCCCGAGGTGGGCCGCTCGAGGAGGTTCACGCAGGCGGCGAGCGTGCTCTTGCCCGCACCGCTCGGGCCGACGACGGCGAAGATCTCGCCGGTCGCGACCGAGAAGTCGAGGCGGTCGAGCACGGTCGCCTGACCGTACGACTTGCTGAGCTGCTCGAGCCGGATCATCGCGTTCCTTCGGACGGGTCGGGCGGCCGCGGCCTCTCCGCGTCGTCCCGGACACGATGATGGAGCACCGCGGGCCCGCCCGTCCCGGCCCGCGTCGCCCGGCGTAACCCTTCGTCGCCGGGCGTAACAGTGCGCGGGCGGAGGGGGATGGCTGACGCCGGTTCCGCCGCTGCAGGGTGCGGCCACCCGCTCCCGCTCAGCTCGCGGCGGCCGCCGGGCGGGGGGTGTCGGCGCTCGCCTCGCGGTCGAAGCGCTCGCGGCTGAAGACCTGGTCGGCGGTCGTCAGGGCGAGGCCGATCACGCCGGCCAGCTCGCCCAGGTCCGACGTGTGGATGGTCAGGTGCCGCGTGGCCAGCGGATGGGTGCGCAGGTAGACGCGCTCGCGCAGGCCCGACATCAGCACCTCGCCGCAGTCGCCGAGCTGCCCGGAGATCACGATGGTCCGCGGATTCAGGATGTTGACGAGGTCGGCGACCGCCTCGCCGAGGACGCGGCCGGCCTGGCGCACGGCCTGGGTCGCGCGCATGTCGCCGCGCAGCACCCGGGCGGTGACGTCGGCGACGTGCTTGATCGAGGGGTCCTCCGCCGAGAGGTCGCGGACGAGGGCCCAGCCGCTCGCGTACGCCTCCACGCAGCCGGCATTGCCGCAGCGGCAGGGCAGTGGATCCGCGTCGACGGTGCCCGTGACCGCGCGGGTGTGGCCGATGTCGCCCGCCGCGCCGACGGCCCCGCGGATCGTCGCTCCGTTGAAGACGAGGCCCGAGCCGATGCCGGTGCCGAGCTTGAGGCTGATCAGGTTGTCGGAGCCGTGGTGGCGCGACTCGGCGAGGGCGCGGGCGTTCGCGTCGTTCTCGATGACGACCTGCACGCCCTCGTACGGCTCGGCGAAGTAGCCGGCGATGTCGAAGTCGTCCCAGCCGGTCATGATCGGCGGGTTGCGCACCCGCCCGGCGGCGAACTCGACCGGCCCCGGGACTCCGACGCCGATGCCCGCGACCGCGTCGCCCTGCTGCAGCCGCTCGAAAGCGGCGAGCACCAGCGAGAGCACGGCGTCCGGCCCCTCCCAGACGTCGACGACGCCGCTCTCGTGCCGGAGGGGGGTGCCGCGCAGATCGCAGGCGGCTGCGACGAATCCGCTCGCCCCGATGTCGGCGGTGAGGAGCACCGTTCCGACCAGGTTCATCGCGAACATGCTCGAGGGGCGCCCGCCGGTGGACTCGCCGCCGGTGGTGGGGGCGATCAGGCCGAGCTCCACGAGGGTCGCGAGGCGCTGGTTGACGGTGGAGCGGGAGAGCCCGGTCTGCTCCATCACCGCGTTGCGCGAGACCTCGCCCTGCTCGCGGAACAGCGCGAGGACGTCGGCCACGTGCGAACCGGCCTCGCCGGTGGAGTACCCCGTCATCGCTCCCCCTCTTGTCACGGTCAGCGTACATGGGTGACGACGAGAAACTTGAAGTTCCCCGACTTTCGTATTGCGGTAACGCGAAAGCCCCGCTAGTTTTCACACACCGGCACGCAGTGGTGCCACTGATCTTCAAGGATGACGATGAACCGCACAGCACGCCGCCTCCTCCCGGTTCTCGCACCGGTCGGCGCCCTCGCACTCCTCCTCACCGGCTGCGCCTCGGGTGGCGACACGGCCGCCGGCGGCTCCGGATCGACCAAGGTCGCCGCGGTCATCAAGGGCCTCGACAACCCCTTCTTCCAGGCGATGGAGAACGGCATCGAGGACACGGCGAAGGACGACTCGGTGGACGTCTCGGTGCAGGCCGCCGCCGACATCGGCGACACCACCGGCCAGGCCGACAAGCTCACCACCGTCGCCGGCCAGGACTTCGGCTGCCTGATCGTCAACCCGATCAGCGGCACGAACCTGGTGCAGGCGCTCGCGTCCGCCACCGGCAAGACGATCGTCAACATCGACAGCCCGCTCGACCCCGACGCGGTGAAGGCCGCGAACCTCGACGTGACCACCTACATCGGCACCGACAACGAGGCCGCGGGCGGCAAGGCCGGCGACTTCCTCCTGAAGCAGCTGCCCGCCGGCTCCGAGGTCGCCGTCATCGGCGGAGTCTCGGGAGACGTCACCAGTGCCGCCCGCGTCGACGGCTTCACCGCCGCGATCGGCTCCGACCTCACCGTCGTCCAGGAGGCCGCGGCCGACTGGAAGCGCGAGGTCGCGCTGACCAAGGCGACCGACATCCTCGCCGCGAACCCCGACGTGAAGGCGTTCTTCGCTGCGAACGACGACATGGGCCTCGGCATCGTCAAGGCCGTCGAGAACGCGGGCCTCACCGGCTCCGTCCAGGTGGTCAGCGTCGACGGCAACGAGGACGCGCTGCAGTCCGTGAAGGACGGCGGCCTCACCGCCACCGTCGCCCAGTACCCCTACGCGATCGGCCAGCTCGGCGTGCAGGCGTGCGAGGCCGTCGGTGCCGGCGAGGACATCCCCGCCGAGATCGAGTCGCCCACCGCGCTCGTGACCTCCGAGACCGCGGAGCAGGCCCTCGGCGCCTTCCCCCAGCCGTTCGAGGAGTTCGACAACCCGCTCGCCGCGCTCGTCCCCAGCAAGTAGGACCTCCCGCCCATGGCAACCCAGGAAGCGACCATGACCTCAGCCACCGCCCGACCCCCGGCCAGCGCGTCCCCGCTGCTCGCGAACCTCCGTCAGCTCAGCTTCTGGGCCGAGAACGCCGCTCCGATCGGGCTCGTCGCCCTGGTGATCGTGTTCTCGATCGCGACTCCGACGTTCCTCAGCCTCGGCAACATCAAGGCGATGCTCGTCGCCGCCGCGATCCTGGTGATCCTCTCGATCGGCCAGTCCTTCGTCATCACCACCGGCGGCATCGACCTGTCGATCTCGGCGACGATGACCGTCGGAGCGGTCGGCTTCGGCATCGGCTGGAGTGCCGGCTGGGGCTTCTGGCTCTCGGCGCTCGCGGCCCTGCTCTTCGCGGGGCTGATCGGAGTGATCAACGGCTTCCTGATCGCGAAGGGCAAGGTCACCGACTTCATCGCGACCCTCGGCACGCTCTCGGTGGCGACCGGCCTCGCGCTGATCGTCTCCGACGGCAAGCCGATCACGGTCGGCAGCCCCGAGCTGCTCCGCCTCACCACCGGCTCGATCGGGATCATCGGCTACCCGATCATCCTGGCCGCGGTCATCGGAGTGGTCGCCTGGGTCGTCATGTTCCGCACCCGCTTCGGCCTGCACGTGCAGGCGGTCGGCGGCAACGAGGAGAGCGCGGTCGCCAACGGCATCAAGGCCGGACGCGTGCGCATCGCGGTCTACATCATCGCCGCGGTCCTCGCCGGAGTCGGCTCGCTCCTCCTCGTCGCCCGCGTGGGCGCCGCGGAGCCGGCCATCAACACGCAGTACCTGCTCAACTCCATCGCGGCCGTGGTGCTCGGCGGAGTGAGTCTCACCGGCGGCAAGGCCAAGATCGTCGGCCCGATCATCGGAGCGTTCCTCCTGACCGCGCTGACCAACGGCCTGACCCTGCTCGGCGTCTCGCAGTTCTACCAGCCCCTCGCCGTCGGCCTGGTGGTCGTGCTCGCCGCCCTCATCACCCGCTACCAGAAGAAGTGAGCCCAGCCATGACCAGCGACATCCTGCTCGAAGCGCGGGACATCAAGAAGTCCTTCGGCGGCGTCCACGCTCTCAAGGGAGCCTCGATGTCGATGCGCCGCGGCGAGATCACCGCCCTGATCGGCGACAACGGCGCGGGCAAGTCCACCCTCGTCCGCTGCCTCTCCGGGGTGCACCCCGCCGACTCCGGCACCATCACCCTCGACGGCGACGTGGTGCACTTCACCACTCCGCTCGGCGCGCGGGACGGCGGCATCGAGACGGTGCACCAGACCCTCGCCCTGGTCGAGGACCTGACCGTGTGGCAGAACTTCTTCCTCGGCCGCGAGCTCACCAAGGGAGTGCCCGGGGTGCGGTTCCTCGACCGGACGCAGATGAAGAAGACGGCCCAGGAGCTGCTCGGCGACCTCGCCGTGAACGTCCCGCCGGTCACCAGCAAGGTCCGCCGCCTCTCGGGTGGCCAGCGCCAGGCGGTCGCCATCGCCCGGGCCGCGGGCTGGGGCAGCAAGATCGTGATCATGGACGAGCCGACCGCGGCCCTCGGCGTCCAGGAGACGGCTCGCGTCGAGAAGATCATCCTCAAGCTGCGCGACGCCGGAGTGGCCGTGCTGCTGATCAGCCACAACTTCGACCAGGTGATGCGCCTGAGCGACCAGGTGTGGGTGATGCGCGCGGGCCTCGCCGTCGCCGGCCGCCGCACCGCCGAGACCAGCGGCGACGAGCTCGTCTCGCTGATCACGGGCGCGAAGGCCGCCTGATGCACCCCGGGTTCCTGCACCGCGGGAGCACGGAGCGCTCGTCGCCGATCGGGGTCCACGCGGGCCTGCTCGTGGGCGACTGGACGCCGGAGTCGGGGCGCCGCGCGATCGGCACCGCCGCCTCGATCGGCTTCGACCTGATCGAGATCCCGGCGCCCGCCGACCCCGACGCCTCCGCGTGGACCGCCGACCTGCTCGACGAGCACGGGATCGACGCGGTCGTCTCGCTCGCGCTGGACGCCGACTCCGACATCACCGACGCGGCCACGGCCGACCGCGGTGAGGAGCGGCTCCTGGCGGCCGTGCGCTTCGCCGAGGCGATCAGCGCCCGCTACGTCGGCGGAGTCACCTACTCGGCCATGCGCAAGTACGAGCACGCGGCCGACGCGACGGCCCGCTCGCGCTCGCTCGACGTGCTGCGGAGGGTGGCTGCTGCCGCCGCTCCCGCCGGCGTCGTCGTCGGAGCGGAGTACGTGAACCGCTACGAGAGCAACCTGCTGAACACGGCCGCCCAGACGACTGCGTTCCTCCGCGAGCTCGACGCGCCGAACGTGCTCCTGCACCTCGACACCTTCCACGCCCACCTCGAGGAGGTCGACCTCGCGAGCGCCGTCCGCGACGCCGGTGACCTGCTCGGCTACCTCCACGCCTCCGAGAACCACCGCGGAGAGCTGGGCACCGGGAGCACCGACTGGACCGGGCTCGCGGCGGCGCTCGCCGACTCCGGCTACCGCGGCCCGCTCACCCTGGAGAGCTTCTCGCCCGCCGTCCAGCCCCCGGCCTCGGCCGAGGGCATGGGGCTCTGGCGCAAGCTCTGGCACGACCCCGTCGCCCTCGCGACCTCCGGCCACGCGTTCCTCGCGGACCTGCTCGACACCGACCCCGCGGCCCGACGCCGCCCCTGAACCTCGAACCAAGGAGCACCACCATGACCACGAACCCTCTCGGAGTGCACGCCCTCGTCTTCGCCGGCGGCACCACCCCCGACGAAGTGACCGCGACGATCGAGCAGACCAAGGCGGCCGGATTCGACCTGCTGGAGCTCTCGCTGCACGACGTGCAGAACCTCGACACCGCCTCCGCCCGTGCCGCCCTCGAGGCGAACGACCTCGGCATCGTCTGCTCGCGAGGCCTCGCCTTCTCGGCCGACGTCTCCAGCGACGACCCGCAGGTGGTGGCCCGCGGCGCGAAGCTGCTCGCCGACTCCCTCGAGACCACCCACGCGCTCGGCGGTACCCACTTCACCGGCGCCCTCTACAGCGCGCTCGGCAAGTACAGCGCGCCGCTCTCGGCCGCCGGCCGCGCGAACGTCGTCTCGGTGCTGACCGACCTCGCCGCGGAGGCCTCCACGAAGGGCATGACCCTCGGCCTCGAGATCTGCAACCGCTACGAGACCAACGTCATCAACACCGCTGCGGACGCCCTGCGCCTCGCCGACGACATCGGCGCCGACAACGTCCTGATCCACCTGGACACGTACCACATGAACATCGAGGAGGACGACTTCTTCCGCCCGGTGCTGCTGGTCGGGGATCGTCTCGGGTATGTCCACATCGGCGAGAACCACCGCGGCTACCTCGGCAGCGGCCACCTCGACTTCACGACGTTCTTCCACGCCCTCGCCGCGATCGACTACAACGGACCCATCACCTTCGAGTCGTTCTCGTCGGCCGTCGTCTCGCCGACCCTCTCGAACGACCTCGCCGTGTGGCGGAACCTCTGGAACGACGGCCCCGCGCTCGCCCGTCACGCCCACGGCTTCCTGGTGAACGCGCTGGAGAGCAGCCGTGGCGAGGCCTGAGACCGAGGTCGCCCCCGGAGTGGTGTGGCCCGGCCTCGATGAGCTGGCCGGGCGCGCGCTCGCGCTGACCTCCCCGGGCCGCCGCGCGATCGTCGCGATCGCCGGCAGCCCCGGAGCGGGCAAGACCACGCTCGCCCGGGCCGTGGTCGCCCGCGCGAACGAGCTCGCGGGGGAGGGGACCGCCGCCTTCGTGCCGATGGACGGCTTCCACCTCGCCAACGCCACGCTCGACGAGCTCGGCCGCCACGACCGCAAGGGCGCCCTCGACACGTTCGACGGCTGGGGCTTCCTCGCCCTGGTGCGGAGGTTGCGCGCGGAGACCGACCACGTCGTCTACGCGCCCACCTTCGAGCGCACCGTCGACGAGGGAGTGGCCGGCGCGCTGGCCGTGCACCCCCCCGCGTCGCTCGTGGTGCTGGAGGGCAACTACCTCCTCGTCGACGAGGGCCCGTGGGCGCTGCTCCGCGCCGAGTTCGACGAGGCCTGGTTCTGCGCGACGCCCGAGACCGAGCGCTTCGAGCGCCTGGTCGACCGCCACGTCTCCTTCGGCCGCGCCCCCGAGGCGGCCTCCGCCTGGGCCTCCGAGGTCGACGGGCGGAACGCGCTGCTGATCGAGGCCACGCGCGACCGCGCCGACCTGATCGTGTCGGGAACGGCGGCGGGGGTCGTCTGACGCGCTCCTGCACGTGACGTGCTCTCCTGCACGTTGGATTCGCGGATTCGGCGAGCACGACGACATCCGGCGTGCAGGAGCGCCTACAGACGATCCGGCAGAGGGGCGCAGGCGCCTCTCCGCCGGACCCGTCTCCCGACGGATGCGGACCGGGACGGGCCGGTGTCAGGCTCGAGGAATGGACGACTCGACACGGAACTCCTCGGAACAGCCCGCTCCCGCTGCCTCGCCGGCGCCTCTCCCCGTCGCTCTCCTCCTCCTGCTGCGGCGGAGCGACGGGCGGCCCGCGGCGGCGTCGAGTGCCCTCGACACCGTCCTGGCCGCCTCCGTCCTCGCTGAGCTCGCCCTCCAGCGGCGCGTCGAGGTGGACGCCGGAGTCGTCGCCCTCGGGCCGGAGCGGTCCGCCCTCGGGGACGCCGTGCTCGACGGGGCCCTCGGATGGATCGCGGCCGAGCGCGCACCGCGCAGCGTCTCCTGGTGGATCGGCCGCCTCACGCGGAGGGAGCTGCGTCCCGCCCTCCTCGAGAGGGTCGCCGCGGTGGAGCCGGCGGAGGACGAGCGGCTGCGGATCCGGGTCGCCGAGGTCCTCGCCGCTCGGACGGCGCCCCTGCCGTCGGACGCGGCGCTGATCGGCCTGCTCGACGCGGCCGGAGCGCTCTCGCCGAGGCCCGGCATCCCGGACCGGCGGACGATCCGGACGCTGGCAGCGCAGCACTGGGCCGGGCCGGCGGCCGCCGCGATCCTCGCTCGGACCGCCGCGAGCGTCACGGGAGCCGCGGTGATCGCGGCGACGACGACGGTCACGATCACCGGCATGTGATCCGACGCGTGCGGCTCGCTGAAGCCGCGCGTCCCTACTCCGCCGGGTAGTCGGGCGCGACGAAGACGCAGAACGGGTGGCCGGCCGGATCCGCGAGGACGTGGAGCGCCTCCTCCGGGTCGTCGCTCCGGTCCTCGATCAGCTCCGCGCCGAGGGCGAGTGCCCGGTCCTTCTGCCGGTCGAGCTCCTCCGCGTCCGCGACCATGAAGTCGAGGTGCAGCTGCTGCGGGACGGGTCCCTGCGGCCAGGTCGCGCGCGGGAGGGCGGCCACCCGCTGGAACGTGAGCGTCGCGCCGTCGGCGGTGACGATCGCGACCCACTCCGCCTCGTCGTCGGAGCCGTCAGCGGGCGGCTCGTCGCCGGCGCGGTACTCGCCACCGAGCAGGGCGAGGTAGAAGGCGGCGAGGGCGCGGGCGTCCTCCGTGTCGAGGACGACCTGGCGCAGACGCATGCGGGCAGGGTACCGCCGGACCGCCGCGCCGGGAACGGCCGCGGGCCCCCTCCTCCGCGGTGGAGGAGAGGGCCCGCGGACCCGACGCGCGACCTCGGCTGAGAAGGGGGTCCCGTCCCTGACGGTGGAGGGAGAGGCGTCTCAGCCGACGTCGTGCTGCGGCGTCAGCTCAGGTCGGCGCCGTTCGTCGCGATGACCTTCCGGTACCAGGAGAAGGAGTCCTTCCGCCGGCGCTCGAGGGTGCCGCCGCCGAGGTCGTCCAGGTCGACGTGGATGAAGCCGTACCGCTTGCTGATCTGCGAGGTGGAGGAGCTGATCAGGTCGATCGGCGCCCAGCTCGCGTAGCCGCGCAGGTCGACCCCCTCGTCCACGGCCCGGATCATCTGCTCGAAGTGCGCCCGGAAGTACTCGACGCGGTAGTCGTCGCGGATCCGGCCGTCGGCGTCGACCGTGTCGCGCATCCCGAGCCCGTTCTCCACGATGAAGAGCGGCTTGCGGTAGCGGTCGTAGAGGTCGAGCAGCGAGATCCGCAGGCCGGCGGGGTCGATCTGCCAGCCCCACTCGCTCGAGGGCAGGTAGGGATTCTTGACGCCGAGGACCGTGTTGCCGGGCGTGCGCTCCGCATCGGGATCCACCGACTCCGTCATCGACATGTAGTAGCTGAACGAGACGAAGTCGGCGGTGTTCTCGGCGAGCAGCTCGACGTCGCCGGGCGCGAACGGGATGGTGACGCCCATCCGCTCGAGCTGGTTCAGGGCGAGCGGCGAGTAGGAGCCGTCGGCCTGGACGTCCGTGCAGAGGTAGAGCAGCCGCTCCTTGGCGCGGGTGGCCGCGACGTCGTCCGGGTGGCAGGTGCGCGAGTAGGTGGTGAGCATCGTGAGCATGCAGCCCATCTCGGCGTCCGGCCACAGCTCCTTCAGCATCTGCGTGACCGAGGCGCCGGCGACGAACTGGTGGTGCAGCGCGGTCCAGCAGGCCTGGGTGATCGAGCCGTCGACCGTCTCCTCGATGATGCCGCCCGAGGTGAAGGGGTGACGCTCCATCCCGTCGATCTCGTTGAAGCTGATCCACTTCTTCACGACGTGGCCGAAGCGCTCGAAGCAGGTCCGCGCGAAGCGCTCGAACAGGGCGATCGTCCCGCGGTCGAGCCAGCCGTTGCGGGTGAGGGCGAGCTCCAGCGGAGCGTCGAAGTGCGACAGGGTGACCAGCGGCTGGATCCCGAGGCGGGCCATCTCCTCGAACAGGTCGAGGTAGAAGGCGACTCCCGCCTCGTTCGGCTCCAGCTCCTCCCCGGTCGGGTACAGGCGCGACCAGAGGATCGAGACCCGCAGGACGGTGAAGCCCATCTCGGCGAAGAGCGCGAGGTCCTCCCGGTAGCGGTGCACGAAGTCGATGCCCCGGCGCTTGGGGTAGTACCGCGTGTCGGAGTCGGCCATCGCGGCCTCGATGCGGGCGAGGGTGATCTCGTGCAGGGCCTCGAAGTCGTCGGTGTTCGCGTCGGGGTCGTACCGCATGACGTCGGTGACCACCCAGCCGCGCCCGTCCTCGCCCCAGCCGCCCTCGACCTGGTTCGCGGCGAGGGCGCCGCCCCAGAGGAAGTCGTCAGACAGTGCCATGTGCGGGCTCCTTGATCGAGGTGAGGGAGATCAGGTCGTCGCCGGTGGAGACGTCGCGATCGGCGGTGAAGCCGACCGTGGCGCCGAGGGCGTCGAGGACGACGACGGGGGTCACGGTCGCGAGTCCGGCAGCGGTGATGGCCTCGAGGTCGGCGTCCATGACGTGCTGGCCCGCCTCGACGCGATCGCCCTGCGAGACGTGCAGCGCGAAGGGGCGGCCGTCGAGACCGACGGTGTCCAGCCCGACGTGCACGAGCACCTCGACGCCGTCGTCCCCGCGGATGCCGATCGAGTGGCCCGAGGCGGGCAGCGCGGTGACGGTGCCGGCCATCGGCGCGACCACGCGGCCGCTGGTGGGGCGGATGGCGACTCCCTCGCCGAGCACACCGCTCGAGAAGACGCTGTCCTCGACCGAGGACAGCTCGACGACGCGGCCGGTCATCGGCGCGATCAGGCGCGCTCCGCCCGTGCCCGCGGTCGCGTCGGCGCCGGCGTCGCCGAGGACGCGGAGGGTCCCGGACGCGGAGTCCTTCCAGAGCACCAGGCCCACGACGAAGGAGACGACGGCGCCGATGCCCATGCCGATGAGCGCGTGGAAGAAGTTCCACGGGTCGAGCGAGTCGATGAACATCGAGATGCTCGCGACTCCCGGGCTGACGATGGCGAAGGTGTCGACGACGACCGCGCCCAGGTAGGCGCCGGAGGTGACAGCTCCGGCCAGCACGGCGATGAGGGCGCGCTTGTTCTGCAGGGTCACGCCGTAGAGGGCCGGCTCGGTCACGCCGAACAGGGCCGAGAAGCCGGCGGAGATGGCGGTCGCGCGGAGGCGCTCGTTGCGGGTGCGGATCGCGACGGCGAAGCTGGCGCCGGCCTCCGAGATGTTGTGGGCCAGCGAGGCGACCAGGTAGAAGCTCTCCTTGCCGTAGGTGGCCATGGTCGTGATCGTCGGAGGCAGCAGCGGCTTGTGCATGCCGACCGAGATGAGGAACGGCAGGACCGCGGCCAGGAGCGCGACGGCGATCCAGCCGAGGGTGGCGTGGAGGCCGAACAGCACGCCGGCGAAGACGTCGCCGATCGTGTAGCCGAGCGGGCCGATGAGGAAGATCGTGGCGGGAGCGACGATTAGGTAGCCCATCAGCGGCACGAAGAAGGTGCGGATGGGCGGCCACGAGTACTTGGTGAAGAAGCGCTCGGTGCCCCAGAGCAGCAGCACCGCGAGGATCGCGGGGAAGACCTGCGAGTTGTAGTTCACGGCCGGCACGGCGAGGCCGAACAGGGAGGCGCCGCCCTCCTGAGTGATCAGCGAGGTGAAGCCGGGGAACAGCAGGAGTCCGACGACGCCGAGGGCGACCGGCCGGTTCACGTCGAGCTTCTTCGCCGTCGTGTAGGCGACCAGCAGCGGGAGGAACGCGAAGACGGCGTCGGGGACGGCCGAGATGAGGCGGTAGGAGTCGGTCTGCGGGTCGATCCAGCCGAGAGCGGCCGCCAGGACCAGCAGCGACTTGAAGATGCCCGCGCCCGCGATGGCGGGGATGATCGGTACGAAGACGCTGACGATGAAGTCGAGGGCGACGGAGCCGACGCGCTTGGGCGTCCACGGCCGCTTGGCGGGAGTCGAGGCCGACGGTGCGGCCTTCCCCGAGCCCGTCCGCAGCTTCTCCACCTCGCGGTAGTAGTCGCCCACGCGCCCGCCGACCACGATCTGGGTCTGCGCGCCGCGGACGACGCCGAGCACGTCCGGCATCGCCTTCAGTGCGGCCTCATCGACGACCGAGTCGTCCACGAGCGTGAAGCGCAGCCGCGTCGAGCAGTGCTGCAGTGCTGCGACGTTGCCGCTCCCGCCGACGTGCTCGAGCACGTCCTTCGCGCTGGATCTGACATCCATTGTCATTCCTCCCTTGGAACGTCCGATGACAGCGTCCGGGCACAAAAAAAGGACCCGACCGACGCGAGAAGCGTTGATCGGATCCTGCCTGCACTACCAGTCACATGTCCGTCCGGGGAGCATAACCCGGCCGGAGCGCGAGGAGCAACACTTGCTACGGTGGCTGCAGGACCGGCCCGCACGAGGGCCGGGAGCCAGGTGACCTCCGGGGCCTTCGCGATTCGACACCCTCCTCGAACCCGGAGCCGCCATGCACCGACACCGCGCGCAGCTCGCGCTCGCCGCCCTCTCCGCCGTCTCCTTCGGCTTCGTCATCGCGGGGAGCAACAGCCTCAATCCGCTCCTCCCGCTGCTGCGCGCCGAGGTGCCGCTGGCTCCGCTGGCCGTCTCGCTCACCTTCGTCGCCTACGTCGGATCCGCGGTCCTCACGCTCCTCGCGGTCGCCGTCGCGCCCCGGCCGCTCCCGCCCGCGGCGGCCCTCGTGGTCGCTCTGCTGGCCGCGGCCGTCGGCGACCTGCTCCTCGCCGATCCCACCGAGGGGCGCCTCCTCGCGGGCCGGGCCCTGACCGGAGTCGCCGTCGGCCTCGCGACGGGGAGCGCGGCGGCGCTCGTCGTCGGCGCTCTCGGCGGGAGGGGGAGGGGGCTCGCCGCGACGGGGAACCTGGTCGGCGCCGTCGTCGGGACCGCCCTCGCGCAGCTCGTGGCGCTGCTCGCGTCGGTGACCGCCGCGGGCACGATGTACCTCGCGGGGGCCGCCGTGTCGCTGGTGCTCTGCGCCGCCCTGATCGTCCTCGTGCGCGTCGTCCCCCGGGTACCGCCGCCGGCCGTCGCCGCTCCGGGAGGATCGTCGCGTCCGGGCGCTCGCCGCGGTGTCGTCGGGGCCGCCGTCGCCTGGACCGCGCTGAGCACGGCGGTCGTCTACGCGCCGATCCTCTTCCACGACGCGGGCATGCCGGGAGCGCAGCTCGCCGGGACCGTGGTGATGCTCATCGCGGCCGCCGCCGCCCAGCTCGGCAGCGCGGTCCTCACCCGGATCGCCGGGCGGTCGACCGGCTTCCTCGTGCTCGCGGGAGGGATCGCGCTGGTCGCCGTCTCGATCCTCCTGCGCAGCGACGTGCTCGCCGTGGCGGCGACGGCCCTGATCGGAGCCGGGGCCGCCACCGCCTATCGGACCGCGCTCGTGCACCTGACCCACGGCAGCTCGCCGGCCCGGCAGAGCAGGGCGACCTCGTCCTTCTCCGTCGCCACCTACTCCGCGTCGGCGCTCGCTGTGCTGACGATCGGCCTGCTCACGGGCGGCCTGGACTCGACGGCGGTCCTGGCCGGGACGGGAGCGGTGCTGGTCGTCGGCGCGCTGGTGATGCAGCCGTTCGCCCCGCGGCTGCGGGACGTCGGCGCGTGAGCGGCGGCGGGGCGGGCGCCGGCCAGCGCCGTGGCACCCGGCGCCCTGCACTCCGCGCCCGCTTCCTCAACCCCTCCCGGCTCCCGGCCGCGGGCCAGGGCCCGGCGCGTACTGTGGCCGCTGACTCACGAGACGGCTACGAGGAGACACCATGACGGAGCAGATCGGCATCCCCGAGGCGGCGGCGCTGGGGAGCGAGCAGCGGAGCATCGCGATCCTCGGAGCGGGCGGCGACCTCACCGAGCGGCTGCTGCTGCCGGGCCTGGGCCGGGTGGCCGAGCTCGCGCGCGACCTCGAGCTCACGCTGATCGGCGCGGCGCGCACCCCGCAGACCGACGAGGAGTGGCAGGGCCTCGTCCGCCGCAGCCTCGAGGCGGCCGGAGTCGCCGCGCACACGGTCGAGGCGCTCGCGTCGCGCGCGCGCTTCGTCGCCACCGACGCCTCCGACCCGGAGCAGCTGAAGGCCCTCCTCGACGCCTGCCCGTCGACCCAGGTGCTCTACGTCGCACTGCCGCCCGCGATGGGGCACAAGGTCGCCGCCTCGCTCGCCGAGCTCGACCTGCCCGAGGAGCTGGTCGTCGCCATCGAGAAGCCGTTCGGCGAGGACCTCGACGACGCGATCGCCCTCAACGCGGCGTTCGCCAAGGTCCTCCCCGAGAGCCGCCTCTGGCGCATCGACCACTTCCTCGGCAACGCGACCGTGCTGGGGATGCTGGGCCTGCGCTTCGGCAACAGCCTCTTCGAGGCGAGCTGGAGCGCCGAGTCGATCGAGAAGGTCGAGATCGTCTACGACGAGACGCTCGGGATCGAGGGCCGCGCGGCCTTCTACGAGAAGACCGGAGCGCTGCGCGACATGCTGCAGAGCCACCTCCTGATGGTGCTCGCGCTGACCACGATGGAGCGCCCCGACGAGGTCGCGCCCGACGAGGTCCACGCGCGCATGGCCGAGGTGCTCGGCGCCGTGCGGCTCTGGCGAGACGACCCCTCCTCCGCCCGCCGCGCCCGCTACACCGAGGGCCGCGTCGACGGCCGCTTCTTCCCCTCCTACGTCGACGAGCCCGACGTCGACCCCGAGACCGGCACCGAGACCCTTGCCCAGCTGCTGCTGCAGGTCGACACCCCGCGCTGGGCGGGCGTCCCCTTCGTCCTCCGTTCCGGCAAGGCGATCGGCGACCCGCGCCGCGAGGTGGCGATCCACTTCCGCGCCGCCACGCCCCCGCGCGGTCTGCAGGCTGCCGAGGGCGAGGCCGGGACGGTCCTCCGGATCGGCCTCAAGGGCGGGGACGTCAGCCTGGACCTGGTCGTGAACAGCGCCGACGAGCTGACCGACCTCGAGCGCACCACCCTGACCGCGCAGCCCGGCGCGGCCACGCTCGACCCCTACGCGCAGGTCCTCGCCGGGATCCTCCAGGGCGACACCCTGCTCTCGGTCCCCGGCGACGTGGCCGAGCAGTGCTGGCGCATCATCACTCCGGTGCTCTCGCACTGGGCGGCGGGCGAGGCGCCGCTGGACGAGTACGAGGCGGGGAGCGCCGGGCCCGCGGGGTGGTGAGCGGGGTGGGGAGAGCCGACCGCGGTCCGCTCTCCCCGCCGTCGCACGGCGCCTCCGCTCAGTAGGCGAACTGCCACATGTAGCGGCGCCCCTCGAGGGCGTAGCCCCGCGCCGCTGCCCAGTGGGCGGCGAGCCGCGAGACCAGCGTCGAGAACACGAGAGGCGCGACGAACGCGCGCTCGGAGGCGGCGATGCCGGACAGCTCCAGGTCGCGCGAGTCGACGTAGTAGGTCGTGCCGCTGTACTGGTCGAGGAAGCTCTGCGCGCGCTCGCCCATGGGCCGCGTCGCGTCCTCCGCGAGGAAGACGATGCTCTGCGTCTTGCCGTCGAAGACCTCGAACGGGCCCTGGAAGAACTCGTCAGCGTTGATCGTCGCGGCGTGCATCCACTGCATCTCCTGCAGGTAGCAGGTGGTGAAGGTCTGGCCGGGGCCCATGAGCGACCCGGAGGTGACGAGGTACGTCACGGGGACGTCCTTCATCGCGGCGGCGAGCTCCTCCGCCCGTGGCTCGAACGCCGTGACAGTGGCGACCATCGCGGCCGGTAGGCCACGGAGCGCCGCCAGCCGGTCCGACACGTCCACGCCGTCGCGGCGCAGGACCGCGAGCGCGAGCAGCTGCAACACGAGCTGCGTGCCCTGGCCCGTCTGCGCGACGAAGGCGGTGTCCAGGGCGAGCGCGAGCGGTCCCTCCTGCTTGAGGGTCACGCCGACGACGGCGGCGCCGCGCTGCTGCGCCCACTCGCCGGCTCGGACGGTCTCGGGGGTCTCGCCGGTGCCCGAGAGCACGACGACGAGCGCGCCGGGACCGACCGAGGCGGGGGCCCGGAAGAAGAACTCGTCCGAGTTGTAGGACGCGGCGGGAGTGATCGCGGCCGTGTCGAGCAGGTACTGCGCCGCCTGGACGCCCATGAGCGATCCGCCCGCGCCGACCAGGAAGACGCGGTCGACCGCGGGGAGCGAGGCGACGTGGTCGTCGATCCGGTCCCACAGCGACAGAGCGTGCTCCATCGAGGGGGCGATGTCGTCGGGGACGGGGGCGACGGGGCCCGGTCCGAGGTAGGTGCCGTCGGTCATCGGAGTTCTCCTTCTGCGAGGGGGTGGGTCTGGTGGTCGAGGGCGGCGGCCGCGGGCGGGCCGGCCTCCTCGGTGATCTCGATCGGAGCCCCGTAGCCGAAGGCGCCGTGCTCGGTGCAGGTGAACGCGGCCGAGATCGAGGCCGCGGCCATGAGGTCGTCGAGCTCCTCGCCGCGCAGCAGCCCGATGAGGGTGCGGGCGATGAACGAGTCTCCGGCGCCGAGCGTGTCGACGACGCGGGTGGCGACCGGGGTGCTGACGGCGCGCCGGACCCCGTCGGACAGCACGGCACCGCGCTCGCCGCGGGTGACGAGGGCCCAGGAGGCGCCGGCGTCGAGGGCTCCGGCGAGCAGGTCCTCGATCTCGTCGTCGCTCCGGCCTCCGCCCGAGAACGAGGCGAGGAAGCAGTGCTGCGCGATGCCGGCGACGGCCGCCCGGTCGAACTCGGAGGAGAAGTCGTACGACACGCGGGTCCGCTCGGCGAAAGCGCCGAGGTGCTCGTCGAGGAAGCTCGAGGCCCCGACGTGCAGGGCGTCGAAGCCTGCGATCGCCTCGAGGTCGCCGGCCGAGGGGGTGAAGAGCGAGACGCCCTTGCCCGAGTCGAGGAAGACCCGGTCGCCGTCGATCAGGCCGATCCGGCAGTAGGCGGTCCAGCCCTCCTCCTGGCGCAGGCGCGACACGTCGACGCCCTCCGCGCCGAGAGAGGACCGGAGGAGGCGGCCGGCGGCGTCGTCGGAGACGGCCCCGATGTAGGCGGTCGGGACGCCCTCGCGAGCGGCGTAGACCGACACGTTGACGCAGTTGCCGCCGGGGTACATCACGCCGTCCGCGGTGTAGCAGTCGACGACGTTGTCGCCGACGCCCACGATCCGCGGATCGGCGAGCGGGAGCGGGCGCATCAGGCCGTCACCGCGCTGAACCGCGACGAGCGGAACGGCCGCAGCAGCGGGCTCGGCTCGCCGGAGAGGATCTCGAGGGCGATGAGCTCCCCGACGATGAGCCCGAGCGTCGCGCCGCTGTGGGTGAAGACCGCGTGCAGTCCGGGGATCTCCTCGACCTCACCGAGTACGGGCTCGCCGTCGCCGGGGATCGGCTTCGGGCCGGCTCCGAACGAGTCGAGCTCGAGCCGCGGGTTGCCCGCGAGCACGGCCGACGCCTCCTCGAGGAGGGTCGCGACCGTCTCGTCGCGCACGTGCCAGGTCCCGTCGGGGTCGACGACGACCTCGCGCTCCGACCAGCCGGAGTCGAGCACCAGGGTCCCGTGGGGCGTGGGCCGCACGGCGACGCGGGGAGTGTTCAGCACGGCCCGCAACTCGACCTCGATCGGCTTGGTGGTCACGAGCAGCGAGATCGGCGTCTGCTCGGGCAGGTGGATCCCGAGTTCGGCGAGCTCGCGCGGCACCCAGGGCCCCGTGGCGAGGACGACCTCGTCCGCGAGGATCCGCTCGCCGGAAGCGGTCTCGGCTCCGACGGCTCGGCCGCCCTCGACGACGACGGTCGTGCGTCCGGCGTTCTCGACCAGCACCCCGCCCGCCTCCTGGAAGGCCTGGAGCAGATGAGCGGTGAGGAGCGGGAGGTCGACCCAGCCCTCACCGGGGTTGAAGATCGCGCCCTCGGCGGCGACGGAGGAGGGGTCGACGCCCGGGGTCCATGCGGCGATCTCGTCGGGCGACAGCCACTCGGAGTCGTAGCCGATCGCCTTCTCGTGGGCGAAGCGCTCGCGGTGCGACCGTCCCGGCTTGGCCCAGCTGAGACCGCCGTCGAAGCGCAGGAAGCTCGAGGCGTCGGGATTGCGGACGAGGAGCGTCCGGTAGCGGTCGATGCCGGCGACCCGGAGCGCGTGGTACTCGTCGCTGCGGATCCCGGCGGAGTTGAGCCACGAGAGCGAGCGGCCGCTGGCGCCGGAGGAGACGGTCGTCTCGGTCACGAGGGTGACGGTCGCGCCGCGCCGGGCGAGCTGCGCTGCGGTCGAGACGCCGAGCACGCCGGCGCCGATCACGACGACGGAGGGCGCGGAGGCGGTGGTTCTGGGCATGGCTGTGCTTCCTGTTCGGTGAGGGGAGAGAGTGGGGCGCCGTCAGCGCTGGGCGGCGGCGCGGATCCGGTCGATCAGCTCGAGGACGCGGACGGCGTCGTCGGGATCGACGGGGAGGGGTGCGCCGTCGAGCAGGGTGTCGGCGAGGCGCGAGTAGAAGTCGCTGTAGCGGCCGGTCAGGAGGGGATGCGGCTGGGCCGATCCGTCGCGCCCGAGAAGGGCGGGGCTCCCGGAGGCGCCGAAGCCGTCGTCGGTGGGCAGGGCGCCCGCCTTGAGGGCGCCCTCCTGCGGGTCGAGGCCGGAGGAGGTGAAGCCGGCCTCCGAGCCGAGGACGTGGAACCGGGGCCCGACCAGCGGCGCCATGGCGTTCATCCACAGGTGCGAGACCACTCCGCTCCGGTGCTCGAGAGCGACGAACGCGTCGTCCTCGGCTCCTCCTCCGCCGCGTCGCGTCGCGAGCTCGGCGTGCACGTGGTCGACCTCGCCGAAGAGCAGGAGCGCCTGGTCGAGGAGGTGGGTGCCGAGGTCGAGGAGGATCCCGCCTCCCTCGGCCGCGGTCGACTGCGCCTTCCAGGCCTTCGTCTCGACCGGCTTGAACCACTCGAAGCGGGACTCGAACCGGCGCACCTCGCCCAGGGCGCCCTCGTCGAGGAGACCGCGCAGGGTGAGGAAGTCGCCGTCCCAGCGGCGGTTCTGGAAGACGGTCAGCACCACTCCGCGAGCGCGGGCGTGGTCGACGAGGTCGCGCGCCTCGGCGGCGGTGGCGGCCAGCGGCTTGTCGACGACCACGGCGATGCCGGAGTCGACCGCCCGGGTCGCGAGGTCGACGTGGGTGCCGGGAGGCGAGCCGATGACGACGAGGTCGAGGTCGCGCTCGAACAGGGACGCGGTGTCGGGCAGCACCTCGGCACCGGGGTGCAGGCGCCGGGCCTCGGCGGCCCGCTCGGGGTCGGAGGTGACGACGGCCTCCACCGAGTAGCGCGGGGACGTGGCGAGGAACGGACCGTGGAACACCCGGCCGGAGGTGCCGAAGCCGATGACGCCGGTGCGCAGCGGCTCCCGGGTGCTCACAGCACCTCCGAGAGGAAGCGCTGCAGGCGGGCGCTGCGCGGTGCGTCGAAGATCTGCTCCGGGGTGCCCACCTCGACGACGCGTCCCTCGTCCATGAAGACGACCTGGTCGGCGACCCGGCGGGCGAACTTCATCTCGTGCGTGACCACCAGCATCGTCATCCCGCGCTGGCCGAGCGCGGCCAGGAGGTTCAGGACGCCCTTGACCAGCTCGGGGTCGAGCGCGCTGGTCACCTCGTCGAACAGCATCACCTCGGGAGCCATGGCGAGGGCCCGGGCGATGGCGACGCGCTGCTGCTGGCCGCCGGAGAGGTCGCGCGGCCGGTGGTCGGTCCGCTCGGCGAGGCCCACCTCCTCGAGGCGCTCGTGTGCGACGCGCAGCGACTCCGCCTTCGACATCCGCTTCACGTTGCGCAGCGCCAGCGCGACGTTCTCGAGCGCGGTGTGGTCGGGGAAGAGGTTGAAGTGCTGGAACACCAGGCCGATGCGGCGGCGGAGGACGTCGGGCTTCACCGCGAGCGCGCTCTCGCCCGCGATCCGCACGTCGCCGCTCTTCGGCTCGTGCAGGCGGTTGATCCCGCGGAGCATCGTCGACTTGCCCGAGCCGGAGGGGCCGATGACGCAGGTGGTCGTCCCCGGCTCGACGGCCAGGCTCACTCCGCGGAGGACCTCGATGTCGCCGTAGGCCATCGTGAGGTCGGCGAGCTCGAGGCGCGACCCCTCGTAGACGTGGCCGTCGGCCAGGGGGATGGGCGAGGTGTAGGTCACGTGTTGCTCCCGAGGGTGAGAGGGGTGGGCGAGACCTCGGCGACCTCGTCGAGACCGCTCTTCGGCGGGGCGGCCCTGCGGCGGCCGGTGCGGAAGCGGTTGTCGAAGTAGTTGACGAGGTGGGTCAGCGGAACGGTGATCACGAGGTAGAACAGGCCCGCCATCACCAGCGGCGACAGGTTGCCGGTGAGGACGGCGGCGTCCTGGCCCACGCGGAACAGCTCCCGCTCGCTCACGAGGAGGCCGAGGAAGTAGACGAGGCTCGAGTCCTTGACGATCGCGATCGACTGGTTGACCAGGGCCGGCAGGACGCGGCGGATGCCCTGCGGCACCACGACCAGGCGCATGGCCTTCCCGTAGCTGAGGCCGAGAGCGCGGCAGGCCTCGAGCTGCCCGCGGTCGACGCTCTGGATGCCGGCGCGGAAGATCTCCCCGATGTAGGCGCTCGCGATCAGGCTGAGGGCGAGGATGCCGAGGGGGTAGGGGGAGGGGCCGAAGATCTGCTGGCTGAAGCGGGCGAAGCCCTGCCCGATCAGCAGGATGGTGAGGATCGCCGGGAGGCCGCGGAACACGTCGGTGTAGATCCGGGCGGGGATGCGCAGCCACCGCGAGGTGGAGATCCCCATCACGGCGAGGATCATCCCGAGCACGATGCCGATGACCGTCGCCGCGAGCGAGATGACGAGCGTGTTGACGAGGCCGGTGCCGAGCAGCTGCGGGAAGACCGCGGCCATCGCGTCGAAGTCGAGGAAGGTCTGAGTGAGGGTGTCGAGCCAGTCCATGGTGCTCTCTCAAGGGTCGAGGGGGCGCGGCGCGGACCGCGCGCGCCCCCTTCAGATCACGGGGTGGGGGTGGGGGAGCTGGTCTGCTCGGCGCTCGGTAGGTACTGCTCGGGCATCGGGGAGCCGGGGAACCACTTCTGGTACAGCTCCTTCCAGGTGCCGTCCTCCATCGCCTCGTGGAGTCCCTCGTTGAGCGCTTCGCGCAGGGCGTCGCTGCCCTTGGCGACCGCGAAGCCGGCGGGGGCGTCGAAGGAGGGGATGTCCTCCACGTCGACGAGGTCGTACTGGTCGATGTAGGCCTTCGTCGACTCGTAGTCGAGGAAGTGCGCCTGGATCGTGCCGTTGTTGAGCGCCGCGATCGCCGCGTTGTTGTCGGGGAAGCGCACGAGCTCCGCCTCGGGGAAGTTCTTCACCGCGTAGGTCTCCTGGAGGGTGCCCTGCACGACACCGAGGCGGGTGCCCGCGCCGAGGTCGTCGGCCGAGGAGATCCCGCTGTCCTTCGTGCTCAGCACCGTGAGGTAGCCGGCGAGGTAGCCGTCGCTGAAGTCCACCGTCTTCTCGCGATCAGGAGTGATGCCGATCGCGGCGACGCCGACGTCGTACTGCTTGTTCGCCACGGCGGCGAGGAGGCTCGAGAAGTCCTGGCCGGTGAACACCACGTCGGTGATGCCCTCGCGGGCGGCGACGTCGGTGAACAGCTCGATGTCGAAGCCGCTGAACTTCCCGTCGGCGTCGGTGAACGCGTAGGGCTTGATGTCGCCGACACTGGCGACGCGGATCTGGCCCGGGGTGATGAGGCCGTAGGGGTTCTCGGCGGAGGTCGCTCCGCCGCCTGCTCCGCTGCTGCCGCACGCCGTGAGGGTGAGTAGTGCCGCCGCCAGCGTGGCGATCGCTGCGGGGATGATGCGCTTCTTCATCGCTGTCCATTCGTCGGAGGTGAGGCGGAGGATCCGGGCTTCTTCTTGGTGAGTCCGGTCCCAATCCGTTAGGTTGAGACCGGACCCAACGAGGTGTGTAGGAAGCTACCCCGCGCTCCGAATGGGTGTCAAGAGCAGTTCGAAGACCGATCGGGAGGAGCGTCGTGGCGGAGATCACGAACCGCAGGCGCGAGGTGACCGTGGCCGATGTGGCCCGGGAGGCCGGCGTCGGGAAGGCCACGGCGGCGCGCGCGCTGGGCAACTACGGCGCCGTCAGCGAGAGCGTCCGCGACCGGGTGCTGGCCGCCGCCGAGCGTCTCGACTACCGGCCGAACGAGCTCGCCCGGAGCATGAACACGGGGAAGTCGAAGACCATCGGCGTCATCGTCGGCGACATCGAGAACGGCTACTTCGGCCTCGCGATGAGAGGCATCACCGACGCCGTCGCCGGAGCGGGCTACGACGTCGTCCTCATCAACACGTCCGAGGACGTCGACACCGAGGTCGACGCGGTGAGGGTGCTCCTCGACAAGCGCGTCGACGGCATGATCGTCTCGCCCGCGTCGTCCTTCCACACGCAGCACCTGCACGACGTCCACGCCACGGGCCGCCCTCTGGTCCTGCTGGACCGGCGGATCGACGGACTCCCGGTCCCCTCGGTCGGCGTCGAGATCGCCGTGGCCGCCGAGCAGGCGACCGCCGCCCTGCTCGAGGCGGGGCACCGCCGGGTGGCGTTCGTGACGGCGCTGGCCGACCCCGGCCGCTGGACGCCGGGAGAGCCCCTGCGCGTGTCCTCGGTGACCGAGCGCCTGTCCGGCATCTCCGCGGCGCTGAGCTCGGCGGGCATCGCGCCCGACCGGGAGCTCATCCACTTCGGCGCGATCGGTTTCGCCGAGGCGGCCGCCGTTCTCGACGACCTCCTCGCCCTCCCCGAGCCGCCCACCGCGATCCTCGCCTCGGACAGCCTCATCGCCCTCGATCTTCTCCGTGCCGCGAGGGCGCGCGGGCTGCGCGTCCCGGACGACCTCTCGTTCGTGATGTTCGACGACTTCCCGTGGGCCGAGCTGATCGATCCGCCCCTGTCGGTCGTCTCGCAGCCGATCTACGACGTGGGTGTCGCGGCCGGCCGCACGATCCTCCGCCTGCTCAGCGGGAGGACGGAGTCGGACGCGGAGCTGCTCGCCGCGACCTTCGTCGCCCGGGAATCGATCGGGAGGGTGGGCGGCGGCGCACCGGAGGAGCGCGTCGACTGAGGCCCGGTGCCGGCGTCTGCAGGAGCTTCTCCGCCGTGTGCCGGAGCGTGGAGCATCCTGCGCCAGTTCGTGCCGCGGCCCCGGCCGTCTCCCTAAGCTCCGGGGCATGACTGATCGGGTCCAGGCCGGAGTTCAGCACGGCGATGTGCGGGGGATCCTCGCCCGTCGGTGGTTCGCGGTCACGGCCTCCCTGCTCCTCGCCTTCGGCTGGCTCCTGATCCCCGGCGTCGGCTGGCCGATCGGCGCCGTTCTGGTCCTGTGGAGCTCGTGGTGGACCGGCGCCGAGAAGAGGTCGGCGCTGGCGATCCCCCTGGTCGCGGCCGCGCTGGTCGGCAGCGGAGTGGGGCTCTTCTTCGGGCTGCACGGCGTGCCGAGTTCGAACATGACGACCTGGACCGCGGTCGGCGCTGCGGCGATGGCGGGAGGCGCTGCGAGCGTCGTCCTGGGGGTCCGGCTGTGCGCCCGGGCGCTCCGTCGGCCTGCGTCATCGGGGAATCGATCGGTGTCTGTGGCGGCGCCGGCTGGCGCGCACGACGCCAGCTGAGAGGAGGGCGCGTCGGCTTTTGGGGGAGGTCTCCCTGGCTCAGCTGACGGTGCGAGCGCGCCGGCCGGGGCCGGAACGCGGGATCGACTCGCGACCGTCCCGTCACCCACGTCCCCGCGCCCCGATCGTCAGTCCGCCGCCCCCAGCGCCTCCCGCAGGGTCGCGCGCGCCCGAGCGTGCCGGCTCCGCACGGTCGCGGCGCGGAGGGAGAGGATCTCGCCCGCCTCGGCGAGGGAGAAGCCGTCCCAGTAGACGAGGGTGATGATCTCCTGGTCGACGGGCTTCAGCTGGGCGATCGCGGCGCGGACGTCCTCGGCCGCGTCGTCGGCCGGCGCGGGCGGGGTGACGCGCAGCTCCTCCGCCAGCCGCTCGACGAGCGCGCTCCTCCGGGTCGCCGTGCGGCGCTGGCCCGAGAGCACCCGCCGCGCGACGCCGAACGCCCACATCCGCGCGCGCGTCTCGTCCGAGGGGATCGACCGCTCCTTCCGCCAGAGGATCAGCAGCGTGTCGCTGAGGAGGTCCGCCGCGTCCTCCGGGCTCGCCGTCCGCCGCGCGAAGTAGCGGAGCAGATCCGGCGCCTCCCGTTCGACGAGGGCCGTGATCTCGGCCTCCCGATCGCGGGCGGGCGAGCGGACGACGCTCCGGGCCATCGACGGGGCCGCCTCGCCGGCGCTCATCACAGCTCTCCCGTGCAGTCGGTGCTGCCGCCGAGCCCGCCGTCGCCCTCGACGATCACGCCGTCGGGGATCCTGTCGAGGATGTGGTCGTCCGCCGCGGTGATCCAGGCGCGCCAGCGGATCGTCTCGTCCGAGAGGCCGGGGCCGTCGCTGTTCATGTCCGAGGCCAGCCAGGCGGGGTCGGTCGTATAGGCGACCGCGTCGTCATGGATCCGCTGGCCGACGCCGCTCCAGTCCTGCGCGCGCAGGTAGTCGGTCGCGGAGGTGGTGACCTCGCGGTAGTCGATCTCGCCGTTGAAGTAGTCGATCGAGCAGGTCACGGCCGCACCGGACTCGGTGGTGTAGCTGATCGGGATGGTGAAGTCGGGGACGGAGCGGACATCGGTGCCGGCGCTGGTGGCCAGCACGAGACCCGGGACGATCAGGACGGGAGCCGCCAGCCACCACGCCTTCGAGCGCGCGGGCCTGCGGGGCGCGCGCTCGCGGGTCTCGGCGATCACGGCGTTCAGGGCGGTGCGGACGCCGGGCGCCCGGTCGTCGGTCGCGGGGTCGCTGCGGGAGAGCAGGTCGTCGAGTGTGCGTCGCGTCATCGGGTCCATCCTTCGTCGGTCGAGCGTCTACCGAGTACATGGCCGGGTGGGGCTCGAGCGTTGCACGAAGGGAACGGATCCGTGATCCTGCCGCGAGCAGATCGGCCGTTCGGGGGTCTTGCTTGAACTGTATTCCACTGAGACAGTGACGCTGCTCGCACACAGCGCGCGAATGGTCGCCGCTCCCGTCGTGGAGTCGATGCTCCGGCACAGGCGCCAGCACGAGACGAGGCCGCGAGGCCCCCGACGACGAGGACCGACGTGACGCTGCCCTTCGCTTCCTGGAAGCACCCCCGAGCCGCTCGAGCAGTGGCCGCCGTCTCGGCCCTGCTCCTGGTGGGCGCAGGCGCGCTCGCCTCCGTCACTCCGGCCGCCGCGGCAGCACAGACGGGATGCTTCGATCCGTCCTCGGGCGCCCTGCGTCCGGTCGCGTCGTCGGTGCTCTGCGGTTCGGCCGGGGAGATCGCGGTCGCCTGGACGACGGATCCGACGTCGTCGGCCGATGCCCGCACGGTGGCTGCGTCGTCGACGGTGAGCACCGGTCCGCGCGGAGCCACCGGTCCGCGTGGAGCGACCGGTCCGCGGGGCGCGACGGGCCCGCGAGGAGCGACGGGTCCTCAGGGGGCGAAGGGTGCTCCGGGCGCGAAGGGCGCGACCGGCGCGACCGGCGCGAAGGGGGCGACGGGATCGACGGGAGCGACGGGGCCGCGGGGCGCGACGGGCGCAACGGGTGCGGCAGGTGTGGACGGAGCTGCCGGGCCTGCGGGCGCGGAGGGTCCGGCGGGAGTCGCGGGAGCGGAGGGGGCTACGGGTGCGACGGGTGCCGACGGCGCGACCGGAGCGACGGGTGCTGACGGCGCGACCGGTGCGACGGGTGCTGATGGCGCGACCGGTGCGACGGGTGCTGATGGCGCGACCGGTGCGACGGGTGCCGATGGCGCGACCGGTGCGACGGGTGCCGACGGAGCGACTGGAGCGACGGGTGCCGACGGAGCGACCGGAGCGACTGGCGCTGACGGGGCGACTGGAGCCGCGGGTGCCGACGGCGCGACCGGCGCGACCGGCGCGACCGGCGCGGACGGTGAGGCGGGACCGGCCGGTGCCGACGGTGCGACCGGCGCAACAGGCGCAACAGGCGCGACCGGAGCGACGGGAGCGACCGGAGCGCAGGGTGCCATCGGAGCAACAGGCGAGACCGGTGCCCAGGGCGCGACCGGCGCGACAGGCGCGACCGGCGCCCAGGGCGCGGCCGGTGCTGACGGCACCGCGGCCTGGTCGACGGTGACGCAGTGGAGCGACCGGACCGCGTACCGAGCCGGCCCGCCGTCGAGCGTCGTCGCGTTCGGGGGCGGCGCCTACGTCGCCGTGACCGACAACCGCGCGGTCTCCCCGGCCGCCGGCACCGGTGCCTGGGTGCAGATCGCGGCGCCCGGAGCGCGAGGTCCGGAGGGCATCGTCGGCCCTCAGGGTCTGCAGGGACTCCAGGGACTCCAGGGCGCGCGCGGCGCAGACGGCACGGTCGGCGCTGCCGGCGCGACCGGCGCTCAGGGAGTGAAGGGCGACACGGGCGCCGCCGGTCCGCAGGGGGTCAAGGGCGACACCGGTGCCGCCGGTCCGTCGGGCGCCCAGGGCGTGAAGGGCGACACCGGCGCGACCGGACCCCAGGGCCCCGCAGGTCCCGTCGGCGCCGAGCCGGAGGACACCTCCCTCGGCTTCCCCGACGGCTGCGCTCCCGCCGGCTCCCCGCTCATCACCTTCGCCTTCGACACCAGGACCATCGCCGTCGACGGGAAGGGCTTCTGCTCCCTGACGGAGTACCTGGGCGGGCGGGCCGACACGACGACCGTCGTCGACATCGACACCGCGACGATCGCGACCGAGTTCGAGAAGGCGCTGAACGCCCGATCGGTGATCCCGCACGTGACCGTGCAGCTCGGCGCCGTCGGCACGTGCGACGCCTCCACGGCGCCGTGCAGGCGGCCCGGCGGGATGACGTACGCCTTCGACTCCGTGACGGTCGACGCGATCAGCATCAGCACGACGGGAGACGGATCCGCCACGTTCCCCCTCATCTGGGAGAAGATGACCGTCTCGAAGGAGGGCTCCCGCCTCGATCCCGTCGTCGACGCGGCCGGGAACGGGAACTCGACGTCCCGCGGCGGCCTGGGGGTGTCGTGCCGTCCGTCCGAGGGGATCGTCCGGACCCTGACGGTGTCCTCGGTCGGCTCGACGAAGCCGATCCTGTCCACCGCCGTCCTCGGAGGAGCCGAGTGCTTCGACTTCACTCCGGCGGGCACCACGATCCTCCAGCCCCTGCGGACGACGATCGCCGACCCCCGGGGCGATCTCCTGAGCGTCGCGGAGGGCTCCACCCGACGCGTCGTCCTGACGACCACCGACTCCTCGACCGGGACGACGAGCACCGTCGACCTGACGGCTCGGCGTTCCGGCACGATCAGCGGCGGAGGCGTGAACGGCGACCAGCTCACCGTGACCTGGGTGCCGCTGAAGGTCACCCAGACGATCACCCCGGCGAACGGCAGCCCGTCGACCTTCTCGGCGGACTACACGAAGCCGTAGGGCGTGGCGGCGGCGCTCCTCAGGCGGGCCGCCACTCCTCGAGGAACTCGGCGACCGTCTTCGTCTCGAGGTCGAGCTCGACCTGCCCGAGGAGGTAGTGGGGATCGGTGAGATCGGCCTTCACACGGATGATCTCCGCTCCCGTGTCGAGGCGGAGGACGACGAGGTCGTAGGGCGCGAGGATCCCGGTGCCCAGCGCCATGTCGATGGTGAGTCGGAGCCGCCCGAAGCGCCTCAGCTGCAGCTCGGCACGCAGGTGCTCGGCGGCGACCTCGGGGGTGTCGGGAGTGGGGTCGGGCATGAGGGAGACGGTACCGAACGGGGCGGAGCGGACTCCTGGAGAGGAACCAGGGGTCGGCCCGAGACGGTTCCGGGATGGTCGCCGTGAGGGCGCCGGACACGACCGCTGCGGTAGCGGAGGAGGTGCGAGTCGCGGTGATGCGCCGGCGCGCGTGCCCGCGGCGGTCCCGATGGCGACAGTCGGTTCACCACCGGAATCGACGGAGCGAGAATGTCCCGTGCGGTCGGAGAAGGAGAAAGGCAGTGATGCGCGGTGCTCGTCGTCGTGGATCCTGTCACGCAGGTCGAATGGGTGGTCCCCCCGTTCGCGACGGTCGAGAGCACTCTCGCCAGAGCTGCACAGGCTCGCGAGGGTGAGCTCGCCCGCGTCGTCATCGGTCCGGATTACACGACCCCGTACGCCCTGTGGATGGACAACGACGCCGTTCATGAGCCCGACGCCATCGGAATCCCGCCTGCAGTCGCGCAGGATCTGAGGGAGTGGCAGGAGTTCTGGAGTCGCGGCTTCTGGCCCCAGGCGCGATGGTCCAGTCCGAGTCAGGAGGCGATCTTCGAAGCCGAGGGTGAGCGCCTTCAGACAGCGGTGGAAGCGCTTCTCTGGAACGTCGCCGTCGTCGTTCGCGGCTTCTGACGCGACGTCGTCCGCAGCGATGCATCCGACGCCCCGTCCCATGGGTCGACGTTCGTCTAGACGGACAGATTCTCGAATGTTCACACGATTCTCGCGGTTGTCGTCACGACAGAAACGATCTCGGCGACACCACAGGTCTTGTGAGAGATCGGGTCGACTGCTCGGCCGCGCACCGGACAGGCGGTCATGCAGGTGCTGAGGCGGTCAGTCCCGCAGGCCGACCGTCACCGCCCGGCTCTCCGGCGCCTCGATCAGGTTCTTCGCCACTGCGGCGGAGAGGTAGGACGTCGCGTCGTGCCGGCGCAGGGTGACGACCGAGGCGACGGCTCGCACCGCCAGGACGATCGGAGCGAAGCTCGGCCCTGAGGTCAACCAGTCTCCGACCGCGACGCCGACCTCGGTCATGGGGATGAGCAGAGTCATCGGATCGAGTCGTCCGCCGGCCTCGCCCTTCAGGGGGGCGGACGCTCGATGCAGCTCGGAGACCCGCGCCTTGTAGGTGAGGAGCGCGTCCTCGAGCTCCCGGCCGTCCTCCGCCTCGGCGACGGCGAGCCGCACGTCTCGGAGGCCGTCGATGTACCGGGCGAGCAGCTTCTCCTTGCTCTGCCGGAAGGCCACGATGTCGTCGAAGGTCGCATCAGGATGCGGCTCCGGGATGTCGTAGAGCGTGAGGGCGAGTGCGCGCTGGTCGGTCGTGTCGTCGACCGGGAACAGCGCCTGCCGGGCTGTCGCGGTCGTGGCCACGCCGTACTGCCAGCCCTTCGCCTGGCACAGGCGCCGGCCGCAGATCGCGAGGAGCGCGGGGACCAGGTTCTCTCTGGTCGCTCGGAACTGGGAGCCGTCGCGAGAAGCCGGCCTGAGGTAGTCGTTCGCGAGGAGCCAGTGCTCCAGTTCGTAGGGGAGCTTGCGGGCGAACAGCCTGTCGGACTGCTTCCAGTCGTCGGTCGTGAACGTGTACCGCTCTGCGGCGCGGATGCACTCGCGGACGGCCAGCTCTCGCGTGTGCTCGTCGAGGTCGTCGAGGTCAGCAGGGATCCACCAGCCTCGATCCTCCATCTCGGCGAGGGCCTCGGTGGGCGGGAATCCTCGCGGAGCGATCGTCGAGAACCGTTCGCTCAGCAGCAGGGCCTTCTTCATCTCGGCCGCGGGCGGAACGATGAGCGGCGACAGCAGGAGGGTGTTGTCGAGGGTCGAGTTCATCGATTCTCCAATCATCTGGCCGGCGATGGTACGAGACTTTTCCTGCTGAGATGCGGACTCCGGCGTCCCGTCTCGCGCGGACGCGGCCGATGGAGGCCGGAGGTAATCGCACCCTGCTCCTGTCGGATGCCGTGCGCATCTGTGACCCTCGCCCTCCTACCCGGGGCGGTGGTAGCCCTGAGATTAGGGGCGATCCCTCGATCGGCATAAGACCGGAACCGGTGCTCCTCAGGCGGGGCGCCACTCCTCGAGGAGCTCGGCGACCGTCCGGGTCTCGAGGTCGAGCTCGACTGGACCGAGGAGGTAGTGGGCATCGGGGAAATCGGCCTCCATGCGGCCGCGGAAGCGCCTCGACTACAGACACCTCCCTCCCGACGAGGCCATGTCGTTGCGATACGGCACCAGCGGCGAACCCAGCGACGTTCTCGTCATTTAGTGGCGGCCCTCCCCGTAGCTAGCGCCCTCGGTCGACAAGGGCTCTTTAATGACCGCGCACAGACCGGCGGCTCAGTAGCGCTGGGACCCACGTCCGCGCGAGCACCAGCACGAGGACCACCCCGTTCAGCTCGGCGTCGGGAAACTGCCGCGAGGGCAGTACCGGCCGCGACGCAACAGCGAAGTCGTAGACAAAGTGCCCGACGATCAGTAGCAGTGCTGTCCCGCCCCAGGTGAACAAAGCCCCAGCGCCAAGGCCCACCGCAACGAGGGCCATCACCGTATCGATGCCCTGGTACAGGTGATCGAGGTATCGCGTCACGAGCCCGAACTCCGCAGCCACTAGTTACCACGCCGACGCCCGCACCGGCAGACCGACGAGCGTGCCGGACGTCGCTCGGAGCGCGCGGATGACCCACCAGGCGTAGCTCGCGAAAGCGATCGGCACGGCGACGTCGATCGTCTTTTCCGAGGCCGACGTCCACACGCTCGACACCATATGATCCGCTAATGAGTAGCCGGCGTACGCCGTCGACACAGACGACGAGCTCGAGGACGTCATCCACCAAAGCACATACTGCGACAGCAGCACGGCCGCGACGTACACCGCCGGCAGCCTAGCCAATATTGCCCAGGGTGGGGACCGTGGGGGAGGCGCGCACCGAACGCTGACCGGAGCAGACTCCAGTAGCTTGAATCCAGGAGCGCACGGGGCGCTCCACCCCCTTCGGAGACCCTCTTGACTCTTACTTCCGCACACCCTGACCACCTCACCCAGCGGGAGCTCGAACAGGCGCTGTGGGCGGCGGCGAACGCGTTGCGTGGGCCGGTCGACCCGGGTGACTTTAAGGCGTACGTGTTCCCGGTCCTCTTTTACAAGTGGATCAGCGACGCCTACGACTACCACCACGACCAGGCGACCGAGGACCTCGGGGGCGACTGGACGCAGGAGATCGAAGATGAGGACTACCAGACGTTCCTCATCCCCGACGGTGCACGCTGGAACGACACGTACAAGGTGACTAAGAACCCCGGTTCTGCCCTGAACAAAGCGCTCGTCGCGATCCAGGAAGCGAATCCGGGGAAGCTCGCGGGAGTGTTCGGCGACGTGAATTGGGCGAACACAGAACGCATTCCCGAGTCGGCGCTGAAAGCGCTTATAGGCGTGTTCGACCGGCTCACTCTCGACCCGGCACACCTTTTCGGGGACATGCTCGGGTCAGCGTACGAGTACCTGCTCCGTGAGTTCGCGGAAGCGTCCGGGAAGAAGGCGGGGGAGTTTTTCACACCCCGCCATGTCGTCCAACTACTCGTGAAGATCCTTGACCCGCAGGCCGGCGACTCCATCTGCGACCCGGCGTGTGGGTCAGCGGGCATGCTCGTCGAGACCGTGGGGGCGGTGAAGTCTGCCGGTGGGAACCCGGAGTCGCTGATGCTGTACGGGCAGGAGCAGAACCTAACTACCGCGGGGATCGCGCGCATGAACCTATACCTCCACGGGCTCGAGGACTTCGAGATCAAGCGCGGCGATACGTTCCGGGAGCCAAAGCTCCTCGACGAGCACGGCCGCCTCAGAAAGTTCGACATCGTCATCGCCAACCCTCCGTTCTCGCTCGACAGCTGGCCTTCGGCGACCTGGGCGAAAGACCCGCACAAGCGCGGGCTCGGTGGGATCGTCCCGCCTGCAAAGAACGGTGACTGGGCGTGGATTCAGCACATGCTGGCAACGATGCGGGACGAGACGGGCCGGGTCGGGGTCGTCATGCCCCACGGGACGCTTTTTCGAGGCGGTCGCGAAGCCGACATGCGCAAGCACGTTATCGAGAACGACCTGCTCGAAGCAGTCATCGGGCTCCCGAACAACCTCTTCTACTCGACCACTATCCCCGTGTGCCTGCTTATCTTCCGAGCACGCAAGCCGGAGGAGCGTCGTGGGCACGTCCTGCTCATCGACGCGCGAGCACGGTTCAAGCCCGGCAAGAACCAGAACACCCTCGGCATTGACGACGTCGACGCCATCACGGCCACGTACATGAGCGGCGATGACGGAGACAGCGACGACAGCGTCAACGTCCGCCTTGTTCCGCACGCCGACATCGAAGCGAACAGCTACAACCTCAACATCGGCCACTACATCCAGACCGAAACCAAAGCCGACGCCGACGTGGACGCGGCCCTCACCGCCCTCCGCGAAGCACAGGAACGCATGGACACCGCCCGCGCCGCCCTCGACCTCCGCCTCAAGGAAGCAGGCTTCGATGTTTAGGGGATGGCGACAGACGACGCTGGGACAAGTGGCCAGGCGGCGGAAGGACTTCACACCTGTAGTCGCGGACATGCGGTATAGGGTCGTCGGTGTGCAACGCAGCGGGTGGGGCCTTGTCGACCGTGACCCGGTTCGCGGCGACTCGATGAAGTTCGACAAGCTGTTGGAACTTCACTCTGATGATCTGGTCTATCGGACTATCACCGCATTCGAAGCGCCGAGCGCGGTCGTGTCGAGCGAGTTTAATGGGGCATTCGTGACGCCTCAGACCTTCCCGACCTACGCGATCAACCGTGAGCAGTTGCTACCCGGGTACATGGCGCTCTTGACGACGGCGCCCGAGTTCCATGAGGCAATGTCGACGCGGTGCGTCGGGTCGGTTCTAAGGCGAAAGACACTCAACCAGAGCGCTTTCGAGTCGATTCCCCTCGCCCTCCCACCGCTCGAAGAGCAACGGCGGATCGTGGATCTGATCGCGGCCGTCGACGACGCCTCAAATACGGCTGCGGCTGAGGCGGCCGCGGCGGTTGCGTCGGCGATCGATCTTCGCAACGTCTACTTCGCTGATGATGCCGCGACGATGCCGCTGAGCGAAGTCGCTGAGGTGACAGCTGGGAAGCAGCTCCAGTCGGGCTCAGCTGTTGGCGAACTTACTCCCTACCTGCGGGCGGGCAACATCGCGAGCGGTAGCCTCGATCTAAGCGTCATGAAGGAGATGTCCCTGACTCAGCCAGAGCGCGCAAAACTGGCGCTCCGAGACGGGGATGTCGTGGTGGTCGAAGGCGGTAACGGATTCGGAAAGTCGGCGATCTGGAAAGCGACGGTCCCAGGCGTGGTGGCCTACCAGAACCATGTACTCCGACTCCGTGTGGCACAAGATTCGTATCCAACGGAGTACCTCAGCCACTGGGCAAGGTGGTGCCACGAGCAAGGGCGCTTCCGACCGACTGGCTCCGGAATTCCGAACATCGGCCTCGGGCGCGCGCGATCTATGCGTATTCGCATCAGCAAATCCGAGACTCTGCCGGATGAGCTCTGTGCGGCGTCTGCGGCTGACGCTGCTGCCGATGGAGCCCGCGCTACTGCAGACGCTCTCCGCACGCTGCGCTCCGATCTGCTGACGGTGCTGCTATCGGGGGAGCATGAGATTCCGTCGTCGTATGACGCGTTGCTGGGTGAGGGCGCATGAGCCAGGGGTATACGGAGAAGGGGACGGTTCAGTCCGGGCTCGTGCAGCTGCTCATCGACGCCGGGTGGACGTATATTCCCGGGAAGGACCTGCCGCGGACGGCGTCGCAGGTATTCATCGAATCTGATCTGCGCGCCGCGATCGAAGACCTCAACCCGGCGCTCGTGGGGCGGACGGACGCGGTGCTCGGTGACCTGCGGCGTGTGGCGCTGACCGCCTCCGACGAAGGGCTGATGGCCGCGAATCAGGCGTTCACGCGATTACTGCGTGGTGGTGGGACGGTGACGATGCCGGACACGAACCATGACGAGCCGTACGAAGTATTCGATTACGCGTACCCGGAACGGAACATTTTCATCGTCACCGACGAGGTCACCTACCAGGGAGCCCGGTTCGACATCGTCCTGTTCGTCAACGGCATCCCCGTTGTCGTTGGGGAGACGAAAACGCCCGTGTCGACGACGGTGACGTGGAAGGACGGCGCGAAAGACATTTACATGGCGTACGAGGCGGGGCAGTCGGTGTTTTTCACCCCGAACCTGCTGTCGTTCGCCACCGACGGGAAAGACCTCAGGTATGCCGGGGTCCGCACACCCCTCGACCATTGGCACCGGTGGGGTGCCGCGGACGTACCCGCGACCATCGAGGGGTGGGATCGGGTGAAGATGACCGTCACTAGTCTCCTCACCCCAAGCGTGATCCTAAACCTCATCGAGCATTACGCGATGTTCGATGTGCACAACAATGACGGGGTAGTCCGGACAATTAAGCTGCTGCCCCGGTACTTCCAGTACGAAGCGGTGGAGAAGATCGTCGCCCGCGCCGCCAGCGAGCACGGCTCCCGCGGCCTGATCTATCACACGCAGGGTTCGGGGAAGACACTCACGATGTCGTGGGTGGCGACCCGCTTGTACCTTGACCCGCGGATGCACAACCCGACGATTGTCGCCGTTGCCGACCGTACCCAGCTCGTCACGCAGACGTTCACCCAGTTCGCATCCGCTGGTGTTCCCGCGCCCGTAAAAGCGGCCACGCTCGCCTCTCTGCAGACGGCATTGAAGCAGGGGGAGAGGGGGATCATCGCCACCACCGTGCACAAGTTCGCCGACGCCGGCGTCCTCAGCGAGCGAGACAACATCGTCCTCCTCATCGATGAAGCCCACCGCACCCAGGAGGGCACTCTCGGGGAGGCGATGCGGGCGGCGCTCCCGAACGCGCATCGATACGGGTTCACCGGGACCCCCGTCGCCGACCTTGACCGGAATACGTACCAGCTATTCGGAGACGAACGAGACCTCGGGTGGGCGCTCGGGACATACGACTCGGACCGGTCCATCGCCGACGGCACCACCGTTCCCCTGCGGGTGATCCCGCGACCGGTGAAGTTCGACATCGCTAAAGACGAGCTCGACTCCGCCTTCGACGCCCTCGCCGATGAGGAGGAGCTGACGGAGACGCAGAAGGAGGCGTTCGCCCGCCGGGTGGCGAACGCTCGCGCGATCTTCCACAACCCGGAACGGATCGCCGCTGTCTCGGCGGACATGATTGATCACTTCTACAAGTCGATCGACCCGCTGGGGATGAAGGCTCAGATTGTCGTCGCCGACCAGGAACTCTGCCTCGACTACGACGCCGCCATCCGTCGCGCCCTCACCGGCGCCGGACGTGACGATGAGGTCGCGGTCGTCATCTCCGCGACAGGGAAGAGCGAATACGAGGCGTACAAGCTCACCGATGGTGAAGAGGGAGCAGTCCTCGACCGGTTCCGCGACGTCAATGACCCGCTCAAGTTCCTCATCGTCACCGCGAAGCTCGGGACCGGCTTCAACGCGCCCATCGAGGGTGTCCTGTACCTCGACAAGCCGATGAAGCTGCACACCCTGTTCCAGACGATCACGCGCACGAACCGGCCGTGGCGGCACCCCGACACCGGGTTCATGAAGGCGTACGGCACGATCGTCGACTACGTCGGCCTCGGCGACGGGTTCGCTCGCGCGATAGCGCCCTCTAACCCGGAACACGCACAGCGGCAGATCGACACGGAAGCGCTGCTGGTAACCCTCGGCGAGGCGCTGAAGGAGATCCGCCGCCGATTCGTCGGCATACAACGCGACGGGTCCATGGACTCGTTGCAGGCCGCGCTCGAGCGTGTACCGGCGGACACCGAGGACCGGGCGGAGTTCCGTGCCGAGTTCGCTCTCGCGCAGGGCCTATGGGAGACGATCGCCCCGGACGCTGCCCTCGAAGACTGGTCGGACGACTACCGCTGGTACGCGCAGGTGTACGCCGCGGTCCCCGCGGAGTCTGACGAAGACGACCTGCTGTGGGAACGTCTCGGACCGAAAACCCGGCAGCTTGTCCACGAGCACATGCGAAACGTTCGGATAACGGACCGGAACATCGCGGTCGTCATCGCGGATGCGGAGACGATCCGGAAGATGAGCGAGTCAGGGCGGCTCCCATTGGTTCCGACGGAGTATGAGGGCAAGTCGGCGCAAGAGATCCTTGACTCCCTCACCGCACGCATCCAACGGAAACTCGACTGTGGCGGTGAGGACGCGCTCCGCTACTCGTCGATCGCGGAACGCCTCGACCAGCTTCGGCAGAAGGTCATCGCCACCGCCGAAGACTCCATCGACTTCCTCACCACCCTGTTCGGTGTCGCCACTGACCTGAAAACAACCGAAGCGGAGGATGACGGCACCGTCTTAGCCGACCTGCCAGACCCTAACGTGGGTATGCTCACCCGCATCTTCGAGGAGCACCGCCCGGTCGGGATGACCGTGCTCGTTTCGCAGGTCGTCACCGAAGTGGACGCGCTCGTGAAGCAGGCCGTCCACCCGAACTGGGCGTCGAAGGACGCTTCGAAAAAGGAGATCCGCCGCCAGCTTCGGCAGCTGTTTCGGAAGTACAAGCTGCCCCTCACCGGTGAGCTCCTCAACTCCGCCTGGGCATACATCCTTAAGCACTACTGAGCGGCGATCACACAGTACGCACGCGCAAGCCACCACTCCGCTACGAGCATGTAATCGAGCCGTTGCGCCCGACGATGAAGCCGCAGTACCCGTCGACTCCGATCGACGTCTACGCGGCGGGGACTCGGGAGGACGAGCTTCCACTCGATCCGTGGCTCCGCGCGCTCGTGCGGATGGGCGCGACGGTTCTCGACGTCGCGCCTCGGTCGCAGGTGATGACCGGCACCGTCGCCCAGTGGTGGGAGTGGACCGGAATGGCCCTGCCGGCGTCGGGGCGAGTACGTCATCCCCGGCGGCCTCTCGACGTTACGCATCGACCGCGCCGCGGACGAGGGGATCTACGTGGAGCCGATCATCTGAGTGTCGCACCGCTGAGCAGCCGGCAGGCTGTGGAACCATCGACCGCCGAGCCGTTTAAGCTGCCCGAGGTGACCGGGCCGCGACTAATCCAGCGAAGCTGGCGGGCGTCGGACGCCTTCTGAGGCCTCTTAGGTGCGTAGTGAGGCAGTCACGGGTTGAACGAGCTCAGCAATTTTTTGTTCGAGTGGGTCCGCTCGACTATCGGCGGGCCCGATCGCAAGGAGCACGCTAAAGTCCGATCCGTAGTGCCGGGTACATCGAGAGGACGATCGCTCCGAGGACTTTGACGGATCAACAGGAGAGGCAGCCCGACCAGCACGAGCATCGAAATTGCAGTGGCGGCACGCCCTCGCCAGGGAGCGCTGTCAGAAGGCCGAGGGCCGCGATGGGTACCGCTGTCCAGAGTCCGGGCCCGAGCCATCCCTCGGATGCTGAGTTGAGGGCGATGACCAGTTCTGCCGAGGACGCGAGCAGGCGGTGACGCGGGCGCCGCCGGTCCGTCCGGATACTGCGAGCGCGCGCGCGACGCCGAATGCGGCGCCGGCAAAGACGGAGGGGTTGGTGAAGGGGCCCATCGCGCCCGGATAGCTGATGCCTGGTGACCCGGTCACGGTGAGGTAGAAGAGGAAGAACGCCGCGACGAGAGCCAGCGCAACGATGGCTGCCGGTGACCGGCCTGCGTGCGAACGGAAGCGGTGACGCGTCCCACCGACCGCGAGGGTAGTGCGCTGTCCCAGGGTGGGACTAGACCTGCCCGCATCGTCTATTTCGTCAGGAGGATGCCCAGCAGTGCCTCGCCGTGCCGTGCCCTCCATGTCGGCGGGTACCAGCGCAGCGCACGTCGGAACGGAGCGGCCCGTTCGGTGTCTTCGTTCATCGTCATGCCGTTTTCCAGTCGAGGCGTTTCACGTGCAGAGAGTCGGGCGAGCCGTGAGATTCTTGGGCTTGAAGTGTGGAGTACCCGCTAGCTGGCGGCGTTCTTCGATCGCACAGCAGCGATCGCGCCGACGACGACACAACTCATGGGACACCTAAAACAGACAGCTCCCACCCCGCCACTAGGACCTACCCGACGGCCACCACCGTTGCCTCTCGCGCCTGGACTGGACCGTCCGTCAACCCTTTCTGCGTCCGGGATGGACCCGTTGGGGATGCCCTAGGGTCGCGATGAGGAGAGGATCACCGTGACAGCAGAGGACGTGCGCGACGCCGAGCTAGAAAAGCGGTTGAAGGAGTACGTCCTCGGGCTCGAGGCCTTCGCGGAGGACCGCGGCGTGTTTCGCCGGGATGTACGCGAACGAACGGCGATCGCCCTGATGGCCGACGTGACGGTGAATGCGCTCAACTCTTCCGCTGACATCGTGGCGCTGGTGATGGCGTTTCGCCGCTACCCGGAGGCGCGTCTTGTCTGGGAGCGATATCTGGTGTTGCACCTCTATGAGGGACTCCGGTCGTTCCCGAAGATGATGTCCCAGGTCTCGCAGGAGGCTCGTCGTGTCAGGGATTCGGGAAGTACGGTCATCGATCAGGATGCGATCGACGACGCGAGGAAGACCTTCACCGCCGAGATGAGACCTGTGCTGGACGACGCCACTCTGATGGCTGATATCAAACGCATCAGGAACACGGCTGCCGCCCACCACGGTGCCGACGGTCTTAGCGAATGGGCCCTCGAGGCAGGTGCCCGTCGCGCCGCTAAACAACCGTGGGACCAGAGCCGCCTCGTGGACGCGGCGATGCTCTTCATCGGTGCTGCGGTACGTGCAGGATCGAAGATTTTTAACGCCTTCGATTTAGACGGCATGCCGCCGATGCCGACAAATGAGGTCGAGATGTCGCAGTACCGAGATCGTGAAGCCGCGCTCGACAGGAAGCACCCCGCTCCCCAACAGAGGAAGCAACGCCACCGCCGCTGATGGCCGGTAGGGCGACGCTTTCGACATCGGCAGCCCCTCGGCTCCACTCGACCCGTCAGTCACTACTCGAGGGACTCGAGGCAGTCGCCTTTTGGGTTCTCCTCCGCCGGTGATTAAGCCATCGACCGAGACCGAAGAGGCCGAGAAGGAGCGCGCCAGCGTCGATGATCCAGGTGGACGGGGTGATCTGCACAACGCTCCCGGGTATGAGCACACTGAACCCGGCCACGGTCAAAAGTCCCCACGCGCGCTCCCGTCGGCCCGAACTCGGAGTGACGGACTCGGCCTCGACAGTCTGACCAGCGTTCGGCAGTGAGTGGGTCACCTGCAGCATCTCGATGTCGCCTGCTTCGATGACGAGCCAGTCCGCATCGATGACGGCCACCTCATCGTCGCCTGCCGCGCGCATCAGGATCTCGCCGTTGAGCAGCATTGCGCGGTGGGGGTGTGGGTCCGGATCGTCGTCGAAGTTGGCAAGCATCCCGGAGATCCATGCTCCGGATCGGAGGGTCAGCGCCACCTGCACGACGACCTTCTGGTCGGGGTGCAAGAGCTGAGTCCATGCGGACGAGTCGCGAGGGATGGCCGCCTTCCAGATCATGCTCAGGCCGTGCTCGTGCGCCCACTGAGAGCCGAGGAGGTATCCGAGAAGGGTCGCCAGAATCAGCGCCACGGTCGCGCTGAAGGTCGCCAGTACAAGGTTCTCCGCAACGAACGTGAAGTCCCCTCGGACCAGCTGCACGAGTAGCTCCTGGAGCCCGGGGAGGAAGCTGGCGAGGACGGTCAAGACGAGGGCGAGGGCGGCGTCGCAGAGGGTGCTGACGAAGACAACTGTCGCCGTCTCGCGGATCGCGGAGCGCTTACCGGCCGGGCGGTGCCCTTCTCGAGCGAAGATGAACGCGACGCCAGGGAAGAGGGCGAAGACGTAGATGGCGATCTCCCAGAGAGACGTGGGCACTGGTTCCTCCGGGGGGGGGGCATAATCAGACGTAGGAGGTTCATCATGGCGGACAAGCTCAACGGTCAGTGGCGGACGACCGGCGACTCTTCGAGCTCGCTGGTAGAGAAGGGCCTGCAACCCGCGCGGGTGCAGTACCAGCCTCCGGTGCGCCCCGCGCCTGCGCGCATCCAGCCGCCGCCCGCATCCAAGCGATGACCAACGATCGCGACGACGGTAAGCGGTCGGGCGAGTTCGGAATTCGGCCAGCGCCGGTGCAGCGCCCCGTACCAACACGGCCATCGGCCGGGAAGATCACGCCCCCGCCTTCTGCCAAGAAGAGCTAGCCGTCCCGCTTCGTCATTTCCGTCCGCACCACGCCGCCGGTTGGCTGGAGATGCCAGACATGCCATTGATCGGAGTTTGGCTTGGCGCCAATGGAGCGTCATACGAAGCCGCGCATGTGGACAACGGCAGAGGACTGGGATGCCACCCCGCCCGCTCAACGAAAAGGCAAACGACTTCTACAGCCTGAGCGCGGCAGCAAAACTCATCCATCACCGCAGCGCGACGATCCACTCGTAAATCCGGCAACGTTTCCTCGAGTACTACGAGTTCGACGGCGATCACACGAAGTACGTGAAGCTGGGGAACTCCAGGCCGCGTTTCGGAATCGACTCGTCGAGCGCCGCAGTCGTCCATGCAGCGAAGACAGACGATTCGTCCCCAGGGGTTGACGGCCTCCACGCCGTCCAACCTCCACTCAATAGTGGCGTTTTGGCGCACTATCAGCCAAAAACCTCTCTGCCGCAGCCGCAACGCCAGGTACTTAACATGCGCAACAGATTTAAATCTGCCGGACTCGCGTCAGCCGCGTCGTGGCTCGCGCTCCATATCTTCGCCACCGACCTTCCGTACCGCCTCTTCAAGCCAGCCTCTGCGTCAGTGGGCAGCAGCCGGTTAGCGGGCGTTCACGGCCGAAGGGCGTAGCGCGGGGGCTGAGGCACATGATGGGCTGCCGTACCTGAAAACTGCCGCGCCACTCGCGGAATCTGTGTTCGTCCAACCCTTCTCCATGCCGGCCGCGCGCCCGCACCTTCTTACCCCTGCCTGGATCTGAGCGGTGACCGCTTCCCTGGCACAGTCCTCTCCTACTAAAACGATCGGTTGCGAGTAGCGAGTAGAACCGAGTCAAGCGGCTCGATGCCATCTAGACGCGCTTGCACGTTGATCTCGCGGAGGTCGCATTGGAGATCTCGCTGATCGAGATGCTGCTGAGAGAGGTGGACCCCAACGTCGCGCTAGTGTGCTCCGCTTCATGGTGAAGAAGATCGACGACTTCCTCGTCATCTTCCTTCCCAGCAAGGAGCCCACTCGACGCAAGGCCCTCCTCCAGCGAAGCCGACGCCCCAAGGTGCAACTCGAAAACGCCTCTCCTCCGTGGAAGGAGGAGCTATGTCTTCCATCATTTCAAAAACACTAGCTTCATGGGCACGTGGTCGCCTCGCAGGCGATTCCACGCGCTCGTCGGATCTTTAGCACACGTTCGTCTCGGGAAGACGTCTCGTGGCGAGATGTCTCGCTTTGTGTCCGCTAGGGGGTTTCTGACGTGGAGCGGCACCACAGCTGCCTGGTTCCGGGTGCACGTTGGGCTATTCGTTGCGCTCGGCTGCAGTTCGACGCGCCCCTCACCGGAGGGGTGTAACAGCGGTAAGCCCGTCGTCGTGACCCCGGGGAGCAAGAGCGCGATTGAGGGCTGCCGGGTGAAGGTGCGCCTCGAGTGAGCCGTAGGGCGAGGCGCCGCCTTCGTGTGGCGCATCAACCGATGCGGCCGGATCTCGATCGCTCTACTCAACGCCGCCTCCTTGCTCAGGGAGCGCGGCTTCAGCCGGCCGTCCTTCGAGGTGCGTGGAAGAGTCAGTGCGCACTGGTTCGAGGGGAGATGCCCGTCGCGGCGCGCCCCCTCAACCCCTCACTTCCGCCGGTTCAGCACCTTCGTCCCCACCCCGGCGATCGCCGCTCCGACGATCGGGGCCACAATGAACACCCACACCTGCCCCAGCGCATCCGGCCCCGCGAACACCGCGGCGGCGATCGACCGCGCCGGGTTCACCGACGTGTTGCTCACCGGGATGCTGATCAGGTGCACGAGCGTCAGCGTGAAGCCGATGGCCAGGGGCGCGACGGCCTTGTACTCGCTCTTGGCGGTGACGGAGAGGATGACGGCGACGAAGACGGCGGTCAGGACGATCTCGGTCAGCAGCACCGCGCCAAGGCCGAAGCCGCCAGGCGATCCCGCACCGTAGCCGTTGGAGGCGAAGCCCGAGTCGCGGGCGGCGGCGAGGTAGCCGGCGGGGCCGTCGGCGGCGACGAGGAAGACCACTCCGGCTCCGGTGAGACCGCCGACGATCTGGCTGACGATGTAGCCGGGGATGTGCTTCCACTCTGTCCGGCCGGCGATGGCGAGGCCGATGCTGACGGCGGGGTTGAAGTGGCCGCCGGAGATGTGGCCGACGGCGTAGATGCCGGCCATCACGGTGAGGCCGAAGGCGAGGGCGACGCCGAGGAAGCCGACTCCGAGCGCGTTGCCGGAGTCGGGGAAGGCGGAGGCGAAGACCGCGGTGCCGACGCCGCCGGCGACCAGGAGGAAGGTGCCGAACGCCTCCGATGCGTAGCGCGCTCCGGCCGAGTACTGCTCGGCGTGCTCGGTGCGCTGCTCGCTCGTGGTGCGGCTGGCGGAGTTGGGGCGGGCCATGGTCGTTCTCTCTCTCGGGTCGGGGACGTGCCGCGGGGTCGCCGGGCACCGGGACACTCCAGCACCACGCGGCAGAGCCGGAGCCGGGTCGCGGAGTGCTCTCAGACTCCGCAGCCACTCGCTTCCATGAGCGGCCTACGCGCACTCGCTCCGCGGCCAGGGCTGGAGGCGCCCATACGCAGATGCCAGTCATGGTAGCGGCGGACGGCGGTCGTCACGTCCTTGTCGTGAGGACAGGCGTGAAGCTCCGCCCACCTGGCACGGCGACAGGACCGACGCGGAAGGGAGCCGAGCGGGAGCACGCCGCCACCGCGGAAGCGCCTGACGCGGGCGAGGGCCGCGTGAGAGGGCCCCCTATCGATTCCTAGGAGTGACTCCTCATCCGATTCCAGACGGACTGCAGGCTCTCGCCGCCGACGCCGGCCTCCGCATCCTTCGCCGCGAAGAGCGCCAGTCGCTCCTCCTCCCCGACTCGCACGTGCTGCAGAAACCGATTCAGCGCCGTTTGGGTCAGGTGCCCCAGAGGCGCCTCCAGCATCAGCTCGAAGGGCGCATTGCCGTGAAGGCGCACCATCTCCTGCAGCTCGGGGTGCGTCCGCGCGATGGTCAGGAGGGCCGCCATCGGAGTCGAGTGATTCGACAGCAGGCTGCCCGCGATCCCGAGGTCGCCGAGAGATGCGAGGTGAGCGAAGGCCTCGTCGGACAGGTCCTCGCTCACTGCGGCGAACCACCACTGATCCTCGCGAGAGCCGTGGAAGGCCAGCCATTCGGCACTCCGTCCTGGACTGCTCGGCCAGTGCGGTCCACCGAAGAAGCCTGGGGCCACGGTTCTTCCTTCCTCGACAGAGCGGGACAGCATTCGGCACGGCAACGAGGGTCCCAGGGAGGCGGGCTCGAGTCATCAGAAGGGACGCCCCCACGCAGATGCCAGACACCGTAGCGAAGGGCCGCGGCAGGCATGTCCCCGCACGAAGGACAGGCGGGACTTGCTGCCCAGGTGGCACGACACCGAGCACAGGAACAACCCCCGAGTCCAGCCCGATGTCGCGAATCGCCCCACGCTTCTCCTCCGCCGGTCCCCCTGCTACGGTGCCCTAAACCGGTTTATACAACGGTTCAGAACCCGGCGACGAGCGAAGGAGCTCCGATGGCGAGCAGACCGACGATCCTCGACGTCGCGCGCGAAGCCGGCGTGAGCAAAGCCCTCGTCTCGTTCGCGCTCAACGACCGACCCGGGGTCTCGCCCGACTCCCGCGAGCGCATCCTCCGCGTCGCCGCCGAGCTCGGCTACCGCCCGAGCCTCACGGCCCGCTCCCTCTCCACCAGCGTCTCGTTCGCCGTAGGCCTCGTCGTGGCGCGCGACCCTGAGGTCATCGCGGCCGACCCGTTCTTCCCCTCCTTCATTTCCGGCGTGGAGCGCGTGCTCGCCGAGCGCGGCCGTGTGCTGGTGCTCAGCGTCGTCGACCCGGGCGCCTCCGAGGAGGCGGTCTACCGCACGCTCGCCGCCGACCGGCGCGTCGACGGCGTCTTCCTCACCGACCTCCGCAAGGACGACTCCCGCCCGGAACTCCTCGCCGAGCTCCAGATCCCCGCCGTCACCCTCGGCTGCCTCGACGACTCCACCTCGCCCGCCGTCGTGATGGACGACTCCGCGGGGATCACGGAAGCCGTCAGGCACCTGGCGGGGCTCGGCCACCGCCGCATCGCCCACGTCGCCGGGCCGGACCACCTGCTCCACTCCTCCCGCCGCCGCGACGCCTTCACGCAGGCCTGCACCGAAGCAGGCCTCGAGCCCACGACCCCCCTCGCCACCGACTTCAGCCCGCAGCAGGGCGCCGCCGCCACCGAGCACCTGCTCGACGCAGCAATCCCACCCACCGCCATCGTCTACGCCAACGACCCCATGGCCATCGCCGGCCTCGGCGTCGCGCACACCCGCGGGCTGCGCCTCCCCGACGACCTCTCGGTGACCGGCTTCGACGACTCCGAGATCGCCGCCCACGTCTACCCGTCGCTGACCTCGGCCCGCACGCGCCCCGCGCGCTGGGGCGAGGCGGCCGCCCGCACGCTGCTGGATCTCATCGAGACCGGCAGCGCCCCCGACGTCGACCTCGAGCCCGCCGGGCTCGTCGTGCGCCACTCGACCGCGCCTCCGCGGCCGTCGACCCACTGAAGACGCGGGCGCACCGTCGCGCCCGCCGGACAAGGAGAACACCATGGCCCCCTCGACGACGAGACGCTGGCTGACCGGGATCGCCACCGCCTCCCTCGCGACCCTCGCCCTCACCGCGTGCGGCAACGGCGGCGGAGCGTCGACCGACCTCACCGCCACCGGCCCGATCACCATCTGGTACTCGAACAACGAGCAGGAGGTGCAGTGGGGCAAGGCAATGGTCGACGCGTGGAACGCCGACCACCCGGACGAGGAGATCACCGGGCAGGAGATCCCCGCGGGCAAGAGCAGCGAGGAGGTCATCGGAGCGGCGATCACGGCCGGCAACGCGCCGTGCCTCGTCTTCAACACGGCCCCGAGCGCGGTCGGCCAGTTCGAGCGCCAGGGCGGCCTCGTCGACCTCTCCTCCTTCGACGGAGGCGCCGACTACATCGAGAACCGCAGCGGCGATCTCGCCGAGCAGTACCAGAACGCCGAGGGCGCGTACTTCCAGATGCCGTGGAAGAGCAATCCGGTCGTCATCTTCTACAACAAGGACATCTTCACCGCGGCGGGCCTCGACCCCGAGAACCCGTCGCTGTCGACCTACGACGACTTCCTCGCCACCTCGAAGACCCTGGTCGAGTCGGGAGCCGCTCCTGCCGCGATCCAGCCGGCGCCCACCAGTGAGTTCTTCCAGACGCAGTTCGACTTCATGCCGCTCTACGCCGCGGCCACCGGAGGCACGAGCCTCGTCGAGGACGGCAAGGCCACCTTCGCCGACGACGCGGGCTACGAGGTCGCCGACTTCTGGAAGAGCCTCTACGACCAGGGCCTCGCCGGCCGCGAGCAGTACCAGGGCGACGCGTTCGCCGACGGCCAGGCCGCGATGTCGATCGTCGGCCCGTGGGCGGTCTCGGTCTACGACGACCTCAACTGGGGCTCCGTCTCGGTGCCCACGCCCGACGGCACGCCCGCCGAGGAGACCTGGACCTTCAGCGACGCGAAGAACGTCGGCCTCTACTCCGCCTGCGCCAACAAGGGCACGGCCTGGGAGGTGCTCAAGTTCGCGACCAGCGAGGACCAGGACCGCTCCCTCCTCGAGACCACCGGCCAGATGCCGCTGCGCACCGACCTGCAGACCACCTACGCCGACTACTTCGAGGCGAACCCCGCCTACCAGCGCTTCGGCGACCAGGCGAGCCGCACCATCGAGGTGCCGTCGGGCCCGAACACCGTGCAGATGCTGCAGGCGATCCGCGACGCATGGGGCAAGACGGTCATCTTCGGCGAGGGCGACGTGAAGTCGGCGCTCGACGGAGCGGCCGAGACCGTCACCGGGCTCGCCGGCCAGCAGTGACCCGGCCGTGACCACCCTCACCCGCCGGCCCGCGCCGGCCGGGGCCCCGGGGAAGCGGAGCCTTCTGCACCGCGTCCTCGGGCCCCAGCCCCTCGGGCTGCTGTTCGGCAGCCCCTACCTCCTCTTCGTCATCGCGGTCTTCGCGTTCCCGGTCGTCTACTCGGTCTGGATCGCGTTCCACGACTTCTTCTTCGCGGCTCCGGGCGTGCAGGTGGAGCGGCCGTTCGTCGGCCTCGACAACTTCGTCACGGCGTTCTCGAGCCCGCAGGTCATCCGCTCGTTCGGCAACATCGGGATCTTCCTGGTGATCAACGTCCCGCTGACCGTGGTGCTGTCGCTGCTGCTGGCCGCGGCGCTCGACAAGGTCGTGCACCTGCGCACGTTCCTCCGCGTCAGCTTCTACGTGCCCTACGTCACGGCGAGCGTCGCGGTCGTCGGCGTCTGGCTGTTCCTCTTCAACGGGAACGGGCTGGTCAACAGCCTCCTCGGGCCGCTGGCGCCGAACCCGTCGTGGCTGATCAACGAGCAGCTCGCGATGCCGATCATCGCGCTCTACGTCACCTGGAAGCAGCTCGGGTTCTACATCCTGCTGTACCTGGCGGCGCTGCAGAACGTGCCGAAGGAGCTCTACGAGTCGGCCTCGACCGACGGCGCGGGCCGCATCCGCCAGTTCTGGTCGGTGACCGTGCCGAGCGTGCGGCCGGCGACCCTCCTGGTGCTGCTGGTCTCGACCGTCACCGGCGCGAACCTCTTCACCGAGCCCTACCTCCTCACCGGCGGAGGCGGCCCGAACGGCGCGTCCGCCTCGCCCGTGCTGCTGATGTACCAGCTCGGGATCCAGCAGGGGCAGCCCGACGTGGCCTCGGCCATCGGCGTGGTCCTGGTGCTGCTGGTGCTCGTCATCGCCTATCTGCAGAACCGCTTCGCGGGGGAGAGGAACTCATGAGCACCCTGTCCAGTGCCGGAGGCGCCGCCTCGGCCGTGCCCGCCGCCGCAGCCCCGGAGAAGACACCGCGGAGGCGCCCCGTCGGCTCCAGCCGCGGAGCCGTGATCCTGCGCGGCGTCGTGCTCGCCATCGGCGCGATCGTCTTCCTCTTCCCCTTCTACTACATGATCGTCGGCTCGCTGCAGACCGATCCCGACCCGACCCTGGCCGGCGCGATCCCCGAGCCCGGCAACCTCACGCTCGACAACTACGTCAACGTGAACGAGCGGATCAGCCTGCTCACCGGCCTGGTCAACTCCGGGATCTTCACCGGCGGCGTGCTGGTGTGCACGGTGTTCTTCGGCGTCCTCGCCGGGTACGCGCTCGCGATGCTGCAGTGGCGCGGGCGCAACGCGGTGTTCGCGCTCGCCCTGCTCGTGCAGGTCATCCCGTTCCAGCTGCTGCAGATCCCGCTCTACGTGCTGATCGCGCGCGACTACGGTCTCGCCGACACCCACCTCGGGATGATCGTGCCGTTCGCCATCAACTCGACGGCGGTGATCATCTTCCGCCAGTACTTCCTGCAGCTGCCCAAGGAGCTGTTCGAGGCGGCCCGGATCGACGGCGCCGGCGAGCTGAAGCTGCTGTGGACCATCGCGCTGCCGCTGGTGCGGCCCGCCCTGGTCACCGCCGTGCTGCTGACCTTCATCGGCCCCTGGAACGAGTTCCTCTGGCCGTTCCTCATCACCAAGGACGCGTCGCTGCAGCCGCTCGCCGTGTCCCTGGCCAACTACATCTCGAACGTGGCGTCGTCGACCGACAACCCGTTCGGGGCGATCCTCGCGGGAGCCGTCGTGCTCGCCGCCCCCGTCGTGGTGCTGTTCATCGTGTTCCAGCGCTACTTCGTCTCGACCGATATCGGATCCGGAGTGAAAGGCTGACCATGGCTCCCACCCCCACCACTGTCCCCTACCGTCTCGAGCGCCTCGGCGTCGTGATGGAGCCCGTGCCGGGCGAACCGCTCGAGGCCGAGGGGGTGCTCAACCCCGGCAGCGGCCGCGGCCTCGACGGCGAGCTGTACCTCCTGCCCCGGATGGTCGCCGCCGGCAACGTGTCCCGCGTGGGCCTCGCGCGCGTGGTCGTCGAGGACGGCGTGCCCGTCGGAGTCGAGCGCCAGGGCGTCGTGCTCGCGCCCGACCGCGGCTTCGAGCGCGGCGCGCGCAACTCCGGCGTCGAGGATCCGCGGATCACCTTCATCGACGCGCTCGGACTGCACGTGATGACCTACGTCGCCTACGGGCCGCTCGGGCCCCGGACGGCGCTCGCCGTGTCGGAGGACCTCCGTGACTGGCGGCGGCTCGGCCCGGTGACCTTCGCCTACGACGACGCGCTGGACATCGACCTGGGCCTGTTCCACAACAAGGACTGCGTGTTCTTCCCCGAGATCGTCGAGGCGCCCGACGGCACCCGCTCGTTCGCGGTGCTGCACCGGCCGATGTGGGACCTCAGCGAGACGAAGGGGGGCGAGGGCATCCGCCTCCCCGCCGGGATCACGGACCCGCGGCAGAGCATCTGGATCAGCTACGTGCCCGTCGACGACGTCGATCGGGACCTGGCGAACCTCACCCGCTGGACCCGGCACCGCTTCCTCGCCGGCCCCGAGTTCCCGTTCGAGGAGCTGAAGGTCGGCGGCGGCCCCGTGCCGCTGCGCGTGCCCGAGGGCTGGCTGCTGATCCACCACGGGGTCACCGGAGTGATCGACAGTGCGTTCGCGCAGCAGCAGCACGTGAACTACTCGGCCGGAGCGATCCTCCTCGACGGCGACGACCCGTCGAAGGTCATCGCCCGCACCGCCGAGCCGCTGCTCGAGGCCGAGACGGAGGAGGAGCGCAGCGGCATCGTGCCGAACGTCGTCTTCCCGACGGCCATCGAGGAGATCGACGGCCAGCACTACGTCTTCTACGGCATGGCCGACTCGAAGATCGGCGCGGCCCGGCTCGTCCGGACCGACGGCTGACGCCCCCCACCCGCACCACCCCGCACCACCCCACCCCTGGAGAGTTCGATGACGAACCTGCTCACCCGATCGGCGGCCGTCCTGGCCGCCGCCGCCCTCACCGCCGGGGGCCTCGCCCTCGGCGCGACGCCTGCGCAGGCGGCCGAGCCGCTGACCAACACGGCGCACCTCGACTTCCTCCTCGACACCGCGACCATCGCGGCGCCCGAGCCCGGCCACAGCACCTACCGCCTCGCCGAGGAGCCGGAGCTGGTCATGCCGTGGACCTACGCCGACGCCCGTGACGGCGGCACCTTCGAGCGGGTCGGCGGCGGCCGGCTCGACCCGGCGACCGGCGACTACGAGCAGGGGGCGTACAACACCGACGACATCTCGCGAGCCGCGGTCGTCTACCTCCGCCACTGGCAGCGGACCGGATCGACCGAGAGCCGCGAGAAGGCCTTCGAGACACTCCGCGCCCTCGCCTACTTCCAGACCACCGAGGGCGAGGACGCCGGGAACGTCGTGCTCTGGATGCAGACCGACGGCGAGCTCAACGCGAGCGCCGAGCCGGTCGAGCTGCCCGAGCCCAGCGACTCCGAGGACAGCTACTGGCTCGCCCGGACCCTCTGGGCGCTCGGCGAGGGCTACGCGGCGTTCCGCGACACCGATCCGGAGTTCGCCGCCTTCCTCCAGGAGCGGCTGCGGCTCGGAGTCGGCGCGGTCGACCGCGAGGTGCTCACCCGCTACGGCGAGTACGCGGAGGCCGACGGGGTGAAGGTGCCGGCCTGGCTGATCGTCGACGGTGCCGACGCCACCGCGGAGGCGCTGCTCGGCCTCTCCGCCTACCTCGAAGCCGCTCCCGACGACACCGCCGTGCGCTCGAGCACCGCCGAGCTCGCCGAGGGCGTCGCCGCCTACGCCCGCACGACCACGGAGGCGGACACCACCGCCTGGCCGTACGGCGCGATCCTGCCATGGACGAAGTCGCGCACGCTCTGGCATCCCTGGTCGTCGCAGATGGCCGGCGGACTCGCCGCGGCGTCCGAGGCGCTGGACGACTCCTCCCTCCTCGACCCGGCGATCGTCGACGGCGCGCGCTTCGCGCCGGAGCTGCTCACCGCCGGCGGACCGGACAACGGCTACAACCCGACTCCGACCGACCGCGTGCAGATCGCGTACGGCGCCGACTCCCGCCTGCAGAACTCGCTCGCGCTGGCCGACGCCACCGGCTCCAGCGCCTTCACCGACCTTGCGGCCGTGCAGGGCGCCTGGTTCTTCGGCCTGAACCGCAGTCTCGCGCCGGTCTACGACCCGGCGACCGGCATCGTCTTCGACGGCGTGCAGCCCGACGGCTCCGTGAACCGCAACAGCGGCGCCGAGAGCACCATCCACGGCCTGCTCGCGATGCTCGCGCTCGACGAGCGGCCCGAGATCGCCGACCGCGCCCGCTCCGTCGCCACCGAGCGCTCGCGCGACGGCCTGACCCTGGTCGAGGCCGAGAGCGCCCGCGGCGGCACCGTCGTCACCCCGGAGTCGTCGTGGACCGGGGAGGCGGGCTGGAGCGGCTCGTACCTTTCGCTGAAGGATCCGCGCCGCGCGGTGTCGATCCCGATCGGATCGTCGTCGCAGGACCGCGTCGTGGAGGCCGTCATCGATCAGCCGCAGCGCGGCACCGAGCGCACGCCGCTCAGCGTCTGGACGTCGGGCACGCGCCCGCTCGACCTGCTCCGCTCGACCGTCGGGTCGCAGGGGGTCACGGAGGCGTCGGGCGCGCTGCTGCCGCAGAAGCTCCGCCGCACCGTGCCGGCGGGCTCCTCGAGCGTCGAGGTCCGCCCCCTGAGCGGTGAGACGCGCCTGGACGCGCTGCTGGTGCGCCCGCTGGTGTCGCGGCTCGTGGTCGGAGGCGAGGGCGGCCGCACCGAGCTGATCCGCAACTCCACCGACGGTGTGCGCACCACGGCGATCGGCGTCTCGGGCGGCTCCGGCACGCTGCGCGTCTACGACCGCGACGGCGCCCTCGTGCGCGAGACGACGCCGTCCGGCGCCGTCGCCGTGCAGCTCCCCGCGCAGGGCTTCGCGATGTTGATCGGCTGAGGCGTCTCGCTGGTCGAGTAGCCGCGCAGCGGCGTCTCGAGACCCTCCGCGCGCATCCGGAGATACGCCCGCTTCGCGGGCTACTCGATCAGCATGTGGGCGCGAGCCCTCGGAAGTCGCGGTACTCGCGTTCGAGTACCGCGACTTCTGCGTTGTCGCGGGGCGCCTCCTCCCCTTGGTGGTCGAGTAGCTGCGCAGCGGCGTATCGAGACCCCGCGCCGTGCGACTCGCGGAGGCGCCTTCGGGGGAGGGGCGTCTCGCCGAGGGAGCGGCGCCTCGGCGGCGACGAGCCCGGGCCGTCGGCGAGACACCGCGTTGAGTGCCGAGACACCGCTGACGGGGCGGTGTCTCGGCGAGGGGGCGGCGCCTCGGGGCATGCGGCCGCGGGAGACTTCTGCGGAGTCGCGGGGCGCCTGCACCCGTCGGCGGTCGAGCAGGCGCCGAGGGCGGCGTATCGAGACCCGCGTGTTCGGCGGGGCGGATCTCGATACGCCCGCTTCGCGGGCTACTCGATCGGCATGAGGCTGCGGGAAGCCGCTCGGATGTGCGGAGTCCATCAATCCGATGAGAGCGCTCTCTCGAAAACGCTTGACCTCGTCGCGGGGCCGTGCGTAAGCTCGCCGCACACCACGTGAGAGCGCTCTCACATACGCGGTACAGCACGCGTGAGAGCGCTCCCAGGGGTGCCCTCACCACCATCACGAAGGAGTGACCGTGCCCTATTCACGACGCACCAGGATCGCCTCGGCGATCGCCGGCGCCTCGGCCCTCGCCCTGATCGTCACCGGATGCTCGTCGGGATCCGACGCCTCCGAGGGCGGCGAGGTCGAGCTGACCGTCACCACGTTCAACGCCATGGGCTTCGACGAGCTCTACGACGAGTACGAGGCCGCCAACCCCGGCATCACCATCGTCCCGAACAACATCGACACCGGCGGCAACGCCCGGACCGACGCGTTCACCAAGCTCGCCGCCGGCTCCGGCCTCGCCGACGTCGTCGCCATCGAGGAGGGCTGGCTCGGCTCCGTCATGGAGGTCTCGGACCAGTTCGTCGACCTGCGCGACCACGGCATCGAGGACCGCAAGGCCGACTGGGTCGACTGGAAGTACGAGCAGGCGACCGACCCCGAGGGACGCGTCATCGGCTACGGCACCGACATCGGACCCGAGGGCCTCTGCTACAGCACGGCCGCCTTCGAGGCCGCGGGCATGCCCACCGACCGCGCCGCCGTCGCCGAGATGCTCGGCGGACCGGACGCGACCTGGGACGACTACTTCGCCGCCGGGCAGAAGTACCACGACGCCACCGGCAAGGCGTGGTTCGACCACTCCGGATTCGTCTGGAACGCCATGGTCAACCAGCTGCCCGAGGGGTACTACACCTCCGACGGCGAGCTGAACATCGAGGGCAACCCGGAGCTCGAGGAGCGCTGGAGCCAGCTGACCGACGCCACCGCCTCCGGCCTCTCGGCCGCGCAGAAGGCGTGGGACTGGAACAAGGGAAAGTCGTTCACCGACCAGACCTTCGCCACCTTCGTCTGCCCGGGCTGGATGTTCGGCACGCTGAAGAGCAACGTCGAGGCCGGCGGCGGAAGCGCCGAGGCCACCGGCTGGGACTTCGCCGACGTCTTCCCGGGCGGCCCCGCCAACTGGGGCGGCTCGTTCCTCTCGGTCCCGACCCAGTCGAAGCACCCCGCCGAGGCCGCCGCGCTCGCGTCGTGGCTCAGCGAGCCGGAGCAGCAGCTGAAGGCGTTTGAGGCGGCAGGACCGTTCCCGAGCACCCTCGCCGCGCAGGAGGAGCTCGCCTCGGCGGCCGCTCCCGACCCCGGCATGAACGACTCCCCGACCGGCGCGATCCTCGCGCAGCGCGCCGAGGGCGTCGTCGCCCAGTACAAGGGCCCGGACGACTCGCTGATCCAGGAGAACGTCTTCGGACCGGTCCTGCAGAAGGTCGACCGCGGCGAGATCGACGGCAAGGAGGGCTGGAACGAGGCGCTCCAGCTCCTCGGCGAGCTCGTCGACTGATCCGGTCGGGCCGACGCCCGGGGGCTGACGCCTCCGGGCCGACGCCCACCCGATCCGGGAGGTCCGGCCGCCACCGGACCTCCCGGTCCCCGTGCGGCCGGGCCTCCCGGATCCCCGGACGGCCCCGCCGCACGAGACGTCCTCCCGGCGAACCCGCCGCCCGAGACCTCCACCGGCCGGCCCCGCCGCACCCCCCTCCGACTCCGACTCGACCTCGAAGAGAGCGCCATGACGAGCACACTCACCCCGCCGGCCACGGCGACGCCCCCCGCGGGGAAGCGGCGCCCGGCGCCCCGACTCCCGCTGACCTTCCGCCAGCGCGCGAGCCGCTTCGACGTGAAGGCCTCGCCCTACCTCTACATCTCGCCGTTCTTCCTGCTCTTCGCGCTCACCGGCGCGTTCCCGCTGGTCTACACGCTCGTCGTCTCGCTCTACGACTGGCAGCTGCTGCAGGGCCAGGGCGACTTCGTCGGGTTCGCGAACTTCGCGGCCGTGCTCGGCGACCGCTTCTTCTGGAACTCGATCGTCAACACGCTGAGCATCTTCCTGCTCTCCACGATCCCGCAGCTCGCCGTCGCGCTGCTGCTCGCGGCCGCCCTCGACCAGGCGCTGCGGGCCAGCACCTTCTGGCGGATGAGCGTCCTGCTGCCCTACATCGTCTCGCCGGTCGCGGTCGCGCTGATCTTCTCGAGCGTGTTCAGCGACCAGGAGGGCCTGATCAACAATCTGATCGGCCTCGTGGGCATCAGCCCGATCGAGTGGACGAACGACCGCCTCGCCAGCCACGTCGCGATCGCGACGATGGTCAACTGGCGCTGGACCGGCTACAACGCCCTCATCCTCCTCGCCGCCATGCAGGCCGTGCCGCGCGAGCTGCACGAGTCGGCCGCGATCGACGGGGCGAACGCGTTCCGCCGCTTCCGCTCGATCACGATCCCCAGCATCCGGCCGACCCTGATCTTCGTGATCATCACCGCCACCATCGGCGGCCTGCAGATCTTCGCGGAGCCGCGCCTGTTCGACGTGTCGAACGCGGGCGGCATCGGCGGCTCGGACCGGCAGTTCCAGACCACCGTCCTCTACCTCTGGGAGATGGCGTTCTTCCGCCAGAACTTCGGCGAGGCGGCCGCGATCGCCTGGCTGCTGTTCCTCCTGATCGTGCTGATCGGCCTGCTGAACTTCGCGATCTCGCGGCGGATCGCCTCCGTGGAGAACCGGATCTCGAAGCGGCGCTCCGCCCGCCCCGCGACCGCCGACGAGATCGCCGCCGCGGACCCCCTGCTCACCACCACCGGCCTCGGCCAGAACGAGAGCGAGCGATGACCGCCCCCGCCACCTCCGCCGCCTTCCCGGTGCGCCGCGTCCGTGCCTCCCGCGCCGGCCGCGTCGACCGGCCGGGCTTCCTCACCTACGGGTTGCTGAGCGCGTTCATCCTCGGCTCGACCTACCCGCTCTGGTGGTCGTTCGTCGTGGCGAGCGGCTCGAACGCGACCCGCAGCGAGACCCTGCCGCTCGTCCCGGGCGGCAACTTCCTCGCCAACGCCTCGCAGGTGCTGACGGCGATCCCGTTCTGGACGGCGCTGCTGAACAGCGTCCTCGTCTCGGGGATCATCACGCTCTCGGTCGTGTCGTTCTCGACGCTCGCCGGCTACGCCTTCGCGAAGCTGCAGTTCCGCGGGCGCGACGGTCTGATGATCGGAGTCGTCGCGACCATGGCGATCCCGACGCAGCTGGGCATCATCCCGCTGTTCATCCTGATGCGGCAGCTCGGCTGGACCGGCTCGCTCGGCGCGGTGATCGTGCCGACGCTGGTCACCGCGTTCGGCGTCTTCTTCATGCGGCAGTACCTGGTCGACGTGATCCCGGACGAGCTGATCGAGGCGGCGCGCGTGGACGGAGCGAACCAGTTCCGCACGTTCCTCACCGTCGCGGTGCCGGCGGCGCGGCCGGCCATGGCGATCCTCGGGCTCTTCACGTTCATGATGGCGTGGACCGACTTCCTCTGGCCGCTGATCGTCCTCAGCCCCACCAACCCGACGCTGCAGACGGCGCTCGCGCAGCTGCAGTCGGGCTACTACGTCGACTACTCGATCGTGCTCGCCGGCGCCGTGCTCTCGGTGATCCCGCTGCTGGTGCTGTTCCTGCTCGCCGGGCGCCAGCTCATCGCGGGCATCATGAGCGGAGCGGTGAAGGGCTGACGCCCGAAGGCTCCCGCGGGACCGGGTCGGGGGACATCGGATCCGCGGGACGGGGGCCTCGGGCCCGGGGCCGTGGTGCTCCGGGTCCGGGGGTCGGGGGCGGATGCGTCCGCTGTCGCTCGATCCGGCGTGAGGCGGGCGAGCACCCCGACCCGGTGCCCGCCGCCTAGGCTGACGCGGAGGAGGCGACATGGAGGCGGAGGACCGGCGCGACGAGGAGACCTCGGGCGACTCGTCGCCGCAGCGTCCGGGGGACGGGCCGTCGCCGTCGGAGCAGGCGCTGCGCGCCATCCGCGACGTCGCGAACGGGGCGGATCCGACGAGCGAGGCGTTCCGGCTGTCGAACGACTTCACCGACCGGCAGTCCGAGCGGTTCCGGGGCTTCCTCGCGCGCTTCCGTCGCAGGCGCTGATCGTCGCGGCGCTCCCCGGCGCCGGCGAGGGGTGACCGGTCGCCCACCGCGCGAACGGCCACCGCCCCGACAGTGCGCTCCTGCTCCGCCCAGCGTCACCCCCGAATGGCCGCGATCCGCGCCCGTTCGCGCCGAGGACGCGGTCCGCGGGCCCGCTCCTCCGGCGCTCGGCTAGCCTCGGAGGCACCCGCGAGGAAGGCCTGCATGACCCACGACACCGCCTCTGCCGCCCCGACCCTCGAAGCCGTCGCCGCGCTGGCGGGAGTCTCCCGCGCCACGGTCAGCCGGGTCGTCAACGACTCTCCGCGCGTGAAGGACGGCGCCCGGACGGCCGTGCTCGCCGCGATCGAGCAGCTCGGCTACGTGCCCAACCGCGCCGCGCGCTCCCTCGCAAGCCGCCGCACGCAGACCGTCGCGCTGGTGGTGCCGGAGTCGGCGGCGAAGGTGTTCGCGGATCCGTTCCTCGCCTCGGTCGTGCAGGGCGCCGCGATGGCCTTCGCCGGCACCGAGTACACGCTCACCATCGTGATCGCGTCGGAGGCGGCGCCCGAGAAGACGCGGCGCTACCTGCTCGGCGGCAACGTCGACGGCGCGCTGGTCGTCTCGCACCACAGCGGCGACCACTCCTACGCGCAGCTCGGCGCCTCCCTCCCCGTGGTCTTCGGAGGGCGGCCGCTGACGGAGGAGGGCGGCAGCTACTTCGTCGACGTCGACAACACCGGAGCGGCGCGCACGGTCACCGAGCACCTCCTGAGCCTCGGCCGCACGGCCCCCGCGATGATCGCAAGCCGCCAGGACATGCCCGCAGCGATCGACCGCCTGGCCGGCTGGCGCTCGGCCGTCACCGCCGCGGGCCTCGACGACTCGCTCGTCGAGTACGGCGACTACTCGCCCGAGGACGGCGCGACCGCGATGCGCCGCCTGCTCGACTCCGGTCGGCCGATCGACGCGGTCTTCGCCTCCAACGACCAGATGGCGGCGGGCGCCCTGACGGCGCTGCGCGAGCGCGGCCTCACGGTGCCGGGCGACATCGCGCTCGCGGGCTTCGACGGCGACTACTTCGCCGAGGCGAGCGAGCCGCGCCTCACCACGGTCCGCCAGCCCTCCACGGGACTCGGCGAGGCGATGGCGGACGTGCTGGTGCGCCTCCTGGCCGGCGAGGAGGTGCAGCGCGTGACGCTGCTGCCGACCGAGCTGCTGGTGCGCGGATCCACGGACGCGGGCGCGTGACCCTGCGCTGACGCGCGCTGATCCGCTCGTTGAGTCGCCCGGATCGGCTCCCCGCTGCGGCGTGTCGCGAGCCGATCCGGGCGACTCAGCGCCGGACGGGTTCGTCGGGGACGTCGAGCAGGTGGAAGGGGCCGTCGGGGAGCGGCCCTGTGCTCCACAGTGCGACGACGGCCCAGCCGAGGTCGGCGTGGGCGACGGCGCCCTCGGGCAGGGTGCGGGTGAAGAGCGCGTAGTCGACGCCGTCGAGGGGGAGGGCGCTCACCTCCCACGCGGGCCGGTCGGCGGCCAGCTCCTGAGCCCGGGCCTCCGCCGCGACAATCGCCGCTCGCGTCCGGTCCCCGGGCAGGCCGGCGGGGATCGCCGAGAGGAGGAGCGAGCCGATCGCGAGCGCGGCCGTCGCGACCGGGTCGGTGACCACTCCGTGCACCGAGCCGCGCGGCCCGAGGCGGACACCGGTCAGCCGCAGCGTGCGGACCGAGTACGAGCCCCCGTCCCGCTCGGCGCGGACCGAGAGGTCGTCGACCGGGCCGTCGTCCGTCCGCCCGCTCCCGACGACGGACCACGGATCGGAGACGGGGACCAGCGCGCGCACGCCCTCATCCGACTCCCTGCGGCGCCGCCGGTCAAGGCGCATCGGGAGGACCGCCGCTGAGTCGCCCGGATCGGCGGCCCGCTACGGCGTGTCGCGAGCCGATCCGGGCACCTCAGTGCGCGAGCCCGGACGTGCGGCTCAGAACTCCTCGTAGTTGTAGGGCTCCGGGTCCGCGTCGATCACGGGACGCGCGATCGTGGCCCGGTTGCTCTTGATGCGGGAGCGGATGTCCTCCACGGCGGCCTCAACCGCGCCGGTGGTCGACTCCTCGTCCTTGATGGAGACCTCGACGGGCACGGCCACCAGCTCGCTGCCCGCGTCGAGGGTCATCTTCGCCTCGATCAGCTCGCCGTCGTCGGTGAAGGCCGGGACGGTGACCGCCTCCGAGTGGTCCTGACGGTCGATCGCGGTCACGAGATCCAGGAGGGCCTCGGTCACGGCGTCGGTCGTCACGAAGCTCTTCGAGGCGTAGGTCAGCTGCTGCATGGCTCCTACTCTCCCGAACGCGGGCGGCCCTCGCGCGGGGTTGCGCCTCGTCCGCCCACGCCGTAACGGAGTGGAACTCGACCCGAGACGGCCGCAGGAGTCAACCCTCTGGGCCGCGACGCGCGGGTCGGCTTCCCTGATGGCGGGGCCTCGGGAGGAGGCGCGGGGCGTCTCGGGACCCCGAGGCCCCGGCACTCGATCGGGAGGGGACCGGATGAGGCGGAGCGGCCGAGGACTCCGCGGCGACCGGGCGTTCCAGGGTGCCTTCCTGCTCGGCGTCGGCCTCATGGCGGCCGTGGACGAGATCGTCTTCCACCAGATCCTCGCCTGGCACCACTTCTACGACCGCTCCACTCCGGCGATCGGCCTGCTCTCGGACGGGCTGCTGCACGCCGTCGAGGTCCTCGCGCTCGTCGGCGGCGGCTTCCTGCTCGCCGATGCCCGGCGCCGATCCGCTCTCCGTCCGCGCACGGCGTGGGCCGCGGGGCTCACAGGGGCGGGCCTGTTCCAGCTGTGGGACGGGGTGGTCGACCACAAGCTGCTCCGCGTGCACCAGGTGCGGTACGACGTCGACCTGCTGCTCTACGACGCCGTCTGGATCGCCTCCGGAGCGGTGCTCCTCGCGGCAGGGCTCCTCCTCCTGCCGCGGCGACGACGCGCGACGGCGTGACTCCGCACGCCGACCACCCCCTCCTCGACCCGGGCCTGCTGCTCCTGGTCCCGCTCGCCGCGGCGGCGGCACTCGGAGTGGGCGCCGCGGCACTCGAGCGGCGGCGCGGACGGCCGTGGCCGCTCCACCGCACCGCACTGCTCCTGGGCGGGCTCGCGACGGCGGCGCTCTGCTTCACGGGTCCGCTCGCGGAGTGGTCGCACGCGGATCCGCGCGGGGCGATGCTGACTCACCTCGTCCTCGGGATGCTCGCGCCGCTCCTCCTGGTGCTCGCGGCGCCCGTGACCCTCGCCCTGCGCGCGCTCGACGTCACCGCGGCGCGACGCCTCTCGCGGCTGCTCCGGAGCCGCCCGGTGCGGATCCTCGCCCACCCGGTGACGGCGCTCCTGCTCTCGACCGGCTCCCTCTGGCTCGTGCACGCGACCGGGCTGCTCGCCGCCGCGCACGCCGATCCGCTGCTGCACCTCGTGCTCGGCGTCCACTTCCTGCTCAGCGGCGTCCTGCTGACGGCGGCGCTGGCCGGAGTCGACCCGAACCCGCACCGCGCCCCGTTCGGCCTGCGCCTGGGCGTGCTCGGAGCGGGCATCGCTGCTCACGCACTGCTCGCGACCGTGCTGTACGCCCAGGCGCCGGACGAGGTCGGTCGACAGGCCGCGCTCCTGCTGTTCTACGGGGGCGACGTGCTCGAGACGGTGCTCGCGGTGATCGTCTGCGCCCAGCGCTACGCGGCGACGGCGCCCCGGCAACCCCCTCTGCCGAGTGCGTCCGGCTCCCTACGCTCGGACGCATGCTCCTCATCTTCGGGACCCGAGCCGTCGAGGACCTCCTCCGGACGCTCGTCTTCGTCTGCCGCGTCTGCGGGCAGCGCGACGAGCAGCGGATCCTCCGCCGCCGGACGCGCCTCTCGCTCTTCTTCGTCCCCGTCCTGACCGTCTCGACCCGCTACCTGCTCGAGTGCTCGCACTGCGGGACCGTGTCCCCGATCGGCAAAGAGGAGGCGCAGGGCTCCGTCCGCTGGGCCGGCAACTCCGACCAGTGACCGCCGCTCCCGGCGGGAGGTGCGGTCGGCTGGGGAGGTGCCGGCGTCTCGGGCAGTGCGGGCGGCTGGGGTGGTGCGGGCGTCTTGAGCAGTGCGGGCGTCTCGGGAGGTGCGGGCGGTGCGCTCAGCGCACCGGGGCCGGCACCGCCGCGGGCCGGGCGGCGGCCGAGGCCGCGCGCCGCGTCGCCCAGTTGTTGAGCAGCAGCGCCGTCACGACGATCGCCGCGCCGAGCAGGGCGACGGGCCCCGGCCGGTAGCCGCCCGCCATGCTGATCGCGAAGGTCGTGACCGGGACGAGGTTCTGGAAGAGCGTGCCGTTGAGGGCGCCGAGCAGCTTGATGCCCGTGTTCCACAGCAGCACGGCGACGACGCCGGCCAGGAGGATCAGGTACGCCAGCTGCGGCCAGGCCGCGAGCACCTCGGCTCCGGTCGGCGGGTGCGCGGAGCCGGTGGCGGTCGCCACGGCGACCGCGACGGCGATCGACGGGCAGCCGAGCGCGGTGGTGAGCGTCGAGTACCGCAGCGCCGACCAGCCGGGGAAGGCCGCCGCTCCGCGCGTGTAGACGACCCAGCAGATCGCGCCCAGCAGGGCGAGCAGCTCGCCGAACCCCAGCTCGCCGTCGAGGAGGAGGGCGACGTCGCCGCGGGTGACGACGAGCGCGACTCCGGCGAGCGCGAGCAGGATGCAGCCGACAGTGGCCGCCGGCGGGAGGCGCCGGGCGCCGATGCTCGCGAGCACTGCGCCGATCGCGGGCATCATCCCCATCATCAGGCTGACGTTCGGGGCCGAGGTGAACCGCAGAGCCGTGAAGGCGAGCAGGCCGAAGCCGGCGAATCCGGAGGCGCCGAGCAGCGCCAGCCGCCACCCGCGGCCGTCGAGCCGGAAGGCGCGGAGCCCCTCCGCCCGGGCGAGCAGCGCGGCCAGGACCACGGCGGCGGCCGTGTAGCGGATGAGGGTCATGAAGAAGGAGTCGACCGTCGCCGCGATGCTGTCCGCGACCGGGAGCATGCCGCCCCAGAGGATCGGCGGGATCAGGCAGAAGAGCAGACCTCGCGACCGCATGGCGCCCCCGACCCGTCGGCTGCGGCCGCCCCGGGTGGGGGCCGTCGCTCGATGGTGGACCCCGGCGGCTCGGCGCACAAGAGCACCGCCGACCCCCGCTCCGCCCGCCCCCGCCCGCCCCGCCCGCGCCCACCCCCGATCCCCTCCGCGAGATGCCACTTCGGTACGCGACACGCCGCGCGAGGCGTACCCAAGTGGCATCTCGCGGAGGGGTTCCGGGACGTGGGCCGGAGGAACGGCCGGGTCTAGGGTGCTGGCAGAGGGGCGGCCGCCGTCGCCTCCGATCGCCCGTTCGAAGGAGAACACCATGCACCGTCGTCTCACGGCCACGCTCGCCGCGATCGCCCTCGCCCTCGGAGGCGCAGTCGCCGTCGCGACCCCTGCCTCCGCCGGCCAGCTCGTCTACCAGAACGGCGGCCCGGGCAACTGCTTCGAGGTCCGTTCGCAGCGCGACTCCCTGGGGCGCGCGCAGGTCACGGTGTGGTGGCACTGCAGCGAGGCCCGCAACGTGAAGGTCATCTGGAACAACGGCCCGGACAGCGGCTGCAACAAGATGAGCGTCATCAACCGCAAGTTCAGCGACAGCTCGGGCGTCCAGTCCCGCTTCGACCGCCTCGTCTCCTGCTGACCCGGCCGCGCCGCCCCTGCTCCCTCCCGCGAGATGCCACTTCGGTACGCGACACGCCGCGCGAGGCGTACCCAAGTGGCATCTCGCGGGAGGGGGACGGCGGTGGGCCCGGTCAGTGCTCGGCGCGCCCCGAGTCCTCGATGAGGCGGACCTTCACGTTCACGGCGAAGGGGCCGGAGACGGTGGGGTCGGCGACGAGCAGCGCGTGCATCCGCTCGCCCACCAGGCGGAGCGTCTCGGGCGCCGGCAGCGCGGCGGACGCGGCGATGTGCGCGCTCACCGTGGTGAACCCCTCCGACCGGTCGATGTCGACCAGCACGTCGGGCTGCCGCAGCGCCAGCTTCACGGCGAGTGCGTCGGCCGCCGCCTCGACGATCGGCTGCGCCGGGTAGACGCCGGCGACGCCCTCCGTGTCGCGGATCGCGGCCGTCAGCCGCTGGGACAGGGCGGCGTCGTCGCGCTCGGCGGTACCGGCGTCCTCGTGCTCGGCGATCACGGTCGCTCCTCCCGGTGGGGGTAGACGTCGTCGACGGTCACGTCGATCGCGCCGACGGTCAGCTCGGTGTGGCGCTCCAGGGCGTAGCGGATGCGCTCGCGCAGGCGGTCGGCGGCCACGGCGACCGGCAGGCCGAACTCGAGAGCGCAGGTGACGTCGATCCGCACCACGGCGCCGGGGACCGAGACGTCGCCGTCGAGAGTGCAGCGGCCCATGATCACGCCGCCCATCGTGTCACCGGCGCGGCGGATCATCCCGCGCACGGCCGCCTCGGTGAGCGCCAGGCGGAGGGTCGGGTCGGGGTGGCGGACGGGGATGTCGCGGCCGGAGCGCACCTCGGAGCGGATCGCGTCGAGCAGGCCGGCGATCCAGACCTCGTCGCGGTCGGGCTCGCGGTCGGCCTCCTGGCGCAGCGCCCGGGCCGAGAGCTCGGTGAGCCGGGTGAGGTTCGCGAGAGCGAGCCGGCACGCGGCGGAGTTCTCGATCGAGGGGTCGCGCGGCTCGCGGCCGCGGTCGAGGTACTCGCCCAGCTCCTCGAGCGTGTGGCCGTCGAGGTCGTCCTCGGGCACGGCGGTGTCGTCGGTCATCGCCATGCCTCCAATTCGTGGAGCAGGAACCGGCGTGCCCGGGCGAGGAGACCGCGGACCGTCGAGACGGGGAGTTCGAGAGCGTCGGCGATCTCCTGGTAGCTGTAGCCGGCGGTCTCGCGGAGTAGCCAACAGCGTCGCTGATCGGCAGGCAATCGGTCCAGGGCTTCCCAGACCGCGTCCAGCTGAAGGCGGGCCTCCACGATGCGCTCGGGGGAGTGCTCGGGAGGTGCGGGCGGATCCCAGTCGTCGATGTCGTCGTGGCGGCGGCGGACGCGGATCCGGTCGATCGCCTTGTGAGTGACGATGCGCATCAGCCAGTTGCGGATGTGCGCCGGGCTGTCGAGATCGGCCAGGCGCCGCCAGCCGGTGAGGAACGCCTCCTGCACCACGTCCTCGGACTCCGCCTCGGAGCCGAGGAGCTTCGCGGCGTAGACGCGCATGAGGGCGCCGTGGCGCCGGGCGAGCTGCTCGAACGCCTGCACGTCGCCGTCGACGGCACGCGCGGCGAGGGTCGCGTCGGACGCGTTCAGGAGGGGGTCGTCGTCGATGAGCGCCTCCTCCGCGGTCCCGCCCGCGGTGTGCCCGCGCGCCGGTGCCCTCAGTGTGGAGCGCCGTCCGGCATGACTACCAGCCTTGACAACAGGCCGCCGAATCCGCTGGCCGGATTGCGAGTGCCGCCGATGGGGGACGTGCTCGCGACCGGATTCGTGACATTCCGGCTCCTCGGCACGTCTTGATTCCGTACCCCCCGTGCGCCCCCCCGAGCGCACGAACCCCGAATCCGGAAGAAGTCCCCCATGCACTGCTCCCTCCTCCGCCGCCCCGGGCGGACGTCATGAGCGAGTCGACCTTCACCCTCGGCAGCCCGTTCGCGGGCGACGAGCGGGCCGACCGGCGCTACGAAGCCTCCGGCGACGATCCGTCCGCCGCGTCCGCCGTCTACTCCGAGGCGTACGGCGGAGGCGAGTTCCGAGTCGCTCCCTCGCAGCGCGGCTTCACCTACCGCTACGCCGTCCGCGGCAGCGACCGGGTGACCCTGCGCACCTCCGACTGCTCCGGCGCCCTCACCGGCCAGGTCCCCCACCTGAAGGAGTACGTCGTCGGCTGGTTCCGCGCCGGCGGCGGACGCCTCAACCTGCCGCCGTTCACCCGCACCGGCACGCTCTCGGCCCCGTTCCTGTTCCCGGCGGAGCGGCACTTCGGGCTCGAGTTCGAGCCGCACCGGCAGAACCTCATCCACTTCGCCCCCGGGTTCCTCGAGGATGTCGCGACCGAGACGCACGCCGGCCCGCGCCAGCCCGTCTCCTTCGACCACGGGGCGGACGCCGACCCCGGCGTCCTCGCCCGCTGGCGCGCTGCGGTGACGGAGGCGAGCGCCGCGCTCGCAACGGCCGCGATCACGCCTCTCGTGCGCTTCACCGCCGAGCTCGACCTCGCCCGCGTGCTGCTCCTGCTGTTCCCTTGGCGCGCGTGGGACGTGCCCGCTGTGCTGCGGCGCCCGTCCGCCTCCCGCACCCGAGTGGCGCTCGACTTCCTCCAGCACCACGCCCACGAGCCGATCACTCCGGCCGACGCCGCCCGCGCGGCCGGCCTGCACACCCGCACGCTGCAGCAGGCGACGAAGCGGCACCTCGGAGTGTCGCCCTCGGTCTACCTGCGCGACGTGCGGCTGGACCGCGCCCACTCCGACCTGGTCGCCGGCGATCCCTGCTCGACCACCGTCGCCGCGGTCGCCCGCGAGTGGGGCTTCGGCAACCTCGGCCGCTTCGCGAGCGCCTACCAGGTGCGCTTCGACGAGAAGCCGAGCCACACGCTGCGCCGCTGACGCGCAGCCCTGCGAGCCCGAGGGCCCGGCCCGTCTCGCGGCGGTGCCGGGCCCTCGTCGTCTCCGGGTGCCTCTCGAGGGACTGTCTCGGAGGATGCTTCATCGTGTCCTCCGACCGGTCTTCTGGACGCGAACCTCGTGACACTCGGCGCCGGCTCAGCCCGGCTGATGCACGTGGATGCCGCTGCTCGACGTCACGCCGTTGAACTCGAGATACAGCTGCCCCTCGACGACCGACACGGTCAGCGTGTTGCGGCGCTCGAGTACCGCGACCGCGGCATCCAGGAACCCCTGGTCGAAGCTCTGGACGGTGATCTGCTCGAGCTGGTGGACACGCTTGCCCGACCACGCCGCGATCACCTTCTCCGGGTTGCGATGCGTGTAGACCGTCGTGCGGTCGGCCAGCTTGCTCCCGAAGTGCAGTCGCTCGGCATCCGGCGCGCCGACCTCGATCCACGTGGTCAGCCTGCCGGTGAGATCGCGGACCAGCACCGCCGGCTCGGTCGCCGTCGACGAGATCCCCTCGCTGAAGGTGATCCCCTCCACGTATTCGAGGCAGTACGCGAGCACGCGCGTCATCATGTACACGTCGGTCTCGGAGGGGTGCCGAGCGGCTCGCAACGTGGTGTCCTCGTAGACGCCGCGGTCCACATCAGCCAGCTGTATCGCGAAGTTGTACATCACTGCGCCGGCTGCCACGTGTGGGAGCTTATGTCCTCTCGCTCATCGAGGAGCGCGAGGCCTCTCCGGCGCCGGTGGGGGCATCGTGTTGGCGCGCCTCCACGCAAGAACGGCCCGGCAGGAGGCATTCACTCCGTCGAGAGCGTCTCACTCGCGGACTCGTAGCAGGGGATCCCGTCCGCGCATCCTCCGCACAGCAGACCGACATGACCTCGATCATCGGATACGAGGGATGAGCGCCACGCGCTGACGGCCGTCTCAGTTGCACCTCTGACACACTTCCGCCGACCGAGCAGGCAGCGCTGCCGACCGCTGAGCAGATCGCTGCGGCCCTCGATCGGACCGCCGACAGGGACTAGCGGGCCTGCTCGCCGCGCTCCGGCGATCGCAGAGGTGAACGACCGCGGTCGGTCGTCACGTGCACACGACCGGACTGCGCGACCGCCTCGCTCGCGGGACGTCTCTGGGCGACGTCGGCGTGCATGCCGGCCGGTCGTCGGCCGCCGCGTCCTCGACTTTGCCGTCGACCCTGGAAGCGTCGACGGTCATCGGCTCGATGCGCACGAGGGCCGCACCGTCGCAGCATCCGCGGCATGTCGCGCCCTGTGCACTCCGCTGGCCGCTCCGCGAGTGCTCCGCGGGGGCCTATGCAGCCCGCTGGCCGCGAAACGCATCCACGCTCGACGTTTCCTGCACCTTGGCTGAGCCACCGGGACGTCCGGGCCCCGGGCCACGTCTTCATCATGTGCCACGGATCGTGAGCACCACGGCCCCCGGGTCGCGTTCCTCTGCACAAGGAGAAGACAATGACCAACGTCACCCCCACCAGCCTCGCCAACGCCTCCTCGGCCAAGCACGGCACCGCCACCTCGGCCGGCAAGAACACGATCGCCGACGGCGTCGTCGAGAAGGTCGCCGGCATCGCGGCCCGCGAGGTCCCCGGCGTGCACGACCTGGGCAACGGCGCCGCCCGCGCCATCGGCGCCATCCGCAACGCGATCAACGCGCAGGACCGCGGCCAGGGCATCTCCGTCGAGGTCGGCGAGAAGCAGGTCGCCGCCGACATCACCGTCGTCGCCGAGTACCCCGTCGCGCTGCAGAAGCTCGCCGACAGCATCCGCTCCGCCGTGTCCGAGGCCATCTCCTCGGTCGTCGGCATGGAGGTCGCCGAGGTGAACGTCACCGTCTCCGACGTCTTCATCCCCTCGGACGACAAGGACGACGAGACCGAGAGCCGCGTCAAGTGACTCCGTCCCACATCGGCCTGGTCCTCGGCGCGGTCCTCGCGCTGACCGCCCTCGTCTTCGGCTTCTGGGCGCTCCTCTGGGTCGCGCTCGCCATGGCGATCGGCTACGGCGTCGGGCGGGTCGTCGAGGGCAAGCTCGACCTGCGCTCCCTCGGCGACACCCTCCGCGGGCGGCGGTCCTCGTGACCGCGGCGGTGATGGCCGACGAGGCCAGCCACGGCCGCACGACGATCAGCTCGCGCGCCGTGCGCCGAGTCGTGTCGGCCGTCACCGCGGAGGCGCTGGACGTGAACTCGTCCGACGTCTCCGTCGAGCTCGACGACGAGGGAGGACGCCTCCACGTCGTCGCGCACGCCCCCATCCACGTCACGCCCCTGGGCGAGACGGGCCGCCGCTCCTCCGGGACGCTGCTGGACCGACTCAGCCGGGCGCAGACGACCATCCGCTCGCGCTGCCTCGAACTGACGGGCTCCACGATCGGCCGGGTCGACCTCCGGATCACCGGTGCCGACCTCCGAGAACGAAGGAGGGTGTCGTGACGACTCCCACCACTGCCGGCCGGGCGCTCTACCCGCGCCTGGTGCGGCGCGAGACGCACTCGTCCCGCTCCGGATCGGCGATCGTCCTCGCCGTCCTGCTCATCCTCCTGTTCGCGTGGCTGGGCACGGAGGCGGTCCTCGCCGTCCTCGGCCAGCCCGCGCTGCTCGTGGCCCCGCAGGACGGAGCGTCCTCGCTGCTCAACGCGGCCGCGGCGCCCATCGCGCTGACCGCCGCCGCCGGCGCCGTGCTCGCGCTGATCGGGCTCGTCCTGATCGTCGTGTCGCTCAAGCCCGGCCGTCGCGGCCGTCGTGCGGTCAGCACCGACCGCACCGCGGCGATCGTCGACGACCGCGTCATCGCGCAGGCCGTCGCCCGCACCGCCGGCTACGCCGGTGACGTCGACCCCGACAACGTGTCGGTGTCGGTCGGATCCCGCGTCGTCGACGTGACGGTCTCCCGCACCTCCGGCCGCAGCATCGACGTCACGCCGATCCGCGAGGCCGTCGACGCCGAGCTCGCCACGTTCGACTGCACCCCGCGCCTGCGCTCCAAGGTGCGCCTGTCCGAGAAGGGAACGGTCCGCTGATGACCACCACGAACCGATTCCTCAACCGGCTGCTCCTGTTCGTCGTGGGCCTCGTCCTCCTCCTCGCCGGCGGCGCCGTCGCGGTGGGGTCGCTGCTCCCGCAGGTCCAGGAGAACGTGTCCACCGCCGCGCAGGACGCGGCAGACCCCACGAGCCAGGCCCTCTCGGGCGGCACCCCGTGGATCCTCTGGGTCATCGCGGTCGTCGCGCTCGTCCTGATCCTGCTGCTGGTGCGCTTCATCGTGCGCCAGGGCCGCGGCCGCACCTCCACGCTGCTGCGCGTCGGCTCCGGAGAGGGAGCGGGGACGCCCACGGGCGGATCCGTCACCATCGACGCGAAGGTCGCCGAGCAGGTCCTCGAGGAGGCTCTGTCGCAGGAGCCGTCCATCGTCGCGGTCGACGTGACCGCGTTCGAGATCAAGCACCAGAAGGTGCTGCGCGTCACCGCGCACACCCGCCGCGGCGCCTCGCCCGCCCGCACCCGGCAGACGGTCGACCAGGCCGTCCGCCAGTGGGACGCCCTCCTCGGCGAGGAGACGCCCGTCGTCATCCAGATCGTCAGCGGTCTGCGGACGAAGATGAGCGGCACCGCCCGCGTGCAGTAGCCGCCGGCACCACCGTCCGGCCCTCCCGATCGGGAGGGCCGGAGAGCCCCGCTCCGGCGGGATGGAAGTCTTTCTGAAGGAGCACCCCATGTCCGATCCGATCGAGCCCGGCACCGTCGAGCGCATCCGCACCGACGAGCAGCCGACCCCGAGCGAGCAGAGCCGGCGCGAGTCCGCTCGCCGCAGCGCGACGCCGTCCGAGCCGGAGTCGACCGAGAGCCGGGTCGCGACCGCCGCCGGCGAGAGCGCCCAGCGCGTGTCCGGCGTCCACCACCTCGGCGGAGCCGTCGCCCGCGGCCTCGACCGCGCCTCCCGCCGCGTGCTGGGCACCAGCACCGTCCCCGGAGTCACGGTCTCGAAGGCCGACGGCGTCACCACCGTCGACATCGACCTCGTCGTCGAGTACCCCCACCCCGTCCGCGAGGTCCTGGACGCCGTGCGCGATCAGGTGCAGCGCGTGGCGGAGCCGGTCGCCGGCGGCCACGTCGTCGTCAACGTCGCCGCGACCGACGTCCACGGCCCGTTCGACCCGATCGAGAAGCCGGAGGAGGACAAGGAGCCGCTCGTCGACACCGCCAAGCGCGCCGCGTCCGACGCCCGCGACTCCGCCGTCGAGGCCGCGGGGAACGCCCGCGACGCCGTCTCCGGTGCCGTCGACTCCGCCCGAGGACGCCTGGCGGACGCCGCCGACGACGCCGCAGACGCTCTGGACCGCGCGGCCGATGAGCGCGACGAGCGCGCAGCTGCCCAGCGGAAGGCCGACGACGAGCGCGCCGCCGAGCGCGACGAGGACGACCCCCGCGTCGAGACTCACGCGGCTCCGGCCGTCGTCGAGACGGCCGAGTTCGTGGTCCGCGTCGAGGTCGAGCCGGTCGACGACGACGGCGACTCCCGCACCGCGACCGTCGAGGTCGCTCCGGCGGAGGAGCCCGAGCACGTCGAGGCCCCTGCCGACGCGTCCGACCGCGACGACGCCGACGCCCACCGCTCCGAGGACGACCGCACGTCGTCCGCCGCCGGCCGGGAGTAGTCCCGTGCGCACCCGCTCGTACGGCGCGCGACGCAAGCCGCGTGCGGCCTGGATCGCGCTCGGCACGGGTGTCGTGCTCTCGTTCGTGGTCGTCGTCGCCGTGCTGCTGCCCGTCCTCGGGCTGATCGGCGCGGCCGACGGCACCACGGCCGGGGCGCTCGACGTCCCGGTCGGCGCGATCGTCCTCTCGATCGTCATCAGCTACGCGGTCGGCCTGGCCTGCCTCGCGGTCTCGTTCCTCTCCCGCAACGCGGCCCTCGCCTGGATCGCCGCAGTGGCCGCCGTGATCGCGACGCTCATCGGCTCGATCTGGCCGCTCATCGCGACTGGATTCGCCAGCGTCGACCAGGCGAAGGACGTCATTCCGTTCATTCAGGACCTGATCGCCCGGGTCCGGGGGTAGCGTCGGGGCGATGAGCTCCGACTACCTCCGCGCCTACGACGACCAGCTCCGCTCCGACGCCGAGACCCCGAGCGCCGTCTCCGTGACGCGCGAGGGGCCTCTGCGTCTGGTGACCTTCGCCGGCGGACGCGGCTTCGTGACCTACCGCGACCTCGGCGGGGCCTCCTCCGAGCAGATCGCGGAGCTGGTCGCGGCGGCCGTCGCGCACTTCGACGCCGATCCCGGCATCACCCGAGTGGAGTGGAAGACCCGCGGCCACGACGAGGCCCCCGGCCTGCACGAGGCGCTGGTCGCTCAGGGCTTCGCGCCCGACGAGGCCGAGTCGATCATGATCGGCCCGGTCGAGGCGCTGCTCTCGGACCGGCCGGTCCCGGAGGGGGTCGTGCTGCGCCGGGTCGTCGACGAGCCGGACGTCCGCGCCTTCAGCGCCATGATCGACGGCGCCTTCGAGGAGGAGGTCGACGTGTCGATCGCGGACTCGCTCGTCGCCCGCCTCGCGCGCGGCGACGGCATGGAGTTGTGGGTGGCCGAGGTCGACGGGCGGATGGCGTCCGGCGGCCGGCTCGAGCCCGTCCCGGGCACCGCCTTCGCCGGCATCTGGGGCGGAGCGACGCTGCCGGAGTACCGCGGACGCGGCCTCTACGGCCTGGTCACCGCAGCCCGCGCCGCCTCCGCCCGGGACCTCGGGAAGACCCTCGTGCACAGCGACTCGACCGAGTACTCGCGCCCCATCCTCGAGCGCGCGGGTCTCGTGAGGGTGTCGACGACGACGCCGTACCGCCGGCGCCGGCCGGAGTAGCGGCGGCGCGCGGCCGTTCACGGATACCGCGCGATCGCTCGCCCGCGCGGCGCATCCGCGCACGAACGAGTCCCCGCTCTGGCCGACGGCGGTGCCTCCAGTGCAGCGTGCGCCGCGCTGATCCTCGCGGTGGCTGGGATGACGAACACCGGCGCCGCTGAGCAGGCGGGCGAGCTGTGGGCCCGCTTCGACGCCGAGCGCGACGCTTGATGAGCGACATTGCAGGTGGTGCACCGGCCCGACTGGTGGGAGAAGGCGAGCGTCCAGGACATCGCGACGATCGCAGAAACGGCGCAGGCGTGGAAGACCCACGACCCGATCGCGGAGCGCGCCGCGGCCGTCGTGCAGCGCGAAGTGCTCGACCGCTACGGCGTTGACACCGCCGTGCTGCGCGACGCGGCCGGTCAGGGGAAGTCGGAGCTGGATCTGGTGAAGGAATGGGCCACCAACTCCGCGCCAGAGCACTACCACCGCCACGACGATGACCGCCTCACCATGCGGGTGGGCGATCGCGCGGAGCCGGACGTGAACGCGGAGCGCGCTCTGATCACCGACTACCGCGCCGCGCTCGCGGGCGACGTTGGCACCCTCGAACTCTCCGCGGCCGAGGAGTGGAAGCGCGACACCGACCCGGCCGGGTTCCAGGACTACCGCGTGCAGACGTCGATCGACTGGACCGACGTCGGCCAGGTGTCCCCCCCCCCCGCGGCCGTCGCCGCTGCGCGAGCGGGCCTCGTGGAGGAGTGGAAGGACGCGGTGGCTCCCGAGCGCGCTCGGGCGGCAGCAGAGGTCACCGAAGCACAACTGCAGATCGCGAAAGCCGACCGGCTCGACCGCGCGCACGACGCTCGCGGCCAGGACGCCGCTCGAGAAACCCCCGGCGCCTCCGACGTCGACAACGGGCGCGCGGAGATGGCGGCACAGCTCGAAGAGCGCGCGAACGACTACGACCGCGATGCGGCAGCCGGAGGCACTGCCAACGCGAATCCCGACGAGCTGCGCGAGCTCGCCGCCGACGCACGCGCTCAGGCACAGCTCTTCCGCGACGACGCCACCACGGAGCGCCAGGACGCCAATCAGGATTTCGGGACGGCTACCGGTGACTCCACGCCGCCCGCGTCCGACCCTCGCGCGTCAGCGGCGCGCGAAGCCGGTGAGGCTTCCTACGACAGCGCGCACCGACGGCAGGCGATGATCGCGGCGATGGAAGCCAAGGGGGTCCCGCCGCACGCGATCGAGACGCGCATGAGCGCCGACGCCGCCCACGCCACCCCCGCCAACGCCGCGGTGTCCAGCACCGCCCCGGGCGGCTCCATCCAGCAGACCCGACGCACCCGTAGCCGGGGACAGGGAGCGGACCGCAGCGACCTCGGGCGCTGACGGTCCACAACACATATCAAATGGGGAGCGCCAGGCGGCGTTTCCCATTTGATGCACGTCCTAGTGTCTGGGACAGCTTGATTCGAGACCAGGTCACTGTTGCGCGCCGCGCTGCGCGGCGGCATCGCAGCCCAGCACGCGCAACAAGTTGGCGCGGACGACGCCATCGAGGGGGCCGACGACCTCGAAGAGGTCCTCGGCCGGGTAGCCGCGATTGCCGTGAGCGAGATCGTTCCGTACCTGACGCAGCCCTGACGGCACTGAATCGCCCTCGGATAGCAGGGCTGTCTTCTTCAGTGCAGGCACGACGTTGATCGGCGCGGCCTTGAACGCCCTCCCGAGCGCCTCCTCCAGACTTGCCGGTGGGGACTTCATGAGGTGGTCCTTCACGAAGGTCAATACCTCCTGCTCGTGTGTCTGCGCGAGCAGGGCGATGACCTCCTCCCTGCGTGCCCTGTGCGCTTCTCGCCGGCGATCGTAGACGGCACGGTTCTCATGGCCGTAGAGACCTTCGATCGCTTGTATGAGAAGTAGAAGCCGCGAGCGAGGGTGCTGGTCTCGGGCGTATATCAGCGATGCGTAGGACTCGAGGAGCGGGTGATGCTCGTCGGCGAGTTCTTGCCATCGGCGGAGCATGGACAGCAGCGACATGTCCTCGGGAGAGAAGCGGAACACCGGAGACAGTTTCCCGACGTCACCTCCGCGCGACGCGTAGGGGGTTTGGTGGATAGCGCTGCCGTAGACCTGGAACTCCTCTCCTTCGTCCGCCGCGAGGTCTGGCGCACTGCTCAGCGTCACGGAGACGAAGGTGAGACGTTCGCGGCGACCGGTAGAGAGCGAGATGATGCGTCGGAGCGGTTCGATCCAGTCGCCGAATACTGCGTCGAAACGCATGGGAGCAGCAGGGCTGATCAGTACGACCGGGCTGAAGGCAACACGGAACGCGTACGCGTCGAACGCGGAGTAGCTGTTCAGGAACCGGATCTCCACCTCAGCGTTCTCGTCGGCCCAGGTCTGCGTGCTGTCGGGCTGCCCGTACGCCTTCCAACTCCAATCAAGATGCCGCGTTCCGGGGGGCATCCGAATCGGGAGCTCGGTCTTGTCGATAGGCGGGATGGCAGTGACGGCATCAAGCCCTTCCACGCGAGCCGTGATCCTGTTCACAGACAGATCGCCGTCGGGCGCGTGGTCGCGGCCGACGAGCGCGGCCCGGGAATGCAGGACCGCCCGGTCGGGGAGAACGACGTCGATGGTGGTGTCCACGAGGACGACGTGCCGCCCGTTCAGTAGGTCCGCGGGTCGACGTTGGAGCGCGCAGGCTCCTCCGCTCCTGGAAGGAGCAGGGCATCACTGCGATCATCGTCGCCGACGAGAGACTGGCCTATGCCGTTGTCCGCGCGGCGACGGAAGAGGCTCTCAGGCTGCCGGAGGACTTCTCGCTGCTCTCGTTCAACGACAGCGATGCCGCCGCACTGCTCTCGCCCGCTCTGGCATCGATCCGGCTTCCACCGGAGGAGCTCGGGCGCGCGGCCGGCACCCTCCTCAGCACCCCACGAGGTGCTGACCGCACGATCACGATCCCTGCGGAGTACATCCGCAGATCCTCGATCGCCGCGGCCGATTCGCGCTGATGAGCCGGAGAGACGTCTCGGCCGGATCGCCCTCCTCGCCGGCCACAGCCCGAGGACTCGGCGTCAGGACAGCTCAGAGAGAGCATCGAGGATGAGATCAGCGACCGGCTGAGGGTTGGAGACCATCACCGAGTGGGAGGCCCCGTCGATCTCGACGGTTCGGCGCGATCCGGCGCGCTCGGCCATGAAGCGGAGTCCCTCGACGGGGATGTTCCGGTCGCCCGAGCCGAAGACGAACCACGACGGGAGCGTCCGCCATGCCGGGGTCGCGGCGGGCTGCGGCTCGTCGAGAGCGGCGTCGCGGATCGCGCGCTGGGTGGCCGCGGCGATCACCGCATCGGCGAGGGGGACGTCGCCGGCGAACTGCGCGGGGTAGAGCTCCCGATCAACGATGAGGTCGTTCGTCCCGTCCGCCAGCGCAATGGGCCGCACCGTCTCGCCCAGGGTGCTGCCGGGGAATCGGCTGGTGAGGCCGAGGGAGGTTTCGCCGTGCTCGGGCGCAAAGGCGGCGACGTAGACGAGCCCTTTCACGGAGTCGCTTCCGACTGCGGCCTCCGTGATGACGGCTCCGCCATAGGAGTGGCCGACGAGGAGCACGGGACCGCCGATCGACTCAACCGCACGCCGGACGTTGTCCGCGTCGGTGGCGACGCTGCGCAGCGGATTGGGAGTGGCGATGGCAGTGACGCCTCTGCTCTGCAGGGCTTCGAGGACCCCGCTCCAGCTCGCGGACTCGGCGAAGGCGCCGTGGACGAGGACGACGGTCAGGTCAGTCATGAGTTCTTCTTTCTCTGTCTCTGGTGTGGTGGTGCTGGTCTGTCGATCCGACGGGGTTCATGAGTAGCTCACTCCGACAGGGGCTGCCGAAGACCGAAGAGGTTGCCGAACGGGTCGAGGAGTTGGCAGAGCCGCTCGCCGGTGAAGACGGTCTTGGGTCCACGGTGTGCTGTCGCACCATGTGCGGTCCATTCGGCGACGATTTCGTCGAGGTCGTGAACTGTCCAGTAGGCCGAGACGCCGGCGGGGCCGGGCGAGTTGTAGTTGTCGGCCTGGTGCAGGGTGAGCTTGATGCCGTCGATGTCGAAGGCCACGAGCGCGCCGCCGCGGAGGACGGGTTCTCGGCCGAGTCTCGCCGAGTACCAGACGACCGCGTCGTCCAGCTCATGGACGAAGTAGAAGATGTTGTCGATCGTGCCGAGCGACAGCTTCACGGCCGAGATCCCGTCGCGACCCAGCTCCGGAGCAGATCGACCCTGTCTGCGGGCCACGGTCCGTCGCAGGGCATGGAACCGTCCGCGAGGTGGGCGATGATCGCGTCCTGATGGTGGACGACGTCGGCATGGCTCCACAGGTCGAAGGCCTTCAGCATGCTGGTTCGGTCCATCTCGCGGAAGAGTGGACGGATGTCAGCCGCGAAGCCGGGCGGTGTTGGGGGGACCTCGTCTGCGGCGTGCTGGTCGGTCATGATGTGCTCCGTTCGAGTGGTTGACGGGTACTCGGGGTGAGGCGCCCGGCGGCCCATGTGAAAGCGGCTGCGGCGAGGAACCCGACTGCGATGCCGATGGTGGTGTCGAGCATGCGCAGCAGCGGCTGCAGCCACCGGTCCGACGCCGGTCCGAGGTCTGCCACGACGAGGACGACGGTCGAGGTGATGCCGGTGAGGCTCGCGTCCTGGGGCCGTCCCACGAGTACTACGAGGACGGCTCCTGCGGCTATGACGGCGCCGACTCCGACGGCGGTGACGGGGAAGATCAGGAGGTAGGCCAGGCAGATGACGAGGCTCACGGTGGTCGCGGTGATGCGGGTGCGCGCGTCCTGGAGTCGGTCGCTGAGGTGAGCTCGGAAGACGAAGATGGTGGAGACTACGGCCCACATCGCGCCGATCTCGCGTGATTCCGAGGGTTCGGACAGCAGTGGTCCGACGATGTCGTTTAGGAGCACGAATACGGCGGCACATGCGACGCCGAGCACGATCGCGGAGGCGGCGTCCTGGCGAGTGAATCGTCGTTTCATGAGGGCGCGCCTTCTGGCTTTGTGTTCTGCGCCCGGATGATCGTGTCGAGCCGGTGGTATCGGCGTTCCTGATAGATGCCGTGGAGTACGGCCAGGAGGAGCGCTGTGGCAAGACCCGCGGTGATGGCCGCGGCGAAGACGCTGCTGAGGGCATAGACCAGAAGGGCGCCGCCCGCGCCCGCGACGATGGAGTTGACGACGCCGATGGCGGAGGACACGGTGAAGAAGACGCCGCGTCGGTATCCGCGTTGGCCGATCTCGAGCATCTGGTTCGGTACGGATCCGGGAGGAATGGGAAAGTACCGTTCCGCGCCGGGAAGGAGTCCGGCGTAGTAGCGGCGGATGCGTTGGATCGAGTTCAGCGCCGCCACGTCTTCGAGGGAGGTCTGTACGAGGCGGACGTAGGTGAAGACGCCCAGGATGACGACGACGGGGATGATGACGGCGAGGTAGCCGGGCGCGAATGGGGTGTCGGCGAGGAACCCGAAGGCGACGAGTGCGCTGGAGAGCGTCATGAGGTACAGCGACGCTCGGCTACTGGATTCGCTGACGGTGATGCTGCGCGCGGATTCGAGGACGAAGTGCTCGGTGAGCAGTGCGTTATAGAACGCGAGTGGCCGGTCTCCGAGCGCCTCGACCGATGTGTCGGCCGTCACCTTCAGTGGCGGGGGCAGCTGCTCGCCCGTCATCGCTGAACGCTCTCGTCCACCGCGACCGACTCAGCCGCCGCCGCAGCGCCTGTCGAAGCCGGTGCGGGCGCCTCGATGCGGAAGGTGATCCCGATCAGGATCGCGACGGCGACCATCGCGATCGCGGAGACGGCGAGGGCGGTGGCGAATCCTCCGGCGACGGAGGCGCCGCCTGCGGTCGAGGAGGCGGCGATCGTCGCGAGGGTCGCAACGCCGAGCGCTGCACCGATCTGCTGCGCTGTGGTCAGCAGGCTGGCGGCTTCACCCTGCACCGACGCGTCGACCCGTGCGGTTGCGGCGATGGAGAGCGCCGGGAGGAGCAGGCCGATGCCGAGGGCGGTGAGCAGCAGTCCGGGCAGGATGTTCACGGCGTAGCTGCCGGTCGTGCTGACGAAGGCGAAGGCGCTCTGGCCGGCAGCCACCAGGATGCCGCCGCTGAGCGCGACGCTCCGCAGCCCGTATCGGGCGATGATCCGGCGAGTGATGACGGAGGAGACGACGACGATCGTCACCGTCGCGGGCAGCAGTCCGATTCCGGTGAGGAGCGGGTCGAAGTCGAGAACGGTCTGCAGGTAGAGGGAGACGAAGTAGACGTAGGCGGCGAGGACGGCTCCCGTGACCAGCATCGCGCCGAGGGCTCCGCGTCGCGCGGTTGAGGCGAGCACGGAAACCGGGATCAACGGGTCGTGCGCCCGAGCCTGCATCATCACGAAGACCGCGGCGAGCACGACGCCGAGAACGACAGGTCCGAGGGTGAGCGGGTCAAGGATGCCGTACTGCTCGAGGTTGCTGAGACCGAAGATGACAGTGGCGATCGCCGCGGTGATCAGAAGCGACGGCACGACGTGGAGGGATCCGCGGGCTCCCTGGGGCGGTCGGCGGGGGAGGGTGAGCGGGACGGCGACGAGCAGGATCGCGACGATCGGGATGTTGATCAGGAAGATCGAGCGCCAGCCGATCAACTCGACGAGGAAGCCGCCGAGGACGATCCCAGCGGTGCCGCCGGCAGCGGTGGCGCCCTGCCAGATGCCCAGGGCGTGAACGCGCGCAGGTCCGTCAGGGAACAAGAGGGCGAGGGAGGACAGCGCTGCGGGGGCGACCAGGGCTCCGCCCGCACCCTGGATGATGCGGGAGGTGATCAGCAGCTCGGGCGTGGGTGCCAGTCCGGCGCTGATCGACGCAACACCGAACAGCGCGAGTCCGAGCATCAGCACTCGACGTTGACCGTAGAGGTCTCCCGCGCGTCCGCCGAGCAGGAGCAACGCCCCAAAGGTGAGGGCGTAGCCGGTGACGATCCACTGCAGGCTCGAGCCCGTGAAGCCCAGGCCGCTGCGGATAGAGGGCAGCGCGACGTTCACCACACTGAAGTCGAGCTGCAGCACGAACTGAGCGGCGCACAGCAGCAGGAGTGCTCGTGCGGTTCCTGCTGGAGCCAGGGCGATCTTGTTGGTGTGCGGCGTCATGTCGTCGTCTCCCTTTCATCGATCACGGCCGGCGCGGGATCGCGCACGTTCGCGGTCCCGCGCCTGAGCCGTCAGCTCAGTGCGGCGTACTCAGGTGCCCACATGGCGTCCTGAATCGCTTCGACAACGTCGTCCGGCGTGATGGTCGCGAGGCCTTCGGCGACGGCCTGGTCGTAGACGGCATGCGCGACGATCGCGGAGATCTCGCGCAGGTTCGAGACGTCCGGCAGCAGGGACGCGCCAGGGGCGGTGGCGTCGGTGCGTGCGGCGACGGCCTTCGCGGCCGCGGCGAGGATCCCGGGGGTGACATGGCGGGCACCGCTGACGATGACGCCGAGTCCAATTCCAGGGAAGACCAGGAAGTTGTTCGCCTGCCCGATGTGGAAGGTCGTGCCTTCGAAGGTGAAGGGGTCTACGGGGATTCCGGTGGCGACCAGAGCCGCCCCCTTGGTCCAGGTGATGACGTCCTTCGGGTCCGCTTCGATCTTCTCGGTCGGGTTGGAGATCGGGAGGATGATCGGTCGGGGAGTCGAGTCGGCCATGGCCGTGATGACGTCCTCGGTGAACGCGCCGTGCGCAGTGGACGTGCCCAGCAGCACTGTCGGCTTGGCCGCACGGATGGCGTCGACCAGGGTGACGGTTCCTGCGCTGCCGGGGACGGCGCTGCGCGGCTTGGCGTAGAGGGTCTGGAAGTTACGCAGGTTGTCCATGTCGTCGAAGAGCAGTCCCTGCTTGTCGACGAGCCAGATCTGGGCGATGGCGGCGTCGCGGGTGGCGCCGTCGGCGATCATGGCGTCGCGCAGCTGGTCGGCGATGCCGACGCCTGCGGTGCCGGAGCCGAAGACGACGAGGGTCTGCTCCCGCATCGGGATGCCGGTGGTCTTCACGCCGGCGTAGAGGGCTGCCATGACGACGGCGCCGGTGCCCTGGACGTCGTCGTTGAAGATGCGGTAGTCGTCGGAGTAGGTGGCGAGGATGTCGCGGGCGTGCTCGGGACCGAAGTCCTCGAAGTGCAGGAGAGCGTTGGGGAAGAGGCGTGTCGCGGTCTCGATGTAGCTCTTGATGAATGCGTCGTAGTCGGCGCCGCGGTGCCGGGAGTGCCGATTGCCGAGGTAGAGCGGGTCGTTCAGCAGCGCGGGGTTGTCGGTGCCGACGTCGAGGGAGACGGCGATGGCGCGGTTGGGGTGGATGCCGGCGCCGGCGGTGTAAATGGCGAGCTTGCCGATGGAGATCTGGATGCCGCCGACTCCCCAGTCACCGATCCCGAGGATCTCTTCGGCGTCGCTGCAGACGATGAGGTCGACGTCCTCGGGGCCGAGCCCGAGGGTGGCGAAGGCCTCTTCGATCTCATCGGCCGCGTCGATGGAGAGGTAAACGCCGCGCTGACCTCGGTATTCGTCGGAGTACTTCTCGATCGCTTCGCCGACGGTGGGGTCGTAGACGATCGGCAGGAGCTGGGGCAGGTGATCGGTGAGCACCTTGTAGTAGAGAGTCTCGTTGCGGTCGTGGATCTGCTCGAGCAGCAGGTTGCGCTGCAGGTCGCTGCCGAGCTCGCCGAGCTGGCGCCAGACGCGGTCAGCCTGCTGCTGCAGGGAGAGCACCCCCGCGGGGAGGCGGCCGGTGAGTCCGAGGCTCTTGCGTTCGGCGGTCGTGAACCCGGATCCGCGGTTGCTGATCGGATCGGTGAGCGCCTCGGGGATGGCGGGGGACACGGTCGTGGGCTTCTGGTCGATAGGGGACATGTTCGACTCCAGTTCTCGGTTGCGACGTGAGGTGTGGTGAGAGGTGGTGGCGTGCTCAGGCACCACGGACGCCGGTGCCGGTGAGCTTGACGGGGATGACGATCTGATCGAACTGCTGCGCGGTCACGTGGCCGGAGGCGATCGCTGCCTCGCGCAGGGTCTGATCGTTGGCGAGGGCGTTCTCGGCGATGTGCGCGGCGTTCTGGTAGCCGATGACGGGGCTGAGGGCGGTGACGAGCATGAGGCTCTCGCCGACGTACTCGGCGATCTTCTTCTCGTTCAAGGTGGTGTCCTTCACTGAATAGGTGAGGAACTTCTCGATGCCGTCGCCGAGGATGCGCGCGGAGTGGAGGTAGTTGTTGATGATCACGGGCCGCATCGCGTTCAGCTCGAAGTTCCCCTGCGAGCCGGCGAAGGCGACCGCGGTGTCGTCGCCGAGGACCTGGATGGAGATCATCACCATCGCTTCGCACTGGGTCGGGTTCACCTTGCCGGGCATGATCGAGGAGCCCGGCTCGTTCGACGGCAGTACCAGCTCGGCGAACCCGGTGCGCGGGCCGGAGGCCAGCCAGCGCATGTCGTTGGCGATCTTCATCAGCGCGACGGCGAGGCCTCGCAGTGCCGCGTGTGCACGGACCATCGCGTCGAGCGATCCTTGGGCCGCGAACTTGTTGGGTGCGGTGAAGAACGGCTTGTCGGTCAGCTCGGCGATGGTGCGGGCGATGTCCTCGCTGAAGCCAGCAGGGGCGTTCAGACCAGTTCCGACGGCGGTGCCGCCGGCGGCGAGCTCGTACAGGCCGACGCAGCTGCTGTGGATCTGGGTCAGGCAGGAGCGCAGCTGTGCCGCCCAGCCGGACCACTCCTGGCCGACGGTGAGCGGTACGGCGTCCTCGAGGTGGGTGCGGCCGATCTTCACGACGTCCATCCACTGCGCGGACTTCGCCTCGATCTCCTCGGCGAGGGCGGTGACTTTCGGGATGAGGCGTTCGTCGACCTCGAGGATCGCGGCGATGTGCATCGCGGTCGGGAAGGTGTCGTTGCTGGACTGGCCCATGTTGACGTCGTCGTTGGGGCCGATCGGCTGCTGTGAGCCGAGTTCTCCGCCGACCAGCTGGATCGCACGGTTGGAGAGCACCTCGTTGACGTTCATGTTGCTCTGGGTGCCCGAGCCGGTCTGCCAGACGTAGAGCGGGAAGTGCTCGTCCAGCTCACCGGAGATCGCTTCGTCGGCTGCTCGGACGATCGCGGCGGCCTTCCATGCCGGCAGCCTGCCCGCCTTCTCGTTGACCAGGGCGGCGGCCTTCTTCACGTAGCCGTAAGCGTGGTACACCTCCTTCGGCATCTTGTCGTTGCCGATCGAGAAGTGCTGCAGGGAGCGCTGAGTCTGAGCTCCCCAATAGCGGTTCGCGGGGACGTCGACGGAGCCCATGCTGTCGAACTCAATGCGGGTTCCTTCGGCGCTCAGGCCGACAGGCAGATCCGTGATGTGGTGGCCCTGCCCGGTGTCGGTTCCGGCGCCGGTCGGACTCTGCGCGCTCATCGGTGATCCCCGAGTTCAAGGACATGGTTCTTCGGGTTGATGATCGACATGGGAAGCCTTTCGGACGATTCGGAAGATGGCGGTGAGACGGTCTTCATCGGGTCACCCAGGACGGTAAGTGGGTTCCTCCTTGAGGGCACTGGCCTCGCGTCGCAACCTCGCCCGACAAATGTCGCGTTGCTGACGCCGTGTGCAGGATCGCTATCATCCGGCGCTGTCCCAGAGGCGGATGAGTTTGAGGCACAGGTGCAGAGCACTGCGAGCGACTCCGTCATCGAGCGCTTCGCGCACCACGTCCGGCATGCGCTCGATGCGGTAGTAGAGCGTGGTGCGGTGGATGTGCAGAATCCTGCTGGCGACGCTCGGGTGGCAGCCGGAATCGAGATAGACCTCGACGGTTCTGCGGCGTTCTTCATCATCCGGACCGCTGAGGGCGTGAGCTGCGGGAGAGAAGATCTCGAGGTAGGAGCGGTCGCAGGAGATCATGGACAGCATCGCCCACGGGCCGAGTTGAGTGATGTCAGCAGTGTTGGGGAGCTGAGGGACGATGGCCGTGATGCGTGCAGCGGTCATCGCGCGTTCCACCGCCGGGAGAAGGTCGTCGTGTCGACTGTTGACCTGAGCGGTGCCGATCGACTGGATCTGCAGGCCGCGTTGCTGCGCATCCTGGCGGATGGCGTCGTCGTCGCTATGGGCATGAGCTCGGGACCCGAGGAAGAGAAGAAGTCCGTCGCGTGCTTGGAGGAAATCCATCGAGGTCGCTCGACTGCCACCGAGGCGGCGCCCCATGGCGTGTTGCTCCAAGTCCGAGATATCGGCGTCGAGGGTCACGGCCCAGACCGCGGTCTGGGCGCCGCGGAGGATCCAGCGCTTGGCGACCGCGTCGGCGAAGGCTTGTCGCCGCTCACCAGGTTGCGGGTGTAGAAGAGCCGACATCGTCTCTTCACGTAGCAGCCCGAGTGGTCGGGAGGAGACGAGGGGCTGATAGCGGAGGTCATCGATTACCGCGGGGCGTCTGATCGTCTCGGCGAGCTGGTCAGCTACATCGTGAATCGTCATGGTGAGGCGACGCTAGGGCGGTGCCCGCGATCCCGGGTAGGACCCTCAGTCCCACCCCTCTAGGCGCGCCCGGAGCTGTCAGACACGCTCGACCAATGTTGTGTGCATTCTCAGGTGAGATCGTCTTCGATGAGATTTCGACGCGACGACCGCAATCAACGACGAGAGGGCCAGCACTCATGAACCTTGATGCCGAACCGGGATTTCCAGCTGCCGACACGGTGGATCCGAGGCCGTTCCTCTACTCCTTCGTGGAGGCAATGGGTGCAACGCCGGCGGTGCTGGTCGATCGGCATCTCACCGTCATCGCTTCCAGTGCCGCCTTGCGAGCGCTCACACCGACGTTCGCGCGCGGCGCTAACCTCGCGCGACGCGCCTTCATTGATGCCGCTGATGCACCTGAGCTCGTTTACGCGCGAGGCGTGAGAGCGCGGGTGGCCGCCATTCTGCGCTACTCCCTCGACGTGCACGGCCCGGATGATGCGTTCCGCGCTCTGGTCGGGGAGTTGGCGTCGTTGAGCCCGCACTTCGCAACGGAGTGGGCGGCCGCCTCCACTGAGATGGAGCAGAACGGGACGCAGACTCTTCACCACGAGACCGTGGGAAACGTCGAGTTGCGCTACCAAATTTTCACCGTCCCCGACGATGCCGATGATCTCCTCATCCTCGGCCAGGGCGCAGATCCGGGGTCTGAGGCCGCCCTCGCGCGCCTGGCGTCCGGCTCGTATTAGGTGAAAGCCCTCTCCGCTCCGTGCCGCATGAGGGGGTCTGATCAGCAGTGTTGAATGGACGAATGAGTACACCGGACGCCTCACCTGACAAGCTCTCAAGTGCGCGCGATGTCCTCGTTGGAAGCGCCAGCAGCAACTTCCGGCTTCCCCTGCGAGGCCGCGGCTGGGAGACAGGAATCGTTGACCAGGCGATCCGGGATGTCGCGTCGGGCGAGAGCCGCGCTTTGCTTTTCGTCGGCGCCCCAGGGGCCGGAAAGACCCGTCTTCTCGGAGAGATCATCACCAAGAGCGAGCGGCTCGGATGGCGCGCCGTCGTCGCCGCCCCGGAGCCGGAGTCGCACTTACTGCCCACAGCTGTTCTCGTGGAAGCGGCTCTCGCCGCTCGTCCACCGATTCTGCGCACGGCCGACGTAGAGGCTTTGACGGGCAACCTCGACAGCCGGTACTGGCTCACCCAGGCTTTCCGTAACGGCCTGGAATCCGCTGCCGCCGAGAACTGCGTCCTGGTCGTCGTCGACGACTTGCAGTGGGTGGACTCGGCGTCCCTCGCGATCCTCCGGTCCCTCATCGCGACCCTCAGCGACCTTCCGATCCTGTGGGCGTTCGCGGTTCGCGGGGGCGAGCACGGACCTGGGGTCCACGCGACCATGAATCAACTGCTCACAGCAGGAACGACGGTGACAGTCGAACCGTTGCATATCGCTGCTGCGATGGAAATGGCCGCCGACATCCTTGGAGCGAGACCCGACCATCACCTGGAAACGATGCTCAGCCGGGCCGAGAACCTTCCCCTGCTCATCGCGGAATTCGCGCACGGGCTGCTCGAAGAGGACCTCGTCAGCGTTGACGGCGACGTCGCCACTGCTCGTGCGGATCAGGCGACCCTGCCGATGATGTTCGGATCGTCGATTCGCGAGCGCATCGCGCATCTCCCGGACTCCACATCCCGAACGGTTCAGGTCGCGGCGACGCTGGGACGCGCCTTCGCCCTGACCGACCTGGCCGAGCTGCTCGAAGAGACCACATCGAATCTCATCCGCGACGTCGAGCAGGCCATCACGGCCGACATCCTCGTCGACGGGTCTCCGCTGCACTTCCGGCACGATGCGATCCGGGAGACCGCGGAGGCAATGCTCAGCCCCTCCATCCGTGCGCACCTGCGTCGGCGCGCCGCGGACATCCGTCTGCGCTCGGGCGAGCCTCTGCTAACCGTCGCTTCTTCCGTCGCAGATTCTGCAAACCGAGGGGATGCCGCAGCGGTGGCGCTCCTACACGACGCGGCCCTCGAGCTGGCAGCCAGCGACGCGATCGGTGCCGCCGGTCTCGCCCGTCGGGCACTCGAACTCGCGACGACCAACAAGCAGAACGAACTGTTGTCCGAGCTGGTCCCCGTCCTCTGGGTCGGGGGCTCTCCGGACGTAGCGATGCAGTTCTCCGAGCGAGTCAGCCGTGTATTGCCACTTGAAGCTTCGGCGCGTCTGCAGCTCGCCGTCGCCCGACTGCAGACCGAGTCGTCGTTCAGCAGCGCGGTCCGAACCACCACCGCCGCCCTGCTCATCGATGGCGTCTCCATCAACACCCGCGCTCAGCTTCTCGCCGTGAAGGCGCTCAATCTGGCGAATCTCGGCGACTACACGCGCTTGGAGTCCACCCTCATTGAGGCGCGCGCGGCTGCTGAGGCGGCGGGGGAGGCCGCCGCGCTCTCGACGGTGGACGCCACCGAATCCGTCCTGCGCTTCTACGAGAACCGGTTCGATCTCGCCGCGGATCTCATCGAGACAGCGACGGCTCGCATGATGAACCTGCCGGGCTTCATCGCCGCGCAGTGGCTTCCCGAAATTTTGTGGCCGGCGTTTCTCGCGAACTCGGTCGGTAAGAACCGCGAAGCTCTCCGCCAGGCCGAGGTTTCCAGTGACGAGATGCGACGCACGCGCAATGCCGTGGCGCTCGCATTCTGGACCATGGTGCGGTGCCGGATCCTGTTCGACCTGGGGGAGTTGGCCGAAGCGAAGCTGCACGCGGAGAACGTGATCGCGATGTCGGAGGAATTGGGCTTGGGCGATTTCGCCCGCGCCACCGCCGGCGTTGTGCTCTATCGGATCGCACTCGTCGAGGGTGATTTCGCGGCCTGCGCTGCGCAACGCGCCGACGTGCAGCAGATGGCCGCGGACCCGTCACTGCGCCTCGCCGGATCCTGGCTGCTCGCACTCACTGCCGACGCGGACGGCGATAGCGAAGCCGTGCTGCGCACTACAGAGGGCGCGTACGAGACATTGGCGGCACCGACCCCCTCGATGACGACACCTGCCGACTTCGGGGACGATGCCATGCTCGCTCGGATGTGGCACCGCAGCGGTGCGACGAAGCGGCTGCAGCGTCTCTCGGCAGTGACGAACGAACGGGCTCTGATGAACCCGGGGAACACACTCGCCAACGCCATCGACAGCCAGGTGCACGGCATCGCCACCGGATCGGTGACCGAGCTCGAGCGCAGTGTCGCTCTCTTGCGGCAGGGCGAGCGGCCGCTCCTTCTCGCCAGCGCTCTCGAAGACCTCGGTCGTGCACGCCTGGACACCGAAGAGCCACAACGCGCATCCGAAGAGCCGTGGCAGGAGGCCGCGGACCTGTACGAGGCGCACGGAGCGAACCGTGACGCTGACCGCGTGCTGAAGCGACTGCGCGCCGTCGGCATCCGACGACGCCCAAAGGCCGCCGCCGATCACCACGGCATGCTGAGCGCTCGCGAGCGACAGGTAGCGGAGCGCCTGGCGCAGGGAGTCACCACCAAACAGATCGCCTTGGACCTCTCGGTGACACAGAACACCGTCATCACGCATGTCCGACGCATCTACGACAAGTGGGGCATCTCCAGCCGGCGCGCACTCATCGAGCGGGTGCAAGGAGAACGCGAAAACAGATGACATCGGCTCCGGGTGCAGGGGATGTCGCGCGACAGTAGCGACGTCATGCTGAGTGCCCTCAGCGATGATCGTCGCCGGGCCACCTCCGACCGAAGGTCTGTATGTCCTCGGATGCACGTCAGCTGGCTGAGTTCCTCCGGGCTCGCCGGGCTCAGCTCCGGCCCGAAGACGTCGGATATCCGCCCGACCCGAACCGACGGGTGCACGGCCTGCGTCGGGCAGAGGTCGCCGACCTGGCCGGGATCAGTCTCGACTACTACGTCCGTCTGGAACAGGGTCGGGCCTATCAAATGTCGGAGCAGGTACTCGCCGGACTGACCCGCGCCCTCTCGTTGAAGGACGATGCGGCGGCCTACTTCTACCGCCTCGCCCTCCCCGCTCCGCCACACACCGCAGTGCGGTCGGCACCGTCCGTCTCCGACCTGGTCAGACACCTCGTCGAGCGGTGGTCCGATCTGCCGGTCTACGTCGTGGATGCGAATCAGGACGTGCTCATCTCGAACGCTTTGGCCGAGGCATTGATCCCCTCAGTCGGAGTGCCGGGCTACAACACCGTCCAGTCGACCTTCCTGGCGCCGGCTGAGGGTCGGGGACTGGCTAGCTGGCAGAACGTCGCGAGGATCTGCGTAGCGGCTCTGCGCTACCACGCCAACCCGCATGATCCTCGGCTTCAGGAGATCGTTGGCGACCTCTCGGTGCGCGATGCGGACTTCCGGAGGATGTGGGCGCAGCACGAGGCGTTCCCATTCTCGGACGGAACAGCCCCGGTGTTCGTCGACGGGTTCGGGTTCGGCGAGTTCCCGTGGCAGACCCTCGCCGTGCCCGGCGGCCTGTTGATGCTGGTGTGGCTCGCACCGCCCGGAACGTTCGCCGCCGACGCCATCGATTTCCTGCGGAAAAAGCTCCATGCCGACCCCGACTCGATTTCCACTCGCCCTCAGAAAATCGTCAGACGAACCTGGGACGAGCAGCAGCAGGCGATCCAGCACTACATGGTTCGGGCGAACCAGGCCACTCTTGCCGCTATCGAGCAGGAGGCCGGCTGACGTCGGCTCTCGCCAGGTGGTGAGCCCCGCGTCTACATCCGGCCCGCGGCCAGGAAGTGCTCGGTGACCGGGTCGCCCGTCGCGAGCGCTCGAGCGGACTCGATGATCTGCTGGTCGTAACCGGTGGTGCGGGAGTCGTGCTGCTGCAGGTGCTCTCGCCACGAGCCCACGCCGAAGACCTCGATCAGGACGCTCGCGTTCTCGCGCTCCGTGTACAGCTGCCAGCTGCGAGCACCGGTCCGTCGCCGACTGCGCTCGAGATCGCGTGCCACGGCGAGGAACGCACTGCGGGCTTCGCCGGGCACCTCGTAGCGGATCATCACGAGGGTGGAGCGGTCGTCGTCATCCGGGCCGGACGCTGCATCGTCGGGCTGTGAAGGTGTGATGACGGGCGGGACATCCGTCAGAGGGAGGGAGAGGACGCGCCGATCCTTGTCCGCCGTCGACAGCAGCGGCGCGATCAGGAGTGATCCGCCGACGAGGATGATGACGATTCCTGCGCCGACGAGGGTCTGCGTCGTGCCGAAGACGGTCCCCAGAGCGCCCGTGAGCGCGGCTCCGAGTGCTGTTCCGCCGAAGAGTACGAGCTGGTAGATCGAGAGTCCCCGCGATCGCACCCACGCGGGGAGGAACGCCTGCACGGTCCCGTTCAGAGTGGCGATCACACCGATCCAGGCAGCGCCGACGATGAGAAGGATCGGCAGCGTGACGACGAGCGCCGTCGAGAACGCGGCGCCGGCGAGTCCCGCTCCGTAGACGACGGTGGAGATCATCACCGTGGCGTTCGTTCCCCATCGACTGCGCAGGCGCGGGATCAGGAACGCGCCGCTGACGGATCCGATCCCGAGGGCGGCGAGCAGGATGCCGTAGCCGCTGGAATCGAGTCCGAGGTGCGCGCTGGCGAAGACCGGCAGAAGAGCCCAGAGCGCGTTGGCGGGGATCATGAACAGGCCCAGCTGCAGGTACATCCGTCGGACAACGCCGGCGTGCAACACATAGCGGAGCCCGGCCCGGGTCGCGGAGACGAACGGCTCTCGCTGAGGGGCGGGCGGCGTGTAGCCGCGCCAGCCGATCAGGACGAGGAGGAACAGGGCGAACGTGAGCAGGTTCGCCGCGAAGACGAACGGGATCCCGGCCTGCGCGATGACGAGCCCGGCGAGTGCGGGGCCGATGGCGCGCGCCACGTTCACTCCGATGGAGGAGAGCGCGGCGGCGTTCGGGATCAGCGGGCGCGGTACCAGCTCAGGAATCAGCGCCTGGTAGGCCGGCAACCAGACGGTGGAGGCTGCGCCGATCAGGAAGGTCAGTGTCAGCAGCAGGACAGGGTTGAGGAGGCCGGCGACGGACAGGACGACGAGCGCGAGTCCGGCGAGGGTCTGGAACGCCTGGACCCCGACCAGGAGGTGGCGTCGGTTCAGGAACTCGCCGAGCACACCGGCGGGGATGCCGAGAAGCAGCGCCGGCGCGGCGGCGGCGGTCTGGACCAGGGCGATCACCGCCGGTGAAGCATTGTTCTCGACGAGGAACCACTGCGCTCCGACGGTCTGCATCCAGCTGCCGATGCTGCTGATCGTCGACACGATCCAGAGCCAGCGGAAGATCCGGATGCGCAGCGGCGCGAAAGCGCCCGGCTGGGCGACCGCAGACGTCGCCGCGCTCACGAGAATCGCCCCGGACGGGTCGAGGAACGGCGGGTGAGCTGCGGCGATGTCATGTTAGGACCTACTCGGCCGAACGCTTGAGCAGGTAGGTGTGCTCGCCGGCGAGGACGATCTCGGAGCGCTGATTGCGCACCGTGACCTTCGCCGTGACGACACCGTTCGGGCCCTCGGGAGTCAGCGCGGTGATCTCGAGCTGCGAGTACAGCGTGTCGCCGGCGTGCACCTCTCCGAGGAACTGCGCCGACAGGCCGGTGAAGGCGAGGAACACCTCGCCGATCACGTGAGGGAACAGGGTCGCTCCCGGAGCCGTGAAGGCGAGCACCTGCAGACCGTGGACCACCGGAGCACTGTGCCCGTGGGCTCTCGCCCACACTTCGTCGTAGTGCACGGGGTGATTGTCGGCGGAGACGGCCTGGAACGCGGACGCGTGAGCCTCCGTCAGCGTCCGGCTCGGGGCCCGGAAAACCTCACCGATCTGCAGCTGCTCGAAGGTGCGCGGCTCGACGATCGCGAAGGCGAGCGGGTCGAAGCTCATGCGGAGGCCAAAGCGTCAATCGACTCGATGATGAACGCGGCGACCTCAGCCGGGTGGGTCTGCATGACCAGGTGCGGAGCGTCGATCTCGATGACGGTGCGGGCACCGGCGCGCTTGTAGCCGAAGCGCTCGACGTCCGGGTTGATGGTGTGGTCGGCGCTGGACACGATGCCGAAGGACGGCTTCGTCTTCCACGCGGCGACGGGAGCGTTCTCTCCGAACGCGACAGCGGACAGGGGCCGCTGCGAGACAGCGAGCACGCGCGCCTCGTCCTCCGGCACGCCGGCGGCGAAGACGGCGGGGAAGGACTCGATCTTCACGGACACGTCCGTTCCGGGGTCGGCGCCCTCGATCGGGTACGGGGCGTAGACGAGGCTCGCCGCGAGCTCGGAGTCCGGGAAGCCGCCCTGCAGCGCACCCAGGCTCTCGCCCTCCTCGAGTGCGTACGCCGACACGAAGACGAGGCCGATTACGTTCTCGGCGACCCCGGCGACCGTGATCACAGCGCCGCCGTACGAGTGCCCGGCCAGGATGACCGGTCCGTCAATCTGCTCCACGAAGGACTTAATGTAAGCGGAGTCGCCGATCAGGCTCCGGTTGAACACGGGCGGGACCCGGACGTCGTAGCCCTCCTCGAGAAGGCGAAGGGTCACAGGCGCCCAGCTGGCGGCGTCGGCGAAGGCACCGTGGACCAGGACGATGGTGGGGTGGTCAGACATGACGGAACTCCTCGCGGCTCGTGATCCGTCGGACACGGATCAGCACGCGGCGACACTACGACCGGGATCCGGCGCGCCAGCAGGAATGGGCGTCGACACCTTTTCCGACATTCGTCGAGCAGCGCTAGCCCGCGGCCGGAGGGGAAGCCGGGTCGAATCACCTACCGCCGTCGGAAACATCCAAGCGCCCCAGGTCGTCCCGGCTGAGCAACGTGATCCCGTCCTCCTCCGCCACCACTCGGTAACCCGAGCCCGCAGCCTCAGCGAGCAGCTCCCGCAGGCTGTCCCCACCGACCGGCCACTGCGCCGCCAGGGACGTATCGGCGACGACGTACTCGGACGCGACAGCATCCACCGGCAGGATCCCGAGGAGGGAGACGTCCGCGCGTGCGGTCAGGTGCGGAGCAAGCGAGTTGGACGCGGCGACGCGCGCTCCCGACGGGATCCGGTCGAGCACCGCCTCCGCTGCGAGAGCGTGCACCGGCTCCCGCCAGAGGCCCGGCGACACGAGCCGCATCAGCGGTGAGTGCATGAGGAGAGCCGCGGTGGGACGGCCTGGTCCACAGGGAACAGTTCCCGACCATCCCGCCTCGTGTGGAGTACCGACTGACGGAGCTGGGCACGAGCTTGCTACCTCCGCTCCGAGCACTACTCGACTGGGCACAAGTGAACGGCGCCGCCCTCCTCACGGAGCGGAGTAAGTCCAGAGCGACGTGAACGCTCGGTGGAAGGTCGCGCCGATGCTGACGGTCGCTCTCACCAACGACAAGGACCCCGCGAGGTGAAGCCCTCTCGGAGTCCTTGTCGTCTTCTCGATCCCGTTGCACCCGCCGTCTTGACTCGGCCATGAGTCCTTGGATCGGCGAGGCCGTTCTGACCGGCGGTCGGGCGCTGGTGACTGGGCTTACGCGTCCGCTTGGATGGCGGCGATGACGCCGGCCGCGAACTCATCGGTGGTGGTGGTCCCACCCAGGTCCCGCGTGCGCAGGCTCGGCGTCGCGAGAGCGGTGTCGACAGCCTTCTGAACAGCTGCGGCAGCGGTTCGGAACGCGGTGGATTCGGTCCGTGCCCCATACCAGTCCAGCAGCAGAGCGCTGGAGAGGATCAGGCTGGTCGGGTTCGCGATGCCCTGACCGGCGATGTCCGGCGCCGAGCCGTGTCCGGCGTTGGCGGCGGCGAAGTTGTCGCCGACGTTCAGCGCACTTGCCAGACCGAGACCGCCGGCGAAGGCGGAGGCCTCGTTCGAGAGGATGTCTCCGAACATGTTCGAGGTCAGGATGACGTCGAATGAGCCGGGTCGGGTGTAGAGATCGGCGGCCATCGCATCGACGTCGATCTCGCGCAGCGTCACATCCGGGTACTCCTTCGCGACGTCCTCGACAGTGCCGATGAACAGCCCATCAGTCACCTGCAGGACGTGGCGCTTACCGACAACGGTGACGTGCTTGCGACGCCGGCGGGCCTGCTCGAAGGCGACTCGCGCGATCCTCTCCGACGCAGCGCGGGTGATCAGGCGCAGCGACATTGCAGAATCGGGCGTGGGCTGGAACTCGCCGTATCCCTGGAAGAGATTGCGATCGGCATAGAAGCCCTGGGTGTTCTCTCGCACAATGACGACGTCGAGACCCTCGACGGCCTTGGGGATGTTGGGCCGATACTTCGAGGGGCGGATGTTCGCGTACAGGTCCAGGCGCTTGCGGATGGTACCCGGGATGTTGATTCCACCTTCGCTGACCGGCGGGTAGAGCGTCATTCCGCCCGGGCCGAGGATGACGCCGTCGGCATCCAGGCACGCCTGGATGGCGTCGTCGGGGAGCGTGGTCCCCAAGCGTCGATGAGCAGCCATGCCCACCTCATGCTCGTCGATGGAGAGATCGAGGCCGAAGCGACGGTCGACGTCGTCGAGGACAGTGCGGACAGCGGCAGAGATCTCGGGGCCGATGTCGTCTCCGGGCAGCAGGGCGATCTTCATGATGCTTCTTCCTTGTCGAATCCGTCGCGCCCTGGTTCAGCTGGACCGTGTTCGGAGTCCGACGTCGGGCGCCTCCGCAGTATTACAGCAAGTGGTCGACCAGACAACCACTTCGCGCACCTCGCCTGGGAGAGCGGCGCGAGTGACTGGTTGACTGGTGGACCACTTACATGGCACACTCGCCGTCGTCGCCCCCACTCCTCATCCCCCTTGAGCTCGCAGTGTGGCGGGCGACACTTTCGCCTCCTTCAAGAAACGGTCCAATGACGCACACTTTCGATGCACAGCGCGCCCCGCTGATCGCCGTGGTCAGCGCGATCCGTGCGTCGATTCTCGCGGCGGAAGCGGCTCTACGCCGCGGTCTGCCCGGCGCGATTGTGTGGAACATCCTCGACGACCGCTTGATCGTTGACCTCGTCCAGCAGGGCGGGATGACCGTCGGCCTCCAGGCACGGATGAACCGCCTTCTCGATCATGCGGCAGCTGAGGGCGCGGACGGCGTACTACTCAGCTGCTCGCTGTACGCCCAGCTGACGGAGCCGGCACAGGAACGCCTCGGCATTCCTGTGGTCGGTCCGGATGACGCAGCCTTCACCGACATCCTCGATCGTGGATTCCAGTCGGTGGCTCTGGTGTCCTCTGTCGCGCTCGCACTGGAGGATTCCACTGATCGTGCACGCGACCGTCTCGGCGAGGGCGCTTCCGCGATCAATCCGCTGCTCGCGCTCGATGCCCGCAAACCGAGCCTGCTGGGGGACGCGAAAGGCACGGCTGACGCAATCGCTCAGGTGCTTCGCAGGGACGTCGGCGACTTCGACGCGGTCCTGCTCGCCAACTACTCACTCGCGCCGGCCGTGCCGTTCCTCACGGAGGAGCTCGGTATCCCGGTGCTCGTCGGAGCCGGGTCGGCAGCCGACGAGCTCCGTCGGCGACTCGCCACGACACATCCTCTTTCCTCCACCGGAACGGACTCCTGATGTTCACCGTCATCGTCACGCTCGACGTGCATCCCGATCGGCTCGAAACCTTCACCGAAGGTATCCGCGTGAATGCGGAGGCCACGCTCCGCGACGAGCCTGGGTGCATCCGCTTCGACGTCCACCGCTCCGAGGAATCGCCGAACCGCTTCCACTTCTACGAGATCTATGTGGACCGCGAGTCCTTCGAGATCGCTCACCGCGCCGCGCCTCACTACGCCGCCTGGAAGCAAGTCGCCGCGGAGTGCGTCATCGACGGCACCTGGCACAACATCTACGCCTCTCCTCTCTTCCCGGATTCGATCCCGGAACGCCTGCACCCCACCTCCCTCTCCCTCTCCTAAGGAGCAACGATGCTCGTCCTGCTTGGATTCGGCATGATCGCCGTCTTCTTGTACCTCGTCATGGCCAAGAAGGCGACTCCGATCGTCACTCTCATCCTCGTGCCGCTGATCTTCGGCGCCTTCACCGGCGCCGGCCTCGGCATGGGCGACATGATCGAGGAGTCCATCCTCAAGCTCGCCCCCACGGCGGCACTGCTGTTCTTCGCGATCATCTTCTTCGGAACGATGATCGACGTCGGCCTGTTCGACCCGCTGATCCGACTGATCCTGCGCTTCGTGGGCGATGACCCGGTGAAACTGGTCGTCGGCACCGCCCTACTGACGACGATCGTCTCCCTCGACGGTGACGGGTCGACGACCTTCATCATCGTCACGTCAGCGTTCCTGCCGCTCTACCTGCGTCTCGGAATGAGCCCGGTCACGCTCACGATCGTGGCCGCGATGTCGAACGGCGTGCTGAACAACGTTCCGTGGGGTGGATCGACCGCCCGGGCAGCTGCCGCACTGAACGTGTCGCCCATCGACATCTTCGTGCCGATGATCCCCTCGATCATCACCGGCCTGCTCGCCGTGCTGGTGTTCGCCTACTTCCTCGGCCGCGGTGAACGCAAGCGCATCGGCAAGCTCGAACTGCGCGAATCCCGAGGCTTCCTGCGCCGCCCCGCAGCAGACGAGGAGACTTTCGTCACCGAGAACGCAACAGCACAAGCTCGCACCCGCGGCGCATCCAACGGTGATCGGGGTGTCGCCGTCGACCCGCAGCCGAGCGGATCGAGTGTCGTCATCACGAACGACTTCACTGCTGACATGACCCTGACCGGCGGGATCGCCACCCGACCCAACGCCCGTCCGAAGTTGGTCTGGTTCAACCTCGTCCTCACCCTTGCCGTGATGACCATCCTGGTGATGGACATCGTGCTCCCCGCGATCATCTTCATGGCCGCGGCCAGCATCGCCCTGGTCGTGAACTTCCCGAAGATCAAGGAGCAGTCCGCGCAGATCAAGGCCCACGCGGACAGCGTCATCAGCGTCGTCGGCATGGTCTTCGCGGCTTCCGTCCTCACCGGCATCCTCAACGGCACCGGCATGGTCGACGCAATGGCGCAGTGGCTGGTCTCCATCATCCCGAACGAGCTCGGCCCGTTCATGGCGGTCATCGTCGGTATCCTTTCGATCCCACTCACCTTCGTGATGACCAACGACGCCTTCTACTTCGGCGTCCTGCCGATCCTCTCGGCGACCGGGGTGAACTTCGGCCTCGAGCCTGTCGAAATGGCGCGCGCGTCGCTCGTCGGCCAGGCGCTGCACCAGTCCAGTCCGCTCGTCGCCTCATTCCTGCTACTGATTGGCCTCGCCAACGTCAGCCTCGGTGACCACTTCAAGAAGGTCATCTGGCGCGGAGCCATCGTCGCGATCGTGATGCTCGTCGTCGGTGGCCTCACCTTCGCCTACCCGCTGTTCTAACCGCGGACCTCATCAAGCACCCGGCGCCGGCCGGGGCAGAGCCCTCGCCAAGGGGACGACGCGTGAGCCTCGTTCTCCAGCGAGGGCTCTGTCGCTCGGCGCATCGCCTCACCAGCTCAAGCCGTCGTATAGTCCGCTATCAACGGCCTCGACCAGGGCCAGCGGGCCCACGCTGCGACCGGCTGCAACGTCAATCGGGCCTCGAATTCTCGCCGCCTCGTACCAGGGGGTAAGACGTACTGGCCGACCAGTCATCCTCTTCGACCTAGAATCGGTCCATCATGCTCAGGAGGAACAAGTGACGACCGACCAGCCCGCCTCCACGGAAGACATCGCACCTGCCACTACCCCTCGGCGTGCCAAGGTCGGACGCCCTGCGCGGGCTCACGGCAGTGAGATCACGGGGCTTCGCTCCGTGAACATCGTTCACAACGAGCCGCCCTCGAACGAGATTGCGCGAGCGGTACTGGACTACATCCTTTCCGGGCAGGTGGGGCCGGGGGAGAAGCTGCCCTCAGAGCGGCAGCTCAGCGAGTCGTTCGGAGTGGGCAGATCGGTCATTCGGGAGGCCCTCAAATCCCTCGGTCTGCTCGGGCTGATCGAATTCCGGCACGGGGGCGGCACATACTTCCGCGGCGCCAACTCGGATCTGCTCCCACGTGTCATCGAGTGGGGCCTGCTGCTGGGCGAGCGTCACACCATCGACCTCGTCGAAGCCCGCCAGCACATCGAGAAGGTCACCGCAGGCCTCGCGGCCTCGCGACGCTCCGAGCAGGACCTGGCGAACATCGAGAACAAATTCGCGGCGATGCAGGCTGTGACCTCCTCGGACGAATGGGTGAACGCCGACGTCGACTTCCACCTCGCGATCGCTGACGCCTCCGGGAACACCGTCCTCGCCAACATGCTCAAGAGCATCTCTTCACTTCTGCGCGTCTGGATCCACAGAGTGATGGACGAAGAATCCTCCTTCGAGCGCGCGATCCGCGAGCACGAACCCGTCCTCGCGGCCATCCGCAACCGCGACTCGACCGCAGCTGGCGCCGCAATGGAGTCGCACATGCAGAAGGCCGGCGCTCGTCTGATCGCGACCCTCGAGGACCATCAGGACTGACGAGCACCGCCAAGGAGGGGCCCCACGGGGCCCCTTTTTGGTGGTGCCCTCCGATACGCACCTCATCTGGTTGACTGGTCGACCACATTTAGAGAGGATGAGCGGGACATCGCGCAGCTCGCGCACGAGTTCCGGAAATGAGAAACGCCCATGACCACCGTCGTCGATGGCCCCTTGGTTGCCCTGATCAGCGCCGTGCCCACCGCAATCCCGCCCGCAGAGCGGGCCTTCGCCGCGGAGTTCCCGGCTGCCCACGTGTGGAACCTGCTGGATGACCGGCTTCTCCCCGAGGCGGATCTCGCCGGCGGCCTCACACCTGCACTGCACGAGCGGATGAAGCGGCTGATCCAGCATGCGGAGGCGGAAGGCGCGGACGGCATCCTGCTCAGCTGCTCGGTCTACGGTGCCGTCGCCCAAGCGATGGCAGCAGAATCGTCCATCCCGATCCTCGCGCCGGACGACGCTGCCTTCGCCGCGGCCGTGAACGGGGGCTACGACACCGTGCTCGTCGTCTCGAACGCACCTGGCCCGCTCGCCGATTCGGAGGAGCGCTTGATCGAGACCGCGGTACGCGGGGGAGTGCTGCTGGATGTAGTCGGCGTGGTTGCTCCGCGCGCTGCAGCCGCGGCCGCTTCCGGCGACGTGGAAGCACTCGTGGATGCCGTGCATCGCGCCGTGCTCGTCGCGGCAGTGTCGCCCGATGCCATTCTTCTCGGCCAGTACTCGCTCGCACCGGCTGCTGAGCGGCTGTCCGATCTCACCGGGCTTCCTGTTCTTGCCGGCCCGCAGCGAGCGGTGTCGGAGCTTCGCCAGATTCTCGATTCCAAGTCGACGGAGGCCAGCGCGTGATCGGAGCCATCGCCGACGACTTCACCGGAGGAACGGACGTAGCTGTCGCGTTGCGCCGGGCAGGGCTGCGCACCGTCATTCTCTTCGGCTCAGTAGAGGAAGGCACAGTCCTGCCCCCGCATGACGCCGTCGTCATCGCTCTGAAGACTCGAACAGTCGAGCCGGCAGACGCCGTGCAGCAGTCGATCGCAGCAGCACGGTGGCTGCAGGAACACGGTGCCGAAGTGATCTACTTCAAGTACTGCTCGACTTTCGACTCCACCCCGCGCGGCAACATCGGCCCCGTCGCAGACGCGCTCGCAGATCTCCTCAGCGCCGCTCGCGCCGTCGTCGTCCCGAGCTCGCCCGAACACCTCCGAAGCCAGTACATGGGCCACCTCTTCGTCGACCAGCAGCTGCTGTCGGATTCACCGATGCGGCACCACCCCCTCACCCCCATGACCGACTCCTTCATCCCACGCGTTCTGGGAACGCAGACCCCGCGGCGCATCGAGCTCATCGACCATCGAACAGTCCGAGCCGGCCGAGTAGCGCTCCGCGCAGAGCTCGACATCAAGACCGCTACGGGCGCGCGGTACGTCGTCATCGATGCTGTCGACGATCGCGACCTGGCTGAGATCGGCGCGGCCTGCATCGACGACGTCCTCATCACAGGAGCAGCCGGCCTCGCCGGCGGCCTCGGGGCGGCCTATGCCGCCCGATCAGGAAGCGCCCAGACTCGAGCGGAAGCCGATCTCGATCTCGTCGGAGAAGTGCCCGCCGCGGTCCTGGCCGGAAGCTGCTCGGCACGCACCCTTGAGCAGATCCATCAGATGAAGACCGAACACGCATCGTTCCACCTGGATGCCGTCACCACTCCCGATTCTGCCTCGCTCGCCGCGGCGGCTCTCGCCTGGTTCGACAGTCTGGAAGACGAAACAGCCCCCTTGATCTACTCCTCGCTACCGCCCGAGGAACTGCGCCGAGCGCAGGAAGCTCTCGGACGCGATCGCGCGTCAGCTCTCAACGAGGCAGCCATGGGGATTATCGCTCGCGGCCTCGTCGAGCGAGGAATCCGTCGCCTCGTCATCGCCGGCGGAGAGACTTCAGGATCAGTCGTGACGGCCCTCAAAGTCGACGGAGGGCTGATCGGTCATGAGATCGCTCCTGGCGTTCCCTGGATCTATACCTCGGATCCGGAACCGGTCGCTCTGCTCCTGAAATCGGGCAACTTCGGCGACCCTCAGATGCTCAACGACGCCGTGAGCCGTACGCGAGCACAAGAGGGCGGGATCGATCGATGAGCGCTGAGAGTGAAGTCAAACGCTCCATCGTCGCCGCAGCCCGATCGCTGTTCACGCGATCCCTCACCCATGGGAGCACCGGCAACATCAGCGCCCGGTTCGGCGCGAACATCCTCGTAACCCCGACAGGGTCGAGTCTTGGCACCGTCACCAAGGACGAGCTCTCAGTGATCGACGCACAAGGCACACACGTCGACGGCCCGAAGCCCTCGAAAGAGGCTTTCCTCCACGCTGCAGTACTCCGCGCTCGACCTACCGCCAACGCCGTCGTGCACACGCACTCGACGCACGCGGCGGCAGTGTCGTGCCTAGCCAATATTGATCCCGACGACGCGCTGCCCCCGCTCACCGCCTATTTCGCCATGCGCATTGGTCGGCTACCACTCCTGCCTTACCACGCACCCGGCGACGCATCACTGGGGAGCCTGGCGGAACGTGCCGCTCGCGACCACCGTGCGCTCCTGCTGAGTAACCACGGCCCAGTGGTATCGGGAACATCACTGAGCGCCGCTATGGACGCGACCGAGGAGCTCGAAGAGACGGCGAAAATCTTCCTCCTGCTGCAGGGGCACCAAACCCGACCTCTGACAGCATCGCAAGCTGCGGACCTGCACACAGGTTGAACAACGCTCCAAATCAGCCCGACTGTAGCGTCGACCGCCCCCCTCAGGAACAGATGATTGAAGGGAGGCGTGACGCCACATCGAGGCCAGTCCAGGAAGATCCGCCTCGCACAGACAAGCTATTACGCGCGTTCCCCCTGCCTCAGGCGCCGGCGCCGCCGTCAACGGGCACGATGGCGCCCGTCACGGCTGAGGCTCGGTCGCTGAGGAGAAATCCGGCGACTTCGGCGACCTCGAGGGCGGTCGCCATGCGGCCGAGGGGGCTGGCTGCGTTGTTCGCCTCGATGATGCCCGGCGTCCTCTTCTCCCACTCGTCCATCATTTCCGTTGCGGTTCCACCTGGCGTGATCCCGTTGACGCGGATGCCTTCCCCGGCCCAGGTCACGGCCGCGGTCTCGGTGATGCTGTTCAGTGCTCGCTTCATCGCGCCGTACGCGGGCAGGGGCGGAACGGCGCGGCGGCTGCCGATGCTGGAGGTGTTGACGATCGCACCGCCTCCGGATCTCCGCATGAGGGCTGCTTCGGCGAGCATCGCGACCCAGTGAGCACGGAAGTTCACCGCGAACTGCTCGTCGATGTCGTCGTCGGAAGTGGTGTCGAGGGGACCGATGCTCTGCTGATTCACGCCGGCGTTGTTGAAGGCGCCGTCGAGGCGTCCGTGGAACTCCTCGACGTGGTCCACGGCGGCGCGGATACTCGCCCGGTCAGCGAGGTCCATGGTGACGGCATCAGCCGTGCCGCCCTGACCGCGGATCTCGTCGACGATCGAGCCGAGCGCTCCGGTGCTGCGCGCCGCCAGCACGACAGCGGCACCCTCGCCGGCGAAGAGGCGAGCTGCTGCGGCGCCGATGCCACGGCTGGCTCCGGTGATGAAGATGACTTTGCCGGTCAGCAGGCCGATCGGTGTGGATTCGTTGGTGTGTGTCATACGAACACCGTCGCCGCCCGAAGAATCCGCATCCAGGCACGAACGGTACGAGGATCCATCGCCGGCTCGGGCGCACACTGGGGGCATGGACAAGGGTGAGCTCGCAGCATTCCTCCGAAGTCGCCGCGAGCGTCTTCGGCCGGAAGACCTCGGACTGCCATCGGGACCCCGCCGCAGAACACCGGGACTGCGCCGGGAGGAGATCGCCGTTCTCGCGCACATCTCCACCGAGTACTACGCCCGTCTCGAACAGGGCCGCGCTCCTCGACCCTCGGACGTCGTCCTCGGTGGTATCGCAGGTGCTCTCCGTCTCACGTCCGAGGAGTCCGACCACCTGCACCGGCTCGCCGGCACCGCTCCGACCCCGTCGGGCTTGCACCGTCGCGACGTTCGACCGAGCGTCCTCGCGCTCCTCGAACGACTCCCGCATACCGCCGGCATCGTCCTGTCCGCCACCTTCGAGGTGCTCGCGTGGAACGAGCTCGCAGCAGCCCTCATGGAGGACTTCTCGTTGCTGCCGCCGCGCGACCGCAACCTCGCGAGGAAGACCTTCCTCGCCGCAGAGCAGCCACGGGAAGCGATCTACGGCATCTCGGACGAGATCGCGTTTCAAGAGGGCGTCGTCACGCAGCTCCGCAACGCTCAAGCCACGTACCCCTCAGACCCCGTCGTCGCGGAACTGATCGACGACCTGCAGACCGGCAGCGCCGAGTTCGCACGGCTCTGGGAACGGCACGACGTCCAGACGCCGCCACCCCTGCGGAAGACGTTCCGCCGCACACTGGTGGGGCCGATCACCGTCGACTGCGATTCTCTCGCCATCACCGAACGCGACCAGCACCTCGTGCTCTACACCGCACCAGCAGGCTCACGCGACGCCGAGAACCTCGCGCTGCTGGAGGTCATCGGTTCCGAGCCACTCACCGCCCACCCCGAACCTTAAGTTTTTGGCTCAGTCGCCAGCGCTGCTGAAGCGATAACGACACCGGCCCGGCGCAGACACGCGACGTCCGAGATACGCAGTGAGCTACGACGGACGATAAAAACTCCATCCTCACCTTCGGATCACTCGTGTCCTTCTTTCGCCTTGTGAAGCGCCCTCTACACGGTGCATCCACGACGCGTGCTCTATCGGCCGCCGGCCATCGGCGTTGAAGCGCGATCCTCACCAGGAGGCTGGCAGGGCTGAATCACCCGTGCCAGAACATTTTGGTGATTTCAGAGGACGCACGAGTACAGGTCGGAGCGAGCAGCAAAAACCGCGCTCAAACCGAAACATGACATAATATCAGTTATCGGCGATACGCCGCTTCTTAGGGAGGCTGCGTTACATCCTGCGATGTGCCGACGCGCGCGTGCGCGGGTGCGTATGCCTGTTCATTGCGAGGGCGCCCGAGCGGCTGTGGGGTGGAATGATGCCACCCCGAAGCCTGAACTGGCGTGCAAACCATGCTGAGGCTTGGTTTGCCGGTGTCGCTTCTAGTCGTCTGCCATGATCTTGCCGTTCGGCTCGACCCAGACGCGTTTGCCCTGACTGATGAGAATCGCGACCTTGGTCAAGTCTGGCTCAGTGATCGAGGCTCCGTCGTTTGCCGCTGCCCATCGAGCGGCAAGTACGGGTCGAATCTCTTCGACGGGTCTTCCGCCGTACTCGTGGACGACCTCGTCGACCGCGCGTGCGATGTTAGCCACCATCTGCCCGAGCATCTGGTCGGCGTTCGGGTTCCATTTCATCTTCACGTCCATACCTCTCGAGCGGTTTTGGAGACGGCGATCGGGAAGCCATGAGCTTCAAGGCTCTTTGTTCTTCGGCGAGTGGACCCCGCTGCTATCGGCGCCGTCGGGGCTGCTCCCGGCAATCGACGATTTGTGTCTACGCACGCAACTGGGGTGAGGCGGCGGTTTGCCACCCCACCCCAGCGTGCTACTTTCCTCGGCGGTGCGCCGGGGTCTGCGACAGAGCGCTCCCGGCCGCCTTCTTGGCTGTTGCGCTGTAGTTGCCGCGCAGTACCTTGGATGCCGCCTTCGCCGCGGGCTTGCTCGTCTGCTTACTGTTCCGTGCCACTTCGGGCCTCCTTCGTTGTCGTTTTAGCGCGGGATGCGCTTGACGGGGACGCGACGCGTCGTGGTCGTGGTCGTGGTCGTGACCTTGATGGGTCCGCGTCGGACCGTTCTCGTCTGGCGGTGAACTGCCATGGCTCCTCCTTCCCTCGAGCTCCCGCCTGAGGGTGGAGGGACACCATGGCGGTGGCCGACAACTCCGGGTATCGTCATCTCTTGCTACAGGTCCTGACGATCCTCAGGGCGTCCGGCCGTCCCACTGCGAAGGGGGCGGCCGGTTTTCGTTGTACATCCATCAGCAACGCGTGCTGACGCTTGTGTGTATGTAGGTCGTCCGCTCACTTCCCCCCACGCTCGGACGGACTTTTTCTCGATGTGCGGATCACGATGGCCCGGTGCACAACTGAGGCGGCTGTTCGAGTCGGTACGGTATTACGAGCTTGCACCGCCTTCTTGGCCCCCAGCGACGATTGCTCAATTTTTGCGTTGAAGCTTGTCATGCTGCTCCCTCATCTCTCACGCGCTTGCGTGCTCTAGCGATCATCTTTTCGACGGCTTTTTCGGTCATCGCCAAGGTGGTCGCGATCGATCCGAATGTCTCGCCGTTCACGGCGTGACGCCAGAACGCTTCACGCGCTCGAGGATCCTCGATGAGGACCAGCACGCGTCGCGCCTCATCTCGAACGGTGGTCTGGTGCGTGATGTCCTCGATGTGGGACTCGAGGACATGGTGGTCTGGCTCAACTGCGATGGGGCGGCCGGAGTATTCGGTGTGCCAGCGCTTGTAGACGTTCCCGAACTGCATCAAGCACTGTCCGACGAAGAAAGTGCTCAGCGAGGCGCCCTTCGTGGGGTCCCATCGACCTGGCACGAGCACGCGGTCCTTGAAGGCCACCAGCGCGAGAGCCACCGTTTCGTTCGCCAACTCCTCGGCGGTGTCTTCGTCCTCGTTCATTGCTCTAGGGCGCGGCTCAGGGGGCAAGCCACCAAACCCGCGCTCGCGCACCTTCGCGAGAATCACACCGCTACGGATCCACCCTCTGATTACGGCGATCCCATACTTCGCTAGCACGGTGACGAACACGGTGTACTTCCGACCATCGAACCCGTCTGCTCGCAGATCCTCGAGAAGTGCCTTGTCGCCCTGCAGGCGATCGAGCTTCTCTCGGAGCTCATCAACCTCGGCGGCTTCCGCCGTAGCCGAGAGCTCACCCCGGGAAGCTGAGTTGTGCTCGCCGGGCATCATGAGGAACTGGAGCCTTTCAACGTCAAGTTGCGAAGTCCCAACGTGCGTTGCGACGTCACATCGTATGTAGACACCTCATCGTCTACCCCCCAGCAGTCGCTTAGAAGTTTTCGGTGCACTAGCGTGACGCCCATGCGAGTTGGTGTCTACGTCGACGGATTCAAGCTTCACTACGGCGGACAGGCGCACCTCGGCGACTCGCCTGGCTGGAAGTGGCTCGATCTACGCGCACTCGCGACCCGCTACCGTCCTGGAGCGGAGCTGTAGTTGATCGCGTCGTCTACTGCACCGCCCGCGTCAACGACGCCACCGACCCCGCTCAAATTCAGCGACATTACTTCTACTTGAAGGCTCTGCTGCTCCATGGCTCTGCGGACGTGATCGAAGAGGGGTACTACGCATCCTGGTCGAAGGAATCGGTGATGACGGCCGAGGCGGCGGGCACCCGGACCCCGACTGTTCTCGTCGACTCGCAGGCACAGTTCAACTGGTCACCCGGGCTTCGCGTACGCAGGAAAGCAGACGGGACCATGTTTGCGACGGTCCGCAAGCGCGAGGAGAAGGGTTCTGACGTGAACGTTGCGACCCATCTCCTCTTCGACGTATTACAGGGCCAGGTTGACGCGGCCATCGTCATCTCGAACGATTCGGATCTGGCGCTGCCCATCACCATCGCGCGCAAGCACGTGCCAGTGGGGCTGCTGAACCCGGGGAAGAAGCCGACCGCCGGTGCACTTAAGGGCCTCAGCTCAGACGGTGTTGGACAGCACTGGTGGCGCCGACTCGACGCGTCCGCCTTCCACCAATCCCAACTCCCCGATCCTGTGGCTGGGATCAACAAACCTACTGCTTGGTGAGACAAACGGGATGGGGCGTGGTATGGTTTCACCACCAACCCGTCCCTCCATGTGAGGGCGGGTCTTTTTCTTGCCCAGGGACCACAGCCTGCACTGCTTCTTGACGGCTCTTGCTCGGGCGGCTCGATCGTGCGGCCCTGCGCACGGGCCGCGCTGGTGAGAGGTACCGACGTGCGAGCCCGCGCAACCGAATCACGCGCCGGCGTCGAGCAACGTCTTCGCGTTGTGAGTGCGGCGCTGTCGTAAGCGATTCGGCTTGTCTCTTGATTCATGCCGTGAACGAGACCCGGTACGACGAGGTCCGCGTCTACTTCAGGAGACAATCTGCTCGGTGTAGTGCGGGGGCTGGTTGTCGTCCTCGAACATGCCGACCGGTGGCGGCATGTAGGGCAGCGGATCCCCGACGTCGTTCTCGTCGCGAGAGTCCGCGAACGGCCCCTCCATCGACAGGAGCACGTTCATGTGCGGGTCGCAGTGGTTGATCCACCAGGTGCTCGGCCCGTCCGTCTCGTCTCGTCGCGCGGCCTCCCACGCCCTCCCACGCCCTCCACAGGGCCTCGATGCGCTGCACCGCCTCCTTGCTCTCCCACCAGGCCGCTTTCCAGCGCATGCCGCCCCCGGAGCCGTAGGCGATCACGCGGCGGCGGTATGTGCTGATGAGCTGCTTGCGCACGAACTCATCCGCGGACCCGTAGTGCGTCGTTACTGCCTCCTCGTCTTGCGCCGGAGCGTGCTCCGCGGCGGGTGCCGAGTCCTCGCCGCCGAACGGGTCGAAGCTCTCTGCGGTCATGCTTCCTCCATAGCTGCGGTAGTGACGAGAGGCGGCGTGGTCGGTGCGGGCTTGCCCGCTTTGTGGTTCGCGATGGAGGCGTTGATCGACTCCACCAGCGCCTTAGGTCCGTCGAACCACGGGACGGTGCGCAGGATCGCGGCACGGTTACCGGAGGACATCATCACCGCGCGCCCGATCTTGCGGCCCTTCCTCGGTGTGGGGAGGTTCGCCAGTTCCGCGACGTCGAGGATCAGTTCGCGCTTCAGCGCGCTGGTGGTCGAGCGCACGCCCTTGTTCATGCTCGCGGAGGTCGTCTCGCGGTCGTAGGTGCCGATCAGGTCGGACACCATGCGCAGGAACTCCGGCTCGGAGATTCCGCCGGCGTAGAGCTTCACGTTCGCGGCCGACCAGAGCTTGAACATGCCCTCCTTGCCGAACACGCCGATGCCCTGCGACCAGGACTGGAATACCGCCATGATCGGGATGCCCCGCGAGCCGTAGTGGCTGTAGAGGTCGGGGAGGTCGCGCCAGCGACACACGTTCGCCGCCTCATCGAGCACGCCGAGCATCGGCGTCTGCATCCGGCCGCCGGGCGACACCGCTGCCAGCTCCTCCGCGGCCTCGACGGTCGCAGCGGTCAGCGCGAGGACGAGGGGGCCGGCGCTGCCGGCTCCCTCCTTGGACAGGCTGTAGAGCGTCCCGGTGGAGCGCACGAACGCCGCCGGATCGAACTCCGGCCGGGTGTCGCTCTCACCCTGCCGGTTCACCCACTGGCGGGTGCCGGAGTCCTTCAAGCAGGACGCCATACGGCGGGCGGTCGAGAACATCGATCCGCGCTCTCGGTGCTCCAACCGCAGGAAGCCCCGCAGGCTCCGCGCCATCAGCGGGAACTCGCTTGCCGACAGGATCTTCGCTGCCGTCTCGTCCTCCGGCTGGGTCGTCCACTCATAGACGTCGGTGATCGGGCGCCCGTCCAGCGCCGCCGCCGCCAGCAGCAGCGCCGCCAGCAGCTCCCGCCCGCCGGGCTCGAAGTGCGCATCCGCGCGGGCGCCGACCTCGCTGGATCCGGATGCGAAGTGCTGCGCGAGCTTCGCGGCCTTGGTGTCGTCGGTGACGGAGGAAAGGAGGTTCCACCAACAGGGGAACGGCTCGACCGCGACGCGCTGCGGATCGAACACCCACACGGCCCCGCGAGCTGCACGCGAATCACGGGTCGCGTCGAGCACGTTGCGTTTGTACGAGGTCGTCACCACCGACCCCGGAGCGCCCGTGGACGCGGGGATGACGAACGAGGGCGACCTGCCCACGGGAGGGCCGGCGAGTAGCAGCACCATACCCGCGAACGAGGCGCAGAGGGGTTGGCGCAGCTCTGCACGGCCCCTTGAAGAATCGCTCGACCGAACAGCGGTGCGTCCGGGGCCATCGACCTCATAGCGCAAGCGCGTGCTCAGATCGGGCGCCGTCTTCGTACCGCCGCGGATCTCGAGAAGCCGGCTGTGCGCCCCCGCTGGTCGAGGAGCCGTGCGACGGCGCATTGAGACCTCCCCTTTTTGTGCAGGGGAGATCTCGCTGCGCGCGCTATCTGATCAGCGGGCTCCGATCAGCTCGGGGACGTGATCTCCAGCGCGATGTTGTCGGGGTCGCGGAACTCGAGGAGGCTCATGCCGCCGGCGTCCTTGATCGGCTCGTGCGCGATGCCGAGATCGTCGAGCACGGCCGCGGCGGCCTTCAGCGCGTCGAGGTCGGGGACGGTGAAGCTGACGTGGTCGAGTCCGACCCGGTCCTCGTCGAAGCGGTCGTCGCCGGGGGCGACGGGGCGCAGGCCCAGCAGTCCACCCGGGAACTTGTAGATCACTCCGCCGAACACGAACGCCAGCTGCTCCTTCTCCTCCGGCGACGCGTCGGCCGGCGGCGCCTCGAAGGCGACGTCGAAGCCGAAGACGGAGTCGTAGAACGGACGCGAGACGGCGATGTCGCGGACGGTGAGTCGGACGTGGTTGTAGTCGACAGCGGGGATCGGCACAGGGGTTCCTCTCGGAGGGTCGGGCGGGAGTGCCCGTCATCAGTGGTTCGGAGGCGACGGGGTGCCGGTTCGGGGCTGGCGCCGGCTCCGGGGATCGGGTAGCGGGTCAGTCCAGCTCGGACGGCCGCGCCGGCTCGGCCAGCAGCGCGCGCGCCGCCATCCCGATCACCGCGCTGTAGGTGGGGTAGGCGAAGCGGACGTTCGCGAGGGTCGCGAGGTCGACTCCGGCCGCCATCGCCGTGGTCACCGACTGCACGACCTCGATCGCGTTCTCGCCCACCGCGTGCGCGCCGAGCAGCAGCTCGCGGCGCCGGTCGGCGATCAGCGTGAGGAACCCGTTCTCGCGGTCGTCGATGACGGCGCGGTCCAGGTGCGAGAACGGCACCGAGGCGACGACGCACTGCGGGTCGCGCTCGCGGGCCTGCTCCTGCGTGAAGCCGACGCCCGCGTAGTCCGGGTCAGTGAATCCGCCGGCGGGCAGGAGGAACTGGGGCGTGCGCCGGTTCGCGCCGAGCACCGCGTTCTCGGCGGCGGCCTCCGCCTCGAACTGCGCCGCCTGGACGAGCATGTCGCGCCCGTTCGCGTCGCCGACCGCGAAGATGTGCGGCACGACGGTGCGGAAGTACTGGTCGGCGGGGATCGCCGAGCGGACGACCTCGATGCCCGCGTTCTCGAGTCCGAGGTCCTCGACGTCGGCGGGCCAGCCGGTGGCCATGATCACCACGTCGACCTCGGCCGCGCGGTCCTCGCCGCCCTCGCGCCACGCGATCGCGAGCGAGCCGTCGTCCTGCCGCTCGATGCCCGACACCGTCTCGATCCCGGTGCGGACGCGGACGCCCTGGCGCTCGAAGGCGGAGGCGACGTGCTCGGAGATGCTGGAGTCGGAGGTCATCAGGATCCGCGGGGCGACGTCGAGGAGCGTCACCTCCGAGCCGAAGGCGTTGAAGACCGTGACGAGCTGGGCACCCGTGTTGCCGCCGCCGATCACCGCGACGCGGCGCGGCAGCTCCGTCAGGCCGAGCACGTCCTCCGGCACGGTCGCGAGCTCGGCGCCCGGGATCGGCAGCCGCCGGGAGTGCCCGCCGACGCAGACCATGATCGAGCGCGCGCGGATCCGCCGCCCGCTGTCGAGCACGAGGGTGCTCTCGTCGACGAAGCGGGCGCGGCCCTCGTGGATCAGGTCGACCCCCGCCTCCTCGAACCGCTGCGCCTCGCGCTTGATCGAGCGCACCAGGTCGACGCGCTCGTGCACGTGGCGCACGGTCGCGGCCCAGTCGAGCACGGGAGTGCCGATCTCGATCCCGTAGTCGCCGGCGGAGCGGGTCTCGCGCATCATCCGCGCCGTCTTCGCCAGGACGCGGGTGGGCACGCAGCCGGTGTTGACGCAGGTGCCGCCGACGCGCGCGGCCTCGAGCACGACGACGCGCGCTCCCAGCTCCGCGGCACGGAGGGCGGCGGCCGTCCCCGCGGGTCCTGCGCCGATGACGGCGACGTCGTACTCGGCCTGCTCGGGAGTGCTGTCGGGCACGGGGACCTCCGGTTCTGGGTGTTCTTCGATCCTGCCGCTCCGCGCCCCGCCGCACCCGGCCTTGACAGCCCGGACGCGGACGGGGGTCCCCGACCGTGCCCCGACGCTGAACATCGGCCGAGGACGGTTGCCCGGCGGGCGCCCGGCGCGGTGGGATGACCGGGTGGGCTGCGGCGGGGGACTCGAGCGGAAGGCGCTCCGATGAGCGCCCGCACCTTCGGGGTGGAGGAGGAGTACCTCCTCGTCGACGCCGGCTCGTTCCTCCCGACGCCCGCGGCGCCACTGCTGCTCGGCTCCGTGCGCGGCTCCGCGGCGGTCGCCCTGGCCGCCGAGCTCAAGGCGGAGCAGATCGAGGCGGTCGGCGCACCCGCCCGCTCGCACGACGCGCTGCTGGCGGGCCTGCGCGAGGGCCGCCGCCTGGCCGACGACTCCGCCCGCGAGGTCGGCGCCCGGGCCGTCGCGGTCGCGACCAGCCCCGCCGCGTTCGAGCCGCATCTCTCGGCCGACGAGCGCTACGACCGGATGGCCGAGCGCTTCGGCCTCGTCGCCCGCGAGCAGTTCACCTGCGGCCTGCACGTCCACGTCGGGATCGGGTCGCCGGAGGAGGGGATCGCGGTCCTCGACCGGCTGCGCGGCTGGCTGCCCGCCCTCCTCGCCCTGAGCACCAACTCCCCGCTGAGCGCCGGCGTCGACACCGGATTCGCCAGCTGGCGCTACCAGTCCTGGGGGCGCTGGCCCACCGCCGGCCCGGTCGGGATCTGGGGCGACCTGGCCCAGTACCGCCGCGTCGTCGCGTCCCTCACCTCGTGCGGCGTGCTGCTGGACGAGGGGATGCTCTACTTCGACGCCCGCCTCTCGCGCGCGCACCCGACCGTCGAGGTGCGCATCTCCGACGTCCCGCTGCACGCCGAGGACTCCGCGCTGATCGCCGTCCTGATCCGCGCGCTCGCCGACACCGCCGTCCGCGACGCGAGCGCCGGGGTCCCGCCCGTGCCGCTGCCCACTCCGGTGATCGCCGTCTCCTCCTGGCTGGCGAGCCGCCACGGCACGACCGGCGACCTCGTCGATCCGGTCGACGGCTGCCCGGCCCCCGCCTCCGCGGTGCTGGCGCGCTTGCTGGATCACGCGGGACGGGCGCTGGCGGAGGCGGGCGACGAGGAGGTCGCGGTGCGCGGCGTCGAGAGGGTCCTGGCGCGGGGCACGGGCGCCGAGCGGCAGCGCGCGGTGTGGGAGCGGACGGCGTCCCCGGCCGCGGTCATCGCGGACGCGGCGGAGGCGACGCGCGCCTAGCGGATCAGGGCTCGCTGGTCGCGGGCTCCGCGGATCCGGGCACCGCTGTGCCGGACTCCGCCGTTCCGGGCTCCGCCGTTCCGGGCTCCGCCGTTCCGGGCTCCGCCGCCTCGGGCTGCGGCGACTCCGGAATCAGCTGGTAGCCGCCCTCGATCGTCCCGTCGGGACGGAGGAGGATCTGCGTGTACACCGGGGCGCCGCTGCGGAGCGTGGTGCCGCTGACCCGGAGAGGCTCGCCGGCGAAGAACGCGTCGGAGCCGGTGCAGCCGGCGAAGAAGGACGCGTCCGGGCGCTGCACCGCGAGGCACACCGTGGTGCCGTTCGGCTCCGTGATCAGCAGGCGGTCGTTCTCGGCGGTGTCGAAGCCGGAGCCGTAGACGACGGCCTCCCCGGCGAGCAGGGCGAGGCCCGGCGGGACGTCGGTGGTCGGCTCCCAGCCCTCGACGAGCGTGGCGAAGCGGTCGGCGGGATCCGCAGAGGGGGTCGGCGACGCGACGGGATCGGCCGGCGGCGGGAGGAGGAGCGCGGTGGGGACGATCGCGCCCACCGCGGCTGCGCCGACGATCGCGGCGGCGAGCACGAGGCGGCGGCGGCGGGGGTGCTGCGCGCGCGGGGCCCGCCGGTCGGGGTGCTCGGCGGGCGACTCCGGAGTCCCGGATCCGGCGGTCGCCGACAGCGGGGGTGCGGTCTCGGACAGGGGGAGACGCGAGTCGGTCGCCGTCTCGGGAGGTGCCGCGCCCGGCTGCGCCCCGGGAAGCTCGGCGCCGGTCTGCACGCCGGACCGCGTCACTCCCGGAGGCGTGTCCTGCGCGTCCAGCTCGCCGAGCCGCCGCAGCGCCTCGCGCCGCTCGTCCCCATCGGCGCCGTCGTCGCGTGGTCGGGCCGACAGGATCCGCTCGAGATCCCTGCGCTCGTCGTCCTCGGCCTGCACTCCGCCAGTATGGCGGCGCCGGACGCGGGAACGGCCCGCTGCTCCCGGGACGCCGCGTTCTCAGCGGTGTCCCGGCGGCAGCGGGCCGTTCCGGTGCGGGCGTCAGCCCGACGGGTTCTCGACCGGGTCGCCCTCGGGGTCGGTGCCCGTCTCGGGGTCGACGTGCTCGGGGTCGGTGGTCTGCGGGTCCTCGGGAGTGTTCTTCTCGGTCATCGGATCCTCCTTGTCGCTGGGTGCGGATCGTGCGGACGAGGTCCACGCTAGGCGGCGCGCCTCGGACGCCGCCCCCGGGTTGACTCCGCCGCCGTTCGGTGTCCCACCGAGGCCGGGAGCGTCGGATCCGCCCGGAACGGCCCCGACCGCTCGTCCTGACCTCGGTCGAGGGGGCCGCCCGCACGAGCCCTCGTGCCAGCCGCGGGCCTCCACCGCAAGGCCTGGCAGCGTTCTCCCGCGATTCGTACGCTGAATCCGTCGAGCCGAGGAGCAGCAGCGCCACATGATCCGCACCACCGTCACCATCGAGGGCAAGACCTACGGGCTGTCCCAGGGGACCGACGTCGCCGAGCTGAAGCGGTCGGCCACCGAGGCGACGCAGGCCGGAGGAGGCCTCGTCGACTTCGTGATCGTGGGCAACCGCCAGGTCAGCGTGCTGATCTCGACGGGCGTGCCGGTGATCTTCGAGGAGCTCGAGGTGCCGGACGACGACCGCGACACCGGTGACGTCCACCAGCCGTGGGACGACATCGACTACCTCGACTGACCCCGACCTCCCGGTCGCGCCGAGTCGCGGCCGGGTATCAGACGCCTGAGGGGCGCCGCCGGCTGGACCCGGCGTCTCTCGGGCTCCTCGTCCCGCGCTACTCCGCGGACTCGCTCTCGGCCAGCTCGCCCGCGACCAGCGTGCGGGCGGCCGAGGCGAGGGCCGAGCGGACGCGCTCCGCGGGCTCCTGCAGCATCGCCGCGATCGCGTCGACGTCGTGGCCGCCCGTGTGGCGGAGCAGCCAGGCCTGGCGCTCGAGCGTCGGCAGGGCGTGCAGGCGGCGGTGGAAGCCCGAGCGCAGCAGGTCGTCCTCGCGGATCGCCGGGGCGGCCGGCTCGGCGCGCTCCATCGCTGAACCGCCGCGCTGGACGCTCGCGCGTCCGACCTCGGCGCGCATCAGGTCGAGGGCGCCCGTGTCGTCGAGTCCCTGCGGCCGTCCGGTGCGGACGGTGACAGCGGCGTGGCGGAGGGCGGCGCTCGCCGCGGAGTCCGACAGCGTGAGGCGGTAGGCGTACGCGTAGAGGCCGAGGGCGCGGTTCTCGAGGGCGCGGCCGGCGAGCAGTTCGCCCTGCTGCTGCGACTGCGTCATGCCGACGGCGGCGACGGGTCTGTCGTAGGTGGTCACGGTGACTCCTCGGGTCCGCGCGTTCCCGGTCGGGAAACGCGTCGGAGGCGATGCTAGGGAGTCGAGAACGAGCGTTCTACCCTTGACTTCTCAGATTCTTTTTCGATGCGTGCGCATGGAAGCGCTTTCCCGACAACCGTCCTGGAAAGAGGAAGCGCTCTCACTCCCGCGCCGAGAGGATGCAGAACTCGTTGCCCTCCGGGTCGGCGAGCACGACCCAGGACTGCTCGCCCTGCCCGACGTCGGACCGCGTCGCCCCGAGGCCGACCAGCCGCGCGACCTCCGCCTCCTGGTCGTCCGGCACGAAATCCAGGTGCAGGCGGTTCTTCACGGTCTTGCGCTCGGGCACGTCGAGGAAGAGCAGGCTCGGCCCCCGGCCCGACGGGGCGAGCAGCTCGATGCCGTCCTCGTCCTCGTCGACGACGTCCCAGCCGAGCGCCTCCTGCCACCAGTGGCCGAGCGTGCGGAAGTCGGTGCAGTCGACGATGATCTCTTCGAGTCGGAGGGCCATGCACCGACGCTAATCGGCGCGGGGCGTGTCGGGGAAGTGCGTCCGGCGGGTCCGCGCGGCGTCCGGCTCCGTCCGGCCGTCCGATCCGCGGGTGCGGGCGCCCGTGCCGCTTCGGCACGACCGCTGGCGGCCGGAGCGGCGGCGCGGCATCCTCGACCCGGGTGCCCCTGCGCCCGGGGACGAGGAGCAGCATGAGCACCGCACGCGAGCAGTGGGAGGCGCGCTACGCCGACTCCGATCGGATCTGGTCGGGCCGCCCGAACGCGACGCTGGTCGGGCTGGTCGGCTCGCTGACGCCGGGCCGCGCCCTCGACCTCGGCGCCGGCGAGGGGGCGGACGCGCTGTGGCTCGCGTCGCTCGGCTGGCGCGTGACCGGGCTCGACCTCTCCGAGACGGCGCTGGGCCGGGCGCGCGCGGCCGCGGCCGAGCACGGCGCCGAGGTGGAGCTCGTGCAGGCCGACCTCGCCGAGGGCTGGCCGGTCGTGGGGGAGTTCGATCTGGTGACGGCGAGCTTCCTGCACTCGATGGCCGAGTTCCCGCGGATCGAGGTGCTGCGGCGGGCGGCCTCCGTCGTCGCTCCGGGCGGGCGCCTCGCCGTCGTCTCGCACGTCGCGCCTCCGCCGTGGGCGAGCGCCGACGAGCACCGGCACGGAGCCGCGCACCTCGTCGCCCCCGAGGAGGAGCTCGCCGAGCTCGCCCTCGACCCGGCCGAGTGGACCGCCCTGCTCGTCGAGACGCGGGAGCGCGCCGTGACCGCCCCCGACGGCACGGCCGCAGTGCTCCTGGACGGCGTGCTGCTGCTGCAGCGCCGCGGCTGAGCCGGCACCGCTCGAGGACCTGGGCGCCGCGGTCGGGCTAGCGTGGTCCGCGACCCCGACCCCGCAGGAGGCGCCGATGCCGCTCGATCCGTACCTCGCCGATCGGCTGCCCCTCCTGGACGGCCTCGCGTATCCGCTCGACGCGGAGCAGGCCGCCCGCATGGCCGCCTTCGAGGAGGACCCGGGGCCCTGGGCGCTGCCCGAGGGGATCGACGTCGTCACGGAGACGGCACCCGGCCCGCACGGACCGGTCCCGCTACGCGTGTACGTGCCCGCCGCGCCCGAGCGCGCTCTGCTCTGGGTGCACGGAGGAGGGTTCGCCGCCGGCAGCGTCGACATGAGCGAGTCGCACGTCGTCGCGGCGGAGCTCGCCGACCGGGCGCGGGCCCGGGTCGTCTCCGTCGACTACCGGCTCGCCGGCCCCGACGTCCGCTACCCCGTCCCCCTCGACGACGTGCACGCCGCCTGGCGGCACCTCCGCAGCACGCAGGCCGGATCGACACCGGTCGCGATCGGCGGCGCGAGCGCGGGGGCCGCCCTGGCCCTCGGCGCGGTCCTCCGCGAGCGCGATGCCGGCGCGCGGCTGCCGGAGCACGTGCTCCTGGCCTACCCCTTCGCGCACTTCCCCAACCCCGCCGTCGACGACGCGATCGCGGCCGAGCTGCGGGAGCTGCCGCCGGTCCTCCGCTTCCCTCCGTCGAGCATCGAGGGCATGGTGCGCACCTACCTCGGCCGGATCTCCGACCTCCCCGTCGAGGCGCTGCCCGGCTCCGCGCCGCTGGCGGGTCTGCCTCCGGTCACGGTCCTCGTGAACGAGTACGACGAGCTGCGCGGGTCGGCCGAGCTGCTCCTGCGCCAGCTCGCGGAGGCGGGCGTCGCCGTGACCGGGCACCTGGCCGCCGGCATGCCGCACGGGCACCTGAACCGGACGCCGGCGCTGCCCGAGGTCGACCGCTCGCTGCACCTCTTCGCCGCTCAGCTGCGGTCGATGGTCTGAGGCGCCCCGCCCCGCTCAGGCGCGGTCGTGCAGGGTGACGTGGTAGCCGTCCGGGTCGGCGAACGTGAAGGTGCGCCCGAAGGGTCCGTCGATCGGATCCGCGACGACGCTGTGCCCGTCGGCGACGAGCGCGTCGTGGATCTCCTGCACGCCGGTCGCGTGCAGCCAGATCGCGGCGCCCACCCCGGGGCGGGAGGCGGAGTCGAGGTCGGTGCCGGGCGCGAGGTCGCGCAGGGCGAAGGCGATCGGGGTGGTCGTGAAGACGACGGCGTGCGGCGGGCCGGCGGGCGAGCGGACCAGGCCGAGGTAGTGCTCGTAGAACGCCTGGGACGCATCGAGGTCGCGGACCTGGAGCGAGACGAAGTCGGGGCCGGTGACGGGCATGGTGTTCCTCCTCGGTTGTGTCAGCTTTCTGACACGGAAAAGCGTATGTCAGAATACTGACATGAGTCAAGACGGCATCGACCTCGAGACCTCGCTCGGCTACCTCCTCAAGGAGGCGTCGAGCGCCCTGCGCGCGGCGATGGAGGCGGTGCTCCGCCCGCTCGGGATGACGGTCACCCACTACTCCTGCCTCGAGCTCCTCGCCCAGCGGCCCGGCCTCTCGAACTCGGAGCTCGCCCGCGGCGCCTTCGTCACGCGCCAGTCCATGAACGTGCTGCTGCAGACCCTCGAGCGCGACGGGGTCGTCACCCGCCCGGATGCGGCTCCGGTCGGCAAGGCGCTGCCCGCCCGGCTCACCGAGCGCGGGCGCCGCAGCCTCGCCGAGGCCTCCGCCGCCGTCCGCGGGGTGGAGCTGCGGATGCTGGAGGGGCTCGCGGAGGAGGAGCGGCAGGCGGCGGCGCGCCTGCTCCGCGGGATGATCCGGTCGCTGCGCGCGGACGACCGCGCCTGAGGGGCGCTGTTCCGCCGTCTGTAGGAACGGGCGCCGCACGCGCGCCGGTACGGTCGCGCACATGGCAGCAGGAGGAGCGGTGCGACCGCTCGACGTGGGGATCGTCGGCGGCTCGATCGGCGGGCTGTTCGCCGCGGCCCTGCTCGTCCGCGACGGTGCATCTCGAGGCGCGTCGGGCTGAAGGTGACGGATCGAGTGTCCCGCCCCCGCTGCCCGCCCGACCCGCCTGCTGTGGAGGACTGGCCCGTGCACGCCAGAAGCCGCCGTGCACGCCGGATCCGAGGGTCGAGCGTGCACGGCGGCTTCCGGCGTAGGGCGTGCCGTGAGGCGCTCGGCACGATGTCCTCGCTCGACGCGGAGGTCGGCGCGACGGGCATCGAACCCGGAGTCGCGCTCGACGAGCCGCGCGTCCCTTGCTCCCCGGACCCCGGAGACGGCACCCTCGGGTGACGGCCCACAGCGAAGGAGACGCATGGACGACGACGGACTCCTGGCCGCGCTGCTGCGGGGGCGGCCGGCGACGCTGGCCGACGCGGCGGAGCTGACGCACATCGACGAGGCCGAGGTCGACGCGGCGATCGAGCGGCTCCGCGGCCGGGGGCTCATGGGCGGCGAGGGCGAGCAGCTCGACTTCCCGGCGCCGATGGAGTGGGCGGCCGCGGCCATCGCCCGGCACACCGAGTCGGCGCGGCGGGCGAGCAGGGAGTCGCTGGACGGGATCGAGAGCGTGGTCGCGGGGCTGCCGATGCTGCTCGGCGCCTGGCGGGTCGGCGAGGACACGACGGATCCCGTACCGACGCTCCTCCGCCACGGGCCGCACGCGTCCGAGGACCTCTGGTTCGACCTGGTGCGCCGCGACTCCGGCTCGCTCGTGGCGGTGCTCCCGAACGTGGAGCGGTTCCTCGACCCGCCGACGGAGCGGGCGGTCCGCTTCGGGCACGCGCTCGCGGCGAAGGACCGGGTGCGCGTGATCATGCCGGCCGCCGGCGCGCGCGACCCGCGAGTGCTCGCCCGGGTGCAGGCGTACCAGGCGGCGGGCGTCGAGTACCGGCTCCTCGAGAGCCCGCCGAGCTGGTTCTGGGTCGACGGCGATCACCTCGCCGTCCCGTTCGAGTGGGGCGAGACGAAGCCGACCAGCGTGCTCGGCGTGCGCCATGCGGCACTGGCGGGGCTGGTCGAGTCGTACTTCGAGGTGCTGTGGCGGCAGGCCGCGCCGATCGGAGCCGTCGATCAGAGCTGGCTCCCGCTGCTCCGGCTGATGCGCCAGGGCGTCACGCTCGAGACCGCGTCGCACCGGCTCGGCATGAACCCGCGGACCGGCCGCCGCCGCGTGGCCGCCGCGATGGAGCACTACGGCGTCGCGACGCTCTTCGCGCTCGGGACAGCATGGGCGGCGGACTCGCACAACCGCGACAGCGACGCCGGTGCCGGTGAGCAGGTGCTCGACGATCCGGAGGCGCTCGAGCCGGGTGCGCTGCACGACGGCGAGATCGACCTCGCCGAGACGGTGCCGCGCGAGGACTGAGACGCCGCGGGCCACAGCGGGGACGGGGCCCAGCGAGGCCTCGGCCCCCGCGAGGACTGGGCCCGCGCGAGGCCCGGGCCGCACCTGCTACCGGCGCAGTCCCTGCACGTACCCGAGCACGTCCCGGCCGAGCGTCGACGCGTGCGGCCAGGAGTCCGAGATCTGCCGGGCGAGCGGCGCGAGTGCCGCGGCCCGCTCCTCGGGATCGTGCGCGTCACGAGCACGGGCCAGTGCGAGCCGGGCCGCCTCCACGGCGCCGGGCGGCAGTCCGTCGCGGGCGCCCTCCTCGTCGAGGCGCGCGAGGAGACCGTCGAGGATCGTCATGCCCGCCATCGTCGCAAACGGGGTGCGGCCGGCCCCTCGACGCCTTCGGGTGGCGATGAGGAGTCGGCCGATGCGCCGCCCGGGCACCTCTCCAGTGTCCGGACGTGACCACCGCGGGGACAAGAGCCTGTAGCGGACATGTCCGGAAGAGGACACCGCACCCGGGAGCGGATCGCGGGCGCTCCCCCTCCGCGGCGGGCGCGTGCCAGGCTTGTCGCATGGATCTCGAGGTGCGGCCGGGACTGGTCGTCCCCGCATCGGAGCTGCAGTGGCGGTTCTCGCGCTCCTCCGGCCCCGGCGGGCAGCACGTGAACACCTCCGACAGCCGCGTGCAGCTCACCTGGAACGTCGAGGAGTCGACGGCCCTCTCGGACGAGCAGCGCTCCCGCCTGCTCGAGCGCCTCGGGCGGCGGCTCGTCTCCGGAGCGGTCACCGTCACGGTGGCGCAGGAGCGCTCCCAGCTGCGCAACCGCGAGACGGCCCTCGAGATGCTCCGCGGGATCGTCACGGCGGCCCTCGCGCCTCCCTCCGCCCCGCGGCGCCCGACCCGGCCCACGCGCGGCTCCACCCGCCGACGCCTCGCCGCGAAGCAGCAGCGCTCCGAGACGAAGCAGCAGCGCCGGCGGCCGCCCGGCGACTGAGACCTGCACGATCGAGGCTGAGAGCGGCCGCGGGCCCGCCGGGAGCAGGATCCGGCCTCCCCGCCTTGCGTGCGCAGGTCCGGCGTCTCAGCCTTGCGTGCGCGGGCCCGGCGTCGCTGCCCGGCGTGCGCCGACTCGGCTCAGGGAGTGAAGAACGCCTCGATCGCCGCGGTCAGGGCGACCAGGTCGTCCACGTGGGCGAGCTCGCGCGCCGAGTGCATCGAGAGCAGCGGGACTCCCACGTCGACCGTGGAGATGCCGAGGCGGGTCGCGGTCAGCGGGCCGATCGTGGATCCGCACGGCACCGAGTTGTTCGAGACGAACTCCTGGTACCCGACGCCGGCGCGCTCGCAGACGCCCGCCCACAGCGCCGCGCCGCGCGCATCCGTCGCGTAGCGCTGGGTCGCGTTGATCTTGAGCAGCGGCCCCTTCCCGGCGACCGGCTGGTTCGCGGGGTCGTGCTTCTCGGAGTAGTTGGGGTGCACGGAGTGGCCCGCGTCGGCCGAGAGGCACCAGGAGGCGGCGATCGCCCGGGCGCGCTCGTCGACGCCGGCGCCCAGGGCCGAGCCGATGCGCGAGAGGACGTCCTCGAGGAACGGCCCGCTCGCTCCGGACCGGCTCGCGGAGCCGAGCTCCTCGTGGTCGAAGGCGGCGAGCATGCTGATGTGCGCGGGCAACGCCGCGGGATCGGCGCTCGCCGCGAGGAGCGCGACCAGGCCGGCGTGCACGGAGCTGAGGTCGTCCATCCGCCCGGCGGCGAGGAACATCTCGTCGAGGCCGAAGCGGCGCGGCGCCTGCGTGTCGGCGGTGAGCAGGTCGTACCCGGCGATGTCGGAGGCGTCGTCGAGCCCGGCGTGCGCAGCGAGCAGCTGGATCAGGTCGACCTCGGAGGCGTCGCCGATGCCGAACACGGGGACGGTGTGCTTCTGGCGGTCGAGGGTGAGGCCCTCGTTCGCCGTGCGGTCGAGGTGGATCGCGAGCTGCGGGATTCGCAGCAGCGGACCGGTCCGGAGCAGGCGCGTCGAGCCGTCGCGGGTGACCACGCGCCCGGCCAGCTCGAGCTCGCGGTCGAGCCAGGAGTTGAGCAGCGGGCCGCCGTAGATCTCGACGCCGGCCTGCAGCCAGCCCTTCGAGCCGATCGTCGGCCGGGGCTTGAGCATGAAGCCGGGGGAGTCGGTGTGGGCGCCCAGGATGCGGAAGGGAGTGGTCGACCCGGCGCCCTCGGGCAGGTGCCAGGCGATGATCGCGCCGTCGCGGACGACGTAGTAGCGGCCGGAGTCCGCCGGCCAGGCCTGCGTCTCGTCCAGCCCCGTGAATCCGGCTCCCTCGAGGCGCCGTGCCGCCTCGGCTGCCGCGTGGTACGAGGAGGGGGAGGCGGTCAGGAACTCGGCGAAGTCGGCGATGTGGTCGTCACGCGTGGTCATCCGTCCAGTGAAGCACGCGGCGCGGCCGGGGCGGGGAGGGCCCGGAGGAGCCCGTGCGGCGGCCGTGGCGGCCGGGCAGGGGCTCCCCCGGGGCCGAGGGTCAGCGCCGGGTCAGGTCGACGCCGGCCTCGGCGGCGATCGCCTTGATCAGCGCCGAGGCGTTCTCCCCGCCGAAGCCGGCGGCCATCGCCTCGTCGATGTAGTGGCGGGCCGTCGCGACGCCGGGGACGGGCGCGCCGACGCTGTCCGCGTAGGCCTGGATCAGCCCCGCGTCCTTCTGCATCAGCGCGAGGGCGAAGGACGGCGAGTAGTCGCCGGCGAGGACGGAGGGACCGACGCCGTCGAAGATCGGCGACTTGAAGTCGGTGACGGCGAGCACCTCCAGGACCTTGTGCAGGTCGAGCCCGCCCTTCTCGGCGAGGGTGAGAGCCTGGCCGAGCGCGAGCAGCTGCGACGCGACGATCAGGTTGCCGACCAGCTTCATCCGCGCACCGGAGCCGCCGGGGCCGATGTGGTGGACGGTCTCGCTGATCGCCTCGAGCACGGGCCGCGCCTCGGCGAAGACCTCGGCGTCGCCTCCCACGACGACCCAGAGACCGCCCGCCGCGGCCTCGCCCTTCGAGCCGAACACCGGGGCGTCCAGGAAGCGGACGCCGCGGGCGTCGAACGCCGCGCGCTCCTCGTCGCTCGCCTCAGGGCTGATCGTGGACAGGTCGATGACGATCGTCGACGGGTCGACGAGGCCGGCGAGCCCGCCCTCGGCGAGGACGACCTCGCGCACGGCCGTGTCGTCGGCGAAGCAGGAGAGGACGAAGTCGGCGCCCTCCGCCGCGTCGGCGACGGACTCCGCCGTCGCTGCTCCCGCGACCTCGGGCACCGCGCTGCGGTTCCAGACGGTGACGTCGTGCCCCGCCTTCACGAGGTTGTCCGCCATCCCGCGTCCCATGGTCCCCAGTCCGAGGAATCCGATTCTCGCCATCTCAGTGCACCTTCATCTCTGTGTCGGAGGTCGTCTCCGAATTGGCGGCCCTCCAGGACTGGAGGAACCGCAGGTAGGCGGTGGCTCCGGGGTCCTGCAGGCCGATGCTGCGGTCCTGCAGCCACGACGCGCGACCACGGCGGGACTGCAGCTCCTTCGAGCTGATCACGCCCTGCTCCGCGGCCGCGATCGCCGCGTCGAGGGCGGCGGGGCCGGGCTCCGACGTGCGCAGCGCCTCAGCCGCGGGGAACATCGCGTCGAGGATCGTCTTGTCGCCCACCTGCGACTTGCCCCGCTGGCTGATCGACTCGGCGGCCGCGAGCGCGAAGGCGCTGACGTCGTCGGAGCCGATGGTGGCGGCGTCGCCCCAGACCCGGGAGCCGGCGAGCAGCGCGCCCGCGACGAGCGCGGCCATGGTCGACGGATTCGCGTTGGCGAAGGCCTTGGCGCAGGCGAGCACGACCTCGGTCGGCGTCGCCGTGTCCGGGAGCTGCGCGAGCGCCTCGCGGGCGGCCTTGGCGCCGAGCGACACCGTGATGCCCAGGTCGCCGTCGCCGAGCGCCTGGTCCAGGTCGCCGAGCTCGTCGGCGTGCTCGGGGAAGACGACCAGGCACTTCGCGATCGCGGAGGTGAGTTCGGTTCCGTTCATCGTGATCAGACCTCTCTGAAGAAGGGTGACTGGGCGGGGGCGTTCAGCAGCTCGAGGCGCGCGTCGTCGAGGGCGAGGAGCGAGATCGACGCTCCGGCCATCTCGAGGCTGGTCGCGTACTCGCCGATGTAGTTCTTCGCGACGGTGACGCCGCGCTCGGCGAGGAGCCCGTGGACCCGCCGGTAGAGCAGGTACAGCTCCTCGAGGGGAGTGGCGCCCATGCCGTTGACGAGCACGGCCACGCGGTCGCCCTCGCCGATGCCGAGGTCCGCGACGAGCCGCTCCGTGAGGTGCTCGGCGATGCTGTCCGCCGACTCGAGGGCGCCGCGGTGGATGCCGGGCTCGCCGTGGATCCCGATCCCGATCTCCATCTCGTCCTCGGCCAGCTCGAAGCTGGGCTTGGCCGTCATCGGGAGGATCGTCGGGGAGAGCCCCACTCCCATGGTCGCCGTGTGCTCGATGATGTCCTCGGCGACGGCCGCGACCTCGTCGAGCGAGTCCCCGCGCTCGGCGGCGGCACCGGCCGCCTTGAACGCGAAGAAGATGCCGGCGACTCCGCGGCGGTCGGCGGCCCGCTCCTTCGGCTGGCTGGCGACGTCGTCGCGTCCGAGGGCGGTCAGCGTGCGGATCCCCTCGAGCTCGGCCATGTCGACCGAGAGGTCGAAGTTGAAGACGTCGCCGCCGTAGTTGCCGTAGAGGTAGAGGACGCCGGCGCCACCGTCAACGGCCTTGGTCGCCTCCAGGATCTGCGCGGACGACGGCGAGGAGAACACGTTGCCGATGGCGACCGCGTCGCACAGCCCCGTGCCGACGTAGCCCTTGAACAGCGGCAGGTGACCGGAGCCGCCGCCCGTGACGATTCCGACCTTCCCCGTGACCGGGGCGTCGGCGCGGGCGAGGATCCGCAGGTCGGTGCCCGGCGTCTTCACCAGGGTCGGGTGAGCGAGCAGGATGCCCTCGACGAACTCGTCGACGAAGTCCTTCGGCTCGTTGATGATCTTCTTCACTGGTGCTCCGTTCTGGTGGACGCGTCCACGGTGGGCCGCGCGGGCGCGGGAGGGGTCGGGGTCGTCGCCCGCTGCCGGCGCGGCCGGTTCGCGGTGACGGAGTCGAGGACCATGACGGCGATGAGGAGGACGCCCTGGGCGATGGCGTACTCGTAGGAGGTCAACCGCAGAGCGGTGAATCCGCTCGAGACGACCTGGAGGGTGAGCGTGGCGAGCACGACTCCGGCGACCGAGGCGAAGCCGCCCGACGGGTTCGTCCCGCCCAGCACCGCGATGACGATGACGAGCAGCACGTAGGAGGAGCCGTAGTCGGCGGAGGCGGTGGGGTTGCGGGCGAGGAACAGCACCCCGGCGCCGCCGGCGAGCAGCCCGCCGATCATGTAGCTGCGCGAGAGGACGCTGACGCTGCGGATGCCCGAGAAGCGCGCGGCCTCGGGGTTCGCCCCCTCCAGCTGCACCTTGCGGCCGAGGGAGGTCGTGTTGATCAGCAGGGCGACCGCGACGGCCACCACGAGCAGCACGAGGAACAGCACCGGGACGGGCCCGACGGCCATCATGCCGAAGGTCGTCAGGGCCGACGGTGCTCCGTAGAGCGTGGTCCCGCCGGTCCACACCACCGCGATTCCGTTGAGGATCTGCATGGTGCCGAGGGTCGCCAGGATCGGGGTGATCCCGACGACGCTCACGAGGAACCCGTTGAGGGCGCCGCAGAGGACTCCGACGACCAGGCCCGCGAGGACGATCGGCACGGTCATCGCCTCTGCGGCGGCGGGGTCGGCGGCGGCGACCTGGGAGTAGATCGTCGCCATCGTCACCGCCGACAGGTTGGCGATCGCCACGAGGGAGAGGTCGATGCCGCCCGTGAGCATGGCGAGCATCATCGCGATGGCGATCACGCCGATCTCGGGAGCCGCGACGCCGATGTTCTGCAGGTTGAGCGGGCTGAGGAACACGCGGGGATTGGCGATCGCGAAGATCGCGACCGCGACGACGAGCGCGATGAGCATCCGGCCCGTCCCGCGGTTGCCCGACGCGCGTCCGACGACACCGCGGGTGAACGCGTCGAGGCGGTCGTTCATGCGCCGAGCCGGGTGCTCGGAGGTGGTCCGGGATCCGTCGGTCATGATGCGACCCTCGCGCTCTCTCGTTCGTGGCTCACGTCGTCGTCGACAGGCCGGACCCGCTTCGCCTTGCGGCGCGCGGCGATCGCCTGCACGCCGACTCCGACGATCAGCAGGACACCGACCGCGGCGCGCAGCCAGGCGCTGGGGACGCCGGCGAGGAGCAGGCTGTTGTTGATCACCTGGATCAGGACGACGCCCAGCACCGTGCCGAGCACCGACCCGCGGCCGCCGAAGATCGACGCGCCGCCGAGGACGACCGCGGCGATGATGTCGAGCTCGTCGCCGACCAGGTCCTGCGGGTTCGCGCTGCGGCCGAGGACCATGTGCGCGATCCCGGCCAGGGCGGCGAGGACGCCGACGAGGACGTAGACCGAGAGCTGGGTCCTGACCACGCGGAAGCCGGCCCGCCGGGCGGCCTCGATGTCGCCGCCGATCGCGTAGAGCGAGCGTCCGAACATCGTGCGCGTCAGCATCAGCCAGACCACGACCGCGAGCACGACGGCGAGCAGCGTCATCAGGTGGAGGGCCGCGCGGCCGCCCGAGGTCGCCACGTCGACGACGTTGACCGAGGAGAGTGCCGCGAGCGACGGGGGCAGCTGCGCGTAGTACTGGGCGCCGACGAAGGTGTACATCACGCCGACGAACACGCCCTGCGTGCCGAGCGTGACGATCAGCGTGGGAAGCCGGAACCGCGCGATCACGAAGCCGTTGACCAGACCGAGCACCGCGCCGATCACCACGGCCATCGCGATGATCGCGAGGGCGGGGAGGTCCTGCCCGGTGGCGAGGGTGACGCTGACCGCTGTGTAGGCCGAGAAGATCGCGACGGCCGCGAACGAGACGTCGATGCCGCCGGAGACGATGACGATCAGGACCGCGAGCGCGAAGATCAGCGGCACGGTGGCGCTGCGGAGGATCGACAGACCCGTCGTCGCGCTGAAGAAGACCGGGTTCACGGCCGTCATGACGATCACGAGGGCGACCAGGACCAGGGCGAGGACGCCCTCGTTGTTCGCGCCTCGCAGGGATCGGAGCGTGGACACGTCAGACCGCCATTCTGTTCTGGAGGTTCTTTGCGGTGATCTCGTCGCCGCGGAGCTCGTGCGCGATGCGGCCCCGGGCGACCACCAGCACGCGGTGGCAGCAGGCGACCAGCTCGGGGGCGTCGTCCGAGATCACGACGACGGCCATACCGCGGGCGGCCTCGCGCCGCAGCAGCTCGAGGATCTGCGACTTCGAGCCGACGTCGACACCGACCGTGGGGCCGTTGAGGATCAGCACCTTCGGGTCGGTCGCCAGCCACTTCGCGATCACCACGCGCTGAGCGTTGCCTCCCGAGAGGGAGCGGACGGGCGCCTGGGGGTTCGGGGCCTTGATGGACAGCTCGGCGAAGAGCCGGTCGATGGTCGCGCGGATCCGCCGCTTGTCGAGCGAGCGCCACGGCGTGCGGTGCGCGTCGAGGGAGCCCGCGATGATGTTGTCCGCGATCGGCTTCTCCAGGAAGAGGCCCTGCGAGAGGCGGTCCTCCGGCACGTAGCCGATCCCGGCGCGGACGGCGTCGCGGATGCTGCGCACCGCGGTGGGTGCTCCGTCCACGGCGATGATCCCGGAGGCGGCGGGCTGGGAGCCGAAGACGGCCTCCGCGATCTCGGTGCGGCCAGAGCCCAGGAGCCCGGTGATGCCGAGGATCTCGCCCGGGCGCACCGAGAACGAGACGTCGTGGAAGGCTCCGGGGCGGGAGAGGCCGACGACCTCGAGCATCGGGGGCGCCGACTCGTCGAGCGTGCTCACGATCCGCGATTCGTCGAGCTCGCGGCCGGTCATGTGCTCGGCGATGGAGCGGCGGTCGAAGTCGGCGACGGGGCCGCTGGTGACCACGCGACCGGAGCGCATGATCGTCACCCGCTGCGAGATCTCGAGGACCTCCTCGAGCTTGTGCGAGACGAACGCGAGCGCGACGCCGCGGCTGCGCAGCCGCTCCACGATCGTGAACAGCCGCGCCACCTCGGTGTGCGTCAGCGCGGTGGTGGGCTCGTCCATGATGATGACGCGCGCGTCGTTGACGAGGGCGCGGCAGATCGCGGTGAGCTGCTTGTCCGCGACCGAGAGGTCGGCGACGTCGGCGTCGAGGTCCAGGTCGAGCTGCAGCTCGTCGACGATGGCCTTCGCCCGGGGGCGCGCGGTGCCGGCGCGGTAGAGGCGGTGCTTCGCCGCGACGGCCGAGGTCAGCACGATGTTCTCGGCGACCGTGAGGTTGGGGAAGAGCGAGAAGTCCTGGTAGATGACCTGGATCCCGCTCGTGATCGCGGAGGTGGTGTCCATCCGGGAGCGGGTGTCCCCGTCGATGGAGATCTCGCCCGCGTCGGGGCGCTCGGCCCCGGAGATGATCTTGATCAGGGTGGACTTGCCGCAGCCGTTCTCGCCGGCGAGGCAGTGCACCTCCCCGGGGATCAGGTCGAGCGAGACGCCGTCGAGAGCGGTGACGCCGCCGAATCGCTTGGTGATGCCGCGGGCGCTGAGGATCGGAGCGGTGGTGCCGGGGGGAGCGTCGGTCATCGTCGACCTTCCTGAGGGTGCTCCGGGGCGCGCGGGCGGCGCGCCCCGGAGCGGGGGTGGAGGGGGATCAGAAGTCGTACTGCGCGGCGGTCTCCGCGTCGGCCGCGACGGACGCGTTCCCGACGAAGACGTTGTCGAACCCGTCGAGCTTCTTGAGCGAGTCGTAGCCCTCGACGCCGAGGTCGGTGCCCTCGGTGATCTCGCCGCCGTCGGCGAGGATCTTCGCGATCGACAGCTGGGCCTCACCGGCGAGGGCCGGGTCCCAGAAGAAGATCTTGTCGATGGAGCCGTCGGCCAGGTACTGGTTGGCCACCGACGGGATCGAGGTGCCCATCACGCACACCTGGTCCTGGAGGCCGGCCTCCTGCACCGCGCGCGCGATGCCGGGGACGTCGTTGCCGGCCGAGCCCTGGAAGCCCGCGATGTCCGGGTACTTCGCGAGGATCTCCTTCGCGCGCTCGTACGCGGTCTCCTGGTTGTCGGTGCTCTCGATGGGGGTCTCGACGCGGGTCATGCCGGGGGAGTCGGCCTGCTGCGTCTCGTATGCCGCCTCGACCCACTCCATGTGCGTCTTCGCGGTCAGCCCGCCGACGAACTGGACGTACTTCCCCTCGCCGCCCATGCACTCCGAGAGATTGTCCATGATCTCGGAGCCGTACGACGCGTTGTCGAAGGCCTCGATGTCGACGTCGACGTTCTCGATGCCGGACGCCTCGTGCGAGACGACGATGATGCCCTGCTGACGGGCCTGGGCGAGCACGTTGCTGAGCGACTCGGGCGAGTTCGGGACGACGGTTATGGCCGTCGGGCGCTGCGCGATCAGGTCCTGCACGATCGCGGTCTGCTTCTCGGGGCTGACGTCGTCGGCGCCCTCCTGGCGGGCGTCGATCCCGGTCTCGTCGGCGAAGTCCTGCACGCCGACGGCCATGCGCTGGAACCACGGAATGGTCTGCGCCTTGACGACGGTCACCATGACCATGTCGCCGGGGGCGGCCGAGCCGCCGCTGCCGGCGGCGGTGTCGGAGCCGGCGCCGACGGTCGTGCATCCGGTGAGGAGGATTGCGGCGCCCGCTGCGAGCGTCATGCCTCGGAAAAGTCGAGAGCGGTCCATTCGTTGACTCCTTCGTGAACGAGAGGATGGCGGCCGTTCGGCCTTCATCCGGTGCGGTGTTCTGACGCTGCTGTGTCGGAATCCGTCGCAGGAGCCCGACGCTAATCGCTGATCGAGCACTCCGTCAAGCGATAACGCGCAGATGCCTGCACTCTTTCGCGCATCCATCGGAAGAAGCGCGCGAATCGCGCATTGCCGGCGCAACGGCTGCGCCAGACCGCGCAGGTTCCCCGCGCGCCCGGCGGATTCGGCGTGCAGTCACCCGCGCATGCGCGCAATCTGCGCGTTTCCGCGCGCCGTCTGCGCCTCCTGCTCGCTCCGCCCCGTAGCCTCGACGGAGGCGAGACCAGGATCGAGGTGTGGGATGTCCCGTCAAGCAGAGATCGTCGACGCCCTCCAGGACGGCGGCTTCCAGTCGGTGCGAGACCTCGCGGAGCGGTTCGACGTCACTCCGTCGACGATCCGGCGCGACCTCGAGCGGCTCGAGGCGATGGACCTGGTCAAGCGCACGCACGGAGGCGCGATCCCGGTGAAGCAGTCCGAGACTCCCCACCACTTCAAGGAGGAGCTGCACCGCAGCGAGAAGGCGGCGATCGGGCGGGCGATGGCCGAGCGCGTCCTCGAGGGGCAGACGATCCTCCTCGACGGCGGCACCACGACGCTCGAGGTCGCCCGGCACCTCGAGAACCAGCGCCTCACCGTCGTGACCGGCGACCTCCGGGTCGCCCTCGCCGTCGCCCGCAAGCAGACGATCCACCTCGTCTTCATCGGGGGCGAGCTCCTGCCGAACGCCTTCTCGATGTGGGGACCCACCTCGGTGCAGCAGCTCTCGAACCTGCGAGTGGACGTCGCGATCTTCGGCGCCGACACCGTGGGCGACGACGGCATCTACAGCACCACCAGCTACGAGCTCGAGCTCAAGAGACTGATGATGGCGTCCGCACGCGAGGCGTTCTTCGTCGCCGACAGCTCGAAATTCGGTCGGGAGGCGCTGTTCAAGGTCTTCGGGACGGAGGACTTCACCGCCGGGATCACCGACAGCCTGCTCGACCCGCTGCGGGCGTCGCACTTCCCGGTGCCGCTCATCCAGGCGTCGATCCTCCCGCCCGACGGCAAGCGCGCCTAGACGCGCGGTCGGATCGCTGCGGTCCTCAGCGGAACGGAGGCTCCGTCATTCCTGCGGCGGGAGGGCGTCCGTCACTCCTGCGCGGCGGCCGCGAGGGCACGGTCGAGCCAGTCCGCGAGCAGCAGGCGCTCCGCGGGAGTGAGGCCGGCGAGCTCCGGCGCGAGTGCCCGGACGCCGACGAGGGCGGTGAGGCGCCCGCCGTCGCCGGAGGAGGGCGGATCGGTGAGGATCCCCGCGAGCACGACGTCGAGCGCGGCGTCAGGGAGGCCGGGGTCGCGGTCCTCGGCAGGGGTCGAGAGCAGGGTGCTGACCGTACCGACGCCCGCCGCCTGGATGAGGCCGACGGCGCGGTCCTCCGGCACGCGGAGGCGGCCCGCGGCGGCCACCCGCTGCACGCGCGCGGCGAGGACCCGTCTCCCGGAGAGCGCGGCCGGTGATGCGGAGGCGCGGCCCGGATCGACGATGAGGCGGAAGAGCGCGGGGTTGGCCAGGCCGAACTCCACCTGTGCGGCCCAGCCCGCGCGCAGATCCTCGACCGGGTCGACGCCGCCGGCGACGGCCGCCTCGACCGTGCGCGCTTTCGAGTCGACCCAGGTGGTCAGCACGTGCTCCGCGACCGCCTCGAGCAGGCCGTCCTTGTCGCCGAAGAGGCGGTAGATCGCGGGGGCCTGGAGCCCGGCCGCCTGGGCGACCGCGCGCGTGGTGACGGCCGCGGCGCCCTCATCGCGGAGGAGGCCCGCGGCCGCCTCGATGATGCGCAGCCGCGTGTCGGTCGGAGGAGTGGGGGTCACGTATCGACGGTAGCGCACTGTTGCTATCGGTGGAATTCCATGGTTATCTTCGCAGTGGTATCGCTGATACCCCTCATCGGAAGGCTCTCTCCATGATCATCGTCACCGGTGCGACCGGCGCTCTGAACGGCGCCACCGTCGACCATCTGCTCGATTCCGTCCCCGCCTCCGGAATCGCCGTCGTCGCCCGCGACGCCTCGAAGGCGGCCCGCTTCGCCGAGCGGGGCGTGGAGGTGCGCGTCGGCGACTACGCGGACCCCGCCTCCCTCCCGGCCGCCTTCGACGGAGCCGATCAGCTGCTCCTCGTCTCCTCGAGTGATCCGCGGGCGGACGCCGTCGCCCTCCACCGCACCGCCGTCGACGCGGCCGTCGCGGCCGGAGTCGGGCGGGTCCTCTACACGAGCCACCAGGGCGCCGCCGACGGCACCCCCTTCGGCCCGAGCCGGGACCACGCCGCGACCGAGCGCCTTCTGGACGAGTCCGGTCTCGCCTGGACGTCGCTCCGCAACGGCTTCTACGCGCACAGCCTGCACTTCTTCCTCGGGCCGTGGCGGGAGTCGGGAGTGATCGAGGTCCCCTCCGACGGCCGAGTCTCGTGGACCGCGCGGGAGGACGAGTCGGAGGCGGCCGCCCGGCTCCTCCTCTCGGAGAGCCCTCACGACGGGCCGGTCACGCTGACCGCGACCGAGGCGCCGACGTTCGAGGAGATCGCCGGGATCGCGGCCGAGGTCGGCGGGCGGAGCGTCGAGCTGCGCGTCCTCCCCGCCGACGAGTGGGTGGCCGCGCGCGTCGCGGCGGGTCAGCCCGAGTTCCTCGCGCGCTTCATGCTGGGGATGCACCAGGCGGCCGAGCGCGGCTTCTTCGCGGGCACCGGCCCCGAGCTCGGGCGCCTCCTCGGACGCGAGCCGCGCAGTGTCCGCGACCTGCTCGAGGGCGGGCCGGCGCCCGTCGCCGGGTGACGCCGGGCGGACGGCCCCGGGCCCGCCCGTGCGCCGAGGCACCGCGCAGCACGCCGACGCGCCGTCGAAGGAGCGGTGTCTCGGCCCGCAGGCGGTGTCTCGAGTCCGGATCCGCCGAGGCGCCGCGCTGTACGTCGAGGCGCCGTTGACGGAGCGGTGTCTCGGCGAGAGGGCGGTGTCTCGACCCCGCACGCACCCCGCACAACGACGGGAGCCCGCCGCACCGGTGAGGTGCGACGGGCTCCCGGGGAGTGCCGTGCGTCAGCCGCAGCTGCGCGCGCTGTACGGCGCGGTGGCCGTCGCGGTGACGGTCTTGCCGCCGACCGTGGCCGTGCCGGTGACCGTCGCCTGGCCCGCGGCGAGCTGCGTCGAGCGCACCGTGTAGGCGGCGGAGGCGGACGCGCCCGGCTTCACTCCGGCGAACGTCTTCACGCCCTCCGGGGTGCTGACCGAGACGTCCATCGGCACGGTGTCGCCGTTCTTGGCGACGACCGTCAGCACGACCTTGCCGGCGACGCAGCGCGACGTGGCGGTCGCGCTCACCTTCAGCGAGGACTGCACGGTGACCGTGACCTGCACCGGCATGCGCGACGCGTCCTGCGCGACGCCCGAGACCGTGAAGGTCCCGGCCGAGGCGTAGGCGGCGGGCGCGACGGCGTCCCAGGCCACGTCGACCGTGCTGGTGGTGCCGGCGGCGGTCGTGATCGTGGCGCGGGGCAGGACCGGCGCGGTGCCGGCCGTGGTCGTCGCGGTCAGCGGAGCGACCGAGGCGACGGCCAGACCGGGGGCGTAGCCCTCGAGCACCTTCTGGTACTCGGAGCGGGTCACCGGGATGACGGTGCCGTGGCGCGGCTTGCCGCCGTCGGCGTTCTGCGGCAGGCCCGTGCGGAGCTTGCTGCCGAGCGGCACCCACGAGTCGCCGTTCGCGAGGTCGTCCGAGCCGAACGGGATGTAGTGGTTCGGGCCGTCGTGGTAGTTCGGCTGGTCGATGAAGAGGAACCAGTCGAGACCGTTCACGTCGCCCTCGTTGGCGGGGAAGACGTTGGGGCCCTCACCGCTGGTGAAGGTCTTGCCGGGCTCGCCGTTGGGCAGGCCCGAGGCGACCCTCTCCTTGACCAGCGACCACTCGTCCGCCGGTCCGCCGGTGCCGGGCAGCGAGCCCGAGACGGTGGCGAGCAGGTCGGTGCTCTTCTCCTCGCGGAGGGTCATCGACGCCTCGTCCTTGGTGAAGCGGTAGTAGGTGTCGCCGTCCTTCGCGACCGTCGAGTCGATGGTGCCCTTGCCGGCGCCGCGCTTGACGTCGATCCACGGCTTCGCCTCCGAGAAGGAGGTGAAGTCCTCGGTCGTCGCGTACATCATCTGGTTGTAGGTGACGGAGGTGCGGTCGGCCGTGTTCGTGGTCGGGTACATGTTCGAGGCCCAGAACACGACGTAGGTCTGGAGCTCGTCGTCCCAGTACGCCTCGGGGGCCCAGGTGTTGCCGGCGAAGTCGGTGGAGACCTTGACGTGGCGCTGGGCGGACCAGTTCACCAGGTCGGTCGACTCCCAGACCTCGATGTACTTCGAGCCCGACTTCTGCGCGGTGTCGAAGCCGCCGGGGAGCCCGTCGATCTTCAGGTCGGTGGCGAGCATGAAGAACTTGTCGCCCTCGTGCGAGCGGATGATGAACGGGTCGCGCAGGCCCATCGTCCCCAGGTTCGAGGTGAAGACCGGCTTGCCGCCGTTGAGCGTGTTCCAGCTCAGCGCGTCGTTGCCCTTCGAGGCGGCGAGGCTGATGCGCTCGGCGCCGTCGCCCTCTCCGGTGAAGAACGCCCAGACGTACGCCTCGGTGTCGTCGGTGCCGGCGGGCAGCGGCTGCACCCGCAGGGTGAAGTCGCGGGTCCGGGTGGTGGATCCGCTGGTCGCGGTCGCGCGGACGACCACGTCGATCGCGGGGCTCCCGGTCGCGGGGCGGTCGACGTCGATGGTGCGGGTGCCGGCGGCGCTGCCGTCGCGGACGGTCGCTCCGCTCGGGCTGACGACGCTCCAGGCGATGCTCGAGCCGAGCGTGCCGGTGGAGGGCACCGAGACGTTCGTGCGGATGTCGCCGACGTTCGGGATCGCGATCGCGGCGAGGTCGCGCTGGACCTTCGTCGCGTCGTCCAGCTGCGCGGCGACGCGCACCGGGTAGTCGACCGAGCGGGTCTCGGTGCCGACCCTGTAGGTGGCGGTGAGGGTGGCGGTGGCGTCCGTCTGTCCCGCGGCGGGGCGCGTGACGGTCGCGGTGCCGCTGGTGATCGCGACGGCCGCGCTGTTCGACGTCCAGGTGATGCCGACACCGCTGGCGGTGGTGGGGACCGTGAAGCCGGCGGTCGCCTCCGTGGGCACCGTGACCGACGCGACGGCGCGGTCGAGGGCCTGCGAGGAGTAGAGCGCCTGCACGGAGCTGCTGCTGAGAGCGCTGTCGTAGACGGCGAAGTCGTCCATCTCGCCGTTCCAGCCCGGGTCGTTGTAGGTGGAGCGGGCGATGTAGCCGACCAGCGACGAGCCGAAGGACGCGACGTCGCGGGCGATCGCCGTCTGCGAGATCTGCGCGCCGTTCACGTAGACCGTGAGCTTGCCGGTCGTGCCGTCGATGACGGTCGTGTAGAGCGACAGGCCCGCGGGGGTGCGCGCGCCGAGGGTGGGGGTGCCGGTGGCTCCAGCGCCGACCTCGGTGTTGTAGGGAGCGCCCGCATTGACCGAGTTGGTGACGACCGACTTGGTGTAGCCGGAGAGGTTGCTCGGGTTGAGCAGCCAGTAGCCGGAGGAGAACGAGGCGCCGGACGCGACCGGCGCTCCGACGAACGCGGCGGCGACGTTGCCGGTGCCGCCCTTGTGGGAGAGCCAGGTCGAGAAGGTCAGGTCCTTCTTGCCGACGAGGCCGGCGGTGGGGATCTCGAGGTAGGGGGCGGCCGCGGCGGATCCGCCGGGGAGGCTGATGAGCCCGTTGCGGAACTGGGCACCGGAGCCGCGCAGCGTCGCGCTGTAGCCGTTGCCGCTGGTGTCGGCGACCGTGGTGCCGGTGGGTGCGGTGTCGAACGTGTAGTGGAGGAGCGGGGTCTCGGTGGCTCCGAAGGCGGAGCTGGGGACCGTGGCGCCGAGCAGCGCCGTGGCGGCGACGGTCGCGACCGCCAGAGCGGTCCTCACCGCCGATCGTGATCGTCTCATGCAGATGGCCCTCGTGATCGGGTGCGGCGTCGAGGCACGATCCGCAGGGCCGCGGAGGTGTGCGTCTTCGCACGGAATGTGAACGTGAACATCCTAGATCCCGGGGGCGGATCCTGACCAGACCCCGGGAGAGGTCTTCGGCGTCCTGCAGAACGTCGGCCGAGAGCGGGGTCCCTCGCCTGTCGACGACGGGGCCGTGCTCTCAGCCGACGTTCTGCAGGTGCCGGCCGGGTGGCACGATGTCCGCATGGCCTCCGACCGCCCCGTCCTGCTCGTCGTCGACGTCGCCGACGGCGGCCGCGAGGATCCCGAGTTCGAGATCGAGCTGCAGCTGCTGACCGCGAGCGTCGTCTCGGCCGCCACCGCCGCGGGCTTCGTGGTCGACCGGGTCGCCGCCGAGCAGGCCGGGACCGCCGAGCTCGAGCGCCGGCTCGCCGCTGCGGACGCCGTCGTGGTCACCGGAGGGGAGGACGTCGACCCGTCCCTCTACGGCGGCCGACCCGACGACCCGCATCGCGGCCAGTCCTTCCCCGCGGCCGACCGTGCGCAGATCGCGCTCGTCCGCCGCGCCGTCGAGACGCGGACCCCGCTGGTCGGGATCTGCCGCGGGATGCAGCTGGTGAACGTCGCCCTCGGCGGCGACCTCGTGCAGCACCTGCCCGGCGCCGGTCACGTCGGCCGGTCGGTCCCCGGCGAGCACCTGTCCGGCATGGTCGACCACCGCGTGGCCCTCGAGCCGGGCAGCGCCCTCGCCGGCATCCTCGGCGCCGCCGAGCTCGATGTCCGCAGCTCCCACCACCAGGCCGTCGACCGTCCGGGCGAGGGTCTCGTCGTGGTCGGCCGCGCCGACGACGGCACCGTCGAGGCTCTCGAGCACGAGTCCGCGCCGCTCTGGTGCGTGCAGTGGCACCCGGAGGACGCGGGCTCGCGCGGCACCGTGCTCACCGACCTGCTCGAGGCGGCGCTCGCCGCGACCGCTACTTGATCGACCCGCGCATCACTCCGCTGACCACCCAGCGCTGCGCGAAGAGGTACACGATCAGGAGCGGCGCCATCGCCATCAGGTAGGACGCGAAGGCGACGGTGTAGTTCGTGTTGAACTGCCCCTGGAAGACGTACTCGGCCAGCGGCAGGGTGCGGGCGGACGGGTCCGAGAGCACCACGAGCGGCAGGATGAAGTCGTTCCACGCCCACACGCAGGTCAGGATCCCGACGGTCGCGTTCATCGGGCCGAGCAGCGGGAAGATCACCTGCCAGTAGGTCCGCCAGGTCGAGGCGCCGTCGGTGCGCGCCGCCTCCTCGAGCTCGATCGGGATCGAGCGGATGAAGGCGGTGTAGATGAACGTGTTGATCGAGAGCCCGAACACGGCGTAGAGCAGGATCAGCCCGGCCTGGTTGTCCAGGCCCAGCAGGGCCGTCTCCTTCACCACCGGCAGCATGATGATCGGGAACGGCACGAAGACCGCGGCGAGCAGGTAGAAGTAGACGCCCTTGAAGAACGGCCTGTGCATGTTCCGGGCGACCGCGTAGGCGACCATCGAGTTCGAGAACAGCGTCAGCACGACGGCTCCGACCGTGATCAGCGCGGTGTTCACGAAGGCCTGCGGGAAGCGGGTCGCCGTCCACGCCTCGGCGAAGTTGCCCCACGAGATCGAGGTCGGCAGCTCGAACCCGGTGCCGCCGAGCTGGTCGGGCGTCTTCAGCGCGGTCACGACGGCGAAGTAGAGCGGCAGGAGGATCGTCAGCGAGCAGACCGCGATGAGCGCGGTCGCCCACCAGTTGATCCGGTAGGTGTCGCGGGAGGGCCGGCGCCGCCCCTCGGGCTCGCCGAGGGCGATCGCGGTCGTGGGGGTGATGGTCGATGTCATCAGAACGACGCCTCTCTGCGGCTGAGGACTCGGAACTGGATCAGCGAGACCACGATGATGATGAGGAAGTAGAGGACGGCGTTGGCCGTCTGATAGGCGTACTCGCCGCCCTGGAAGCCGCCGCGGTAGATCAGCAGCGTGATCGACTCCGTCGAGGTGCCGGGACCGCCGTTGGTGAGGGCGATGATGTGGTCGAACACCTGGAGGAAGTTCTTCATCGAGATGACCATGTTGATCGTGAAGAAGGAGGCGATCAGCGGGAACGTGATCGAGGTGAACTGCCGCCACCTCCCCGCTCCGTCGAGCGAGGTCGCCTCGTAGAGCTCGCCCGGGATGGTCTGGAGTCCGGCGAGGTAGATGATGATCGAGAAGGCCGAGGCCTGCCAGACCGCCAGCACCACGATCGCCACCCACGCCCAGTCGGCGTTCGCGAGGATGTTCTCGCCGATCACCGGGATCGCGCCGAGGATCTGCGGCAGCGAGTTCGCGAAGAGGTACTGGAACACGTAGCCGATGACCAGGGTCGAGAGCACGTAGGGGATGAAGTAGATCCCGCGGAACGCCGTCTGGAACTTGATCCGCGCGTTGAGGGCGACGGCGATGGCGAGCGAGATCATGTTCACGAGCACGGTCGCCACGATCGCGAAGCCGAAGGTGAACCCGTAGGCCTTCCAGACGCGGTCGTCCTGGAGGAGCGCGAGGTAGTTCGAGGCGCCGATCAGGTCCCAGGAGCCGTAGCCCGCGTAATCCGTGAAGCTGAAGAATATTCCGGTGAGGACCGGGACCGTGTGGAGCACGAAGAAGAGCAGGACGGCGGGGACCGTCATCCAGTAGAAGGTCTTCGAGGTGCGCCCGATGGTGCGCTTGCGGCGCGCGGGCGGCGGAGGAGTGGTCGCCACCGCCTGCGCGGCGGCCGTCGTGGTCGTGGTCATGGGGTCACTTCCTGGTCGTGCGTGCCGCGACTTTGCGCCACTCACTGTCGAGGGTCCGGAGCGCCGCGTCGGCGTCCCCGCTGGCGAGGAACGCCTGGAGCGTGGGGTTGAGCGGGATGCTCGCGGGGATCTGGTGGTCGACGAAGCCGATCAGCCGTCCCTGCTCGAAGTAGGGCTGCAGCTCGGCCAGCGTGGGGTCCGAGTTGGGTGCGGCGCCGACCAGCGGCGAGAAGGCGGCCTGGCTCGCGACGTACGGCTCGACGACTCCGGGGGTCAGCAGGAAGTCGACGAAGCGGCGGGCCGCGTCGAGCTTCGGAGTGCCGCGGCCGATGGCGACGGCCACGTCGACGCCCGAGGTGACCCGCGTGTCCGCGGGGTCGTCGAGCACCGGGTAGGGGAAGACGCCGAGATCGATGTCGGGGTTGTTCGTGCGCACCGGGTTGATCGCCCAGATGCCCTGCGGGTACATGGCCGCCTCGCCCGCGGCGAAGGCCTGGTTGCCGTCGTCGTAGCCGCGGCCGAACGAGCCCTCCTGCGTGTACGAGAAGAGCTGCCCGAGCCGCTCCATCGTCGTGGCGTAGTCCTTCGTGAACGAGACGGGGGAGTCGGGGCCGAGTGCCGCTCCCTCCTCGCGCATCGCGTCGAAGAAGCCGTCCGGCTGCAGCTGCCCGCCGAGCGCGTTGAAGGCGGGGGCGCCGGTCCAGTTGTCGAGCAGGGCGCCGTAGAAGGGAGTGATCCCTGCGGCGGTGAGCGTCTCGCAGACGGCGATCAGCTCGTCCCAGGTGGTCGGCACCTCGATCCCGTTCTCGGCGAAGATCGTGCGGTTGTAGAGGATCCCGTCCGCGTTGTTCGCGAAGGCGAGCGCGTTCACCTCCTTCCCCTCGAAGCTGCCGAGGGCGGCGAGGATGTCGAGGGCCGCCGGGTTCACCCGCTCGACCAGCTCGTCGCCGGTGAAGTCGTGGAACACGCCGGCCTTCGCGAGGTCGGCGTAGTAGCCGCTGCCGTTCAGGGTCAGCACGTCCGGCACCTTGTCCTTGACGAGCAGGGTGCGGATGGCCGTGTCGGGGTCGGGCACGTTGTTGGCGATGACCCGGATGTCCGGGTTGGCGGCCTCGAACTCGCGGATGATCCGCGCGAAGTCCTCCACCGCCTCCGCCTTGAACTGGAAGAAGTCGAGCGTGGTCACTCCGTCGCCGGCGCCCGGGGAGGCGCAGGAGGCGAGGGCGGCGGCGGACGCCGCGGCGAGCGGCACCGAGAGGAACAGCCGCCGGGAGAACCCGGGGGGATGCGGATGAGCGGACATGCGGCGCCTCCTTGCGCGTGGGGACAGGTCTCAGGGCGCGCTCGACCGCGGAGGGCGGTGCGAGAGCAGGTGCGGCGGCGGGGGAGCGGGTCGGCTCCGGAGCCGGGAGGGCGGGTCAGAGGGCGGTGAGCACGAGCACGACGAGCTGCTCCGGATCGAGGACGGGGGCCTGGAGCCCGACAGTGCCCAGCACGCGGCCGCGGAGCGCGGTCCCGTGCTCGGCCCAGCCGAGCGGCGACTGCCCGGGGCCGCCGAGCGGCGACGTGACCGGGGCGAGCGCTACGGAGTAGGTGCGCTCCGGGTCCAGGCCCGGGAGCGTGATCCGTCCGGGCGGGTAGGTCTCGCCGGTGCGCAGCTGGGTGAAGGTGAAGAGGGCGGCGGAGCGGTCGGCGGCGACGACTCCGGAGAGCGAGGCGGCGTCGTCGGCGAGGTCGGCGCGCACGACCGTCCCGGTGTGCAGCAGCGCCCGGTGCTCGCGGTGGAAGGCGACCCAGGCGGTCAGCTCCCCCTCGACGGCGGGGGCGAGATCCGAGACGTCCCACTCGATGCCGAGGTGGCCGGGCAGCGCGGTGCCGGCGCGGAAGGCGAGCGAGTGGGTGCGCTGCGTCGAGTGCGACCGCGGCCCTCCGATGTGCTGCCCCATCAGCTCGGGCGGCACCACCAGCTGGGTGAAGGGCTGGATGGTCTGCCGCTCGAGCGGGTCGATGCAGTCGCTCGTCCAGATGCGGTCGGTGCGGGCGAGGATCCCGAGGTCGACGCGGGCGCCCCCGGAGGCGCACGACTCGATCTCGACGCCGGGATGCCGGGACCGCAGCTCGTCGAGCAGGCGGTAGAGCGCGAGGACGTTCTCGTGGACGGCGGAGCGGCCGGTGGCGGGCGAGACCGCCTCGATCACGTCGCGGTTGTGGTCCCACTTGAGGTACGCGATCGGGTACTCGGTCAGCAGCGCGTCGAGGGCGTCGAGCACGTGCTCGAACGCGCCGCGCTGCGAGAGGTCGAGCACCTGCTGCTGCCGCCCCGAGGCCGGGAGATGGCCGGCCGGGCCGAGGATCCACTCCGGGTGCGCGCGGGCCAGGTCGGAGTCGGGGCTGATCATCTCGGGCTCCACCCAGAGGCCGAACTGCATGCCCAGGCCGGTGACGACGTCCGTCAGCGGAGTGAGGCCCTCCGGCCAGACCGAAGGGTCGACGGTCCAGTCGCCGAGCGCCGCGGTGTCGTCGCGGCGGCCGAGGAACCAGCCGTCGTCGAGCACGAAGCGCTCGACCCCGATCCGCGCGGCCCGCTCGGCGAGGGCGGTGAGGCGAGCGAGGTCGTGGTCGAAGTAGACGGCCTCCCAGGTGTTGAGGGTGACGGGCCGCGGAGCGACGGGGTGCTGCGGGCGGGCGCGGAGCGACGCGTGGAACCGGGCCTGCAGAGCGCTGAGCCCGTCGCCCCAGGAGCCGTAGGCGACCGGGGTCTCGTAGCTCTCGCCCTGCGCGAGCTCGATCTCGGCGGGCCGCAGCAGCTCGCCGGCCGCGAGGAGCGAGACGCCCTCGACGGTGCGCTCGGCGCGGAGCGAGCTGTCGCCGCTCCAGCCGAGGTGGACGCCGTGCACGAGCCCGCGCTCCCAGCCGAAGCCGGGCGTGCCCGCGGCGAGGAGGAGGGTCGCGTCGGCGCCGGGGCGGCCGCGGCGGGTGCGGCGGGTGTGCTCGCCGATGGTCAGCGGGCGGCGCTGGGGGTGGCGCTCGCGGAGGTGGTGCCCGGTGGTGTCGAGGATCTCGCGCGCGGTCGCGGGGAGGGGGAAGCCGAGCTCGAAGCGCTCGAGGCGGAACGGGCGGGCGTCGAGGTTCTCGACCCGGGCGCGCTGGGTGAGCAGGCCGGCCGCGTCGACCTCGAGGTCAACGGTCAGGCGCACGCCCGCACCGGTGGCGACGGTCCGGAGGGCGGAGCCGAGCGCCTCGATGCTCTCGACCTCGAACCGCTCCGACGCGGCCGCGCGCTCGTGGGTGCCCTCGAAGGTGGGGGCGTGCTGCCAGCCGTCGGCCTCGACGGCGACGAGCCCGAACGGCGCGAAGGCGTCGAGCCCGCCCGAGACGCGCTGGGGGAGGGCGGCGTCGGCGAGGGCGGATAGTTCGGCGGCGGAAAGATCTCCGAGCGCGGCGCCCCAGTGCACGATCGTGGGGAAGGTGACGAGGCGGGCGTCGACGACGACGCTGGTGCCCCCGTCCTGCAGGTGGAAGAGGCGCGATTCCCGGCCGGAGAGGGTCACGGAGTCGTTCGTGGGGGCGATGCTGCGGTGCATGGCTTATTTCTAGAGCAGAAGTAATAGGGGTGTCAAGAGCGATGCGGGTGGCCGGATCCGTTCCTGGAGCGGCGCGGTGCCGGTAGCTTTCTACCAGGCCGGAAAGAAGGAGCCCCGTGACCGACACCATCGTCGCCGAGGACGCCTCCGGGAGCTCGTCGGAGCTCCTGGCGCGCGAGGTCCTGATCCACGGTCCCGTCTCGCGGGCCGAGCTCGGCCGCCGACTCGGCCTCTCGCCCGCCAGCCTGACCCGGCTCGCGCGCCCGTTCCTCGACGGCGGCCTGGTCGTCGAGGGCCCCGAGCAGAGCACCGGAGTCGGCCGTCCCGCCCGCCCGCTCGACATCCGCGCCGACGCGCTCAGCTTTGCGGGCGCGAAGATCACCGGCACCGAGGTCCTCGCCGTCCGTACCGACCTGCGCGCGCGGACCGAGCGGGAGCTGGTCCGCCCGCTGCCGAGTACGGAGCCCGCCGACGTGGTCGCCGCGATCGTCTCGGTCGTCGACGAGCTCGGCGGCCCCTCCGCCTTCGCCGGCCTGGGCGTGACGCTCGGCGGGAGCATCGCCGCCGACGGCCGGGTGAGCCGCGCGCCGTTCCTCGGCTGGCGCGACGTCGACCTCGCTGCTCCGCTCTCGGCCGCCCTCGGGCTGCCGGTCGCCCTCGAGAACGACGTGGTCGCGCTCACGGGGGCCGAGCACTGGTTCGGGCGGGGCCGCGGCATCCCGCACTTCGCGGTGCTCACGGTCGGTGCGGGCGTGGGCTACGGACTGGTGGTGCACGACCGGGTGGTCGCGCCCCCGGAGGCGGGGCTCGGCCTGGGCGGCCACTACCCGCTGGATCCCACCGGCCCCGTCTGCGAGGCCGGCCACCGCGGCTGCTCGACCGCGATGCTCAGCCTGCCCTCGCTCCTCCGCCAGCTCTTCGTCGCCACCGGCCGCGAGCTGACCCTGGCCGAGGGCTTCGCCGCCGCTCGCGCGGGCGACCCCGGTGCCGAGCGCATCCTCGCCGACTCCGCCCGCGCGCTCGGGACGATGATCGCCGCGATCGGCAACCTCTCGATGTCCGGCACGGTGATCCTGGCCGGGGAGGGTGTCGCCCTCTACACGGAGCAGGCCGCGGTGGTCGACGCGGCGATCGCGGCCACGCGCGACCCGGACGCTCCGCCCCTGGCGCTGCTCGTCGACGACGGCGGGCTCGTGGAGTGGGCGCGCGGTGCCGCGGCCGTCGCGATCCAGCGGCTGCTGCCGCGGATCGCGCTCGGGACGCTGGGGTAGCGGGGCTCCGCGTCGAGCGGGTGCTCGGGGCACTGGGCTGGCGCGGGTCTGGGCGCCGAGCGGGTGCTCGGGACGCTGGGCTAGCGGGTCTCCGCGCCGAGCGGGTGCTCGGGATGTCGGCCCGGCGCGTCTACGCGCCGAGCGCCGAGCCGGGCAGGTCGCTCTGCAGGCCGTCGACGATCCGGCCGAACGCCGCGATCGCCTGGTCGTCGCCGAGACGACCGGAGTCGACTCCTCCGGCGATGCGCAGGACCTCGGCCCGGCGCTCCGCCCGCTCCGCCGCGTCGAGCCCGGAGGCCCCGATCGCTGCGGATGCGCGCACTCGCGCGACGATCGTGCCGACGTGCCATCTGCCGCGTGCCATCTGTCTCCTCCTGAAGTCCCCGCCCTTCTTCGGAGCGGACGCACACCCGGATGGGTGCGCGTCTCCGCGTCGTCCCCGTGCCGTTCAGGCGATGCGTCACGAACGGTCGTCATGCAGCCGCCGTGGCGACCGTTCGTGACGCATCGATCGGCCTGCGGGTGCCGGAGCGCCCGCTCGCACCGGCATGCCGTGCTGAGTCGCCCGAGAGGGCTCGTTCTCACGGCCGGGAACGAGCCTTCTCGGGCGACTCGCGTCGAGAGTCCGGCGGCGGCGGTCGCGGACAGGGGCCCTGGGCGCCAGAATGACGGCGAGCGGAGGGAGGCACGATGCGACGCCTCCGCGCCCTCGCCGCCGGGCTGCTCCTCCTGCCCGCTCTCGCGGCCTGCGCCCCGGGAGGCGCGGCAGACACCCCGACGAGCGGTACCGCGGCCACCACCCCGGCTCAGGCCGCACCCGACCCGGCCCGCTCCTCCGTTGCGGCCGGTCCGGCTCCCGGGGTCTCCGTCTCCGTCCAGCAGAACCGCTCCGACATCGCCGGCGGCACCATGGCCTTCGAGGTGCACAACGGGAGCGGCGCCCCGATCGAGGTCACCGCCGCCGGCCTCACCGACCCGCGCCTGGCCGCCCCGCTCACCTGGACCGGCGGCACAGGCGTCCCCGACGGGACCTCGCGAGACCTCCGCGTCGACGTGCCCGAGCCCGCCTGCCCGGCCGCGGAGGCGCCCGCCGCGCTCGAGGTCGTCCTCGCCATCGACGGCCACGGCGAGCACGCGTACCCCGCCGACGACCCGTTCTCGTTCGTCGACGCTCTCGCCCGGTCCGGCTGCTTCGCCCGCACCGTCGACGCCGACCTCGCCCTGCGGATCGACACGTCCGGAGGCGCCGCGCACGAGCCCGCGCGCCTCACGATCACCGCCGACGTCCGCGGCACCCCGATCGTGCTCCGCAGCGTCGACGCCACGATCCTCCTGCAGCCGCCCGACACCGCCGACGCCTGGACCCTCGACCGCTCCGTGCCCGCCGGGACCGCCGACTCCGTGGTCCTGGACGCCGTCCCCACCCGCTGCGACACCCACGCGCTCGCCGAGGACAAGGTCGGCACGCGCCTCCCGGTCACCGTCGAGACCGCGGGGCAGCAGGGCACCGTCGTCGTCGCCGCGACCCCCGAGCAGAAGGGCGAGCTCTACGCGTTCATCACCGCGTACTGCGCGTCCTGAGCGGGAACGAGCGGCACCGCACTCCTGCCGCAGCGGCCGACGCGTCCACCGACCCCGCTCAGCTCCGCGCGCCCCGCTCCGCCGCGCCCGCTCCGCTCACGCCGGCGCCGTGCTCAGCGCCTGCAGCCCCGTCACCCGCAGCAGGTCGAGCCGTGCCTCGTCCTCGCTGCCCGGCGCCACCGTGTAGACGACGATCCGCAGGTCGGTTCCCGGAGCCGTGAGCACGTCGCAGTCGATCGTGATCGGCCCGACGGGAGTCCGCGTCACCGTCTTCCGGCTCGCCCGATGCTCGGCGATGCGCGCCTCCGCCCAGCGCCGCTCGAACTCGGGGGACTCCTCGCGCAGCCGGGCGACGAGGGCGGCGAGCGCGGGATCGCGCGGATAGCGCCCTGTCGCCGCACGCAGGTCGGCCGCGAGGTCGCTCGCGAAGTCCTCCTCGTGCTGCGCGTCGAACTCGGTGCCCGCGTGGCCGGAGGTGAAGTGCCGCCAGACGAGGTTCCGCTCCAGCCCGGTGAACACCGACGGGTCGCCGTTGAGGGCGGCCCAGAGCGGGTTCCACAGCAGGATGTCGTGAGCTGCCGTGAACACCGCGAGCGGGACGTCGCCCAGGCGGTCGACGATCCGCTGCACGCCCGGGCTCACGTGCTGCGGCACGACTCCCGGCGAGGGGACGGCGGCACCGGCGACCCGGTAGAGGTGGTCGCGCTCGCTGTCCGTGAGCCGGAGCGCGACCGCGAGCGAGCGGAGCATCGACGGCGACGGGTTCCGCGCCCGTCCCTGCTCGAGCCGCACGAGGTAATCGACGCTCACGCCCGAGAGCGCCGCCAGCTCCTCCCGGCGCAGGCCCGCGGCGCGACGGCCTGAGCCCGCGGGCAGGCCGACGTCGGCGGGACGGATGCGGTCGCGCCACGAGCGCAGCACCGTGGCGAACTCCTCCATGCCGTCCATCCTCCTCCGCCCGCCGTCGCCGAGCCAGGTACTGCCGGTCCCCCCGTCGAGCGCGGCCTGGTCGAGGCTCGACGACCCGCGCAGGATGGGCCCATGACCACGACACTCATCACCGGAGCGAACCGCTCCCTCGGCCTCGAGACCGCCCGCCGACTCCTCGAGGCGGGCCACACCGTCTACGCCGGCATGCGCGACACCGCCGACGGCGACGCCGCCCGCGCGCTCGGCGCCCACCCCGTCCGCCTCGACGTCACCGATCAGGCGAGCGTCGACTCCGCGATCGCCTCCCTGCCCGGGCTCGACGTGCTCGTCAACAACGCCGGCGTGCTCGGCACCTCGTTCGGCGTCGACGACCTCACCCCGGAGGCGATGGCGGGCGTCCTCGAGACGAACGTCGTCGGCATCGTCCGCGTCACCCAGGCCGCGCTCCCGCTGCTGCGGGCCTCCGCGGCCCCGGTCGTCGTGAACGTGGCGTCCGGAGTCGGCTGGCCGCGCTGGCTGAGCACCGAGGGCCACGACGAGTTCCCCGTCACCGCGATCCCGTACGCGGCCTCGAAGGCGGCGGTCGTCGCGCTCACCGTGCAGTACGCCAAGAACCTGCCGGCGATGCGGATCAACGCGAGCGACCCCGGCTACACCGCGACCGACTTCAACGGCCACGGCGGGCACCAGACCGTCACCGAGGGCACGGACGCGACCGTCGCGCTCGCCCTGCTCGGCTCCGACGGGCCGACGGGCGAGTTCCACGACCGGCGAGGGCGCATCGAGTACTGAGCGGCGGGGCGGGCGCGGCCGGCTGCACGGCCGCCCCGACCCGGCGTGCGTCCGCGTCCGCTCGAGACGCGGTGAGGTCCCCGAACCCGCCCTCGGCGCACCGGCCAGCACATGGTGATGAGGTGTCCTGTCTGCGCGGTCACCGGTCCTCGGTGCTGGGCTGTGAGTGACGGCCGGAGCCGGGACGCTGCCCACCGCGTGACAGAGGGCCGGATGAACCGCCGGCCCGACGGTGCGTGCTCGCTCCGGTGCGCCTACCGACTCACCGCGTCTTCTGTCAGCTCTGCAGCTCGACCCCCCAGTTCGTCCTCTGGACGTCGGCGTCGAGCCCGCGGAGCTCCCGCGCCACGGCGTCCGCCTGCTCGCGCAGCTCCCGCACCGGCAGCGCGGGCAGGCGGCGCAGCTCGCTCCGGAGCTGGCGGTAGCCGCGCTCGCCGGCGGCCGCGTCGGCCGCGCGGGTCAGGAGGCTGTGCCGCGCGCGCAGGGCCTCGCGCCGGGCGAGCGCCGCGGTCAGCACCTCTCCGGTGGGAGTGGTCGCCGTCGCATTGGTGAGGTTGATCGCCGTGACCAGCCGCTCGAGCTCGGCCAGTGCGCGCGTGCAGTCGGCGAGCAGCTCGGCCGGGTCCTCGGTCGGCTCCTCTCCCTCCTGGTAGGAGGCGTTCGCGACGATCCGCGACTGGAGGGCCTCGATCCGCTTCTGCAGGTCGGCCCGCTCGAGGAGTGCTTCGGCGAGAGTCATGCGACCAGGCAAGCACACATCGACGCGACCCGCGCCCCTAGGCTGCGACCGTGCCGCTGCAGAACCATCCCGGAGACGTCGAGTTCCCCGTCCGCCCCCGGCTGCGCTACGCGCGGGCGGCCGATGCGCACCGGCGCGGTCAGGGCGCTGGGCGGCGCGCCCTCCTGGTGACGGCCTTCGCGGCTCCGGTGGGCCTGGTCGGCTTCGCGTGGGGGCTCGCGCTCGGCGGCGGAGAGAGCGTCGTCGCGTTCACGGCGTTCGCGTTCGCTCTGGCCTTCGGGCTGCTCGCCGCCACGGTCGGCTTCCAGCAGTGGGATGCGCGCACGCCGCGCCGCGAGCAGCTCGCGTACCTCGCCGCGGCCGGCTCGCCGACCCCGTCCCTCCGCCAGCAGCAGCTGCTCGCGCTCGACGCGGTCAGCGACTTCTCGTTCGCCGGCTGGAACTCCTCCCTCGCGTTCCAGCCCTCGTGGGCCGAGCTCCCGGAGGAGCTGCGGCGCCGGTACGCCGACGGAGCGAAGGGAGCGCCGTGGCAGCAGCTGCCGCTGCATCCGCTCGTCGAGCACCGGGTCGCGCTCGACCGCGACTTCCGCATCGCCTCGGCGGACGACGTCGAGCTGCTGGTCGCCGACGTGCTCACCCGCGGTCCGCTCTCGACCCGCTTCGCTGAGGTCTCGGCCTCCGACGACGCCGAGCGGATGCGCTCCCGCGTCGCCGCGCTCACCGGCGGCAGCGAGTTCCACCTCCTCGAGCTCGCCCAGGCGGTCGACGGGCGTCCGCCGCTGCTCCTGCTCGCGGGCGACGCCGAGCGCACGATCGGCGCGATCCGCTACGCCTACGTCGCCGGCTACCTCCCCGCGGCGCGCGCGTGGGAGCTGCTGGCCGCGGTCGGCGACCGCGTCTTCGAGCGCTACGCCGGCTGGGACGCCTACTGGGCCGACGCGGCCCTCGCGATCGCCTTCCGCACGGACTCCCTCGGCGCGGTGCAGCACCACCACCGCCTGCGCGCGGAGCTGGCCGCCTCGGGCTGGCCGGCGGCGTCGGTGCCGTACCCGGGCTGAGCGCGGGGCGGCTGCGGCGGGCTGAACGGCGGACGGCTGCGGCGGGCGGAGCCCCCGGTCCGGAGCGTCCCGACCGGCGGCGTGCCCGCGTCGTGACCTCCGGCCGCCGCGCGGCGCCACCGACCCCGGGGCGCTGCGGTCCGGGGTCAGCCCAGCTGTGAGGCGGGCACCGTCTCGAGGTGGAGCAGGTCGCGGCGCAGGCGCTGCGAGCGGACGTAGCTGCTCAGCACGTGCTCGGGCGAGGGCGGGGAGTCGCTCCCGCCGAGGAGGGCGCGCGCGGTCGTCAGGCGTGCCCGGCGGATCTCGTCGAACACCGTGGTGCCGTTCCGTGCGAACGTGCGCTGCAGCGTCCGCTTCGGCACGCCGAGGCGCTCGCAGATCTCCTGCACCGAGAGGCGGGGGTCGGTGGACATCGCGGCGATCAGGGCGAGCGCGCGCGTGTAGACGTCCTCGCTGCTCTCGCGCGGCAGCGAGGTCGCCAGCACGGCGCCCGCCAGCTGCTCGACGGCCGCCCGCACCAGGGGGAAGGCGGGGGAGTCGGCGTCGAGGGTGGAGCCGAACGTCGCGTTGACGGTCGAGAGCAGGATGCCGCGGCTGGCGGCGTCGGCCTCGGTGACGACGGCGCCGCGGTCGGCCGAGTCGACCAGGCCCAGCAGCGGTCGGTCGAGGGCGATCTCGGTGCGGGCGCTCGGGGTGTCTGTCACGATCGTGAACGGGGAGTCGCAGTGGAGGAAGGCGATGTCGCCCGGCTCGACCGGGACCTCGAGCGCCGCCGGGTCGTCCGGCTGGATCACGAGCACGCCCTCGAGCGGGATGATCAGGCGGACGCCGGGGCCGATGGCGGAGGCGCGGTGCAGGCGGGCCGGCGAGTGCCAGATCCGGAGGACCTCGACGCCGTCGCTGCAGAGGGTGTCGGCCACGATCCGGAACGCGCCGTTCGCGCGGACGTCGACCCCGCTCTGGGCCAGCCACGCGGCCGCCGCGGTGTCCCGGCGGGACACCCCGCGGTCGACGATCGGTCGGCTGCCTTCTGCGATTCCCCTCACGGCGGAGTCCTTTCCTCTGGCGCGTCCTCCGTGCGACGCGGTCCCTCTAGCCTGGCCGATGCGGCCCGGTGGTGAGAAGTCTTCATGCGATCGCATCCGTCGCTCACCTCCACCGCAATGTGTCGGATCCCGCCAACGGGGGTCGGAACCGGACCTCCGGGGTGCGCCGCGGATCGACCTGGACCTCGAGCGCGGCGACGTCGGTGAAGGGCCGTCCGTCGCTCGTGCGGCCCCGCAGCACGATGGAGTGGCGGAGCGTCCGGGGCGCCCGCAGCGGCGCGATCGTGTAGTGCGCGACGGCCACGAATCCCGCGCCCGGCGCGACGCGCTCGGGGCGGCCGACGACGGTGACCGGGGCCTCGTCGTAGTCGAGCTCGACGCCCGAGCCGTCGGTGAAGGAGCCGCAGAGCAGGGCGAGGTCGTGCAGGGCGGCGGTGCCGGAGTTGTGGAACTGCATCCAGAAGGTGATCACGGCGACGGAGCCGCGGGCGGGCGCGAGGCGCACCGCGCTGCCGTCGAGGACGAGGTGCGGGGGCGCGTCGAGCGCCGGAGCTCCGGGCATCAGCTGCGCCGCCTGACGCCCGCCACCGGTGCGGCCACGGGTCCCGGTGCGCGCCCCGCCAGCTGCAGGAGGCCGCACGCGGCGACCACTCCGACGAGGGCGGCCGCCCAGCTCAGGTCCTGCTGGTCGAATTCCCGGAGGTGCGCCGGGACGCCCGAGAAACCGAGGATCCCCTGGGCCGCGGCGACGGTGGCGAAGGCGAGCAGCGCGGCCGTGGCGGCGACCGCGGCCGGGGTCGGCGGGTCACCGTCCGAGTCCTGGGCGAAGCGGCGGACGGCGCGCGCGAGGGAGAGTGCGCAGAGGGCTGCGGCGACGAGGGCGGCCGCGGTGTAGGCCGGGCCGGCGGCGAGCAGGAGGAGAGCGCCGACGGCGACCCGCAGGCCGGCGGGGAGGACCCCCGGAGCGCTGCACTCACGCGTGCCCGGGCCTCCGCCGAGGGCCGCGGAGAGGGCGCGGGACGCCTCGAGCCGCCTCCGCACCCTGCGTGGACCGGCGGCGCGGACGAGCGCGGGCGCGCCCGCGGCGAGCAGCGCGACGCCGACGAGCAGGGGGAAGACGAGGGCGGCGGCGGGCAGGGCGGGGGCGGCGTCGGCAGGGGTCATCGGGTCTCCTTCGGGGCGGGGACGGGGCGCGCGGCACCTCGATGATCCGTCCTCCCCGCGCCCTTCGGGACGGCGGGCGCGAACGCTCACGTGGCAGGCGCGCCGGACGTCAGAACGCGCCACCGGACCCTGCCGCAGAGCCGTGCCAAAGGCGCTGCGGAATGTGCCACGGGCCTCCGAGTGCTGACTGCGCGCCGCTCCAGGGAGGCCTACGCTCGCCGGATGGACGAGGTGCGGGACGCGTACGGCGCGCGGGCGGAGGAGTACGCGGCGCTGCTCGGATCGGTCGACGCGGGGCCCGCAGCCGATCGCGAGCTGATCGGGTCGTGGGCCGACGGTCTGGAGGGGACGGTCGCCGACGTGGGCTGCGGGCCCGGGCACTGGACGGAGTTCCTCCGGCGCCGCGGAGCCGCCGCGATCGGCGTCGACCCGGTGCCGGAGTTCGTCGCGCTGGCGCGAGCGCGGTTCCCGGACGTCCCGTTCCGGCTCGGCTCGGCGCTCGAGCTCGATGTCGACGGGCTCGGGGGCGTTCTCGCGTGGTACTCGCTCATCCACCTCCCGCCGGCGGAGCTGCCCGGCGCGGTCGCGGCGCTCGCCGCGCACCTCCGACCGGGCGGAAGCGTGCTGATCGGCTTCTTCGAGGGGCCGCGCACGGAGGCGTTCGCGCACGCCGTCGCGCCGGCCTGGTTCCATCCGCTCGCCGAGATGCGCACGCTCGCCGAGCAGGCGGGCCTCGAGGCGACCCACTCCCTCCGCCGCAGCGCCCCCGGCGTCCGCGACCACGGCGAGCTGATCGCCGTGCGCCCCCGCTGACGCCGCGCTGATCGCCGTCGTCGCAGGTCACCGGCGGCCGGCTTCCCGGCCCGCCCCCTCCCGTCGAGACGCCGCCGTCTCAGCGGTGCTTCGGCGGTTGTGGCGGTGTCTCGGCGGAGGAGGGCCGTGCGCCGCGCCTAGAGGCGGTCGGCGCGCCACTCCGTGGGGATCTCCTCGCCGCGGCGGAAGGCCTCCTCCTCGCGCTCGCGCAGCTCGACGCGGCGGATCTTGCCCGAGATCGTCTTGGGCAGGGGGTGAAACTCGAGGCGCCGCACCCGCTCAAAGGAGGAGAGCAGCTCCCGGGTGTGGGCGAAGATCGCGCTCGCCGTCTCGGCGGTCGGCTCCCAGCCCTCCGCGAGGGTGACGTAGGCCTTCACCACGCTGTGGCGCACCTCGTCCGGAGCCGGGACCACCGCGGACTCGGCGACGGCGGGGTGCTGCAGCAGCACGCTCTCGACCTCGAACGGTGAGATCTTGAAGTCGGAGGACTTGAAGATGTCGTCGGTGCGGCCGACGAAGGTGATCGTGCCGTCGACCGCGCGGACCGCCACGTCGCCGGTGTGGAAGTAGCCGTCGGCGCGGGCGCGCTCGGTGCGGTCCTCGTCGCCGAGGTAGCCGGACATCAGGTTGACGGGCTCGACGGAGAGGTCGAGGCAGATCTCGCCGGTGGAGGCGGGCTCGCCGGTCAGCGGATCGACGAGGGCGATGGCGACGCCGGGCAGCGCGCGGCCCATCGCGCCGGGGACCACGGGGGCGCCGGGCGGGTTCGCGATGATCGCCGTGGTCTCGGTCTGGCCGTAGCCGTCGCGGATGGTGAGACCCCACTCCCGCTCGACGGTCGCGATGACCTCGGGGTTGAGCGGCTCGCCCGCCGAGAGGATCTCGGTCAGCGCGCGCGGCTTCGCTCCCAGCGCCGACTGGATCAGCATCCGCCACACGGTCGGCGGCGCGCAGAACGTGGTGACCTCGGCCCGGTCGAGCTGCTCGTGCAGGGCGGTGGGGGAGAAGCGGCTGTAGTTGTAGACGAACACCGTCGCCTCGGCGTTCCACGGCGCGAAGAAGCAGCTCCACGCGTGCTTGCCCCAGCCCGGCGAGCTGATCGCCATGTGCACGTCGCCCGGCTGGACGCCGAGCCAGTACATCGTGCTGAGGTGCCCCACGGGATACGACTCGTGGGTGTGCACGACCATCTTGGGCTTCGAGGTGGTGCCGGAGGTGAAGTAGATCAGGCACGGATCGGAGCTCTCGACGACCACCGTCGGGCTGATGCCGAAGGGCTCGAGCGAGTCGGCGTAGTCGAGCCAGCCCTCGACCGCGCCGCCGACCGCGATGCGGCCGAAGTCCCCCTCCATCTCGTCGAACTTGGCGGTCTCGGAGGCGTCCGCGATGACGTGCGCGACCTCGCCGCGCTCCAGGCGGTCGGCCAGGTCGGCGGGAGAGAGCAGGGTCGTCGTCGGGAGGATGACCGCGCCGAGCTTCATGATCGCGAGCATCGACTCCCACAGCTCGAGGCGGTTGCCGAGCATGAGCATCACGTGATCGCCCTGCTCGACGCCGACCGAGTGGAGCCAGGCGGCGACCTCGTCGGAGCGCCAGCGCATCCGGTCGAAGGAGTACTGCTCCTCGGAGCCGTCCTCCTCCACGATCCAGAGGGCGGGGCGCTCGTTGCCGATCGCGATCGCGTCGAACCAGTCCACCGCCCAGTTGAAGCGGGGCCCGACGTCCGGCCACTGGAAGGCCTCGTTCGCGGCGACCGCATCGGTGCGGTGCTGCAGGAGGGTGTCGCGGGCGGCGCGGAAGCTCCCGGTGGGGTTCATGCATGTCTCCGTAGCGGTCGAGGTCCGGCCGCTGGCGGGACCGACCCCATTCTGCTCCCGCCGCGGGACGGGCGATGCGCGGCGCGAGCCGCTCGAGGAGACCCCCGAGCGGGAAGCGCCCTGTGGAGGAGCCGTCGGGCCGGGTCCCACGGGAGAGGCAGCGGGAGCGGAGGGGGCCGCCCGCCGGGGCAGGCGCTCCCTCCGCGGAGCAGGCCTCAGTACTTGATGGACTGCCCGCCGTCGATCGGGAGGACGGTCGCGTTCACGTAGGAGGCGTCGTCCGAGAGGAGGAAGGCCACGACCGAGGCGATCTCGTCGGCCTCGCCGTAGCGCTTGGTCGGGTTGACCTGGATGAACTCCTCGGCCGCCTTGCGCGGGTTCTCGGGGTCGAGCTGCTTCATCGAGTTCTCGACCATCGGGGTCCAGATGGCCCCGGGCGCGATCGCGTTGATGCGGATGCCGAACCGGCCATACTCGATCGCGGAGTTGCGGGTGAGGCCGACGACGCCGTGCTTGGCGGCCGCGTAGCCTGACTGGTTGCCGATCGCGGTGATGCCGCCGACGCTCGCGGTGTTGACGACCATGCCCGAGCCCTGCTCGCGCATCACCTTCAGCACCTTCTCGAGGCCGAGGAACACGCCGCGGAGGTTGATCGCGACGACCTTGTCGAACTCGTCGGCTGTGAAGTCCTCGGTGAGGTTCTGGCGGCCCTCGATGCCGGCGTTGTTGAAGAAGCCGTCGATCCGGCCGAACGCCTCGAGGGTGCGCGCGACGTAGGCGTCGACGTCCACCTCCTTCGACACGTCCGCGAGGACAGTGATCGACTCGGTGCCCTCGGGCAGGACGTCGACCGTGGCGGCGAGGCCCTGCTCGGAGATGTCGACGAGGGCGAGCTTCGCGCCCTCCTGGGCGAGGCGGACGGCGGCGGCGCGGCCCAGGCCGGATCCGCCTCCGGTGATGAGGACGACGCGGTCGGTGAAGCGGGTACTGGTGGTGGTCATGACGACTCCTGCTCGAAGAGGGATGGGCTCGGAGGCCGTGCGGTCGGCGAGTCCGTATCCATGCGTCTGCATGCAATCGACTCCACGATACGCCACAGGTGTCGGCTGAGTCTGGGTGCACGGTCAGGGAGGCGCGACCTCCCCGGGAGAGGAGTCGCGAGCCCTGGGGAGCGGAGCCGCCGACTCAGAGGTGCGGCTGCCCCGTCGAGGCGCTCGTCCCGCCGTCCACGGCGAGGATCGCGCCGGTGATGTACGCCGCGTCCGCGCTGGCGAGGAAGAGCACCGGCGGGGCGATGTCGTCCGGCTGCCCGGGACGCCCGAGGGCGATGCGGTCGATGAAGGGCGCCAGCTCCTCGGGGGTCGAGGCCATCGACTCGGTCAGCGGCGTCTGCGTGAAGGCGGGAGCGACGGCGTTGACCCGCACCCCATGCTCGCCGAAGTCGAGGGCCAGCGACTGCACGAAGGTCGTGATCGCGCCCTTGGTCGCGTTGTAGGCGGCCTGGCCCCAGTCGCCGCGGATGCCCGACACGGAGGAGACGACGACGATGTTGCCGCGGCTCGCCTTCAGGTGCGGGAGCGCCGCCTTCACGGCGTAGAAGAGGGCGTCGACGTTCGTGGCGAAGAGGGAGTGCCAGGCGTCGTCGGCCACCTCCTCGATCGGGCCGCCGAGGTGACCGGCCGCGTTGTTCACGAGGACGTCGATCCCGCCGAACCTCGCGACGGTGCCCTCGACGAGCGCGTCGACCTCGGCTCGGACCGAGACGTCGGTGGGGACGATCAGGACGCGCTCGGCCGGGAAGCCGGCGACGGTCTCCTCGAGCGTGGCGGGGGTGCGCCCGGCGACCGCGACGCTCGCGCCCTGCTCGAGGAAGGCGCGCGCGATGGAGCGGCCGATGCCGGAGCCGGCTCCGGTGACCAGGACGGTGCGTCCGGCGAAGGGGTAGGTGTTCGAGGCGATCATGGCGGTGCCTTCCGGGTCCAGAGGGGCGGCTCGGCGGGGTGCGCCGGGAGCGGCGGGCGGCGGATCCGCCCGGTGCCGATCATCCGCGGCACCCGAGCGGATCGACGGGCCGCCGCGCCGGTTCGGAGGAGCTCCACGTCGATCCGCAGCACGGCTCCCGACCCTGGCAACCGCCGCAGAGTGCGGTCCGCGGCCGCGCGGGCTCGGGTAGACCGGAGGGACGCCAGTGGACGGGGGGAACCACCATGGACACCACGAGAACGACCGCTCCGCGCCGGGCGACGGGACTCCGGGCCGGACGGCGCGCGACCGCGCTGGGCGCCTCGGCACTGCTCGCGGCGCTCGCTCTGAGCGGCTGCACGAGCGGCGCCGACCAGGCGGAGGAGACGACGCCCGCCGCTCCCGGCACCGCCGCCCCGACGACGACCGCTCCGACCGCGACGCCCGCCGACGCTCCGCTCGGGCCCGTGACGCTGCCCGAGGGAGCGACCGCCGCCGTGCGGTGGACCGACCAGGTCGGCCCCGTCGATCCGCAGACCGTGGACCTCAGCGGGGAGCCGCTGCACATCACCGTCTCGGTCGCCTGCGACACCGCGGACGCCGAGGTGACGATCGAGGTCGTCGGCCTGATGACCAGCGGATCGTCGTGCGTCTACAGCCCGGGCACGACCCGCTCCGGCACCGGGGGCGGCAACACGGGCACCATGCAGATCGCCGTCGAGCAGGACGCCGAGATCAGGGTGACCACGGTGCCGGACGACGCCCACTGGTCGGCCGCCGTCTCCACCGGAGCGCGGACCGTCCCCGGGCCCTGACGCCTGCCGGAGGGCGCACGAGAACGCAGAAGTCGCGGTGGTCGAGAGCGATCACCGCGACTTCTGCGTTCTCGAGTCGACGGGGGCGTCAGCCGATCGGGACGCCGAGCTCGGCCATGAACGGCACGGCGTCGACCGCCTCGCCGTCGACCCGCGTCTCGAAGTGCAGGTGGCAGCCGGTGGAGGCGCCGGTCGAGCCGCGCAGCGCGATGACCTGGCCGACGGTGACGGTCTCGCCGACCGACACCATCAGCTCGCTGTTGTGGGCGTAGCCGGTCTCGATGCCGCCGCCGTTGTCGAGCAGGATCCAGTTGCCGTAGCTGCCCTGGTACGACGCCTCCTCGACGGTTCCGCTGGAGGCGGCGAGGACGGGCGTGCCGCAGGCGCCGGCGAGGTCGGTGCCCTTGTGGAACAGGTTCACGCCGGCGACCGGCGCGTCGGGGCGGGGGCCGTAGCTGCTGCTGATGTGACCGGAGATCGGGACGACCCACGCTCCGGACGCTCCGGCGGCGGCCGCGGTCGACTCGCCGGAGGTCGCCGTGATCGCGTCGAGGGACGCGGTGGGGACGAGGACCTCGGGCTTGGCCTCGGCGGCGAAGGCGTCGCGGGTGACGCTCTGCTGCACGACTCCGGCCGCCACGAAGCTCTGCGGGCGGGCCGCGGCGACGGCGGTGGCCGTGTCGCGGGTCAGCTGGGAGTCGGCGGTGCCGCCCACGGCGAACGCGGGCATCGTCGAGGTGATCGCGATGCCGGCCACGAGGGTCATCGCGGCGACGGCGGAGACGCGGGGGCGCGACGGGCCGCGGGTGGAGCGGCGGCTGCGGGACTCCTGGTCACGGAGCGAGCGACGGGTCGGGAGGGCGGACGGACTGCCGGTCTCGGCTCCTGCGGGGGTGGGAGTCGAGGCGCGTGACGAACGGTGCATGCAGAGGAGGTTCCAGGTCTGCCGACGCTCGAGGGGGAGGTGAGCGCCGGGTGGGGCAGTGGGGCTGATCGCACGGCTGAGCCGGTGCGACCCTCTAAACTACCCGCGTTCCGCCGGATCCGACCTGAGAGAAACCTCCGGAGTCAAGCGGTTGAGCGCATCGATCGGCTCTCGATCCGGAGTGGCCGGGTCGGCGCGGCGGTGCAGGTGCGGTGCGGGGTGGTCGCGCGAGGCGACGTTTCGGCTGCCGACGAGACGCCCTTGAGGTGTCGAGACGCCGCCCACTCGCAGGTGTCCCGGTGCGTTCGGCGGTACTTCGGCGTCGCCGTTTCCGGGTGCGCGCGAACGATCGGATCTCGACCCCGCGCGTCAGGAGCGAGCGGCCACGGGAGGCGCAACGGTTGCCGCTCGAGACGCCGCCGGCCGCCGAGACGCCGCCCTCTCGCCGGCGTCTCGGTGCGTTCGGCGGTGCTTCGGCGCGGGCGAGGCGGGAGCGCTCGACGAGCGGCGACGGGAGTGAGCGGGATCGGCGGTGGGCGTGCTCAGCGGTAGGCGTGCTCAGCGGTTGGCGGTGAAGACGAGCAGGGCGATCACGCCGGCGACCGTCGCCGCGACTCCGGAGCCCAGGCGCCACCACATCCACTTGTCGCGCCTGGGTCCGCGCATGGGACGCCGGAGGCCGGCGCGGCCCTGGTAGCCGCCGGGATCGTGCTGGAAGACCATCCGCCCAGCCTGCCGAACCCGCGCTCCTCTCGGGGCCGACTCGCCCGCGACTCCCAGCCGCGATTGGCGCCGCCCCCTCCACGGCGCTGCCCCCTCCGGTGCGCGCTTCTCCCCGCGAGATGCCACCCGGCTCCCCGCGAGATGCCACCCGGCTTCCCGCGAGATGCCACCCGGCTCCACGCGAGATGCCACTTGGGTCCGCTCGGCTCGGCGTGTCGCCCGCACAAGTGGCATCTCGCGGCACGGGGAGTGGCATCTCGCGGGGCCGGCTGCGCGCCTAGCGCGACCCGGGCGCGCTCGCCAGCGGGTTCGCGGGGCGGGCGCCGCTCGGTAGCGTGGGGGCGTCGGCCGGAGTGGTCGACGAGCGGAGGAGCGGACATGGCCGGGACCGGCAAGGACAAGGACGCACGCGACAAGGCGGCGCAGAAGCGCGCGAAGAAGGCGCTGAAGAAGGCCGAGAAGTCGGTGCGCGCGGCGCACGAGGCGGTCCGCGACTCCAGCAAGAAGCTGCGCAAGAAGGCCCGCAAGCTGGCCGAGCAGACCGAGAAGCTCAAGCGCACCCAGGAGAAGGCGGCGAAGAAGGCGGCCGCGGTCGAGAGCCGCCCGTCCGCGCCGAAGCACGCCGCGGAGCCGGCGATCGGCGCCCTCGACCTCACCCCGCCGCTGCCCGGCTCGCAGGAGTCCGCCGAGGAGCAGGAGCCCGCCGAGGACTCCGCGGCCGAGTCCGCCGCCCAGCAGGAGCCGACCCCCGACTCCGACCCCGCGCACACCCCGGACCTCACCCCGCCGCTGCCCCGCTCGGCCTCCTGAGCTCGGCTTCCGGAGCGCCGCCCGTCAGCGTGCGCTCAGGCGAATCGTCGCCCGCCGACGCTGCGCCGGCCCGAGCGCTCCAGCCGGAGGGCCGCCCGCCGAAGAGGCGATACAGGCCCGAGCGGATCGGCCGGATAGCCGGCGGCTGGAGAGCCGCCCTCCGGAGTGCGCGCCCGACGCGGTCCGTCCCCGCGGAGCCCGCCTGAGAATCCGCACAGGGTACTCGGGCGGGCGTACCCCGCGAGGTGAACAGCAGGTGAAGCCTCGCGACCACGCCGGAACGCCTCCCGCCGCGGGAGCATCATGTCTGCGTGGATCCCTTCATCCTGCTCGCGCTCGTCGTCGTCACGGCCCTCGCCTTCGACTTCACCAACGGCTTCCATGACACGGCGAACGCGATGGCCACGTCCATCGCGACCGGTGCCCTGAAGCCCCGCACCGCCGTCGCCCTCTCGGCGTCGCTGAACCTCGTCGGCGCGTTCCTCAGCATCGAGGTGGCGCTGACCGTCACCAACGCGGTCGTGAAGATCCAGGACTCCTCGGGCGCGCCCGATCCGGCGCTGCTCGAGGGCGGCGGATCCGCACTGCTGCTGATCGTGCTGGCCGGCCTCATCGGCGGCATCGTCTGGAACCTGCTGACCTGGCTGCTCGGCCTGCCCTCGAGCTCGTCGCACGCCCTCTTCGGCGGCCTCATCGGCTCCGCTCTCGCGGGCCTCGGCCTCAACGGCGTGAACTGGGCCGGCGACGGCACGAAGCTCGACGGCGTCGTCGGCAAGGTGATCCTCCCGGCGCTGATGTCGCCCGTGCTCGCCGGAGCGGTCGCGGCGATCGGCACCTGGCTCGTCTTCCGGGTGATCGGGAACCTCGCCGAGAAGAGCCTGCACCGCGGCTTCCGCATCGGCCAGATCGGCAGCGCGTCCCTCGTCTCGCTCGCGCACGGCACCAACGACGCGCAGAAGACCATGGGAGTGATCACGCTCGCGCTGATCGCGGCCGGCGGCTGGAGCGACACCGAGTCGGTCCCGTTCTGGGTCAAGCTGAGCTGCGCGCTGGCCATCTCGCTCGGCACCTACATCGGCGGCTGGCGGATCATCCGCACCGTCGGCAAGGGCCTCGTCGAGATCGACACCCCGCAGGGCATGGCCGCGGAGAGCTCCTCGGCCGCCGTGATCCTCGCCTCCAGCCACCTCGGCTTCGCCCTCTCGACCACCCACGTCGCGACCGGCTCGATCCTCGGCTCCGGAGTCGGCCGCCCCGGCGCGCAGGTGCGCTGGCGCGTGGCGCTGCGCATGGTGATCGCGTGGGTCATCACGCTCCCGGCCGCCGCCCTCGTCGGCGCCGTGATGTGGTGGATCGGCCACCTCGTCGGAGGCGCGGCCGGCGGCCTCCTGATGGCCGCGGTCCTCGTCGCCGTCGCCTCCTTCATCTACATCCGCTCGCGCCGCGACAGCATCGGCGCGCACAACGTCAACGACGAGTGGCAGGACGCGGCGGCCCGCCCCGCGCCCGAGACCGCCGGCGTCTGAGCGAAAGGATCCGCACCGTGCTCTCCCTCTTCCTCTCCGCCGCCGGCCAGGTGGCCCTCGTCGCCGTGCTCCTCGGAGCAGGCCTCCCCGTGCTCTTCGCCGTCGGCGTCCGCTCGTTCGCCGTGGCCGCCGGGGTCCCCGCCTCGGGCTCCGCCGTCCCCGCCTCGGGCTCCGCCGCCCCCGCGGTCCGGAGCGGCCTGCCCGCCCCCCTGCTGCGCGGGATCGGCGTGCTCTGCTTCGCGCTCGTCGTGGGCTCCGTCGTGATCGGCCTGAGCGTCATCATCGCGACGGGCCTGGGCCAGTCGGTGAGCTTCGAGCACGTGATCCCGACCTTCGTGCCCAAGGGCTGAGCATGGCCTCGACCGATCCGATCGCGGCGCGGGAGGGGATCGTCGCCCGCGTGGTCGGCTGGCTGCGCGCGGGCTACCCGTCCGGCGTGCCGGAGCAGGACTACCTGCCGCTGCTGGGCCTGCTGCGCCGCAGCCTCACGACGGACGAGGTCGAGCAGGTCGTCGCGCGGCTCCTGTCGGAGTCGGAGCGCGCCGAGACGGTCGTCTCGCGTGCGGTCGTGCGCGAGCGGATCGAGCAGCTGCTGCTCGGGCCGGCGATGCCCGAGGACGTCGCCCGCGTCTCCTCGCGGCTCGCGAGCGCGGGCTGGCCCTTGGCGGGCCCGGAGTCGCTGGCCGAGCCGGACACCCGCGAGGGCCTGGTCACGCGCATCGTCCGCTGGCTGCGTGCCGGATACCCGGCCGGCCTGCCCGAGCAGGACTTCGTGCCGCTGCTGGCGCTCCTCCGCCGCCGCCTGAGCGACGAAGAGGTCGCCGAGGTGGCCGCCGGTCTCGCCGCGGACGCGCCCGCCTCCCGCGCCGACGTCGGCACCGCGATCGCCGGAGTGACGTCGGAGCTGCCCTCGGAGGAGGACATCGAGCGCGTGCGCCGGTCGCTGGCCGCGCTGGGCTGGCCGGAGGAGTTCGCGGGCTGAGCGGCGCTGCTCGGCCCGATCGGGCCCCTCACCGTGACCCCGCCGGTACCAGGACGTGGACCGTGCGGCGATCCGTCCCCGCTGAGCGAGGGCGGAAGGAGCGCGGGAGGGTGTCCTCGGACGCGGGACGGCCGGCTGCGCGACTCGCGGGGGGAGTCGCGGGGCCACGACGCGCGCCGCCGGTCGTCCTAGGTTCGGGCCGAGTCCGGACCGGGAGCACCGTGCACCCGGCGGCCGGACCGCATCCGAACCGGAAGGACAGCCCCATGACCGCACCCACCATCGTCCTCGTCCACGGAGCGTTCGCCGACGCCGCGAGCTTCGCCCCCGTCACGCGGATCCTGCTCGACGCCGGCCACACCGTGCGCGTCCCGGCCGTGCCGAACCGCAGCCTTCTCGGCGACGCGGAGTACCTCCGCTCCTACGTCGAGCAGCTCGACGGACCGGTCCTGCTGGCCGGCCACTCCTACGGCGGCGCCGTGATCACCGTCGCGGGCGCTGCGGAGAACGTCGTCGGCCTCGTCTACATCGCGGCCTACGCGCTCGAGGAGGGCGAGAGCCTCGGGCAGCTGCAGGGCGGATTCCCCGACTCCGACCTCGCCGCGAACCTCGTCTACACCCCCTTCCCGATCGACGGAGCCGAGCCGGGCACGGACGTGTCGGTCGTCGTGTCGGCCTTCCCGCAGGTGTTCGCGGCCGGGATCGATCCGGCCGAGGCGGAGGTGCTCGCGGTCGGTCAGCGCCCGCTCGCCGCTCTGGCCTTCGGCGAGGCGGCCCCGGTCGCCGCGTGGAGGACCCGGCCGAGCTGGGGCATCGTCTCGGCCGCGGACCGCACCATCAACCCGGACGTCGAGCGGTTCGGCTATCAGCGAGCGGGCATGCGCTCGGTGATCGAGCTCGATGCGCCGCACCTGGTGATGCGCTCGCACCCCGCCGAGGTCGCGAAGGTCGTCTCCGACGCCGCCGCAGAGCTCTCCTGACCACTGCGGAGCGCCGTGGTGGCGGTGCTCCGCAGCTCCCGGACCGATCTAGGTACTCCTGCCGCGGATCTAGGTCGGCGTCGCGTGGAGCCGGGCCCGCCGCCTCCCTAGCCTCGAGGGGAGAGAAGGGCGGGATCGTGGACACGGACACCGCGCAGCTCGGCGCCTACCTGCGGAAGCACCGCGACCGGCTGCGCCCCGACGAGGTCGGCCTGGGGACCGACGGACGACGCCGCGTCAGCGGGCTGCGCCGGCAGGAGGTCGCCGTGCTCGCGGGGATCAGCCCGGACTACTACCTGCGGCTCGAGCAGGGCAAGGACCGCCGCCCCTCGGCGCAGGTCCTGGACGCCCTGGCCCGCGCGTTCCGCCTCGACGCGGACGGGCGCGACTACCTCTTCCGGCTCGGCGGGCACGCCGCCCCGCGCCGCTCGCCGGGCTGGGCGCAGGCCGAGCCGGCGCCGACGCAGGTCGGCAGCCTCACGAGCATGGTCTCGTCCTGGACCACGACGCCCGCCTACGTGGTGGACCGCTACCAGGATCTCGTCGCCGTGAACGAGCTCGGCCGTCTGTTCCTGCCCCTGGCCTGCGAGCAGGGGACCAACATGATCGAGGCCGTCGTCGACGCCGCGGCGCTCGAGACCGATGCCGCCCGGCACGAGGACTGGGACCGCACGATCGCCGTGATGACCGCGGCCCTCCGCTTCCACTCCGACCCGGCGGACCCGCGGCTGCGGGTGCTGGTCGCCTCGCTCGGGGGCCGCTCGCGGGTCTTCCGCCGCGTCTGGGAGAGCCAGGAGGCGTATCCGCTCCGGGAGGGCTCGTCGCCGGTGCGCGTCGACCCCTTCGGCTTCCTCGCCTTCCGCTGGCAGACCCTGGAGGTGCACGGAGGCGACCACTTCCTGACCTCCTTCTTCGGCGCCCCCGGCAGCACCGCGGCCGCAGCGATCGACTTCATCCGAGCCCGTCACCGGGTCGAGGAGAGTCTGCGCGAGGGTGCGATACTCGACGCGTGAAGCGGGACGCGCTCGTCGTCGGTCGGGGATCGGAGCTCGCGCGGCTCCGTCTGATGGTCGACCGCATCGCCGCCCACGGGTCGGCGCTCGTGATCGACGGGGACGCGGGGGTCGGCAAGACCACCCTGGTCGAGGAGGTCGTCGCCTACGCCCGCACGCGCGACGTGCGGGTGCTGCGCACCGCGGGCTCCGCAGCGGAGTCGGGCGACCAGTACGCGGCGCTGCAGCTCCTCCTGCACCCGCTCCGCCCCGGCCTCGACGGCCTGCCCCTGCCGCAGCGGGACGCGCTCCGCGTCGCCTTCCATCTGGCGGAGGGAGTGCAGCCGACGCCGCTCCTGGCCGGCCTCTCGGCCCTGACGCTCCTCAGCGACGCCGCCGCCGATCGGCCCCTGCTGGTCGTCGTCGAGGACCTGCACCGGATCGACCCGGAGTCGGCGTGGGCGCTGCGGATGCTCGCCCGGCGCATCGGCGAGGACCGGGTCGTCGTCGTCATGACCACGAGGGACCGGCCCGAGGAGGACTCCGGTCTCGAGCACCTGCACCTCGGGCCGCTGTCGGCCACCGACTCGGCCGCTCTCCTCGACACCCTCCCGCATCCTCCTCGCGGCGCCGCTCGGCGCGCTCTGCTCGACCTCGCCCGCGGGAACCCGCTCGCCCTGGTGGAGCTGACCGGGCGCGACCCGTCGGCCGAGGAGGCGGAGGACCGCGCGGTGGCCGGACGCCTCGAGTCGGCTTTCGCCGAGCGCTTCGCGGAGCTCGATCAGCCCTCGCGGCTCGCCGTCCTGGCCGTGGCGCTGGGCGACGTCGCGACCGCGGAGGAGGCGAGCCGGCTGGCGAACCTGGCGCTCGGCCGCCACCCCGATCCGTCCTGGATCGACAGGGCCGTCGCCGCGTCGCTGCTCAGCTGGACGCCGGGGAGCGGCCTCCGCTTCCGGCACCCCCTCGTGCAGTCCGCGGTGACGAGCGTGAGCCGCCCCTCCGAGCGCGCGGCGGTGCTCCGCACGCTCGTGCAGGAGCACCGCGACGATCCGAGCCGGACGCTGTGGTGGCGGTCGGAGCTCGCGACCGGCTCGGACGGGCCGGTGGGCGAGGAGCTCGCCGGTCTCGCGGCGTCGGGCCTGGCGACCGGCGACGTGGTCCTCGCGGCTCAGGCGATGGAACGTGCGGCGGAGCTGACCCCAGCCGGGCCGCTGCGCGTCTCGCGCCTGATCGACGCGGCCGAGTACTCCGGGCTCGCCGGCCGGACCGCGGAGGCTGCCCTGCTCGTGCACCGCGCGGCGGGCGAGACCGTCGATCCGGTGCTCACCGCCCGCGCCGCCTGGACGCGCGAGACGCTGCCGACCGGGCGGACGGCCCTCTCGCGGGGCGACCTCTCGCCCGCGCTCGCCGCCGTGACCGCGCTGCAGAGCCACGGAGCCGTCGACGCCGCGACCGCCTCGCTCCTGCACCTCGCCGCCATCGCCTGGGACCACAACCGCGAGGCCTCGCCGGGGGAGCCGATGATCCAGGCGGTGCGCGCGCTCGCCCTCGACGACTCCGATCCGCGCGCCGTCCTGCTCGCGGCGGTCACCGAGCCGGTCGCCCGCGGCGACGAGGTCGTCCGCCGGGCGCTCGCGGCGGCATCCGGGGCGAGCGCTCCGGAGGAGGCGTGGTGGCTCGGCTACGCGCTGAACACGGCGGGCGAGGTCGAGGTCGCCCGGGAGCTCCTGGAGGAGGCGATCACCGGGCTCCGGGCCCGCGGCGACATCCGGATCCTCCCGCAGGCGCTCCTGGCGGCCTCGATGACCACCTCGCTCGCCGGCCGCATCTCGCGCGCCCGCTCCTTCGCCGAGGAGGCGCTCGTCCTCGGCAGCGACCTGGGGGACGTCGGCTTCGAGACCGCGTCTCGGGCCTGCCTGGCCTGGTTCGACGCGATGGAGGGCGTCGCGCCCGATCCCGAGGCGATCAGCGCGGGGAGCGCGATCGGCGCGGCCGTCCTCTGCTCCAGCGCGATGCGGGCGACGCTCCGCGGATCGAGAGCGGCAGTGGCGGTCCTCGAGTCGCGGCCGGGCGACGCCGTGCCGGAGCTCCTCCCCCTCCTCGACACGGACGACGACTCCCTGAACCCCGGCTTCGCGATCCTGACCACGCCCGACCTCGTCGATGCGGCTCTCGCGACCGGAGACGTCGGAGTCGTGCGCCTGCACGCCGGGAGGCTGGAATCGCTCTTCGAGCGCTGGCACCAGCCGATGATCGAGGCGGCGGTCCGCTACGCGCAGGTCGCGGTGGCGCTCGCCGACGGGGCGCAGGACGCCGCGGCCGGTCTGCTCCGCCGGACTCCTCCGCCGCTCCCGTACTTCCGGGCGCGGGCGCTGCTGCTCGTGGGCGCCGGGCTGCACCGGGCCGGTCGGGAGGCGGAGGCGCGGCCCCTCCTCCGCGAGTCGCTGGCGATGCTCGAGGAGCTGCCGATCCACGCCTGGGCCGACCGGGCCCGCGACGCGCTCCGGGCCGCGGGAGGGAGGATCGCGGACGCGCCGTCGCCGGCCGCGGCCACGCTGACCCCGCAGGAGCTGCGCATCTGCGCTCTCGCGAGCACGGGGCTCTCGAACCGCGCGATCGCCCAGAATCTCTTCCTCTCCCCGCGCACGGTCGGCGCGCACCTGTACTCGGCGTACCGCAAGCTCGGGATCGGCGGGCGGGGAGAGCTCGCCGCGGTGCTCGGCAGGGGCGCGGGCGCCGACGCCTGATCCCGTTGCAGACGCGCCCCGGACCAGCCGGGACGCGCCTGCGAGCGGGCCGCGCTACTCCTGGATGAAGGCCAGCAGGTCGGGGTTGATGACGTCGGCGTGGACGGTCAGCATGCCGTGCGGGTAGCCCTCGTAGATCTTGAGCGTCGAGTTCTGCAGCAGCTCGTGCTGCTTGAGCGCGGCGTCCTTGTAGGGGACGACCTGGTCGTCGTCGCCCTGGGTGACGAGCACGGGGACGGTGATCGCCTTCAGGTCCTCGGTCTGGTCCGTCTCCGAGAAGGCCTTGATGCCCTCGTAATGCGCGAGCGCGGATCCGGTCATGCCCTGGCGCCACCAGTTGTCGACCACCGGCTGCGAGAGCTCGACGCCCTCGCGGTTGAAGCCGTAGAACGGACCCGCCGCGACGGCCTGGTAGAACTCGGCGCGGTTCGCCGCGAGAGCGTCGCGGAAGCCGTCGAACACCGAGATCGGCGTGCCCTCGGGGTTCGCCTCGGTCTGCACCATCAGCGGCGGGACCGACGAGACGAGGACGGCCTTGGCCACGCGGCCCTGGGGCTCGCCGTACTTCGCGACGTAGCGCGCGACCTGGCCGCCTCCGGTGGAGTGGCCGATGTGGACGGCGTTCTGCAGGTCGAGGTGCTCGACGACCGCGTTCACGTCGCTGGCGTAGTGGTCCATGTCGTGTCCGGTGCCGACCTGCGTCGAGCGTCCGTGCCCGCGGCGATCGGTCGCGATGACGCGGTAGCCGTGCGCGTGGAAGAACAGCATCTGCGCGTCCCAGTCGTCGGACGACAGCGGCCAGCCGTGGTGGAAGACGATGGGCTGCGCGTCGGTGCTGCCCCAGTCCTTGTAGTAGATCTCCACACCATCGTCCGTGGTGATGAACGGCATCGTCGAACCTCCGTGCTCGCGTCGATCCCGAGCCCGGCCCGGGTCGTGTCCAAGGTGGTGCCTCCCCGGATGAGGGTGGGGAGCGGCTCCACGATAGGCGCGTGGGAGCGCTCCCTGAAGAGGGCGGGGAGATGTTCCGACGATCGTCCAGACCTGGTCGCCCGGGCGGTGTCGAGGCCGCCGGACGGGCCGGCCGAGTGGGGTCGGATGACTCGTGCCCGGCACCGCGGGCGCTGGCAGGATCGCGGCGGACGCGCCCTCCCGCGGCGCGCGGATCGGAGGTCGCGATGCCCGCGACGATGCCCCTGACGACGCCTTTGCCGACGACGCCCCCGTCGACGACGCCCCGGCCGGCGGTGCTCCGGTGACCGTCGAGGACCGCGTCCCGATCGAGCCGCAGGCGGTCGTCGCTCCGCTCAGCCGGTCCGCCGTCTTCCTCTCGCTCGACATCGTCGGCGGGCAGGACGCCGCGGACCGCGTGCGGGACGTCGTCGCCGACGTGGGAGGGATCCTCCGAGCGGTCGGCTTCCGCGACCTGGGCCTGCGCCTCTCGTGCCTGGTCGGCATCGGGAGCGACGCCTGGGACCGCTTCGGCGGGGAGGGGCGCCCCGCGCAGCTGCACCCGTTCCGCGAGGTGGTCGGGGCCACGCACACGGCGGTCTCGACCCAGACCGACCTCCTGTTCCACATCCGGGCGGAGCGGGACGACGCCTGCTTCGAGTTCGAGCGCCTCCTGCTCGACGCACTCGGCGAGGACGTCGTCGTCCGCGACGAGGTGGTCGGCTTCCGCTACTTCGACAACCGCGACCTGCTGGGCTTCGTCGACGGCACCGAGAACCCGACCGGGGAGGCGCTGCCCCGCGTCGCGCTGATCGGCGCGGAGGACGCGGCGTTCGCGGGCGGCAGCTACCTCGTCGTGCAGAAGTACCTGCACGACCTGACGGCCTGGCATGCGCTCACCACCGAGCAGCAGGAGCGGGTCATCGGCCGGAGCAGGGCAGACAACGTCGAGCGCGAGGACGATCCGGCGCAGCTCTCGCACAAGGGCTTGGCGACCGTGGTCGACGCCGACGGGACGGAGCACGACATCCTCCGCGACAACATGCCCTTCGGCAGGCCCGGGAGGGGGGAGTTCGGCACGTACTTCCTCGGCCTGGCCGCCGACCTCTCGGTGATCGAGACGATGCTGACGCGGATGTTCGTCGGCGTGCCCGCGGGTCGGCACGACCGCCTCCTCGACTTCTCGACCGCGACGACCGGCGGGGTCTACTTCGTGCCCTCGCGGGACGTGCTCGAGGGCCTGGGCGGCTGAACCGGGCCGGCCGTCGGAAGCGCCGGATCGAGTCGGATGACCGTGGTGCGGCCGGGGGCGGAGCGGTGGGATCGACAGCAGCGCAGGCGCGCAGGACGATCAGCAGGGAGAACGCCGTGGAACCCACCGACAGCACCGCTCCGCACCACGAGACCCCCGGTTTCGGAGATCCGGACCTCCCCCAGGAGGGGATCGTGAACACCGAGGGCGATCCCTCGGCGAACACGATGACCGGCCCGCAGAACCGCGTGCTGGAGGGGCTGTTCCCGAACCAGATCGCCGCGCCCGCGACCGACATCAGCACGCAGCCGTTCTTCTGGTCCTCCTTCAACATCTCGCCGCGGCGGGTGCAGCGGGGAGGCTGGGCGCGCGAGCTCACGCAGGCCGACTTCGCGATCTCGAACGAGATCGCCGGCGTGAACATGTACCTCGAGGCCGGCGGGATCCGCGAGCTGCACTGGCACCAGAGCGCCGAGTGGGCGCTGATGACGAAGGGGAACTGCCGCATCACCACGCTCAGCCGCACCGGCCGGCCCAGCGTCGACGACGTGCAGGAGGGGGACCTCTGGTACTTCCCGCCCGGCCTGCCGCACTCCCTGCAGGGCCTCGGCCCGGACGGGGCGGAGTTCGTGCTCGCCTTCGACGACGGCGAGCAGTCCGAGAGCAACACTCTCCTGCTCACCGACTGGTTCGCGCACACGCCGCCCGACGTGCTGGCGAAGAACTTCGGCGTCGCGCAGGAGGTCTTCCGCGACATCCCGCTGCACGACCTCTGGATCTTCCCGGGCGACGTGCCCGGCGACCTCCAGGCCGACCGGGCCGCGGCCGGGGTGCAGGACGGCGACGAGGCGGTGATCTTCCGGCTCTCCCGCTCCGAGCCGGTGCACCAGAACAGCGGCGGTCGGATCCAGATCGCCGACAGCACGAACTTCCCGGCCTCGCGCACGGTCTCGGCCGCGCTGACGACCGTCGAGCCCGGCTCGATGCGCGAGCTGCACTGGCACCCCAACGCCGACGAGTGGCAGTACTACCTCCGCGGATCCGCCCGGATGACCGTCTTCAACACCGGCCCGCACGCCAACACGACCGACTTCCACGCCGGCGACGTGGGAGTCGTGCGCCGCAACTTCGGCCACTACGTCGAGAACACCGGCGACGACACCCTCGTCTACATCGAGACCTTCAAGAGCTCCCGCTACGAGGAGGTGTCGCTCGCCCAGTGGCTGAGCCACCTGCCGCCGTCGCTGGTCGCGCAGCACCTGAACATCCCGGAGGAGGTGCTGGCGACCTTCCCGCCCGGGACGCAGGGGATCACTCCGCTGCGCTGACGGGGGAACGGGCGGGTCGGACGGAGGGGGACATGGCCGAGGATCACGAGGCGGCGCCGGCGCCGTGGGCGGGGAGGGCGGCGGTGCTGCTGGACCGGCACCTGCGCGTGCTGGCTGCGACTCCGCTCGCGCGGGCGCTCTCGCCCGCCTTCGCCGCAGGAGTGAGCATCGCCCGCTTCACCTTCCTGGACTCGTCCGAGGTCGAGGACCTGCCCTGCTGGGGAGCCGCCGCCGACCAGGTCGCGGCGATGCTCCGGGACTCGCTCGACCGGCACAGGGGGGACCGGGAGTTCCTGACGGTCGTCGGGGAGCTCTCGGCGAGGAGCCCGCGGTTCGCGGACTCGTGGGCGGCCGGGGCGGAGGCCGGGGCGCGCGGCTCGGTCGTGTTCCTCGACACCGCGGTCGGCTCCGTGCCGATGGACTACCGCCTGGTCCGGGACGGCACGCGCCTCCTGCTCCTGTTCGAGGCGGGCGACGCGGCGGGTCGCGAGGGGCTCGCCCGGCTCGCCGCTCGTCAGGCGCCGGCTGCGGCGGCCAGCTCGGTGCCCGACTCCGGAGCGGGCCGCAGCGAGGCGAGGTAGTCGACGGCCGCGGCCGCCGGAGTCCCCGCTCCGGCGAGGTAGGTCACGACGTACCGGCCCGGAGCGCCCGCGAGCTCCAGGGTCTGCATCGCGAGGTCGAGCCAGCCGAACGGCTCGACGTGGACGCGGATCCACCGGTGCGTGAAGGGGCGGACCTGGTACTCGGCCCAGATCGACCGGAACAGCGGATGCTCGACCGAGCACTCGCCGACGATCTCGTGCAGCCGCGGATCGTCGGGGTCGCTGTAGAACCGCAGCGCGGCGATCAGCTCGCGGAAGACCTGGCCCCACGCCTGCAGCTGGTCCGGCGGGTCGCCGTTCGCCACGGCGCGGGCGAAGCCGCGGGACGTGGAGAGCAGCATGTTGGCGCCGGGCACGCCCTTGTCGGGGGCGAGACGGCTCATCAGGTCGTTCGCGCCGAGGACGTCGAGGTTGCGGTCGAACGCGTACGCCGGCGTCCTCGGCCAGTGGGCGAGCAGCGACTCCACGCCCTGGCCGGGCGGAGGGGAGTCGGGATCGCGCGGGCCGGGGCGCAGCCGGGCCAGCCGGAAGAGGTACGCGCGCTCGAACTCGTCGAAGGCGAGCGCCTCGGCGAGGGCGTTCAGCACCTGGTCGGACGGAGCGACGGCGTGCCCCTGCTCGACGCGGAGGTAGTAGTCGCGGCTGATCCGCGCGCGGTCGGCGACCTCCTCGCGGCGCAGGCCCGGGACCCGCCGCCGGGTGCCGGCGGTCGACACGCCGACCTGCTCCGGCCGCAGCGCCGCCCGGCGAGCGCGGAGGAACTCCGCGAGGGGGCTGCGTGAGGTCATCGTGCGACTCCATCGGGTCAGCCGCCGGGTGGAGCGGCGGTCGTGCGGGGGTGGGGCCGTACCGGTCGTCCGGTGGGACACAGAGTACCGTCGGGCGACCGCCGGGCCCACTGCCCTGCACCGCCCTCCTGCCCGACGCCGATCGGGGCCCCGCGGCGCTCCGGAGGGTTCCGACAGAGGGAGGAGAGCGCGGCCGCGCCCGGCGGACAGCATGGGGTCCTCGGAACCCGTCCTCCAGGAGTCGCGATGACGATCAGTGCACTCTCCTCGCCGCCCGCGCACCCGAGCGCCCCCGAGGACGTGGTGGTCCGGATGCTGAGCTCGGCGTCGCCCGCGCGGGAGCGGCTGCTGGTGGTCGAGGGCGGGATCGGCTCGGGCCGGACGCACATGCTGCGCTCCGCCGCGGCCACCGCTCGGGCCGCCGGGTGCGAGGTCGTGGAGGTGCGGCCGGACCGGGGCGACGCCGTGATCGGCGCGTCCTCGCTCGCGCTGTTCACCACGCTGATCGGCCGTCTGCAGCGCGTGCGCGACTCCTCCGCCTCGCCCTGCGACCCCGGCTTCCTGATCGTCGTCGACGACTGGGAGCGGTTCGACGTCGCCGCCCGCGAGACCCTCCAGGCCCTGGTGACCCGGCTGGTCGACGAGGTCGGCGCCGCCTGCCTCCTCGCCACCGGAGACCGCCGCGTCCTCGCGGGCCGGGAGGGCCTCCGCCACCGGCGTACGGAGCCCCTCGACGCGGAGGCGGCCCGCGGCTTCCTGCGCGCCCACGGCGGCCGGCGGCCGCTCGCGGTCGAAGCGCGCCTGCTGCGGATCGCGGAGGGGAATCCGCTGCTCCTCGACGTCCTCGGGCGGGCCTGGGCCGACGAGGACGCTCCCTCGCCCTTCCCGGTCTATCCGCGCCTCGAGCAGGCCGAGACCAGGGTGCTCGAACTGCTGGCTCCGCTGTCGGAGGAGTGCCGGGAGGCGCTCCTGCTCGCGGCGGTGGCGGGCGCCGAGTTCCCGGAGGCGACCGGGTCGTCCTCGGGCGACGGGGACCGCGCCCTGGTGCAGGCGGGGATCCTGACGGCGGGCGGCCGCGCGTTCCGCGACCCGGTGGTCCGCGCCGTGGTGCTCTCGACGGCGTCGCCCCGAGCGCTCCGGGCGGCACGGAGACGGCTCGCCGAGCTCCCGGAGTCGGCCCCGCACCTCCGCCTGCTGCTCGCGGCGGACGACGCCGCCGGGCCGGAGGAGCGGGCGCGGCTCCTCAGGGACGCGGCGGAGGAACGCCTCCGCGCGGGCAGGCCGCAGGAGGCGCTGCTCCTCCTCGCCGAGGCGCGCTCGAGCGCCCGCGATGCTGCTCTGCGGGAGGAGCTCGAGGCGCGCGTGGCCGCCGTCGCGGCCTTCACCGGCGACGCGACGGCCCTCGAGCGGGTGGTCGAGCGCTCGCAGGAGGACGGCCGCGTTCCCGGGTCCGCCGTCGAGGCGGCCCGGCTCGCCGACGCGCTGCTCCGCGCGGGGGACGTGGCCGGGATCCGCCGCGCGGCACTCCGGGCGCTCGCCGCTCCGGCCGGACGCGGTGAGTCTCCTGCCGACGCCGCCTGCGAGGACGGCAGCGGCACCCCTGCCGACCGCATCGCCCCGCACGACGTCACCGCCGACCTGCTGGCGACCGTCCTCCACACCGCCTGCGTGCTCCGAGGCGATCCGGCGTGGTGGCGGGCGGCGCTCGCCGTCGGCGAGGAGCACCACCTCGATCCCGTCCTACGCCTCGTGGAGGCCTGCGTGCGGCCGGTCCCGGCCGAGGAGTGGGAGCGTCGCCTGCTGCTCGCCGAGGACTCCGCGGTCACGGGCGACCCGTGGAAGGCGGTCGCTCTGCACCTCGCCTGGTCGCTGCTCGAGGTCTCGGACGAGCGCCGCGACCGCCTCGCCGGGCTCCTCGACGGCGGGGAGGAGGCGGACGGCCTGCCCGGTGCCCTCGCCCTCCTCCGCCGCGGCACCACCGCCCTCGACCGCGGTCGCCTCGACGACGCCTCGGCCGACCTCGACCGCGCATCCGCCCGCGCCGACGACCTGCCCGCCGTGCGCGCACTGGTCGACGCGACCCGAGCCCGCGTCCACGCCGTGCGGGGCGACCGGGTCCGCACCCTCGAGTGCGCCGAGCGCGCGACGGCGTGGGCGCTGCGGCACGGAGCGGCGTCGATCGCGCGCGCTGCGGATCACGCCCTGTGCTCGCTCGACCTCGGCGGCGGCCGCTTCGAGGAGGCGCACGCCCGCTCCACCTCCCGCGCCGGCGGCGACCCGATGGAGCTCCTCGACGCCGCGGAGGCCGCCTCGCGCCTCCGCCTGCCCGAGCACTGCGCCGAGCTGGCGGCGGCCGCGGCAGAGCTCGCCGCGCGGCCTCTCGCTCCCCGCGGGCGGATGCTCGCCCTCGCGGCGACCGCGGTCCTCGATCCGTCCGGCGGCGCGGGCGCCCTCTTCGAGCGCTCCCTCGACCCGGGCTCCGAGGAGTGGCCGTTCGAGCGGGCGCGCGTCCAGCTCTGCCACGGCGAGTGGCTGCGCCGCCGGATGCGCCCGCTGGAGGCGCGCACCCGGTTCCGCCAGGCCGCCGCGGGGTTCGCCGCGGTGGGCGCCGAGCTCTGGCTCGCACGCGCTCAGCACGAGCTGCGGGCGGCGGGCGGAGCGGGGGAGGCGCCGGTCGCCGCCGACCTCAGCGAGCAGGAGCGGCGCGTGGTCTCCCTCGCCGCCGCGGGCTTGTCGAACAAGCAGATCGCCCAGCAGCTCTTCGTCTCGCCCCGCACCGTCAGCGGGCATCTGTACCGGATCTTTCCCAAGCTCGGGGTGACCTCGCGCGCCGGGCTCCGCGACGCGCTCCTCAGCCTCGAGGGCGCGCAGAGCGCGTGACGGAGCCACGGGATCGAGTCATCCGACCTGGTGGCGTCCGCCGCGGGAGGCGCATGCTGAGCGCATGACGTCGCAGCAGATGATCGACCCCTCCGTCCCGCCGAGCGGCCCCGGCTGCGTCGAGTGCGAGCAGTCCGGCTCGTGGTGGCTGCACCTGCGCCGCTGCGCGCTCTGCGGGCACATCGGCTGCTGCGACGACTCGCTCAACCGCCACGCGACGGCCCACTACCACTCGACCGGCCACGCGGTCATCCGCAGCTTCGAGCCCGGCGAGGACTGGTTCTGGGACTACCGGACCGACGACTACGCCGACGGCCCGGCCCTGGCCGACCCGCAGAGCCACCCCGCGAGCCAGACCACGCCGGGGCCCGCGGACCGCGTGCCGCGCGACTGGCAGTACCTCCTCGCCGAGCGCGCCGAGCGCGGCTGAGCCGGCCTGAGCCGCGCGCCTCCGCGGCGGTCCAGGACGTCAGCGAGAGTCCGGGACTTCAGCGAGAGTCCAGGAGTTGTCGCACTCGGCGCCCACTGCGACAATTCCCGGACAGTCGCGGCCGCCGGAGCCGTCGGCGCCCAGCGCACGTCCGCAGACCGCGAGAAGCCAGAAGTCGCCGTACTCGCGACCGACTACGGCGACTTCTGGATGTTCGCGGCGACCCGCCGAGGAGCGAGCGCCGCGAGAGTCCAGGAGTCGTCGCGCTCGGCGTCGAGTGCGACAACTCTTGAGCAGTCGCAGTGCCACCGGGGAGCGAGCGCCGCGAGAGTCCAGAAGTCGTCGCGCTCGGCGCCGACTGCGACAACTCTGGGACAGTCGCGGCCGCCCGACCGTCAGCCCCTGTCGACCCCGTCCAGCGCCTCCGCCTCGGCGATCCGCAGCCGCATCTGCCGGTACCGGTGGAACTGGTACACCCCGTGCAGCACGGCGAGGACGACCGCGGCCGCCATGCCGCACGCGATCGCGGGGACCTCGTCCGCGCCGCTCTGCGTCAGCGCGAGCGCGACACCGGCCCCCGCCACGATCGAGTTGACCACCGCGATCGCGGAGGACATCGTGAAGAAGATGCCCCGCCAGCTCTGCCGCCGGCCGATCTCGAGCAGCTCGTTCGGCGCGTGGCGGCCGCGCGGCACCGCGAAGTAGGCGCCCGCGCCCGGCAGCAGCGTGCCGTAGTAGCGGCGGATGCGCTGGATGGCCGTCAGTGCGGCGATGTCCTCCATCGAGGTCTGCACCAGCCGCTCGTAGGTGAAGACCCCCAGCAGCACGACGACCGGGATGATCACCGCGAGGAACCCCATCGCGTACCGGGTCGGGGCGAGGAAGCCGAAGGCCACGAGCGAGCTGGAGAGCATCGTCAGGTAGAGCGAGGCGCGGCTGCTCGACTCCGTCACGGTGATGCCGCGCGCCGACTCCAGGACGAAGTGCTCGGTCAGCAGGGCGTTGAGGAACGCCGCCGGCCGGTCGGGGAGCGACGCGGCGGAGACGGCGGCCTCGGGCAGCGCGGGCGTGCGGGGAGGCTCCTCCTCGTCGAGGCGGTCGCCCGGCTCCGGATTCACGACCGCACCTCTCGCGGGGACGCCCCGGGAGGTCCGCTCTTCGAGTCATCCGACTCGCGCACCGGCTCCACCCGCACGCCTACCGTCGGACGCGACGCCGAGCACCGCCACCGGGGCGCGTGCGCAGACACCGAAGGGCCGTTCATGACCGACACCCGCCACCTCCACTCGAACCAGCGCGACACGCTCGAGCGGCTGCTCGAGGACTCGCCCAGCCACAACGTCCTCTGGGCGGACGTGCTGACGCTGCTCGAGGCCGTCGGCACCGTCCACGAGAAGCACGACGGCGCCTTCTCGGTGACGGTCGGCTCGACCACCGAGACCCTCCGCCGCCCGCACCACAAGGACGTGGACGAGCAGCAGCTCGTCGACCTGCGCCGCCTGCTCCGCGGAGCGGGGTACGGCGCATGAGCGCCGGGACGCCCGCCGACCTCACCGGGTCGGCCGCGGAGCGCCTCCGCCGTCTGGACGCGCTCGACGCGGGTGCGCTGACCGAGGAGTGGCTCCTCCGCCAGCTCCGCCTCGCGCTCGGGGATCTCGCCGCGCTCGAGCCCGCCGCCGAGGCCGAGCAGGAGCGCCGCGAGGACTTCTGACGCGGCGGGCGGCCGTCCGGGGTGCACACGGCCGGCATCCGGACGGCCGCCGCCCCGCCGCCCGAGCCCCGCGCAGCGCCGCCCCGATCCGCTGCTCACCGCCCGGCCGCCGCGCTGCGGGCGCGCAGCAGCACGCCGGCCGTCGCGGTCGCCGCCAGCACCAGCGCCGCGAACACCGTGAGAACGGTCGTCGCGGCGACGAGGTTCAGCGCGGCTCCCGCCGCCAGCGCGGGCACCGCGAGCCCCGTGTAGGCGACCAGGAAGACCACCGCCAGGGTCTCGCCCCGGCGGGCCGGATCCGCGAGCGCGACCGCCGTGCCGATCGACCCCTTGAAGAGCAGCCCCACCCCGAAGCCCGAGACGACGGCCCCGGCGAGGAACACCCCCAGCTGCGGAGCGATCGCCCCGGCCGCGACCGCCGCCAGCCCGACCGCGCAGCCCGCCACCGCGATCGAGAGCTGCAGGCGCGCCCCCACCTTCACGAGCAGCAGCTGGCCCAGGGCCGCGGAGGCGAACACGGCGAACGACGTCGCCCCGGCCAGCAGGTGGTCGCGCACCTGGAAGGTCTGCACCAGGAACGTCGGTGCGAGCGAGGTGAAGAGGCCGAGGACGGAGAAGGCCGAGAACGCACCGAACGCCGCGAGCAGGAACGCCCGGCGCGCGTCCGCCGGCACCGAGAGCCGCTGAGGCCGGTAGGCGGGGGCCGTCTCCGGCACGTCGACCGTCTCGGGCACGAGGAGCAGCGCCAGGCCCGCCACGAGCAACGCGACCAGGAACACCTGGTGCGGCAGGAGGAGCGGATCGGGCAGGAACTCGGCGAAGACCCCTCCGAGCAGCGGGCCCAGCGAGAGCCCGCCGAGGTTCACCGCACCCGAGATCGACGCGGCGACGATCGTGTTCTCGTCCGGCCGGGCGCGGGCGCGCAGCTCGCCCAGGTGGGCGGTCGCGGTGGCGGTGAGCATCCCGATGCTGACGCCGTTGACGAAGCGCGCGACGATCAGCCCCGGTACCTCCGTCGTCAGCGAGAAGAGCACGGCCGAGATCGCCGAGACGAGCACCGCGATCAGCAGCACCCGGCGGCGGCCGAGCCAGTCGCTGACGTGACCGGCGAGGTACAGGCTCACGATCACTCCGACCGCGTAGGCGGCGAAGACGACGGTGATCACGAACGGCGGGAAGCCGTCGAGCTGCTGGTAGAGCGGGTAGAGCGGAGTCGGCACCGTCGAGTACGCCATCACGAGCAGGAAGGTCGCGGCGACGATCCAGAAGCCGACGCCGTGGCGCACCGTCGGCAGCCGGCGGCTCACGAGGTCTCCTGCAGGTGGCGGTGGGCGAAGGTCACGGCCATCGCGCCCTCGCCGACGGCGGAGGCGACGCGCTTGACCGAGCTGCGGCGCACGTCCCCCGCGGCGAAGGAGCCGGGGACGCTGGTCTCGAGGTAGAACGGCGCCCGCTCGAGGGGCCAGCCGGGCGCGGCGTGCTCGCCCACGAGGTCCGGGCCGGTCACGAGGTAGCCGCCGGAGTCGCGGACGATCGCGGTCTCCGCCGCCCAGGTCGTGTCGGGCTCGCCGCCGATGCAGACGAACAGGTGGGAGGTGGCCAGCGCCCCGTGCGCGCCGGTCGCCGAGTTCTCGACCTCGATCGACTCGAGGGCGTCGGCGCCGTGCAGGCGGGTGACGCGGGAGTCGAGCAGGATCGTCACGTTCGGCTGCCGGACGACGCGCTCCGCGAGGTAGGAGGAGAGGCTGTCGGCCAGATCCGGGCCGCGGACCAGCATGGTCACGTGCCGCGCGTGCGCCGAGAGGTTCATCACGGCCTGCCCGGCCGAGTTGCCGCCTCCGACGACCACGACGTCCTCGCCCTCGCAGAGCGGCGCCTCGCTCGTGCCGGCTCCGTAGTACACGCCGACTCCGAGCAGCTCGTCCTCGCGCTCGAGGCCGAGCCGGCGCCACTGGATGCCCGTGGCGCAGATGTTGGTGCGGGCGACGACGGTCGTCCCGTCGGCGAGCAGCGCGTGGATCCGGTCGTCGGCGAAGCGCCCGCGGATCCCCTCGCGCATCCTCAGCAGCTCGGCGCCGAACGAGACGGCCTGCTGCCGCGCGCGCTCGGCCAGGTCGGCTCCCGCGATCCCGTGCGGGAAGCCGAGGTAGTTCTCGATCAGGCTGCTGGAGCCGGCCTGCCCGCCGATCGCCGAGCGCTCGAGGACCACGACCTTCAGCCCTTCGGACGCGGCGTAGACGGCGGCCGAGAGCCCGGCCGGACCGGCTCCGTAGATGGAGAGGTCGTACTCCGCCAGCCGCGGCGCGCCGACCCAGCCGAGCCGGGACGCCACCTCGGCGAGCGTCGGGTCGGAGGCGCGGCTGCCGTCCGGGAACACCACGAGGGGGAGGGACGCGGTCGCGAGCGGGCGCCCGGCGACGGCGAGGCACTCCTCGTCCGTGTCGATCGGCGTCCACGAGAAGGAGACGACGCTGCGCGAGAGGAGGTCGCGGATCTCCCACGCGTCGCGGCTCTCGCGCCGCCCGTAGAGGCGCACCTGCGGCACGTCGGCGGGCACGGTCACGAGGCCCGCCGCCGCTCGAGCCCGTCGCGGAAGCGCATCAGCTTGAGGCAGAGGTGCAGCGTGCTGCGGGCGAGGCCGTCGTCGAGCGCCTCCCGGACCGCCTCGGGCAGGTTGTCGAGGCGGTAGTAGAGCGTGGTGCGGTGGATGTGGAGGAGCCCGCACGCCTCCCGCACGCTGCCGCGCACGTCGAGGTAGGCCTCCACGGTCCGCCGCTGCACCTCGTCGCCCCGTTCGAGCAGCGTCGCCGCGGCCGGCGAGAGCAGGGCGAGCTGCGAGCTGTCCGCCCCGATCGAGGCGAGGAGCACCCACGCCCCCAGCTCGGCGATGTCGGCCCGGCCGCGGCCGTCGGGCAGAGAGCCGACGATGGTCGCCGCGAGGGCGGCCCGCTCGGCGGTCGGCAGGAGGTCGTCGTCGCGGACGTCGAAGCGGGCCGAGCCGATCGCCTCGACGGCCGTGCCGCGGTCGCGCGCCTCCGCCCGCAGGATGTGGTCCGCTTCCGCGGCGGCCTCGGGCGCCTCTACGCTCACGAAGAACAGCAAGCCCTCCTGGTCTCCGAGGAACGTCAGGCCGGAGGCGGCGCTCGCGTCGATCCGCCGCGCCAGCGCCGTCCGCTGGAGGGAGCCGGTCGGGTCGGCGAGGCGCACCGCGCGGACCACGGTCTGGGCGTCCCGGCGCAGCCAGCGGCGCTCGATCGCCTCGGCGAAGGAGGCGCGCCTGATGCCTCCGTCGGCCGCCAGCAGCGCCGCGAGGACATCCGCGCGCCGGGAGCTGCCGCCCGCTCGCGTCGAGGGGCCGAGCAGGCGGCGGATCGCCCCGACGGCGGCGTCGATGAGCGAGTACTGCGCCGGAGTGAGCGGCGCGGGCCGCTCCCGGGGGAGGAGGAGGGTCGCGAGCCGGCCCCGAGGATCCTGGACGGGGAACACGCCGTCCAGGGGCGTCTCCGCGCGCGCACGCGTCGCGGCCAGCGCGCGGGTCGAGGCGTCCTCGATCCTCACCGGGCGGTCGAGTGCCTCGGCGAGCTCGTCGGCGAGGTCCTGCAGAGTCATCGGCGGAGATCCGTGTGAGGGGCCATGCCGTGATCCTCGCGGAGGGACCCCTTCCGAAGCGTGGCCCTTCCAGGCCCACCTTCCGGGTCGGAGCTCTCCGGCGGACCGGCCCGTTCCGCCGACCCGGTGTCGTCGTAGGGTCGACGGGAGGGCCGGCGGGTCCTCGGACGGGAGGGGTCCGCATGGCGATCGACGAGGCGACCGACGGGATCGAGCTCCGGCGGCTGCGGAGCCGGATGCTCGTCGCGAGGCAGTCCTACCAGCGGGAGCTCCGCCGCGCGGCGGAGGACCGGACGCCGACGGAGCTCGCCCGTCTGCTCCGCGTCGCGCAGACCGTCGTCGAGGGCGACCTCCGGGAGGCCGCCGCGGTGCCGGACGTCCGCTCCGGCTTCTCCGGCGGGACGCCGTACGAGATCGCTCAGCGCTTCGCCGCGGGAGAGCTGACGCGGGAGCAGGCCGTCGACGAGCTCGGCCGCTGGCGCTATCGGCCCGGGTCGCCGAGCGACGGCTTCGACTGGACGACCCTGGACCCGGGCGGGTTCGAGGAGGTCCGCCGGGCCCTGTCCGATGGCCTGCTCGACGACGCGATGTACGACGAGATCCTCGACCGGTACATCGAGCGGGTCTCCTCCGGCGAGAGAGTGGCGTTCCCGGAGGAGAGCGCATGAGCGCCGGCCCCCTCGATCTCACCTTCACCGCTCCGATCGGCGTCGCCGTGAAGGGGGACCTGTGGTCCTGCGTCGAGGTGCCCGGCTCTGTCGAGATGCTCGGCACGGGGAGGACGGTGAAGGTGGTCGCCACCGTCGACGGTGAGCCGGTGACCGCGGGCCTGCTGCCGACCGGTACCGGCGGCCACATGCTGTCGATCAGCGCGACGCTGCGGAGGGCGATCGGCAAGGACCTCGGCGACGTCGTCACCGTCCACCTGTCCGAGCGCCTGAGCTGAGCCGGCGGAGGTGAGCGGAGACCTGTGAGCGCGGCGGAGAGGCCGGCCTGGGCGAATCCGGAGCCGGAGGTGCACCGGGCGCTCGCGCGGTGGGCGGCGGAGTGTGCGGAGCGCGCCCTCCCCGCGTTCGAGGAGTGGGATCCGGACGATCACCGACCCCGGCGGGCGCTCGACGTCCTCCGCGCGTGGGAGCGGGGCGAGGCTCCGATGACGGAGTGCCGCACGGCGGCCTTCGCGACGCACGCCGCAGCCCGCGCCGCGACGCAGGCGGGCGAGCCCGCCGCCACCGCTGCAGCGCGGGCGGCCGGACAGGCCGCGGCCGTCGCGCACATGGCGGACCACTGCTCGCACGCCGCCGCGTACGCCGCGAAGGCGGTCGGACTCCGGGGGAGCGACGCCGATCGGGACGCGGAGCGGCGTCACCAGTGGGAGCGCCTCGCCCCGGTGCTGCGCTCCCACGGCTTCCCGAAGGGGCTCTGACGCCGGCCCGGTGGGCGTCACCGGGCCGGCGTCCGTGCGCTCAGCGGTGCGCGGGTCGGAGCCCCAGCAGCGTGTCGATGATCACGAAGGCCGCGAGGCTCGCACCCAGAAGCGGGAGGAACAGGCCGACTGCGGCGGCGACGACCAGGACGGACGCGACTCCCCACCACGGCGCGCACCGGAGCGCTCCCCGCGCCGGCGGGGCGCCGCCGAGCCGACGGGGGCCGCGGGTGGGGCGGCGCTTCCACCACATCAGGTAGCCGAGCACGACCATCGTGGCGATGCCGACGGCGGTGACGAACAGCAGCAGCTGGTTGGGCAGCCCGAACATCGAGCCCATGTGCGTGTCGATGCCCCAGCGGGAGAGCTTGGCGACGAGGCCGAAGTCGGCGAAGTCGACCCGGTCGACGACCTGCATCGTGCTCCCGTCGATCGCGACGCCGTCGACCTCGGTCGGGAAGCTGCGCTGGATCTCCTGCACGACCCAGGCGGAGCCCTCCTCCGCGGGCGGCCGGATCTCGACCAGTCCCGTGTTCACGTTGACCTCCCGGGCGACCGAGAGCACCGAGTCGTAGGCGGCCGGCGAGTAGCCCACTGTCGACTCGACGGCGTCACCGGTGGCCGCACCGTGCCCGGCGTGTCCGGCGTGCTCGTCGGCCACCTCGCCGGTCCGGTCGCCGAGCGTCGTCCCCAGCGAGGGCGTGGTCCAGCCGACAGCGGAGCGGAGGGTCTCGAAGTTCCCGCCCCCGTAGAGCGACCAGGTGATCCCGGTGGTCGAGAGGAACAGGGCGCCGACGAGCAGCCAGACGCCGGTGGAGGCGTGCCAGGAGAACAGGCGCTTGTAGCCGGTGGTCCTCGGCGCGGGGCGCAGCAGGTCCTTCTTCACGCGGGCGCGGCGGAGGCGGATGATCCAGAGGCCCAGGCCGGCGAGGGCGACGACCCCCAGCCAGGAGGCGGCGAGCTCGCTGTAGTAGCGGCCCACGTCCCCGAGGTGCAGCGTCCGGTGCAGGTCGCTGACCCAGGTCCGCAGCGGCAGGGCGCCGCTCGTGCCGTAGGCGGTGAGGTCGCCGCGGACGTCGGCGGTGCCCGGGTCGATGAAGACCGCCCGGGTCTCGCTCGCGCCGAGCGACGGATCCGCGTACATCACCCGGGTGGTGTCGCCGGGATTCGGGGCGGGGCGGACGGCGACGATGCTCTGCCCGCCTCCGGTGTACGCGTCGGCGGCGTCGATCTGGTCGGCCAGGGGCAGGTAGGTGTCCGCTTCCGGGGCGTGCAGCTCCTGCGCGTAGACGACCTGCTCGAGCTGCGGGGTGAGTGCGTAGAGCGCTCCGCTGGTCGCGGCGACGAGGATGAACGGCCCGACGAACAGGGCGGCGGAGAAGTGCAGGCGGAGCAGCAGCTGTCCGAGCCACCCCCGCCTGCTGGGCGGGGGTGGGGTGTCGGCCGTTTCGCGGGGCGGAGAGGCGGTGGTGGTCATGCTTCTGGTCCTTCGGTGCTGTGGCGGGTGCCGGTGCGGGTCAGAGGAGGGTGTCGCCGACGTAGCCGCCCTCGGCGCACCCCGGCGGGATCGCGAACACGGCGGAGCCGATCGGCGTCGTCCACTCGTTGAGCAGGTCCAGCTCGTCCAGGCGCTTCTGGATCGGCACGAACTGCGCGGTGACGTCGGCCTGGTACGCCGCGAAGATCAGCCCGGAGTTCGAGATCTCCTCGCCGGTCGGGGTGTCGTCGTAGTTGTAGGCGCGGCGGTGGAAGCGCTCGGCCGTGTTCTCCGAGCGCGCGCGCCTCATGTGCGAGAACTCCGGGATCACCGGGAAGCCGATGGCCGTCGTCGCCTCGAAGTCGGGCTCGTCGGTCTCCGCCGTCCCGGTGAGGGGCGCGCCGTTCGCGAGGGTCCGGCCGACGGACTGCTCTCGGCCGCTGCGATCCAGCCGGTCCCACTTGTCGAGGTCCATCCGGATGCGCCGCAGCACCAGCCCGGTGCCGCCGGCGAGCCAGCCGTCGCGGACCCAGACGAGCTCGTCGAAGTCGACGTCCTCGGGGCGCGGATTGACGGTCCCGTCGACCTGGCCGAACAGGTTCCGCATCGTGGTGCCGGCCTTCTCGGAGCCGTGCGCCCGCCGGAACCCTGTCTGGGTCCAGCGGACGGTCGCGAAGGTGCGGGTGTTCTTCAGCAGCATCCGCAGCGAGTGCGCGATCGTGAACGCGTCGTCGGCGTGGAACTGCAGCAGCAGGTCCCCGTCGTTCCACTGCTCCTCGAGCCGGTCGATCCCGAACGCGGGCAGGGGTGCCAGCCAGGCCGGCTTCGCCGCGTCGCCGGCCGCCAGAGACACGAGCCTCGGTCCGAACCCGAAGGTCACGGTGAGTCGGGCGGGGACCACGCCGAGCTCGGGCTCGGAGTCGGCCAGGGCCGGCTGCCCCCGGGTGAGGCGCGCGGCGTCGTCGGACAGGATGCGCAGCATCCGCCGCAGCCCGTCCCGGTCGGTGCTCTCGCGCAGATCGAGGGCGACGAAGGTCGCGTGCGCCTGCGGCGTCGCGGCGATCCCCGCCTGGTGCGCACCGTGGAAGGCGATCGTCTCGTCGCCGTTCAGCGCCGCGGCCGCTGCCGGCGCAGCACCGCCGCGGCCGAGCAGCTGGTCCGCTCCGATCGCACCCGCTGCGCCGATGCCGGCGACTGCTCCGCCGAGGAGCAGTCGCCGCCGGCTGACGGCGCTGCTCGGGCGCTCGTCGGCGCCGTGGCCGGTCTCGCGGTCCTCGCCCATCAGCCCTCTCCGCCCATGTCCATGTCCATGTCGCCGCCCTCGTAGTTCTCGTTCGCGCCGGCGTAGTCGCGCGCGGGGACGGTGAACTCCGTCGTGGAGTCGTCCGAGAAGGTGAGGGTGATGGTGACCTCGTCCCCGGCGACGATCGGCGCGGTGAGGTCCATCAGCATGATGTGGTTCCCGCCGGGGGCGAGCTCGAGGCTGCCGCCCGCGGGGATCGTGAAGCCGCTCTCCTTGGCGCGCATCACCATCTCCCCCGACTCGTTCGCCACGGTCTCGTGCAGCTCGAGCTCGGAGGACGCGGCGGAGGTCGCGGACACGACCGTGACGTCCTCGGTGCCGGAGTTCTCCAGTTCACCGAATGCGGCGGACATGCCGGAGTCGGCGGCCTTCACCCAGCCGTCGGTGATGCTCACCTCGGTCGCGGCGGGCGTGACCTCGGCGGTGGTACCGGAGGCTCCGGTGCTGCAGCCGGTCAGGGCGAGCAGGGCCGCGGCCGAGAGGGCGGAGAGGGTGAGGACGTGTCGAGTGCGCATGCTGTGGCGCCTTCCTGTGAGGTGGTGCGGTGGGTGGAGGACGTCGGCGGTCACGGCGACGGCCGGTCTTCGGTGGTGGTCGAGGGCCGCCCGCGACGGCGGGTGATCAGGAGGAAGGCCGCGACGGCGAGGATCGCGCCGGCCAGACCGAGGAGAACCGGTCGGAGGACGTCCGGCGCGGCCGGGGAGGAGGAGGCGGCTGCGACGACGGTCGGCTCGACGGTCGGGGTGGATTCCGCGACCGCCGCGGCCTGCGCGGAGGCGCCGTCGCCGACGGTGAAGGGGACGACGCCCGCGATCGGATGGCCGTCGGCGGAGACCACCCGCCACTTGAGGTCGTAGGAGCCGCCGGGAAGCGCCGGCTCGAGCGGAGCGGTGACCGTCGAGTCGGTCAGCTCGACCGGGCCGGAGACGTGATCGACGCCGTCCCTGTCGGTGACGAGGACGAGCGCGCCGATCGTGAGGACGTCCTCGGAGTACGTCAGCGTCACCTCCGCGGGCGAGTTCGTGAAGTGCTCACCGGAGCCGGGAGTGCTGCTGATCAGCTGGTCGTGCGCCTGGACGGGCCCGGCCGTCCCGATCAGGACGCCTGCCAGGGCGAGGGCTGCCAGCGCGGCGGGCAGCCGTCGCAGGGGTCGAGAGGTCATCGGTCGGTCTCCTTCGTGGTCGTCGGACGGGAAGTGCTCCGGCTGTCGAGCCGGTTCAGGCGGTCGTTGTAGGCGGTGAGCTCGGCCTCGCCGTCGCGGTCGGCGCGCCGGTCGTAGCGCTTCGCGGTCCGCTCCTCCGAGCGCACCCACTGCGCGACCACGACCAGGGCGATCAGCACCATCGGGATCTCGCCCGCCGACCAGGCGATCCCTCCGCCGACGCCCTGGTCGGCGAGCAGCGCCTCCGTGTCGGTGTACCCGAGCGCCGTCCACCAGGACGCGGCCAGGACGGTCGTCTGCGACATGATCGCCAGGCCGAAGAAGGCGTGAAACGCCAGCGTGGCGAGCATCACCAGCAGCCTCAGCACGTGGCCCGGCCGGTTCGGGCCGGGGTCGACGCCGATCAGGACCCAGAAGAAGAGGTAGCCCGTCGCGAGGAAGTGCAGGGTCATCACAACGTGGCCCTGGTGGCTGAACATCGCCCACTCGAACCAGCCGGTGTAGTAGAAGACGACCAGGCTGCCGGCGAAGAGCACCGCGGCGACGGGCGCCCTCGACAGCACGGCGAGGTAGCGCGAGTGCACGACGGCGAGGATCCACTCGCGCAGTCCGCGCCCGCCGTCGCGGCGCACCGGCAGCACCCGCAGAGCGAGCAGCACCGGCCCGCCGAGCACGAGCAGCGGCGGCACGACCATCATCAGCAGCATGTGCTGGATCATGTGGGTGCTGAAGTGCACCTGCCCGTACACGGCCGGGCCGCCGCTGGTCGTGTAGGCGAGGGCCGCGCAGCCGGCCACCCAGGCGACGGTGCGCCCGAGCGGCCAGGCGTCGCCGCGTCGCCGCAGCCTCAGGACCGCCGACACGTAGAGGGCGGCGCCGACGACCGCGATCCCGAGCCACACGGCGTCGAGGTGCCACTGGTCGAGCATCCGCTCGGGCGTGACCTCGGGCGGGTAGCGGAAGCCGAGCAGACTGCGCCGGACGTCTCCGCTGATCGGGTCCTGCGAGACCGGCGGCGCGCTGTTCGAGAGTGCCACCGAGACGCCGATGGTCAGTGCCATCACCACCACCTCGCCGACCGCGACGGCGACGAACGCGCGCCGGTCGGCCGGGTCGGCGCGCAGCCGCGGGATCAGCCGCAGCCGGTGCCGGAGGCCCGCGCCGCCGAGGGCGAGCAGCGCGACGGCCTTGACGATCAGCAGCTGCCCGTAGGGCGTGCCCAGGTCGCCGAGGTCCTCGATCCGGAGCGACGCGTTCACCAGACCGGAGAAGGCGACCGCCCCGAACGCCCAGCCGGCCAGGACGGAGTAGCGCGCGACGACCACGCCGAGCTGTGCGCCGACGGTCCGCCGGAGCAGGATCACCGCGGCCAACCCGCCGGCCCAGGCCGTCACTCCGATCAGGTGCACGGCGAGGCTGTTCACCGCGTTCGCGTGCTCGTCGGCGCCGGCGGCGTGCCCGGAGAGCGAGAGGGGGAGCAGCGCCAGCACCGCGATCGCGGTCGCCGCCGCCACCCAGGCCAGCCGCCGCGAGAACAGGGTGAGGAGGAGGACGGCCGTCGCGCACGCCGTCGATGCCACGAGCGTCTGCCCCAGCTCGATCTGCGTGGCGTAGAAGACGAGCTGCATCCGGAAGCCCGGCGCGTCCAGCGGCTGCCCGATCGTGTTCGCCGCCGTGAACACGAGGACCGCGATCGCGGACGCCACCCAGACCGCGGCCGACCAGGTCGCCCAGCGCAGGGCGCGGTTCTGCGAGTACGAGACGACGCCCGGCGCGATGCGCTGCCCGGGCAGCAGGAAGGTGGCCGCGGTGAGCAGGCCGATGGTCAGCGATGCGGCGGAGTCGTGCACGACCCGCGCGACCGGCAGGCCCCGCGTGACAAGGTCGCCGGGGTCGATCAGCCGCGTCTCCACCGAGAACGCCCCGGTGTACGACAGGCCCAGCAGGGTGACGGCGACCGCCGCCGGTACCGCGAGCAGGAGGGACGCCTCCGCCGCGCGGACCGGACCAGTGAGCGGCCGCTGAGTCGGGAGGACGTCGTCGTCGACCGATGTCGATGGTTGTGCCACAGGCGTGGCTCCCTTCAGGAACGTCCCCGAGGGGACGCTCCACAGACCCCTCCGCCGGCGCGCACGAGCGCCGGGCCAGGACGATCCGTCCGGGAGGAGTCGCCGAGACGCCGACCGGCCGACGTCCCTCGGAGACCCCTGCGGGGAGGAGACGGGTCGGTCAGATGCCGCGGGGACCTCCGGAGAGGTCCTCGCCGCGGCTCGCGTCGATGATCAGGAAGCGGGCTGCAGAGGGGGCCCGCGCCGCAGCGCCGCCTGGGGGAAGACGCCTGACGCGAGGGGGAGCACATCGCGCAGCTCGAAGGACGAGCGTCGCGCCGGCCGAGGGGCGGCCACCGGAGTCGGCAGGACTCGCACCAGGCGGGTGACGAGGTGGCTCGTCGTCGCGGCGACCCGGACGAGGAGCGACTCGCCGCGGTGGAGCGCCGCGGTCGTCACGACAGCGGCGAGGACGTGAGCCGCCCACATCGAGGAGCCGGTCATCCCGCTGTGCGTCATCGCCGCACTGACGTCGATCACGGCGCCGTGGTGCGCGTGCACCGTCGGCGCATCGACCGGCCCCGTGAAGGTCCCGATCGTGAAGAGCGTGTGGAACAGGAACTGGCTGACTCCCACGGACACCGCCAGGCGGAACAGGTTGAGCCTGCGCCCGGCGAGCGCCACGCACACCAGGACCGACAGCACGAGCGGCATCGCCACACCGAGCGGACCTGGGATCTGGCCGCCGCCGGCGACATGCGAGAACAGGGCGACCACCGTCGCCACCGTCGCCGCGACGACACCCCGGAGGGTGCGCAGCGGCCGCGACGACGTCATGCCCCCAGTGTCGCAGACGCCTCCTTCCCGCGGAGGACCGCTCCCGGCCGAGAGGAGCGGCAGGCCGACTGCTCCTCTCAGCGGGCCGCGGAGGCTCCGGGGCGTCACTTCTCCGGCCGCACCACCAGCCCGACGCCGCCGCCGCGCCGCACCGGTTCGGCCACCGCGGTCATCCGGCCCGAGGGCTCGACCTCGATGGCCGCCACCGCGCCGATCTGCGCGGCCGACGTGAAGGTGTCGCCGGAGGGGACCAGCTGCTGGCCGAAGGGCGCGAGGTCGTCGGCGTACGCCTCGATGAACTCCGGCTCGGCCGAGGTGGTCGCCCCGTTGCGCTGGGAGGCGCGGGGAGCGGCCACCGCCTCCGGCAGCGTCATGCCGAGGTCGATGCGGTTGACCAGGGTCTGCAGGACCGTCGTGATGATCGTCGATCCGCCCGGCGAGCCGACGACGAACCGCACGTCCCCGCCGTCGAGCACGATCGTGGGCGACATCGACGAGCGCGGGCGCTTGCCCGGCTCGATCCGGTTCGGGTCCCCGTCGACGAAGGTGGGGGAGAAGTCGGTCATCTCGTTGTTGAGGAGGAAGCCGCGGCCGGGGACGGTCATCGCCGAGCCGCCGGTCTGCTCGATCGTCAGCGTGTAGGAGGCGGCGTTGCCCCACTTGTCCACGACGGAGAGGTGCGTCGTGGAGATGTTCTCGGTGTCCGACTCCTCCACGGCGGGGGCGGTCGAGCATCCGGAGCCGTCGAGAGCGCCGGGCGCGACCGGGCGGAAGGAGGCGGTCGTCGGGTCGATCGTGCAGTCGCGCGAGTCCGCGAACTCCTGGTTGAGGAGCGTCTCGGTGGGCACGTCGACGAAGGCCGGGTCGCCGACGTAGGCGCCGCGGTCGGCGAAGGCACGGGCGGACGCCTCGAGGTAGAGGTGCAGGGCGCTGCCGGTGTCCTCGGCCGCGAGGTCGTGGTTCTCGAGGATGTTCAGCGCCTCGCCGACCGCGATCCCTCCGGAGGAGGAGGGGGCCATGCCGTAGACGTCGAGTCCGCGGTAGGAGAGGCGGGTGGGCGCCTGCTCGGCGACCGAGTAGGCCGCGAGGTCCGCGGCGGTCATCGTGCCGGCCGGAGCGGGGAGATCCGCGCCGTCCGCGAGCTTCGGGTGCTGGACCGTGTCGGCGATCTCGGCGGCCAGCGCGCCCTCGTAGAACGCGTCCGGCCCGTGGACGGCGATGGAGGTCAGAGTCTTCGCGAGGTCGAGGTTGCGGAACGTGCTGCCCACCTTCGGCGCGTCCCCGCCGGGGAGGAAGAGCTTCGCGGTGTCGGGGAACGCCTGGAACCGCTCGAGGTTGTCGAGAGTCTGGTTGCGGAACGTCTCGTCCACCCGGAAGCCCTTCGCCGCGAGCGCGATGGACGGCGCCAGCACGACCGGGAGCGGCAGGGTTCCGAAGCGGTCGACCGCGGTGTCCCAGGTCGCCACGGTGCCGGGCACGCCGACCGCGACCCCGGACGAGACGAGGTCGGGCGTGAACGGGTAGGGGGCGCCCGTCGCGGGGTCCAGGAAGGCGTCCGAGGTGATGCCGGCCGGCGCGGTCTCGCGCCCGTCGATGGTGCTGACCTCGCCGGACGCCTTGTCGAAGTAGACGAAGTACCCGCCGCCGCCGACACCGGCGCTGTAGGGCTCGCTCACGCCGAGGGCGGCGGCCGTGGCGACCGCGGCGTCGGCAGCGTTGCCGCCGCGCTTCAGCACTTCCAGGCCCGCCCGGCTCGCGTTCGCGTCGACCGACGAGACCGCTCCGCCGTAGCCGACCGAGGTCGACGGCGAGACGATCGGCCCGCCGAGGTAGTCGACGATCCTCTCGGGTGTCACCCCTTTGTCCTTGAGGTACCCGGAGATCGGCCTGTCGAGAGCGGACGCCGGTGCGGCACCCGCCACTCCCACCGAGACGACCGCGACCAGCGCGATCGCGATCCTGCGGAGCACGGGTGTCGTGGCCATGGCGTTCCTCCATCGGAACTCAGTGGTGCGCGGTCGGCGATGCGAGTCCCCCCAACCTAGGGGCGGGGTGGGGGTGCGGGGTAGGGGGTGCTCGGTCGGCCTCGCCGGCGTCGCTCAGTCCCGGCTCGGCGCCGACGGCCTGTCCGGGATCAAGGGCAGTGCGTCGGCCGGCGGTATCGCGACCCAGAGGACCCCGTCAGCGAGCCGCGCGCTCTCCAGGAGCGCGCCGAGGGGCTCGGCCGTGTTCAGAGCCGCGTCGACTCCCGTCGAGACGGGGTCGTCGTTCGCGGCGTGCGGCGGGAAGCGGAAGCGCTGACCGATCAGCTGGTCGCCGTCGAGACGGCGCCGGTAGACGATGCAGACGCTGTTCGGGCTCTCGATCCAGGTCCGGACTACGTCCACTATGGAGGCGTAGTTCTCGAGGATCTCGTCCTCCAGGACCCTCTTGACGACGGCAGCCTCGGTCGAGTCGTGCATGGGCGATCCCTCCTCGGGTGGCGGACCGAGGATCTCGGCCCGCCACGGACCGTAGTCGACCCGATCTCGGCAGTGGGGAGGAGGCGCGCACGTGCTTCGGATCGGCGCGCCTCCCTCCTGGCGGGGGAGACATGAGTCGGTGCTGCTGACGGCGCGAAAGGCGCTCCTATCCGGACCCGCGCCTCGTGTCATCCGGCCGCTCCTCTTGACACGACTGTGATGTAAGTGTTCGATCAGTCACATGCCTTCCCCCTCCTCCCGCTCCACCGCTGAAGCGCAGCGCGAGCGGATCACCGAGGCCGCGCTCCACGTCTTCGCGCGCACCGGGTACGCCGCGACCCCGATCACCGACGTCGCTGCCGAGGCCGGGGTCTCGCCCGCCTACGTCTTCCGCCTGTTCCCGGGCAAGCTCGGCGTCTTCGTCGCCGCGGTCGACCGCTGCTACGAGCAGGTGGCGTCGACGCTCGCGGCGGCGGGGGAGGCCTCGCCCTCCTCGGACCCGGCCGACCGGCTCGAGGCGATGACCGTCGCCTACATCGACCTGATCGCCGACCGCGACCTGATCATGCTGCAGTCGCAGGCGCAGAGCGCGTGCGAGGTCCCCGAGATCCGCGAGGCGGTGCGTCGCGGGATCTCCTCGGTCGTCCGGACCGTCACCGTCGTGTCCGGAGCCGACGGCCCGGCCGTGCAGCGCTTCATCGCCTACGGGCAGCTCTGCCACCTGATCGTGCAGACCGACCTCGGCGGCGTCGACTCCGAGTGGGCTCGCATCGTCTCCGAGGGCATCCGGCACCGCGACTGAGTCCGCGGTCCTCCCCTCTCTCCTCCTCTTCGCCACCTCCTCTCTTCATGCCCGCAGATGTGACTGTCCAGTCACTCACCACCACCTCCAGGAGCCCTCGTGTCCACCACCCTTCCCCGCATCACTACCCGCGTCGTCCTCCCCGGGATCGTCGAGCCGTCCGGACTGCTCCTCGAGCAGGCACCGGTCGAGCCGCCGACGGCCGGCGAGCTGCTCGTCGCCGTCGAGGCCACCGGCATCTCGTTCGCCGAGCAATCGATGCGCCGAGGCCGCTACTTCGCCCAGCCGCCCTTCCCCTTCACGCCCGGTTACGACCTCGTCGGCCGGGTCCTCGCGGTCGGCCCCGGCGGCGATGCGTCGCTCGAGGGCCGCCGCGTCGCCGCCCTCACCAAGACCGGCGGCTGGACCGGCCACGCCCGCGTCGCCGCCCGCGACTGCGTCGTCGTCCCCGAGGACGTCGCGGCGGAGGACGCCGAGGCCGTCGTGGTCAACGGAGTGACGGCGTGGCAGATGCTGCACCGCTCGGCCCGGGTCTCCCGCGGCGACACGATCCTCCTGTTCGGCGCGAACGGCGGAGTCGGCGGCCTCGTGCACCGCCTCGCCCGCCTCGAGGGGATCCGCGTGATCGGCGCCGCCTCGCCCCGCCACCACGAGGCCCTCCGTGCGTCCGGAGTGGAGCCCGTCGACTACGCCGATCCGGACCTTGCTGCCCGCGTCCGCGAGCTCGCACCCGGCGGGGTCCAGGCCGTCTTCGACAACGTCGGCGGAGCGACGACCCGGCTGGCGTGGTCGCTGCTCGCGCCCGGCGGCACCCTCGTCGCCTACGCGATCGTCAGTGCGAGCACCGGCAGCATCTGGCCCCCGTTCCTCCGCCAGCTCGCGCGGATCCAGGCCTACCAGCTCGCCCCCAACGGACGGCGCGCGGTCTTCTACGACCTCTGGGCCGGCCACTCGCTGCGGCCCGCGCGCTTCCGGGCGCAACTCGAGGAGGACCTCGGCCGCGTGCTCGGACTCCTCGCCGACGGCACGCTCACGGCCAACATCGCCGCCCGCTTCCCGCTCACCGGGATCGTCGAGGCGATGGAGCTGGCCGAGTCCCGGACCCTCGACGGCAAGGTGATCCTGCTGCCGTGAGCAGGGCGGCGGCGGAGGGGCCGGCAGGAGTCAGCTGCCCGTCGCTCGGAGCGCCGTCACGAGCTGCTGCAGTCCGGCCGCGTGGTCCCGCTTCCACGCGCGGAACGCAGGAGTCTCGCGCGGGTCCTCGGACGCGGGGACGTACTCCACGACAGCCACGTCGAGAACGGTGGCGAACACGTCGTCGTCCGGCTCCGTCGACGTGCCGACGACGCCGACCGTCGCGGTGTGATCGATGCCCGCTCCGGACAGGGTGATCGTCCACAGCTGGATACGACCGCCGGGCGTCCGGGTCGCGTCACCGGTCCTCGCGTGGACGACCTCGATGACGACTCCGCCCACCGTGCGCTGCATGGCCCGAGCGTACTCAGCGGGTCGGCGGCACGCCGGCTGTCGTCGCCGGACGCCGCGCGGGAGGCTGAAGCGGGATCCCCGCCGCCCGGTCGCCCTCAGCCCCGGGACCGGCTCGCGTGCGCGCGCGCCTTCATCCGGTTGCCGCACGTCGCCATCGAGCACCACTTGGCGGTGCCGGGGCGGCTGCGGTCGAGGAGGAAGAGGTTGCACTCGTGGTTCGCGCAGGCGCGGAGGCGCCCGGGGAACCGGGCGTTCACGGCGGACCAGGCGAGGACCGCCTCCACCGCGAGGCGATCCGGCTCGGGCGCGCTCAGCTCCCATGCGACGCCCTCGCCGGTGACGCGCGGGGTGCGCACGGTCCGGGCGACCAGGCCCGTCAGCTCCGCGACGGCCGCGGGCGCACCCGAGCGCACGACGGCCTGGAGCGCGTCGCGAGCAGTGCGCAACCGCTCGAGCTCGTCCTCGGTGCCGACTCCGCCCCATCGCTGTGCGAGCTCGGGACCGGACGCGTCGTCGAGGTCGTCGGTCGGCCGTCCGTCCACCACCGGCGCGCTGTTCAGCACCGCCAGGAGCAGCTCCTCGTCCCGATCCATCGTTCCCCGTCCTCCCGCACCGTGCGGCCCGTTCGATCCATGCTAGCGTCCGGCTAACCAGTAAAACAATTGTAAGGGGTTAGCAATGGTCGTCGTCCATCACCGCACCGTCTCCGTCGACGGGCTCGAGGTCTTCTGGCGGGAGGCCGGGCCGGTCGACGCACCCGTCCTCCTGCTGCTGCACGGGTACCCGAGCAGCTCGCACATGTTCCGCCACCTCCTCCCGGCCCTCGCCGGGCACTACCGCGTCATCGCCCCCGACCACATCGGCTTCGGGCGCTCGTCCGCGCCCTCTGTCGACGACTTCGACTACACGTTCGCGGCCCTGACCGCGGTGACCGGCCGCTTCCTCGAGATCATCGGGGTGACCCGGTACACGATCTACGTCCAGGACTACGGTGCCCCCGCCGGCTGGCGCCTCGCCCTCGCCGATCCCTCCGCGGTCGTCGCCGTGATCTCGCAGAACGGCAACGCCTACGAGGAGGGCTTCGTGCCCGGCTTCTGGGACCCGATCTGGGCCGACGCCGCCGAGCGGACCGACGAGACGCGCGACGCTCTCCGGCCGGCCCTCGGCCGGGAGGCCGTCGAGTGGCAGTACACCCACGGGGTCCCCGACCCCACCACCGTCGACCCGGACGCCTGGGAGCACGACCTCGCGCTCCTCGCCCGCCCCGGACAGGACGCCGTGCAGCTGGCGCTCTTCCGCGACTACACCACCAACCGCGAGCTGTACCCCGCCGTGCACGCCTGGATCCGCGAGTCCCGGGTCCCCGTCCTCGCCGTCTGGGGCCGGAACGACGAGATCTTCGCCCCCGCCGGTGCCCAGGCGTTCCTCCGCGACGCCCCTCACGCGCGCATCGAGCTCGTCGACGGCGGGCACTTCCTGCTCGAGTCCCACCTCGACCGCGTCGTCGGTGCGATCACCGACTGGCTGCGCCCGGCGTGATGCCCCGTGGACGGGCGGACGGGTCTCGTCGCCCGCGCCCGTCCACGGTCCGCGCCGCTCCTCAGCGGACGGTGGTGGCTGCGGTGTCGGCGTTGCTGCGGATCGACGGATCCGGAGTCCTCACCGAGAAGGTGGTCGCGAGCGCCGTGCCCGTGCCCGCGCTCGCGGCCGTGACGGTGATCTTCTCGGTGGCCGTCCGCCCGTTGCCGAGGCTCGAGCGCTGGAAGACCACGACGCTGCCGATGCGGGTGTACGTCCCCGTCGCGGAGACGAACCGCACCCCCGCCGGGAGGATCACCTTCGAGTAGACGGACGTCGATGTGGAGGGTCCGGCGTTCTTCGTGATGAGCGTGTACGTGAACGTCCTGCTTTTCACCGCGGTGGTCGGAGCGGCGACGTCGACGCGCAGGTCGGCCTTCGCGGTCGCGGACGCAGGGGACACGGTGAGGGTGCTCTGCGCGGTCGCGGTTCCGGCGGTGCTGGCGGCCTGCACGGTGAAGCCGTAGGTGCCGGTCCTGGTCGGAGTGCCGGTGAGACGCCCCGTCGGATCGAGCGTGAGACCCGGGGGCAGGGCCCCCGACGACACGGTCACGGCGGGCGCCGGGGTTCCGCCGACCGCGAAGGTGAAGTCGTAGGCCGAGCCGACGACGCCGGCCGCGACGGTTCCGCTGATCGTCGGCGCGACAGGTGCAGGCGCGGCGGCCTCGACGGTGATCCGCTGCGAGGCGGTGGTGGTCGTCCCGAAGGAGTTGGTCGCGGTGACGGTGACGTCGGAGGTTCCGGGTTCTGCGGGTGTGCCCGTCACGACACCTGCGGGAGTGAGGGTCAGTCCGGGCGGGAGCGTCCCGCTGGAGAGGGTGTGGTCCGCGAGGCGCGCATCCCCTCCGAAGGCGAAGGAGAACGGAGTGCCGACCGTCGCCGTGGGAGGCGCGGCAGCGGTGAGGACGGGACGGGTCCCGGTGGCGAGGGTGAAGCCGTAGCCGGCGTCGATCGCGGTGACTCCCTTCAGCCCTGCAGGAACCGTGGACTGGCCGACCGAGTCGTCGCCCCAGGCGGCGACGGTGCCGTCCTTGCGGAGCGCCACGCTGTGCTCGTACCCGGCGGAGACCGCGACGACACCGGTCAGCCCGGCGGGCACGTCGATCTCTCCGAGCCTGTCGCTCCCCTCGGCGACGACGCTGCCGTCGGCGCGGACGGCGAGGTCGTGGTTCCGCCCTGCTGCGACCGCGATGATGTCGGAGTAGTCCGCGAAGGCGGTCTCGGGGCCGTCGTAGCCCCAGCTCACGACGGTGCCGTCGCTCTTCACGGCGAGGGTGTGGAAGGAAGCGGCGGAGATCGCCACGACGTCGTCCAGACCGGGAGGCGTCTCGAGCACTCGTCCCTGGTCGTATCCCCAGATCTCCACTGTCCCGTCGTCGCGGAGCGCGACGCTGTGGGTGCCGCTCGAGTCGATCGCGGTGACGCCGCTCAGCCCGGCCGGCGGCTCGGTGTACCGGTCCTCCGGGGGGAAGAGCGGCGCGACGGCGCCGTCCTCGAGAAGCGCCAGAGAGGGGGACACGGCCGCGACGTCGCGGAGGTCGTCCGCCGGGAAGGGGCCGCCCTCGAGATTGTCACCCCAGACGGCCACTGTGCCGTCGCTCCTCGCCGCGATGCCGTAGTACTGGCCGGCCGCGATGGAGACGGCGTCGGTCAGATCCGCGGGGGCGCTCGCCCGACCGTCCTCGTCGTATCCCCAGCTCACTACGCGCCCGCCCGCGACGGGAGCGTCGGCCGCGTGAGCCGCGGCGGCCGTGCCGGTGAGCGGCCCATCGAGGGAGGCGAGGCCGGTCCCGAGGAGGAGGGCTCCGGTGAGGAGCGCGAGCGGGCGGACAGTGCTTCGGAGGCGCATGGAGGTCTTCCGGTCGGGTCGGCCGTCGTCGGTCGTCCTGCGACCGTGACAGGCGCGAGCGCCGTGGGCAACGCCCTCTTCCGGCCATGTCCGGAAGAGGGCGCCCGGCGGGCGTCCTTCGTCGGCCCCGCTCGGCTGATCCTGTTCACAACTCAGGAAGGATGAGGTTCCGGCACCCGTTCCGCGCGGATCGCGAGGCCCTGGAGTAGATCCTTCCTGCGTTGTGAACACCGTCTGGACGAGGTCCGGCGTCGGCGATGCTCCGAAGCCCGGCTTCGACCTCGTCAGGACCCGAACCCGGCTCCCGTCGGCTCGTCGGCGTTCCGGAGGACGGTGAGCAGGAGGTCGTTCAGCTGCCGGGCGGCGGGGGCGCTCAGGCCGACGTCGCTGAGGTCGTTGGTCGCGAGAGCGACCGCGCGCGCCGCGGTGAGGACGCGCTCCCCGTCAGCGGTCGTTCGGACGGGGGTGCGTCGGCCCTTCCCGCGGACTCCGACACGCTCGATCAGCCCTCGCCGCTCCATGCCGGCGAGGACCTCGGACATCGTCAGCGGGCGGACGAAGACCGCGCGGGCGATCTCGGCCGAGGTCAGCTGCGCTCCGCCGGTGAGGCAGGAGAGGACGCTGAACTGCACCGGGCTCACGTCGTGCTCCGCGAGCCCGGCGGTGATGTCACCGGCGTTCCGGTCAATCCGATCGCCGTCTTCTGAGGTGCACCGCCGCCGCCCCGCGGATCGCCGCCGGGACTCTCCGCTCGCCCCTCAGCGGCTGAGGAGGGCGACGAGGTCGGTCGCGATGCGGTGCTCGACGTCGGCCGGGACGGGCTGCACGGCGGCGTCGAGGTCCGCGGTGACGACGGCGGCGAGGCTCCGGGCCTGGAGGGTCAGGCCGAGGTCCATCGCCTGGATCGGGTTGCCGCCGGCGGCGGTGAGGTTGATCATCCGGCCGTTCTCGAGGCGGATGATCTGCTTGCCGTTCTTCAGGCGGATGCCCTGCCGGCGCTGCCCGTCGGCGAACTCGGTGGTCGACTCCGTGGCCGCCGCGAGGGCGTCCTCGTCGATCTCCCACGGGAAGTGGCCGACTCCCGCGATGACGGCGCCGTCGGCGAACGCGTCGATCTCCGCGGCACCGATGACGCCGGGTGCTCCGGTGGCGGTGAAGACGAACTGCGCGTCGGAGAGGACGTCGGCGACGGGTCCGACGCGGTGGCCGCGGAGGATCGCCTGCAGCGAGCGGATCGGGTCGACGTCGGCGACGGAGACCCGCGCTCCGAGCTGCGCGAGGGTGTCGGCGACGCCGCGTCCGCACGGGCCGTAGCCGATGACCGCGGCGCGGGTGCCGGGGATCATCAGGTTCGTGGCGTTCATGAAGCCCTGCACGACGCTCTGGCCGACGCCGTACTCGTTCTCGACGATCAGCTTGAGGGGGGAGTCGTTGATGACGACGACCGGCCGCGGGAGGGTCGCGCTGTTCTCCCGCAGGCGGATGCCGCCGGTGGTGGTCTCCTCGGTGCCGCCGAGGTAGTGGTCCGGGACGCCCGAATTGATCAGCCGGAGAGTCAGGTCGGCGCCGTTGTCGAGGGTGAGGTCGGGATCGTGCTCGAGCACCTTCTCGATGTTGCGGAGGTGCTCCGCCTCGCCGTCGCTCTGCTTCGTGTGGACGTGCACGCCGAGAGCGCGCAGGTCCTCGGCGACGTCGTCCTTCGTGGTTCCGGGCGAGCCCGTCAGAGCGATGTCCATCCCGGCCTCGACGAGGAGCGACACGAGGGCGGCGGTCTTGGGCTCGACGTGGAGGCAGATCGCGAGCTTCTTCCCGGAGAGCACCGGGGCGAGCTCCCGGACGGCCTGCGCGGTGAGGGGCATGTGGTCGAGAGCCCAGCGGCTCGCCGGGAGGGAGAGGGAGGAGGAGGAGGTCATGGCGTGTCCTGTCTGGAGTGAGTACCTGCGGGCGTCGAGTGGGGCTGTCGTGTCGCCGAGGGCGTGGGAGTCGCGTCAGGGCGCGGTCGGCCCGGCGTCCTGCCGCTGCGCCCGACGTCGAGCGTGCGTCGAACGCGCGGCCGGGTCGTACGGCAGGTCCTGAGGAGGCCGAGAGCCGCGAGGCCTCGCGCTGGCCTGATCTCCGCGAGACGGAGCCGGAGGCGGGTCTCCTCACGCCGGGCCGAGGTCAGCGTTGCGCGGATCTTCGTCGGAGAGGACACCAGCCCAGTCTGTCGATCCGGACGCGCCCTCGCTCGGATGATCACGGTCGGCGGCAGCGCCTCGAGAGTGGTCGCCCGGTCCAAGGAGACGTTCCCCGCGGATCGACGGGCATGCAGTGCTGCGTCACCCGCCGGTGACTGGGCGAGGGGTGTCGAAGAAGAGGTAGGAGACGAAGTGGATCGCAACGGTGGCGGCGATGCCGATGACCGGCGTGATCCAGAAGCTCCTCAGGGGGTCGGAGAGCCGGCGGACGACGATGAACGAGACGACGGGAGTGATGACGACGAGCACCCATGGGGCGAAGGCCGCCCATTGGACGGCCCGCCCGAGCGTCGACAGGTCGGACCACTCATAGACGGCCGGATAGTTCTCCGAGGCGTAGCTCAGCAGTCCGAACGGGACCAGGTTCACGGCGACCACGAGGTGGACGAACGCGAGTACTCCGATCCGGAGGCGTGCGCGGCCGAGGTCCACTGTGCGAGTCGAGGAGGTCACCGGCGAAATCTATCGGCGTCGCCGGGCCCAGAAGGAGCGGTGAGGTGCGCCGGTCTTCTCTTTCGGCGGTCGCTGAGGTGCAGCCGCGCGAAGAACCCAAGGCCCCCATCGCGAGGGCGGCCCGGCGGAGCGCCGACGCTACCCTGACGCCATGCGCCGCAGCCTCGACGAGCCTCTTCGGAACCGCGACCGCACCGGCTCCCCGACTATCGCGTCCGTCTGATGGAGCGGCGACGAACGGACCGCTCGGAGCCGGTGCGCGAGTTCCGGCCCTCGAGGGCCCGGCAGAAGAACGAGTCGCGACGGCTGAGGCCTGTCGCCGTGCTCCCCGCGCTGGTCCTGCTGGCGGGGAGCGTCTGGGGAGTCGTGGTCGCCGACGACCGGGGGGCGGCGCTGGCCGTCTACCTCGGGCTGTTCGGCTTCGCCGCTGTGGTGGCTCTGGTGATCGTCGGAGTGCTGGGGCTCCGCAACCGGCGGTTCCTCGCCACCGCGTCAGTCCGGATCTCGGACCGGGCGATCGAGTGCACGGACGCTCGAGGCAGGGTCGTGGCATTCGATCGCACCGACCCGTCGGTGACGGCGCTGCTCGCGTGGGTGCCGGCCGGACCGAACAGCGAGGGGATCAACCTGCCTCCGTCGCTCATCCTGTTCCTGTCGGACGGGAGCCGGTCGCTCCGCCTCCGCGGGGCGGACTGGGAGATCGAGGATCTGCGCGCCGTCGTCTCCGCCGTGGAGACGCCGCTCTTGCCGGCGGCTCGGGGAGTGCCTGCCGGTGGGCGGAGCGTGTGGGCGCGCCTGCTGACCGGAGTCGCTCGTCGGCCGGAGATCGAGGCGCCGCCCGCCGCGGAGGAGACGCTGAGCCCTGCCGAGATCAACGAGCTGATCCCCGGGACGATGAGCTTCCGGGAGACCCGTCCGCTGACGTTCGCCCTCCTGATCGGGTTCGGCTCGGTGGCTCTCGTGCTGGGCGTCGTCGTCGGGGTCGCCTTCGTGGTGGTGCCCGGGTAGCGGAGGAAGACGGCAGCCGTGCCGGGGACCGCTGAGCGGGAGACACGGGCGACAGGCCCCCGTGCCCGACCGGCGACCTCGCCGGGGTGATCCTGCCCGCGCCCTAGGCTCCACGCATGACACTCACCCAGGACTCCGGCTGGATCTGGTTCGGGCTCGCGATCGTCACCGCCGGTCTCGCCGAGCAGAAGGGCCGCTCGCGCTGGCGCTGGTTCGTGCTGGGGCTGCTGCTCGGGCCGATCGCGACGGCCCTGGTCGTGCTGTGGGCGCGTCCGGAGGGCGGAGTGGCGACGGATGTCCGCTGGAACTTCGCGATCGGCGCCGGCGTCGCCGCAGTGGCGCTCGTCCTCGTCGCCGTGACCTCGGCCCTCTGGCTGCTGCTCGTCCCCGCCGCGATCGCGGCGCTCGCCGCCGGGCTGCTCGCCTGGCTGAGCCGCCGCGTCCCCTACGAGCACCTGCCCCGCTGACGACCGCCGCTGCGAGTCGAGTCGCCGCGAAGCGGTGGCTCTAGACCCCGAGCCATGGGGCAACGGGCGCGTCGGTCCGCACAGGAGTCAGGTGGACTCGCGCAAGTAGGCCCTGCCCCGATCAGCATGATCGAGTACGACAGCCCCGGATCGGAGCCACCGTGTGGCGGGACGCCGTAGCGGAAGACGTTGGGAGCAAGACCGGGAGACTATTCCGTATGGGGATCGTCTACCGAGACCGCGTGCCTTACAAGGCGCGCTTCGCTCCCCGCCGGTCGCTCACCGAATGAGCGAACAAGCTGTGCCCGTCGACGTTCTGCGCGTGCATGCTGCGTCACCGCCGGCGCGATGATGTCGCGCTCGTCGTGGAGGGCGATCCGCGCGTGGTGTCGGTTCATCTCGTCGCTGTCCTCGGCGATGAGTTCGATTGCCCGTCTGGGTCGGTCGGCGCGGAACAGCACTGCCCAGCGCACCTCGACCGACCGGTCGCGCGCCAGCCGGAGCAACTGCTCGTCGTCGGGGTACTGGAGTCCGCCCTCTGCGGCTCCGGCACGGACGGCGCGATCCCGATCGGTGACGAGACGCTCCATCTGTGTCAGGGAGATGCGGGGGTTGCGCGCGCACATGCCGCGGACCATCGGTGACGGGTCGGTGAGAAGCGACTCGAAGATCTCCGGGTCGTCGGTGGTCTGCGCCGTCCGGCCACGAGTCTCCCCGAAGGGATCCGCCGCTAGTGTTCTCTGTACCGCGAGAGTGAGCGACCTCTGGTCGTCGTCCGCGTACAGGTGGGCAAGGATCGCACGGACCCACTTGTCCGTTGATCTCGCCGCGATCTCGTGGAGTTGCGGGCGTTCACGGAGGCTGGTGGCGGCGGCGAGGCGCACGGCGTCGACGTCATCAGCGAGGAGACGCCCGATCGTCAGGTCATCCGCGGCAGCGTTCTCGGCAACAGCGATGCGAACCGATTTCGACTCGTGCCCGGCGAGTGCCCGCAGGAGCACGGCGTCCACCGACGACTCTGCCTGGAACTTTGCCGAACGAACTGAGGGCATGACCACGATCCTGTCAGTAGGGGTCGCGGTCGATGCGGGGGAACCGACTCCGGACCAAGGCTGTAGGAATTTCAGTCTCGATAGCCGACGGTTGGACGGACGCCGCGGGTCGTCAGAGACCGGTGCTTTCCGTCACATCTTCTGCGCGGGCACGTCTGCCGGCGCTTGACGTGATGAGCGTGGCGGCTCCGATGAGAGCCGCTGCGGCGGATGCGGTGAAGGTGGCTGTTGAGCCCCAGTTGTAATGCGACACGGTGATCTCTTGCGCGCCGGACCCGTAGGTGCAGGACAGGCCGAGTGGGTAGTAGATCCGTTTGCCCGATACGTGACCGCCCTCGAGAGGTGCCCCCGGTGGGTAATCGCTGTGCTGGCACTGAACGACGGGCGGATCCCACCCCTCTTGGATCCAGCCGGTCCCGAAAGTGAAGAGAGCGATCGGCGCGCCCAGAACCAGCGTCACCGTTCCAAGCGATCTTCGGGTCCAGTCGTCCATCTCGTCAGAGTAGAGCGCGCGGCGACGGCCGGTTGCGCACGTTTGCCGGAGGGCGACTCGATAGACGATCGCTGAGCGGGCCACACTTCACTGCTGCCGACTCCCGGTCTTCGAACGGGCTGTCCAGTGGTGGGGGAGGTCCTCGGACGGAGGAGGGTCCGCGACAACGGTTAGTCCCTGGAGGTAGCGGTCGCCGGTCCGGACGAGTGTGATGGTTCGAGGTCTGTAGCCCTTTGGCGCAGGGTCCCACACGGCTTTCGAGTTGACCTCCCAGAGGTAGAACCAGTTCCGGGTGAGCTCGTTCGGCACGCCCACCCAGAGCACGTTCCGCGGCTTCCTGCGTTCGATGGAGAGCAGGACGCCCGGCTCGAGGAAGGTCGCCAACATGCCCGAGGTGCTGTCCAGATCGATCGCCGGCATTCCTGCCGGCGATCGCGGCGGCCACTCGGGCCGTGTTCGAGGGAAGCGGTGCTCCCACGTGTCGTAGGGACGCGCGCGAGTGATGTCGGACAGGAGGACCGCGGCATAGCCGTCGAAGAAGCCTCCGGTCGTCATCGGTGCGACGAGCGTCCAACGGCGACCGACTCCCACGACGAACCCTTCGATCGACTCGTCCCTCTTCGAGCCGCGCCAGATCCGGACGGCCTCGTTCCCCGCCCAAGCTGAGAGCAGCACTTCCCGGATCTTCTTCTGCTTCGACACCGGTCTAGTCTCGCCAACCCGAGCCCCTTGTGCGCGTCCCGTAACGGGATCCTCTGCCGGGCCCTGAGCACGAGCTCCTCCCTGGTTCAGGCGCGCGGGGTCCACGTTGCGATGTCGTCGGGCAGGATGAAGTTCAGGCGCTCCGCTATCTTCGTGATCCATTCCGTGTGGCCACCCTCGGTTGCCCAGATCTGACCGTCTGCATCGCGTTCAGTGGCGTACTTGCCCCAACCTGCCCACGCACGAGCGTCCGCGTAACCTGCCGCCTGTGCGATCTCGCGCAACTCAGTGCGAGTCGCCCCTCTCCCCAGTCGGACGTTGATGGCGTAAAGCCGTCCGAACATGATCAGACAGCACAGATCCTGTTCGCGCCGCGTGCCGACGACCTTCGGTTCGAACGGGATGCGGTCGCGCTGGGGGTCGAAGGAGAAGGGCGTCTCACTCGCGCGATCAGCGTCGACCGTCGGTCTCGAACCGACCTCATCGGCATCGAGCGATGCTTCAAGCGCGTCCGCCAGCTGCCGGGTCGCTGCAATGAGTTCACGCGCAATTGATGTGTCCATAGTGAGCTTCCCAATCCAGTGCTATTGCCGCAAATGCGGCTGTTGCACCAAGAGTACGACGCACTACATCTGGGGTCAAGTGCAAACGTAGCTAACCTCGAAAGTGCACCACTTGTAGCGATAGTCACGGTGGTTCAGCCCAAGACCCCGGTGCTGTCCCCAGCGCCCGATAGCCGGTCGTCCACCGCGCCGCCCCGGAGAGTCTGCCGAGCTGTCGCTTCTCGCAGACGCCTGCACAACGCATCGCGCCACCCCGGCACTCGTGCAGACGACCGTGAACATTCAGATGCTCAAGGTCCCCTGCACAACTGACGCGATCGCCGCCGAACTGTTCCGCAGAGGGATCGTCCTTCGACCGTTACTGGGCCACTGGGAACCTGTGCAGCGCCGCCAGCTGCTCTGGCGAGTCGGGTGATCTTCTCGGCCACGCGGAGCACCTGATCGACGTCGGCGCGAACGTCGCCACGAGCTCATGCAGTTCGGTCGCATGGTCTCGCTTCCGCTCGTGGATTAGCGAGCGCATGCCGGGGTTTCGTGCGCGGTCAATCAGGCCAGATGGCGCCCAGTACGCGCATCGTTTCGGAGCGACTGAGACCTTCGTGCTTGCTTTCGGCCACGAGTCGGTGAGCTGCGGTGAGCACGGCTCGTGGTGTTGCGGAGACGGAGTCGCTAACCCGTGTTCCGCTTCCGGTCCGCGTGACGAGTATTTTCTCGCCCTCGAGCGCTTTGTAGGCCTTGGCGACTGTGCCAGGAGCAACGCCGAGGTCGGCAGCCAGTTGCCGTACCGAGGGGAGTCGTTGATCGGCGGCGAGGACGCCGGTCGCGATCAATCCTCGGATCTGGTCCTGAATCTGATCGGTGAAGGGAGCGCCGGTCTCAGTGAGCGTGATGATCATCGTGCCGAGGATGTAGCGAGGCGACGGCTGCTCACAGCAAGAGTGGAGAGGAGGACACTCCCCCAGAAGGCGAATGCGAGCACGAAGCAGGCGTAGCCGCTGACCTGAAAAAACGAGCCCAGCGCAGCAAATGAGGTTCCGAACTGCACTTGCCCGGAAGCACCTGCGCTGAGTTCCGCCCTCATGGTCGATGTCCCGTAAAGCGACACGAGGACGACGCCCAGATGCAGGAGAAGTCCACCACTCAGCGCCGCGAGAACATTGCGTGTTCGTGTAGCGCGTTGAGCGCTGTCAGCGACGCGATCTGCTGAGAGTGGCGGGAGCGAGATTCGTCGCAGGACGAGCGCTGTCAGCAGCAGGAGGAGCAGGAGAACCGCAAGACACGGCAGGGAGTACCACCAGCCGTAGATCGTGGTGCTGGCGGTGGTGTTCTCCGAGATCGGCAGTTCGAACATCACGTGTCGGCCGGCTTCATCGGTCGTCGATACGGCCCCCGCGACGATCGCCACGACGACTGCGAGCAGCGTCACGATCGCGGTGCCGATCAGCCGCCGCCGCGAGGTGAAGGTCATCACCGTTCGCGGGGCGAGCTCGGCAGTGCCGACTCTCTTCTCTGACCGTGCGGGAATTGCGAGGAAGGCGAGAGGGACGACGGTCAGAACGAGTGGGATCAGGAAGCGTGACAGCTGGACGTAGACCAACCAGTCGACCATCGCCGGAACCCACCAGGGGTACACCCACCACGCCGAGAAAACGACAGCTGCAATCACTGTGAGGATCATGCCAACAGCGGTTGATGCCTTGACGCGCGCGGGAAGCGCCACGACGTCGCGGCGAGTCAGCCAGTGGGCTCCAGCCGCAAGAAGAAGCCCAGCAGCTGCCGGACCGAACTGCATGAGCTGAATCAGAAACATGTGGTTACCCCCTAGGTGTATCTGCACAGTAATACACTTCGTACCACTAGGGCGACACATTGGGCGGTGATGCATCGAAGTAGTGATCGGCCGCTCACTGGGGTGGCCCCTGCCCTGAGACGTTTCGACTCGCGACGGCGTCTGGCTAATCCTGTGCGCTGTTAAGCGGCGGGCACTTCGTAGCGTCCCGTATGGGGATGGATTACCGGGCGCGTCTTCAGAGCTCTAGCTGGGAGAGGCATCAGCGTCGGCGTGCCGGCCAGGCCTCCCACGCTCGGCTCCACGGTGCGGAGAGCTGCTGCCCATCGTGGCTGGTCACCTGGTGCATGCCCTCGTGGTTGGTGTAGCCGCTGGAAAGGCCGAGCTCACCACCGCCTCCGATGCGGTACCCGACGGTGATGCCGTCGTCACTGGCGGTGATGCTCTCCTCGTAGCGGCCCGCGACGACGTCGAAGACGGTGCGCTCGAGGTCGTCCGCGAGGGCGGTCCAGTCGTCGTCGCAGGCGTCGCATCCGCAGACGGGGTAGTTGAAGCGGTGCAGTGCTCCGGCGTGGAGGAGGACGCCGGGGAAGACGGTCCAGGCGATCGTCAGAGGTGCGGCGTCGACCGACCGGGGAGTCACACGGACGGCGCGGGCGGCCCAGGAGATCTCCGCTTCGTCTCGAGAGGCCAGGGCCGGGTCGTCCTCGACCGTGACGTCGTACGTGCGCTCGAGGTGCTCGAGCAGGGCGTCCGCGATCGTGTGGACGGGCTGGAATCGTTCGATGTTGCTCGTGACGGAGTAGCTGTCGTCCGGAGGTGACTCACCCTGCCAGCGAGTGCCGTAAGGGATGGGTCGGCCGTCCTCGCCGATGAAGACGCGGTCCGCGACAGCCGGTCGGGCGTAGTCCGTCATGGACGAGAGGATACGACGTGAGCCGTCTCGCCGGCCGGTCAGCGACTTTCTGCCGACGGGTGACGGGAGCCGGAAGCCGTTGCCGGAGTAGGCCAGCACACCGAAGCTGACGGCGTGGTCGTCAGGACTCCGCGCCGAGGCGCGGCCCGCGGCGCCCCGAAAGACCTGCCCGATGACCTGCCCGATGACAGGGCCTCTCGCGGGACGTTCGAACGGCTGATCCGCCGAGGACCGCGTGAACCTGAGTCGCCTCCCGTCTAGCGGAGACGGGAGCTCTCACCGTCGAGGTCGATGAGGTCCTGTCCGCCACTCGCCGCCGCCCCACCCAGCCGCACCTCCCCTTCCGCATACGCGTCATGCGAGAAGCACAGCCGCACCCCCGCGGCCTCCACCCGCTCCAGCATCTCGGACGTCCGCTCGTGCGCCCGCGCGTCGTCGCTGATGAACCGCGGCAGCCGACGCAGCCGCGCCGACCAGCCCAGGAACTCCCGCCCCCACGCCGCGTCCCCCGCCACCAGCACGCGCCCCTCGACGAGCACCCCCAGGTGCCCGCGCGCGTGCCCCGGCAGCGGCACCACGAGCAGCGATCCGTCGTCGAACAGGTCGAATCCGCTCAGCCCCTTGATCGTCGTCGCGGGCTGTCCGTCCGCCACGATCCCGGCCGCGAACCACGGCGGCAGCAGCGCGCGGAAGATCCCCTCGCGCACGCGGTTCCGCCGCACGGAGGCGACCTGGCCCGAGGACAGCACGAACGTCGCGTCCGGGAACCAGCGCACTCCGCCCACGTGGTCCGGGTGCAGGTGTGTGAGCACCACGAACTCCACGTCGGCCGTGGTCAGCCCGAGGGCGTGCAGCCGCTGGTCCACGGTCTCGTCGTCCGGCACCGTGGCGGGCAGGATCTGCTCGTACAGCCGTCCGACGAGGCCGGTCCCGCGGAAGGTCGGCGGGTAGCCCGTGTCCACGAGGACCCGGCGGCCGCTCTCGTGCGTGTAGAGGAAGACGTTCGAGGGGAAGACGCGGCGGGGGAGTCCCTTCCCGCGGAACACCTGGGAGAGCGGGAAGACGGTGCTCCCGCAGGCCATCACCTGCAGCGACGACTCAGCCACGCGTCCTCCTCAGGTGCTCGCCGACCCGGCGGATGCCCTCTTCGAGCGGCACGGTCGGCTCGTAGCCGAGCTCGGTCCGCGCCCGCGAGATGTCGAGGGTCTGCGCGTAGGCGAGGGTCGCCACGGTGTAGCGGGTGAACGGCGGCTCACGGCCGGGCAGCAGCCGGTACACCCGCTCCAGGATCTCGGCGAGCACGGTCAGCACGCGCAGGTCCACCCGGATGAAGCGGGGCTGCTCGCCCATCGCGTCGAAGAAGCGCTCGAGCAGGTCGCCGAGCGGAGCGGGCTCGCCGTTGGTGATGTTGTAGACGCGGCCGTCGGCCACGGGAGCGTCGGCGGCGAGCACCAGCGCGTGCGCGGCGTTCTCGACGCAGGTGATGTCGACGGGGTTCCGGCCGCCGTCGAAGAGGGGGATGCCGCGACGGCGGCTGGCGGCGACGAAGCGGGGGAGGAGGCTGGGGTCGCCGACGCCGATCAGGCCGCGGGGGCGCAGGATCACGAGCTCGGGGATCCGGCCGGCGCGGTGCGCCTCCTGCAGCAGCCGCTCGGCCTCGATCTTGCTGCGGATGTAGAGGCTCATCCGGCTGCCGGTGTCGACCTCCTCCTCCCGCACCAGGTACTGGTGGCGCCGGGCGGAGTAGATGCTCGGCGACGAGACGAAGACGAACCGGCGGATCCCGCAGCGCTCGGCCAGCGCGATCATCGCCTCCGTCCCCGCGACGTTCGCGCGCTCGAACTCGCTCCACGTGCCCCACGGGCTCGACAGCGCCGCCGCGTGCACGAGCACGTCGGCCTCGACGGTCAGCGCGCTGAGCTCGGCGAGGTCGGCGCGGAGGACCGTGGCGCCCTCCTCCTCCAGCCGCGCCAGCGCCTCGGGGGCGCGACCGGTGGCGAGCACGTCGTCGCCCGCGGCCAGGAACTCGCGCACCGCGTAGCCGCCGAGGAAGCCCGTCGCCCCGGTGATCAGGACGCGGCGCTCAGCGGACATCGACGACCTCCAGACCACGCTTGCGGCCCCAGTACCAGAGCAGGATCCCGAGGTAGCCGAGCGCCTTGCCCTTCCGGATCGACATCAGCACGACCGCGTGCTTGTCGAGCAGCGCCTCGCTCCGCCCGATCACCTGGCAGACCTTGAGGTGCAGCTCCAGATCCTCGTCGGTGTCGTCGATGCTCGAGCGCGGGAAGCCGCCGACCTGGAGGTACAGCGCGGCGTCGATCGCGAGGTTGCAGCCGGCGGCCATGAACATCCGGTACCGCTGGCCGGGGCGGCGGTAGAAGACTGCCGGCGCGTGCTCCATCAGGCGGATCAGCGCGGTGCCGAGCACGCCGTCGTACCAGCGGTAGACGGCCTCGTCCCGCCGTGGGGACAGGCGGCCGCCGACGAAGCGGGCGCCGCCGCGGAGGTCGGCCTTGAGGCGCGCCACCCAGTCGGCGTTCGGCAGGCAATCGGCGTCGGTGCGGGCGACGGCCGACGCGCCCTCGGCGATCGCGTGGCGGAAGCCGGTGTCGGAGGCGGCTCCCGTGCCCTTCTGCGCCTCGTCGATCACGGCGACCTGGCGCTCCGGGCGCCGACGGCGGAACTCCTCGATCACGGCGCGCGAGCCGTCGGTGCTGCCGTTGTCGACGAGCAGGAGGGTGAAGTCGGGATCGGTCTGGCGGGCGAGCGCGTCGAGGGCGCCGCCGAGCAGCTTCTCCTCGTCGAGGAAGGGCACGACCACCCAGAATCCGCGCGCGTCCATCCGTCCCCCGCTCCGGGACCATGGTGTCGGCGGGCGCCCGCGCCGTCAAACCGCGCCGAACAGTGCGCGCGGAGGTGCAGAGGCGCGCTATACAGGGATTCGCTCCGCACGTCCCGGGGCAGGAAGGGGCCCGCGTGCCCGACCTCCTCCCGCTCCGCATCCTCGGCACGGGCGAAGCGTTGCCCGAGCGGATCGTCACGACCGCCGAGGTCGCCGCGCTCTGCGGCCTGCCCGCCGACGAGGCCGAGCGCCGCTCCGGCGTGCGCACCCGCCACTGGGTGGCCGACGACGAGGACCCGCTGGAGCTCGGCCTGCTCGCCGCCCGCCGGGCGCTCGCGGCGGCCGGGCTCGACACGGTCGACGTGGTGCTCAACGCCTCGGGCACGCAGCTGCAGGCCATCCCGGACGGAGGCGCGCTGCTCGCGGCTGGCCTCGGCCTCGACGACGTCTCGGCGTACAGCGTCGGCGCCACCTGCCTGTCGTTCCTGTTCGCACTGCAGGAGGCGGGCTTCCTCCTCGCCACCGGCCGCGCCGACACCGTGCTCATCGTCTCGACCGACTGCGGCAGCCGCGGCATCGACCCGGGCCAGCCCGAGAGCGCTCTGCTCTTCGGCGACGCGGCCGCCGCCGTCCTGATCGGCCGCGCCGAGACTCCGGGCCAGGGCCTGGTCACCACGCACTTCCGCACCCGCCCGAGCGGCGTGCGCCATGCGGAGCTGCGCGGCTTCGGCTCGCGGATCCGCATCGAGGAGGCGCCCGACCGGCTCGCCGACTTCCGCTTCGACATGCAGGGCAAGGCGCTGCTCGTCGACGCGCTGCGGCACTTCCCGGCGTTCCTCGAGGAGGTGCGGCCCGGCCTCTCGACCGGGCTCCCCGGCATCGACCGGGTGGTCCCGCACCAGACCAGCGCGGCCGGGCTCGAGGGCATGGCACGCCTGTGGGGCCGCGACCGGATGACGATCACGCTCGGCGAGGTCGGCAACACGATCGGCAGCGCGATCCCGCTGGCCCTGCACCGCTCGCGCGTGCAGCCGGGGGAGTCGGTGCTGCTGGTGGGCACGGGCGCGGGCACGCACTACGGCGCGGTGGTCCTGCAGGCGTGAGGAGCAGCGGCAGCGCCTAGCCGAGGAGCGAGAGGGCCGAGAGGGCGAGGAACGGCGCCATCACCAGGAGGCAGACCGCGGCGGAGCGACCGAACCCGTGGCAGGAGTCCCGCCCGCCGACCAGGCGGCTGAGCAGTCCCGTGACCAGGGGCGGGAGCAGGAACAGCAGCAGCCCCGGAGCCAGGACGTCCGCGCCCGGCGCCGTCCAGTCGGGCTGGTCGTCGCGGTCGAGCGGAGGGAGCCGCACGAGGAAGAACGCGGCCGTGAGGACGATCGCGGGGAGGACCGCCAGGCAGGTGAGCGTGATCGCGGTGAACCTCGCCCCGTCGTCCCGGGAGTACCGGGCGCGGTCGGGATCGGGCGAAGGCCCCCGATCGGTGTCCTCGTCCCACCCCGGACTGCTGAATCGAATGCGTCCCATGAGGCGATCATGCCGCTTCGCAGCGGGGTCCCGGCCCGGCCGACGGAACCTCCGTCAGCCCCGCCGCTCGATCAGCGCCCGCAGCGCGTCGCGCACGAACCGGGCGCCGGCGACTCCGCCGTAGTGCGCGGCGAACCGCTCATCGTCGACGTACATCTCGCCGAGCCCGAGCAGGTACTCGTCGCTCGGGCCGCCGGACGCGTCGCGGGGCGTGCCCGGCACGTCGGCGAGCCAGGCGCGGTGCCGCTCGGCGAGAGCGAGCGCCTCCTCCCCGGTCGGATCCGCCCCGCTCGCCGCCGCGGCGGTCCAGGCGTCGGCGAGGTCCGCCTGCCTCCGCTGCCACTGCTCGCGCTGCTCCGCGCTCATCGAGCGCCACCAGCGGTCGCCGTCGGCGTACGCCGGGGCGCCCCAGCGGCGCTCCACCTCCTCGCGGTGCTCCGCGTGGTCGAACCCGTCGAACATCTCCTCGGCCATGAGCCCGTTCCCTTCCCTCATCGTGGTGATCGTCCCGGTGACCGCTCGGATGCGGCGGTCGAGCCGTCGGCGCTCCTCGTGCAGCACGTCGAGGTGCCGCTCGAGAGCGGCCACCGGCTCCGCGTCGCGCCGCAGGATCCGCCCGATCTCGGGCAGCCCGAGACCGAGGTCGCGCAGCAGCAGGATCCGCTGCAGCGTCACGAGCGCGGCGGCGTCGTAGTAGCGGTAGCCGTTCGCGCCCACCCGGCTCGGCGGCAGCAGCCCCTCTGCTCCGTAGTGCCGCAGCGTCCGGCTGGTCGTGCCGGCCAGCCGCGCCACCTCGTGCACGGTCCACTCCTGCTTCACAGCGCCCTCCGTCTCCGCGTCGCCGGGGCTTCGGCGGCGATGGAAGCGACGGTACGGGTTGACGCCGCGTCAACGTCAAGCGGCGAGCGCGGGTCCGCTAGCGGGCGCCGCTCATGCGCGCCCTCGCTCGGAGGAGGAGCTCGGTGACCGGCACCGCGGCGATCGAGCAGCAGGCCGAGGGCACCACGGTCAGCAGTGCGACGACGGCGTCCGTCCCGTCGCCCGCGTCGGCCCACGCCGCGATCGAGACCACGATCCAGGCGATCGCGAGGACGCAGACCGTGGTTGCGATCCAGAGGACCGGCCAGGGCGCTCGACCCCGTCCCGCGGAGTAGGGGAGCCCGCCGACGGCCGCCGTGGCTGCGGTCGCCAGAAGCGCTCGGGCCAGCGGGACGAGCAGCTCGCCGGGGTCCCGGCCGGTGTCGAGGGAGGACAGGGCGAACAGGACCGAGGTCGTCGCGAGCGAGAGGGCCCCGGCGACGGCGAGGAGCACCGGTGCGGTCCGGGCGACGACGCTCACCGGTCGCCTCCGGCGAGGAACGCGCCGCGCTCCTCCAGCAGCCGCCGCAGGTGCCGGTCGAGCACCAGGCGCTCCGCTATCCGCCCGAGGACGCCGAACGGGGCGGAGTACTCCAGCCGGTCGATCATCACGGAGCCGGAGCCGGAGCCGGAGCCGGAGCCGTCGGGCTCGAAGCGGTGCTCGTGCCGGAAGGTCGCGAAGGGCCCGCGGGTCTGCTCGTCGACGAAGGAGCACGGGGCGTCGAGCGCGGTGACCGAGCTGGTCAGCCAGAGCGGGACGCCGAAGTGCCGGGCGCTCCAGGTCACGTGCTCGCCGAGCCCGATCAGCCCGGTGGTCGTCCCTGAGACCGCGCGCTCGCGGGCGCCGGCCTGCGAGGCGGTGTGCAGGTCGATGTCGCGCGCCCGGTCGAACATCTCGGCGACGGAGCGGGGGGAGCGGGTCACGACCTCGATCGAGGAGGGCACGAGCCGATTCTGCCCCATCGTGCTCGCGAGATGCCGCTCGGCGGTCGAGGTGGGGTGACCTGCCACGGCATCTCGACCGCATGGGGGGATCTCGCGAAATTTCGCGAGATAGGGGGGTTACCAGGGGGTGATGGTGGTGCGGGTGATCGTCCAGGTGGCGTCGCGGCGGACGAGACGGCTCGTCAGCTGGAGGCGCCAGGTCGCGTGCAGGCGGCCGATGGTCGCCTCGGTGATGGTGCGGGAGGTGAGCACGGGGTGCGCGGCGCTGCCCGAGAGGGCGCTCTCGACGTGGTCGATCGCGTGGTACTCCTTGCGCGCCTCGTCGATGTCGGCGAGCCACTCCTCCCGCGACTGCACGAGGCCGGTGGGGTGCTCGATCACGAAGCGCTCGTCGAGCAGGGCCTCGAGCGCGGGCAGGTCCACCAGCTCCAGCGCGTCGAAGAGAGCGGCGTGCACGGCGGTCGGGCCGTCGTCCTCGAGGTCGTCGCCCGGACCGGCGTCGGCGTCGGCGATCACGCCGGCGGTCCCGTCGTCGCCCGACGGACGAGCTGCGTCGGCAGCTGCACGTGCAGCGAGCGCGGCTCGCGCCCGGCCATCAGCGCGATCAGCATCTCGGCCGCGGTCGCGCCGAGGGTCTGCATCGGCTGGCGGATCGTCGTCAACGGCGGGTCGAAGCGGGCGGCCTCGGGCACGTCGTCGAAGCCGATCACCGAGAGGTCGCGCGGCACGGCCAGCCCGAGATGCGCGGCGGTCTCGATGATCGCGAGCGCCGAGACGTCGTTGGCGGCGAAGACCGCGGTCGGCCGGTCCGGGAGCGACAGGAGCGACGAAGCGGGTCGCCGGGCGGTGTCGCGGTGGTAGTTGCCCACCCGCAGCAGGCGCTCGTCGAAGGCGATCCCCGCCTCCGCCAGCGCAGCCCGGTAGCCGGCCTCGCGCAGCCGCGCCGAGCGGAGGTCGCCGCGGCCCGCGACGAAGCCGATGCGGCGGTGCCCGAGCGCGATCAGGTGCCGGGCGGCGAGCAGCGCGCCGCCGAAGTTGTCGGACTCGACGGTCGGCAGGTCGGCGCGGCCGGTGTGCGGATCGACGGCGACGAGCGGGATGTCGGAGGGGGCGCTGACGACGGTCGGCGTGACCATGATCGCGCCGTCGATGAGGGTGCCGCTGAGCCGGCTGAGCGAGCGCCGCTCCCAGCCCTCCTGCTCGCCCTCGTGCGAGCCGGAGTAGGCGAGCAGGTCGAACCGCGACTCCTTCAGCACCGACCCCACGCCCTTCAGGATCTCCGCGCTGAACGGCTCGAACCCCGCGACCAGCACGCCGATCACCCCGGTGCGCCGAGAGCGCATGCTGCTCGCGACGAGGCTCGACTCGTAGCCGAGCTCGCGCACGACCTCGAGCACGCGGGTGGCGGTGGCCGGTGCGATGCCGTAGCGGCCGTTCACGGCCTTGGACACCGTCGCCACCGAGACGCCGGCGGCAGCGGCGACGTCGTGGATGGTCGGTCGGGTGGTCATGCCGCCGACTGTAGCCCCTGCTTGGAAAACCATTTCGAAAACGTTTGACCACTTTCGCAAGCACTGCGGACACTGACTCCACCCGCGAAGGCGGGAACCCCCACGGCGCCGGTGCACCAGGCGGCGCCCTCGATGAAGAGAACGGTTGGACGATGAAGTTCAGGAAGATCGCAGTGGCGACAGCAGCCCTGCTCGGCACGGTCGCGGCCCTCAGCGGGTGCTCGGCCCAGGACTCGGGATCGAGCGACGGCACCGTCGCGATGACCCTCTGGCAGAACTCGACCACCGGCCCCGGCCAGGAGTTCTGGGAGAAGACGATCGCGGACTTCGAGGCCGCGAACCCCGGAGTGACCATCGAGTCGCAGGCCATCCAGAACGAGGACCTCGACGGCAAGCTCCAGACGGCGCTCAACTCGGGCGACGCCCCCGACATCTTCCTCCAGCGCGGAGGCGGCAAGCTCGCCGCCATGGTCGCGGGCGGACAGGTCAAGGACCTCACGGGTGGCATCTCCGACCAGGCGAAGAGCGAGATCCCCGAGGGCTCCTTCTCGGCGAACACGCTCGACGACAAGGTGTGGGCGATGCCCGTCGCCGTGCTGCCCGGCGGAGTCTTCTACAGCCAGGACCTCTTCACGGCGGCCGGCGTCGCCGAGACCCCGAAGACGATCGACGAGCTCGACTCCGCGGTCACCAAGATCAAGGGCAGCGGCGCGCAGGCCGTCGCGCTCGGCGCGAAGGACGCCTGGCCGGCCGCGCACTGGTTCTACTTCTTCGCGCTGCGTGAGTGCAGCGCCGACACCATGGCCGAGGCGGCCGACACCAAGGACTTCTCGGACGACTGCTGGCTCAAGGCGGGCGAGGACCTGCAGGACTTCGCCGGCACCGAGCCGTTCAACGAGGGCTTCCTCACCACCGCCGCCCAGCAGGGCGCCGGCAGCTCGGCGGGCCTCCTCGCCAACCACCAGGCCTCGATGGAGCTCATGGGCGCGTGGAACCCCGGCGTGATCGCCTCCCTCACCCCTGACGAGAAGCCGCTGCCCGACCTGGGCTGGTTCCCCTTCCCCGAGATCGACGGCGGCCAGGGCGAGCCCGGCTCGATCATGGGCGGCGTCGACGGCTACTCCTGCTCGGCCGGCGCTCCCGACGAGTGCGTCGACTTCCTGAACTACCTCGCCACCTCCGACGTGCAGAAGGAGTACTACGCGGCCTTCAACGCGCCGCCGGTGAACACCGTCGCGCAGGAGGCCGTCACCGAGCCCTACCTGAAGGACATCCTCGCCGCGTACAACTCGGCCCCGTACGTCTCGCAGTGGCTCGACACCGTCTACGGCCTCAACGTCGGCAACGCGCTGAACGTCGGAGTCGTCGACCTCCTGGCCGGCAAGAGCGACCCCGAGCAGCTGGTCGAGGCCGTCAACGCCGCTGCGGCCAAGGCCTAGACCGTGGCGCTCCGCGAGAGCCCGCTCCTCGGAGCGGACCAGTCCCGCGAGCGCCCGACCACCGGGGGCGCCGTCGCGGCGCCCCCGGTGCGCCGGCGCCGCCGGAGCCTCGGCTGGGCGGGCCGACTCGAGGTCGCGATCCTCGTCGGCCCCGCCCTGATCGTCTTCCTCGCCTTCGTGATCTTCCCGGTCGTGATGGCGGCCTACTACGGCTTCTTCAGCTGGCAGGGCTACGGGGTCCCGACCGACTTCGTCGGCTTCAAGAACTACCTGACGATCCTGCAGGACCCCACGTTCCACGAGGCACTCACCCACAACGGCACGATCGTCGTCCTCTCGCTGGTCCTCCAGGGCCCGGCGGCGATCCTCATCGCGCTGCTGCTGAACCGCAAGCTGCGCGGGCAGTCGATCATCCGCGTGCTGATCTTCGTGCCGTACGTGATCTCGGAGGTCGTCGTCGGCACCGGCTGGAGCCTGATGCTCCAGACCAGCGGCGCGGTCAACGGCTTCCTGGAGAACATCGGCCTCGGCGCCCTCAAGCAGGACTGGCTGTCGGATCCGGCCATTGCCATCTGGACCCTGATGCTCATCATCACGTGGAAGTACATCGGCTTCGCCGTGATCCTCTTCCTCGCCGGGCTCCAGGGAATCCCCGAGGAGCTGTCCGAGGCCGCCTCCATCGACGGGGCCTCCTACTGGCAGGTGCAGCGGAGGATCACCCTCCCGCTGCTCGCCCCGACGCTGCGGATCTGGGCGTTCCTGTCGATCATCGGCGCCCTGCAGCTGTTCGACCTCGTCTACATCATCTGGGGCCAGTACGTGTCCTCGACCGCCGGCACCTCGACGATGGCGACCTACCTGGTCACCAACGGGCGGAACGCCGGCAACTACGGATACGGCAACGCCGTCGCCGTCGTCCTCTTCCTCGTCTCGCTCGTGGTCGCGCTGCTCTACCAGCGCTTCGTGCTGCGGCGGGACACCGACGGCGCACTCACGGGAGACAAGCGATGACCACCCTGACCGCCGTGCCGCCCGGCACTCCGTCCCCGCTCGCGCTCAAGCGGCAGAAGCCGCGGAAGCGCCCTCTCGGCCGCGGCACGATCATCGCCTACATCGTCGCGGTCGTCGTGATCGCGCTGATGCTCGCCCCGGTGGCGTACATCATCATCGGCGGCTTCCGCACGAACGCGCAGATCACGACCGACCCGGCGGGCTTCCCCTCGCCGTGGAACGTGCAGAACTACCTCGACGTGATCACGGGAGGCATCTTCTGGCGCGAGGTGGGCAACTCCGCCGTCGCCGCTCTCGCGACGACGCTCGGCGTCGTGGTGCTGGGCCTCATGGCCAGCTACGTGCTCGCCCGCTACACCTTCAGCGGCCGGGGCGTGTTCTACGCGCTCTTCGCCGCGGGGCTGATGTTCCCGATGACCGTGGCGATCACTCCGCTCTACCTCGTGATCAAGAGCCTCGGCCTGATGAACTCGCTCGCCGGAGTGGTGCTGCCCCAGATCGCCTTCGGCCTGCCGACGACGATCATCATCCTGGTGCCGTTCCTGCGCGCGATCCCCGACGAGATCCAGGAGGCGGCCTTCATCGACGGCTGCAGCCGCATCGGCTTCTTCTGGCGCATGGTCGTGCGGCTCGCGATGCCGGGCGTCATCACCACCGGCATCCTCGCCTTCATCGCCAGCTGGAACAGCTACCTGCTGCCGCTGTTCATCCTGAACAACGAGGACTCGTTCACGCTCCCGCTCGGAGTCCAGGCGTTCTCGTCGCAGTACTCGGTCGACACGGCGAAGGTGCTCGCCTTCGTGTCGCTGTCGATGATCCCGGCGCTGATCTTCTTCAGCGTCTTCGAGCGCCGCATCGTCGGCGGGCTGACGGGGGCGGTGAAGGGATGAGCGGATCGCTCCGTCCGTCCGCCGCCGCGTCCCCCGCGCCGTCCACCGCCCCGCCCGCCGCCCCACCCGCAGAGAGGGTCGCACCGTGACCGCACCGCACGCACCAGAGGACCCCCAGGCCCCGTCCGCCCGCACCACCGAGCTGCTGGGCCGGATGACGCTGGAGGAGAAGCTCTCCCAGCTGGTCGGCTACTGGGTCGACCAGGGCGGCGAGGTCGTCGCTCCGCTCGCCGGCGAGATGGCCACCTCGACCGGGTACGCCGAGGCGACCCGCGAGGGGATCGGCCAGCTGACCCGCGTCTACGGCACGCGCCCCGTCGATCCGCTCGAGCGCGCCCAGTGGCTGTGGGCGGAGCAGCGCCGGCTCGTCGAGGAGACGCGGCTGGGCATCCCGGCGATCGTCCACGAGGAGTGCCTGACCGGGCTCGCCGCCTGGCAGGCCGCGACGTTCCCGACTCCGCTCGCCTGGGGCGCCTCCTTCGATCCGGAGCTCGTCTCCGAGCTCGGCGCCGTGATCGGCGGGTCGATGCGCGAGCTCGGGATCCACCAGGGCCTGGCGCCCGTGCTCGACGTGATCCGCGACCCCCGCTGGGGCCGGGTCGACGAGTGCATCGCCGAGGATCCGTACGTGGTCGGCACGATCGGCACCGCGTACGTGCAGGGGCTGCAGTCCACCGGCGTCGACGCGACGCTGAAGCACTTCATCGGCTACTCCGCCTCCCGCGGCGGCCGCAACCACGCGCCGGTGCACGCCGGACCGCGCGAGATCGCGGACGTGCTGCTGCCGCCGTTCGAGATGGCGATCCGCGACGGGGGCGCCCGCTCGGTGATGAACTCCTACGCCGAGATCGACGGGGACCCGGTCGGAGCGACGCCCGCCTACCTCACGGGCGTGCTGCGCGAGCGCTGGGGCTTCGACGGCGTCGTCGTCGCCGACTACTTCTCGGTCGCGTTCCTCCACCTCATGCACGCGGTCGCCGCCGACCTGGGCGAGGCGGCCGAGCTGGCGCTCACCGCGGGGATCGACGTGGAGCTGCCCACCGGCGATGCGTTCCTCGCTCCGCTGGCCGCGCGCATCCGGGCCGGAGAGGCCGACGAGGCGCTGGTCGACCGGGCCGTGCTGCGGGTGCTCGCGCAGAAGGAGCGGCTCGGCCTGCTCGACGCGCGCTTCGACGACGCCCCCGAGTCGATCGACCTCGACTCGCCGGCCCACCGCGACATCGCCCGCCGCCTGGCCGAGGAGTCGGTGGTGCTGCTCGCGAACGACGGCGTCCTGCCGCTCGCTCCGCCGCGCCGCGTCGCGCTGATCGGACCGAACGCCGACAGCGCGCCCGCGCTGATGGGCTGCTACTCCTTCGCCAACCACGTGCTCGCGCATCACCCGGACGTTCCGCTCGGCTTCGAGATCCCGACGGTCGCGGACGCACTGGCGGACGAGTTCGGCTCGGCCGAGCTGGTCCTCGCCGAGGGCTGCTCGGTCGAGGGCGACGACGCCTCCGGGATCGTCGAGGCGGTCCGGGCGGCCGCCGACTCCGACGTGGCGATCGTGGTCGTCGGCGACCGGGCGGGCCTGTTCGGCCGCGGCACGGTCGGCGAGGGCAACGACGTCGAGAGCCTCGAGCTCCCGGGCCGCCAGCGCGAGCTGGTCGAGGCCGTCGTGGCGACCGGGACCCCGGTCGTGCTCGTGCTGCTGACCGGCCGCCCCTACGCCGTGGGCTGGGCGCTCGACGGGCCGTCGGCTCCCGCCGCGGTGCTGCAGGCGTTCTTCCCGGGGGAGGAGGGCGCCGGCGCGATCGCGGGCGTCGTCTCGGGACGGGTCGGCCCCTCCGGCCACCTGCCGGTCTCGCTGCCGCGCTCGGCGGGGGCGCAGCCGTTCTCGTACCTGCACCCGATCCTCGGCGGCCCGTCGGACGTGACCTCCGCCGACAGCACGCCGGTGCGGCCGTTCGGCCACGGACTCTCCTACACGACCTTCGCCCGGACGGAGCTGGCGGCCGAGGAGTCCGCCCCGACGGACGGCTCCTTCACGGCGACCGTGCGCGTGCGCAACACAGGCGGGCGGGCGGGCACCGACCTGGTGCAGCTCTACGCCCGCGACGTCTTCGCCAGCGTCACCCGGCCGGTGGCGCAGCTGCTCGGCTACGCGCGGGTCGCGCTCGAGGCGGGCGAGGAGGCGGAGGTCCGCTTCGAGGTCCCGGCCGCACGCCTGGCCTTCACCAACCGCGAGGGCGTGCGGATCGTCGAGCCCGGCCGTGTCGAGCTGTGGGTGGGCCCGGACTGCGCGACGCGCGAGACGGAGGCGGCGCTCGAGCTGGTCGGCCCGGCCGCCGCGGTCGACGCCTCCTCGCAGCGCCTCGTCGGCACCGAGGTCCAGCGCGCGGGAGCGGGCGTTCCGGCCTGATCCCGTTCCGAACGCAGGAAGGATCGCTGGGGCGGCCCGTGGATCCGCGGATCCCGGAGCCCGCGGGGCGATCCTTCCTGCGTTGGGAACACGCCGGGGCTCCGGCACGGCCCGAGCAGTGCCCGACGGCGGTCCCGGTACCGCTCCTGCGCCGGGTTCGGCGGGCGGAAGGCGACGTTCCGGCCTGATCCCGTTCAGAACTCAGGACGGATCAGTCCGGCGGCCCGTGGATCCGCGGATCGTGGTGCCCGCGGAGCGATCCTTCCTGCGTTGTGAACACGTCGCGGCTCCGGCACGGCCGTCCCGACCCCGGAGACTCCCGGACGCGGTCCCGCGGAGCGGCCCAGCCCCGGCCCCGACCACTCCTTGGAGCGGCCCCGGCCCGGCCCCGACCACCCCCCCCGGGCTCGGTCCCGACACTGCTCCGTCCGACGGGGTGAACCGGCGGAGCCGGCGTCCCGGCCTGACCGCGTTCACAACTCAGGACGGATCGCCTCGGCGGCCCGTGGATCCGCGGATCGTGGGGCTCGAGGGGAGATCCGTCCTGCATTGTGAACATGTCGCGGCGTCGGCAGGGCGCGGGCGCGGTCCGGGCGCCGCTCTGGCGCGGCTCCGGCGGGCGCGGCAGGCTGGGGGGATGAGCGACGACGCGAAGCAGACCCTCCTCCGCTACCTGCAGGAGGGGCGCGACGCCCTGCTGCAGAAGCTCGACGGGCTCGACGAGTACGACGTGCGGCGGCCGCTCGTCGCGACGGGCACGAACCTGCTCGGCCTGGTGAAGCACGTGGCGGGTACCGAGGCGGGCTACCTCGGCGCCGTGTTCGGGCGGCCGTTCCCCGAGCCGATGCCGTGGATGGAGGACGAGTCGGAGCCGAACTCGGACATGTGGGCGACGGCCGACGAGTCGTTGGACGACGTCGTTGCGCTGTACCGCCGCGTGTGGGCCCACTCCGATGCGACGGTCGCCGCCCTCCCGCTCGACGCTCCCGGGCAGGTCCCCTGGTGGACGAACCGCGACGTTTCGCTGCACCGGATCCTCGTCCACCTCACCGCCGAGACGCACCGGCATGCGGGCCACGCCGACATCGTCCGCGAGCTGATCGACGGGCGGGTCGGGCTCCGGACGCCCGGCGACAACCTCCCGCCGATGCCCGAGGAGTGGTGGCCGGAGTACCGGGAGCGCCTCGAGTCGCTGGCGCGCGCCGTCCGCGACCGGGGCTGACGTGCCGGCGTCCGTCGGCACAGGAGTCACGCCCGCGCGCGCGGCGCGGCTGCTCGACGAGATCGATCCCGCGACGGAGGCGGCGCTCGACACGGCACTGGGCGGTCGCGGTCGCGGCCGGGCCGCCCTGCAGCGGCGCCGCGACGGGGCATCGCTGGAGGAACGGAGGCGGTGGGCCGCGCTGGAGCGTCGGGCGTTCAGCGCGGAGGCGGACCCCGCGGCGCTCGAGGAGCTGGCACTGCTGCGCGCGCAGCTCCGCGAGCGGGAGGAGGCGCTCGACGCCGCGGTCGCGGGGCTGGCCGCAACAGCCGGACCCGGGGCGGCGCAGGGTCGGATCGGCGGCGCGGCGGCGAGCGGCCAGGACGAGACCGGCCGCGACCGGACCGGTCAGGACGAGACCGGCCGAGACCGGACCGGTCGGAACGAGACGAGCCGCGACAGGACCGGTCGGGAGCACCTCGGCCGGGGCGAGACAGGCCGGGACGCGGCGCCCGGCTGGGGCGAGCGCGGCGGGACGACCGGAGGCGACGACGCCGACTCCCTCGCCTCCGACCCGCCCCGCCCGCGCCGCCGGCTCGGGGTGATCGCCGCGCTCGTCGCCCTGTTCGGGATCGCCGCCCTCGGCACGGCCGCCTCCGTCGCGCTCGCCCCTCGCCCGTCGCTGGAGGTCTTTACCGAGCCCTGGTCCGTCCCCGACGACGTCGCCACGCGCCCGCTCTCGACTCTCGCGAGCCTCCGCGTCTTCCACTGGGGTCCGACGCGCTACCTGGGCAGCATCGCCGGAGTCGACTACTTCGCCACCCTCAGCCTCGACTCCTTCTCTGCCGCTGAGCTCGCCGACGAGTCCGTCTGCCTCTACGGGCTCGCGCGCTCCGACGGCGACGTCGTCGTCACCGACTGCGCGGCGACCGCCGACTTCGTCGCGAGCGGCATGACCCTCTCGCCCGACGATTACCAGGGCGACGCGGGCGGCACCGGAGTCACCTGGGGGCCGGTCGGAGGGATCCGATCGGCCGGCTGAGAGAGCGCCGCGGCCACTGATCCGGTCAGCAGGCCGCCACCCGGCTCCGCCCGCCGCCCCGGCTCCGCCCGCCGCTCCGGCTCCGCCCGGCCTCACCGCCTCGGCCTCGACCCTCAGACCCGCCGCGTCGACGTCCGCTCCACCAGCGGCATCGGCACCAGCACCCGCTCGCCCGGCGCGCCGCTCAGCAGCAGCTCGACCGCCCGGCGGCCCATCTCCTCGTGCGGCAGCGCCACGGTCGTCAGCCCGGGGCGGAGGTAGGCGGCCAGCTCGTCGTCGTCGAACGACACCACGGCGACGTCGCCGGGGATCGAGAGCCCCGCCTCCGCGACCGCCTGGTAGGCGCCGAACGCCATCCGGTCGTTGAGGCAGAGCAGGAGGCGGATGTCGTCGCGCCGGGCCAGCAGGTCGGCGACCGCGCGGTGGCCGTGCTCGGGCTCCCAGTCGGGGATCGACTCCTCGGCGACGAACGCGAGCCCCATCTCGGCCATGGTGTCGCGGATGCCGGCGACGCGCTCGGCCACCGTCGCCGAGCGGAAGCGGTCGCGCTCGACCTCGTCGTTCTGCCCGATCAGCGCGATCCCGTCGCGGTAGCCGTGCGCGCGCAGCAGCTCCACGGCGGCGCGTCCGCCCGCGTACTCGTCGGGCAGGATCGACGCCGGGTGCTGCGAGTTCGTCGCGTTGAGCATCACCACGGAGGTGGAGGCGGGCAGCTCCGGCACGTAGAACTCGCGGGAGCGCATCGAGGCGAAGATGATGCCGTCGACCTGGCGGTCGAGCACCGCGTCGACGGCCTCGGCCTCGCGGGCCGGATCGCCGCCGGTCTCGAGCAGCAGGACGACGTGCCGGGCCGCCTCGGCCGCCGTGAGCGCACCCTTGATCAGGCCGCCGGCGAAGCGCGTGGTAGCGATCTGGTCAGAGATGAAGCCGATCGTGCGGGTCTTGTCGGTGCGGAGGCCGCGGGCGGCGACGTTGGGCCGGTAGTGCAGCGCCTCGGCGGCGGCGAACACGCGCTCGTGGGCGTCCTTCGACAGCCCGGTCTCGGGCTTCCCGTTCAGGATCATCGACGCGGCCGAGATCGACAGCCCCGCCTCTCGGGCCACGTCGGCGAGCGTGACGCGCTTCTTCGCCATGCCCGCCGCCTCCCGCGCTCGCCCTTGACAAGTCTTCCGTGTGCACAGACTATATCCACACCTGAAACCTTTTAGTCCCCCACTCAAAGGTTTCAGGCGGCCCTCCGGAGCCGCGGCTCGAGCCCCTCCGGGCGGCCGGGCACCCGCAGCACCTGCACCCACGACGAAGGAGTCACCGCATGTCTTTCCCCACCCCCGGCACGCCGATCGGCCGCAGGACCGTCCTGATCGGCGCCGGCTCGGTCGCGGCTCTGTTCACCCTCGCCGCCTGCGCGCCCGGAGGCTCGACCGCTCCGGCCGCGAGCTCTTCGGTCGATGTGAGCACCGAGCTCACCAGCGACACCGTCGAGCTCGTCATCGCCGATGAGACCGGCTTCCCCGTCACCGACAAGCTGACGGAGGAGTTCACGAAGCAGTTCCCGAACGTCACCTTCACCATCAACCGCGACACCTTCGCCAACCTCACCGCCAACTCGCCGAAGCTGCTCGCGAGCGACACGCCTCCCGACCTCATCCGCCTGCCCACCATCGGCGACACCGTCAAGGACGGCCTGCTCGCGAACCTCGACCCGTGGTTCGACGCCTACGGCTGGGACGCCTGGTCGGCCTCGCAGCTCGCCCCGCTCCGCGTCGACTCCGACGGCGTCCGCGGGAAGGGCTCGCTCTACCAGCTGGGCCTGGGCTACAGCGTCACCGGCATTTACATGAACCTCGAGCTCGCGAAGCAGCTCGGGATCGACTCCCCGCCCACCACCCTCGCCGAGTTCGAGGAGGACCTCGCGAAGGCGAAGGCCGGCGGCGTCCTGCCGATCATGGCCGGCGACAAGGACGGAGTGGTCAACTTCGTCGTGCAGGCGGCGATGAACCAGTACGCCGACAAGCAGGAGATGGCCGACTGGATCTTCACGGTCCCCGGCGCCACCTACGAGACCGACGGCAACCTCAAGGGCGCGGAGCTCATCCGCACCTGGGCTGACGCGGGCTACTTCCCCTCGGACATCAACGCGATCGACTACTCCTCCTTCGTCAGCCGCTTCCAGGGCGGCGAGGGCCTGTTCGCCTTCAACGGCAACTGGGCGGCCGCCGACACGCAGACCAAGATGGGCGACGGCGTCGACTTCTTCCTGGTGCCCCCGGCCGAGGAGGGCGGGAACCACGTGGCCATGGGCGCTGCGAACTCGTTCTCGGTCGCCGCGAAGTCGTCGCATCTCAACGAGATCGTCTTCTTCCTCAACTGGATCCACACGAACGAGGCCGCCCGCCAGATCGTCGTCGACGTGACCGGCGCCGCTCCCGGCGGCGACCCGGCCCAGGCGCTCCCCGAGGTCGAGTCGGGCTCGCTGCTCGAGCAGGCGCTCGCCATGTCGGCGCAGATCGGCGCGGAGGACGGCCAGGTCGACTTCATGTCGAACGCGACCGCGGGCATCTACGCGGGCGCGATCATCCCGGAGTCGCAGCTGCTGGTGACCAGCCAGATCTCCGGCCAGGACTTCGTCACGGCCGTGCAGGAGTTCTACGCGAAGGAACTCGCCGGATGACCGCGGCCGGCCCTCTCGTCTCGAGCGCCGTCGACCGCGGGGGCCGGAACGGGGCGCCGCGCCGCAGGAGGACTGCGGTGCGGCGGGCGACCCTCGTCGGCTGGCTCTTCGTCGTGCCGGCCCTGCTCGTCTACATCGCGTTCGTCATCTACCCGCTGATCACCGGGGTGCAGTACTCGTTCTACAAGTGGAACGGCGTCGGCCCCTCCGAGTGGGTGGGCTTCGCGAACTACCTCCGCGTGTTCACCGATCCCGACCTGCTCGGCTCCATCGGCAACGCCTTCGTGCTGATCCTCTACTTCACGGTGATCCCGGTCTCCGCGGGCCTGGTTCTCGCGAGCCTGCTCCGCTCGATGCGCCCCGGCGTCTTCTCGAGCGTGTCGCAGACGATCCTGTTCCTGCCGCAGATCATCCCGCTCGCTGCGGCCGGCATCGCCTGGTCGTGGATGTACTCGCAGACCGGAGCGGTCAACCAGATCCTGCAGGCCGTCGGGCTCGGCTCGCTCGCGCGGCCGTGGCTGGGCGACTTCCAGACCGCCCTCCCGGCCGTCGGACTGATCGGCTCGTGGGTGCTCACCGGGCTCTGCACAGTCCTGTTCCTCACCGGCATCGGCAAGATCGACGTCTCGCTCTACGAGGCCATCCGTCTCGACGGGGGCACGTGGCTGCGGGAGTTCTTCACCATCACGGTCCCGGGCCTGCGCCAGGAGATCTCGGTGCTCACCACGATCACCGTGATCGCGGCGCTGAGCAGCTTCGACATCATCTACACGACCACGCTCGGCGGCCCCGGCCGCTCGACCCTGGTGCCCGGCATCTCGATCTACCGGATCGGCTTCACGCAGAGCGACGTGGGCCTCGCCTCCGCGTTCGGGATCGTGCTGATGGTGCTCGTGCTCGCCTGCGTCCTCCCCCTCCAGCGCCTCTCGAGAGTGAGCGACCGATGATCGTCACCAAGTCCGAGGTCGTCATCGGCCGCGTCGTCCTGATCGTCGTGCTCGTGCTGACCGTCATCCCGCTGGTCAACATGCTCTCGGCCGCGCTGCAGCCGGCGGACGTGAATCCGACCGGCCTCACCTGGCCGACGGACCCGCAGTGGGGCAACTTCGCCCAGGCCTTCGAGACCGGGCACGTCCTGCAGCTGATGGGGTCGAGCGCCCTGATCGTGCTCGGTGTCGTCCCGATCAGCCTGCTCTTCGCGACCCTCGCCGGCTACGCGCTCGGCAACCTGCGCATCCGCGGCGGCGGGTTCGTCTTCGTGTTCCTCATCCTCGGGCTCACGATCCCGTTCGAGTCGCTGATCATCCCGCTGTACTACGAGATCCAGTCGCTGGGCCTGCTGAACACGCAGTGGGCGATCGTCCTGCCGCTGATCGGGCTCTACATGCCCTTCAGCGTGGTGTGGATGCGCGCGCACTTCGTCCGGATCCCCGCCGAGCTCTCCGAGGCGGCGCGCGTGGACGGCGCGACGACCTGGCAGGAGTTCCTGCGGATCCAGCTGCCGCTCGCGCGCCCGGCCCTGTCTGCGCTCGCGATCCTGCTGTTCCTCTGGACCTGGAACCAGTTCCTCCTGCCGGTGGTGCTCGTCTCCGATCCGCTCGACCGCACCGTCGCCGGGGCGCTCACCTTCTTCCAGGGGCAGTACAGCAACAGCATCCCGCTGCTCAACGCGGGCGCGCTACTGATCATCGTGCCGACGATCCTGGTCTTCGTGATCTTCCAGCGGCAGTTCATCACCGCTCTCCTGCAGGGCGCGGTGAAGGGGTGACCGCGGTTCACGGAGTCGTCGAGCCCGGGTTCGAGGGGGTCCGCGACGCCTTCGCCGAGGCCGTCCGGCCCGGCTCGGGAGCGGCGGTCGCGGTGCGGCTGCACGGACGGCCGGTCGTCGACCTCTGGGCGGGAGAGGCGAGGGCTGAGGAGCCGTGGCGGGAGGACACCCTCAGCGTCGTCTTCTCCTGCACGAAGGGCCTCGTCTCCCTCCTCGCCGCCCGCCTCGTGCAGGAGGGGCTGCTCGACTACGACGCGCGGGTCGCCGAGTACTGGCCCGAGTTCGCTGCGGCGGGCAAGGCCGACGTGCGCGTGCAGGACCTGCTCGCCCACCGCGCCGGGCTCTCGGCCCCCCGCCTCCCGCTCACGACCGCCGACCTCGCCGACTGGGACCTCCTCGCCGGGCGCCTCGCCGAGCAGGAGCCCCTGTGGGAGCCGGGCACGGGCCACGCCTACCACCCGATCACGCACGGCTGGTTGATCGGCGAGGTGATCCGCCGGGTGACCGGGCGGAGCGTCGGCGCCGCGTTTCAGGAGCGGATCGCCGGACCGGTCGGCGCGGAGGCGTGGATCGGTCTGCCGGCCGCCGAGCAGGGCCGCGTCGCGGCGATGCTCGTCGGCCCCACCCTCGCCGAGCTCACGGCGGCGCAGGCCGCGGCGCGCACTCCGGGAGTCGTCGACTGGGGTGAGCGGGCGATGACCCTCGGCGGTGCGCTGCCCGTCGAGCTCATCGGGCCGGGCACGGGCTTCAACGACCCCGTGCTGCAGACCGCCGAGATCCCCGGAGCGGGCGGCGTCGGCTCGGCCCGCGCGCTCGCCGCGATCTGGTCGGCGGCGTTCACCGGAACCGAGGGCGTGCGGCTGCTCGAGGACGCGACGATCCAGCGGGCCACCGCTCCGCTCAGCAGCGGCCCGCCGGTGTGGCCGGTGCCGGGCCCGTGGCCGGCCTGGGGCTGCGGCTTCCAGCTCGGCACCGACGCGCGCCGGTACCTCACGCCGAGCGGCTTCGGGCACGACGGCGCGGGCGGACAGGTCGCCTTCGCCGACCCGGACGCGGGAGTCGGCTTCGCGTTCCTCACCAACCGGATGGAGGGGGTCGACGACGTGCGTGCGACCCGCGTCGTCGAGGCGCTCGCGACCGCGCTGGGGCTGCCCGCGCGGCGCTGACTCCGGCGCGGGCACGCACCCTCCGCCGCACCCCCGCCAAGGGGTGGGGCGTCCGGTCGGCGCCGTCCCACGGTCGGGGGATGGGCCGACCGGAGGGGCGGGCCGGGATCCAGGGGAGGGCGAGATGCAGAAGCTGTACTGCAGCCGGCTCTTCACCGGCCCGGCCCTCGACCTCGGCGACCCGGAGGCGGGGGAGTCGATACGCGAGAAGACGCGACGGCTCAAGCCCGCTCGGCCGACCCTGCAGCCGCGCGGCGAAGGGCGAGGGGAGCGAGGACGACGGCAGGAGGACGACCCCTCGAGGACGACGGCGGGACCGACGACCTCTGAGGCCTCAGGTGTCGAGCGTGGTGCTGGGGCGCTCGCCGAAGCGGTGGGCGTACGAGGCCGAGAACCGGCCGAGGTGCGCGAAGCCCCAGCGCCGCGCGACCTCGCTGACGCTGACGACTCCGGACTCGCCCGCCCGCAGCTCCTTCTGCACGCCGTCCAGCCGGATCCGCCGCAGGTAGTCGACGGCGGTGAAACCGAACGCGCGCCGGAACTCGGTCTGCAGCGTCCGCAGGCCCATGCCCGCCGCGTCGGCGATCTGCTCGGTCCGCAGCGGCTCGTGGGCGTGCGCGTACATGTACTCGACAGCCTGGCGGAGGCGTCCCGAGCGGGGCACTCCGAGGTCGCCGGGGGTGTCGAGCGTCGCGTGCGGGAAGGTCTCGAGCAGCGCGATCGCGACCGCGCGGTCGGCCTCGCGGCGCAGCAGCGGCGAGCTGTCGGCGTCGTAGATCACCCGGGCGACCGTCGCGACCGTCGCCGACCAGCGCCGCAGCGCCGCGCCCTCGGGCCGGGCGGTGGTATCGAAGAGGAGGGGGCCGCTCGTGCCCTCGAGTTCCTCCGCGACGCCCTCGAGGTAGGCGCCGTCGAAGTGGATGAGATTCTGGCGGTAGTCGTGGAACTCGAACCGGCTGGGGCGGTCGTTGACGAAGATCGCCGGCTGCCCGAATCCGAGGGTCACCGCGTCGCCGTCGAGATCGGTGACGCCCGTCCCGGCGGTCAGCCACGAGACGACGTACTCACCCTCGGTCTGGATCGAGCCCTGCACTGAGCCGGCGAACTGGCTCCCGCGGAGGGTCACGTCGCCGTCGCCGACGGAGGTGTAGCGGTACGAGAAGTCGGCGCCGGGTTCGACGATGAAGCGGTGCCCGTTGTAAGACTGCTCGAAGAGGGCCCGCGCCTGCTCGATGTCACGCCCGCCGATGTCGGAGCGCGTGACCTCGTCCTTCTCGTTCATCCCGATCAGGGTCGCACGAGGAGCGCCCCTGGCTGTGTGCCCCGAACGGGGAATTCGTTAAGCGGATAAACCAGTAGCGGGTCCGGCGGCCCGCGTCATCGCCTGGACGGTCGCCGCCTGGAACTGCGTGAGCAGCACCACGGTGTGCCGCGCTCCGGCTTCCACGGCGAGCGAGAAGGTGGCGCCGGCCGGAGTGGTCCGCCAGGAGCGGATGTCGCGGGTGCCGACGCGGGTCGAGTCGCCGGTGCCGGCGCTCCGCAGCATCAGCGAATCCGGCAGCACGCAGAGCGCGCCCGTCACGCCGTCGACGGTGGAGGAGCACTCGAAGCCCGCGTCGTCGGGCACCGCACCGGCGAGCTCGACGAAGTCGGTGACCTCGAACAGCTCGTCGTCGTCGCGCCTGGACACGGCGCGCTCAGGCAGCGTGCGTGAGCGCGGAGGACTCGGGCTGCTGCGCCGGCTCGGAGACGATCCGCAGGCCCCGGCCGCTGTTGGCCTCCTCCATCAGCGCGCGCACCCAGGTGGCGTTGATCGCCGGCATGCGGCTGCCGTGGAAGGAGAACTGGAGGGGGATGGTCGGGTGCAGCCACAGCGTCTGGCGTCCGGTGCCGTGCGCGCTCGAGGCGTCGAGCTGGAAGGCGAACGCCTCGTCGCGGCGGAACTTGTTGATCATGACGATCTGCAGGTGCGCGAGCGCGCGGTCGTCGATCTCGTGCGAGGTGGGGGGAGTGCCGTAGAGGAGAGCGCCCATGGTGCGTGCCGCCGTTCTGTGCTGTGTCGCGGGTGCCGGCCGCGACGGTGGGGTGCCCCGGCGAGTGCCGCCGGGAGGGGGGAGTGCGAGATGGTGGGGGTGTTCGTGGGGAGCAGGGAGCGGACCCGGGATGTGCCGTGCCGCCGAGTCGGAGGGGGTGCCCGGACTGTCGATCCGGGGGTGCCGACTCCGGGCTGCCGAGCCCGGATGCCGTCACGCCGAGCCTTCGATCTCCGCTGACGCCTGCTGTGCAGGCCCGTGGAGTCGGACGGTCGGCCGGCCCTCCGGCTGTTCTCCGAAAGTACGCCCCTCATCCGGAGGGCACGTGCCGCTATCCGTAATGCGAAGCGGTCGCCCTGGCCGCCCGGCGGACTCCCAGCCGGGCGGCTCCGGGGCTCGGTTCCGGGGTGCCTCCGGTGGGCGGTTCGGCGGCGTCGAGACACCGCGCTCGTGCGCGAGACGCCGCCTCCGCGGCGGTGTCTCGCCGGACGGGCGGTGTCTCGGCGAGCGGAGCGGGAGGAGGCGCGACGGTGCGCTCGCGCGAGAGGGCCTGCCGCGGCGTCGAGACGCCGCGCTCGTGCGCGAGGTGCCGCCTCCGCGGCCGCTGTCACGCATGCCGAGCGGTGTCTCGGCGGGCAGGGCGGCCGACGGCGGGTGCTCGGGCGGGAGGGGAGGGCGCTCGCCCCTGCGCGCGGTGCGGGCTCTTGCGTCGAGACACCGCGCTCGTGCGCGAGGTGCCGCCTCCGCGGCGGTGTGTCGCCGGACGGGCGGTGTCTCGGCCCGTGCGGGCCGAGGGGGAGGGTGCGCTCCTGAGCTGATCGTCACGCCGCCGCCTCGGCCGGGGGCACCGACGCTCAGAAGGCGTAGCGGACGCGGCAGTAGGGGAGGCGCTCGGCGAGGAGGGCGCGGAAGCGGTCGAGGGCGGCGCGCTTGAGATCGCGGCGGTAGCGGATGTTGACGGCGCCGTTCTCGGAGACCTTCTGCTCCTGGCGGCCCGGCTGCCAGAGCAGCGACTCCGCCTTCGGGTGCCAGCCGAGGTTCACCTCGTGCAGGCCCTCGTTGTGGGTCAGGAGGATCACCTCGGCCGCGAGCTGCGCCTTCGCCCGCGGGTGGAGGGCCGCGTCCAGCTGATCGAAGAGCTCCGCCCAGTCCTGCTGCCAGGTCTCGGTGAGGATCACGGGCGAGAAGTTGACGTGCACCTCGTAGCCGGCGTCGACGAAGTCGTTGATCGCCGCGATCCGCTCGGCCATCGGCGAGGTGCGGATGTCGGTGACCTTCGCCGTCTCGGCGGGCATCAGCGAGAAGCGGATGCGCGTGCGCCCGAGCGGGTCCCACTCGAGGAGCTCGCGGTTGACGTACTTGGTCGCGAAGGACGCCTTGGCCGTGGGCGACATCCGGAACAGCTCGCAGAGGTCGCGGACGTTCTCGCTCAGCAGCGCGTCGACGGAGCAGTCGCTGTTCTCGCCGATGTCGTAGACCCAGGCCTCCGGGTCGCACTGGTTCGCCTCGGTCTTGGGCCCCTGCTTCGCGATGTGCCGGGCGAGGTGGCGCTGGATCTGCTCGATGTTCGTGAAGAGCGTGATCGGGTTGCTGTAGCCCTTCCTCCGCGGCACGTAGCAGTAGACGCACGCCATGGCGCAGCCGTTGGCGGTGGAGGGGGCGATGAAGTCGGCCGAGCGGCCGTTCGGGCGCGTGACGAGCGACTTCTTCACCCCGAGCACGAGCGCCTCCGTCTTGATGCGCACCCAGCGCGCGACGTTCGCCTCGTCGCCGTGCACCTCCGGGATCAGCCAGTGCGACTCCACGGGCACGATCTCGGCGCCCGGCCAGCGCGCCACGACCTCCTGCCCGCGGGGCAGCTCGAGCGCGGCCGGCTCGGCGTAGATCCGCCGGACGTCGAGCAGGCGCCGCTCGCGGACCGGCGCGGACGCGGGGCTCGGAGCGGTGTCGGACATGAGTCCGTTCTACCGGCGACCACCGACATCTCCGGGCGGGATCGTCGCCCACCGGGGGGATCCTCCGCTCGCCTGCGTGCGCCGCGGGGCCGCTCCCTCAGGATGGAGGCATGCCCTCCTCCGCCGACCGATTCCGCCGCGCCGCCGTCGAGCTCGCGCAGACGTCCGAGCGGCAGGTGGAGTGGGCGCTCGCCGTCGCGGACGACGCGCGCCTGCTCGCCCTGATCGACGAGCTGCCCGCGCAGCACCGGCAGCCGTCCCTGCTCTTCTCGGTCGCGCGGCTGCTCGGCGTGCCCGACGTCGACGGCGCCGGCTTCGCCGCGTGGCTCCGGAGCGAGTGGGCGCGGGCGGCGCCGGTCGCGGCCGAGCGGAGGACGCAGACCAACGAGGCACTGCGGTGCGCTCCGCTGGTCGCGGCGCTGGAGCGGATCACGGAGCCGGGCGAGCCGGTGGCGCTCGTCGAGATCGGCGCCTCCGCGGGGCTCTGCCTGGGGCCGGAGCGGTACTCCTACGCCTTCGCGGCGAGCGACGGCGAGACGCGGCTCGGGTCGGGCGCGCCTCTGCTGCGGTGCGCGGTGAGCGGAGGCGCGGCGCCGACGCGGCTGCCGGTCGTCGCGTGGCGCCGGGGGCTCGACCTGGCGCCGCTCGACGTCCGCTCGATCGAGGACGTCGCCTGGCTGGAGGCGCTGCTCCCGTCCGACCGCCCGGAGCGGACCGCGCGGCTCCGCTCGGCCGTGGACACTCTGCAGGACGACCCGCCGCCGATCGTGGCGGGCGATGCGGCCGTCGAGCTGCCCGCCCTGCTCGACGCGGTGCCGCGCGGGCTGCGGACGATCGTCGTCTCGCTCGGGACCCTGGTCTACCTGCCGTGGGCCGCGCGCGAGAGCGTGCTGGCGACGGTCGCCGATCGCGGCGCGAGCCTGGTGACGCTCGAGGCGGAGGCGCTGCTCCCGCACCTCGTCGCCGCGCGCGGGGACCGCACGGCTCCCGAGCCGACGCCGTTCCTCCTCGCCGCCGACGGCGTCCCTCTTGCGAGCGCGGCCGCCCACGGCGGCACCCTCTCCTGGCTGGCCTGAGGCCTGCTCGGGCGCCGGGTGGCCGGTCCGGGTGCTCGTTCCGCCCCGACCTCCGCCCACTGCTCAAGAGTTGTCGCACTCAGCGTCGAGTACGACAACTCCTGGACTCTCGCGAAGGAACGGACGTCGTAGTCCAGCACGAGGAGCTCTGAGCGCGGGCTCGGGCGCTCGACCCCCGGCCCACTGCTCAGAAGTCGTCGCACTCGGCGTCGAGTGCGACAACTCCTGGAGTCTCGCGGAGCAGCGGACGTCAGAGAGCAACGCGCAGTGCGTAGAGCTCCGGGCTCAGAGCCCCGGCGCTCGACCCCACTCCGCCCACTGTTCAGAAGTTGTCGCACTCAGCGTCGAGTGCGACAACTCGTGAGCTCTCGCGGAGGAGAGGACGGCCGAGCGCAGAACACAGGGCACAGAACCCAGAGCCAGAGCCCGAGCCCGAGCCCGAGCCCGAGCCCGAGCGCCAGATCAGAGCGCCCAGAGCCCGAGCGCCCCGAGCCCGAGCGCCCAGCGCCAGAGCGCGGAGCGCCCTACAGCCCGTCGACGACGAGCTGCGTCGCGCGCGGGACGTAGGACGTGTTCGTCGCCGGGTCCCAGCCCACGAGCGCGACCGCGTCGCCGCCGACGCGCGCGGTGATGCCCACGAGCGAGAACGGCTTGCCGCCCACGGCTCCGGACACCTTCCAGCCGAGCGTCTCGTCGGCGCCGGTCAGCGTCTGCTCGGTGCGCTCGACGGTCGTCTCGACCGGCACGCCCTGCATGGCGAAGAGCGCCGAGCCGGAGGCGCAGCGCGTGGTCGCGTCGGTGGCGCTCGCGAGGAGCGAGGCGGCCGCGTCGGCGGTGCCGGTGCTCGACACGACGGCGGTCATGGAGCGGTCGGCGCTGGTGCCGTACGAGAGTCCGGCGGCGGGCTGCGCGGTGTCCCAGCCCAGGCCGAAGGGCGAGAGGCAGCTCGCGTCGGTCGCGGTGAGGCCGGGGTAGATCGAGTCGAGCATCTCCTGGATGCTCGCGTACTCGCCGGGCACGAACTGCACGCCGGTCAGCACGGCGGCCACCTGGTCGCCGGTCTTCTGAGCGGTGTCGGCGGCCGGGGCGGCAGCCGTCGCGGTGGCGGACGGAGCAGCCGACGACGAGGGCAGCGTCGGAGTGAACGGCCGGAGCGTCGATCCGCTCGTCGCGGTCCCTGCGCAGCCCGAGAGGGCGAGCAGCAGCGCGCCGCCGATCAGAGTCGTGCGCAGCAGTGCCTTGGCCTTCATGTCTCCCCCTTCGCCCGCCGGCACCGCACCGGGGCGCCTGAGGCTAGCAGAGCCCTGCGTCCCGGAGGCAGCCCGGTGGCACCCGCGGAACGGTCGCGGCCCGGCTGCACCCGCGGAACGGTCGCGGCCCGGCTGCACCCGCGGAACGGTCGCGGCCCGGCTGCACCTGCAGAACGGACGCGGCCCTGCGGCACTCGCAGAACGGACACGGCCCTGCGCCCCCTGCAGAATCGAGGCGGGCCGGCGCCCCCTGCAGAACCGAGGCGGCCCGGCGCCCCTGCAGAATGCAGCCCGGCGTCGCCCGCACAGCGGGGCCCGGACCCCCGAACCGACGGCGCACGCTTCCGACGGGCTGCTCCCGGCCCCGTTCCGCAGGTCAGATCTCGGTGTGCCCGAGCTCGGCTCCCGAGAGCAGGCGGATCTCCGGCTCGGCGATGCCCTCCAGCTCCAGCACCACGACGCGGTTGCGGCCGGCGCGGGTGACCGGCGAGGGGACGATCAGCGTCCGCTGCGGCCCGCGGCGCCAGTAGCGCCCGAGGAGGAAGCCGTTCACCCAGACCAGACCCTTGCCCCAGTGCAGCGTGTCCACGTACAGGTCGGCCTGCTCGTCGAGGTCGAACGAGCCCGAGGCGAGCTGCGGCCCGGCCGAGAACGCCGGCGCCGCGACGGCCAGGTCGGGGAGGCACTCCAGCGCGAGGGGGCGCGCCGCCCAGCCGGTCAGCTCGGCGCCGTCGAGCGTCACGCCTCCGATCAGGCCCTTGTGCTCGCCGATGCGCGTGCCGTAGTTCACCCGGCCCTGGTTCTCGACCAGGATCGCGAGCTCGCCGCGTCCGCTCGGCAGCGTCAGCGCCCGCTCGTGGTGGTCGCGCGCCAGCACGCCCACCGGCACGCCGTCCAGCAGCACCCAGGCGCGGTCGCGCACCTCCTCGCCCACCACGAGGCGGGCCGGAGCGGAGGCGCCGTCGAGCGTCGTGGTGAAGAGCACGAAGCCGTCGTCGTGGCCGAGGTCGTCGAAGCTGGCCATCGCGTCGAGGTGCGCGGCCGTTCCGAACGCCTGGCCGAGGCCGAGCAGCGCCGGGCCGGGGACGAGCGGAGCGGTCAGGGCGGGGGCCGGCGGGCGCACCGCGGGCACCTCCTCCGGCACCGGCGCGTAGCGCGCGATGACGTCGCGGAACGCCCAGAACTTGGCGGTCGGGTCGCCGCCCTCGTCCAGCGGAGCGTCGTAGTCGTAGCTCGTCGTGATCGCGGCGTAGCGGCCCTTGTCGTTCGCTCCGCTGGTCAGGCCGAAGTTGGTGCCGCCGTGGAACATGTAGATGTTGACCGAGCCGCCGGCCGCGAGCAGGGTGTCGAGCTCCTGCGCGGAGGCGTCGGCGTCCGTCGTGTGGTGCTGGGTGCCCCAGTCGTCGAACCAGCCGCACCAGAACTCCATGCACATCAGCGGACCGGTGGGCTGGAACTCGCGCAGCGTCGCGAGGCGCTCGGTGGTCCGCGAGCCGAACGAGCCGGTGAGGTGGAGCCCCGGCAGGCTGCCGTCGGCGAGCATCTGCGGGGTCGGCTGGTCGATGGTGGTCAGCGGCACCGTGATGCCGGAGTCGCGGGTCACCCGCACGAGCTCGGCCAGGTACTCCTTGTCGGAGCCGTACGCGCCGTACTCGTTCTCGATCTGCACGAGGACCACGGGCCCGCCGACGTCGATCTGGCGCGGGGCCACGATCGAGTAGACGCGGCGCAGGTAGTCGCTGACGGCGGCGAGGTAGTTCGGCTCCGAGCGGCGCACGCCCACCTCGGGGTCGCGGAAGAGCCAGGCGGGGAGCGCGCCGTTGTCCCACTCCGCGCAGATGTAGGGGCCGGGGCGCACGATCGCGTGCATGCCCTCGGCGGCGATCAGGTCGAGGAAGCGGCCCAGGTCGAGACCGGCGTCCTCGCGCCACTCGCCGCGGCGCGGCTCGTGCGCGTTCCAGGCGACATAGGTCTCGATGGTGTTCAGGCCCATCAGGCGGGCCTTGCGGATCCGGTCGGCCCAGAGGTCCGGGTGGATGCGGAAGTAGTGCAGCGCCCCCGACAGGATGCGGTGCGGGCGGCCGTCGAGCTCGAAGTCGTCGGCGCCGATGGCGAAGCGGCTCTCGGGAGCGGTGGTCATCTGGATCCCCCTCAGGATCGGTGCCCGGTGTGTCCGAGCGTGAGAACGACGCGGGGCCGACCGGAGCGATCCGGCCGGCCCCGCGTCGAGCAGTGGTGCTACTCCGAGACGGTGAAGCCCTGCGCGTTGCCGTACTGGACGAGCTTGCTCTGCCAGTCGGCGAGGCCCTGGTCGAGGCTGGTGCCGTTGGCGTACGCCTGGCCCACGGTGTCGCCGAAGACGCTGTTCGCGTAGACCTGGTAGGGCAGGTACGACCAGCCGGAGCGGACGTCCTTCGAGGCCTGGGTCAGCACCTCGTTGATCTTCTGGCCGCCGAAGTACTCCGACTCCTGACCGGTGAAGTCCGAGCTGTCGAGGTCGGCCGTGGTCGACGGGAATCCGCCGCTCTGCAGGAAGACGTCGACCGAGGCCTGGTCGCTGTTCAGCCAGCGCAGGAACGCGGCGGCCAGCGCCGGGTTCTCGCTCTGCTTGGTGACGGACTGGCCGCCACCGCCGTTCTCGGCGCTGACGGCGGTGCCGTCGTAGGTCGGGATCGGCGCGACGGCCCAGTCGCCGGAGGCGTCGGGGACGCTGGACTCCAGCACGCCGGGCATCCAGGCACCGGTCACCAGCGAGGCGATGGAGCCGTCGGCGAGGCCCTTGTACCACTCGTCGCCCCAGGCGGGGGTGTCCGAGAGCAGCTTCTTCTCGACGAGCTGGTTCCAGACGCCGGTCCACTTGGCGGTGCCCTCGTCGGCGAGGTCGATCTTCACGTCGGTGCCATCGGTGGTGAACGGCTCGCCGCCCGCCTGCCAGATCATGCTGGTCGCGAAGCCGGCGTCGCCGGTGTCGGCGGTGATGTACTTTGACGGGTCGGCGGTGTGCAGCTTCTCGGCCGCGGCGACGTACTCGTCCCAGGTGGCGGGGACGGCGATGCCGTACTGGTCGAAGACCGTCTTGTTGTAGAACAGCGCCATGGGGCCCGAGTCCTGCGGGAGTCCGACGAGCTTGCCGTCGATGTTGACGCTGCCCCAGGTGGAGGCCGAGTACTTGTCCTCGAGGTCGCCCATGCCGTACTGCGACAGGTCGAGGAGCGAGTCCGACAGGGCGAACTGCGGCATGGCGTAGTACTCGATCTGGACGACGTCGGGGGCGCCCGAGCCGGCCTTGATCGCGTTCTCGAGCTTGGTGTACTCGTCCTTATTGGTGCCGGCGTTGACGAGCTCGACGTCGACCTTCGGGTAGGCCTCCTCGAACGCGGCGACCTGCGCCTCGGCGCTGGGGGTCCAGCTCCAGTACGTGATCTTGCCACCGGCCTCGAGGGCCGCGTCGAGGTCGGCGGCGGAGCCGGCGCTCGTGGTCGTGCCGCCACCGGAGGTGGACGAGCAGGCCGCGAGGGAGCCGGCGGCCAGGGCCGCGACGGCCGCGACCGTCAGGGTCCGCCGGAGGGCGGAACGGGCGATCTTCATGGTGGTGTTTCCCTTCACTTCTTCGTGCTGCGGGTGCTGTGGACGGGGCAGGACGCTCCGGCCGGGGGATGGGTAGGGGGAGGGCTCAGCCCTTGACGCTGCCGGCGCTCAGACCGGACTGCCAGAAGCGCTGGAGTCCGAGGAAGGCGACGACGATGGGGATGATCGTGAGGAGCGAGCCCGTGATCACGAGGTTGTAGATCGGCTGCGCGCTGACGCCGGTGGCCTGCGCGTTCCACTGGTTGAGGCCGACGGTGAGCGGGTACCAGGTCGGGTCGCTCAGCATGATCAGCGGGAGGAAGTAGTTGTTCCAGGTCGCGACGACCGAGAACAGCAGCACGGTCACGATGCCGGGGGCGAGGAGGCGGATGGAGATGGTGAAGAAGGTGCGGAACTCGCCCGCCCCGTCCATCCGCGCCGCTTCGAGCAGCTCGGTCGGCACCGACTCCACCGCGTAGACCCACACCAGGTACAGGCCGAACGGGCTGATCAGCGAGGGGATGATGATCGCCCACGGGGTGTTGGTCAGGCCGAGCTGGCTGAACATGAGGAAGGTCGGGACGGCGAGGGCCGTGCCGGGGACCGCGATCGCTCCGAGCACCACGGCGAAGACCGCCTTGCGGCCCGTGAAGCGGAACTTCGCGAGGCCGTAGCCGGCGAGCGTGGCCAGGAGCGTCGCTCCTCCGGCGCCGACGACGACGTAGAGCAGGGTGTTGCCGAGCCAGCGGAGGAAGATCCCGTCGCGGTAGCTGAGGGTGTCGGCGATGTTCTGGAAGAAGACGAAGTCGCCGTCGAACCAGAGGCCGAAGCTCGAGAGCAGGCCGGCCTGGGTCTTCGTCGCGTTGATGACCAGCCAGGCCAGCGGCACGAGGCTGTAGAGGATGAAGACCGACATCAGCAGGGTGAAGGCGATCGACTTCTTGGGCTGCACCGAGGAGCCGCGGCGGGCGGCCGGGCGCTTCGGGGCGCGGGCGGGCGTCCGGGGAGCGGTCGCGAGGGCCATCAGTTCTCCTTCCGCGCGCCGCGGAGCTGCACGACGTAGGCGATCACCGCGGTGATCACGCCCATGACGATGGCGACCGTGGCCGACGCGTTGTACTGCTGACCGGCGAAGGACAGGTTGTATGCGTACATGTTCGGGGTGAAGTAGGTGGTGATGATGTTCGGCGCCAGCGTCCGGAGGATGTTCGGCTCGTTGAACAGCTGGAAGCTGCCGATGATCGAGAAGATCGTGGCGATGACGATCGCGCCGCGCAGAGCGGGCAGCTTGATCGAGCGGATCACGCGCATCGGGCCCGCGCCGTCGATCTCGGCCGCCTCGTAGAGCTCGCCGGGGATCGTCTTCAGCGCGGAGTAGAAGATGAGCATGTTGTAGCCCACGAACTCCCACGTGACGATGTTGCCGATCGAGGCGAGGATCCAGTCGCGTGAGAACGGCTGGACGACGTCGGAGCCGAGCAGGTCGTTGACGTTCGCGGCCAGGCCGAAGTTGTCGCCGTAGATGAACCCCCACATCAGCACCGCGACGACCGCGGGGACGGCGTAGGGGAGGAAGACCACGATGCGGAAGAAGCCGGTGCCGTGGAGGCGGCCGCTGTCGATCGCGAGGGCCGCGACGAGGGCCAGCACGAGCATCACGGGGACCTGCACGACCAGGAACAGCAGGACGCGGCCGAAGCCCTCCCAGAAGTTCGGGTCGGTGAAGATCGCGGCGTAGTTCGCGAAGCCGACGAAGGAGTTGCCGCCCACCAGCTGCTCGCGGAAGAGGCTGAGGTAGATCGAGTAGACGACCGGGGCGATGAAGACCAGGAGGAAGACGACGAGGAAGGGGGCGACGAACGCCAGGCCCTTCCACTCGCTCTTCGCCCGCGACTTCGGGGCCGCGAGGGGGGACGCCGGAGGGGCGACCTCGCTCAGCGGGACGGGGGGAGACGTCGTCGTCATGGGATTCCGTTCGGGGGAGTAGTGCGGGCCTGCCATGTTCACGTCAACATGGCAGATCGTCACCGTAGCATGTCCACGTCGCCACCCGCGACTGATCCTGCGTCACGGTTCGGCGCACGATGCACCACAGCTGACGGGCGGCACGCTATAAAAGGAAGCCCATGGCACTCGAGACCGACCGCCCGTCCCCGTCCACCCGGCCGCGGCGCGGCGTCTCGATGGCGGATGTGGCCCGGCGCGCGAACGTCTCGGGCCAGACGGTCTCGCGGGTCTCGAACGGCAAGCAGAACGTCGACGGGGAGACGCGCGAGCGGGTCCTCGAGGCGATGCGCGCTCTCGGCTACCGGCCCAACAGCGCGGCGCGGGCGTTGCGGACGGGCCGCTTCCACAGCATCGGCGTGATCATGTTCACGCTGTCCTCGTTCGGCAACATGCGCACCCTCGACGCCATCGCGATCGCGGCCGCCGATGCGGGCTACTCGATCACGCTCATCCCCGTCTCCCACCCCACCCAGGGCGAGGTCTCGGTCGCGTTCCACCGGCTGAGCGAGGAGGCGGTCGACGGCGTCATCATCATCGTCGAGGCGCACCTGCTCGACGAGGCCGACATCGTCCTCCCGCCCGACCTGCCGGTGGTGGTCGTCGACTCCGCGGGGGGCGAGAAGCACCCGGTGGTCGACACCGACCAGATGTCCGGCGCCCGCCAGGCCGTCGAGCACCTGCTGGGCCTCGGCCACCGGACCGTGCACCACATCGCCGGCCCGGACCGCTCCTACTCCGCCGAGCGCCGCCACGAGGCGTGGGAGTCGACCCTGATCGAGCGCGGCGCCCCGGTGCCGGAGGTGCTGGTCGGCGACTGGTCCACCGACTCCGGCTACCGCCTCGGCAAGCGGCTCGCCGCCGATCCGGAGGTCACCGCGATCTTCGCCGCCAACGACCAGATGGCGCTCGGCGTGCTGCGCGCACTGCACGAGGCCGGACGCGCCGTGCCCGGCGAGGTGAGCGTCGCGGGCTTCGACGACATGCAGGAGTCGGCGAGCTTCTGGCCGCCGCTGACGACGGTGCGCCAGTTCTTCGGCGACACGGGCCGCCGCTCGGTCGACATCCTCCTGCGCGAGCTCGAGTCGGGCGAGCGCACCGGCGTCTCGCTCGTGCCGACCCGCCTCATCGTCCGCGAGAGCACCGGACCGGCGCCGGCCTGATCCTGCGGTGTCAGGCCTGTTCGAGATGGCCGTAGTCGGGCAGGTCGATCGCCTCGGCGGGGGGCGTGAAGAAGCGGCCCGCGAGCCGGCCGGCGAGAGGGGTCGCTGCGAGGCGCACGCCGGCTCCGAGCACGGCGACTCCGGCGCGCGTGCGGGGGTGGGCCAGTCGCGGGGTGCCCGGCGGGAGGCTCTGCGCCTGGTCGACGTACGGGCGGAGGCGGCGCTCGTAGTCGGCGAGGCCGTCGCGCGGATCGACGTGGGCCGCCAGCTCGCCGGCGAGGACGTAGGCGCCGGTGAGCGAGAGGCTCGTGCCCATCCCGCTCACCGGTGACGCGCAGTAGGCGGCGTCGCCGACGAGCACTGCTCGGCCGCTCGACCAGCGGGGGGCGCGCACCTGCCCGACGGCCTCGGAGTAGAGGTCGTCGGCGGCGTCGATCCCGTCGAGCGCGCGCTGCGCCTCCCAGCCGGCGTCGCCGAAGACCTCGCGCAGCCGCGCCCGCTGCTCGTCGACGCCGCGGCGCACCGTCCGATCGCTCAGGTACGAGAACGCCACCCGCAGAGTGCCGTGCGGATCGGGGCGGAGGGTGATGCTGCGGCCGCGCCCGGCGACGTACCAGCGCCACCAGTCGTCGTCCGCAGCGGTGCGCGGGATGGTCGCCCAGGAGATCTCCAGGCCGAGCGAGCGGATCTCGGGCTCGTCTCCGACGACGAGTCGGCGGGTGCTCGAGCCGATGCCGTCGGCGGCGACGACCAGATCGAAGCGCTCGTCGGAGGCGTGCGCGAAGGATGCGACGACGCCTCCCCGGGTCTGGTCCAGGCCGGTGATCCTGTCGCCGAAGCGGTACTCGGTGTGCTCCGCCGTGCGGGCGACGAGCAGCTCTGCCAGGTCGCCCCGCAGGATCTCGAGCTCGGCGGTGGCGCCTCCGGAGTCGGAGGTGCCCGCGGGGAACTCCGCCAGCGTCCGTCCGCCGCGCCCGATGAAGCGGGTGCCGACCTCGCCCGTCGTCGCGGCGCGGATGTCGTCCTCGAGACCCATGCGGCGGGCCACCTCGCGGCCCGCGCCGCGGACGTCGATGTTCTGGCCGCCGAGGCGCAGGGCGGGGGCGCGCTCGACGATCGTGGTCTCCCAGCCGTAGCGGTGCAGCCAGAAGGCGAGCGCCGGGCCAGCGATGCTCGCTCCGGAGATGAGGACGCGCATGTCGCTCCGATCGTTGATTATCAATGAGATTGGCAAACTACACCGGTATCCTGTGGGGATGGCAGCGGAATCCCGGGACGGTGACCTCGGCATCCGCACCCGCGTGCGCCAGGTGACGGAGCGGCAGCGCCTCTTCGAGCAGTCGCTGAGCCGCTCGTTGTCGGTCGACGCGCCCGGCCTCTCGGCCATGACGCATCTGCTCGCCGCGGGTCCGCTCACGCCGACCGAGCTCGCCCGCCGCCTCGGGATCTCGACGGCCGCCACGACGCTCGTGCTGAACCGGCTGGAGGCGGCTGGGCACGTCCGCCGCGACCGGCACCCCTCCGACGGGCGCAAGCTGATCGTGACCGCGACCGACCGCTCGGCGGCCCGCGCCCAGGCCCGCGTCGCTCCGCTGATCGCGGGCGTGGAGGAGCTCGTCGCGAGCCTCGATCCGGCCGAGAGCGCCGCGGTGCTGTCGTTCCTCGACCGGCTGCTCGCCGTCTACGACGAGGCCACGGAGGAGCCGCGCGCCTAGGCCGCGATACTGTGAATCCGCTCATCGCCGTCTCGGCGGGGGCGCCCCACCCCAGCCAAGGAGACGCACATGTCGGTCGGCCTGCTCGCGGTTGTCGATGACATCCTCACCGCCGCCCTGAAGGCGAGCGCCAAGACGGCGGGCGTCGTGATCGACGACGCGGCCGTCACGCCGCAGTACGTGCAGGGCCTCACGCCCGCGCGGGAGCTGCCGGTCGTCGGGCGGATCGCGCTGGGGAGCCTGTTCAACAAGTTCGTCATCATCATCCCGCTGGCGCTGCTGCTCTCGGCGTTCGCGCCGCAGGTGCTGCCGTACCTGCTGATCCTCGGCGGCGCCTTCCTCTGCTTCGAGGGGGCGGAGAAGGTGCTGGAGTGGTTCGGCGTCTCGCACGGCGGCCACGAGACGGAGGCGCGCGACGAGAAGAAGCTCGTCTTCGGCGCCATCCGCACCGACCTCATCCTGAGCACCGAGATCATGCTGATCGCGCTCGACGGCCTCGACCCCGACTTCGGGATCTGGCCCACGCTCGGCGCGCTGCTGGTCATCGGGCTCGGGATGACCCTCCTCGTCTACGGCGCCGTCGCTCTGCTCGTGAAGATCGACGACGTGGGCCTGCGCCTGATGAAGAACGCGGCCCGGGGCGTGCGGCGCACCGGAGCGAGGATCGTCGCCTCGATGCCGGCCGTGTTCCGCGCGATCAGCATCATCGGGACGCTCGCCATGCTCTGGGTCGGCGGGCACCTGGTCGTCGCGAACCTCGCCGAGACGGTGTGGCACGGGCCGTACGACCTCGTGCATGTCGTCACCCACGCGGTCGAGGGCGCGGGCCCGGTCGTCGTGTGGCTGGCCGACACCTTCGTGTCGATGATCTTCGGCCTCGTGCTGGGCCTGGTCATCGCGGCCGTCGTGATGGGCGTCTCGCGCCTCCGCACGCGCGACAAGGCGGCCTCGGGGCACTGACGCGCCTCGGCCCTGAGCGGCGGGGTCCCGAGACGCCGCGTGCCGCGGCTGCTCCACCGGCAGGAGTGGGCGGCTGCCCGGATGTACGCGGCGCCCCGACCTGTTCGGAGTCGGTGGGTCTCGATACGCCGCGGCTACTCGACCAGCATGGGTGGCGGCTGCCCGACCGGCAGGGGCATGGGCGGCGTCTCGATCTGTTCGGAGCCGGTGGGTCTCGATACGCCGCGTGCCGCGGCTGCTCGACCGGCAGGGGTGTGCGGCTGACCGGCCGTCAGGGGAGCCGCAGGTTCTTGCTGATCGAGTAGCCCGCGCAGCGGGCGTATCGAGATCCCGCGACGCACGGCCCCCGTCCGAGCGGCCCACGCAGCGCAGCTCCCACGGTGGACGACGGACCGCCCCCGTCCCCGGAGGGGCGGAGGCGGTCCGTGTCGGAGGGAACGTCAGCAGCTGCGGGCCGCGTACGCTCCCGTCGCCACCGAGGTGACCTGCTTGCCGTCGACCGTGCCCGTCGCGGTGACGGTGGCCTGGCCGGCCGGCACCGAGGCCGCGCGCGTGGTGAACGCGGCGCTGCCGCTCGCGCCGGGGGCGACTCCGGTGACCTGCTTCGACCCGGAGGGCGTCGCGATGGTCATCGAGACCGGCACGCCGGACTGGTTCTTCGCCGCGACGGTGAGCGTCACCGTGCCGGCGGTGCAGCGGGTGGCCGCCGTGACCGCGACCGCGAGGGCGACGGGCGCCTTCAGGGTCACCGTCACCGTCGTGGTCGAGGTGACGGAGCCGTCGGCCGCGCGGACCGCGATGGTCGCGACTCCGCCGTTGGCCGTCGTCGGCTGGGTGATCCGCACGGTCGCCGCCGAGTCGGTCGCCACCGCCTGGATCGCGGGCATCGCCGTGCCCTCGACGGTGACCGCATAGGAGGTGCGGGCCGGGTCGAACCCGGCGATGCCGACTCCGCCGACGCGCAGTGCGCCCAGGGTGGCGACCGCGGCGGGCGAGGCGACTGACTCGTAGAGCTTGGTCTCGGCCACGATCAGGTGCGTGTTGTCGTAGGCGTTCATCACGACGCGGAAGGCCTTCGCCGTGACGGGTGCGAACGACGCGACCAGGGTCGGAGCCGTGCCGCCGGCCGGCGACGCGAGGGCCACGGCCGACTCGTAGCCGGGGACCGCGGTCCAGGTCGTGCTGTCGGCGGCCTGGTACTGCAGCTGGTAGGTCTTCGCCCAGCTGGTTCCGCCGTCGGCGAGGAACTGCACCGACACCTTCTCGACCTGGTGGGTCGAGGGGAAGGTGTAGGTCAGCGAGCTCTGCGCGGCCTTGGTGCCGCTGGTCCAGTTCGACCAGCCCTTGTCGCCGTCGACTCCGTTGCGGGTGCGCTCCGGTCCGTAGCCCGACTCCGACGACGACGCGGTCGCGACGATGCCGGCGTCCGGGTTGAAGTTGCGGAGCGTGCCCTGGGTGACGAGCACCGTGAGCGTGGCGGGGAGCGTCGCGCCGTCGGCGGTCGCCGTTCCCGACACCGTCACCTGCCCGGGCTGGGCGAGGGAGGCGGTGGTGAGCGGCGTCCAGTCCCAGACGACCGGCACCGGGAAGGTGCTGGCCGAGGCGCCCACGCGGGCGGGGACCGTGGTCGGGGCCGAGGCCTTCACCCCGGCGACCGAGGCGCCTGCGGCGGCCGTGACCGACACGGGGTCGGTCGCGGTCAGCCCGCCGACGTCGACGAGCGCGGTGACCGTGATCGTCTGGCCGTAGAGGTCGGTCGCGGTGCCGGGCACCTCGACGCGGCCGGTCGCGCCGTACGCCGAGTCGGCGGGGCGCTGCCAGGTGACGGCGAGCGGTGCGCCGGCTCCCCAGGAGTACTGCGGGGTGATGCTCGCGGGCAGGGTCGGAGCGACGCCCGCGGTGGTGCGGATCGCGATCGTCTGGCCGGCGGCCGGAGCGAGGTCGCGGAGGGACCACGACTGGTTCGCTCCGCCGTTGGAGGTGTAGACGCCGACCGACGCGTTGTCGGCGCTGGAGCCGCCGTTCACGTCGAGCGACTGGGCGATCGACTCGTTGACGAGCGAGACGTTCACCCCGTCGGTGGTGTTGACGATCCAGCGGGTCGCGGCGGTCGTCTTCGCCGCGTCGACGGTCAGCGAGCGCAGGTCGGTGCCGGCGGTCGTGGCTCCGAGCACGCGTCCGTCGCCGTTGACGAGGACGACACGGCGGGTGGCCTCGCGCTCGCCTGCGGCGACCTCGCGGACGGTCCAGGTCTGCTTGGCGGCCGTGGCGGAGTCGGTGGCGAGACCGGTGATCGTGGTCGCGGCGCCCGAGGGGTTGCCGGTCAGGGCCTTGCCGCTCTGGGTGCCGACCAGCTGGTAGCGGTGGCCGTCGCGCAGGGCGGGGGCGGAGTCGGCGACTCCCGAGACTCCGTCGATCGAGAAGCTCGTGACCGACTTCGCGGGCACGGTGATCGTGGCGGTGCGCGAGATGCGGTCGACGGCCACCGGGGTCTTCGCGACCAGGGCGTTGCTCGTGGGAGCGGCGGCCGAGGAGGCCTTCGTGGTGACGTAGGGGGTGACCGTCGCGGTGTCGGCGATGGTGCCGAAGCGGGAGAGGTCGAGCACGACGGTCTTCTCGGCCGCGGTGCTGTTGGTGTGCACGACGGTCGCGCCCGAGCCGTCGCCGCGGACGGCGGCGGTGGAGGAGGTGTCGTTCGAGGGCATCAGGTGGTCGCCCTCGTGGATGAACTTGGTGAAGTTCCGGATGGTGTTGAACTTCGAGTTCGTCTCGACGCCGCAGACCGGGGCCTTGGTGGAGTCGCCACCGGCGTCGGCGACGCGGCGGACCGACTTCCAGACCTCGGTCCCGTTCTCCTGGTACGGCTTGCAGTCCAGGTCGATGTAGACGGAGCCCCAGTTGAGGTTCTCGCCCTTGGGCTTGGGCTGCTGCATGTTGTAGTAGTCCTCGACGGGCTGCCAGAGCACCCACGCCTTGGGCTCGAGCTCGCGCAGGTCGTCGTTGATGCGGCCGGCGATGCCGAGGCCGTTCTCCATGTTGGTGGGGTCGAAGCCGGTGACCCAGTTGCCCTCGATCTCGCTCATCCACAGGTCGGTGTCGGCCTGCTTCGCGAGGTCGCGGACCTTGAGGCGGCCCGAGGTGCCGTAGGTGTGGACGTTCATCCGGTCGACCTCGGCGCGGATCGCGGCGGAGTAGGCGGCCCAGTTCGTGGCGAAGATGTCGGGGTTGGTCTCGTCCATCGCGGCGAGGCCGGCCTCGGTGGTCGAGGCGTCGAGCGCGGCGGTGACGTCGGGGATCAGACCCGCCTGGCGCGTCGGGCCGACGTGCATGCCCTCCTGGCGTCCGCCGGTCGGGACGCCGTTGGAGAGCTGCGTGCCCCAGTAGTTCGTGTTCGGCTCGTTGAAGGGGTCGAGCGTGTCGAACTCGATGCCGTACTCGTCCTCCATGTGCTCGGTGACCTTCACGAGGTACTTCGCGAACTGCTCCTCGGCGGCGGGCTTCAGCTGCTCGCTGTTCGCGTCGAAGCCGCCCGAGACGTAGCCGCTCTCGGTCATGAAGTACGGGGCGGAGTTGGAGAACGCCTCCCAGTGCGAGATCTGCTTCTCCTCTGCCAGCCTCTCGACCCACCAGCGCTGCGTCTCGTCGGCGGTCCAGTCGTAGGAGGCGGGGTCGTCCGCGTTCCACTTCGCCTGGAGCGCGTCGCGGTCGGCGAGCTTCGTGGAGGTGCCGCCGTAGGTCGACGCGTCGCCGGCCGGGTTCGGCTTCCACCAGCCCTCGACGGCGCCGCCCGGGCGGAGGTAGTCCTTCACGTCGGAGGCGTTGCCGCCGCCGATGTTGTAGCGGGCGATGTTGAGGTCGAGGCCGCTGTCGCCGAAGACCTTCTGGTAGAGGTCTTCGCGGAGGGCCTCGGGGTAATTGCCCGTCGCGTTCGCGAACCAGACGAGGCTGGTGCCCCAGCCCTCGAACGCCTCGCCGGCGGCGGCGGGGTTCGGCGTGATGCGGAACGCGTCCGCGGCCTGAGCGGGGGCCGCTGCGGCGGGGATCGCCAACAGTGCTCCTGTGGCCAGGGCGGCGCTCGTGGCGAGCGCGGCGACCCTTCTGAAGGACATCGACATTGATGCGGTCTCTCTTTCGCCATCGAAATGCGGGCATGTTCACGTGAACGCGCCCTGACGGCCGACTGTACATGTTCACGTCAACAATCGGAAGGTGCTCAGGGCGGGCGGGCCGAGGATGCAGAAGTCGCGGTGCTCGCGAGCGACGACGGCGACTTCTGGAGAGTGGTGGTGAGCTGGGGGATCGTCCGCCCTATCGGCTGCCCGAGGCGGACTCGCGCCGGCGAGAAGCCAGGAGTTGTCGCAGTCGACGCCGAGTGCGACGACTTCTGGAGAGTGGCGGCCGGGCGGACGGCTCGGGCTCGGGCTCGGGCTCGGGCTCGCGAGGTGCCAGGAGTTGTCGCAGTCGACGCCGAGTGCGACAACTTTTGGACAGGCGTAGGCGTAGGCGTAGGCGTGGGCGCGGGCGCGGGGGTGGGCGCGGGCGTCGGTGTCGGCGCGTAGGCGGCCGCGCGCGGCGGCGCCGCGCTCAGACGCGGTGCGTCGTCTCCGGGAAGGCCTCGGGCTCGCACTGGATGGTCGCGTGGTCGATGCCGTGGCGCTCGCGGAGGACGGCGAGCACCCGCGAGAGCGCGGTGCGGTAGTCGGCGTCGGGGGCGACGACCACGTGGCCGGTGGCGCTCTCCATGCCGGAGGTGATCGTCCACACGTGCAGGTCGTGCAGCGCCAGCACGCCGGGGACGGCGCAGACGTCGCGCTCGAGCGCCGCGAGGTCGACGTGCGCGGGCGCCGACTCCATCAGGATCCCCAGCGCCTGCCGCGTCAGCGACCAGGTGCGCGGCAGGATCAGCAGCCCGATCAGCACACCGACGATCGGGTCCGCCCACGCCCAGCCGGTGGTGAGCAGCACGATCGCCGCCACGATCACGCCGATCGAGCCCAGCGCGTCGCCGAGCACCTCGAGGGAGGCTCCGCGGAGGGTGATGCTCTCCTTCGCACCGGCTGACAGCAGGCGCAGGCTCACGAGGTTGACCGCCAGGCCCACGACGGCCGTGATGAGGAGGGGGCCGCCGGGCACCGCGGGCGGCTCGGCGAAGCGGCGGACGGCCTCGACGATCACGAACGCGGCGACCGCGAACAGGAGCAGGCCGTTGGCGAGGGCGGCCAGCACTTCGAGGCGGTAGGACCCGTAGGTGCGGCCCTTCGCGGCGGGGCGGGCGGCGAGCGAGATCGCGGCGATCGACATCCCGAGCGCCAGGACGTCGGTGCCCATGTGCGCGGCGTCCGAGAGCAGCGCGAGCGAGCCCGTCGCGACTCCGACCGCGAACTCGACGACCATGAACGCCGCGGTCAGAACGAAGGCGGCCACGAGCGGACGCCGGTGCCGCGCGGCGGCGGAGCCGGCCGGAACGCCGTGAGAGTGGCCCATCGGCTCCTCCGATCCCTGTTCGTATAAACAGTCTTGCATGCGTCCGCGGGCGAGCGCGAGCGCGCTCAGCCGACCAGCGGGTCCAGCGCCTCCCTGAGGTAGGGCGTCAGGGTCCGGGCGTACGACTCGGTGAGGTGCCCGAGGTCGCGGTACACCTTCACTCCGCCGATCACGAGGGGGCAGCCGCGGTCGTCGCAGAACCAGCGGGTGAGGTCGACGGCGGCGGCGCCCGGCCAGCCCTCGGCCGCGGCGGCCATCAGCTCGCGGTCCGCGAAGGCCTCGTCGAGCGGCACGCTGCAGTCGGCCGCGGAGCCCGGCTCCTCGGCGCAGGCCAGCAGGGAGAGCGAGGGCAGTACGGGGTTGTCGCGGATCGCGACCACCGTGGACCCGCGGGCGATCAGCGGCGCCCACGACTCGTGGAAGCCGTCGATGCCGGCCTGCTCGTCCGGCGTACCGGACGCGTCGACGAACACGGACTTCTTCGCGGAGTACGCGGTGACCGCGAGCGCGTACGGCTCCTGGCTCGCGAGCACCTCCTGCAGCTTCTCGTTCCAGACGTCGCAGGAGCGGCGGGCGGAGGCGGAGTCGTCGCGCCGTTCCGCGGTCGAGAACACGCAGCCCGTCTTGTAGTAGGTGTGCAGGTCCCAGCCGCGCTCCTCCGCCACGCCGCGCAGCGCCGGGAAGAAGGACGCCGCATGCGAGTTGCCGATCAGCAGCACCCGAAGGCCGGCGGGGTCGCCGAAGCGGCACTCCTTGAGCTCGGTGCCCGAGTTGCCGGTGCTGCACTCGTCGGTGTTCAGCACGGAGCCGTCCTCCGAGGCGTCGACGGCGGGCAGGCTCGAGGTCCAGGAGTCGGGGCAGGCGTTCGCGAGCGCCGCGGCTCCGACGCAGCCCTCGGTCGAGACGGGGAGCGCGTGCGCGCGGGTGAGGTCGGCGGTGATCGCGGCGTTCGTGCCGGTGAGGCCCGTCACTCCGACCAGGGCGGCGACGGCCAGCAGGGCCGCCGGGGCGAGCGCGCGGAGGCGGTGCGGGCGCTCGGCGGGGGCGCGGCGGTGGAGGGGGTCCTCGAGGAAGCGCTTCGAGACGGCGGCCAGGAGGATCGCGGCGGCGATGATGCCCAGGCCCGCCAGGACGGTCGGGTCCTCGCCGGTCCTCTCGCGCCAGAAGACGAGGATCGGCCAGTGCCAGAGGTAGAGCCCGTAGCTCAGGCCGCCCAGCCGCACGAGCGGGCGCAGGGCCAGCAGCCAGCCGACTCCGCGCTCCGGGGCGGGGCCGGTCCCGGCGATGAGCACCAGCACAGCCGAGAGGGTCGGCCAGAGCGCGGCGGCGCCCGGGAACGCGCTCGAGACCTGGAGCACGAATCCGCAGGAGACGACTCCGATCAGCCCCAGCCAGCCGGCGACCGTCCGCAGGGCGGCCGGGATCGCCAGACCCGGGAGCACGAGGGCCGCGAGCGAGCCGAGCCCGAACTCCCACGAGCGGGCGAGGGTGCTGTAGTACGCGGTCGGCTGGTCGATCCCGACCAGCACGACGGAGAAGGCGAACGAGAGGACGGTGAGTGCCGCGACGAGCGCCAGCAGGAACCGCGGCAGCTGCGCGCGGCGCCGCAGCAGCACGGCGGCGAGGCTCGCGACGAGCACCAGAGCGAGCCAGATCAGGTAGAACTGCCCCTGCGCCGACATCGCCCAGAAGTTCTGCACCGGCGTGTGGAAGTCGTCCTGCGCGAGGTAGTCCACCCCGGCCCGCGCGAGCGCGACGTTCTCGACGGAGAAGGTCGAGGCGAGCACCTCGGTGAAGGTCTGCAGCAGCTGCGAGGGGCGCAGGAGGAGCGGAGCGAGCGCCGCGACGACGACCAGCACCACCGCGGCCGCCGGGAAGAGCCGCGAGGCGAGCCTCCGGAGGAAGGCGATCGGGCGGACGCGCCCGAACCGGCGGATCTGACCGAGGAGGGTGAGGGTGGTGAGGAACCCGGCGACCACGAAGAAGACGTCGACGCCTCCGGAGACGCGGCCCAGCCAGATGTGGAACGTCGCGACCAGGAGGGACGCGACGGCGCGCAGTCCCTCGATCTCGGGTCGGTAGCCGGAGGCGTCGGCCTTGCGCACCAGCGCGGACCGGCCGGAGGGGGCGGTGCGGGCGGAGTCGCGGGACAACAGGATCCTTCCGTGGCGGTCGGCGGGCGGTGGGGCGGGTGCCGTCGATCGTCGGTGTCCAGGATCGCCCTCTCCCGCCCCGAGGGGAACCGTGTCCGGGGTGCTGTCCACCCAGTTGGGGGCTGCGGGGGCGAGGTGCGCGACAGGTGTCCGCCTACTCGTCCCGGTCGAGGGTCGATCGTGCCGGTGGCGTGGGGCTGCTGGCGCGGATCGACGGGCCGAGGTGAGGTAAGGCTAGGCTTACCCGGGCCCCGGCGCCGCATCGCCGGGGCTGCACGACCACGGAACCACGGGAGATCCATGTCCACGCACCGACGGCGCCCCGCCGCCCTCGCCCTCGCCGCCCTGACCCTGCTCGCCCTCACCGGCTGCGGCGCCTCCGAGCCGATCGAGCCCGAGAGCACGGCCGCCGCGGGGGAGGGCACGACCTCCTACCCGCTCACCGTCGACAACTGCGGAGCGAGCACCACCGTCACCGCTCCTCCGCAGCGCGTCGTCTCGCTCGACCAGGACTCGACCGAGATCCTGCTCTCGCTCGGCCTCGAGGACCGGATGGTCGGCACGGCCTCCTGGACCGACCCCGTGCTCGAGACCCTCGCCTCCGCGAACGAGAGCGTGCCGCGCCTGGCCGACAACGCGCCCACCTACGAGGTCCTGCTCGGCGCCGACCCCGACTTCGTCACCGCCTCCTTCGGCCGCCACTACGCCCCCGAGGGTGTCGCCTCGCGGGAGCGCCTCGCCGAGACGGGCATCGGCTCCTACCTCTCTCCCACCGACTGCGACGGCGGAGCGAGCGTCAACGGCGGGAGCGGCACGCGCACCGTCCCGCTGACCGTCGAGGTCCTCTACCAGGAGATCCACGAGCTGGCCGAGGTCTTCGACGTCCAGCAGCGCGGCGACGCCCTGGTCGCGCAGCTGCAGGAGCGTGCCGCCGCCGCCACCGACGGGGTCGATCTCGGCGGCCGGAGCGTCGCCTTCTGGTTCGCCGACACCAAGACGCCCTACATGGCCGGCGGCTACAACTTCGCCTCGATGCTCGGCACCACGACCGGGATGACCAACGTCTTCGCCGAGCGCACCGACGACTGGGCCGCGGTGGGCTGGGAGAGCGTCGTCGCGGCCGACCCGGACCTCCTGGTCCTCGGCGACCTGCAGCGCGACCGCTTCCCCGGCGACCGCCTCCACGACAAGACGGCGTTCCTCCGCTCGGACCCGCTGACCAGCAGCCTGCCCGCGGTGCAGGACGGGCGCTTCATCGCCCTGCACGGCGCCGAGCTGAACCCGTCGATCCGCTTCGTCGACGGCCTCGAGAAGATCCGCGCCTGGTGGGACGAGAACGGGGCCTCGCTCTGAGCACGGTCCTCGTCCGCCGGGTGCCGCGGGGCCTGGTCGCCGCGGCGCTGGTCGTCGGCGGGCTGCTCGCGCTGGCGCTCTCGGTCGGCGTCGCGGTGACCCTCGGCCCGGCCGACGTCTCGCTCGTGAACGTGCGCGACATCCTCCTCAACCACCTCGGGCTCGCCTCCGTCCCGGTGCGTGCGGCCGAGGACGCGATCGTCTGGCAGGAGCGCCTCCCGCGTGCGCTGGTGGCCGCGGCCTGCGGGGCGGGGCTCGGCGTGTGCGGAGTGATCCTGCAGTCGCTGCTGCGGAATCCGCTCGCCGACCCGTTCGTGCTGGGCGTCTCCTCCGGAGCGTCCACGGGCGCGGTGCTCGTCGGCGTGCTCGGGGTCGGCGGAGGAGTGGTCGGGCTCTCCGGAGGCGCCTTCGTCGGCGCGCTGGTCGCCTTCGGCTTCGTGCTGCTGCTGACCCGGTTCTCGGCGGGCGGCACCTCGGGCGTGATCCTGGCGGGGGTGGCGAGCACGCAGCTGTTCTCGGCGCTGACCTCGCTGATCGTGTTCGCGCTCGCCGACTCGGACGAGACCCGCGGCGTGATGTTCTGGCTGCTCGGCTCCCTCGAGGGCATGCGCTGGGACGACGTGGCGCTGAGCGGAGGAGTCGTGCTGCTCGGCTCCGTGGTCTGCCTCGCCGCGGCGCGCACACTCGACGCGTTCGCCTTCGGGGAGGACGTGGCCGCGTCGCTCGGCGTGCACGTCCGCCGCACCCGCCTCCTCCTGCTGGTGGTGACGGCCCTGCTGACGGCGACCCTGGTGAGCATCGCCGGCGCGATCGGATTCGTGGGGCTGGTGCTGCCGCACGCCGCGCGACTCGTGTTCGGGCAGCGGCACTCGCGGGTGATCCCGGCGACGATCCTGCTCGGCGCGGTGTTCCTGGTGTGGGTCGACGCCGGGTCGCGGGTGGCGTTCGCGCCGACTCCGCTGCCGGTGGGGGTCGGCACGGCACTCGTGGGCGTGCCGGTGTTCATGCTGCTGCTCCTGCGGCGGAGGGGCCGCTCGTGACGCTCGAGGCCGACCGGGTCTCGTGGCGCCGGGGCGGCCGCCTGGTGGTCGACGGGGTCTCGCTCCGCCCCGCTCCCGGCTCGACCGTCGGACTGCTCGGGCCCAACGGCTCGGGCAAGTCGTCGCTGCTGCGGCTTCTGCAGGGCACCGCGGCTCCGGACGCCGGCGTCGTCACCCTCGACGGCGCTCCGCTCCGCTCGCTCCGCCGCCGCGAGGTCGCCCGGGCCGTCGCCACGGTGACGCAGCAGGCCGAGACGGAGGCGGACCTGCCCGTCCGCGACGTCGTCCGGCTGGGGCGCACCCCGCACCGCTCCCTCCTCGGCGGCGACACGGCCGAGGACCTGCGCGCGATCGAGCGCGCCCTCGAGCAGGTGGGCCTCGAGGCGAAGGCCGACCACCTCTGGCACACCCTCTCGGGCGGCGAGCGGCAGCGCGCGCACATCGCCCGGGCGCTCGCGCAGGAGCCGCGCGAGCTCCTGCTCGACGAGCCGACCAACCACCTCGACATCCGCCATCAGCTGGAGCTGCTGGCGCTGGTGCGGGCGCTGCCGGTGACCACGGTCGTCGCGCTGCACGACCTCAACCTCGCGGCGCTCTTCTGCGACGCGCTGCTGGTGCTGCGGGAGGGGCGCGTGGTGGCGGGCGGCACCCCGGAGGACGTGCTCACTCCGGCGCTGATCGCGGACGTCTACGGGGTGCGCGCCCGCGTGGTCGTCGACGCCGGACGGCCGCACGTGCTGTTCGACTCCTGAGCCCGCTGCCGACTCCCGACCCCACTGCCAGACGATCGTCGATGAGTCAACGGTCTCGTCCATGTCGAGGAGTGCGTTCTACCGTCAGTGAACCGGCTTCAAGACCTCGCAGGAGGTCCGCCTCGCGCTGGGCGAGGTGCTCTCCTGAGGAAGGTCGTCGACGGGCCGGTGACGACGAGGGGAGTCCGGAGATGTCCAGAGACGACGTGGCGCCGGGGCGTTTCGCGCGGTTCGTGAAGTGGGTCAACAAGGCCGACGGCTGGGAGCCGGAGTACCTGCGCGGGCGGGTCGTGGCCAAGAAGGACGGCGAGTGGATCGTCACGGTCGACGGCGAGGAGCGCCGGATCGTGAAGAAGGAGTGGAGCGTCTACCGCTGACCCTCGGGAAGGAATCCTGATGCTGCCGGACCGGCGCACTCCCGAGGTCCGAGAGGCGCGTCCCGGGGTCTTCGTGCTCGAGCTGCGCCGGACCCGGCGCCGGCCGGCCGAGGAGCTGGGCGTCCTGATCCGCACGGGCGCGACCTGGACGGTGCTGGGCCCCGAGGGCGTGCTGTCCGACGTGCCGAGCTTCCACGACGCGGTGGCGGCCCTCCGCGAGTAGCGCGACTCCACCGAGGTGCCCGCGGCCCCCCTGAGGTGCCCGTGACGGTCGCCCTCTCCGGCGTGTCGACGACCGTCTCGGGCATCTCAGTGCTGGGGCGAAGGGGGACGGCGTAGCGGTGGTGCTGCCCGGGGCGTGAGCCCCCGCACCTACAGCTGGCGGCCAGGCCGCTGTACGCCCACGACGGTGACGGTGAGGGTCGCAGAGGTGCTCTGCGCGGCGGACGGCGCCGAGTCCGACAGGCGCACGGTCAGGCGGAGGTGGTCGGTCGCTCCGACGGCGAGGGCGGGGGAGCCGGGCAGGTCGAGGCGGGAGGCGGCGGGGCGGTCGGCCGAGACGGTCGTGACGGTGCCGGGGCAGGTCGCGGCGTCGGCCGACCAGGACTGCGAGCAGCGCTCGATCGCGAGCTGCAGGCCGTCCGAGAGGTCGGTGCCGGTGGTCGCCTGCAGCTGCAGGGCCGACATCGGCAGGGTCCCGGCGTTCGTCAGGTCGAGCAGGCGTCGGGCCGTGCCTCCGGGGACGAGGCCCGCGACGGGGACCGGCACGGTCGTCGCTCCGGTGCCGGAGAACGTCGCGATGACGGTGCCGGAGGCGACCCGTGCGCTCACAGAGGCGCGGTCGAGGAGAACGGCGGTCGCGGTGGCGGCGGCGCCGAGGACCAGCGCGCCGGCCACGAGGCCCGCGAGGCCGGCGCGGGAGACCACGCGGCGGCGGACGTCGGGGGAGTGGCGCGGGGCTCCTCGGTCGCGGGAGGACGGCCGCGCGCTGTGCCGCCCGTGCTCGGCCGGCGGACGCTGGGGCTCCGGGGGCGGCGTGCCGTCCGACGAACGGTGCGCGCCGCTCACGGGGCGACCTCCGCGGGGCGGCGCCAGATGGCGATCAGGAGCGCGCCGACGATGACCGCGCCGCCCGCGGCGAAGAGCGCGAACCGCGCCTCCGGGTGGGCGAGGCCGATGCTCGGCCAGCCCAGCAGCGGCACCACCGAGCTCTCGCGCCAGATCCGCTCGTCCGCGATCGTCACGATCCACGGGTCGGCCGACTCGTTGTTGTCGCCCTTGGTGGTGAGCGCCAGCTGGCCGGGCTCGCGCCCGCGCAGGGCCGCCGCCTCCTCCTCGGAGTAGACGAGGGTGACGCGGTGGATGACGCGGCGGCCCGGATCGTCCGGGTCGGTGAAGACGATCACGTCGCCGGCGCGGATCGCGGCCTGGTCGACGGGCAGGGTCACGGCGAGGGAGCCGACGGGCATCCCGGGCGCCATCGAGTTCGACAGCACCGGCACGAGCCGCACGAGACCGAGGGCGGAGAGGACGAAGACGGCGAGGCCGGCGACGGCCACGATCGCGACCAGGCAGCCGAGGAGAGCGCGGAGGACCTTCACGCCTGCTCCCTCCGGTGACGACGGCGCGCGGCCGCGGCGAGCAGGACGCCCGAGCCGAGGGCGAGCATCCCGCCCAGGAGCGCAGCGCCCAGGTCGCGGCCGGTGACGGCCAGCCCGCCGCCCGCCGCGCCCGGGAAGGAGCCGGGGCCGGGCGCTGCGGAGGGATCCTCCTCCGTCGTGCCCACGAGCACCCGCAGCGACGCCGCCGCGAGCTCGGTCTCGTTGCCGGCCGACTCCGGGAACAGGACGCGGACGCGCACGCCCACGGTGGCCCCGCGCTCGAGCGGGCGCACGCCGTCGAGCCGGCCGAGCGTCGCAGCGGGACCGGATCCGAGAGGCACCGCGTCGTCGGGGCAGAGGTAGCGCTCGACCGTGCGAGCACCGTCGACGACCTCGGCGACGGTGAACGCCGAGTCGCAGAGCTCGACGGACAGCTGGAGGCCGTCGCGCGGGTCCTGCGCCAGCGTCCCTCCGTCGACCGCGAAGGCCACGGAGACCCCCTGCGGCGCCAGGCCGGTGCTGGTCACCTCGACCGCCCACTCGGCGCGGTCGCCCGGAGCGAGGTCGGTGAGGGATCCGGGTGCCGAGAGCTCGCGCACGTCGAGCAGGCCGACGGGCTCGGCGCTCGCCGCAGGGGCGAGGAGCACCGCCGCGAGGACGGCGACGAGCGCGCGGGCGTGGGGCATGGGGACGACTCCGGGTGGAAGGGGGATGCCTCCGCCCCGCGCCGGCGGCGGCCGGGCAGGGCGGAGGCGGTGGGGGACGGACTACTTCTGGATGCCGGCGCGCTGGATCGCGGCGGCGGTGAAGGTGACCGTGGCGGAGGCGTTCTCGTACGCGTTGTCGGCCGCGGTCGGCAGGACGAGCTCGATCAGCGTGTTCAGCGTCACGTCACCGGCGTCCGAGGGGAAGGTCCCGGTCGCCGTGGGGGTGATGCCGAAGTTCGCCGGGGTGAAGTTCGCCGCGTTGGCGACTCCGCCGATGGTCGAGAGCTTGCCGGTGCCGGTGACGGTCTGCGTGCCCGCGCAGGTGTAGGGGCCGGCCTCCGCGGGAGCGGCGGCGGGGACCCAGGCGGTGGAGCAGGTCAGCAGGCGGTAGTCGAGGCCGTTCGCGCCGGTGACGAGGGACGCGCCGACGCGGCCCGGGTCGGTGGCGTCCGAGCCGACGACGTCGTTGGTGACCTCCTGGTAGAAGCGGACCGACGAGACGAGGTCGCCGTCGTTGGTCGCGTTCGGCAGCACGAGGCTGATCGGGCGCTGGACCGTGTCGCCGGGCGCGATGTTCGCGACCGTGAACGCTCCGGTCACCGCGATGTCGGTCTGGCCGGCGTCGACGTTGCCGACGGCGGTTCCGGAGTCGGTGAACACGGCGAAGGCGCCGGCGCCGGCGAGGGCTCCCGCGGCGAGGAGGACGCCGCCGGTGAGGGCGATCTTCTTCCAGGGGCTGCGACGGGTGGGTGCTGTGGTGGTCATGGCGACCGTTCCTTTCTGGTGGGTGGTGCCCGGTGCGGGCGTGGTCTCCCTCACGAGGACACGTTCAGGACGAGAGGGGTGTCGAAGGGGAGGCATCAGCAGCCTCCGGCGGTGGTGACGGCCGGCTGGGCGACGGCGGTCGAGGCGGCGGATGTGACTCCGAGCCAGCGCTGCAGGTCCGGGCGGACCCGCCACTGGTAGCTGCGGCCCTCGCCGACCCGGTCGTCGGTGAAGCTCGTCGCGGAGGCGGCGGGTGCCGCGATCACGGTCCAGGGGCCGGGCGTCGTCCCCGCGAGACGGCGCTCCAGGGTCCAGCCGGTCGCTCCGGCGGCGGCCGACCAGCTCACGAGGGTGCTCGGCCGACCGGCCGTGCAGCTCGCGACGGGCGTGGCGACCACGGAGGAGCCGGTCCAGGCGCCGATCCCGACCGCTCCGCTCGTGGTGCCGGTGCCGGAGAAGCCGCGCCGGACGAGCGGAGCGGGATCGACCCAGACCGTGATCGTGCTGCCTGCTGTGAGCGCTCCGTCCGAGACCGTGTACGCGATCGTCGCGCTGCCGGTCCAGCCGTCGGCCGCGGGCGTGTAGGTGCACGTCGATCCTGAGCAGGAGAAGCTGCCGCGCAGCCCGGCCGGGACGCTCGTCCCGGCCAGGGCGAGGGTCGTGCCTGCGTCCTCGTCGGTGTCGTTCGCGAGCGGAGCGACGGTGACGGCGGGGCCGCCGGTGGTCGCGACCACGCGGTCGGGCCGGGCGACCGGCGCGCGGTTGAGCGCCGTGACGGTGACCGTCACCCGCACGTTCCAGGTGCCGTACTGGCCCGAGAGGGAGTAGTCGAAGACGTCGGTGCCGACGAAGGCGGCGATCGGGCGGTACGTGCACTGGCCGCGGGTCGCTCCGCTCGCGACGCAGGACACGGATCCCTGCACCGGAGTGGCGGGGGCGGGTGCCGCCGCGCCTCCGATCGCCTTCGGCGTCGCCGAGAGCTGAGCGCGCGAGAAGGTCGCGCCGGTCGCGGCGGGCCCGTCGTTCGCGAGCACGTCGATCACGACCGAGCCGCCCTGCACGACCGTCGCGGCGTCGGCGGCCGGATCGGGGATCACCGAGATGCTCACCGAGGCCGTGCGGGTGAAGGCCCCGCCGGTCGGGCCGGTCGCCGTCGCCGTGGCGGTGTTGGCGATCGTTCCGGCGGTGACGTCGGCGGCGGTGGTCGTGTAGGCGGCGGTCGCGGTGACGACCTGGCCGGGCAGCAGTCGTCCGGAAGTGCCCGGCCAGGAGTAGGTGAGAGCGGAGAGCCCGCTCTTGGGGTCGCTGATCGCGACCGCGGTGAGGGTGGTGGTGCCGGTGTTGGTCGCGCGGAAGGTGTAGGTCACCACGGTGCCGGCGGCGCTGATGAAGGCGGGGTTCGCGGTCTTGGTGAGCGCGAGGTCGTTCGTCCGGGCGATCGTCACCGTCCGCGAGGCGGTGGCGCTGACGGCGGAGCCGGTCGGAGGGGTGCCGGTCGCGGTGGCCGTGTTGAGGACCTGGCCCGCGTCGACGTCGGCCTGCGTGAGCGTGTACGAGGCGGTCGCGGTGACCGACTGGCCGATCTCGAGGCGACCGGCGGTTCCCGGCCAGGCGTAGCTGAGAGCGGAGAGCCCGCTCTTCGGGTCGCTGACGGCGACGGAGTTCAGCCCGGTGTTGCCGGTGTTGGTGGCGGTGAAGCTGTAGGAGACGGTCGAGCCGGCCCCGGCCCCGGTCGGGATCGTGCCGTTCTTCGTCAGCGAGATCGAGGGCGCGTAGCGGATCGGCGTGGTGGCCGTGGACGTCGCGGTGACCGTCGCGGGAGTGGCGGCCAGGGTGCGGCCGGAGACGGTGGCCGTGTTGGTGACGGCCGTGTTCTTGTCGATGTCGGTCTGCAGCACCGTGTACGCCGCCGAGGTGAAGGTGGCGCTCGCTCCGGGGGCCAGCTGCGTCGAGGCGGGCGTGATGCCGGAGACCTTCGGGTCGGCGACCGCCACGTTCTGCAGGGTGACGTTGCCGGAGTTGCGGGCGAGGAAGGAGTAGCGGATCTGCTCGCCCGCGTCGGCCTGTGCGTTGCCGTTGGTGTCGGTGAGCAGCGCGGTCTTGGTGAGGGTGACGGCCGGGGCGGGGGTGGCGATGGGGGCGGTGACGGTGGCCGTCTTGCTGGTGACGGTGGTCGTCGTCACGACGTTCGAGATCGTCTCTGTCTTCGTCGCCGTCGCCGTCGCCGTGTTGACGAGGGACCCGGCGACCGCTTCGGCGGCGGTGACCGTATGGGAGCCCGTGCAGGTGGTGGAGGCGAGCGGGGCGAGCGTGGTGGACGCGCAGGAGACGGTCGCGATCTTCGGGTCGGAGACGGCGATGCTGCTGAGCGTGGCCTTGATCGAGCCGTTGGTCACCACGAACTGGTACGGGATGACGGCCCCTTCGGAGTAGGCCGCGGGCTGCGTGGTGGTGCGGTCGATCTGCTTGACGAGGGTGATGTCGTCGAGGTCGTTGATGGAGGAGACGGAGACGTTGCGGATCAGGTGGGTGTCGCTCGATCCGCCGGTCGAGGCGGTGAAGCCCAGCTTGTACGTGGACGGGGCCGCTGCCGGCATCGTGAACTGCATCGCCTGGGACAGCTCGGCCGCAGACATGCCCGCTCGGGCGCCGTAGTAGACGGTCACGACGGGCGGCGATGCCGGCGACACGGTCACGCGGATGGTGCGGCCGACCGTCGCGTCCGGCGCGCCCGTGGTGGAGACGTTGAGGATGGGACGGAGTCCGGCGAGACCGTTCGGAACGTTGCTCCCCTGGATGTAGCAGTAGCCGGTTCTGTCCTGGCCCGGACCGCGGGCGACGATCCGGCCCCCGAATCGTCCGGGCGGTGCGGGAGAGGCGCCGCAGCCTGTACCGCCGAGGCCTCCGTCCGTGCTGGAGAAGTTGCCGTAGACGTCGAGCCCGATACCGAGGTAGCCGCCGTTGACTCCGTCGGTGGTGGTCGACTGCCCGTAGCCCAACGATCCCCCGGGTGCCCCGGCCGCCGTGAGGTTCCGCGAGCCGTCCGTCAGGAAGAAGGCGATCCCGTCGGCACCCTGCAGGGAGGCGAGGGACTGGTACTGATACTGGTCGAACTGCACGTCGAGGCCGGCGACGGAGGGGACGGGCCGGTTGAAGACCGCGCCCCCCTTGAGCCCGGTCCGGTTGTCGGTGAGCTGGAGGAAGCCCGGAGTCGTCCCGGAGACCGGCGCCTGGATCCGGTTGGCGCAGACGCCGAGGTTGGACGATCCCGTCGGCGGGGCCGCGGTGGCTCGGGTGATGCACGCGCCGTCGAGCGCCTGCCACGCCGGATCCGCGACGCTGGTGCCGCCGAACCCCTCCTGGAGGAGCATTGTCGCCGCTGCGGCCTTCGTCGCCGGCAGGACCACGAGGACGGCGGCGAGCAGGAGGAGCACGAGGCCGAGGGCGATCGAGCGGTCGTGGCTCGGTCGAGCATGCGCGTTCGACACGGATCGACCTCCCCCCGGAGCGCCTCGCCGGGCCTTCCGGGTGGAGCGGGATCACGATAGGTCCGCGGCGAGAGGCGCCCTGTCCCCCTGAGACGGGACGCGGGCGGCGGACGACGGGCCCCCGATCCGGTGGGCACTCAGATGGGGGAGAGCCAGTGCTGAACCAGTGCTCAGCCAGCGCTCAGGAGCCGGGCCCGACTCAGGCCGCACCGGCCGGCATGTTGACGTGCGCATAGCAATCGATCCGGGCGTGGAGAGGGCGGGATCCGCCGCGGCCCCGTGCCGCACCGATGTTCCGCCATCTGGACGATGCGGATCCGCTCCCGTGGCGGGCATCTCCAGAGCAGTGGCGCGAGATAGCGCTCTCACCAGGAACTTCCCCGCATCCGTCCGCCGCTCGACGCACGATGCGAGCGCAGCCGCGGATGTCACCGAACCGGGTCTGGTGGTCGCTCGGCGGACGCGGGAGAATGCACTCGCGCCCGTCCGCACGGTCCCCCGAAGGACCGCACCGCGCCCCCTCCACGGTGGTCCGATCCGGACCGCAGCACCCCCGCACTCCTTCCGGTCAGGCTCCGCCGACCGAGCAGCCCCCACTACGTCGGGATCCCATGTCCTCTTCTGCGCGCCACAGCCGCCGTCTCGTCCTCACCGGAGCCGCTCTCGGCGTCGGGTCCGCCCTCACCTACGCCGTCACCGCCTCGGCCGCCGACTACAGCGCGATCCCGCCGCTGCCGGGCGAGCTCGGGCGCGGCGTCACGGCGATCTCGCGCGTGGGGAAGAAGCCGTACCAGATCATCGACGTGATGATCGGCACCGACCGCACCCGGCTCTTCGTCCCGCACACCGCGGTCCCCTCACAGCGGGTCGGCCAGGTCGTCTACTGGTACTACCACGCCAACGGGAGCACCTACGCGGCCTTGTCCGGCGCCTACCAGTACAGCGCCGACCAGGCTGTCGACAAGGGCGTCATCTCGATCTGCCCCAACTACGGCGGCAGCATCTACACGAACAAGCGGGCCGTCGCCCTGCAGGTGGACGCGGTCGCCTGGTTCCAGAAGACGTGGCGGATCGGCGCGAGCTTCCTCCGCTCGAACTCCGGCGGCGGCGCGCTGCTCTGCTGGGCGTACGGCAACAAGCTGGTCCCCGAGATCCGCGGCGCGTACCACGCGGCCGGCGTCTACGACATGGCCGACATGGCCCGCCGCGACCCGGAGCGGGTCCTGCCGGACTACGACAACGACCCCTCGACGATCCCGGCGACCGACCCCGCGCTGCTGCCGCAGGCCTCGTGGGCGGGTGCACGGATCCGCACGACCGGCTCGACGGAGGACGTCCTCGTCCCGATCGCCGTGCACGGGGGGGCCTGGGTCGCGCTCGCGAAGCCCGTCGCGAAGGAGGCGGTGGTCCTCTACACGCCGACCGACGGCGCTCCGAACGGCCACAACGTGCCGAGCTCCACGAACAAGGACATGCTCGACACGTTCGACCGCTGGCTCTCGGAGCAGCCGGTCGTCGCGCTGCCCGACGAGCCCGCCTCGTCGATCCCCGGCGAGGGCACGTACCAGAACTACTCGCTGCTCATCACGACCGCGGGCACCTGGAGCACGATCTCCTCCGCCACCGACAGCGGCGGGAGCATCAGCTACTCCAGCTCGGCCGGAGCATCCGCGAGCTTCCGCTTCTCGGGGACGGGCGTCAGCTGGGTGAGCCGGATGACGGCGACCTCCGGCATCAACGAGGTGCTGCTCGACGGCGTCGTCGTCGCCACCGTCGACCGCTACAGCCCCACGACCCGCTCGGGTCAGACGGTCTGGACGAGCGGGCCGATCGCCGCAGGCACCCACACGGTCACGATCCGCCGGGGGACGACGCGCAACCCGGCGTCCACCGGGTCCACGCTGATCCTCGACGCCTTCGTGGTGACCGCGGGGACCGTCTCGACGTCGACCCCCACGCCCACCGCGACGGCGTCGCCGACCAGCACGCCGACGCCGACCGATACTTCGACGCCCACGGATACCCCGACGCCCACGGAGACGCCGACGGCCACGGAGACGCCGACGGCCACGTCCACGCCCACCCCGACCTCGACGCTTCCCGCGGCGGGGACGTACCAGAACGGAGCCGCTGTCATCGCGACGGTCGGCACCTGGGCGACGCTCTCGAGCACCGCCGACAGCGGCGGCAGCATCTCGTACTCGAGCACCTCCACGGCCTCGGCGACCCTCCGCTTCCAGGGCACGAAGGTCAGCTGGGTGAGCCGGGTCACCCCGACCTCCGGCATCAACGAGGTCCTGATCGACGGCGTGCTCGTGGCCTCCGTCGATCGCTACAGCGCCACCAACCGCTCGGCCCGCACCGTGTTCACCAGCAGCACCCTCAGCGCCGGCGAGCACACCATCACCATCCGCCGCGGCAGCAAGCGCAACGCCGCCTCCACGGGCAACTCGCTGATCCTGGACGCCTTCGTCGTCGTGTGAGCCGCTCGAGCGCCCGAGCCGCCCGCGCGATTCCGGACAGAGGACGCGGGCGGGCTCGGGTGGTCGGGTGTGCGGGGGTCCTGGGCGGGTTCGTCGTCGACGCGTCGAGATGCCTCCCGCCCAGCGCCCACCGCAGTGAGGTGCCCGAGAATGCAGCTTCTCCAGCGTTTTCGGGACCACCTCGGGCACCTCAGCAGGCCTCGGCGGAGGCGGCCCGTGCGAGCATGCGGGCATGAGAACGCTGATCCTCGGAGGCACAGGCTGGCTCGGCGGGCACCTCGCGGCGGAGGCGCTGAGGCGCGGCCATGAGGTCACCTGCCTCGCGCGGGGGGCGGGCGTGCCGGTGGGGGCGTCCCTCGTCCGGGCCGACCGCGACCGCGAGGACGCCCTCGACGCCGTGTCCGCCGCGCCGTGGGACGCGCTGATCGACGTCTCCTCGACCCCGCAGCACGTCCGCCGGTCCGTCCGCGACCTGCGCTGCGGCGCCTACGTGCTCGTCTCGACCACGAGCGTCTACGCCGAGAACGCGATCATCGGTGCGGACGAGGACGCCGAGCTGCTCGCCCCCTCCGACGACCCCGCCTCCTACGGCGCCGCGAAAGCCGCCTGCGAGCAGGCCGTGCTGACCGGATCCGCGCCGGCCCTGATCGCCCGCGCCGGCCTGATCGGCGGCCCCGGCGACCCGACGAGCCGCTCCTCCTACTGGCCCTGGCGCTTCCCCGCGCGGTCCGGGCCCGTGCTGGTGCCGGACGCGCCCGACCTGCTGACATCGGTGGTCGACGTGCGGGACCTCGCCGCCTGGCTGGTGGCGTCCGCCGAGGCGCGTGTGGAGGGCGTGATGAACGTCTGCGGGACCCCCGTGCCGTTCGCCGAGCACCTGGCCGTGGCGCGCGGCGGATCGTCCGCCGAGGCGGTCGCGGTGCCGGAGGAGTGGCTGCTCGAGCGCGGTGTCGGCCAGTGGGCGGGTCCGGGCTCGCTGCCGCTGTGGATCGCGGATCCCGCCTGGAGGGGGATGAACGCGCGCTCGACGGCGCGGGCCGAGGCGGCGGGCTTCGAGCGCCGCGAGCTCGCGGAGACGCTGCAGGACGCGGCGGCCGCGCACGTGCCGGGGCGCGGGGCGGGGCTGGGGGAGGAGCGGGAGCGGGAGCTGCTGGGGGAGTGGGGTGCGGGGTGGGTGGGGACGGCGGGTCGGCTGCGCTGACTCGTTCGATGGAGCGGCCTGCCCTACGACGGGGCCGTCGGTCAGAGCGCGGAAGGAGTACCGATTTCTGCCCGCCTGACAGCCGCTCGACCGATGCCGGCCAGTTGAGCGAGCATCTCGGCCGGCGGCCTCGTCACGTCGATCCGTGCCGTCCGAACCACGACACCAGAGCCTTTCACCGTCGTCGTCCGGTCGCTCGTGTCTCCGGCGCTCGAGACGTAGACGAGCATCCCCTCGGAGAGACCGAGCACTGTGCAGTAGGCCAGCATCTGGTAGAGGTCCTCGACCCTCGGTGGCCCGAGTTTGTACTTGGCATCGATGACGACCACTGGTCGGCCGCCGGCGACGTGGACGAAATCGGGTCGGATCGGCTGTCGACGTTCGAGATCGAGATGAGCGGGGAACTGACCGTAACTGACGCCCCGCGAGACCTCTGAGAGAGCGCTGCTCAGCGTCGTGGTCACGAACGCCTCGAAAGCCTCCGCCATATTGACGACGAAGGAGGCGACGGCGTGGCCGCCGCTCGTCGTGGTGGGCGTGGTCCGGGCGAGGACGAGTTCGGCGAAGCGCAGGGCGGGCTGATAGCGCTGGTTCAGCCGCGACGCTTGCCACGACGGCGTCATCGTCCCTGGCTGCAGGAGGGCCGCCTCCGACAGTCTCGAGTCGAGGTGCGCCAGGCGCCGCCGGACGTCCGGCGACACTCGGGGCACGGTGAGCAGCAGCCGACCGGCCGCACGCAGGATCCGATTCTCGACGATGTCGGCCGAGTAGTCATCGACCGTCAGCTCGATCGGGAGGAGTCGTCCGCCGCGGCGCGACATCTGATCGGAGAACCGGACCCGCCCGCGCACCGTCATGGCGCTCTCGTCGTACCGTCGGTAACCCTGCAGAAGGCCGTGCCCGAGTGCACGTTCCGCGATGCGCACGTACGTCTCGGCGACCGCGGGGAAGATCTCCCTGCCGTTGCCGGAGACCTCTTCCGGTCGGAAGCCCGGGTCCGCCGCGTACCCCAGCATGAAGAGCACCGAGGAGAAGGCGGCCTTCGGATGGACGACGACCTCGTCGCCATCGATCCGGATCGCCCCGATCCTGTTGAGCTGCGGCTTCACCTCGGCGCCCGACGCTGTCACACGGGATTCGAGCAGCCCTGTGCTGCAGACGCGACCGATGACCTCTGAGTCGAACGGGACCGCCGTCCAGCCGCCGTTCTCGTCGAACTCGACGCGGGTCATCCGGCCGGAGCGTCGTCGGCCGCGTCGTCCGGATCCGCGACAGCACCGGGCTCGAGAGCGCTGAGACCGAACGTCGCCCGGACCTCCGCGCGAGACAAGCGGCCGTAGTAGTGCTCGTCGAGCAGTGGAAGGATGTCGTACTCCCAGATCCTCGCCAATCCGGCATCCGTGCGGGCAGAAGCGCCCATGAGGTACGACGGGCCGATCTGGAAGTCGCGATCGAGGTCGCCGATCCGCTCGTTGAGCTGCCTCAGCAGAGCGCCGCGGCTGATCTCGAGGCGCTGCGCCTTCGACCACCGCTCGATCAGGCCGAGTACCGGCTCCTCTGCGGGGTGCAGCTCGACGAACGAGAATCGCCGCCTGATCGCCGCGTCCACCAGGGAGATCGAGCGGTCTGCCGTGTTCATCGTTCCGATGACGAAGAGATTCTCGGGCAGACGGAAATCCTCGTCCGGCGAGTACTGCAGTGAGATTCCGGCGTCGCGGTACTCGAGGAGCAGATAGAGCTCGCCGAACACCTTCGCGATGTTCGCCCGGTTGATCTCGTCGATGATCAGCACATGCGGCACTGTCGGGTTCGCCGCCGCCGCTGCAGCGAGAAGACGTACCGGCCCCGGTGCGAGTCGGAAACTCGCAGACCCCTTCTCATCGACCGTCGGCCGGAACCCCTCGAAGAAGTCCTCATAGGAGTAGGAGGGGTGGAACTGGACGATGCGGACTGCATCTTTCGGCGCGATGAAGTCGGCAAGAGCGCGAGCGAGATAAGTCTTGCCCGTTCCAGGAGGCCCGAAGAAGATCGCTTGGCGACGCTCTTCCAGGAGGCCCAGCACCTCGTTCAGCCAGACGGAGTCGTAATGCAGGCGTCCCGCGAGTTCGGGCGTGCTGCGGGGGAGTCGGAGGGGGCCGGACAGCGGAGGTGCGGGCGTCGGTGCGGTCGTCGGCGAGATCAGGAAGCCGACGTCGGTGATCGGAGCATTCCCGGACAGGACGTCGAGGACAGCGTGGGGTATCTCCGACCTCGATACCGGCGTCCGCCAGTCGACGCTGCGTCGTCCTCGGGAATCGAGTTCTCCGATCAGGCCCCAATGCACGTTTTCGGAACCGTCGACGAAGACCTGGTCGCCGGCCGCCATCGTCACGAGGAACTGCGCAGCCGCGTCCACCTCGGTGAGGAGATCGGTGATGAGTGGTCGCGGACCGGCCGCGGAAGTCGGCCAGTCTCTCCATGAACGAAGCGCTTCGTCGCGCATGCCGCTTCGATCGACATCCGGCGGGAGCGTGAAGTGGAGGCCCGGGAGGACGAGCGGTGAGCCGGAGACGGCCGAGGGCACGGCCCAGCCCCGCTGCTTGATCGGCGGTGCCGTTAGCCACCATTCCGCGTCCCACGGTGGCGAGTACCAGGCGATGTCGAGCTCGCCGCTCGGGTCGAGGCTGTCCCGCAGAGCGAGCAGATCGCGGTCGACGTCGTCTGTCACAGTCGGGAGCGCTGCCGCGAAGGCGTTGCGGATCGCGTGCTTCTGCGCGACGGAGACGATCGCTTCGAAGCAGCTCGGCCAGGACAGAGCCAGCAGAGAGCTCCGGATCGGTGGGGCGTCGCCCTGCACGTCGAGCGTCCGGTCACGGAAGAGCCAGGGGTCACCGAGCGCGGCTTCGCGATCGTCGGAGCCGAGGGCGTCCCACTGGCGAACGAAATCGCACAACCAGAGGAGATGCTGTGCGATCTGCTGGTTGAATCCCTGACCGCCGTTGAAGACGCCGCGGGTGTCGAGGGCGTCGACGATCACATCAGGGACCCGGGGGCGGTCGGGCAGCACGTCGAGGATCTCCCGCAGAAGAGCGAGCTTCGTCTGCGTCCGGATGTTGATCAGGGGGAGGCGCTGCAGGAAGCAGAGTTCAGCGGCGAGCAGGACGACCGCTCTCGGCTGATCGGTCAGCTGCTCGGCGATCCGCTCTCGGAAAGTCCCGCTCGACCCGGGTGCCTCGATCGCCTGTCGGAGTGTCGCCGCCGTATCAGCGGTCCAGGTCACCGTCCGGCCGTCGAACGCGGAGGCCTGACGTCGGAGTCCACCGTCGAGGACGACGCGGCCGGCCTGCGCGATCGCCGTCCGCTCCGCCCGGCCCGTCCGTTCGGGCGTCTCCGAGCGCTCCGCTGGAACGCCGGGGTCGGTGGTCCCTCTGATGGCTGTGCAGTCCGAGCACCATCCCGGTCGTGTCAGTGTCCTGAGGTCGGCATCCGGTGCAGCGCCCCAGGCCTTCAACACCTCGTCCTGAGCCCAGATGCGGATCGGAGATGTCACGCCGTGGGCGCATCCAGGGAGGTGCAGCTTTCCCGACGACGCTTCCTCGTATCCGCGCTCGGACGCGGCGAGGCCCCACTCGACGCCGTCGAAGGACCGCGTGGAACCGGAGATGCGGCCACGGGCTCCGGGAGCAGTGCTGAGGACTAGGAATCCGAGCCCGGTCAGAACCCTTTGCGCCAAGCCGGAGGTGAACTCGCTCCGATGCAGATCAGTGACTTCGGAGATCACCTGCTTGACGGGGAAGCGGTTGCCGCCCACCTCGACGGAGTACGTGCTCACCTCGTCCGGCGCGGCTCCGGCGAGGGTGCTCTCGACTTGTTCCCGCGTGAGTTCATAGGTGGTGCTGTTGATCGTGAACTGCACTTCGTCCCCTTCGTCGTTCCGATGAGTCTGTCGGACGGAACCGACATCCTCCGCATCGGCTCCCTTCTTCGCGCCGGAAAGAGGACGGGTGTTTCCGACTGTGCTCGGGTCCGACTGCTCTGGCCGAGGTGCGGCGGAGAATCGACTCGATGACGCGCGGAGAATCGAGCGGGACGGCGACCGATGGAGAAGGGGACGACAGTTCTTCTGCGGCGAATCGGACCCCGACCGATGTGGCACGATCGACCCATGCCCGGCTCTCTGCACGCCTATGTCGTCGAAGGAACCCGTCTCCGAGTGGATGTGGTCTCGGATCAGGGGGCGACTCTCTCCCTTGCGGGAGAATTTACCGATCTCGAGCCGGTGACGGAGAGCGGTGGTGTGCTCGAGAGCAATCCCGCACTGCGCAGCAACATGTGGGCCTACGCCAAGACCTGGTATCGCGCCCGGATGACGTCCAACGCCGAGGCTCTCGCCCACTCGGATCCGGCCGAGCAGAAGGCCGCTCTCCAGCAGGTGGAGCAGGAGCGGCGGACGGCCCAGAAAGTGGCCGAGACGTACGCGAAGACGGCCCAGTGGATCGCGGACGTCGCGGACGACATCTCGCTGCTGGACGTCCAGCACGGATGGTGCTCGTCGTGCTTCTTCAACACCGAGCACCGGAAGTCGAACCGTCCCGCAGGGCAGCTTCCCGTCTACGTCTGCCAGGGCTGCGGATCCGCGACGCTCCCGTGCGTGGCCGTCGGTTGCAGCAACATGGCGGTGCGGGAGCGCGGCGCTCTCCGCGTCCCTCAGTTCTGCGCCGAGCACAAGCACGAGATCCCGGGCTTCGAGAAGGCCCAGGGGAGCTTCGGCGAGCTGCACGACTACGAGGCCTTCCTTGAATACGAGAAGCCCGACCTCGACGCGGCCTCGAAGATCATCGTGGGCGGCATCGCGGTCCTCGCGATGGCGGCGCCGGTCGCTCTCCTCGCCGCTCCCGCCATCGGCGGCGCAGTCGGCTCGCTCGGCGTCTTCGGCGGATTCTCCGGCGCAGCGGCGAGCTCTCACGGACTCGCGCTGCTCGGCGGCGGCACCCTCGCCGCGGGCGGGCTCGGCATGGCCGGCGGCACGGCGGTCGTGACGGCCGTCGGAGCGGCGGTGGGAGGCGTCCTCGGGGCATCCGTCGCGAACGCCTACCTGAGCGAAGACAAGTCGTTCGACATCGAATTGCTCCGTCCAGGCAAGGGCGGAGTCCCCGTCGTCGTCGCAAACGGCTTCCTCACCGACGTCAAGGGCGAGAAATGGGGTGGGTGGAAGTCGATCGTCGATGCACGGTATCCGGACTCGCCCGTCTACCGGGTCAAGTGGGGAGCGAAGGAGCTCCGGGACTTGACCGATATGGCCTTCGGGGCTGTGGGAAAGGGTGGCGCCATGGCGGCTCTGAGAGGAGCTGCAGCGGTGGGCAACAAAGCAGGAGCGAAGCTGCTCGGAGCGGTCGTGGGTCCGGCGATGGTCATCTCCGACCTGGCGAGAAACCCCTGGCACGTCGCGAAGAACCGGGCGGACAAGACCGGCGTGATCATCGGCGACCTGCTGGCACGCACGGATGCGCAGTCCTACGTGCTCATCGGTCACAGCCTGGGAGCGCGAGCGATGGTGGTCGCTGCGGAATCACTCGGCACGAAGCCCGGAGGTCCTCGGATCCAGTCGGCCCACCTCCTCGGTGCCGCCATCGGTGCGAAGAGCAGGTGGGAGTCTCTCACCGCCTCCGTCGATGAAGCGGTCTACAACTACCACTCGAGGAACGACAACATCCTTAAAGTCGTCTACCGAACTGCGCAGGCAGGTGAGACGGCGGCGGGCCTGAGCGGTTTCGTTCCGGCGTCCAGCAAGCTGCAGAACATCGACGTGTCCGACCACGTCCTGACGCACTTCGACTATCAGGACAACGTTCGACTTCACGCCGCCGTCTGAGCCGTGGGGTCAGCCGTTCCTCCCTGGAGCACGAGCGTGCGGACGCGTTCGACTCGCGCCTCAACAGATCCCGAAGGACGCTTCAGTATGCGCACCCTCGCGATGTTCCCCGTCATTCTGGTCTCGCTCTCGCTTCTCGCTGGGTGCTCGGAGGCGTCGGTGCCTTCCGAGCCCGCACCGTCGAGCTCGGTGCCGACCGCTGTCGAACCCGATGCGACATCTGAATCCGAGGTGTCCACACCGAGCGGGGCGCCTGTCGAGCGCATTGCACTTGCGGAGATCGCCATGGATCTCGAGTGCTCCGACTACGCACTGTCGGCGACGGTCGCGCCGGGTGCAGCGGAGTACGGCACCTGCCAGCTCGACGGAGTGCGGGTTCAGCTTTATCGATTCGCGTCGATCGAGGACAAGCAGGTCTTCCTGGGTCAGGTGAAAGCCTATGGAGTGGTGGAGTCGCAGCTGGCGGTCACGAAGGACGGGCTCGTTGCAGCCGCCCCCGCCGACCAGAGGCTGCTCGTCCGGCTGCAGGAGGGCCTGAGGGGCTGACCGCACCTAGCCGCTGCCCCTCCGGCTCGATTCCGGTCGAGCACTCGGCTCTGCGCGGAGCCTGGCCCGCCATCTGCGGCCGGTCGAAGGCTCCCGCGGGTGACGAAGAGATGAGGTCGAGGCACGCCCTCTTCCTATCAGCATCACTGAGTCGCCCGGGAAGGCTCGTTCTCCGCGTCGAGAACGAGCCTTCTCGGGCGACTCGGTGCAGCGGACCGGAGTCACGCGAGCATCCGGACGCGATGTCAGGCGTCATCGCCCGAGCACTCCCGCGTACACAGCGAGGTACTCGTCGACCATCCGGTCGACCGCGAAGCGGCGGCGAGCGGTCGCCCGCACGGCCGCCCGATCGAGGAGCCCGACCCGCTCGACCGCCGCGACCGCCTCCGACGCGGAGCTCACCGCGTACCCGGTGACCCCCTCGTCGATGATCTCCGCCATCGATCCGCGGCGGTACGCGATCACCGGGGTCCCGCACACCATCGCCTCGACCACCGAGAGGCCGAACGGCTCGTCGAAGCCGATCGGATGCAGGAGCGCGAGCGCCCCGCCGAGCACGAGGGCCCTCTCCTCCGGCCCGACCGAGCCGCGGTAGACCACGCGCGTCCCGTCGACGAGCGGCTCGACCTCCTCGCGCCAGTAGCGCTCGTCCTGCACGATGCCGCAGACGAGGAGGCGGCGCCCGGCCGCGGCGGCGATCCGGACCGCCTCCGCCGTGCCCTTGTCGGGGTGGATTCGGCCCAGAATCACGAGATCCTCTCCTCCGGGCCCGGCGGGGAACTCGTCCACGTCGATCCCGTGGTGCACCGTCGCCGCGTAGTCGAGCTCGGGGGAGCGGTCGCTGTCCGAGATCGACACCAGGTTCGCGGTGCGCGGGTGCCGCAGCGCCTCGCGGTAGGCGGGCAGGATCTCGGGCCCGGAGAAGCCGTGCACCGTCGTCACGAGCGGGACGGGCCACTGCGCCGCGAGGGCGAGCGGCAGCCAGTCGAGGTGGTTGTGCACCACGTCGAACTCACCGGCGCGGTCGAGGACCGCCGCGATGTGCAGCGCCTCCCACACCCGGCCGTCGCGGCCCGACTCGGCGTAGCCCGTCGGAGCGACCGATTCGAGCGCGGCCGTCGTCACGGAGTCGCCGGTCGCGAAGAGCGTCACGTCGGCTCCGCGGCGGACCAGGCCCTCGGTCAGGAGGCTCGCGACCTGCTCCCACGGCCCGTAGTGGCGCGGCGGCGTGCGCCACGCGATCGGCGCGAGCATCGCGATCCGCAGCCCGGCCGCCGGATCGCCGGGTGCTGCGGTCATCGGGCGGCGACGGCCGCGGGGGCCGCCGGGACGCTCGGCCGCGTCGGCTGCAGGCCGGCCCGCCGCACCACGAGCGAGGTGTGCAGGGCGGCGATCGTCGACTCCGCGCCCCGGTTCTCGTTGCGGCCCTGCGGCTCCAGGCCGTCGTACCCGGCGCCGGAGAGCGGATCGACCATCACGGTCGCGGAGTCGTTGACCCCGTGGAACCAGGCCCAGCAGGAGGCGAGGCCGTCGCGCCAGACCGGGTCCTCGTCGAGCGTCAGCGCCCGGGCGCACGCGGCGGCGATGGCGGCGACCTCGATCGGCTGCTGGTCGAAGAGCACCCCGAGCTCGTCGGGCCCGCGGCCGGCCACGCCCGTCACCGAGAGGCGGCCGTCGCGCGACTCGAGCCCCAGGAGGAAGGCGAGGGCGGCGAACCCGCGCGCGAGCAGCGGCGGATCCTGCAGCGCCTCGCCGGCGGCCAGGAGCGCCTCGGGGACGCAGCCGTTGGCGTAGCGCAGGCGCGCCTCCGGCCAGGGCCAGGCCTGATCCGTGCAGGAGAGGAGCATCGGCGCGGCGTCGTGCAGCAGCTGGACCGCGACCAGCGAGTGCGGGCGGACGGCGACGACCTCGACCGCGCCGAGCACCGCGAACGTCATCGCGCGCAGGTCCGGTGAGCGCTCCTCCGCGAGGTGGAGGAAGAGCCGCATCGCGCGGCGGCGGGTCAGCGGCAGCTCGGCGTGCGCGGCGACGACCCCGGCGGCCCAGACGCTCCGGCCCCACCAGTCGCCGAGCGAGGAGACGTCGGCCCACTCGCCCTCGGGCGACAGGCGGTTGTGCACCGTGCCGTCGGGCTCGGCCGCGGCCTCGAGGAAGCGCAGGTACTGCTCGGTCAGGCGCCGGGTGCGGAACGACTGGTCCGGCTCCTGCACCACCACGATCAGTGCTCGTGCGACGTCGTCGACGCAGTACCCGTGCTCGGCGCGCGGGACGTCGTTCAGGGCGTGCTCGTGCAGTCCGAGGTCGTCGGTGAGGGCGTCGAGGTGGGAGTAGGGGAGCGCCGGGGCGATCACGCCGCGCGCTCGAGACGGAGGCGCTCGACGAGGTCGAGGTAGTGCCCGGCGGCGGCGGGCCACGACAGGGCGGCGGGCGCCAGCACGGGGGCGGAGTCGGCGAGCACCTCCTGCAGTGCGCGGGCCATCGCAGCGGGATCCTCGTGGGCGACGGTGCGGCCGCGGCGCTCGCCGAGCAGCTCGAGGGCGTGGGGGAACGCGGTCGCGACGACGCGGCGGCCGGCGGCCAGCGCCTCCACGAGCACTCCCGAGGTGACCTGGTTGCGGGAGTCGTAGGGCAGGAGGACCGCGTCGGCCTCGGCGACGGCGGCGGCGAGCTGGGCGGGGTCGAGGTAGCGGCCGTCGAGGACGACGCGGCCCTCGAGCCCGAGCTCGGCGATGAGCGCCGTGAGCGAGTCGCGGTAGGCCTCGCCCGAGGAGGCGACGACCTTCGGGTGCGTCTGCCCGTAGACGGTGTAGCGGGCGTCGATCCCGGCGTCGCGCAGGTGCGCCATCGCGCGGATGCCCCATTCGATGCCCTTGCCCGGGCCGATCAGTCCCCAGGTGATGACGTGCGGATCCGCGGCCGCGTCGGCGCGGTCGGCGGCGGCGCTCCAGACGGGCACGCCGTGGGCGATGACTCGGACCCGGCCGGCGTCCACGTCGTAGCGGCGCTCGAGGATGTCGGCGGCGACGGCGGTCATCACCACGACCGCATCGGCGAGGGCGGCGACGCGCTCGAGGACGCGGCGCTGCGAGGGGCTCGGAGTCTCGAGGACGGTGTGCAGCACGACCACCACCGGGACGACGAGCTGCTCCATCAGGGCGATCACCTCGTCGCCGTCGGGGCCGCCGTAGATGCCGTACTCGTGCTGGATCACGGCGACGTCCGAGGCGTTGAGCGCGGCCGCGGCCTGCGCGATGCTCTCCGCGCTGCCCGCGACGAGCTCGGCGACGACGCTGGTGCCGGGCGTCGAGCCCGGGACGGCGAGCTCGTCCATCACCCGGACGGTGCGGATCGCGGCGCCGTGCTCGGCGGACAGGGCGCCGGCGAGCGCGTCCGTGAAGGTCGCGAGCCCGCACCGCGTGGGCGGGAAGGTCGAGAGCATGCCGACGGTGGTGCCGCGGTGCGTGAGGGGGAAGGGGTGCTCCATGCTGACTCCGGCCACGAGGAGGCGGAGCCGAGGGCGTCCGCGAACGGGCGAGGCGTCTGCCGAGCGGCACCCCTCGCGGGATCACGAGGTGCGGATCCGGTTCACGGCCGGCGGACCGGGCGTGGGTAGCGTCACCCTAGAGGGGGTGTCTGAACATCCGGGGTCGCTGTTCGCTCAGCGGCCAGTGACCGCTCGAGTCGGGGCCCCGGCCTACTCGAGGAGGAAGGCGCGCCCGTTGATGAGCAGGGTGTCGCCGTCGGTCGCGGCGAGAACGCCGAACTCGTCGACGGAGCGGGTGGAGTCCCCGGCGGTGTCCGAGGTCGCGGCGACAGCGGGAGTGGCTGCGGCGGCGGAGAGGAGGAGCCCGCAGGCGAGTGCGGTGATCACGGTCGTGCGGTTCATCGGCGTCGTCCTTGGCGTCGTGGTGGGCCGCTTCTCGTGGAGGCGGCGGGAACTGGTTCCGAGCCTAGGGTGCCGAGCCCGTCTACGCCCTGGGTCGTTCCTCGGATTCAGCTATGAAGTACCGTGCAGCCATGCCCTGGGGACGCCTCTACTTCGCCGTGCAGGCGCTCGGCGGCGCGGCGTGGTGGGCCGCCGTGGCGTTCGTCCCCGCCGTGCGGATCGCGACGCTCGGCAGCCTCGATCCCGTTCCTGTCGCGGCTCTCGACCTCCCGCTGTTCGTCGGCGCCTCCGCTCTCGCCGCGGCCGGGATGCGCTGGGCGGCCGTCACCGCGACGGCCTGGACGCTCCTCGTCGCCGTCGCGCTGGCCGTCTGGGCCACCCTGACGGGGGAAGCGGGCTGGGGCGTCGTCGCGATGCTCGCCGCGGCGGGCGGCTCCGTCGTCGCGGCGTGCCTGCTCCTGCTCGGGCGGGTGCCCACGCGCTGGATCGCCTCCGGTCCCTTCTCGTTCCGCGTCGCGACCGCGGGCCGCCGGCCCGGCTCGCACCTCGCGGCGACCCTCGGGCAGATCGCGGTGTTCTGGGGAGGCGCGCTGGTCGTGATCCCGCTGGTGATCGCTGCGCTGGAGGCGCGCTGGGGCGTGGGCGCCGGAGCGGCACCGCCCGCGGTCGTCGGCCTCGGCGTCGTGCTGCTGGTCGCGGCGAGCGCGCTCGGGATCTGGTCGGCGCTGACGATGTCGCTCCTCGGCGACGGCACGCCGCTGCCGATCGCGATGACCAATCGGCTGGTGATCGCCGGCCCCTACCGCTGGGTCCGCAACCCGATGGCCGTCGCCGGCATCGCGCAGGGGGTGGCGGTCGGGCTGCTGCTCTCGTCGTGGCTGGTCGTGCTGTACGCGCTCCTCGGCGCCGTCGCCTGGAACCAGGCCGTGCGCCCGCTGGAGGAGGCGGACCTCGCCGCCCGCTTCGGCGCCGACTTCGAGCGCTACCGCTCGCGCGTCCGCTGCTGGGTGCCCCGCCGGCCGGAGCCGTCGCCGCGCCGGCGGTAGCCGCTGCCGCGCCCCGCGCGCGCCGCTGACGCCACGGCCGCAGCTTCCGCCGAGCCGTCCCTCCGCTGCCGAGACACCGCTCCCGTCCCGGCGTCTCGGCTGTCAGCGCGGTGTCCCGGCGATCGACGTGCTGTCGTGCCGCCTCGTGCCCCCGCCGCGCAGGGGAGCCGCCGCGGTCGCTGAAGCGTCCCGCTGACGCCGAGACACCGTCTCCGCTCCGGCGTCTCGCGGCGAGCGCGGTGTCTCGAGGCGCCGGCCGCTCCTCCGCACCCACGACGCGCCTCTCGCGCCGCCCCGTCAGTCCGCCGTGCGCCCGCGCGCCACCACCACGGCGACCAGCCCCGCCGACACCGCGGCCAGCACGACCAGCACACCGCCCACGCCGAGCGCTCCCGCCAGCAGCGGAGTCGCGAGCGCCAGCGCGACGCCGGGGAGCGCCAGGCGCGCGGGCATCGGCTGATGCTCGCCGAGCGGCGCGTGCACCGCCCACAGGGTCAGCACGAAGGCGGCGACCGGCACCGCGACGGCCGCGCCGATCACCGTGTCGGACGCCTCGAGGTGGCCCGCGGTCGCGGCGACGGCCGCCTCCAGCCCGGATCCCAGCGCCGCGAGAGCCGCGAACGCCGCGAAGTGCGCGTAGCCCCAGCGGTAGGAGAGCCCGCGCCGCTGCTCCAGCAGCTCGCCGGAGGGATGCGAGAACGACAGCCACCACAGGGCGAACACGATCACCAGCCCGCAGGCCGCGACCAGCACGAGCGAGGTGCTGACGCCCGACTCCGTCACCGCCCGCTGCACGCCCATCACCGCCGCGAGGACGCCCTCGCCGAGCAGGATGATCGTGAACAGCCCGTACCGCTCGGCGACGTGGTGCGGATGCCAGTTCGCGTCCCCCGCCCGCTGCGCCCAGAGGGGCACCGCCAGCTCGCAGGCGACCAGGAGCAGGAAGCTCACCACCCCGACCTCCTCGGGCAGGAGCAGCCGCAGCAGCCAGCCGACCTGCACGATCGAGAAGCCGACGGCGTTGCGCACGGCGGAGGTGCGGTGCTCCGGAGTCGACACGGCGACGCGGATCCACTGGCTCACCAGCGCGAAACGCATGATCGCGTAGCCGATGGTGATCGCGCGGTAGTCGCCCTCCTCGAAGCCGGCGGGGACTCCGGCCGCGAGCACCAGGACGCCGCCCATCTGAGCGAGGGTCAGCAGCCGGTAGGGCACGTCGTCGGTGTCGTACCCGGACGCGAACCAGGTGAAGTTCATCCACGCCCACCAGATCGCGAAGAACACCATGCCGAAGGGGAGGAGCCCCTCGGCGAGGTGCCCCTCCTCGGTGGCGTGGGCGAGCTGCTGGGCGATCTGAGCGATCGCGACGACGAAGGTCAGGTCGACGAGCAGCTCGAGCGGACTCGAGACGCGGTGCGCCTCGTCGATCGCGCGCGGCTGCATCCGCACGCGGAGGGGGTGCGCGGGGGAGGCGGGCATGCGCTCATCCTGCACCCGCCGGCCGCCCCGCCCCGGACGTGCCTGCTCCCGCGAGTGTCCACGAGTTGTCGCACTCGCCCCTCGAGTGCGACAACTTCTGACCACTCGCTCCTCGGAGCGGCGCGCGCGTGTGCTTGCGGGTGCCTGCTCCCGTGAGTGTCCAGGAGTTGTCGCACTCGCCTACCGAGTGCGACAACTTCTGGACACTCGCGCGCAGACCCTCTGTCCGCGTACCCGGCAGCTCCGCACGCCTGCCCGAGGCCCGCGCCCGCACCCCGCCTACGATGGGTCGGGATGTCCCCCGAATCCGCGCTCGCCGCCCCGACCCGCGCGTCCCCGGGCGCCCGGCGGTCGCGGCGCGGGCCACTCCTCGGGCTCGTCCTGGTCGCCGCCCTCGTGGCGACGCGCCTGCTCGCCCCGGACGCGGCGGGCGACGCCCTCTCGGACGCGGTGCGCGACTTCCTCACCCTCTCGATCAGCGTCGTCATCGAGTCGCTGCCGTTCGTGTTCCTCGGCATCGTCCTCTCGATCGCCGTGCAGCTGTGGGTGCCCGAGGCCGTGCTGCTGAGGATCCTGCCGAAGCGGGCGCTCCCGCGGCGGCTCGTGATCTCGCTGCTCGGCGTGCTCCTCCCGGTCTGCGAGTGCGGCAACGTGCCGCTCGCCCGCGGGCTCATCGTCAAGGGCCTCTCGGTGTCGGAGTCGATGACGTTCCTGCTCGCCGCGCCGATCGTGAATCCGATCACCATCGTCACGACCTACCAGGCCTTCGGCTGGGCCGACGGGATCCTCGTCTGGCGCATCGTCGGCGGCTTCGCGATCGCGAACCTCGTCGGCTGGATCTTCAGCCGCCACTCCGAGCCGATGAGCCTGCTCACCGACCGCTTCCGCGCGGCGTGCGAGGCGGGCGAGCGGCCCTCCCGCTCCCTCCGCGACCGCTCCCGGCGCAGCGTGCTGCTGTTCGCCGAGGAGACCGGGGCGATGATGCCGGCGCTGTTCGTCGGCGCCGCCATCGCGGGGCTGATCCAGGTCGGCGTCTCGCGCGACGTGCTGACCACGCTCGGTGGCGACCCGCTCTGGTCGGTGCTGGCGCTGATGGTGCTCGCCTTCGTCATCTCGATCTGCTCGAACGTCGACGCGTTCTTCGTGCTCTCGTTCGGCTCCACGTTCCTGCCGGGAGGCATCATCGCGTTCCTCGTCTTCGGCCCGATGATCGACGTCAAGATGCTCGCGCTGCTGCGCACCACCTTCTCGGCCGCGACGCTGGTGCGCGTCACCGTGCTGGTCGCCCTCGCCGCCGCCGTGCTGGGACTGGCGGTGAACTATGCGCTCTGAGCGGCTCCTCGCCCGCTGGAAGGGCGTCGTCCTCAGCCTGATCGGCGTCGTCTCGACCCTGTGGCTCGCGGCGACCGGTCGGCTCGGCCTCTACATCCATCCCCGCTACTTCGAGTTCTCGGTGGTGCTCGCGGTGATCGCCGGAGTGCTGCTGATCGCGGCGTTCGCGGTGGTGCCGGGCGCTGAGGAGGACGCCCACGAGCACGAGGGCGACGTCGAGCACCTCCACGCCCCCGCGCCCGTCCGCCCCTGGCGCCGGGTGGTCGCGGTCGCGGCCGGAGTCGCGGTGATCGCCGCGGCCGCCGTCGCCCTGCTCGTGCTCCCGCCGGCCGCTCTCACCGCCTCGACCGCGACGCAGCGCGAGGTCAACACCAGCGCCGTCGACGCTTCGGTGACCGCCGCGGCGCCCACCGGCGACACCGCCTCCTTCAGCGTGCGCGACTGGGCGACCCTGCTGCGCCAGGGGGCGAGCGAGCAGTTCCTCGCCGGCCGCACGGCCACGGTGAGCGGATTCGTGACCCCCGACGCCTCCGACCCCGAGAACGTCTTCTACATCGCCCGCTTCGTGGTCACCTGCTGCGCGGTGGACGCGCAGCCGGTGGGCGTGCCGGTCCACCAGGCAGGCTGGGCCGACACCTGGTCGGAGGGGCAGTGGCTGGAGGCGAGCGGTGGCTTCGGCGCGAATCCGAGTGTCACCAGCGCCGAGGCGGTCGTGCTGGAGCCGGACTCGGTCACCCCGATCGACGAGCCCTCGATGCCGTATGTCTACTGATCCGTTCGCGACCGAGGTCCGGACCGGAGGAACGGGCCGGAGCGGCGCGCGGCGGACTCCCGGCCTCGGTTCCGCACGGTCCCGCGGCTTCCCCCGCCTCTTCTGGGCCGTCGTCGCCGTGCTCGTGCTCGCGGTCGGCGGTCTCACCGCCGCCACTGTCGCGAAGGGGCCCCGGGTCGCCTCCCTCGAGGTCAGCACCGACGGAGTGGTCGAGCGCGACGGCTCCCGCGCTCGCCTGCACCTCGACCAGGCGCTCGAGCCGGACGCGCTCGACCGCGTCACCGTGACTCCGGACGCCCCGCACACCGCCGAGCTCGACGGCGGCATGCTCACGGTGACCTTCACCGACACCCTCCGCTACGCCACCACCTACGAGATCGGGATCGACGAGGCCCGCAGCGCCGCGACGGGGTCCGCCTCCGACCTCGCCGCCTCCTTCACCACCAAGGACCCCGACCTCTTCACCCTCGACCGCACCGCCGACGATCCGTCGCAGCCCGACGCCGTCCGGGTGCGGCCCCTCTCGGGAGGCGACACCCGCGTCCTCGTCACGGCCGACCGGATCCAGGACTACGTCGTCGTCGGCCCGGTGCTGGTGGTCGTGACCATCGAGCCCGACGACACGAACCTCCTCCGCACGGTCACGCTCGACACCGGCTCCGAGGGCGTCATCCCGCTCCCCGGTCCCGGAACCGTGCGCGAGCTGCACTCCTCGCCCGAGAAGGGCGTGCTCGGCTGGACCTTCACCGGGCAGGCGCCGTCGGGCCCGCTCGACCGCGCCCTCTACTCCTACGACCTCACCGACCAGAAGGCCGAGGCGGTCCCCGTGCTCGGGATCGACGGCGGTCCGCTGCGGGCGCGCGACTGGATGTTCGTGCCCGGCACCACCTCCGTCGTCACCCACTCGCTCGACGACACCGTGCTCCTGCTCGACCTGCTGACGCCCGGCTCGATCAGCCCGCTCGGGCAGCACGCGGAGCTGCGGGGATTCGTGCCCGGCGCGAACCGGCTCGTGGTGGCCGACCCCGAGGCGGGCTCGCTGATCGACCTGGCCGACGGCTCGGTCGAGACGCTCGCCCTCCCGCCGGCGGAGGTGAGCGCGACCGCGTCGCCGGTGCAGATCCTGCTCCTCGACTCCGGGAGCTACGTGGAGCTCGAGGCCGAGTACGCGCCGGAGACCAGTGCGACCCAGTACTCCGTCGTCCGCGTCGACGCGTCCGGAACCTCGGAGGTGTTCCGCACCTCGCCGACGGGGCGCATCCGCGGCGTCTGCCTCTCGCCGAACGGGCAGTACCTCGCCGTCGAGACCGTCTCGGTCGAGGGCCGGCCGGACGACTACCCGGGTGAGCCGGGCTTCAGCGCGACCTCGACCGTGCTCGTCGACCTCGGCACCGGCGACACCTCCCGCAGCGTCAACGGACGCTCGCGCGACTGGTGCGCGTAGAGGACCCGAGCCGCGGGCTCCCGGCCCGGACGCGGCGCCCGCCCGAGACGCGCGGGCTCGCGGCCTCGCGGAGCTCAGTCGAACCGGGCGCCCCCGGGGCGCGGCGGCAGCACGAACAGGATCAGCAGGAACACGTAGCCGGCGATCGGGATGAGCCCCGCGAGGATCCAGAGCCCGCTGCGGTTCACGTCGTGCAGCCGGCGCCAGACCAGCGACAGAGAGGGGATCAGCGTCGCGAGGCCGATGATCCCGGCGACGGCGGCGACCCATGCGGTGTCGAAGGGCCCGCGGCTGGGGTACGGCGTCAGCGTCAGGTCGAGGCCCCACCGACCGCCGTCGGCGATCTGCAGCAGCGCGGTGACCACGCTGCCGAGGAGGATGATCCACCAGTACTCGGCCCGGCTCGCCCTTCCGCGGAAGCGGAGGTAGTTGCCGAAGAAGCGGCGGAGGGCCGCCATCGGCGGGGCTCCGTAGTAGGGGAGTGCCAGCGGCGGCTCGAGGGTGCGCGGGCTCATCGGGTTCCGTCTCTCATCGCTCGACCGTATCCCCTGCTCCCCGGGGCACCGCGTCGTCCCTGCGGACGACATCCCCGTGTTCAACGGAGAAGGCGACCGTGTTCACGACGGAGGCAGGCGGCCGTGTTCACGACGGAGGCAGGCGGCCGTGTTCACGACGCTGGAACGCCGCCGCGCCCACGACTCAGGAAGGCCGCTGTGTTCACAACTCAGGAAGAACGTTCCACGAGGAGCACGAACGCGCGGATCGGAGCGCGCCGGAGCACATTCTTCCTGAGTTGTGAACACGATCAGCGGCTGGGGACCGCCTCCGCCCGCACCGCGGCCGTCGCCCGGGCGTCGACGATCAGGCTGACGACGAGCCCCACCGCGACGATGACGATCGCGACCCACGGCAGCACGTCGAGGCCGCTGGCGTCGATGGCCAGTCCGCCGACGACCGCGCCGCCGCCGATGCCGATGTTGAACGCCGTCGTCTGCAGCGCCGCGGCGAGGCTCCGCAGCTGGAAGGAGGAGGTGCGCAGCATCCGGGTCTGCAGCATCGCCGGGATGCCGCCGAACGCGATGTTCCAGACCACGGCGGCGACGACCACGGCCGTGGCGGCGCCGGTGCCCGCGGCGACGGCCAGGCCCGCCAGCGCCAGCACGACCGCGATCGCGGCGACCACGAAGCCGGAGCGGGGGAAGCGGTCGGTCGCGAAGCCGGCCAGGACGAGTCCGACCGCCCCCGCACCGCCGAAAGCGAAGAGCACGAGCGGCACTGTGTCGGGGGCGAACGAGGCGTTCTCGAGCCAGGGCGTGATGTAGGTCGAGAGGGTGTTCTGGCCGATCAGCACCAGGAGGATGACGACGCAGACGCCGATGATGCGGGGGAGCGTGCGGTCCTTCCGGGCGGGCAGGCGGATCTCGCCGGTCCGCAGCGGGATGTGATGGTCGACCGCGGGCAGGAACTTCACCACGATCAGCGCGAGCACGAGGACCACGCCGCCGAGGATCGCGAAGGTGGGCCGCCAGCCGAACGCGTGCCCGAGCGCCGTGCCCAGGGGGACGCCGAGGACGAAGGCCGCGGATCCGCCGCCCGCCGTGATCGCGGTCGCGCGGCCGAGCTGCTCCGGAGCGACGAGGTGCGCGGAGTAGGCGGCGACGATCGCCCAGAAGAGGCCGTGGGCGAGACCGCCGAGGACGCGTGCGCCGATGAGCAGCCCGAAGGTCGGAGCGAGCGCGGCGAGGACGTTGGCGACCGCGATGGTGCACAGCGCCACCAGGAGGAGGCTCTTGCGCGAGAAGCGCTGCGTCACCAGGGTCAGCGGGGTCGTCGCGACGACGACGGTCGCGGCGAAGATCGTGACGAGCTGGCCGGTGAGCGAGATGCTCACGCCGAGGTCGCGCGACATGTCGGGGATGAGGCCGGTCGGGAGGAACTCGCTGGTGACCGACACGAAGACGGCGCCGGCGAGCGTGAGCAGGCCGATCCAGGGGAAGGCGGGGGCTTTCGCGGTGTCCTGAGGGTTCACGGTGTCCTGAGTGCGAGGGGGCGGGAAGGCGACCATCAAGCCTCGCACGCCTGCGCGGCGAAGGGGGACGGGGCGGGTCCTGTCCGCCCGGTGTTCACCTGCTCCGAGCGCCGGTACCACAGCGGACCGCGGGCGGGTACGGGTGGTCCGGCGCCGTCCGGGCGCGTTGCATGAGGGTGAGCGGCCCGATCCCTGGTCCGCGGACGGAGGAGCCATGCCCGATCAGTACACGTTCACGAACCCCGCGACGCAGTACCCGAACGTCACCCCGCCGGTGCAGCAGCAGCCCGAGCCGGGCCTGCAGTCGCGGATGACGCCGGTGCCCGACCTCGGCGAGGAGAGCTACCGAGGCACGGGCCGACTCGCGGGCCGCCGCGCGCTCATCACGGGAGCCGACTCCGGGATCGGCGCCGCCGTGGCCATCGCCTTCGCCCGCGAGGGCGCCGACGTCGCCCTCGCCTACCTTCCGAGCGAGGAGGAGGACGCGCAGCACGTGACCGAGCTGATCCGCGCGGAGGGGCGCACCGCCGTGCCGATCCCCGGCGATCTCACGAGTGCCGAGTACTGCACCCGGCTCGTGGCGGAGGCGGTCGAGGGCCTGGGCGGGCTCGACGCGGTCGTGAACGTCGCCGGCAAGCAGATCTGGCAGGAGGACGTCCTCGAGCTCACTGACGAGCAGTTCGAGACGACCTTCGCGGTCAACGTGTTCGCGCCGTTCCGCATCATCCGCGCGGCGCTGCCGCACCTCCCCGCGGGCTCCACGATCATCAACACGGCGTCGGCGGAGGCGCACAAGCCCGCCCCCGACCGCCTCGACTACGCGATGACCAAGGGCGCGATCAACAACCTCTCGAAGGGCCTCGCGCAGCAGCTCGCCGCGAAGGGCATCCGCGTGAACGTCGTCGCCCCCGGCCCGACCTGGACCGCCCTGCAGGTCAGCGGCGGCGTCGACCCCGAGAGCCTGCCCGAGTTCGGCTCGAGCGAGGCGCCGATGGGCCGCGCCGCGCAGCCCGCCGAGCAGGCCCCCGCCTACGTGTTCCTCGCCTCCGCCGAGTCGAGCTACGTCCTCGGCGAGACCCTCAACGTCAACGGCGGCATGGTCAGCCCCTGACCCCGCCCCGCCTCCCCTCCCCGATCTCGCGAAATTTCGCGAGATCTCCCCGGGCGGACGAGATGCTGCGGCCTGCCGGGACATCTCGTCCGCCCGGTCCCATCTCGCGAGGGCGGCGGCCCGTGCTCAGCGAGCGAGGGCCGCGAGTTCGGCGCGGGTGCGCGCCCCGGCCTTGCGCAGCAGGTTCGACACGTGGAACTTCGCGGTGTTCCCGCTGATCCCGAGCTCCTCCGCGATGCCGCGGTTGGAGGCGCCGAGCGTCACCAGGTGCAGCACCTCGCGCTCCCGGGCGCTCAGCGCCGCCAGCTCGAGTCCGTCCGGCTGCGCCGGCGGGTCGAGCGGCAGGCGGATCGACAGGGTCGACCCCCAGCCCGCGGTCGAGGTGATCTCAAGGCCGCCGTCGAGCCCGCGCACCCGCTCCGCGATCGGCCGGAGCGCCTCGTCGCGGGCGCTCAGCCTCCCGCTGCCGTCGTCGCGGATCTCGATGAGCAGGTTCAGGCCGTCGCAGTCCCACTGGATCCGCACCCGCCGCGTCTCCTCCGCCTCGACGGAGGCGAGCACCGCGGCCCGGACGATCGCCCGCGCCGCATGCGCCACCTCGCCCGGCAGAGCGCGCCCGGTCGTCGGCGGCTCCACGAACTGCACATCGAGATCGGCGAACCGCACCAGCGGTCGGAGGTCGCTGCGGAGGCGCGCGAACGCCCCCACCACCGGCTCCAGCATCGCGCTGCGCTGCTCGTCGCTCGCCGTGCGCAGCTCGACGAGCGCGTTCGTCGCGATCTCCACCACCTCCGCCCGCGCCGCCCGGTCGTCGAGCCGCGGGGAGCGGAGCGCGGCGAGCACCGCCTCCAGCGTCACCGCGTGCCGGTCGGCCTGGTCGGCGACCATCCGGGCGTGCTCGAGCAGTGCCGAGCGGGAGGCGTGAGCGGAGTCGTCCATCCCGCGAACCTACCCGCCCTCCTACCCGTAGTCACGTGACCCACCCGACCGGGTAGGCCGTCCTGCTCGGTCAGGGGGCAGCCGGACGGGACGGAGCGGCGCACGCTGGAGACATGAGCGACACCACCGACCCGACGCAGGCCCCCGCCTCCGCCCTCGCCGTCATCACCGCGGAGGTCTCGGCCGCGGCCGATGCCCTCGTCCGCGGCGGCGGCAAGCAGCTGGAGCAGGTCGCCTCGCTCCTCGCCGGAGCCGACCGGGTCTTCGTGCACGGCGCCGGCCGCTCGGGCCTCGCCCTCCGGATGACCGCGATGCGGCTGATGCACCTGGGCCTGCGCGTCCACGTCGTCGGCGACGCGACCACCCCGGCCATCGCTCCTGGCGACGTGCTGCTGACCGCGAGCGGCTCCGGCACCACCGCGGGCATCGTCCGCGCCGCGCAGAGCGCCGTCGACGCCGGAGCCAGGGTCGCCGCGCTGACCACCGCCGGCTCCTCTCCGCTGGCCGAGCTCGCCTCCGCCGTCGTCGTCGTGCCCGCGGCCGAGAAGCTCGACCGCTCCGGCACCGCCTCCGCGCAGTACTCAGGCGGGCTGTTCGAGCAGACCGTCGTCCTCACCGGGGACGCGCTCTTCCACGCTCTGTGGAAGCGCAGCGGCATCGACGCCGACGACCTCTGGCCGCGTCACGCGAATCTCGAATGACCCGACCAGACGACCTCTGGCCGCGTCACGCGAACCTCGAATGACCCGACCCCCACGACCCGGGACCGCACCTCCGCGCTCCCGCCCCGCCGATCAGGAAGAAGCACCCATGAAGCTCCAGTTCGCCATGGACACTCTCAGCACCGAGACCGCCCTCGAGCTCGCCGCCCAGGCCGCGCCGCACGTCGACATCCTCGAGCTCGGCACCCCGCTCATCAAGAGCGCCGGAGTCTCGGCCATCACGGCCGTCAAGGAGGCGCACCCCGACAAGATCGTCTTCGCCGACCTCAAGACCATGGACGCCGGTGAGCTCGAGGCCGACATGGCCTTCTCGGCCGGAGCCGACCTGGTGACGGTCCTCGGCGTCGCCGGCGACAGCACCATCACCGGAGCGGTCACGGCCGCGACGAAGCACGGCAAGGGCGTCGTCGTCGACCTCATCGGAGTGCCCGACAAGGCCGAGCGCGCGAAGCAGGTCGTCGCCCTCGGCGCCGAGTTCGTCGAGATGCACGCCGGCCTCGACGAGCAGGCGGAGGACGGGTACACCCTCGACTCCCTGCTGACCGACGGCACCTCCTCGGGCGTCCCCTTCTCCGTCGCCGGAGGCGTGAGCACCGACACGATCGCGGCCGTGCAGCGCTCGGGTGCCCAGGTCGCCGTCGCCGGCAGCGCCATATACAGCGCCCCGGACGTGGGAGCCGCCGCGGCCGCCCTCCGCGCCGCGATCTCCTGACCCGACCGAGCGCCCGGGGCCCAGCGGCTCCGGGCGCTCCTGCGCGTCCGGTCCGTGCGCCCGGCGTCGACCCGCTCGTCCGCGGCGGGAGCACGAGGTGTCCTGAAGGGGCACGCAACCACGAAGGAGCACCATGAGCACCACGTCCCTCCCCATCGAGACCTACTCCGACGAGCAGGGCTGGCACAACCGCATCGCCCGCGCGCGTGTCGCGCTCAGCCACCACGACTCCCGCCAGGAGGCGGAGGAGGTCGGCCGCGAGATCGCCGACCAGCGCGGTGGCGAGCACGTCGTCGTCGACTGACGCCTCCCGTCCCGGCCAGGGGCCGCGCGCGTAGCGCTCCCGCACCCGGCCGGTCAACCTTCTCGCGTCGCGGCGAGCCCCGCGCCTACCGTTGCCCGTCGTGCTCGCTCCGAGTGCGCGACGAGAGGACGACATGGCGACCACGAGCCACACCCCCGCGACCGAGGGCGGCGGCACCTCCCTCAAGCGCCGCATCACCGGCCCGCTGCTCTACTTCTTCATCCTCGGCGACGTGCTCGGCGCCGGCATCTACGCCCTCATGGGCACCCTGTCGGCCGAGGTCGGCGGCGCCGTCTGGATGCCGCTGCTGCTCGCGCTCGGGCTCGCGCTGCTGACCGCCGGCTCCTACGCCGAGCTGGTCACCAAGTACCCGAAGGCCGGAGGCGCGGCCGTGTTCGCGCAGCGGGCCTTCAAGCGCCCGATCGTCTCGTTCCTGGTGGGCTTCGCCATGCTCGCCGCGGGAGTCACCAGCGCGGCCGGCCTCTCGCTCGCGTTCGCCGGCGACTACCTCGGCACCTTCCTCGACCTGCCGACCGTGCCGACCGCGATCGTCTTCCTGATCCTCGTCGCCTGCCTGAACGCGCGGGGCGTCGCGGAGTCGCTGCTCAGCAACACGGTGATGACGATCATCGAGGTCGGCGGCCTCGTGATCGTGATCGCCTGCGTCGCACTGCTCGTGGCGGGAGGCGGCGGCGACCTCTCGCGCACGGTCGAGCTCAGCTCGGAGCAGGCTCCCGCGCTGGCGGTGCTCGGCGCGGCGATCATCGCGTACTACTCCTTCGTCGGCTTCGAGACCTCGGCGAACATCGCCGAGGAGATCCGCGACCCGAGCCGCGTCTATCCGAAGGCCCTGTTCGGCTCCCTCCTCACGGCCGGCGGCGTCTACGTGCTGGTCGGCCTCGCGAGCTCGATCGCCGTGCCCGCGGACGAGCTGGCCGGATCCTCCGCGCCGCTGCTCGACGTGGTGACAGCGAGCGGAGCGGGCGTCCCGGCCTGGCTGTTCAGCCTCATCGCGCTGATCGCGGTCGCGAACGGCGCGCTGCTGACGATGATCATGGCGAGCCGGGTCACCTACGGGATGGCGAAGGACGGACTGCTCCCCGACGTGCTCGGGCGGGTGCTGCCGAACCGGCGGACGCCGTGGGTGGCGATCGCGGTGACCACCGTGGCCGCGTGCCTCCTGACCCTCGTCGGCGATCTGGCGACCCTCGCCGAGACCGTGGTGCTGCTGCTCCTGCTGGTGTTCATCAGCACCAACGTGTCGGTGCTCGTGCTGCGGCGCGACCGGGTCGAGCACGCCCACTTCCGGGTCTGGACCGTGATCCCGGTGCTCGGCGTCGCCTCCTGCGTGCTGCTGCTCAGCCAGCAGGACCCGATGGTCTGGCTCTACTCCGCGGTGCTGCTCGGGGTCGGCGTGCTCGTGCACCTCGCCACGCGCGGCTCCTCCCGCCGCACCGCCTCCTGACCCGCCCCCCATCTCGCGAAATTTCGCGACATGGGGCGGCGCGGTCGAGATGCCCCGGTCTGCCGCGGCATCTCGACCGCGGGCGGGCATCTCGCGAGACGACGCCGCGCAGGGCCTGCACAGGGGGGTCCGCCAGACTGGCGTGAGCCGATGACGGCGACCGGACGAGGGAGCAGTACCCGGAACGCGACAAGACTGACTCGACAAGGAGTCGTCATGTCCTGGATCGTCCTCATCCTCTCCGGTGTCCTCGAAGCCGTATGGGCCACCGCCCTCGGCAAGTCCGAGGGATTCACCCGGCTCGGCCCGTCGGTCGTCTTCGGAGTCGGCGTCGTCGCGAGCATGGCCGGCCTCGCCTACGCGATGCGCGAGCTGCCCACCGGCACGGCTTACGCGGTCTGGGTCGGGATCGGCGCCTCGCTGACCGTTCTCTACGGCATGTTCTTCGGCGGCGAGGGCTTCTCGCTCGTGCGCACGCTGCTGGTCCTCGGGATCGTCGGCTGCGTCGTCGGCCTGAAGCTCGTGCACTGACCGCCACCCCCGTCCTCCCTCCGCGAGATGCCACTTCAGTACGCGACACGCCGACGGAGGCGTACCGGACTGGCATCTCGCCGAGGGTCCGAGGTCGGTGGTTGCAGGACGACGCGCGTTCCACCTAGGCTCGGCGCATCAGGGGAGAACGATCGTTCTACTGCTCTCCCCGCCCCCCCCAAGGAGGACTCATGCCCACTCGTACCGCACGCACCGCCTGGAACGGCTCGCTCGAGACCGGCGAGGGCCAGGTCGAGCTCTCGAGCTCGAAGATCGGCACCTACGACGTCTCGTTCCCCAAGCGCGCCGCCGACGACGCCAATGGCTCGACCAGCCCCGAGGAGCTCCTCGCGGCCGCCCACTCCGCCTGCTACGCGATGCAGTTCTCGGCCGTCCTCGGCCAGGCCGGCGGCACCGTCGAGGCGCTCGACGTCCGCGCCGACGTCTCGCTCGGCCCGGACTCGGCCGGCGGATTCAAGCTCACTGGCATCAAGCTCATCGTGAGCGGCGAGGTCTCCGGCATCGACGAGGCCGCCTTCCTCAAGGCCGCCGACGAGGCCAAGGAGACCTGCCCTGTCAGCAAGGCGCTCACCGGAGTCGACATCACGCTCGACGCCACCTTCGAGGGCTGAGCCCCTCCGCACGTCCCGAGCACCCCGTCGCGCATCGCGGCGGGGTGCTCGTGCGTCCGGGGTGACTGCGGGAGCGGGGTGGATCTCGAGACGCGCGCTCCTCGATCAGCAGGAGAGGGATCTCGATACGCGCGCTGCGCACCCTGCTCGATCAGCAGGAGAGGGATCTCGATACGCGCGCTGCGCACCCTGCTCGATCAGCAGGAGAGAGATCTCCTCAGGCGATGCGCGCTGCTCGATCAGCAGGAGACGGACGCCCGGTGACCGGACTCCGCCCCCCGCCTCATGCTGGGCGAGTAGCCGCTGAGCGGCGTATCGAGACCCCTGTAGCCCGGCGACCCGCCGCCCCCCCTCGCGTCAGACCGATGCCGGCGCGTAGCGGAATCCGGCGCCGAGGTGCTCCTCCGGCAGCCGGTCGCCGCGGCCGTGCAGCTTCTGGCGGAGGCTCCCCTCGACGTACTCCTCCGGGTACGCGCCGCGGCGGCGCAGCTCCGGCACGATGAACTCCACCACGTCCTCGAACGTGCCGGGCGTGATCGCGTAGGCGAGGTTGAACCCGTCCACGTCGGTCTCCTCGACCCACTCCTGCAGGTGGTCGGCCACCTCCGCGGGCGAGCCGACGACGAACGGGCCGAGCCCGCCGATCACGCTGAGCTTGGCGATGTCGCGGACCTTCCACTCCGAGCCGTCCTCGTTCGCCTCCTGGAAGTTGGCGACGGCCGACTGGATCGCGTTGCTCTTCACGTTGCCGATCGGCTCGTCGAGGTCGTACTGCGACAGGTCGATGCCCATCCAGCCCGACATGAAGACCAGCGCCCCCTCCTCGCTCCCGTAGGAGAGGTAGTCGCGGTGCTTCTCGTGCGCGGCCTCGCTGGTCTCGGCGGTGATGATCGTCAGCAGGGTGTAGATCTTCGCGGAATAGCGGTCGCGGCCGGCCGCCTCGAGAGCGTCGCGGATGCGCGAGACGGTCGCCTTCAGGCCCGCCTTCGTCGAGGACGCGACGAAGATCGCCTCCGCGTTGCCCGCCGCGAAGCGGATGCCGCGCGGCGAGGCTCCCGCCTGGTAGATGACGGGGGTCCGCTGCACCGACGGCTCCGAGAGGTGGATGCCGGGGACGGTGAAGTTCTTGCCGCGGTGCCCGATCTCGTGCACCTTCGCCGGGTCGGTGAAGACGCCGGACTCGCGGTCGCGGACGACCGCGTCGTCCTCCCACGACCCCTCCCACAGCTTGTAGAGCACCTCGAGGTACTCGTCGGCGACGTCGTAGCGGTCGTCGTGCTCCAGCTGGTCCTCGTGGCCCATGTTGCGGGCGGCGCTGGGGAGGTAGCCGGTGACGACGTTCCAGCCCACGCGGCCCTTCGTCAGGTGGTCGAGCGTCGACATGCGCCGCGCGAACGGGTACGGGTGCTCGTAGGCGGTGCCCGCGGTGATGCCGAAGCCGAGGTGCTCGGTCGCGGCGGCCATCGCCGAGACGAGGAGGATCGGGTCGTTGACGGGGACCTGCGCGCCGTGGCGGATCGCCGCCTCGTTCGAGCCGCCGTAGACGTCGTAGGTGCCGAGCACGTCGGCGATGAAGATCCCGTCGAAGGTGCCGCGCTCGAGCAGCTTCGCCAGGTCGGTCCAGTACGAGAGGTCCTTGTACCGCCAGGACTGGTCCTGGGGGTGGCGCCACATGCCCGAGGACTGGTGGGCGACGCAGTTCATGTCGAAGGCGTTGAAGCGGATCTGGCGGGTCATGGAGTCGATAGTGCCCAGCGGAGCCGCGATCGGGTACCGAGGGCGACGCACGACGTCACAAAGCGGCGCCCGTCGAGAGCGGGGAGCCTCTCGAGGTGGTCCCCTGCGGACGAGATGCCGTGCCGTGCGGCACGATCTCGTCCGCAGCGGCCCATCTCGCGAAATTTCGCAAGATCCGGGGCGGCGTCAGGCCAGCTCGCGCCCCAGGAAGCGCACGTGCTCGCCTATCTGGAACGCCTCGCCGCCCTCGTGGCCGTTGAACGGGTAGACGCGGATCTCGCGGGGTCCGGCGTAGCGGTTGTAGGACGCGTAGACGGTCGACGGCGGGCAGATGTCGTCGCGGAGCGCCACCGAGAACAGCGCGGGGGACTGCGCGTAGGGGGCGAAGGAGGTGCCGTCGAAGTACGAGAGGGTGTGGAACACGCGCGCCTCGGCACCGCGGTGGGTGTGCAGGTACTGCACGATCTCGCCGTACGGCATCGTGTCGACCAGCCGCACGGCGTGCGGGATGTGGGAGAGGAACGGCACGTCCACGATCGCGGCGCGCGCCGACTCCGACTCGCCGAGCAGGCCCAGGATCCCGGTGACGGCCAGGGCGATCCCGCCTCCCTGGCTGCCGCCCGAGACGGCCACGCGGGAGGCGTCGACCGCGGGATGCGCGCACAGCACGTCGAGCGCGCGGACGGCGTCGGTGAAGACGCGGCGGTAGAAGTGCTCCGCGGGCGACTCGATGCCCTGCGTCATGAAGCCGGCGGCGTGCGGGCCGCTGCCCACCGGGTCGGGCGTGGCTCCGGCGCGGTGCCCGGACCCCTGGCCGCGGGTGTCCATGACCAGGTGGGCGTAGCCGGCGGCCGACATCGCGGTCCACTCCGCGAGCTGCCCGCGGCCGCCTCCGTAGCCGATGAAGGTCACGAGCCCGGGGAGGGGGCCCTCGACGCCGCGGGGGAGGATCAGCCATGCGCGGATCGGGTGGCCGCCGAAGCCGGAGTACGTGACGTCGAAGGTGTCGAGCAGCGAGAAGCCGGCATCGACCCGCTCGAGGTGCGGCTCGGTCGCGACGGCTCTCGCCTCGGCGATCGTGTCGCGCCAGAACTCGGCGAACCCGGCGGGCTCGGCGATCTCGGGGGCGTACTGCTCGAGGAGGTCGAGCGGGAGGTCGAACTGCGGCATCACGGACTCCTTCTCGGGCAGCGGCGCCCGAGGACAGAGGCTACTGGAGGGACGGGCCGACCTGGGTGCGGCGTGGGAGAACGCCGCAGAGCGGAATGCCTGCGCGCCCTCCGCGTTCTCCTCAGCATGACGACGTACGGAATCATCGGAGCAGGCAACATCGGCAGCCAGGTCGCACGGGCGGTCATCGCCCTCGGGGACGAGGTGGTCATCGCGAACTCGCGCGGCCCCGAGACCCTCGCCGACCTCATCGCGGAGCTCGGCCCGAAGGCCCGCGCCGCCACGGCACAGGAGGCGGCCGAGGCCGCCGAGATCGCCGTGGTGACGGTGCCGCTGAAGAACCTCGAGGAGGTGCCGGTCGCCCCGCTCGCCGGCAAGATCGTCCTCGACACGAACAACTACTACTTCGAGCGCGACGGCCGCATCGAGGCGCTCGACAAGGGCGAGACCACGACCAGCGAGATGCTCCAGCAGCACCTCCCGGAGTCGAAGGTCGTCAAGGCGTTCAACCACATCATGGCCGCCGACATCACCACCGACGGCACCCCGGCCGGCACGCCCGACCGCCGCGCCCTCGCGACGTCGAGCGACTACCCCGAGGCGATCCACTTCGTGACCGACCTCTACGACCGGATCGGTTTCGACACCGTCGCGATCACGCCGCTGAGCGAGTCGTGGCGCGTCGAGCGCGACCGCCCCGCCTACGTGGTCCGTCAGAACCGCGAGGAGCTCGAGGCCAACCTCGCGAAGGCCCCCCGCACGGTCTGATCCGGCCTCTCGAAGGGGAGCGGTGCTGCGGCGCCGCTCCCCTTCGGCGTGTCCGGACCGCGACGGAGGCGCGCCCGGGACGGCCCCCTCGGCGTCCGCCGCCGCCGGGCCTGCGATAGTCGAGAGGACCAGCCACGCACCAGAGAGTCCCGATCGGGCTCCGAGAGGAGAGGTCTGCCATGCCCTCGACACCCCGTTCCGTCCCCTCCCGCTCCGGGCTCTCGCGCCGTAGCGTCGTGATCGGCGGTCTCGCGGTGCTCCCGCTGCTCAGCGCCTGCACGCCCGACTCCTCCGCTCCGGACGACGCCCAGCAGGAGGCGCCCCGCACCCGCACCGCGGCTCCGAGCGGGCCGGTGGTGCTCGCCCCCGACGCGCTCGCCGCGAGTGCGGCCCTGTTCGCCGCGGCTCCGCTGGTCGTCCTGGTCGAGGACGTCGCCGAGTCCCGTCTGCGGGCCGCCCAGGTGAGCATCGCCTGGGGTGTGCCGCTGCTGGTCGGCTCGGCGGGATCCGGAGCGACGCCCGCCCCGACCGCGGACGCCGCGGCCGCAGGATCCACGGCTTCCGCGACGCCGTCCGACTCCGCGGACCCGACCGGATCCGCGACCCCGTCCGCCGCTCCGTCCTCCACCGCCCCGACCTCCGACGCCCTCGCCGCCGAGTTCGGCCGCCTCGGCGTGACCCGCGTGCTCGCGATCGGCGACGTCACCGCGCCCGCCGGCGTCGACGTCGTCGCCTCCGCCTCCGACGCGGCCGCCCTCAGCACCGCGTCCGGCGTGATCGTGACCGACCTGGCGCTCGCCGACCTCGCCGCCGCCGCGCCGTCCACCGCCTCCGACGCTCCCTTCGGCACCCTCCCGGCTCGAGCCGACGCCCTGACCGGCCTGCACGGCCTGGCCCGCGCGCAGGACGCCGACGTCGCCGCGCTCGCGACCGCCCGCGCGGCCGGCGTGCCCGTCACCGTGGTCGACGGCGACGACCTGCTCGCCTCGGGCGGCGCCGTGACCGCGATCGCCGAGGCCGACGCCTCCTGCACGCTGCTGCTCGGTCCCGTGCTCGCCGCTCAGCCCGAGCCCGAGTGGGCCGTGCGCGCGGCCGCGAGCGGCTGGCAGCTGCCGGGCGGCGGCCAGCGGATGTTCGGCGGGCACCTCTTCGTCGCGATCTACGGCACTCCGGGCGCACCCGTCCTCGGCGTGCTGGGGGAGCAGGGCCTCGAGCCCACGATCGCGCGGGCGGAGGCGGTGGCGGAGCCGTACCGGGCGCTCACCGGTAAGCAGGTCGTGCCGAGCCTCGAGATCATCACGACGGTCGCGGCGGGCGACCCCGGTAAGGACGGCGACTACTCCAACGAGCTCGACGCCGCCGACATCCGCCCCTACATCGACGCGGCGCAGGCCGCCGGGATGTACGTGGTGCTCGACCTGCAGTCGGGGCTGACCGACTTCCTCACCCAGGCGAAGCAGTACGCGGACCTGCTGACGCTGCCCAACGTCGGCCTCGCGCTCGATCCGGAGTGGCGCCTGCTGCCGGGTCAGAAGCCGCTGGAGCAGATCGGGCGCGTCTCGGCCGCCGAGGTCGACAGCGTGTCGGAGTGGCTGGCCGACCTGGTGCAGAGCGAGGGGCTGCCGCCGAAGATGTTCGTGCTGCACCAGTTCCGGCTGTCGATGCTGCAGGACCGCGACAGCATCCGCCGCGACCGGCCCGAGCTGGAGTTCCTCATCCACGTCGACGGCCAGGGCTCGCAGCCCGACAAGCAGGCGACCTGGGACGCGCTGCACGAGGGCGCCCCCGAGGGCATCGCCTGGGGCTGGAAGAACTTCTACGACGAGGACACGCCCATGCTCACCCCCGCCGAGACCATGGCCGAGGTCCGCCCCCTCCCCGACCTCGTCACCTACCAGTAGCCGCCGCCCCGTCCTCCCTCCCGCGAGATGCCGCTTGGGTACGCGACACGCCGACGCAGGCGTACCGAAGTGGCATCTCGCGGAGGGGAGGGGAGGACGGGCGTCAGCGGCGCAGGAGCTCGCCGGAGACGACGCCGGCCTCGACCTCCTCGAGGGCGCGGCCGCGGGTCTCGGGCACGCGCTTCCAGATGAAGACGAGCGCGAGCAGTCCGACGGCGCCGAACAGGAAGAACGTGCCGGTGATGCCGACCCCGGAGACGAGGGTGGGGAAGAACAGGCCGAGGACCGCGTTCGTGATCCAGTGGCAGAAGATCGCGATGCCGACGCCGATGCCGCGGATCCGCAGCGGGAAGATCTCGGACAGCATCACCCAGGTGACGATGTTGAGGAACGTCTGCATGCTCCCCACGAACGCGACGACCAGCACCAGGATCACGTACGGCCGCGCCGGGTTCCCCACGGGGAGCGCGACGGAGGCGATGCCGATCAGGAAGTGCATCGCGGTGGTCAGGGAGTAGCCGAGCAGGAGGGTCGTGCGGCGGTTCATCGTCTGCATGAGCCGCAGCCCGATCAGGCCGCCGATCACGGCGATCGCCCCGGGCGCGATGTTGGCGACGAGCGCGCCGTCGTGGTCGAAGCCCGCCTCCTTCAGCACCGACTGGCCGTAGTACATGATCGAGTTGATGCCGGTGAGCTGCTGGGCGACTCCGATCCCGATTCCCACCAGCAGGATGCGCACCGCCCAGCGCTCGCGCAGCGCCTGCAGCAGGGGGATCCTCGGGCCGTCCTTCGCACCGATCGAGCGGGCGATGGTCTCCGCCTCCGCGTGCGCCCGGTCGGGCGTGCGGATGGTGGTGAGCACGTCGAGCGCCTCGTCGCGGCGGCCGTGCGCGATCAGCCAGCGCGGCGACTCCGGGACCCGGGTCATGCCGAGCAGGAGTGCGCCGGCGGGGAGTGCGGCGACGGCGAGCATGATCCGCCAGACGCCGGGCAGCTCGCCCCAGACGGTGCCGATGACGGCGTTCGCGACGAACGCGGCGAGCTGGCCGATCACGATCATCAGCTCGTTGCGGCCGGCGAGCGAGCCGCGGATCTCGGAGGGGGAGATCTCGGAGAGGTAGATCGGCACGACCACCGAGGCGCCGCCGACGGCCAGTCCGAGGACCGCCCGCCCGAGGACCATCACGCCGAAGCCCGGCGCCACGACGCAGACCAGGGCGCCGACGAGGAAGAGCACGGCGAGCAGCCGGATCGTGGTCCGCCTCCCGAGGGCGTCGGCGAGGCGTCCGCCCGAGACCGCTCCGATCGCGGCGGCGAAGAGCAGCGAGCTGGTGACGACTCCCTCGGTCAGCGCGGTGAGGCCCAGCTCGGCCGACATCGGCTCCAGGGCGCCGTTGATGACGCCGGTGTCGTAGCCGAAGAGGAGGCCGCCGAGGGTCGCGATGAGCGCGATGAGGCCGAGACGCCGAGTCGGCGCCTCCAGGGAGGTGGTGGTCATCCGCTCACTCTGACGCATGGCCGCGCGGTGAGGGAACCCTGGACGGTCGAGGGAACCCGGTGTAGCGGGTTCCCTCGACGGCTCGGGGTTCCCTCGACGGAGGGGAGAAGGGAGGGGGCTCAGGAGGAGACGCGCGCGCCCTCGCGGAGGCCCTCCTCCTTGGCCTGCTGCACCAGGGCGGCGATGCGGCGGCGCGAGCGCGAGCGGCCGGCGAGCAGCGCCGCGAGGATGAGCGCGACGCCGAGGATCACGAGCAGCTGCGGGACCGGCACGGCCGCGACCGTGATCGACTCCGTCACGGGAGCGGCGGCGACCGGCTCCTGATCGGCAGCGGCGACGGTCGGCGCGATGGTCAGGTCGGCGCCGACTCCGAAGAGCGGCCAGATGCCGTCGAGCTGCACCGAGACGCTGCGCCGGTCGCCGGGCAGCAGCTCCTGCTGGGGGGCGTCGGCCGCGACGACGGGGGCGGTGGCGCCCTGGGCGCTCGCCGTTCCGTCGAGCAGGAGGCGCACGTTGCCGGTGTTCACCACGTCGGCCACGAGCGAGAGGGAGCCGGGCTGGAACGGGTTCCAGGAGAGGCGGTAGTCGCTGGCCAGGTCCTCGACGGAGAAGGAGGGGGTCACCTCGCCGGTCACGCGGGTCATCACGCGGAAGCCGATGCGGCTCTCCACTCCGACGTTCGCGCCTCCCGCCTCGGTGCCCTGCGAGAGCACGGAGGCGGCGATGCCTGCGGCGTGGTCGCCGGGGGTGGCGTTGTCGGGGACCGTCACGGTGAACGGCACCACGCCGCTGCCGCCCGGGTCGACGGTCACGGTCTCGGGGGCGGAGATCCACAGCCCGGCGTCGACCGACTCCTGGTCGGAGTTGAGCATGTTGAAGCGGCCCGTGTCGGTGAAGTAGCCGTCAGCGCTGGTGATGCGGAAGGTCACGGGCTGGTCGCTGAGGTTCCGCACGACCGCCTCGTCGGAGGCGCTCGCGCCGGGGGCGAGCTCGAGCTCGACCCACGCGCGCTTGTCGGGGACGCCGTCGGTGGAGGGGCTGACCGCCCAGGTGATCGCTCCGTCGGCCGCGACGGCCAGCGGAGCGGCGCCCACGCCGAGGAGGGCGACGACCAGCGCCAGGAGCGCGGGGAGGAGCGGGCGGCGGGGAGCGGCGGAGCGGCGCGGAGCAGTCATCAGAACCTCATGGTCGCACGGGAGAAGCACGACGCGGCCGGGCGGGTGGGCCCGGCCGCGTCGGCCGTGGTGGGGTCGCGGCCGAGGGAGCGCATCCTCCGGCCGCGACGGGTCACTCGAAGAGCGACAGGGTGATGGTGGACGAGTACGCGCCGGCGTCCACGTTCACGGGGGTGCGGAGGAACAGGTCGGCGTCGGCGCTCCAGGAGCCCTCGGGGTTGACCTGCTGGGAGTTGCTGGCGACGATCGCGAGCAGCTCCTTGCCCTTCAGTCCGACGCCGTTGGTGCCGCCGTCGATGGCGGTGTCGACCTGGTCGCCGGCGGCGACCTCGCCGAGCTCTCCGCCGTCGACCAGGTCCGGGGTCCAGCCGAGGTTCTCGGCGCCGATGGTGGAGCCGTCGGCCGACTCGAAGTCGCTGGCGGTGCCGATGACGTACCAGGCGGAGTCGGGGGAGACGTCCTCGGCGTCGCGGGTGTCGGTGATGGTGACGGTCGGCAGGGTGCCTGTGAACTGGCGGCGGACGTTGTCCGAGCCGGTCTCGGTCAGCGTCGTCGAGTCCGCGGCGACGGTCATCGAGAGGGCGCCGGTCCCGGGGAGGTCGGCGATGTCGACGTTGACGTCGACGTCGTCGCTGCCGTAGTTGACCTCGGCGGCGAAGGCCGTTCCGGCGACTCCGAGCAGGAGGACGCCTCCGGCCAGTCCGGCGGCTCCGCGGATCAGAAGGGATCGGGTGTTCATGTCGGGTGTTCTCCGTTCTCCGGCCGGCGTCGTCGCCGGCTCGATCTCAGTGGGTGTGGGTCGTGCCCGCGGGTCAGCTGCAGCCGGCCGCGGAGTAGGGGGCGGTCGCGGAGGCCGTGGCCGGCTTCCCGCCGATGAACGCGGTCGCCGTGGCGGTCGCGGATCCGTCGGTCACGCTGGTCGCCCGGGTGGTGAAGGCGGCCGAGACGGTGGCACCGGGAGCGACGTCGGCGAAGCTCTTGGAGCCCCACGTCGTGCCGATCACGATCTTCGCGGCGAAGGCGTTCGGATTCGTGGCGGTCGCGGTGACGACGATCTTCCCGGCGACGCAGCGCGTCGTGGAGGTCGTGGTCACGGTGATCGCGGGTGCCGCGTCGGTCACCGGACCGACGGAGGCGGAGGCCGTCGCCGGCGTCCACTGCGGCTTCGCGGCGGTCACGGCCACCGAGATCGTCGCTCCGCGGTCAGCGGCGGTGAGCGTGTAGCTCGACGCCGTCGCACCGCTGATCGCGGTCCCGCCGCGCTTCCACTGGAAGCCGGTCGCCGTCCACGGGGAGGAGGCGGAGGCGGTCAGCGTGCTGCCCACCGTCGCCGTGCCCGTGATGGAGGCCGCGAGCGGCGCGGTGTCGACGATCGTCTGCGGCGCCACGCTGGTGAGGGTCGGGACGACCTTCTGCATGAGGCCGGTCGTCTTGTCGAAGGTGACCCGGTCGATGGTCGTCTCGCGGTTGGTCCCGTTGCCGCCGGGGATGGCGAAGCGGTGGTAGGCGATGTACCAGTCGTCCGTGCCGGGCACGTTGACGATCGAGTTGTGGCCGGTGGCGAGGATGCCCTGCGACGGGTCCTTCTCGAGGACCACGCCGCGGTAGGTCCACGGTCCGTCGACGGAGGCCGACGTCGCGTAGCCGACCTTGTAGTTCTCGGATCCGGTGTCGTCGATCGAGTAGGTGAGGTGGTACATCCCGTCGCGGTAGTTCACGAAGGTGCCCTCGCGGAAGTCGGTCAGACCGCTGATCCGCTTGATGGTGCCGGCCTTGATCGAGAGCATGTCGTCGGACAGCTCGGCGTAGACGGGCGAGCCGTTGCCCCAGAAGAGGTAGCTCTTGCCGGTCTTCGGGTCGGTGAAGGCGGCCGGGTCGATGGCCTGGCCCGAGTTCACCGACTCGCCGTTGGTGATCATCGCGGTCGGCTGCGCCGTGAACGGGCCCATCGGGCTGTCCGCGACCGCGACTCCGATCGTCTTGCGGTTCAGCGAGGCGTTGTGGCCGGAGAAGTAGAAGTAGTACTTCCCGCCCTTCTCGATGATCGTCGGCGCCCAGGCGTTCCCGGTGGCCCACGGCACGTTCCCGTTCGCGCCGTCCAGCGTCAGGAACGGCTTCTCCGAGCGGGTCCAGTCGACGAGGTTCTTCGAGGACCAGGCGTAGAAGGTGTTGCCGCCCCAGCCGGGAGTCCCGTCGGTGGTCGCGTAGATGTAGTAGGTGTCGCCGAAGACCGCGATGTTCGGGTCGGCGTAGAGACCCGGCAGGACCGGCGACTTCACCGTGACCGCCTTGAGCGTCCACGTGGTCGTCGCGCCGCCGCCGGCGGGCGTGAGCACGACGGTCTGCGGGGTGGAGAGGTCGCGGACGGTGCCCGAGGCGGGGCTCGCCGTGACTCCGGCCGCGGTGCTGAACGTCGGGGTGAGCTTCGTGAGGTCGGTCCCGGGCTTCACCGGGAAGGTGACCGTCTTGGCGGCCGAGTCGACGATCGGGGCCGTCTTCAGGACGTCGCCGCTGAGCGACAGGTCGACCAGGGCCGTCGTGTTGCCCGAGGCGGCGAGGACCTCGGTCGCGCTGAGCGCCCGGTTGTAGACCGCGAACTCGCGGATCTGGCCGCGGAAGCGGTTGTCGCCGTCGTAGTTGGAGCGGCCGATGTAGTTCGCCGAGGTGGATCCGCCGCCGATGTCCTTCGGGTCGGTCGTGACCGTGCCGCTGGCGACCTTCACGCCGTCGAGGTAGATCGTGCCGGTGGTGCCGGACAGCGTGTAGGTCAGGTGGGCCCAGGCTCCACGGGGGAGGGCGGACCCGCCTGCGACGGTCTGCTCCGTGGTCCAGTTCCCCGTGGCGAGGCTGGTCCGGTAGTTGTTCCCCGAGGTGAAGAGGTAGCCGTCCCCGGCGCCGTTGGTGGTGTTGCCCAGGCCGTAGAGGAAGTAGGGGCTCGCCTGCGCAGGGTCGATCCACACGTCGGATTGGATCGTCAGGTCCGTGACGCCGGCGAGCAGGTCGTTCGGCAGCTTGACGTAGTCGTCGGTGCCGTCGAGCTGCAGCGCGCCGTCCTTCCAGGTGCCGCCCGAGGGCAGCGTGCCGTTCTGGCTGTTGCCCGAGCTGTCGCGCACCGTGGTGCCCGAGCCGCCGTCGAAGGAGTAGCGGAGGATCTCGCCGGCCGCGTTGGCCGGCTTCGGAGCGGGGCCGCCGGTGGTGCTCCCGTAGGCGGCGAGCAGACGCGACTCCTCGGCGCTGGAGAGGCGCAGCACCGATCCGTGGCGGAAGGGCTTCGAGAACGAGTAGGTGCTCGCTCCGGTCGCGCCGACGGGCAGCGCCGTGAAGCGCATGTCGGCGAGGGTGTCGGTGACGTAGGCGGTGTAGCCGTTCGAGTCGCCCATCGCGACCCAGCGGCCGTCGGGCAGCTGGTAGACGGTGAGGCCCTCGAGGTGGTCGGAGAGGCCGCGGGACTTCTCCTCGCCGCGGGCGATGACGCGGGTCCAGGGGCCGGCGAGGCTGGTCGCCCTGTCCACGACGGTGCGCCAGTCGGAGGTGGAGAAGCGGTAGTAGGTGCTCCCCTCCTTCGCGATGGTCGTGTCGATGATGTTCGGGCCGTCGGCGTTGTTGGTCGACGAGTTCTCGTCGAGCCAGACCGTCGGGGTCGAGAAGTTCACGAAGTCGCGGGTGGTGCTGACGTAGACGCGCAGCGCCCAGTCGTCCGTGTTCACCTGCGTCTTGTCGCGGCCGGACCAGTAGACGTAGTACTGGCCGGTCGTCTCGTCCCAGATCGCCTCGGGGGCCCAGACGTTGCCCGCGTTCGCCGCTCCGGCGAAGACGAGGCTCTGGTCGCTCCAGGTCACGAGGTCGGTGGAGCGCCACACGACGAGCTTCTGGCTGGCGTTGACCTGGTCCCAGGAGCCTCCGCCGGCGCTGCCCTCGGCGTGCAGATCGGTGCCGAGGATCCAGTACTCGTCGCCCGCGGGGGAGCGGACGAGGTGCGGGTCGCGGACGCCGAGGGTCCCGGCCAGGTTGGCGAGCACGGCCTTGTCGTTGTTCAGCTTCGACCAGTGCAGACCGTCGGTGCTGGAGCCGAAGTAGATCTTCTCGTAGTCGGTCGCGGCGAAGTGAGTCCAGAGGTAGCCCGCGTCGTACTCGGTGTCGAGGTTCGCGGGAGCCGCGGTGACCGTGACGGGCAGCTGCCGGGTCGCGGTGGTGCCGGCGATCGTCGCGGTGAGCGTGACCGGCGTGGCGGCGACCTGGCGCTTGACGACGCCGGTCGTGCTGAGCACGGCGGTGTTCGAGGAGGACCAGGCGACGTCGTACGCGCCGGCCTTCGCGGGGAGCGTCACGTTGCCGCGGACGTCTCCGGCGTTGACGATCGAGAGGGCGTCCAGCGCCTTCTGGGCGTCGGCGTTGACGTCCTTCGCGGGCACGGTGGCGGTGAAGGTGCGGGTCGCCGAGGCCGAGCCGCGGGTGGTCGTGGCGGTCAGCGTCACCGAGGCGACCCCGGTCGCGGGCGGCGTGACGACTCCGCTGGTCGAGACGACCGCGGCGTTGCTCGAGGCCCAGGCGACGGCGGAGCCGTTCGGGCCGGTGGTCGGGAGGGTGAGGTTCGCCGAGACCGAGGAGAGATTCCCGAGGTCCAGGGCCGCGGAGTCGCGGGAGACGCGGGTGCTGTCCGAGGCCTGGAGGGTCGCGACGTCGGCCGCGCTGAGCGCGGTGCTGTAGACGCGGAAGTCGCGGACCGAGCCGGCGAGCGTCTTGTCACCGGTGTAGACGGAGCGGCCGATCGCGTTCGCGGTGGTGGCGCCGTTGCCGATCGCGGCGGGAGTGATGGTCACCCCGGTCTGCTGCGCGACCTGGGTGCCGTCGAGGTAGAGGCGGGCGGTGTCGCTCGCGTCGTCGAGCGTGTAGGTCAGGGTCTTCCAGACGCTGCGCGCGAGGTTCGCGTTCGAGTTCACGGTCTGCTCGGTGGTCCAGTTGCCGGTGGCGATGGAGGCCTTGTAGCCGTTGCCCGTCGTGTAGAGGTAGCCGTTCCCGGCGCCGTTCGTCGTGTTCCCGAGCCCCCAGATGAAGTAGGGCGTTCCCTGGTTCGCGTTCACCAGGACCTCGGTGCTGACCGTGATCGAGTTCAAGCCGGCGAGGACGTTGTCGGGCAGCTTCACGTAGTCGTCGGTGCCGTCGAGCACGACGCCGGCGGCTCCGCGGGGTGCGGCTCCGTTCACGAGCGTGCCGGTGCGGTTGTTGCCCGAGCTGTCGGCAGCGACGGTGCCGCTGGTCTCGTCGAGCGCGTAGCGCAGGACGAGGCTGTCGGACGGATCGGCGCTCGCCGACTGGGCCGTCAGGAGAGGGACGGTGAGGGCCACGGCCGTCACGAGGACGAGTGGTCGCAGGAAAGGCTTCATCGCGCTTTGCTCCAGGGTCGGCACCATTGCTGAGGGAGGGAGTGTGCCGGCTTCGTACGCGGCGATGTTCACGGTAACACTATGTTGACGTCAACGTGAAGAGCCTAACCGGAACATTTCCCGACACTCCCGATGGAGGCGAACCGGTTCGACGATCTCGCGAGCATCCCTGAGCGGAGCAGGCGCCGGTGTCCGGCCGGCTCAGTCGCGATGGTCGTCGCGCGAACGGCTCAGGGCGCGGTCCATCGCCCTCAGTGTCCGGAAGCCGGCCTGCTCGGCCACGGCCGCGCGGGCCGACGGCGAGAGCGACGGACTCGCGGCGAGCAGCGACGCGGCGAGGTGCACGCGCCGCTCGCGGAGGGTCGCGGCCACGGTCGTGCCTCGGCGGTGAAAGGCGCGGTCCAGTGTCGCCCGCGAGACGCCGAGCCGCCTCGTGAGCTCGCTCGCGGTGAAGTCCGCGTCACCCGCCTCCGCTTCGATGACGGCGATCGCGCGGAGCAGCACGCCCTCGAGTCCGTCCTCGGGGAGGGAGGGGTGCAGGCTCTGCTTGACGAGGGCCGATGCGGCCGCCTCGAGCGCCCGGCGCAGCTCGCCGAATCCGGGTTCGCCCGCCGAGAGATCCGCGTTGAGGGTCGCATTGATGAGGGAGACGAAGGCCCCGCTGTAGCTGTCGGCGGCGGGCAGCGTGCAGGACGGCTCGTCCGCGAGCGCGCTCGTGAGGCCGAGTCTGCCCCAGGACGTCCTCAGCGCCAGCCAGGCGGAGTCCTCCTCCGCCTGGAACCGCGCGGAGTCGTCGCGCCGGAGGAGGGCGAGCCCGCCGGGCCGCAGGCGAGCGGAGTCGAGAGGGCCGTCGACGACGACCTCGCCCGCGACCGGCACGATCAGGTCGACCTCGGCCCGGTCGCGGGGGAGGAGGGGCGGATCCGTCCGGAGGGTGCCGGGCGTGTGCCAGAGGCGGCTCAGCCGGAAGCCGTCGACGGCGAGCACGTCTCCGGCGAGGTGCAGGGGCGGAGCTCCATCGGCCGACCACCGGATGCTTCTCAGCCAGGCCTCCACGCGGGGGCCGCTCAGCTGCAGCGTCTCGACGAGACCGCGCAGGGCGGCCGGCTGCTCGGAAGCGGTCACCGGGCTCCTTCGCAGCGGGGACGGAATGGGCGGGCGGGAACCACGCTAGGCAGGGAAAGGGGGTGCCGGTGCGGGGCGGCGCGTTCCTCGGCGGACGAGGCGCCCGTACGTGGCGGAAGGGCGGAGGCGGCCCTCCCGCCCGCGGTCCGGCGGGACGCGGGCGGAGAGGGCCGCCGGGCGCGGATCAGGCGCAGGCGGTCGTCGTCTTGATCCAGTGGGCGCTCACCGTCCCGTCCTGCGCCAGGGTGAGTCCGGCGGCGCTGGGCTCGGTGCTGGCGCCGGTGCCGATCCGGCGCCATCGGTTCGCCAGGCGGTCGAAGTACCAGACGTCGCCGTTCGCCTTCACAGAGACGTTCCCATCGGCGCCCTGGCCGTAGGTGCGGACGAACCCGGAGTTCTGCTCGACGGACGCGAGTCCGGTGCTGTACTGCAGGACCCCGTTCTTGATCCAGTGGACGTTGACCGTGCCGTCCTGCTGCTGCGTGAAGCCGGCTGCGCTCGGCTCGGTGCTGGCGCCCGTTCCGATCCGGACCCACGGAGTGTCCCTCCGGGGCGTGTACTGCCAGATGTCGCCGTTCGACTTCACGGCGACGGCGCCTCGCTCTCCCAGGGCGTAGACGCGGACGAATCCGGAGTTGCCCGCCACTGCAGCGGGACCGTCACCCAGCTGGACCACTCCGTTCTTGATCCAGACGGCTTTCAGGACTCCCGCAGGGTCCCGGGTGATGCCGGCGGCACTGGGCTCGGTGCTGGCGCCGGTGCCGATCGGGTTCCAGTTCCTCCCGTCGTACTGCCAGATGTCGCCGTTCGCCTTCACGGAGACGTTCCCGTCCGCGCCCTGGCTGTAGGTGCGGACGAAGCCGGAGTTGCTCGGGACCGTCGCGGCGCCCTTGTAGTACTGCAGGACCCCGTTCTTGATCCAGTGGGCGTTGAAGGACCCGTCCGAATTCTGCTGGGTCATCCCGGCGGTGTCGGGCTCCGACGAGGCGCCCGTGCCGATCTTCTCCCACGACTTGGCCCTCGTGTACTGCCAGACATCGCCGTTCGCCTTGATCGAGACGTTGCCGCCCGCGCCCTGCGAGTAGGTGCGCACGAATCCGGAGTTCTCCGGGACGGAGGCGAGTCCCTGGCCGTACTGCAGCACGCCGGTCTGCCGGACCGGGAGCGAGGTGCTCGTCTGCGCGGAGCCGCCGGCGGCGGTGACGGTGCCGGTCGAGGGGCCGGCGATGACGTCGCCCGCCGGGATGGTGGCGACTCCGCTCCCATCGGTCAGGTAGGTGCCGGTCGCGCCCGATCGGAACCGGAAGCCGGCCGGGAGCGTCACCCGCACGGGCACGTTCGAGACGGTGCCGCCGGTGAGCGTCATCGTGATCGGCGCCGTCGTGGCCGTGCAGGCGATGCTGTTCGACGGGACGGAGCTGAAGGCGAGTGTCTGGGTGGTCGAAGCGGCGGCGGCCGGGGTGGCCGTCGCTGCCGCGATCACGGGCAGGGACCAGGTGGCGCCGGCGACGACGGTGCGTCGCGTCAGCGGACCCTGTCCAGCGGGGGTGGTGTCGGAAGTCACGGTGAAGCTCCTCGGTCTGTCTTCTCGCCGGCGGCCTGCTCGGAGGACGGGGATCGTCAGCTCGGCTGCTTCGGCGGGTGCGACGGGCGCCGCACCGTGGGGGAGTCTTCCCGCGGGCACTCGGTCGACCCAAGCGGTCGGGGCCAGGTGAGGAGGAAGTGGCGTCCCGGTGAGGAGGGGAGGGTGGGCTCCACCGCCGTCCCGAGGGACGGGGAGGAGGCGAAAGGAACCCTGATCAGGTGTTTCTGGCCATCGCCCGTTCCGCAGGGATTCCGCCGGTGCGGTCGATGGGAGCGTCGACGCCCGCTGTGACCGGTTCCGTGACAAACGGAGCGTGCGACGTCTGCGAATCCTTCACGTGGTGCGGCGTCAGGGTGCCCACGAGGAGGGGGGCGCTCGATGGGGTCGAGGACAGCGGAGATGTACGAGTACCTCCACGACCAGTGGCCGGACGCCGGCACCGAGGCTCCGGGGCTGCGGATGGAGGGCGCGGGCGCGCCCGGTCGAGCGGTCGCGCGGATCTGGGCGCCGAAGGGCTGCCGCCTCGATCCGTCGCCGCACGCCGAGCGGGGTCCCGGCGCGCATCTGCTCCTGGTCGTCGAGGGCGGAGGCCGGGTCCACCAGGAGGGGCGGGTGCTCGAGGCGCGCCGCAATCATGTGGTGATCCTCGACGCGGAGCTCGAGACGCGGATCGACTTCCCCCGCCCGAGCGTCACCTACGCGTGGTCACTGGGCGGGAGCGTGCTCGGGAGCCGCTGGATCAGGGAGCGGCTGGGCGAGGTGCTGCCGGTGCGGGAGGCGATCTGGTCGCCGGCGCGCGGCCTGACCAACGGGCTCCTCGACGGCGATCCCGCTCTCACCGACCAGCCGGCGATCGCGCGGGCGGGCGAGGCCCTCCTGAAGGCGGTCGTCGAGAGCAGTGCCCCGTGGACGCGTCGCGGTGCCGACCAGGTCTACGGCGAGGCGATGGCGCTGATCGAGGACCGGTACGGCGATCCCGCCTTCAGCGCAGGGCAGCTCGCTCGGGAGCTGCTCGTGTCCGAGCGGACGGTCGCCCGGGCGTTCTCCTTCCTGGGCAGGACCGCCCGGGAGGAGCTCGACCGGCGCCGGGCGGGAGCGCTCCGCCTCCGGACGGGCCTCCGGCTGCAGGCGTCTTCCGAGTTCGCGCGTGAGGCGGAGGAAGCGGGGTTCACCTCCGTCGAGGCCGCGGAACGGGCGCTCCGCAGGCTGGCGGACGGCCGCTGACGCGCCGCCCGAGCCGCGGGCTCCGCTGCGTCCCTGACGCGGTGACACCGCTCGGCCGTGGAACGAACCGGTTCGATCCCGCTCCTGGGAGATCGGTCGGCATGCCTGCGGGGCGCAACGCCCCGAAGCAAGCTGTCGTTCGGAATCCAGGGGGAGTGATGGCTGGTCGGTCGGAGGCGGTTCAGGAGCAGGTCGTCGAGGCGTGGAACGAGCACGCGGCGGGCGCGTCGGGGCTGCGGATCGCTGTCGCAGGGTGGCCCGGACGCCGCCTGACGAGGGTGTGGGCGCCGAGGGGGCTCCGTCTCGACCCGGAGCGCGCCGAGCACTCGGGCGCCTCGGCCGGTGTGCACGCGGTCCTGACCGTCGAGGGTGGAGCCTCCGTCGAGCACCGGGGTGAGAGCCTCGATCTCGGGCCTGACACCGTCGTCGTCCTCGACGCCCGGTCACCCGGACGGGTCGACTTCACCCGGTCGACCCTCGCGTACGTCTGGGACCTCGACGGGACCGCCCGGCGGAGCCAGTGGGTCTGCGACCGCCTCGGAGAGGTGGTGCCGGTGCCGAAGCCGGTCTGGTCCCCGTTGCGCGCCTTCGCGAACAGTCTGCTCGAGAGCGGCCTCGGCGCCGACGCCTCCCCGAGCGCGATGCGGGCGGGCGAGCTGATGCTCGAGGCGATCGTCGAGCACAGCGCTCCGCGGCGCTCGGGCCGCCGTCCGGATCACGTCTACGCCGACGCCCTGGCGGTCATCGAGGAGCGCCATCGGGATCCCGGCTTCACCGCCGACCTGCTGGAACGGGAGCTGCAGGTGTCCGCGGGCGCACTCCGGGAGGCCTTCGCAGTCCTCGGCCGCGAGCCCTGTGCGGAGATCGAGACGCGACGGGCCGGGACCCTCCGGCGCCGGATCGGCTCGCGGCCGCGCACCGCCGCGGACCTGGCGCGGCTCGCCGAGGAGTCGGGCTTCGCGTCGGTCGGGCAGGCCGTGCGCGCGCTCGACCGGCTCGCCGGAGCCCGCTGACACCGCCGGACGGTCCGAGCGCGTCGACGCCCCCTCGTCCGCGGGGGACGAGGGGGCGTCGGGTGCTCGGGCGTGAGCCCGGTCAGGTCTTGCTGCGGGCCATGACGGCGCGCTGGAGGAGGACGAAGACCAGGAGGATGCCTCCGGTGATGATCGTGGTCGCCTCCGGCGGGATGCCGCCGTCGCGGGTGATCAGGACGTTCATCAGGCCGAGCACCAGGGCGCCGACCACCGAGCCGAGGACGAAGCCGACGCCTCCCGTGAGCAGCGTGCCGCCGATGACGGTCGCCGCGATGGCGTCGAGCTCCCAGCCGGTGCCGGTGATGTTCTGCGCGCTGCCGAGGCGGGCCGTGTAGACCACGCCGGCGAGACCGGCGAGGGTGCCGCTGATGATGTAGATGAACAGCTTGGTCCGCACGACCGGGAGGCCCATCAGGGCCGCCGACTGCTCGGAGCCGCCCATCGCGTACACCGTGCGGCCCAGGCGGGTGCGGTGCAGCACGAAGAACGCTCCGGCCACGACGAGGATCGCGATGATCACGCCGGGGCTGATGACGAAGTCGTTCACCTTCGGGCCGTCGATCAGCTTGATCGGGGTGGCCAGGCTCAGCACGGCCGAGTCCTCGGGGAGGCGCTCCGGGACGGTGCTCAGCATCGAGGCGAGACCGCGGGCCAGGAACATCATCGCGAGTGTCGCGATGAACGGCTGCACGTTGAAGTACTGGATCAGGACGCCGGAGATCACGCCGAACAGGGCGCCGATCACGACCATCAGGACCATCACGAGCCAGGGGTTCCAGCCGGCGTTGATCAGGAGCACGCCGCTCACGCTGCTGAACGCGATCACCGCGCCGACCGAGAGGTCGATGCCGCCGGTGAGGATCACGAAGGTGAGGCCCACGGCGAGGATGATCAGGTGCGCGTTGTTGACCAGCAGGTTCGAGATCGTGCTCGCCTGCAGGATGCGGCCGTAGGCGGCCTCGCCGTAGACGATCATCCCGAAGAAGATGATCAGCGCGGCCAGGGTGGGCAGCTTGTCCAGGTGCTGGCTCAGCCAGCCGCGCGCCCCGGAGGTGCGCTTGGTGCTCGCCGGAGGGGCGGAGCGGGTCATCACGGCACTCATGCGGGGATCGCCTCTTTCTGCGGGACGCTGCGGCGCGCCTCGCGACGGGACTTGAAGGCGGAGCGGACGCGCTCGGACTGCAGGAGGCAGAGCGCGACGATGACGATCGCCTTGAAGGCGGGCGTCGCGGAGGACGAGACTCCGAGGAACACGACGGTCTTGTCGAGGGTGGCGATCAGGATCGCGCCCACGGCGGCTCCGGTGATGTTGAACTTGCCGCCGGCGAGCGAGGTGCCGCCGATGACGACCGCGAGGATCGCGTCGAGCTCGAGCTGGTAGCCGGTGCGCGAGACGTCGACCGTCATCACGCTCGCGGTGGCGAAGACGCCCGCGACTCCGGCGAGGATGCCGCTGCCGATGTAGGCGGTCATCAGCAGGCCCCGGCGGTTGATGCCCGCGAGGCGGGCCGCCTTCGGGTCCATGCCGATGGCCTCGATCATCAGGCCGAGCGCGCTGCGGCGCACCAGGACTCCGACGACCACGACGATGGCGATGGCGAGGAGGAACACGACCGGGAGCCCGAAGACGTACCCGTTCGCGAGCCAGCGGAAGGGCTCGTTGGTGGCGGCGGTGTTCTGACCGCCCGTGATGACCTTCGCCAGGCCGCGGCCCGCGAGCATCACGACGAGCGTGCTGATGAAGGGCTGGAGGCCCACCACCGAGACCAGGACGCCGTTCACGGCTCCGAGCACGGCGGCCACCAGGAGGGCGACCGCGAAGGCTCCCGCTGCGGCGCCGAGCGAGTCGGGCGCTCCCGCGGAGTTGAGGAACTCCATCGAGACGGCGCCGGCGACGACCATGATCGAGCCGACGGAGAGGTCGATGCCCCCCGTCGCGACGACCAGGCACATGCCGACGGCGATCATCAGGATCGGAGCGGCGGCGCGGGCGATGTCGATGACGTTGCCGACGAGGTAGCCGGTGGTGGGGCTGACCGAGACGGCCAGGTAGCCCGGGTCCTTGACGACGTTGACGAGGAGGAGCAGGGCGATCGCCACGACTCCCCAGAAGTACTGGCGGCGGATGATCCCGCCGAGGACGGATCCCCGGGCGGGTCGGGTGTCGCTGCTCATGATGCGGCCTCCTGCGTGGCGCTCTCGAGGACGACGACGTCCTCGTCGACGACTCCCTCTGCGGCGATGGTAGTGACGATCGACTCCGCAGTGACAGCGGGACCGTTGAGGATCTCCGCGATCACGCGGTGGTCCTTCAGGACGATGATGCGGTCGCTGAGGCGGACGACCTCGTCGAGCTCGGACGAGATGAAGACCACGGCGACGCCCTCGCCGGCGAGGGCGACGACCTTCTCCTGGATCTCGGCCTTCGCTCCGACGTCGATGCCGCGGGTCGGCTCGTCGAGGATGAGGATCTCGGGGGCGGTGGCGAGCCAGCGGCCGAGGAGGACCTTCTGCTGGTTGCCGCCGGAGAGCTTGCTGATCGGGCGGTCGGGGTCGGCCGGGCGCACGTTGAGCTCGACGAGGTACTTGCCGACGATCTCGTCCTTCTCCTTCTTGGAGAGGGGGCGAGCCCAGCCGCGCTTGGCCTGCACGCCGAGGATGAGGTTCTCGCGGACCGAGAGGTCGCGGATGATGCCCTCGTCGCGGCGGTTCTCGCTCGAGAACGCGATCTTGTGGGCGAGGCCGGCGGTCGGCGTCGGGACGTCGATCTTCTTGCCGTGCATGGTGATCTCGCCGGTGTCGGGCTTGTCGACGCCGTAGATCAGGCGCGCGAGCTCGGTGCGGCCGGAGCCGAGGAGCCCGGCGAAGCCGACGACCTCGCCGCGGTGCAGCGTCAGGTCGGTGCTCTCGATGGAGCCCTTCTTGCCGATGCCCTTCGCGGTGTAGAGCGGGGCGTCGCGGTAGAGGTGGTCCTGGCTCTCGCGCTCGGAGTCGAGGGAGCGCAGCGCCGCGATGTCCTTGCCGATCATCTTCGAGATCAGCGAGGTGCGGTCGAGCTCGTGGGTCAGGTACTCGCCGACGAAGGTGCCGTTGCGCAGCACCGTCAGGCGGTCGCTGATCGCGTAGACCTGGTCGAGGAAGTGGGAGACGAAGAGGATCGCGACGCCCTCCGCGCGCAGGCGGCGGATGACGACGAAGAGGTTCTCGACCTCGTTCGCGTCCAGGCTCGAGGTCGGCTCGTCGAGGATGAGCACCTTGGAGTCGCTCACCGTCGAGCGGCTGATCGCGACGAGCTGCTGCATCGCGATCGAGAGCGAGGCGAGCGACTGGCGCGTGTTGAGGTGGCCGAGGCCGAGCTTCTCGAGCGCGACCTTCGCGGCCTGGTGGGTGGCCTTCCAGTTGATGCCGAAGGGTCCGCGGACCTCGTAGCCGAGCATCACGTTCTCTCCGATGGAGAGGTTCGCGACCAGGTTGACCTCCTGGTACACGGTGGAGATGCCCGCGGCCTGCGAGTCGGCGGTGCCGGTGAGGCGACGGGTCTCCCCGTCGATCACGATGTCGCCGCTGTCGATGCGGTAGACGCCGGTGAGGGCCTTGATGAGCGTGGACTTGCCGGCGCCGTTCTCACCCATGAGGGTGTGGACCTCGCCCGGGAACAGGCGGAAGTCGACGCCGTCGAGGGCTTTCACGCCGGGGAAGCTGATCGAGATGTTCTTCATCTCGACGATCGGAGGCGAACCTGTCATGTCGCGTCGTTCCGTTCTCGAGCGGGGCGCAGCCGAGCGGGTGCGCCGAAGGGTCGGAGCGACCGGGGCCGGCGGGAGAGCCGGCCCCGGTCGCTCCGGGGGACTGGTGCCGCGTCGAGGACGACGCCGGGCGACCGGTGGTGCTGAGCGACTAGAACTTGCGGTCGGGCAGCGCGGTGGCGGCGGCCTCGGGCGAGTCGAAGGTCTCGCTCGGGACGACGATCGAGGACTCGACCGTCTCGCCGGCCAGAGTCTTCTCGACCGCGTCGAGGGCGGTCTCGCCGAACAGCGGGTTGTACTCGGCGACGAAGCTCAGCTCGCCGTCGGCCAGCGCCTGCAGGGCGTTCTTGGTGCCGTCGATCGTGGCGATCTTGACGTCGGTGCCGGGGGTGAGGCCGGCCTCCTGGACGGCCTGGACGGCGCCGAGGCCCATCTCGTCGTTCTGGGCGAAGACCAGCTGGACGTCGTTGTTGTTCGACTTCAGGACGGTCTCGAAGACGCTCTTGGCTTCCTCGGTGGACCAGTTCGCGGTCTGCGCGCCGATCTTGGTGAACTTCGAGTCGGCGCCGATGACCTCGTCCCAGCCCTCGTTGCGCTCGTTGACGACCGAGACGCCCGCGGGGCCCTCGAGCGTGAAGTACTTCGCGCCGCTCGGGAAGGTGGTCTTGGCCCAGTCGGCGACCGAGGTGCTGACCGCGATGTTGTCCGGCGCGATGCGGGTCACGTAGAGGTCGGTGTTGTCCGGCTCGATGCCGCGGTCGATCAGGATGACCGGGATCTCGGCCTCCTGGGCGCGCTCGAGCGAGTCCTCCCAGCCGGAGCCCTCCGTGGCGGAGAGCAGGATGATGTCGACGCCCTCGTCCACGAAGGAGGTGAAGGAGTCGATCTGCGACTTCTGGTCTCCGTTGGTGGCGGGTGCGTACTTCAGGTCGAAGCCGGCGTCCTTGGTGAACGTGTCCTCGATGTTGGTCTCGTTCGCCTGGCGCCACGCGCCCTCGGGGCCGACGGCCACGAATCCGACGGTGGTGAGGTCACCGCTCGAGCCGGAGCCCGAGTCGGAGCCGGAACCGCCCGAGCAGCCCGCGAGTCCGAACGCGAGTGCGCCGACTGCTGCGAAACCCAGGAACTGGCCGATACGCCTCGTCTTGGACATAGATCTCCTCCTTGAGATCGCGGGCACGGAGAGCGCGCCCGAGATGGTGGACCCCGAAGGGCCTCGAATGCGGGCCTAGCGGCCCGAGGTGCGGTGAGTGCAGGATGTGCAGTGGGCGCCGGCCGAAGCAGCGCCGCGTCGAAATGTTACCGTGAACAATTCTTGTCACGCAACAGCGCGGCACGGTGCTTCGGTAACGATCCGGTCGCGGGGCTCTCAGGGGGCGTCGGATCGGACGCGGATCTCGTCGCCCTCGAGGGTGAAGCGCAGCGACGTGCCGACCGCGAAGCGCTCCCGCAGGGCCTCCGGCGCCGTCGAGGTGACGGTGAACTGCGCGACGGCGGGGAACGCGCCGGCCGTGCACCCCTGGAAGAACAGGCCGTCCTGCGGCTCGGCGGTGCGGACGATGTACAGGCACGAGCCGTCGCTCGCGGATCGGCGCTGGCGGACGACGGTGAGCCCCGTGTCGGCGGGTCGGCTCTGCCTCACGACGGTGAGCCCGCCGAAGTCCTCGGTGGTCACCGAGCCGTCGAATCCCAGTCCCTCCCAGCCGGGGAGGTCGGTGCCGTTCGACAGGGGCAGCACGGCGACCTCGCGGCCGGGCTGACCGTCCCCGGCGGTGGCGAGGAGGGTGGCGCCCACGGCGACGGCGGCCGTCGCGGCCAGCGCGGCGAGGAGGAGGAGGCCGCGCCGACGGGAGCGGCGGGGCGGGACGTGGTCGAGGGGGTCGGACGCTTCATCGGCGGGGGCGTCCGCGGGAGGTGCGGCCTCCTCGGGAGCCGCCGCGTCCGGCTGCGCGGTGTCCGGGGCGGGATGCGCGCGGGCTTCGAGCGCGGAGAGCCGGGCGAGCGCGCCGGGGTCCCGCTCGATGTCGGAGCCGCGGCCGTACGCGCGCCGCTGCAGCTCCGCGAGCTCGTCCGGTCGCTGATCGTCCACCCCCGGATCCTCGCAGGCCCGGCGCCCGAACGGGACCCGCTCGATCCGCGGGGGAGGTCAGTCCTCGTCGTCGTCGAGGTCGTCGTCGCGGTCGGCGGCGATCATCTCGACGATGGTGTCGACGGTGAGCCAGGGGCCGTTGCTGACCTCGCCGATCTTCTCGCGGTCCTTGAAGACGACGATGCGGTCGCTGAGGCGCACCACCTCCTCCAGCTCGGACGAGATGTAGACGACGGTCACCCCCTCCTTCGCGAGCTGCGCGATGTGCGCCTGGATCTCGACCTTCGACGCCACGTCGATCCCGCGCGCCGGCTCGTCGAGCACGAGCAGCCGCGGACGGGTCGCGAGCCACCGCGCGAGCACCACCTTCTGCTGGTTGCCCCCGGAGAGGTACTTCACCGGGATGTCCGGGTCGGCCGGCGAGATGTTCAGCGCCTCGACGTAGGTGCGCACCAGCGTGTCCGTCTCGGCGGCCGAGAGCGGGTGCGCCCAGCCGCGCAGCGCCTGCAGGCCGAGCACGAGGTTCTCGCGGAGGGAGAGGTCGCCGATGATCCCGTCCTCGCGCCGGTTCTCGCTCGAGTGCGCGATGCGGTGGCGCAGGCCCGACACCGGATCGGAGATGTGGGCGGGCTCGCCGTCGATCAGCACCTCACCGGTGTCCGGCTTCTCCACTCCGCTCACCAGGGACGCCAGCTCGGTGCGCCCCGAGCCGCGCAGGCCCGCGAAGCCCACGATCTCGCCGCGGTGCAGCTCCAGATCCGTCGGGCCCACGGCGCCGCGGCGGCCGATGCCGTGCGCGCGGTAGATCGCCGGGCCGACGGGCTGGCGGCGGTGCTCGCGGCGGTCGGAGCCGATCTGCCTCAGCGCGTCGATGTCCTTCCCGATCATCTTCGCGATCAGCTCGGCGCGGTCCATGGTGTGGGCCGGGTACTCGCCCACGGTGCCGCCGTCGCGCAGAACGGTCAGCCGGTCGCTGAGGGTGAGGACCTGCTCGAGGAAGTGCGAGACGAACAGGATCGCCACACCCTGGTCGCGGAGCCTCCGCAGCACGGTGAAGAGGCGGGCCACGTCGCTGAGGTCGAGGCTCGAGGTGGGCTCGTCGAGCACCAGCACGCGCGGCCGGTCCACCATCGCCCGGCTGATCGCGACCAGCTGGCGGATCGCCGGGGAGAGCGAGCGCAGCGGCAGGTGGGAGTCGAGGTCCTCCAGGCCCAGCTCGGCGAGCATCTCGGCCGCCCGGTCGTGGGTGCGCGACCAGGAGATGCCGAAGCGGCCGCGGACCTCGTGGCCGAGCATCACGTTCTCGCCGATGCTGAGGTTGTCGGTGAGGCGCTCGTCCTGGAACACGGCCGTGATGCCGGCGGCCTTCGCCTCCGCGGGGCCGCTGAAGCGGCGGGCGACGCCGTCGACGAGGATCTCGCCCGCGTCGGGCTGGTGGATGCCGGTGAGGGTCTTGATCAGCGTGGACTTGCCCGCGCCGTTCTCGCCCATCAGCCCGTGGATCTCGCCCGGCACCAGCCGCAGGTTCCCGTCCTTCAGAGCGGGTCCGGAGGCGAAGGAGACGCGGATGCCGGTCATCTCGACGACGGGTGCCGCGGAACTCCGGGTCGTCCTCGATGAGATCGCCACGTGCCGTCCTCGGTTCGTGTGCGGCGCGCCGTCAGGGTCCGGCGTGCCAGGGGCTGCCGCCGATGATACGCGAGCGCGTGCGGCGGGACGGGAACAGGAGGGTCACGATCGGGGAGCGGCCGTGGAGGAGCGGATCACCAGCTCCGTGGGGATCCGGGTGCGCTGCGGGATCTCCTGGCCGCGGATCCGCGCGTGGATCACCTCGGCGACCGTGGTCCCGAGCTTGTCGAAGTCCTGGCGGACCGTCGTCAGCGGCGGGAGGAAGTGGCGCGCGGTGGGCAGGTCGTCGAAGCCGACGATGCTCACGTCCTCGGGCACGCGGATCCCCCGCTCGACGAGGCCGTGGATCACTCCGAGCGCCATCTCGTCGTTCGCGACGACCATCGCGGTGAAGTCGGGGACCGACTGCAGGCTCGCGGCGAAGTCGTACCCGGAATCCGGGGTCCAGTCGCCGATGACGATCGGGCGCTCGTGCATCCCCCACGACTTCGCGCGGCTGTGGAAGGCGCGCTCGCGGGCCCGTGCGTCGAGCCAGTCGAGGGGGCCGGAGAGGTGCAGCACGTCGCGGTGGCCGAGGTTGCCCAGGTGGTCGACGGCCTGGAACATGCCGGCCTGCTGGTCGACCGAGACGGTGAGGAAGCTCGGGTCCTTGTCGCTCTTCACCACGAGCGTCGGCACGCCGATCTCGACGGTGCGGAGGGTCGCCACCGAGGAGGAGCGCGGCGCGATCACGCAGAGCGCGTCGATCCCGAGGCCCATCAGGTGGTCGATCGCGTCGGTGGGGGTCATCTCGAGGTCCGGCCGCAGCGCGACGGAGGTGATCGAGTACCCCTTCTCGCGGGCGGCGCGCTCGATCGCGCGGAGGGTGCTCGACGGCCCGTACTCGGCGCCGCTCTCGATCATCACGCCGATGCGGTCGGTGCGCTGCGTGACGAGGGAGCGGGCGGCGATGTTCGGCCGGTAGTTGAGCTCGTCGACCGCCTCGAGGACCTTCTGGCGGGTCGACTCCTTGATGTTGGGGTGCCCGCTGAGCACACGCGACACGGTCATGTGCGAGACGCCCGCGACCGCCGCGACATGGCGGAGGTTCGGCCGATCGGCCATGAGAGGACCTCCTCCGCTCCCCGGGCGGGTGAGCCGCGCTCCTCAGGCGCGGACGAGGCGGAGGAGGCTCGGCTGCCGGAGGTGGGACCAGCATAGCCAGACGGGCCCGGACGGCCGGTGGGCGCCTGCTGAGCGGACGCGGATCGGCCGCCGGGTCGCGCGATCCGCCGGGACGGGCCGCCCTGGAGGCCGCACGGGCGGGTACTCTCGGGAGCCTCATGGCACGCGACAACGAACCGACCGTCACCCTCACCGATCCGCTCGAGGAGCGCCTGCGCGCGCAGGTCGCCCGCGAGGGGGAGCGCGTCGTCGCTCTGCGATCCGCGGCCCTGCTCACCGGCGGGTACGAGGGCGAGTCCTTCCTCCTCACCGTGGGCGGCGAGCACGCCGACGGGATCCTCAAGGGAGCACCCTCCCTCTACTGGCCCGAGCTCTGGGGCGCCCGCGCGCTCCTCTACGTCTGGGACGACGACGCCGCCGACGCGGTGATCGCCGGACTCGCGAACTCCTCCTGGCGCGTCCGCGAGATGTGCGCCCGCGTCTGCGCCGAGCGCGTCCTCGGCGGCCAGAAGAAGCTCGCCCGACTCACCACCGACGCGCATCCCCGCGTCCGTGCCGCCGGAGCCCGCGCGCTCGTCGCCGCGGCCGTCGCCGGGACGACGTCGGGTCGCGACGAGAAGGGCGAGTTCGCCGCCAGCGTCGAGGGCACGCTGACGGCGATGCTGCGCGACCCCGACCGCGACGTGCGCCGCGCCGCCCAGCAGGCGGCGGACACGCTGCGGGCCGCGCGCTCCTCCTCCTGAGCCGGCCCGATCCCGTCGTCGCGCCGTCGGCCCGTCAGGCGGTGACCGCGTCCGGGTCCGCCTGGTCGACACCCCGGCCGAGATCGTCACGGAGCTGGGGGAGACGCTCCGGCAGACTCCGCTGAGCATCGCGCTGACCGGCGACGCCTCGCGGTTCGACGGCCCGTCGCGCAGCTTCGGCTACCGGTGGTTCGCCGATCCCGACGCGAGGCAGCGGTACGCCCCGGAGGAGCACGCCTTCCTGTCGCGCCTCTACGCCTCGCACCTGCGCGAGCTCGTCGCCCTCCGCGGGCCGGGCACGCCGGCCGCCCACCTGGCCGACCTCACCCTCGCGCGCAGCGCCGAGCTGCGGCTCCTCTGGGAGACGCGCGAGGTCGGCGTGCGCCCGAGCGAGGTCAAGCGCTTCGTGCATCCGGCGGTGGGGCTGCTCGAGCTGAACTGCCAGACCCTGCTCGATCCGGACCAGTCGCACCGGCTCCTCGTCTACACCGCGGCGCCCGGCAGCGAGAGCTACGGGAAGCTCGAGCTGCTCGCGGTGCTCGGGCAGCAGACCGTCGGCGGGAGCTAGCGGCCGGCTCCCGCCTCCTCGTCCGCGAGGCGCTGCAGGAACCGCTCGGAAGCGGCGGACATCTCGGACGGCACCTCCAGGGAGCCGAGGTACTCCACGACCGCGGTCATCTCGTGACTGCGCCGGACGGCGTGCTTGCGGCTCCCGGTCTCGTAGCGCTCGATCTTCGCCTCGACGTCGCCCGAGAGCTGCGCCGCGATCTGCTCGCGGATCCACGGCTCGCAGCCGGCCGCGCGTCCGGCGGTGACCGCTTCGACGACCACGGCGGCGAGGCTCTTCATGAGGACGCTGCGCAGGAGCTTCCGAGAGGTGGCGACTCCGGCGGGTCCGTCGATCCGCTCGACCTCCGCGCCGAGGGAGAGGAGGTAGGCCTCGACGTCGGCCGCCGCGGTGCCGCTCACGATCGTCTCGGTCCGCGCGCCCTTCGCCGGCACCGGGCCGAGGATCGCGACGTCCGCGAACCGGGCGCCCGCACCCTCGATCGTGCGCTCGACCGCCTCCATCGTGGCGGGGGAGGCGGTGGTGAAGTCGGCGTAGACGGCTCCCTCGCGCAGGTGCGGCGCCGTGTCGTGCGCGATCCGCTCGCTGAGGGAGGCGGCGGTCAGCACGATCACCAGATCGGCGGAGGCGACGGCTCCGGCCAGGTCCGGGGTCCGCTCCACGCCCTCGGGGGTCGAGGGCGCTGCCGGGTCGTAGCCCGAGACGGTGTCGCCGTGGGCCGCGGCGGCCGCCGCGTAGAGGGCTCCGGCCTCGCCGAGTCCGATGAATCCGATTCGCATCGAGTGTCCTTTCCTTCGCCGGACGCTCGTGCGAGCCGGCTGGTCAGCGCTGGAGGGCGGCTGCCGCTCGGCGCAGTTCTGGCACCTGCGCCTCGAGGTGGGCGCGGGGAGTGGTCTCGAGGGGGCCCGAGGCCGAGATCGCGGCGATCACGTCACCGGAGGCGTCCTGCAGGGGGACGCTCACGGCGGCGACGCCGGTCTCCCGCTCATTGATGGAGATGTGGGAGCCGTCGCGGCGGACCTGCTCGAGCTGCGCACGCAGCTCCGCCGCCGTGATCCGCTCGCCGGCCGCGGTGTCGGTGTCGCCGATCCGGTCGAGGATGCGCTCGAGCTCGTCGGCCGGCAGCGCGGCCAGGATGTTCTTCCCGGCTCCGACGTGGAGCGGGAGCCGGCGCCCGAGCGGGAGCTGGTAGCGCAGCGGGTCCTGCCCGTCGACGCGGACCGTCAGGATGCGGGAGTCTCCGATCCGGACGTAGAGCGACGCGGTCAGGCCCGTGCTGCCGGCCAGCTGCTGCAGAACCGGGCGGGCGCGGCTGCTCAGGGGATCGGTGGCCAGGTAGCCGTGCCCCATCCCGAGAGCTGCCGGTCCCAGGCGGTAGAGCCCGTTCTCGGTGGCGACGAGACCGCGGTGCTGCAGGGAGCCGAGGATCCGGAGGACGGTGGCGTTCTGCAGCCCGGAACCCCGGCTCAGCTCGACCAGGCGCAGCGGCGCATCGCTCCGCTCGAGCAGCTCGAGCAGGTCGAGCGCCCGGTCGATGCTGCGGACGGTCGAGGCGGACGCGTCCGCGGGAGTCTGGGCCATGCCCCCCATTGTCCCGGGCGCTGGTCACGGTTCCGCCAGGATGCTCTTCCGCGTCTCGGACTCGGCGGCGTGCTTGGCCTCCGCGCGCTCCAGCACGGCCTCGGCCTGATCGCGCGGGACCACGGCCAGGCCGTCCGAGTCGCCGAGCACGAGGTCGCCGGGCGACACGACGACCGACCCGATCGCGACGGGAACGCCGAGCCGGTAGGGACCGTTCCTGTACGGACCCGCGGGGCTGACGGAGCGGGCGAAGGCGGGGAAGCCCATCTCCTCCAGGTCGTCGACGTCGCGGAGGGCTCCGTCGAGGACGATGCCGATGCAGCCGGCCTTCCGCAGTCGCTCGCCGATGAGCTCGCCGACGAGAGCGCGGTCCTGCACGCCGTGGCCGTTGACGACGAGGACGTCGCCGGGGCTGAGCTGCGGGATCGCCTCGTGGATGCCGGCGTTGTCCCCGCCGGCGACCTCGACCGTGAAGGCGGGCCCCGCGAGACGGGCACCGCGCCAGACGGGCCGGATCGCGGCGTCCACCACGCCCAGGCGGTCCATGGAGTCGCCGACGTTGGCGACGGGGAGGGCGGCGAACCGCTCGAGGAGGGTCTTCTCGGTCATGTCGGTCTCGTTCCGTGTCGAGGTGCCCGCCTAGTCGGCGGGCTTCCAGCCGTGGGCGTAGGAGAGGAGGAGCGTCCAGATGCCGAGCACGCCGGCGACGCCGAAGGTCCACGGGCTGAGCGCGGCCGAGACACCGGAGATGAAGGCTCCGTTCACGACGATCAGGCCGACGATCTGCAGCAGGACGAGGATCGTGCCGAGCACGAGCATGGTGACGAGCAGGACCACGAAGACCGTGGTCATCAGCGAGATCACCCGCTGGCGGCCGGGCCCGTGGGGAGTGTCGCGGGGGGCGGATTCTTCGGACATCAGAGACTCCAGGACGAGGGCGGGAGGAGGGCGGATCGGGTGCGCATCAGTGCGGCACCGGCAGCCATCCCGGCCCGATGAGGGCGGCGATGACCAGGATCGGGAGGACGTAGAGCATGATCAGCGGCACGAACGTCTTCACCGGGTTGACCTGCGCGATGCCGGTCGCGATGTAGATCGCGGAGGCGCCGGGCGGGGAGGCGCCCTCGGTGGAGGCGGCCACAAGGACGACGCAGGCGGCGAGGATCGGATCGACGCCGGAGGCGACCAGGACGCTGAAGCCGATGCCTCCGATGGTCGCGATGGTGGCGGTCGAGCTGAGGGGCCCCGCGACCAGGACGACCAGCACGGCGACGATGATCGACATCACGACCGGGGAGGCGTCGAGCCCGTTGAGCACGCTCGAGAGCTGCTCCGCGAGCCCGAGCTCGGTGAGCACGGCGCCGCCGGCGAAGGCGAAGACCAGGGTGGCGCCGATGTCGCGGTAGCGGGGCGCGGTCTTCGCGACGAAGCCGTACCACTCCCGGCCCGACTTCGGCAGGCCGCGCCAGCCGAGTGCGGCGGCGAACAGGCCGAGCAGCACCGGGATCCACACGATGATGCTGATCGAGTCCATGACGTCCTCGCCGAGCACGCCGGTCAGCGCCTCGCCCGTCGGGCCGAGGGTGACGACGACGGGGATGACGATGCCCAGGAAGACGAGCAGCGAGGTCCAGCCGCGCCGGAACGAGGTGGCGAAGGGCAGGATGTCGGCGGCGGCGACCCGGCCGATCTTGTACTTGCGCACGAAGTAGAAGACGACGATCAGGCGCCACAGGATGCACCAGGCGGCGGCGGCGAACATCGCCAGGAGCAGCTGGTCGATCGAGATGTAGGGCGCGACCGTCGCGGTGCCGATCAGGATGAAGAACGACGCGCTGGGCGGGATCACCGTGCCGTTGCCGGCGTTCCCGGCGATCAGCGTCGCGGCGACGTGCGGCGGCCAGTTCGAGCGCTTCATCCACGGGATCGCGACCGAGCCCATGGTCGCCGCGTTGGCCGAGCCGGAGTGCGCGACCGCGCCGAAGAGAGCGGAGCCGACGGTCGCGACGTAGCCCGCTCCGCCGCGGAGGCGGCCGAGGAGCGAGTTCAGCAGATCGACCTGCCGGTCGATCACGCCGGTGGAGGCGAGCAGGAAGCCGATGAACGTGAACGCCAGCGCGGCGAACACGATCTCCTGGTCGAAGGCGGCCTGCATGCCGACGAGCACGAGGCGGAGGAAGTCGCTCCCGCCGAACGCGCAGACGACGAGGAAGCCGACGACCATGGCCTCGCCGATCCCGCGCTTGAGTGCGACGCTCCAGATCACGATGACCGCGATGTACGCGATGAGGGCCCAGACAGCCAACCCCATGGGGTGTTCCTTCCGCTCGTCGTTGAGGGAGTAGGAGTTCACTAGATGAACTCTTAGTTCGTTTTGACGAGTATGGACGGCGGAGCGGGCGCGGTCAAGTGCGCGGGCCGGGCGCCGGAGGCGCTCGTGCGTCCGCGATGCGGGCACGAGCGCAGCGCCTGATGGGGGCCGGCACCGGGATCGGAGGACGTCGGCTCGGTCAGGAGCGGCTCGCGCGGGCGGACGGCCCCGGGCGGCGGTCAGTCGACCGGCTGCGCGGCGCGCTCGAGGGCGCGCTCGAGCTCGTCGCGCTTGCGGAACTGGTTCGTCGCCCGTCGGCCGGGGCTCCAGGAGTCGATCGTCCTCTTCCTCCGCCCGCACTGCGAGGTGCCACGAACGGTCCTCTCACCGGCTCGATGACGACCGTTCGTGACGCCTGGAGCGCGGGTCGAGCGCGCGAGCACGGCGAGTGGCGCCCTGCGGTGGTCAGCCGACCAGGTGCGTCGCGCGCTCGAGGGCGCGCTTGAGCTCGTCGCGCTTGCGGGGCTGGTTCATGGCCCGCTGGCCGGGGCTCCAGGAGTCGATGACGGTCGGGCCGTCGACCAGGTACGGCTCGATGTTCTTCTTCCAGCCGCTGGTCGGCGCGGTCCCGGCGTTGACGACGACCCGCAGGTCGGGGAGCAGCGGCAGGAGCCGGCGCAGCTCCATCGCGCCCTGCCGCACCTCGTCCGCGTCGGGGACGCCGTCAAGCCGCCAGGGCACGATGTTCCAGACCAGCGTGCGGGCGTGCAGTCCGACCTCGTCGCGGAGGGCCCAGGTCGCCGCGGCCGTCGCGTCGTCGTTGTCGACGGAGACGAAGCCGGAGCCGTCGGGGCCCGCCGACATCGGTCCCGGGGCCTCCAGCACGAGGAGCGCGCGCGCCTCGACGCCCGCCTCGGCCGGGTCGAAGTCGGGCACGACGGCACCGGGATGCCTGCGGGTGCGCCGGGCGAGGAGCTCCTCGCGGAACGCCCGGAGGGGCTGCACCGAGGGCTCGTCCTCGAGCAGGGCCCGGCGCTCGTCGAGGGCGGAGCGGTCGCGGAAGCCGTACGGCTCGGTCAGGAACACCCTCCGAGGCTAGTCGCGATCCGCGTCGCGGCGGTGTGCGGATGCGATCGACGAGGGCGCTCGTCGTCGTCGTTCCAGCGATCGCAGCACGACTGACAGGAGGCGCGCGCCGGCCGCCGGCCGGCGTACAGGAGCAGACCTCGGCCGTGCGGCCGCGTGCACCGTGACGATCCCGCTCCGGCCACCCGCCGCGTCGTCGCGAAGGATCCGCCGCGAGCCGATTCCCGCCGGACGGAGACGGTCTCGCCTCGACGCCCCCCGTCAGGGCCGGGATGCACCGTCCGCTTGACGCCGCCGTGTCCTCTGGGTTGGCTCCTCACGGGGGCGTCGCGTTCGCGTGTCCCGTTGCTCACGCACGACACCAGGGGGACCTCGCATGACCGTCACGACCACACGATCGACCACACGATCGACCACTCAGCACCGGTGGCGCGGTGCACTCGGCGCCGGCGTCGGGGCTGTCGCGCTGCTCAGCGCTCTTCTCGTCGCCGGTCCGGCCCAGGCCGCGGGAACTCAGACCGTGCTGGCCCTCGGCGACTCCATCTCCCGCGGAGCGTCGACCTGCAACCAGTCGACCAGCGACTGCGTGGCGAACAGCTGGTCGACGGGACAGAACGCGGCCGTCGACTCCATCGCGACCCGGTTGGAGGCGTCGAGCTCGTCGACGACAGTGACCACGTCCAACAAGGCCGTCTCCGGCAGTGTCATCGCTGGAGTCGGTGCCCAGATCACCGGCGCCGCTGCCGCCGGTGCGGACCCCGACTTCGTCACGCTCCTGATCGGCGGCAACGACCTCTGCAAGTCCTTCGACATGACCTCCGCCGCAGGCTTCACGTCCTCCGCTGCCGATGTCATGTCGAAGATCGGTGCCGCGTGGCCCGACGCGACGATCCTCGTCGCGTCCGTGCCGAACATCGCCGACGAGTGGAACAGCGTCAGATCCACGCCCGGAGCCGCCATCTGGTCTGCCGCGAAGCTCTGCCGCAAGACCCGCGGAGTGGACAGCAGTGGGAACCAGTTGACCGGTACCGCGTACAGCGCTTCCGTCGCCGAGGCGGCCGCCCGCGCCTCCGCCTACAACAGCGCCCTCCTCTCGGCCTGTGACGCCGCAGCGAACGACTGCATCTGGGACGGCGGAGCGATCACTCGGATGAGCGTGCCCCTGAGCACCATCGCGACCGACGTCGACTACTTCCATCCCAACGTGAGCGGACAGGCGAAGATCGCAGCGACCACCTGGAACGCCTGGGGTCTGCCGCTGGGCGGCACCACGCCGACTCCGACGCCGACCTCGACGCCGACCTCGCCGCCGACCTCGACGCCGACCTCGACGCCCGTCGTCGACACGATCGCGCCCTCCGTCCGGATCACCTCGCCCGCGACGGGAACGACCGTCGGCTCCAGCGTGACCTTCGTCGCCTCCGCCTCCGACAACGTCGGCACGACCCGCGTCAGCTTCTGGAGCGGCTCGACCAGGCTCGGCGACGCCACCAGGGCCACCGACGGATCCTGGCGCCTGACCGTCTCCACCTCCGCCTATCCCGCCGGCAGGTACAGCATCACCGCGCGCGCCCTCGACGCCGCCGGGAACGAGGGACGCAGCGCCGCCGTCTCCATCACGCGCTGATCCCGGAGTGGGGCACCGGGCTCCGCCGACCGGTTCGCGGAGCCCGTCCACGCGCGAGCAGGGGCGGGGAGGGCCGCGTCGGCGGCCCTCCCCGGGAGGGGCCACGTGCCCGCCCTCCTGCGTGACCCCGGCAGGGCCTGGCTCGCGCCGACCCGGGCTCCTACCGTCGGGACTGCAGTCAGCAGCAGGCAACCGGAGGGGGTCATCGTGTCGGACGAGCCGTCAGTGAGCATCGACGTCGCGTACGTCGACGGGGGTTCCCCGCATCAGGTGCTGGACGTGTACAGCAGGACGGTGTCCCCGGCCGAGGACGCCGCTCGGCCGGCCGTCGTGCTGATCCACGGCGGCGGGTGGTTCCGGGGGGACAAGAGCAAGGAGCGGGCGCTGGCGACGATGCTGGTCGACGCCGGCTACCTCGTGTTCGCGGCGGACTACCGCGAGGCTCCGGACTCGGTCTTCCCGGCCAGCAGGGACGACGTGCTCGCCGCGGAGCGGTGGGCGGTCGCGTCCGAGTGGGCGTTCGACCGGAGCCGGCTGGCCTTCTTCGGCGGATCGGCGGGCGGGAACCTGGTCGTGGAGGCCGCGATCGCCACCGGCCGGCCCGCCGTCAGCTGGTCGGGGATGTTCGACCTCCTCAGCATCGTCGAGGCGACGGACGACCTGCCGGCCACGCCGACGACGCAGGACCTCGACGCCATGAAGAGCGCCGACATCAACCAGACCGGCCGGAACGACGCCTTCCTGCGCTGGACGATCCTCAACGAGGTCGGAGGCGACCGCGGCCTGCTCACCGCCGCCTCCACGACCCGCCACGCCTCGCCTGACGGCGGACCGGTGTTCCTGGCGAACTCGCTCGACGAGTTCGTGCCCGTGAGTGACGCGCAGGCCATGCAGGCGGCGCTCTCCGCGGTCGGCGTCGCCAGCACACTGCAGCTGATCCCGGGCACCCGTCACGCCGAGGGGTACACGGAGGCGGCCATCGGCCCCTCGCTCGCCTTCCTCCGCGACGCCCTCCCGCCGGCCCGAGCATGAGGACGGAGTTCGCCGGCGTCGGCAACGTCTTCTACTTCGTCGACGACCTCGACGCCGCGGTCGCCTGGTACTCGGCGCGGCTCGAGCGCGACCCGGTCGTCCGGGGCGGGGCGCTCGTGGCCTTCGACCTGGACGGCACCCGCCTGACGCTGCACGAGCGGGACGCGCTGAACCGGCCCGGACCCGACGGCACGAGCCCGTACTGGACGGTCCCCGACGTCGACGCCGTCGTCGCCGACTGGACGGCGAACGGCGCCGTCGCCCACCGCGGTCCGAAGACGGTGTTCACGGGGGAGCGGCTGTGCCAGCTGCTGGACCCCTTCGGCAACCTCTTCTCGGTGCGGCAGGCCGTGCCCCGTGACTGAGGACGTCGCTCCCGCTCCCGCCGCATCCGCTTCGGCCGAGCCCGCCGCGTCGGCGCAGCCGTCGGCCTGGGCGCCCATGGCGATCACCGCCTTCCGGGTGCTGTGGTTCGCCCAGCTGGGCAGCAACATCGGCACCTGGATGCAGACCGTCGGAGCCCAGTGGTACCTGGTCGAGGCGGCCGCCGGCGCGGCGGTCGTCGCGCTCGTGCAGACGGCGAGCCTGGCGCCCTCGATCCTGGTCGCCCTCCCCGCGGGCGTGCTGGCCGACTCGCTCGACCGGCGGCGGCTGCTCATCTGGGGGTCGTCGGCCAGCGCGCTGCTGGCGGCCGCTCTGACGGTCGTGGCGGCGGTCGGCGCGCTGACGCCGTGGACGATCCTGGCCTTCACCTTCCTCCTCGGCATCACCTCCACCCTGACCTCGCCCGCCTGGCAGGCCATCCAGCCGGAGCTCGTGCCCCGGAACCTGATCGCGGCGTCGTCGGCCCTCGGCGGCGTGACGGTGAACGGCGCCCGCGCGGTCGGCCCGGCCCTGGCGGGGGTCGTCCTCTCGGCGTTCGGCGCTCCGGTGGTCTTCGGCGTCAACGCCCTGAGCTTCATCGGCGCCGTGCTCGCCCTGCTCTGGTGGAAGCGGCCTCCGCAGACGGGCCTCGACGACCGCGAGCAGTTCGGCGCCGCGCTGAAGGGAGGGATCCGGTACGTCGCCTCCGCGCACCTCGTCCGCCGGATCCTCCTCCGCTCCGCGCTCTTCGCGCTGCCGGCCAGTGCGCTCTGGGCGCTGCTGCCAATCACGGCGAAGCGGCTCCAGCTCGACTCGAGCGGCTACGGCTTCCTCCTCGGGGCACTGGGGGCCGGCGCCGTGCTCGGCGTCTTCGCCCTGCCGCTCGCCCGCCGGAAGCTCTCGGACGACGTCGTCATCGGGGCGAGCGCCGTGCTGTTCGCGGCGGGGACGCTCGCGGCGGCCTTCCTGCCCCTCGTCCCGGCGCTGCTCCTGCTGGTCCTCGCGGGGCTGGCCTGGATCGGCACCCTCACCGTGCTGAACGCGGCACTGCAGCTCACGCTGCCGCAGTGGGTGCGGTCCCGCGGAGCCTCGATCTACATCCTGGTCTTCATGGGGACGATGGCGATCGGCTCGATCGGCTGGGGCTTGGCGGCGCAGGTGCTCGGCACCGCACCCGCGTACGCCGCGGCGGCCGCTCTGCTCCTCCTGGTGGCGGCCAGCGTACGGGTGCTCCCCCTGCTGCCGGGGACGGGCACCGTCGACCGCAGCATCTCGATGTCGTGGCCCACGCCCACGCTGGTGTTCGAGCCGGAGCCGACGGACGGGCCGGTGATGGTGCAGGTCTCGTGGACGGTCCGCCCCGACTCCCTTGCGGCCTTCCGGTCGGCCATGCGGTCGCTGGAGAGCTCCCGCCGCCGGACCGGGGCCTCGAGGTGGGCGCTCTACCGGAGCGGGGAGGAGGCCGACGTGCAGCTGGAGACGTTCATGGTGCCCTCGTGGGGGGAGTTCCGGCGGCAGGAGACCCAGCGGCTCACCGGCCGCGACCGCGAGATCCGCGCGGCGGCGCTGGCGCACGCCGACGGCGATCCCGTCGAGCGGCACTTCTTCCCGAGCGCGACGCCCTCCTCCTGAGGAGGGGCCGGCGGCGAGCCGTCCTCGTGAGCGCCGGGACACCATCCTGCCGGCGGTGTCTCGGCGGCAGACGGACGCCTCGGCGGGCGTCTCAGGCGCGAGGGGGAGGAGCGCCGCGGTCAGCCGCCGACCGTGGAGCCGAAGCCGGACTTGCCGGAGGAGCCGAAGCCCCCGGAGAGGGTGGCCTTCGAGCCGACGGTCGAGCCGGCCGGCGCCCGCTGCACGACGTCGGGCTGGGTCGCTCCACGGGCCGCGAAGCCGCCGGACGCGACGGGCGCCCAGCTGGTCGCCCGCGTCGAGTTCCAGCGCGAGGACGCGAAGATCAGCGGGCCGAGCCAGAAGCCGCCGGCGTAGTGCCCGCGGTACTCGTCGGTCGCCTCGCACAGCTGCTCGGGGTCGTCGCCGACCTCCTCGCCCTGCGCCTGGAGCTGGGCGATCTGCTCCCGCACGTCGGCGAGGCAGTCCTCGCGGCTCGCGTAGACGGGGCGCTCGGCGTTCTCGGGGATGACGTAGTCCTGGCCGTCGGCTCCGGTGGCGACGACGCCGTCGGTCGAGGGGCCGCCGTTGGCGAGGGCGACGGCCAGGCCGACCGCGCCGACCGCGACCGCGCCGCCGATGAGCAGGCCGCGGCGGTTCTTCGCGATGCCGCTGATGCCGACGCTGCGGGAGCGGTGGGGAGCGGTGCGGGTGGCGCCGTCGCCGGTGCCGCGGCTCGTGCCGCCGCTCGGCGTGCCCGAGCCCGCCCCGGGCTCACGGCTGCCCCAGTCGTTCCCGGAGCTCGGCGTCCCGGAATCGCCGGGGGTGCGGTCGTCGTCCGTCATCGGGTCTCCTCGTCCTGCGGCCGGGCCGCGCGGGTGTCCTGGGGCCGGTCGTGCTCGGGGGCGCCGTACTCGGGCGCGGGGGTGCCGGGCGCGGGAGCGCCGTAGGCGGGGGTGGAACGGTGCTCGGGGCGGGAGGCGGCCGTCGCGGCCCCGTCGCTCCGTCCGCCCTCGATGTAGTGGGGGACGAACTCCGCCAGGTCGCCGGTGATCAGGCCGCTCGTCTCGCGCACGTCGATGCCGGCCGGGGTCTCGCCGACGATCCAGCTGCCGATGACGACGGTCTTCCCGTCGACCCGGGCGAGCTCGGCGCGCTCCTGGTGGATGAAGCCCTCCGCGCCGTAGCTCCCGCCGTTCTCGGCGACGATCGAGCCGTCGGCGTCGAGGACCGTCACGTTCGCGCCCTCCCGGCCCAGGCGCGGCTTGCGCACCTGCGCGGTGCCGGGCAGCGGATGCACGGAGGCGGGCAGCAGGTTCGGGTGGCCGCGGAACATCTCCCACAGCACCACCAGCAGCTGCTTGTTGCTGAGCAGGAGCTTCCACGCCGGCTCGACCCAGCGGGTGCGCTCGCGCCGGTCGAGGAGCAGGCCGCCGAACTGCTCGCCGAGCATCCACTCCCAGGGGTACAGCTTGAAGACGTGGCGGATCGGCTCGCCGTCGCCGTCGAGGAAGCCGGCGCCGTCGAGCTCGTAGCGGATGTCCTCGACGAAGATCAGCTTGGGGTCGAAGCCGGCCTGCGCGGCGGTCTCGGCCATGTAGGCGACGGTGTCGGCGTCCTCGACGATCAGCTCGCCGTCTCCGGAGTCGTGCAGCGACGCGAGGTGCAGGCGGGCGCCCTCGTCGAGGCTCCAGCGCTCGAGGCGGAGGTGGCGCCACTGCTCGACGAGCTGCTCGTGCAGGCTGTTGAACTGGTCGGCGTCGGGCCCCTTCGTCTCGACGAGCCACTGCCACTGGGCCGCGGCCGTCTCGACGAGCGAGGTCGGGGTGTCGGCGTTGAACTCGAGCAGCTTCACCGCGCCCGCGCCGTCGTAGGCGAGGTCGAAGCGGCCGTAGACCGTGGGGTCGTCCTCGTCCCACGAGGTGCGCACCAGTTCGTGGAAGCGGGGCGGGATGCCGAACTCGGCGAAGCGGCCCTTCCGCACCACGAGCTCGCACGCCTCCATGCAGAGGTCGAAGAGCTCCGAGGTCGTGCGCTCGAGCAGGTCGATCTCGGCGGGCTCGAAGGAGTAGGCCGCGGACTCGTTCCAGTAGGGGCGGCCGCCCTCGGAGGGGAGGTCGTAGAAGCTGAAGCCGATCTCGTCGCAGCGGGCTCGCCAGTCCGGTCGCGGAGTGAGGGTGTGTCTGCGCATGGTGTCCGGCAAGTGTAGGTCGGGCGTCCGCGTGAGGGCAGGGGGTGGCGCCGTCCTCCGCGCTAGCCTCGACGGGAGCGAAAGGCCGCGCCATGACCGCACCCCTCCCGCTCGCGGGCGTCCGCGTCCTCGAGCTCGGCAACTTCATCGCGGCGCCCACCGCCGGCCGGCTGCTCGCCGACTTCGGCGCCGAGGTGATCAAGGTGGAGCGGCCCGGCACGGGGGACGAGCTGCGCCGCTGGCGGCTGCACGAGGGGTCCGAGACCTCGCTCCTCTTCCACACGATCAACCGCAACAAGCGCTCGATCGCTCTCGACCTGCGCACGGACGAGGGGCGCGACGCCGTCCGCCGCCTGGTCGCCGAGTGCGACGTGGTGCTCGAGAACTTCCGGCCCGGCACGCTCGAGCGCTGGGGGATCGGGCCGGACGTGCTCGACGAGGCCCGGCCCGGCATCGTGATCGGCCGCATCTCCGCGTTCGGGCAGACCGGCCCGCTGTCGGCCCGCCCCGGGTTCGCGGCGGTCGCGGAGGCGATGGGCGGGTTCCGCGAGCTGGTCGGCGACCCGGACCGGCCGCCCGTGCGCGTCGGCGTCTCGATCGGCGACTCGATCGCTGGCCTGTACGCGGGCTACGGAGTGATGATGGCGCTGTTCCAGCGCGAGACCCGCCGGTCCGCGGGGCTGGATGCGGCGCCGCTGGCCGAGCGGGTCGTCGACGTGGCGCTGCACGAGGCGATGTTCTCGATGACGGAGTCGCTGATCCCCGACTACCAGGCGCACGGCATCGTCCGGGAGCGCGTCGGCGGGCGGATGGAGGGCATCGCCCCGACCAACGCCTACACTTGCGCCGACGGGGCGAGCATCGTGATCGCGGGGAACGCGGACGCGATCTTCCAGCGGCTGATGGCGGTGATCGGCCGCGCCGACCTGGGCGAGGACCCCGCGCTCGCCTCGAACGAGCAGCGCTGGGCCCGGCGCGACGAGCTGGACGCGGCGATCGGCGCGTGGACGGAGGGCCGAACGGCCGCCGAGGCGCTCGCGGTCCTCGACGACGAGGGCGTCCCCTCCGGTCCGATCTACACGGCCGCCGACATCAGCGCGAGCGAGCAGTACGCGGCGCGCGACATGATCCAGGCCTTCGACGTCGAGGACGCCGGCGGCACTCTGCGCGGCGTGGGCTTCCCGGGGATCGTGCCGGTGCTCGGCGGCCGATCCCTCCCCATCCGCTCGCTCGCGCCCGACCTGGGCCAGGACACCGAGGAGGTGCTGGGGATGCTCCGGCGCACCGATCCCGCTCCCTCCGCCGCTGCTGCCTCCGCCGCTGCGGCCGAGGAGGCCGGCCGGTGACCGCGCTCGCCTCCGCGCGCCTGCGCGACGTCACCCTCCGCGACGGCCTGCAGCTCACCGGCAAGCTCCTGACCACCGAGCGCAAGGTCGACCTCGCGCGCACGCTGCTGGCGGCGGGGGTGCCCGAGCTCGAGATCGGCTCGCTCGCGCGCGGCGACCTCGTCCCTCCGATGGCCGACACCCTCGACGTGATCGCCGCGCTGACTCCCGAGGAGCTGGAGCGGTGCTGGGTGTGGGTCGCGACTCCGCGCCACGTGGAGCGCGCGGCCGCCGCGGGGGCGCGCCGCTTCCAGTACTGCTTCTCCGCGTCCGACTCGCACAACCTCGCCAACGTCGGCAGGCCGACCGAGGCGAGCCTGGCCGCGATGCCGGAGGCGGTCGCGCTCGCCGAGAGCGTCGGCGGGCGGATCCAGCTGTGCATCGCCACCTCGTTCACCTGCCCGTTCGAGGGCCCGGTCGACCCGGAGCGCGTGCTCGCGATCGCGCGCGACCCGCGGGCGGAGGGGGCGGCCGACGTGGTCGTCTGCGACACGCTCGGGCAGGCGCACGCCGGCCAGGTGGCGTCGCTCGTCTCGCGCGTGGCCGCGGAGACCCCGCCCCGCGAGATCGTGTTCCACGGGCACGACACCTGGGGCTCGGGCGTCGCGAACGCGATCGCGGCCGTGCAGGCCGGGGCCGCGGTGGTCGACGGAGCGCTCGGCGGCCTCGGCGGTTGTCCCTTCGCACCGGGCGCCAGCGGCAACACGGCGACCGAGGACCTCCTGTTCGCTCTGCGCCCGGAGTGGTTCACGCCCGACGCGCTCGCGGTCCTCGTCGGCGAGTCGGAGTCGCTGCTCGCGGAGCTCGGCGAGCCCGGCCGCTCGAAGGCCGCGCAGGGCGCCCGCTCGAACGCCCCCGCGTTCCCCTGGGCACTGCCCGCCTGAGCGACCGACCCCCCCGCTCGCCGTTCCGAGGCGTCACGAACGGTCGTCTCCCGCCGCGGATGACGACCGTTCGTGACGCATCGGATGACCACCCGGTCGCGGCGACCCGGATGGCGGCCGAGCCGGAGGAGGATCGGCCGCGACGCGCGGAGCGGCGTGCCGGGTCAGCGCGCGAGCAGTGCGCCGAGGCGGGCGCGCTCGGCGCGCAGGACGTCGACCAGGAGGGCACCCTCGGGAGCGGCGAGCCAGTGCTCGAGGGAGAGGTCGAAGAGGGCTGAGGCCGCGAGGGCGGCGAGGGCCGCGTCGTCGGGCGCGAATCCGGCGTCGACGAGGGCGGCGCGCATGCTCTCGGCGAGGGCGGCCGACTTGAGGAGCTCGCGCTCGCGCAGCTGCGGCTCGGAGCGCACGACGGCGCGGCGGGCGGCGATCGGAGTGCGCCAGGTCTGGAGGTCGCCCGAGGCGGCCGCCTCGAGGCCGTGCATCACGATATCCATCGGGCCCAGGCCCGCGGGGGCGCCTGCGAGCAGCCGGCCGACGATCTCGGGGAACTCGCGCTCGCGGAGGAAGAGGACGTCGCGCTTGTCGGCGAAGTGGCGGAAGAAGGTGCGGGTGGTGAGCCCGGCGCGCTCCGCGATCGCGGGCACGGTGGTGCCCGCGTAGCCGTGCTCGGCGAAGAGCTCCATCGCCGCCTGCTCGAGGCGGAGGGCGGCGTCGGGGGCCCAGCGTGACATCCGGCCAGGATAGCTGACGACACGACGTGTCATCAGGAGTAGGGTGACGACACGTCCTGCCATCACTTCCGACTGGAGCCGCTCGTGCCCGAGAACACCGCCGCCCTGCTGACCGCCCCACGGGCCGACCTCGTCGTCCGCCCCGCTCCGATGCCCGTCGCCGGACCGGGGGAGGTCCTGCTGCGCAACCGGGCCCTGGCCGTGAATCCGGTCGACGAGATGAAGCAGTGGACGGGGGACCTGATGTTCCGGTGGGTGCCGTACCCGGCTGTGCTGGGGGAGGACGTGGCGGGAGTCGTCGAGGCGGTCGGCCCCGGAGTCACGCGCTTCGCCGTCGGCGATCGGGTCGTCGCGTACGCGGTCGGGATGGAGCGCGGGCGGCGGAACCGCGACGAGGGCGCGTTCCAGGAGTACACGGTCGTGCGCGAGGACCTGGCGGCGCCGATCCCCGACCGGCTGGGCTTCGAGGACGCGGCGGTGCTGCCGCTCGCGGTCTCGACGGCGGCGACGGCGCTGTTCCAGCGGGACCACCTCGCCCTGCCGCACCCGAGCGTCCCGGTCCGCCCGACGGGCAGGACGGTCGTGGTCTGGGGCGGGACGACGAGCGTGGGGAGCAACGCGATCCAGCTCGCCGTCGCCTCCGGGCACCGCGTGGCTACGACCGCGTCTCCCCGCAACCACGAGCGGATGCGCGAGCTGGGTGCCGAGATCGTGCTCGACTACCGCAGCCCCACCGTCGTCGCCGACCTGGTGGCGGCGCTCGCGGGCCACGAGGTCGCGGGGGTGCTCGCGATCGGGACGGGCTCCGGCGCTCCGTCGGTGGCGGTCGCCGCGGCCACCGGAGCGCGACGCGTCGCCCTGGCCAGCCCCTCCGTCTCGTTCGGCTCGCTCCCGCGGCGGCGCGGTCTCAGTGCCGCCTTCGTGCGGACGATGCTGCGCGTGGCCGGCGGTACCGCGGCGCTGCAGATCGCGGCCCGGCGCCGCGGCGTCCGCGCCCGCTTCGTCTGGGGCGGCTCGCTGATGACGAACGAGGTGGGGCCGATGCTGTGGCGCGATCACCTGCCGTCGGCGCTCGCCGAGGGCCGCCACGTCTGCGCCCCCGCGCCCGAGGTGGTGGGTGAGGGGCTGGCCGCGCTGCAGCCCGCTCTCGACCGGCTGCACCGGGGCGTGTCGGCGGTGAAGCTGGTCGTCCGCCTCTGAGGTCGGGCCGCAGCCGCCCGCCCGAGCCGTGCCGCGGGGTGGCCGCTGCGCCGGGGCCTCGGTATCATGGCGCGCTCCGACGCGACCCGAGGAGACCCGTGATCCGCCGCACCGCCCCCGGAGCCGCCGCGCTCCTCCTGCTCGCCCTGACCGGCTGCTCCGCCGGGTCGTCGCCCGCGGCGTCTTCGCCCGCCGGCCCGGAACCCGTCGGCGGCCTCGGGGTCGCCGTCTCCGCGCTCTGCGAGGCCGGCTCCGCTCCGCAGTGCGTCTCGGTCGGCGGGCAGGACGTCCTCGTCGATCCCGCCGACTTCACCCGCGCGGGCGTCGCCGCGGTCGAGGCCGATCCGGGCACAGGAGTCGTCGACGTCCGGTTCGACGAGGCCGGCGCCGCCCTCCTGCGCCGCGGCTCGCAGGCGGCGATCGACGAGGGGGCCGACGCCCGGCTCCTCCTCCGCGCGGGCGACCGGGTCGAGTCGGCGCTCTCCGTGATGCAGCCGATGGAGGGGGACACCGTGCAGATCGTGCCGGCGGAGGGCGACGCGCAGGGGCTCGTCGACCGGATCCTCGCCGGCTGACGCGCCCCTAGGATCGGCGCATGGCGAAGGGGATCCGCACGGAGCGCGCGCAGGCGCTCCTCCTCGCACATCCCTGGTCGCTCTCGCTGGTGAGCGCCGTCTTCGTGGCGGGGATGCTCTGGCTGGCGGCGGACGCGGGCTGGGATCTCGGCGCGATCGTCGGCGGCGGCCGCCGGCATGCGCCGCTGTGGCTGGTGCTCCTGCTCGGCCTGCCGCTGTTCGGCACCGGAGTGGTGCTCGGCGCGGTGCGGCAGGTGCGGCTCCTGCGGCGGCCGTCGACGGCTCCGCCGACCCCGAGCCCGGAGGCGGAGCGGCTGCGGCGCGAGGGCCCCGGCTGGCTCAGTCGGCTCGAGGACGAGCGGGCGGCACTGGACGGCGCCGGCAGCGCTGAGGGCGGCGCCGGCGGTGCTCCCGACAGCAGCGGCGGCGCTCCCGACGCCACCGGCGACCGGCGCAACGAGGACCGCTGACCGCGGCTCAGAGGTGCAGCATCCCCCAGTCGATGATCACGGCCAGCGCCGTGTAGGCCGCGGCCACCGCTCCGACCGCCTTGCCCGCGCGGTCGAGGTCGGCCTGCGGGTCCGGACCGGCGTCGGCGACGACCCGGAGCAGCGCCCCGACCAGTGCGATCAGCGTGATAGCGAGCACCCAGACCTTCAGCGACGCGTGCGGATCGACGTGCGCGAGCGTCAGCGCGCCGACCGGCACCGCGACCACGAGCACCGACGCCAGCACCAGGAGGCATCCGCGCCGGGTGAGGCCGGTCGGCCCGAAGGAGCCGCCGCGCATCCAGGCGCGCAGGCGCAGCCTCCGCGTGGCGGGCTGATCCTCGGCGTCGACGGACGGTCCCCAGTCCTGCGCCGTCGTCATCGCGCGGTGCCGGAGCGGTCGGGAGTCGGGCTGGGCCGCATCGGGTCCTCCAGGAGACGAGGGGGCGCGTCGGACGGTGGTGCCGACCCCTCAGTCTCGGAATCGCGTCGCGCAGCGGCAAGCGCCTCTTCCGGACATGTCCGGAAGAGGGCGCTCAGGCCCGTCCCTGCAGGATCAGGTTCCAGTAGACCCACGGAAGCAGGTAGCGGTCCGCGAGGAAGGTGAGGCGGCGCTCCTTCGCGAGGCCCGTCCAGAACGGGACTGTCGGCTTCGGGCGGTAGCGGTCGTCGAACTCCGCGAAGACGACGGTGGAGCGCGACACGACGAACGGGCACACGGAGTAGCCGTTGTAGACGCGGCGGAGGGGCTTCCCCTTCAGCGCGGCCACGAGGTTCTTCGCCAGCGTCGTCGTCTGCTGGCGGAGGGCGCCTCCGGACTTCGAGTTGACCGTGGCGGCGGCGTCGCCGAGCGCCCAGACGTCGGAGTACCGCGGGTGGCGGAGGGTCAGCGGATCGACCTCGACGAAGCCGCCCTCGTCGCTCGGCGCGGCGAGGCCGGTGCCGGTCAGGAAGTCCGGGGCCGACTGCGGCGGGACGGCGTGCAGCACGTCGTACGACAGCGTCTCCCGCCGGCCGTCCTCGGAGCGGGTCGCGGTGTCGGGCCCGGGCAGAGCCGTGCCGCGGTCGTCGCCGGCGATCACGATCGTCCGCTCGGCGGCGTCGACCTCGACGAGCTCCCGGCCGTAGCGGACCTCGATCCCGTACTCGGCGACCTTCCGCTCGAGCTCGGAGTCGATCAGCGGCATGCCGAACAGCGTCGGCGTGGGCACGACGAGCACCACGCGGATGCTGTCGAGCACCCCTGTCGCGCGCCAGTAGTCGCAGGCGAGGTACATCGGCTTCTGGGAGGCGCCCGAGCAGGTGCCCGGTCCACCGGGCTGGGTGAAGACGACGGTGCCCGAGCGGACCTCGCGGAGCACTCGCGACGCCTTGCGGGCGTACTCGTACTCGTAGTTCGAGACGCCGAAGGGCGAGTCCATCGCGTCCTGCAGCCCGGGGACCGCGGCCCAGTCCTTCTGGATCCCGGGGCAGACCACGAGCTGGCCGTAGCCGACGCTCCGGCCCGAGATCAGAGTGACGGTGCGGGCGACCGGGTCGATGCCCTCCACGCGGTCCTGGATCCAGGTGACCCCCTTCGGCGTCACCGATCCCTGCGGCCGGGTCGCCTTCGAGGCCGGGGCGGTGCCGCCGGCGACGTGCGAGAACATCGGCTGGTAGAGGTGGGTCGCGCGGGGCTCGATGACGGCGACGTCCGACACCCCGTAGCGGCGGAGGCGCCCTGCGGTCGACAGGCCCGCGTTGCCGCCGCCGATGATGAGCACGTCGTGCCGCTCGGTGCCGGTCATGTCAGGCCTCCTCGAGCGCCTGGACGGCGTTCCGGGCGGTCGGGCAGGGGTAGCCGTCGGAGGAGGCGCGGGGCCGGCACTCGGCGCAGCGGATGCGGGTGCCGGTCTCGCCGTCGAGCACGGCCTCGGGGCGGTGGCCGTGCAGGATCACCGCCAGGGCGGCGACGAGGCCGTCGCTGCTCATGAGCGCCTCGCGCAGCGCCTCGGAGCGGCGGCGCACGTACTCCTCGGATTCGCCGGGCGCGGAGGAGGTGAGCGCGGCGACGTCGGGCTCGGGCCAGGAGGCTGAGCGGTCGGAGGGGATCTCGAGCTCGTCGAAGCCCATCGACCAGTCGGGGAAGCGGCGCTGCTCGTGGACGCTCGTCCAGACGGTGAGGACGTCGTGGTGCCTCGGGTCGGCGAGGATGCTCCGGTAGAGCTCGCGGACGTCCGCCTCCTCGCCCTCGAGCACCTGCATGACGCGCCGACCGCGGAAGACGAGCATCCCCGAGATGTCGTGATCGGCGTTGTTGCGCCTGCTGGTCTCGAGCAGCTCGCGGATCTCGCCGGAGCGCAGATCGCGGTCGAGCGTGCTGACGTAGACGACGGTGAAGATCAGGCCCGTGCCGCCCGCGGATCGGTGCGGGTCGACCAGGTGGAGCACCGAGGCGTCGACCTCGTCGGCCTCCGCGTCCTGCATGAGGGCGGCGACCTCCGGGAACTCGAGCCAGATCATGTCCTCGGGAGCGCTCGGCTCGACCGCCGCCACGGTCGGAGCGGTGTCGAGCCAGTGCTGCCGCTGGAGCAGATCGGCGGCCACGGCCTTCTCGTCGAGGCCGGAGAGCAGGCCCGCGGCGCCCGTGACCACGAGGTTGGTGGCAGAGTTGAGGAGCAGCGTCACCGTCGTCGCCCGGCCGTCGGGGGCGACCACCGGGAGCACGACGCTGTCGGTCCGGCCGCGCGTGGCGAGTCCGGAGGCGTAGGAGACGAGCGCATCGGCCACCGCGTCTCCCACCTGGAAGGTCGCGCCGGCGTACTGGATCTGCTTCATCCGACCACGATCGCCTCTCCTGCCCCGGCAGGTGAAGGGGTGTCGGCGAGCGCCGGAACGTGCTGGGGTGCCAGCGCGGCCTGCAGGCGGGCGGCCGACCGCGGGGGGACGCACCTGCCGATGCCCAGGCGGTCTCGCTACCCTGGTCCTGTGCCGTCCTCCCTCCCGCTCGTCCGTCGCGCCTCCGCGCCGGTCTCCGCGGCGTACCCGAAGCGGCTGCTGCTGACCAAGCGCACCTCGGGGACGAACGGGTGGATGAGCCTCTGGGGGACGAACGCGCACGGCGAGATCGCCGGCTGTCCGCCTCCGCGAGCCTGATCCGCGACCACCCCTCCTCCGGAGCCCGTGGGCGCGCCTTCCCGCGTTCCTCCTCTCCGACTGGATGACACATGTCGCCTCAGCACCACCCCCTGCCCGCAGACCAGGCCCCGCACTCGATCTGGCGCGGCCTCCGCCAGACGCTCCAGAAGGACACCGTCGGCGGGGCCTTCCTGCTCACGGCGACCCTGCTGGCCCTGATCATCGCCAACAGCCCCGCCTCCGGCCTCTACGAGGCGGTGCGCGACTTCTCGTTCGGCCCCGAGGCGCTGCATCTCGACCTGAGCGTCGGCACGTGGGCCGCCGACGGGCTCCTCGCGATCTTCTTCTTCGTGGTCGGCCTCGAGCTCAAGGAGGAGTTCGTCGCCGGCAAGCTCCGCGACCCGCGCACCGCACTCGTGCCGATCGTCGCCGCGGTCGGCGGCGTCGTCGTCCCCGCGCTGATCTTCGTGGCCGTCAACGCGCCTCGAGGCGGAGCGGCCCTGGACGGCTGGGCGATCCCGGCCGCGACCGACATCGCGTTCGCGGTCGCCGTGATCGCCGTCGTCGCAAAGTTCCTCCCGCCGGCGCTGCGCACCTTCCTGCTGACCCTCGCCGTCGTCGACGACCTGATCGCGATCACGATCATCGCGGTGTTCTACACCGCGGGCATCGACGTGGTGATGCTGCTGCTCGCGCTGATCCCCCTCGCGGTCTTCGCCGTCTGCGTGCAGCGAGGCGTCCGCGCCTGGTGGGTCCTGATCCCGCTCGGAGTCGCGACCTGGGCCCTCGTGCACGCCTCCGGGATCCACGCGACCGTCGCCGGCGTCCTGCTCGGCTTCATGGTGCCGGTGGTCGCCACGGAGCGGGCGCGGGTGCGGGTCGGCTCGGACGAGCAGGGCCGTCCGCTCTACGACGGCCTCGCCGCGCACTTCGCCGACCGCTGGAGCGTCCTCTCCTCGGCGTTCGCGGTCCCGGTCTTCGCCTTCTTCTCGGCCGGTGTCACCGTCGGCGGGTTCGCCGGCCTGGTCGAGTCGTTCCAGGACTCGATCGCCCTGGGGATCATCGCGGGTCTGGTGCTCGGCAAGCCGCTCGGCATCGCCGGCAGCACCTTCCTCCTGACCCGGTTCCGCGGGATCTCCCTCGATCCGACGATCCGCTGGAGCGACGTGATCGGCATGGCCTTCGTCGCGGGGATCGGCTTCACGGTCTCGCTGCTGGTCGGCGAACTCTCGTACGGCGTCGGCAGCGAGTCCGACGACCACGTCAAGGTCGGTGTGCTCGCCGGCTCCTTCCTCGCGGCGGTGATCGGCGGCGCGATCCTCTCGGTGCGCAACCGCCACTACCGGCGGCTGCAGGCCTAGGCCCCGGGAGCCGGGCCTCCGCTCCTGCGGGAGCTCCCGGTCGAGCCGGTCGAGGACCGGTGCGCGATACCCTCGCCGTGCCCTCGCCCGCCTCAGCGGTCCGGAGGCGTCCGCCCGCCCGACGACCCGCTTGGAGCCTCCGATGGCCGCACCCACCGTCCTCTTCGTCTGCATCCACAACGCCGGCCGCTCGCAGATGGCCGCCGGCTACCTCCGCGCCCTCTCCGGCGGCGCCGTCGAGGTCCGCTCCGGCGGCTCCGAGCCCGGCGACAGCATCAACCCGATCGCGATCGAGGCGATGGCGGAGGAGGGCATCGACATCTCGCAGGCCGTCCCGCAGGTGATGACCACCGAGCAGGTGCAGGCCTCCGACGTCGTGATCACCATGGGCTGCGGCGACGTCTGCCCCGTCTTCCCCGGCAAGCGCTACGAGGACTGGGACCTCGCCGACCCGAAGGGCCGCCCCCTCGAGGAGGTCCGCTCCATCCGCGACGACATCAGGGCCCGCGTGCAGGCGCTCGTCGCGGAGCTGCTGCCCGCCTGACGCGTCCGGCGGCGTCCGGCCGCGTCAGCGTTCGGCGGGAGGCGGGAACGCCCGCCCGACCGGTGGCGAGCCCGCCGGCAGCGCCGCTCGCGCCCTGTGCAGGAAGACGGCGGTCATGACGACCCGGGCGCGGGCCGGCGACGAGTCGAGCGGGCCGATCAGCTCCTCGATCCGCGCGAGGCGGTCGTAGAGGGTCTGCCGCCCGATGCCGAGCGCGGCCGCCGTCGCCGTCTTGCTCCCCCACAGCGACGCGTAGGCCTCGAGGGTGGCGAGCAGCTCGCCGCGCTGCGCGCGCAGGGGCCCGAGCACCTCCTCGACGAGGTCGTCCGCCTCCGGGTCGTCCTGCAGGGAGCTCGCGAACCGCTCCAGGCGGTACTGGCGGGAGTCGACGACTCCGCCCGCGGGCGCCCACTCGCGCACGCCGCGCACCTCCGCCAGCTCCCGGGGAACCCGCTCCTGCCCGCCGAGTCCGCTGCCGACGCAGAGCAGAGCGTCCGAGTCGAGGGCCGCGCCGAGGCGCAGGAGCTCCGCGCGGCCCTCCTCCATCGAGACGGCGGTGGCGAACGGCAGCAGCGCCAGCAGCTCGGAGCCGACCACGCAGAGCACCGGGCCGGGATCCGCTCCCGCGCCCGCGAGGAGGCGGAGGAGGGTGCGGAGCCGCCGGTCGTCGTGACCGGTGTCGGCCCGGACGCCGAGGTAGCGAACCCGGGAGCCGGCGCCGAGGCGGCCGAGGAAGGCGTCGATCTGCAGGTCGGCCGCCGGGTCCGCCCGCGCCCGCTCGACCGCCGCGATCGCGAAGAGCTGGGCGGTCAGCCGCTCGGTGACCGACGGCGGACGGTGCCGGAGCACCGCGATCGCGAGGACGTCCGGCGCCCGGTCGAGCGCGACGGCGACGGCGTGGAGGTCGGCGTCGGCGTGGGCCCGCAGGTGCAGGGTCCCCAGCAGAGAGTCGCCCGCGTGCAGCACGTTCGAGAACGTCCCGGCCGTCGGCTCCGTGTCGATCTCCGGCCCGGGCGACGCGCGGGCGATCTCGTCGCCCGTGAGCGAGACGAGTGAGGCGGAGGCGCCGGTCGCGGTGGCGACGACCTGCAGGAGCTCGTCGATACCCGCGTCCGAGGAGGCCGCGTCGGCGAGGAGGCCGGACACTCTGTCCGCCAGGCGGATGCTCCGGAACTTCTGCTCGGTGAGGTGGGTGTTGATGCTCTCGCACACCTGCACGAAGGGGACCCGGCGCGGCAGGGCGAGCACCGGCAGCCCGAGCTCGTCCGCCGCCGCGACGATCGCCGGCGGCACCGCGGGCAGCCGCGGCGAGAGCTCGAGGGCGAGGGCGCCGACCCCCGCGTCGACCAGCGACCGCACGTAGTCCCGGCACTCCGCCGGGTCCTGGTCGGTCGAGAGGAGCGCGCCCTCCATCAGGAGCAGCTCGCCCCCGAGGAGGAGGGGCGCGATGTCGAGCTGCTCGCTCGTGTGCGCCCAGCGGATCACCGCGCGCTCAGCGGCCGCGTGCCCCGCCGCGACGACCGGGAGCATCGCGGCGAGCCGCGGATCGCGCATCGCGTCCGAGAGCAGGTAGGCCATACAGAACGTCCTCTCGCGTCACGGCGAATTTACACGCGAGCGCGACGCCCGAAACGGCTCCGCACGAGAGTGGAGCCGCACCGGGCGCCCCGCCCTCCCCGCCATCTCCCTCCCCGAGAGGATCCGCCATGAGCACCGACACCCTGCACGGCACCGCCGACGCCGAGGACGCGCTGAGTCCACTGCCCGACTCCCGACGCACCGCCCGGCTCGACGGGCAGTTCTGGATCTGGGCCGGCGCCAACATCGCCCCCATCAACTGGGTGCTCGGCGCCCTCGGCGTCAACATGGGCCTCGGCCTCTGGGACACCGTCACCGTCCTCGTGCTCGGCAACGTCGTCGGGATGGCGGTGTTCGGCTTCTTCGTCCTGCTCGGGCAGCGGACGGGGGCGACCGGCATGCTGGTCGGCCGGGCCGTCTTCGGCCGGCGCGGCAACTACGCCCCGGCGGCGATCCAGGCCGTGGTCGTGATCGGCTGGTGCGCCATCAACACCTGGATCGTCCTCGACCTGGTGATCGCGCTCCTCGGCTCCGTCGGCGTCGTCGATCCCGCGGAGGCGAACATCGGCTGGAAGATCGCCGTCGCGGCCGTCATCATGGCGATCCAGGTCGCGGTGTCCTTCCTGGGCTACCGCGCGATCGCCGCCTTCGAGCGCTGGACCGTGCCGCCCACCCTGCTGGTGCTGGCGATCATGTCGATCGTCGCCTGGTTCTTCCTCGACATCGACTGGTCCTACGCCGGCCCCGCGGAGGGGGCGCTCACCGGAGCCGACCGGCTCGCGGCCATGTCCATCGTGATGACCGCGATCGGCATCGGCTGGGGACTCACCTGGCTCGCCTACGCCGGCGACTACTCCCGCTTCGTCGGCCCCCGCTCCTCGAAGCGGAAGCTCTACTTCGCGAGCGTCCTCGGGCAGTTCATCCCCGTCGTCTGGCTGGGAGTGCTCGGCGCGACCCTCGCGACGAAGAACGGCTCGGTCGACCCCGGGCAGCTGATCGTCGAGAACTTCGGCGCGCTGGCGATCCCGGTGCTGCTGCTGGTGGTGCACGGACCCATCGCGACCAACGTGCTGAACATCTACTCGTTCGGGATGGCCACGCAGGCCCTCGACATCCGCCTCGGGCGCCGCACGCTGAGCCTGATCGTCGGAGTGCTGGCGTTCGCCGCCTCGGTGTTCTTCGTCTTCCAGGACGACCTCGCGACCACCCTCGACGCGTGGCTCGTCGGCCTCGTCGGCTGGGTCGCCCCCTGGGGCGCGATCGTCCTGGTCCACTACACGGTGTTCGAGCCGCGGGTCCGCTCGTTCGGGCACCTCTTCGCCCCGGTCGGCTCCCCGCTGCTGCCCGACGTCCGCTGGCGGGCGCTGCTCTCCTTCGCGATCGGCGCGACCCTGACCTGGCTGTTCATGAACGGCTCGGTGCCCGCCCTGCAGGGTCCGGCCGCGACCGCCCTCGGCGGGATCGACGTCTCGTGGCTCGCGGGCGGCGTCTCGGCCGGCGTCGCGTACCTCCTCCTCGGGCGGGACGCCCCCGGCTGGGTCGAGCGCAGGGAGGCGGAGGCGGCTCCGCGCGCCGCGCAGCCCGAGCCCGTCCGCGGCTGACCCCGCCCGCCCGTCCGCGGGTCGGCTCGTCCGCGAGCCGGCCCGCCCCGTCCCCTCCAGCACCACGAACGGAACCGCCATGCCCCTCTTCCTCTCCGACGCCTCCGTGATCACCATGGACCCGGTCTCGGGCGCCGTCCCGATCACGGCGAGCATCCGCATCGTCGACGAGCTGATCGTCGCGATCGGCCCGGGCCTCGTCCCCGAGCCGGGCGACGAGGTGATCGACGGGCGCGACCGGCTGGTCACGCCCGGCTTCGTGAACGCGCACACCCACTCGTGGGAGTACCTCTACAAGGGCCGCTACGACAACCTGCCGCTCGAGCTGTGGATGCTGCTGTCGTACCCGATCCTCGGGAACAGCCGGGTCGCTCCGGATCTGGTGCGGCTGCGCTCGTCGCTCTTCGCCCTCGAGTCGCTCAAGGCCGGGGTCACGACCCTGGTCGACGACGTGCTCGAGAACCCGGACCAGGACGCGGCGCAGCTCGGCGCCGTCTTCGACGCCTACGACGAGATCGGCATCCGCGCGAACATCTCGGGGCACGTGATCAGCAGGCCCTTCCACGAGACGATGCCCTTCCTCGAGGAGTACGTGCCCGCGGAGATCCTCGACCAGGCGCGGTCGGCATCGCGCCCGACGACGGAGGGCTACCTCGCCTTCAGCCGCGAGGCGTTCGCGACCCAGCACGGGAGGGGAGGCGGGCGGCTGCGCTACATGGTCGCCCCCTCCGCGCCCCAGCGCTGCGGACCCGAGCTGCTGGTCGGAGCGACCGAGCTGGCGCTCGAGCACGGGGCGGAGTGCCACATCCACGTCCTCGAGACGAAGACGCAGCTGGTGACCGGCGAGCTGTCCTACGGCTCGACCCTGGTGGAGTACATGGAGCGGATCGGCGCCCTCTCGGCGAACACGACGTTCGCCCACGGCATCTGGCTCACCGACTCCGACATGGAGCGGATCGCCGCCGCCGGCACGTCCGTCTCCCACAACCCGATCTCCAACCTCAAGCTCGGCTCGGGCATCGCCCCGTGGCGCGCGCTGCACGACGCGGGCGTGAACCTCGGCCTCGGCACCGACGGCTGCTCGAGCAGCGACTCCCCGCGCATGCTCGACGTGGTCAAGGCCGCCGCCCTGCTGCACAAGGTCACCGACCCGGACCTCGCGAGCTGGCCGACCGTCGCCGAGGTGCTCACCGCGGGGACGATCGGAGGCGCGCGCAGCGCCGTGCTCGACGAGGTCACCGGCAGCATCGAGGTCGGCAAGCAGGCCGACCTCGTGATCTTCGACCTCGAGACGCTGAACTTCACTCCCCGCCAGCGGCTGGAGAACCAGCTCGTCTACTCCGAGAACGGCTCGTCGATCGACACGGTGATCGTCGCGGGCCGGATCGTGGTCTCCGGCGGCGCGTCGACGACCGTCGACGAGGCGTCGCTGCGGGCCGATCTCGCAGCGCAGCTGGGCGAGATCGTCGCCTGGCAGGACTCGCTGGACCGCACGAACGGGGTGCTCACGGAGCCGTTCCGGCGGATGTACGAGCGGGCGATGCGCCACGACGCGCCGATCGACCGCTTCAGCGGGCGCCGGCTGGTCTGACGGGAGGGTCCGGCGCGTCTCGGACCTGCGGCGACGCGCGCGGCGCGGCGAGGACGGACGGGGCGGCGCGGTCCCCCGCAAGCACCTTCGACGGGCGATGATGGGCGGGTGCGCGTGTCGGTGGTCGTCCCCGTCTGGAACGAGGAGGACTGCATCGTCCGCTGCCTCGAGGCGCTGCTGACCCAGACCGTCGCTCCGTTCGAGGTGCTGGTGATCGACAACCTCTCGACCGACGACACCGTCAGCCGGGTCCTGGCGATGACGCCGTCCGACGTTCCCGTGCGGATCCTGCGGCAGTCCGGCCGTCAGGGGCTGATCCCGACGCGGGATCACGGCTTCGCGGCGGCCGGGGGCGATGTCCTCGCGCGCATCGACGCGGACACCGTCGTCGACCCCGACTGGGTAGAGCGGCTCACGGCGTGCTTCGCGGCGGAGGGCGTCGAGGCCGTCACCGGCCCGGTCGGCTACTACGACCTCGCCTGCTCGCCCGCCCTGACGCGGCTGGACGGCGTCGTCCGGCGGCTCGTCTTCACGGCGGGGCGCCGGCAGCCGTACCTTTTCGGCTCCAACATGGCGGTGCGTCGCAGCGCCTGGCTGCTCATCGCCGACGACGTCTGCGCCGACACGGACGACCGCTTCCACGAGGACATCGACCTCGCCGTCCACCTCACCCGGCGGGCGCTCCCCATCCGGTTCGACTCCACCGTCCGGGCGAGCATCTCCGCTCGGCGCCTGAACTGCAGCGCGGCCGAGTTCGACGAGTACCTGAGCCGCTTCTCGCGGACCTTCCGGGCGCACGGGGTCACGCACGCGCCGCTCCGCCTCGTCACCGCCCTCCTGCGGATCGGCTTCCCGGTGCTGCGCCGCGCGCACCTGGCTGCGGTCGCTCCGGGCGCGATCGGGCCGGCGCGGGCGGACAGGAGCGAGGGGCTGCCGGGCTGAGGGGAGGCCGCTCGCCGCGCGCGGCGGCGAACGGGCTCCCACCCCGGCGGACTCCGAGCGCGACGCCCTGCCGCGGGGAGACCCCGCTCCAGTAGGTTGCGCACATGAGGTGGCGAGCGGGAGCGGTGGCGGCGCTCGTCGTCGCGCTGTCGGGCTGCACGGCGCCAGCCGACCCCGAGCCGACGACCGGGCCCACGACCGCCCCCGTCTCCGGGCAGGTGGTCGGCGGCTACGGCGACCTGCACGTCGCGCCCGATGGATCGATGATGTTCTGCTACTCCGACCCCGACCCCGGATTCACGGGCATCTGGCGCGAGTGCCAGGACGGGATCCGCACCGAGGGCGTCGACCCGCCCGCGATCGACGCGACCCTCGGTTCGACGGCGTCGGCTGATCCGGGCGGGCACCGCTGGGTCGGCGCGGCGGCCGGGAAGCGCACCACCGAGGACGGCACGGACGTCTACACCGTCTTCCTCGCGGGGACCCGCACGGACGACGCCTTCACCGTGACCGCGGTCGGCGAGGGCTCCTACCGCGTGCCGTCCGAGTACCAGGAGCTGCAGCCGGGAGTGCCGGGCGGGTTCCTGGTGCGGCTCGAGCCGATCGGCTGAGCGGAGGCGGAGGAGTCGGCGCCGGCGGAGCAGCCTGCCCGGGCGGAGCGGCCGGGAGGGACGGAGCGGGCCGACCTGCGCACCCCCTCCGCCCGCCCCGTCACAGCGGGCGCGGCCGGTACTGCTCGATCAGTGCGTCGAACAGGCCGTTCATCCGCTCGTCGACCACGCGGCGCGACTCGTCGGCGTCGTACCACTCCACGATCTCGCGGGCGCCGTCGCTGAAGCGCACGGAGGGGGAGTAGGCGGGCACGAGTCGGCGGATCTTCGCGTTGTCGAACACCATCGAGTGCGCCTTGTCGCCGATGATCCCGGCGCCGAGCTCGGGGTCGGCCGCGGCGATCGCGTCGGAGGCGACGTGCACGAGGCGCGGCTCGACTCCGGCCGCCGCGGCGAGGCAGCGGTGGATCTCGTCCCAGGTGGGCGTCTCGTCGCCGGTGATGTGGAAGGCGTCGCCGATCGCCGCGGAGGCGCCGAGCAGGCCGACCAGGCCGACCGCCACGTCGTCCGCGTGCGTGAGCGTCCAGAGCGAGGTGCCGTCGCCGAGGACGACCACCTCCTGGCCGCGGCGCATCCGGTCGACGACGGTCCAGCCTCCGTCGACGGGCAGCGCGGTGCGGTCGTAGGTGTGCGAGGGGCGGACGATCGTGACCGGGAAGCCGCTCGCGCGGTACTCGGCCATCAGCAGGTCCTCGCACGCGATCTTGTCGCGGGAGTACTGCCAGAAGGGGTTCCGGAGCGGAGTCGACTCGGTGACCGGGAGGCTGCGCGGCGGCTTCTGGTAGGCCGAGGCCGAGCTGATGAAGACGTACTGGCCCGTGCGGCCGGTGAACAGGTCGATGTCCTGCTGCACGTGCTCGGGGGTGAAGGCGACGAAGTCGATCACGGCGTCGAAGCTCCGGTCGCCGAGGGCGCCGGTGACGGAGTCGCGGTCGCGGCCGTCGCCCTGCACCTCGCGGACGCCCTCGGGCAGCGGGCGGAGCGACGTCCGCCCCCGGTTCAGCACGGTCACGTCGTGGCCGAGCCGCAGCGCCTCGCGGACGCAGGCGGCGCTGATGATGCCCGTCCCGCCGATGAACAGCACGCTGAGCGACATGGATCCTCCTCCGGCGGCGGCCGCGGCGGACGCCTTCCGACCCGATTCCCCCACATCGGGGCGCCGCGCGCGAGTCCCTTGACCCGGCTACCGCTCGACGGGACGCCGCTGCTCGTCCTCCGGCGCGGGGGCGAGCAGCGCCTCCGGGGCGGCGGCCGCGGTCGGCACGTCGGCGGGCATCCGCTGCTCGAGGGAGCGGCCCCACGCGGTGCCCGCGAGGATCAGCGCGATGCCGAGGAAGCCGACCGGCGCGATCGGGTCGCGGGCGAGCGCGACTCCGACGACCGCGGCCCACACCGGCTCGGTGCCCAGCAGCAGGCTGACCCGTGAGGGCGAGGTGCGGCGGACCGCCCAGGTCTGCACGAGGAAGCCGAAGACGGTGCAGACCAGGACGAGGTAGAGGAACAGGCCGGCGCCCACGGGATCGAGCCCCGCGACGTACTCGGGAATCGGCACGCCGACGACGAGCGAGGCGGCGCTGAACACGACGGCGCAGGTGCCGAGCTGCACCGTGGTCAGGCGGAGGGAGTCCATCGGCGCCCGCGCCGAGAGGCGGTGCATCGACGTGACGTGCACGGCCCGCACGACGGCGGCGCCGAGGATCAGGAGGTCGCCGGGGGAGAGCGGGCGGAGGGCGCCGTTGCCCGCGAGCAGCGCGACTCCGACGACCGCGACGAGGCACGCGAGCAGGAAGCGGCCCGGGAGCCGGCGCTTCGAGACGGCGGAGTCGAGGATCGGCGTGATCACGATCGTCAGGCTGATGATCAGGCCCGCGTTGGTGGCGGAGGTGCCGGCGATGCCGTAGGTCTCGAGGGCGAAGATCGTCGCGAGCAGCGCCCCGATGGTCACGCCGACCCGCCACTCCGCCGCGGTGATCCGGTGCCGCCGCGCCGCGACGATCACGGCCAGGCACAGGGCGGCGAGGGTCATCCGGGAGCCGAGCAGCGCCATCACGCTGGAGTCGGTGACGAGCTCCTTCGCCGCGAAGTAGGTCGAGCCCCAGGAGGCGGCGACCACGAGCAGGAGGAGGTCGACCCGGAAGCGGGAGAGGAGAGCGCGCACGGCTCATGGTGGCGGCACGGAGACCCGCAGGACAAGACTGCATCTTCTTCGCCGACGCGTAAGTTGGAACTCATGGAACTCGGACAGCTCAGAGCCCTGCGGGAGCTCGGCGAGCGCGGGAGCATCGCCGCCGTCGCCGCCGCGATGCGGGTGTCCCCCTCCTCCGTCTCGCAGCAGATCAGCGCGCTGCAGCGCCGCACGCCGACGGCGCTGACCTTCCGCGACGGGCGCCGGACCGCGCTGACTCCCGCCGGCCGCGCTCTCGCCGCGGCGGTGGTCGAGGTGGAGGTGGCGCTCGAGCGCGCGGCCCGGGCTGTCGCTGATTTCGAGGGGGAGCCGAGCGGTACGGTCTCGGTCGCCGCGTTCCACAGCGCGGGGCTGGCGATGTTCGGCCCGCTGCTGGAGGCGTTGCGCCCACCCGGGCGGCCGGGCGTCGCGCTCGCCGACTTCGACGTCGCGCAGAGCGCCTTCGCCGGGCTGACCGCGGATCACGACCTGGTCGTCGCGCACCGGCTCGCCGGCAGCGCCGAGTGGCCCGGGACCGTGCGGTCGACGCCCCTCCTCTTCGAGCCGCTCGACCTCGCGCTGCGGCGCGACCATCCGCTCGCCGCGAAGGACGTGATCCGGCCCGCCGACCTCCGCGACGAGGAGTGGGTCGCGGTGCACGAGGGCTTCCCCCTGGAGCGGGCGATCGACGCCATCGCGGTCCTCGCGGGCGGCGACGCGCGGATCCCGCACCGGATCAACGACTTCCTGGTCGCGGCGGCGGTCGTGGCGGCGGGCGACGGCGTCGCGCTGCTGCCGCGGTACACGACCGACCTGCGGCGCACGCCGGAGGTGGTGCTGCGGCCGCTCGGGATCCCGGGGCTCGGCCGCCACATCGACTGCCTCGCCCGACCCGAGACGCTGGAGCGCTCGGCCGTGCGGGTCGTGCTCGAGCAGTTGACCGGGATCGCCGCGGGTCTCGCCGCCGCGCCGTAGCATCGAGCCGTGCCCCGCCTGATCGAGACCACGGCCGGAGACCCGGCAGCCACGGAGCTCTTCGCCCTGCAGGAGGCCGACCTCCTCGCCCGCTACGGCGGCGACGACACCGGTCCGCGTCCCCCGGCGGAGGCCCCGACCCTGCTGCTCGAGGGCGACGGCGGTCTCGTCGGCTGCGTGGCGCTCGCGGTCGAGGACGGCATCGGCGAGATCAAGCGGATGTTCGTGGTGAGCGCCGCGCGGGGCCGCGGGCTCAGCCGCGTGCTGCTCGCCGGCGTCGAGCGGCTGGCGGCGCGCGAGGGCGTGGAGCTGCTCCGGCTGGTCACCGGCACGGAGCAGCCGGAGGCGATGGCCCTCTACGCGAGCGCCGGCTACGAGCCCATCGCGGGCTACGGCTACTGGGGCGACGAGCCGAACGCCCGCTGCTACGCGAAGCGGCTCGGGACTCCTCCGACCGATCAGGGCTGAGGTCGGGGGACGCGCCCGGCGGGCGTCGTCACGGGCCGAGCCGATGGCTCACGCCTCCTGCGGCTCCGCGCTGTCGTGCTGCAGGCGCACGAGGACGCGGCGGAGGTGCATCGCCGCGAGGACGCCGGGCCCGAGGGTCCGAGAGGTCGCGGCGGTCCGCTCGTCGACGACCTGCACGAGGTGCCGGACCGCGCGGGCCGCGCCTCCGATCGCCCGGTGCGCGGCGGGGGAGCCGGCGTCGTCGCGGTCGATCGCGTCGGCGACCGCCCGGCAGGCCTCGCTCAGCGGCGGTCCGAGCGCCGGATCGAACGGGAGCGCGCCCGGCCGCTCCCAGATGGTGTCCGCGAGGGCGCCGCTCAGATCGCGGACGTGGAAGAGGATCGCGTCGAGCGTCTCGAGGCGGAGGTGGTCGGGCCGGGAGTCGCGCCGGTGCAGCAGCGCGCGCGGGTTGCCCTTGCGGCTCTCGTCCGCGTCCGCGAGGGCCGCGCGGACCTCCTCCGCCGTCCGGGCCAGCTCCTCGCCGTTGCGCGCCCAGGCCTCGTGCTCGGGCGGCCACGTCTCCTCGAGCGCGGCGGCCAGCTGGCGCAGGTGCTCCGCGAGCTCGCGCTGGAACGCGTCGACCCGGGCGGAGGCCGCCTCGACGGTCAGCCCGGGGGCGACGACCACGTTCACCAGCAGTCCCACCAGCACGCCGACAGCCATCTGCACGAGGTAGCCGAGGGAGTAGTCCTCGGCGTCGGCCCCACCGATGATCAGCACGAAGAGCGCCGCCATCGGCACGTACTCGCGGCCCGCGCCGAACCAGCCGGTCCCCGAGAGGACCACGCCGATCCCCACGACGAGCGGGATCGTCCACCAGGTCGGGCCGACGGTGGCCACCACGAGGGCGGCGAGCCCGATCCCCGCCGCGAGTCCGAGCAGGGTCTGCATCCCGGTCCGGACCGAGCCCATCAGCGTCGGGTACATGCTGACGAGGGCGCCCAGCGGCGCGTAGTACGGGTACTGCTCCGCGACTCCGGGGGCGAGCGGCGCGACGGCCCAGGCGATGCCCACCGCCAGCGCCGTCTTGAGCGCGAGCATCAGGCGCGCGCCGGTGAGCGCCTCCCGCCAGGCGAGGGCGGCGCGGGACGTCCGGGTGCGGGGCATCCCGGCACCCTAGGCGAGGGGCGCGGCCCGTCTCTCCCCTCTTGACAGCGGCGGTGGGGGGCCGGGGCGGCGGCTCGAGGCGACGGTGGTGTTCAGAACGGAGGAAGAACGTCCGATCCGGCCCTCTCCGCCCGCGCCGTTCCGCGGGGCGGCGCGAATCCTTCCTCCGCTGCGAACGCGACCGGGGGCCGCCGGTGCCGTGAGGCGATGCCACCCCCGCTGACGGGGGCCGTTGAGTTTGCGCAAACGCCCTGTTACCGTGAACAAACCGTGCGGCAGGCGGCGTCGGAGACCTCGAGGTGGAGGTCGCGCCGGATCCTGCGAGGCACGGCCAGTCCCTCTCCGAGGCCCACCGGGCCTCTCTCCGCGGCGCCCTCCGGCGTCTCTCCGGAGCCCCCTCGCCCCCGGGGGCGCGCCGCTCCACGGTGCGCCCCCGGGGGCGCGCCGCTCCACGGTGCGCCTCCGGGCCCCACGCCGCCCCCTGACGATGGAGTCACGATGACGACCGCACCGACGCCCGCCGAAGCCGAGCGCCCCCGATCCGCGGGGCTCCGCCGCCGCCTCACGGCGGGCCTGCTGATCCTGCTCGCCGCGGTGGTGGCACTGCCCTTCACCGCCGCCTCCCCGGCCGCCGCGCTCGGCGAGCCGACCTTCACCAACCCGATCGCGCCGGACACCGCCGACCCGACGATCGAGTTCCACGACGGCAACTACTACATGGTCGCGACGACCTGGGACAACCGCGTCGTGATGCGGAAGGCGCCCACCCTCGCGGCGCTCGGCACCACCGCTCCGACCACCGTCTACACCGACACGAACCCCGGCCGGAACGCCAACATGTGGGCGCCCGAGCTGCAGCGGCTCCAGGGCCCGAACGGCTGGCGCTGGTACCTCATGTACACGATGGGGGCCGCGGGGAACTTCGACGGCCAGCACCTGCAGGTGATCGAGAGCGCCGGGGACGACCCGATGGGGCCGTACACCTACAAGGGGCGCCCGGTGCCGACCGACCGGTGGAACATCGACGGCGCGTACCTCGAGCTGAACGGCGAGCTGTTCATGACCTGGTCCGAGTTCCAGCCCGGGAACGGCCTCCAGAGCAACTACATCGCCCGGATGTCGGACCCGTGGACGGCGACCAGCACCGGCAACGTCCTCTCGGAGCCGGTCGAGCCGTGGGAGACCATCGGCATGCCCGTCAACGAGGGACCGATCCCGCTGCAGAAGGACGGCCGCACCTGGATCGTCTACTCGGCGAGCTTCTGCGGCACCGAGGACTACCAGCTCGGAACCCTCGAGTACGACGGCACCGGCGACCCGGTGCTCGCCTCCTCCTGGACCAAGAGCGACGGGCCCGTCTTCTCGAAGGCGAACGGCGAGTACGGCACCGGCCACAACGACTTCTTCGACTCGCCCGACGGCACCGAGACCTGGAACCTGTACCACGCGAACCCCGGCCCGAACGACGGCTGCGGCCGTCAGCGCTCGGCCCGCGCGCACATCGTGGACTGGACCGCGACCGGCGAGCCCGACTTCGGCGCCCCGCTCGGCACGGCGGCCCGCATCCCCGTCCCCAGCGGCGAGAACGCCCCGATCACCGCTCGCGTCGAGGGCGCCCCGTGGCAGCTCGTCAGCCGCAGCACCGGCCTCTGCGCCACCGTCTCCTCCGCGCAGAGCGGCGACGGCGCCGGCGTGGTGCAGGGCTCCTGCTCGACTCCGCGCGCGAACTGGATGCTCGACGCCACCGGCGAGGGCACCCTCCGCGTGATGAACGCCTCGAGCGGCAAGGCGCTCGGCCCGGTCGGCTGCGCCACCGGCACCGCCGGACTCCAGCAGTCCGCGTGGCTCACCACGAGCTGCCAGCAGTGGACGGTCGCCCCGGCCACCGGCGGCTACTCGACCCTGACGAACCGCACCAGCGGCAAGCTGCTGGAGGCGTCCGGCTCGACCGTCCGCCAGGCGGCCGCCACCTCCGCCGCGGCTCAGGAGTGGGTGCTGCGCCCCGCCGGGCCCGTCGCCGTCACGTCCTTCGTCACCGGCAAGTCCTTCGACCTGCCGAACTGCTCCACGGCCGACGGCGCCCTGCTCCAGCAGCAGGACTGGCTCGGCTCGCCCTGCCAGCGCGTCACCTTCGGCTCCGCCGCCGACGGCGCGCTCGAGATGCACCCCGTCTCGGCCGCCGCCAAGTGCCTCGCGGTCACCGGAGGCTCCACGGCCGACGGCGCGACCGTCACCCAGGGCGCGTGCGGCGTCGCGGGCAGCAGCTGGCGCCTCCGCCCGGGTAACGACGGCACCGTCGAGCTGCGGGCCGCGCACAGCGGCAAGGCGCTCGACCTGTCGAACTGCTCCGCGCAGAACGGCACCCGGATCGGGCAGTGGAGCGTCCTGAACAACGACTGCCAGCGCTTCCGCGTCTCGCTCGGCGCCCCGGCGTCGACGGTGCCGCTGCAGCCGGTGGCGACCTCGGCCGCGCGCTGCGTCGCCGGCAAGGTCGTCGTCACCACGGTCGTGAGGAACGCGGACGACCTGCCCGTCGACGTCACGATCGGCACCGGCACCGCGGCGAAGCGGGTCACCGCGCTCGCCGGCGGAGTGAGCACGTCGACCGCCGTGACGACCCGCCAGGCGAGCGTCCCGGCAGGATCCACGACGGTCGCCGTCGCGGGCACCGACGACGCCGGCCGCACCGCGACCGTCACCGCGAGCCACCCCGCCCTCACCTGCGGCTGACCCCTCCTGCCGGTCGAGCAGCCGCGCAGCGGCGACCTCATGCCGGTCGAGCAGCCGCGCAGCGGCGTATCGAGACCACCCTGCCTCGTGCACGGTCTCGATACGCCCCTGGCGGGGCTGCTCGACCAGCAGGGGTCGGGCACCCCGAGACCCTCCCCACGAACCAAACCACTCCACTGAAGGAGCACCATGCCCACCACCACCCCCGCGCGGCGAGCGCCGCTGCGCGCAGCGCTCGCCGCGCTCGGCCTCGGAGCGGTGCTGCTCTCGGGCCTCGTCGCCCCGGCTCCCGCCGCGCAGGCGGCCGACGCCGTGATCCCGCAGCAGGGCCTCCTCGCCGACTACCGGTTCACGCAGACCACCGGCAGCTCGGTCCCGAACGCCGTGAGCGGAGGCGTGGGAGCCGCCACGGTCCGCAACGCGACCGACGCGCTCTGGACCGGCACGTCGCTCCGCCTCACCGGCGGCCCCAAGAGCAGCACCACCGCCCCGTGGGTGCAGCTGCCCGCGAACCTGCTGACCGGCCGCTCGTCGGCCACCGTCACGATCGAGACCCGCGCCGACGCGTCGATGCTCTCGAACTTCCACTTCGTGTGGAACATCGGCAGCGACAGCACGAACCAGTACTGGTTCGCGTCCGTCCGCGACCGGGTGCGCACCGCGATCACCACGAACGGCGGCGGCGGCGAGAACAACGCCCGCAGCGGCTCCGCCCTCACCGCCGACCGCTGGTACAGCCTCACGTCCGTGATCGACGGCAGCGCCGGCACGATCTCGTTCTTCGTCGACGGCGTCCGGGTCGCCTCGGCTCCCACCGCGCTGCGCCCCTCGTCGGTGGCCGACCAGTCGCTCAACACGATCGGCCGCGCACCGTACCCCGACCCGTTCTACACCGGCGAGGTCTCGGCGTTCCGCGTCTACGACCGCGCGCTCACCGGGGCGGAGGTGGCGGCCGTGTCGACCGTCGATGCGAAGCCGCACGCCTCCACGTTCTCCCCGATCGCCGCCGCCGTGCTGGCCGGGGTCGCCCCGCTCGCCGTCGACGACTCGACCACGAACCTGCCCGACTACGGGGGAGCGGTGACCTGGTCCTCCAGCGACCCGACCCTGCGCGTCTCGGCCGACGGCCGCACCCTCAGCGCCGACCGCCCCGCCGCGGGTCAGGCCGCGCGCACCTCGTCGCTCACCGCGACGGCGTCGATCCGCGGAGTCGTGCAGACCCGCTCGATCGCCGTGACCGTGGAGCCGCAGGTCGGTGTCGACACCCCCTACGGCTACCTGATGGTCCACTTCGTCGAGGACGCCCAGGGCTACGCCGAGAAGATCTACCTCGACGTCTCCCGCGGCGACGACCCGGAGAAGTGGGACCCGCTGAACGGCGGGAAGCCGATCCTGGCCTCCGACCTCGGCACCACCGGCGTCCGCGACCCGTACCTGACCTACAACCCCGAGACGAAGAAGTACTTCATCATCGCCACCGACCTCCGCGTCTTCGGCGGCGACTCCGGCACCGGCTCCTGCACCACCTGGTGCTACTGGACCACGCAGGGCAGCACGAAGATGAACGTCTGGGAGTCGAGCGACCTCGTGTCGTGGAGCGACCTGCGCCAGTTCGACGTCGCGCTCGACGGAGCCGGGAAGAAGGCCCTCGAGGCCGGCATGATGTGGGCCCCCGAGGCCACCTGGGTGCCGGACTACGCAGGGCCCGGCAAGGGCTCGTTCGTCGTCTACTGGTCCTCGACGGTCTACCCGACCGCGGCGCACACGCCGGGCACCGGATCCTCCCGCGTGCTCTGGGGAGCGACCACGGACTTCACGCAGGCCACCTACTCCTACGGCGGAACCTTCATCGATACCGGGGCCGACACGATCGACACCACGCTGATCCAGGACTCCGGCACGACCTACCGGATCTCGAAGGACAACGGCACCGGCAAGGGCATCTACATGGAGTCGACCACCTCGGCGACCTGGTGGCTGCCGACGACGTCGTGGACCCCGATCCAGTCGCGCATCGGCGCGGTGTGGGCCGGCGGCAACGCCGGAGGAGTCGAGGGGCCCGCGGTGTTCAAGGACCACGGCGAGGACACCTGGTACCTCTACGTCGACGTGATCCCCTCGACCGGCTACCGGCCGATGGTCACGAACGACCTCGACGCGGGCTGGACCCAGCTGACCGACCCGGGCTTCTCGCTCGCCCCCTCGACCAAGCACGGCGGCATCGTCTCGCTGACCGCGGGGCAGTACGCCGAGGTCCGCTCGGCCGACGCGGCCTCCGCGGTGCGCTCGGACCTCGGCGAGGTGACGGTCGCCTCCGGCGCCGACGCCGCGGCGGCTCTGCCCGCCCGTGCCGACGTGGTGCTCGCCTACAACCGCGGCACCGCCTCGCAGCCGGTCACCTGGAACACCTCCGCGGTGGCGACGGCGCCCGGCCGCTACACCGTCACCGGAGTCGTCCGCACGATCGGCGCGAACGACAACCAGTGGGTCGGCGCGAACGGATCGACGGCGTACAACGCCGCCGACCGTCGGCTCTCGAGCTCCACGGCGGTCACGGTCACTGCGACCGTGGTGGTGACGGCGCCGACCGCGACGCTCACCGCCTCCTCCCGCTGCGTCGCGGGCAGGGTGGTCCTCACCGGAGTGGTGAAGAACACGGGCACGACGCCCCTCTCGGTCGTCATCCGCTCGCCGTACGGCGCCTCGCAGACGCTGACCGCCGCTCCCGGCGCCGGCGCCTCGGCCGCCTTCACCACCCGCCAGACCTCGGTCCCGACCGCCTCGCTCACCGCGGGCGCCCTGACCGCGGCCTATCCGGCGCGCACCTGCTGACGCACTCGCGCCGCTGACACGCGCACGCCGCTGACACACGCGCACCGCTGACGCCGAGACGGCCCGCCCCCGCCGAGACACCGCCCCCACCGCGGCGCCTCAGCCGGGAGCGGGCCGTCTCGGCGTGGAGCGCCTCAGCGCTGCCCGTACCCGTCGTAGATCCGGTTCCGCCGCGCCCGCTCCGCCGTCGGCAGCCGCTGGGCGTCGGCGATCTCGTAGACGCCGAACGTGTCGCGCAGCCGCGACGCCGGGTCGACCTCGACGAAGGTGCACCACGGCAGCCAGTGGTAGTGGCTCCGCAGCGTCTGGTCGGCGAAGTCGCCGCTCTCGTGCCCCAGGCCCGGCATCGCGTAGCCGATCGAGCCGTCGACGTCGGTCGACTGCCGGGTGTTGCGGTGCAGGAGCTCGGCGACGTCGAGGTAGTGCTCGTCGCCGGTGAGCAGGTGCAGCCGGTAGTAGGTGTACGAGCAGGCCGCGAGGTACACGTCGGCGCCGCCCTGGAGCGTGATGATGCTCTGGCCGCTGATCGAGTAGTGGTCGAAGGGGTGGGCCGGGTACGGCGTCCGCACCGGGAACCGCCAGGCGTACGTCCACGTCTCGGTGTAGTCCGCGGCTCCGACCGCCGCGTCGAGCCAGCGCTCCTCGCCGGTCAGGTCGTGCAGGGCCAGGTAGCCCCACAGCGCGTAGATGCCCGCCTCCTTGTCCTGGATGTCCGCGTTGTCGCAGGTGCCGCCGCGGTACTCCAGCGATTCGAAGGTGCTCTCGAGCGTCCACTCGCCCGCCCGCAGCGCCGCCTCCCGGTAGCGCTCGTCGCCCGTGACCAGGTGCAGCTGCACCAGGAACCGGATGACGCTGGGCGTGTTCGCCCGCGACTCCATCCGCACGGATCCGTCGGAGTGGTAGGCGCGGTGCCAGCTGCCGTCGGCGTTCTGCGCCCCGAGGAGCCAGTCGGCCGCGCGCGTGCAGAACTCGAGCCAGCCCGGGCGCTCGTCACCGGCGGCGCGGAGGAGGAGGAACGCGTCGAGCACCGCCTCCACGCCGTCGGCCAGCATCCGGAGGTAGTGCGGGTAGGGCTCGAAACCGCCGAGGGTCGGGTTGAAGCACATCCGGGGCAGGCCGGAGTCGCCGAGCCCGTTCCGCGCCCAGAAGTCGACGATGCCGATCCCCTTCTCCCGCGCGGACGCCGACGCCTCCTTCTCGCCGTACCGGAGCAGCTGGTAGCCGATCCCCGGCTGCTGCCCGACGAAGCCGAACTGGAACGAGACGCTCGAGACGTCCATGTCCGGCAGCTGGCAGGCGAACGGGAGCCCCCATGCGTCCCCGTACTGCCGGGTGTACCGCTCGAGGATCGCCATGCCGTGGTGGAAGTGCTGCTCGTTGTCGACCTCGAACAGGTCGTCGCGCAGGCGCGTGTACGCCCGCCGCCACATGTCGCGCATCATCGGCAGGTACCCGTCGTGGCGGCCGAGCGAGAGGGCGACGGAGTAGCGCTGCACGAACCCGCGCGTCACCGGGTGGTTCACGCGGCGGAAGGCGCGCGGCTGCTCGTCGTAGTCGAGCCCCGCGTAGGGGTTGTCGGAGGGCAGCTGGCCCTCGGCGCCCGGGTACACGTAGTCGAGGGAGAGGCCGGGCGCCTCGACGGGCAGGTCCTTCCGGATCCCGTAGCCGTAGTAGGTGTAGTTCAGGGTGCGCGGCTCGGGGCGGCTGAGGCCGATCGAGCCGACGGTGCAGGCCGGGTCGGTGTAGTTCTCGGAGCGGACGATCCCGAGGGTCGGCAGCGTCACGTCGGCCGCCCAGCGCGAGAGCGCGACCGTCTCGCCCGAGGCACGGCTCTGCGCGGCGAACAGCGGCAGCCCGTAGCGGGTCTCGTTCAGCCAGAAGTACTCGCCGCCGGTATCCGTGCCGACGGCGCCCGGCGGCGCGAACTCCTGCTGCCGGTACCAGGCTCCGGGGGCGAAGCAGTCGTAGTCGCGGACGTCGTCGGAGCCGAGCAGCCGGAACGAGATCGCGCTCGCGAAGCCGAGGTCGTCGCCCGCCTCCAGGACCTCGACGCTCCGGCTGATCCGGATCCCGACGTCAGCCGGCTCGTAGCGGTCGGCGACGGCGAAGACCGAGCCGGAGGGGAGTCGGAGGACACCCGTCGCCTCGATGCCGCCGTCCGCCTCGGCCGCCTCCGAGTACGCCGCGCGGTGGAACTCGCTCGCCGCGGCGGCCGTCTTGACGGTGACGGAGATCGGCAGCGCGGCGGCGTAGAGCGCCCGTTCTCCGCGGAGCACCTCCACCCCGCCGTCGACCACTCGCAGGGTGTAGTCCTCGTACGTCAGCTCCATGGCGGCTTCCTCCCCGTCGGGGCTGCTCCGCCCCGACGGCGCCCATCCTGGCGCGCACCGGCCGGAGCAGTCGATCCCCCCGGAGCGCGCCCGCGCCGGGCCTCGGCGCCGAGACACCGCCGCCTCGCCGAGACACCCCCGACTCGACGGTGCCCGGGTGCACACCGGGACGTCTCGCCACCGCCGCCCGCTCCGCGCGGGCCGCCCCACATCCCGGCACGGCAGGCTGTACGGATGAGCGCGCCTGGAACCACCGACCCCCTCGACCGCGTCCGCGTGCGCGGCGCCCGCGAGAACAACCTCCGGAGCATCGACGTCGACGTGCCGCGCGACGCCCTCGTCGCCTTCACGGGAGTCTCCGGATCGGGCAAGAGCTCGCTCGCCTTCGGCACGCTCTACGCGGAGGCGCAGCGCCGCTACTTCGAGTCCGTCGCCCCCTACGCGCGGCGGCTGATCGACCAGGTCGGCGTGCCGGACGTCGACTCGATCGAGGGCCTGCCGCCGGCCGTCGCCCTCCCGCAGCGGCGCTCCGGAGGGTCGGCCCGCTCCACGGTCGGCAGCGCGACGACGCTCTCGAGCGTGGTGCGGATGGTGTTCTCGCGCATCGGCGCCTACCCCGAGGGCGCGCCGATGCTGCTCGCCGAGGACTTCTCGGCCAATACCGTGCAGGGCGCGTGCCCGAGCTGCCACGGCATCGGCCGGGTCTACGACGTCCCCGACGAGCTGATGGTGCCGGACGACTCGCTCTCGATCCGCGACGGGGCGCTCGCCGCCTGGCCGACCGCCTGGCACGGCAAGCAGCTGCGCGACAGCCTGATCTCGCTCGGCCACGACATCGACGCTCCGTGGCGCGACCTGCCCGCGGAGGACCGCGACTGGATCCTGCACACGCCCGACTCGCCGCAGGTCCCCGTGTGGACCGACCGCTCGCCCGCCCAGGTGCGCGCCTCCGTCGCCGCCGGGGACGAGCCGCGCTACATGAGCACGTTCCTCGGGGTGCGCCGCTACGTGCTCGACACCTTCGCCGGCTCGAAGAGCGCCCGGATGCGCGAGCGCGCGGCCTCGTTCGTCGTCAGCGTCGCCTGCCCCGTGTGCGGCGGCCGGAGGCTGAAGCCCGACGCGCTCGCCGTCACCTTCGAGGGGCTCGACATCACCGAGCTGTCGGCGCTCCCGCTCGAGGAGCTGGTCGTCGTCGCCCGGCGCGTGCTGGAGCCCGGCTGGAGCCCGGCCGACGGCGCTCCGCAGACCCGCCTGGCCGCACAGCGCCTCGTCGAGGACCTCGTCGCCCGCCTCGCGCCGATCGTCGACCTGGGCCTCGGCCACCTCTCACTCGACCGCTCCACGCCGACGCTCTCCTCGGGGGAGCTCCAGCGGATGCGCCTCGCGACGCAGGTGCTCTCGCGCCTCTTCGGCGTCGTCTTCGTGCTCGACGAGCCGTCCACGGGCCTGCACCCCGCCGACACGGAGGCGCTGCTCGGCATCCTGCGGACCCTGCGGGCGACCGGCAACACCGTCTTCTTCGTCGAGCACTCCCTCGACGTCATCCGCGAGGCCGACTGGATCGTCGACATCGGCCCGGGCGCGGGATCCGGAGGCGGCACCGTCGTCTACTCCGGCCCGCTCGACGGCCTGCCGAGCGCCCGCGGATCCGTCACCCGCCGCTACCTCTTCCCCGAGGGCGACCCGGCGCCGCTGCGCTCCCGCCGCACCGCGGAGCAGTGGATCGAGCTCGCCGGAGTCTCGCGGCACACCCTCGACGACCTCTCCGTCGCGCTCCCGGTCGGGGTGCTCACCGCGGTCACCGGCGTCTCCGGATCGGGCAAGTCGACGCTCGTGAACCAGGCGCTGCCCGATCTGCTGCGCGCCTCGCTCCGCGCCGACGTCGCCGAGGACGCGCCGGCGGAGGAGGGCGGGGAGGCGGACCCGCTGCTGGACGCGGCCGCGGCGGCGACCCGCGGCACCGCCTCCGGGCCCGCGGACCGCCTGCGCCGCGTGGTGCAGGTGACCCAGACCCCGATCGGCCGGACCTCGCGCTCGAACGTCGCGACCTACACGGGCCTGTTCGACCGGGTGCGGACGCTCTTCGCGGCGACCCCGGAGGCGAAGCGCCGCCGCTTCTCCGCGAGCCGCTTCTCCTTCAACCTGCCCAGCGGGCGCTGCCCCGTCTGCAAGGGCGAGGGCTCCGTCGAGGTGGAGCTGCTGTTCCTCCCGACCGTCGAGGCGCCCTGCACGGCGTGCGGCGGGACGCGGTACAACGACGAGACCCTCGAGGTCACCCTGGGCGGCCGGACGATCGCCGACGTCCTCGCGCTGAGCGTCGCCGAGGCGCGCGAGGCCTTCGCCGAGGACCGCGAGGTCGCGCGCCACCTCGATGCGCTGGTGGACGTGGGGCTCGGCTACGTCTCGCTCGGGCAGCCGGCGCCCGAGCTGTCCGGGGGAGAGGCGCAGCGGGTGAAGCTCGCCTCGGAGCTGCGCCGCGCCCAGCGCGGGGACACGCTCTACCTGCTCGACGAGCCGACCTCGGGCCTGCACCCCGCCGACGCCGACCGCCTGCTCGAGCACCTGCAGCACCTGGTCGACGCGGGCAACACGGTGATCGTGGTCGAGCACGACATGCGCGTCGTCGCCGACGCGGACTGGGTCGTGGACCTCGGTCCGGGGGCGGGCCGCGCGGGAGGCTCGGTGGTCGCCACGGGCACTCCGGAGGAGGTCGCCGAGGCCGCGGGCAGCCGCACCGCTCCGTACCTCCGGGCGGCCCTGGACCGGCGCCGTTGAGCGCCGGGGAGCCTGTCAGTCCTCTCACCGAAACCTCACCGAAAGCTATTGTTAACGGTAACATTCGAGGCGGCCCGCCCCCTCGGGCCGGATTTCTCAACGACGAGAGGCCTCACGAATGCGACGACGACTCCCCCTGGCCACCGTGGCGGTGATGGCGCTGACGGCAGGTCTCCTGTCGGTCGGCCCCACGGCCCAGGCCGCCCCCACCACCTCGCTCGACTCGGCGAAGGTCCTCGAACTGCCCTTCGACGGATCGCTGGCCGACACCAGCGGCCGCGGGAACGCCCTCGGCATGCAGAAGGGCACCGCCTCATACGGGACCGGGCTCGGCGGCCAGGCGTTCGAGTTCACCGGGTCGAACGCGGTGAAGCTCGGCACCGCCGCCGCGCTGCAGCCCGCCGACCTGACCGTGTCGTTCTGGTTCAAGCCCTCCGGCGCCATGAGCGGCGAGCAGGTGCTCACCTGGAACAAGACGACCTACAACTCCGACGGCTGGTACCTCACCTCGGAGGGCGACGGCACTCCGCTGGCCCTCTCGATCGGCCCCTCCAGCGGGCAGCCGTACAAGGTCGCCGTCGAGACCCCGCGCTCGGGCTTCTTCCCCGCGGGGGAGTGGACGCACGTCGTCGCGACCTACGACAAGGCCACGAAGGACGTCGCTTTCTACCGCAACGGCGTGAAGCAGCCGAGCGTGGTCAAGACCGCGCCCTCCGCGGCCTCGACCGGAGTCCTCGGCTCCGAGAGCACGTCGACCAAGACCCTCGGCTACAACGGACCCGCCTACAACGGCGCGCACCTGCGCGGCCTGCTCGACGACTACGCGCTCTACAACGGCGTGGCCACCACCGCCGACGTCGTTACGCTGACGCAGGTGCACAATCCCTCCTTCGACCCCGCCTCCGTCGCCCGCGCCGACCTCGAGTCCGTCACCCCGCCCGCCGCCGCGAGCACCGGCTTCTCCCTGCCCGTCCGCGGTGCCAAGGGCTCCGAGCTCAGCTGGACCTCCTCCGACCCGGCCACCGTGGCGATCAGCGGCGGAACCGCGACCGTCACGCCTCCGGCCGGCGAGGCGAAGCAGGTCGTGCTGACCGCCTCGGCCGTCTACGGAGGCGGCACCGCCGTCACGAAGACCTTCACCCTCCAGGTGCAGCCCCGCGGCGTGAAGACCTCGGGCTACCTCCTCGAGGCGGGCCTGGCCGACGTCTCGGTGCAGGACCCGTACCTCGAGAACGGCGAGAAGCAGACCGTCGAGTACCTTCTCGGCCTCGACCCCGAGATGTTCCTCTACTCCTTCTACCGCCAGGCCGGGCTCGCCCCGACCACGACCGGCGGCTACGGCGGCTGGGAGCGCGAGAACGGGACCCGGTTCCAGGGCCACTTCTTCGGCCACTACGTCTCGGCGCTGTCGCAGGCCTACGCCGCCGCGGAGGACCCGGCCGTGAAGGCCGCGCTGCTCGCGAAGCTGACCGCCTCCGTCGACGGGCTGAAGAGGGTGCAGGACGCCTACGCCCTGAAGGACCCGGCGAACGCCGGCTACGTCTCGCCGTTCCCGGTGAGCTACCTCCCCTCGGGGTCCGACGGCCTCCTCGTGCCCTTCTACAACCTGCACAAGGTCCTCGCCGGCCTCCTCGACGCGCACGCCTACGCGCCCGATGCGGTGTCCCAGAAGGCGCTCGTCGTCGCCGACGGGTTCGGCTCCTGGATCACGGACTGGGCAGGCCGCCAGGCCGACCCGACGCGACTCCTGAACACGGAGTACGGCGGGATGAACGAGGCGCTGTACCGCCTCTACGAGACCACGCAGAAGCCGGCGCACAAGCGCGCGGCCGAGTACTTCGACGAGACCGTGCTGTTCCGCAAGCTCGCGAACAACGAGGACGTCCTCAACGGCCTGCACGCGAACACGACCATCCCGAAGCTCGTCGGCGCGCTCAAGCGCTACACGCTCTTCACGGACGACCCGGCGCTCTACGCGACGCTCACGGCCACCGAGAAGGCCGATCTCGACATGTACCGCCGCGCGGCCGAGAACTTCTGGCGCATGGTCGACGAGACCCACACCTACGCCAACGGCGGCAACAGCCAGTCCGAGCACTTCCACGCACCGGGCACGCTGCACCAGTACGCGACGACCGGCCAGACCACCGGGTACGGGGAGAACTCCACCTCCGAGGGCTGCAACATCTACAACATGCTCAAGCTCACCCGGGCGCTGTTCCAGGTGACGGAGGACGTGAAGTACGCCGACTTCTACGAGGAGGCGTTCATCAACGGCGTCCTCTCGGTGCAGAACCCCGATACCGGCATGGTGACCTACTTCCAGCCGCAGACCGCGGGCTACGCCAAGGTCTTCGGCCACGAGCACGACGAGTTCTGGTGCGACCACGGCACCGGGATCGAGAGCTTCACCAAGCTCGGCGACTCGATCTACTTCGAGAAGCCGAAGACCGTCTTCGTGAACCAGTTCCGCTCGTCGGTGCTGCGCTCCTCCGCGAGCAACCTGCAGCTGACCCAGACGGCGAGCATCCCCGAGACCGACACGGCGACCTTCCGGGTCGAGGCGCTCGGCGCCGGCGCCGTCGCGGAGGGGACGACCCTGAAGCTGCGCGTCCCCGCGTGGGTGGACGGGAAGCCGACCCTCACGGTGAACGGCGCCGTGCGCGACGTCGCGGCGCAGGGCGGCTACGTCTCCGTCGCGGTCGCCGCGGGCGACGTGCTCACGTGGAAGCTGCCGGCGACGGTGTCGGTGGACGCGGAGACGGAGAACCCGGACTGGGCCGCGTTCCGCTACGGACCGGTGCTGCTCGCGACCGAGCTCAACCGCACGAACGTCGAGGCCTCCTACGTGGCCGGCGTCCTCGTCCGGATGGGCACGGCCGACAAGACCGTGGACTCGAGCGTCGTCGTGGCGTCCTCCTCCGCCTGGAAGGCGGGCATCCGGGAGAACCTGGTGCGACTGTCCGACGGCCCCGACGCCAACGGGCGCACGACGATGCGCTTCGGCATGAAGAACGTCGACAGCGCCTCCCAGGCCCGGGTCTTCGCCCCGTACTACAGCCTCTACAACGCCCGGTACGCGACCTACATGACGCTGGTCGAGCCCGACTCGGCCGCCGCCCAGGCGCTGATCCGGAAGGAGAAGGAGCAGCTGCGCGTCGACGAGACGACCATCGACTCCCTCACCTCCTTCGACAACAACAACAGCGAGGCCGACAAGAACTACACGTCCAACCGGTCCTCCGTCGGCATCTGGCGGGGCGAGGGCTACCGCGACGGCGAGCGCTCGGCCGACGCCTGGTTCCAGTACGACATGATCGTCGACCCGACCCTGCCGAAGAACCTCCTCGGCGTCCGGTACTACGCCGGCGACGCGGGCCGCACCTTCGACGTCCTGGTCAACGGCGTGAAGCTGAAGACCGAGGTGATCTCGGGAGCGGCGGGCTCGACGAACTGGTACATCCAGTACGACGAGATCCCGAAGGCCGTCCTCGACGGCATCGCGGCGAAGGACAGCTACAAGCGCGACCAGAGCGGGAAGTACGTCCTCGACGCGCAGGGCCGGAAGGTGCCCGTGGTCACCGTCCGCTTCCAGGGCACGGGATCGAGCTACGTCGGCGGCGTCTTCGGCGTCTACACGACGGGCTCGACCGGGTACGCGACGGACGCGCAGCTGACGAAGCTGGCCGCGGACGTCGGGAACCTCTCCCCGGCGCTCGCTGCAGGGGTACGCGACTACACGCTGACCGTGCCGGCCGCGACGACCAGCGTCGCGCTGGACCTCGACCCGGCCGTCGCCAGCGGCCTGGTGAAGGTCGACGGCGTCCTGATCGACGACACTGTCGCCCGCACCGTCCCGCTCGCGGCGACGGGAGCGACGAGCGTGGTCGTCGAGACCTCGGCGCAGGACCACACGACCACGGCGACCTACCGCCTCTCGATCGTCCGCGCCTCCGCGGCCTCGGTCGAGACGGCGGTGAGCGCCGCGACCCGCTGCGTGGCGGGCAAGGCCGTGGTGACGGTGACGGCGAAGAACCTGTCGAAGGCTCCGGCGGTGATCACCCTCACCTCCGCCTGGGGGTCGAAGTCGTTCACCGGCGTCGCGCCCGGCTCCAGCGCCTCGCACGCCTTCACCACCCGCGCCGACTCGGTGGCCGCGGGCTCGGCGACGGTGACCGCGACGGCGACCCTCGACGGCACGCCGGTCACGACCGAGAAGCAGGCCGCCTACTCCGCCCTGACCTGCAAGTGACGTGACGACGACGGCCGCCGGGGCTCGCTCCCGGCGGCCGTCGTCGTCAGTCGGCGGCGCGGTAGAGGCCCTCGAGGAGCCCGATGACGTCGCGGAGGACGGGCGGCGGGTCGCTCCGGATCCACGCGGCGTGCACGGGGACCGGCGGGGCGTCGCGGACGACCCGGTAGGCGAGGCCCTGCCGCCGGTACTGGCTCACCGTCGACTCCGCGGTCACTCCGCGGGCCGTGCCGCTGCTGATGACCGTGAGCCAGTCGTCGACATCGGTCGTCGGGACGGTGCTCCGCGGCCGGTCGTGCTCGGGCCAGAGGTCGAGCCGGGTGCTCCCGGTCCGGTCGTCGAGCGCCAGAGGAGCGGTCGCCACCTGGGCGAGAGTGACCGTCCGCTTCGCGGCGAGCGGGTCGTCGACGGACAGGGCGCAGTAGCGCTTCTCGGTGCCGATCAGGGTCGACTCGACGTCCGGTGCCGCGGGTGCCCGCCGCAGGATCGCCAGATCGCTGAGGCCCTCCGCGAGCCCCGCGGTGGGCGTGTTGGAGCGGATCAGCCGCAGCTCGTGGTGGGGGAGCGCGGCCGCCCACCGGCGCTGGAACTCCGGCGTGTGCTCGCCGAGAGCCGACCAGGCGTAGCCGATCCGGATCGTGTCCGTCCCGGCCGCCGCCTCCTCGCGCAGGTCGTCGACGACGGCCAGGACGCGGCGGGCGTGCCGCAGCACCCGCTCACCCGCCGGCGCGAGCTCGACGCTGCGGGTCGTCCGGTGGAGGAGCCTCCGGCCGAGGACGGTCTCGAGCGCCGCGACGTTGCGCGAGACCGCGGTCTGGGAGATGCCGAGCTCGATCCCCGCGTCGGTGAAGGTCCCGGCCTCCACGACGCCGACGAACGACCGGAGGTGGCGCAGTTCCAGATCCATGACCGCATCCTATTCATGCAGATCGCGCATCGATCAGGCCGATGGCGCATTGTGAGCCGGGACCGGACCGCTCGCAGACTTCGGGCATGACGAAGCAGCTCCCCGGCGACGGCCGGACCGTCGGCGTCGCGACCGCCCTCGCGAGCGCCCTCTCGAACCAGCTCGGGGCGGCCTCCGGGACGCTGGCCTTCCCGGCCCTGGGCTCCGTCGGGGTGGTCGCCGTCCGGCAGATCGTCGCCGCGCTGATCCTCCTGCCGGTCGTGCGACCGCGGATCCGCGATCTGACCCGCGCGCAGTGGTGGCCCGTCCTGCTGCTCGCCGTGGTGTTCGGAGCGATGAACCTCGCGCTCTACGCGGCCATCGACCGCATCGGGCTGGGGCTGGCGGTGACGCTGGAGTTCTGCGGGCCGCTGGCGGTGGCGCTCCTCGGCTCCCGGAGCAGGACCAGCGCGCTCTGCGCCCTCGTCGCAGGAGCGGGCGTCGTCGCGATCGCCGGGCCGAGGCCCTCGTCCGACCAGCTGGGCATCTCGCTCGGTCTCGCAGCCGCGTGCTGCTGGGCCGCCTACATCCTGCTCAACCGGATCATCGGCCTCCGTCTGCCCGGAGCGCAGGGGACCGCCACGGCGACCGGGTTCTCCGCCGCCGTCTTCCTGCCCGTCGCCGTCGGGACGCTCGCGACGACGCGCCCCGACGCGGCCACGGTGCTCCTGGCGGTCGGCGCCGGCGTCCTGGCGACGGCCGTCCCGTTCGTGGCGGACGTGATCGCGCTCCGGAGGCTCCCGACGAGCGTGTTCGGGATGCTCATGAGCGTCAATCCCGTCCTGGCCGCCCTCATCGGAGCGGTCGTCCTCGGACAGGACGTCGGCGCGGCCGGGTGGATCGGCATCGCCCTTATCGTCACCGCGAACGCGGCCGTCCTCCGGCGGGGTCGTCGCGCGCGGTGAGGCCCTGCCGCTGTGCGTTACCTGTTCGTTATGAAAAAGGCGCCTACACGACCAAACCAGGGACACCCTGGGAATCGGCAGGTCACCGGAGAAAACTCTCCTCCATGAACCAGACAGCGGCACCCGTGCGCGAGCATCGAGCTCTCTACTTCCTGCTCGCCGCCCTCGCGGGGATCGTCACGGGCGGAGTCCTCCTCGCCGTCGCCGAGCTCGTCGCCCTCGCGGTCGCCCGCACCGCGAGCCCCGTGCTCGCCCTCGGCGCCTTCATCGTCGACATCGTCCCGCGCCCGCTCAAGGAGTTCGCGATCGAGACGTTCGGTGAGAACGACAAGAGCTTCCTGCTCGGCAGCGTGGGCGCCGCGGTCGTCGTCGCCGCCGCGATCGCCGGAGTGCTCCAGCTGGTCCGCCCGCCGCTCGGCCAGGTGCTCCTCGTGATCGCCGGCGGCCTCTCGATCGCCGCCATCGTGACCCGCACCGGAGCGTCACCGCTCGCAGCTGTGCCCACGCTGGTCGGACTCGTCGTCGCCGTCGTCGTCATGCACCTCCTCTTCACGCGCCTGCGCGGCTGGCGTGCGGCCCGGGCCTCGGAGGCCAGGGGAACGTCCTCCGAGGCCCGTCCGGGCGCCCTCGAGCGCCGCGGATTCTTCCGCATCGCGCTGATCTCCGCCGTCGGCGCGGCCGTGGTCGGCACCGGAGCCCGCCTGGTCAACGCCGCGACCTCCTCCCTCGCCGGCGTCCGCGACGCCCTGCGCCTGCCGTCCCCGCGCAGCACCGTCTCGGTGCCCGCCGGTGCCGAGCTCGACATCGACGGCATCACCCCGCTCTACACGCCGAACGCCGACTTCTACCGCGTCGACACCGCCCTCACCGTGCCCAATCTGGACCCGTCGGCCTGGTCTCTGAAGATCACGGGCATGGTCGACCGCGAGGTGACGCTGAACCTCCAGCAGATCTTCGACATGGGCCTCGACGAGTACGGCATCACCCTCACCTGCGTCTCGAACCAGGTCGGCGGCAACCTCGTCGGCAACGCCAAGTGGCTCGGCGTCCCCCTGCGCGACGTGCTGAAGATGGCCGGCGTGCAGAGCGGAGCCGACATGCTCCTCTCCACCAGCAGCGACGGCTACACGGCGTCCACCCCGATCACCGCGGTCACCGACGAGAACCTCGACGCGATCCTCGCCGTCGGCATGAACGGCGAGCCCCTCCCGTTCGAGCACGGCTTCCCGGTGCGGATGATCGTGCCCGGCCTCTACGGCTACGTCTCGGCGACCAAGTGGCTCACCGAGCTCAAGGTCACCACCTTCGAGGCCGACCAGGCCTACTGGACCCCGCGCGGCTACTCCGCCGAGGCCCCCATCAAGATGTCCTCGCGGATCGACACCCCGCGGATCGGCGTCCCCGTCACCTCGGGCGCCCTCAAGATCGCCGGCGTCGCCTGGGCGCAGAGCATCGGCATCGAGAAGGTCGAGGTGAGCATCGACAACGGCGACTGGCAGGAGGCGACGCTCTCGACCCCGGTCAACCTCGACACCTGGGTGCAGTGGTTCGTCGACTGGGACGCCCAGCCCGGCTCGCACTACGTCGCTGTCCGCGCGGTCGACAAGAACGGCATGGTCCAGATCGAGGACCGCGCGCCGGTCGCGCCCGACGGATCCTCCGGCTGGCAGCGCACGCTCATCAACGTCACCTGACGCCCGGTGGAGGCGCCGATCCCGCCGGGTCGGCGCCTCCGGTGCGTCCGGCGGGAGGACGGACCTCGGCGGGCGGGCGACTCCGATGAGACGACGCCTCCGCACCGGGCCTCGCCTCCGATGAGACGACGCCTCCGCACCGGGGCTCCGCCTCCGATGCCGTCGTGTCCTGGACGCGTGGCCCCTCCGCACCGGCCACAGCGGCACTTCCCGGCTCTGTCCGCAAGCCTCCGCGGCGGCGCGGCCCCTGAGGAGGCGCCGCTCTAGCCTTCGAGGATGCGCTCCCGGCTCCTCCACCTCCGCGAATCCTTCTGGTTCCTCCCGGCCCTGTTCGGCGTCCTCGCCGTCGGGCTGGCGCTGGGTCTGGTCGAGGTCGACCACTTGCTGGTCCGCGCCGGCGTCAGCGACATCCCGCTGATCGAGGACCTGTCGCCCACCGGCGGCCGGGCGATCCTCTCGGCGATCGGCGGGACGATGCTCGGCGTCGCCGCGACCTCGTTCTCGATCACGATCTCGGTGCTGGCGACCACGTCCTCCGCCTACGGGCCCCGGCTGGTCCGCAACTTCATGGCCGACCGCGGCAACCAGGTCGTCCTGGCGGTGCTCACCTCCACGTTCCTCTACTCCCTGATCGTGCTGCGCGCGGTGCACACCGAGGAGGACGCGTCGCTGACGTTCGTGCCGGTGGTGGCCGTCTCGTTCTCGGTGCTGCTCGCGGTGGGCGACGTCGCGGTGCTCGTCTACTTCATCCACCACATCGCGCTGTCGGTGCAGGTGACGACGCTGCAGCAGCGGGTGCTCGGCGAGCTCGTCGGCGTCATCGAGCGGCTGCACCCGGAGGACGGGGAGGAGCCGGCGGACGCGGAGGAGGCTCTGCCGCCGGCGGGGCGGGAGCCGGTCGTGCTGCGGGCGGTGCGGGGCGGCTACGTCGAGCAGCTCGAGATCGAGCGGCTGGTCGCGCTCGCCCGCCGCGGCGACGCGCGGCTCCGGGTGCTCGCGCTGCCCGGCGACCACGTCCTCGTCAGCGACCCGGTGCTCGAGGTCCTCGAGGGGTCGGTCGCCCAGGAGGAGGCGGTCGCCGCGGTCGTCGTCGCCGACGCGCGCACCCCGCACCAGGACCTCCGCTACGCCGTCCAGCAGGTGGTCGAGATCGGAGTCCGCGGGCTCGCCACCGGCACGAACGACCCGTACACCGCGGTCGGCGCCGTCGAGGCCCTGACCAGCGCGCTCGTCGACCTCTGCGGCCGCCCGGAGGCGCGCGGCCGCTACTCCGACGCCGACGGAGTCGTCCGCCTGGTCGTCCCGTGGCCCCGCGCGGGCGAGCTGCTGGCCGACGTGTTCCTCGCTCTGCGCTCCTACGGGATGGAGCAGCCGCTCGTCGTCCGCGCCGGCGTGCGCCTCGCGGAGCGGCTCGCGGTCGTCGCCCGCGGCGGGACCCGCGTCGAGCTGCACCGCCAGGTCCAGGCGTTCGCCGCCACGCACGCCGCCGCCGACGGCGACGCCCTCGAGGCGCCGGCCCTGCGCGCGTCGCTCGCCGCGCTCGAGGCGCGCCTGGCGGCCTGACGCCCCGGCCGCGCGGCCGTGCCCTCGGGTGCGACACCGCGCTGAGCGCCGACCCGCCGCCCTGTACGCCCAGGCGCCGCCAGGCGAGCGGTGCGTCGGTGAGGGAGTGGTGTCTCGGCGGAGACGGCGCGAGCGGTGTGCGGAGGCGCCGTGATGCGTGGCGAGACGCCGTGCTGTGCGCCGAGCCGGCGCCAGGGGAGTGGTGTTTCGGCGGAGACGCGGCGTGTCGGCGAGGCGGCTCGGGCGGCGGTGAGACGCCGCGGTGCGCGCCGAAGCGCCGCCGGGAGAGCGGTGCCTCGGCGACGGAGCGGTGCCTCAGCGGAGGCGGCGACTGCCATGGAGTGCTCGAATCGATTCGAGTAGGCTCGGCGCATGACAGAGAACACCACTGAGCTGCGCGTGGGGGTCGTCGGCCTCGGCTTCGCCGGCACCACCCACCTCGACGCCTTCCAGTCCCTGCCCGGCGCCCGCGTCGTCGCGCTCGCCGGCCAGGAGGAGGCGCGCCTGCACGAACTCGGCGCGACCCGCGGCGTCCCCGACCTCTACGCCGACTGGGAGGACCTGGTCGCCCGCGACGACCTCGACGTCGTCTCCATCGGAGTCCCGAACCACCTGCACCACCCGATCGCCGTGGCCGCACTCGCGAGCGGCAAGCACGTCTTCTGCGAGAAGCCGCTCGCCACCACGGCCGAGCTGGCGGCCGAGATGGTCGAGGCCGCCCGCGCGAACGACCGCGTGCTCGAGATCGCCTACAACCACCGCCGCCGCGCCGACGTCGCCTTCCTCCGCGACTACCTCGACGACGCGCCGCTCGGCGACGTCTACCACGCCCGCGCGAGCTGGCAGCGGCGCACCGGCATCCCCGGCATCGGCTCCTGGTTCACCAGCAAGGAGCTCGCCGGCGGCGGCCCGCTCATCGACCTCGGCTCCCACGTGCTCGACATCGCGCTGCACCTGCTCGACGAGCCGCGCGTGACCAGCGTCTCGGCGGTCGCCTACGGCGAGATCGGCCGCTCCGGCCGCGGCGGGCGTCCGCACGGCGTCGCCGCCACCGGCACGCACGCGTTCGAGGTGGAGGACTTCTCGAGCGCCCTGCTGCGCCTCGACAACGGCCGCTCCCTCCAGCTCGACGCGTCCTGGGCCAGTTACTCGAAGGTCTACGAGGACATCGAGGTCGAGCTGCTCGGCTCGGCCGGGGGTGCGCGCCTCCACATCGCCGACTACGCCACGGAGGGGACGCTCACCCTCTACTCGGAGGTCGCTGGAGCGCCGACGGTCTCGCGCCCCGACGTGAAGGTCCCTGCCGGGCACCACCGCTCGGTCATCGCCGAGTTCCTGGAGGCGATCGCCTCGGGAGCCGACGCGCCCGCGGGCGGACCCCGCTACTCCGGCCACTACGGCGAGTACGCGCTGCACCGCAGCCGGGTGGTCGACGCGATCTACCGCTCCGCCGCCGAGAAGAAGGAGGTGGCGGTCGCATGAGCGCCCCGATCGAGGTCCTCGTCTGGAACGAGTTCCGCCACGAGACCCGCGGCGACGAGACCGTGCTGCGCCACTACCCGGACGGCATCCACCGCGTGATCGCGGACGGGCTGGCGGAGTCGCTCGGCGACGCCGTCTCGGTCCGCACCGCGACGCTCCACGAGCCCGAGCACGGTCTCACCGAGGAGGCGCTCGCGAAGACCGACGTTCTGCTGTGGTGGGGGCACATCGCGCACGAGGAGGTGTCGGACGAGGTCGTCCAGCGCGTGCTGCGGCACGTGCAGGAGGGGATGGGGATCCTGGTCCTGCACTCGGGCCACTACTCGTCGATCTTCAAGGCGCTGATGGGCACGACCTGCTCGCTGAGGTGGCGCAACGACCGCGACCGCGAGCTGGTCTGGACGATCGCGCCCACGCATCCGATCGCCGAGGGCGTGCCCAGCCCGCTGATCATCCCCGAGCAGGAGATGTACGGCGAGTACTTCGACATCCCGGTGCCGGAGGAGACGGTGTTCCTGTCGACGTTCACGGGCGGCGAGGTGTTCCGCTCCGGAGTGACCTACACCCGCGGCCTCGGGAAGGTCTTCTACTTCTCGCCCGGCGACCAGGACTACCCCGTCTACCACCACCCGGACATCCGGCGCGTGCTGGCGAACGCCGTCCGCTGGGCCCGCCCGACCCGCCCGCGCACGCCCCTCACGGCCGACCACCACCCCCGGGGCTGGTTCGAGTCCTGACCCTCGCGCCCCGCGCGCCGGCCTCGTCTCCGCGAGATGCCACTCGGGTACGCGACACGCCGTGCTGGGCGTACCCAAGTGGCATCTCGCGGAGAGACGCCGAAGTCCTGACTCGCCCCGCCCTCTCTCCCCGCGAGATGCCAGTTGAGTACGCGACACGCCGCGCGATGCGTACCCAAGTGGTATCTCGCGAGGGCGACGCGGACGCGTCCGCTCGCCTCGCCGTGCCGCCCCGTCTGCGAGATGCCGCTTCGGTACGCGACACGCCGCGCGATGCGTACCCGAGTGGCATCTTGCGGGAGGTACTGGGGGGCATGCAGGAGGCGGAGGCGCGCGAGCCGGACGAGGTGCGGCGGTACGGGGAGGCACCCGAGCAGATCGTGGAGGTGTTCCGGGCAGCGGCCCGTGCAGGCGATGCTGCGCGCGGGCCGGTCGTGCTCGTGCACGGCGGATTCTGGCGCGCGCGGTGGGACCGGATGCACGCCCGTCCGCTCGCGGCGGCGCTCGCCGACCGCGGGCACGACGTCCTCCTCCCCGAGTACCGCCGGGTCGGCGACGAGGGCGGAGGCTGGCCGGGCACCGGTGAGGACGTCCTCGCGGTCGTGGAGGCGCTCCCCGCCCTGCTCCCCGGCTCCGGACCGGCGACCCTCGTCGGCCACTCGGCCGGCGGGCACCTCGCCGTCTGGTCCCAGTCCGCGCACCCCTCGCCGGGCGTGCGGGCGGTCGTGGTGCTCGCGGGAGTGCTCGACCTGACCGCCGCTTCCGCCGCCCGCCTCAGCGACGACGCCGTCGGGGAGCTGCTCGGCGGCGACCACACGCTGCTCGCAGAGGCGGATCCCGCCCGCCTGCCCCCGCCGCCGCAGCCGACGACGCTGATCCACGGCGCCCTCGACGACACCGTCCCCGTCGAGTACAGCCGCCGCTACTCTGCCCGGCACCGCTCGGTGAACCTGCACGAGCTCGCCGATGCCGGCCACCTCGACCTCGTCGACCCGACCGGCCCCGCCTTCACCGCGCTCCTCGCCGCCCTCGCGTGACTCCCCGAGCGCTCACCGCTCGCGAGATGCCACCTGTGACGGCGACACGCCGCGCGGGGCCGTCACAGGTGGCATCTCGCGGAGGGGAGGGAAGGGGCCGGGGCCCGCGCGTCAGAGGACCGGCGGGTACAGGAAGAGCGGGACCTGCGCGGTGGGGAAGGTGCGGGTCACGTAGCTGTGCTTGCCGCCGTAGTTGTACTCCTCGAGGAGCACGGTGCCGTCGTCGTTGACCTTCTGCACGTACGAGACGTGGTTGTAGGTCCACCACGCGACGCAGCCGACGATCGGGACGCTGCTGGTCGCCCAGCCCTTCGCGGCCCAGTTGTCCGGCCACTCGTAGGCGCTGCCGCCGAGCGGGGTGATGTTGCCCCAGGTGTACTTCCACGGCGCGGAGGTGCGGCCGGCGTCGCGGTTGAGGCGCCAGGCCACGAAATCGACGCACTCGCGGTAGTAGTAGCCGAGCGGCGAGAGTCCGCCGCCGTCGTCGTCGATGGTCTCGTAGGGCCACGGGTAGTCGTCGCCGACCGCGCGGGTCTGCACGGTCGAGAATTCGCCGCCGTTCGAGCCGGAGAGCACGGCCGCCTGGCGGCTGGCCTCGTCGAGCTGGGCCTGGGTCGGCGCGGCGAAGGCGTCGCGGACAGCGGTCTGGCCGGCGGCGTCGGAGGAGACGGTGAGGTTCTGCAGGCCGACGCGGTTCGCGGCGGCGCGGCCGGTCGCGGTGGCGGAGGAGCTGCGGGCGCCGTAGGCGGGGATCGCGGCGGTGGCGAAGAGGCCGCCGACCACCGAGAAGGTGCCGAAGGCCAGGGCGCGGCGGCTGAGGCCGCGGGCCCGGGCGGGCTCGGCGACGCGGGGAGCGACGGGGCGGGAGGCGGACGCACGGCGAGGTGAGGCCGGGAGCGACCGGGAGGAGGGCGAGGCGACGGCGGGGACCTCGACCGAGACGGTCGGAGCAGTCGCGACGGCGCCTGCGGCGTCCACGGCGCGGGGCGCGGTGCCGGCGGAGTCGTCGGAAGCGGCGGAGTCGTCAGCGCCTGCGGAAGGGGCGGTGTCGTGCGATCCGCTGCCCACCACGGCGGCGTCGTCGACGCTTGCCGATGCGGCGATCTCGTCCGATTCGCTGCCCTCGACGGCGGCGACGCCGGCGGCCGCCGCGCCCGTCTCCGCCTCGGCCCGGGCCGCACGGCGCTCGGCCTCGCGGGCCTCGCGCCGGGTCAGGGGTGCAGTGGTCGGGGTGCCGGCACTCTCCTCAGGGGTGGGAATGCCTGGCTTCGACACGCGTGCGTTCTCCTCGGGTGACGGTGGTGACGGGGGTCGGGGGCCGGCGGGGGATCCGGCGACGAGCCACTCTAGCCCGAGGCCCGCGCATAACGGAACGATCACGACGGATCCGGCACGGATGCTCCGACCGCTCGCGTCCGCGCGGTGCCAGGATGGGGCGCAACCGGGAAGGAGCTCCTCATGACCGCACCCACCCCCACCGGACCCGTCCTCGTCGGCGTCGTCGACGGCCAGCGACCCGAGGTCCTGCGCACCGCCGCCCGCGTCGCCGCCGACGCCGGAGCCGCTCTTCTGCTCGTGTCGGTCTCGGCCGATCCGTACCTCGTCGGCGAGTACGTCGATCCGATGACCGGCGGGATCCCGCTCGGCTTCGTCGGCGCCGCGGCCGACCGCGGCGAGGGCCCGTCCCTCCCGCCCGGGCTCCGCGAGACGATCGAGCACGAGCTGGACGGCAGCACCGTGCAGTGGTCGCTGCGCCCGGCGCGGGGCGAGCCCGCCCTGGCGCTCGCCGAGGTCGCGGAGGAGGTCGACGCGCGGATGATCGTGGTCGGCACCCGCGACGCCGGCGTGCTCGCGAGCATCGCCGAGTTCCTCAGCGGGAGCGTCGCCGCCCACCTCGCGCACCGCCAGCACCGCCCTGTGCTCGTCGTCCCGCGCGCCGACCGCGACCCCTCGCGCCCGGCGCCCTGGGACCTCGCGGAGTGACGCGGCCCCTCCACCTGCGCCCCGCCGCGATCCTCCTGGTCGCGGCGGGCGGAGCCGTCGGCACCGCGGCCCGCGCCGCGATCGGCGCCGCACTGCCTCCGCTGGGCGTCGTGCCGGTCGCGACGCTCGCGGTGAACCTGCCGGGCGCGTTCCTCCTGGGCCTCCTGCTCGAGGCGCTGGCGCGGCGCGGGCCGGACGAGGGCGGGCGCCGCACGCTGCGCCTCCTGCTCGGCACCGGCGTGCTGGGCGGATTCACGACCTACAGCACCTTCTCGCTCGACACGGTCGCGCTGCTCGAGGGCGGCCACATCGCGGAGTACCTGCTCTACACCGGCGGCACGCTCGTGCTGGGCGTGCTCGCCGCGGCGCTGGGCATCGCGGTCGCGGGGCGGCGGAGGGCGGCGGCGTGACGCCCGCCCTGCTGCTCGCGGTCGCGCTGGCCGGAGGGGTCGGAGCGGCGGCACGGCTCGTCGTCGACGGGGTCGCGCGGTCGCTCGTGCCCGCGCGCTGGCCGGTCGGCACCGCGCTGATCAACGTGAGCGGGTCGCTGCTGCTCGGAGTCGTCACCGGGCTCGTGCTGGCCGGCGTCCTCGACCCCGTGTGGCGGGCCGTGCTCGGCACGGGCGTGCTCGGCGGCTTCACCACCTTCAGCACGGCGAGCGTCGAGACCGCGCGGCTGCTGCTCGACCGGCGCTGGGCGGCGGGCCTGGGATACGGCCTCGGCACGGCGGCGCTCGCCGTCGCGGCGGCGGCCGCGGGCCTCGCGCTGACGGGCGTCCGGCTGTCCTGAGCCGCGTGGCGGAGGTGCCCCGCGGGTTCCTGCACGCGGCTCCGGTCCTGTCATCGGGGCCGCCTCCAGACGCCCGCGGTCGGCCTACTCCGTGCCTGTCCGGCCGGTCGCCTCGAGTGGTGCAGGCGAGTCGGATCCGCCCCGGTCCGCGGTTCCGCTCGGCCCCTCCCGGCCGGTCGGCTCGTCGCCTGCCTGTCGGATGCACCCCTGCTCGCCCCTCCCGGCAGTGCGGCTCCGCTCCTCGCCGCGCCGCCGGAGCCCGCCCCTCGCCCCTCCGCACCCGGCCTCGTCGACCCCGCCCCGTCGCTCCTGATCCCCCCGCTCACGGGGCAGGCGCCCGCCGCTGCCCGCGCGCTGACGCGGATCTCCGCGCGCCGACCCCCGGTCGCGGGACGTCTCGACGTCCGGCGCATGGGTCAAGATGGGCGGATGACATCCGCAGGGGCCGTTCCGGAGCTCAGGCTGGCCGTCGTCGATGACCAGCCCCTCTACCGGCACATGCTGTCGTCGCTGCTGCGCACGGTGCCGGGCGTGCGGAGCGTCGCGGAGGCCGGATCCGCCGCGGAGGCGCGGTCGGTGCTGCGGCCCGCGGAGCTCGACGTGGCGATCCTCGACATCGAACTGGGCGACGGCGACGGCATCGAGCTCGGGCGCCGGCTGCGGTCCACCGCGCCCGGGCTGGGCGTCGTCCTGCTCTCGGCCGTCGACGCGATGCACCGCTTCCTCCGCCTCGACCGCGTCGAGGCCCGCGGCTGGAGCTACCTCTCGAAGAGCTCCTCCCTCTCCGCCCCCGCGCTGCTCGCCTCCGTCCGCGCGACGGCCGACGGCCGCACCGTGCTCGACCCGGCGCTGGTCGCCGCCCGCGCGGCCCGCCGCGACTCCCCGGTCGCCGCGCTGAGCCCGCGCCAGTACGAGGTGCTCTCCGGTCTCGCGTCGGGGCTGACCAACGCCGCGATCGGCGAGCGCCTGGGCATCGCGGTCCGCTCGGTCGACAACCACGTCAACGCCGTCTACTCGGCCCTCGGCGTCCGCTCGGACGGCGAGCGCAACCCGCGGGTCGACGCGACGCTCCTCTTCCTCGAGCACACCGGATGAGCGCCGGCCCGGGCGACGCGCGCGAGGACAACCGCATCGTCCTCGGAGCGATGGCACTCCTCGGCGGCGTCCTCTCGCTGCTGGCCGCGCTCCAGGCGGTCTTCGCGCTCGGGATGCTGTCGCGGACGCTGCGGGGCGTCGATCCGGGTCCGCTGCTCGACGTCACGACGCGCGTGCTGGTCAACGCGTCGACGATCGGGCTCGCGATCGCCCTGGTGGCGGTGCTGCGCCCCGAGCGCTCGTCGGGCGGCGGCCGCGCGGCCCGGACGGCGGTCATCGCGGTGGGCATGGGGCTCGTCCGCTGCTGCCTCCAGGTCCTGACCGGCGTCTACCCGCTCTCGGCCCTCCCCGCGCTCGCGGTCGAGCTGGTCGTGGGATCCACGGTGATCGCGCTGATCACCGCCTACGGCTACCTGCTCGTGCGCGCGGCGCGGCGGGTGCGCGAGAAGGAGAGGGAGCACGCCCGAGCCTCCGTGCAGGCGCTCGAGGCGGTGCAGGCCCTGCAGCAGGAGGAGCTGCGGGTGCGGCGCGACGTCGCTCAGAGCCTGCACGGCGGCCTCCAGAACGGCCTCGTCGTGCTGACCGCCGAGCTGCACGCGGTCGCGAGCACGGCGGACGAGGCGGCCTCGCAGCGGCTGCTCGCCATCGCCGCCCGGCTCGACCGGCTCCGCGAGGACGAGGTGCGCGCGGTCGGCCACGCCCTCTACCCGGTCGAGATCGACCACGGCCTGGTGCCCGCCGTCCGCGACCTCGTCGCGCGCCTCCCTCCCGAGATCGCGGTCGACCTCGACCTCGGCCGCATCCCGGCGCTCGCCGCCGAGGGCGCCGAGCCGCCACTCGACCAGCGGATGCTCCTGGTCCGGTTCCTGGAGGAGGCGGTCACCAATGCGCTGAAGCACGGCGGCGCCTCCTCGCTGCGGGTGCGCGGCGACGAGGAGTCGGGCGTCGTGGTGCTCACCCTCGACGACGACGGCCGCGGACTCGCCGAGGGGTCGACGCGCTCGGGCCTGGCGCGGCTGGAGCGGCAGCTCGCGGTCTACGGCGGCTCGCTGGAACTCTCGGAGTCGCCGGTGCTGGCGGGGGCGCGGCTGCGGGCGCGGCTTCCGCTGTCGGCGCGGAGCGCGGCGGGGACGGCGGCCGGGCGGAGTAGCGGGGCGGGCGCCGGCGCCGTCCCTCACGTCGGGTAGCGGGCGGTCTCCGCGGGACGGACTCACGTCGGGCAGCGAGCCCTCTCCGCCGACCCGCCCCCTCACGCCGGGTAGACCAGCAGGTCCTCCGGAGCGACGGTGAAGCCGGTCTCGCGGCCGGGTGCGAGGTCGAGCCGGGCCGCGTCGGCCGCCGGGACGTCGGCGGTCAGGAGTGCGCTGCGCACCCGCACCGCGTCTCCCCGCTGCTCCACGTCGGTGATCACGGCCCGGAGGCCGCCCTCGCCGACGGAGACGGCGGAGGGGCGGACCGCGGCGAGCACCGCGGCGCCGACCGCGACCGGCTCGGCCGCGACTCCGGACAGCTCGTGCCCCTCGGCGGTGCGCAGACCCGTCGCGGTGCGGACGCCCTCGAGCAGCTCGAGCCCGGCGAGCTCGGCGGTGAACGCGGTGCGCGGGCGCGTGAGGACCCGGGCGGTCGGCCCCTCCTCGACCACCCGGCCGCTGTGCAGCACCAGCACCCGGTCGGCGAGGGTCCAGGCGTCGAGCACGTCGTGGGTGACCACGATCGCCGAGCGGTCGGCGAGCACCTCGCGGAGCATCCGGCGGAGGACCGGGGCGGTCCGGGCGTCGACCGCGGCCAGCGGTTCGTCGAGGAGCAGGAGGCGCGGGTCGGTCGCGAGGGCCCGGGCGAGGGCGACCCGCTGGGCCTGCCCGCCGGAGAGGCTCCCCGGGCGCCGGTCGGCCAGGTCGGCCACGCCCGCGGCCGCCAGCTCGCGCTCGGCCCGTTCGCGGGCCCGCGCCCGCCCGGCGCCGGCGCTGCGCGGACCGAACGCCGCGTTCTCGCGCACGCTCAGGTGCGGGAACAGCAGCGGGTCCTGCGCCAGCAGGGCGACGGGGCGGCGGTGCAGAGGAGTCCAGCGACGGTCGTCGAAGAGCAGCTCGCCGCCGGCGGTCGCCCGCCCGGAGTCGGCGCGGACGAGGCCTGCGATCAGCTCGAGGACGGTCGACTTGCCCGCGCCGTTGGGCCCGAGCAGCGCGATCGTCTCGCCCTCGGCCACGTCGATCCGCACGTCGATCCCGCGCACCGCGAGCCGCGCCTCCAGCAGCAGGCTCACCGCGGCACCCCCCGGGCGGAGCGGCCGTGCGCGAGCCCGATCACGAGCATCGCGACCACCACGAGCACCAGCGCGAGGGCGACCGCCGCGTCCGGATCGCTCTCCCGCTGCAGGTAGATCTCGAGCGGGAGGGTGCGGGTCGTGCCCTCGAGGCTCCCGGCGAAGGTCAGCGTCGCTCCGAACTCGCCGAGCGCCCGCGCGAACGAGAGGATCGCGCCCGAGGCGAGGCCCGGCAGGATCAGCGGCAGCGTGATCCGCCGGAGCACCGTCCCGGGCGAGGCGCCCAGGGTCGCGGCGACCGACTCGTAGCGCGCCCCGGCGCTGCGCAGCGCCCCTTCGAGCGTCAGGACCAGGAACGGCAGGGCCACGAAGGTCTGCGCGATCACGACGGCGGTGGTCGAGAACGCGATGCGGACGCCGAGAGCCTCCAGCGCGCCGCCGAGCAGGCCCATCCGCCCGAAGGTGAAGAGCAGCGCCAGCCCGCCGACCACCGGCGGCAGCACCAGCGGCAGCAGCACCAGCGAGCGGAGCAGGCGCTGGCCGGGGAAGGCCGTGCGGGCGAGCACCAGGGCCATCGGGGTCCCGAGCAGCAGGCACAGCAGGGTCGCGACGGCGGAGGTGCGCAGGCTCAGCAGGAGCGCGGCGACGGAGGAGTCGGAGGTGATCAGCGGCAGGAACTGCGGCCAGTCGACGCGGGCGAGGATCGCGACGAGCGGGAGCAGCACCAGCAGGGCGCCGAGCGCGGCGACCGCCACGACCCAGCGCGGCAGGCCGGACCCGGTGCGCATCAGCCGCGGGCGAGCGGCGTCTCGACGATGACCGTGGTCGCCTTGACCACCGCCACCGCGGGCGATCCGGGCTCGAGCCCGAGCTCGCGGACCGCCTCGCTGCTCATCAGCGAGACCACGCGGTGCGGACCGCACTGCAGCTCGACCTGCGCCATCACGGTGTCCATCACGATGCCGGTGACGATCCCGACGAAGCGGTTGCGGGCCGAGCGCGCGACCGGGGACGGATCCTCCGGCAGCACGGCGTTCGCGCGGGCGAGCCGGGCGACCTCGAGGCCGTCGACGACCCGCCGCCCGGAGGCGTCCTTCGCGCTCTCGAGCGTCCCGTTCTCGATCCAGCGCCGCAGCGTGTCGTCGCTCACGCCCAGCGCTGCGGCGGCGTCCTTGATCCGTATCTGCGGCATGCCGTCGATCCTACGTCCGCGCCTGCGTCGCTCCCCGCCCATCCCCTCCCCGCGAGATGCCAGTTCGGTACGCCTCGCGCGGCGTGTCGCGTACCCAAGTGGCATCTCGCCCTCGCGCACGCCCGGTCCCGCTCGTCCCCTCTCCGCGAGATGCCAGTTCGGTACGCCTCGCACGGCGTGTCTCGTACCCAAGTGGCATCTCGCGGAGGGGGACGGGGGGTCAGCGGCTGCGGGGGGCGGCGCCGGCCGTCGGCGCGGTGCGGGTGTCGACACTCGCGGTGAGCGCCGCGGAGTAGCCGGACGCCGGGCTGCCGGACATCGTCGCGAGCTGCAGAGCGCCGCCGTCGTCGCCGAAGACGGAGTCGGTGTCCAGGCCGACCCGGGCGAGGTTCGCGGCCGAGCCCGCGTAGGCGTCGAGGGCGTAGACCGCTGTGCACGCCTCCTCCTGCAGGGCGACCTGCGAAATCGCGATCGCGTTCGCCGCGTCGGTGATCGAGTCGACTCCCGGGTACACCTCGAAGTGGATGTGCGGCCAGCGGCCGGAGTAGCAGGCCGGGACGATCGAGGCGAAGGAGACGACGCCCGACGCGTCGGCGACCTGCACGCCGCGGAGGTACGTCTCGTCCTCGACGCCGCTGGAGTACATCGAGTAGTCCCCGTTCGCGTCGCAGTGCCAGACGTAGACGGCGGCTCCGGCGAACGGCACGCCCCCGTCCGCCGCGTCGAGGATCGTCAGAGTGAGGGCCAGGGGGACCCCGTCGGCCGTCGCGCCGCCGCCGATGCTGGTGCGCAGGTCGCTGCGGACGATCCCGGAGCGCTCGAGGACGTCGACCCCGTTCGAGCCGTCGCCCGGGTAGGGGCCGGCCGTCTCGTCGGGGATCTCGCCGGCCGCGGCGGCGGCCCCGGCGGTGGCGGTCGCGGTGGGAGGCGCGGTGGCGGTCGCCGCGGCGGAGGAGGCGGAGCCCGAGCCTCCGGTGGCGCACGCCGCGAGCCCGAGGGTCGCCGCCCCCGCGCCGACCAGCGTCAGCACGCCGCGCCGCGAGAAGAGGGTCCCCACGTCGAACGGGAGGCCCTGGTCGACCACCTCCTCCTCGGGGCGGTCGAGTCGGCGGCCCTCGTAGGCCGGTCCGTCGGGCGTGCTGCGGGGCTCCGGGATGCGGGTCATGGTCGTGCTCCTCGTCGATCGTGGTGTCCGTCGCGAGCAACCCTGGCGGCTACTGCTCTGCGCCTCCGATGACCGTCCTACGAACCTCCTCTGACCGGCCTGCCGACCGTCCCGCGATCCTCCTCCGAAGCCGCGACGCCCTCACGGCGCTCCGGAGCCGACCGCCGCGACCCCTCTCAGGGCGCTCCGGAGCCGACCGTGGGACCGCCTCACGGCGCTCCGAAGCCGGCCGCCGCGAGCACCGCGCGCCCGGCGTCGGAGGCGACGTACGCGACGAAGGCCGCCGCCGTCGCCGGGTCGGCCGCTCCGGTCAGCGCCGCGATCGGGTAGGTGTTCACCGCCTCCGAGGCCTCGGCGAAGGAGATGCCGGTGACCGAGCCCGCGGCCCCGCGCACGTCGGTCGCGTAGACGAGCCCGGCGTCCGCCTCGCCCGAGGACACCTTGCCGAGCACGTCGGTGACCGACGACTCCTCGCTCACGGGGGAGATGTCGATCCCGCCGGCCTGCTCGACCGCGGCGGCCGCTGCTCCGCACGGCACCTGCGGCGCGCAGACGACGGTGGCGGTCCCGGGCCGGGCGAGGTCGGCGAGAGAGGTGACCTGCGCCGGGTTGCCGGGAGGCACGGCGATCTCGAGCGTGTTCGTGGCGATGTCGACCGGGTCCCCGTCGACGAGCCCCGCGTCGGCGACGGTGGACATCGTGCGCTCGTCGGCGGAGGCGAAGACGTCGGCCGGGGCGCCGTTGACGATCTGCGTCGCGAGGTCCGAGGAGCCGGCGAAGGAGAGCTCGACCCGCGCGCCGGGCTCGGCGGCCTCGAACCCCGTGGCGAGCTCGGTGAACGCGGCCTTCAGCGAGGCGGCGGCGAAGACAGTGAGGGAGCCGCCCGCCGAGGACGTCGTGTCGCCTGTGGCCGTATCGCCGGCAGGAGCTGCTGGGGCGGAGCAGCCCGCGAGCAGGAGGAGCGCCGCGGCGGCAGGGAAGAGGGGGAGCAGGCGACGACGCACGGGGACCTCCGGATCACGAGTCCGCAGGTGCGGCGGACAGCCAATAGTAGATCCTCATATGCGGCAGATGGCTGGAAGGAGGGTCCTACATGCGGCGGACAGCCGCGCCTGGAACCGCAGGCGGAGTGAGTGCCGAGACATCCGCGGACGAACTCCCTCGCAGTCCCGTAGCCGACCTTCGCTCCGCCCGGCGTCGGCCGCGCCGCTCCTGTGCGCCTCGTCCCGGACGGCTCTAGACCTGCGGGAACCGGACCGGCCGAGCGACGCACTCGCGAACCGACCGGCCGGGCGACGTACTCACGCGGACCGGTTCGGTCGGGCGCCGCACTCACGCGGACCGGACCAGCCGGGCGCCGCACTCACGCGGACCGGACCGGCCGGGCGCCGCACCTGCGCGGACCGGACCGGCCGGGCGCCGCACCTGCGCGGACCGGACCGGCCGGGCGCCGCACCTGCGCGGACCGGACCAGCCGGGCGCCGCACCTGCCGGGACCGGACCAGCTGGGCGACCGGCTCACGCGGACCGACCGGCCGGGCGGCGCACAGCGGCGGGCGGACCGCAGCCCTCCGGCTCCGGCACGCCCGCCGCTCGTCGAGGCCGCCTCGACGGCGGCCCTCCGCTCAGCTCTGGGGCGGCGAGTAGAACTGGAGGTCGTTGCCCTCCGAGTCCTTGAAGGGGAGGATGCGGCCCCACTCGTGGTCGCTGATCTCGCCCTCGATCGACGCACCGCGCGCCTTCAGGCGCTCCAGCTCGTCCTCGATCGAGCCGTCGGGCTGGAACGAGATGACCGCCCCGCCCTGCTCGGCGACCGTGGCCGACTCGCGGGCGTTCAGGCCGATCATCAGCCCGCCGGCGTCCAGCTCCGACCAGTCGTCCGACGTGTCCTTGACCTCGAGGCCGAGCGTGTCGCGGTAGAACGCGACCGCCCGCTCCATGTCCGTGACGGGGACCCAGACCGTTGCGACTCCTGATGCCATGTCGTGCTCCTTCGCTCGATGATGCCGTTCCTCCGACGCTAGGTCGGGGACGCCCGGAGCGGGGGCCCTTGCGCCGACGCGCGGAGGCTGCTCTCGCAGAGCGCCTCTCCGCCGCGACGCCGTGCTCTCGACCGGCGGCGATGAGGCACCGGCTGCCGCCGCCCGTCGGCGCCGAGGCACCGCCCCCTCGCCGAGACACCGCCCGCACGCCGGCGTCTCGGCGCACAGCGGGACGTCTCGGCGCAGCTCCCGCGCGCGAACGCCCCGCGCCCGCCACCGCCTCAGCGCTCGGCGACGAAGCGGTGCACCACCGCGAGGTCCTCGTCGCCGAGGCCGGCGTCGACCAGGTCGCGGAACACGGTTCGGAGCGTGCCGAGCAGCGGAGCGGAGGTGCCCGTCGCCTCCGCCTCGTCGGCCGCGGCCCGCAGGTCCTTGTCCATGAAGGAGGCGACACCGGTCGGCGTGTAGTCGCGGGCGACCAGGGCGGCCCGCTTGGTCTCGAGCACGCGGCTGCCCGCGTAGCCGCCCTGCAGCAGGGCGAGCAGCGTGTCGAGGTCGAGGCCGGAGCGCTCGGCGATCACGGCGGCCTCCGCGATCGCGGTCATGGTCGCGGCGACGACGAGCTGATTGCAGGCCTTGGCCACCTCGCCGGCGCCGAGCGGTCCGAGGCGGACGGCGGTCCCGCAGGCGGACAGGACGGGCAGCACCCGGGCGACGTCCTCCTCCGCCCCGCCGACCATGATCGAGAGGGTCCCCGCCTCGGCGCCCTCGGTGCCGCCGCTGACGGGGGCGTCGACGAGGCGGAGCCGCGGGTGGCGTCCCGCCAGCTCGCGCAGGCCGGAGGCGGACACGCTGGAGCAGACGACGAGCACGAGGTCCGCCCCGGCCGCGAGCACGCCCTCCTCTCCCTCGAGCACCTCCTCGAGCTGCGGCAGGTCCGGCACCATCACGATCAGCACGTCCGAGGCGGCGGCGAGCGAGCGGGCGGAGTCGTGCCACTGCGCCTCGGGGACGGCGCGTCGGGCGCGGTCGGCGGAGGCGGGGCGCGCGGTGATCCCGAGCGGGACGCCGGCGGCGACGAGGCGGCGGGCCATCGGGGCGCCCATGCTCCCGAGCCCGACGAAGCCGGTGCGCGCGGGCGGGAGGGCGACGGTCGTGGTGTCCGGCATGCGCCCAGCATATCGAACAGGGTTCACAGGAGTGAAGTAGCATGGGCGCGGGCCGATCCGGGGGAGAGCCTCCCGCACCGTCCCGCGAAGGGACACCCGTGACCGATCGCCTCCGCGTCGTCATCGCCTCGCCGCTCAGCCCCGAGCTGATCGCCCGCATCGTCGAGCTCGAGCCGCGCCTCGACGTCGTCGCCGACCAGAGCCTCCTCCCTCCGATGCGCCACCCCGGCGATCACGGCGGAGACCCCTCCTTCCGGCGCACCCCGCAGCAGCAGCGCGCCTTCGACGAACTGGTCGACTCCGCCGACGTGCTCTACGGCGTGCCGGACGAGACCCCCGCCGCCCTCGCGCGCACGGCCGCCGCGAATCCGCGCCTCCGCTGGGTGCAGACGATGCCCGCCGGCGGAGGCGCGCAGGTGCGGGCCGCGGGGCTCGACGACGCGCAGCTCGAGCGCATCGCCTTCTCGACCTCGGCGGGAGTCCACTCCGAGCCGCTGGCCGAGTTCGGGGTCTTCGGGCTCCTGGCCGGCGCCAAGTCCCTCCCGCGCCTCCAGTCCCTCCAGCGCGAGCGTGTCTGGGGCGGCCGGTGGACGATGGGGCTGATCTCGGAGCAGACGGTCCTGATCGTCGGGCTCGGCACGATCGGGCGCGCGACGGCGCGCAAGCTCCAGCAGCTCGGCGCCCGCGTGATCGGCACGAGCCGCCACGAGACCGAGGTCGAGCACGTCGACGAGATCGTCGCCCCCGACGCGATCGCGGAGGTGGCGGGCCGGATCGACGGGGTCGTCGTCACCCTCCCCGGCACCGCCGCCACCGAGAAGCTGGTGGGCTCCGAGTTCTTCGCCGCGCTGCGCCCCGGCGCCTCGTTCGTGAGCGTCGGCCGCGGGACGGTCGTCGACGAGGAGGCGCTGCTCGCCGCGCTCGACGACGGCCGCGTCGGCTTCGCCGCGCTCGACGTGGTGGCCGAGGAGCCGCTCGAGCAGGGCAGCCCGCTCTGGAGCCACCCGAGCGTCCTGATCAGCCCCCACACCGCGGCGCTGAACGTCGCGGAGGACCGGCTGATCGCCGAGCTCTTCGCGCGCAACGCCACCCGCTTCCTCGACGGGGAGCCCCTGATCAACCGAGTCGATACGGTGGAGTTCTACTGACACCGCCCCCGCGAGAGGACGACATGGCCCGCCCCGATGCGCCCCCGACGACGGTCGACTCCGACAGGGGCTCGGGCGCCCCGGCCGTGTCGCGCGCCATGCGGATCCTCGACCTCCTCGCCGACGCGGGCGGCCCGCGCACGCTGACCGACATCGCCCGTGAGCTCGGGATCGCCAAGTCGTCGACCTCGAACCTCTGCGCCGCGCTCGAGGAGGGGCGGCTGATCCGCCGCGTCGGCTCCGGCTTCCTCCTCGGTCGGCGCACCGTCGAGCTCGGCAGCCACTACCTCGCCGGCTTCGACCCGGTGCGCGAGTTCTACCGGCTCTGCGAGGAGTCGCCGGTGCTCTCGCGCCAGCTGGTGCAGATCGCGCTGCTCGACGGCACCCGCGTCCTCTACCTGGCGGTGCACGAGGGGCGGGAGCGGTTCGCGCTCTCCGCGAGCGTCGGCGACCGGTACCCCGCCTCCGCGACGGCCGTCGGAACCGCGCTGCTGGCCGAGCTCGACGACGCCGAGATCGCCGAGCGCTTCGCCGACGACCGCGACATCGTCGTCTTCACCGACCGGTCCACGTCCTCGACCCGCGAGCTGCTCCGCAAGGTCGCGGCGGCGCGCCTGCGCGGCTACGCGATCGACGACGGCGAGCTGCACCCCAGCGTCCTGGGCGTCGCCGTCGCGGTCCCGGCCGCGACCCGCTCCGATCTCTCGGTCGCGGTCGGCGTTTCGCTGGTCCGGCCGGTCGCCGACGATCAGGAGGAGGTCGTCGCGGCGCTCCGCGAGGCCGCCGCGGCGCTCGGCCGCCCGCCCCTCGTGGCCGGAGCACCCGCCTGAGGCCTCCTCGTCCATTCTGTTGAATGCCGTTCACTGGGCTGTTACGCTCGGTCCGTCCCGCCTCCGCGGGCCGGAGTGAGCGAGGCACCGTGGCGACCAGCACCAGCACCAGCAGCAGCAGCAGCACCGGCGGCGTCGAGCCGAGAGGCGGCCGCTGATGCGCCTCGCTCGGATCCGGGCCGATGACGGACCGGCCGTCGTCCTCCAGGTCGCGGGGGAGTGGCGCGAGATCGAGGACGCCTTCGCCGCGGAGCCGGTCGAGACGGGCCGCCGATGGCCCGTCGAGGGCGCGCACCTGCTGGCGCCGGTGGAGCCCCGCGTCATCCTCGGCATGGCGCACAACGGCTCCGCGGCCGACCGGCTGCTGCCCCCGCAGGCCTTCCACAAGACCGCCCACACCCTGGCCGGGCCCGGCGATCCGATCGTCCTCGACGAGGGCATCGGCCCGGTGGTCGTCGAGGGCGAGCTCGCCCTGGTCATCGGCCGCACCGCGCGGCACCTCACCCCCGAGGACGCGCTCGCGCACGTGCTCGGGGCGACCGTCGCGAACGACGTCACCGCTCCCGGGATGATCGCCGCCGACGGCCTCTTCCTCCAGGGCAAGAACGGCGACGGCTGGACGCCGCTCGGACCGTGGATCGAGACCGGGGTCGACGTCGACGCGGTCGGCATCACGGTGAGCGTCGACGGGGACGTGCGGGCCGTCTCCTCCACTGCGCGCCTCGGCTGGCGCGCCGCCGAGATCCTGGTGCACCTCACCTCCCACCTCACGCTCCACCCGGGAGACGTAGTCCTCACCGGCTCGCCCGGCACGGCCGTCGAGGTCGAGCCCGGCCAGGAGGTGCTGATCGCCCTCGACGGGATCGGCGCGCTCGGGAGCCGCACCGTCGCGGGCCCTCCGCGCGCGGCGCCTCCGCAGCCGTGACATCCGCTCCGACCCTCTGGAGGAACCGTGCTCTTCGACCTGACCGACCGCGTGGCGCTCGTCACCGGATCCAGCCGCGGCATCGGCCGCGCCGTCGCGACCGGCCTCGCCGAGGCGGGCGCCACCGTGGTCCTGAACGGCCTCGACCCCGAGCGCCTCGAGGCCGCCCGCGCCGAGCTCTCGGAGCGGTTCCCCGGCTCCGACGGCCGCCCGAGGATCCACGCCCGCGCCTTCGACGTCACGGACGACGCGGCCGCCGAGGCGGGCGTCGCCTGGATCGAGGAGGCGGTGGGCCCGCTGCGCATCCTGGTCAACAACGCCGGCGTCCAGCACCGCGTGCCCCTGCTCGAGCTCGAGGTCGCCGACTGGGAGCGGGTGCTGCGCACGAACCTCACCAGCGCCTTCGTAGTCGGCCGGGCGGCGGCGAAGCGGATGATCCCGCGCGGCGCCGGGAAGATCGTCAATGTCGCCTCGGTGCAGGCCGATCTCGCGCGGCCGACGATCGCCCCCTACACCGCCTCGAAGGGCGGGATCCGCAACCTCACCCGCGCGATGACGGCGGAGTGGGCGCAGCACGGCATCCAGGTGAACGCGATCGCGCCGGGCTACATCCACACCGAGATGACGCAGAAGCTCGTCGACGACGAGGAGTTCAACGCCTGGATCCTCGGCCGCACGCCCGCCGCGCGCTGGGGCCGCGTCGAGGATCTGATCGGCCCCGCCGTCTGGCTCGCCTCCGACGGCTCGGACTACGTCAACGGGCAGGTCGTCTTCATCGACGGCGGCATGACCGTCGTCGTCTGAGCCACCCCTCGACCCACCGAACGGAACCCGCATGACCGCGCTTGTCCCCGACTCCACCATCCGCGTCGTCGTCCACGCCGCCGGCGACCTCCGCGTCGAGGAGGCGCCGCTCGCGCCGCGCGGCCCCGGCGACGCCCTCGTCGCCGTCGCGTACGGCGGGATCTGCGGCTCCGATCTGCACTACTGGACGCACGGCGCCGCGGGCGAGTCGATCCTCCGCGAGCCGCTGACGCTCGGCCACGAGGTGGTCGGTACGGTCGTCGAGGCCGCGGCGGACGGCTCCGGACCCCCGGTCGGCGCGGCCGTCGCCGTGCACCCCGCGACCGCCCGCGGCGAGTGGCCGGACGGGCGCCCCAACCTCGCGACCGAGGGCACCTACCTCGGCAGCGCCGCGCGGATGCCGCACACCCAGGGCGCGTTCGCCCGCCACGCGGTGCTGCCGGCGCGCATGCTCCGCGAGCTGCCCGCCGGCCTCGGGCTCCGCGGGGCGGCGCTCGCGGAGCCGGCGAGCGTCGCCTGGCACGCGGTGTCGCGCGCGGGAGAGGTGGCGGGACGGCGCGCGCTGGTGATCGGCAGCGGCCCGATCGGAGCGCTGATCGTCGCGGTGCTGAAGCGGGCGGGGGCGGCCGAGATCGTCGCGGTCGACCTGGCCGAGGAACCGCTCGCGATCGCCCGTGCTGTCGGCGCGACCCGGACGATCCGCGCGACCGACGCCGACGCGATCGCCGAGGTCGCCGCCGACGTCGTCTTCGAGTCCTCGGGCAGCCCGCGCGGCCTCGCCTCGGCCGTCCGCGGCGCGGCCCGCGGCGGCACCGTCGTGATGGTGGGACTCCTCCCCTCGGGCGAGCAGCCGGCCCTGATCTCGCTCGCGATCACGCGGGAGCTGCGCCTGATCGGCTCCTTCCGCTTCGTCGACGAGCTCGACGAGGTGCTGGCGGCGCTCGCCGACGGCAGCCTCGCGGTGGCGCCGGTGGTCACGCAGGTGCTGCCGCTGGAGCGCGCGCTCGAGGCCTTCGAGCTCGCCCGCGACGCCTCCCGCTCGAGCAAGGTGCTGCTCGACTTCACCCCGTGACGGGCGCTCGAGGCGTCTCCGGAGGGTCGGGATCGCCCGAGCGTTCGGGGTTCCCTCGGACGGCGGCGTCGCCGGAGCACTACCGTTGCACCATGGCGTCCACCGATACCCCCGATTCCGCCCCCGAAGCCGACACCGCTTCCGAGAGCGCCCCCACGCTCACCTTCTCCGACCTCGGTCTCTCCGACCCGGTCCTCAAGGCCCTCAAGGAGGTCGGCTACGAGACGCCCTCGGCCATCCAGGCCGCGACGATCCCGTCCCTCCTCTCCGGCCGCGACGTCCTCGGCGTCGCCCAGACCGGCACCGGCAAGACCGCGGCGTTCGCGCTGCCGATCCTCTCGCGCCTCGACGTCTCGCAGAAGACCCCGCAGGCTCTCGTGCTGGCCCCGACCCGCGAGCTCGCCCTGCAGGTCTGCGAGGCGTTCGAGCGCTACGCGTCCGGCCTCCGCGGCGTCCACGTCCTCCCCGTCTACGGCGGCCAGGGCTACGGCACCCAGCTCTCCGCGCTCCGCCGCGGCGTCCACGTCGTCGTCGGCACTCCCGGCCGCATCATGGACCACCTCGAGAAGGGCACCCTCGACCTCTCGCAGCTGAAGTTCCTCGTGCTCGACGAGGCCGACGAGATGCTCAAGATGGGCTTCGCGGAGGACGTCGAGACGATCCTCGCCGACACCCCCGTCGAGAAGCAGATCGCGCTGTTCTCGGCGACGATGCCCGCGCAGATCCGCCGCATCTCCGGCAAGTACCTGAAGGAGCCGGAGGAGATCACGGTCAAGAACAAGACCACGACCTCCGTCAACACCACCCAGCGCTACCTGATGGTGTCGTACCCGCAGAAGGTCGACGCCCTCACCCGCATCCTCGAGGTCGAGAACTTCGAGGGCATGATCGTGTTCGTCCGCACGAAGAGCGAGACGGAGACGCTGGCCGAGAAGCTGCGCGCCCGCGGCTACACCGCGGCGGCGATCAGCGGAGACGTGGCCCAGGCCCAGCGCGAGCGCACTGTCGAGCAGCTGAAGTCGGGCAGGCTCGACATCCTCGTCGCCACCGACGTCGCCGCCCGCGGCCTCGACGTCGAGCGCATCAGCCACGTCGTCAACTACGACATCCCGATCGACACCGAGTCGTACGTGCACCGCATCGGCCGCACCGGTCGCGCGGGGCGCAGCGGAGCAGCGATCAGCTTCGTCACGCCGCGCGAGCGCCGCCTCCTCGCCGCCATCGAGAAGGCCACCCGCCAGCCGCTGACCGAGATGCGGATGCCGAGCGTCGAGGACGTCAACGTCACCCGCCTCTCGCGCTTCGACGACGCGATCACCGCCGCGCTCGCCGACACCGAGCGCCTGCAGCGCTTCCGCGACATCATCGGCCACTACGTCGAGCACCACGACGTGGTCGAGTCGGACGTCGCCGCCGCGCTGGCCATCGTCGCGCAGGGCGAGGAGCCGCTGCTGCTCTCGCCCGACGACCCCCGCTTCGCCCGTCGCGAGCGCGAGGACCGCGACTCCCGGCCCGACCGCGGCGACCGCCCCGAGCGCGGCGACCGCTTCGACCGCGGCGGCGACCGAGGCGACCGCCCCGAGCGCCGTCAGCGCCCGGCGAACAGCAATCTCGCCTCGTACCGGATCGAGGTCGGCCGCCGCCAGCGCGTCGAGCCCCGCCAGATCGTGGGCGCGCTCGCGAACGAGGGCGGCCTCAACCGCGGCGACTTCGGGCACATCGACATCCGCCCGGACTTCTCGATCGTGGAGCTGCCGGCCGACCTGCCCCAGGACGTGCTCGACCGCCTCGCCGACACCCGCATCAGCGGCCAGCTGATCGAGCTGAAGCCGGACCGCCGTCCGAGCCGCGCCGGCGCCGACCGTGGCGGACGCCCCAGCGGCCCGAGCCGCTCGAGCGAGCGCCCGGAGCGCAAGCCGCGCTACTGACGCCTCCCGCCCCGGCGGACGGCCCTCCGCGAGATGCCACTCCGGTACAGCGACACCCGCGTGTCGCGTACCGAAGTGGCATCTCGCGTTCGTGCGGGGTGCGGTCGCAGCGGCCGCCCCCGGGACGACCGGCGCTTCGCGAGATGCCACTTCGGTACGCCGACAGCGGCGTGTCGCGTACTCAAGTGGCATCTCGCGGAGGTGCGGGTGCGGGTGGGGGCTCAGCGGCGCAGGACCCGCCGGGCCAGCACGTTGCCGAGCAGCTGCACCAGCTGCACGATCACGATGATCACCAGCACCGCGGCCCAGGTGACGACCGGCTCGAACTGCCGGTAGCCGTACTGGATCGCGAAGTTGCCGAGCCCGCCGGCGCCGATGTAGCCGGCCACCGCCGACATGTCGATGACGGCGACGAACACGAACGTGTAGCCGAGGATCAGCGGACCGAGCGCCTCCGGCAGCAGCACCGTGCGGACGATCCGGAACCTGCTCGCTCCGACCGACCGCGCCGCCTCGATGACGCCGGGCTGCACGGTCAGCAGGTTCTGCTCCACGATCCGCCCGATGCCGAAGGCGGCGCCGAGCGAGAGGGTGAAGACGATCGCGTCCGTGCCGATGCCGGAGCCGACCACCAGCCGGGCCAGCGGCTGGGCCGCGGCGATGAAGATGATGAACGGGATCGGCCGGAACACGTTCACGATCACGTTGAGCAGTCCGTAGACCACCCGGTTCGCGTAGAGGGCGCCGCCGCGGGTGAGCGCGAGGCCCAGTCCGATCAGCAGTCCGCCGAGCCCGCCGAAGAGGAGGCTCAGGGCGACGATGTACAGCGTCTCGCCGGTCGCCTGGACGAGCTTGGGCAGGAGCGGGATCAGCTCGTTCATCGGGGCACCTCCGTGAGGGCGACTCGTCCGCCGAGGCGGGCGAGGAGGGGGTCGACGACGTCGTCCGGCGCGTCGAGGGCGACCGTGAGGTGGCCGAAGGCCCGCCCGCGGACGTCGGTGATGCCGCCGTAGACGAGCTCGAGCGGCACGCCGGCCGCCGCCACCTCGGCGAAGACGTCGCCCTGCGAGGCGGAGTCGTCCGAGAACGAGAGCGTGACCAGCCGGCCGCGGTGGCGCGCTCGCAGCACCGCCGCCTCCGCGGGCGAGGGCACCGAGCGGACGACGGTGGAGACGAAGCGGCGGGTGACCGGCTCGCGCGGGGCCGAGAACACGTCGAAGACGGGCCCGCGCTCCACGATGCGGCCCGACTCCATCACCGCGACCTTCGTCGCGAGCTGCTGGACCACGTCCATCTCGTGGGTGATCACGACGATGGTGACGCCCAGCTCCTCGTTGATGCGGCGGAGGAGGGCGAGCACCTCGCCGGTGGTGTCCGGGTCGAGCGCGCTGGTGGCCTCGTCGGCCAGCAGGATGCGCGGGGAGGCGGCGAGGGCGCGGGCGATGCCGACGCGCTGCTTCTGCCCGCCCGAGAGCTGCTCCGGGTGGCTGCGCGCCTTGTCGCTCAGGCCGACGAAGCGGAGCATCTCGTCGACGCGGGTGCGCTGCTCCGCCCGCGGGACGCCCGCGACCTGCAGCGGGTAGGCGACGTTCTGGCTCACGGTCTTCGAGCCGAACAGGTTGAACTGCTGGAAGATCATCCCGATGCCCAGGCGCAGGCGGCGCAGCTCGCGCTCGGGCAGGCCCACGGTCTCGCGGCCGTCGATCTCGATGCTGCCGCTGGTCGCGGGCTCGAGGGCGTTGATCAGCCGGGCCAGCGTGCTCTTGCCCGCGCCGGAGTAGCCGATCACCCCGTAGACGTCGCCCGCCTCGATCTCGAGGCTCACCCCGTCGACGGCCGCGGTCGGAGCACCCCCGCGCCCCGCGCCGGGATACACCTTGCGCACGTCCTTCATCCGTATCAGCGGCACGAGCAACCCTTTCAGTCGGTCCCGCCGTCATCTCGCGAAATTTCGCGAGATCGGCCGCAACGGTCGAGATGCCCCGCCGCAGCAGGGGATCTCGACCGCGCGGTGCGATCTCGCGGGAGAGGAGGGGGAGGGGGAAGCGGTCAGGAGGCGGCGGAGATGTCCGTCTCGGCGGACTCGAGCGAGGTCTCCAGCTCGGAGGCGGGGGTCTTCAGGAAGACCGCGGTGCCGCCGGACTGCTCCGAGACGCCGTCGAGCACGTCCTGGCTGTCCTGGTAGATCGAGACGAGCTTCGTGTAGGTCTCGTTCTCGGCGTCGTCGGCCCGGGCGGCGAAGATGTTCGTGTAGAGCAGGGAGGCGGGGTCGCTGGGGTCGTCCTGGGCGATCGCGTCCGCGGCCTTCAGGCCCGCGTTCTCGATGAAGTCGTTGTTGATGACCGCGGCGGCCACGTCCGGGAGCGACGTCGGGGTGAGCGAGGCCTCCAGCGCGGTGACCTCTACCTTGGAGGAGGGCTCCACGTCGTCGACGTTCGAGAGCACTCCGCCGCCGTCCTTCAGCTCGACGAGCCCGGCCGACTGCAGCACCAGCAGCGCACGCGCCTGGTTGGTCTCGTCGTTCGGGATCGCGATGGTGGAGCCGGCGGGGATGTCCGCGACGTCGTCGTACTGCGAGGAGTAGAGGCCCAGCGGGTAGATCGCGGTCGCGCCGATCGGCACGAGGTCGGCGTCGGCCGAGGTGTTGTACTGGGCCAGGTAGGCGATGTGCTGGAACTGGTTGAGGTCGATCTCGCCCTCGGTGAGCGCCGGGTTCGGCTGGTTGTAGTCGCTGAAGTCGACGATCTCGACGTCGATCCCGGCGTCGGCGGCGGCCTTCTCGTAGGTGGCCCAGTAGGGGTCGCTCGCGCCGACGACGCCGATGCGGACGGTGTCGTCGCCGCCGCCCGCGCCGGAGCAGCCGGCGAGGAGGAGGGCGGCGGAGGCGGCGATCGCGGAGGTCGCGAGGAGTCGGGTGCGCAGGGTCATGGCTGTGGGGATCCTTCCGTGGAGAGGATCCGGGCACTCGGCGCCGACCGGGCGGTGCTGGTCACCGCCGGCGCTGCGACCGGCGTCCGGTCGCTCGGCGCCGCGACTGCGCGGATCCCGGGGATCACCTTACGAAGGTGGTCGGACCCGCGCGAAACCCGCGCGTAACACGGCGACTCGGAGGCCGCGGAGGTGCCCGCTCACCGCAGGAGCGCGCCGTGGGGGCCGCTCAGCGCGGGGTCGCACCGTGCCGCGCGGCCGAGCTCGCGAGCGCGCCGCTGCAGCCGCTCAGCGCGTGACCGCGCCGCACCGCACGCTCAACTCGCGAGCGCGCCGTCCTCGCCCGCCGACGCCTCGTGCTTGGCGATCCGCGTCGCGATCGCGTCGCGCTCGGCCCGGAGCGACGCGATGGTCGGCTTGTCCAGGCGAGGGTCGGCCAGGTCGGCGAAGGGGCTCGCGGTGCCGGTACGGGCCGACACGAGCGCGGCGTACGCCTTCGTCGCGGCGCGGAGCTCGGCTCCGGCCCGCTCGACCTTCCGCGGCTTCGACGACTTGTCCGAGACGAGTCGGGCGTGCTTGTCGAGGGCCTCTACCAGCGCGCGATGCGCAGCGTCAATCTTCTTGCTCATAGGCGCATTATGACGCAGGGTCGGCGCACGGCGCCGAACGCACTCCCGCACTCGCCCGCCGTCCCCCGCCGCGAGATGCCACCTGCGACGACGACACGCCGTTACGGGGCGTCACAGGTGGCATCTCGCGGGGAGAGGACGGACGGGTCAGCGCGCGACCAGCGTGGAGACCGACGACGCGCCCGCGCTGGTGGCGACCGCGTCGAGCACCCGCTGCACGTCGAGAGCGTCGGCGAACGTGGGCGTGACGGCGGTGCCGCCGGCGATCGCCTCGACGAGGTCGACGACCTGGTGCGTGAAGAGGTGCTCGTAGCCGATGCCGTGCCCGGTCGGCCACCAGGCCGACATGTACGGGTGCGCCGGCTCGGTGACCTGGATGCGCCGGAAGCCCTGCGCCTCCTCGGGGTCGCGGGCGTCGTAGTACTCGAGCTCGTTCATCCGCTCGAAGTCGAACGCGATCGAGCCGAGCTCGCCGTTCACCTCGATGCGGTTGGCGTTGCGGCGGCCGGTCGCGACGCGGGTGGCCTCGAAGACGCCCAGGGCGCCGCCCTCGAAGGAGGCGGTGAAGGCGGCGGCGTCGTCGACCGTCACGGCGCCGCGCGGGGCGTCGGCACCGGCGCGCCCGCCGAGGCCGACCTGCTCGCTGAGCACGGGGCGCTCGGTGGTGAAGGTGCGCAGCGTCGCCGAGACGGAGGTGATGCCGCGGCCGGTCAGCCACTGGGCGGTGTCGATGCTGTGCGCGCCGATGTCGCCGAGGGCGCCCGAGCCGGCGCGCTCCTTCTGCAGGCGCCAGGTCAGCGGCGCCTCGGAGTCGGACAGCCAGTCCTGCAGGTACTGGGCGCGCACGTGGCGGATGTCGCCGAGGCGGCCCTCCTCGATGAAGCGCTTGGCGAGGGCGAGGGCAGGAGTGCGGCGGTAGCTGAAGCCGCACATCGCGACCTTCCCGGAGGCGGCGGCTGCGGCGACCATCCGCTCCGCCTCCTCGACGGAGTTGGCGAGGGGCTTCTCGCACAGCACGTGCTTGCCCGCCTCGAGGGCCGCGATGGCGATCTCGGCGTGGGTGTCGCCCGGGGTGCAGATGTCGACGAGGTCGATGTCGTCGCGGGCGATGACGGCCCGCCAGTCGGTGGAGGCCTCGCTCCAGCCCAGCCGCTCGGCGCGCTCCGCGGTCGAGTCGGGGTTGCTCCCCACGAGCACGGCGAGCTCGGGGCGGAGGGGGAGGGGGAAGAAGCGGGAGGCGGTGCGCCAGGCGTGCGAGTGGGTGCGGCCCATGAAGGCGGTCCCCACCATCGCGACGCGCAGGGCTCGGTCGTTCGACATCGTCGTCCTTTCGTCGGCCGTACGACCCTGCCACGGGTCGGGGCGCGGGCGCTACCGGGCTCCGCGAGGCCGCCTTCACCGCGACGCGCCCGGGCTGCACGGACATGTGCGTGTTCATAGGGTTCGGAGAGCGCTCTATCACGGACGGAATGTCTCAACCACCGCCGTCAGATGTCGCGTAATCCCGCGGATCCCTGCCCTGACGCGGTGGCAGGAAGCTCTCCGTGCGACTGGGCGATCACTCGAACCGCCTTCGAATCGGTTCAGAACTTTTGCTTGACCCGCGACGTAAGTGGAAGTAGCTTCATCCGCATGGTCACCGCAGACCCCCGCAGCACTGCTGCACAGCCTCTTCCCCGCACCTCCGACGAGTCTCAGCAGCTGCTTCTGCAGATGCGCGGCATCGTGAAGGTCTTCCCCGGCGCCCGTGCTCTCGACGGCGTCGACCTCGATGTCCGACCCGGTGAGGTGCACTGCCTCCTCGGCCAGAACGGCGCCGGCAAGTCCACCCTCATCAAGACCCTCGCCGGGGCCCACCAGCCCACGGAGGGCGAGATCCTCGTCGACGGGAACGTCGTCACGATCCCGTCCCCGACGGCGGCCCTCGCCCTGGGCATCGCGACGATGTACCAGGAGCTCGACGTCGTCGACGGCCTCTCCGTCGCCGAGAACATCTTCCTCGGCCACGAGCTCTCCCGCGGCGGCTTCACCGCCCGGGCGAAGGCCACGAGGATCACTCGCGAGCTGATGGAGCGCCTCGGCCACTCCGAGATCTCGCCGAACCGCGAGGTCGGCACGCTCTCCGCCGCCGGCAAGCAGATCGTGCAGATGGCCCGCGCCCTGTCGCACGACGCACGGGTCATCATCATGGACGAGCCCTCCGCAGTGCTCGACTCCGAGGAGGTGGAGAACCTCTTCCACGTGGTGCGCCAGCTCACCGCCTCCGGCGTCGCCATCGTCTACATCTCGCACCGCCTCGACGAGATCCGCGCCATCGGCGACCGGATCACCGTGATCAAGGACGGCGCCACCGTCGCGCAGAACCTCGCGGTCGCCGACACCCCCACCTCGAAGCTCATCACCCTGATGACCGGCCGCGCCGTCGAGTACGTCTTCCCAAACCGCCAGGAGCTCGACGTCGAGGCCGAGACGCTGCTGAAGGTCGAGAAGCTGGGCCTGCAGGGCTCCTTCTCGGACGTCTCCCTCGAGATCCGCGCCGGCGAGGTCGTCGGCCTCGCGGGGCTGGTCGGCTCCGGCCGCTCCGAGATCCTCGAGACCATCTACGGGGCGCGCCGCGCCAGCACCGGGACGGTCAGCGTGGCGGGCAAGCGCCTGCGCGCCGGCTCCGTCACCTCGGCGGTCGACGCCGGCATCGGCCTCTGCCCGGAGGAGCGCAAGAGCCAGGGCCTGCTCCTGGACGAGCCGGTCTACCGCAACATCACCCTCTCGACCTTCGACCGCTTCGCCAAGCGCGGCTTCCTCGACGAGCGCTCCGAGCGCGCGGCGGCGGCCGAGCAGGCGGTCTCCCTCGACCTGCGGCCCTCCGGGGTCGACCGGGACGCCCGCACCCTCTCCGGAGGCAACCAGCAGAAGGCGCTCCTCGCCCGCTGGCTCGTGCGCGGCTGCCGCGTCCTGCTGCTCGACGAGCCGACCCGCGGGGTCGACGTCGGCGCACGGGCCGAGATCTACACCCTGATCAGGGACCTCGCGTCCAACGGCGCCGCCGTGCTCGTGGTCTCCAGCGAGATCGGCGAGGTCCTCGGACTCTCGGACCGAGTGCTCGTGATCTCCGACGGCGCCGTGGTCCACGAGGGCCCGGCCGATTCGATCGACGAGCACCGCGTGCTCGATCTCGTCATGGAAGGAAGTGCAGCGTGAGCGGACAGCTCGACACCGCGTCGCCGTCGATCGGCGGTCCGCAGGAGGACGCCGCCCGTCACGCGTCGGCCGCGACGGGAGGCTCCTCCGGGGGCGTGCCGTCCAAGGACTCCCGCTCCGGGGTGGCCCGCCTCATGCAGGGCTCCCTCGGCCGCAACGTCGGGCTGCTGCTCGCGCTGGTGATCCTCTGCATCGTCGGATTCGCGACCGCGGGGGAGCGCTTCGCCAGCGTCGACAACGTGCTCACGATCCTCCGCCTCGCCGCGGTCATCGGCGTGCTGAGCATCGGCATGACCTTCGTCATCACCTCCGGCGGGATCGACCTCTCGGTCGGCTCCGTGATGGGGCTCGCGACGGTCTGGGCGAGCACGGTCTCGACCCAGTACTACGCGGCCAACACCTCCTGGCTGGTGATCGTGCTCACCGCGGTCGTCGTCGGCCTGGTCTGCGGCCTGATCAACGGCGCGCTGATCGCCTACGGCCGGGTCGTCGCCTTCATGGCGACCCTGGCGATGCTCGTCGCCGCCCGCGGCTTCGCCGAGCTGATCTCGAACCGCCAGACGCAGGTCGTCACGGTCACGCCGTTCCTCGACTTCTTCCGCGCCGACGTGCTCGGCATCCCGGTGCTCGTGCTGATCTTCGTGGTCGTCGCCGTCGCCGGCTGGATCCTGCTCAACCGCACCACCTTCGGCCGCCGCACCATCGCGGTCGGCGGCAACCCGGAGGCGGCCCGCCTCGCCGGCATCAAGGTCCGCCGCCACACCATGTACGTCTACGGCCTCGCCGGCCTCACCGCCGGCATCGCCGCCGTCATGATGCTCGCCCGCACCACCGCCGGCAGCTCGACCAACGGCCTCCTCTACGAGCTCGACGCCATCGCGGCGGTCGTGGTCGGAGGCACGCTGCTGGCCGGCGGCCGCGGCACCATCGTCGGCACCGTGTTCGGCGTCCTCATCTTCACGACCCTGACCAACGTGTTCACGCAGAACAACATGTCGACCTCGACTCAGGCCGTCGCGAAGGGCGCGATCATCGTCGCCGCCGTCCTGCTGCAGCAGCGGTTCGCCGCCCGCGGCAGGAAGTCCTGACCCCGGGGCTCCGGCCCCGCTCCTCCACACACAGCAACCCACCCGACCACTCAGGTCACCTCCCCGAGGACACGTGTGCCCTCGGACCCCTCGGATCGATCGAAGGAGATCACTTCCATGCCCGCACGCCCCTTCACCCGCAGCCGCCTCTCCCGCACCGCTCGACTCGGCTCGGCCGGCGTCGCCTTCGGCGCCGTCGCGCTGATGCTCACCGGCTGCATCTCGAACGCCCCGGTCGAGACCGGCAACGCCGCCTCCGGCGGGACCGCCGCCGCCGTGGCCGCCTCGGACAACGACGCCTCCGGCGACAACGTCGTCATCGGCTTCACCGCTCCCGCCGCCGACCACGGCTGGATGGGCGCGGTCAGCCGCGCCGCCATCGCCGAGGCCGAGAAGTACGACGACGTGGAGCTCCGCACCGCGGAGGGCACCAACGACGTCAACCTCCAGATCAGCCAGGTCGAGACCTTCATCAACGACGGCGTCGACGCGATCGTGCTGCTGCCGATCGACGGAGCCGCGCTCACCCAGGTCGCCACCCAGGCGATGGAGGCGGGCATCACCGTCATCAACGTGGACCGCGAGTTCTCCAGCCCCTTCGCCGCCCGGTCGACCATCCTCGGCGACAACTACGGCATGGGCGTCAGCGCCGGCACCTACATCTGCGAGGAGCTCGGCGACAACCCCGACGCCGTCGTCGCCGAGATCGCCGGCATCGACTCCCTCCCGCTGACCCAGGAGCGCAGCCAGGGCTTCTCGGACGCGCTCGAGGGCTGCGGACTCGACGTGGACAACCGCGTCGCCGCCGACTTCACCGTCCAGGGCGGAGAGCAGGCCGCGGCCAACCTCCTGCAGGCCGCGCCGAAGATCGACGCCATCTGGAACCACGACGACGACCAGGGCGTCGGCGTCCTCGCGGCGATCGACACCGCCGGACGCGACGAGTTCCTCTTCGTCGGCGGCGCCGGCTCGGCCAACGTGATGCGCGCGATCGAGGCCGACGACTCCGTCGTCAAGGCCACGGTCGTCTACCCCTCGACGCAGGCCGCGGACGGCATCAAGCTCGCCCGCCTCGTCGAGCAGAACAAGTCGATGGCCGACACCAGCTCGCTCGGCGTCCCGCGCCAGATCCAGCTCTTCGCGCCGGTCGTGACCAAGGACAACGTCTCCGAGTACCTCCCCTCGGCCTTCGAGTCCTGATCGACCCCACCAGCCCGGGTCGGCACGGGAACCATCCCGCGCCGACCCCCGCCTCGGCGCCGCTCCGGGATCACTGACGACCCGCAGCGCAGCGCCACCGGCATCCGCGAGAGGAGGAGGACTGCAAGACACCGGCCCCAGGGCCGGACAGGAGGAGACCGGATCCGCTCAGTCGTGCGGACAGCGACGGACCCGGCCTCTGCGATGAACACCTCATTGAAGGAATCACATCACGCATGAATGGTAAGCGATCCTCGAGAAGAAGCATCAGGCGTCTTCTCGCACTCGGCATCGCCGGGATGGTGACGGTCTCCGGACTCACCGCCCTCGGCCTGCCCGCCTCGGCCCACGATGGAGTGGACCACGGTTCCGAGGGCGGCGCCGCCGCACTCGACTGGACCAACTACGAGAAGGTCCTGCTGACGAAGAACGTCGGCGAGCCCCTCGACCTGGCCGTCCTCCCGGACAAGTCGGTGCTCCACACCGCTCGGAACGGCGAGATCCGCCACACCGACCCCAAGACCGGCACCACCCGTGTCGTGAACACGATCCCCGTGTACCAGAACTCGGAGGACGGGCTGCAGTCCGTCGGCATCGACCCCGACTTCGCCGAGAACAGGTGGGTCTACCTCGTCTACGCGCCCCCTGGGAACACCCCCACCGGCGCGGCTCCGAACATGCTGCCCGAGGGCGCGACCGACAGCTACTGGGACCAGTGGAAGGGCATCAACCGCCTCTCCCGCTTCAAGTGGACCGGCTCGGGCCTCGATCTGGCGAGCGAGCAGAAGATCATCGACATCGAGACCCAGCGCGGGCAGTGCTGCCACGTGGGCGCCGACTTCGACTGGGACGCCGACGGCAACCTGTACCTCTCCACCGGTGACAACACGCCGGCGAGCGCTCCGGGTGCCGCGGGCTTCGCGCCGAACAACGACGCGCCCCGCATGAACCCGGGCTTCGACTCGCGTCGCGGCGCCGGTAACACGAACGACCTCCGCGGCAAGATCCTCCGGATCACCGTGCAGCCGGACGGCACCTACACGATCCCCGACGGCAACCTCTTCCCGGTGGGAACCGAGAAGACCCGCCCCGAGATCTTCGTGATGGGAGTCCGGAACCCGTTCAAGATCGACGTGGACGCCGAGACGAACACCCTCTCCTGGGGCGACTACGGCCCCGACGCCACGAAGGCCGCTGCGGCCGACGGCGTCCGCGGCCCGATGGGCCTCGTCGAGTGGAACGCGACCGGACTCGACCAGCCGCACAACTCCGGCTGGCCCTACGTCCACGGCCCCAACGCGGCCTACAACGAGTGGAACTTCGAGACGTCGACGCCTCGCGGCTTCTTCGACCCGGAGAACCTGAAGAACAACTCGCGCTGGAACACCGGCCTCGTCGACATCCCGGACGCCAAGCCGGCGACGCTCTACTACGGTGACAACCCGGGCGACCAGCCGTTCGACGAGCTCGTCAACTTCGGCACCAGCACCGGCCAGGGCCCCATGGGCGGACCGGTCTACCACTACGACGCGGAGAACACCTCCACGTCGAAGTTCCCGGAGTACTGGGACAAGAAGACCTTCTTCGGCGAGTTCTCGCAGGACTACATCGCAGCGTTCACGCTCGATGAGCAGCGCGCGGTCACGCACATCGAGGACTTCCTCCCCAACGCGGCGCTCAGCCAGGCCGCACAGCCGATCCACGACAACCCGATGGACATGGAGTTCGGTCCCGACGGGTCGATGTACGTGATCGAGTACGGCGACGGATTCTTCCGCGCGAACCCCGACGCGGGCCTGTACCGGATCGACTACGCCGAGGGCAACAAGGCGCCGCAGGCCCGCTTCACCGCGACCCCCCTGTCCGCCTCGCAGACCCCGCTCGAGGTCACGTTCGACGCCAAGGGATCGACCGATCCCGAGGGCGACGCGCTGACCTACGACTGGGACTTCGACGGCAACGGCACCTTCGACGCCACCGGAGTCACCGTCAAGAAGACCTACACCGAGCTCGGACAGTTCACGGCTCGTCTGCGCGTCACCGACGCGAAGGGCAAGTTCAGCCTGACCTCGCGGGTCATCTCGGTCGGCAACCAGGCGCCGCAGATCCAGATCCAGACGCCCGGCAACGGCTCGTTCTTCAGCTGGGGCGACGCGATCCCCTACCAGGTGACCGGCAAGGACGCTGAGGACGGCGACCAGATCGTCAGCAGCCGCGTGGGCTGGACCTACGGCCTCGGCCACGACGAGCACGCCCACCCCGAGGTCACCGGCACCGGTGCCAAGGGAGCGTTCCCGACGTCCAAGGACTCGCCCGAGCACGGCCCCGGCGCGCTGCTGTACGGCACCGTCGTCGTGACCTACACGGACGGCGGCTTCAACGGCCTGCCCCCGGCTGCGGCCGAGGCGACGCTGCGGCTGAACCCGAAGACGCAGGAGGCGGAGCACGCCGCCCGTGAGGGCGTCCTGCCCTACGCGGACACCACCGCCAGCGGCGGCAACGCCGTCAGCGGACTCGGTGCGGGATCCTTCCTGCGCTGGGACCCGGTGAACTTCGCCAACCTGACCGGCGTCGTGGTCCGCGCCACCGGTGAGGGCACCGTCGACCTCCGCTGGAACGCTGCCGACGCAGCGCCCTTCGGAACGGCGACCATCCCCGCGGGAGCCGGCTGGAAGGACGTCCTCGTCCCCTTCGGCACCAACGTCCCCCGCGGCACCGGCTCGCTCTACGTGACCTCGCCCAACGGCCTGTCGCTCGACTCCCTCACCTTCCAGGGTGCGGGTGCCGGTGACAAGACGGCTCCGACCGTCGCGGCGACTCTCGACCCGGCAGCGCCCGCGGGCGTCGGCGGCGTCTACAACAAGCCCGTGACCCTCGGCCTCACCGCCACGGACAACGGAGCACTGTCGACCGTGCAGTACTCCGCCGACAACGGAGCCACGTGGACCACCGTCCGCGCCGTCAACGGCGCGTACTCGGTCCCGTTCACCACGAACGGCGCCCGGACGATCCAGTACCGCGCCACCGACACCGGCGGCAACGTCTCGGCGGTCGGCACCGTGAAGTTCACGATCGACCTGGCCGCGGCGAACGCCCCGACCGCCGCGTCGACCACCACCGTGGCGCTCTCGGCTCCCCGCGTGACCTTCGGGGCGCCGGGCGAGGCGACCGTCACGGTCACCGGTCAGGGTGGGAACCCCGGCGGAGAGGTCGTCCTCTACGAGGGCACCACCGAGCTGGGCCGCGCGACGCTGAAGGACGGCAAGGCGACCTTCGCCCTGCCGAAGACCCTCGGCGCCGGCACCCACACCTTCCGTGCGGCGTACGGCTCGGACGCCACCTTCAAGGCCTCGGAGGGCACCGCCCGCCTGATCGTCTCGAAGGCCGCCTCGGAGCTCACCGCGACCGTTTCGCCCAACCCGGTCAAGCCGGGCGCCAGCGCGCAGGTCACGGTCGACGCGAAGTCCTCGACGGGTGTCGCCGGCACCGGTCAGGTGAGCGTGATGGTGAAGAGGAACCTCTCCACCGTCGCGATGCTCACCGGGACCCTCGACGAGAACGGGCACGTCGTGGTGACGCTCCCGAAGCTCGCGGCGGGCAGCTACAAGCTGACCGTCACCCACACCGCCACGGCGGACACCAATGCCGCTTCGGCGCTGCTGAACCTCACCGTCCAGCAGTAGCCCTTGCGCAGGGGCCGGCCGGTCCGACCGGGCCGGCCGGCCCCCCACCCCCTGCACCACCTGCCATTTCGAAGGAGAAATGATGCACCACCACCACGCATCCATCACGGCCAAGCCGATGAGCCGCCGCTCCCTGATGACGGCCCTGGCCGCATCGACGGTCGCGGTCGGCGTCGGAGCGGGAGCCCTCGCGGCCCCCGCTGTGGCCGCCCCCGCGCCCTCGTCCGGATCCACGCGCCTGGTCCCGCTGAACCGCATCGGCATCCAGCTGTACACGGTCCGCGACAAGGTCTCGTCGCTCGGCTTCCGCGCCGTCTTCGAGGAGCTGGGCCGCATCGGCTACAGCGAGATCGAGTTCGCCGGGTACACCCAGGGCAACGTCGGAGCGATCACCCCGCAGCAGATCCGCCAGCTGCTCGACGACAACGGCCTGCGCGCCGTCGGCTCGCACGTCGGCACCAACCTGCTCCGCTCGGAGCTGGGCAAGCAGATCGAGATCGCCCAGGTCCTCGGCACCCCCCACCTCGGCACCGGGAACGCCCCCACCAACGTCAACACCAAGGCGGGCTACCTCGCCGCGGCGGAGGAGTGGAACAAGTGGGGCCAGCAGGTCTCGGCCGCGGGCATGAAGCTCTACCAGCACAACCACGCGGGCGAGTTCGCGTTCGCCTCGGACGACCCCAAGACCCGCCTGTACGACCTGTTCTACGACAACACCGACCCGCGCCACGTGTACCTCGAGATGGACGTCTACTGGGCGTACGTCGGCAAGAAGCTCTACCCGGGCTTCGAGCCGCTCGACTACATCAAGCGCAACCCGCGCCGCTACCCGATCCTGCACCTCAAGGACGGCAAGACGAACAACGCCAACACCAACGGCTACGACATCGTCGAGTTCGGCGCCGGCAACCTGCCCTACCAGGCGTTCCTCTCGGAGCTCCGCGACCGCGGCCAGCGCTACGGCGTGTACGAGCAGGACACCGCTCCCACGCTGGCGACCCCGCCGAGCACGGGCAACTCCCTCGAGGCCGCCAACCGCAGCTACTCCGCGATCGCTGCGCTCCGTGGCTGAGCGCAGCCCGCGCCGCGCGCGCCGCACCGACAGCACCATCACCAGCACGACGCGCACGAGCGCACCGAGGAGAACCCCCATGAAGTGGAAGACGCCCACGGCGGTCCTCGCGGCCGCCTCCCTCGCGATGGTCGCCGCGCCGGCCGCCTTCGCAGCGACGACCGACTGCACCACCGAGCTCGGCAACCAGACCATCACCGGAGACCTCAACGTCGCCGCTGGTCAGACCTGCGTGCTCGGCAACGTGACCGTCACCGGCAACGTCATCGTCGGCGACGACGCCTGGCTGGACGCCACCTCGGCGACCATCCAGGGCGACGTCATCGGCACCGACGCCTACGGCATCTCGATCGACGGCACCAGCGTCGGCGGAGACGTCGTGTCGTTCTCCGAGGGCAGCCGGGCCGGCTTCCTCTACCTCCGCGACCTCACGGTCGGCGGCATGGTCGAGGCCGGCGGCATCGACGTCGAGTTCAGCGACCTCTCGGTCGAGGGCTCGGTCAGCACGGACGCGGCGAACTACGTCGACGTCGACCGCACCAGCGTCGGCGGCGACGCCACCTTCGCCGACAGCGACTTCGGCGTGAACGTGCAGGGCGCGATCGTCGGCGGCTCGCTCGCCGTCACCGGCTCCTCGCGCGGCGTCCTCCTGGGCGCCAACGAGGACGGCTCGGCCGCCGCTCTCGGCAACACGGTCGGCGGGAACATCACGCTCTCGGGCAACTCCGGCAACGTCCAGCTCGCGGGCTCGACGGTCGGCGGACGCATCGCGCTCACCGACAACGCACCGGCGGTCAACTTCGGCGCGGGCAACACCGCCGCCGGAGTCGACGGCACCTTCACGGGCACGGCGGCGGGCGCTGCGGCGGCCGGCGACCAGGCCGTGGCCGTCATCGTCCCCGAGCCCGGCAAGGGCGAGCTGACCTGGACGCTCGAGGGCACCAGCAACCTGGTGAACCTCGGTGTCGCCGAAGAGGTCGGCGACCACTTCGAGGCCTCCGGAGAGCTCGTGCCGGTCCGCGTGACCGACACCCGCCTCAACGGCCCGGCCTGGTCGGTCACCGGCCAGCTGAGCGACTTCCGCTCCGGCGAGAAGACGTTCTCGGGCAAGCACCTCGGCTGGACCCCCGAGGTCCTGGAGAACTCGGGCGGTGCCGTCGCCGGCGCGCCCGTCCCCTCCGGCTTCGACTCGGGCAACGGCCTCGCCACCCCCCGCGTCCTCGGCTCCGCCGCGGCGCAGCACCCGACCGGATCCTCGGTCCTGGGCGCCGACCTCGACCTGAAGCTCCCGCTCTCGGTCGGAACCGGCACCTACACCGCGACGCTGACGCTCACCGCGCTCGGCTAGCACCGGTGGGGCGGCCTCCGGGCCGCCCCACCCTTCCCCCGTCTCCCCGCGAGATGCCACTCCGGTACGCCCCGCTCGGCGTGTCGCGTACCGGAGTGGCATCTCGCGGGGAGGCATCCCCCCTTGCAACGGAAGCCTGATCGATGTCGCTCATGCCACGCACCTCCCGCACCACCGCCGCCCTGCTGCTGATGACGCTCCTCGCAGCCGGCGGCCTCTCGGCTCAGGCGGGTGCCCAGGAGGCGGACCCCGCCTCCACGCCGGTCACCTGGGGGGTGCGCCCCGCCGACACCGAGCAGGGCAGCGATCGGCCGAACTACGCGTACGCCCTCGATCCCGGCGGACGCCTCAGCGACGCCCTGATCGTCTCCAACTACGACGACGAGGAGCAGACCTTCCGCGTCTACGGCTCCGACGGCTTCATCACCGAGGCCGGCCAGCTCGACCTGCTCCCCGCCGCGGAGCCCTCGACGCAGCTCGGCAGTTGGATCGCGTTCCCCGAGCCCGAGATCACCGTGCCCGCCGGCGAGAGCGTGCAGGTCCCGTTCGAGGTCGTCGTCCCCGATGACGTGACCCCGGGCGACTACGCCGCGGGCGTCGTCTCCTCGATCCTGGTGCAGGGCGAGACCGGGGTCTCGGTCGACCGGCGCCTGGGCTCGCGCATGTACCTCCGCGTCGGCGGCGAGCTCGCCCCGCGCCTGTCGATCGACGGCCTCGCCGTCTCGTACGACGGCGGCTGGAACCCCTTCGCTCCCGGCTCCGCGACCGTCGACTACACCGTGACCAACGCGGGCAACACGCGCATCGCGCCGGGCGCCGAGATCAGCGTCGCCGGCCTCTTCGGCCTCGCGCCGGTGTCCGCGACCGACCCGGAGCCGCTGCCGGAGCTCCTGCCCGGCACCTCCGTCTCGCGCACCGTGACCGTCGCCGGCGTCTGGCCGCTCTTCGTCGCGACCGCCCGCGCCGCGCTCTCGGGCACCGTCGTCACCGCCGACCAGGCCGCCCAGGCCGACTCCGCCGTCGTCGTCCCCGACGTGCCGGTCGCCACAGCCGAGACCTCGGCCGCGGCCGTGCCGTGGAGCGCCGTGCTCCTCCTCGCCCTGCTCATCGGGCTCATCGTGCTGACCGTCGTCCGCCGCCGCCGCCGGGCCGCGGGGGAGCAGGCGCGCATCGACGCCGCCGTCGCCGCCGCTCTCGGCGCCCAGCCGGAGGACGCCGACCGCGCGGAGGTCCGCTCCTGACCGGGTGCGGCCGACGCGGTCCACGGGGGATCGCGCCGGCGCGGCCCGCCGCCTCCGGGCGCGCGGCCGCCGCTCTAGCGGACCGCTCGCCCCTCGGCGCGCAGCTGCTCGAGGAAGCCGTCCACCACGGCGGGGCTGAGCAGGTGCCCGCGCAGCATCAGCGCCGCACCGCGCACGCCCCCGCTGCCGCCCAGCTCGGCGGTCACCACGTCGAGCCGCTGCGTCGCGAGGGGAAGGGAGCGCTCGTCGATCACCGAGCGCACGGCCGTCAGGATCTCCGGGCTGGCGAGGGCGACCGCGCCGCCCAGCACGATGACGGACGGGTTCAGCAGGCTCACGCAGGTGGCCAGCACCTCGCCGAGCTGGAGGCCCGCGATCCGCGCCGCCTCGACGGCCTCGGGGTCGCGCGCCTTCAGCAGGTCGATCAGCTCGCGCACCGACTGCACGTCGCGTCCCGCCCGGGTGAGCCCGGCGGCCAGAGCGGACCCGCCCGCGACCGCCTCGAGGTCCCCCTCCTGACCGCCCGCCGCGGCCGGGGCCGTGCGCGGCACCTGGACGTGGCCGAGATCGCCGGCGGAGCCGAGGGCTCCGCGCTGGAGCAGCCCGGACGAGACGATGCCCGCGCCGATGCCGGTGCCGACCTTCACGAACATCAGGTCGAGGGCGTGCGGGAAGCGCGAGGCCCGCTCGCCGAGCGCCAGCAGGTTCACGTCGTTGTCGACGAGCACCGTGGTGTCGTAGCGCCGGCGCACGAAGGCGGGGATGTCGAAGCCGTCCCAGCCGGGCATGATCGGCGGGCGCACCGGGCGGCCGCTCGCGTGCTCCACCGGGCCGGGCACGCCGACCCCGATGCCCGCGAGGGCGGAGCGGTCGACCCCGGCCGCGGCGAGGATCCCGTCGCAGACGTCGAGCGCGTGGCCGAGCACCGCCACGGGGCCCTGCGCGATGTCGAGCTCCTCGCGGCGCTCGGCGATGATGCGGCCGTCGAAGTCGGTCAGCGCGATGGTCGAGTGCGCCGCGCCCAGGTCGATGGCCAGGAGCGAGCGGACGGCCGGGTCGAAGACGAGGCGCGCGGACGGGCGGCCGCCGGTCGACGGAGCGCGGTCGAGGTGCGCGATCAGGCCCAGCTCGAAGAACTGCTCCAGGCGCGTCATCACCGCGGTCCGCGCGAGGCCCGTCTCCTCGACCAGCTCGGCGCGGGTGCGCGGTCGACCGTCGGCGAACAGCCTCAGCATGTCGCCGGTCGCGGTACCCGCGCGCTCGGCCACGCTCAGCTCCTTCTCTCGGCCCGGAAGACGGGTTCGGGGGACAGCACACCTGAGGAAACCAGGCGTCGCACGGTCGCGCAATCTCGGCGGGCCCCCCGTGCGGGTCGTGCGCAACACGGCCAGGCGGAGGCGCGTCGCGCTCCCGTCCGAGGCCCCTCCCTACTCCGATCGCCCGGGTGCGCCCCGACGATCGCCGCTCAGCCAGCCCTTCCAGACAGGAGAGAACGATGACCTCGTCCGACACCACCACCACAGGCGCCCCCCGATCGAGCGGGCGCATCGGCCTCTGGCTGATCGGGGCCCGGGGCAGCGTCGCCACCACGGCCGCCGTGGGCCTGCACGCCATCGCCGCCGGAGCCGCCCCCAGCTCGGGCTGCGCCACCGCGACCCCCGCCTTCGAGGACGTCCCGCTCGCCGGCTTCGCGGACATCGTCATCGGCGGCCACGACGTCTCGCCGACCCCGCTGCTCGAGAAGGCCACGGGCCTCGCGGCCGGCGGCATGTTCCCGACCTCGGTCGTCGCCGAGGTGGCCGACCGGATCGACGCGACCGACGACGACATCCGCCTCGCCCCCGCCGACGCCGCGTCGCAGCAGGAGGAGATCGACCGCCGGGCCGCCGACATCGTCGCCTTCCGCGAGCGCCACGGCCTCGCCCGGGTCGTCGTGATCGACGTCGCCTCGACCGAGGTGCTGCCGGCCGACCGCCCCGAGTTCCACGACCTCGCCGCTCTGCGCGCCGCCCTGGCGCGTCCCGGCGAGCGCCTCCTGCCGCCGAGCTCGATCGCCGCCCTCTCGGCCGTCGTCGCGGGCGCGGCCTACGCCTGCTTCACTCCCTCGACCGCGCTGGCCCTGCCGGCTCTGGAGGAGTGGGCGGCTGAGGCCGGGATCCCGATCGCCGGCCAGGACGGCAAGACCGGGGAGACCCTGCTCCGCAGCGTGCTCGCGCCGATGTTCACGGCGCGCGGGATGCGCGTGCTCTCGTGGGCGGGTGCGAACCTCCTCGGCGGCGGCGACGGGCAGACCCTCGCCGACCCGGAGGCGGTGCGCTCGAAGCTCGTCTCGAAGAACCGCGGACTCCGCAGCCTCCTCGGCGACGACGTCGTCACTCCGCTGCACATCGACAACGTCCCGGACCTCGGCGACGTCAAGACCGCCTGGGACCACGTGCACGCCGAGGGCTTCCTCGGCTCGCGGATCACGGTGCAGACGATCTGGTCGGCGTACGACTCGGCCCTCGCGGCGCCGCTGATCCTCGACCTCGCCCGCCTGCTGGCGCTCGCGGACGAGGCCGGCGTCTCGGGCCCGGTCGGCGAGCTCGGCTTCTTCTTCAAGGACCCGTGGGGCAGCGACGTGCACGGCTTCGCCGAGCAGACCGCGGAGCTGGTGGCCTGGTCCGCCCGCACCGGCGCGCTCGTCGCCGAGCGCCGCACCCCGGTGACGAGCGGGACGCGGAGCGATGGCTGAGCTGCGCGACTACCTCGAGCTCGTCCGCGCGAAGGCCGCGCTGACCGTGATCGGCGACACCGTCGCGGGCGGAGCGTGGGCGGGCCGCGGAGCGGGGGCGCGCACGGTCGCGCTCCCGCTGTCTTCGGCGCTGCTCTACTCGGCGGGCATGGCGCTGAACGACTACGCGGACGCCGAGCTGGACGCCCGGGAGCGGCCCGAGCGGCCGATCCCCTCGGGGCGCATCCGGCGCTCGGCGGCGCTGGGCACGGCGGCCGCGCTGACCGCGGCGGGGATCGCCGTCGCGGCCGTGGTGGACGGGCGGCGCTCGCTCGCGCTCTCGCTGCCGCTCGCCGCCGGGATCTGGTCCTACGACCTGCTCGCGAAGCCGACTCCGCTGGGCCCGGTCGTGATGGCGGCCTGCCGCGGTCTCGACGTGCTGCTCGGCGCGGGCGTCGACGGCGTGCGCGCGGCGGCCCCCGCCTCCGCCGCCGTGGCCGCGCACACGCTCGGCGTCACCGTGCTCTCCCGCGGCGAGGTGCACGGCACCACTCCGGTCGCGGCGGGAGCGGTCTCGGCCGGCACCACGGGGATCGCGCTGTCCACCGCGGCGGGCGCCCTGGCCGAGCGCCGGGCCGCCCCCGCCCTGGTCGTCGCCGCGGGCCTCGGGCGCTGGCTCCTGCTCGTGCTCACCGCGCAGCTGCAGGCCGTGCGGACGCCGACGGCCGCCGCCGCGCGGACGGCCACCCGCGCGGGCATCACGGGGATGATCCCGCTGCAGGCCGCGCTCGCCGGTCTGAAGCGTCCCGAGCTGGGGGCGGCGCTGCTCGCGCTGGACGCGCTCGGCTCCCTCCTGCTCCGCCGCCCGCGGACGGCGGACATCACATGAGCGCCGCCGGACCCGTCCTCGGCTACGGCACCAACGGCTTCGCCGACCACACCCTCGACGACGCGCTCACGGTGATCCACGCCGCGGGCTACCGCGCGGTCGCGCTCACCCTCGGGCACCCGCACCTCGATCCCTTCGCGGCCGACTGGCGCGAGCGGACGCTGGCGCTGCGGTCGCGGCTCGACGAGCTGGGCCTGCGCGTGGTGGTCGAGACGGGGGCGCGCTACCTGCTCGACCCGTTCGCGAAGCACCGCCCCACGCTGGTCGACGAGGAGGCCGGCCCCCGGGTCCGCTTCCTCGAGCGCGCGATCGAGATCGCCGCGCTGCTGGGCGCCGACGCCGTCTCCCTCTGGTCGGGGGTCGTGCCGGCGGGCGCCGATGCGGCCTCGGCCTGGCGGCTGCTCGTCGAGCGGATGCGCGGCGTCGTCGCGACGGCCGAGCGCCACGGCGTGCGGCTGGCCGTCGAGCCCGAGCCGGGGATGCTGGTGGAGACCGTCGCCGACGCGCTGCTGCTGCGCCGCGAGCTCGGCGACCCGGAGTCGGTCGGGCTGACGGTCGACCTCGGCCACTGCGTCGTGGTGGAGCCGGACGGCGTGGTCGGCGCCCTCCGCAGCGCCGGGGACCTGCTGCTGAACGTGCAGGTCGACGACATGCTCCCGGAGCGGCACGAGCACCTCGAGCTCGGCACCGGATCGGTCGACCTCGCGGCCGCCTTCGCGACCCTCGCCGAGATCGGCTACCGCGGGATCGCCGCCGTCGAGCTGCCCCGGCACTCGCACGACGCGCCCCGCCTGGCCGTGGCGAGCCTCGCGGCGATGGAGGAGGCGCTCGGCGGCGCCTCGACGCACGCGGAGCACCCCTGGACCGCGGCCGCCCGCACGGCGGTCCTCGAGCGCCCGTCGCGCATCGAGCGCTTCTTCCCCGCGGCGGGCCGCGAGGCCGGACGCGAGCCGCTCCGGCCCGCCGAGGATCCGCACGGCCTCGTCCACGGCACGCACGACGACGCGGCCCGCGCCGCCCTGGTGCAGGCCGCCGCGCAGGCGCTCGGCGACGACGACCTGGCCGCTCTCCTCCTCCGCCTCTACCGGGGCGGGGACGGCGCCGAGCGCCGCGGAGTCCTGGCCGGGCTGAACGCCCTCGGCGACCCGGGACCGGCCACGGCCCTCGCCGGCCTCGAGCTGACCGCCGACGCCCTGCGCGCCAACGACACCCGGCTCGTCGCCGCGGCGATGGGCTCCTTCGCCCGCCGCCACCTCGACGCGCACGCCTGGCGGCACGGGGTGCTCAAGCTCGTCTTCCTCGGCATCCCGCTCGCGGCGGTCGCCGGGCTGGAGGAGCGCAGCGACGCCGAGCTGCGCGCGATGGCCGGCCGCTTCGCCGACGAGCGCCGCGCGGCCGGGCGCCCGCTCCCGGACGATCTGGCGGTGCTCCTGCCGAGCTGACCGCCCCCGAACGCCGCCCCGACCGCGGGGCCACCACCACCGATGAGAAAGGCGCGACGATGCGCATCTTCGACCCGCACATCCACATGACCTCCCGCACCACCGACGACTACCAGGCGATGTTCGACGCCGGCGTCCGCGCGGTCGTCGAACCCTCCTTCTGGCTCGGTCAGCCGCGCACGAACGTCGGCTCGTTCACCGACTACTTCGACGCCCTGATCGGCTGGGAGCGCTTCCGCGCCGCGCAGTTCGGCATCCGCCACCACTGCACCATCGGGCTCAACCCGAAGGAGGCGAACGACCCGCGCTGCCGGGCCGTCCTGCCCGAGCTCGACCGCTACCTCGCCAAGGACGGCGTCGTCGCGGTCGGCGAGACCGGCTACGACTCGCTGACCCCGGAGGAGGACCAGGTCTTCCGCCAGCAGCTCGAGCTCGCCGGCGAGCACGGCCTCCCCGCGATGGTGCACACCCCGCACCGCGACAAGGAGTCGGGCACCCGCCGGACCCTCGAGGTCGTCGCCGACTCGGGGCTCGAGCCCGGGCAGGTCCTCGTCGACCACCTCAACGAGGTCACCGTCGACGCGGTCCGCGACTCCGGCTGCTGGATGGGCTTCTCCATCTACCCCGACACGAAGATGGACGAGACCCGCCTGGTGACGCTGGTCGAGCGGATCGGGCTGGACCGCGTGCTGGTCAACTCCGCCGCCGACTGGGGCCGCTCCGATCCGCTCACCACCGCGAAGACCGGCCGCCTCCTCCTCGTCGCCGGCTTCAGCGCGGGCGACGTGGACCGGCTGCTCTGGCAGAACCCGGTCGAGTTCTACGGGCAGAGCGGACGCCTGGACCTCTCGCCCGTCGCGGGCTTCGACGTGCAGGAGTCGGCCGGCCGCACCTTCGAGGGCAACTCCGTCCTCCGGGGCGCGCCGCGCGTGGCGGAGGTCGTGTGATGCACCTCTCCTACTGCACCAACGTCCATCCCGCCGAGGACCTGGCCGGAGTCGTCCGTCAGCTCGACGTGTACGCCGGACCCGCGCGCGTGGCCGCCGGGCTCGCCCTGGTCGGAGTCGGCCTGTGGATCCCGCGCGACCTCGCGGCCCGCCTGGTCGCCAGCGCCGAGGACCGCGCCGTCCTCCGCGCGGCCCTGCAGCGCAACGGCCTGGAGGTGCGCACGCTCAACGCCTTCCCGTACGCCGCGTTCCACGCCGAGGTCGTGAAGCTCGACGTCTACCGCCCGGATTGGACCACGCCGGAGCGCCTGCAGTACACGATCGACTGCGCGCGGATCCTGGCCGACCTCCTGCCCGCGGGCGCCGACGGCAGCATCTCGACGCTGCCGCTCGGCTGGCGCGAGGGCTGGGGGCGGGAGCAGGACGAGGCGGCCTGCCGCAACCTCGCCCGGCTCGTCGAGGAGCTGCGCGACCTGCGCCGCTCCACGGGCCACGCGATCCGCCTGGCGATCGAGCCCGAGCCCGGCTGCATCCTCGACACCGTGGACGACGTCGTCGACTGGCTGCACCCGCGCATCGGAGTGGTCGACCCGGCGTACGTAGGCGTGTGCCTGGACACCTGCCACCTCGCCGTGTCCTTCGCCGACCCGGCCTCGGCCGTCCGCCGCATCCGCGACGCGGGCCTGCGCGTGGTCAAGGTGCAGGCCTCGGCCGCGCTCCACCTGGAGGACCCCTCGGGCCGCGCCGCGCTCACCCCGTTCGTCGAGAAGCGCTACCTGCACCAGACCCGCGAGAACGGCATCGACGGAGTGCTCCGCGTCGACGACCTGCCCGAGGCTCTGGACACGCTCCCCGGCACCGGCCCCTGGCGCGTGCACTTCCACGTGCCGCTGCACCACCGGCCCCAGGCGCCGCTCTCGGCGACCACGGCCGTCCTGGCGGAGGCGGTCTCGGCGGTCGACGCCGCGTGGCCGTACGACGAGATCCACCTCGACGTCGAGACCTACACCTGGTCGGTGCTCGCCGACGCCCCGAGCGACCTCTCGACGGGCATCGGCGCCGAGCTCGCCTGGGCGGCCGCGCACCTGCTCACGCCCGCCTCCCGAGAGGCGCTGCTGGCGCCCCTCCTCCCGCAGGCGGCGGCGCTGTGAGGCCCGTGCTGCTGCTGGACGTGGTCGGGCTGACCGCGACGGCGCTCGCCGACATGCCCCGCCTCTCGCGGCTGGCGCGCGGGGGCGGGCGCCTGCCGCTGGACACGGTCCTGCCCGCGGTCACCTGCAGCGTGCAGTCGACCATGCTCACCGGCTCGATGCCCGCGCAGCACGGGATCGTCGGCAACGGCTGGTACTTCCGCGACCTCGGCGAGGTGCACCTGTGGCGCCAGCACAACCGCCTGGTCACGGGGGAGAAGGTCTGGGAGACCGCGCGCCGGCTGAGCGGGGAGCCGTACCGCGCGGCCAACATCGGCTGGTGGTACGCGATGGGGGCGACGACCGACGTCACCGTCACTCCGCGCCCGATCTACCACGCCGACGGCCGCAAGTCGCCGGACGCGTACGTGCGCCCGCCGGCGCTGCACGACGAGCTGGTCTCGCGCTTCGGCGCGTTCCCGCTGTTCCAGTACTGGGGGCCGACCGCGTCGCTCCGCTCGACTCAGTGGATGGTCGACGCGACCCGGCACGTGCTCGCGGGCGACGGCTCCGGACCGCCCGAGCTGACCACGGCGTACCTGCCGCACCTCGACTACGACCTCCAGCGCTTCGGACCGGACTCTCCCGAGGCGCGCCGGGCCGCGTCGGAGCTCGACGTGGTGCTCGCTCCGCTGCTCGACGACGCGGAGGCGCTGGGCGCCTCGGTGATCGTGGTCGCCGAGTACGGGATCGCCGACGCGGACACCCCCGTCGACGTGAACCGGGCGCTCCGCCGCGAGGGCCTGCTCGAGGTCTACGTGCAGGACGGCCGCGAGCAGCTGGACCCGTGGACGTCGCGCGCGTTCGCCGTCGCCGACCACCAGGTCGCTCACGTCTACGTGCAGGACCCGGCGGACCTGCCGCGGGTGCGCTCGATCCTCGAGGGGCTCGACGGCGTCGACGAGGTGCTCGACCGGGAGGCGCAGGCCCGCTACGGCCTCGACCACGAGCGCTCGGGCGAGTTCGTCGTGGTCGCCCGGCCGGGGGCGTGGTTCACCTACTACTACTGGCTCGACGACGATCGCGCGCCCGACTTCGCCCGCGGCGTCGACATCCACCGCAAGCCCGGCTACGACCCGGCCGAGCTCTTCTTCGATCCGGCCGACCCGCTGGTGAAGGCGAAGGCGGCGGGCAACCTGGCCAAGAAGGCACTCGGGCTGCGCTACGCGATGAACCTGGTGCCGCTGGACGCGTCGCTCGTGCGCGGCACGCACGGGAGGCTGCCGTCCTCGTCGGCCGACACTCCGCTCGTGCTGGCCTCGGACGCGGACCTGCTGCCGGCCGGAGCCGCGTCGCTCCCGGCCACCGCGGTGCGCGACCTGGTGCTCGCGGCGCACGGCCCCGCCCTCGCGAAGGAGGCGTCGGCGCTCGCCCGCTGAGGGAGGGGACGCCCGGCGGCCTGCGCTCGTGCGCGGGCTGCCGGGCGTCGCGGGCTCCTCCGGGTCCGCCGCGGGCCGACCGGCGGCTCATCGCGGCACGAGCCCGGTGAGCCGTGCCGTCAGCCGCTCGACGGGGCCGGCGCCGAGGAACCGCCACCACAGCACGGCGGCGGCGCAGAGCCCGACCACCAGGCCGAGAGCGGCGAGCGGAGTGTCGGCGGAGTAGCCGAGGCCCGCGCGGGCGAGCGCCGCGACGAGCGCCACCTGCAGCACGTAGACCGAGAGCGCGAGCGTGCCGATCGCCCGGAGCGGCACCAGCAGGCGCTGGACCGCGGTGGAGCGCGAGGTGGTCAGCAGCACCACTGCGACGTACGCCAGGAGCACGAGCCCGAGGTCGTGCAGGGTGTCCGGGAGGCTGCCGGAGGGCGACTCCGCGCCGAGCAGGAGCGCGACCAGCGGCCGCACCGGGTACGCGACGACCGCGACCGCCGCCAGCACCGGCAGCAGCCGGTCGCGCTGCGCGCCGTGCCGCAGCAGCAGGGCCCCGAGGAGGAAGAAGGGGAGCAGGTTGGTCGCACGGTAGCTCGGCCCGGTGAAGAGCCAGAGGGCGAGCGGAGAGCCGGGCGCGGTGGCGGCCACCGCGGCGTTCACGGGCCCGGCGACGAGCGCGAGGACGGCGGCCAGCGCGGCGATCACCCGTGAGCGGAGCAGGAGCAGCGGCGTGCCGAGCACCAGCACGACGCCGAGGTACTGCAGCACGATCGCGATCCAGCTGCCCCAGCTCTCGAGCCAGACGCCGAGCGCCACGAGCACGGCGCCGCGGATCGCGTTCCGCAGCAGCACCCGGTCCGGCGACGCTCCGGGCCGTGCGAGCACCAGGGCCGCCGACATCCCCATGACCAGCGCGAACAGGGGCGACGCGAGATCGTTGACGTTCCACGCCAGCAACCCGACGGCCCCCGTGCGCGCGCTCGGCACGAGCGGCATCGCGTGCGCGACGAGCATGGCCGCCACCGCCACTCCGCGCAGCACGTCAGGGGCGACCAGGCGGTCGTTCCGGAGTCGCGGAGCCGTCGCAGTCATCCCGCGAGAGTAGGCGCGCCCCCGCCGCCGCGCCCCGCGCGGGCGCACCTCGCGCCACCCGCCGTCCCGCCGTCCCGCCGCCCCGCCGCCCGCGGCGCCGACGTGCGCTGCTGTCCGCTCCGCTCCGCCGGCCAGGGCCTCGGGCCGCACCGCTCCGATCCGTCGGGAACGGCCCGTCACGCGCTCCTCCACGGGCCCTCAGCGACGGATCGGCGCACGCACGCGCCGCCGCCTCGCGCTCGGTCCGGCGCGCAGCCCGGCCCGCTTCGATGCGTCACGAACGGTTCGTTCCGCCCTCCCGAAGGGACCGTTCGCGACCCCTCGACGCCCGCCCGCCCGCGATCGCCCCGCACTCGGCCCGCACCGAGCCCGACCGGGCATGCTGGACGGATGACCGACGCCGCCCCGTCCCCCGACCGCCCGCGCCGCGCCCGCAGCCAGCACGTGCTCACCGTGCTCCGGACCGAGCGCCTCACCGGCCACCTCGTCCGCGTGCACCTCGGCGGGGACGGGCTCGACGAGTTCCTCGCCGGATCCGACCCCGAGCGCCTCGCCGCGACCGACCGCTACGTGAAGCTGCTGCTCCCGCCGCGCGGCTCCGACCTCCGGCCGCCCTTCGACCTCGATGCGCTCCGGGCGAGCGTCGCCCCCGAGCAGCTGCCCGTGCGCCGCACGTACACCGTCCGCTCGGTCGACCTCGAGCAGCGCTCGGTCGCCGTCGACTTCGTCGTGCACGGCGACGAGGGAGTGGCGGGGCCGTGGGCGCTCGCCGCGGCTCCCGGCGACCGGATCGCCCTCTCCGCGCCCGGCGGCGCCTGGTCGCCGAGCGCCGACCCCGAGGCCGTGCACCTGCTGCTCGGCGACGACTCCGCTCTGCCGGCGATCGCCTCGGCCCTCGAGGGGATGCCCGCGCACGCCCGCGGCCTGGTCCTGATCGAGGTGGACTCGGCCGCCGACGAGCTCTCGCTTCCCGCTCCGGCCGGAGTGGAGGTGCGCTGGCTGCACCGCGGCGGTCTCGAGGCCGGCCGTGCGCTGGTCGCGGCCGTGCGGGCCGAGTCGAGGCCCGCGGGCGTGCTCGAGGTCTTCGCGCACGGCGAGCGCACCGCGATGAAGCAGCTGCGCGCGCTCCTGCAGGACGAGTGGGGCGTGGAGCGCCGGGCGCTCTCGCTCTCGGCCTACTGGGCTCTCGGCCGCGCCGAGGACCGCTTCCAGGCCGAGAAGCGCGAGCCGGTCGGCGCGATCTTCGCCGACTGACGCGGGAGCGCGGTCCGCCGCACGTCCGCACCTCCGCGGTCCTCGTGCAGCCGGACGCCCGGCCGACGTGCCGCGCCGAGCAGTCCACGACCGGACGCGGTCGACCACCGGCGGCCGGGCGGACGCGCTCGTTCCGCCCGCGGCGGCACCGTCCCGCGCAGGCCCCTCAGCGCCGGGCGAGGCCGACCGGGAGCCCGCCCGCGAGGGTCGCGGCGGATTCGAAGAGCAGCGCCCCCACCCCGCCGAGGGCGGTGGCGACGACGGTGTTCAGCACGGCTCCGACGAGCGCGAAGCCCAGCACGTTCGGCAGCGAGAGGATCGCGTCGAGGTCGACCCGATCGCCGACGACCTGCCCCAGGAGCGTGTCGGCCTGGGTGAAGAGCTCCGAGTGCACGAGCAGCGGATGGGCGACCAGGACGGCGGCGAGGCCGAGCAGCGCGAGCGCGAGGCCGAGCAGGAACGAGAGCTTCACGGCCGACCAGAAGTCGACGAGCACGAGCGTGAGGCGGAGCGGAGCGGCCCGGTCGCCGACGGGCTTCCCGGAGACGGTCATCGGGCGTCGGCGGCGCGCTGGTCGGCGGCGACGACGTCGACGTCGTCGGTCGACACCCGCGTGGTGCCCCGCGCGGTCCTGACCGTGAGCACGGCCGCCCCGTAGTCCTGGTCCTCGTCGACGGTCCGCCACACGGCGGCCCAGACGCCGTCGACCAGCTCGGCCCGTGTCGTGATCCCAGTCGTGCTGTGCACGAGGACTTCCGTGACCTCCGGCCCGGCCTGCCCGACGAGCTGCGCGTAGTCCTCGCCGGTCTCGGGGTCGCCGTAGCCGCCGACGGTGCCGAAGCTGAGGACGTCGGCGGCGCCCAGCCCGTGACGGAGGGTCTCGCGTCCGGTGGAGAGCAGCTGCCCGTCCTCGAGGAACGCCTCGGTGAGGGCGTCGCCGTCGAGATCCCACCGGCCCTCGTAGCGGTCGGCGCGCTGCGCGAGCAGCGTCCCCTGCGCCGTGCCGGCCGGCTCGGAACTGCCGACCGCGGCGGCTCCCGTCGCGAAGAGTCCTCCGGAGGCGACGACGAGGGCTGAGGCGGCGGCGAGGGCGAGGGCGCGGTTCACGAGGGTCTCCTTGGCGGGACGGGAGCCGGGAGCAGAGGTGCGGCGGCGTTCTGCCAGCGTCCCGGGCCGGAGGAGTCCGGTGCGTCGTCCGGGAGTCGCGTCCGATGCGCCTCGGGGATGACCGCGCGTCCGCTGTTCCCCTCCTGCTGCCCGCCACCCGCCGAGGGTCCCTCCCCTCCGGCGTGCGGTCGGCGCGGATCGCCGCCCGCCGCTTGCAGGGCGTCCCCCGCGCGGTGGATCCTGCCCGGACGCGGAGCGCCGCGCAGGACGCAGCGGCCACCGCCGGACGACCGCCCTGCGGGACTCCCGCCGACACGGATGTTGCATCGCCGCCGCAGCCGGACATGTACCTGTGACTCCGCGAAAGGGGAACCATGAGCATCCGCTCCCGAGACGACTTCTCCGAGCTGTACCGCGCCCACTACGACGACCTGCTCCGCTTCGTCCGTCGCCGCGCTCCCGCCGCGACGGTCGACGACATCGTCGGCGAGACCTTCCTCGCCGCCTGGCGCCGCCGGCAGGACCTGCCGGAGAACGTGCGGCCGTGGCTGTTCGGCACCGCCCGCAAGGCGATCCTCAACGCCGCCCGCGGCGAGAACCGCCGGCAGGCGCTCGCCGTGCGGATCGGGACCCTCGCCCCGGAGGAGCAGGCGGACCCGTCGGTCGGCGACCGCCTCGACCTGGAGAGCGCGTGGAAGCGGCTCCCCCTCGCCGAGCAGGAGGCTCTGGCCCTCCACGTCTGGGAGGACCTCCCGCAGGCCGACGCCGCCCAGGTGCTCGGCTGCTCCCGGGCCGCCTACGCGATGCGGCTCACCCGCGCGAAGCGGCGCCTGGCGGCGCTGCTCGCCCCCCTCGACTCCACCCTCCTCTCCGGCACGGCAGAACGGACCCTCTCATGACCGACCAGCTCCTCGACCTGCTCCGCGCGCACGACGCCGAGCCCCGCACCCCCCTCACCGCTGCCGAGGCCGCTCGTCGGGACGCGCTCCTCGGCGAGATCTGGATCAGCGAGGAGGCGGCCGCTCCCCGTCTCTTCCGCCCCCGCGACTGGGCGATCGCCGGCGCGGCGACCGTGCTCCTGGCCGCCGCCGCCGCAGCCGCGGTGATCGTCGTGGTCCCGGGTCTCCTCCCCGGCACCGGCTCCGTCGGGCTGAACCGCGCGGTGCTCGCCTCCTGGACCGCGATCCCGGAGCGCATCCTGCCGACCTCCGAGCTCGGGCAGTCGGCGACGCAGTGGTGCGCGACGAACCTGCAGAGCCCCAACGGCGAGGCCGGGCCGCCGGAGGTCTCGCACCTCGACGCGCGCGGCGACGCCGCCTCGATGATCTACCGCTTCGACGACTCCCTCTACTACTGCCTCAGCGCCGGGAACGGCGCGGGGATGTGGGAGGTGGCGGACGCCGCACCAGTCGGCCCTCTCGCCGCGGACGCCGTCCAGGTCAGCTCGGCCGGCACCTTCGGAGAGGGGGACGCCGCTCTGATCTACGCGGTCGGCTTCGCGGGCGCGGACGTGGAATCGGTGGTGCTGCACGAGGCGGGCGTCGAGCCGGTCGTCGCGACCCTCGAGGGCGGCTCCTGGACCGCCTGGTGGCCCTCGTCAAACGGCCTCGCCGCCGGGCCTGCCGGCACGGTCACGATCACCACCCGGGACGGCTCGAGCAGCGAGGTCCCCGTCGACTCCCTCTACCGCCCGTGAGCGGGCCGCGGCACTCCCGCTCGGACGGGCCGGAGCAGGAGGGGGCGGGCGCGCGCATCCTGTCCACGCGCTTCACCGACATCCAGTACCTCGACGAGGGACCGGCGGACGGGACTCCGCTCGTGCTCGTGCACGGCTTCCCCGACGTCCCCGCCACCTGGGACGACGTCCTGGAGCTGCTTCCCCCCGGACTCCGGGTGGTGCGCCCCTTCCTGCGAGGGGTCGGGCGGACCCGCGTCGTCGACCTAGAGGCGCGGTCCGGGCAGGTGGCCGCGCTGGCCGGCGACCTGCTCGACCTCCTCGAGGCGCTCGACCTCGGGCCGGTCGTGCTCGTCGGCCACGACTGGGGAGCGCGGACCGCTCACGCCGTCGCGGCGCTCGCGCCCGAGCGGGTCGGCGCACTGATCACCCTCGCGACCGCGTACGGACCGTCGAGCGAGCTGAGCGGCGGCGAGGTCCTCGACGAGGCCGCCGCGGCCTGGTACCGCTACTGGCTCTGCACGGCCGCCGGGGTGGAGGCGTTCCGGAGCGACCCGGCGCAGCTCGTCCGCTGGGCCTGGCGGGAGTGGTCGCCTCCGGGCTCGCTCCCGCCCGAGGCCCTGGAGGAGGTCCTCGCGGCGACGGCGACCGACGGCTTCGCCGACACGGTCGTCGACTACTACCGGCACGGCGCCCGGGAGGCACCCGGCCGGGCCGTGTACCGCGCCGCGCAGGAGGCGCTCGACGCCTGGCCGCGCATCGACGCGCCGACGACCTTCCTCCTCGGGACGGCCGACGGCTGCGAGACGCCCGCCCTCGCGCGGGCGAACGGACGGTACTTCTCCGCGGGCCGGGAGCTGATCGAGCTCGACGGCGTCGGCCACTTCGTGCAGCGCGAGGCCCCCGGGGCGGTCGCGGCCGCGATCCTCCGGCACGTCCGACCGGTCGACCGCGCACCCGCGCCTCCGGTGACGCGCTAGAGCGCCTCCGGCCGCGGACGAGCGATCCGGCAGCGGGGCCCGGGGTCGTCTCCCGGGCCCCGTCGCTCACACCTGGGCGGTGCCGCTGTCCTCGACCGGGCCGGACGCGTCCGACTCCTCGGCGATCTCGGTGTCGGTCTCGTCGGCGCGGTCGCGGAGCGCGTCCGCCATCGCGCCGGCGCCCTCGGCTCCGTGGTCGTGCTCGACCTGGTCGATCAGGCCGCCGAGCTTCTCGTCGTTGCTCGCGTCCTCGGCTCCGTCCATCACGGGGCTGTTCTGCTCGTTGTCGCTCATGGCGCTCCTCCTGGGTCGACCGGCCTCTGCGCCGGTGGTCCGACGCTACGCGCGCGACCCGTGCGGTGCAGGTGATCGACGGGAATCGGCCACTCCGCTATCGCTGTGCCGGATCGATGCTCCCGGGCGGTATCCGGAACGAGCGGACTGCGCTCTCTTCGCGCGCGATAACTGAGCGGATATCGCCTGTCGAATGAGCCCCTATCGCTTTCCGGCCGAGATGAACTGTTCTCTCAGACAAGGACCCCCCGACGAACCTCCCTGCTATGATCGGGCGACTTCTGCACCAGGGACCGGGGGTCGTTCTCGGCGGACGATCGATCATCCACACGCCTGTTATCTCGATCATCACCAGTGAAGGCGCGTATGGCTTCGTATCTCTTCGTCTGCTCCGGAGGCGGGCATCTCAAGGAGATGTTCGCCCTCTCGGGCCTCCTCGGAGTCGACCCCGAGGAGCAGCACTGGGCGACCGTCGACAGTGCTCTCAGCCGTACCCTCCTCGCCGACCGTCGCGTGACCCATCTCGCCGATCCGCCGCCCCGCGCCGTCGTGCCGGTCCTCCGCAACGCGCTGATCGGCCGCTCCCTGCTGGCCCGCGGCTCCTTCGACGCCGTCTTCAGCACCGGCGCCAGCCCCGCCCTCTCCTTCCTCCCGCTGGCGGCCTCGCGCGGCATCCCCGCGCACTACATCGAGAGCGCCGCCCGCGTGCTCGGACCGTCGATGACCGGCCGGATCCTGGCCCGGGTCCCTGCCGTCTCGACCTACACGCAGTACCGCTCCTGGGCCGACGACCGCTGGAGCTTCGGCGGCTCGATCTTCGACACCTACCGCGTCGAGGACGTCGCCCCGCAGCCGATCCGCCGCGCGGTCGTGTCGGTCGGCACGCAGGACGGATACCCGTTCCCCCGCTTCTTCGCCGCGCTCGCGCCGCTGCTCGAGGGCGTGGAAGTGCTCTGGCAGACCGGAGCGAACGACGTCTCCGGGCTCGGGATCGACGGCCGCCACTCCGTGCCGCACGACGAGCTCAATGCGGCGATGAAGGCGGCCGACGTCGTCATCGCGCACGGGGGAGTGGGCACCGCGCTCAGCGCCATCGAGCAGGGCCGGGTGCCGATCCTGGTCCCGCGCCGCGCCTCCTTCGGCGAGCACGTCGACGACCACCAGGTGCAGATCGCCACGCGCCTGGCCGATTCCGGCCTCGCGGTCACCGTCGACATCGAGGGCCTCTCCCGCGAGACGCTCGAGCTCGCCGCGGCGAGACGGGTCCTCTCCGCCGAATCCGCCGTGCCCTTCGCGGTGCACCAGGCGGCCGAGAAGTCCTCGGGCCTCTCCCGCCGCCTCTTCCCCTCCTCCCGCTGATCCCCGCCCGAGCGACCAGACGTGATGAGAACGACATCCACGCGTCATCCGCGGCCCGTACACTCTCGAATGGGTTGGGGGGCCGGACGTCACTTCACGTGCGTCGAATTCGGAATGGTCGGCCGACTCGACACTGATGGCGAAAGCTCCGAAGGATTCTCGATATGACTGACACCCCGCGCGGCCTCTCGCGCCGCCTCCTGCTCGCCGCCTCCGCTGTCGGAGCCGCCGCGACCGCCTCCGCTCTCGTGGCGACCCCGGCGCTCGCCGCGCCGAACTACAGCGTGATCCCGAAGCTCCCGGGCGAGGTCTCGCGGGCCGACACTGCGATCTCGAGGAACGGCAAGAAGCCCTACGAGATCATCGACGTGAAGATCGGCAACGACTCCACGCGTCTCTTCGTCCCGCACTCGGCGAAGCCGGGATCCGGCTCCCCGGTGCCGGTGGCCTGGTTCTACCACGCCAGCGGCAGCAGCTACAAAGCCCTCGACAACGCGTACAGCTACTCGGCCGATCCGCTCGTCGACCTGGGCTTCGTCAGCATCAGCCCCGACTTCGGCGGCCCGAGCAACTACACCAACCCCACCGCGCTCGCTGTGCAGACGGCCGCCACGGCCTGGGTGCAGAACCTCTGGAACGTCCGCGGGAGCTTCCTCCGCTCGAACTCCGGCGGCGGAGCGATGATGTGCTGGGCCTACGCGAAGAAGATGGTGCCGAACATCTACGGGGCGTACCACGCCAGCAGCGTCTTCGACGTCGAGGACATCGCGGCGCGCGACGACACCCAGCCGAACCGCGTCCTCGCCGTGTACGGCGGAGACCGGGCGCTCCTGCGTGCGACCAACCCCGCCCGTCTGCCGCAGGACGCCTGGAAGGGCGTGCGCCTGCGCGTCAGCGCCGGCACGGCCGACCAGCTCGCACCCGCCGAGCTCCACGGCGGACGCCTGCGCCGCCTGGCGCTCCCTGTCGCCAGGGAGGCGACGATCGCGTACCACAGCAGCGACGGCTACCAGGGCGGCCACATCGTCCCGACCTCCACCAACAGGGACTCGGTCGAGACCTTCCGCCGCTGGCTCCAGGAGGGCCCCGCCTGATCCGCGGCAGGGCCGACGCGACCCCTCCTCCCCGGGGGTCGGCGCCAGGGTCGAGCAGTGGAGGAGGAGGGCACGGCATCGCAGGCGTCCCAGCCGCCGAGAGGCGGCTCGCGAGGGCATCGCGATCCTCATCGAGGCCGACGGGACCACTCCCGTGAGCGCCGCACCGCCCGCCCCCTCCTCCACCACTCCGCTCCGACGCCAGAAGGACTCCCTGACGTGATCGACATCCTCCCGCGACGACTCCTCGTCGGCGCGCTCTTCTCGGTCGCCCTGGTGATCGTCCTCGGGATGGGGTACATCTTCTCGACCCGGGAGCCGGCCACCGGCCTCCTGGTGGTCGCCGCCGGAGTCGGCGGGATCGTCGGCGCCTACGTGCTGCTGCGGGTCCCCGCGCACTGGCTGCCGGCGATGGCGCTCGCGTTCTTCGCGCTCGTCCCCACGCCGCTGACCCCCTCGACCCTGACGTTCCGCATGACGCTGTGGGCGGTCATCCTCGTGATCTGGGCGATCCGGCGCGGGCTCGCTCCCGAGCTGTGGCGCGCCCCGGTCAAGGCGTGGACCCGCGAGCTCGTGCTCTCCCCGTGGCGGGCCGTGGTGATCCTCGCGTTCATCGCCCTCATGCTCTGGTCGGCCGTGGCGACGGTGCGCGGCTCCTTCGCGAGCGAGGGCGTCTCGTGGCTGTTCAGCTTCGCGATCTGCGTGGGCGTCCCGATGCTCGTCTTCGACGCCCAGCGCGAGGCCGTGCTGCTGCGCAAGACCTGGGTGATCCTCTCGGGGCTGCTCGCCCTCTACGCCGCCCTCGAGCTGGTCGCGCAGAGCTCGCCGATCCTCGGAGCCGTCTACGGCGCCCTCGGCTACGAGCAGGACCAGCACTGGTCGCTCTACCGGGCCGAGATCACCTTCGGCCACCCGCTGCTCGCCGGCACCTTCCTCACCGTCGGCGCCGGTCTCGCCTTCGGCTCCTGGCTCCAGGGCTCCCGCAAGTCGGACCTGCTGCTGGGCATCCTGGCCTCGGGCGGCGTCGTCGCGACCGTCTCGCGCGGACCGATGGCGGCCATCGCCGTCGCGGTCGTCGTCGCGCTCGTCGCCGTCGGCTTCCTCAACCCCGACCGCTCGCTGCTGCGGCCCGGCTCGATCCTGATCGCCGGCCTCGTCGCGGGCGTCGGAGTCCTGAACTTCGAGCCCGTCACGGCCCGCAACAACAACCTCGACGCCTCCATCTCGGCGGGCGCCCGCGACCTCGCGGTGACCGTGTCGCTCAAGGCGGCGGAGCTCACGCACTGGCTCGGCTCGGGAGCGGCGACGTCCGGCATCAGCGGCAGACGGTTCTCGGACGTGGTCATCGAGAACTCGTTCCTCCAGCTGCTGATCAGCGTCGGCATCCCCGGCCTGCTGTTCTTCGTGATCATGGTGGCCGCGATGTTCGGCGCCACGCTCAGCCGTCGCGACGTCGGCCCGGCGGCGGGCCTGCTCGGCTTCATGGTCTGCCTCGCCGGCTACAACGCCATCGACGCGGTCCGCCCGAGCCACCTGCTCCTGGGCTTCCTCGTCATCATCTGCCTGAACCCGGTGCACGTCCCCGACTTCTCCAAGGGCATCCGGATGCGCCAGCCCCTCGGGGCGCGGATCTTCGACGCGCCGATGGCCGTCGGAATGCGGGGCGAGAGGTGAGCCGCCGCTCCCGCGCGAACGACTCGTCGCCGGCCGCGCTCGTCGTCCAGCAGTCGCTCGCGCCGCCGGACTCGACCACGCAGTACGTCGACTCGATCGTCGACGGCCTCGCGCCCGGTGTCGAGCTGCTCTTCTTCTCCTGGCGCAGCGCCCTGCTCGCCGACTACGACGTGCTGCACGTGCACTGGCCCGAGCTGATGATCCGCGGCCGCAGCCCGCTGCACCGCTTCCTCCGCCGCCGCGCCCTCGACGTGCTGCTGGTGCGCCTCGCGCTCCAGCGCATCCCGCTCGTGCGCACGGTGCACAACCTGCACCCGCACGAGCTCGGTCCCGCCGCCGAGCGCCGCTCGCTGGCCCGGATCGACCGCGCGACCGACCTGTTCGTCCGCCTGAACCCCACGACCGTCACCCCCGGCCGGGCGCCCGCCGTGACCGTGCTGCACGGCCACTACCGCGACCAGTTCGCGCTGCACCCGCTGCCCGAGCGCGAGCACGGCCGCGTCCTCTACTTCGGCATCATCCGCCCGTACAAGGGCGTCGTCGAGCTGATGGACGTGTTCCGCGGCGTGGAGGACGACTCCCTCTCCCTGCACGTGGTCGGCAGCCCCAGCACGGGCCAGCGCGAGCTGGTCGAGGAGCGGGCCGCCCGCGATCCGCGCGTGCGCACCACGCTCCGCCGGGTCGACGACGCCGAGATGGTCGACGAGATCGGCCGGGCCGAGCTGATCGTCCTGCCGTACCGCGAGATGCACAACTCCGGCTCGATCCTGGTCGCCCTGTCGCTCGGCCGGTCGATCCTGGTGCCCCGCACGCCCACCAACACGGCCCTGGCCGAGGAGGTCGGCAGCGACTGGGTGATCGAGTACGACGGGGATCTCACCCCCGAGCTGATCACCTCCGCGCTCGAGCGCACGCGCACCCGCCCGCCGGAGGGGCTCCCCGCCCTCTCCGGTCGCGACTGGGACGTGCTCGGGCTCCAGCTCAAGACGGCCTACGAGGGCGCGATCGCCACCAAGAAGGGCACGACCCGATGAGCGCGACCACGCAGAAGCCGTCCCCGAGCCTCGGCCGCTCCGCGAGCCGCGGCGCCGCCGTCACCATCGGCGGACAGGCGATCCGCATCGCCGTCCAGCTGGGCAGCATCGTCGTCCTCGCGCGCCTGCTCGCGCCGGCCGACTACGGCCTGCTCGCGATGGTCACGGCGATCATCGGCATCGGCGAGATCTTCCGCGACTTCGGCCTCTCCTCCGCCGCCATCCAGGCGAAGGAGATCACCCCGGGCCAGAAGAGCAACCTGTTCTGGATGAACGCGGGCATCGGCCTCACCCTCACCCTGCTGGTCATCGCGGCCTCGTGGCCGATCGCCGCTCTCTACGGCGACGACCGGCTCCAGCTGCTGACCGTCGTGCTCTCCTCGACGTTCCTCCTCAACGGGATCTCGACGCAGTTCCGCGCCGACCTCGCCCGGCACCTCCGCTTCGTGAAGCTCACCCTGGTGGACATCGTCGGCCAGGTGCTGGGCCTCGTGGTCGGCGTGCTGATGGCGCTCGGCGGCGCGGGCTACTGGGCGCTGGCCGCGAGCCAGGTCGTGCAGCCGCTCATCGGCGTGCTGATGCTGGTCTTCATCACCGGCTGGCGTCCCGGCCGCTACCGCCGCGGCGAGGCGATGGGCCACTTCCTCCGCTACGGCGGCGGGGTCTTCGCGACCCAGGCGCTGACCTACGCGAGCAAGAACGTCGACTCCGTCATCATCGGCGCGCGCTTCGGCCCGGTCGACCTCGGCCTCTACAACCGCGCGTTCCAGCTGATGATGCTGCCGCTGCAGCAGCTCAACGCCCCGGCGCAGCGCGTGGCCCTGCCCGTGCTCTCCAAGCTGCAGGACGAGCGCGAGCGGTTCCGCACGTTCATCCTCTTCGGCCAGTCGGCGATGCTGACGGTGATGGGCCTCGTGCTCGCCGTCCTCGGCTCCCAGTCCGACTCGGTCATCCGGATCCTGCTGGGGGAGCGCTGGCTCGCCTCGGTCCCGATCTTCCAGATCCTGCTCGTCGCCGGGTTCTTCCAGGCCACGGCGTACTGCTCCTGGTGGGTGTTCCTCTCGAAGGGCCTGGTGCGCCAGAGCGTCTGGTACAGCCTGGCGACCCGCCCGCTGATGGTCGTCCTGATCCTGCTCGGCTCCAACTGGGGAGTGACGGGCGTCGCGATCGCGTACGCCGGCTCGCTCGCCCTCACCTGGCCGATCGCGCTGATCTGGATCGGCCGCACCTCCGACGCTCCCGCGCGCGAGATGTTCACCAACGGCCTCCGCAGCGGCATCGCGTTCGGATCGATCACGGTCGGCTCCTTCTTCTCCACCGTCTGGATCGCCGCCGACCAGCCCGTCCTCCGCCTCCTCGTGGGCGGCGCCGCCGTCCTGGTCGGGGTCGGGCTCTGGATGCTGATCCTCCCCGCGTTCCGCCGCCAGATCCTCGGCCTCGCCGACCTGCGCCGCCACTTCCGCCGCAGCCGCCCGGCCGCCGCTCCCGCCCCGGCCACGGTCGACGCCACCAGCCCCACCGGTGACAGCGCCCTGGTCGACGGAGCCGTCACGGCCGGCACCCCCGACTCCGAGCGGCCTCCCGCCGCCGTTCCCCCCACCGAAAGAGATCGATGAAACTCAAGCTCGGCGTCGTCAAGTCCTGGAAGAAGGACTTCGTCACGACGACCCGCCTCCCCGCCCGCCGCGACGCGGCGGTGCTCCGCGCCGCCCTCGCGGACCTCCGCCCCGAGCCCGAGTCGCACCTCGTGATCGCCGCTCCCGGCAGCGGCAACATCGGCGACCAGGCGATGCTGGAGGCGTTCCTCGAGAACACCACCGGCCCCGTCGTGGTGATCCAGCGCTACGCCGGCGACGTCGTGATCCCCGAGGAGCAGGCCGACCGGGTCGAGGTCGTCGAGCTCCCGCACCTGGTCTACGGCGTGGGCGACGCGCACGCCGCCGACCTCCGCGCCTACGCCGCGCTGATCCGCCGCGCCCGCTCGGTCTCGGTCGTCGGCGCCGACATGATGGACGGCAAGTACAGCCTCCGCGGCTCGGTCCGCCGCTCCCTGCTCGCGCAGGCCGCCGCCGAGGCCGGAGTGCCCACCCGCATCCTCGGCTTCTCCTGGAACGCTGCGGCCCGCCTCGCCGCCCGCCGCTCCCTGATCGCCGCCTCCCGCGCCGGCGTCGTCCCGATGCTCCGCGACCCGCTCTCGGCGGAGCGCGCCCGGAGCATCGGCGTGCAGCGCGTCGAGGAGGTCACGGACATCGTCTTCTCGGCGCGCACCCGCGACCGCAGCTTCCGCGAGGGGCTGGGACTGCCCGAGGGCGTCCCCTTCGCGCTCGTCAACGCGAGCGCCCTCGTCGCCGGCATGGTCGACCAGGTGCCGGAGTACGAGCGCATCGTCGACCGTCTCCGCGCCGCCGGCGTGCACGTCGTGCTCCTCCCGCACGTCTCCCGCCCCATCGGCGACGACAAGGTGGCCGTCCGCGCGGTCGCCGAGCGCGTGGGCTCCGAGGGCGTCACCGTCGTCGACCGCGTGCTGATGCCCGCCGAGATCCGCGGCCTCGCCGAGGACGCCCTGCTGACCGTCACCGGCCGCATGCACCTCGCGATCATGTCGCTCTCGCTCGGCGTCCCCGCGATCACCCTCGCCACGCAGGGCAAGGTCGAGGGCATCATGCGCCTCATCGGCCTGCCGCAGCTGTGCGTCGAGCCGGTCCCCGGCTTCGCCGACCGCGTCCTCCCGGTGATCGACCGCATCCTCGCGGAGCCGGGCGACGGCGGCGTGCGCGCCACCATCGACGCTGCCATGCCCGAGGTGCGCCGCCTCTCGGCGCTCAACACCCGCGGCCTCGGCGCGGAGGTCGTGCGATGAGCGCGGCGCAGGAGAAGGGACCGCGCATGCGGATCATGTTCGTCGTCACGTCGCTGCACGGCGGCGGGGCCGAGTTCGTCGCCCGCACCTGGATGGGCTGGCTCCTCGAGCAGGGCCACCACGTCGACGTCGTCACCACCTCGGTGAAGGGCACCGACGAGTACCTCCCCGAGGGCGCGGTGCTGCACCGCATCGGCGAGGGCACGGGCCACGTCGGCAAGGCGCGGATGCTCAAGGAGCTGTTCCGCCGCCGCACCCCCGACGTCGCGGTCGCCCTGCAGGGCTACCCGAACATCGTGCTCCTGGCCTCGGCCGAGATGACCGCGAAGGCGGACCGCCCGAAGACCATCGTGAGCGAGCGCAACCTCGTCTCGCTCGGCATCCCGGGCTTCTCGAAGACCCAGAAGGTGCAGCTCGGGCTCGCCAAGACGCTCTACCGCCGCGCCGACCACGTCATCGCGATCTCGCACCCCGTCGCGGGCGAGCTCGTCGCCGGCTTCGGCGTCTCGGGCGAGCGCTGCACCGTGGTGCCGAACCCGGCGACCGCCAAGGTCGACCGCTCGCGCCAGGTCTCGCGCACCCCCGGCACCGCGGCGGGCCTGCAGATCGTGCTGCCCTGCCGCCTCGTCGTCCAGAAGCGGCCCGAGCTCGCGATCCTCGCGGCCGAGGAGCTGGAGCGCCGCGGCATCCCCGCGAAGGTCGTCTCCTTCGGCGGGGGCCCGCTGCTCGGCAGCATGAAGGCGGAGGCGGCCGCGCGCGGCGTGGACTTCCAGGACATGGGCTGGGTCGAGGACTGGTTCCACCACTTCGACGAGAACGCCGTCGTGCTGCTCCCGTCGCTGCGCGAGGGCTTCGGCAACGTGCTGGTCGAGGCGGCCGCCGCCGGCGTGCCCTCGGTCGCCGTGTCCGGGGCGCTCGGAGTCGCGGACGCGATCGTCCCCGGCCTGACCGGCGAGCTCGCGCTCACCCCCTCCGCCTCCGACCTCGCCGACGCGCTGATCCGCGCGAGCGAGCTCGAGATCACCGGCATCGACCGCTGGCTCGACCGCTTCTCGCTGGAGTCGAGCGGCCGCGACCTCGAGACGGTGCTCCGCCGGGTCGTGGGGCAGAAGTGACCCTCGTCTCGGTGGTGGTCCCGGCGCACCAGGAGGAGGCGCACCTCGCCTCCGCCCTGGAGCGCCTGCTGCGGCAGACCCACGCCGAGCTCGAGATCCTGGTGGTGGACGACGCCTCGACCGACGGGACCGAGGCGATCGGCCGCGCGTTCGCCGAGGAGCACGAGCGGATCCGCTACCTCCGCCAGGACGAGAACCAGGGCGTCGCCGCCGCTCGCGAGCGCGCCGTCGGCGAGGCCGCCGGCGAATGGGTCTGGCTGGTCGACGCCGACGACGAGTGGCCGGAGACCGCGGTCGCGGCCATGCTCGCCGCGGGGGAGGCGGGCCGCGCCGATGTGGTGGTCGCTCAGGCGGTCACGGTCGACGCCACCGGATCCACGCGCGTCGGCGCCCTGCGCGGCCCGCTCGCGCTCTCGGGCCGGGGCGCCTTCACCGCGCTCCTGGTCGGCGAGCTGACCGGGCACCTCTGGAACAAGCTGTTCCGTCGCGAGCTGTTCGACGGCATCGACTTCACGCGGATCCGCCAGCACTCGGACCAGGCGCAGGTCGCGCAGCTGCTCGCCGCGGCCGACGAGGTCGTCGTCGTCCCCGACTCCGTCTACGAGTACCGCCTCCGCTCCGGCTCGATCATCCGCTCGGGCGCGAAGCGCGCCGACTCGCTCGCCGGGCTCGCCGCCGTGATCGAGCGGACGGCCCGCGGGCTCGACCCGCGCATCCTCGACTCGCAGGACTACTCCTACTACCGCGCGCGCTTCTCCCTGCTCTCCCGCTTCAAGGACGCCACCTCGGGCGCGCACAGCCCCGAGGAGGCCGACCGGCTCTGGCGGGCCGCGCACGACGAGGCGGGACTCCGGCACCTGGTCGCGCTCGTGCGCCGCCGCGACCTCAAGCGCTCGGTCCTCTTCGGGCTCGCCGCCGCGGCGCCCGCGCTCTACCGTGCGGCGATGAGCGCCGGGAACGGACGCCGGTGACCGTCGTCTCCACGATGAGCGGAAAGGGCGGAGTCCTCTCTTCGGCAATCGAGTCCTCGTCACTATTCCGTCGAATGTGCGGCGCGGACGATACACCCTTAGTCTTGATCCTCGGTCGCGATCCGCGTCCGAGCCTGCGCGCTTCTCTGAGCCTTGTTCACCTCGGGTGGAATTCACGAGCGGTGCGGCCGGGCACAAGGGGGAGAGAATGAAGCTGCTGAAGCCTGCGGGCGGGGCCCGACGCGAATGGGTGGATTTCGCCAAGGGCGCCGCCATCCTGATGGTCGTGTACTACCACACGTCGTTGTACCTCGGCGACATCGGGGTCGAGAACACTCTCGGCCGCATCAAGGTCGTGTTCGAGCTGTTCCCGATGCCCCTGTTCTTCCTGGTGTCCGGCCTCTTCGGCTCACGCATCCGCACCTGGAGCTTCCGCGACCTCTGGCGCCGCAGGCTGTACCCGCTGCTCTGGCTCTACGTGGTCTGGTCCGTGATCCGCATGGTCTTCTACCTGATCGTGCCGCTCGCGAACGGCGGACTCGGCGAGCTCCCCGCGACCGACCCCCTCAACCTGCTCCTGCTGTTCTTCTGGCCCAGCAGCAGCTACTGGTTCATCTACGGACTCTTCCTCTTCACGCTCGGCGCGTGGCTCCTGCGGAACGTCGACCACCGCGTTCAGGTCGCTCTCGCCGCGGTGATGGGGACGATGTTCACCACCGGTCTCCTCAACACGACCAACGTGGGCTGGAACCGCATCGGCGCCCTGTTCGTCTTCTTCCTGGTGGGCACGCTCTACTCGAAGAGGATCATCGACTTCGTCGAGCAGAAGGGGAGCCGCGCGTTCCTCTACGTCACTCCGGTCTTCGTCGTGCTTAGCGCGGTGCTCTTCCTCTTCCCGATCCGCTGGGTGCCGTTCCTCGCCCTCGCCGGCCAGATGGCCGCCGTCGCGATGGGCATCCTCGTGGCGCGGGCCCTCTCCCGGGTGCGCTTCCTGAACTTCTTCACGATCTGCGGCGAGCGCAGCCTGCACATCTACCTGCTGCACCTCTACATCATCGTGCTCTGCATCACGATCCTGCGGGTGATCCTCCCCGAGGACCGCTCCGAGATCGCCGGCTTCGAGGTGCCGCTGCTGCTGGTCGTGATGGTGCTGGCGGTCGTCCTCTCGCTCGTCATCACCCGCTACCTCTCGAAGGTCAAGTGGATCTACGTCCCCCCGGCCGCTCTCGGCGGCCCCGGCAAGCGGCGCAAGCCCGTGGCCGTCCCGGCGCGCGGGCCCGGAGTCATGTCCGATCCCGCCGCGGTCCCGGCCGACGAGCCGGCCACCTCACCCAGTTACCAGCAGAAGAGAGCGGAGTCCCACGAGTGAAGACGACACGAGCACGCAGAGCCGGAGTCCTGGCGGCCGTCGTGGCCGTCGCCCTCGGGCTCGCCGGCTGCTCCTCGCAGCCCGAGCCCGCCCGCACGCCCGACGGCTTCACGACGGAGAAGGCGATCGAGTACCGCTCGGTCGACGGCGTCTCGCTGAAGGCCGACGCCTGCCTCCCCACCGAGGGCGGCACCGACCGCCCCGCGCTGCTGATGCTGCACGGCGGAGGGTTCGTCGACGGCGCCCGCGACGAGGGCGGGATGACCGAGCTCTGCGAGTACTACGCCGAGCGCGGCTTCGTCTCGGTCTCCGTCGACTACCGCCTCCTCCAGGACAGCCGGTACCCGGGCCAGATCGAGGACGCGCAGGCCGCCGTCGAGTGGCTGCGCGAGCCCGCGCAGGTCACGCGCTTCGGCCTCGACCCCGCCCGCATCGGCGTGATGGGCAGCTCCGCCGGAGCGATCATCGGAGCGACCATGGGCACGCTCGGCGAGGGCTCCCTCACCGAGGGCTCGCGGGTCAAGACGGTCGTCGCCTTCTCGGCGGTCGCCGACATGACCGAGGCCGGGATGTCGCTGGGCACGCCGGTGCCCGAGGCGAAGGAGCAGATCCTCGCCTACCTGGACTGCGACGAGATCGACTCGACGACCTGCCCGCAGAGCGTCCCCGCGTCGCCGATCAGCTCGGTCGACTCCACGGACGCCCCGCAGATCTGGCTGACCTCCGAGGACGAGCTCGTCCCGGTCGAGCAGGCCGACGCGATGCAGGTCGCCCTGCAGGACGCCGGAGTGGCGTCCGAGGTCGGCGTGGACGGCTCCGGCCACCACGGGCTCCAGAACAACACTCCGAACAACAAGAAGGCGATCCTCGCCTTCCTGCAGGCCCACCTCTGATCCACCGCTTCCGCGCGAAACCTCGCGGCCGGTTCCGCGCAACGCGGACGACACATCACGACGCTACAGTCAGACCCCCTGCACTCCGGTGCAGTCGACGAAAGGGACACCACACACCATGACCTTGAACGGACTGTTCGCCGGCATCGGCCGGAGGTGGGTCTACATCGTCGCCTTCGCTCTGCTCGGCGCCGTGGCGGCCCTGGTACTCAACGCCGTCCTCCTCCCGCAGTACAAGGCGGACGCACGCGTGTACGTCGCGGTCTCCTCCACCGGGGTCCTCTCGACCGCGGACCGGGTCGCGGCCAACAGCGCCGCCGCGCAGGCCACGGTCACCTCCGTCGCCCTCGGCACCTCGGACACCGTCCTGCAGGGCGTCATCGACGGCCTCGGCATCGACGAGCCCATCGAGGACTTCGCCAAGCGCGTGACCGTCCTCTCCGAGCCGGAGTCCGTGGTCATCACGATCTCGGCCACCGACCCCTCGCCCGAGCAGGCCGCGGTCATCGCCAACGCGGTCGCCGCCCAGCTCGACGCGGCCGTGAAGGGGGCCGACCCGGCGACCACCACGAACGGCGTCGCCGTCCCGCAGATCCAGCTCCAGGTGCTCAGCCAGGCGCTCCCGCCGGAGCTGCCGGTCACCGGTGGCATCCTCGTCCTGCTCGCGCTCGGCATCCTCGGCGGTGCCGTGGTCGGCGTGGGAGTGGCGATCGTGATGACCGCCCTCGACCGCCGCCTCCGCAGCGGCGACGACGTCCGCTCCGCGATCGACCGGCCGCTGCTGGGCATCGTCCCGGTCAAGGCCACCAAGCTCGACGAGATGCTGAACTCGACCGAGATCCCGGCCCGCTACTCGGCCGTGGCGTTCGAGCTCTCCGCCATCGCGCGCACCCGCTCGTACTCCTCCTTCGCGATCGCTCCGGCGTCCGAGAAGACCCCGCACACCGCCAGCGCGGTGCTGCTCGCCAAGGCGCTGGCCGTGCTCGGCTCGTCCGTCGTGATCGTGGACGGCACCGCTGAGGGCTCGGCTCTCGCTTCGGCCTCGGGCGGACGCCCGGGTCTGCGCGAGGTGCTCGCCGGAGCCGCCTCGCTCGACGACGCGATCATCAAGCGCTCGACCGACCGCGTCGACCTGCTCCCCGCGGGCAGCGCCCAGGCCGGCACTCCGATGCCGACCGACGCGCTCCGCGCGCTGGTCGAGGAGCTCGAGAAGGTCTACGACATCGTCCTGATCGTCACCGGCACCCTCGGCGCGACCGAGCAGTCGCCGACCTTCCGCGGCGTGGCCGACGGAGCCGTCCTCGTCCTGATCGAGGGCAAGGTCGACTCGCCCCAGGCCGCCGCCGACGTCCACTGGATCGAGACCGCCGGCACCCCCGTGGTCGGCGCGGTCGTCCTGGCCCGCCACAAGCTGCAGAAGGCCCCCGCGATCGTCTGATCGCGTCCTCGCACGCTGCGACGAGCGCACCCCGGCCCCGGCCGCGGTGCGCTCTTCCGCGTCCGGGGCCCGTGCGGCGCCCGCCGGGGGATGGACGGCGCCTCCGGCCCCTCTCCGTCCCCTGGCCGGCGCCTCCGGCCCCTCTCCGTCCCCTGGCCGGCGCCTTCGGCCCCTCTCCGGCGCCCGCGAGCCCGCTCACCCCGCGAGTCCGCAGAGGTCGCGGTACTCCCACGAGCACGCCGACTTCCGCGGACTAGGGAGGAGGCGGCGTCCCCGTCCGGAGTCCTGGTCCAGATCCCCGTCCCCGGTCCCCGTCCCCGCGCGGCTCCGGAGTGGTGTTCGCCCCTCCCGGCGGTGCGAGTCCGCAGAAGTCGCAGTACTCGCGCGTGACTCCGCCGATGTCCGCGTACTCGACGGGAGCGGGCGCTCCGGCCGGCCCCCGTCCCGTCCGCGGTCCCTCCGGAGCTCCAGAGGCCCCACGCCCGCTCACGCCACCGCGACTGCGCAGGAGTCGCGGCAGTCGCGCGCGACTCCACCGGCTCGCGCGTGGTCGGCGGGAGGCGGGCACACGCAGAACCGCCGCCGTCGAGGGGACGACGGCGGCGGTTCCACGCGGGAGCGGATCAGGTCACGGCGTGCAGGCCACGTTCCCGATCAGGTCCTTCCCGGAGTTGGAGCAGCTCAGCGAGTTGCCGCTGGTGGACCAGTTGGACGGCTGGTGGAGGTAGACCACGGCGTCCCGGGTCTTCAGCGCGAGGTTGCCGCTGATCGTGTTGTCGTTGCCCGAGCCGTCGGCGCGGGTGATCACCTGGAAGCCGTAGGTGGTGGTGCCCGCGGCGGAGTTGCCCGCGGCCAGCCAGCCGTTGCCCGAGACGAGGATCAGCGAGACGACGTCCGAGTCGAGCCGCGATCCGCCGAGGACCGTGTTCCCGAGGATGTCGCCGTCGAGGGTGCCCTCCTTGGCCTCGATCGGCTCGGCGCCGGTGTCGCTGATCGAGTTGTCCACGACCGCGATGCGGGCCGTGCGGTCGGGATTGCAGCTGTTGTACTCGCACCAGTTGCGGTCGGAGGTGCCGACGTAGACGCCCTCGCCGAACTTGGCGGCGACGAGGCCGGTGCGGCGGATGGTGCTGCCGACGATCAGCGAGTCGGTGGTCTGGTTGCGGAAGTGGACCGCCTCGTAGCCGATCTCGCTCACCGTCAGGCCGGCCATCTGGACGCCCTTGCTGGCGAGCACCTGGATGCCCTGGAAGGAGCTGCGGACCGAGAAGCCCACGAGGTGCACGTCGCTCACCGTGTTCAGGATGAGCGCGGTGCCGCTCGAGGTGGATCCGGAGGTGAGGACCGCGTTGGGCGAGCCGCAGATCCAGATCGAGCCGGGCTGGGCGGCGGTGCCGCGGAGGGCGAACTTGCCGGTGTACACGCCGTCGGCGAGGCGGATGACGTCGCCGGAGCGCGGGTTGGCCAGAGCGGTGACGAGCTGCGCCGAGTTCGTCACCGTCTTGGTGGCGGCGGGGCAGTCGAACGCCGCCAGCAGCGAGTCGCGGGAGTCGAGGAGGTCGGCCGAGGTGGTCGCCGACTCCTTCAGCCGCGAGTCGCGCCCCGCGTCGTCGGTGGCCGACACGGTGTAGGTGTAGGCGCGTCCCGCCTCGGCGGTCTCGTCGCGGTACTGGCGGACCGGATCGGCGACCGTGCCGACGACCGTGTCGCCGGAGCCGTCCTCGTTCGAGCGGCGCACGTCGTACGAGACGACCCGCGAGCTGAACGGCGCGTCCCAGGCCACGGTGTAGCCGTCGGTCAGGGGGGAGAGCTCCACGGCGTCGGTCGCGAGGCCGTCCTCGGCGAGCACGAACGCGTCGATGATCAGGTTCTTGTCGGTCGACTTGGAGTTCTTCGTCCCCGTGTAGGAGATGGTCACGGTGTGCGTGCCCTCGGCGAGGTCGGTCGTCTCGTAGACCGGCACCTGGTACTGCGCGGTCGAGCTGTAGCGGTCGACCTTGGTGACGGGCCCGCCGTCGACCGAGACCGCGGCGATGCCGGAGGAGGAGGTCTTCCGGCTGATCCAACGCCACGACGTGCCGACGAAGGTGAACTCCACCGATCCGGCGGAGGTCAGGTACTTCATCCCGCCGCCGCTGTCGCCGCCCGCCATCGACCTCCACGAGCCGGTGTACTGCAGCGCGGGGTCGGTCTCCTGCACGAGGAGGCTGGTCGCTCCGGAGGGGTCGAGCACGGGGCCGTCGTCGCCGCCGGTCTCGTCGGTCGGCTCCTCGGTGGCGGGGGTCGCGCGGGTGATGTCGAACGCGTCGATGACGAGGTTCTTGTCGCTCGCGGAGCTGTTGGCCCGTCCGCTCCACGCGATCTTGACCGTGTGGACGGTGTCGGCGAGGTCCTTCTTCGTGAACACCGGGACCTGGTACGCGGTGGTCTTCGTGTACCGGTCGACCGAGGTGCTCGCGCCGTCGACGGTGACGGTGGCGATGCCGGCGGAGGCGGTGGTGCGGCTGATCCAGCTGAAGCCGGTGCCGCGGAAGCTGAACGAGACGGAGCCGGTGCTGTTGAGGAACTTGATCCCGCCGCCGCTGTCGCCGCCCGTCATCGTGCGCCACGAGCCGCTGTAGGTCAGCGAGGAGTTCGTCTCCTGGATCCGCGTGCTCTGGCCGGCGCCCGGGTCGAGGGTGGCCGCGGAGGCGGCGGGGGCCGTGAGAGGGGCGACCAGGATGCCGAGAGCGGCGATCAGAGCCGTGGTGAGGGAGAGGCGTGCGCGTCGTCGGCGAGGGCGGGTCGGGTCTGGTGTCGTCTGAGGATTCACGATCGGCTCCGGGTCTTCGAGGGGGCGTCGGGGGCGGTTCGAGGGGGCTGCTCAAGGGGGTGGTGCTGGTCCTCCCGACGCTATAGACGGGCCTCGCGACTGGCGGCTGGATGAGACGGATTCAGGTTGTAGTGCCCCGTTCGGGCGTGGCGATCGGGCTTATACCAGCGATTCCGCTGAAGGACGGGCGAACCGCCGTGGCGGCGTGTACGCGGGACGGTCACACGCGCGGTCGACGACGGATCGGAGGGCGGAGGTCGGATCGGGAAGGGACTCCGGGAATGCCCGTCCGCGGTACGGACGAGGGGGAGTGCTGCTCGGTCGAGGAACGGCGACCCTATCCGGCGACTCTGGACACGGCCCCCAGCCGGGCCGCTGGGCGAGAGAATTGACCGGGCGTTCACCGGGCCGACCCCGCGCCGAAACACTGCGATGATGGTCTGTCCACTGGTGATCGTCGTCGCACCCGCGTCGCGGATCACCCGCCGCGGGCGAGCGGCGGTCCCGACGAGAGGGAGGACGCGATGGACACGGCCACGACCGCGACCGGCGACCGCCCGTCGACCCCGCCCGCCCCGGTGCGCCCGCGACGCCGCCGGATCCGCGCGCGCACCGTGATCGGACGACTCCTGCTCGTCCCCCTCGTCGTGCTCGCCCTGTTCGGCGCCGGGATCCCGCTCTACGTCACGCCTCCGATCGACCCGATCCCGGAGCAGGCGGACGCGGTCTTCGTGCTCGGCCCGTCCACGAGGGCGCGCGTCGAGTTCGCCCGCCGGATCATCACCTCCGGAGCGACGGACACGATGGTGCTCTCGGTCGGACCCGGCGAGATGAACGCGCCCTACGACGACAAGAAGTACAAGAAGTGCAACGAGCCCGGCGGCGACGTCCTCTGCTACTCAGCCGATCCCCTCACCACGCAGGGGGAGGCCCGGCAGCTGCGCGACATGGCCGAGCAGTACGGCTGGGACCACGTCATCGTGATCACCAACGCCGCCCATCTCGTCCGCGCCGAGATGATCATCGAGCGCTGCTACTCCGGCGAGCTCTCGATGGTGCCGTCGGGGGAGCCGATGGGCCTGGACTACCTGGTGAACCAGTACGTCTACCAGACGGGCGCGTTCCTCAAGGCCTTCCTGGTCACCACCGGCTGTTGACGCGCGCCCTCCTCCTCGAGCCGCCGAGCCGGCCTGCGCTAGTCTGCCCGGGGCGCCATCGGCTCCGAGCCCGCTCCTGCGGAGCCCGGCCGGCCCGGCCCACGACGGCAGCGCGGCAGGAGGATCGACCGGGGAGACCCGCGACGCTCCCCGCTCCGCACCGGTCACCCCCATGCGAACCCCTCCGAAAGGCCCGCCCGTGACACCTGCCCGATCGATCTTCGCCGTCGGCCGCGGCCAGTACGAGAACATCGGCGACATCATCCTGCGCCGCCAGCTCCTCGACTGGCTCCGCGAGTCGGGTCCGCTCCACGTCTACGTGGGCCACTCGCCGTGGGGCTACGACGACGGCCTGCGCCTGGGCCCGGACGACACGGTGTACCGCTCGCTCCTGCGCTGGTACGCGGCGCTCGCCCGCGAGGCCCTAGCCGGGCGGGCGAACTCGGTGTTCAAGCCGGGCGAGATCCAGCTGACCCTGATCGGGATGAAGGAGCACCTCGTGATGCTCCCGGGCATCGCCCTCGTGCGCCTCGGCGGCGGCCGCGTGATCCGCGCGGGCGTCGGCACCCGCAACTTCGCTCCGCTGCCCCGCGCGATCATGTGGCCCTCGATGGCGCTCTCGAGCTACACCCGCTGGCGCGACGACAAGACGGCCGGCTACATGCGCGTCGGCGCCGCCATGCCCGACCTCGGCTACGGCGAGGGCTCGAGCGACGCGGAGCTGACGGCGTTCGCCGCGCAGCCCGACGAGGAGCGGCGCGTGCTCGTCCTCTCCCTCCGCGAGGACCACGAGGTGGACGCGCGCCCGTACCCCGAGCAGGAGTGGCTGGCCGCGATCAAGGGCTTCGCCGAGCGCGAGGACCTCGACATCGTCGTCGTCACGCAGGTCGCCGTCGACGCCGAGCGCTCCCGCCGTCTCGCCGCCGACCTGGACGCGGACATCCTCGACTGGGACCCGGCGCACACCCACGACGAGCACGAGATCCTGCTGCGCGAGCTCTACCGCACGGCCCGCGTCGCCATGAGCGACCGGCTGCACGTGATCATCATGGCGTTCACCGAGGGCGCGGCCCCGGTGAGCCTGCAGATGGACGGGTCGACGAAGGCCTCGCGCCACTTCGAGACCATCGGGATCCACGACGTCACGGTCGACATGTCCCGGACGACCCCCGCCGCCGGCGTCGAGACCTTCTCCGCCGTGGTCGCGCGCCGGAGCGAGCTGCTCGAGAAGCTGCTCGTCGCCCGGGGACGCCTCCGCGGCGTCCGCGACGACATCCAGGCGCTGCTCGCCGTGCCGCCCCGCAGCGGGCCGGCCGCCGCTGCCGCCGCTGCCGGCCCGAAGACGCGGGTGTACCACGTCGGGCGCAGCGGAGAGGTCCCCGGAGGAATGACGCAGGTCGTCAACGGGTACCTGCGCTGGCCGTTCGAGCGCTCCGACGTCCGAGTGATCTCCTCCCGCACCGCTCCGGGCGAGCACGTCGCCGCGGCCCGCCTGGCCGCCGGCGCCGCCGCCCGCATCGTCGCGATCGCGCGCCGCGAGCCGGGCAGCGTGATCGTCGTCCACCTCTCGGAGCGCGGCTCGTTCCTCCGCGAGGGATCCCTCCTGCGCCTCGCGCACCGCCTGGGCCTGCGCACGGTCGCCCACCTGCACGGCAGCGAGTTCGCCGCCTTCACCGCCGCGCACCCGCGCCTGGTGAAGGACGTGCTGCGCAGCGCGGACGAGATCATCTCGCTCTCGGAGGAGACCTCGGCGATCTGCCGCCGCTACGTCCCCGCCGACCGCGTGCACCTCGTGCCGAACGCGCTCGAGCAGGGCACCCCGCGCGAGAAGACCCGCACCGTCGTCTTCGGCGGCGTCGTCAGCCACCGCAAGGGCGTCGACGTGCTGCAGAAGGCGTGGGCGGAGGTGCAGGGCAAGGAGGGCTGGCGCCTGCTGGTCGCCGGCCCGATCCGCGAGCCGGAGGTCGTCGACCGCGGCGTCCCGGGGATCGAGTTCCTCGGCTCGCTCGAGAACGCCCGCCTGCTCGCCCTGCTCGACGAGGCGTCCATCGCCGTCCTGCCCTCGCGCGACGAGGCGATGCCGATCTTCATCCTCGAGGCCCTCGCCCGCGACGCGGCCGTCGTCTCGACCGCGGTCGGCGGCATCCCCGAGGTCCTCGGCGACGGCTGCGGCCGGGTGGTCGCGCCCGGAGACGTGGACGGCCTCGCCGCCGCGCTGACCGAGCTGATCACCGACGAGGGCGCCCGTGCCGAGGTCGTCGAGAAGGCCGGCGCGCGCTTCCGCGAGCGCTTCTCCGCCGACGCCGTGTTCCCGCGGGTCGAGGAGGTCTGGCTCGGCTGAGCCGCCTGCGACTTCGCCCCGGATCGCGCCCCGGGCCCCGCTCCGGGCCTGGGCGGAGCCGCGGGAGCGTAAAATCGCTGGAGTCCGCGTCGCCGTGCCGTCGCGCGCCCAGCCGTCCGCTCCCGGACGCCTTCTCCCTCCATCCCAGAGAGGCTCGACCGTGGCCATCGCCGCCGACTCCGACCGCCGCCTGTGGACCCTGCCCCTCGCGCGCGCCGTGATCGCGGCGGTCGCCGGCTGCGTCGTCACCTTCTCGCCCGACCACGGGCCCGCCTTCGGCCTCGCCGTCTTCGGCGGCTTCGCGATCGCGACCGGCGCCGTCTCGCTCGCCCTCGGGCTCCGCGGCTGGAGCGGCCGGGCCCGCCCGCTCGCCCTCGGCTCCGCGGTGCTCACCCTGGTCGCCGGCGTCGCGGCGCTCGTCGCGCTCCCCGTCGCCAACCTGCTCTCCTTCGTCGCCCTCGTCGCCGGCTGGGCGCTCCTCTCCGGCTTCCTCGAGTTCTCCAGCGGCCGCCGCGGTCAGGGCCTCGCCGCGCGCGACTCCGTGATCGTCGGCATCGGCACGATGCTCCTCGGCGCCGCCTTCGGACTCCTCCCGCCCCACCCCGTCGTCACCGTCGGCCTGCTCGGCGCCTACGCCGTGATGGTCGCCGTCTTCCTCGCCATCGCGGCGTTCTCGCTCAAATGGGCCGCCGGCGCCGACGCAGCCACCGGACACGATCCCGTCGCCCCCACGACACCGACCTCCGGAGGAGACCGATGACCGCCGAAGGCCAGCAGCCCGACCCCGCCTCTCCCGCCGACCGCGCCCCGGCGGCCGACGCCGCCCCGCCGCGCGACCCGGGCGAGTTCACGCCCCGCACGTTCCAGCCGACCCGCAAGGACCGCCTGCGCCCGCTCGAGCTCATCGGCTTCTCCGCGGTGATGGCGGCCTTCGTCGGCCTCGTCGTCATGCTCTCGACCCGCGAGCCGGTCGTCGCGCTCATCTCGTTCGGCGTCGCCTTCATCGTCGTGCTCGTCGCGATCGCCATGTTCTCGCTGACCTTCAAGCCGGACGAGGCCGAGATCGCGGACATCGACGAACAGGATGCGCACGGCGCATAGTTCTTCGCACGGGGGGTCCTCGCCGCCCCGTGCAGCGGTCGGCCAGGAGGGTGGCTGCGCGGGTGGAGCGTCCCGCTTCCGCTGCGCGGAATCGCTCGGCACGCGATTCCGCGATGCGCTCGCGCCGTGCGGCTCTCGATTCCGCGAGGCGCTCGTGCGGTGCGGGACGACAGGGAGCGGTCGGCCTGAGCGCAGGTCGCTGCCGCGCGACCTGTGCTGATCGAGCAGGCCGGAGGGCGTATCGGGATCCGTCCTGGGGGCGTGGGCGCCGCGGCTCCGCGTCGGTGGTCGCGCGTAGCGTGCGGAGAGTGGCGGAGGCGATCGGGCGGTGGTGGCAGCGGCGGCGGTTCTCGCGCGGCGCCGACGTCCCCTACCCGGTCGGCACCTACCGGCAGGCGTGGGCGTCCTACCCCGTCCTGGTGCGGCAGTACCGGCCCGAGTACAACGAGGGCATCGTGCTCAGCCAGATCCCGCCCGCGGCCGACGTGTACCTGTGCTGGCTCTGCGACGCCGGGCACGTCTTCGTCGCCACTCCCGAGGAGCAGCGCCACCGTCCCGGCCGGGAGCGGCGCCGCTCCTCCTGGTGCCCCGACTGCGCCGAGCTCGCCTCGCCGCGCCTGCCCCGGGCCGCGCCGATGATCGGCGGTCGGCTCGCCGAGGTGCTCGCGCCGACGTCCGCCCCCGACGAGGGCTCCTTCGTCCTCCTGGCGCCGCCCGCCGTGATCACGCGAGGGCTCGCGACGTCCGCGTCGCCCAGCGGCCGCGTGTCCTCGTCGCCCGCCGCTTCGTCGACTCCTCCGCCCGTCCCTCCCGCCGCCTCCGCCGCTCCATCCGCCCCTCCCACCGCTCCGTCCGCCGCCTCCGCCGCTTCGTCCGCCGCTCTCGCCGCTCCGGCCGCGGTCCCGCCCGCGCGGCCCGCCGCCCGCCCGGCGCGCTCCCGACCCCGGCCCGCCCGCGTCTGCCCGAAGACGCCGGACCTCCCCGTCGGCGAGCCCTTCGCGAGCCGGTGCGCGCCTCCTCCCGCCTCCGCCGTCGAGGCTCGGCTCCGGGCGCTCCTCGCCGAGCGGCTCGTCTTCGATCCGGCGCACACGGCGGTCCGTCTCGCGCGGCCGTTCTTCGAGCACTGCGAGGCGTGGCCCGACCTGGTGCTCGGCGAGCTGCGCATCGCGATCGAGTACGACTCCACCGGCCGTCACGGTCTCGAGCACGTCGGGCATCGCGAGGAGGCCGACCGGCGGAAGGACCGCGCGCTCCGCTCCGCCGGGTGGGAGGTGGTGCGCATCCGCACGGGGAAGCTGCTGCCGCTCGGCCCCCACGACCTGGTCGCCACGGGGGTCACGGCCGCGCTGGCGGACCGCCTGGTCGACCGGCTCCGGGATGTCCGCGGTCCGCTGCTCGTCGACGCCTGGGGACGCTGACCTGCGGGGCGGTCCTCCGGGATCCGTCCGTCGCTCCGTCCCGGGTCCGGCTCGGCGGAGCGGGGCCCGCGCATGTCGAGCTGACACGTCCGTGCCGGCGGGCCCGTGCCGGCGGCTCGGTGCCGGAGCGTCGGAGCGGCGCGTCAGAGCCGCAGGGCCAGCGCCTCGCTGCGCCAGCGGCGGTGCAGAGCCCAGGGGTCGGGCTCCCCGGCGCGCACGGTCTCGATGTGGGCGTCGAGCGCGGGGCTGCGGGCGAACCACTCCGTGCGCTCCAGGCGCTCGTCGGCGAATTGGGCGTGCCGGTGCTGCTCGAGCGCCCGACCGCCGCGCTCGAACGCGAGGAGCTCCTCGTGCCGGAGCCGGTGGAGGCGCTGCCGGGGATTGCCGCTGGTGCCGATCTTGATCCGCTCGCCGAAGCGGATGTAGTAGACGACGTCGACCCGGGGCGGCGGCAGCTCGCCGTCGGGAGCGTCGCCGAGCCGCCACTCGCAGGCGGCGCAGAGCCAGGCGGAGGGGAGGCGGACGCCCAGGCGCGACCCGCACGCCGCGCACGGGGAGGGCAGGGCGTCGATCACGCCGTCCTCCCGGGCGACCCAGTCGTGCGCGAGCCCGAGGTGCGCCGCGCACAGCGCGAGCGGCGCGCCCGTCTCGGCTGAGGAGTCGCACCCTCCGATCGCGCACGCTCCCATGCCGCCGACGCTAGGCGCGACCCCCGACATCGCTCCGTCGTCGACCGCCCGGCCGCGGGCGCGCAGGACGGAGTGCTCGCGCTCGAGGACGGCGGCGTCCGCGTGCTCGCGGCGCGGTGGATCAGCTCAGACGGTCGACCAGCGCCGAGGCGAGGCCCGTGTAGCCGCCCGGCGTCAGCGCCAGCAGGCGCTCCTTCGCCGCGTCGCCGATGTCGAGGCCCTGCACGAAGACCGCGAGGTCGTCGGCGCCCAGGCGCTTGCCGCGGGTCAGGTCCTTCAGCAGCGCATACGGGTCGGTGATCGAGGACCGGCCGGCCGCCACCTCCGCACGGATCACCGTCTGGATCGCCTCCGCGAGCACCTCCCAGTTGCCGTCGAGGTCGGCGGCGAGAGCGGACGGGTCGAGGTCGATCTCGAGCAGGCCGCGCGCGATGTTGTCGAGGGCGAGCAGGGAGTGGCCGAACGCGACGCCGATGTTGCGCTGCGTGGTCGAGTCGGTGAGGTCGCGCTGGAGGCGCGAGGTGACCAGGGTCTGCGCGAGCGAGTCGAGCAGGGCGCTGGAGAGCTCGAGGTTCGCCTCGGCGTTCTCGAAGCGGATCGGGTTGATCTTGTGCGGCATCGTGGACGACCCGGTCGCCCCGGCCTGCGGGATCTGCCGGAAGTAGCCGAGCGAGATGTAGGTCCAGACGTCGGTGCAGATGTTGTGCAGGATGCGGTTCGCGTGCGCGGCCCTGCCGTAGAGCTCGGCCTGCCAGTCGTGCGACTCGATCTGGGTGGTCAGCGGGTTGAAGACGAGGCCGAGGGAGGTGACGAACTCCTCCGCGAGGGCGGGCCAGTCGGTGCCGGGGTCGGCGGCGAGGTGCGCGGCGAACGTGCCCGTCGCTCCGCTGAACTTGCCCAGGTACTCCGTCGCCTCGATCTGCGCGACGACCCGCTCGAGCCGGTACGCGTAGACGGCGAACTCCTTGCCCATCGTGGTCGGGGTCGCGGGCTGGCCGTGGGTGCGGCTGAGCATCGGCTCGTCGCGGTAGCGGACGGCCAGCTCCCGGAGCGACGCGACGACCGAGCGCAGCTTCGGCAGCCAGATCTCGCCGACGGCCTGACGGACCACGATCGCGTAGGAGAGGTTGTTGATGTCCTCGCTGGTGGCGGCGAAGTGGGTGAGCTCCGCGATCCGCTGCAGGCCCAGCTCCTCGAGCCACTGGCGGACGAGGTACTCAACGGCCTTCACGTCGTGGCGGGTGCGGGCCTCGAGGGCCGCCAGCTCGTCGATCTCGGGCTGGCCGAAGTCGCGGGCGCGGCGGCGCAGCTCCTCGGCGGTCGCCGCGTCCACGGGCTCGGAGCCGAAGAGGCGGCGGTCGGTCAGCGCCAGCAGCCACTCGACCTCGACGTGCACCCGCGCACGGTTCAGCCCCGCTTCCGAGAGGTACTCGCCGAGCGACGAGACGGCACCGCTGTAGCGGCCGTCGAGGGGGCTCAGCGGCTGGAGGGGGAGCGAGGTCATGCGGTGGTGCCTTCCGGTTCTCAGGTGTCCTGCGCGAGGGCGGCGCGCGCGTCGGTGGAGTCGGGGCGGACCGAGCGGTTGCCGCGCAGTCCTGGTTCGATCTGGGCGAAGAGGGCCCGGCAGGCGCGCTCGATGAGCGCGAGCACCGAGTCGAACGCCGCCGCATCGGAATAGTAGGGGTCGGGGACGTCGCCCTGCGGGGAGAGGCCGGGCTCGAAGTCGAGCAGCCGGCGGATCTTCTGCCGGTCGACCTCGGTGCGCGCCCAGGAGCGCAGCGCCCGCTCGTGCCCGTGGTCGAGCGCGACGACCAGGTCGAACTCGGCGAACCGGGACGGGTCGAAGAGCTGGGCGCGATGGCGGCCCCCGTCGAAGCCGTGCCGCTCCAGCGCCGCGAGGGCGCGGCGGTCGGCGTGCTCGCCGAGGTGCCACTCGCCGGTGCCGGCCGAGCTGATCTCGATCGCGGAGCCGAGCCCCGCCTGCTCCGCCAGGGAGCGCAGCACCACCTCGGCCATCGGCGACCGGCAGATGTTGCCGGTGCAGACGAAGCACACGGCGAAGGCCGAGGGCGCAGGGGAGTCGGGGGTCACCCGCCCATCATGGCGCACCACGGCTCCTCCACAGCAGGCCGGACCCGGTCGCCGTCCACTGATGGCGCGCGACGCCTCCCGGGTGGCGGCGGCGCGGCCGATGCTCGGTGCCGAGGCCGCGGTGTCAGTCCTGACGGCGGCGGAGGAAGGGGCGCAGGAGGAGGCCGATGAACCAGTTCACCAGGGCGAGCACGAGGGCGCCGAGCACGCCCCACCAGAAGCCGTCCACGACGAGCCCGAAGCCGAAGAGGCCGCTGATCCAGGCGGTCAGGAGCAGCAGGAGGCCGTTGACGAGGAACGAGACCAGGCCGAGCGTCAGCAGGTACAGGGGGAACGCGACCACCCGCACCACTCCGCCGACGACGGCGTTGACGACGCCGAAGATCACCGCCACCAGCAGGTACGTGAGGACCGCCGCGGCGGGGCCCTCCTCGAACGGGTCGACGCGCACGCCCGCCACGACCAGGGTCGTGAGCCAGATCGCGACGGCGTTGGTCAGGAGGCCGAGGAGGAGTCTGCTCATTCCTCCACTATCCCCGCAGGCGGGGCGGGCCGCGAGCCGGGGCTCAGGTGAGGGGCCCGCCGATGGTCGGCTCCGGGGCAGGAGTGCAGAGCCGGGGGTCGTCGGCGCAGGTCCGCGGAGGGAGCACCGCGGTGGGCTCGGGCTGCGGCTGGGGCTCCGTCGTCGGCTGCGGGGCCTCGGTCGGCTCGGGAGCGGGGGCGGGAGCCGGCTCCGGAGCCGGCGGCTCGGGCGTCGGCTCCTGGGTGGGCGCGGGCGCCGTGGTCGGCTGGGGAGCGGCGGGAGGCGCGGGGCGCGGGGGAGGAGCGAAATTGCTGCCCGGCTCCGGGATGAGCGGCTCGCGCGCCTCGATCACGGCGACGGCCGGCGGAGCGACCGCGCCTCCCGAGGCGAGAGCGCTTCGGAGATGCTCGACCGCGTCGGTCAGCACCGCCCGCCGGGACGTCGATCCGCGACCGGAGGCGAGCGTCGACGTCGCGAGGCCGAGCACGCGCTCGGCCAGCGCCGTCCGCTGCTCCCCGGCGGCGGTCGTCGCAGTGGTGATGGCGTCGGCCGAGACCCCCTCGAGCGCGGCGTTCAGCGCTCCGACAGCCACCAGCAGATCGGTGCGGGCCGCGCCCGCGACGGTGCCGTCGGTCGCGGTGAGGAGCGCCAGCGAATCGTCCCGCAGCGCGAGGCCGGCCTCGCGAGCGGCGGTGTAGGCCGGAGGCGCGGCGACGTCGATGGACGTCTCCCGGAGCGTCGGGGTCGCCTGTGTGCCCTCCGCGGCGGGCGTGCATCCGGTGAGCACGCCGGCGGCGACGAGCAGCGCGACTGCGGCCGCGGCGCCCCGGAGGAGCGGGCGCGCACCCCCGCGCCGCTCGGCTCGCCCTCGACTCCGCATCACTGCACCCTAATCGGGGGACGGCCGCCGTGGGCGTCGGACAGCGGGGCGGTTCGCGCATCCGAGACTCGGGTCGGCTGCACCTCCGGTCCGCACCCGCGGCGCGCGAGCGGTGGGAAGGGGGCCCGCCGAGTACCCGTCGAGGGCGGGCGACGGCGCGCGCGGAACGGCGGGGCGCGCGCCGCCGCGCCGCCTAGCATGGGGCGGGTGACCGACCAGCAGGAGCCTCCCGTCCGCCTCCGCCCCGAGATCCTGGCGCTCCCCGCCTACAAGCAGGGCCGCGCGGCCGCCGCCGACGCCTTCAAGCTCTCCTCCAACGAGAACCCGTTCGACCCGCTGCCCTCCGTGCTCGAGCGGGTCCGCGAGGTGGACGACTTCAACCGGTACCCGGACGCGGCGGCGACCGCCCTGCGCACGGCGCTCGCCGCGGACTACGGCGTCCCGATCGAGGAGGTGATCATCGGAGCCGGCTCCGTCGCGGTCATCGCCCAGCTCATCACCGCGGCGGCGGGCCCGGGCGACGAGGTCGTCTACGCCTGGCGCTCGTTCGAGGCCTACCCCTCGCTCGTCACGACCGCGGGCGCCACCAGCGTGCGCGTGCCGCTGCGCGCCGACGACACCCACGACCTCGACGCCATGGCGCAGGCCGTCACCGAGCGCACCCGCCTGCTGATCGTGTGCAGCCCCAACAACCCCACCGGCACCGTCGCCACCGCCGACGACGTCGAGGCGCTCCTCGAGCGCGTCCCGGGAGACGTCCTCGTGCTCCTCGACGAGGCGTACGCCGAGTTCGTCGACGACGAGCGGGCCGTGGACGGCACCCGCCTGCTCGGCCGCTACCCGAACCTCGTGATCGCCCGCACCTTCTCCAAGGCGTACGGTCTCGCCGGCCTCCGCGTCGGCTACGCGATCGGCCACGCGCGGATCCTCGACGCCGCCCGCTCCACCGCCATCCCGCTCTCGGTCACCCGGTTCGCCGAGACCGCGGCGGTCGCCTCCCTCGAGCACCGCGAGGAGCTCCTCGAGCGCGTCCACCGCATCACCCGCCTCCGCGACGACCTCTGGCGGGCACTGCTCGACCAGGGCTGGACCATCCCGGAGTCGCAGGCGAACTTCCTCTGGTTCGACACCCGCGAGGACACGGCGCGGGCCGCCGAGGTCTTCGAGCGCGCGGGAGTCGTGGTGCGCGCGTTCCCGCCGGAGGGGATCCGCGTCTCCGTCGGCGAGGCGAGCTCTGTCGACAAGCTCCTCAGCGCGGCGGCCGAGATTGTGGCTTCCCTCCCCGAGGGCCACCCCGCGAGACGGATAGGTTAGTCGGGTGGTAGCCACCAGCACGGAGTCGCCGACTGTCCAGTTCCTCTCCGCGGACGGGCGGTTCTCGCCGACCCCCGCGGCCGAGCAGTACGCCTCCTACCTCGACGGGGTGGACGAGGCGCAGCACCGCTCCTTCTACCGCGAGATGGCGGTGGTCCGCCGCTTCGACACCGAGGCCGCGAACCTGCAGCGCCAGGGCCAGCTCGGACTGTGGGTCCCGAGCCACGGCCAGGAGGCGGCGCAGGTCGGCTCCGCGTTCGCGATGCGCCCGCAGGACCACGTGTTCCCCTCCTACCGCGAGCACGTCGTCGGCAAGATCCGCGGCATCGACCTGCTCGGCGTCCTCGCCCTCCTGCGCGGCACGACGCACGGCGGCTGGGACCCGACCGACCCGACCAACGGGAACTTCCACCTCTACACGCTCGTGCTCGGCTCGCAGGCCCTGCACGCGACCGGCTACGCGATGGGCCTCACCCTCGACGGAGCGACCGGCACGGGAGACCCCGAGAAGGACGCGGCCGTCGTCGTCTACTTCGGCGACGGCGCCTCCAGCCAGGGCGACGTCAGCGAGGCGATGGTCTTCGCCGCGAGCTACCAGGCTCCCGAGGTCTTCTTCCTCCAGAACAACCACTACGCGATCTCGGTCCCCGTGGCCACGCAGTCACGCAGCCCGCTCTACCTCCGCTCCTCCGGCTTCGGCATCCCCGGCGTGCAGATCGACGGCAACGACGTGCTCGCGAGCTACGCCGTCACCGCGAAGCACCTGCAGGACGCCCGCTCCGGCGGCGGCCCTCAGTTCATCGAGGCGCTGACCTACCGGATCGGCGCGCACACCTCGAGCGACGACCCGACGAAGTACCGCACCGACGACGAGCTCGCCTCGTGGGTCGCGAAGGATCCGATCACCCGCTTCGCCGCGTTCCTGCGGAGCGAGGGCGTGGAGCAGTCCTTCTTCGACGAGGTCGACGAGGAGGCGAAGGACTTCGCGTCCGACATCCGCCGCAGGCTCCTCGCCCTCGAGGTCCCGCCCACGGGCGTCATGTTCGACCACGTCTACTCGGAGCCGCACGTGCTCGTCGAGGAGCAGAAGGCGTGGCTGCAGCGCTACGAAGAATCGTTCGGAGGCGAGTGATGACGATCGACACCAGCACGACGGCCGCGCAGCCGCCCCTCACCGGGTCGCAGCTCGAGTCGATGTCCATGGCCAAGGCGCTCAACGCCGGCCTCCGCCGCGCGATGACGCAGGACGACCGCGTCCTCCTGATGGGCGAGGACATCGGCCCCCTGGGCGGCGTCTTCCGCATCACCGAGGGCCTGCACGCCGAGTTCGGGGCGAAGCGCGTGCTCGACACGCCGCTCGCCGAGTCCGGCATCGTCGGCACCGCGATCGGTCTCGCGATGCGCGGGTTCCGCCCGGTGTGCGAGATCCAGTTCGACGGGTTCATCTACCCGGCGTTCGACCAGATCACCTCGCAGCTGGCCAAGATGACCAACCGCCACGAGGGCGCGATCACCATGCCCGTCGTCATCCGCGTGCCCTACGGCGGGCACATCGGAGCGGTCGAGCACCACCAGGAGAGCAACGAGGCGTACTTCGCGCACACCGCGGGCCTGCGCGCGGTCAGCCCGTCGACCCCGAACGACGCCTACTGGATGATCCAGGAGGCCATCGCCTCGGACGACCCCGTCATGTTCTTCGAGCCCAAGAGCCGCTACTGGCCCAAGGGCGACGTCGACCTCAGCGGATCCGCCGCGCCGCTGCACGCCAGCCGCGTCGTCCGCCAGGGCACCGAGGTCACGCTGGTCGGCTGGGGCCCGATGGTCGCCGTCCTCCTGCAGGCCGCCGAGCTCGCGGGCGAGGAGGGCACGAGCGTGGAGGTCGTCGACCTGCGCTCGCTCTCCCCGATCGACTGGGAGCCGCTGCTCGCGTCGGTCCGCAAGACCGGCCGGCTCGTCGTCGCGCAGGAGGCGTCCGCGAACGTGAGCCTCGGCTCCGAGATCGCGGCGACCGTCACCGAGCGCGCCTTCTTCTCGCTGGAGGCGCCGGTCCTCCGGGTCGCCGGCTTCGACACCCCCTTCCCGCCCGCCAAGGTCGAGAAGCTCTTCCTCCCCGACGTCGACCGCGTGCTCGAGGCCGTCGACCGCTCGCTCGCGTACTGACGCGCGCGACATCCGCCCTCACGAGCCCACAGGAGTCCCCCCGATGACAGAGCAGTTCCTCCTCCCCGACGTCGGCGAGGGCCTCACTGAGGCCGAGATCGTGGCCTGGAAGGTCAAGGTCGGCGACGAGGTGGCCGTCAACCAGGTCCTCGTCGAGATCGAGACCGCCAAGTCGCTCGTCGAGCTGCCCTCGCCGTTCAGCGGCACCGTGGTCGACGTGCTCGTCGACGAGGGCCAGACGGTCGACGTCGGCACCGCGATCATCACCGTCCAGGCCGGAGCCGGCTCGATCGGCTCCGAGGTGCCGGCGATCCCGGCCCACCCCGCGCAGGCCGCCGCTCCGCCCGCCCCCTCCACCACCGAGCCGGGCGAGGGCTCCGGAGCCGCGCTCGTCGGCTACGGCACCGCCGGCGGACACGTCCAGACCCGCCGCCGCCGACCGGGCGCCACCGCCCCGGCCGCCGCGCCCGCCGCCCGCCCGACGGCACCCGCCCGGCCCGCCTCCGTGCCGGCGGCCGCCGCGCTCCCCGTCATCGCGAAGCCGCCGATCCGCAAGCTCGCGAAGGACCTCGACGTCGACCTCCTCGAGGTGCAGGCCACCGGCCTCGCCGGCGAGGTCACCCGCGACGACGTCATCCGTCACGCCTCCCAGGCCAGCGTCTTCCGCAACATCCAGACCCCCGCCTGGGGCGACGACCGCGAGGAGCGGATCCCCGTGCGCGGCGTCCGCAAGGCGATCGCCGCCGCGATGTCGACGAGCGCGTTCACCGCGCCCCACGTCAGCGTCTTCGTCGACGTCGACGCGACCCGCACCATGGAGTTCGTCAAGCGCCTCAAGAACTCGCCCGACTTCGCCGGCGTCAAGGTCTCTCCGCTGCTCATCATGGCGAAGGCCATCATCTGGGCCGTCCGCCGCAACCCCACGGTGAACTCCGCCTGGACCGACACCGAGATCGTCGTCCGCCACTACGTCAACCTCGGCATCGCCGCGGCCACCCCGCGCGGCCTGCTCGTCCCCAACGTCAAGGACGCCCAGTCGATGAGCCTCCTCGAACTGGCCCAGGCCCTCGAGAAGCTCACGCTGGACGCCCGCGACGGCAAGACCACCGCCGCCGACATGCAGAACGGCACCATCACCATCACCAACATCGGCGTCTTCGGGATGGACACGGGCACCCCGATCCTCAACCCCGGCGAAGTCGCGATCATCGCCCTCGGCACGATCAAGCAGAAGCCCTGGGTCGTCGACGGCGAGGTCCGCCCCCGCTTCGTCACCACGGTCGGCGGCTCCTTCGACCACCGCGTCGTCGACGGCGACGTGGTCAGCCGCTTCGTCGCCGACGTCGCCAGCGTGCTGGAGGAACCGGCGCTGCTTTTGGATTGAGCGGACTCCTCCTTCGTCGTCGTCCGCTCCGCGGTCGGCTTTCCGAGGTGGTGCGTTCTGTGGAGCGGGTTGCGTACCGCTACGTCGAATCGCTGGCACGCGATTCGCCGGTGAGCTCGGCGCTGCGGGTGAGCGGCGGTGCTCGGTCGAGCGGACTCCTCCTTCGTCGTCGTCCGCTCCGCGGTCGGCTTTCCGAGGTGGTGCGTTCTGTGGAGCGGGTTGCGTACCGCTACGTCGAATCGCTGGCACGCGATTCGCCGGTGAGCTCGGCCCTGCGGGTGAGCGTGCACTGACTGGGGCTCGGCCCAAAGGGCGAGCGGGTGGGAGCCGGGGCGGCCGGGCGACGGGCGGAACGTCAGCTGAGGCGGCCGGCCCTTCGCTGTCGAGGGAGGCTGTGGGGTCTCGGCTCAGGTTGCGGCGGGCCGCGGGATGAGACAGCGCGGGGGAGCGGGGTGGCGTCCGGTCAGTGGGGAGGGACGGCGAAGGAGTGCAGGGCGAGATCGTCGCTCAGGCGGGCGGCGACGCGGGCGCCGCGGACGCTGGTGCCCTGGGGGTCCAGCGGCGGGCTGACGACGGCGGCGCCGAGGCGGCCGGGAGCGGCGAGGACGAGGGCGCCCGAGACGCTCGACTTGGCGGGGACGCCGACCGCGCGCATCCAGCGGCCCGAGCCGTCGTAGACGCCGCACGTCGCCATGACCGCGACCACGTCGCGCGCGACCGACGCCGGTACGACCCGCTCGCCGGTCCCCGGGTGCACGCCGCCGAACGCCAGGGTCGCACCCATCGCGGCCAGGTCGCGGACGTCGACCAGCACGGCGCACGCCCGGGCGTACGCGGAGACGGCGTCGTCCGCGCTGCGGTGCAGGGTGCCCTCCGCGCGCATCAGATGCGCGAGGGCGTGATTCCGGTCGCCGAGCAGGTGCTCGTCGGCGGCGACGCTCTGGTCCAGGGAGAGCGGCCGGCCGGCGAAGGCGGAGAGGCCGCGGAGGATCCGCTCGCTCCGGCCGTCGGCGTCGCCCCCGTCGACCAGGGCGGCGGTCAGCAGCGCTCCGGCGTTGACCATCGGGTTCGGCGGGCGCCCGGTGCCGCTCTCGAGCTTGAGGGCGTCGAAGGCCTCGCCGGTGGGCTCGATGCCGACGCGGTCGAGCGCGTCGCCGCCGGTGTCGAGCAGCGCGAGCGCGAACAGGAACGGCTTCACGGCCGACTGGATGCTGAACCGCCCCTCCGCGTCGGCGCTCGCGCGGACGGACCCGTCGGGCAGGACGAGCGCGATCGCGCACAGACCCGGGTCGGCGTCCGCGAGCGCGGGAATGCTGTCGTCGACCTCGCCCCCGTCGTCCGGCAGCACCTCCCGGCGCAGCGCCTCGAGGTCGTAGGCCAGGGGATCGGGGAGCGGGCTCATCCGCCCACTCTGTCAGGGCGGGGAGCCCGTCGCGTCCCGGACCTCAGGCGAGCCCGAACTCCGCATCCAGCGCGTCCAGCTCCACCGCGAACGACGCGCGCAGACGCTCCTTCTCGCCGGCGGGCAGCCACGAGGCGTCCACTCCGGTCAGCGCCATCTCGCGCAGCTGCGCGGCGGTCGCGCCGATCGGGCCGGCGGCGAGGCGGTACTCGTCGGCGAGCGTGGTCGGGAACATCCCGGGATCGTCGGAGCACGGCACGACCCGCAGTCCCGCGTCGAGCATCGCCCGGATCGACGCGCGCCGCCAGGGCCGCCACGAGCGGCGCGAGGTCGTCGAGGCGACGGTGAACACCACGCCCTGCTCGCGGACGCGCTCGACGACGGCGGGGTCCTCGAGGACGAAGTAGCCGTGGTCGATCCGGTCGCAGCCCAGCAGGTCGAGGCAGGTCGTCGTGTTGGCCGCGGTCGGGGCGTGCTCGGAGGAGTGGGCGGTCCGGCCCAGACCGGCCTCCCCGGCGAGGCGGTAGGCGTCGGCGAAGCGCTCGGGCGGACCGGCCGTCTCGAGGTTGTCGAGCCCGATCCCCGCCACGTACTCGTGGGGGTGGCGGACGACCTCGCGGACCAGCTCGAGCGCCTCCTCCCCGCTGCGGCTGCGGTCGATGCCGGCGATCATCCGCCCCGTCATGCCGAAGTCGCGCTCGGCCATCCGGATGCCCTCGGCGTACGCCTCGACGCTGCCGCGGTAGCCGAGCCCGGCGAGGTGCCCCGGGACGCCGTCGAAGAACAGCTCGAGGTGGCGGGTGCCGCTCGTGCGGTGGGCGTCCTCGAACGCCTCGTGCACGATCCGGGTCAGGTCCTCGGGGGTGCGCAGCAGCTGCACCACCCAGTTCGAGACCTGGAAGAGCGAGTACGAGACCGCGGGCTCGTCGGCGGAGCGGCCCTGGGGCACCGGGATCACGGTGTCGCGGTAGAGCGCCGGGTCCGGGGGCAGCGAGTTGATGTCGGCGAAGATCCGCTCCGGCTCGGCAGGCAGGGCGAGGCCCTCGCGGCGGGCGAGCTCGGCGAAGGTCGCGGGCCGCACGGTGCCGATGAGGTGGCAGTGCAGGTCGGCCTTCGGGATCCGGCGGATCCACTCGTCGGGCACGACGGCGGTGGGGGTGGTGCTCATGGCGGTCTCCGGAGGTGCGGGATCGGACGGTCGGGGCCCCGTGCGCAGGCGTAGCGCACGGGGCGGGCCGCTACTGGGCGGTGACCTCGCGGGCGAAGCGGTCGACCCACTCCGAGCGGGTGGGGACGAGCTCGGCGGGGTCGAGGGTGGAGTAGCCGGCGGCGGTCGGGTCGGCCGCGATGTCGCCGACGACGGCCGTGATGGTGTCGGGCACCTCCGCCGAGAGGTTCACGGGCAGGTCGCCGACGATCGCGGCCGAGGAGGTCTGCGCCTCGACCGAGAGCAGGTAGTCGATGAACTGCTCGGCGGCGTCGACGTTCGCGGCTCCGGTCGGGATCATCGCGCGGTTGGTGGCCATGTAGCGGCCGGTCGCGGGCGGGGTCCATCCGATCGGCTCGCCGGAGGCGACCAGGTCGGTGGCGAAACCGCTGAGGGCGTCGGCGGCGACGATCTCGCCCTGCGTGAGCAGGTTGGTGACCTCGGTGGAGGAGCTGTAGAACTGCAGCACTCCGGGGGCCCAGTCGGCGAGGGTGCTGAGGGCCGAGTCGATGTCGTACGGGCCGGAGCCCTCGGTCGCGGCGACTCCGCTGACCATCAGCTGGCCCGCGGTGACGGAGATGTCGGGCAGCGCGACCTTCCCGGCGTTCGCGGGGTCGGAGTAGACCGACCACCGCGCCGCCTGCTCGGCGGTGAGGGCGTCGGTCGAGTAGAGCGTGCCGTTGAGCTGGTAGCTGTAGGCGGGACCGAGGTAGGACTCCTCGGTGGCGAAGCCGGCGACGTCGGCGAGGGCGGGGACCGAGGCCGCGTCGACCTGCTGGAACAGGTCGTCCTTCTGGCCGAGCGCGGCGTAGTAGTCGCTGATCAGCATCACGTCGACGCCGGGGTCGTCCCCGCCGGCCAGCTGGAGCTGGGAGAGGCGGTCGGAGTTGGAGCCCGTCTCGACCTCGACCTCGATGCCGGTGGCCTCGGTGAACGGGTCGATCACGGCCTCCTGGAACTCCTCCACGCCGAAGGGGAAGGTGCTGACCACGAGCGACTGCGCGTCGGACTCGTCGGAGGAGCCGGAGCAGCCGGCCAGGGCGAGGGTGCCGATGACGGCCCCCGCGGTGAGGGCGAGCGTGCGCCGGGCGGTGGTGCGGGACATGGCGGGTCCTTTCGAGGGGCGGTGCGGTGCAGGAGGGGCGGGCGGTGCGGTGCGGTGCGGGAGGGGCGGTGCGGTGCAGGAGGGAGCGGCCGGTGCGGTGCGGGAGGAGCGAGGGGCGGGAGGACCGCGGCGGATCAGGCCGGGACGTCGGCGGCGAGCGGCACCAGCCGCGCGGCCGGCGCCGAGACCACGACGGCGTCGCCGGGGGCGAGCGCCGCCGATCCGTCGGCCCGGACGTCCGACACCAGGCGCACCGGGGCGCCCGAGGGGTCGGTCGCGGCCACGGTGACCAGCACGTCGACGCCGCGGTAGGCGACGTCGACGATCACGCCGTCGAGCGCGAGCCCGGGCGAGGCGGGGGCCGTCGCGGAGACCGCGAGGTGCTCGGGCCGGACCGTCGCGAGCGACCCGTCCGCGAGGACGAGGAAGTTCTCGTAGCCGAGGAAGTCGGCGACGAAGCGGTTCGCGGGGGAGCCGAAGACGGCGCTCGGGGCGCCCTGCTGCATGATCCGCCCCGCGCGCATCAGGACCATCTCGTCGCTCATCTCGAGCGCCTCGTCCTGGTCGTGGGTGACGAGCACCACGGTCAGCCCGGTCTCGGCCTGGATGCGCCGGATCTCGGAGCGCATCTGCACGCGCAGCCGGGCGTCGAGGTTCGACAGCGGCTCGTCGAGCAGGAGCAGCCGCGGCCGGATCGCGATGGCCCGGGCGAGCGCGACCCGCTGCTGCTGGCCGCCGGAGAGCTTCCGCGGCCGGCTGGCGGCGAGATGCGCCAGGCCCACCATCTCCAGGCTCTCCACGACCCGCGCCTGCCGCTCCGCCCGCCCGACTCCGCGCAGCTTCAGCCCGTAGCCGACGTTCTCGGCGACGCTGAGGTGCGGGAACAGCGCGTACGACTGGAAGACCATGCCGAGCCCGCGCTTCTCCGGGGGCAGCTTCGTGCTGTCCAGACCGTCGATGAGTATGCGGCCGGAGCTGGGGGCCGAGTAGCCCGCGAGCATCCGGAGCGAGGTGGTCTTGCCGCAGCCGCTGGGGCCGAGCAGGGTGGTCAGCCTCCCCGCGGGGATCGCGAGATCGATGCGGTCGACGGCGGTGAAGTCACCGAAGACCTGGCTGACGTTGACGAATTCCGCTGCGGCGCTCATCGGTTGATGCCTCCGAAGATCTGGGCGAAGCCGACGCTGCGCTCGGCGAGGAACGCGATGACGACGGTCGCCGCGAGGATGAGGGTGGAGGTGGCCGCGACCATCGGGTCGTAGCTCTGCTGCACGTAGTCGAGCATCGTGACGGGCAGGGTCCTGGCGTCGCGGCTCTGCAGCAGGAGCGACAGGGGGACGTTGTTGAAGGACGTCACGAAGCCGAGCAGGGCGGCCGAGAAGACGCCGGGGCGCAGGATCGGCAGCGTGATCGTGAAGAAGGTGCGCAGCGGTCCGGCGCCGAGTCCGCGGGCGGCCTCCTCCAGCGCCGGGTCGCTGGTGGCGAGCGAGGCGCCGGTGACGCGCACCGCGTAGGGGAGCAGGAGCGCGGTGTGGCCGATGAGGAGCACGGCCGCGTTGTCGACCTTGAGCGTGACGACGAGCTGCTGGAACAGGGCCAGCCCGACGACGAGCTCGGGCACGATCAGCGGCGAGAGGAAGAGCCCCTCGACGATCCCCTTCCCCGGGATGCGTCCGCGGTGGATGGCGAGGGTCGCCGGGATCCCGACCAGGAGCGCGATGGCCGTCGAGAGGACGGCGAGCTGAGCGCTGGTGGCGAGCGACTCGAGGAACGGGTCGTACGAGAGCGCCTCGCCGAACCAGCGGAACGAGAAGCCCTCCGGCGGGAAGCGCAGGGTGGATCCGGCCGTGAACGCCGTGGCGACCACGAACAGGATCGGCACGATCATGATCACGTAGCCGGCGACGGCCAGGGTCGCGGCGACGGGGCGGCGGGTCCTCACGAGACGGCCCCCCGGCGGGCGACGAGCGAGGAGAGCCCGGAGACGAGGAAGACCAGGATCGTCATCACGATCGCCGTGGCCGACGCGCCCGCCCAGTCGATCGTCACGCTGGAGTACGAGAACAGCTGCGTGCTCAGCATCCGCTGCGAGGACCCGCCGAGCAGGTACGGGGTCGTGTAGGCGGTCACGGAGCCGGCGAAGACGAGGGTCGCCGCGACGACGATCCCGGGGAGCGAGAGCGGCACCACGACGTCCCAGAAAGTCCGGGTGGGGCTCGCGCCGAGGCCGCGGGCGGCGTCGTCGAGCCCGGCGTCCACCTGCGAGACGGCGGAGTAGCAGGAGATGATCGCGAGCGGGAGGAACAGCTGCGTGAGGCCGAGCACGATCGCCAGCTCGGTGTAGAGCAGCTGGGGCGCCTCGTCGACCAGGCCGGTGGCGACGAGGAGCTGCCCGATCGCGCCGTTCGAGCCGAGGACCACGAGCCAGCCGAAGGTGCGCACCACGTTGCTGAGCAGCAGCGGGAAGATCGCGAGGGCCAGCAGCACGCCCGCCCAGCGCGAGGTGGAGCGGGCCAGCAGGTAGGCGATCGGGAAGCCGAGGACGACGCAGATCAGCGTGACGACGAGGCCGATGCCGACGGTGCGGCCGATGATCCGCAGCTCGTACGGGTCGGTCAGCATCTGGCCGACCCTCGCGATCACGTCCGCGGCTGTGGCGCCGGGCGGCGCGAACAGCATCACGAGCGACGGGACCACGAAGAACAGCAGCAGGAACCCGAGTCCCGGCAGGAGCAGGAGGGGAGCGGATCGTGTCCTCACGGGCGGCTCCTTCCGAGGCGAGCGGTCGCCGGCTGCGAATGTAACCGGTTGCATCGACCCTACGGGTGCGGCGGTACCCGGTCTGCGTCGCCCGTGTAAATTCCGTGTTTCGGAATCCGGGGCCGCTTCGCGCCGCCGGTGCGACCGGTTGCAGAAGGGCCCCTATGCTCGCGGGAGGACCGCAGGGAGGAGCCGGATGGCCACGCTCGCCGACGTCGCCGCCCTCGCCGGCGTCTCGAAGGCCACCGCCTCGCGCACGCTCTCGCGCCCGGAGGTCGTCTCGCCCGAGACGGCCGCCCGGGTGCTGACCGCGGCGGCCAAGCTCGGCTTCATCCCGAACTCCGCCGCGCGCCAGCTCGCCCGCGGCCGCACCGGCGTCGTGGCCCTGGTCGTCCCCACGCTCGACAACGCCTTCTTCACCCCGATCATCGGAGGGGCGCAGCGCCGCGCCGACGAGGACGGCCTGCAGCTGACTGTCGCTGTGCACCCGCTCGAGGCGGTGCGCGAGCTCGGCGCGTTCGACCGCCTCTCGCGGCAGGTCGACGGCTTCATCGTCGTCGCTCCCCGCGGCGGGGACGAGCTGCTGCTGGCGGCCGGATCGCAGAAGCCGACCGTCCTCGTGGACCGCGAGGTCGACGGTCTCGCCTCCGTCGTCGCCGACACGGCCGCCGCGTTCGGGTCGCTGGTGGCGCGCTTCGCCGCCGACGGCCACGCGCGCGTGCTCTACCTCGGCGGGCCGGAGGGCTCCTGGCAGGACAGGCAGCGCACCGCGGCCGTGCACGAGGCGGCGGCGAGCGGTGGAGCGCGGCTCACGGTGCTCGGGCCGTTCCCGGCCACCTTCGCGGCCGGTGTCTCGGCCGCCGCCGCGGTGCGCGAGTCCGGAGCGACGGCGGTCGTGCCCTACGCGACCGCCCTCGGGCTCGGGGTGCAGTACGCGCTGCTCGCCTCCGGCGGTCTCCCGGAGCGGCTCGTGGTGAGCTCGGAGCGGTCGATCGTCGACGCGCTCGGGCTGGTGGGGGTCCCGGCGGTCGACGTGGACGGCGAGCAGCTGGGCCGGGCGGCCGCGGAGCTGCTCATCGAGCGCCTCGCCCATCGCGACGCCCCGCCCGAGCGCCGCCGCCTGCCGGTGCCGGTGCAGTGGCCCGCGGACTGAGCGGGGACGGCTCCCGGCAGGGCCCGCAGGACCGCGCGGCTCCGAGGAGCCGGACGCGGTCCCGCGGGCCGGAGGCGGCTATGCCGTGAGCGCGACCGCCGTCCACGAGACGGGCGGGAGGGTCAGCGTCAGCACCCCGTCCTCGAGCGATGCCGGGGCTTCGCGCAGGCGCACGCGGTCCTGGTCGTCGCGGGTGTTCTTCGCGTAGGGGTCCTCGTCGAACAGGGCCACCGCCTCCGCGATGCTCGAGACGCCGAGGCCGCTGACGTCGACCGTGACCTCGATCGGCTCCGTCTGCGACCGGTTCACCAGGAAGACGGCCGCGCGGCCCTCGTCGACGGTGGCGACGGAGTCGATGAGCGGCGCGTCGCCGTGGCGGGCGGTCGAGTAGGTCCCCGCGTCGATCCGGGGGCGCAGCACCGAGCCGGAGGCCAGCCGCGCGGTGGTCGAGAACGGGAAGAAGGTGGTCTGGCGCCACGCGGCTCCGCCCGGCTCGGTCATGATCGGCGCGATCACGTTGACGAGCTGCGCGAGGGAGGCGGAGGTGACCCGGTCGGAGTTCTTCAGCAGCGTGATCATCAGGTTGCCGAGGACGACGGCGTCGGCGACGGAGTACACGTCCTCGAGCAGGCGCGGGGCGTAGGCCCACTCGCGGGTGCTCTGGTCGCCCTCGGCGTCGGCCTTCTCCTTGGCCTGCCACTCCTCGAGGTACCAGACGTTCCACTCGTCGAAGGAGAGCTTGATGTCCTTCGTCTTCTTGAGCTTGAACTTCACGTGGTCCACGGTCGCCGCGACGGTGGCGATGAAGTACTCCATGTCGAGGGAGGAGGCGAGGAAGGAGCCGAGGTCGCCGTCGTACTCCTGGTAGTAGGCGTGGCACGAGACGTACTCGACGTCGTCGTACGCGTGCTCGAGGACGACGCGCTCCCACTCGCCGAAGGTCGGCATGGACGAGCTCGACGAGCCGCAGACGACCAGCTCGAGCGAGGGGTCGGCGATCTTGAGGGCCTTGGCGGTGCGGGAGGCGAGCTTGCCGTAGTCGTCGGCGCTCATGTGGCCGACCTGCCAGTCGCCGTCCATCTCGTTGCCGAGGCACCACATGCGGATGTCGTAGGGCTCGGTCCCGCCGTTGGCGATGCGCTGATCGGCGAGAGCGGTGCCGGCCGGTCCGTTGGCGTACTCGAGGACGTCGAGCGCCTCGAGGACGCCCCGGGTGCCGAGGTTGACGGCGTACATGATCTCGCTGCCGGTGAGCTCCGCCCACTTGGCGAAGTCGTCCAGCCCGACCTCGTTCGTCTCGAGCGAGTGCCAGGCCAGGTCGCGGCGGCGGGGGCGCTCGGAGCGCGGCCCGACGCCGTCCTCCCAGCGGTAGCCCGAGACGAAGTTGCCGCCGGGGTAGCGGATCGTCGTGGTGCCCAGCTCCTTGACCAGCTCGACCACGTCGAGGCGGAAGCCGTCCTCGTTCGAGGCGGGGTGGCCGGGCTCGTAGATGCCGTCGTACACGCAGCGGCCGAGGTGCTCGACGAACGAGCCGAAGAGGCGCGGAGTGACGGGGGCGACGACCGCGGCGGGGTCGAGGCTGATGCGCGCGGTGGCGGCGGGGGCGTCGGTCATGAGGGGCCTTTCGGGCTTCGGGCTCCCGCAGCGGGCTCGGCGGCGAGCAGTCTTTCTAACGTTGTACACGATGGTCCGCCCCGCCTCGGCCGCTGTCAAGAGCGGCACGGACCCCGCCGGCCTGGCCGCTCGCCGCTGCCGAGGGCGGAAGACCTCCTCACCTGTCGCGCCTCCCCGCCACTGCTCAGCGCACCTGTGCTCGACTGGGCGGGTGCCCTCCTCCGATGCCGTCATCGACGCCTGCTCCGAGCTCGCCGACCGCGCCGACGCCCTCGCGGCCGCCCATCCCCGCCCGCGCGCGTTCCTCGCGGCCGTCGCGAAGGACGTCGCCGGCATCCGCAGCGCCCCGCTCGGCGCCCTCGACCTGGCGAACGGCGGCCGCAACCGGGTCCGGGGGAAGGGCTTCCGCCGCCCCTACGACGACGGAACCCGCGGCCAGGCCCGCCACTTCGCCGGAGTCGCGGGCGCCACGCTCTACCTCGGCGGCCCGCTCGCGCACCTGTTCCTCCGCACCGTCGGCGGCGACGTCCGCGGCTCGGCCGACGACCGGCTGACGACGCGGGCCGTGGAGTGGAGCAGGCTCCTTCGTCGCGGAGACCTGGCCGTCGCGGACGCGGGAGCGTGGATCCGTCGCGAGATCTGCAGCAGCGGGACCTGCGCCTAGGCCCCGGCCGATTCCCGCCCGGCGACTGGAGTCTCCGCGATCGGACGGCCCGCAGTCGACTCCCGGCCGACAACGGTGAAGGCCGCCTCGTGCAGGGTCCCGGGTCCGGTGCGGGTGCCCTCGATCCGGGCCTGCAGCACCTCGACCGCGGTCCGCGCGATCTCGTCGCGCCCCGAGTCCACGCTGGAGAGGCTGGGGGAGGAGTAGCGCGCCTCGTCGATGTCGTCGAAGCCGATCACCGCCACCTCCTCGGGCACGCGGACCCCCGCCTCCTGGAGCGCCCGGACCGCGCCGAGCGCGAGGGTGTCGTTGAGCGCGAACACGGCGTCGAAGTCGAGTCCGGAGGCGAGCACGCGCCGCATCGCCTCGGCGCCGCCCGAGCGCCGCCACGGGCCCGAGACGCCGATCATCCGCTCGTCGTAGGCGATGCCCGCCTCCGCGAGCGCGGCGCGGTAGCCCTCGAGGCGGAGCGACGCCGAGCTGACCGCGGCGTCGGGGTGCGTTCCGAGCGCCACGATCCGGCGCCGGCCGGTGGCGAGCAGGTGCGCGGTGGCCGCGTGCGCCGCCGCGGTGTTCTGCATGGTGACGTGGTCGACCAGCCCGGTGAAGATCCGCTCGCCGAGCAGCACCAGGGGGAAGCCGACCGCGAGCGCGTCCTCGTCGGCGAGGCCCAGCGGGCTGAAGAGCAGGCCGTCGGTGAGCTGCCGGCGCTCGCTCGCCAGCACGCTCCGCTCGCGCTCGGGGTCGCCGCCGGTCTGCTCGATCAGCACCGTCAGGCCCCGCTCGTCGGCGGCGCGCATCACGCTGTCGGCGAGCTCGGCGAAGTAGGGGAGGCTCAGCTCGGGCAGAGCGAGGCCGATCACGCCGGTGCGTCCGCGGCGCAGGCTCCGCGCGGAGAGGTTGGGGCGGTAGCCCAGCTGCGCGATGGCCGCCTGCACCCGGGAGCGGGTGGCGGGGCGCACGTGCGGATAGTCGTTGATCACGTTCGAGACGGTCTTGATCGAGACGTCGGCGGCGCGGGCGACGTCGTGCAGCGTGACGGCCACGGTCCTCCCTCCGCTCGGCCCTCACGCTACCCCGGGGCTCGGCTGCGGGCTGTCGCGGATCGACGCAGGAAGGGCGCGCGAGCGCGGTGCTGCAACGGGACGTGCTCCGCCTGCGTCGGCGGATCTCAGCCGGGCGCGCCAGAGCGATTTTGACAATCGTTATCAATAGTCGTTACCGTGGAGGGACCCGCCCGGCCCTGACCCAGATCGGCTCACCGTGAAGACCCGCCTCCTCGCCCTCACCGCCCTCCTCGGCGGCACCGCGCTCGCCCTGAGCGGCTGCTCCGGAGCGGGCAGCGCCTCCGACAGCTCCTCCGACGCCGCCGCGGGCGGGCCCGTGAAGGTCGTCGCCTCGACGAACGTCTACGGCGATCTCGTCTCGAGCATCGGCGGCGACCTGGTCGAGGTGACCAGCATCATCGACAGCCCGGACAAGGACCCGCACGAGTACGAGGCCACCGCCCGCGACCAGCTCGCCGTGTCCGGCGCGACCCTCGTGATCGAGAACGGCGGAGGCTACGACCACTTCCTCGACACCATGATCAGCGCGGCCGGCACCGAGGCCCCCGTCATCACGGCCACCGTGATCGCCGGCCTGGAGGACGTCCACGACCACGCGGAGGAGGAGTCGGAGGGCGAGCACGAGCACGCGGAGTTCAACGAGCACGTCTGGTACGACCTCTCGGTGATGAAGGAGGTCGCGGGGCGGATCGGCGACGAGCTCGCCGCGCTCGACCCCGACAACGCCTCCGCCTACTCCGCCGGCCTCGCCACCCTCGACGAGGGGCTCGATGCCCTGATCGCCCGCGAGAGCGAGCTGAAGGGCACGCTCTCCGGCCGCTCCATCGCGATCACCGAGCCCGTCCCGCTGTACCTGACCGACGCGCTCGGCCTGACCGACGCGACTCCCGAGGCCTTCAGCGAGGCGGTCGAGGAGGGCACCGACGTCCCCGCGACCACGCTCCAGGAGACGCTGGCGCTGTTCTCCGGCGAAGCCGTCGACGCGCTGATCTACAACGAGCAGACCGAGGGCGCGCAGACGGACGCGGTGCTCGACGCCGCGAAGGCCGCCGGGATCCCGGCCGTCCCCGTCACCGAGACGCTGCCCGAGGGCGACGACTACACCGGCTGGATGACCGCCAACCTCGACGCGATCGAGGGAGCCCTCTCCCAGTGAGGCACGACTCCCCGACCAGGCCCGTCTCCCCGGAGGCGGGCCCTTCGGCGTCCGTGCTGCGGCTGCGCGGCGCCGGGCTACGCTTCGGCGACCGCGAGCTGTGGAGCGGCGTCGACCTCGACGTGCGCGCCGGCGAGTTCGTGGCGGTGCTCGGCGCGAACGGCTCCGGCAAGACGAGCCTCCTGCGCGCGGTGCTCGGCCAGCAGCAGCTGAGCGCGGGGGAACTGCAGGTGCTCGGCGAGCCCGTGCACCGCGGCAACCGGCGCATCGGCTACATCCCGCAGCAGAAGCTCGCCGACGAGGGCACGCCGCTGCGCGCCCGCGATCTGCTCGGGCTCGGGATCGACGGCCACCGGTTCGGCCTGCCCCTGCCCTCCCGCTCCCGGCGCGCGGCCGTCGACGCGCTGCTCGAGGCCGTCGGCGCCACCGCCTTCGCCGACGCGCCCATCGGCAGCCTGTCCGGCGGCGAGCAGCAGCGCGTCCGCGTCGGCCAGGCGCTCGCGGGGGACCCGGCGCTCCTGCTCTGCGACGAGCCGCTGATCGCGCTCGACCTCGCCCACCAGCGGGCGGTCAGCGAGCTGATCGACCGGCATCGACGCGAGCGGAACCTCGGCGTCCTTTTCGTCACGCACGACGTGAATCCCGTGCTCGGCATGGTGGACCGCGTGCTCTACCTGGCCGGCGGCCGGTTCCGGATCGGCACCCCCGACGAGGTCCTGCGCTCGGAGGTGCTCAGCGAGCTCTACGACGCACCGGTCGACGTGATCCGCGCCCGGGGCCGGGTGATCGTGGTCGGCGCCCCCGATCACTCGCACGTGCACGAGCACGAGGAGGGGCAGTCGTGACGGACGTCTGGTCGCAGATCTTCGACTTCTCGGACTACGGAGCGCTGCTGTCGCTGCTGATGAACTCGGTGATCGCCGGCGCGGTCCTCGGAGTGGTCGGCGGGCTCATCGGCGTCTTCGTGATGTCGCGCGACATGGCGTTCGCGGTCCACGGCATCAGCGAGCTCTCGTTCGCCGGGGCCTCCGCCGGTCTGCTGCTGGGCGTCGGGGTCGTCGAGGGATCGATCGTCGGCTCGCTGATCGCGGCGGTCCTGATCGGCGTGCTCGGCTCGCGCGCCCGCGACCGCAACTCGATCATCGCGGTGCTGATGCCGTTCGGACTCGGCATCGGCATCCTCTGCCTGGCCCTGTACCCGGGGCGCAGCGCGAACAAGTTCGGCCTGCTCACCGGGCAGATCGTCGCCGTCGACGACCCGCAGCTCGGGTGGCTGATCGGCATCTCGGTGGTCGTCCTCGTCGGGCTCGCGCTGATCTGGCGGCCCCTCACCTTCGCGAGCGTCGACGCCGACGTGGCGGCCGCGCGCGGCATCCCCACCCGGGCGCTCTCGATCGCGTTCATGCTCCTGCTCGGCCTGGCGGTCGCCGTCTCGGTGCAGATCGTCGGCTCGCTGCTCGTGCTCGCGATCCTGGTGACGCCCGCGGCGGCGGCGCTGCGCCTCTCCGCCTCGCCGGTCGTCGTGCCGCTGCTGAGCGTGCTCTTCGCCGTCGGCGCGCTGGTGGGCGGCATCCTGCTCGCGCTGGGCGGGTCGATCCCGATCAGCCCGTACGTGACGACGATCTCGTTCGCGATCTACGCGGTCTGCCGGATCATCGGCCGCAAGGGCGTCCGGCGCTCCCGGCTCGCCGTCGGCGGGGGGCGGTAGCGTGGCCCGGGTCGTGCGGAGTGGAGGTGGTCCAGTGGTCAAGCGCAACACGTGGCAGCGCGAGGCGGTGCGCGAGGCTCTCGGGCGTCGCGAGGACTTCGTCAGCGCCCAGGGCCTGCACAGCGCGCTGCACGCCTCCGGCTCGCCGATCGGGCTCGCGACGGTCTACCGCGCGCTCTCGGACCTGGCCGTGGAGGGCGAGGCCGACTCGCTGCAGTCTCCCGAGGGCGAGAGCCTCTACCGCGCCTGCACGCCCGGGACGCACCACCACCACCTGATCTGCCGCCGCTGCGGGCTGACGGTCGAGATCGCGGCCGACGAGGTCGAGGAGTGGGCGCGCTCGGTCGCGTCGCAGAACGGCTTCACGGACGCCCACCACGTCGTGGATGTGTTCGGGCTCTGCGCGGCCTGCACGGCGGAGCTCGCCGAGGCCTGAGGCCGGTCCGATCGGGGGCCCGTTCGCCGGAGCCCCTCGACCCGCGAGCGGCTCAGGCGGGGAGGAACACGCCGATCGACCGGTCCTTCACCACGGAGCCGGCCGGCAGCACCCGCCCGCTCATCGCGAGGTAGACGCCCGGCGGCAGCAGCTGCACGGCGGCGACCGCGGTGCCGAGGTTGAACGCGGCGTCGCTGTCGAGCATCCGTGCGGGCTGCATCGCGCCGGTGAGGACGACCACCCGATCGCGGACGACGCCGAGGGCCTCGGCCGTCGCGGTCATCGTGTCGGTGCCGTGGGTGAGGACGATCCGGTCCTCCTCGGCGGCGAGCACCCGCTCGCGGATGAGGGCCCGATCGGCGTCGTCGAGCTCGAGGCTGTCCTTGGCGAGGACCTCCTCGACGCGGAACTCGAGCGTGGTGAGCACCGGGGCGAGCAGGCGCGGCACCATCGGGGAGCCGATCTCGAGCTCGCCCGCGAGCGAGTACTCCTTGTCGACGGTGCCACCGGTGGTGAGGACGAGGATGCGGTCAGTCACGCGATCAGACTAGGCGCCGCCTCCGACACCGGCACGTTCGTGCGCAGTGGCCGCGCCACCCGGCGGCGGCGGCCCGCATCCGGAACGATGGAGCGCATGACACGCTCCTCCCCGTCCCTCCTCCGCACCGGCGCCAAGGTGCTCCTCGGCTCCGCCCTCCTCTTCGCGGGGGTGAGCCACCTCACCCGCAAGCGGGAGGAGTTCCAGGCGCAGGTGCCGGAGTGGGTGCCGCTGGACAAGGACGCGGTCGTGCTGGCCTCGGGCGTGGTCGAGATCGGGCTGGGCGCCTCGCTGGTGCTCGCGCGCCGCCGGGCGCCGCTGGCCGGAGCCGCGGCCGCCGCCTTCTTCACCGCGATCTTCCCGGGCAACATCTCGCAGTGGGTGACGCGGACGAGCGCCTTCGGGCTCGACACCGACCGCAAGCGCGCCGTGCGCCTCGCGTTCCAGCCGCTGCTGGTGGCGTGGGCGCTCTGGTCGACCCGGCGTCCGCGGGGCTGATCCCGCTCGGACGATCCGGCTCGGCGGACGACACGGCACCGGCGACGAGCGCGTGCCGTCCGCCGCGGAGGGGGAGTCCCCTCAGCCGCCGTCGTGCTGCGCCTCGGCCAGCAGCGGCGCGAGCAGCTCCTCGATCCGGCGCCGCGCCCCCTCGGCGTCGCCCGCGGCGATCGCCTCGACCAGCTCGGCGTGCTGCCGGGCGTGCAGGTCCTCCTCGCCGACGACGTCCTCCTCCAGCACCGACTCGAACATGCCGGTGAGGCCGTCGTAGAGCTCGACGAACAGGTCGTTGTGGGTCGCGACGACGACGGCCCGGTGCAGCGCGGTGTCCGCGGCGATCCGCTCCGCGAGCTCCGGCGCCTCCCACGACCGGGCCCGGCGGGCCAGCAGGGCGCGGAGCGACGCGACGTCCTCCCCGGTGCGGCGCTCGGCCGCGAGCGCGGCCGTCGCCCCGTCGATCGCGAAGCGCAGCTCCAGGCCCTCCCGGCGGGCGGCGCTCGGGATGCGGCGGCGCAGCGACTCGGCGAGCTGCGAGCGTGCGGTGACGAACGTGCCGCGGCCCTGCTCCCGCCGTACGAGGCCCGCCTGCACGAGTGCCTGAACGGCCTCGCGGACGGAGTTGCGGCCCGCGCCGGTCCAGCGGGCGAGCTCCGCCTCCACCGGGATCCGCTGGCCGACGGCCCAGCGGCCGGAGCGGATCTCCTCGTGGAACAGCGCGGTGACGTGGTCGATCACGCTCTCGCGCTGGAACGGCGCCGCAGGGCTAGACTCGCCGAGATTCATCCCATCATCCTATCTCTTGGGGACTCCATGACCGCAGCACCGACGCTCCGCGCCACCGCCCTCCTCGCCCTCGCCGCGATCGCGATCACCGCGCTGAACCTCCGCACCGCCGTCACCGGCTTCAGCCCGCTGCTCGACACCATCGGCGCCGACCTCGGCTTCGGGCCCTCGCTCTACGGGGCGCTGGGCACGATCGTCACCGCCTCCTTCGCCGTCTTCGGCTTCGTCGCCGCGGCCGTCTCGCGCCGGATCGGTCTGGAGCGCACGCTCGCGATCGCGACGCTGGTGTCCACGCTGGGCATCGCCCTCCGCGCGCTGAGCCCGAGCCCGGTCGCGCTCGTGCTCTCGACCGTCGTCGCCTTCGCGGGCGTGGGCACCACGAACGTGCTCATCGTGCCGATCGTGAAGCGGTACTTCGCCGAGCGGATCAAGACGGTCAGCTCGCTCTACCTGGCGCTGCTGCAGGTGGGCCAGTTCGTCGCTCCGCTGGTCGCGGTGCCGCTGGCCTCGACGGCCGGCTGGCGCTGGGCGATCGGGATCTGGGCCGTGATGACGGCCGCGGCCTGCCTGCTCTGGGCGGCGCTCGCGGCCCGCGGAGCAGGCGGGGCGGCCCCGGCCGCTGCCGGCGGCCGCGTCGACGGGGCGTGGCGCACGCCGCTGCTCTGGGCGATGGTGCTGATGCTCGGGATGACCGGTCTGCACACCTACGGGATCATCACCTGGCTGCCGACGATCCTCGTCGACGCGGGCGCGGACCCGGCGCAGGGCGGGGCGCTGCTGGCGCTGTTCTCGGTGTTCGGCCTCGCCGCCGCGTTCGTGGTGCCGCCGCTGACGCTGGGGATGCGCAACCCGGTCGTGGTCGTGGTGGTGTGCTGCGCGCTGCTCGCCGTCGGCTACGCGGGCCTCGTCGTCGCTCCGCTGGAGGGTGCCGTGGCGTGGGTGGTCTGCCTCGGGCTCGGCGTCAGCACCTTCCCGATGACGCTGACGCTCGTGAACGCGCGGACGCGGACGACCACCGGCTCCTCGACCCTCTCCGGCGCCACGCAGGGGCTCGGCTACGGGCTCGCCTGCCTCGGCCCGCTGCTGATCGGCGTGCTCTACGAGGCGCAGGGGGACTGGAGCGGCGCGTACGCGCTGCTGTTCGCCGGAGTGGCGGTGCTGCTGGTCAGCGGGATCGTCGCGTGCCGCCCGCGCTTCCTCGAGGACGAGGCGGCGCTCCGCCGGGCCTGAGCGGCGGCGCTCAGCGCGGCGCGGCTGGAGCGAGCGCGGAGACGATCCGCCCCAGCCCGAAGCGCCAGGCGCGCTCCACGTCGCCGCCGAGGGTGAAGGCGCCGGTGATCTCCATGCCGATGAACCCCGTCGCCCAGGCGGTCAGCGTGCGGGCGGCCTCGAGGGCGTCGTCCTCGCCCGCCAGCTGCGCGGTGAGGTCCAGGAGGCGGGTGCTCGCCGCGTCGCGGAACTCCTGGGCGGCGACGGGCGTGCCGGGGGCGGGAGCCATCACGAGGAGGAACGCGGCCGGCCGCTCGTGGCCGAAGGCGCGGAGGCGGTCGGCGAGCGCGGCGGCGTCCGAGGCGTCAGCGAGGCGGTCGGCGAGCGCGGTGAGGGCGTCTTCGGCGACGAGGCGGATCAGGGTCTCGCGCCCCTCGACGCGCTTGTAGAGGGAGGGTGCGCGGACTCCGACGGTCTGCGCGACGGCCTGCATCGTGACCCCGGCGAGCCCGTCGCGCTCGAGCAGCTCGCCGGCGGCGCGCACGATCGCCTCGAGGGAGGTGCGGTCGGGAGTGGGCATGGGCCGAGTATAGCTATTGACAGTAGCCATGATGGCTAACTAGCGTAGCCATCATGGAACTCGGACCCCACCTGCGCCGCATCGGCACCGACATCGTCGCCGTCCACCTCGTCCACACCGACGAGGGCGTCACCCTCATCGACGCCGGCCTGCCCGGCCTCTGGCCGGAGCTCCTGGCCGAGCTGCGCGCGATGGGCCGCACCCTCGACGACGTGCGTGGCGTCGTGCTCACCCACGGCGACTCCGACCACGTGGGCTTCGCCGAGCGCCTGCGCCGCGACCACGGCGTGCCGGTCCACGTGCACGCCGCCGACGCCGAGCGGGCGAAGGGCGGCGCGAAGCCGAAGACCGCGACACCGCGGCTGCGCGTCCTGCCGCTCCTCGGCTTCGCCGCTTACGCGCTGCGGAAGGGCATCGCGACGGTCCCGCCGCTCACCGAGGTCGTCGAGGTCCACGACGGGCAGACGCTCGATCTGCCGGGCGCTCCCCGCGTGATCGCGCTCCCGGGCCACTCCCCGGGGAGCATCGCCGTGCACGTGCCACTGGCCGACGCGGTCTTCGTGGGCGACGGGCTGACCACCCGCCACGTGCTCACCGGCCGCACGGGTCCGCAGCCCGCGCCCTTCACCGACGAGCCGGAGCAGGCGCTCGCGTCGCTCCGAGCGCTCCTGCCCACCGGGGCGCGCTGGGTGGTCCCGGGCCACGGGGCGCCCTGGAGCGGAGGGATCGAGGCGGCGGTCCGGCTGGTCGAGAGCGCCTGAGGACCGGAGCCGCTCAGGAGGCGGGGACGAGCTTCCAGCGGTCGGCGAGGATCTCGAGGCCCTTGTCGAAAGTCGCCGACCACGCCGTGACGTCGTGGGCGCTGTCCGGCACCTCGAGGTAGGTGGCGCTCATGCCGGCGGCGACGGCCGCGGCGTAGACGGTCTTCGCTCCGGGGAGGAACGAGGTGTCCTCGGCGCCGACCCCGAAGATCGCGACGGTGCCGGTGTAGGGGGCGTTCTTCGCGAGGATGCTCACCGGCTTCGCGGCCTCGTAGGCGGCCTGGTCTCCGCCGAACCCCTGCGCGACGGTCGCCGCCTCGCTGCCGAGGGTCGGCGCGAGCTCGCCCGAGGCGTCGACGATGTTGCCGAAGAGCGACGGGTAGCCGGCGCCGAGCTGGATCGAGCAGGTCCCGCCCTGCGAGAGGCCGCCGATCGCCCAGTGCTGCGCGTCGCCGAGCACCGGGAGGTTCGCGCGGATCCAGTTCGGGACGTCGACGGTGAGGTAGGTGGCCGACTTCGCCAGCGGCGAGTCGACGCACATCGGGTTCTTGTCCGGATCGCCCAGCTGGTCGGGCGACACGACGATCGGGGCGAGGCCGGCGTGCGCGGCGGCGTAGGCGTCGAGGGTCTGCTGGAACTTCTCGGTCGAGAGCGGATCGGAGGGCGACCCGGGCTGCCCCGAGAACATGATCATCACCGGCAGCAGCGGCGGGGTCGCCGTGAGAGCCGCGGGCGGGAGGTAGACCACGGCGTCGCGGGCGGGGAAGCCCGACGCGGTGGCGGGGATGGCGACCGTCGAGACCGACCCGACGGCGGGCATCCCGGCCGGGGCCGTCCAGGTCGCGAGGTCCGAGTGCGGTCCGTTCGCGGCGGCGACCGGCACGGAGGAGTCGGAGTACGCGCTGATCCCGAGCGCGCTGCGCACCGTGGGGTACTGGCCGAAGTCGATGTTGACGGTCATCGCGGCCGCCGCGACGACGAGCACTCCGGCCGCGAGCGACGCGAGCACCCCCCGCACGCGCCGGCGGGCGATCGCGTGGCCGAGGACGACCAGGGCGACGCCCGCCCCGCCGATCCCGAGACCGATCGCCACGCGGGTGACCGGCGTGAAGTCGACGCCGAACGGGCCGTCGGGCCCGTCGACGAGGGCGGCCAGGGCGGCGCCGCCGATCAGGCCCAGGAGGAGGACCGCGACGGCGATCCCGCCGCGTCGGGAGCGCCCGCGGCGGGGGGCGCGGACGTGGGCGGCGAGCAGGAGGAGGAGCGCTGCGGCCGCGAGCACGTAGACGGCGACGACGAGGGGGCCGGAGACGAGGCTCAGGTCGAGGAGAGTGGTCATGCGTCGATCCGGTCGGAGGGTGCTCGGGCGGGCGTCAGTCTGGCGGCGGTCTCTGGAGGACAGCCGGGAGCTGTCGGGAGCGATTCTCCTCCCCGGGCTCGGATCCACCGAGCTCTCCACCGATCAGGCGCAACCCCGCGCGCCGCGCCGTCCACCCGCCTAGCGTGGGATCCCCGACGTATCCCGCGCCCTCATGAAGGAGCTCGCACCATGACCCAGCACCCCCGCACCGAGACCCCCGTCCGCGAGGCCCGCGCATGAGCCGCGGAGTCGCCGTCGTCACCGGGGGCACGGCCGGACTGGGGCGCGCCACCGTGCGCGAGCTCGCCTCTCGCGGCTGGGACGTCGCCGTGCTGGCGCGCGGCGAGGACGGCCTGGCCGCCACCGTCGCCGAGATCGAGCAGAAGGGCCGGCGCGGGCTGGGCATCCCGACCGACGTGGCCGACCGCGAGGCCGTCGAGTCGGCGGCCGACCGGGTCGAGGCCGAGCTCGGCCCGATCGAGCTGTGGGTCAACGACGCGATGGTCGGCGTCTTCGGCGAGTTCCTCTCGACCGAGCCCGCCGACTTCGAGCGCGCCGTGGGCGTCAACTTCTTCGGCTTCGTCAACGGCACCCGGGCGGCGCTCTCCCGGATGACCCCGCGCGACCGCGGGCACGTCATCCAGGTCGGCTCCGCCCTCGCGCACCGCGGCATCCCGCTGCAGGCGGCCTACTGCGCCTCCAAGTTCGGGGCCCGTGGCTTCACCGAGGCCGTCACCGCCGAGCTGCTGCACGCGAAGAGCCGCGTGCGCCTGTCCGAGGTCGACATGCCGGCGCTCAACACCATCCAGTTCAACTGGGTGAAGTCCCAGCTGCCGCACCACCCTCAGCCCGTGCCGCCGATCTACGAGCCCGAGGTGGGCGCGATCGCGATCGCCGACGTGGCCGACAAGCCGCGCCGCCGCACCTGGGTCGGCGAGCCGACCGCGGGCACCATCCTCGGCGACCGCTTCGCCGGGCGCTTCATGGACTGGTACCTCGCCCGCAGCGCCTTCGACGGGCAGCAGGCCCCCGACAAGACGGAGCCGATGCTCCCGAACAACGTCTACGAGCCGGTCCCCGGCGATCACGGCGCCCGGGGCCTCTTCAGCGACCGCGCGCACACCATGACGCCTCAGATCTGGATGATCCGCCACCGCGCTCTGAGCTACGCGGGGGCCGCCGCGGCCCTCGCCGCCGGCGCCGTGGGCGTCGTCTCGGCCCTGCGGAGGAAGTGACCGTGGTCGACGCCGTCGTCATCGGGGCGGGGCCCAACGGCCTCGCCGCCGCGGTCACGCTCGCGCGGGCCGGGCTCTCGGTGACCGTGCTCGAGCGCAACGAGACGATCGGCGGAGGCGCGCGCACGGCGGAGCTGACGCTGCCCGGGTTCCACCACGACGTCTGCTCGGCGGTGCACCCGATGGCGCTCGCGTCCGGGTTCTTCCGCGCCTTCGGGCTCGACCGGCGCATCGAGCTGGTCGTCCCCGAGATCTCGTACGCGCATCCGCTCGACGGGGGCCGCGCCGGCATCGCCTACCGCGACCTCGACCGCACGGTCGAGGCGCTGGGGCGCGACGGAGCGGCGTGGCGCGCGCTGATGGGCCCTCTCTCCGAGCGGGCCGACCGCGTCGCGGGCTTCACCAACGACGCGCTGCTGCGGATCCCGACGGATCCGAGCGTGCTGATCCGCTTCGGGCTCCGGGTGCTCGAGCAGGGCACCCCGGTCTGGAATCTGCGCTTCCGCGAGGACGTCGCCCCGGCGATGTTCTCCGGGGTCGCCGCGCACTCCATCCGCCCGATGCCGAGCCCGTCGACGGCCGCGGCCGCCCTGGCACTCGGCGCCTACGCCCACGCGCGCGGCTGGCCGGTGCCGATCGGCGGCAGCCAGTCGATCGTCGACGCGCTCGCCGACGACCTCCGGGCGCACGGCGGCACCATCGAGACCGGCGTCGAGGTGACCTCGCTCTCCGAGCTGCCCCCGGCCCGCGCCGTGCTCGTCGACGGCACTCCGACGGCGCTGCTCGCGATGGCGGGGGACCGGCTGCCCCCGGCCTACGCCGCCGCCCTCCAGCGCTTCCGCTACGGCAACGGCGTGGCCAAGGTCGACTTCGCCCTCGACGGGCCGGTGCCGTGGTCGAACCCGGAGCTCGCCGGCGCGGGCACGCTGCACGTGGGCGGGAGCCGCGCCGAGATCGCGGCCGCCGAGCGCGACGTCAAACGCGGCGGGCACAGCCGCAGCCCCTACGTGCTGGTGGCGCAGCCCTCGACCGCCGACCCGACCCGGGCGCCCGAGGGCAAGCACGTCCTCTGGGCGTACACGCACGTCCCCCGGTACTCGCCCGCCGACCAGCAGGAGGCGATCACCGCCCAGATCGAGCGCTTCGCCCCCGGGTTCCGCGACCGCGTGATCGGCGCCTCCTCGATGACTGCCCGCGACATGCAGGCCTACAACCCGAACTACCTGGGCGGGGACATCGCCGCCGGAGCCGCGAGCGTCGCGCAGCTGCTCTCGCGCCCGGTCCCCACGACCGACCCGTGGCGGACGCCCGCGAAGGGGCTCTACCTCTGCTCCTCGTCCACCCCGCCCGGCCCGGGCGTGCACGGCATGGCCGGCTGGCACGCCGCCCGGAGCGCGCTGCGGCACGAGTTCGGAGTGCGCGAGTCGCCCGACCTGTCGCCGGAGGCGCGCCCGGCCTGAGCCGCCGTCGGTCCGGTGCCGTCGACCCGCCGCCCTCGATGCGGGGTGCGCCCGTCCTCGGGCGTCCCGGTCCGACGCGCCGCCGCTGCGCGGTGGCCGCCGCCGTCCCCGGCCTGCCAGGCTGGGGGACGGCGCCCGTCGCCCGCCCCGCCACCACTCGAAGGAGTCCACGATGTCCCGCACCACCCGCGTCGTCCACTGCCCGCCCGAGTCCGTCTTCGCGGTGCTGGCCTCCGGCTGGCTGTTCCCGAGCTGGGTCGTCGGCGCGTCTCGGATGCGGAAGGTCGACGCCGACTTCCCGCACGTGGGCTCGCAGCTGCACCACTCCTTCGGGCTCTGGCCGCTGGTGATCGACGACCGCACCACGGTGCTCGAGTGGGACCCGCCGCGCCGGATGGTCGTCCAGGCCGCGGGCTGGCCGCTCGGCGAGGCCCGGGTGCGCGTCGAGGTCGAGCCGCACGCGCGCGGCGCGAAGGTGCGGATGCACGAGGCCCCCGTGAAGGGTCCGGGCACGCTCGTCCCGAAGCCGCTGATGCACTCGTTCCTCTGGATCCGCAACCGCGAGGCCGTGCGCCGGCTCGCGCACATGGCCGAGGCGGGGGCCGCGGGCCGCACGCTCGCGCCCGCCTCGCTGCCCTCGCCCGCCGATCGCGCCGGGATCGACCGGTCGAGGCACGTCTGGGCGCGCCTGACCGGAGCGATCGGGTCGATCGCGGTCGGGACGCTCGTGGTCCGTGGCGTCCTCGCGGCCGTTCGGCGCGCGCGGAGCTGACGGGCGGCACCGGAGGCGACGGCGCCCGGGTCGGACGGCGCCCGGGTCGGACGGCGCCCGGGTCCGACGGCGCCCGGGTCAGACGATCCGCTCGGGTCAGACGATCCGCTCGACCAGCCGCACGTGCTGCACCGCGACGCGCTTCGGCTCGCCCGCGAAGGCGGCGTCGCGCTCGGGCGAGGCCAGGTAGGCCCGCTCGACCTCGCCGAACGCGTCGGCGTCGCCGGCCGTGCTGACCGCCCAGACGAACTCGTTCACCTCGCGGTCGGCGTAGGCGAACTCGACCCGGAAGCCGTGGGCCTCGCGCGCCGGCACGATCCGCTCGGGGAACCAGGCGAGGAAGTCGTCCATCACCCCGTCCATCAGCTCGTAGCGTCGGAGTTGGATCGTCCTGGTCTCGGCTGCAGCGCTCATGCTGCGACGGTACCCGCCCGGCGGCCGCGCCGCCGCCGCGCTACGCTCGCCGCCGACAGCCCTACGCCGAGGAGGACAGCACGGACCCCCGCCACCGCTCCCTCGCACTGCTCGTCGCCGGCTGCTTCTTCATGGAGAACCTCGACGCCACGATCGTGACGACGGCCGCGCCCGCGATCGCCGCCGACCTGGGCGTCGACTCCGCCGCGGTCTCGATCACCGTCACCGCGTTCCTCCTCACCGTCGCCGTCCTCATCCCGGCCTCGGGCTGGCTCAGCGAGCGCTTCGGCGTGCGCCGCGTGTTCACCACCGCGATCGCCGTCTTCACCCTCGCCTCCCTGCTCTGCGCCCTCAGCCCCACGCTGCCGCTGCTGGTCGGCGCCCGAGTCCTGCAGGGCGTCGGCGGAGCGCTGATGGTCCCGGTCGGCCGGCTCGCGGTGCTACGGGCGACCCCGCGGGAGGGGATCATCCACGCCATCGCGATCCTGGTCTGGCCGGGACTGGTCGCGCCCGTGATCGCACCGTTCCTCGGCGGCCTGCTCACCACCGTCGCCTCCTGGCACTGGATCTTCCTGATCAACCTGCCCCTCGGGGTCGTCGCGTTCGCGATCGCGCGCCGGATCGTCCCCGCCACCGCCGAGAGCGCGCCGCCCCCGCTCGACGTCACCGGGCTGGTGCTCGTCGCGGTCGGGCTCGGCGCGCTGGTCGGAGCGGCGGGGCTCCTCACCGGTTCCGAGCTCGACGGGCGAGCGGTGGCGCCGATGCTCGTCGGCGCGGTCGTGACGGCGCTCGCCGTGCGGCACCTGCGCCGCGCCGAGAATCCGCTCGTGCGGCTCGACGCCTTCCGCTTCCGCACCTTCCGGATCGCCAACGCGAGCGGATCGCTCTACCGGGCGACCGTGAACGCGGTGCCGTTCCTGCTCCCGCTGCTGTTCCAGGACGCGTTCGGCTGGAGCCCGGTGCAGGCCGGCTCCGTGGTGCTGGCGCTCTTCGCCGGCAACCTGGCGATCAAGCCGGCCACGACTCCGCTGCTGCGGCGCCTCGGCTTCCGCGGGGTGCTGGTCGCGGCGAGCGCGGTCGGGGCGGCGTGCATGGCGGCGATGGCGTTCCTCGAGCCGGCGACTCCGGTGGCGCTCGTGGTCGCGCTGCTGGTGCTGAGCGGAGTGGCCCGCTCGGCGGGCTTCACCGCCTACAACACCGTCACGTTCGCCGAGGTCCCGCAGGAGGGGATGTCGGGCGCGAACACCCTCAACGCCACCACGCAGCAGATCGCGGCCGGCCTCGGAGTCGCGGTGGGCGCGGTGGCGCTCGCCGTCGGCACCGCGATCGGGCCCGGACTCGTCCCCTACCGCGTCGCCTTCCTCGCCCTCGCGGTGCTGACCCTCGTGCCGCTCGTCGCCGCCGCCCGCCTCCCGCGGGACGCCGGGAGCGCCCTCACCGCCTGACCGGCACGGACATCAGGCGAGGCCGAGCGCGATCCCGTCGAGGATGTCGTGCGCGGTCGAGCGGACCCGGTCGACGCCCGGCGAGGCCGTGCGGACGGCGCGGAGGACCTCGCCCCAGACCAGTGCCCCGGCCGCGAGCACGTCCTCGCGCCCCGGGCGGACCCAGGGGAGGGCCGCCGTCCCGGCGGGGGAGAGAGCGGCGAGCTCGTCGCAGGCGGCGAGCACGTCGGAGAGGGGGAGGGTCGTCTCGAGCGCGGCGCGGTCGGTGCTGCGGAGGACGTGCGCGGTGATCGTGAGCACGGTCGCGGCGACGCCGACGACGCCCCGAGCCTGCGAGAGGTCGACGGAGGAGGCGGCCAGGGCGGCGCGCACGTCCGCGCGGATCGCCGCGCGCTCGCCCTCGGTCGGCGCGGCGGCCCGGCGGTGGCGCTCGGTCAGGCGGACGCTGCCGACGTCCATCGAGTGCGCCTGCTCCGGCTCCGCCCCGCCGAGCACGAGCTCGGTCGAGCCGCCGCCGAGGTCGACGACCAGGACGGGCCGGGCGGAGTCGACGGCCGAGACCGCGCCGCGGAACGAGAGCCGCGCCTCCTCCACGCCGGAGATCGTCTCCGGTGCCACGCCGAGGATCCGCTCGACGGCGGCGAGGAAGTCCTCGCGGTCGGCGGCGTCGCGGGTGGCCGAGGTGGCGACGAAGCGGAGGCGCTCGGCGCCGGCCTCCTGCGCGGCGGCCGCGTACTCGCGGGTGACGGCGAGGGTCCGCTCGAGCGCCGCCGGATCGAAGCGGCCGGTGCGGTCGACCCCGCGGCCAAGCCGCACGAGCTCGGTCCGGCGCTGGACGTCCCGGAGGCGGCCGCCCTCCACGTCGGCGATCAGCAGGCGGAGGGAGTTGGTGCCGCAGTCGAACGCCGCGACGCGAGTGGGGGAGCTCATCGGGCCATTCTGCCCGCGCTCCTCGGAGGCGGTTCCCGAGATGCCGGGTCGCGGACGAGATCCCGTGGGAGGGCGGGCCATCTCGACCGTGCGGTGGGATCTCGCGAAATTTCGCGAGATCGGGGGATCGGGGGGAGGGATAGCCTGGGGGGGAGTCAGAGGAGCCGCCCGTGCACGAACACCACGTCCGCGTCCACCGCAGCGACGAGGAGCTCCCGCGACACGGGCAGCTCGCCCACGCGCTCGCCGAGGTCGCCGCCGATCCGGTCGAGATCGACGACGAGGTCGCCGAGATGGTGGTCAACCGCGTCATCGACAACGCCGCCGTCGCCACCGCATCGCTCCTGCGCCGCCCCGTGGTCGCCGCCCGCGCGCAGGCGCTGGCGCACCCCGCGTCCATCGGCGGCCAGGGCTCGGTCGTCCTCGGCGTCGACCCGGCCCGCCGGGTCTCGCCCGAGTGGGCGGCCTGGGCCAACGGGGTCGCCGTGCGCGAGCTGGACTACCACGACACGTTCCTGGCGGCCGAGTACTCGCACCCGGGCGACAACATCCCTCCGCTGATCGCCGTCGCCCAGCACGCGGGCATCGGCGGGGCGCAGCTCGTCCGCGGCATCGTCACCGGCTACGAGGTCCAGGTCGACCTGGTGCGCGCGATCAGCCTCCACCGGCACAAGATCGACCACGTGGCGCACCTCGGCCCCTCGGCCGCCGCCGGGATCGGCACGCTGCTCGGCCTCGACGTCGCGACGATCGAGCAGGCCGTCGCGCAGGCCCTGCACACGACGACCGCCACGCGCCAGTCGCGCAAGGGCGAGATCTCGAGCTGGAAGGCGTACGCGCCGGCCTTCGCGGGGAAGATGGCGATCGAGGCGGTCGACCGGGCGATGCGCGGCGAGACCAGCCCGTCGCCGATCTACGAGGGCGAGGACGGCGTCATCGCCTGGATGCTCGACGGCGCCGACGCGAGCTACGACGTCCCGCTGCCCGACCGCGGCGAGGCCAAGCGCGCGATCCTCGACACGTACACGAAGGAGCACTCGGCCGAGTACCAGGCGCAGGCGCTGATCGACCTCGCCCGCCGCCTGCACCGCACCCACCCCGAGGCCGCCGATCCCGAGCGCGTCGAGCGGATCGTCCTGCACACCTCGCACCACACCCACTTCGTGATCGGCTCGGGCGCGAACGACCCGCAGAAGTACGACCCTTCCGCGTCCCGCGAGACGCTGGACCACTCCGTGCCGTACATCTTCACGGTGGCGCTGCAGGACGGCTCCTGGCACCACGTGCACAGCTACGCCCCCGAGCGGGCCGCCCGCGCCGACACGATCGCGCTCTGGCACCGGGTCACCACGCAGGAGGACGCGGAGTGGACGCGCCGCTACCACTCCACTGATCCGGGCGAGAAGGCCTTCGGCGCGCGTGTCGAGATCCTGATGACGGACGGCACGACGATCGTCGACGAGATCGCGGTGGCGGACGCGCACCCGCTGGGCGCGCACCCGTTCAGCCGCGAGCAGTACGTGTCGAAGTTCCGCACGCTCGCGGCCGACGTGCTCGAGGAGTCCGAGATCGAGCGCTTCCTCGACCTCGCTCAGCGCCTGCCCGAGCTGACCCCGGAGGAGGTCGGCCGCCTCAGCGTGATCGCCGCCCCCGGCGTCCTCGCCTCGATCGAGCCCCCGCGCGGCCTGTTCTGATCCCTCCGCGGCGCCCGCTCTCCTGCGTGCCCCTGCGCGAGATGCCACTTGAGTACGCGACACGCCGCGGCGGGCGTACTCAAGTGGCATCTCGCGGGAGGGTCGTCAGAGCAGGCCGTCCGTGAGGTGGTCCGGCGTGCCGAAGCGGTGGGCCGTGATCGACACGGCCTGCTCGCGGAGGAACGGCAGCAGCTCCAGCCGGCCCGCCTCGGTCGCCGCGCCGGCGTAGACCGCGAGGTCGGGGCGTCCGCCCGTCACGGCCGTCACCGTCGCGGCGGAGGCGCCCAGCAGGCGCACCCGTCCGGCGCCGTGAGCGCGCACCCGCGCCTCCCACGCCGCGTCGTCCTCCACCACGACGGCACCCGCCGCCTCGTCGAGCCCGGCGGCGAGCTGCGGAGGCAGCGCCACGGCGCTCGAGACGACGACGCGCGCCTGCGCGGTCGCCGCCGCGACGGCCACCCGCACGAGCGAGCCCAGCGGCTCCCCGGCGGCCAGGCGCACCAGCACGGCGGAGTCGTAGGGCAGGCGGCGGAAGACGTTGCGCTCCGCCTCCAGCCCTGTCACGTCGCGAGGAGCGCCCGCGGCCCACGCCGCCGCGCAGCTGCGCGCCGTCCGCTCCACTGCGGCGTACTCCTCCGCCGAGAGCTCCGTGCGCGACGCGGCCAGCAGGCGGGCGGCCGGCCCGACGACCGGAGCGGTCGCCTCCGCCGGCGCCGCGGTCCAGGAGCCCAGGCCGAGCAGGTAGTCCGGCCCGCCCGCCTTGGTGCCCGGGCCGACCGCCGACTTCTTCCAGCCGCCGAACGGCTGGCGCTGCACGATCGCCCCGGTGATGCCGCGGTTCACGTAGAGGTTGCCCGCCTCGATCCCGTCGAGCCAGGTGCCGATCTCCTCCGGGTCGAGCGCGTGCAGACCCGAGGTGAGTCCGTAGTCGACCTCGTTGACGACGGCGATCGCCTCGTCGAGGGTCGCCGCCGTCATGATCCCGAGGATCGGCCCGAAGTACTCGGTGCGGTGGAACTCGGACCCGCGGCGCACGCCGTCGCGGACGCCGGGGCTCCACAGGCGTCCGGAGTCGTCCAGGCTCCGCGGCTGCAGCAGCCAGGTCTCGCCGGCGCCGAGCCCGGTCAGGCCGCGCAGCAGCTTGCCCTCGGCCGGCTCGATCACCGGCCCCATCCGCGTCGCGGGGTCGGTCGGGTAGCCGACCGTGAGCGAGGAGACCGCGTCGAGCAGCTGCGCGCGGAACCGCTTCGAGCGCGCGACGGAGCCGACCAGCACCACGAGCGAGGCGGCGGAGCACTTCTGGCCCGCGTGCCCGAAGGCGCTGGCCACCACGTCCTTCACCGCCAGGTCGAGATCGGCCGAGGGGGTGACCACGATCGCGTTCTTGCCACTCGTCTCGGCGAGCAGCGGGAGGTCGTTCCGGAAGGAGCGGAACAGCTCCGCCGTCTCGTAGGCGCCGGTGAGGATCACGCGGTCGACCTGCGGGGAGGCGATCAGGTCGCGCCCCAGCTCCTCCTCCGGAAGGCGGAGCAGGCGCAGGGCCTCGCGGGGCACGCCCGCCGCCCACAGCGCCTCGGCCACCACGGCGCCGCAGCGCGCGGTCGGCCCGGCGGGCTTGAGGACCACGGCGGAGCCGGCAGCGAGCGCGGCGAGGACGCCGCCGGCCGGGATCGCGACCGGGAAGTTCCACGGCGGAGCGACCAGGGTCAGCGCGGCCGGGTGGAAGCGGGCGCCGTCGACCGCGTCGAGCTCGAGGGCGCGCTCGGCGTAGTAGTGGGCGAAGTCCACGGCCTCCGAGACCTCGGGGTCGCCCTGGTCGAGGGTCTTGCCGCCCTCGGCCGCCATGACCTCGAGCAGCTCGGCGCGGCGCGCCTCCAGCTCGTCGCCGGCGCGGTGCAGGATGCGGGCGCGCTCCTCGGCCGGGACGTCGCTCCAGCCGCTGCCGCGGGCTCCGGAGAGCACCGACTCCAGCTCGTCGAGGGTGCCGATCGTGGCGGCCTCGATGGCGTCGGCGCCGGCCCGGGAGGAGGGGACGCGCGCGAGGATCGCCTGCGCCCACTCGCGGTTCGCGGCGACGGACGGGTCGGTGTCGGGGGTGCTGCGGAAGTCGCCGGGTCCCGGACGGCCGCTCGCGGCGAACCGGTCGGGCACGCGGTGCGCCGGGGGGACGGCACCGTCGAGGGCGGCGACGGAGGCGCGGAAGCGCTCCTCCTCCCGCGCGAAGAGCGCCGGGTCGGCCTCGAGCTCGAAGACGGCGGACATGAAGTTCTGGCTCGACGCGCCCTCCTCCAGCCGGCGGATCAGGTAGGCGATCGCCACGTCGAACTCGGCCGGCGCGACGACCGGCGTGTAGAGCAGGAGCGAGCCGACCGTGCGGCGCACCGCCTCCGCCTGGCCCTGGGCCATGCCGAGGAGCATCTCGTACTCGATGCCCTCGCGGACGCCGCGGGTGCCCGCGAGCAGCCACGAGTACGCGACGTCGAAGAGGTTGTGCCCGGCGACGCCGACCCGCACGTTGCGGATCCGCTCCGGGTGCAGCGCGTAGTCGACGACGCGCTTGTAGTTCGTGTCGGAGTCCTGCTTGCTGCTCCAGGTCGCCAGCGGCCAGCCGTGGACCGAGGCCTCGACCTGCTCCATCGGCAGGTTCGCGCCCTTGACCAGGCGCACCTTGATGCCGGCGCCGCCGCGGGCCCGGCGGGCGGCGCTCCACTCCTGCAGGCGGATCATCGCCGAGAGCGCGTCCGGCAGGTAGGCCTGCAGCACGATGCCGGCCTCGAGGCCGACGAACTCCGGCCGGTCGAGGATGCGGGTGAAGACCGCGATGGTGAGGTCGAGGTCCTTGTACTCCTCCATGTCGAGGTTGATGAACTTGTGCGGCGAGGAGGCGGCGGCCCGGGCGAACAGCGGCGCCAGCTCCTCGACGATGTCGTCGACCGCGGCGTCGAAGGCCCACGGGTTGTGCGGGGCGGTGCTCGAGGAGACCTTGATCGAGACGTAGTCGACGTCGTCGCGGGCGAGGAGCCGGTGCGTCCCCTCCAGGCGGCGGTGGGCCTCCTCGCGGCCGAGGACGGCCTCGCCGAGCAGGTTCATGTTGAGCCGGACGCCGTCGCGGCGGATCGCGGCGATGGCCGGGCCCAGGCGCGAGTCGGTCGCGTCGATGATCAGGTGGCCGACCATCCGCCGCAGCACCCGGCGCGCGATCGGCACCACGACGTCCGGGAGGAGCGGCGCCATCACGCCGCCGAGGGCGACGGCGCCGCGCATCGGAGCCGGGAGGAAGGACGGCACGCCGCCCGCGATCGCCTTCAGCGCCGCCGCCGCGACCCGGGTGTCCTCGGGGCGGACGACGCCGTCGACGAAGCCGACCGTGAAGTCCAGGCCGGACGGGTCCTTCAGCACGCCCGCCAGCTGCGCCCCGGAGGCGTCGATCGGGATCGCGGACGCCTCGCGCAGCCAGCGCCGCACCAGGGCGACGCTCTCGTCGACCAGGCGGGGGTCGATCGAATCGGGGGACGGGCCGTCGGCGGCGGGGCCGGTGGCGAGAGCGGGGCTGGCGAGATCCGTCATGGTGCGGTCCTTCTGCTCTGAGGGGGGGTGCCTTCAGTATTCGACCGACTACCGTTGAGCAGAAGCGACCGTTCCTTACCGGTACCGGTCAGCTCAGCTGATCGATCGGAGAGACGCCGTGCTCGATGTCCGCCGCCTGGTCCTGCTCCGCGAGGTGGCCATCCGCGGCACTCTCGCCGCCGCGGCCGAGGCGCTCGCCTACAGTCCCTCCGCCGTCTCGCAGCAGCTCGCCGTGCTCGAGCGTGAGGCCGGCGTCGAGCTGCTGCGGAAGGCGGGCCGGCGCGTGCAGCTGACTCCCCAGGCCGAGATCCTGGTCGAGGCGGCCGGCGAGGTGATGGCCCTGCTCGAGCGGGCGGAGGCGGCGCTCGCGGCCTCGGGGGAGTCGGTGACCGGGCGGGTGCGCGTCGCGGTGTTCCAGTCGGCCGCCCTCGCGCTCATGCCGGGTGCGCTCCGGGCCGTCGCCGACCGCTTCCCGGATGTGCGGGTCGAGATGGTGCAGCGCGAGCCGGAGGGCGCGCTGCACGAGACGTCGTGGGCGCGGGAGTTCGACCTCGTCGTCGCCGAGCAGTACCCCGGCCACTCGACCTCGTGGCTGCCCGGGCTGGTCCGCAGCGACCTGACGACCGACGCGATCCGCCTCGCCGTGAGCCGGGACTCCGCCGTCGTCGACCTCGCCTCGGCCCGCGACTCCGCCTGGGTGATGGAGCCGCGCGGCACCGCGAGCCGCCACTTCGCCGAGCAGACCTGCCGGGTCGCGGGCTTCGAGCCGGACGTCCGCTTCGAGACCGCCGACCTGCAGGCGCAGATCCGCCTCGCCGCCTCCGGCCACGCCGTCGCCCTGATGCCCGACCTGGTCTGGGCGGGCGAGGCGCCGGACTGCCGCCTGCTCGAGCTGCCGGGCACGCCCCGCCGCACGATCTTCACCGCCCAGCGCGAGGCGCAGCTGGCGTCGCCGGCGGTGCGGGTGTTCCGGGAGTGCCTGGCGGAGGTGGCGGGTCGGTTCGCGTGAGCGGTCCACCCCTGTCCGCCGGCCGGGGTGGAGGGGTGGACTGGAGCGCGCCGCTCCTCAGGAGCGGTGCGTCACCTCGGAGGAAGAAGGAACCATGACCACCTGGCTCATCACCGGCTGCTCGACCGGTCTCGGTCGCGCCCTCGCGATCGCCGTCCTCGCCCGCGGTGACCGGGCCGTCGTCACCGCGCGTGACGTCGACTCGGTCCGCGACATCACCGGGGCCCACCCCGAGACGGCCCTGGCCCTCGCCCTCGACGTCACCGACGACGGGCAGGTCGCCGCCGCGGTCGACGCCGCCCAGGAGCGCTTCGGCGGAGTCGACGTCCTCGTCAACAACGCCGGCTACGGCTACCGCGCCGCCGTCGAGGAGGGCGAGGAGGCCGCCGTCCACCGCCTGTTCGACACGCACTTCTCCGGAACGGTCCGCACGATCAAGGCCGTGCTGCCCGGTATGCGCGAGCGCCGCTCGGGCACGATCGTGAACCTGTCCTCGATCGGCGCGCGCATCTCGCCGGAGGGCTCCGGCTACTACGCCGCCGTGAAGGCCGCGATCGAGGCGCTCACCGAGTCCCTGCGCAAGGAGGTCGCGCCGCTGGGCATCCGAGCGTTCTCGGTCGAGCCGGGCGGGTTCCGCACCGACTTCGCGGGCCGCTCGCTCACCCAGTCCGCGACTCCGATCGCCGACTACGCCGACACCGCCGGCCGGCGCCGCAAGGAGAACGACACGGCCCACGGCACGCAGAAGGGCGACCCGGCCCGGGCGGCCGACGCGCTGATCCGGGTCGTCGAGTCGGAGACGACCCCGTCGCTGCTCCTGCTCGGCAACGACTCCTCCGACGCCTTCCGCTCGGCGCTCGACGCCCTCCGCGCGGATGCCGACGAGTGGGAGGGGCTGAGTCGCAGCACCGACTTCGCGGACGGGGAGTAGCGGGGCTGCTGTTAGCGGAGCGCGGGGGCGGGTGACGGGGGCCCGAGCGGGGAGGTGCCGGCCGGGCGCGGCTGCGGAGCCACGCGGAGGTGCCGGTAGGGAGCGGTTGCGAGGTGTCGGCGGGGGAGGTGGTCCCGGTTCGGCGCTTCCGCCGGGCGGGCTCGGCTCGAGGGGAGGCGGGGCGTTCGAGGGGACACCGGCGCTGGTGCGCGCGCTCGCTGCTGCGCTCGGGTCTCCGCGGTGCGCTGGGAGCTCGCTGCTCGGGCGGGCGGGGCGGTTCGGAGGCGTCCGAGCTGCGGGTCGTCTTCTGCGCGCGGGGCGGCGCGGTTCGGTTCAGTTCGGTTCGGTTCGGGAGAGTCGAGCGGCCGACGCTCCTCCACAGGGTGCGGATCGGGGCCGGTCGGCCCTGTCGTTCTGGTCGGGCGATGCCTGCCGGTGCTCGATGCCGGGCGGGCGCGGCTCGAGGGGCGGCGGGGCGTTCGAGGGGATGCCGGCGCTCGCGCGCGCGCTCGCTGCTCGGGCGGAGGCTGTGCGGAGGCGCCCGGGCTGCGGGTCGTCCTCTGCCTGCGGGCGGCGCGGTTCGGCTCGGCTCGGGAGGGTCGACCGGCCGACGCTCCTCCACAGGGTGCGGATCAGGGCCGATCGTCCCGATCGAGCCCGTCCGGCCGCTGCGTGTCGGTGGTCCCTGATTCAATACTCGTATGAGATCGAACGGGATGACCGATGGGGCGGAGGCGGTGCTCGGCGAGGTGCGCGAGCGCGGCGACCGCGCCGCCGAGCTCGCCCGCTCGGCGTCCCCGCTGCTGCTGGCGGCCGCTGAGGAGCTGCACGCCGGGCACCGGGCGGCTCTGGAGCACCCGGAGTCGTTCGCCCGAGGTGCGGCGCCGTACGCGTCGAGCGATCTCGTCGAGCGGTCGGTCCGCGCGGAGTTCGCGGTAGCCCTCGGGGTGTCCGAGCGGGTGGCCTCCCGCGAGCTCGACCACGCACGCCTCCTGGTCGAGGATCTGCCGTGCACCCGGTCCGCGCTCGCCGAGGCGCGGCTGCGGTGGGAGGCGGGGCAGGCGGTCTGCGCGGTCGCGGCCTCTCTGCCCGAGGGCTCCCGCGCCGCCTTCGACGAGCGCGCGGCCGAGCTCGCCGTCCGGTCGACGCCGACGCAGCTGCGGCGGGCGCTGGCCCGAGTGCGCGAGGAGCTCCACGAGCAGCCCCTCGCCGAGCGCCACCGGCGGGCTCGCGAGGACCGCGCCGTCTGGTTGAGCCCCGAGGTCGACGGGATGGCGACCCTCTGCGCCCTCCTGCCCGCGCACGTCGCGATGGGGGCGTACGGCCGCCTGGACCGGATCGCCCGGAGCCTCCGCGACGGCGCCGAGGGCAGGGAGTCGGACAGTCCGGGCCCGTCCGTGCCGACTGTCGGCGAGGGCGACGGGCGCACCCTCTCCCAGCTGCGCGCCGACGCTCTGGCCGACATCCTCTGCGACGGCGACATCATCGGCACCGTCCCCGAGGACGCCCGCGCCGACCGTCTCGCGCCGACCGTCGTGCCCGGCATCCGTGCCGACGTGCGCATCAGCCTGGCCGCGAGCACCGCCTCCGGCCGCGACGACGACCCGGTCGAGCTCGAGGGCTACGGGCCCGTCCCGGCCGAGGCCGCTCGGAGCCTGCTCCCCGCGACCGTCACGCGGGTCCTGACCGAGCCGGTCACGGGCGCTGTCCTGTCGGTCGGCCGCACCCGCCGCCTCCCGCACCGCGAGCTGCGGCTCCTCCTCCAGCTCCGCGACGTGACCTGCCGGTTCCCCGGCTGCACGCGCTCGGCCACGACCGCCGAGGCCGACCACGTCGTCGAGTGGCGCAACGGAGGCGGCACCGACCCGGGCAACCTCGCCAGCCTCTGCGTCGCCCACCACCACGTCCGCCACGGCGATCGCTGGACCTACCTCCTCCATCCCGACGGCACCGCCGACTGGACCACTCCCACCGGGCGCCGCATCACGACGCGGCCGCCGGGTCTCCCCGCACGACCGCCCGGATCGGGTGCGCTTCCGAGGTTCGACGACCCGCCGCCGTTCTGACCCCTGCACGCTGCCGCGGATCCGAGGAACCGCGTGCATCGACGCGCCCCCGAGACGCCGTGGCGACGAACGCACGAGCACATGGCGCCGAGCACCGGAGCGGGTCTCGCCGAGGGCGGCGCGATCGCGCGAGGCTCCGAAACCCTCCTGCCCTGCCCTGCCCTGCCCTGCCGTGCAGCGCCCCTCGCCGGAAGTCCGGTCCCGCGACTCCGCCGCTCGCCGCTACGCCGCCAGGAAGCGGTCCGCCGTCCGCAGCGAGAGCGCCATCGTCGCGAGCGCCGGGTTCGCGATCAGTGCGCTCGGGAACACCGAGTTGTCGCACACCCAGAGGTTCGGCACGTCGAAGCTGCGGCCGTCCGCATCCACGACCGCGGCGCCCGCGTCGGTGCCCATCCGCACGGTGCCGAGGGTGTGCGCCGTGCGCGCCATCACCCGCGTGCTCGTCGCGCCGGCCGCCTCCACGATCGCGGTCATCGTCCGGATCGCGTGCCGGTCGATCGCCTCCTCGTTGGCGCCCGCCGAGAACGTGATCCGCGCCTTCGGCACGCCGTGCTCGTCCAGCTCGTCGGTCAGTTCCAGCCGGTTGCCGTCGGCGGGCAGGCACTCCGCGTTGATCCCGACGCCCGCCGCGAAGCGGTAGCCGTCGAGGGCGTCCATCAGATCGGGACCCCAGAGTCCCGCGCCGCGGGCGAGCGTCGTCGCGTAGGTCAGCGGCATCACCCCGAGGCTCTGGATCAGGTAGCCGCCCGCGAAGTCCGCGTCGGCCGGGCGGACGGTGTCCTCGGTGATCACCGAGGAGGGGTAGCCGCGGTAGCCGCGCATCTCGCTCTCGAAGGTGCCCCAGACCTGGGTCGCCCCGTGCGCCAGGAAGTTCCGGCCCACCTGCCCGCTGCTGTTCGCGATGCCCGTGTGCAGCAGGAGCCGGGGCGTCTCGACGCCGCCCGCGCAGAGGAACAGGGCGGAGCAGCGCTGCCGGTGCTCCACTCCATCGCTCGTGTAGACCACGGCGCACACACGTCCCGCGGCGTCCAGCTCGATCCCGTGCACGAACGAGTCGGCCCGGATCTCAGCTCCGGCCCGCACCGCCTCCGGCAGGTAGGTCACGTCCATGCTCGTCTTCGCGCCGGTCCGGCAGCCCTGATGGCACTGCCCGCAGTTCACGCACGCCGGACGGCCGTCGCGACCCGTGCTGAGCACGGCGGCGGGCGCGTCGGTCGCGCGCATCCCGATCGCCGCGCAGCCGCGCAGCATCATGTCGGCCGAGGCGTTCCGCGGCAGCGGTCCCTGCAGGTAGCGGCGCGACGGGTCCCACGGGTACTCGGCCGGACCCGCCACTCCGATCGTCGCCTCCACCTTCTCGATGTACGCGGTGAGCTCGGCGTGCTCGATCGGCCAGTCGCGGCCGACACCGGAGTCGCTCCGGAGCCGCAGGTCGCGCGGGTCGGGGCGGGGCGTGAACGCGCCCCAGTGCAGCGTCGAGCCGCCGACGCCGCGGCCGCTGTTGTTCTGCCCGAAGGCGGTGGGGGTCTCGCCTCCGCTGAGGCGCTCCTCCATCCAGTTGATCTCGACGGCCGCCGTCTCGTCGGAGGTGTGGCCCAGCGGATCGAAGTGCGGTCCGGCCTCGAGGGCGACGACGCGCAGCCCGCGAGCGGCGAGCACCGAGAGCAGGGGCGCTCCGCCGGCCCCGGTGCCGATCACGACGGCGTCGACCGTCTCGTCGAGCGGGAAGCGGCGCATGCCGGTCGTGTTCATCGGTGACTCCTCGTCGTCGGTTCCCAGGTCTCGCGGTCGTCGGCGCCGAGCAGGCGGAAGCCCGTCACGAGCGGCAGCGTGTCGCCGCCGCTGGCGTAGCCGTCGTAGCCGATCCGCGCCATCGACGCGGGGTGGGCCAGCCACTGCTTCACCAGGTCGACGCGGCAGTCCTCGAACCAGGCGGTCAGCTGCTCGGCGCCGAGCCCGCCGGCCGAGGGCTCGCCGGGCTCCGCGGAGCCGTCGGCGATCGCGGTGAGGCGGGCGTCCTGCTCGGCGGGGCCGAGGTCGGCGAAGCCCCGGAGGGTGTCGAGCGCCAGACCGTAGGCGATCGGGTCGGCCGGCAGGTCGGCGTTGCGCCAGCCGTCGCCCTCGCCGTTCGCGAGCTGCGCGTCCACGCGGGCGGCCAGGTCGATCCGGCCGCCCTCCTGCGGGACGACCCGGTCGGCGATCGCGCGCAGCTCCGCGAGCTGGGCGACGGTCAGGGCGCGCGGCGCGTACTCCGGGTCGTCGGCGAGCGCGCGGACGGCCAGCAGCCCGCGCACCCGCGTGGAGGTGCGGGCGGAGGCGATGGCCGCGCCGACGTCGGCCGGGACCGACGGCGCCGTGCCCGCCTCCTCCTCCCAGAACCGGCGGATCGCCGCGGCCACCTCGGCCGGGCGCTCGAACGGCAGGAGATGGCCCGCTCCGGCGAGCGTGAGCAGCCGGGCGCGGGAGTAGAGGGAGCCGTTGAGGCGGCGCTGCGCGTCGGCACCGAGGTCGCCGTCCTCGCCGCCCGCGATCAGGAGCGCGGGCACGGCGCCGAGGGCGGCCTCGCCGCTGCGGTCCTCGCGGCTGCCGTGCTCGAGCCAGTCGCGCCAGCCCTCGGGGGAGTAGCGGCGCAGCTCGGCCAGCACCTCCGCGTCGGCGTCGGCGGGCAGCGGCGACCCGACGTTCTGGTCGACGAACTCGCGCGCCTGCGCCTCGTCGAGGTGTCCGTCGTCGACCCAGCCGAGCATGGTCGAGCGGCGCTCCTCCTCCATCGGCTCGGGCGAGAGCGGCGACCCGGCGAGGAGCACGACGCCGGCGAGTCCGAACAGGCCCGAGCGGCCGGTGACCGTGCGCGAGGCCACGAGCGAGGCGATCTTCCCGCCCATGCTGTGCCCGAGGAGCAACCAGCGGGAGGCGCCGTGCTCGCGGATCCGGCGGATCGTGGCGGCGGTCATCTCCTCGAGAGAGGTCCCGGATCCGCCGGGCAGGTCGAGCGCGACGAGGTCGGCGACGTCGGCGAGCTCACGGGCGAGCGCGTCGAAGGCCCGGCCGTCGAGCCCGAGTCCGGGCAGGGCGAAGAGGGTGGGGCGGGGGCTGGTGGACACGGGCGTCCTGTCGGATCGGGCGCGCCAAGGCGGCGGGGTGCGGGAGACGGCGGGGAGGGGGGGGGAGTCGGCGATGACCGGCCCTCTTCATCCGACCACACCGCGCCCGCGCGCCCGGCCCCTTGCGCCGACGGCCCGCTCGTGCAACTCGTCTCTCGTGCAGCCGCCCCCACCCCTCCGTCAGACCGGAGCGGCGAACACCACGAGATTGTCCCGGTAGCGGCCGATCGCCGTGTCGTACTCGCCGCCGCAGGTCACGAGGATCAGCTCCTCCTCGAGGGTCGCGCCGAACACGCGGGCGGTGGGGAACGCGGCCTTGGCGTGGGACTCGACCGCCGTCACCCGGTAGCGGTGGTCGGAGCCGTCCACTCCGCTCACCGCGATCTCGTCGCCCGGGGCGAGCTCGCCGAGGCGGAAGAAGACGGCGGGACCGGACCGTGAGTCGACGTGTGCGGCGATCACGGTGCGGCCGCTCCCGCCCGGGCGCCCGCCTTCCGAGAACCAGCCGACGTCGTCGTAGTCCACCGGCACCTCCATGGCGCCGTCCGACTGGATGCCCAGGGCGATCAGCGGCTCGTCCAGGCCCATCGCGGGCACGCTCAGCCGGGCGGGCTCGACGCCGACGGTGGGCGTGGGCGCGGCGGCGGCGGGCACGGGGGCGGGGGCTGGAGGCGCGGCGGAGGCGGCGCTCGCGGGCAGCTCACCGGAGGGAGCCGTGGCGACGTCGGCCCGCGGCCCCGCCCCTGCCGTCCGGTCCGCGGCGGCGCACCCCCCGAGGAGCAGCACGGCGCACAGTGCCGCCGCGCCGCTCCTCGACCGGGTGCCCACGATCAGGAGGCGGTGCGCCGGCGGGCGATGACGACTCCGGCCGCGCCGAGGGCGGCGACGGCTCCGAGGCCGGCCACCGCGGCGAGACCGGACGAGCCCGTGGCGTCGCTCCCAGCGGCGGTCGCGCCGCCACCGGTCTGGAGGCCGCCGACCGGCACCTGCGAGAGCTGGCCGCGGACGACGCCCGCCGCGTACGAGGCCGTGTGCGAGTCGCCCGCGAAGGCGGCGGGATCGGCCTCGAGCGCCTTCAGCGTGAATCCGGCGCCGGTGTCGGCCCCGTTCGCCTGGATGCCCGTGGTGAAGGGGCCCTGCAGGCAGCCGCTGCTGGTGCGGGGGCCGTCGCCGACCGGCGCGGGGTTCGGGAACGCGATGCGCGGCGGGCCCGCCTTGCCCAGCGCCGCCTGGTGGATGTGCGTCGCGGTCTTCGCGGGGCTCTGGTAATCGCCGGTCACGCCGGTGAGGGTGATGTCGTAGCAGATCACGTCGAGGTCGCTGTTGACCCGGAAGGTCATCTCGCCCGCGGCGCCGGGCTGGCCCGGGGTCGCAGCGGAGTCGGCGTTCACGACCTGGTCGGGCGTCGCCATCACCGTGAAGGCGCTGGTGAAGGAGGACGGCTCGGCGACCTCGGTCTCGGCCTGGGCCGGCGCGGCGGCGAAGAAGGAGGCGGCCGCGACGGCGGTGATGCCGCCGAGGGAGAGCAGGCGGCGGCCGGCGCGGTTCCGCGCGGGGGACGTCTTCGTCATGGTGGAGCCTTTCGTTCGCGAGCGCCGATCGGGCCCGATGCAGGGGGTACGGCCGGGAGCGGCGCTGCGTTCACTCCATCTGAGAAGATCTTCACGGAGACGGTCCTCGCCTCCGATGAACGCTGCTGCCGCCGCGGCCGTACCCCCTTCCGACGGACCACCGGTCCCGACGAGGAGGCGGTGTGGCGCGGACGGCGACGGCACGACGAGACGAAGGGCCCGCGATGCCGCGCGAGCACTCGGAGGTCCCGGCTCCCGTGGTGCGCCTCGAACCCCGGAGGGCGGAGTTCGACCCGGCCGCCGCCTTCGACGAGCACGGGTCCGCGCTGCTCGGCTTCGCGCTCAACGCCCTGCGCGACCGCGGCCTCGCCGAGGACTGCGTGCAGGAGACGTTCCTGCGCGCCTGGCGCTCGCGGGCGAGCTACTCCGCTGAGCGCGCCAGTACCCGCACCTGGCTCTTCGCCATCGCCCGCAACGTCGTCATCGACGTGCACCGCTCGCGTCAGCGCCTTCCGCGCCTGGTCGAGGCCGAGGTGCTGGAGGAGGTGCCCGCGGAGGACCGCGACCCCCTCGAGCCGCTCGCGATGGCCGAGGCGCTCGCGCGGCTCTCCGCCGAGCACCGGCAGGTCGTCGTCGCCGTCCACCTGCACGGCGAGACGTACGCCGAGCTGTCGGCCGCCACGAGCGTGCCGGTCGCGACGCTGCGCAGCCGGGCCTTCTACGCTCTCCGAGCGCTCCGCGGTCACCTCGCGGGCGCCGGACCCACCGATGAGGAGAGACCGTGACCGACCGAGACCAGCCAGGCGGCCGCCGCGAGGAGCTCCTCGCCGCGGCCCTCGCCGGCGACCTCTCCGCCGAGGAGGCGCGCGAGTTCGAGCTCCTGCGCGCCGCCGACCCCTCGATCGACCGCGAGCTCGCGTCGTTCGGCGCGGTGGTCGACCGGCTCGGCGCGCTGGGCCGCTGGGAGGAGGCGGAGCCTTCGCCCGAGCTGCGGTCGCGCGTCGCCGCGCTCGCCGGGGAGCGGCCCGAGCGCGCCCCGGGCCTCCGCGCCCTGCGCCTCCGTGCCGTGCTCGCCGTCGCGGCGGCGGCCTCGCTCCTCGTCGTGGGCGGCGTCGCCGGAGCGGCCCTGCGGTCCGCCGACGAGCGCCCCGTCGCGGGTCCGCCCGGGACGCTCGGCGCCGTCGAGGCGATCGCCTTCGACGAGCGGACGGCCGGCGTGACGCTCGACGGCTCGCTGGTCGCGCACACCTGGGGCACCGAGACGATCCTCCGCGGGACCGGCTTCGCCCTCGGCGAGAGCTACGACCTCGTGCTGATCACCGGCTCCGGTGAGCGGCTCCCGTCCGGCTCCTTCCTCGGCAGCTCCGCGGAGCTCGACTGCGAGATGAACGCGGCCGTCCTGCGCGAGTCCGTCGCCGCCGTCGAGATCATCGACGCCGGCGGAGCGCTCGTCGCCATGGCCGCCCTCCCCGCCGTCACCTGAGAGCCGGCGGCCCGGGCTCCCGGCGCGGCTTCAGCTCGCTGACGAGCGTGCCCGCGACGATGAACCCCGCCCCGAGCAGGGCGAGCGCGGGGAGGCGGTCGCCGGCGAGGCGGCCGATCAGGCCGGCCCAGACCGGTTCCGCGGAGTAGATGATCGTGGCGCGCGACGGCGAGACCGAGCGCTGAGCCCAGTTCATCGTCAGCTGGATCAGGCAGCTGCTCGCCCCGAGCGCGAGCGCGGCGATCAGCCAGACCCACGAGAACGCCGGGACCGCCTCGCCCGCGAGCGGCATCGAGGCGAACCCGAGCGCGCCGGCGACCAGCAGCTGCACCACGGTCACCCGGCCGAGGTCCACGCGTCCGGCGACGAGGCCGATCAGGATGATCTCCGCCGCGATCGGCAGCGTGCTCACGATCGTCGCCACCTCGCCCGCTCCGAGCGCGACGCCCGGCTGCGGGCCCGCGATCAGGAGCAGCCCGACGAACGCCAGCGCGACGCCCACCAGCGTCAGCGCGCCCGGGCGGCGCCGGAACACGACCCACTGCAGCAGCGGCACCAGCGGCACGTACAGCGCCGTGAGGAACGCGGAGGTGCTGCTCGTGATCGTCTGCAGTCCGAAGGTCTGCAGGCCGTAGCCCGCGAAGATCATCACCCCGATCGCGACGCCGGCGGCGAGGTCGATCCGCCGCATCCCGCGGAGCGACCGGTGGAACACGGCGGCGCTGATCAGCCCCGCGGTCGCGAACCGCATCCCGACGAAGAACAGCGGTCCGCTGTGCTCCATCGCGACGTGCACCGCGAGGAAGGTCCCTCCCCAGATCGCGGTGATGCCGATGAGGGCCCACTCCGGCCGCGTGAAGCGGATCGACCGGAACCGCGGGATCTGGACCATGCCGCACATCCTCTCGCGGACCGGCGTCTCCCGATGGCCGCCGCCCGCCTCAGGCACGCGAGCGCACCACCGATCCCGGCCCGGCGGCGCGGTCGGCGGTCACCCTCCGGCAGGAGAAGGAGAGGCGCGGCGCCTCAGTGCAGTGCCAGCGACACCGCGAGCACCACCATCACGACCGCCACGGCCGCGTCGAGGATGCGCCAGGCCCCGCGGCTCCGGAACAGCGGCCGCAGCGCCCGCGCTCCGAAGCCGAGAGCGGTGAACCATACAACGCTCCCGGCCGCCGCCCCCGCCCCGAACCACCAGCGCTCGTCGCCGTGCGTGTTCGCGACCGACCCCAGCAGCACGACCGTGTCGAGGTAGACGTGCGGGTTGAGCAGCGTGAGCGCCAGGCACGTGCCGATCGCCGTGCGGAGCGAGGTCGAGGCGCCGGCATGATCGCCGTCGAGCGTCCCCGGCCGCAGTGCGCGCCTCGCCGCCATCACCGCGTAGGCGAGGAGGAAGACGATGCCGCCCCAGCGGATCACCACCAGCAGCCACGGCGCCGACTCCAGGACCGCCCCGATCCCCGCGATCCCGAGCACGATCAGTGCGGCGTCGCACAGAGCGCAGATCGCGACGACGGCGGGCACGTGCTCGCGGCGGAGGCCCTGGCGGAGCACGAAGGCGTTCTGCGCGCCGATCGCGATGATGAGCGAGAGGCCGAAGCCGAGGCCGGAGAGGGCGGCGAGGAGGGGGGACACGCTCCGACGGTAGGGCGGCGCGCTCCTGTAGACCAGCTCATGCTCCTTCAGTACCGTAAGCGGCACTGATGCTGACCGATGATCTCGACCTCTCCCGCCTGCGCGCGCTCGCCGCCTCCGTCCGGCACGGCTCCTTCGACGCCGCCGCCCGCGCCCTGCACATCACCCCCTCCGCCCTCAGTCAGCGGATCAAGGCGCTCGAGACCGCCGCCGGCCGCGTCCTGCTGGTGCGCTCGCGCCCCGTCGTCGCGACGGAGGCCGGTGCCGGGCTCCTCCGCCTCGCCCGCCAGATCGAGCTGCTCGCCGACGACGCGGTCCGCTCCCTCGGCGGCGAGGACGCGGCGGGGGCGGGCCCGGTCGTCCTCCCGCTCGCCGTCAACGCCGACTCCCTCGCCACCTGGGTGCTGCCCGCGCTCGCCTCCGTCCCCGACGTCGTGGTGGAGCTGCACCGCGAGGACCAGGCGCACACCACCGCGTTCCTCCGCGACGGCACCGTGCTGGCGGCCGTCACCGGCGAGTCGGAGGCGGTGCTCGGCTGCACCGTCGCGCCCCTCGGAGTGATGCGATACCGCGCGATGGCCGCGCCCGCGTTCGCCGAGCGCTGGTTCCCGGACGGCGGCACGGCCGGCCTCGGCACCGCCGCCCTCGCCACTGCCCTCGCCACGGCTCCGCTGGTCGTCTTCGACGAGAAGGACCGCCTGCAGGACGACTTCCTCCGGGCCGCCGGCGTCGACGGCAGCCCGCCGCAGCACCGCGTCCCCGGGTCGACCGACTTCGAGCGCGCCGTGCGCCTGGGCATGGGGTGGGGGATGCTGCCCGAGCTGCAGGCCCCGGTCGGCGGCGAGGGGCTGGTCGAGCTGGGCGGCGACCCCGTCGACGTTCCCCTCTACTGGCAGCAGTGGGCCCTGCACACGCCCGCCCTCGACGCGGTCGCCGCGGCCGTCTCCGCCGCCGCGCGCGCCGCGCTCCGCTGACCAGCGCCAGCGGGGAGGCGCTCAGACGGCGAAGACGTCGCGGAGGGTCACCGTCTCGAGCGAGCGCTCGCGGAGGATGTCGACGAGCCGCGCGTAGACCTGCGTCACCGGATCGACGTTCGCGTGCCCGATCACGATGTGCTGGGGGAGGAACCACTGGTCCGCGAAGCCGACCACCTGCTCCGGCGTGATCCGCCCCGAGTCCGAGAGCGAGCCGTACCAGAGCACCGTCGCCGTGTAGCCGATCTCCGCCGCGGCGGCTCGGCTCCGCTCGTCCGTGTAGCCGAACGGCGGACGGTAGAAGGGCGCCGCCTCCACTCCGTAGGTCGAGCGGATGAAGTCGCCGTTGCGGCTCAGCTCCTCCTGCACGCCGTCGCTCGAGAGGCTCGTCAGGTCGGCGTGCGACCAGGTGTGGTTCGCGAGCTGCACCTGCCCCGAGGCGACGAGCGGAGCCAGCAGCGGCGCGTTCTCGGTCCACGAGTCGTACTTCCCGTTGAGGAAGAAGGTCAGCCGGGTGCCGGTGTCCCGGGCGAACTGCGCGTAGGCGGCGACCACGTCCGAGTCGGCGCCGTCGTCGACGGTCCAGGCGAGCAGGCTCCCCTCGCCGGGCAGCTCCGAGATCGTGCCTGTCGGCAGCGGCGCCTTCGCCCGCACCGGAGTCGCCGCGGCGGTGGTGGTCGGCACAGGGCGGGGAGGGGGCGGGACGGCCGTCGGAGTGGCGGACGGCAGCAGCGCCGGCGCCGTGCTCGGCGGGAGCGCCGCGGGAGCGGGCCGGGCGGGCGCGCAGCCCGTCAGCGCGACCGCCGAGGAGGCGATCCCCAGCAGCAGCGCGCGTCGCCTCAACCGGTCCACGGGCCCCCCTCGCATGCTCCGACCCCCGGAGCGTTCTCGCGACCGTAGCGGTCACCGCGAGCGGGGGGCAATGCCGCGCCCGGCGCCCGGGCGCCCGTGGCGCTCCCCGGCTGTTGCGGCCGCCGCCCGGGTCGCGTAACCTAGCGAAGTTGCGTGCATCTGCGCGCGCTTGCGTGCTGCCCACCGGGCAGGAGCCCCGGCTCCGGCCGGACAGGCGGGCGGTGCGCCGACAAGTGACCTTGGGTGGGTCGGGCGGGGCCTCGTGCCGCGCGTGATCCACGGTAACCACACATGGAGGAAACCATGGCAGCAGTCTGCCAGGTGACCGGAGCCGTCCCCGGCTTCGGGCACGCCATCTCGCACTCGCACCGGCGCACCAAGCGCCGCTTCGACCCGAACGTGCAGAAGAAGACGTACTACGTGCCGTCGCTTCGCCGTAACGTCACCCTGACCCTCTCGGCCAAGGGCATCAAGGTCATCGACGCCCGTGGCATCGAGTCCGTCGTCAAGGATGTTCTCGCTCGCGGGGTGAAGATCTAATGGCCAAGCAGCAGGACGTCCGTCCGATCATCAAGCTCCGTTCGACGGCCGGCACCGGTTACACCTACGTGACCAAGAAGAACCGCCGCAACGACCCCGACCGTCTCGTGCTCAAGAAGTACGACCCCGTAGTGCGCAAGCACGTCGACTTCCGCGAGGAGCGCTAAGTATGGCCAAGAAGAGCAAGATCGCCCGCAACGAGCAGCGCAAGGTGATCGTCGACCGCTACGCCGCCAAGCGCCTCGAGCTGAAGAAGGCCCTCGTCGACCCGGCCGGGACCGACGAGACCCGTGAGGCCGCCCGCGTCGGCCTCCAGAAGCTCCCCCGCAACGCCTCGCCCGTCCGCGTCCGCTCGCGCGACGCCGTCGACGGCCGCCCCCGCGGCAACCTCACGAAGTTCGGCATCTCGCGTGTCCGCTTCCGTGACATGGCGCACCGCGGCGAGCTGCCCGGCATCACCAAGTCCAGCTGGTGACCGAGCGCCGCTAGCAGCGTGAACCGCCGGAGGCCCGTGATCGAAGGATCACGGGCCTTCGTCGTCCGCCCCGCCGGCGGACGTAAAATGTGCGGATGACCGACTCCAGCCTGCCCACCGTCGCCGAGATCGCGGCGCTCATCGACCACGCGATCCTGAAGCCCGAGCTCACCCGCGCCGACGTCGACGCCCAGCTCGACGAGGCGCGCGCGTCCGGCGTGTTCAGCGTCTGCGTCCGCCCCTCCGACATCGCCCACTCGGTCGCCCGGCTCGAGGGCTCCGGCGTCCTGGTCGGCACGGTCATCGGCTTCCCCCACGGCACCACCTCCACTGCGGCGAAGGTCGCGGAGTCGCGTCAGGCGCTCGCCGACGGTGCGTCCGAGCTCGACATGGTCGTCAACATCGGGCGCCTCCGCAGCGGCCTGCTCCAGGACGTCGAGGACGACGTCCGCGCCGTGGTCGAGGCCGCCGACGGCCACGTCGTCAAGGTCATCCTCGAGACGAGCCTCCTCGACGACGAGCAGGTCGTCGAGGGCAGCCGGGCGGCCGAGCGCGCCGGAGCGGACTTCGTCAAGACCGCCACGGGCTTCGCGGGCGGCGGAGCGAACGAGCACGACCTCCGCCTCATGCGCGGCGCCGTCTCCGAGGCCGTCCAGGTGAAGGCGTCCGGCGGCGTGCGCGACCTCGACACGCTCCTCGCCTACCGCGGCCTCGGCGTCACCCGCTTCGGCACCAGCGGCTCCGCGACCATCCTCGGCGACCTCGCCGCGCGGCACTCGGGCGACTCCTCCGCGGCACGTGTCGACTCCGCCTCCTACTGACGGAGCGGCGGACGAGGGCCGAACCGCCCCGGCCGACCGGATGACGCCCGTGCGCCTGCGCCCGGGCCGCGCCGGCCGGTGGGCGGAGCGGACCCGCCGCCCCCTCGACGAGATCGCCCGGGCCCTCAAGGAGCGCGTCTACGCGACCTTCACGGGCCTGGCCGTGGTGATGATCTACCTCGTCGGCGACCACCCCGACGCGGCCCACGCCCTCCAGAGCCTCGTGATCTCGATCGTCGGGATCTCGGCAGCGGGCTTCGTCGCCGAGGTGATCGCGCACCAGGTCGTGCACGCCGCGACGCCCTCGCGGGCCGAGGCGCGCACGATGCTGCGGATCGCGGGCGGGGCGCTCGCCTCGGCGTCACTGCCGGTCCTCGCTCTCGGGGCCGCGGCGCTGGGCTGGATCGACGCGACGGTCGCGCTGCGGATCGGCGCGGGCGTCTACATCGCCACGCTCGCCGGGATCGCCCTCATCGCCGTCGTGCGCGCGGGCCTCTCCTGGAAGGAGAGCCTCGTCTCGCTGCTCGGGATCGTGGGTCTCGGCGTGCTGGTCGTCGGCGTGCTCGCCCTCGCGCACTGAGCGGGAGTCGCGCCGCGCGTAGGCTCGGACGGATGACGTCACGCACCAGGGTCGAGCTCGGCCGCCGCGAGGACCTCGGCGCCGACTGCGCGAACTGCTTCGGCCTGTGCTGCGTCGCCCTCGCCTTCGCCCGCTCCGCCGACTTCCCCTTCGACAAGCGCGCCGGGGACCCGTGCGTCAACCTCGACGGCGAGGACGCCTGCACGATCCACCGCCGGCTCCGGCCGCAGGGCTTCGTCGGCTGCACCGTCTTCGACTGCTTCGGCGCCGGCCAGAAGGTCTCGCAGCAGACGTTCGGCGGCGTCTCCTGGCGGTCGGATCCGGCGGTGCGCGAGCGGATGTTCGCGGTGTTCCCGCTGATGCGCCGGCTGCACGAGCTGCTCTGGTACCTCGACTCCGCGCTGGCGCTGCCCGGGGTCGGCGCGCCGCTCCTCGAGGAGCTGCGCGTGCGGTTCGACGCGGTGCACGCGCACACCCTCGGCGAGCCGGAGCAGGTGGTCGCGGTCGACGTCGACGCGGAGTACGGAGCGTCCCGGCCGCTCCTGATCGCGGCGAGCGCGGCCGCTCGTGCAGGAACGGCTCCACCGGCCCGCCGGTCGAGGGGGCGACGGCTCGCTCCGGGCGCCGACCTGGCGGGCGCGGCGCTCCGGGACGCGGATCTCCGGGGAGCGGATCTGCGTGGAGCGCTCCTCCTCGCCGCGGACCTCCGGGGTGCGGATCTGCAGCGGTGCGACCTGCTCGGAGTGGACCTGCGCGACGCGGACGTGTCCGGAGCCCGGCTCGCCGAGGCGGTCTACCTCACCCAGGCGCAGGTGAACAGCGCCCGAGGGGATGCGGCGACCACGCTGCCGTCGCACTTCGAGCGGCCGTCGCACTGGGGCGCCTGAGCCGGGAGCGCGGTCTAGAGGCTGCGGGGGCCGCCCAGCGACTCGTCGCCGCCCTCGTCGTCGAGACCGAGCGCCTCGATCACCTCGCGGCCGAGGAGGTGGGCGCCGCTCCAGCCCTCGATGACGCACCGGGGGAACGCCTCGCGGTCGGGGGAGTCGAGCCACGCGGCCGCGGCCTCGCGGGCCCACGCCTCCGAGGCGTAGACGCCGATGATCTCGGTGCGGTCGTCCCAGGGCGTCGCGGTCGAGAGCACGAAGTGGTCACCGTTCACGATCGGATCTCCTCCGGCTCTCGGGCTTCAGCGACCCCGTGGGAGTGCGGGACCGGACCGGACGCCGCCCGCAGGCGGGGCAGCGCGTCTCCGGGGCCGACACGAGCGCGGATGAAGGCTACGGGAACATCGAGCGCGGCGCGATCATTCGATGGTCCCACGCAGACGGGCGTTCAGCCCACCCAGAGCGCTCGCGATCTCGTTCTCGTCGCTTCCGGGGAGGAGGGCGCCGCCCTGCTCGAGCCCGTGGCGCAGTGCCTCGACCTCCTCAGCGGGGAGGCCGCCGCTGTCGAGGAGGGCCTGGAGGGCGGCGAGGATGCCGACGAGGGCGACGGCGTCGTCCAGGTCGAGGGGACGGACGCAGGACTTCTCCATGTCATCGCTCCTGTTCGGGTCAGGGGGGTCGGGGTTCGGGGGCGGGACCCGGGTTCGGGAGGGGCGCCGGGGGACGCCTCGGGAGTCGGCGCAGGGTCGCCGACACGCCGACGCCCCGGTGCCGTTCGGCCCGGGGCGTCGGTGCGGGGGAACGGATCAGACGACGCGCGGGTCGGACTCCTGGGTGTCGTCCTCGGGGATGTGGACGTCCTGGACGGTCACGTTGATCTCGGCGACCTCCATGCCGGCGATGTGCTGGATCGCGTCGGCGACGGCGGAGCGCACGTCCTCGGCGACCTTCTGCAGCGGCGCGGGGTACTCGGCGACGATGGTCACGTCGGCGGCGACCTGGCGCTCGCCGACCTCGACCTTGACGCCCTGGCCGCGGTCGTCGTTGCCGATCGCGTTGCGGATGGCGCCGATCGCGCGGGCCGCTCCTCCGCCGAGCGCGTGGACGCCTGGGACCTCGCGTGCGGCGATGCCGGCGACCTTGGCGATGACGCCGTCCTCGATCACGGTGCGTCCGGTTCCGGTGCTGGTCTGACGGGTGGTGGTCGCGGTGGTCTCGGCCACGGTCTCCTCTTTCGCTCGGGGCCCGATCGCTCGATCAGGCGGGATACGCAGGTAGGACGCTCCGTCGACGCCGAACGTCACGGTCGGATCCGGCCCGCCCAGGCAACTGCCAGAGAGGCGGGCCGGGCCGGACCGGTCCTCTCAGGAACGCGGTCCACTCACCGCGATTCGCCCTCGGCCCGGTGCTGTGGTGGCATGGAGCCGTGACCGACGCGACCGCCCCGCAGGCGCCCCTCCCCGACCGGACGGCCGCGCGCGTGCGGCCGCGCACCCTGTTCGTCCTGGCCCTGATCGGGGCGGTCGGCGGGACCCTGTCGGGTGCGTTCGGCGTCGGCGGCGGGATCGTGATGGTGCCGATGCTGATCGCCTGGGCCGGGATGGACCAGCGCCGCGCCTCCGCCACCTCGCTGCTCGCGATCGCCCCGACCTCGGTCGCCGGGGCCTTCGGCTACGCCCTCGCCGGCCAGGTCGCCTGGATCCCGGCGGCGGTGATCGCGGCCGCGGCGATGCTCGGGGCGGTGGCCGGATCCTGGCTGCTCGCGCGGCTGCCCCTGGGCGTCCTGCGCTGGATGTTCGTGGCGCTGCTCGTGGCCGCGGCGGTCCGCATGGCCGTGTTCGGCTCGAACGACACCGGCGACGTCGCCGAGGGCTGGGGCGTCTGGCCCGGGTTCGCGGGGCTCGGCATCGGGATGGGCGTCGCCTCCGGCCTCTTCGGCATCGGCGGCGGAGCGATCGCCGTGCCGGTCCTGGTCGGCGCCTTCGGGCTCGCGGACCTCCTGGCCAAGGGCACCTCGCTCGCCGCGATGATCCCCACGGCGGTCACCGGCTCGATCGCGAACGCGCGGCGCGGGCTGCTCGACGTGCGGGCGGGCCTGGTGGTCGGGCTCACCGCCACGGCGTTCTCCTTCGCCGGAGTCGCGCTCTCCTTCCTCCTGCCGGCGCGCGTGTCCGGGATCCTCTTCGCGGTCCTCCTCCTGCTCGCGGCGGTGCAGCTCGCCCTCCGCGGGCGGCGCCGCTGAGCCCTGCACGACTGCACGGAGCCTCCCGCCCGGGCGCGGCGCCGCAGGCCGCCCGGACGCCGGTGGCCTGCCTCCCCGGCCGACCCGGCCCCGCAGCCGTGGCACCATCGGAGGTGATGTCGATCCCCGGTCCCGCATGAGCGCGGTCAGCTACCAGGCCGCGTCGATCCCCCTCCGCCTGGCCAGCGCCGGCATGGTCGTCGCCCTTCCCGTCCTCGCCGTCGAGCGTCTCGGCGACGTCGCGCTCGGCGGTGCCCTGACCGGCGCGGCGCTCTTCCCCGCCGTGATCGCCGCGCCGCTCGTCGGCACAGTGCTGGACCGGGTCCGCCGCCCCCGCCGGCTCCTGGTCGGCTCCGCGCTCACGACCGCCGTCGCCTTCGCGGTCGCCGCCTTCCTCGGCGAGGTGCCGACTCCGCTCATCGTGGTGCTGCTGCTCCTCGCGGGGCTCGCGACGCCCGTCTACATGGGCGGCATGTCGAGCTTCGTCACGAGCGCCATCCCGGAGCCGCGCCGCGCCTACGCGCAGGACTCGCTCTCGTACACGGTCGCCTCGATCAGCGGGCCCGCGATCGTGGGCCTCGCGGTCGGAGTCGGGGGAGCGCGCACCGCGATGCTCGCGATGGCGGTGCTCGCCCTCATCGGCGTCGTCGGCTCGCTCGGCCTGGCGATGGAGGCGCGTCCGGCGCCGACCGTCGGCGTGCTGCGGACGGTCGTCGCGGGCGTCACCCACCTCGTGCGGCACCGTCCGATCGCGGTGGTCACCTCGGCGGGCACGCTCAGCCAGGTCGCGGGCGGAGCGGCGGGAGTCGCGGCGATCAGCCTCTCGGTGGAGCGGCTGGGCAGCACCGACGCCGCCGCGTGGATCCTGACCGCCTTCGCCGTGGGCGGCCTGCTCGGCGCCCTCGCGGTGGCGGCACGCCGCTGGACCCGCCGTCCGCCGGCGTGGACGATGGGCGCCGCCTACATCGCGACCGGCGCCGTCCTCCTGGTCGCCGTCCCCGACCTGGGCATCGTCGTGGCGATCGCCGCCTTCGCGGTCGCCGGCGTCTTCACGGCCCCCTCGAACGCCGCGATGCTGCTGCTGCGCGATCAGGAGAGCCCCGCCGCCGTCCGCTCGCAGGTGTTCACGATCGGCGCGGGGCTGCGCTCCGCCGCCGCGGCCGTCGGCGCCGTGCTGGCGGGAGCGGCGTCCGGCCTCGGAGCCTCCTGGCTCGTCGCGGGGATCGCCGTGGTCTGGATCGGCTCCGGCCTGCTGCTGCGCCTGTTCCCCGCGCGCGACCGGGACTGAGCGGCCGCGCGCGGAGCGCTCGGCGGGACCGGAACCGCCGCGCGCGGGGAACGCCGATCAGGCCGCGACGCCCGCCAGCGTGCCGGTGCTCGGCCCGTTCGGGTCGGTGATCATGCAGTTGATCGTCCGGTCGCCCGTGCCCCAGCTCTCGGCGGTCGGGTAGTAGTAGCTGAAGTCGTACGCCGAGTCCTGGTAGCCGATCCCGGTGAACGACTCGAACGCCGTGACGCAGTCGGTCTCGGCCTGCTCCGTCGCGACGGACTCGCCCGGGTACTCGTCCGCGTCGGCCATCGTCAGGTTCTGGAACACCTCGTACACGTGCGGCTCGGTGCAGGGCACGGTCGGCACGTCGGTGACCTCGGTCGCCTCCTCGCTGAGCTCGCCGTTCAGGCAGTCGCCCACGCGCAGCTGGAAGACGTCGGTCGTCCCGCCCTCGGTGATCTCCCCGGTCTCGTCGTCGCGGGTCTCGCCGCCCATCAGGCCGTTCAGGCCCGAGCAGCCGGTCAGGCCGAGGGCGAGGGCCGCTCCGGCGGCCAGGACGAGGGCGGTTCTGCGGCGGTTCATGGCGACTCCCGGGATCAGCGGCACGGAGGTGTTCCTGTGACGACTCCCAGGCTAGGGGTGCAGGGCCTCCGTCCCGAGGGGGATGCACTCGATCCGGATCTCCACTTTCCGGAGTAGCGGACGCTCAGCCCGGTCCGGTCGAATGGGGTCATGGCTCAGAAGACGGTCGCAGACCAGCTCATCGCCCAGCTCATCGACGCCGGCGTCTCCCGCATCTATGGGATCGTCGGCGACTCGCTGAATCCGATCGTCGACGCGGTGCGCCGCAGCGGCGGCTCCGAGAAGGGAGGCATCGACTGGATCCACGTGCGCAACGAGGAGGCGGCCGCCTTCGCCGCCGGCGCGGAGGCCCAGCTGACCGGGCGCCTCGCCGTCTGCGCCGGCAGCTGCGGCCCCGGCAACCTGCACCTCATCAACGGCCTCTACGACGCGCACCGCTCCTCCGCCCCGGTGCTCGCCATCGCGAGCCACATCCCGAGCAACGAGATCGGCTCGTCCTACTTCCAGGAGACGCACCCCGACCGCCTCTTCGTCGAGTGCTCGAACTACCGCGAGCTGATCTCGACCGCCGCCCAGGCCCCGCGCGTCGTGAACGCCGCGATGCGCAGCGCAGTGGCCCTCCGCGGAGTCGCCGTGGTCACCCTCCCCGGTGACATCGCCGAGCTGGAGGCGGTGGACGGCTTCCCCGCGTTCGTGCTGCCGTCGACGCCCGTCCTGGTCCCCGCCGACGCCGACGTCCGCGCTCTCGCGGCCGCCATCGACCAGGCGCGGACCGTCGCGATCTTCGCGGGCGCCGGAGTGCAGAACGCGCACGACGAGGTCGTCGCCTTCGCCGAGCTGGTGGGCGCACCCGTCGGGCACAGCCTGCGCGGCAAGGAGTGGATCCAGTACGACAACCCCTACGACGTCGGCATGACGGGCCTCCTCGGCTACGGGGCGGCGCACGCCGGCATGCACGACGCCGACCTGCTCCTGCTCCTCGGCACCGACTTCCCCTACGAGCAGTTCCTCCCCGACGCCTCGAAGGTGGTGATCGCGCAGGTCGACAGCGACGCCTCGAAGCTCGGACGCCGCGTGAGCGTCGCGCACCCCGTCCACGGCGACGTGGCGGCGACCCTCACCGCGCTGACCCCGCTCGTGAAGCGGAAGGACCACCGCTTCCTCGACAAGACGCTGAAGAAGCACGAGAAGCTGGTCACCGGAGTCGTCGGGAAGTACACCGAGGTCGGCACGCGCAGTCCGATCCATCCCGAGCTCGTCGCCTCCACGCTCGACGGCCTGCTCTCCGAGGACGCGATCGTCACCGCCGACACCGGCATGGGCAATGTCTGGCAGGCCCGCTACATCACGCCCAACGGGAAGCGGCGCCTGCTCGGCTCCTACATGCACGGCTCGATGGCGAACGCGCTCCCGCAGGCGGTCGGCGCGCAGCTCTCGCACCCCGGGCGCCAGGTCGTCTCGCTGAGCGGCGACGGCGGGCTCTCGATGCTGATGGGCGAGCTGGTCACGGTCGCCGCCTACCGGCTGCCCGTGACGATCGTCGTGTTCAACAACTCCACGCTCGGGCTGGTCAAGGTCGAGATGCTGGTCGACGGCTTCCCGGACTTCGCCGTCGACGTGCCGATGGTCGACTACGCGAAAGTGGCGGAGGCGATCGGCATCCGCGGCATCCGCGTCGAGGACCCGCGCGACGTGGAGGAGGCCCTCCGCTCGGCGCTCGCCGACGGCGGCCCGGTCCTCGTTGACGTGGTGACGGATCCGCTCGCCCTCTCGCTGCCGCCCACGATCACGGGCGCGCAGGTGAAGGGCTTCGCGCTGGCGGTCTCGAAGATCGTGATGAACGGAGGAGCGGGCGAGGCCGTCGCGCTGGCCCGCACCAACATCAAGCACGCCCTCCGATGATCGACGCCCGGGCGCTCGCGAGCGGCACCTGGTTCGTCCGGGGCTCGTCGCTGCCGCTCTGGCGCTCGCGGTCGGGGGTGGCGATCACGTACGCGCCGCTCCCGACCGGCGAGATCGGCGACGTCGTGAGCTGGCGCGGCCGCACCCGCTCGCACTACGTGGTCGGGATCGACACCCCCGATGCGGGCGATCCGTCCGGCTTCCGCTGGCGGGGCGTCGAGCCGCTGACCCTCCTCGCCCGCAGCCGCTGGTCGTTCGTCGCCGCCGACGAGGAGGCGGGCTGGGCCCTCACCCGCTTCGCCCGCACGCCGTTCACGCCCGCCGGCGTCGACGTGTACGTCCGCGAGCCGCACCCGGCCCGCGGCGTCCTCGCGGCGGCGCTCGCCGCCTGCGCCGCCGACCCGCGCACCTCCGCGCTGCGCCCGCGCCTCTTCGAGGTCGCGCCCTGAGCCCTGAGCGCGCGACCTCCCGCGATGGGTCACGAACGGTCGTCACTCCGCTCGGATGACGACCGTTCGCGACGCATCGGCGGCCATTCATGCGGAGTCCGCTCGGCGAGCGCTCGGCGCAGGCGCTCGACGGAGCGCTCGGGGTGGGGGACGAACTCTGCGCCGACGATGCGGACGACGCGGACGCCGATCGAGGCGAGGTCGTCGTAGCGGCCGAGGTCGCGGGCGAAGCGCCTGGTGCTGGTGCGGTGCTCGTCGCCCTCGTACTCCCACGCGACGCGCTCCGCGGGATACCAGCCGTCCGGCCGTCCGACGAAGACCCCCGCGGAGTCGAACAGCGGCTCCTGCAGCACCGGCTCCGGCAGTCCCGCCCGCACCGAGGCGAGCCGGAACCGCGACTCCTGCCGCGACTCCGCCCCGTCGCGGACCAGAGCGAGCGCCGCGCGGAGCCGCACCGAGCCCCGCCCGCGGAAGGCCGACACACGCGCCCGCAGGTCGGGCAGCGGCACCCAGGGCCGCCGGTCGGCCCGATCGCCGACGATCGGCGTGCGCACCAGCGCGTCGCCCACCGCGACGAGGTCGTCCGGCTCGAGGAGCGCGGAGAGATGGCAGAAGAGCGAGGCCGGATCGGTCAGGGGGAGCCCGCGGCGCAGGAAGCGGCGGACGTCGGGATCGGCGAGGGAGTGGCCGACGACGTTCCGGTGCCGGGGAGCGCGGGTCGGCCGGCGGACGCTGACGTGCAGCGGCTCGTCCGCGGCGGCGGGAGGGAGGTCGAGCGGCCAGAGCCGGCCGCCGTCAGATGGCTCAGGAGCGCTTCCGGACCGACCAGCGCGAGGAGCGCCTCCGCGCGCAGGTGCAGGCTCGGGTCGGGGTCGGCGGTGCGGACCCCGTGGAAGGGGCGGTGGAGGTCGGAGCTGCGGAGCCGCCCGCGACTCAGTCCGCTCGCGCGCGCGTCGGTGACGGTGAAGGCGCGGCCATGGAGTCCGACGGGAAGCTGCGAGGGATCGTGCATCCCGCCACTGTCCCGCCTGCCGATCCTCGTGAACCGGTTCTCCACAGGTCGGATCCGGCGCCCACCCCGCTCGACCGCGCCCATGCGTCACGAAAGGTCGTCACCCTGCCTGAATGACGACCGTTCGCGTCGCATCGGCGGGCCGCGGGGGGCGTCATTCGCCGAGCGTGATCGCCTGCGCCTCGACGAGCTCCGGCTCGGGCTCGTGGGCGTCGGCGCGGGCCAGGGTGCGGCGACCGAGCAGCACGATCAGCGCGGCGACGGCGACGGCTCCGGCCGCGGCGTACATCGGAAAGGCCGGCGAGATCGCGGCGGCCAGGGCGGAGGCGGCGGGCGGAGCGATCGCGCCGCCGAGGAATCGGACGCCGGAGTAGGCGGACGAGGCCACGGAGCGGGGCAGGTCGGTCGCCTCCATCACGCACTCGGTGAGCACCGTGTTGACGACGCCGAGCAGCAGGCCGCCGACGATGATGCAGACGATCAGGCCGACGCGCGACGAGATCACGAGGCCGCCGGCGATCAGGTCGAGCGCGAGCAGCACCAGCACCGAGCGCAGCACGACGGTGCGCGGGAGGCGCCGGGTGAGCAGCGGAGCGACGAACACGGAGGTGATCGCCACGCCCAGCCCCCAGCCGAAGAACGTGAAGCCGAGGCCCATCTCGTCCAGTCCCAGCGGGTAGGGCGTGTAGGCGAGCAGCACGAAGAAGCCGATGTTGTAGAACAGGGCGGCGCCCGCCAGCGTGCGGATGGCCGGGACCTTGAGGGCCGCGAACGGCGCCGAGAGCGGAGTCGGAGCGGGCTTGGGGCCGTCCTCGCGCAGGAGCGTCGCGATGGCGATGAAGCCGACGGCCATCAGCACGGCGGTGCCGAAGAACGGACCGCGCCACGAGACGCTGCCGAGGAGCCCGCCGAGCAGCGGGCCGATGGCGATACCGATGCCCAGCGCGGCCTCGTAGAGCACGATCGCCGCGGAGGAGCCTCCGCTCGCCGCGCCGACGATGGTCGAGAGCGCGGTCGAGATGAACAGCGCGTTGCCGAAGCCCCAGCCGGCGCGGAAGCCGATGACGCCCTCGACGCTGCCCGCCGTGCCGGCGAGCGCGGCGAACACCACGATCAGCACCAGGCCGATCATCAGGGTCTTCTTGGCGCCGATGCGGCTGGAGAGCCAGCTGGTGAAGAACATCACGACGCCGGTGATGACGAGGTAGCTCGTGAAGAGCAGCGAGGTCTCGGTCGGAGTCGCCTGCAGGCTCTCGGCGATGGCCGGGAGGATCGGGTCGACCAGGCCGATCCCCATGAAGGCGATCACCGCGGCGAAGGCGACGGCCCAGACGGCCAGCGGCTGCTTCAGGATCGAGCCCTGCGAGGGCGAGTGGGGGGAGGTGGTCACGGCGTGGAGCCTTTCTCGGGGGAGGAGGGGACGGGGGTGCCGGCGATCCGGGCGACGCGGGCCTCGACGACGGCCGCGGCGCGCTCGAGGGCGAGGCGGTCGTCCTCGTCGAGGTCCTCGAACAGCGGGGCCAGGGCGGCCTCGAGGCGGAGCCGGTGCCCGGCGAGGGCGTCGAAGCCGGCGGGAGTGCCCTCGATCAGCCAGGCGCGGCCGTCGCCGGCGTCGTGGACGCGGCGGATCCAGCCGGCCTCGTCGAGCCGGGCGATGATGCCGGTCATCGTCGGCTGGGTGACGCGCACCCGCTCGGCCAGCTCGCCGAGGCGGGAGGGGGAGGCGGTGCGCAGCTCCGCGAGCGTCGACCAGACGGCGCCGGACTGCGCGCCGAGCCCGGTCGCGCCGCTCGACCGGCCCGCGAACCGCGCGAGGGCGGTGGCGGCGGAGGCGAGGCGCACGGGGGCACTGGAATCGGGCACGAGGATTAATATAGCACGCCTATGTAGTTGTGTGGAAAGGGGTTCGGCGTCCGCCCTCCATCGGGCGCACCCACTGACGTTCTCCTCTGCTCCTGTGACAGGATCGTCCGTATCCGCGCGTCCATTCCCGCGATCACCGACGGAAAGAGAAGTCATGTCCTCCAGCGAGCACGACGTCGTCGTGATCGGGGCCGGCGCCACCGGACTCACGGCGGCGCTCCGGCTGCAGCAGCACGGTCTCGACGTCGTCGTCGTGGAGGCGCGCGAGCGCGTGGGCGGGCGGCTCGAGACCCGCGTGGTCGACGGGCAGCTCCTCGAGCTCGGAGGCCAGTGGGTCTCGCCGGACCAGACCGCGCTCCTCGAGACCCTCGACGAGCTCGGCCTCGGCACCTACTCCCGCTACCGCGAGGGCGAGAGCGTCTACATCGGCGCCGACGGCGCCGCCCGCCGCTTCACCGGCGACATCTTCCCGGGGAGCGAGCGCACCGAGTCCGAGATCTCCCGCCTGATCGAGGTGCTCGACCGCCTCGCCGCCGAGACGGACCCGGCGGCGCCGTGGACGCATCCGCTCGCCCGCGACTACGACCGCATCACCTTCGCCGCCTGGCTGGAGCAGCAGAGCGACGACGAGGAGGCGCGGGCCAACATCGCCCTCTTCCTCGCCGACGCCATGCTCACCAAGCCGGCGCACGCCTTCTCCCTCCTCCAGGCGCTCCTGATGGCCGCGAGCGCGGGGAGCTTCAGCAACCTGGTCGACGCCGACTTCATCCTCGACAAGCGCGTGATCGGCGGCCTCCAGCAGGTCCCGGAGCGGCTCGCCGAGCGCCTCGGCGCCGAGCGCGTCCTGCTCGGGCACCCGGTCAGGTCCGTCCACTACGGCGACGACGGGGTCGAGGTGCGCGCCGACGGCGTCGTCCTCCGCGCCCGCCGCGCGATCGTCGCCGTGCCGCCGAACCTCGTCGGCCGCATCTCGTTCGATCCATCGCTCCCGCGCCTGCGGCAGCAGGCCCTCCAGCACCAGTCGCTCGGCCTCGTGATCAAGGTGCACGCCACCTACGCCACGCCCTTCTGGCGTGCCGACGGCCTCTCCGGCACCGCGTTCAGCCCGCACTCGCTCGTGCACGAGGCCTACGACAACTCGAACCACGGAGAGGAGCGCGGCACCCTGGTCGGCTTCGTCTCGGACGAGAAGGCCGACCGCGTGCTCGCGCTCGACGAGGGCGAGCGGAAGGCCGCGATCCTCGACTCGCTCGCGGCCTACTTCGGTCCGGCCGCGCTCGATCCGGTCGTCTACTACGAGAGCGACTGGGCGTCCGAGGAGTGGACGCAGGGCGCCTACGCCGCGAGCTTCGATCTCGGCGGGCTGACCCGGTACGGCGCGCTGCAGCTGGAGCCGGTGGGTCCGCTCCGCTTCGGCACGAGCGACCTCGCCGCCGAGGGCTACCAGCACGTCGACGGCGCCATCCGCGTCGGCAGGCGCCTGGCACAGGAGATCATCGACGAGGACGGCGCGACCGCACCGGCCCCCCACCGCGAAGGAGCACAGCCCGCATGAGCACCCACTACGCCGTGATCGACCCGGCCACGGGGGAGACCCTCCGCGAGTACCCGACCCTCGGCGACACCGAGCTGACCGCGGCGATCGGCTCGGCGCAGGACGCGTACTCCTCCTGGTCGCGGACCGTGCCCGTCGCGACCCGCGCGGCGCTGATCGCCCGCGTGGCCGACCTGCACGTCGAGCGCGCGGACGAGCTCGCGGCGATCATCGTCCGAGAGATGGGCAAGCCGCTCGACCAGGCGCAGGGCGAGGTCGGCTTCGCGGCCGACATCTACCGCTACTACGCCGAGAACGGCGAGGCCTTCCTCGCCGACGAGCCGATCGAGCTCGCCGAGGGCACCGGCTCCGCGCTGATCCGGCGTGCCGGGCTGGGCGTGCTGCTGGGCATCATGCCGTGGAACTTCCCCTACTACCAGGTGGCCCGCTTCGCTGGTCCGAACGTGGTCGCGGGGAACACGATCCTGCTCAAGCACGCGCCGCAGTGCCCGGAGTCGGCCGCCGCCATCGCGGACATCTTCCGCACCGCGGCCGAGGAGCTGGGCGCACCCGCCGGCGTCTACGTCAACCTCTACGCCACGAACGAGCAGGCCGCGACCGTCATCGCCGACCCGCGGGTCCAGGGCGTCTCCGTCACCGGCTCCGAGCGGGCCGGCGCGGCCGTCGCGGAGCTCGCGGGCCGCCACCTCAAGAAGGTCGTGCTCGAGCTCGGCGGGTCCGACCCGTTCGTGCTCCTGTCGACCGACGACCTCGACAAGGCGGTCGAGGACGCGGTCGCCGCGCGCCTGGACAACAACGGCCAGTCCTGCAACGCCGCGAAGCGCTTCATCGTGATCGACGAGCTGTACGACGCGTTCGCCGAGAAGTTCACGGAGGCGTTCACCCGCGCCCAGCCGGCCGACCCGTTCGCGGAGGGCACTCTCCTCGGCCCGCTCTCCTCCTCCGCCGCGACCGAGCGCCTCGAGGGGCAGCTGGCCGCAGCGCGCGAGCAGGGGGCGACCGTCCGCGCCAGCGGCGAGGTGACCGGCAACTTCTTCCCGCCGGCCGTGCTCGAGGGCGTGACCCCCGAGATGGACGCCTACCGCGAGGAGTTCTTCGGCCCCGTCGCCGCGCTCTACCGCGTCCAGGACGAGGACGAGGCGATCGCCCTCGCGAACGACACCCCGTACGGCCTCGGCTCCTACCTCTACACGACGGATCGGGAGCAGGCCCTGCGCCTCGCGGACCGGATCGACGCGGGGATGGTCTGGATCAACCTCGTCCTCGGCGACGCGGCCGAGCTGCCCTTCGGCGGCGTGAAGCGCTCGGGCACCGGCCGCGAGATGGGCCGCCCCGCCCTCGAGGAGTTCGTGAACAAGAAGCTCATCCGCATCGCGTGAATCGTCGGAGCGCCGGTCCGACCGGCGCTCCGACGACCCCCGCGCTCACTTCTTCGTCAGCGAGGACTCCTTGTGCGCGGCCCTCGCGTCGGTCTTGTCGCTCTGCACGATCCAGTAGGGCTCGTCGTCCGAGGCGTTGAACTTCTGCCCCTCGAACTGGAACTCCTTCGTCTTCTTCTCGACCAGCTCGCCGTGGGTCTCGCCCTGCGAGGTGTTCCAGCTGATCTTGTCGCCCTTCTTCACGAGGCGGCTCCTCTCTCTCGGTCGCGCCGGAGCGCGGTGGTCCCCTCGCGCGGGAGCGCGATGGTGGTGGTGACGTCGACGATCGCCGGAGCGGCGGGCGCCGACGAGAAGCCGAACCGCACGGGCGGCGAGAGCGGGCGCAGCGGGCCGAGGTCCTCCTCCGCCAGCCTGGCGTGGACGCCCTCGACGCGGCGGATCGCCCGCACGCCGTAGTACTCGCGGCGGCCGTGGCCGGCCGACCCGGCCGTGCTCACCCCGCGGACGAGCAGGGAGGCGACCGGCGAGATCGCGGTGAGCCAGGCGGGGTGCTCGGCAATGGGCCGCGGCACGATCCGCAGCAGCCGTCCGAGCGGAGTGAGACCGCCGAGCTCCAGGCGCACCGCGAGCGGGCCCGCCGAGACGGACAGGCCGCCCGCGATCCTCCGCCACGACACCGGTGCGACCCGCACCTCGTCGAACGCGTACGTCGACCCGATGAAGTCCGCCACCTCCCGGGTCGGTGCGAGCAGGAGGCGGCGCCCGTCGCCGTCCTCGATCATCGCGTCGGCGAAGGCCCCGAAGGGCGTCCGCTCCCACAGGCCCAGCACGACCCGCGTGCCCGAGGCCGTGCCGAACCCCGCGATGCGTCCGCTGAAGCGCAGGCGCCGCGGGGTCCGGCCGGTCATCAGGAGGCCGACCGGAGCAGCGTGAAGGAGGCGTCGCGCACGATCAGCGTGGTGACCTCGCCCTCGACGACCTGGTCCGCGTCGCTGGAGGCCGCGAGCGTCCACTCCGCTCCCGGGGCCTTCGGCACCGTGAACTCGACGCCGTTCTCGGCCGAGTTCAGCAGCAGAGCGAAGGAGTCCGCGCCCTCCTTCGCGAAGACGAACGTGATCGAGCGGGCGTCCGGGTTGTCCCAGTCCTCGTCCGCGAAGCCCTCGGCGTCGGAGCGGAGGATGTCGACCGTCTCGGGGCCCTCACCCGGTGCGCGTCGGAACCACTTCGGGCGCAGCGCCGGCGAGGAGGCGCGCAGCGCGATCAGCTCGCGGGTGAAGGCGAGCAGCTCGCGGTCCGCGTTCTCCCAGTCGAACCACGAGATCTCGTCGTCCTGGCAGTAGGCGTTGTTGTTGCCGCCCTGGGTGCGGGCGATCTCGTCGCCGCCCAGGATCATCGGCACGCCCGCCGAGAGCAGCAGCGTCGCGAGGAAGTTGCGGCGCATCCGGTCGCGGCGCTCGTTGACCGCCTCGTTGTCGGTGGGGCCCTCGGCTCCGTTGTTGGAGGAGCGGTTGTCGCTCTCGCCGTCGTTGTTGTCCTCGCCATTGGCCGCGTTGTGCTTGCGCGAGTAGGCGGTGAGGTCGGCGAGGGTGAAGCCGTCGTGCGCGGTGACGAAGTTGACGCTCGAGACGGGGGAGCGCTTGTCGGCCTCGTACACGTCGGGCGAGCCCAGGATCCGCTGCGCGGTGGTGCCGAGCACGGAGTCGGCGCCGTGCCAGAAGTCGCGGACGTCGTCGCGGAACTTGCCGTTCCACTCGGACCAGTCGGCCGGGAAGCCGCCGACCTGGTAGCCGGCGGTGTCCCACGGCTCGGCGATCATCTTGACGGGCGCGAGCACCGGGTCCTGCGCGATCAGGTCGAGGAAGGCGCTGTGCACCTCGGCCTCGCCGGTCTGGCGGGTGAGGGTGGTGGCGAGGTCGAAGCGGAAGCCGTCGATGTGCATCTCGGTCACCCAGTAGCGCAGCGAGTCCATGATCAGGCCGAGCGCGGCGGGGTGCGCGACGTTGAGGCTGTTGCCGGTGCCGGTCGTGTCGAAGTAGTTCGCGCGGTCCTCCTCCACCAGGCGGTAGTAGGAGCCGTTGTCGATGCCCTTGAACGAGAGGGTCGGGCCCTTGTCGTTGCCCTCGGCGGTGTGGTTGTAGACCACGTCGAGGATGACCTCGAGGCCGGCCTCGTGGAACGCCTTCACCATGGCCTTGAACTCGTCGACCTGCGAGCCGTCGTCGCCGGCGTGCGAGTACTCGTTGTGCGGGGCGAAGAAGCCGAGGGAGTTGTAGCCCCAGTAGTTGCGCAGGCCCTTCTCCTCGAGGTGCGAGTCCTGCACGAACTGGTGCACGGGGAGCAGCTCGACCGAGGTCACGCCCAGGTCGGTGAAGTGCTTGATCGCGGCGGGGTGCGCCAGGCCGCGGTAGGTGCCGCGGATGTCCTCGGGCACGTCGGGGTGCAGCTTCGTGAAGCCCTTCACGTGCACCTCGTAGACGACGGTCTCCTCGAGCGGGATGCGCGGCGCGGTGTCGCCGCTCCAGTCGAAGGAGTCGGGGTCGGTGACCACGCAGCGGGGGACCGCGTGAGCGGAGTCGGCGTCGTTGCGGGTGTCGGCGTCCTCGTAGAACTGGCCGAAGACGTCCTCGCTCCACGTGTAGGAGCCCTCGATCGCGGTGGCGTGCGGGTCGAGCAGCAGCTTGGCGGCGTTGTGGCGGAGGCCGTTGGCGGGGTCCCAGGGGCCGTCGACGCGGAGGCCGTAGCGGGTGCCGACGCGCATGCCGGGGACGATGCCGTGGAAGACGTGGCCGGTCCGCTCGGTGAGCGCGACGCGGGTCTCTGCTCCGGACTCGTCGAAGAGGCAGACCTCGACGCTGTCCGCGGTCTCGGAGTAGACGGCGACGTCGGCGCCGGCGTCGCCGCGGAGGGAGACGCCGAGGGGATACGGGAAGGAACGGGGGGAAGCGGGCATGCGTCCATCCTGACCGGGCGGCTCCGGGAGCTTCGCGCCCTTGTCGCCGCGCCCGCCTCCCGCTAATCTTCCAGGCCCTCCCTTCGACACGGCGGCCTCCGCGGGCATATAGTCAGCTGGCTTACTAAATCGTCGGAGGAGAGCGTCGTGCGCAACCGCAAGTGGATCGGGCTGGTCGTCATCAGCCTCGGAGTGGCGACGATCATCGTCGACTCGACCATCGTCAACGTCGCCATCCCGTCGATCGTCGCCGATCTCGGGATCACCTCGACCCAGGTGCAGTGGGTGCAGGAGTCGTACACGCTCGTGTTCGCCGCGCTCCTGCTGGTCTTCGGGACCCTCGCCGACCGCTGGGGCCGGCGCCGGATGCTGATCGTCGGCGTCTCGCTCTTCGCGCTCTCCTCCGTCGCGGCGGCGCTCGCTCCGACCGGCGACCTGCTGATCCTCTCCCGGGTCGTCCAGGGCGTCGGAGGCGCGATGGTGCTGCCGACGACCCTCTCGCTGATCAACGCCACCTTCCGCGGGCGCGAGCGCGCCATCGCCTTCGCCGTCTGGGGCTCGACCATCGGCGGCATGACCGCGGTCGGCCCGCTGCTCGGCGGCTGGCTCACCACCGACTTCTCCTGGCGCTGGGCGTTCGGCATCAACATCCCGCTCGGCGTGGTCATCGTGGTCGGAGCGCTGCTGTTCGTCGACGAGTCGCGGCAGCCCGACGGGCGGCGGGTCGACCTCGTCGGCGCCGGGCTCTCGATCATCGCCTCCGCCTCCCTGGTGTTCGCGCTGATCGAGGGGCGCACGCTCGGCTGGTGGGGCGTCGACGAGCGGCTGGGCGTCGGCGGCTGGAGCTGGCCGCTCGGCCTCTCGCCGGTCCCGATCGCGTTCGCCGTCGCGGTGCTCGCCGGGGTCGCCTTCGTCCTGTGGGCGCGGGCCCGCGAGCGCGCCGGGCGCTCGGCGATGCTCGCGATCGGGCTCTTCCGCCTCGCCTCGTTCCGCAACGGCAACCTCGCCGCGATGATCGTCTCGCTCGGCGAGTTCGGGATCATCCTGGCGCTGCCGATCTGGCTCCAGAGCGTCCTCGGCTACACAGCCGTGCAGACCGGCCTGGTGCTCCTCGCGCTCGCGCTCGGCTCCTTCGTCGCCTCGGGCTTCGCCGGCGCCTTCGGCAACCGGGTCGCGCCGGTGCTGATCGTGCGGGTGGGCCTCGCGGCCGAGATCGTCGGAGTCGCGGGCATCGGCCTGGTCGTCTCCGACTCCACTCCGTGGTGGGCCCTCGTGCCGTTCCTCGCCGTCTACGGCTTCGGCGTCGGTCTCGCGACGGCGCAGCTGACCGGGGTCGTGCTCCGGGACGTGCCCGTCGAGCTCAGCGGCCAGGGCTCGGGCACGCAGTCGACCGCCCGGCAGATCGGCTCGGCCCTCGGCATCGCCGTGCTCGGGACGATCCTCTACACCTCGACCGCGGGGGTCCTCACATCCTCGCTCGAGCAGCAGGGCCTCCCCTCGGAGCAGGTGGCGAGCACCGTCGACGCGGTGGTCGACTCCTCCGGCGCCGCGATCGCGGGGCTGGCCGCCTCGCCGGCCACCGCCGACGCGGCCCGGGCGGCGGGGGAGGCGTTCTCGGACGGCACCCGGTACGCGGCCTTCGCGGCCGCCGGATTCCTCGCCGTCGGCTTCCTGGCCACGCTCTCGCTCGGCCGCCCGGCGGAGGCGGAGGCGGAGGTCAGCTCAGCGGAGCCGAGTCGTCGGCGGTGAAGACGATCTTGCCGATCGTGCGGTCGGCGCCCGTCGCACGGCGCGACAGGACGTCGACGACGTCGCCCAGCGGATGCACGGCGCCCGGCCGGGGCCGCAGCTCGCCGGAGGTGGCCAGCGAGACCGCGCGCCCGATCCGCTCCGCCGTCGCCACCACGATCAGGTTGCGCACCCGCGGGCGGTCGCGGCGGGCGAGGCCCGCCGCCTGCGAGACCAGCGCCGGACCGCTCGGCACCAGCGTCGCGATGCGCCCGCCCTCGGCCAGGAGGATCGCCGCGTCGTCGACCGGCAGGTGGCCGGAGACGTCGACGACCACGTCGAAGCGGCCGCCCAGCACGCCGAGGTCGAGCGCGCGGTAGTCGTGCGGCTCGGCGCCGATCTCGCGCAGGAGGTCGGCGGAGGCGGCCGAGCCGGTGGCCGCGACGGTGCAGCCGGCGCGCACCAGCAGCTGGATCGTCGGATCGCCGATCGCTCCCGAGCCGCCGCTGACGAGGACGCGCTCGCCGGCGCGCACGTGCAGCGCGTCGACCAGGCCCACTGCGGTGCCGCCCGACATCGCGAGCGTGACGGCCTCGACGAAGCCGAGCGAGTCGGGGAGCGGGACGAGCGAGCGGCTGCGCGCGAGGGACGCGTCGGCGAAGGCGTCGCCGTCGCGGGTCATCCCCACGACGCGGTCGCCGATCGCGACGGAGTGCGACCCGGGGCCGAGCGCCTCGACGGTGCCGGCGATGTCGAGTCCGAACCCGTAGGGGCGGGAGCGGCCGACGGCCATGATCCGCGCGGAGCCGGACAGGATCTTCTCGTCCGTCGCGTTGATGCTCGCCGCGCGCGTGCGCACCAGGACCTCGCCGCGACCCGGCATCGGCACCGGCGCCTCCCGCCACGAGAGCAGATCGGGCCCGCCGAACCTGTCGTACCCGAGTCGTCGCATGTCGCTCCCGTCGTCCGTGCCAGCCCCCCGAGCCTAGGGCGTGGCCGCTGGTCGGTGGCGTCGCGGCCGCCCGGCGGAACCCCCTCCGGCGCCCGCAGGCCCGGTGCTACCGTGGCGGCCATGAGCGCAGACGACAGCCCCGAGTTCGCAGGCTTCGAGGCCACCCCCTCCACCGATGCGGAGAAGGCCGACGACGTCCGCCCCGCCGACGCCGAGGTCGAGGAGAACACGACGGCCGACGAGAGCCGCGACCCGGACCACGGCTACGACCCGATGAGCGAGAGCGGCTCCGAGAACGCCCCCGAGGACGAGGTCGGTCCCCGCGAGGACGAGGAGGGCCTGCTGCCCCCCGGCAGCACCGCCGAGGGAGCCGGTACCGCGCTCGGCGCCGCCCCCGTCGAGGGCGGCGAGCCCCTGGGTGAGAACGCGAGCGCCGGCACCCCCGGCCAGCTCGCCGACGAGCGCTGGCGCACCAACGGCATCAACCCGCTGGGCTGAGTCCCCTTCCGCGGCGGTCCCCGCCCGCCGCGGCGCAGTCGGCTCCGGGAGGTGGCGGGGTGGGTGGAGCGTGTCGCGTCCAGCTACGCCGAAACGCTGGAACGCGTTTCGACGGTTCGCCTCGACCCGGCACGCCGCCGTCGATGGCCCCGGCGACCGGACGTCCTGTGCCGCGTTCGTCCACGAGGCGAATCGGCGGAACGCGTGCGAGCGTTCCGTCGTAGCCGTTCGCGACACGCTCCATCTGTTCGGCCGTCTGCGAAAGCCGACCGCGCCGCGGCGGGCGGGGACCGCCGCGGAAACACGTACAGCTAGTACTCCGGTCGCTCGGAGGAGGAGCCGGGGTGGGCGCCGTAGCGTTCCGGGAGCGCGGCACGCCGGTCGCGCGGACGGGGAGTCCCATGTCGTTGTTCCTGAATCGCACTCGTGAGGTCCAGTGGACCGAGGACGAGAGACGGGCACTGGCCGAGGCGGTGGCGGAGGACCGGGCCGACGCCTGGCGCGGCATCGGCGCGCTCGACCGCACCGTCGTCGTCTCGACCGAGGACCCCGGGGTCCGCGGCGGCGCGCGCTGGCCCACCGACCACCGGGCGTTCCTCCGCGTCGACCGCGGCGCCTCCGTGGTGCTCGCGACCGACGGGTTGAGCGATCCCTTCGACCGGCTCGCGCATCCCGGCACCGGTCTCGGTCTCGAGCTGTGCCTCGAGACGTCCGCCGTCCGCGGCGTCCCCACCGCCGAGCTCTGGAACCACTGGCACTTCCGCCTGCTGTACGAGGCCGCCCGACGGGCCGCCCTCCAGGGCGTGTGCTGCCGCAGCTCCCTCGACACGGCGCGGCTCGCGAACGTCGCGGCGCCGTCCGCCTGGACCGACGAGCAGGGCACCGTCGGCGTCCTCCTGGGCCTGCGCAGCCCGGGCCTGCCCGAGCGGCTCGACCTGGCGACCGGTCACGCCGACCTGGTCACCCTCACCCCGCTGCGGCCGCAGGAGCACGCCCGGGCCTCGGTCGACGCGGACTCCCGCGCCGAGATCGCCGAGCGCCTCCGAGCTCTGCCGCACGAGGAGCTCGTGCACACGGCCCGGCCGCTCGTGGTCTGAGCGGCGTCGCGGCTCAGGAGCCCCCGGCCGGCTCCGGCGCGACGGTCATCTCGCCGGTGTTGTTCGCGCTCGCGATGAACTGCTCGATCCACAGCCGGTTCAACGACGGACGCTTGCCGCCGTGGAACCGGAAGTGCAGCGGGGTCGCCGGATGCACCCAGACGGAGCTGCGGCCGTAGCCGGACGACTCCGGCTCGCTCCAGGAGAGGCTGAACGACTCGTTCCGCCGCATCTTGGTGAACATCGCGACCTTGAGGTGCGCGAGGAGCCGGTCCTCGAAGTCGATCTCGAGTGATTGCGGTCCGTAGATCAGTCGTCCCATTGTCTCCGCCGTGAAGTCGTGCCGACGCGCCGGAGTCCCGGGTGGCGTCGCGGGCTCCGTGAGCTCGGGAGCCGCCAGGGAGAGGATACCGATCCTGCGAGCCGGAGGGGCGACACGGCGTCCGCCCCCGACGACCGACAGCGGGAGCGCCCCGACAACGACGGACGCCCCGCCGACCGGATCCGGGGATCCTGGTCGACGGGGCGTCGGAAGTCGGAGATTACTCGCCGACGCCGCGGATGTTCGCGGCCTGCGGGCCCTTGCGGCCCTGCTCGACGTCGTACTCGACGTGCTGGTTCTCGACGAGCTCGCGGTAGCCCTGCTTCGCGATGGCGGAGAAGTGCGCGAACACGTCGGCGCCTCCGTCGTCGGGAGCGATGAAGCCGAAGCCCTTTTCGGAGTTGAACCACTTAACGGTGCCAGTAGGCATTTCTTTTCCTTATGTGTTAATGACGCCGACCGGGGCCGGCGTCGTCAGAGTCCGCACGAGTGTGCGGTACCCGCTCGACTCGGCCTCCGCGGGTGAAACACGCGTCTGCCGGAGTCGTCCGGGTCGTCTAGGGGCTGAGCTCGCGCCTCCGGGGGAGGGCGGCTCTGCGGGGGAGAACGTCCCGCGCACCGGGCGAGCCGGTGGAGCGGGGGTCGAACGAGGAACGGCGCGGCTTCCGCGGCGTCCTGTGAAGGGCGGTACCCGCGTGCGAGGCGGGCGTTCGAACCGGACGACCGAGGACGATGCTCTCGGTCGGTGCGGTCTCTATCAGGGGCTGAGTCTCTTCGTCGTCGTGCGACTTCTCAGCCGTGGAATTCGGGCGATCGCCCAGGAGATGTCTCGACTCTACGGGATCACGGGCCCCGAGCGCGACCGCCCGCGTCACGCGGCGTGCCGATCCGCATGCGCGGGGCGGCCGGAACCGCTGTCCGGGCGGGTCGCGGTGTGCCACGATACGACTCGGAACGCGCCGATCCCCGCCACCGCCGCCCGCCACCGTCGCCCCGGAACGAGACCGGAGCCCGTCCTCCCGAGGTCATCGTGCCCCTGCCTCCCCGGCCCGCCGACGCCGCGGTGCTGCTGCGCGAGCAGCGCGAGGTCGGCGTGCTCTGCGCCCGGCGGGCGGGCGGAGTGCTGACCGCCGCCTCCGCGCTGCACCTGCTCGCCCTGCCGCCCGCGCAGCTGACGACGGTGCTGCCGAGCCTCGCGCTGCTGGTCGTCTCGACGCTCGTGCAGCTCGCGCCCGGCCGATCGGTCGCGACCGGGACGAGGGCCGTGATCCTGGGGTCCGCGCTCGACGTCGCGGCGCTGGTCGCGTTCCTCTCGCCGGCCGTCGACGCCTCTCTCCGTGCGGTCCTGGGCGGGATCACGATGCTCGCCTCGATGGCGCTGCCGTGCGCGATGCTCGCCGTCGGCTCCTGGCGGGGCCTGCCGTGGGCCGCGGTCCTCGCCCTGCTCCCGGTCCTCGCCCTCGGCGCGACGGCGACGGGCGCGTCCGGGCGCGCTCCCTTCGTCCTGATCTCGGTCCTCGTCTGCTGGGCGCTGCTGCTGACCGCCGCCCGCTGGCTCGCGGGCAGCGTCGCGCGTGCGCACGTCGGCACCGCCCGCCTCCGGAGGGCCCACGACGCCGAGCGCCGCTCGAGCGAGAGCGAGTCCCGGCACCGCGCCGACGCGCGGCTGATGCACGACACGATCCTGGCGACGCTGACGCTGGTGGCGCACCGGGGGGAGGGAGTGCCCGCTCGCGTGCTGCGCGACCGGGCGGCCGCCGATCTGGCGCTCCTGCGCGGCCTGGAGACGGGGGAGGAGCCGGGGCCGGAGCCGTACGAGGATGTCGGGGTGCCGGAGCCGCTCCTCGCGCTCGGGCGGCGCTCGGCGACGGTCGGCGTGGAGGTGCGCTGGCACGGCGGAGCGCAGCCTCGGATCCGCGCGGAGGTGCTCGACGCCCTGGTGCGCGCGACCGGGGAGTGCCTCGAGAACGTGCGGCGCCACTCCGGAGCGGCGCTGGCACACGTGAGCGTGGCGGAAAAGGCGGGCTCGCTCCGCGTCGTCGTCTCGGACGAGGGGCGCGGCTTCGACCCGGCCGCGGTGCCGGCCGGCCGCCTCGGCCTCGCGGAGTCGGTCGTCGGCCGGGTCGAGGCGGTGGGCGGCGCGGTCCGGGTCTTCTCGGCTCCCGGATCCGGCGCGACCGTGCTGCTGAGCGTGCCGCTGTGAGCGGGTCGCGGCAGCAGGAGGAGGGGACGCTCCTCGAGCTGGTCCGTGCGGCCGATCGGAGCCCGGGGGCGCTGTGGAGCATCCGCGAGCGCCTCACCCGGCCGAACCGCCTGAGCGGGAGCTACCTCGGACGGGGCTTCCTCACCATGGCGGTGCTGCTCGGCATCCGCGGGGTGATCTCGTACCTCTGGTCCCTCGACGCGCGGTCCGCGACCTGGCTGAGCGGACTCTCCTGGCTGCTCGTGATCGCCGCGAGCGCGGTGGGGGTCGCGATCGCCCTCCGCCGCCACGGCGAGCTGCCGCGCCGGGCCTTCGCGGGCGTCCTCGCCGTGGACGTGGCCGCGCTGCTGCTCGAGTTCGCCGACCACGCCCTGCCGACGCCCGCACCGATGTACTACCCGTCGGTCTGCGTGGGAGTGGGCGCGGGCGTGATCGCGCTGATCACCTTCCAGCCGCTCTCGCGCTCGTTCCTCGCCCTGGTGGTCCTGGTCGGGCTCACGGCGCTCGGCCTCGTCGGCCAGGCGCTCCTCGGCGACGGAGGCGCTGCCCTCGCGGTCAGCAACGTCCTCCTCGCCACCGCACCGGCCGCCGTGTGCGTCGTCGTGCTCACCTCGCTCGACCAGTACGTCCGGCGCACGCTCGACCGCAGCCTGGCCGACAGCACCGTCCCTGCCGCGGACGACGAGTTCACGCAGGTGGACGCCCGCATCGAGGAGCTCCTCGAGCGGGTCCGGACGCCGGCGCCGCTGGACGAGGAGCTGGGCGAGCGGGCGCGGGTGCTCGGGGACGAGCTCCGCGAGGCGCTCGCCCGCAGCCACGACCGCACCTGGCTGAGGATCGCGGTGGAGGAGTCGGCACCGCTGTCCTCCGCCGTCGCGGTCGACGATCCGAGCGGAGCCGCGGCGCTGCTGCTCCCGCTCGACCGCTCACGGCTGCTCTCGGTGCTCTGGCTGATCACCGCCCCCGCGGGGCGGACGCCGCTCGCGGTCCGCCTGGAGCCGGGCTCCGGCGGCGGGGTGGAGCTCACCCTGGTCGCCGCGGGCATCCGCGCGCGCGACCTCGACCGCTCGGTCTGGGGCATCCTAAGCGAGCTCGGCGAGCACCGCACGACGACCGATCACGGCGCGACGAGGATCCTCGTCGCGCACCGGCCCCGGAGGAGGACGACGACATGAGCGACGAGCCGGCGATCACGCTGGCCATCCTCGACGACCACCCGATCCTGCTGGCGGCGCTGGCCGAGTGGATCCGCCGCTCGGGCCCGGACATCCGCGTGGCGGCGACCGCCGGCACCTGGACGGACCTGCTGGCGCACCCGGCCTTCCCGACCGACGTGGTGCTGCTGGACATCGACCTCGGCGACGAGCTCGACCTGGTGATGAAGATCCGGATCATCGCGGCCGCCGGCGCCGCCACGGTCGTCATCAGCACCCACTCCGAGCCGGGCACGATCACCCGTGCGCTCGAGGCCGGGGCGCGCGGCTACGTGGTCAAGAGCGAGCGGACCGAGACGATCCTCGCGGCGATCCGCGCGGCGGCGCGCGACGAGCGCTTCCTGACGGCGCAGACCCGCGAGCTGCTGGGGGCCGACCGCCCGGGCACCCTGACGCACCGGGAGCGGGAGATCGTCCGCCTCTTCGTCGACGGGATGCCGCTGAAGCAGGTCGCCACGCTCCTCGGCATCACCCAGGACGCCGCGAGGAGCTCGCTGCGCAGCGCCCGGGGCAAGTACCGGGCGGAGGGGCTGGCCGTCGGCACGAAGATCTCGCTCCGCCGCCAGGCGCTGCGCGATGGGATCGTCGAGCGCTAGGCGCGCACTCGACGATCCCGGACGGCCTAGACGGTCTCGGCGCGCTTCTGCCGCGCGGGCTCGGCGGGGTCGGAGGGCCCGTTCCAGATCGAGACGATGCCCCAGACGACCGCCGCGATCGGCACGGCCAGCACGGCGCCGACGATGCCGGCGAGGACGGTGCCCACGGTCAGGGCGATGAGGACGATCAGCGGGTGCAGCTTCAGCGAGCGCGCCATCACGACCGGCTGGAGGAAGTTGCCCTCGAGCTGGTTGACCCCGATGACGACCAGGATCACGACCAGCGCGGCGACCGGGCCGTTGGCGACCAGGGCGACGAGCGCGGCGAGGATGCCGGCGGCCGTCGCTCCGACGATCGGGATGAAGGCGGTGAGGAAGACGATGACGGCCAGCGGGATCGCCAGCGGCACCTGGATGATCGCCAGGGCGACTCCGATGCCGATCGCGTCGACAGCCGCGATGGTCGCTGTGCCGCGGACGTAGCCGCCCAGCACGTCCACCGTCTTGTGCCCGACGCGCTTGGCGCGCTCGTAACCCGAGCCGGTGAACGGGCGCAGGAGGAACTCCCAGATCTTCGGGCCGTCCTTCATGAAGAAGAAGAGCACGACGATCATCAGCACGAGGCCGGTGATGAAGTTCGCCGCCGCGGACACGCCCGCAAGCGCGCCGCTGCCGAACGAGCTGGAGGTGAGGAAGTCGACGACCGACTGGCGGGCGTCCTCGATCTGCTGGTCGGTGATCTGGAACGGCAGGTGCTGCACGTAGTCCTGGAGCGAGGTGATGCCGTCGGAGGCGCTGCTCACCAGCTCGTCCCACTGGTTGCGCACGGCGACCGTGATCAGCCAGGCGACCGCGCCCAGGATCGCCAGCAGCCCGATCAGAGCCAGCCAGGTCGCGAGGATCGACGGCACGCCCTTGCGCCGCATCCACGCCAGCACCGGATGGATCGCCGCGGCGAGGATGAGCGCGATCATCACGGGGATGAGCACCAGCGTGAGCTGCGTCATCGCGAAGACGAGCACCGAGGCCAGCAGGAGGACGATGACCACCTGGAGGCAGCGGGTGGCGAACCGGCCGAGGCCGTCGCTCCAGACCCGCCGCTGCGGATCGGGTGCGCTCGGCTGCGGCGCGGCGGCGCTGGTCGAGGAGTCGTTGCGGTCGAAGAAGCCCATGCAGGGACGGTATCGGCTCGGGCGGGCCTCCCGTCCCTCCTTGACACCCCGGCCGCGCCGCGGCGATCCGGGGGTCAGAGACCGGCGGGCTTCTCCGGCGTGCGCAGCCAGGTGTCGAAGAAGTCGGCGAGGTCTGTGCCGGAGACCTTCTCGGCGAGGGCCTGGAAGTCCGCCGTCGTCGCGTTCGAGTACCGGTTCTCCGAGGCCCAGCGCTTCAGCAGCACGCCGAACGCGTCCGCGCCGATCCGGTCGCGGAGAGCGACGAGCGTCAGGCCGCCGCGGTCGTAGACGGGCGCGTCGAAGAGGCCCGCGGCTCCGGGGTCGGCGACGGCGGTCGACCAGAACGGGTCGTCGGCGGGAGCGGCGGCGACCCGGGCGGCGGACTCGGTGACGCTCGCACCGCCGGTGTGCTCCTCCCAGAGCCACTCGGCGTAGGTCGCGAAGCCCTCGTTCAGCCAGATGTCGGACCAGGTCTCCGGAGTGACGCTGTCGCCGTACCACTGGTGCGCGGTCTCGTGCGCGACGGTCGACTCGTCCGCGCCGCCGGAGTAGAACGAGCGTCCCTGGGTCTCGAGGGCGTAGCCGATCCGCTCGTCGTCGACCACGGCTCCGGCCGAGCGGAACGGGTACGGCCCGAAGACCGAGGAGAAGTAGTCGATGATCGCGCCCTGCTGCGCGAGGGCCGCCTCGGTGCGGACGCGGGTGTCGCCGGTGATGTCGCGGTCGATCGCGTCGATCGTCGTCACTCCGCCCTGGGTGGAGCGGACCAGGTCGTAGTCGCCGATGTTCACCATGGCGAGGTAGCTCGCCATCGGGCTGGTCTCGACCCAGCGCGAGGTCGTCCACCCCTTCGACGTGGTGGGGGAGCCGACCGGCAGGCCGTTCGCGACCACCGTCCGACCCTCCGGGACCGTGATGCTGAAGGTGTAGCGGGCTTTGTCGGCGGGCGAGTCGTTGACGGGGTACCAGGTCGAGGCGCCGTCCGGCTCGCTGGCGACCAGCGCGCCGTCGTCCGTCGACCACCAGCCGAAGGGGGCCCCGGTGCCGTCGACGGGGTTCCCGGTGGTCCCGGCGTAGTCGATGCTCACCAGCGCGGGCAGGCCCTTCCGGAGGGTCCGGGCGGGCGTGACGGTCAGCTCGTCACCCGACTGCGAGAACCGGGCGCCCCCGGCGTTGACGGTGACCTTCGACACGGTGAGGCCGGTCAGGTCGAAGGAGAGCGAGCGCAGGTCCTGCCGGGGCGCGAGCGTCACCACGGCCCGGCCGCCGAGGGCCCGGGTCGCCGGGTCGTACTTCAGCACGAGGCTGTAGGTGAGGGCGTCGAAGCCGCTGCTGCCGAGACCGGGGAAGTACGGATCACCGGCGCTGGTGCCCCCGTCGACCGCGCCCGCGCGGGCGGCGGGGGAGGCGACGGCGGCGGGTGCGAGGAGGAGGGAGGAGGCCACGAGCGCGCAGAGCGCGGCTGACGCACGGAATGTCATGTCCGCACGGTAGCGGGCGGGCGTTTCGTGCGCGTGTCAGCGCCGTGCCGAGCAGAAGCACCGTCGGCCGACGGACGAGCGATTCCGTCCCGTCGGTGCGGACGACCTGCGGAATCCGTCGTGACCACGGAGCATCGCACGGTGGAACTACCCACTCGAGCGGCCGAAGCCGCGCGGATCGTTGCGACGGCGACGGATTCCGCACTACAGTCGCCGTGTTCATGCAGGCGCATGGGGTGCGGTACCCGAAGCCGCACTGCACCGCCCTGCTCGGAGCAGACGCCTCCGCCGGGAGGGACGACGATCCTCTCTCCCGGCGGGAGGCGGACCGGGCGGATCCGCCCGGTCGCCGCCGCGCTAGGCCGGGACGCGGACCGTCAGCCCGCCGGGCTCGATCCACGTGCGGAACGCCGAGGTCGAGCCGAAGGGGTCGCCGTCGAGCTCGATCTCCTGCGCGTGCTCGAGGCGGACCGTGAGGTCGCGGCCCTTCACGTACCGCAGGGCCGACACCTCCTTGGTCAGGCCCATCAGCTTCTTGCCGACGGCGCCGCTGCGGCGGAGCACGCCGTTCTCCCACACCACCTTGAAGATGATCTGCACCCAGCCGAAGAAGCCCTCGGGGCGCAGCAGCACGATGTCGAACTCGCCGTCGTCGACGGCCGCGTCCGGCAGCAGGAGGATGTTCGCCGGCAGGGCGCCGCAGTTGCCCACGATGATCGTGTGCGCGCGCACCTTGCGGGTCTTCGAGCCGTCGAGGCGGTAGCGGAACTCGAGCTGGTTCTTGTCGAGCAGGGCCTTCCGCAGCGCGTCCACGTAGGCGAGCCAGCCGGCGCGCTTCTTGAGGTCGTCGTCGGTGTTGGCGAGCATCTTCGCGTCGATCCCGAGGCCCGCCATCACGACGTAGGCGTGGCGGTCGCGGCCCGTCGAGGTCTCGATGTCGATCATCCCGACATCGATCGCGCGGTCCTGTCCGGAGAACGCGACGGTCAGGGAGTTGTCGATGTCGTCGAGCGTGAGGTTCAGGTTCCGGGCGAGCAGGTTGCCGGTGCCGGAGGGCAGCAGCGCGAGCGACGCGTCGGAGCCGCGGAGGGCCTCCGCCACGACGCGGACCGTTCCGTCGCCACCGGCGGCGATCACCATGTCGGCGCCCTCCTCGAGGGCCTTCTTCGTCTGGCCCGCCCCGGGGTCCTCGACGGAGGTCTCGTACCAGAGCGTCTCCTCCCAGCCGGCGGCCTCCTCGGCGCGCTTCACGGCGGCCTTCACGGACTCCAGGTCGACCTTGACGGGGTTGTAGACGAGGGCGGCACGGCGGCGCTCAGGCATCGTCACGGCTCTCGTCGAGCTCGTCGCCGTTCTCGTCGACCCGACCCGGTCGCACGGCGGCGTCCTCGCGGATGTCGATGCGGGTGTCGCCCGCCTCGGTGGTCGAGACGTCGATGCGGGGGGCCGCGTCGGCCTCCGTCGCCTTCGGGGCGCTGGTCAGCTGGTCGTGGCGGTCGTCCGCGCTCTGGTCGGTCATGCCTGGACGGTAGCAGCGGGCGATCCGCGCCTGCGCGGGGTTGCGTCAGCGGCCGCGCGCCGCCTGGACCCCCCAGAGCACGAGCGGGATCTGGAGCGGGAGGCGCAGCAGCGTGATCGCCCGGGTCCGCGGTCGACGGGCGTCGCGCGCCATCTGCACGTTGCCGGGGAGGACGGCGGCCATCAGGGCGGCGGAGGCGAGACCGCCGGCTGCGCGGGTCCGCGGATGCAGCGTCGCGGCGGCGCAGGCCAGCTCCGCCACTCCCGAGACCAGCACCCAGCCCCGCGCCGAGCCGGGCATCCCGCGCGGGACCACCGCGTCGAAGGTCCGCGGATGCACCAGGTGGACGACTCCCGAGACCGCCATCGCCGACACGAGCACGAGCGGGCCGGCGCCGAGGCGGCTCATCGGCCCTCGGCGCCGCGCTCGAGAGGAGCGACGTGGTCGAGGATCCGGCGCCACTCGCGCACTAGCGCCAGTCGGCCGGCGCCGTCGACGGCGACGGTGCGCGCCTGGGCGAGGCGGCTGCGGTACCAGCGGCCGTCCTCGGCGCTCGCCACCGGATCCGCGTCGCCGTGGACCAGGAGCGTCTCGGCCGTCACCCGGTCGAGGTCGTCGGCCCAGGAGCCGTCTCGGAGCGCCGCGAGATCGGTCGCAGCGCCGCTCGGGCCCTGCCGCCAGCCCTCGGCGAGCATCCGCTCCAGCCGGTTGCGCAGTCCGCCGTGGGTGGCCAGCACCGGATCGTCCGAGTCGATCCCGAGCGCGTCCAGGCCGGGCTGCGTCTGCGGGAGGGCGGCCGCGATCGTGCCGGCGTCCTCTCCGCGGAGGGTCTCGCGCCGCTCCCAGGCGCCGGTGGGGTGCACGATCACTCCGGCCTGCGGGGGTGCGGGCGTGCCGACCAGAGCGAGGCGGTCGACGAGGTCGGGGTGCCGGGCCGCGAGCGAGAGCGCGAAGACGCCGCCGGAGCCCCAGCCGACCACGCCGACGCTGCCGAAGCGGGCGCCCTCGACCATGCGGGCGGTGCGCTCGGAGCGGCGCAGGTACTCGGCGAGGTCGTCCGCGCGGTCCTCGACGCGGCTGTGAGCGGCGTCGACCGGGTCCGAGGCGCCGTAGCCGGGGCGGTCGAGGATCAGCAGGTGCAGGCCCCACGGACCGGTCACGATCGGATCCGGGTCGAAGCCGCCCGCTCCGGGAGTGGGGTGGCAGAACACCACCAGCCGGTCGGCGACGGGATCGCCCGCCGCCGAGACGCCCATCCCGCGGCCGGACCGCAGCTCGAAACGGTGGTTCGCCATGTCGCCTCCCGGGTGCGCCGAGGGTCGGCGCGTCGCCCCCAGTCAAGCGGAGACGGCGGCCCGCGCGCTGGGCCTTGTGCCGGAGGGGGAGCAGCCGGACGCGTCTCGCGGGGTGCGGGCGGTCCGACGAGCGTCGGCGTCGCACCGTCCGTTCGCCCGATGTCCACCTGACGGGGCGGAGGAGGGGAGCGAGGATGGAGGCGTGTCCCGACGCCTCCTCCTCCCCGTCGCCGGTGTCCTCGCCGCGGCTCTCGCCGCCGGCGGGCTGATGCTCCTCGTCTGGACGATCGACGAGACGCAGTTCGCGCGGCCCGACGCCGAGTTCGACCGCCTGACGAGCGAGGTCGCCGCGGTGCCCGGAGTCTCCCTCGACGGCGCCGAGCGCTGGGTCGAGGCGCCGGCGTTCGGCCCGCCGACCTCGTGGGTCGGCGTCGCGGTCGAGGAGCCGGCGCTCGCCGACGCCCTCGCCACCGCCTGCGCGACCGGGTACGCGGATCCGGTGCTGTGGTCGTTCCGGGCGACGTCCGCAGGCGGGAACGCCCTCTCCTTCGGGGGCGCGGAGAAGCCGACCGGCGCGTGCCCCGCTCCCGCTGTCGACGCGTCGGCTCTGCTCGAGCGGATCGACGGCCTCGGCCGCGGCCTGGAGCTGCACGCGTCGCTCCGCGAGGGAGCCTTCGCCCTCGACTCCTTCGAGGACGTCTCCGGCGGGCTGCCCGCGCTGCTCCCGATCGTCCGGGCGGCGGAGGACCTGCGGGACGCTGCCGGCGCGGACCGGGCTGCTCCGGTCGAGATCTCCGGCCCGTGGGCGGCGATCACCGTCGGCCCCGGCGAGCAGGAGCGGACCGGTGCGCTGCTCGCGACCCTCGTCGAGCAGCACGGCATCACCGCCTACTGGGCGACCGAGGACGGCCTGCGGATCACCGCGCCCGGCGGCGGGCGCGCAGCGATCGAGGCCGCCGTGCGCGCCTCCGGGCTGCCGGTGGCCGACCGGCCCCTGCGCTTCGAGGCCGACGAGTCCTGACACCGGGCGCCCCTGATCGCGGGCGCCCCGGTTCAGAGCTCGTGAGGAGTCTCACTGCACTTCATCCAGATCGGATGAAGCGCGGTGAAGCCATCAACGGCCCGCGTCACGCGCGCCAGGCCGCCAGCTCCTCCGGGGTCGCCAGGACGCGGTGGGTCGGCGAGAGCTCGTGGACGCTCCCGGCCGAGTAGTCGATCCCGAGCGCGACCGGGTCGTACGGCTCGGAGGGGGCGCGGCGGCGCATTGCGCGCGGATCGGCCGAGAGCACGGCGCGCAGCAGCGAGCGGGTGTACGGGTGCACCGGTCCGGAGAAGATCTCGGCGGTCGTGCCCGTCTCGACCAGGTGGCCCTTGTGCATGACGCCGATCCGGTCCGAGATGTACTTGACCATCGCGAGGTCGTGGGCGATGAAGAGGTAGGCGGTGCCGAGCTCCTCCTGGAGCGCGCGCATCAGGTTCACGACCTGCGCCTGGATCGAGACGTCGAGCGCCGAGACGCACTCGTCCGCGATCACGAGGTCGGGCTGCATCACGAGCGCGCGGGCGATGCCGATGCGCTGCCGCTGGCCGCCCGAGAACTGGTGCGGGTAGCGGTCGGCGTGGGAGCGGTCGAGGCCGACCTTCTCGAGGATCGAGTGGACCTTCTCGTCGCGCTCGGCCGCCGAGGAGTACCGGCGCTGGGTGGTGAGTCCCTGCGCGACGATGTCGAAGACGGTCTTGCGCGGATTGAGGCTCGACATCGGGTTCTGGAAGATCATCTGGATGCTGGAGCGCAGGTGGTCGCGCTGAGCGGCGTCGAGCCGGCCGCTGATCGTGCGGCCCGCGAGCACGACCTGGCCGTCGGTCGGGTCGATCAGCCGGATGATCGAGCGGCCGATCGTGGACTTGCCGCTGCCGGACTCGCCGACCAGCCCGAAGGTCTCGCCGCGCCGGATCTCGAAGTCGACGCCGCCGATCGCGGTCACGTGGTGCCGCCGGCCCAGCCGGAACACCTGGGTGAGGCCGCGCACCGAGAGCAGGGCGGGGGCGGAGTCGGGCGTCGGAGCGAGTGCGGTCACGGGGTCGGTCCTTCACTGGGGGCGAGCATGGCGTCGATCTTCGAGCGCAGCGGCGCCGGCATCTCGACCGGGGGAGCGGAGGGGTGGCAGAGCCACGAGGCGACGCGGTGCCCGCCGCCGACGTCGAAGAGCGGCGGCTCCTCGACGAAGTCGATCTCGAGCGCGAAGGGGTTCCGCGGAGCGAAGGGGTCGCCCGGGGCGCGGTTCACCAGGCTCGCCGGGCTGCCGGGGATGGCGAACAGCTCGGGGGAGTCGGTGGTCAGGTCCGGCATCGCCGAGAGCAGGCCCCAGGTGTAGGGGTGCCGCGGGTCGTAGAAGACCTGCTCGGCGGTGCCCTGCTCGATGATCCGCCCGGCGTACATCACGCTGACGTGGTCGGCGACGGTCGCGACGACGCCGAGGTCGTGGGTGATGAAGATCACCGAGAGCCCGCGGTCCGCCTGCAGGCGCTTCAGCAGCTCGAGGATCCGCAGCTGGATCGTCACGTCGAGCGCGGTCGTCGGCTCGTCGCAGATCAGCACGTCCGGGTTGCAGGACAGCGCGATGGCGATGTTCACCCGCTGGCACATGCCTCCGGAGAGCTGGTGGGGGTACTGCTTGAACCGCCGCTCCGGATCGTCGATGCCGACCTCGCCGAGCAGCTCGACGGCCCGGGCGCGCGCCTCGCGGCGGCCGAGCCCGAAGTGCTCCTGGATGCCCTCCATCACCTGCTTGCCGACCGACATCGTCGGGTCGAGGCAGGTCAGGGCGTCCTGGAACACCATCGCGATGCGGCGCCCGCAGATCTCGCGGCGGATCGCCGACTCGGGCATCGCCGCGATGTCCTTCGTGGTCACCGTGCCGTCGTCGCTCCGGTGCGAGAACTCGATGCTGCCCGCGGTGATCCGCTGGTTGCGGGCCATCAGGCCGAGGACCGCCCGCGCCGTGACCGACTTGCCGCTGCCGGACTCGCCGACGATCGCGACCACCTCGCCCTCGTGCAGGTCGAAGCCCAGTCCGCGGATCGCCTCGACGCTGCCGCCCTCGTTGTCGAACGAGATCGCCAGATCGCGCACCGACAGGAGGACCCTGCCGCGCGCCGGTCCGGCGGTGTCCTGACGGGTCGTGCCCGTGCTGCTCTCGGTCATGTCAGTGGCCTCTCGAGTGGGACAGTCGCGGATCGGTGGCCTCTTTCAGCCCGTCGGCGACGAGCGTGAACGCCACCATGAGCAGGCCCAGGACGACCACGGGGACGATCACGAGGAACGGGTAGGAGAGGAACGACTTGTAGCCGACGCTGACGAGCGAGCCGAGCGAGGCCATCGGCGCCTGGACGCCCAGACCCACGAACGACAGGTACGACTCGGTGAAGATCGCCGACGGGATCGAGAACATGCTCATCGTCACGATCGGGCCGATGATGTTCGGGAGGATCTCGACGAACACGATCCGGCTGTCCCGCGCTCCGAGGGTGCGCGAGGCGAGCACGTACTCCTCGGTCTTCTGGCGCAGCGCCTGCGCGCGGCTGACGCGGCTCATCGCGAGCCAGTTGCTCAGCAGCAGGCCGAAGACGATCGCGCCGATGCCCGGCCCGACGGCGACCACGAAGAGCGTCACGATCACCAGCTGCGGGATGCCGGAGAGCACCTCGACCACGCGCTGCATCGCCGAGTCGGTGCGACCGCCGAAGTAGCCCGAGACCAGGCCGTAGGTCATGCCGATGACCACGTCGATCGCGAAGGCGATCACGGCGATCAGGAGCGAGACGCGGGTGCCGCTCCAGACCCGCGACCACACGTCGCGGCCCAGCTCGTCGGTGCCGAAGAGGAAGTAGGTGCCGGGCGGCAGGCCCGCCGCGGCGTACGCGTCCCGGCCGTCGCGGGTGCCGTCGAGGATCCCGAGGCCCTCGAGCAGCGGCACGCGCGGCGGGAGGAAGCGCGAGCCGACGTCCGCTCCTCCTCCGGCCGCGGGGAAGAAGGGGACCACCAGGCTCAGCACGACGATGACCACCAGCAGCACCAGGCCGACCATCGCCGGCCAGTTGCCGCGGAAGCGCCGGGCGATGTCGCGGCCGCCGCCGCGGATGATGCGGGTCGAGGTGGTCGGCGGGTCGGCGGGCCGGTTGCCCGGCGAGACCAGGCGCAGCCCCTCGGGCGGGACGCCGGCGTCGAGGCCGGCCGTGGGGGAGACGCGGTCGCTCATGCTGCCTGTCCTGCCAGTCGGATGCGGGGGTCGATCAGTCCGTAGAGCACGTCGACGAGCAGCATCACGAGGATGTAGATGATGCTGTAGACGAGGCTGATCGCGATGACGATGTTGTAGTCGACGTTCTGGATCGCCGTGAGCAGCAGCTGGCCCAGGCCCGGCGCTCCGAAGATCTGCTCGATGACGACGGAGCCGGTGATCAGCCCGATCAGCAGCGGCGAGAGCACCGTGATGATCGAGACCAGGGTGTTGCGCAGCGCGTGGCGGCCGATCACCTTGGACGGGCCGATGCCCTTCGCCTTCGCCAGGAGGATGTAGTCGCTCTCGAGGCAGTCGAGCATCTCGGAGCGGGCGTAGCGGGCGGTCACCGCCATCACGTAGGCGGCGAGCGAGATCGTCGGCAGGACGCTCGAGGTGAAGGGGTCCGACTCGGAGTACCGGATCGGCAGCAGCTTCCACTCGAAGCCGACGAAGTAGACCAGCAGCAGCGCGATCACGAACGAGGGGACGCTGAACGCGATCACCGAGACGAACGTCGAGAGGTTGTCGAACCAGCCGCGCGGCCGGATCGCCGAGACGATGCCGATCAGCAGGCCCAGCACCACGCCGAGGACGAGGGCCTGGAGGCCGATGCGGATCGTGACGGGCAGGCGGCTGCCGAGCATCTCCGAGACGGGGAAGTCCGGGATGAGGTTGTACGAGATGCCGAAGTCGCCGCGGGCGAGGTTCACCAGGTAGGTGCCCAGCCGCAGGAGCACCGGCTCGTCGAGCCCGTACTTCTGCGTGAGGAGCGCCTTCTGCACCGCGTCGAGCTTCTCGCTGTTGAAGGGCGAGCCCGGGAGCAGCTGCAGCAGCGCGAACATCACGATCGCGATCGCGACGATCGTGAAGACCGAGGTGAGCAGCCGGGTGGCGACGTACTTCGTCACCGGCTCGACCCCTCGGCGAGCACGGCGCGCTCGCCGTCCTCGGGGATGCCGGCCCAGGAGCGGGCGTGGAACTGGGTCAGCCCCACGCGCACCAGGGCGCGGCGGGCGAGGGAGTCGATGATCTCCTCCACCGAGGCGGGCCGCGTGTAGAAGGCGGGGACCGGCGGGGCGATGATGCCGCCCGAGCGGGCCACCGCGTCCATCGCGGCGAGGTGGCCGCGGTGCAGCGGCGACTCCCGCACCATCAGGAGCGTCGGCACGCCCTCCTTGAGGCAGACGTCGGCCGCCCGCGTGATCAGGTTGTCGGCGAGGCCGTACGCGATGCCGCTCAGGGTCTTGATCGTGCAGGGAGCGATCACCATCGCCGTGGCGGGCGTGGACCCCGACGCGATGGAGGCGCCGATGTGCGCGGGCCGGTGCGCCGTGTCGGCGAGCGCCTCCACCTGCTTCTGGGTGAGGCCGCACTCCTGGTCGAGCGTCATCGCGCCCGCCTTCGAGACGATGACGTCGCTGCGCAGCCCCGGATCCATCCGCAGCAGCTCGAGGATGCGGACCCCGATGCCGACTCCGGAGGCGCCGGTGATGGCGACGATCACGCGGCCGGGGGGCTCCTGGCGGGTGCGGTTCATGCGAGGCCTTCCTTGTCGAGGGTGAGGACGGACTGCGCGAGCGCGTGCACGCCCACCGCGATGTCCGTGATCCCGGTGTACTCCTCCGGGCAGTGGCTGCGGCCGTCCTGCGAGGGGATGAAGATCATGCCGATGGGTCCCAGTCTCGCCATCTGCACCCCGTCGTGCCCGGCTCCGCTGTAGAGGCGGGCGGCGGGGTGGCCGAGGCGCTCGATGGAGCGGCCGATGCCGTCCGCGAGGCGGGGGTCGATGGCCGTCGGGCGCTCCCAGGGCAGCCAGGTCACCTCGTGGCCGAGGCCGCGCGCCGCCGCCTCGGAGGCCGCCGCCTCGGCGATCTGCTCGCGGGCGAGGGTGAACCAGCCGGGGTCGGGGCTGCGGAACTCCGCGGTGACCAGGGCGCTCTCGGTGACGACGCTGGTCGCCTCCGGGGTGAAGGTGACGGAGCCGACGGTGCCGACCGCCTCCGCGGCCCGGGAGGCGATGCGCTCGACCGCGAGGACCACTCCGGCCGCGGCGCAGCCGGCGTCGTGCCGCAGCGCCATCGGCATGGTGCCCGCGTGGTCGCGGCGGCCCGAGAAGAGGGTGCGGAACCGCGAGATGCCCGCGATCGAGGTGACGACTCCCAGCGGCAGCCCCTCGCGCTCGAGGACCGGTCCCTGCTCGATGTGCAGCTCGAGGAAGCCGAGCACCTCGTCGGGGCTCCAGCGGGTGCCCGAGAGCGGGTCGGACCAGCCGGCGGCCTCGAGGGCGGCGCCGAGGGTGCGCCCGGTGTCGTCGGTCGCCGAGAGGTGCTCGCCCGTGAGGGAGCCGGCCAGCGCGCGGCTGCCCAGGCAGGAGAGCTCGAAGCGGTTGGCCTCCTCGTTGTAGAAGTCGACGACGCGCAGGTCGTGGTGGAGCCGGATCCCCGACTCCTGCAGCAGGCGCGCCACCTCGATCGCGCCCAGCACGCCGACGATGCCGTCGTAGCGCCCGCCGCCGTCCACCGTGTCGGTGTGCGAGCCGATCACGATCGCGCGGCGGGCGGCTCCCGTGCCGGCGAGGGTGCCGATCACGTTGCCGATCCCGTCGATCCGGACCTCCAGGCCCGCGGAGCGCATCCGCTCGGCGACCCAATGGCGGGAGTCGGTGTCGACCTCCGTCATCGCCACGCGGCTCCAGCCGGGGCGCGAGGAGTCGACGAGGCCGGCGATCTCGTCGAGGTCGAGGGCCAGCCGGTCGGTGTCGGGGAAGCGCACGTCGGGGGTCATCGCGGGTCCTCCCGGTCGTCGGCCAGGGAGCCGTGCACGACGACGGCGGGGCGGAGGGCGATCCCGTCGGCGACGAGGGCGTCGCGCACGCGGCGGAGGACGTCGGCGGGCGGGACGGCCAGCTCGGCGCCGAGGGCGCGGTCGCCCTCCTTGCGGGTCGCGTCCATCCCGACCTTCGTCACGGTGCCGCCGACCTGCATCGGCACGTTGCGGTCGGTGGCGACCCCGTCGACCAGCATCAGGTCGCGGTCCCAGCGCATCCGGCTCGTCCGGGCCCAGTGCACGTGCTCCGGGTCCCAGGCGTCCACGTCGGAGTCGACGACGGTGACCTGCTTGACCATGCTGACGGCCGCGAACGCGCCGAACATCACGCGCTTGGCGGTGCCCGGGCGGCCGTTCGCGATCGAGACCACCACGTCGACCCGACCGCCGCCGGAGTGCGTGACAGCCACGTCGACGATGTCGCAGCCGACGTTCCGCAGCGCGTGCCTGATGCCGGCGGCGATGGGCAGCGCCGCGATGTAGCTGTGCTCCGAGGAGAGGCCGGGCAGGATCACCTGGACCTCGGGGGACTCGCGGCGGGTCACGGCGGTGACCTCGAGGGTGATCCCGTCGCCGTAGTCCTCGTACATGCCGTGGTACTCGTTCACGAGGCCCTCGTGCACCGGCCGGTCGGCGTGGAGGATCCCCTCGATCACGATCTCGGCGTCCGCGGGGACGAGCACGTCGCTCGTCGTGGCCCGCGCGACCCGCACCTCCTCGCCGAGCAGGTGGGCGGCGTGCTCCAGCTCGTCGTCGCCCAGGGCGAGGTAGCAGCAGGCGGCGAGCTGCACGGCCGGGTGCGCGCCGAGGACCACGGCGACCGGGAGGCCGCCGACGGCCGCGGCCGAGCGCGAGAGCGCGGTGAGGTGGTGGTTCGGTGCGATCCCGACGAAGCCGGTGGTCGCGTCGAGCGGCTTGATCCGCGCGTAGGAGGCGTTGCGGTGCCCGGTCACCGGGTCGAACGCCACGATGAGCCCGGCGGTGAGGTAGCCGCCGGAGTCCTTCTCGAACCAGACCGGAGCGACGACCTCCTCCCACACGGACGCGGCGGGCAGGCGCACGGCCTGCACCGGAGCGTCCTCGACCACGCGCACCGGGGTGCGGTCGGCGACCGCGGCGGTGAGCCGGTCGAGCAGCTCGTCGACCCGGCAGCCGACGGCGCGGGCGATCCGCTCGCGGCTGGAGAGCACGTTGCCGACGACCGGGTGGGCCGAGCCGGCGACCGCGGTCAGGCGCACGGCCGGGCCGCGGTCCAGGAGCGCGAGCACGCCGGCCAGCTCGAAGCGGGCGTCGACGGTGCGCTCGACGGTGACGAGCTCCTCGGCGGGCAGCGCGTCGACGAAGGCGCGGAGGGACTGCTCGCCCATCAGGCGGCCCTCGCGACGAAGCGTCCGTCGCCCGGTTCCGCGAGCAGGCCCTCGGCCCGGCTGAAGACGGGGGTGCCGCGGACGACGGTGGTCTCGAGGCGGCCGGGGAAGGACATCCCCGCGTAGGGGCTCCAGGTGGCGGTCGAGAGCATCGGGGTGTCGTCGATCACGGTGGTGCCGGACGGGTCGACGACGGCGAAGTCCGCGTCCAGGCCCGCCTCGATCGCGCCCTTGCGGTGCCCGAGGCCGAACGCGCGGGCGGGGTTCGTCGCGAGGACCTCGGCGGCGCGCAGCAGCGAGAGGCGGCCGCCGAGGTAGCCGGCGCCGATCACGATCGGCAGCAGGGTCTGCACGCCGGGCGCACCCGAAGCGTTGTCGAAGATCACGTCGGCGCTCTTCTTCGCCAGCGGCCATGGCGCGTGGTCGGAGGTCACCAGGCCGATGCGGCCGTCGGCGAGCGCCTCCCACATCCCGCGGGCGTGCTCGGCTGTGCGCAACGGCGGATTGATCTTGCCGAGGGCGCCGAGGCGCTCCATGTCGTCCTCCGTGAGGACGAGGTAGTGCGGGCAGGTCTCCAGCGTCGTGTCGAGGCCGCGGGCGGCGCTCGCCGTCACGAGCTCGACGGTGCCGGGGAGGCTCGCGTGGAAGATGTGGAACGGCACGCCGGCCGCCGAGGCGAGCTCGAGTCCGAGCGCCACCGAGGAGGTCTCGGACACGGGCGGGCGGCTGCGGACGTGGTCGAGGGGGGCGGTGCGGCCCGCGGCCCTCGCCGCCGCGACGAGCGCGCCGATGATCTCGCCGTCCTCCGCGTGCACGCCGACGCGGACGCCGCGCTCGGCCATGATCGCGAAGGCCTCGAGCAGCTGGTCGGAGGGGATGCGGGGGAAGCGGATCGGGTCGGTCTCGAACAGCGAGACCTTGAAGCCGCAGACGCCCTCGTCGATCATCCCGGCCACGTCCCGCGCGCCGTCCCCGGGGCGGACCGTGCCGTGCAGGGCGACGTCGACGACGGCCTCGCGCTCGAGGCGCTCGCGCTTGGCGACGACAGCGGCGGCCGTGTTCACCGGGCTGCCCGCGTCGTAGGGCATGTCGAGGATCGTGGTCACCCCGCCCGCCGCGGCGGCCGAGGTCGCGCCGGTGAACGTCTCGGCCGGCTCCGAGAAGGCGTGGACGTGCGCGTCGACCGCGCCGGGCAGGACGAGCATCCCCGCGCCGCCGATCACGACCGAGGCCTCCGCGAGGGCCCGGGCCGCCTCGCGTCCGTCGAGCACGGCGGCGATGCGGCCGTCCTCGACGACCACCGCCCCGTCCTCGATCACGGCGCCCGGCGTGACGACGCGGCCGTGGACGACCGTCCCGCCCGCGGTCACCGCACGGCTCCGATGCGCGCCTCGACGGCGGTGAGGACGGTGCCGAGCACGACCATCGCCTGCGCGTTGATCATCTGCTCCGACTGGTAGATGTCCTCGCGGGTCATCGGGACGATCGAGCGGACCGCCTCGTAGGCGGCCGTGCTGCCCTCGCCGAGAGCCCGGTCCTCCAGGTGCGGCGACGCGAGGTCGATGCCCTGGGTGGCGAGGATGAACTCCACTCCGAGGATCACCTGCGTGTTGTGGATGATGCTGCGCGCCTTCCGCGAGGAGAAGGTGCACATCGAGACGTGGTCCTCCTGGTTCGCCTTGGTCGGGATCGAGTCGACGACGGAGGGGAAGCAGAGAACCTTGTTCTCGGAGGCGATGGCCGCCGCCGCGCAGTGCACGATCGAGAAGCCGGTGTTGAGGCCGAGCTGGCCGCCGACGAGGTTGAGCGGCAGGCCGTAGCTGAGGTTGGGGTCGGTGAGGCGGAACGAGCGGCGCTCCGAGATGGCGCCGATCTCGGCGACCGCGATCGCGATGAGGTCGGCCGCGACTCCGATCGGCTCGCCGTGGAAGTTGCCGCCGGAGAGGACGTCGTAGCCGCCCTTCCCATCGGAGAGTACGAGGGGGTTGTCGGTCGCGGCGTTGGCCTCGCGCACCAGCAGGGTCTGCGCGAACAAGAGCGACTCGCGGGTCGTGCCGTGCACCTGCGGCGCGCAGCGGAGCGAGTAGGCGTCCTGCACGCGCGGCTTGTAGACGCCGCCGACGCGCTGCTCGTCCGGGAGGCGGAGGCGGCGCGCCTCCTCGACGGTGCGCTCGCTGCCCGCGGTGAGGGCGCGGACGTTCGCGGCGACGTCGACCTGGCCGGGGGCGTTGCGGGCGAGGTGGATGCGCTCGTCGAACGCGTCGAGCTCGCCGCGGATCGCCTCGAGCGAGAGCGAGAGGGCCACGTCCGCCTGGCGGGTGAGGCTCCACGCGTCGTGGAGGGCGAGGCAGGCGGTGGCGAGCGAGATGGTCGAGCCGTTGATCAGGGCGAGGACGTCCTTGGGCTTGAGCTCGAACTCCGTGGCGAGCCCGGCCGCCGTGAGGGCCTCGACGGCGGGCATCCGCACGCCGCGGTGGTAGGCCTCGGCCTTCTCGTGGCCGACCATCACGCTGACCATGTGCGCGAGCGGGGCGAGGTCGCCCGAGGCGCCGACCGAGCCCTGGCCCGGGATGACCGGGAGGACGTCGGCGTTGAGCATCGCGATGAGGCGGTCGATGCACTCGATCCGCACGCCCGACATGCCCTTGGCGATCGCGTTGGTGCGCAGCAGCAGGAGCGCGCGGGTCTCGTCGAGGGGGAGCGGCTCGCCGACTCCGGCCGAGTGGGAGTTGATGACCAGGCGCTGGAAGCGGGCCTGGTCCTCGGCGGGGACGCGGACGTCCATCAGCCGGCCGAGCCCGGTGTTGATGCCGTAGATGGCGGGGGCGTCGGGGGCGAGGAAGTGCTCGTCGACGTAGGCGCGCGCCTCGTTCGTGACCCGACGGGCCTCGTCGCTGAGGACGACCTCGGGGAACGTGCCGTCCGAGAGCCCGCGGGCGACGAGGGCGATGTCCTCGATCGTGAGCGTGAAGCCGTCGATCTCGACGAAGTCGGGCTGAGAGGAGCCGATCGTGGCGGTTCCGCTCGTCTGTGCCAGTTCAGTCATGGGAGTGAGTCTCTTTCGTTGATCCGGCTTCGGAGCCTCGGTCGTTCGGTGGTAGTGGCTCAAGTCTGCATAGAACGCGGACGAGCGGCAAGTCGACCGAACAGAGACGCCTAAGCGCCGCTGCTGCCGAAGCGGATTCGGCGGCGTGCGGCACAGGGTGCTCTCGGCCGAACGATGTTCGGCGCCGCGCTCCCCGCGCCCCGCGCACGACGCGAGGGCCGCCCGCCGCGCTCGAGGCGCGGGCGGACGGCCCTCCGGTGGTGCGGTCGCTCAGGCGGCCGGGGCCGCGTGCACGGTCCGCGGGTCGTTGAACGACTGGACGCGGCCCGAGAACTCCGACTCGAGGTCGAGCAGCTCCTGCGCGGCGAAGAACGCCATGCCGCTGTGGCCCGGGTACTCCTCCGGCATCAGCTCGTTCGAGTAGGTGTTGCCCATCTCGGCGAGGTTCGCCCGGCCGGCCTCGATCATCCCGGCCATGGACGCCTTCATCGTGAAGTGCATCGTGACCAGCTGGAAGCCCAGCTCCGCCAGCTGCGCGAACGACATCTGCTCGAGGCCGCGCTTGGCGTTGATGTCGGCGAACATCTTCAGCCCCGGCACCCGGCGGGCCACCTCGGCGGCGTCCGCGAGGGTCGTGACGTTGACCACGACCGTCGCGTGCGCTCCGAGGGCGACGCAGTCGATCATCCGCTGGATGCCCTCCTCCAGGTCCGCGCTGCCGTAGTTGCTGCGCGCGATGACCATGCAGTCGGTGCCCTCGACGGCGCGGACGGCGGCCCGCACCTTCGCGTAGTACTCCTCGCGGGGGATCATGTTGTCGGCCGAGACGTCCCGGGCGTAGCCGGGCTCGAACTCGTCCTCCATCAGCACCGCCATCGCGCCGGCCTTGGCCACCCGCCTGCAGGTCTCGTAGACCTGCAGGGGGCTGGCTCCGAAGCCGTCCTCGATGTCGACGGCGAGCGGCAGCGGCGACATGTCGACGATCCGCTCCACCGCCCAGAGGAGCTCCTCCAGGGAGAGCAGCCCGAGGTCGGGGATGCCCTTCATCGACATCGACACCTCCGATCCGCTCAGCAGCATCGCCTCGAAGCCGGCCAGCTCGACCGCACGGGCGGAGGAGCAGTCGAAGACGCAGGGGGCCAGGACGCTCCCGGACTCCATCAGCTCGCGCAGGGTCCTCGTCGCGGTCATCGTGCCGTCTCCTCTCGGGGGGTGGTCCGCATCAGTCGTCCTTCGTGACGAGGCGGTAGTTCCAGGTCAGGCTCACGTTGCGGACCTCCATGCCCTGCACGGCCGGGTTGATCAGCATCGCGATGCCGTTCTGCACGGTCGGGATCACCGCCACGTCGCCCATCAGGATGTCCTCGGCGTCGTGCAGGCTCTGCCAGCGCGCCTCCGGCTGGGAGAGCATGTCGGCGGTCCGGGCCGCGGCGATGATCGAGTCGTACTCCGGGTTCGCATAGCCTCCGAAGTCGCGGGCGGAGGTGGAGGACAGCAGCTCCAGGAACGCCATCGGGTCCTTGTAGTCGGGACCCCAGCGGAAGAGGTAGAGGTCGAAGTCGCCGGCCGTGGCCTGCTCGTTCGCCGTCGCCTTGGGCTGGCTGGTGAGCTCGATGCTCAGGCCGGGCAGGTTGGCCTCCCACTGCGAGGCGACGTACTCGGCCTGCGCGATCGAGGCCTCGTCGTCCCAGTACGAGAGCTTGAGGCTCACGGAGTCCGTGCCCAGGGCGGCGAGGCCCTTCGTCCAGGCGGCCTGCGCCGCGTCGAGGTCGTAGGCGAGGTAGCTGCCGCCGGTGTCGCGGAACTGCTTCCCGTCGGGTCCGACCGCGAGGTTCTGCCCGACGAAGTAGTCGGCCGGCTGCGCGCCGTTCTTCAGGACCTCGTCGGCGAGCGCCTCCTTGTCGAAGGAGGTGGCGAGCGCGGTCCGGACGTCCTCGTTCGCGAGCGCCGGGTTCTGGAGGTTGGGGTAGAAGTACCACATGTGCACCTCGAGCGCCGTGGTCAGCTCGGGGGAGTCGGTGTAGCGGTCGATCAGGCTTCCCGAGATCTCGGTGAAGTCGAGGTCGCCGCTCTCCTGGAGGAGCGCCGCGGTCTGCGAGTCCTTGACCACCTGCCACTTGATCGCGTCCAGGTCGATGCCGGAGGCGTTCCAGTAGTCGGCGTTCTTGGCGACCGAGAAGTTGTTCGCGAAGTCCCACGAGTCCCAGACGAAGGGACCGTTGTAGATCGTCGTCTCGGGGGTCTGGCCGTAGGTGTCGCCCACGCTCTCGAGGTAGGCCTGGTTCACCGGGAGGAACGCGGGCCGCACCAGCAGCGCCTGGAAGTAGGGCACGTCCGCGGCGAGCTGCACCTGCAGGGTCTTGTCGTCCAGCGCCGTGACGCCGAGCTGGGTGTAGTCCATCCCCTCGTTGACGATCTCGTTCGCGTTCTTGATGCCGGCGGCGACCGCCTCGTTGCTGTTCGGAGCCGCGGTGGCCGGGTTCACCAGGCGCTTCCACGAGTACTCGAAGTCCTGCGCGGTGACCGGCGTGCCGTTGCTCCACGACGCGTCGCGGATCGTGAAGGTGTAGGTCAGGCCGTCGTCGGACTTCTCGACGCTCTCCGCCATCAGCGGATCGATCTGGCCGTCGGCGTCGAGCGTGTAGAGGCCGTCGAAGACGGCGGTGAGCACCTCGTTCGACATGCCGTCGTTCACCTTGTGAGGATCGACGGCCTGCAGGGGGAGCAGCTTGCCGACGGTGAGGACGTGGGAGGACGTGCCGGCCTGGCTCGACGACGTCGAGTCGGTGCCGCAGGCGGACAGCAGGCCGACGGCCGCGGTCATCGCGACCGCCGCCATCAGGAGCTTCGGGAGCCGTTTCATGGGAGGAGGTACCCCTTCGTGTGTGGTGCATCGGGAGACTCGGGGGAGTCGGGAGGGTGCGGCGTCATCGAGGGGACTGGCGCAGACATTCGGTGATCTCGCAGAAAGTCTGCACGTCGATGCCCTTTGAGGCAAATGGTCTGTATTCTGTACAGCGATTCCCACCCTCGCCGCACAGAAGCGGCTCACACCGGCGAAAGGCGTCTCCGTTGCCGAACATAATTAGGCCGGTCCGGCTCGACGAGGTCGACCGCGCGATCATCAACGTCCTGGTGCAGGACGGGCGCATCCCGAACAAGGAGCTGGCCGACCGGATCGGCCTCGCACCCTCCTCCTCCCTGGCCCGGGTGCGGGCGCTGATCGAGAGCGGAGTCATCTCGGGCTTCCACGCCGAGGTCGACGCCCGCCTGCTCGGCAAGGGCATCCGCGCGATCCTCCGCGTGCAGCTGCGCGAGCACTCGCGTGCCGAGAACGCCCGCTTCGCCGAGGCGATGTCGAAGTTGCCCCAGGTGGTGAACCTGTGGCTGGTGGCGGGCGAGGACGACTACCTGATCGAGGTGGTCGCCGCGAGCCCCGACGAGCTGAGCGACTTCGTCCTCGACTGCGTCACCTCCGACCCGGTGGTCGCCGACACCTACACGACCCTGGTGTTCTCCCGCTGGCGCGGCGTCGGGCCGATCCCGACCGACGGCGACGCGTGAGCGCCGAGCGCCTCCGCCGGCTCCTCGAGGGAGAGGTGCTGCTCGACACGCACAACGACCTGCTCTGCGGGCTGCGGCGCTACGAGGGGTACCGCGTCGAGGGCTTCGACCGGCCCCGCCCGGAGTTCCACACCGACTTGCCGCGGCTGCGCGCGGGAGGCGTCTCGGCGCAGGTCTGGTCGGTCTTCGTCTCGGCGCTGCAGAGCGAGGGCGACGCGGTCGCCGCGACGCTGGAGCAGATCGACGCCGCGTACCGGTTCGCCGCCGCCCACCCGGGCGACCTCCGCATCGTGACCACCGTGCGGGAGGCGGAGCAGGCGGTCGCCTCCGGCCGGATCGCCTCCTTCCTCGGGATCGAGGGCGGCCACTCCGTCGCCTCCTCCCTCGGCGTGCTCCGGATGCTCGCCCGGCTGGGCGTCCGGATGATGACGCTCACGCACAACAGCTCGCTCGACTGGGCGGAGGCCGCCACCGGCACCCCGGTCGAGGGCGGGCTGACGGCCGACGGGGTGGCCGTCGTCCGCGAGCTGAACCGGCTCGGCGTGGTCGTCGACCTCTCGCACACCTCCGAGCGCACCCAGCTCGCCGCGCTGGCCGCCTCCTCCGCTCCCGTCCTCTATTCCCACTCCGGAGTCGCGGACGTCGCCGCGCACCCGCGCAACGTCTCCGCCCGGGCTCTCGCGGCGCTCGCCGCGAACGGAGGAGTGCTGCAGATCGCCTTCGTCGCGCAGTTCGTCTCGCGCGCCTTCGCCGACTGGTCGGCCGAGGCCGACGCCGCCCGCGCCGAGCTCGGGATCACCACGTCGATGCCCTGGCCCCGCGCCCCCCGCCCCGCCGAGGCGCCCGAGGACGCCGCCCGCGCCAACCGGGCCGCGTTCCCGGTGGCCGAGCCCCTCGCGCTCGCCGCCTTCGAGCAGTGGCGCCGCGCGCACCCGGCGCCGCTCGTCACCGTCGCGCAGGTCGCCGACCACGTCGACGCCGCCCGCGAGGCCGTCGGATCCCGGCACGTCGGCCTCGGCAGCGACTTCGACGGCGTCGCGGACCTGCCCGAGGGGCTCGGCGACGTCTCGGGCTACCCGCGCCTGCTCGCCGAGCTGGCCGACCGCGGCTGGAGCGACGCGGAGGTGCTCGACCTGGCCGGACGCAACACCCTGCGCGTGCTCCGCGCGGCGGAGGAGGCTGCCTGGGCCCCGGAGGACGCGCGCGCCTGAGCGCCTGCGAGGGCCGGATCCCGCCTCCTGGACCCGCGACCCGGGGAACGCTGGCAGAATGGACGGGACGGTCGGTGCGCGAGAGCGCGCCGCACGGACGGCTCCGCCCGCTGAGAGCGGCCCCGCCCGGCCCCGTCCCGCACACCTCCACCCGCTCCCGACAGCGCTCACAGCGCCGGAGCGACACATCACCGCGGCCCGACCGGGCGCGCGGTCGGACCCTGCGCCGCGCGCCCGCGTCCAGCCACTCCCTCCCGGAAGAACCGCATGAGAAACGCCAGAACCGCCAAGCCCGCCCGCCACCACCTCGAGCTCCCCAAGCCCAAGCCCCTCGAGAAGGGCGGCATGCGGATCACCCCGCTCGGCGGCCTCGGCGAGATCGGCCGCAACATGACCGTCTTCGAGCACAAGGGCAAGCTGCTCATCGTCGACTGCGGCGTCCTCTTCCCCGAGGAGAACCAGCCCGGCATCGACGTGATCCTCCCCGACTTCGCCGCGATCCGCTCGCGCCTGAAGGACATCGAGGCCATCGTCCTGACCCACGGCCACGAGGACCACATCGGCGGTGTGCCCTACCTCCTCAAGGAGCGCGGCGACATCCCGATCATCGCCTCGACCTTCACCCTCGCGCTGATCAGCGCGAAGCTGCAGGAGCACCGCATCACCCCGCGCACGCGCCCGGTGAAGGAGGGCGACCGCATCGACGCCGGCGTCTTCGACCTCGAGTTCCTCGCCGTGAACCACTCCATCCCGGACGGGCTCGCCGTCGCGATCCGCACCGAGGCCGGCCTCGTGCTGCACACGGGCGACTTCAAGATGGACCAGTTCCCGCTCGACGGGCGCACCACCGACCTCCCCGGTTTCGCGCGCCTCGGCGACGAGGGCGTCGACCTGTTCCTGGTCGACTCCACCAACGCCGACGTCCCCGGCTTCGCGATCTCGGAGGGCGACCTCGCCCCCGCGATCGACCAGGTGTTCCGCACCGCGCCGCGCCGCATCGTCGTGTCCAGCTTCGCGAGCCACGTGCACCGCATCCAGCAGGTCCTCGACGCCGCGCAGCGCCACGGCCGCAAGGTCGCCTTCGTCGGCCGCTCGATGGTCCGCAACATGGGCATCGCCGCCGATCTGGGCTACCTCAAGATCCCGGCCGGCCTCGTCGTCGACATGAAGGTGCTCGAGAAGCTCCCCGCGACCGAGATCGTGATGATCTGCACCGGCTCGCAGGGCGAGCCGATGGCCGCGCTCTCGCGCATGGCCAACAAGGACCACATCATCGACATCGGACCCGGCGACACCGTGCTGCTGGCCAGCTCGCTGATCCCCGGCAACGAGAACGCGATCTACCGGATCATCAACGCCTTCACCCGCTGGGGTGCGACGGTCGTGCACAAGGGCAACGCCAAGGTGCACGTCTCGGGCCACGCCAGCGCGGGCGAGCTCGCCTACTGCTACAACATCCTCCGCCCCACCGCGGTGCTCCCCGTGCACGGCGAGTGGCGCCACCTCACCGCGAACGCGGCCATAGCGACCCGCACCGGGATCGACGAGAAGGACGTCTTCGTCATCGAGGACGGCGTCTCGATCGACCTGGTGAAGGGCCGCTCCCGCATCAGCGGGCGCATCCCGGCCGACCAGATCCTGGTCGACGGCACCACGATGGGCGTCGCCACCGAGGACGCGATGAACGACCGCATCGTCCTCGCCGAGGAGGGGGCCATCACGGTCCTCGCCATCGCCGACCTCGACCGCGGCACGCTCGGCGAGCCTGTCGAGTTCTTCACCCGCGGCTTCGTCGAGGAGCCGGGCTGGAAGGCAAACGCGAGCAAGGCGATCGACGACGCGGTCCTGCAGGCCGCGGGCAAGCCGGTCGAGCTCGAGGCCATGGAGGCGCTGATCACGCGCACCCTCGGCCGCTGGCTGACCCGCCGCCACCGCCGCAACCCGGTCATCACCACGATCGTCGTCGAGGAGTAGGCGCCTTCCACGCCGGCCTCCGCCTCCGCTACCCCCTGCCCCGCGAGGCGCGGGCGGAGCAGAGTGGGAGGGTCGGCAGGTCGCCGACGCGAAGGGAGAGCGCCATGAGCACCGACAGCACCACGGGTGACGACTTCGAGAAGACCGAGGACCTCCCGGACGGCACCGGGACGGACACCTCCTCCGGCGGCGGCGACACCGACACCGTCTCCGGCGGGGAGCCGGACGAGCCCGCGAAGTAGGGCCGCGAACGACGAAGGGCGGGACCGCGAGGTCCCGCCCTTCGTCGTTCCGCCGATCAGATCAGCGGGCCGTCGCTCTCGCTCGAGCGGCGGGTGACCTGCTCGCCGCTGGCCGGATCGACGGCCGAGCGCGTGGTCGAGACGGCCTGGCGGCGGCGCGTCAGCAGGACCAGCCCGAGGATCAGGCCGACCGCTCCGGCCGCCATGAGGATGTAGCCGACCAGCTTCAGGTCGATCCCGGACACCTGCACGTCCACGGCGAAGGCGAGGACCGCGCCGACGACGAGGAGGAAGATCCCTGCTCCGATGCTCATTGCGTGCTCCTTCTGACTGCCGCCGGAGCGCGCGCGGGAAGCGCGCAGGGGCACCGGCGATCGCCCCACGGTAGACCCGGGGTCGGGCGGACCCCAGGCCTTCCGGCGGCGGCCTCCGGGGGTGTAGGGCGCTGCGGGGTCAGCGGTCGGTGACGCGGAGCATCACGCGGGTGCGGTCGGCGCGGGTCGCCAGGCCCTCGATCAGGAGGAACAGCCGGTACTCGAGCCGGTACTTCGCCAGGAACACGCGCCCCAGGCGCTCGACCTCCCCGGTGTCGGCGTCGATCCGGGCCGCGGCCTCGATCGGCACCGCGTAGTCGGAGACGCGGCCGCGGCGGTCGCACGGGACGAGGGTCACCCGCGCGTCGTTGCGGAGGCGCTTCACCTTGCCGCTGCGGCGGGGAGTGGTGACGATCAGCTCGTCGCCGTCGCGGGCGATCCAGACCGGGGTCGAGACGGCCTCCCCGGACTTCCGGAACGTGGTGAGCGAGACGAAGCGCTCGTCGGCGAGAGCGGCGAGGTCCTGGGAGAGGGGCATGTCCGAAGTAGAGCGGCCGGGAGCGGTCACCGCAAGCCTCCGTGTCACCTCGATCCGCCCCCGTAGGGTGGAGTGATGACCGACGCGACGCCTCTGATCGGCCCGACCGAGGCGCCCGAGCTCCACGCGATGACCTACAACATCCGCCGCCGGATGCCGCGCCTCACCTCCCGCGCCGTCGACCAGTGGGAGCGCCGACGCCCGCTCGTCCAGCGGGTGCTGGAGCAGGAGCGCCCCTCGATCCTCGCCGTGCAGGAGGCGCTGCCGGACCAGTCGGCCGCCGTGCACGAGGCGCTGGGCTCCTCCTTCGAGGCGATGGGCTTCGGCCGGGACGCGGACCGAGGCGGCGAGCGCGTGATGCTCTTCGTCGACCGCAGCCGCTACGCCGTCCGGCACTGGACTCAGATCGCCCTGTCGGACACCCCGGATGTCGCCGGCTCTCGCAGCTGGGGCAACCGCATCCCGCGCACCGCCGTGATCGCGGAGCTGACCGATCACGCGACCAGCCGCGAGCTCACCGTGATCTCGACCCACTTCGACCACATCTCGCGGCGCTCGCGCCAGCGCTCCGCCGAGCTGATCGCCCGCCGTGTGCTCGAGCTCGGACGCCCCGCGATCGTGATGGGCGACACCAACACCGACGTCGACACCGTCCCCTACCGGACGATCCTCGACGACGGGTGCCTCGTCGACGCGTGGGAGACCGCCGGGAAGCACCTCACCCGCTCCTGGAGCACCTTCTCGAACTACCGCCCGCCCGCGCCGGGCAAGCGGATCGACTGGCTGCTCGTCAGCGAGGGCGCGTTCGAGGTCGTCGCCGCGGGGATCAACGCCGTCCGCTACGGGGGAGCGGCGCCCTCCGACCACGAGCCGGTCCAGGCCGTGCTGCGCTTCACGAACCCGTGAGCGGCTCCGCCCTCGTCGAGACCTTCCTCGAGCCCCCGCGCACCCGCGGAGAGTGGACGGCCGACGGCATCCGCGCGATCGGGGCCGCGAGCATCGTGGCGGCCGCGATCGGCTGGGACCTGGTCGACGTGGCGGTGCTCGCGCTCGCGGCGATCGGCCTGGTGCTGCCGCGCTTCCTCGGCATCCGGCCGGCGCTCGACGCCCTCTTCGGGCTCGCGCTGCTCGTGGCGTCCTGGAGCAGCGTCCTCGGTCTCTACGAGGCCTGGCCGCAGTGGGACCTGGTCGTGCACTGCGTGCTCAACGGGCTGATCGCCGTGGTGGCCTACATCGTCGCCGCGCGGGCCGGAGTCGTGCCGACCGTCGCGGGCGATCGCGGGCCGCTGCTCCCGGCGGTCGTGCTCTGCGCCTGCTTCGGGACGACCGCGGGCGTGCTGTGGGAGTGGGGCGAGTGGGCGGGGCACCGCTTCATCGACTCCTCGATCTTCGTCGGCTACGAGGACACGCTCGGCGACCTCGCCGCGGGCGCTCTGGGCTCGATCCTCGCCGGCGCGCTGATGCGCTTCTGGTCCGCGAAGTCCCGGGTGGTCCGACCGGGCGCCTCGCGCGGCGTCGGAGGTGCGGCGTAGCCTGTCCCGCATGTGCGGCCGCTTCGCGATGGACTCCGAGACCGATGAGCTGATCCGCGAGTTCGTCGCCGCGGGCGGACGCGCCGAGGACTGGGCGCCCGACTACAGCGTCGCTCCGACCGACATCGCGCCGATCGTCCGCGAGCGGCTCCACGCCAGCGAGCGGGAGCGCGAGCTGGAGCTCGCGTCCTGGGGCTTCACCCCGTCCTGGGCGAAGGGGAAGGGACCCTCGCCGATCAATGCGCGCCTCGAGTCGGTCGCGACGAACGGCCTGTTCCGCGGGGCGTTCGCCAAGCAGCGCGCGATCGTCCCGATGCGCGGGTACTACGAGTGGGAGACCCGCGCCGACGGCAAGCAGCCCTGGTTCCTGCAGGGCGAGGAGCCGATCCTCGCCGCGGCCGGCCTCTACACGGCCCGCAAGGAGGGCGACGACTGGCGCGTCTCCTTCACGATCATCACCCGCGAGGCGCGCGACGCCTCCGGCGAGGTGCACGACCGGATGCCGGTGTTCCTCACCCCCGACGTGCGCGACGCCTGGCTCGACCCGGCCCCGCTCGCCTCCGCCGAGGAGATGCTCGCCACTCTCGACCGGGCGTCCGTCGCGATGGCCTCGACCGTCACGGCCCACCCGGTCGACCGCCGCGTCAACAACTCCCGCACCGTCGACCGCCGCGACCCGGGCCTGCTGGCGCCACTCGTCGGCTGACGTCTCCTGCCGGCCGGGCGCACGGCGATCCGCAGCACGTCCGCTCCGTCCTCCGGGTGGGAGCACGGGAGGGGCGGAGCCGCGGCCCCGCCCCTCCCGGCGTCCTACTTCGTACCGGCGTGACCCGGGAACGGCTTGCCGTTCAGCGAGACCTCGTCGGGGTCGACCTCGACGTCGCCCACGTCGTCCGGGCCGCCCGTGCCGGGCACGGCCTTCACCTCGGCCGAGCCGGAGACCTCGGTGCGGCTCTCCGCCGGGTCCGAGTCCTGCTTGGCCTCGGTCTCGCGCTCGCTGCCCGGCGACTCCGAGATGTCCTTCTCGATGGTCTCGCTCTCGGAGGAGGTGGCGGGCGCCGCCCCGTCCGGCTTGCCGATGGTCGAGCCCTGGTCGTCCTGCTCCGTGCGGTCCTGGTCCATGTCGTCGCCTTTCGTCGGGACCTCCGACGCTACGTCGGGGCGCGCGCGGGGGCACCCGCTTGACAGCCCGGCCGGGGGAGGGCGGCGTGCAGGGTCGACGTACTACCCTGGGTCGACGGTCGCACCGGGGGGCGCGGCACACCCGCCGCCGACCGCGAGGAGGACCCGTGGCATCCCACCGGACAGGCGACACCCGCATCGTCGGGACGACGGTCGACGGCCGGTACACGATCGAGGAGCTCATCGGCCGGGGCGGCATGGCCACGGTCTACCGGGCGCGCGACGGCGTCCTCGGCCGCTCCGTCGCGCTGAAGATGTTCGCCCCCGGCATCGACGACGCGCAGGACCTGCAGCGCAAGGCGTCCGAGATCCGGCTGCTCGCGGCCCTCAACCACCCCGCCCTCGTCACCCTCTACGACGCGCACGACGGCGGCGACGACACCAACGGCCAGGCCTACATGGTGATGGAGCTCGCCGAGGGCCCGAGCCTGTCCGAGCGGCTCGCCGAGGGCCCGGTCGCGCCGAACGACGTCGCCTCGATGGCGGGCGACCTCGGCGAGGCGCTGCACACGGTCCACGCGGCCGGAGTCGTGCACCGCGATGTGAAGCCGTCGAACGTGCTGCTCGTCCCGAGCCCGCTGACCAGCCGCGAGTTCCGCCCGAAGCTGGCCGACTTCGGCATCGCCTCCCTCATCGACGCGACGCGGATCACCGCGCCCGGCACCCTCATCGGCACCGCGGCCTACCTCAGCCCCGAGCAGGCGCACGGCGACCCCGTCACCTCGGCGAGCGACATCTACTCCCTCGGCCTGGTGCTCCTGGAGTCGCTGACCGGCCGCCGCCCGTTCACGGGCTCGGCGATCGAGGTCACGCTCGCCCGCCTCCTCCGCGATCCCGAGGTCTCGGAGTCGCTCGGCAGCGGCTGGACCTCGCTCCTGACCGCGATGACGCGACGGGAGCCCGGAGAGCGCCCCGCCGCCCTGCAGGTGGCGGAGTCGGCGCGCCGCCTGATCGATCCGCGGCGCGACTCCCCGCCGGCGGCCATCGTCGTCCCCGACGTCCCCGCCACCCGGGTGATGTCGCCGGAGCCTCTCGCCGAGACCGAGCCGATCACCCGGACGGAGGCGCTCGATCCGACCCGTCGGCTCGCGGCCGACGCGTACCCGGCCACGGAGGCGCTCGCTCCGACGCAGCGCTTCACCGCGACCGAGCGGATCGCACCGGCGCCGCAGAGGGCTCCGGCGCCGCAGACCGCTCCGGCTCCGCGCACGGCTCCGCTCCGCCCCGCGGCCGCCGCTCCGCAGCGCCGCGGCCCGAGCCCGTGGCTCATCGTGCTGGTGCTGGCGCTGGTCGCGGTCGCCGTCGGGCTCGCGATCATCCTGATCGACGGTCCGCAGTCGCCTCTGCCGCAGGTGGACGGCGAGCTGGGCGACCACCTCCGGCAGCTGCGCGAGAGCATCCGCTCGTGAGGGGCCTCCGACTGCGCGCCGCCGGCGCCGTGCTCGCCTCGGTCCTGCTGCTGAGCGGATGCTCCTCCGCGCCGCAGGGCATCGACGACGGCACGGCCCAGACCCTCGACGACGCGGTGGTGGCCGTCGCCGAGAAGGCCTCGGCCGACGACTACCAGGGCGCCCTCACCGAGCTCGCCTCGCTGCAGTCGGCGCTCGACGCCGCGCTCGCCGAGGGCTCCGTCAGCTCCGACCGCGCGGCGACGGTGCAGGCGCAGGTCGACGTCGTCCGCGGCGACCTCGAGGCCCTGATCGCGGGAGCCTCGGAGCCGGAGCCTGCCGAGACGACCGCCCCGGCCCCCGAGGAGACGACCCCGGTCGAGGAGGAGCCGGAGGACACTCCCGGCCCGGTCGAGACCGAGGACGACCCCGCCCCCTCGCCCGAGGAGTCGGAGCCGGAGGAGACGCCGACCGAGCCGGAGGAGCCCGCGGAGGAGACCCCGGCCGCTCCCGGCGACGACGCTCCGGGGAACAGCGGGAACGCTCCAGGGAACAGCGGCGACGCGCCCGGAAACAGCGGGAACGCTCCCGGCAACGGCAACGGCAACGGCAACGGCAACGGCAACGGCAACGGCAACGGCAACGGCAACGGCAACGGGAACGCGGGCGGCAGCGGTCCCGGCGCTCGCGGTGCGGCGACCGGAGTCGGCGCCCCCGCGGGCAGCGGTGCCGTACCCGGCGCCGCGAAGGGCCCCGGCGGCCGCTAGAGCGCTACTCCTGCGTCGAGAGCACGGCGAACGCGGCGTCGAGCTCGACGTCCACGTCCGTGCCGTCCTCGCGGGTGACCTCCACCTCGAAGGCGTGGTCGGCGTCGTCGCTGCGCTCGGCCTCGGTGACGGTCCCCGAGCCGACCGCGCCCAGCGCGGCCTCGCTCGCGCGGGCGAGGTCGTCGCCGGTGAGGTCGTCGGGGTCCACGGCGGCTGCGGTCGGGTCGCCAGCGGGGGCGCCGTCGTCGCCGGAGCCGGCCCGGAGAGCGCGGTCGTCGGGGTCCACGGACACGACGGCGAAGGAGTCGTCGAGGCGCACCTCGTACTCGAGGCCGTCGCGGTCGGTCAGATCCAGCTCGTAGCCGGTCGCGCCGTCGTCGTCGCGCTCGGCCGAGGTGACGCTCCCGCCGCCGATCTCGGCGAGGGCGGCCTCGCTCGCGCGGTCCAGGTCGCTGCCGGTGAGGGAGTCGGATCCCTCGAAGCCGTCGGTCGCGGCGTAGGCGATGCCCGTCCCGGCTCCGATCAGCACGACCGCTCCGGCGATCCCGGCGATGATCCTCGTCTTCTTCTGCACGATGGCCTCCGTCCCGGCGCCGCTCGTCGACGCCTCCAGCACTCTCGCGGTCGGGCGCTGAAGCCAGCCTGAAGCGCGCTCAGCGGACGAGCGGCACCCGCACCTCGACCCGGGCGCCGCCCAGCGCCGAGTCGCCGACGACGACCCGTCCGCCGTGCGCCCGGGCGATCCCGGCGACGATCGCCAGGCCGAGCCCCGATCCCCCGGCGTCGCGCGCCCGGCCCTCGTCGAGGCGGACGAAGCGCTCGAGCACCCGCTCGCGCTCCGCCGCCGGGATCCCCGGCCCGTCGTCGTCCACCGCGAGCACCGCCTCCGCGCCGTCGATCCGGGTCGAGAGCGCCAGCTGCGAGGAGCGGTGCCGCATCGCGTTGTCGACCAGGTTCCGCAGCGCCCGCGAGAGCAGGGCCTCGTCGGCCACCGCCTGCACGGGCGAGATCCCGCTCGCGTCGACCCGGGCTCCGGAGTCGCGCAGGCGCCGCACCTCGCCGAGGGCGAGGTCGTCGAGGTCCACCGGGGCCGCCGCCAGGGTCAGGCGCGCCTCGTCCGCCCTGGCGAGCAGCAGCAGCCCCTCGATCAGGCCGCCGAGCCGCACCGACTCCTCCGCGACGGTCCTCGCCAGGCGGGCGGAGTCGAGCCGGTCCGGATGCGCGAGCGCCACCTCCGCGGTCTGGCGCAGCGCTGCGACCGGGGAGCGCAGCTCGTGCGAGGCGTCCGAGACGAAGCGCCGCTGCCGCTCCTGGCCGCTCTGCAGCCGATCGAGCATCCGGTTGAGGGTGCGCGCCAGCCGGTCGACCTCGTCGCCGGAGCCGGGGGCGGCGATCCGGCGGTCCAGGGCGGAGGAGGTGACCGCCTCGGCCTCCGCGCGCATCCGCTCCACGGGGCGCAGCGCCCGGCCGACGACGAGGGCGCACACCACCGCCACCAGCGCGATGAGCAGCGGGACGGCGACCGCGAGCAGCCCGACCGTCGTGGACACCGCCTCCTCGCGGCCCTCGTCGGGCACGCCCACCACCACGAGGGAGTCGTCGTCGAGCTCGCGGGCGGCGACCATCACCGGACCCTCGTCGTCCACAGCGACCGTGACCGGGTCGTCGCTCTCGGCCAGCGCGAGCGGAGGAAGGTCCTCCGCGTCCTCGCCCGCAGCGGCGACCCGCCCGCCCACCACGAGCTGGACCAGTCCCTCCGAGCCGCGTACCGCCTCCGGGCCGCCCTGCTCGACCAGCGCCGCGACCTGCTCCGCCTCGGCGTCGGCCGCCGAAGCGGCGCTCGCGGCGAGCACGGAGGAGAGCACCAGCACGAACAGCACGCTCCCGAGGAGCGCGGCGGCGGCCACCACGGCGGTCGCGGCCGCGGTGATGCGGGTTCGCAGGCTCCAGCGGCTCACCCGGCCACCAGCGTGTAGCCCGCCCCGCGCTGCGTGCGGAGGGTGTCCCGGCCGAAGGGCCGGTCGATCTTGTTGCGCAGGGTGCGGACGTAGACCTCGACGATGTTCGGGTCGCCGTCGTAGTCGAAGTCCCAGACGGCTCCGAGGACGTCCCGCTTGGAGACGACCTCGCCCGCCCGCGAGACGAAGTACTCGAGGACGCTGAACTCGCGCGCGGTCAGCGGGACCGCGACGCCGCCCCGCTCGACCCTCCGAGAGGCCGGATCGAGCACGAGGTCGCCGACGACGCGCACCGTCGGCCGCTCGGCGGCTCCGCGGCGGATGAGGGCGCGCAGCCGCGCGACGAGCACCGGGAACGAGAACGGCTTGGTGAGGTAGTCGTCGGCTCCGGTGTCGAGGGCCTCGACCTGGTCGAGGTCGCCGTCCTTCGCGGTGAGCATCAGGATCGGGGTCCAGTCCTCGGCGGCGCGCAGGCGCTCGCAGACGCGGAAGCCGCTGACGTCCGGGAGCATCAGGTCGAGGACGATGGCGGCGTAGTCGGCCTCCTGCGCGTACCAGAGGGCGTCGGTGCCGGTGGTGGCGGTGTCCACGGCGAAGCCCTCGGCCTCCAGGCCCGTCTCGAGGGCGCGGAGCAGGTTGATCTCGTCGTCGACGACCAGGATGCGGATGGCGGTCTCCCCGGGCTCGGCGCGCGGGGGCCCGCGCGAGCCCAGGCTAGCCGCGGCCCCGCTGAAGCCCGCCTGAAGCGCTGCCGGACCGCCGCGTCGCGCCGAGGCGCCGGCTCCCCGCCGGGACACCGGCTGGAGCGCGGTGTCCCGGCGGAACGCGCGGCGTCCCCGCGCAAGCGCTGGTCACTCGTCGCGGTCGGTGTACTCGCCCTCGCCCTCGGCGGAGGTGCCCGCGGCGCTGGTGTCGACGTAGCTGCCCTTGTCGGCGGTGGCCTGCTCGTTGACCGAGGTGTCGACGTAGCTGCCCTCGGCCTCGCCGGAGGTGTGCGAGACACCCTCGGTCGAGGTGTACTCGCCGCCCTCGGTGTCCTCGGTGCTCGTGCCCTCGGCGACGTGGCGGCCGTGGCCGGCGGTGTGCTCGTCGTGACCCTCGTGGTGGTCGTGGTGCTCGTGACCCTCGTGGTGCTCGTTGTCGTGGTCGTGGTGGGCCATGGCGGCCTCCTCGCTTCGTCGCGTCGGTGCGCGGTCGGATCGGCCGCGCTCGCTCCGAGACTTCTGCATCGGGGGCGGTGGTGCAAGACGTGGCGGCTGCACATCCGTGCCGCGCAACTCCTACCGGCGCCGGATCCTTCCGCCTAGCCTCCGAGGATGAGCAGACCCCCTCGCACCCGCTGGAGCGTCATCGGCCAGCTCGGCCCGGCCTTCGACGACGGCGGTCCGATGCTGCTGGTCGAGGCCCGATCGGCGTTCGGGCGCCGCCCGATGCATCGCGCCAAGGCCCAGCTGCTGCTGTCGGCGCTCCGTCATCGCGCCCGCGAGCTCGGAGACCGCGCCGAGTACGTCCGCTCCGAGACCTTCGGCGAGGCCCTCGCCGGGCGCGACGACCTCGAGGTGATCGACCCGCCGTCCCGCGGCGGCCGCCGCCTCGCCCGCAGGCTCGGCATGAGCGTCCTGCCCAGCCGCGGCTTCATCACGGCCGAGGAGGACTTCCGCGAGTGGGCGCTCTCCCGCTCCGGCAAGCGCCTGCTGCTGGAGGACTTCTACCGGTGGAGCCGCGAGCGCACGGGCGTGCTGATGCGCGGCGACCAGCCCGAGGGCGGCCGCTGGAACTACGACCACGACAACCGCCAGCCGCCGCCCAAGGGCGCCTCCCGGCTCGGCCTCCCCGACCCGTGGTGGCCGGAGGAGGACGACATCGACGAGGAGGTGCGCGCCGACCTCGCGCGCTGGGAGGCCGAGGGAGCGGTCCGCCTGGTCGGCGCCGACGGTCCGCGCCGCTTCGCCGCGACGCCCGCCGAGGCCGAGGCGGCGCTCGCCGACTTCGTGTCGTCGCGCCTGGGCGACTTCGGGACCTACGAGGACGCGATGCTCTCGGGCGACTGGACGATGGCGCACTCGCTGCTCAGCGCCCCGATGAACCTCGGCGTTCTCGATCCGCGGACGGTCGTCGAGGCGGCCGAGGCCGAGTACGCCGCCGGGGGCGCGCCGATCGCGGCGACGGAGGGCTTCGTCCGCCAGATCCTCGGCTGGCGCGACTACGTGTGGAACCTGTTCTGGCACCTCGGCCCGGAGTACCGGAACCGCAGCCGTGCGCTCGGCGCCTCCACTCCGCTGCCCGCCGAGCTGCTGGCCCTCGACCCGAGCGGCATCGAGGCGAACTGCCTGCACGAGACGCTCGACGACGTGCACCGGCACGGCTGGGCCCACCACATCCAGCGCCTGATGGTTCTCGGCAACTGGGGACTGCAGCGGGGGTGGGACCCGGCCGAGCTCAACGACTGGTTCGTGGACGTCTTCGTCGACGGCACGGAGTGGGTGATGCCGGCGAACGTGATCGGGATGTCCCAGCACGCCGACGGCGGCGTCGTCGCGACGAAGCCGTACGCCTCGGGTGGCGCCTACATCAACCGGATGTCCGACTACTGCGGCGGCTGCCGCTTCGACCCGAAGGTGCGCCTCGGCGAGAACGCCTGCCCGGTGACGGCCGGGTACTGGGCCTTCCTCGACCGGGCCGAGCCCGTCCTCCGCGGCAACCACCGGATGGCCCAGCCCCTCGCGGGCCTGCGCCGCCTCGCGGACCGCGAAGCGGTGGTCGACCAGGAGCGCCTGCGCGAGACGTACTGACGCGCTTCCGGCAGCGCGCCCGCCGCTACTCCGCGCGCACGAAGCGCGACACGGTGACGGCGACCGTCACCGCGGTCGTCCCCTCCACCGCCGCGAGCCGCGCGTCCAGCGCCTCGGGATCCACGTGATGCGCGCTCGGCCCCATCAGCACCTCGGCGCGGAGCTCGTCGACGCTCATCAGCACCGTCGTGTCCAGCTCGGTGCGCCCCTGGAGCGCGAACTCCGCCAGCTGCTCGTCGAGCCGCTCCGCCTTGCCGGCGTCGATGCCCAGCATCCCGAACCGCTCGCGGATCTCGTGCAGGTGCCTCTCGCGGGGAGTGACGACGACGGCGACGCCGCCCGGACGGAGCACCCGCCGCATCTCCGGGGCGTTCCGCGGCGCGAAGACGGTGAGCAGCGCGTCGGCGGAGGAGTCGGCCAGCGGGAGGGGCTGCCAGAGGTCGGCGGTCGCGATCGCCGCCCGGGGATGCGCGCGGGCGGCGCGGCGGGCGGCCGGCGCGGAGAGGTCCAGCCCCAGCCCGTCCGCCGCCGGATGCGCCTCGAGCACGGCCGCGAGGTACGCCCCGGTGCCGCAGCCCAGGTCGACCACGAGCCGCGCGCCGTCGGGGACGGCCGCGGCGACCGCCTCCTGGATCACCCGGTAGTGGCCGGAGCCGAGCAGGTCGGCGCGGGCCTGCACCATCGCCGCGGTGTCGCCCGAGGTCGCGTGCCTGCCGCGCAGCAGCGAGGCGTAGCCCTGGCGCGCGAGGTCGGCACTGTGCCCGAGAGGGCAGCGCAGCGAGGAGGGGCGGGGGAGCTGGTCGGGGGCGAGCGCGCCGCCGCAGACCGGGCAGGCGAGGGCGGGCAGCACCGTCGATCCGGGTCGGGCGGCCGGATCGAACGCGCTCACTCCGCGCCGGGCGCGCGCGCCCGCATGGCGGTGACCGCCGCGTTCAGCGTCGCGATGGTCGGCACCGCGAACAGCGCTCCGGCGAGCCCGGCCACCTCGAGCCCGGTCGCGACCCCGAGGACCACGGCGAGCGGATGCACCTTCACCGCGGTCCCGAGGATGAGCGGCTGCAGCACGTGCCCCTCGAGCAGGTGCACCAGGATCACGACGCCGACCATCACCAGCGCGGCGACCGGCCCGCTGAACAGCAGCGCCACCACCGCAGCGAGCGCGCCCGTCACGATCGCGCCGAGCATCGGGACGAACGAGCCGAGGAACACCACGATCGCGATCGGCACGACGAGCGGCAGCTGCAGCGCGAGCGCGCCGATGCCGATGCCGACGGCGTTGATCCCGGCGACGCCGAGCTGCGCGATCACGAACTGGCTGAGGGTCCGCCAGCCGGCGGCGCCGCCGCGCTCCATCGCGGGGCGGGCGCGGCGGGGGAGGAGACGGAGGAACCAGCGCCAGATCCGGCGGCCGTCGAGGAGCAGGAAGATCAGCGAGAACAGCGTGAGCAGGGTCCCGGCGAAGACCTCGGCGACCTGGGAGCCGACGGCGAGGGCCCCCGACGCGAGGGTCGACGCCTGCGCGTCGGCCCAGTCGACCGCGCGCTGCGCCCAGTCCGAGAGCTGCACGTCCGAGAACGACAGCGGCGGGCTGCGCAGCCACCCCTCGACGCTGTCGACCGCGTCGAGGGCGCGCTGCCCCACTCCGCTGAAGCCGGAGCGGGACTGCACGACCACCAGCCCGACCAGGCCGGTCAGCAGGAGGAGCAGCAGGACGATCGAGACCAGGACGGCGAGCGGGCGGGGCAGCCGCAGGCGCTCGAGCCGGTTCCTCAGCGGGGTGAGGAGCGCGGTGAGCAGCAGCGCGATCAGCACCGGCACGACGATCACGGGCAGCAGCGAGACGAGGCGCACGAGGAGGTAGAGGAGCCCGGCGACGGCGAGGAAGCGCCACGACCAGGCGGCGGCGATCCGCATCGAGGTCGAGACGTCGCCCGAGGCGTCGTCCGGCGAGTCGGAGGGGGCCGGAGCCGGGACCGCCGACGGGGGAGCGGCGTCCGCAGGCGGGGTCGCGGCCGTGCCGTTCCGCTCGTCGCGCGCTCGCCGTCCCCGCATGACCCCTCCGATCCTCTCGCAGTGTACGGCGGAGCGGGTGTCCGGGACCGGGAGGGAGCTCGTGCGCGCCGCGCCCGGACGGATCGGGGCGCCGGATGCGTCCGCAGCGGCTCGTCGGGCGGGCGGAACGCGCCCGATCGCGCCGTCTCCGCCCCGTTCCCCGCCTCGGCCGCGGGAGGCCCGTCCGCGCCGGTAGCGTCGCGCGGGTCGATGCCGAGCGAGGAGGCGACGGATGGTGGAGGCGCTTCTTGCGATCGCCGCGTGGTGCGCGGGCGCGGTGCTCGTCGTCAGCGGTGCCCTCAAGCTGGGCCGCACGGAGCGGTTCCGGACGAGCCTCGAGGCTCTCGGGGTCCCGCTCCTCCTCCGGCGCCGCGGCTGGTTCGCGGCCGCCTTCCCCGTCGTCGAGATCGCGCTGGGCGCCGCGGTGGTGCTGGCGCCGGCTCCGCTGCACCGTGCCGCCCTCGTGCCGGTGGCGCTCCTCGACGCCGTGTTCCTCGTCGTCGCCGTCCGCGCGGTCCGCGCGACGGAGGACGTCGACTGCGAGTGCTTCGGCGGCCTGGGCTCGGCGCGGATGACCGGACGCACCGTCGCGAGGAACGCGGTGCTGCTCGCACTGGCGGTCGCCGGGGCGCTCGGCGGGCTCGCTCCGGCCGCGCTGCTCGGCGGCGGCGGGGCCTCGGCGGCGGCGTCCGTCCTCGCCGCCGCTCTCGCCGCGGTCTCGCTCGTGCTGGTGCGCGACCACCGTGCGGCGTCGACGGCCGCTCGCGTCCGGGCGGCAGCCCGCCTCTCCGGGGCCGACCGGGGGCCCGCGCCGGGGCCCGCGCCCGAGGGCGAGGTCCCGGCCGCCGACCTCGCGTTCGTCACGGTGGCCGGCGAGCTCCTGACGCTCGAGGAGCTGTCCCGCCCGGCGACGCACCTCGTCTTCTTCTCGCCCTCGTGCGCCTCCTGCCACGAGCTCGTCGAGCGCTTCCGCTGGTGGCCCCACGGCCTCCGCCCCGGTGAGGAGCTGCTGCCCGTCCTCCTCGGCCGCCGCGAGGACTTCGCGGTGCACGCCGTCTACGGGCCGCTCGTCGACCACGCCCTCTACGATCCGGAGGGCCGTGTCGCCGCCGTCCTCGGTCGAGCGGGGACTCCGGGCCACGTGCTGCTCACGCCCGAGCGTCCGCTCGGCGACGGCTGGACCTCGGGAGCCGCGTCGATCGAGGCGCGCGTGCTGCGGCCCGGATTCCTCGCTGAGCTGCAGGCGGGCGGTCCGGACCCGGCTCCGGCGGCGGGCGGCACGGTGCCGCAGGGGTGACGTCGGCCGGCCGACGGCGGCCGACCGGGCTCAGCGCCGCTCGAACTCCCCGGACATCGAGCCGTGCACGGGATGGGCGGGATCGTCGCCGACGGCGCGGGCGGGATCGTCGATCTCGACGGCGCGGGACGGGGGCTCCTCGGCGCTCGCGTCGAGGCCGAAGCCGTCCTCGAGCAGCTCCTGGGCGATGCGGCTCGAGAGGCCGCTCCTCTCGCCCGGTCCGGGGTCGCTCTCCGGGTCGACGGGGGCGGCGAACGCCTGCTCGAGGCCGGACGCCGGCATCCCGCCGCCGTCGATCGGGTCGGCTCGCCCGTCGGAGGGTCCCCGTGCTGGTCTGGGCATGCGCCCGAGCGTAGAGGACCGGCCCCGGGAGGTCGACGCCCCGTCGCGCACTGCCGGGCCGCCTGCGCGCCGGGTCAGTCGTGCAGCGACCAGGAGTGGGGAGCGATCTGGACGCCGCCGACGGTCGCCGTCTCGTCGCCGAGGTTCAGTGCGAGCCGCGCGGTGCGTCCCTCCGGACCCTCCGCCACGAGCAGCACGGCGGTGTTGGAGAGGTCGACGGTGCGGGTGCTCGCACCGACAAGCCACGGGTTCCGGCGGCGGAACGCGATGACCTCCTGGTGGGCCCGGTAGGCCTCCCCGCCCGGCCACTCGGCGGGATCGGCCGGGAACTCGGGGCGGATCGCGTCGTCTCCGCCGATCCGCTCCTCCTTGACGCCGCGCAGACCCCGCTCGTCGCCGGAGTAGATGCTCGGCACGCCGGCGACGAAGCCGAGGATCGCCGTGGCGTGGCCGTGGTGGCGCTCGTCGCTGATGGCGCTGGCGACCCGGGTCACGTCGTGGTTGCCGACGAAGGTCAGGGGCAGGAACTCGCGGACGAAGTCGTCGTGGCGCTTCAGGGACCAGGCCAGCTCGAAGAGGTTCGCCTCCTCGAGGGAGTTGCGGACGGCCTTCCAGAGCTCGTACTGCGTGACCGAGTCGAGCCCCGACTCCCGCACGTAGCCGGAGTAGTCGCCGTGGATGACCTCTCCGACGAACCACGCGTCGGGGAAGCGCTGCCGCACCGGGTCGATCGCCGCGTGCCAGGCTGCCGGCGCGACCGCGTACGCCGCGTCGAGCCGCCAGCCGTCGATGCCCCGCTCGAGCCAGTGCGCGAGCACGGAGGACACGTGCTCCGCGACCTCGGGGTTCCCGTTGTCGAGCTCGACCAGGGCGTCGTGCCCCTCGAACACGTCGACGCGGAGGCCGTCGACCTCCTGCGACCGCTCGCTGCGGGAGAAGCGCGCCGCCTCGGGGGAGCCCTCGCCGGCCGCGACCGCGGCACGCCACCAGGGGTGCTCGCGTCCCACGTGGTTGAAGACACCGTCGAGCAGCACCCGGATCCCGCGCTCGCGGCACGCGGCGATCAGCGCGTCGAGGTCGGCCTCGTCGCCGAGGCGGGGATCGACCCGGAAGTGGTCGACCGTGTCGTAGCCGTGCGTGGAGGAGGCGAAGACCGGCCCGAGCAGCAGCCCGTTGCAGCCCAGTGCCAGCAGGTCGTCCAGCCAGGGCAGCAGGGCACGGAGGCGGTGGCGCGGCTCGTCGTCGGGACCCGGACCCTCCGAGGCGCTCGCCTCGGCGCCCGTGAAGCCGAGCGGGTAGACGTGCCACCAGATCGCCGTCGAGATCCAACCGTCCGTCTGAGCCATCGTGGCCGCCCTCCCGGCCCGCTCGGGCGCGGGCCGCCGTCACTGTAGCGAGGCGGGCTGGGGCGGAGCCGCGCCCGCTCATGGGCCGGGCCGCAGGGCGGCGATCCAGGCCAGCGCGGCGAGGCCCGCCCGCACGGCGGCGGGTGCCGTGACGGAGCAGACGAGCAGCGCGAGAGCCGCGCAGGCGAGCCCGACCACCGCGCTCCTCCGCTCGCCCGTCCACCTCAGCGCCCGCACGGACGCGATCACCGCAGAGGCCGCCACGGCGACCGCGGGGAGGGCCCAGAGCGGATGCACGGAGGACGCGAGCGCGAGCAGGCCCAGCGCCAGCGCCGCGAGCCCGGGCTCGCGCGGCCGGCGGGCGGGAGGGTGCCGCCGGGACGGCCAGGGGTGGGCCGGGTCGGCCGGAGCGGGCGGAGGGAGGAGTGCCGTCGTCGTCATGAGCCGATCCTCGTCAGGCGGCGGACCCCGCGGAGAGGCGATCGGCGGATCGGTGGACGAAGGGCGCCGAGCACCTCCTGTGGAGGACCGACGGGCGCGATCGGCGTCGTTCCGGGCGTCTCGGGGCCGGAATCGCCGGAGATCCGGGGCAGGGCTGGTAGGTTACCGACGGTCCGACCGGTTGAGGACGTCCGTCCCCGGCCGAGGACGATCCATTGAAACCAGCTGTTCCGACAGCGAGAACGTCCTGGGAGGACACTCCATGGCTGACAAGTCGCTCAACCGCACCGAGCTCGTCGCGAAGATCGCCGCCGACTCCGGCCAGAGCCAGGCCGCCGTCAACGGCGTCCTCGACTCGCTCTTCACCACCCTCGCCGACTCCGTGTCGAACGACGTGAAGGTCACCATCCCCGGCTGGATCGCCGTCGAGCGCACCTCCCGCGCCGCGCGCACCGGCCGCAACCCGCAGACCGGCGAGACCATCCAGATCGCCGCCGGCCACTCGGTCAAGGTCTCCGCGGGCACCAAGCTCAAGGCCGCCGCGAAGTAGTCGCGCCCTCCGACACGGCCCCGGCACTGCGCCGGGGCCGTCGTCGTCCGCGGACGCGGCTGCCGATCAGCCGCGGAACGTAGGCTGGAGCAGTGAATCGAACCGTCCGGATCGTCGGCCCTGCGCTCGTGCTCGTCGCCGCCGCGCTCGTCGCCCTCCTCGCGGCCCTGGCCTTCGGCGGGGGAGCTGCGGCTCCGCTGCTGAACGACCCGGGCCCCGTGGTCCGCTACGGCCTCCCGATCGCCAAGCTCGCCGTCAATCTCGGCGCCGCGGGCATGATCGGCTCCCTCGTGCTGACGCTGTTCGCACTGAGCCCCCGCGCCGCCGCCGCCCGCGACGCCCGGTCATCCTCCCGCGCCTCGACCGCGCACGCCTCCTCGCGTGGCGCCCAGTCCTCCTCCCGCGCCGGCCAGTCCTCGTCCCGCGCCGGATCGACGCGCACCGCGGTCGCCCCCGCGCGCACCGCGCCCTCCGAGGCCGTGCCCGAGCCGCGCACCGAGTTCTCGATCGCCCTCGACGTCGCCGCCGCCAGCGCCGCCTTCTTCGCCGCGGCCAGCGCGGTGACCGGCTTCCTCACCTTCCTCAACGTCACGCAGACGCCCCTGAGCCTCGACCGCGACTTCGGCACGAAGCTCAGCTACTTCATCGGCAGCATCGAGGTCGGCCAGGCCTGGCTCATCACGACCCTGCTCGCGGCCGTCGTCACGGTCCTCTGCTTCGCCGTCCGCAACCAGACCGCGCTCGTCTTCGTCACGGGCCTGGCCCTCCTCACACTGCTCCCGATGGCGCAGCAGGGGCACGCGGCGGGAGCGAGCGGCCACGACGCCGCCGTCACGGCGCTGGGCCTGCACCTCGTCTTCGCGGCGATCTGGCTGGGCGGCCTCATCACCGTCATCGCCCTGCGGCCGCTGCTCGGCGGCTCCCGTCTGCTGCCCGTGATCGAGCGCTACTCCAGCCTCGCGCTCGTGAGCTTCGTCGTAGTCGCGGCCTCCGGCTACGTCAGCGCCGAGCTCCGGCTCGCCACCCTCGACAACCTGCTCACCGGCTACGGGATCCTCGTGCTGGTCAAGGTCGCGGCGCTGGTCGCGCTGGGCCTGTTCGGCGTGCTCCAACGCCGCTACCTCATCGAGCGGATGCGGAAGGCGGGCGGCGTCGGCGGCCGCAGCTTCTGGTGGCTCGTCGGTGCCGAGATCGCCTTCATGGGGATCGCCTCCGGAGTCGCCGCGGCGCTCGCGCGCACCGCGACCCCGGTCGACCAGATCGCCGCGAGCCAGCTCACGGATCCGACTCCGGCCCAGCTGCTGACGGGCGAGCCCCTGCCGCCGCCCGCGAGCGCGATGAACTTCTTCACGCTGTGGAACATCGACCTGGTCTGGCTCCTGGTCTGCTCCTTCGCCATCGCGTTCTACATCGCCGGAGTGGTGCGACTGCACCGCCGCGGCGACCGCTGGCCCCTGCACCGGACGATCCTCTGGATCGCGGGCATGCTCCTCCTGGCCTACATAACGAACGGCGGGGTGAACGCGTACGAGAAGTACCTGTTCAGCGCCCACATGCTCTCGCACATGGTCCTCACCATGGCGGTGCCGCTGCTGCTCGTCCCGGCGGCACCGGTCACGCTGATCGCCCGCGCCGCCACCCGCCGCACCGACGGCTCCCGCGGTGCCCGCGAGTGGGTGCTGCTCGCCGTGCACTCCCGCTTCGCCACCGCGATCTCGCACCCGATCGTCGCCGCGCTGCTGTTCGTCGGGTCGCTCTGGGGCTTCTACTACTCCCCGCTGTTCCGCTGGGCCACCACGGACCACATCGGTCACGAGTGGATGATCGTCCACTTCCTCATCACCGGGTACCTCTTCGTCAGCGTCCTGATCGGAGTGGACCCGAGCGTGCACCGCGTGCCCTACGCGATGCGCCTCCTGCTGCTGCTGGGCACGATGGCGTTCCACGCCTTCTTCGGGCTCGCGCTGATGACGGGGGAGGGGCTGCTCCTCGCCGACTGGTACGGGGCGATGGGCTGGGGCACCTCCGCGCTCGCCGATCAGCAGGCGGCCGGCGGCATCGCGTGGAGCATCGGCGAGATCCCCACCCTCGCGCTCGCGATCGTGGTCGCGATGATGTGGAGCCGCTCCGACGCCCGCGAGACCAAGCGCCGCGACCGCCAGGCCGACCGCACCGGCGAGGCCGAGCTCACCGCCTACAACGATCGCCTGGCCGCCCTCCAGAAGCGCGGCTGACCGCTCCGCGCCCGTGCGACGGGGGTCATCCCCCCGATACGGGTGGGCGCACCCCCGCATCTCGCGCCACGGCCGACGGCGACGACGCTCCCGTTCCTAGACTGGCCGCGCCGCTCGGCCGGGCCCTCCTCCGAGGCCGTGCCGGGCGGCTCGGACGAGAGAGGGGGCCTCATGATCGAGGCACGAGGACTGACCAAGAGGTTCGGCGCGAAGACCGCCGTCGACGGGATCGACTTCACCGTCGAACCGGGCCGGGTGACGGGCTTCCTTGGTCCGAACGGCGCCGGCAAGTCGACGACCATGCGGATGATCGTCGGGCTGGACCGGCCGACGTCGGGCTCCGTCCGCGTGAACGGCAGGCCCTACGCCGAGCACGCCGCGCCGCTGCGAGAGGTGGGGGCGCTGCTCGACGCGAAGGCGGCGCACCGGGGGAGATCCGTGCGCGACCACCTCCGCGTCATCGCCGCCACTCACCGCATCCCGCGGGCCCGTGTCGAGGAGGTGATCGAGCTCGTCGGGCTCCAGAGCGTCGCCCGCAAGCGCGTCGGCGGCTTCTCGCTCGGGATGGGCCAGCGTGTCGGCATCGCGACCGCACTGCTGGGCGACCCGCAGACGCTGCTGCTCGACGAGCCGGTGAACGGGCTCGACCCCGAGGGCGTGCGCTGGGTGCGCGACTTCGTCCGGAGCCGGGCCGCTGACGGCCGGTGCGTCCTGCTGTCGTCGCACCTGATGAGCGAGATGGCGCAGACGGCCGACCACATCATCGTCCTCGGCCGGGGCCGCGTCCTCGCCGACGCCCCTCTCGCCGACTTCCTCGCGGAGGCGCGCCCCAGGGTGCGCGTCGCGAGCCCCGAGGCCGACCGCCTGGCCGAGCTGCTCGTCGGAGGCGGCGCCCGAGTGACCCGCACCGAGGGCGGCCTCGACGTGGAGGGCCTCGACGCCCCCGCGATCGGCGAGCTGTCGCTGCGCGGCGGCATCGTCCTGCACGCCCTCACCCCGCTGACCCGATCGCTCGAGGACGCCTACACGGCGATGACGGCGGACGCCGTCGAGTACGCCACCGCGACGGCCCCCGCCACGGAAGGAGCCGTCCGATGACCGCTCAGAGCACCGCCCCCCGTCCCTCCGCTCTCGACGGCGCCCGGCTCCGAGCCGGGGGAGTCGTCGCCTCGGAGGCGCTCAAGCTGGCGACCGTCCGGTCCACCTGGTGGTCCCTCTGGGTCTCGGTCCTCCTCGCCCTCGGTCTCGCCGCGATCCTCGGAGGGACCCTCGACGGTGTCGAGTCCGTCGAGGGGGCGACCCAGCTCGCGGCAACCGCCGCCACGGTCCATCTGCAGCTGGTCGGACTCGTCGTCGCCGTCCTCGGAGCCCTCTCGATCGGAGGGGAGTACACGACCGGGATGATCCGGTCGACCTACACCGCCGTCCCGCGGCGCCTCCCCTCGCTGCTCGCCCGCACGGGGACGGTGGCCCTCGCCGCCTTCGTGCTCGGCCTGATCACCACCGGTGGGTCGTTCGCCCTGATCGCCGTGCAGCTGGCGGGCAAGGGAGCGGCACCGGTGGTCGACGGCGAGGTCCTCGGCGCGCTGGTGGGCGGCGCGTTCCACCTCGCGGTCCTCGGAGCCTTCTCCGTCGGGCTGGGTGCGCTGCTGCGCAGCTCCGCCGCGGCGATCGGCACGGCCGTCGGAGTCCTCTTCGTACTCCCGATCGTCGTCTCGCTGGCCGGAGCCCTCCTCGATGCGCAGTGGATCACCGACGCGTCCCGCTACCTGCTCTCGAGCCTGGGGACGACGCTCTCCCGCCTGCCGGACGAGTCCGGCACCGGCGTCGGCGTCGGCACCGCCGTCCTGGCCTCGCTGGCCTGGGCCGCCGCGGCCCTCGTCCCCGCCCTCCTGGTCACCCGCGTCCGCGACGTGTAAGCCGGCCGCCCGCCTCCTCCCCAGGCTGCCGTCCCCGCCGCTCCCGCCGGCCGAGACGGGCGAGGAGGCGGGGCGCCGGTCTCCGCTGGGTACAGTGGAGCGGTGACTCAGCCGACCCTCTCCGACGAGCAGCAGCGGGTCTTCGACCTCATCGAGAACACCCGCGAGCACCTGTTCGTCACGGGTCGCGCGGGCACGGGCAAGTCCACTCTGCTCAACCACCTCAGCTGGAACACCGACAAGCAGATCGTCATCTGCGCCCCCACCGGTGTCGCGGCGCTGAACGTCGGCGGCCAGACCATCCACTCGCTGTTCCGGCTGCCGATCGGCGTCATCGCCGATTCGGACCTCGACCAGCCGCCCGAGCTGCGAAAGCTCCTCAACACCATCGACACCCTCGTCATCGACGAGATCTCGATGGTCAACGCCGACCTGCTCGACGGGATCGACCGCAGCCTCCGGCAGGCGCGGCAGCGGCGCTCCGAGCCGTTCGGGGGCGTGCAGGTCGTCCTCTTCGGCGACCCGTTCCAGCTCGCACCCGTCCCCGGCGATCCGGAGGAGCGCGCCTACTTCGCCGACCGCTACCGCTCGCTGTGGTTCTTCGACGCCCTCGTCTGGCAGGAGGCGCCGCTGCGGATCGTCGAGCTCGGCCGGATCCACCGGCAGAGCGACGAGCGCTTCAAGTGGATGCTCAACGCGGTCCGCTTCGGCATGGTCACGAAGGAGATCGCCGACGTGCTGAACGCGGCGGGCGCGCGGACGCCTCCGGCCGACGACGCGATCACGCTCGCGACCCGCAACGACACCGTCAACCGGATCAACCAGGCGGCGCTGGCGCGGCTGAAGGGCCCGCTGAAGACCGCCTCGGCCGAGATCAGCGGCGACTTCGGCGGGCGCGCCTACCCGGCGGACCAGAACCTCGAGCTCAAGATCGGCGCGCACGTGATGTTCCTGCGCAACGACTCGGAGCAGCGCTGGGTCAACGGCACGATCGGCCGGGTGACGAAGGTCGCGGGGACGGTGTGGGTCGAGGTCGACGGCGAGGTCCACGAGGTCGAGCCCGCGACCTGGGAGCGCTACCGCTACTCCTACTCCGCCGCGACGAAGAAGCTGACCCGCGAGATCGTCGCCGAGTTCGCGCAGTTCCCGCTGCGGCTGGCGTGGGCGGTCACGATCCACAAGTCGCAGGGCAAGACCTACGACTCGGCCGTGGTCGACCTCGGCCAGCGCGCGTTCGCGCCCGGGCAGACCTACGTGGCGCTCAGCCGCATCACGAGCCTCGAGGGGCTCTACCTGACGCGTCCGCTCCGGCCGAGCGACATCATCGTCGACAAGGACGTGCTGCGGTTCATGTCCGAGCGGCGGGCGGAGCCGGCCGCCGTCGCGGAGGCGTCGGCGGACTGACGCCCCGCAGAGGACGTCGGAGCAGGGGCCTCAGGCCGCCGCGCACGTCCGGGCGAGATCGCGGAACAGCTCCGTCGTCAGCCGGTACGCCTCCGCGACCTCCGCGATGACCCGCTCGCGCTCCTCCTCGTCCCAGCCCGCGGCGTCGAGCTGCTCGCGATAGGTGGCGCGGAAGGCCGAGGGAGCGGCGATCTCGCCGAAGAGGAAGAAGCCGACACCGTTGGTCTCGAAGCCGAACCGCCGCTGCAGCAGCGTGCGGACGATCGCGCAGCCGGAGAGGTCCCCTAGGTAGCGCGTGTAGTGGTGGGCGACGAAGCCGCCGCTCCAGCCCGCGGCCACGGTGCGGATCCGGTCGACGTAGGCGATGGTCGAGGGCAGCGGGTCGATGCGCTCGCGCCAGTCCTCGCCGACGAGGAAGCGCAGGTCCTCCGCGATCGCGGGGAGCCGGGTGAGCTTGGCCGAGAGGAAGGGCTCCGCGACCGGATCGCCGGCCATGTCCTCCGCCACGGCCTCGAGGGCCTCGTAGACGAAGTAGTGCTGCGAGATGAGGGCGATGTAGTCGTCGCGGCTCCCGGAGCCGGTCATCAGCGAGGTCATGAACGCGGCGCCCTCGTCGTCCGCGCCGGACTGCCCGATGCGCAGGCGCAGGGCCTCGGAGAACGGGATCACGTTCGACACGGTGGCCTCCCTCGCTACTTAGGTCTGCCTTACCTTAGCCGAGCGGAGTCGCCGGGACCAGAGGGCGTCAGTGCCCGTGTCCGCCGTCGACGACCGAGTGCATCATCCCGCCCATGTCGCCCGACCCGCCCGAGGAGGCGGCCAGGGCGGGGGTGGCGAGGGCCGAGACGGTGAGGGCGCCGGCCAGGAGTCCGACGAGAGCTCGCGACGGCGAGACGGCCTTCTCCTCGGCGCGCGGAGAGCGGAGCGAGACGGCCACCACGGCGACCGCGATCAGCTGGAGGACCGCGGCGGCCAGCGCGGGAAGGGGTTCGGCGAGTGCGCCGAGGGCCAGAGCGAGCGCGAAAGCCGCCAGAGAGGCGACCGCGACGACCAGCGCGGTGCGCGGCACGACGATCCGGCCACGCGCCAGGACGAGGACCGCCCAGAGGATCTCGACGGCGCCGAGGACCCCGACCACCGGGGCCTGCACGCCCTCACCGCCGGCGGCGAGCGAGACGTGGACGAGTCCGGCGCCGAGTCCGGCGAAAGCGGCGTTGCAGCGGGCCACGGTGGTCATGGCGGCTCCTTCGCTGGATCGGGGAAGAAGGAGGCCCCGGATCGACACACCGCATCGTGTCGTCCGGGGCCGTTCAGTCCGTCCGCCGCGGAAAACGGCGGGCCCACGGCGGACGGAGTAGAGGGGGGCGGCGGGTGCCGCCCGGGTCAGGCGGTCGCGGCGGTGCGCGTCCTCGCCGTCTTCTCGGTACCGAGTCCGACTCCCAGCAGCACCAGCGCGCTGGCGAGGTGCAGGAAGTGGTCGGCGGTGTTCAGCGCCAGCACGTTCAGGGCGGTGTCGACAAGGAAGAAGCCCACGATGCCGAGCAGCAGGTACACCGCTCCGACGGTCGTGTTGACGGTCTTCGCCGCGGCCGCGGTCGAGAGGCCCGCGATCAGCAGCGCGCCTCCGATGAGCAGGTGGGCGATGTTGTGCAGCGGGTTCACCTCGAAGATCCCGAGCAGGAGACCGCCGTCGGTCGAGAGGAACTGCACGCCGCCGGTGACGACGAAGCCGAGGAGCCCGACGACGACGTAGACGGCTCCGAAGAGAGTCGCCAGCAGTCGATTGGGGGATCTGCGCATGGTCTCCTACCTCCTTCGAGCAGCGCCTCTGCGCTGTACTCCCTCTCTTCGTAACCCGGCGCCTGCCGGTTTGGGAACCCGGTGGACTCCGCCGGTCACGGTCAGGACACGAATCGCGATCGGGCCGACAGCGGCCCTCTCGGGCCCGACGACGCCCCCGTACAGTGGTGCCGTTCGCAGACGACGGGGGAGTCGCACGGCATGGGATCTCGCAGACCGACGCGGACGGGACTGCTCGCCGTCCCGGTCCTCGTGCTCGCACTGGCCGGCTGCACGCCCGCCACCGCCTCGCGCGTGGCAGAGGCGCCCGCGCAGGCCGCATCGGAGGAGCTCGCCTCCGCTCTGTCGGGGTTCCTCGACGAGACGGTCGGCGTCGCAGGCGCGACAGGAGCGGTCGCCGGAGTCTGGTCTCCCTGGGGAGGCAGCTGGGAGGGCGCGGTCGGCTGGGAGTCGGACGAGCGCACCACCGCCCTCACCACCGACGCGCACCTGCGGCTCGGCACCGGCGGCACCGAGGCGATGACCTGCGACGTGGTCCTCGCCCTCGCCGACTCCGGCCGGGTCGACCTCGACGCCGACGTCGGCGAGACGCTGCGCTCGCTGCCCGGCATCGACGGTCTCACCCTGCGGGAGCTCTGCGCGCACACCTCCGGCCTGGCCGACTTCCGCTCGGCCCTCTGGCCGACCGTGCTCCAGAACCCCCCGCGGCAGTGGCCGACGCTCGAGCTGCTCGCCGCGGCCCAGGTGCGCGGCGCCTCGGCCGAGCCCGGAGCGGCGTGGTCCGACTCCGCGACCGGTCCGCTGCTCGCCGGCATCGTCGCCGCGCAGGTGACCGGTCGGAGCATCGGGGAGCTCTACGACCAGTACGTGGTGCCGCGGTACGGGCTGCGCAGCACGGAGCTGCCCGGCGCCTCCGAGGTCGACCTGCCCGCTCCGTCCCCCCGCGGCTACGCGGTCGCGCTGGACCCGGCGACCGGGGAGAAGCGCTGCGACGTGCGGCTCGACGTCACCGCCGCGTCCCCGTCCGCCCTCGGCGCCGCGGGCGGAGCGCTCACCGATCTGGAGGACCTCCGGCGGCTGGCGACGGGCCTCGCGGCCGATCCCGCAGGCGACGCGATGTGGCAGGACCCGGTCGTCCAGGGCCAGGGCCGCGCCGACTACCTCCGCGCCGGCCTCGGCGGGCACGAGGCGGGACCCCTCCGCGGCTTCTCGGGCCTCGCGCCCGGCTTCGTCACCGCGGCCTACTCCGACCCGGTCTCGGGCCTGACCGTGGCCGTCTCGATCAACAGCTCGACGCCCGGCGGGGACTTCGCCGCGACCGTCGCCCGCACCCTGGCCGCGATCGCGGTCGAGCAGGGCGCCGCGGCGGGAGCGGAGGGCCTGCCCCAGCTCCCGTGGACGGCCGACGGCGAGCGCGGCGCCGTGCAGGGGACCCCGACGCGCTGCTGATCCGGCGGCGCCCTACTCTGGTGCCATGCCGATCACTCCCGACACCAAGGACTGGACCTGGGTCCTCGAGCGCCCCTGCCTCGAGTGCGGTTTCGACGCCTCGCTCGTCGACGCCGACGAGGTCGCCGAGCTCATCCGCGAGAACGCCGCCGCCTGGCCCTACGTGCTCGACCGCGACGACGCGGCGGGCCGGCCCGACGACGAGACCTGGTCGCCGCTCGAGTACGCCGCGCACGTGCGCGACGTGCACCGGATCTACCGCACCCGCGTGCAGCTGATGCTCGCCGGCGACGACCCGCTCTACCCCAACTGGGACCAGGACGTCACCGCCGTGGAGGAGCGCTACGACCAGCAGGACCCCGTGCAGGTCGGCCGAGAGCTGGTCGAGGCGGCCGAGCGCATCGCCGAGGTGTTCGACTCCGTCGCCGGCGCCCAGTGGCAGCGCCGAGGCCGCCGCAGCGACGGCGCGGCGTTCACGGTCGACACGATCGCCCGCTACTACCTGCACGACGTCCAGCACCACCTGCACGACGTGCAGGGCTGAGTGCTCAGGTGTCGATGAGCTGCGGATTGAGGAACGAGAGCGTCCGCGCGTAGGCGAGCGCCGCGGAGGCGGGGCTGACCGCGTCGCGCAGGTTGCCGTTCGCGAAGTGCCGCTGCGTGTGCGGGTAGGTGTGCGCCGTGACCGGCGTCCCCGACTCCTTCAGCCGTCCGACGAACGACTCCGGGTCGTCGCCCGCGGGCCACTCGTCGCTCTGCGCGTAGTGCAGGAGGGTGGGGCACGGGACCAGCACGTGCTCCTCCGCACCGAGGGTGGCGTAGTACGCGACCCTCGCGTCCACGAGCCCGGTGCCCGCGGCGAGCAGCCCGAGGCGGCCGCCGAAGCCGAACCCGATGACGGCGCTGTGCGGGGCCCCGGCCGCGACTCCGGTGCCGACCGCCTCGGCGACGGCGGCGAGGGTGCGGTCCTGCGCGGCCATCGCGGCGAGGTCCCGCGCGTCCTCCGGGGCGAGCGTGGCCCAGCCGTCGTAGAGGTCCGGCACGAGCACGTGGTAGCCGTGCTTCGCCACGGCCTCGGCGAACGGCTCGAGCCACGGCAGGCGCCCGAACACGTCGTGCAGCACGACCACCACGGGCCGGCCGGGGTGCCCGTACTCGAGGGCGACGCCCGGCGACGGGATCTGGACGAGCTCTGTCACCCCTCCACCCTGCCCTCTGCATCCACCGATCCCGCGCGCTGCCGCGGATCCGCCCGGCGTGTCGCGTCGGATCCGCCGCTCGGGCGCCTCACCGCTCCGCGCGGCCGTGCGGCTCCAGCGGCAGGACCACCTGCTCGCGCAGGTGCTCGTAGACCACCGAGGTGCGCACGTCCGCGACCTCGCGCCGCTGGGTCAGCTCGTCGATGACGAAGGCGTAGAGGTCCTGGTTGTCGCGGACGGCGACGTGGATGATGAAGTCCTCGGAGCCGGAGGTGACGAACACGCCGACCGTCTCGTCGAGGCCGGCGACCCAGTCGCGGAACGCCTCGATGATCTCGCGCGAGGGCGGGCGGATGCGGACCGCGATCACCGCCTGCACGCCGCGCCCGAGGGCCGCGAAGTCGAGGGTGAGCGTCGCGCCGGTGATGACGCCGCGGCGCCGGAGGCTCCTCGTGCGGTCGAGAGCGGTGGTCGGTGAGACGTGCACCGCGGCTGCGAGGTCCCGGTTCGTGATCCGTGCCTCCGACTGCAGGACCTGCAGGATCCGGATGTCGAGTTCGTCGAGTGCCGCTCCTGGGCCGTTCTGCTGGTCGTTCATACGGAGATCCTGCCGGAGGCTGCTCCTGCTGCCTACTGTTCGTGACGTCACTTCGCACGAACCGAGGAGCAGTATGACCATCCCCGCCCCCGACGCCGTCGGGTTCCACCTCGACGAGATCGACACCGCCGCCCCCACCCGCTCCGCCCGCCTCAAGTGGGTGGTCGTCGTCGACGAGTCCCTCCCGGCAGGCCGCGCCGTGAACGCCGCGATCTGCGTGGGCGCCGCGACGGCCGCGCACGTCGCGGGACTGCTCGGACCGAGCCCCGCCGACGCCTCCGGATCGCTGCATCCCGGTCTGCCGTGGGCCGGATGCACGGTCCTCGCCGCCGACGCGGCGACCCTGCTCGCGATCCGGGCGAAGGCCGAGGCGCACGAGGGGACGTTCGTCGCCGACATGCCCGCCTCGGCGCAGGCCACCCGCGTGTACGACGAGTACCGGGAGGCCGTGCTGGCCAGTCGCTCCGACGAGCTGCAGTACCTCGCGGTCAGCCTGGTGGGGCCGAGGAACCGGATCGACAGGATCGTCGGGCGGCTGCCGCTGCTGGGCTGACGGACGTCGCTGCAGCGCCGGAGGAGGAGCCGCTCGCGCCGGGCGGAGGGCCCCGTCGAGTGGGGGGAGGAGAGCGAGTGACGGGAATCGAACCCGCGCCATCTGCTTGGGAAGCAGAAGTTCTACCATTGAACTACACTCGCGCGGCGCCGCTCGGGCGCACCAGGACATCGTAGCAAGGCCCGCGACCGGCCCACGCCCCGGGCTCGCGCCACGCCCTAGGATCGCAGCGTGCTCCTCTCCGACCGCGACATCTCGCTCGAACTCGCCTCCGGCCGCGTGGGGCTCTCGCCGCACGACCCGTCGATGCTGCAGCCGTCGTCGGTCGATGTGCGCCTCGACCGCTTCTTCCGGCTGTTCGACAACCACCGCTACCCGTACATCGATCCGGCCGAGGACCAGCCCGAGCTGACGCGCCTGGTCGAGACGCCGCAGGGCGAGCCGTTCATCCTCCACCCGGGCGAGTTCGTGCTCGGCTCGACCTACGAGGAGGTGTCCCTGCCGGACGACATCGCCGCGCGCCTCGAGGGCAAGAGCTCGCTCGGACGGCTCGGGCTGCTGACCCACTCGACCGCCGGGTTCATCGATCCGGGCTTCACCGGCCACGTCACCCTCGAGCTCAGCAACGTCGCGACGCTGCCCATCACGCTCTGGCCGGGGATGAAGATCGGCCAGATGTGCTTCTTCCGCCTCAGCTCGCCCGCCGAGAAGCCCTACGGCTCGGCGGAGTACAGCTCGCGGTACCAGGGCCAGCGCGGTCCGACCGCGTCGCGCTCGGCGCTCAACTTCCACCGCACGGACGTCTACACCGACTGACGCCCTCCGCGAGATACCACTCGGGTACGCGACACGCCGGAGAACGCGTACCGAAGCGGCATCTCGCGGCGAGGGATCAGGCGCTCAGCCCAGCAGGCGGGGGAGCTGGAGCACGAGCCAGGGGGAGAACGCCCACGGGGTCGAGCGGACGGCGGCGAGGGTCGCCTCGGCGTCGACCCACTCGTAGTCCATGACCTCGTCGAGGCGCGGATCGAGGGCGTCGCGGCTGATGAGCGTCGCCGTGTAGACGGGGCAGATCTCGTTCTCGACGACGCCGGACGCGTCGACCGCGCGGTAGCGGAAGTCCGGCAGGGCGACTTCCAGCGTGGCCAGCCGGGCGCCGAGCTCGCGCTCGGCCCGGCGGACGACGGCGTCCTCGATCCGCTCGCCCGGTGCGGGGTGCCCGCAGAAGGAGTTGGTCCAGACGCCCGGCCACGTGCGCTTCTCCAGCGCTCGGCGGGTCACCAGCAGCGCGCCGTCCGGGGAGAAGACGTGGCAGGAGAACGCGAGGTGCAGGGGAGTGTCCGTGTCGTGCACGGTCGCCTTGTCGGCGACCCCCACGGCGTTACCGGCCTCGTCGAGGAGGACCACCTGCTCGATCTGGTCCGTCTGCACGGCGGCGCCTGGCGAAGTCATACCGGCAAGTCAAGCATGCCGCAACACATCAGCCGGCTTATCGTCCTGGTTCTCCCCTTTGTTAGCCTTCCCCCGTGGATACGCGCGACCCCGTGGTTCTGTCCCGGTTGAGGCAGGAGCACGTCGATGCCGTCCTGGACAGGTTCTTCTCGTTGGCGAGGTCCCGGGCGGTGCGTCTCGGACCCCGCTACCTGACCCTCTGGCAGACGCTGGAGGCCAACACCCGCGGCGGCAAGCGCTTCCGCCCGCTGATGGTGATCTCGGCGTACGAGGCCCACGGCGGCCAGGATCCGGAGGCCGCCGCCCATCTCGGTGCGGCGTTCGAGCTGCTGCACACCGCGCTGATCGTGCACGACGACGTGATCGACCGCGACTTCGTGCGCCGCGGCGGCCCGAACGTCTCGGGCAGCTACCGCGACGAGGCCACGACCGCGGGCCTCTCCATCCCGATCGCCGAGCACCGCGGCACCTCGGTGGCCGTGATCGCCGGAGACCTCGCCCTCACCGGCGCCCACCGCCTCGTCGAGGGCGTCGGCGCCTCCGACGGCGTGCGGGCCCGCCTGCTCACCCTGCTCGACGAGGCCGTCTTCGCCTCCGCCGCCGGCGAGCTGGCCGATGTGGACTTCTCGCTCATGCCGGGCATGCCCTCGGTCGACGAGGTGCTCGAGATGGAGCGCCTCAAGACGGCCGTCTACTCGTTCGAGGCGCCGCTGCAGGCCGGAGCGATCCTCGCCGGGGCCTCGGACGCCGCGGTGGACGCGCTCGGCGAGTTCGGCCGCTGGATCGGCATCGCCTACCAGATCGTCGACGACCTGCTCGGCGTCTTCGGCTCGGAGGGGCAGACCGGCAAGACCACGCTGGGCGACCTCCGCGAAGGCAAGCGCACCGTCCTCATCGCCCACGCGGCCGGCACGGACTGCTGGCCCGACATCGAGGCGCTGATCGGCGACGAGCACCTCGCGCCCGAGACCGCGGAGAAGGTGCGCGGCATCCTCGAGGAGTGCGGCGCCCGCAGCTACGCCGAGGGGCTCGCGAACCAGTTCGCCGACCGCGCCTGGGCGGCTCTGGAGACCCCTGCGGTGTCGGAGGCGTTCCGCAACGAGGTCCGCCCGCTCGTGGCCAGCGTGGTCGGCCGCACCCGATGAGCGCCGTCCGCCACGCGCGGATGCGCGCGACGATGCGCTCCGCCCGGCCGAGCCCCCGTACGGTGGCACGATGAGCCGCCAGAGCGAACTGTACGACCGCGTCGCGCACGAGTCGTCCGCGCAGGTGATCCGCCGCTACTCCACCTCCTTCGGGCTGGCCACGCGCCTGCTCGCCCCGGGCGTCCGCGAGCGGGTGGAGGACGTCTACGCCCTCGTGCGCGTCGCGGACGAGATCGTCGACGGCGTCGCCGAGGAGGCCCGTCTCGACCGGGCCGCGGTGGAGGAGTCCCTCGAGGCCTTCGAGGCCGAGACCGAGCGCGCGCTCGCCTCCGGCTACAGCTCCAACCTCGTGATCCACGCCTTCGCCCGGACTGCGCGGGCGACGGGATTCGGCACCGAGCTCACACGGCCGTTCTTCGCGTCGATGCGCGCCGACCTCCGCGAGACCGAGCACACCCCCGAGTCCTTCGAGGCCTACGTCTACGGCTCGGCCGAGGTCGTCGGGCTGATGTGCCTGCACGTGTTCCTCGCGGCGCCGGACGCGGGGCTCGTCTCCGAGGCCGCCCGCGAGCGCCTCGTAGCCGGGGCCCGCCGCCTGGGCGCCGCGTTCCAGAAGGTCAACTTCCTCCGCGATCTCGCCGCCGACGTCGACGGACTCGGCCGCAGCTACTTCCCCGGAGTCGACCCGCGCGCGTTCTCCGAAGGCGACAAGGCCTCGCTGCTCGCCGACCTCGACGACGACCTCGCCCAGGCCGCCACCATCGTGCCCGAGCTCCCGCGCTCGAGCCGGCGCGCGGTCGTGCTCGCCCACTCCCTCTTCGCCGCCCTGGCCGACCGGATCCGCGCGACGCCCGCCGAGGAGCTCCTCCGCGCCCGCGTCAGCGTGCCCACGGCCACCAAGGCGGCTCTCGCCGCGAAGGCGGCCGTCTCGACGCTCGGCCCGCGCCTGGGCCCCGGCCCCGTCCGCGCGACCCGCTCGAGGACCGGCCCGCACCGCGCCGTCGTCATCGGCGGCGGGATCGGCGGGCTCGCCTCCGCCGCGCTGCTCGCGCGCGACGGCTACGACGTGACCCTCCTGGAGGCGCGCGAGGCCGTCGGTGGCCGCGCCGGCTCGTGGGAGCACGAGGGCTTCCGCTTCGACACCGGTCCCTCCTGGTACCTGATGCCCGAGGTGTTCGACCACTTCTTCCGCCTGATGGGCACCAGCGCCGAGGAGCGTCTGGACCTCGTCACGCTCGACCCCGGCTACCGGGTCTACAGCGAGGGCGTCGACGAGCCGATCGACGTGCTCGCCGACCTCGAGTCCAACCTCGCGCTCTTCGAGAGCATCGAGCCCGGAGCGGGCGAGCGGATGCGCGCGTACCTCGACTCCGCGCGCGACACCTACGAGATGGCCAAGCGCCGCTTCCTCTACACGAGCTTCTCCTCCTTCCTCCCGCTGCTGCGCCGCGACGTGCTCAGCCGCACCGGGAGGCTCGGCCGCCTGCTGCTCACGCCGCTCGACACGTTCGCGGCGACGGCGGTCACCGACAACCGGCTGCGCCAGATCCTCGGCTACCCGGCCGTCTTCCTCGGCTCCTCGCCGTTCGCCGCGCCGAGCATGTACCACCTGATGAGCCACCTCGACCTCGCCGACGGCGTGCTGTACCCGATGGGCGGATTCACGAAGCTGATCGAGGCGGTCGCGGACGTCGCCGAGGAGGCGGGCGTCACCGTCCGCACGTCCTCGCCCGCGACGCGGATCCTCACCTCGCGCTCGCCCCGCGGCGGGCGCCGCGGCGCCGAGGTCGTCGGAGTCGAGTTCACGGGCCCCGACGGCACGGAGCGGATCCCCGCCGACCTGGTCGTCAACGCCTCCGACCTCTACACCACCGAGCAGTCGCTCCTCCCCGAGGAGCTGCGGACCTACCCGCCCGCCTACTGGGAGAAGCGGGAGCCCGGCCCGAGCGCCGTCCTCGTCCTCCTGGGCGTCCGCGGGGAGCTGCCCGAGCTCGAGCACCACACCCTGCTCTTCACGAAGGACTGGCGCGACAACTTCGACAAGATCTTCGGCGAGCACCCCACCGTCCCCGATCCCGCGTCGATCTACGTCTGCCGCCCGAGCGCGACCGACGCGAGCGTGGCACCGGAGGGGCACGAGAACCTGTTCGTGCTCGTGCCGATCCCGGCCGACACCTCGATCGGCCACGGGGGAGTGGACGGCGCAGGCGACGCGCGGGTCGAGGCCATCGCCGACCAGGCCATCGCGCAGATCGCGACCTGGACCGGCGCGACCGACCTGGCCGAGCGCATCGTCGTCCGCCGCACCATCGGCCCGGCCGACTTCGAGAGCGATCTCGGCGCCTGGCGCGGCTCGATGCTCGGACCGGCCCACGTCCTCTCGCAGAGCGCCTTCTTCCGCGCCGGGAACGTCAGCAGGCACGTCGACGGACTGCTCTTCGCCGGCAGCTCCACGATCCCCGGCATCGGCCTCCCCATGTGCATCATCAGCGCCGAGGTCATGCTCAAGCGCGTGCGCGGCGACGTGTCGACCGAGCCTCTGCCCGTGCGGGAGGCACCGTCGGCCCCGGTCGCGCCCGTCGCCGTGGGGGAGTAGGCGTGGGGATCCTCTACCTGCTCGCGCTCCTCGTCTCGATCACCGGGATGGTCGTGCTCGATCGCCGCTTCCGGCTGTTCTTCTGGGCGGACGCGCGCCGCGCCTCGATCGTGCTGCCCGTGGGAGTCGCGTTCTTCCTGATCTGGGACCTCGTGGGGATCGGCCTGGGCGTCTTCTTCCGCGGCGAGACCTCTTACATGACCGGTCTGCAGCTCGCGCCGGAGCTGCCGGTCGAGGAGGTCCTCTTCCTCACCCTGCTCTGCTACCTGACGATGGACGTGCACGGCTTCCTCTCGCAGCGGGTCGCCCGGCGGGGGGAGGCGCGCGCGTGACCTACCTCCTCCTCAACGCCGTGTTCCTCGCGGTGGTGCTGGTGCTGCTGCTGCTCGCGCTGCGCCGGCGCGTCCTGCGTCTGCCCGCCGTCCTCGGGACGCTCGCCGTGCTGCTCGTGACGACCGCCGTCTTCGACAACATCATGATCGGAGTGGGCCTGCTGGTCGCCTACGACGACGACCTGATCTCGGGGATCCGGATCGGCGTCGCTCCGATCGAGGACTTCGCCTACGCGATCGCCGCGGCCCTCGCCCTCCCGGCGCTCTGGGTGCTCCTGCCCGCGCGACGTCGGAGCGAGCCGTGAACCGGCTGCGCGCGCTGTTCGTCTCGAGCCGCCCGCTGAGCTGGGTCAACACCGCCTACCCGTTCGCGGCGGCGTACCTGCTGACCACCCGCGAGATCGACCTCGCCTTCGTGCTCGGCACGATCTACTTCCTCATCCCGTACAACCTCGCGATGTACGGGATCAACGACGTCTTCGACTACGAGTCCGACCTGCGGAACCCCCGCAAGGGCGGCGTCGAGGGGGCCGTGCTCGACCGCAGCGAGCACCGCGCCACTCTGATCGCGGCGGTGGCCACGAACGTGCCGTTCCTGGTGGCGCTCGTGCTGCTCGGGTCCCCGGTCTCGTGGCTGGTCCTCGCGATCAGCGTCTTCGCCGTGATCGCCTACAGCGCGCCGGGGCTCCGCTTCAAGGAGCGTCCGTTCGTCGACTCGCTGACCTCGGCCACCCACTTCGTCAGCCCCGCCGTCTACGGGATCGCCCTCGCGGGCACCGTGGTCACCGGCCCGCTGGTGGCGCTGCTCGTGGCGTTCTTCCTCTGGGGGATCGCGAGCCACGCCTTCGGCGCCGTGCAGGACATCCTCGCCGACCGGGCGGGCGGCATCGGCTCGATCGCGACCGTGATCGGGGCGAAGGCGACCACGCGCTTCGCCATCGCCGCCTACGTCGCGAGCGGCCTGCTCCTGCTCCTGCTGCCCTGGCCGGGGACCCTCGCGGCGATCCTGGCGGTGCCGTACGCGGTGAGCATCTGGCCGTACCGGTCGCTGGAGGACGCCGAGGCGGAGCGGGCGAACGCGGGCTGGAAGCGCTTCCTCGCGGTGAACTTCCTGACCGGCTTCCTCGTCACGCTCCTGCTGATCGTGTTCTGGATCGCCACGGCCTGATCCGCGGCCTCTCCGCCGCGAGATGCCACTTCGGTACGCCTTCGACGGCGTGTCGCGTACCCAAGTGGCATCTCGCGAAGTCGCGCCGCCCTGCGAGGCCCGGTCGGCTCGCGAGACGCCACTGACGAGGGCGACACGCCGCGCGCGAGCGTCAGAGGTGGCATCTCGCGGGAGGGGCGAAGGCCGTCGCAGGGGCGGGCGCTCAGGCGTCGACGGGGGCGGTCGCCGGCGGGCGGCGCACCGGCAGGAGCAGCACCAGCCCGACGGCGAGGACGAGGACGAGGCCGAGGATGCCCCAGTACTGCACGTTCGCCTCGCCGCTGCCCGAGACGGCCGCGGCGATCGAGACGGCGGCCGCGAAGGCGGCGGGAGCGAGGAACGAGGCGGCCCGCCCGGTCGTCGCGTAGAGGCCGAAGATCTCGCCCTCGCGTCCCTCCGGGATGAGGCGTGCGAGGTAGCTGCGGCTCGCCGACTGCGCCGGGCCGACGAACAGGCACAGCAGCAGGCCGAAGATCCAGAACACCGTGCTCCCCCCGTCGTGCAGGACGAAGACGGCCGTGCCGCAGACGACCAGTCCGATGAGCGAGGCGACGATCACGGCCTTGGGGCCGATGCGGTCGTCGAGAGCGCCGACCGAGATGGTCGCCACTCCGGCCACGACGTTCGCGGCGATGGCGAACAGGATCACCTCGCCGGCGTCGAAGCCGAAGGTGCCCTGCGCCAGCACGCCGCCGAAGGTGAAGACCCCGGTGAGCCCGTCGCGGAACACCGCGCTGGCGATGAGGAAGGCCACGGTGCTGCGGCTCTCGCGCCAGAGGGCGGCGACCTGCGCGAAGAGCGCGCGGTAGGAGGCGATCACTCCCACCCGCTCCGCCCGGCTCGCCTGCGCCGGCGTCTCCGGCACCGCGACCAGCACCGGCAGGGCGAAGACGGCGAACCACACGCCGGCGACCAGGATCGAGACGCGCACGTCGAGGCCGTCGTCCCCCGTCACCCCGAAGAGCCCGACCTCGGGCGAGATGAAGCCGAAGTACACGATCAGCAGCAGGACGATGCCGCCGACGTAGCCCATGCCCCAGCCGAAGCCGGAGACGCGGCCGATGGTCGCCCGGGTCGAGACCTGGAGGAGCATCGCGTTGTAGTTGACGCTCGCGAACTCGAAGAAGACCGTGCCGACCGCGAGCAGTCCGAGGCCGAGCCAGAGGAGGGCCGGGTCCGGGCGCACGAGGAACATCAGCAGGATGCAGAGGACGACGACGGAGGAGTGGACCCCCAGCCAGAATCGGCGGCGCCCGCCGAGGTCGGCCCGGCGGCCGGTGATCGGCGCGATCACGGCGACGACCACGCCGGCGGCGGCGAGCGACCAGCCGAGCGCGGCCGAGACTCCGCTCGAGGTGCCGAAGAGCCCGTCGGTGGTGAGGTAGACGGTGAAGACGAAGGTGGTGACCACCGCGTTGAACGCCGAGCCGCCCCAGTCCCACAGGCCCCAGGCGAGGACGGGCCAGCGGCCGGTGCGCGTCGTCATGGGCCCACCGTAGGGGGAGGAGGTGAACGGCTGGAAGCGGCGGGCCCCGCGAGTCTGAGAGTTGAGCCGATACGACTCAACTTCTCATCACCGGACTTGACGCGAGACGACGGATGCGTAAACTTGAGCGTGCGGGGCTCAACTCCCGCAGAGGATTCCGCACCACCCGTCAACTGACCGGCAGCCGCCCGCGCGACGCCGATCGCGAAGGAGAACAACGCATATGTCCCGTGCCGTAGGCATCGACCTGGGAACCACCAACTCTGTCGTGGCCGTCCTCGAGGGAGGCGAGCCCACCGTCATCGCCAACGCCGAGGGCTTCCGCACCACGCCGTCCGTCGTGGCGTTCACCAAGGACGGGGAGGTGCTCGTCGGCGAGACCGCGAAGCGCCAGGCCGTCACCAACGTCGACCGCACCATCGCGTCGGTCAAGCGCCACATGGGCACCGACTGGACCTTCGGCGTGGAGGACAAGAAGTACACCCCGCAGGAGATCTCGGCCCGCATCCTGGGCAAGCTCAAGCGCGACGCGGAGCAGTACCTGGGCGACAAGGTGACCGACGCGGTCATCACCGTCCCGGCCTACTTCAACGACGCCGAGCGCCAGGCGACCAAGGACGCCGGCGAGATCGCCGGCCTCAACGTCCTGCGCATCATCAACGAGCCCACCGCGGCCGCGCTGGCCTACGGCCTCGACAAGGGCAAGGAGGACGAGCTCATCCTCGTCTTCGACCTCGGCGGCGGAACGTTCGACGTCTCCCTCCTCGAGGTGGGCAAGGACGACGACTTCTCGACCATCCAGGTCCGCGCGACCTCCGGCGACAACCGCCTCGGCGGCGACGACTGGGACCAGCGCGTCGTCGATCACCTGGTCAAGCGCTTCAAGGACTCGACCGGCGTCGACGTCTCGAAGGACAAGATCGCGCGCCAGCGCCTCAAGGAGGCCGCGGAGCAGGCGAAGAAGGAGCTCTCCTCGAGCACCTCGACCAGCATCCAGCTGCCCTACCTCTCGCTCACCGAGAACGGCCCGGCGAACCTCGACGAGACGCTCACCCGCGCCAAGTTCGAGGAGCTCACCAGCGACCTGATCGAGCGCACCCGCAAGCCCTTCACCGACGTCATCGCCGAGGCGGGCGTCAAGGTCGAGGACATCGCGCACGTGGTCCTCGTCGGCGGCTCGACCCGCATGCCGGCCGTGGCCGAGCTCGTCAAGAAGCTCACCGGCGGCAAGGAGCCGAACAAGGGCGTCAACCCGGACGAGGTCGTCGCCGTGGGCGCCGCGCTGCAGGCCGGTGTCCTCAAGGGCGAGCGCAAGGACGTCCTCCTGATCGACGTGACCCCGCTCTCGCTGGGCATCGAGACCAAGGGCGGGATCATGACCAAGCTCATCGAGCGCAACACCGCGATCCCGACCAAGAGGTCCGAGACCTTCACCACGGCCGACGACAACCAGCCGTCCGTCGCGATCCAGGTCTTCCAGGGCGAGCGCGAGTTCACCCGCGACAACAAGAACCTCGGCACGTTCGAGCTGACCGGCATCGCGCCGGCCCCGCGCGGCATCCCGCAGGTCGAGGTCACCTTCGACATCGACGCCAACGGCATCGTCCACGTGTCCGCGAAGGACAAGGGCACCGGCAAGGAGCAGTCGATGACGATCACGGGCGGCTCGTCGCTCCCCAAGGACGACATCGACCGCATGGTCCGCGAGGCCGAGGAGCACGCCGCCGAGGACAAGGCCCGCCGCGAGGCCGCCGAGATCCGCAACAACGCCGAGACCCTGGCGTACTCGATCGACAAGCTGATCAAGGACAACGAGGACAAGCTGCCCGAGGACGTCAAGTCCGAGGTGCAGGGCGACGTCGACGCGCTGAAGACCGCGCTCGCCGGCGACGACGACGCGGCCGTCAAGACCGCGTTCGACGCCCTCAACGCCTCGCAGACCAAGATCGGCCAGGCGATCTACTCCCAGGACCAGGCCGCGCAGAGCGCCCCCGCGGACGCTCCGGCCGACGGTGACAAGAAGGACGACGAGGACATCGTCGACGCCGAGGTCATCGACGAGGACGAGCCGAAGGACACGAAGTAGCCATGGCAGCCGAGAACGAGCCCCAGGACCTCCCCGAGGAGCAGCCGGCCACCGGCGGCGAGGCGGGAGCCGAGGCGGCGCAGGACGCGCAGGACCAGGAGGGCCTCATCGAGGCCGAGGGACCCGACGTCGAGACCAGCCTCTCGGACGCCGACCTCTCGTTCCTGTCGGGCCAGTCCAGCGCCGAGACGCTCGCGGCCGAGCACCTCGCCGACCTCCAGCGGGTCACCGCCGAGTACGCGAACTACCGCAAGCGCACCGAGGCGAACCGCCAGGTCGACAAGGAGCGGGCGATCGGCGACGCGGTGAAGGTCATCCTCCCCGTGCTCGACGACCTCGACCGCGCCGAGAAGCACGGCGACCTCGCCGAGGGCGGGCCCTTCACGGCCATCGCGCAGAAGCTGCGCGGCGGAGTGGAGAAGCTCGGCCTGGTGAAGACCGGCGCCGTGGGCGACCTGTTCGACCCGAACATCCACGAGGCGATCTTCCAGCAGCCCACCCCCGGCGCCGAGACCTCCACGGTCGCGGACGTCGTCGAGGCGGGCTACTACCTCGGAGGCTCGCTGCTGCGGGCCGCCAAGGTGGTCGTGGCAGTCCCCGCCGACTGACCCCGCCACCGGCACCACCACCGCGGAGGACCTCGCCCCGCTCGGCAGCACGCTGCCGGACCGGGGCGGGGTCCCTCGCCGCATTCGACACAGGAAGAGGCACATGGCCAGCCAGGATTGGTTCGACAAGGACTTCTACAAGGTCCTCGGCGTGTCCAAGGACGTCTCCGCCGCGGACCTGAAGAAGACCTACCGCAAGCTCGCCCGCCAGTTCCACCCCGACTCCAACCCGGGGGACGCGAAGGCCGAGGCGCGCTTCAAGGAGATCAGCGAGGCGTACACCGTGCTCTCGGACGCCGAGCAGCGCAAGGAGTACGACCAGATCCGAGCCATGGGCGGAGGAGCGCGCTTCACCGCGGGCGGCCAGCCCGGAGGGTTCGACGACGTCTTCGGCGGCATGTTCGGCCAGGGCGGGCGCACCTCCTACAGCACCCAGCAGGGCCCGCCGCCCGGCTTCGAGGACATCCTCGGCGGCATGTTCGGCGGCGGAGGCAACCGCTTCGGACAGCCCAGCGGCGGCTACCGCGGCTTCGGCGGCCCGCAGAAGGGCGCCGACGTCACCGCCAGCACCACCATCGACTTCCGCACCGCCACCCGGGGCGACACCGTCCAGCTGCAGACCGGCGACGGGCGCACCCTCTCGGTGCGCATCCCGGCCGGCGTGGCCGACGACCAGAAGATCCGCGTCCGCGGCAAGGGCCGCCCGAGCCCGGACGGCGGCGAGCCCGGCGACCTGGTGCTCACCGTCTCGGTCCGCAAGCACCCCGTGTTCGAGCGCGACGGACTGAACCTGCGCGTGACGGTTCCGGTCACCTTCGTCGAGGCCGTCTTCGGCGCGACGATCGAGGTGCCGACCCTCGGCGGCGAGCCCGTCAAGCTGCGGGTCGCCGCCGGCACCCCGAGTGGGCGGGTCCTGCGCGTCAAGGGCCGCGGCGTCACGACCCCCAAGGGCACGGGCGACCTGCTCGCCGTCCTCCAGGTCGCCGTCCCGAGCCATCTGTCCGCCGCCGCCCGCGAGGCCCTCGAGGCCTACGCCGCCGCCGAGCCGGACGAGGACCCGCGCGAGGACATCCTGGAGAAGGCCCGCTACTAGCACCGGATCGGCGCGACCGGTCGGAGGAGGAGACATGGACGAGAACACGCCCGTCTTCGCGATCGCCGTCGCCGCCGAGCTGGCGGGGATGCATCCGCAGACGCTGCGGCAGTACGACCGGCTCGGGCTCGTGAGCCCGACCCGCACCGCGGGCAAGTCGCGCCGCTACTCGATGCGCGACGTGGTGCAGCTGCGCGAGGTCGCCCGGCTCTCGTCCGAGGGCGTCTCGCTCGAGGGCATCGCGCGCATCCTGCAGCTCGAGAACCAGGTGCAGTCGCTCTCGCAGCGGGTGCGCGAGCTGGAGTCGGCCCTCGCTGACGAGCTCCTGAACCGGCCCGGCCGCCGCGTGTTCGCCGCCGGTCTCGAGGGCGACGTGGTCACTCTGCGCCACGGGACGCGCGCGCAGCGCCGGACCGAGCTGGTCGTCTGGCGCCCCGCGCCACGATCGGGTGCCACCGACGACGCCACGCCCTGAACGAGGGGTAGCCTGACCGGGCGCCGCCCCATCACGGCGGCGCCCGCTCCTCCGCTCGGGGCGGAGACCAGGAGGACCGCCGTGGACCACGACAGCAGCACCCCGCGCGACGAGCGCGACGCTCCCCAGGAGCAGGCCCCTCAGGAGCAGGCGTCGGACGCCTCGCGACAGGAGCAGGCCCCGGGCGCCACTCGCGCGTCCCGCCGGGCACCCGTCGTCCCCGACAACGGATTCTCCCGCGAGTCCTACGCGATCCACGCCACCCGCAGTGAGCTGCCCCTCTTCTCGGACGCGCTGAACGCCGGCCGCGACGACTCCGGCTGGCTGTCGTCGCTCTCGAGCACCCTGGCCGGACCCACCGGGCCCGTCGGCTCCCCCGACTCGGCCGCCGAGGCGGCGCAGGCCGCGCTCGATCGCCGCACCCGTCGCCGGAGCGACGAGTCCGGCTCCTGAGCCGCGGCTCCTGCTAGTCGCGCAGGCGCGTCGCGGCCATCCGGGCGTCGACCAGGCGGCCGCCGCTGAGGCGGGCGAGGATCACGGAGCCGAACGGCAGCGCGCGCACGAGGGGCAGCCCCTCGACCCGCTCCTCGTCCGTGTAGCCGAGGAGGACGTACATCCCGACCACGGCGATCGCCGCGATCGTCGCGACCCGCGCCGGGATCTGGTCCATCGTGCCGCCGCCGCCGTCGATGGGCTCGGCGAGCGTGACGCACAGGAGGAAGATCGACGCGTAGACCGCCAGGTGCACGTGGGAGCGGCTCCAGGGGCGCGCGAGCGCGGCGATCGGCAGGATCCAGAGGGCGTACCAGGGGTGGATGGCGGTCGACGCCGTCACGAACGCGAGCAGCGCACCGGAGAGGCGGGCGAGCGGATCGATGGAGCGCCGCGACAGCATGAGGCGCGCGGCGATCAGGCCGGCGAGCCCGAGCGCGAGGATCTTGACCACGGCGATCGCCGCGGCGGGGTCGTGATCGGTGAACTCGACGGCCCGGGAGACCGAGACCGTGACGAACGACATCGGCGCGTACCAGTGCAGGATCGAGCCGGGCACGACCATCGCCGCCACCCAGCCGACCCCGACGCCCGCGAGCAGCCCGACGGCGACGACGAGTCCGAGCGCTCCGGCGCCGGTCCAGAGCCAGCCGCGGGCGCGCTCGCGCCACGTCGCGTCGTGGCGCAGCCACAGCAGCGCGAGCACGGGGAGCGCGATCACGGCGATCGGCTTGATCGCGATCGCTCCGGCCATCAGCACGACGGCGGCGACGCGCCGGTCCGTCTGGGCGTAGTAGAGCGACGCGAGGATGAGCGCCAGCATCACGGAGTCGTTGTGGCCGGCGACGACGAAGAGCACGAGCGTGAGCGGGTTGGCGACGATGGTCCAGGCGGTGAGCGGGACCGAGAGGCCGCGCAGGCGTGCCAGGCGGAGCGCGTAGACGGCCATGACGGCCACTCCGGCGACCGACACGGCGCGGAGCATCGCGATCGAGAGCTCGGGCGCGCCGTAGCCCGCGAACTGCACGGCGGTGCGCTCGATCAGGAGGTAGAGGGGCCCGTAGGGCGTGGGCGTGTCGGCCCAGAGCGGGTCGACGCCGAGGTCGAACCAGCCGGGGAGCGTCGCGACGCCGTGCGTGTAGGGGTCGATGCCCTGCGTCATCAGGCGCCCCTGCGCCACGTAGGAGAACATGTCGTGGCTGAACAGCGGGACCGTCACCAGGAGCGGAGCGGTCCAGGCGAGGGCCGCCACCACGATGGTGCGGACGGAGCCGGGACCCGCCGCGAGGGCGACCGTGCGCAGGCGGAGCCACGCGATCAGCAGCAGCATCCCGCCGCCGACGACGAGGGCTCCGCTCGACTCGGTGAGCCAACCCGTCGCGCGGATCGAGGCGACGAGGGGCCAGTCGCGGATCGGCGAGTCGGCGGGCAGGTAGCCCACGCCGAGGGAGCCGAGGAGGATCGCGATCGAGCCCAGCAGGCCCGTCGCCAGCGGCGCGGCCTCCATGAAGCGGGGCCGCGGTCGGCGCCGCCGTCCCGTTGCCCGGGCCGTGTCCGGCCGCTCGATCGTCCCCCGTGAAGCCATCGGAGCCACGCTAAAGGATGGGACTCCGAAGTGCATGGACGGGCGGTGAACGGTTGATCAGTCGGCGCTCAGGTTGTACAAGCACCCGGACGAGCACCGCTCAGGGCAGGCGCGGCACCGGGGCCGGCTCCGCGAAGCGCAGCTGGTTGCCGAACGGATCGATCACGTCGAGCGCGAATCCGAACGGCGTGCGGGTGATCCGCGGGTTGAGGTAGGGGTAGGCCTTCGCGTCGAGCTCGGCGTGCAGCTCGCGGACTCCGCGGAGGGCGACGTGCACCGCGGCGCCGGGACTGCCGTCGCGGTGGTGCTCGCTGAGGTGCAGGCGCAGCCCCGAGCGCGACACCTGGAGGTAGAGGGGAGAATCGAGAGCGGCGCGGTGCTCCCAGTCCACCTCGAAGCCGAGGTAGTCGACGTAGAACTCGCCCGCCTTGGCGACCGAGAAGATCCGCAGGATCGGCACGGCCGCCTCCAGCCGCACCGGCTCGAGCCGGGCCGGCTCCTCCGCGCTCGACCGGTCCCGTGCACGCCGTCTCGTCTCCACGCCACGAGGCTAGCCGCCCCGCGGCCCGCCCGGCGCCGGAGGGTCAGTCGACGAGATCGAGAGCGCGCAGCAGCCGCAGGGTCTCGACCCCGGCCGGCGCGCAGCGGCCCTCATCGGACCCGTCGACCCAGTGCAGCGAGTCGATCTCGCCGCTCGGGCGCGCCTCCCGGTCGAGCTCGGCGGCGAAGACGCTCATGTGCACCTCCCGCCCCTCCGGCTCGCCGTGCGCCTGGGTGCGGACGGTGAACAGGGGCTCGAGGCCGAGCGCGACGGCGCCGAGCTCCTCGCGGGCCTCGCGGGCCGCCGCCTCGATCCCGCTCTCGCCCTCGTCGACCTTGCCGCCGGGGAAGTAGAGGACCTCGCGGCCGCGCGCCGTGACCATCAGGACGCGGCGGTCGCGGAGGACGGCGACCGCGGACACGACGATCGGCGGGAGGGTGCTCATCCGCTCATCATGCCCGCCGCGGGCCGACCGGCGCGGCGCCCCCGCGGCTACCATGGGGGCACACCAGAAGGACGCGCGCAGCCGGCGCGCGCCGGGGCCCCGTGCGCCCGAACAGCTGAGGAGCAACCCGTGGCAGAACCCACCACCCTCGACAAAGTCATCACCCTCGCGCAGCACAGGGGATTCGTCTTCCCCTCGGGTGAGATCTACGGGGGCACCCGCTCCGCGTGGGACTACGGGCCGCTCGGCGTGGAGTTCAAGGAGAACATCAAGCGCCAGTGGTGGAAGACCTTCGTGCAGGGCCGGGGCGACGTCGTCGGCCTGGACTCCGCGGTCATCCTGCCCACGGCGATCTGGCACGCCTCGGGACACGTCGGCGTCTTCTCGGACCCGCTGACCGAGTCGCTGATCACCCACAAGCGCTACCGCGCCGACCACCTCTTCGAGAAGTACGAGGAGGTCAACGGCCACCCGCCGGTGAACGGCCTCGCCGACATCCCGGACCCGGAGCACCCCGACAAGGTCGGCCAGTGGACCGAGATCAAGCAGTTCTCGGGCCTGATGAAGACCTACCTCGGCGTCGTCGACGACGAGTCGGGGCTGCACTACCTGCGTCCCGAGACCGCCCAGGGCATCTTCACCAACTTCGCGAACGTGCTGCAGAGCGCCCGCCGCAAGCCGCCCTTCGGCATCGGCCAGATCGGCAAGGCGTTCCGCAACGAGATCACTCCCGGGAACTTCATCTTCCGCACCCGCGAGTTCGAGCAGATGGAGCTCGAGTTCTTCGTCGAGCCCGGCACGGACGAGGAGTGGCAGGAGACCTGGATGCAGCTCGCCTGGGACTGGTTCGTCGGGCTCGGGATGAACCCCGAGAACATCCGCCAGTACGAGCACCCGAAGGACAAGCTCTCCCACTACTCCAAGCGCACCGTCGACATCGAGTACCGCTTCAGCTTCGCCTCGGGCGAGTGGGGCGAGCTGATGGGAGTCGCGAACCGCACCGACTACGACCTCAAGACGCACATCGAGCACTCGGGCAAGGACCTCTCGTTCTTCGACCAGAACAAGAACGAGCGCTACGTGCCCTTCGTGATCGAGCCGTCGTTCGGTCTCACCCGCGCGCTCATGGCGTTCCTCGTCGACGCCTACGAGGAGCAGGAGCTGCCGCCGAACGCCAAGGGCAAGGTCGAGACGCGCACCGTCCTGCACCTCGACCCGCGCCTGGCGCCGGTGAAGGTCGCCGTGCTGCCGCTCTCGCGCAACGAGGCCCTCTCTCCGCTCGCGCGCCGCGTCGCCGACCAGCTGCGCCAGCTCTGGAACGTCGACTTCGACGACTCCGGCGCGATCGGCCGCCGCTACCGCCGCCAGGACGAGATCGGCACCCCGTACTGCGTGACGGTCGACTTCGACTCGCTCGAGGACGACGCCGTGACCGTCCGCGACCGCGACACGATGAAGCAGGAGCGCATCCCGCTCGCGCAGCTCGAGTCGTACCTGTTCACCGGGCTCCGCGGGGCCTGACGCCCTTCGCGGGACGCCGCCGACCGCCTCGGCCGGCGGCGTCCGCCGGCGCGCGCGTGCAGGCCGTCCGGTCAGCGCTCGCGGGCGAGCAGGGCGAAGACGAGGGTCGAGGTCCACTCGCCCTTGCAGAACTCGTCCTCCCGGTGGTGCGCCTCGAGGCGCATCCCGAGGCGCTCGCAGAGGCGGGCGGAGGCGGTGTTCCGGGCGTCGAGCTGCGCGATCACGCGGTGGGCGCCGAGGGTGCCGAACGCGAGGTCGAGCAGTGCTCGGGCGGCCTCGGTCGCGTAGCCGCGCCGCTGAGCCTCCGGGTGCAGCACCCAGCCGATCTCGACCGCCTCCTGCTCGACGGACGATGCGATGAGCGTGAGGTCGCCGATCATCCGACCGGCGAGGGCGCCCTCGCGGGGGACGATCGCCAGCACGGCCACGTCGCCGTCGGCGGCGAGCCGTGTCGAGGGGAGGCGGCGCTGCAGGTGCGCCCGCGACTCCTCGGGGGTGCGCACGGGCCAGCGGAGGAACCGCACGGCGTCGGCGTCGCCCTGATAGCGCGCGTGGTCCTCGGCGTCCTCCGGCCCGAGGGGGCGCAGAAGCAGGCGCTCGGTGAGCAGCGGCGCGGCGCGCAGCGGCTCCGCGTCGAAGGGGAGCCGGAGGCTCACGCGGTGGCGGCGTCCGCGTCGGGACGCGCGGCGGCGGCGGGCTCGGCCGGGACCTCGATGCCGAAGAGCGCCTCGAGTCCCGTGAGGTACGCCTCCTGGGCTCCGGCGCGCGCGTAGTCGCGGGCGCGGACGCTCGGGGTGTGCAGCAGGACGCCCGCGAGGTGGCGGAGCGCCTGCTCGGTGCGGCCGTCCTCGTCGCCGCGCGAGCGGGCCCGCTCGATCTCGGCGTCCAGCGCGTCGAACACATGGGCGCGGAGGGCGACGACGGCCGGGGTGAGACTCTTCTCGTCGGCGACGTCGGAGAACTTCCGGGCCGCCTTGTCGACGAGCGCGCGCGCCTGCTGCGACGCGTCGAGCACGTCGAGCGGAGCGTGCAGGCTGATCGTCTCGAGGTCGAGGAGCTCGACGCCGGCGACCGAGGTGACGTCGGAGGCGACGTTGCGCGGCAGGCCCAGGTCGATCACGAGCTGGCGCTCGCGGGAGAAGCCCCGGAGGCGCCCGGCGGCGAGCAGGGCGGCGTCGAGCACCGGCTCCTGGGTCGTGGTGCAGGTGATGACGATGTCGGCCGAGACCGCCTCGAGCGCGAGATCGGCTGCGGCGATGGCCCGGAGCGAGCGGCGGGCGGCGAAGCCCTCGGCGCGGCCGGAGGGGGAGTGCACGGCGATGTCGACCACTCCGCGGTCGCGCAGGGCGGCGACGGTCGCCCGCGCGTAGCTGCCGGTGCCGACGAGGAGGACGCGGGCGGCGCGCCAGTCGGTGACCCGGCTCGCGGCCAGGTCGAGTGCGAGGCGCACGATCGAGCGGCCGGCGCTGCCGAGGCCGGTGCGGTTCTTGATGCCGCGCGAGGTCTGCGAGGCGCGCTGGAACAGGCGCTCGAGCTCGGAGGAGGTGGTGCCGAGGCGGCGCGCCTCCTCGAGGGAGCGGCGCACCTGGCCCGCGATCTCGCCCTCGCCGACCACGACGGACTCGAGCCCGCTGGAGACGGCGAAGAGGTGCTCGGCCACCCGGTCGCCCGAGACGACGTCGACGCTCCCGCGCAGCTCGTCCTGCTCGACGCCGGTCGCGGCGCTGACGGCGGCGGTGGCGGCCTCGACGGCGACGGCCTGCGCGGCGGTCAGCGGCTCCTCGATGTCGAGGTAGGCCTCGAAGCGGTTGCAGGTCGCGACGACGACGGCTCCGGAGACGAAGTCGATCCCCTCGGAGAGGGCCGCGGTCACGGCGGAGGAGTCGACGGAGAGCTTCTCGAGGAGATCGAAGCTGGCGTTCTTGTGCGACGCCGTCAGACACAGAAGCACCACGTCAGTCTACGCGCGCTCCGCGGGGCGGGGTCCCCGGACTGGGGAGGAATGCACGGATGCGCCTGGAATAATGCCGCGGTGACCTCCCCCACCGACGGCCTGCTCGATCCGCTGCACCCCCTCTCCGCCGGCCGCACGGCCGACTCGCTGCTCCTGCGCGCCTACCGCTCCGAGCGGGGCGAGAGGACGCCCGTCTGGTTCATGCGCCAGGCCGGCCGCAGCCTCCCGGAGTACCGGGCCCTGCGCACCGACACGAAGATGCTCGACGCCTGCCTCGACCCGGCGCTGGCGAGCGAGATCACCCTGCAGCCGGTGCGGCGCCACGGAGTGGACGCGGCCATCTTCTTCAGCGACATCGTGATCCCGCTGCGGCTCGCGGGCGTCGGCGTGGACATCGTGCCGGGGCGCGGTCCGGTGCTCGAGAAGCCGGTGCGCACGGCCGCCGACGTCGCCGAGCTCGCCTCGATCGACCCGTCCGTGCTCGACGAGACGCTCGAGCCCATCCGCGAGGGCGTGCGCCGCACCGTCGCAGGTCTGGGCGACACCCCGCTCATCGGCTTCGCCGGCGCTCCCTTCACCCTGGCCGCCTACCTGGTCGAGGGCGGCCCGTCCAAGGACCACCTGCGCGCGCGGACGATGATGCACGCCGACCCCGCCGCCTGGGCCCAGCTGATGGAGTGGACCGCCGAGGTCACCGGCCGCTTCCTCCGCGCGCAGGTGCTCGCCGGGGCCAGCGCCGCGCAGCTCTTCGACTCCTGGGCCGGTGCGCTCTCGCTCTCGGACTACACGACGCACGTCGCTCCCGCCTCCGCCCGCGCCCTCGTCCACGTGCGCGACCTCGCCTTCGACCACGGCGAGACGCGCCGCAACGTCCCGATCGTGCACTTCGGCGTCGGCACCGGCGAGCTGCTCGGAGCGATGCACGGCATCGGCGCCGACGTGGTGGGCGTCGACTACCGGATCCCGCTCGACGAGGCCAACCACCGCCTCGGCGGCTTCGTGCCGGTGCAGGGCAACGTCGATCCGGCGCTGCTGACCGCGCCGTGGGAGGTCCTCGAGGCCCACGTCGACGACGTGCTCCGCCGCGGCCTCAGCGCCCCCGCGCACGTGCTCAACCTCGGCCACGGCGTGCCGCCCGAGACCGATCCCGACGTGCTCACGCGCCTCGTCGCGTTCGTGCACGCCTGGCGGCCGTGAGCGAGGAGCGCCGCCGCGCCGCCGCGCCGTACGACGTCGCGGTCGTCGGCGGCGGAGTGGCGGGGCTCGCCGCCGCCGCGGAGTGCCTGCGGATCGGCCTGCGCGTGGTGGTGCTCGAGGCGGGGGAGCGGGTCGGCGGCTCCGTCTCTCCGCTCGCGCTGGCCGGAGCCGCGCTCGACGCGGGCGCCGAGAGCTTCGCCACCCGCGGCGGCCACGTCGAGCGGGCGCTCGCCGCGCTGACCCTCGACGGCGTGCCGCTCGCCGAGTCGATCGTCGAGCCGCGGACGCACGGCTCGTGGCTGCACCTCTCGGGCGGCCGCTCCGTGCCGTCGCCCCGGGCGGGCATCCTCGGCATCCCCGGCACGCCGCTCGCCCCCGACGTGGTGCGGGCGATCGGCCGCCGCGGCGCCTGGCGCGCCTGGCTCGACACCCTGATGCCGGTGCTGCGCATCGGCCGCGCCCACTCCCTCGCCGAGCTCGTGCGCACCCGGATGGGCGAGCGCGTGCTCGAGGACCTGGTCGCGCCGGTCGTGTCGGGCGTCTACTCGAGTCGGCCGGACGACATCGACGTCGACCTCGCCGCCCCCGGACTGAACGGCGCGCTCACCCGCGCGGGCTCCCTCGCCCGGGCCGTGGCGGCCCTCCGCGCGAACCTCCCGGCAGGAGTCGCGGTCCGCGGGCTCGAGGGCGGGATGCACCGCCTGGTCGCCGCGCTGATCCAGCGGATCGACTACCTCTCCGGGGAGATCCGCACCGGCGCCTCCGTGCAGCGGCTCGAGGGCTCCGACGGGGACTTCGTCCTGACCCTCGCCGACGGCACGCTGAGCGCCCGAGCGGTGATCGTCTCGACGCCGGAGCGCGACGCGCGGGCGCTGCTCGCAGGCCTCGCGCCCGCCGTCGCGGAGCGCGCCGACGAGGCCCTCCACGACTCCGTCGAGCTGGTGACCCTCGTCCTCGACGACGCCCGCCTGGACGCCGCCCCCCGCGGCTCCGGCGTGCTGGTGGCGCCCACCGCGACCGACGTCACGGCCAAGGCGATCACGCACGCGACCGCGAAGTGGGACTGGCTGGCCGCCTCCCTCCCGCCCGGGCGCCACGTGCTGCGCCTCTCCTACGGGCGGCCGGGCGAGCGCCCGCCGCTCGAGGGGCGCACCGATGCCGAGGCGGCCGCGATCGCCCTGCTCGACGCCTCGACGCTGCTGGGCCTGGACCTCGATCCTGCGTCGCTCGTCGACTCCGCCCGGGTGCGCTGGGCCAACGTCCGACCCGCCGCGGCGCTCGGCCGCCGCGCGCACCTGGAGGCGTTCCGCGAGGCGCTCGCCCCGATCGAGGGAGTCGCCGTGACCGGCACCTGGATCGCGGGCACGGGCCTCGCCTCGGTGCTTCCGCACGCCGCCGAGACGGCCGCCCTTATCCGGCGCCGACTGGTGCGTCAAGGAGTCGGGCTGCCGAGCGACGCCCGCGACGCCGACGGCTACTCTTAGGCCCAGGCATCCGCGCGAGCGCGCGGCGTGCCCCGGCACGAGTGGTCACCGACCGCGTGGACGATCGCGAGAGCGACCCAGGACGAGGAGTAGGCGTGAAGGGCAAGATTCTTTTCGTGGCAGGAGCCGCAGCCGGGTACGTGCTGGGAGCACGCGCCGGCCGCAAGCGGTACGAGCAGATCGCCTCGGCGGCAGGCCGCTTCTGGCGGACCCAGCCGGTGCAGGACGTCGCGGGCGCCGTCGGCGGCGCCGCGAAGACCCAGCTGAGCAGCGTCTCGGACAAGGCGTACGAGGTCGTGCGCTCGGTGGTCGTCAAGGCGGTCTCCGGGGGGAAGAAGGCCCAGGGCGCCAGCGGCGCGGAGGCGTCGGCCGCCGCCCGCAAGGCCGCGGCCAAGGTCGACGAGGCCGCGGCATCGGCCGGCTCCGGCGGGTCGACGACGTCCACCTCCACCAGCAGGGCCTAGTGCTCATCCCTCCGGCCGTGCAGGACACGCGCCGGCCGGCACGTCCCACCCTCGAGGAGCTCCCGTGGTGAACGAACGCAATCCCAAGAACGCACGATCACTGGGGGAGCTGGTCAGCGACCTGCCCGGCCTCGTGATCGAGCTCGTCAAGGCCGAGGTCGCCTCGCTGAAGAACGAGCTGGCGGGCAAGGCGAAGAGCGCGGGTCTGGCCGTCGGCCTGTTCGCGGTCGCGGCCTTCCTCCTCCTGACCGCCTGGGCGACGCTGGTCGCCTTCGCGATCATCGGCATCGCCTCCTGGCTGCCGGCCTGGCTGTCGGCGCTGATCGTGACCGTCTTCTTCCTCCTGGTGGCCGTGATCCTCGCCCTCATCGGCGTGCGCACCATCAAGAAGGCCGTGCCGCCGGTGCCGCAGGACTCGATCGACAGCATCAAGAAGGACGTCCAGGCGTTCAAGGGAGTGGGCAGCTATGACAACTGAGCGATCCGTCAGCAGCACCACGCCCCGCTTCGTCGACCCGGCGGAGCTGAAGCCCGGCCAGCTGAAGGCCGACATCGAGCGCGCCCGCTCCGAGCTCGCCGCGACCCTCGACGCCATCGAGTACAAGGTCAACGTGCCGCGTAAGGTGCGCACGGCCCAGCGGACGATCGAGCGCAAGCTCCAGGTCGTGCGCCGTCAGAACCCCTCCGCGCTGATCGCCGGAGCGGTCGGGGCCGCCGCCGCCGTGGGCCTCGTCGTCTGGGGCGTCGCCAGGCAGATCATCGAGGACTGAGCGCCGGAGGGCTCGGGGCGCTAGCGTCCCGGGCCCTCCGGCGCCAGAGCCCCCGCCGCTTTTGTGCATCGGCACGAGCGGAGGGATGATGGATCAATGACCGATCAGACCGCCGGCACGGCGGGTCCCGTTCAGTCCGCCCCCGACACGAGCGCCGCCGCTCCGGCGCCGCAGCCCCCCGCCGATCAGGATCACTCCGATCAGGCCCTGGGATACACGCTCTGGGCGGTTCTCCGCAGGGATCCCGCACGTCCGTTCAGCCTCTCCAGCGATGCCGTGGACCCCGCGGTGGAGCAGTACGAGCACCTCGTCGCCCAGCTCGAGGGCGAGGGCGTCACCGTCCGCGGCACCTACGACGTCTCGGCCCTGCGCGCCGACGCCGACATCATGCTGTGGCTGACGGGTCCGGCGCCCGAGGAGCTGCAGCGGGCCTACCGCGAGCTGCGCCGCACGGAGCTGCTGGTCGGCCTCCTGCCGACGTGGAACGCGATGGGCGTGCATCGCGACGCCGAGTTCAGCTCGAACCACCTCCCCGCCTACATGCGCGGGAAGGCGCCGGCCCGCTGGCTCACGGTCTACCCCTTCGTCCGCTCCTACGAGTGGTACATCCTCCCCGAGGAGGAGCGCCGCGCGATGCTCGCCCAGCACGGGCGCCAGGGCTCGCGGTTCCGTTCCGTCCTGACCAACACGGTCGCCTCGTTCTCGCTCGGCGACTACGAGTGGATCCTCGCCCTCGAGGACGAGGAGCTCGTCAACCTCGTCGACCTCATGCGCGACCTGCGCGCCACCGAGGCCCGCCGCCACGTGCGCGAGGAAGTCCCCTTCTACACAGGACGGCGCATCGACGCCGACCAGATCGCCGAGGTGCTCCGATGAGCGACACGACCAGCGACCCGATCCTCGTCCGCGGGGCCACCCCCGCGGCGGCGTCCGGTCCCGAGCACGTCGAGGTCCCCGTGGCCTACGACGCGATCCTCCTCGCCGGCTTCGGCGGGCCCGAGGGCCAGGACGACGTCATCCCGTTCCTCCGCAACGTCACGCGCGGCCGCGGCATCCCGGAGGAGCGCCTCGAGGAGGTCGCCCACCACTACCGCCACTTCGGCGGCGTCAGCCCGATCAACGCGCAGAACCGCGCGCTGAAGACGGCGCTCGAGGCCGAGCTCGCGAACCGCGGCATCGACCTCCCCGTGCTCTGGGGCAACCGCAACTGGGCTCCCTACATGAAGGACGCCGTCTCGGAGGCGAAGGCGCGCGGCTTCTCGAACCTGATCGCCATCGCGACCAGCGCCTACTCCTCCTTCTCGTCCTGCAGGCAGTACCGCGAGGACTACGCCGCGGCGCTCGACGCGACCGGCCTCGAGGGCGAGCTGCGGATCGACAAGGTGCGCCAGTTCTTCGACCACCCCGGCTTCGTCATGCCCTTCGTCAAGGCCGTCCACGACGGTCTCGATCAGTTGCGCGAGCGGATGCCCGACCTCGACGTCACGACCGAGGTGGAGGTGCTGTTCTCGACGCACTCGATCCCCATGGCCGACGCCGAGCGCAGCGGACCCCACGAGCGCCACGACGACGGCACCGTCGTCGACGTGCACGAGTTCGGACCGGGCGGCGCCTACGAGGCCCAGCACCTCGCCGTCGCCGAGGTCGTCATGGCCGCGGCCACGGACGAGGACGTGCCGTGGCAGCTCGTCTACCAGTCGCGCTCCGGCCCGCCCACCCAGCCCTGGCTCGAGCCGGACATCAACGACGCCATCGCGGAGCTGCCGGCCCGCGGCCGCCGTGCGCTCCTGATCGTCCCCCTCGGCTTCGTGTCCGACCACATGGAGGTCATGTGGGACCTCGACAACGAGGCCCTCGAGACTTCGGAGGAGCACGGACTCGTCGCGCTCCGCGTCGCGACCCCCGGCACCGACCCGGTCTACGTCTCCGGCCTGGTCGACCTCGTCCTCGAGCGCGTCAACGGCGTGCCGACCGAGGACCGGCCCTCGATGACGGCGCTCGGCCCCTGGTACGACGTCTGCCGCCCCGGCTGCTGCGAGAACGTGCGAGCGGGGTTCAAGCCCGCCCTGGCGGGAGTCGCGCCGTGATGAGGAGTCGTCTGTCGTGAGCATCAGAGTCGGCACCCGCGCGAGCGCGCTCGCGGTGGCGCAGACCCGGATGACGGCCGATCTGATGTCGGCCGCCGCGGGGGTCCCCGTGGAGCTGGTGCGCATCGAGTCGGACGGCGACCGCATGCGTGGCTCGCTCGCGTCCCTCGGCGGCACCGGCGTGTTCGTCAGCGCCCTGCGCGACGCGCTGCTCGCCGGGCGCTGCGATGCGATCGTGCACTCGCTGAAGGACCTGCCCACCGCTCCGGTGGAGGGCCTGCTGCTCGGCGCGGTCCCCGAGCGGGAGGACCCGCGCGACGCGCTCTGCGCCCGCGACGGGCTCACCCTGGCGACCCTGCCGGTCGGCGCCCGCGTGGGCACGGGCTCGCCCCGTCGGCGCGCCGCCCTGCTGGCCGCCCGTCCGGACCTCGAGATCGTCGACATCCGCGGCAACATCGACACCCGGCTCCGGCGGGTGCTGCCCGGCAGCGACTCGCCGCTGGACGCCATCGTGCTCGCCCTGTCGGGGCTGCGCCGCCTCGGCCGGGTCGACGCGATCACCGAGGTGCTCGGCTTCGACGTCTCCCCGCACGCCCCCGGCCAGGGAGCGCTGGCCATCGAGGTGCGCGACGAGGAGCCGTCGGAGGAGCTGCGCGCCGCTCTCGCCGCGGTCGAGCACGTCCCTACTCGCGCGGCGATCACGGCCGAGCGCTCGCTCCTCGCCTCCCTCGAGGCCGGGTGCGCCGCTCCGATCGGAGCCTCCGCGCTCGTCGAGGCGGACCGCGTGGTCCTGCACGGCGTGGTCTTCGCCGTCGACGGCAGGGCGTCCCTCGCACGGGAGGTCGCGGAGCCGGTCGATAACGGTTCGGTCGGCGGTGGTCGACACCGGGCGGATCCGCAGTATGGTGGTCGCGAACTGCCCGTCGTCGAAGCCGCGTTCCGTTGCGGCTCTCTGCTCGCTGACGCGCTTCTCGGTGCGGGTGCCGCCGAACTCGCACCCCTGGGAGCCCCTTCGTGATCGTCCCCGCCGCCTACTCCCAGTGGGAGAAGCCGTTGCAGGGGTGGCGCATCCTCGTCCCCCGCGGAGGCCCGTGGGGGGACGGTGTCGCCGCCGCTCTCCGCGCCAAGGGAGCCTCGCCCGTCGTCGCTCCGATGATCAACTTCGCGCCGACCGACGACTTCCCCGCGCTCGAGCAGGCCCTCGCCGACCTCGAGGCCGGCGCCTTCGACTGGATGACCGTCACGAGCGCCACCACCGTCGACGTGCTCTCCCTCCTGCGCACCACTGTGCCCGCGAGCACCAAGGTGGCGGCGGTCGGCGAGACCACCGCCGCCGCGCTCGTCGCCGCCGGCTACTCCGTCGATCTCGTCCCCTCGGAGGACAACTCCGCCCGCGGCCTCCTGGCCGAGTGGGAGGAGGCGACCGGCGGCCGGCACCCTCTGCGCGTGCTGACGCTGCGGTCCGAGATCGCCAAGCCGCTGCTCACCGAGGGCCTCACCCGCATCGGGCACGACGTGCGCTCGGTGGTCGCCTACCGCACGGTCGGCGTCCCGGTGGAGGAGCGCGTCGTGGCGGATGTCGCCGGTGGAGCCGTGCACGCGATCCTCGTCACCTCGGGCAGCGTCGCGGAGCAGGTCCAGAAGCAGCTCGGTCCGGTGCCCGAGTCGATCCTCGTCGCCGCGATCGGCCCGCAGACCGCGAAGGACGCCCGCGCCTTCGGCCTGCGCGTCGACGTCGTCGCCGACGAGCGCTCGGCCTCCTCCCTCATCGACGCGGTCGCCGCCGTCGCCACGGAGCGCGCTCCCCGCTGAGCCGCCTCCCCGGCGCGACGTCGGCCAGGAGGGGTGGCCCTCGCTCCACAGGGCAGGGACCCGCCTCTCGGCTGAGGTCGTGCGTCCGAGCGCCGTCACCGGCCCGGGGCGCGCGCCGCCGCGCTCCCGGGAGGCGCTCGGCGGGGCGGGATTACGCTGGAGGACATGACTGCCATCCGCCCGCGCCGCCTCCGCACGACCCCCGCACTCCGCCGTCTCGTCCAGGAGACGCGCATCCACCCGGCGCAGCTGATCCTGCCCCTCTTCGTGGCCGAGGGGATCACCGAGGCACGGTCGATCGGATCGATGCCGGGAGTGATGCACCACTCGCTGGACAGCGTCCGCGGAGCGGTGACGGAGGCGGCCGAGGCCGGGCTGGGCGGCGTGATGCTGTTCGGCGTGCCCACGACGCGCGACGCGGTCGGCTCCGGCGCGACCGACCCCGATGGCGTGCTCAACGCCGCGACGCGGGTCGTCGTGGAGGAGGTCGGCGACGCGCTGGTCGTGCAGACCGACCTGTGCCTGGACGAGTTCACCGACCACGGCCACTGCGGCGTGCTCGACGACCGCGGGCGGGTCGACAACGACGCCACGCTCCTCCGCTACGAGGAGATGGCGCTGGCCCAGGCCGAGGCCGGCTCCCACCTGCTCGGGCTCTCGGGGATGATGGACGGCCAGGTCGGGGCGATCCGCGCCGCTCTCGACGGCGCCGGGCACCTGGACACCGCGATCCTCGCGTACTCGGCGAAGTACGCCTCCAGCTTCTACGGTCCGTTCCGCGAGGCCGTCCAGTCCACGCTCGAGGGCGATCGCCGCACCTATCAGCAGGACCCGGCGAACCGCCGCGAGGGCCTGCGCGAGGCGACCCTCGACCTCGCGGAGGGCGCCGACGTGGTGATGGTCAAGCCGGCCATGAGCTACCTCGACGTGCTCTCGGACGTCGCCTCCGTCTCGGACGTCCCGGTCTGGGCGTACCAGGTGTCGGGGGAGTACGCGATGATCGAGGCCGCCGCCGCGAACGGCTGGATCTCGCGCGAGCCGGCGATCCTCGAGTCGGTCACGGGGATCCTCCGGGCGGGCGCCGACGCCGTGCTCACCTACTGGGCCGTCGAGATCGCCCGCGACCTGCTGAAGTAGCCGGCGCACTCGCCCGGAGCGAGCCTCGGCATCTCGTCCGAAAGCGCTCCTCCGGAGCGAGGGCGCCGGGCGGCGCGCGTACCCTGGAGAGGTGACCACCTCGGCGAACGACACCCTGTACGAGCGTGCCCGGCACGCGATCCCCGGAGGCGTCAACTCGCCCGTCAGAGCGTTCCGCTCGGTCGGCGGGACCCCGCGCTTCATGGTCTCCGCCGCCGGCCCGTACATCACGGACGCGGACGGGCGCGAGTACGTCGACCTCGTCTGCTCCTGGGGCCCCGCGGTCCTCGGGCACGCGCACCCCGAGGTCGTCGCGGCGGTGCAGCAGGCGGCCGCCCGTGGCCTCTCGTTCGGCGCGTCCACTCCCGCCGAGACGGACCTCGCCGAGCTGGTCGAGGCGAGGATCACCGCCGGGGGAGTCTCGCCCATCGAGAAGCTCCGCCTGGTCTCCACCGGCACCGAGGCGACGATGACGGCGATCCGCCTCGCCCGCGGAGTCACCGGCCGCGACCTGCTCATCAAGTTCTCCGGCCACTACCACGGCCACTCCGACGGGCTGCTGGCCGACGCCGGCTCCGGTCTCGCGACCCTCTCGCTCCCCGCCTCCGCCGGCGTCACGGCCGCGACAGCGGCGCAGACGATCGTGCTGCCGTACAACGACCTCGACGCGGTGCGCGCGGTCCTGGCCGAGCGCGGCGCCGACATCGCGGCGGTCATCACCGAGGCCGCGGCCGCCAACATGGGCGTCGTCGCTCCGGACCCGGGCTTCAACGCGGCCCTCGCCGAGCTCGTGCACGCGAACGGATCGCTGCTGATCATGGACGAGGTGCTGACCGGGTTCCGGGTGAGCGCCGGCGGCTGGTGGGGGCTCGAGAACCGCGGCGCCGAGGCTCCGTACCGGGCCGACCTCTACACCTTCGGCAAGGTCATCGGCGGAGGGATGCCGGTCGCGGCGCTCGGCGGCCGTGCGGACGTCATGGACCACCTGGCGCCGCTCGGACCGGTGTACCAGGCGGGCACCCTCTCCGGGAACCCGGTCGCGGTGGCCGCGGGCATCCGGACGCTGCAGCTGGCCGACGACGCGGTCTACGCCTCGCTCGACGCCACGGCGCTGACCCTCCAGCGCGAGGTCTCGGCGGCGCTCTCCGCCGAGGGCGTCGCGCACACGGTGCAGACGGCCGGGAGCCTCTTCAGCTTCATGTTCACGGACCTGGGCCGGCCGGTGCGCGACTACGCCGAGGTCCAGGCGCAGGAGTCGTTCCGCTACCCGGCGTTCTTCCACGCGATGCTCGACGCGGGCGTCTCGCTGCCGCCGTCGGTGTACGAGGCGTGGTTCGTCTCGGCCGCGCACGACGACGCGGCGATCGGGCGCATCGTGGACGCGCTGCCGGCGGCGGCGAAGGCCGCTGCGGCCGCCCGGGCCTAGGCTCGTCGGCCCCGGCGGGATCAGGCGGGACGCGCTCCCCGCATCGGGCGGCGGACGTCCCGTGAGCCCGGCCGCCGGCGTGCGGAGACCGGGCAGGGGTCCTCAGCCCCGGCGCGAGACCGACTTCGGCAGCACGAACACCAGCGCGAAGGCGGCGACCGCCATCAGGGTGCTGAGGAGCATCGCGGGAGCCGCGGCGTCGAGGAAGCCCGAGGCGACCGTGTCCGGACCCGTGATGACGAGGCTCCCGAACAGCACGCTGCCGATGACCGCGATGCCCACGGCCGAGCCGATGCGCTGGATCGCCGAGATCACGCCGCTCGCCGCGCCCGCGTCCTGCGGGTCGACGGTCGAGACGATGAACTGCACGTTCGGGGCGATGAAGAAGCCGTTGCCCAGGCCCGCGATCAGCAGCGGCGGCAGGAGCTGCCAGTTGCTGATCGAGTCCGGGGTCGCGGTCAGCAGCACCAGCCACACCCAGCCGAGCCCGATGGCGAGCAGTCCGCTGCCCATCACCAGGACGTTGCGGCCCAGGCGCGCGGTCATCCGGTTGCTCTGCGAGGAGCTGATGATGCTGCCGATCGCGAAGGGGATCGAGACCAGGCCCGACTCGAGCGCGGTGTGGCCGAGGCCCGACTGCCAGAGCAGCGAGATGGTGAAGAAGATGCTCGTGAAAGCGGCGAAGTAGACCAGCGCGAGGATCACGCCTCCGGTGAAGGCCGGGTGGCGGAACAGCGACGGCGGCACCAGCGGAGCGCGGCCGCGGCGGACGTGGAGGACCTCCCAGGCGCCGAACGCGGCGAGCAGCAGGACTCCGCCGGCGATCGAGAGGAAGGTCCACAGCGGCCAGCCCTCGTCCTCGCCCTGGATGAGCGGAACCAGCAGGGCGACGAGGCCGCCGGAGACGAGCACGAGCCCGAGCCAGTCGACGCCTCCGCTCGGGGCGCGGTCGCCGGCCTCGAGGTCGCGGCGGGCGGGGAGGAGGACCGCGGCGGCGATCAGGGTGGCGACGCCGATGGGCAGGTTCACCCAGAAGACCAGACGCCAGCCGTTCTCGTCGCCGAAGGCCTGGATGATGAGGCCGCCGATGATGGGGCCGAGCGCCGACGAGACGCCGAGGACCGCGCCCATCACCGCGAAGGCCTTGCCGCGCGAGGGGCCGCGGAAGAGGAGCTGGATGTACGCGTTGACCGCCGGGACGAAGATGCCGCCCGCGAGGCCCTGGACGATGCGGGCGATGACGAGCTGAGTGTCGTCCGCGGCCAGTCCGCACGCGAAGCTGGCGACGGTGAAGAGGGCGATGCCGCTGACGAAGACCCACTTGTGCCCGAACCGGTCGCCGAGGCGGCCGGCGGGGATGAGGGCGAGGCCGAACGCGAGGGCGTAGCCGGAGATGATCCAGGAGAGCGTCGACTCGGAGGCGTCGAGCGTCGTGCGGATGGTGGGCAGCGCCACGTTCACGATGGTCGTGTCGAGCAGGGCGATGAACATGCCCGCGAGCAGGACGATCAGCGAGCGCCAGGCGCGCTTGTCGGGGGCGGGAGGGGCGCCGGTCGATCGGGCGGTCGACGTCTCGGTCATCGCAGGAGTGCCTTTCGAGCAGGGGGGGGAGGGAGTGGTCCGTCAGACCTGTTCGAGGGACGCGACCGGATGTGAATGCTCGCAGGAGAAACCGGGTTTCCGCACGCCGGGATCTGTGGGGGCCTTCAGGCGGAGGGCGTGCCGCAGGGTCGCCTCGCGGGGCGTCAGCGGAGGCGCGACTCCGCCAGCCGGGCGCAGTCGATGCAGAGCTCGGCCGTGGGCCGGGCGGCGAGGCGGGCGGCTCCGATCGGGCGGCCGCACGAGGCGCAGTCCCCGTAGCCGCCGGTGCCGAGGCGGGCGCGAGCGGCGCCGAGCTCGCGCGCCGTGCGGGCGAGAGCGTCGCGGACTCCGGCCATCCGCGACCACTCGGCCGAGAGCGGCGTGCCCTCGGGGTCGTGCTCGTCGTCGGCGGTGCCGTCGGCGCGGTCGCGCAGGAGCTCGGCCAGTGAGGCCTCGAGGCGGGCCGTCTCGTCCCGCGTCTCGGCCTGCCGCTCGGCCAGCAGCGCATCGAGGAGGCGCGCCTCGTCCGGATCCATCGGCATCCGTCCATGCTGCCACCCGGGCGCGCGGTGGGGCATCGTTGTGCGATCCGGCGCTGACCCGGCGGCGGGCGGCGGGGCAGACTAGGGGCATGCCCGTCGTGACCGTGCTCCCCGACCGCCTCGAACTCCGCCTCACCGCTGCCGAGCGACTGCTCGCGTTCCACCGCAGCGACGTCGTCGTCGACCGGTCGAGCATCCGCTCGGCGACGGTCACCGAGGACCCCTGGATCTGGGTCCGGGGCATCCGCGCGCCCGGCACCGCGGTCCCGCTCACGCTCGCGGCCGGGACCTGGAAGTTCCACGGCGGCAAGGACTTCCTGCTGATCAAGCGCACCGCCTCGGCCGTCGTGATCGACCTGGTCGACGAGGACTACTCCCGCCTGATCGTGAGCACCAAGCACGCGCCCGAGCTGATCGCGGCCCTCCAGCTGGGGACGACGACCGCGGCGATCCCGGTGATCGAGACCGACGACCTCGTGATCGTCCCCGAGGTCGCCGAGCAGGCGGAGCGGGCCCAGGCGGCCGCCGCGGAGAAGCGCGCGAAGAAGAAGGCGACGGCGGCGGAGGCCGCAGCCGCGGAGGCGGCGGGTCCGACGACGGTGGTCGAGGGCCAGGAGGGGGCGAGCGGCGGGAGCGCGGCCACCGCCGCGGCTGGGAAGGGGGCGGTGGAGGCCCCCGCGGAGAGCGTCGCGGCGCCGACGGCGTCCGCATCGGAGGCCGCTCCGGAGACTGCGAAGGCCACCCCGACGACGAGTACTCGGACCAAGGCGAGCACGCCGGTCGAGTCCGAGGGTTCCGCGCCCGCGGACGACACCGCCTCCGAGCCCGCCGGCTCCGCGGCTCCGGCGAAGGCCGCGGCATCGAAGTCCGCGGCATCGAAGTCCGCGGCATCGAAGCCCGCCGTGCCGGAGCCCGCCGAGCCGGAGCCCGCCGGGTCGGAGCCGGCCGAGCCCGCCTCCGCGAAGCCGGTTCCGGCCGCGAAGCCCGCGCCGAAGCCCCGCACGCCGGCGAAGCCCCGCGCGGCGCGCCCCGACTCCTCCGTCGGCCACGCGTCGGCCGAGCCGAGCGGCGCCACCGAGGCCGCGGAGTAGCGCACCGCCGTACGGGCAACCGCCGATCAGCCCTCTGCAGCACGGCCCCCCTTGCACAGCGCCGGACAGGGGCGCCTCCTCCTCCATGCTCGTGGTGGGCAGGCGCTCTCCGCCGGCGCCGTGCCGTCAGGCGCGGACGTCCACCAGCGTCCGACCGTGCGAGCGGCCGGCGAGCAGGTCCTCGGCCGCGTCGAGCGCCCCGCCGAGCGGCACCGTCGTCGTCAGCTCGTCGAGCAGCTCCAGGTCGAGGTCGTGGGCGAGGCGGCGCCAGGCCTCCTCGCGGAGCTTGCGCGGCGCCTCCACCGAGTTGATGCCGGCCAGCGTCACTCCGCGCAGGATGAACGGCATCACGCTCACCGGCAGATCCGGCCCCTGCGCGAGACCGCACGCCGCCACCGTCCCGCCCCAGCGCGTCTGCGCGAGGGCGTTCGCGAGCGTGTGCGAGCCGGCGGAGTCCACCGCTCCCGCCCAGCGCTCGGACTGCAGCGGCTTGCCGCCCTCCTGCAGCTCGGCGCGGTCGACGACGTCGGAGGCGCCGAGGCGCTGGAGCAGCGCGCCGTGCTCGCCGAGCCGGCCGGTCGAGGCGACGACCTCGTGACCCAGGCGCGCCAGGAGCGCGACGGCGAGCGACCCCACGCCTCCCGAGGCCCCCGTCACCAGGACGGGACCGCTGCCCGGCCGCACGCCGTGCCGCTCGAGCGCCAGCACGGCCAGCATCGCCGTGAAGCCCGCGGTGCCGATCGCTCCCGCGCGGGCCGCCGAGATCGCGCCGGGCAGCCGGAGCAGCGACGCGGAGTCGACACGGGCCCGCTCGGCGAGCCCGCCGTCGTGGCGCTCGCCGAGGCCGGCGCCGGTGAGCACCACGCGGTCGCCGGAGTCGAAGCGCTCGCCCGCCTCGCCGTCGGCGTACTCCACGGTGCCGACCAGGTCGATGCCGGCCACGAGCGGGGTGCGGCGCACGATGCCGGGCCTCCCCGCGAGCGCCAGGGCGTCCTTGTAGTTGACGCTCGAGTACTCGACGGCGATCGTCACGTCGCCGTGCGAGCGGTCGGGGTCGTCGCGCTCGAGGAGGCGGGCTCGGTTGGGGGTGTCGGTGTCGGAGTCGGAGTGCCGCTCGACGACGATGGCTCGGTACATGGGCCCACGCTACGCCCGCGGGCCCGCGGCCGGGCGGTCAGTTCAGGGGCCGGGTGCCCTCGGGGAGGGATCCGCCGGAGTAGAGGGCGGAGGCCGCGTCCTGGAGCGCCGTCAGGGCGACGCGCTGCGTCCACGGGCCGTAGGAGACGCGGGCCAGCCCGAGCTCCTCGAAGCGGGCGGGGGACTGCGATCCGGGGACGCCGATGACGCTGACGCGCTGCCGCCCGAGGGCGGCGACGAGGGACTCCAGCTCGGCGTCCTGCAGCAGCCCGGGGACGAAGAAGCAGGTGGCGCCGGCGTCGAGGTACGCGCGGCCGCGCTCGATCGCGTCGGCCAGGACCTCGCCGCGGTCGCGGTCGCCGGCGCGGAGGAACACGTCCGTGCGGGCGTTGAGCGCGAAGGGCACCGCCTCCTCCTCGGCAGCGGCGACGGCCTTCTCGACCGCGCGCAGCGCCTCCGGGAGCGGCTTCGCCTGGTCCTCGAGGTTCGCGCCCACGACGCCGACCTCGATCGCGCGCCGGACCGTCTCGCCCGCGTCGCCGTAGCCGGCCTCGAGGTCGGCCGAGACCGGGACCTCGACGGCGGCGACGATGCGCTCGATCATGCCCAGGTGCAGCTCCAGCGGGATCCGCTCGCCGTCCTCGTAGCCGAACGCCGCCGCGATGGAGTGGCTGGCGGTCGCGAGCGCCCGCGTCTCCGGGAGCGCGGCGATCGTGGTCGCGCTGATCACGTCCCACACGTTCACCACCTGCAGCAGCTCGGGGGCGGTGTGGAGGTCGACGAGGATGCGCCCGCGCGCTTCGATGCTCATGGCACGAGCGTACGGCCCGCGTGCGCGGCGCAGGCCGCCGCCTCGCAGTCCGCGCACACCACGAGCTGCGCGCGGCAGGAGAGGTCGGTGCAGTTGCGCATCCGACTCGTCGGAGCGGCGCACGAGGCGCAGCGGCCGAGCACCTCGGCGTCGGGGGAGAAGGAGACGGAGCCGCGGCCGTCGAAGACGTACAGCGCCCCCTTCCACAGCCCGCGGTCGCGGCGCGCCTCGGCGTAGCGGACGACGCCTCCGTCGAGCTGGTACACCTCGCCGAAGCCGCGCGCCGTCATCAGGCTCGACAGCACCTCGCAGCGGATGCCGCCGGTGCAGTAGGTGATGACCGGCCGGCCCTTGAGATGGTCGTAGACGCCGGCGTCGAGCTGCTCGACGAACTCGCGGGTGCTGGCGACCCCGGGCACGACCGCCCCCTCGAACCGGCCGATCTCGGCCTCGAAGGCGTTGCGGCCGTCGAAGAGCACCACGTCGTCGCGCTCGGCGACCAGGGCGTCCAGCTGATCCGGGTCGAGCCGCGGCGCCGTCCCGACGACGCCGCCGGCGTCCACCCTCAGCTCGTCGGGCGCGCCGAACGAGACGATCTCGTCGCGCACCTTCACCGAGAGCCCGGGGAAGTCGAGGCTGCGGCCGTCGTCGTCGAGGCCGGAGCCGTCGCTCCACTTCACCTCGAGGCCGCGGAAAGCGGAGTGCTCGCGGGTGCGGCGGACGTAGCGCTTCAGGGCGTCCATCCCGCCGCCCAGAGTGCCGTTCACCCCGTGCTCCGAGATCAGCAGGCGTCCGCGCAGCCCCAGCGACTCGCACAGCTCCCGCTGCCACAGCCGAACGGACTCGGGGTCGGCCAGCGGCACGAAGCGGTAGAACAGCAGGATCTTCGGCAGCACCGGCACATCCTACGAGGGCGTCCGGATCGGGGCACGGCGTATGGCAGCATCGTCGGGTGCCCGACGCCTCCGCCCCCGTGCCGCACTCCCGCCTCGAGGACGTCTTCGGTCTCGTCACCGGTGCGTTCGTGGTCTCGCTCGGCCTCTACCTGCTGCGCGCGAGCCAGGCGGTCACGGGCGGTACCGCAGGCCTCGCCCTGCTGCTCGGGTACCCGCTCGACATCCCGTTCGGCGTGATCCTCGTCACGGTCAACCTGCCGTTCCTCGCCCTCTCGCTGTGGAAGAAGGGCTGGCGCTTCACGCTGCGGACCATGTTCTCGATCGTGCTCGTCTCGGTCCTGGCGGGGCTGCACCCGCCGGCGTTCGGCGAGCTGCGGATCGAGCCCGTCTACGGGGTCCTCACGGGCGACGTGCTCGCGGGGATCGGCCTCCTGATCCTCTTCCGGCACGGGTCGAGCCTGGGCGGATTCAGCATCGTCGCCCTGATCGCGCAGGAGCGGCTCGGCTGGCGGGCGGGCTACGTGATGATGGCGCTCGACGCGTGCGTGGTCGCGGCCGCGCTGCTGGTGGTGCCTCCGCTGAACGTGCTGATCTCGGCGGCGGGCGTGGTGGTGCTCAACCTGGTGCTGGCGTTCAACCACCGGCCCGGGCGCTATCTCGGGTCGTGACCCCCTCCGCAAGCCCTTCGGCGCGCTCCGCCGGGTTCCTAGGCTGAGGGAGCGGGCCTCCGCCCGCCCTTCCCGCCCTTCCCGAACGGAGAACCGGATGTCCGACTGGACCTACGACCCCTACGCCCGCCTCGGCGAGGTGCCGAGCTTCGCGCTCGACAGCGACGACATCGCCGACGGCGCGCCCTTGTCCGCCCGCCACTACGGCGAGGGCTCCGGCGGCGAGGACGTCTCGCCGCACCTGCGCTGGTCGGGTGCCCCCGCCGAGACCAAGAGCTTCGCCGTGACGGTGTTCGACCCCGACGCGCCCACCGGCTCCGGATTCTGGCACTGGGCCGTCTACAACCTCCCGGCCGACACGACCGAACTGCCCACGGGAGCCGGAGCCGCCGGCTTCGAGCTGCTCCCGGCGGGCGCGCAGACGCTGCCCAACGAGATGCGGCTGCGCCAGTTCGTCGGAGCGGCGCCGCCGGACCGCGAGCACCGCTACTTCTTCGTGGTGCACGCCCTCGACGTCGAGTCGCTCGATCTCGACCCGGAGTCGACGCCGGCGATCCTCGGCTTCAACGCGCACTTCCACACCCTCGCGCGGGCGCAGATCGTCGCCACGGCGACGCCGGACGGCGCGAAGGGCTGACGCGCCGGCGCCGGAGCGCGGGCTGCGATCCGGCGCGCTGCTCGCTCCGGTGCGACCTGCAGGCCCCGGTGCGATCTGCAGGCCCGGTTGCGATGTGCAGGCCGGGGTGCGATGTGCAGGTGCGATCTGCAGGGGTTCCTGCATCCGTCCGATGAGTCATGCGGCGGATAACGCTCTCACCGGCCGCAGGCCTGCAGATCGTACAGGTGCCTGCAGATCGCGCAGGTGCCTGCAGATCGCACAGGTGCCTGCAGATCGCACAAGTGCCTGCAGATCGCACAGGTGCCTGCAGATCGCACAGACCTCGAACAGCCCTCGCCCGGGCCGCTACCCGAAGAGGGTGCGCGCCTCCTCGTAGCGGGCGTCGGGCACCGTCTTGAGGGTGCCGAGCGCCTCGGCGAAGTCCACGTGGTAGATGTCGGTGCCGCGCAGGGCGACCATGCGGCCCCAGTGCTCGGCGACGACGGAGTCGATCGCGGCCATGCCCAGGCGGGTCGCGAGGACGCGGTCGAACGCGGTGGGCGTCCCTCCGCGCTGGATGTGGCCGAGCGTGGTGGCGCGGGTCTCGATCCCGGTGCGCTCCTCGATGAGCGGGGCCAGCAGCTCGCCGATGCCGCCGAGGCGGGGCCGGCCGAAGGCGTCCAGGCCGCGCTCGGAGTGGGCGTCGTCCATCGTGTCGAGCGAGAAGCCCTCGGCGACCACGACGAGCGGGGCGCGGCCGCGGTCCTGCGCGCTCTGCACCCACTCGACGATCTGGTCGAGGGAGGTGCGCTTCTCCGGGATGAGGATCACGTGGGCGCCCGCGGCCATGCCGGAGTGCAGGGCGATCCAGCCGACGTGGCGGCCCATGACCTCGGCGACCATGCAGCGGCCGTGCGAGTCGCCGGTGGTGCGGAGGCGGTCCATCGCGTCGGTCGCGATGCCGACGGCGGTGTCGAAGCCGAAGGTGTAGTCGGTCGCGCCGAGGTCGTTGTCGATGGTCTTCGGGACGCCGACGATCTTGAGGCCCGCGTCCGTGAGGCGCTTGGCGGCCGCCAGGGTGCCCTCGCCGCCGATCGCGATGATCGAGTCGATGCCGTTGCGGTCCATCATCTCGGCGATCTTCTCGGGGCCGCCGTTCTCGCCCTCGAAGGGGTTCGTCCGGCTGGTGCCGATGATCGTGCCGCCCTGCTTGGCGATGCCCTGGATCTCGGACCTGCCGAGGGGCAGGAGGTCGCCGTCGACCACTCCGCGCCAGCCGTTCCGGAAGCCCACGAACTCCTGGTCGTAGACCTTGATGCCCTTGTAGACGGCACCGCGGATGACGGCGTTGAGGCCGGGGCAGTCGCCGCCGGAGGTCAGGATCCCGATCTTCACCCGCTCAGGTTAGAGGACCCGGTGAACGGATGTGCACGCGGACGACGACGGGCCCCTCCTCGCCGCCTCGAGGAAGGGCCCGTCGTCGTGCTCGGTGCTGTTCGGACTAGGTGGTGACGAGCTCGCCGTTGACGCCGCGGGGGAAGAATCCGCCGGTGCGCGTCCCGGCCGCGGGGTTCAGGTACACGATGTTGAGGACCTGGCCCGGGGTGCGGCTGAACGCGATCGAGCTGCCGTCGGTCGGGACGATGTTCGCCTGGCCGTTGACCTTGACGCCCTGGTCGAGGTCGGTCTTGCCGTCGAGGCTGTCGCGAGCGTCGGAGAGCTTGTTCGCCGAGTCGGACAGGTCGGCGGCGTAGATCGCCGAGCGGATCGCGCCCGCGTGGTACGCCTCCACCGCGAGGATGCCGGCAGCCGCGTCGAGGTAGGTCTTCGACTGGATGAGGGGGGCGGCGCCCTTGTAGGCGGTCACTCCCACGTCCTCGAAGACGAAGGCGCCGAGCAGGAAGTTCGACTCGCTCGCGAACGGGTCGAACGACTGACCGGCCTTGATCAGCCCCGCCGCGACAGCGGCGGAGTTGAAGCTGTCCTTGAGGTTGATCGCCGGGCGGGCCACCTTCGCGGTGCCCAGCGCGGCCCGCAGGAACTGCACGTGGGCCTTCTCGTCGTTCGCGACCTCGGTGGCGAAGCTCTTGAGCCACGGGGTCTTGAAGTCGACGGGGCGGCCGCCGATGACGCCGCCGGGCGTGCCCTTGCCGGTCACGTCCGAGCCGCCGAGGCCGGTGCCGTAGACGGCGCGGAGGTAGAACTCGGCCTCGAGGTACTCGAGGTTGAGGGCGAAGTTGAGGATCGAGGCGTCGCTGGGGCCGCTGGCAGCGACCTCCTCGGCGGAGGCGGTGGGCGCGGCGAAGGCCGCGGCTCCGATGCCGAGGCCGGCGACGCCGGTGGCCTCGAAGAAGCGGCGACGGTCGAGAGCGGTCTCAGAGCTCTTGACGATCGCGTTGCGGATGAAGGTCGTGTCGAACATGTGCGCATCTCCAGTGATAGGCGGGTGCCGGGCGGCTGGAGCGCCGCCGCGACAGCGCGAAGCTACGCCCGGGATCGACCTGCTGACCAGTAAAAACGGGGGATCGGATCCGCGCATGTGTTCACGGCGTCTGGACCAATCCGCCGGGCGTGTCGCTCCGAACACGTCGTGGATGGGGGTTCTGCGGAGAAGTGTCCGCTCGGGTGTCGGAGCCGCCGGTTAGCATCGCTGCGTGTCGATCCCCGCCCCCGCTCCCGAGCCCTCCTGGGCGACGGTCTACGCGCCGTCGGAGCCGGTGAGCCTCGCGCTCACCCTCCGCACGCTGCTGCGCGGCTCGGGCGACCCGACCATGCTCCTCGACGCGTCCGGCTTCTGGCGGGCGTTCCGCACCCCGCTCGGCCCGGGCACCCTGCACCTGCGGCAGGCGGCGGACGGCGCGGTGCACGCGCGCGCCTGGGGCGGGGGAGCGGAGTGGCTGATCGACGCGGTCCCCGAGCTCCTCGGCCACGGCGACGACTGGAGCGGGCTCGACCTGACTGCCCACGCGCCGCTCGCCGAGGTGCTCCGCCGCTCGTCCGGCCTGCGACTCACGCGCGCGAACCTGGTGTTCGAGATGCTCGCGCCGTCGGTCCTCGAGCAGAAGGTCACCAGCACGGAGGCGTGGCGCGCCTACCGGGTGCTGGTGCGCCTCCACGGGGAGCCCGCCCCGGGGCCGGCCGCCCTGCACGTGGCGCCGAGCGCGGAGCAGTGGCGGCGCGTGCCGTCGTGGGACTGGCATCGTGCGGGAGTGGATCCGCGGCGCTCGCGGACCGTCCTCACCGCCGCGCTCGTCGCCTCCGGCCTCGAGCGGACCCTCGCGCTCGGGCGGGGCGGCGACGAGGTCGCCCGCCGGCTGCAGTCGGTGCCGGGGATCGGGCCCTGGACGGCGTCCGAGGTGATGATGCGCGCCCACGGCGATCCGGATGCGGTCAGCGTGGGCGACTACCACCTCGCCGCAGCGGTCGGCTTCGCGCTCACGGGCCGGCTCGGGGTCGACGACGACGGGATGCTCGAGCTCCTCGAGCCGTGGCGCGGGCACCGGCAGCGGGTCATCCGGCTGATCGGCTGCAGCGGAGCGAGGAAGCCGCGGCACGGCCCGCGGATGACCATCCAGGACCACCGCCGGCACTGATCCGCTCCTCCACAGGGGCGGCTCGCGGGCGAGTCGGCGCGACCACCGCGTCACGCCGCGTCCGGGCGGCGGGTCGGGCTTAGCCTCGGAGGATGCAGCAGTCGACGACCCCAGGTGTGCCCGGCAGCGACCCGGAGCGCGAGCCCGACGACGCGGCCGTGCGGAGCGGGGTCGACGCGACCGTCGAGGGTCGGACGCCGGGAGACGCGGCGGAGGGCGGCGCGGAGCCGGACGACGAGGTCGAGGCCGATGACTCCGGGAGCGGGGCCGAGGTCGAGCCCGCACTGGAGTCCGCCTCCGTGGACGAGGACGTGGACGTGTCTCAGGACGCGCAGGAGCCCGACGCTGAGGACGAGGCCGTGCCCGAGTCCGATGCCGCGTCGGAGCCGGAGCTCGCGGCACCTGCCGCCGCCGAGCCCGAGGTCGACGACCGCCCGATGATCGAGCGCGTCGAGTCCCTGGTCCGCCGCTGGATCGCGCGCAGCGGCGAGTTCCCGGTCGAGCCCGCCGCCCAGCGGCTCGCGGGCGTGCTCCAGGACCCGAACGGCCTCGACTTCACCGTCGGGTTCGTCGACGGCGTCGCCCGGCCCGAGGACCTCTCGGTCGCGGCCGAGAACCTCGCGGCGCTCACCGCGAAGACGCCCGCCTTCCTCCCCTCCTACCTGCGCGCCGCGATCAGCACCGGCGGCGCCGTCGGCCCCGTGCTGCCCTGGGTGGTCGTGCCCGCGGCCCGCCGGGTCCTCCGCCGCCTGGTAGGGCACCTCGTTGTCGACGCCTCGGAGGCCCGTCTCGGCGCGGCCGTCGCCGCGCTGCGCGAGGGCGGCGACCGGCTCAACCTCAACCTCCTCGGCGAGGCCGTGCTCGGCGAGCGAGAGGCCCGCCGCCGCCTCGAGGGGACCCTCCGCCTCCTCGAGCGCCCGGACGTCGACTACGTCAGCGTCAAGGTCTCGAGCGTCGTCAGCCAGCTGTCGATGTGGGCCTTCGACGAGGAGGTCGACCGCGTCGTGGAGCGGCTCACCCCGCTCTACCAGGCGGCCGCGTCCGGAGCCGACCCCGCCTTCATCAACCTCGACATGGAGGAGTACCGCGACCTCGACCTGACGGTCGCCGTGTTCCGGCGCCTCCTCGAGCAGCCGGGCATGCTCGACCTCGAGGCGGGCATCGTCCTGCAGGCCTACCTGCCCGACTCCGTCCGCGTGCTCGACGAGCTGACCGAGTGGGCCCAGGAGCGCCGGGCCCGCGGCGGAGCCCCGATCAAGGTGCGCGTCGTGAAGGGCGCGAACCTCGCGATGGAGCGGGTCGACGCGGCCCTGCACGACTGGCCGCTCGCGACCGTCGGCAGCAAGGCGGAGGCCGACACGAACTACAAGCGCCTGCTCGACCGGGCGCTGCGGCCGGAGCGCGTCGACGCGGTGCGAGTGGGCGTCGCCGGGCACAACCTCTTCGACCTCGCCTGGGCGTGGCTCACGGCTACCGAGCGCGGGGTGACCGGCGCGGTCGAGATCGAGATGCTGCTCGGGATGGCGACCGGGCAGGCGCGCGCCGTCCGCGAGGACGTGGGGCGCCTCCTCCTCTACACGCCCGTCGTGCACCCGCACGAGTTCGACGTGGCGATCTCGTACCTCATCCGCCGGCTCGAGGAGAACAGCAGCCCCGAGAACTTCCTCTCGGCCGCGTTCCGCCTCGACGACGAGGAGGTGCTGCAGCGGGAGCTGGGCCGCTTCCGCGCCTCGCTCGAGGCCCTCGACGACTCCGTCCCGCCGCCGAACCGCACGCAGGACCGCCTGCGGGAGTGGTCCTCCGGCTCCGGCCGCCGCCTCGTCCAGGAGCACGCCCGCGCCGGCGAGCGGGCGCAGGACCCGGCCGCCGCGGGCCTGACGCAGGCCGTCCTCGGCCTCAGCCGCGGCTCCGGTGCCGCCGCCGCGACCGCGGGCTTCCACAACGAGCCCGACACCGACCCCGCCCTCCCCGGCAACCGCCGCTGGGCGCGCCTGATCACCGAGCGCATCGCCGGCTCGACCATCGGAGCGGGCACGGCCGACGCCGCGCGCGTGAGCACGGAGGCGGAGCTCCAGGAGGTGCTGCGCACGGTGTCCCGCCGCGCGGAGCGCTGGGGCGAGCGCCTGGGCTACGACCGAGCGGCCGTGCTCGACCGCGCCGGTCTCGTCCTCGCCGCGAACCGCGACCGCCTGATCGAGGTGATGGCCTCCGAGACCGGCAAGACGATCGCCGAGGCCGACCCCGAGGTCTCCGAGGCCATCGACTTCGCCCACTACTACGCCACCCGCGCCCGCGAGCTCGACGCGGTCACCGGGGCCACCTTCGTCCCCGCGCGGGTCACCGTCGTCGCTCCGCCGTGGAACTTCCCGGTCGCGATCCCCGCCGGATCGATCCTCGCGGCGCTCGCCGCCGGCTCCGGAGTCGTGGTGAAGCCGGCTCCCCAGGCGCGCCGCTCGGCGGCCGTGCTCGTCGAGGCGCTCTGGGACGCGGGCATCCCGCAGGAGCTCCTCGCCCTGGTCGACCTCGACGAGGATGAGCTGGGACGGGCGCTGATCACCGACCCCCTCGTGGACCGCGTGCTGCTCACCGGCTCCTACGAGACCGCCCGCCTCTTCCGCTCCTGGCGGCCCGGCCTCGCACTGCAGGCCGAGACCAGCGGCAAGAACGCGATCATCGTCACCCCCCACGCCGACTACGACCTCGCCGTCGCCGACATCGTCCGCAGCGCCTTCGGGCACGCGGGCCAGAAGTGCTCCGCCGCCTCCCTGGTGATCCTGGTCGGCTCGGTCGCCCGCTCCAAGCGCTTCCGCGCCCAGCTGGTCGACGCCGTCACGTCGCTCCGCGTCGGCCGGCCCGTCGATCCGTCGGCGGTGATGGGACCGCTCATCGAGCAGCCCACCGGCAAGCTCCTGCACGCGCTCACCACGCTGGGCGGAGGCGAGTCGTGGCTCGTCGAGCCCCAGCGCCTCGACGAGAGCGGCACGCTCTGGTCGCCCGGGATCCGCGAGGGCGTCACCGAGGACAGCTACGTCCACCTCACCGAGTTCTTCGGCCCGGTGCTCGGGATCATGCACGCGGCGACCCTCGAGGACGCCATCCGGATGCAGAACGGCACCGAGTACGGGCTCACGGCCGGACTCCACTCGCTCCACGCCGACGAGCTCGCCCTCTGGATCGACTCGGTCGAGGCGGGCAACCTCTACGTCAACCGGGGCATCACCGGAGCGATCGTCCGGCGCCAGCCCTTCGGCGGCTGGAAGCGATCGTCGGTCGGCGGCGGCGCGAAGGCCGGCGGACCCAACCACCTCATCGGCCTCGGCTCCTGGAAGCCCTCGCCCGCGCGCTCCTCCTCGACGCTGCACCTGCGCGGCCTCGACGACCGCGCGCGCCAGTTCATCGAGGCGGCCCAGTCCTCGCTCCGGTTCGAGCAGTTCGACCTGCTCCGCCGCTCAGCCCTCTCCGACCAGCTCGCCTGGGCGACCGAGTTCGGAGTCGTCACCGACATCTCGAAGGTCGGCGTCGAGCGCAACCTGTTCCGCTACCTCCGCCTGCCGATCGCGCTCCGCCTGGCCGACGGCGGCGACCTCGGAGAGCTCCTCCGGGTCATCGCTGCCGGCCTGCTGACCCGCTCCCGGATGGACATCTCCACGTCCGTCCCGCTCCCGCCGCGGGTCCAGGAGATGCTCGGCGGCGACGAGCTCGCCGAGATGGCGGGCCTCGTCCCGCGCATCGTCGTCGAGACCGACGCCGAGTGGCTCGAGCGCGCCGCGGCCGGCCGCATCACGGCGCCGCGCATCCGCATCATCGGCGACATCGTCTCCGACCGCGTCGACGGCTACGCCGGGCCCCAGGCCCCCGGCAGCCCGTCGCCCGGACAGCAGACCGTCGTCCGCCGATCGTCCGACTCGACCGGCTCCTTCACCGACGTCGTCGCCGGCATGACCCGCGGCAGCACGGGCACGCCGGTCCCGCTCACCCGCGCCGACGGATCCCGCGTCCCCCTCGCGACCGCCCTCACCGAAGCCCTCGGAGGCGCCCTCGACACCGCCGTCTACGCCGACCCGGTCACCCCCGCCGGCCGCGTCGAACTGCTGCCCTTCCTCCGCGAGCAGGCGATCTCGATCACGAACCACCGCTTCGGCAACCCGATCGATCTGAGCGACGACGTGCTGTAGTTCGTTCCACGCCGGTCCTTGCCCGGCGTGGCGCGGTCGGCTTCGCGGCGGGGTGCGTTGTGCAGAGCGGGGTGCGTTCGGCTACGGCGATCCGCTGGCACGCGGATCAGCGGTTCGCCTCGTGGGTGGTGCTGGCGGGGGCGGTGTGGACGAGGGCGGCGCGGTCGGCTTCCCGACGGGGCGTTCTGCAGAGCGGGGTGCGTTCGGCTACGGCGATCCGCTGGGACGCGGATCGGCGGTTCGCCTCGTGGGTCGGGCGGGAGGGTGTCCGTGGTGAAGAGGTGACGCGGTCGGCGGTGCCTCCTTCCACGCCCGTCCTGGCCGGGCGCGGCGCGGTCGGCTTCTCGACGGGGTGCGTTGTGCAGAGCGGGGTGCGGTCGGCTACGGCGATCCGCTGGCACGCGGATCGGCGGTTCGCCTCGTGGGTGGTGCTGGCGGGGGCGGTGTGGACGAGGGTGGCGCGGTCGGCTTCCCGACGGGGCGTTCTGCAGAGCGGGGTGCATGCGGCTACAGCGATCCGCTGGGACGCGGAGCGCGAGTGGCGCAGGGCGACGGAGGGACTTACTTGTCGCGGCAAGTAGTGGGTAGGGTGGGGGGATGAGTGCGCCCGAGACACGCTGGCTGACGCCCGATCAGCTCGACGCCTGGCTGCGCTTCATCGCGGTCGTGGAACTGCTGCCGGGCGCCCTCGACACGCAGCTGCAGCGCGACGCGGGGCTCACGCACTTCGAGTACCTGACACTGGCGATGCTGTCCGAGGCGCCCGACCGTGCCCTCCGGATGACCACGCTCGCCGCCCGCACCAACGCGACCCTGCCCCGGCTCTCGCACGTGGTGACCCGCCTCGTCGCCCGCGGCTACCTCGAGCGCCGCCCCTGCGCCTCCGACGGCCGCGCCACGAACGCGGTGCTCACGGACGCCGGCCTCCAGAAGATCGTCGAGACGGCGCCCGGCCACGTCGCGACCGTGCTGGCCGATGTCATCGATCCGCTCGACGCCGAGCAGATCCCGCAGCTGGCCGACATCATGTCGCGCATGCTCGCCCGGCTCGACCCCGAGGGCAGGATGACGGTCGACGCCGTGCGCTCCTCGCTCGGGGACCCCGACACCCGCTCCTGCTGACCGCGCCGACCCCTCGCTCCTGCGCTCCCGGTCGGCCGGCCACGATCCCGTCGACGGCCCCTCGCGTCAGTGCGGCGGTCGGCCGCGCGACGCGTGGGGGACCGTGCCATCATCGCCTCGTGCAGTTCACCACGACGCTCTTCCAGACGGGCAGCAACACCGGCATCGAGGTGCCGCCCGAGGTCCTCGAAGCCCTCGGCGGCGGAAAGCGGCCCGCCGTCGCGGTGACGGTGAACGGCTACCGCTTCACCAGCACGGTCGGAGCGATGGGCGGCCGCGCGCTCATCCCGTTCTCGGCCGAGAAGCGCCGCGAGACGCAGCTCGCCGGCGGCGACGCGATCGACGTCGTGATCGAGCTCGACACCGCGCCGCGCGAGGTCGTCGTCCCGGAGGACCTGGCGGCCGCGCTGGCCGCGGCGGGCGCTGCGGAGCGCTTCGCCGCACTCTCGCACAGCGCGCGGAAGGCCCACGTCACGTCGGTCGAGGGGGCGAAGGCCGCCGAGACGAGGGCGCGCCGCGTCGCCTCGATCGTCGCTGCGCTCGCCGGCTGACGGGCGCGCCACGGTCCGGGACGCGACCTCCTCGCCGGATAGGCTGCCTCCGGCGCCCCATGGCGGAGCGCTCCGGAAGAGGTGTCGGGGGACGTTATGGGTGCGGTTCGGCGTTGGGTGTTCCCGATCGTGTGGATGGTCATCATCGGAGCGGCGAGCATCGCCCTCGTGAAGATCGCGTTCTTCCCGGACAGCGCGGCCGAGGCCGATCCGACGCAGCCGACCGGTGAGATCACCGAGCCGACCGTCGCGGTCGCCCGCGGCACGGTCACCAACGACCTCACCCTGCAGGGCACCGTCGCCGCCGACCCCGCCGTGCCGCTGAAGGCGACGGCGGCCGGAACGGTCGACGACGTCTACGTGCAGCAGGGCGCGGCCGTCGCGTCGGGCGACCTCGTCTACGACATCCGCGTCGAGACTCCGCGCGACCCGGTCGAGACGACCGGCCCGGACGGCGTCGTCACCCTCACCCAGCAGGAGCCCTCCGTGCGCTTCGAGCGGGTCTACGCCGCGACCGGCGGCACCCTCAGCGCGCTCGGCGTCATCCACGACCAGGCCGTCACGGTCGGCGAGGTGACCGGCCAGGTCGCGCCGCCCAGCTACGCCGTCACCGGCACGATCGACGCGCAGCAGCTCTACCGCATCCAGAACCGGCCGACGGAGGCGCAGGTCGCCATCACCGGCGGTCCCGCGGGCTTCACCTGCACCGACCTCACCATCAGCACCCCACTCGCCGGAGCCGGCGAGGGCGGCACGACCGGCGGAGCGACGGACGGCGGCGGTGGTGGAACCTCCACCGGAGGGTCCGGCACGAGCTTCACCTGCCAGGTGCCGACGGAGGTCACCGTGTTCCCGGGGCTCGCCGCCTCGGTGACGCTCGCGGGAGGCAAGGCCGAGGACGTCCTGGTCGTGCCGACCACCGCGGTCGAGGGCACTGCGGAGTCCGGCGTCGTGTTCCGCCGTGCGGACGACGGCAGCACCGAGGAGGTCCCGGTGACGCTGGGACTCACCGACGGCAGCTCCGTCGAGATCACGGGCGGAGTGGAGGAGGGCGCCGAGCTCCTGCAGTTCGTGCCGGGCGCGGAGGAGGCGGCTCCCGACGTCCAGCTGGGCGGCGACTGCATCGCGCAGCCCGACGGCTCGGTCTTCTGCTCGTGACGATCCTCCGGCTCGAGGGGATCCGCAAGGTCGTCCCGCTGCCCGACGCGCCGCCGCTGACGATCCTCGACGGCGTCGACCTCGAGGTGGGCGAGGGCGACCACGTCTCGGTCGTGGGGCGCAGCGGCTCCGGCAAGTCGACGCTGCTCAACATCCTCGGACTCATCGACGAGCCCACCGAGGGGCGGATGCTGCTCGAGGGCGCTCCCACCGAGACCCTGTCCTCGCGGGCCCGCGCGCGCATCCGCGGCGGCAGCATCGGCTTCATCTTCCAGCAGTTCAACCTGCTGGAGGGGCGGACCGCCCGCGAGAACGTGATGACGCCGCTGCTCTACGCGACCGGGTCGGAGTTCTGGCGCCGCCGCGATCTCGCGGCCGAGATGCTGGAGCGGGTCGGCCTCGGGCACCGCGTGGACTCGATGCCCGGGCGCATGTCCGGCGGCGAGCAGCAGCGGATCGCGATCGCCCGCGCCCTGGTGCGCCGACCGCGGCTGATCCTCGCCGACGAGCCGACCGGCGCCCTCGACACCGACACCGGCGAGAGCGTGATGGGCCTGCTCGACGAGATCGCGCGCGAGTCCGGCTCGGCGCTGGTCACCATCACCCACGACCCGGCCATCGCGGCGCGGGCCGAGCGCCACTACCGGCTCGACCACGGCCGCCTGGGCGCGACCGCGGAGGCGGGCCCCGTCGCCGAGGCGGTGATCCTCTGATGCGCGCGCTCGTCGGGATCGCCGGAGCGATCGTCGAGGCGTGGACCGAGCTGCGGATCCACCGCGGCCGCGTGCTGCTCTCGCTGATCGGAGTCGCGGTGGCCGTCGCCGCCCTGACCGCGGTCGTCGCCGCCGGCGGCATCGCCCGCCAGGCCAGCATCGAGCAGGCCGAGCGCTCCAGCGGCCGCCCCGCCAGTCTCTTCCTCTCGGCCTACGCCTCCGGCGCCGGCAGCACCGAGGTCGACGCCGACGCGCTCCAGGCCGCGTGGACCGGTGCGCTCGAGCGCTACTCCATCACCTACGCGAGCCGCTCGACCTACGGCAGTGCGCGCGTCCAGTTCGCCGACGGCGCCGTCGACGTGGCGGTGCAGGCGGTCGATCAGCCCTTCGCCGAGATGCACCGGCTGAAGATCGTGGACGGCGCCTGGTTCACCGCCCGCGACTCCCAGCGCCTCGCTCCCGCCCTCGTCGTCAACGAGCGCTTCTGGGAGCGGATCGGGAGCCCGGATCTGCGCACCCATCCGGTGGTCACCCTGCTCGGCTCCGAGCGCGACGTCACGGGCGTGGTCGTCGGCGTGACCCCCGCCTCGCAGTTCGAGACGGAGCCGTCGATGATGATGCTCGCGGACGCCTACCCGGCGGTGGCCCGCGACGCCGACCCGCAGTACGGCGGGCAGGGCGTGCCGAACTACGAGATGTGGGTGCCGCTCGACCTGGCCGAGCCCCTCTCCGCCGCGGTGGAGCGCGACGTGGCCGGTGCCCTGGGACCCGACGTCGAGGTGTCGGTCGACCGGCAGGACTACCTGGTCTACGACTCCGACCCGTTCGGCGTGCTGACGTGGGTGATCGGCGGTGTGGCGGGCCTGGTGCTGGCGCTCGGCGCACTCGGACTTCTCAACATCGCCCTGGTCACCGTCCGGCAGCGGATCCGCGAGATCGGCATCCGGCGCAGCTTCGGCGCCTCCTCCGGCCGCATCTTCTTCTCGATCATGATGGAGAGCGTCGTGGCGACCGTGGTCGCCGGAGTGGTCGGCGTGACGATCGCGGTCGTCCTGATCACCAACCCGTGGACCGTGGCCTTCGTGCAGGACAACGGGATCACCGACATCCCGCCGTTCCCGGCCGAGGCGGCGCTGCTCGGGCTCGGGGCGGCCACCCTCGTCGGCGCGCTCGCGGGCCTCGTGCCGGCGATCGTCGCCGTGCGGGTGAAGGTGATCGACGCGATCCGCTACTGAGGCCCGCCGAGGGTGACGACGAGCTCGTCGCCCTCGAGCGCGGCGCGCGCGTCGGAGTAGTGCGCGATCCGGGGGAGCCCCTGGGTGCTCGCGCTCTCGTGGCTCCCCACGACGATCACGCGCATGCCGGCGTCCAGGCCCGCGCGGATGCCGGCCTCGGCGTCCTCGAACACCAGCGCGTCCTCGGGGGCGACGCCGAGCAGAGCCGCGGCGGCGAGGTAGCCGTCGGGGGCGGGCTTGCCGTTCGCGACGTCGTGCGCGGTGACGACGGTGTCGGGGGAGGGGACGCCCGCCGCGGCCAGACGTGCGGCGGCCAGTGCCGGGCTCGCGGACGTGACCAGGGCTACTCGCTCGCGGGGGAGCGAGGCGAGGAACGCCGTCGCTCCGGGGATCTCGACGGTGCCCTCGGTGTGCTCGAGCTCGTAGGCGTCGAGCTCGGTGACGATCGCATCGACGTCGCTGCCGGCCGGAGCGAAGCGGCGGACGCTGTCGGCGGCCCGGACGCCGTGCACGGCGCCGAGCACCGCGTCGTGGTCGAGAGCGAAGCGCTCGGCGAAGGCGCCCCAGATGGTCTCGACGACGGCCGTCGAGTCGACGAGGGTCCCGTCCATGTCGAAGAGGGCGGCACGGGCTCGGAGGAGGTGGGGCATGCGTCCATCCTGGCGGTCGCAGCGCCCGGCGTCTGCCGGTGCGGACAGCGCTCGGACAGCGGGCGATCAGCCCGCCCCCAGGCGGCGCATCGTATCGCGGCGCTACGGTGGTCCGAGATCGCGGGCAGACGCCCGGAGGGGAGTGGAGGACGCCATGACGGACGACAACGGAACCGGCACGGACCAGGGCGCGAGCACGGGCGGCGAGGCCTCCGGACCCCGCGCCGGGTGGTACCCGGACCCGGCGGGCTCGTCCCGTCAGCGCTGGTGGGACGGAACCGGCTGGACGGAGTCGCTCCGCGACGCCCCCGCGGCCACTCCGAGCGCCCCGACGGGCTCGACCGGGAGCGGGTCGGTGCAGGCCGCCGCGACTCCCGTTCCGCCGACCGCGCCGACTCCGCCCGCCGCGCCCGCCGAGCGTCCCGCCTACGGGGAGACGTCGAGCGGAGCGGCGACGAGCTACGGGCAGTCGGCCTCGGGTCAGTACCCGCAGCAGCCGTCGTCCGCCGACCCGGTGCAGGGGTACGGGCAGGGCTACGGCCAGCAGTCCCCGCCGCAGCAGCCCTCCGGCCAGCAGCAGCCGCAGCAGGGCTACGGCCAGCAGGCCCCCCAGCAGTACGGGCAGCAGGGATACGGCCAGCAGCCCTACGGTCAGCAGCCGCAGCAGCCCTACGGTCAGCAGCCGCAGTACCCGGCCTACGCCGCGGCTCCTGGAGCAGCAGTGCAGCAGCGCGACACGAGCCTCGTCACCTCCACCCCGTGGATCTGGGTGGTGGTCCTCCTGCCGCTGCTCTCGGCGCTGTCGATCTTCCTCCTCCCGCCGAGCGCGATCGTCGACTCGTCGATGGCCTCGACCTACGGGCCGAGTTCCTCGATGGGGATGTCGACCGCCTACCTCGTCGGCCTCGGCGTGCTCCAGGTCGTCGGCTTCCTGATCTACGCGGCGGAGGTCGTCTTCGCCTTCCTCGACTGGCGCCAGCTGAAGCGGGCGGGCCTGCAGCGTCCGTTCCACTGGGCGTGGGCCTTCCTCGCCGCTCCCTACGTCTACGTGATCGGCCGCAGCGTGGTCGTGAAGCGCGTGACCGGCGGCGGACTCCTCCCGCTCTGGATCTTCCTCGGCGTCGTGGTCGTGTCGTTCCTGATCGCGATCGGCTGGACGGTGTCGCTGTTCTCCCAGATGTCGCAGGCATTCGCCCCCGCGGGCTTCTGACCCGGTGCGCGCCGCCGATCTCGTCCTGACCGGCGGCGCCGTCTTCACCGCCGACGCCGTGCGCTCCCGAGCGCACGGCGTCGCCGTCGTCGGAGGGCGGATCGTCGCGGTCGGCGCCGACGCCTCCGACTGGATCGGGCCGCGCACCGAGGTGGTCGACCTCGAGGGCCGGATGCTCGTCCCCGGCTTCCAGGACGCCCACGTGCACCCGATCTGGGGCGGCGCCGCACTGCTGCGCTGCTGGCTCGGGGCGGGCCGGTCGCCCGCCGAGCACCTGTCGACCGTCGCCGAGTACGCGGCCCGGGAGAGCGGAGCGGAGTGGATCCTCGGCGGCGGCTGGAACCTGCCCGACTTCCCCGGAGGCACCCCGACCGCCCGCGAGCTCGACACGGTCGTCCCGGACCGGCCCGCCTTCCTCACCAACGCCGACGGGCACGGCGCCTGGGTCAACTCCGCTGCACTGCGCCTCGCGGGGATCGACCGCACGACGCCCGACCCCGCCGACGGACGCATCGAGCGCCTGGCCGACGGCACCCCCTCCGGCACTCTGCACGAGGGCGCCATGGACGCGGTCCGCCGCCACCTCCCGCCCGCGAGCGCCGACGAGCTCCACCGCGCCCTGCTCCTCGGACAGGAGACCCTGCACTCGTTCGGAGTGACGGCGTGGCAGGACGCGATCATCGGCTCCTACGGCGATGTGGGCGACCCCGGTCCGGTGTACCGCCGCGCGGCGCTGAGCGGCGAGCTGACCGGGCGCGTCCGCGGTGCGCTGTGGTGGGACCGGGGACGCGGCGTCGAGCAGATCCCGGAGCTGATCGAGCGGCGCGCGGCACTCGCCGCCGGCGGCTTCGCTCCGACGACCGTCAAGATCATGCAGGACGGGATCGCCGAGAACTTCACGGCGGCGATGCTCGAGCCCTACCGCGACGGGCACGGCGGCCACGGTCACGGCGACGGCCTCTCGATGGTCGACCCGCGCCTCCTGGACGAGGCCGTGCCGCTCCTGGACGCGGCCGGGTTCCAGGTGCACTTCCACGCGATCGGTGACCGCGCCGTGCGCGAGTGCCTCGACGCGGTCGAGCGGGCGATCGAGGCGAACGGGCGCCGCGGCAATCGCCACCACCTCGCCCATCTGCAGGTCGTGCATCCGGACGACCTGCCGCGCTTCCGGGCGCTCGACGTCGCGGCGAACCTGCAGATGCTGTGGGCCTCGCTGGAGCCGCAGATGGTGGAGCTGACCCTGCCGTTCCTCGGCGAGCGGCGCGGCTCCTGGCAGTACCCCTTCGGCGACCTGCTCCGCTCGGGCGCGGTGCTCGCGGCGGGGAGCGACTGGCCGGTGTCGACGCCCGACCCGCTCGCCGCGATCCACGTCGCGGTGAACCGGCTCCCGGCGCCGTCGGAGCGGGAGCCGGGGTGGAGCGAGGAGGTGTTCCTCCCGGAGCAGCGCCTCGACCTGGCGAGCGCGCTGACGGCGTACACCGCGGGGTCCGCGTGGGTGAACGGGCTGGAGGCCGAGTCGGGCTCGATCGCCGTGGGACTCGCCGCCGACTTCGCCCTGCTCGACCGGGACCCCTTCGGCGGCGACCCCCGCGCGATCGGGGACACCCGGGTGCTGGGCACCTGGATCGGCGGCGAGCGCGTCCACACCGCAGCGGACGCGCCCGCCTGACCCGGGTCGTTCAGCAGGCAGCGCTCAGCAGGTGATCGCCCCGCCGATGATCCCCGCGAGCAGCCCGCCGGTCGCGGAGGCGATCGCGCCGGGACCGGAGACGGCGCCGATCACCCCGCCGGTGGCGGCGCCGCTCACGCCGCTCCCGGCGACGCAGTGGCCCCACTCGGGCGAGCTCCAGTCGCTGTTCAGGCGCAGCCCTCCCGCCGCCGAGCGGGACGCCGAGTCCGGGGCGAAGTGGAAGGTGAGCGTGTCGGAGTCGTCGATCGACCAGTGGCCCGACACGGTGCGGCCGCGCCCGACGTCGATCCTCTCCGGGAGCGCCTCGGACGTCTCGGCGCCGTCCGTGAAGCCGACCCCGCCACCCGCCAGCTCGACGATCCGCGTGCCGTCGGTGACGTCGAAGGTCACCGTCGTCGCCGATCCGCCCCGTGCCTCGAGGTGAACCCGGCTGCTCGTCTCCTGCCTCCCCGGCTCGGCGTGCGCCGCCTGCGCCGTGAACAGCGGCACCGCCAGCAGAGCGGCCGCCGCCGCGACCAGTGCCGTGCTCGTCTTCTGTCGTTCCATCGTCGTTCCCTCCATCGGATCCCGATCCAGGAGGGAGGGCTCAGCGCGGTCGGTCGACGAGGGCGAGGACGACGGACGCCACCGCTGCCGCGACGTCGGCGGTGACCACGACGTCCCACGGATCCTCGGCGCCCACCGCGGTCGCGACGAGGTGCCCGGCCAGGACGCCGACGAACAGGGCCGGCAGCATCAGCCAGATGCGCCGTCTCCGTCGTGCCGCCGTACCAGCCTGTTCGCTGTCGCTCATGCTCGCCCTCCGGGATTCACCATACAGGTATGGAGTACCAGGCGGTCGCGGTGCGCGTCGAGGAGGTGGCGCGATCCGTCAGGCCTCGCTGCGCTGGATGAGGCGGGAGAGGACGATCGCCGAGCGCGTGTGGTCGACGTTGGGCGCGATGTGGACCTTCTCGAGGGCCAGCTCGAGGCTGGGGATGTCGCGCGAGCGGATGTGGACGATCGCATCGGCCGAGCCGGTGACCGTGCCCGCGTCGACGACCTCGGGGACGGCGGAGAGGATGCGGCGGAGCTCGTCGGGTGCGACGGTGCCGCGGCAGAAGAGCTCGACGTAGGCCTCCGTGGCCATGCCGTCGACGGCGGGATCGACCTTGATGGTGAAGCCGCGGATCACGCCGTCGGCCACGAGGCGATCGACGCGGCGCTTCACCGCGGAGGCGGAGAGCCCGACCACTCCGCCGATGTCGCCGTAGCCCGCGCGGGAGTTCTGGCGCAGCAGATCGAGGATCTTCCGATCGATGTTGTCCATGCTCCGAGGATAGGCGCGGCCGGAGCGGCGCCTGGACGGCAGCAGAGTGCCACTGGAGATTCGTGACGCCCGGCTATATAGTTGCTCTCGGTCAATAGTTGATCGCAGTCAACTAGAACCGCCGCTGTGCTGAAGAGGAGCCCATGTCACACCCCGAACACCGCGCCGCATCGCGCGGAACCGCCGCGCCGCACGCCCCCGCCGGGCCGGACGGCGCCATGTCGCACCGCCAGGTGCTCGAATCGCTCAGCGGCCTGCTGCTGGGCATGTTCGTCTCGATCCTCGCGGGCACGGTCGTGTCGACCTCGCTGCCCCGGATCATCTCCGACCTCAAGGGCGACCAGAACGCCTACACCTGGGTCGTCACCGCGACTCTGCTCGCGACCACGGTCTCCACCCCGCTCTGGGGCAAGTTCGCCGACCTGTTCAACCGCAAGCTGCTGATCCAGCTCGCCCTCGGGCTGTTCGTCATCGGCTCCGCGCTGGCCGGCTTCTCGCAGGACACGAACATGCTGATCGTCTTCCGCGTGTTCCAGGGCCTGGGCGCCGGCGGACTCGCCGCGCTGAGCCAGATCATCATGGCCGACATCATCAGCCCCCGCGAGCGCGGCAAGTACGCCGGTCTCTTCGGCGGAGTGATGGCCATCGGCACGGTCGGCGGCCCGCTGCTCGGCGGTGTCGTCACCGACGCGTTCGGCTGGCGCTGGAACTTCTTCATCGCGATGCCCGTGGCGATCGTCGCGATCATCCTCCTCCAGGTGACTCTGCGCCTCCCCGCGCACCCCAAGCGCACCGTGAAGATCGACTACCTCGGCGCCGTGCTCATCGCGGGCGGCGTGTCGCTCCTGCTGATCTGGGTCTCGCTCGCGGGCAAGAACTTCGACTGGGCCTCGTGGGAGACCGCGGTCATGGTGGGCGGCGCGCTCGTGCTGCTCGTCGCCGCGGTGATCACCGAGCTCACCGTGGACGAGCCGATCATCCCCATGGGGATGTTCAAGAACCGCACCTTCAGCCTCGCCGTCGTGGCGAGCATCTCGGTCGGCGTCTCGATGTTCGGCGTCGCCGTCTTCCTCGCGCAGTACATGCAGCTCGCCCGCGGAGCCACGCCGACCCAGTCGGGCCTGCTCACCATCCCGATGATGGCCGGACTGCTGATCGCCTCGACGATCTTCGGCGGGATCATCTCGCGCACCGGCAAGTGGAAGGCGATCATGATCAGCGGCGGCGTGCTCGCCGTGATCGGCACCTCCCTGCTCAGCACCCTCCGCTACGACACGGACCTGGTCCTCGTCGGGATCTACATGGCCGTCCTCGGCGCCGGCCTGGGCATGCTGATGCAGAACCTCGTCCTGGTGGTGCAGAACTCGATCGAGGTGAAGAACCTCGGCGTCGCGACCAGCGCGGTGACGTTCTTCCGGAGCCTCGGCGGCACCGTCGGCGTCTCGGTCCTGGGCTCGATGCTCGGCACCGTGATCGCCGACCGGATCAAGACCGGCATCGCGGGCCTCGCTCCGGCCGACCAGGCGCTCGCCGCGCAGGCGCTGGGCAGCGGCACGATCCCGCAGCCGGCGACCCTGCCCGACGCCGTGCGCGTCGTGGTCGAGAGCGCCTACGGCATCGGAGTGGGCGACGTGTTCCTCTACAGCATCCCGCTCGCGGTCGTCACGCTGATCGCCGTCATCCTCCTGCCCAACGTGAGCCTGGGCTCGAAGAACGCGATGCAGCTCAAGGCGGAGCCGACCACTCCGCTGCAGGCCGCGGAGGACGCCCTCATCGCCGCCTCCGACGGGCAGGCGGCTCTCCGCCCCGTCGGCCAGGCCCGGCGGACGGACGACGCGACGCACGCCCGGGAGGGTCGCAAGACCGCTCCCGAGCACGGCCGTCATGCCGACGAGGAGCGGCAGGAGGAGGCCGTCGGGCACGCCCGCCACGCCGCTCCGACCGGCTCGGTCGACGTGATCGAGCGCTCCTGATGCCCGCCGCCGCGCCCTCGGCCGAGGCGCTGCACGAGGTCGAGGAGCAGATCACCGTGCTCGCCGTCCAGGTGCGCCTCGCCGTCCGGGACGCGGCGGCATCGATCGATCCGGCGTTGCCGCCCTTCGGACTGCGGCTGCTGCGGATCCTCGAGCGCTGCGGACCGGTCCACTCCGGCGCCGCGGCGGAGCGGCTCGGGGTCGACCGCAGCGCGATCAGCCGCCAGGCGCGTCAGCTCGCCGACCTGGGCCTGGTCGAGATGACCTCCGATCCCGCCGACGGCCGAGCGCGCTTCCTCTCGCTCAGCGCGGCCGGGTGCGAGCGGATGCGCGACCTCGGCGGGCGTCAGCGGCAGCGGATGCAGGAGGCCCTGAGCGCCTGGCCCGAGGAGGACCTGCGCGCGTTCGCGGGGTATCTGGAGCGGCTGACCGCGGCGGAGTGAGCCGCGGGACCTGAACGAGTGGCGCGGACCGGTGCGGTCCGCGCCACTTCTGCGTGCGGGCCGCCGGACGGGGTGCGCGCGCGCTGACCGTGGATCGTCTCGCGCCACGTGGACCGGATGCCGTCGCCTTCGTTCCATCGTTCCTGAGATGTTCTCACTCAGGAGGCGATGCCCGTGTTCCCCTTCGACCACGCCGCAGCGATGGAGCTGGTCCGCGCCTCGGACGAGGCGGCGGAGGCGCTCTTCTCCCAGGGGCTGCTGAGGTCCGTCGCTGCCGAGTACGCGCTGGAGGAGTTCCGCGGCGCGTACGCCGAGCTGTTCCGCCAGGTCTGCCTCTGCGACAAAGAGAACCGCGGTCGACTGAGCGCCGAGCTGCACGGGCTCGCCGATACGGTGCGGCTCGTGGCGAGGAGGGCCGAGGAGGAGCGTCGGCGCCGCGAGGAGTACGCGGCCTGGGAGCGGCGGGCGGATGAGCGCGAGAAGCGGCGCCGCCTCGACCCGATCGCGGCCCTCGCCGCCGGAGTCGACGAGGTCGTCGACCGGCCGCCGTCCGACCGGCCGGTCGTGCCACCGCCGATCCGTGCGCTGTTCTCCCCGCAGTCGGTGGCCCGTACGTCCCCGGGCGGGTCCGCCGCGGGCGGCACGACCTCCGCCGACCCCGAGCGTCTCGACGTCTTCGTCTCGCAGACCCGGCAGGCGGACGAGGCGATGCGCTCGCGGCTCCAGGATCTGATGGCCGCCTGGGGAGCCTTCGGCAACCGCTGCTCGTGGGCGCCGGTCGAGTCCTTCTCGGTGCTCCGGGGCTTCCGCGAGCTGCTGTCGATCGGCGCGGCCGACGCGACCTGGGTCGAGCAGATCTCCCAGGCCTTCACCGCCGCCGGGGGAGCGGCGCTCTCCCTTCCCGTCCTCGACGCCGTCGGCACCCTGGCGAGGCCCCTGGGTGGCCGGAGTCTGCTCGACTCCCTCGCGGCGCTCTCGTCCGACGATCTCGCGACACTCCTCGCTGCCTCGCCCGACCTCGCGGCGCGCCTCGGGCGACTGGCTCCGACTCTCGTGAACGACTGGTGGCGGAGCCTCGACTCCGCCGACGGCGAGGGCTTCTCGCCGTAGCAGGAGGCGCTGGTCGCCGGGCTGCCCGGGGTGATCGGGAATCTCGAAGGGGTGCCCTACAGCGCTCGGGCGTCGGCGAACGAGAGCGCGCTGAGAGCGCGGATCTCGGCGCTGTCGAGCGAGGCCGCAGGCCTGCGCGGGAGGGCGGGCGACGGGGAGGGGGAGAGACTCGCGGCGGTGGAGTCGCAGCTGGTGGCGCTGAGGGACATCCGGGCATCGCTGCGGGCTGCATCGGGCCGGGCGCCTCGCTTCCTCGTCTCCCTCACCGACCATGAGCCTCCGCTCGCCGCCGTCTCGATCGGCGATCTCGACACCGCGTCGAGCGTCACCTACGCCGTCCCCGGCATGGGGCAGACGACGGAGGGCATGACCCGGTGGGCGAAGGCCTCGCAGAATCTGTACTCGCTCCTCCCGCCCGGCAGTGCTGTCGTCTCCTGGGTCGGCTACGAGACCCCGCCGATGGCGAGGCTCGGCGGGAACGGCTTGGACGTCCTCACCTCGAAGGAGGCGGTCGCCGGCGGAGCCGCTCTCGCCTCCGCTGTCCAGGGGCTCGTGTCGGTTCGAGGCGACGACGTCCCGAAGCCGAACGTCGTCGCCCACTCCTACGGCAGCACCGTCATGGCCGTCGCCGCCTCGCGCTCGGACGTCGAGCTCGGGGTCGTCGTGACGCTGGGCTCGGCCGGCCTCCCGGACAGCGTCGACGAGGCGAGCGATCTGAGCGCTGAGGCCGTCTACGCGGGCCAGGCTCGAGACAAGTACATCGGAGAGAAGGCGAGCGGAGACGAGGCCGCCTGGATGGGCCGCGCGTTCAGCTCCGACCACCACACGGACCCCGCCGGGGAGGACTTCGGCGCGGGCGTCTTCGGCGTGGAGACGGGGGGCGTCACGGGAAGGGTCGTGACGGATCATGCCGCTCTGGTGAGCGACACGGGGAGCCGAGCGGGGTACCTGGACGAGGGCACGGAGTCGCTCTGGAACGCGGCGATGGCGGTCTCGCGGCGTGCGGGCGAGCTGACACCGAACAAGCCGCTCGGCATGACGGAGATGCAGAAGCGGATGATCAAGGGTTTCAGCAATGCGCGCACGTGGTGAGCCCGGGAGGATCGCGACGGCAGGAGCAGGTGCGCTGCTGCTCGTCGCGATGACGGCCTGTGCGGGAGAGAGGGAGGCGGTACCGGTGAGCACGACGAGTCCCCGGGAGGGTCGGGATCGGGTGGTGGAGTTCGTGCGGGAGTCCGCAGGGCGGCTCGACGTCGAGGGGTGGTGGCCGCGGAACGGTGCGGCCGCGCCGGACGTCTGCGGTCTCGGTGACGGCGTGACAGGTGCGAGTTACAGCTTCGGGTGGTGGGCGCCGGCCGGGCCGGATCTCGAGGCTGATGCTCGAACCGTGGCCGGATACTGGAAGTCGCTGGGTATGGCGGTGCGGCTGGTCGATTCGACGGTGAGCCCGAACGTCTACGGGGAGGGCGGACCCGTGCTGCGGGCGAGTTTCCACAAGGGCGGACCCGAGGAGCACTACCTGATCGACGCGGTCATGCCGTGCGCGCCCGGTGACGCGGAAGCGCTCCTCCTCGAGGACGAGGCGCAGCGGGCGGACGGCGTGGTGTTGCCGGGCGACGAGGGCATCGTCCTGCAGCCGCGTCCGGATCGGATGACGCCGACGCCGTTGCCGGACGAGGGACCGGCCTCAGCGCGGTGAGCCCACCAGCTGCGCGACGTGCACGACGAAGGCACGGCGGCGGTCGCGCGTCTCCTCGCCGCCCCGGGAGGCGAAGGGGGTGAGGTGCCAGATCTCGCAGAGGCCGAGGAGGGCGATGAAGAGGTCGTCGGCGGACCAGCTCGCGTCGACGACTCCGGCGCGCTGCCACTCGAGGACCCGGGCCTCGGGGGCGGGGACCCCGCCGAGCTGCTCGCCGGCCTCCTCCCAGACGCCGGCGCCCTCCAGGCGCGCCCAGGTGAGCAGGCGCAGGAACTCCGGGTGCTCCCACACGTGGTCGAACATGCGGCCCGCGAGGTCGGGGAGGTCCGCCGCCTCGGCGAGGAGCGTCTCGTCCAGAGCGCCGAGGGCCTCGACGACGGTCGCGACGAACAGGCCCCGCTTGCCGCCGTAGTACGCGTAGAGCCGCTCCTTGTTCAGGCCCGCGGCGGCGGCCACCCGGTCGACTCGGGCACCTGCGAAGCCGTGCGCGGCGAACTCGACGGAGGCGGCGCGGAGGATCCGCTCACGCGCGGGCAGCGCATCGGATGTCGGCTCCACGGTTCACCTCCGGGCGCTCGAACGATACACTCTTCTTCGCCCAACCAACTGGTTGGGGTGGTTCGGCCCCGATGACGCGGCTCGGATCCGGACCCGCCGGTCCCGCTCCGCTCCGTGTGAAAGGCCGCCATGCCCTCCCCGTCCGCTCCCTCCTCCGCTCGCCGCTGGTGGGTGCTCGTGATCCTCGCGCTCACGCAGCTCGTCGTCGTGCTCGACGGCACCATCGTCACGATCGCCCTCCCCGCCGCGCAGGCCGACCTCGGCCTCACCGACGTCGAGCGCCAGTGGGTCGTCACCGCCTACGCCCTCGCCTTCGGCGCGCTCCTGCTCCTGGGCGGCCGCATCGCCGACTACACCGGCCGCAAGCGCACCTACCTGATCGGGATGATCGGCTTCGGCGCCGCCTCCGCCTGGGGCGGCCTCGCCACCTCCGGCACTGAGCTGATCGCCGCCCGCGGGCTGCAGGGCGCCTTCGCGGCGCTGCTCGCTCCGGCCGCTCTGGCCCTCCTCACCGTCTCCTTCCCCTCCGGCCGCGAGCGGGGCACGGCCTTCGCCGTCTTCGGAGCGGTCGCCGGAGCGGGCGCCGCCGTCGGCCTCGTGCTGGGCGGCCTGCTCACCGAGTTCGCCGACTGGCGCTGGTGCCTGCTCGTCAACGTCCCCGTCGTCGTGATCGGCGCGATCGCCGGCCAGCTGCTTGTGACCGAGAGCCGCGCGGAGGGGCGCAACCGCTTCGACGTCGCCGGGACGATCACCGTCGCGCTCGGGCTCGCGAGCGTCGTCTACGGCTTCACCCTCGCCGAGCAGGGCTGGCTCCGCATCGACACCCTCGGCTTCCTCCTCGTCGGCGTGCTGCTGCTGGCCCTCTTCGTGCGGATCCAGGCCCGCTCCGACCACCCGTCGCTGCCGCTGCGCATCGTCGCCGACCGCGTCCGCGGCGGAGCCTTCCTGGTGCAGGCGATCGTCGGCAGCGTGATGATCGGCTCCACCCTCTACCTGACCCTGCACCTGCAGCTGGTGCTCGGCCTGCCCCCGCTCGAGGCGGGCCTCGCCAACCTGCCGATGACGGTGACGATCATGATCGTCGCCGGAGTCGCGGCGAAGCTGCTGCCCCGCACCGGCCCGCGCGTGCTGATGATCGTCGGCCCGCTGATCGCGGCCGCCGGGCTCCTCTACCTGAGCCGCATCACTCCCGACGGCGGCTACCTCCTCGAGGTGCTGCCCGCGCTGATCCTCCTGGGCGTCGGCATGGCGATGGTCTTCGTGCCTCTGCAGAACCTCGCGCTCACCGGAGTCGCGGCTCACGACGCCGGTGCCGCCGGAGCGACCGCCAACGCCGCCATGCAGATCGGGGGCTCGATCGGGCTCTCGATCTTCACGACTCTCTACGCGGGAGTCGCGGGCGAGCAGCAGTCGCCGGTCGCCTTCGTCGACGGCTACTCCGCGGTCTTCGTCGCGGCCGCGATCGGACTGGTCGTCGCGTCCGTCGTCGCCGTCGCGATGATCCGGGTGAAGAAGGAGGAGTTCCTCGCCCAGGCGCCGAAGGAGGCCGTCGCCCACCTGGGCTGATCCCGGCCTAGGCTCGGAAGCGCTATGCAGCCACTGACCGAGACCGAGATCCGCGAGTCCTTCGTCAACGCCTCCCGCAAGGAGGTCGCCGATCTCGCGCTGCCGAAGGACTTCGACGCGCTGGACTGGTCGGTCATCGACCATCTCGGCTGGCGCGACCGGCGGATGGGCCGCCGCGCCTACGTCGTCGTGCCGCTGGAGGAGCGCCTCGTCGGGGTCCTGCTCACCCAGGCCGACGCCCTGCCGCGCTCGCGGGCGCAGTGCTCGTGGTGCCGCGACGTGCAGCTCCCGAACGACGTCGTCTTCTTCGGGGCGCGGAAGGCCGGAGCGGCCGGGCGGGCGGGGGACTCGCTCGGCACGCTCGTCTGCTCCCGCTTCGAGTGCTCGGTGAACGTGCGGCGGCGCCCGTCGGTGGCGTACATCGGGTTCGACCTCGAGGCGGCTCGGGCGCAGCGGATCGCGACTCTGCGAGCGCGCACCGAGGGCTTCGCGCGCGAGGTGCTCGGCGAGGCGTGAGCGCGCTCAGCGGCGCGTGGACGCGCGCACGTGCATCCGCTCGCCCTGGCGGCCGAACAGGCTGAGGAACTCGACCTGCTGCTCGTCGGCCCGGCCGAACCAGTGCGGCACCCGGGTGTCGAACTCAGCCGCCTCGCCGGCCGGCAGCACCAGATCGTGCTCGCCGAGCCGCAGGCGGAGCCGCCCGCTCAGCACGTAGAGCCACTCGAAGCCCTCGTGCGCGCGCTGCTCCGCGGGCTCCGTCACCGGCCCCGCGGGGAGCGTGTGCTTGAACGCCTGGAGCGCGCCCGCGTCGCGGCTGAGCGGCTGGATGAGCATGCCGTTCCGGCGCACCGGCCGGCCGTGCACGCGGGGATCCTCCGGCGCGGCCCCGACGAGCTCGTCGAGCGGTGCCCCGAGGGCGCGGGCGATCGGGAGGAGCAGCTCGAGCGTCGCGCGCCGACCGCCGCTCTCGAGGCGCGAGAGGGTGCTCGCCGAGATGCCGGTCTCGGCCGCGAGGGACGCGAGGGTGCGGTCGCGGCGGGTGCGCAGGCGCCGGAGCCGCGGTCCGACGGCGGCGACGATCTCGTCGTCGGAGGGAGCGGGCGGGATCTCGGGCACGCCGCCATCCTGGCACGGGCTATCCCGCCGCATGCCGGAACGGCACGGATCCTCGCGGCTACCGCCGGGGCGGCGGAGCATCGACCCATGACCTCCACCGACGCCCCCACCGGCCCGTCCGTCCCCGCCCCCGCCGACGTCCTGATCCTCGGCGCCTCCTTCGCCGGCCTCGCCGCCGCCACCGCCCTCGGCCGCAGTCTCCGCGACGTCCTCGTCGTCGACGGCGGACCTCCGCGCAACGCCCCCTCACCCGGCGCCCACAACGTGCTGACCCGCGACGGCGTCCCGCCGACGGAGCTGGTGCGCCTGGCGCGTGCCGAGGCCGAGGGCTACGGAGCCCGGGTGGTCGAGGGCGAGGCCGTCCGCGCCTCCGCAGGACCCGAGGGGGTGACCGCGACCCTCGCCGACGGCACGGTCCTCCGCGCTCGCCGCCTCCTGCTCGCGTCCGGCGTCCGCGACCTGCTGCCGGAGATCCCCGGGCTCGGCGCCCGCTGGGGACGGGACGTCCTGCACTGCCCCTACTGCCACGGCTTCGAGGTGCGCGGCCGGCGGATCGGCGTGCTCGGCAGCTCGTTCGCCGGGCACCAGGCGCAGATGTTCCGGCAGCTCAGCGACCGGACGTCGATCCTGCTCCACGGCGCACCCGCGCCCGCCGGCGACGAGGCGGCGGCGCTGGCCGCCCGCGGGATAGCGCTCGTGCCGGGCCTCGTCGAGAGGGTCCTCGTCGAGGACGACCGCCTGGTCGGCGTCGTGATCGACGGTCGGCGGCACGAGCTCGACGCGCTCGTCGTCGGTCCGCGGGTCGAGGGGCGGCTCCCCGAGGGGCTCGGCCTCGAGCTCGCCGATCACCCGTCGGGGGTCGCGCGGCACCTCGCCGTCGATCCGATGGGCCGGACCGGCGTCGCCGGAGTCTTCGCCGCGGGCTCCCTGGTCGAGCCGATGGCGCAGGTCGTGGCCTCGTCCGCCGACGGGCTGCGCGTGGGCGCGGCGATCAACTACGACCTGATCGAGGAGGAGATCGCCGACGCGCTGCGGGCCGCCTGACGCGCGCTCAGCGCCGGCGGTACTCCAGCTCGGGACGGCCGGGGGAGCCGTAGCGGGGCGCGCGGTCCGCGACTCCGGAGTCGGCGAGGTGCTCGAGGTAGCGGCGGGCCGTCACCCGCGAGATGTCGAGGCGGGTGGCGAGCTCGGCCGCCGAGAGGCCGACGGGGCCCAGCAGCGCGGTGACGGCCTCGAGGGTCTGCGCCGAGAGCCCCTTCGCCAGACCCGGGGCGTTGGAGGTGCGCAGCGCCGCGAAGGCCCCGTCCACCTCGTGCTGGCTGGCGACGTCGGCGCCGTGCATCCGCTCGCGGTACGACCGGTAGCTGGCGAGCTTGGCGGCGAACGCGCTGAAGACGAACGGCTTGATCAGGTACTGCACGATCCCGGCGGCGACGGAGGCCCGCACGTTCGCGGCGTCGCGGACGGCGGTGATCGCGATGACGTCGACGTCCAGGCCGGCCGCCCGGACGGCCCGGCAGAGGTCGAGGCCGCCCATGTCCGGCAGGTTCATGTCGAGAAGGATCAGCGCGATGCCGGGGTCCGCGCGCAGCGCCCGGATCGCGTCCGCCCCGCTGCCGGCGACCGCGGCCACCTCGAAGCCGTCGACCCGCCGGACGTAGTCGGCGTGGGCACTCGCGGTCAGCGGCTCGTCCTCGACGACGAGCACCCTGATCACGACGCCACCCGTGCGGGCAGCGGCAGCTGCACCGTGAACACCGCGCCGACGTGGCGCGAGACCTCGATCGTTCCGCCGAGCCGCTCCACCACCTGCTGCACCAGCGCCAGGCCGATACCGCGGCCGAAGCCGTCCGACTCCTTCGTCGAGTAGCCGCGCGCGAACACCTCGGCGGGGCTCGCGACTCCGGGGCCGCTGTCCGACACCTGCACCACCAGCTCTCCCTCCGCGAGGCCGAGGTAGACCTCGACCCACGGCTCGCGGTCCGGAGCGGAGGAGGCGGCCGCGTCGAGGGCGTTGTCGATCAGGTTGCCCAGCACCGTCACCAGGTCCCCGGGCTCCAGTCCCTGCGTACCGGGCTCGAGGTGCGTCTCGAAGTGCAACTCGACGCCGCGCTCGCGGGCCTGCGCGGCCTTGCCCAGCAGCAGGGCGGCGATCACCGGCTCCTGCACGGATCCCAGGACCCGGTCGGCCAGGCGCTGGCTGAGGTTCAGCTCGCCGGCGGCGAACGCGAGCGCCTCGTCGGGCCGGCCGAGCTCGATCAGCGACGCGATGGTGTGCAGGCGGTTCGAGAACTCGTGGGTCTGCGAGCGCAGCGCGTCCGAGAGGGTGCGCAGCGACTCCAGCTCGCCGCTCACCCGCTGCAGCTCGGTGCGGTCGCGGAGCGTGACGACCGTGCCCAGGGGGCGGGCGCCGGGGGAGGCGGCGGGCCGCTCGTTCACCACGAGGATCCGCTCGCGGGCCACGACGAGGCGGTCCGAGACGGGCTCGTCGTCCTGCAGCAGCTCGCGCAGGGCGCCGGGGAGCTCGAGCTCGGCGACCGGCACCGGCGTCCGCACGCCCTCGAGCCCGAGCAGCTCCAGCGCGTGGTCGTTGGCGAGCACGAGCCGGTCGCGGTCGTCGACCAGCAGCAGCCCCTCCCGCACCGAGTGCAGGACCGACTCGTAGTAGGCGAAGACCTGGCTCATCTGCTCCGGGCCCCGCCCGCCGGTGACCCGGCGCAGGTAGCGGGCGAGGAGCCACGAGCCGAGCGCGCCGAGCGCGACCGCCCCGAGCGCGCCCCAGGCGACGACCTGCACGCGGGCCGCGAACGAGGCGTCCACGGCCGAGAGCGTGACGCCCGCCGACACGAGCGCCACGACCGCGCCGCCGGCGTCCTCGATCGGCGCCACGGCGCGGACGGAGGGGCCGAGCGTCCCGGTGTAGGTCTCGGTGAAGGTCCGCCCCTCCAGGGCGGGCTCGATCGTGCCGCGGAAGGGGAGCCCGATCTGGTCGCGGTCGCGGTGGGTGTACCGGGTGCGGTCGGGAGCCATGATCGTGAGGAAGTCGACGCCGGTGTCCCGCATGACCTCCTCGGCGTACGGCTGCAGGCTCGCGGAGGGATCCGCTCCCGCCGCCGACTCGAGGACGAACGGATTGTCGGCCACTGTGCGCGCCACGACGAGGCTCCGCTGCGCCGCCTCGTCGCCCGCCCGGCTCCGCGCGTCGAGGGCCAGCACCGCGACCGCCGCCGCGGCGATCAGCAGGATGCTCAGCAGCTGCACGGCGAACAGGCGCGCGGCGATGCTGCCGCGCGGTCCGCGTGCGCTCGGCGTCCTGACCATGCCACTCCCTCGTGGGCGAGCGCTCGGGGGCGCCCCGCCGTGAACAGTATGAACGCAACCGTGCCGGGCTCCGGAGGCGGGGCCACCATCGTCCTACCCCCTCACCTCGACGAAGAGAAGGACACCCCCATGGCGAAGACGCCTCAGACGCCGTCCGACCGGCTGATCCCCGCGGTCACCCCTCCGAAGACCCGCCGGCGCATCGACCGGAACCACTGGCTCTACATCGCCGTCATCATCGCGGTGGTCGCCGGCGTCGTGGTCGGACTCGTCGCTCCCGCCTTCGCGGCGACGCTGGAGCCCGTCGGCAAGGCCTTCGTCGGACTGATCAAGATGATGATCGCGCCGATCATCTTCTGCACCATCGTCATCGGCATCGGCTCCATCGCGAAGGCCGCCACCGTCGGCAAGGTCGGCGGACTCGCGCTGGGCTACTTCATCGTCATGTCGACCTTCGCCCTGGCGATCGGCCTCGTCGTCGGCAACATCCTCCACCCGGGCGAGGGCCTCGACATCTCGAGCGCCACCTACGACACCAGCGACCTCAAGGCCGAGACCACCTCCGACTTCATCCTCGGGATCATCCCCGTCTCGCTGTTCTCCTCGCTCGTGGACGGCAGCATCCTGCAGACCCTCTTCGTCGCGCTGCTCGTCGGCTTCGCGCTGCAGAAGATGGGCGCCAAGGGCCAGCCGATCCTCGGAGCGATCAAGCAGCTCCAGGTCCTGGTCTTCCGCATCCTCTCGATGGTGCTCTGGGTCGCCCCGATCGGCGCGTTCGGCGCCATCGCCGCGGTCGTCGGCAAGACCGGCTGGGGCGCGGTCGTCGCTCTCGCCACCCTGATGATCGGCTTCTACATCACCTGCGCGATCTTCGTGGTCGTCGTCCTCGGCCTGCTGCTGCGCCTCGTGACCGGCGTCAGCATCTTCTCGCTGATGAAGTACCTGGCCCGCGAGTACCTGCTCATCGTCGGCACCTCCTCCTCGGAGGCGGCGCTGCCCCGCCTGATCGCGAAGATGGAGCACCTGGGCGTCTCCAAGCCCGTCGTCGGCATCACGGTGCCCACCGGCTACTCCTTCAACCTCGACGGCACGGCGATCTACCTGACGATGGCGTCGCTGTTCATCGCCTCGGCCACCGGCGCGCCGATGTCGATCCCGGAGCAGATCGGCCTCCTCCTCTTCATGATGATCGCCTCGAAGGGCGCCGCGGGCGTCACCGGAGCGGGCCTGGCCACGCTGGCCGGCGGCCTCCAGTCCTTCCGCCCCGACCTGGTCAACGGCGTCGGCGTGATCGTCGGCATCGACCGCTTCATGTCCGAGGCCCGGGCGGTGACCAACTTCACCGGCAACGCGGTCGCCACCCTGCTCGTGGGCACCTGGACCAAGCAGATCGACATGGTGCAGGTCCGCGAGGTCCTCGGCGGACGCTCGCCCTTCGACGAGACCACGCTCGGAGCGGACGAGCACGAGGCCCCCGCCTCGGGCACCTCGATCACCGAGGGGATCGCCTCGATCCAGGACTCGGACGAGGCGTCGCGGCTGCGCGCGGAGATCGCGGCCAAGCGCTAGCCGATCCGTCCACGAAGGCCCCGCCCCGGGAAGTGCTCCGGGAGGCGGGGCCTTCGTCGTGCGTGGGTCAGTGCCTCCGAACGCCGAGCAGAGGCAGGGTCACCGAGCAGAGCGGCCCGATCAGCACCGCGAAGAGGAGGGTGCCGAGGCCGGCGTCGCCGCCGAGGGCCCAGCCGATGAGCAGCACCGTGAGCTCGACGCCGGAGCGCGCCACCCAGATCGGCAGGCCCGTGCGGGTGTGCAGGCCCAGCATCAGGCCGTCGCGGGGGCCGGGACCGAGGTGCGCGCCGATGTAGATCCCGCTCGCAACCGCCAGCAGCACGAGGCCGCCGGCGAAGAGCAGGCCGCGGGCCCACCACTCCTCCGGCGTCGCCAGCACGCGCAGTCCGACGTCGATCATCGTGCCGACCACGAGCACGTTCAGCACGGTGCCGAGGCCGGGCCGCTGCCGGAGGGGGATCCACAGCAGCAGGACGAGCAGGCCGATCACATTCGTGAGCAGTCCGATCCCGAGCCCGGTCTGGTGCGCGACCCCCTGGGCGAAGACGGTCCACGGGTCCACGCCGATCGCCGCGCGGATCATCATCGCGTCCGCGAATCCGTAGAGGATCAGGCCCATCAGAAGGCGGGGCACGGGTCGGAGGCGCCACTGGCCCGCCGGGGGAGCGGCGGCAGCGGCAGGAGCGGTGAGCGTCATGGACTCATCACAGCGCGACATTGGCCTTCTTCGCGCGGTCCAATCCGGCTACGTTGGACGCATGGCTGATGTCCACTTCGGCGCGCGCGCCCTGCAGACCCTCCTCGGCGACTGGCGCGAGCAGCGCGGCACCCGTCCCGCCTATCTCGCGCTGGCCGACCGGATCCGCCTCCTCGGGATCGACGGCCGCATCCCCGCGGGCAGCCGCCTCCCCGCCGAGCGCGAGCTCTCGGCCCGCCTCGGCGTCAGCCGCACGACCGTGGCCGCCGCCTACCGCGAGCTGCGGGACAGCGGCTACCTCGTCAGCGTGCGCGGCTCCGGCAGCGTCACCCGTCTGCCCGGAGCGGCCGTGCACGCGGTGCCCTCGCTCGCGCCGGACTTCCTCGACTTCACCAAGGCGGCCCTGCCCGCCGTCCCCGAGCTGGCCGAGGCGTACACCCGCGCGGCGCAGGCGGCGCCCGAGCACTTCGACTCCGGCTCCTACGACACGGTCGGCCTACCGGTGCTGCGCCGCGCGATCGCCGAGCGCTACACCGCCCGGGGCCTGCGCACCGAGCCCGGCCAGATCATGGTGACCATCGGCGCGCAGCACGCGATCGCGCTCGTGGCCCGCACCCTGCTCGCGCGGGGCGATCGGGCTCTGATCGAGGCCCCGACCTACCCGCACGCCTACGAGGCCCTCCGGCTGGCCGGCGCGCGGCTCGTGCCGGTGAACGTCGACGGAGCGGACGGCTGGGACGGGGAGGGCCTGATCGCCGCGCTGCGCGGCACGAGCCCGAGCCTGGCCTACCTGATGCCCGACTTCCACAACCCGACCGGCCGCTCCATGGCCCCCGAGCTGCGGGAGCGGGCGATCAGCGCCGCTGCCCGGCAGGGCACGCTGATCATCGCCGACGAGACGACGGCCGAGCTCGACATCGACCGGCGGATGAGCCCGCTGCCGTTCGCCGCCTACGGACCCGAGGGGACGGTGCTCTCGATCGGCTCCGTCGGCAAGACGCTGTGGGGCGGCATCCGGATCGGCTGGATCCGCGCCGAGCGCGCGGTGATCCGCAAGCTGGCACTGGCGCGCTCGGCGAGCGACCTCGGCACGCCGATCCTGGAGCAGCTCCTGGTCGCGGACATGCTCGGCCGGATGGACGGCGTGCTGGAGCTGCGGCGCTCGCAGCTGCGGGCGGGCCGCGACCACCTCGAGGCGGCCCTGGCGCGCGCGATCCCGGAGTGGAGCGTGCCGCGGGTCTCGGGCGGCCTCTCCACCTGGGTGGGCCTGGGCCGGCCGGCGAGCTCGCAGCTGGCGCTCGCCGCCCGGACGGCGGGACTGCTGATCACCGCGGGCCCGCGCTTCGGGATCGACGGCGCCTTCGAGCGCTTCCTCCGCATCCCGATCGGCTACTCGCCCGAGGCGACCGACCGGGCCGTGGAGGCGCTCGCGACGGCGTGGGCGCAGGTCGCCCGGCACCCGGCGGCCGACCCGGGGTACCTCGCCGACGTGGTCTGAGGTGGAGCGCCCGCCGGGCGTGTGAGATCGTTCTCTCATGAGCGACGGGTACGGCTACCTGCTGGTCCACTTCGTGGAGGACCGGACCGGCCACAGCGAGAAGATCTTCCTCTCTCTCAGCCGGGGCGACGATCCGCTGCGGTGGCGCGCGCTCGGGTCGGTGCTGGAGTGGACCGGCGGCACGGGCGGCGTCCGCGACCCCCACATCGTCCGCGGGCCGCGCGGCTTCCACCTCGTCGCCACGGACCTCCGCGTCTGGCGGCCCGAGGGCCCGGACTGGGACCTGTACCGGCACCGGGGGAGCCGCGACCTCGTGGTCTGGGACTCCCCGGACCTGCTGGAGTGGTCCGAGCCGCGCGCCGTCGCCGTCGCACCTGAGGGCGCGGGCATGGCCTGGGCGCCGGAGTCGGTCTACGACCCGGTCTCGGGCGACTTCCTCGTGCACTGGTCCTCCGGCCTGGCCGAGGACGGCGACCCCGCCACCGGCGAGACGGGCGACAGCTGCATCCTGCTCGCCCGCACGCGCGACTTCCGCACGTTCACCGAGCCCGAGACCTACCTGCGGCTGCCCGGCGGAGTGATCGACATGACGCTGCTGATCGACGGCACGGCCGTCCACCGCTTCGCCAAGCAGCACGACGACGCCCCCGACACGATGCAGGTGTTCCAGCAGGTCGGCTCCTCCCTCCTCGCCGACGACTTCACCACTGTCGCGCGGGGGATCGGACAGGAGCTCGGCCCGAGCATCGAGGGCCCGCTGGTCTTCCGGCACCACCGCGAGGAGCGCTGGTCGCTGTGGGTCGACCAGTACGCCCTGCGCCCCTACGGCTACCGCGCCTACACGAGCACCGACCCGGCCTCGGGCCGCTGGGAGCTCGCGGAGGAGTTCGACCTGCCCGAGGACACCAAGCACGGAGCGGTCCTCCCGCTCACCCGATCCGAGTACACGGCGCTCGACGAGCGCCACCCCGCCTGAGAGGCCCCGCATGACCGACTTCAGCCCCCGTCTCGCCGACGCCCTCGTCACCGTCCTCGGTCCCGACGGCGCTCCCCTCGCCCACGCCGACGTGAGAGTCGAGCAGCGCCGCCACGCCTTCGGCTTCGGCTGCACCCCTCCGAGCACCGACCCCGCGCGCGCCGAGGAGCGCCGGCTCTGGCTCGACCTGTTCGACACGGCGACCCTCCCCGTCTACTGGGGCCGCTTCGAGCCGGAGCGCGGGCGCACCGCGACGGAGGTGGTGCTCGCCGAGGCCCGCGCGCTCGCCGCGGACGGCGTCCGGCTGAAGGGGCACCCGCTGGTCTGGCACTACGTCAAGCCGGAGTGGCTCGACGCGCTGCCGCTGGACGAGGCCGAGCAGCTCCTCCGCGCGCGCATCCGCCGGGAGGTGGGCGCCTTCGCCGGGCTGATCGACACCTGGGACGCGATCAACGAGGTCGTGATCATGCCCCGCTTCGCGAACGAGCCGGACGGCGTGACCAACGCCGTCACCCGCCTCGCCCGGGAGAAGGGGCGCGTCGGGATGGTCGAGCTGGCCTTCTCGGAGGCGCGCAGCCTCGGAACCGGACCGGTGCTCGTGCTGAACGACTTCGACCTCGGGCCCGAGTACGAGCGGCTGATCGAGGACGTGCTCGAGGCCGGGATCCGGCCCGACGCGATCGGCCTGCAGTCGCACATGCACCAGGGGTTCCGCGGGGAGGAGCAGATCACGGCGATCTGCGACAGGTTCGCGCGCTTCGGCCTGCCGCTGCACTGGACCGAGACCACCCTCGTCTCGGGCGAGCTGATGCCCGCCGAGATCGAGGACCTCAACGACCACGTGGTCGAGGACTGGCCCACCACTCCGGAGGGGGAGGCGCGGCAGGCGGACGAGATGGTGCGGCACTACGAGACGCTGGTCGCGCATCCGGCCGTCGAGGCGATCACCTACTGGGGCTTCGACGACGCCGGAGCCTGGCTCGGAGCGCCGGGCGGGTTCCTCCGCCGCGACGGGAGCCCGAAGCCGGCCTACGAGGCGCTGCGCTCGCGGATCCGCGGGCAGTGGTGGCTCGAGCCGACCGTGCTGCGGACGGACGCCGAGGGGCGCGTCGGCGTGCGGGCGTTCGCCGGGGACTTCGCGCTCTCGAGCGCGGGGGCGGGCGCTGCGGTGAGCCTGCCCGTCGGGTCCTCGACGGCGGAGGTCCGCCTGAGCTGAGGGCGCCCGGGTCCGGCCGGTGGTGCGGATCGTCCCGTGGTGCGTCGCGCCCGCGACACCGCGTCCCGCCCAATACTCAGTCGGCTGATGGAAGACTCCTAGGGTGCATCTCCTCGCGGTCCTCAGCATGAAGAACCGGGCGCTCATCGCGCTCGTCACCGTCGTCATCGCCGTCTTCGGCGGAGTCGCCCTCACCGGGCTCAAGCAGGAGCTCGCGCCGTCGATCTCCTTCCCGCAGCTCGCCGTCGTCACGTCCTACCCGGGCGCCGCTCCGGAGGTGGTCAACGACGACGTCTCGACGCCGATCGAGACCGCCATCCAGGGGGTGCCGGGGCTCGAGACGACCAGCGCGACGTCCTCCACGGACTCCTCCCTCATCTCGGCGTCCTTCACGTACGGCACCGACCTCGCCACCGCCGAGCAGAAGATCCTGCAGGCGATCAACCGCATCAAGAGCACGCTCCCGGACGGCGTCGACCCGCAGGTGGTCACCGGCTCCTTCGACGACCTGCCGGTGCTGCAGCTCGCCGTGTCGAGCGACGGCGACGCGGACGCGCTGGCCGAGCGCCTGCGCACCACGGTCATCCCGGACCTGGAGAAGGTCGAGGGCGTGCGCGAGGCGGCGCTCGTCGGCGAGACCGCCCAGCGCGTCACGATCACCCCCGACGACGCGGCGCTCGCCGCAGCCGGCCTCTCGACCGGCGACATCCGCTCGGCGCTGCAGCAGAACGGCGTGCTCGTCGCGGGCGGCCAGATCACCCAGGACGGCTCGACCTTCTCAGTGCAGTCGGGCGTCAAGCTCGACTCGACCGACGCGATCGCGGCGCTGCCGCTGCTGCCGTCCTCGGGCGCCTCCGCGGGTGCGGGTGCTTCCGGCGGCGCCGGTGCGTCCGCGGGCGCCGGAGCCTCCGCGGGCGCGGGTGCGTCCGCGGGCGCTGGCGCCTCCGCCGGCGGCTCCGAGGCCGGTGCGGCGACGGGAGGCGCAGGAGCGGTCGTGGCGGCCGAGCCGACCGTCACCACCCTCGGCTCCGTCGCAACGGTCGCCGTCACCGACGCCCCCGTCACCTCGATCTCGCGCGTCAACGGCCAGCCCGCCCTGACCCTCTCGATCACCAAGCTCCCGGCCGCGAACACCGTCGACGTGTCGACCGGCGTGACCGCGCTGCTCCCGGACCTCGAGGAGTCGATCGGCGACAACGCCGCCTTCACCTCGGTCTTCGACCAGGCGCCCTACATCCAGGAGTCGATCGCGTCGCTCGCGCAGGAGGGGGCGCTCGGCCTCGTCTTCGCCGTGCTGGTGATCCTGCTGTTCCTGCTCTCGGTGCGCTCGACCCTGGTCACGGCCATCTCGATCCCGACCTCGGTGCTGATCACCTTCATCGGCCTGCAGACGGCCGGCTACACCCTCAACATCCTGACCCTCGGCGCGCTCACCATCGCGATCGGCCGCGTCGTCGACGACTCCATCGTCGTCATCGAGAACATCAAGCGGCACCTCGACGCGGGCGAGGACCGGGCCCGGACCATCGCGGTCGCCGTCCGCGAGGTCGCCGGCGCGATCACGGCCTCCACGATCACCACGGTCGCGGTGTTCCTGCCGATCTCGTTCGTCGGCGGCACCACGGGCGAGCTGTTCCGTCCCTTCGCGCTGACCGTGTCGATCGCCCTGCTCGCCTCCCTCGTGGTGGCGCTGACGATCGTGCCGGTGCTGGCCTACTGGTTCCTCCGCCCCTCGAAGCGGCCGGCGGTGCGCCAGGCCGCCCAGGCAGCGCTCGCGGAGGAGCGCGCGGCGGCCGGAGGAGCACCCGCCTCGGGCGTCCCGGTCGACATCGCCGCCCCGGTCGAGGAGGCCCCGCACCACGGCGCTCACGCCGCCCCCCGCCGGGCGCGCGGGCTGCAGTCGGTCTACGGCCCGATCATCCACTGGACGCTGAAGCACTCGGTCGTCACCGTCCTCCTGGCGCTGCTCGTGCTCGTCGGGACCGGTGCGCTGTACCCGCTGATGAAGACGAACTTCCTCGGCTCCAGCGGCCAGAACACCTTCACCGTCACCCAGACGGTCCCCGTCGGCCAGAGCCTCGACGCGCAGGACGCGACGGCGCAGCAGGCGAGCACGGCGATCCTCGGCGTCGGCGGTGTCGAGACCGTCCAGCTCACGGTCGGCTCCTCCGGAGGGCTGCAGAGCGCCTTCGGCGGGGGAGGCGGAGGCGGCACCTCGATCCGCTACTCCGTCACCACCGACGAGTCGGCCGACCAGGAGGCCGTGCAGGCGGACGTCCGCGACGCGCTGTCGGGCGTCGCCTCGGCCGAGGACATCAGCGTCGCCGCCTCCTCCGGCTTCGGCGCCTCCTCGGACATCGAGGTCGACCTCTCGACCGCCTCGCAGAGCGACCTCCAGAGCGCGAGCGACCAGCTGCTCGAGGCCCTGCGCGGGACCGACGGGATCAGCCAGGCCGAGAGCAACCTCTCCTCCTCGCTGCCCTACATCGCGGTGCGGGTCGACCGGGACGCCGCGGCCCGGGCGGGTCTCAGCGAGGTCGCCGTGGGCACGATCGTCAGCCAGGCGCTCCAGCCCAGCCAGGTCGGCAGCGTCGTGATCGACGACCGCACCCTCTCGATCTACCTCGCGGACGGGCAGCCGCCGGCCACGGTGGACGAGCTGCGGAACCTCGAGGTGCCGACCCTCACCGGCACCGTCGCGCTCTCCACCCTCGCGGCGGTCGAGCAGACGGACGGCCCGGCGAGCATCACCACCGAGCGCGGCCAGCGCACCGCGACCATCACCGTCACCCCCGAGGGCGACGACCTCGCCTCGGCGAACACCGCCGTGCAGAACGCGATCGACGCGACGTCGCTGCCGGCCGGTGTCGACGCCTCCCTCGGCGGAGTGACCGCCGACCAGGCCGACGCGTTCTCGCAGCTGGGAATCGCGCTCCTGGTCGCGATCCTGATCGTCTACGTCGTGATGGTGGCGACCTTCCGCTCGCTCCTGCAGCCGCTGCTCCTGCTCGTGTCCGTGCCGTTCGCGGCGACCGGCGCGATCCTCCTGCAGGTGATCACCGGCGTGCCGCTGGGCGTGCCGTCCCTGATCGGCGTGCTGATGCTGATCGGCATCGTCGTCACGAACGCGATCGTGCTCGTGGACCTGGTGAACCAGTACCGCGACCGCGGGATGCCGGTGCGGGAGGCGCTGCTGCACGGCACCGAACGGCGGCTCCGGCCCATCCTGATGACCGCCCTCGCGACGATCTTCGCCCTGCTGCCGATGGCGCTGGGGATCACGGGCCACGGCGGCTTCATCTCGCAGCCGCTGGCGATCGTCGTGATCGGCGGCCTGGTGTCCTCGACGGTGCTGACCCTCGTGGTCCTGCCCGTCGTCTACAACCTGGTCGAGGGGTATCGTGAGCGGCGGCGTGCCGCCCGCGCCGGGAAGGCGTCGGCATGACGGACATCAGGGATGCGGCCGAGACGGTCGGCTCGCGCTGGCGCAGCGGACCGGAGCGCGCCACCGCGGTCCTCGACGAGATCGGTCCGGAGCGCTTCGTCGCCCGCGACTTCCGCCCGGGCACGCTCCGGCACCTCGTCCTGATCCGCTTCCGCCCGACGGCGCTGGTCACCGAGGCGGACGAAGTCACCCGCCGCTTCCTCGCCCTGGCCGACGAGTGCGTCCGCGACGGACGGCGCTACATCGAGTCGATCGAGACGGGGCCGCAGCTCAGCATCGAGGGCGCGGGCGAGGGCTTCGACCGCGCGTTCCTGCTGACCTTCTCGTCCGAGGGCGACCTGCACTACTACCTGGGCAGGCCCGCCGTCGAGGACCCCGCGCACTGGGACCCGGCGCACGACGCGTTCAAGGAGTTCGTCGGGCCGTTCGTCGACACGGCCGGCATCGTCGCGTTCGACTTCCGGCCCGAAGCGCACTGATGGCGACTCCCGAGTTCGTCCTGCGGCTGCGCGAGCGGATCGGGACCGAGCTGCTCTGGCTCACCGGCGTGACCGCGGTGATCCTCCGCGAGGATCCGGCGCTCGAGGTCCTGCTCGTCCGGCGCGCCGACACCGGCGCCTGGACGGCCGTCACCGGGATCATCGATCCGGGCGAGACCGTCGCCGACACCGCCCGCCGCGAGGCGCAGGAGGAGGCGGGCGTCGAGATCGAGGTCGAGCGCCTCGTGCAGGTGCACACCCTCCCGCCGATGCAGTACCCCAACGGGGACCGCTCGCAGTACCTCGACCACGTGGTCCGCTGCCGCTGGATCTCGGGGGAGGCCCACGTCGCGGACGACGAGTCGACCGAGGTCGGCTGGTTCGCGCCCGACGCCCTGCCGCCGATGTCGGACGAGCACCGCGCCCGGATCGAGCGGGCGCTGTCGGACGAGCCGGGCTGCTCGATCGACTGAGGGCGGGGGTGTGCGCCGGGCTGTGGACCGGCGAAATCACGGCACCGCGCCTCCGAGCGGGCGCCTCGGACCCGGCTCGCCGCCGAGCGGGCGCCTCTCAGACAGGACGTGCGAAGCAGAGCACCGCGTCGTCGCCGACGTGGGCTCCGAAGCCGTCGATCGCCGTGAAGCCGAGCGCCTCGGCCGCAGGGGCGAGCTCCGGAGCGGCGGCCAGGCGCAGCGTGCGGATCCGCTGCACGCGCGCCCATGACTCCGCTGCCGCGACGAGCCGTCGGGCGACGCCTGTGCGCCGGTGGACCGAGGCGACGACGAGTTCCAGCACCTCGGCGAAGTCGTCCGGGCCGGGAGCGAGCACCAGGGCGCCGGCCGCCGCCCCGTCGATCCGGGCGACGAGGACGCGGGCGTGCCGGGGCGGGACCGCGGCGAGGAGGCACTCCGCTCCGGCTGCGTCCTCGAGGCGGACGACGACTCCGCTCACGAGCCCAGGTGGGCGCGGAGGAACCCGACGACCCGGGCCCGCAGAGCGTCGTCGAGCAGCGCGATGGAGTGCAGCGAGCCGGGGAGGACGAGGAGGTCGACGCTCGCGCCCGCTGCGCGCAGCGCCTCGGCGAACCGGGTCGACTGGCTGAGCGCGACCCGCTCGTGCGCCGCGTGCGCGATGAGGAACGGCGGCTCGGAGCCGTCCACCTGCGCGAGGGGAGAGGCGGCGGTCGCGGCGGGGCAGGAGGCGAGGTCCGCGCAGTCGAGGTAGCTGCGCACGGCGGCCGCGACTCCGACCACCGGATCGTCGTCGGCGAGGCCGGCGGCGCTGAGATCGGAGGGGCCGCTCAGGTCGACCACCGCGGCCAGGCGCGACGAGGTCGCCGGCAGCGTGCCGAGCAGCGAGGCGAGGTTGCCGCCGGCCGAGCCGCCGAGCACCGCCACCCGCTCCGGGTCGATTCCGAAGCGCGCGGTCTGCTCCGGCTCGAGCAGCCAGTCGAGGGCGGCCGTCACGTCGTCGAGCTGCGCGGGGAACACGGCGGCCGGTACGAGGCGGTAGTCGACCGAGACGGCGACGAACCCCTCCGATCCGAGCCACTGGCAGATCGGACGCCAGTTCGCGTCGGCCTTGCCTCCGCGGGCCCAGCTGCCGCCGTGCACGACGAGGACGGCGGGCCGCGGCTCCGACGACGGAGCGGGGGAGGAGCAGACGTCGACGCTCTGCCCGGTGCTCTGGTCGTAGACGACGTCGGCCGTGACGCTCACGCCGGACCAGTCGGGCGCGGGTGCCGCTCCGACCGCCTGCGCCACCGGCTCCGACACGGGAGTGGTGCTCGCGCAGCCCGAGAGGAGCAGTGCGAGGGCGGCCAGGACCGCGGCGACGCGTCGCGGGGATCGGGTGGGCTCGCGCATGAGTGCGATCAGCGTACGGGGTGCTCGGCACTGCGGCTGCGGCACCCCCGCGATCAGGGGGTGCCGGGCTCGCGCTGCAGCCGGACCAGGACGACCCCCGCGAGGATCAGCGCGCCGCCGCCGAACTGGATCGGCGCGGGCAGCTCCCCGAGGATCAGCCACGCGGCCGCGATCGAGAACAGCACCTCCGTCAGCCCGACGAACGACGCGATCCGCGTGCCGAGACGGCGTCCGCCCTCGATCCCGAGCAGATACGCCAGCACCGTCGACATGCCGAGGATCACGCCCGCGGGGAGGAGCCAGCTGACCTCCGCTCCGACGAACACCACCTCGCCGAACGTCGCGCGCAGCGGCGTGACGCCGAGCGCTCCGAGGGCCAGCAGGATCGCGGCGCCGACCGTCATCGCCCCCGCCGTGAGCGCGATCGGCGGCAGCTCCGGGTCCACCCGGCCGGCGATGACGTAGTAGACGCACAGGCCGAGCGAGGCGGTCAGCGCCCAGGCGATCCCGACCAGCTCGGGCGTCGACTCGCCGGACAGGTCGAGCACGAGCACCAGGCCGCCGAGCGCGAGAGCGGAGCCGGCGAGGGTGAAGCGGCCGGGGTGCCGGCGCGTGCGGGCCCAGGCGAAGAGGACGAGGAACACCGGCGCGAGGTACTCGATCAGCAGGGCGACGCCGACCGACATGTGCTCGATCGCGCTGTAGAAGCAGAGCTGCGCGGCGATCACGGCGAAGACCCCGTAGAGGGCGACGGTGCCGAGGTTGCGGCGGAGCACGGGCCAGCGGCCGCGGAGGGAGAGCGCTGCCGGGATCGCGAGGATCAGGGCCGCGCCGCCCGCCCGCCAGAGGACCGCGGACGCCGGCGTCCAGCCCGCCTCGAGGAGCGGCTTCACGAAGGGCCCGCCCAGACCGAACGCCGCCGACGCGGCCAGCGCCGCGACGAGGCCGGAGCCGAGGCGCCGTGCAGGCGCGGGCGCGCTCGCAGCGGGGAGGGTGACGGCGGCGGTGCTCTCGGCGGTCATGGCCGGCTCCTTCAGGAGTCAAAAGGATTACACTCGTGACAGCGAGCTGATCGCACACTACTGAGCCGCACTGTCAGGAGTCAACATGGTGTTCGCCTATGACGTCGAGGCGTCGCTGACCTCCACCGCCACCCTCGTCAACACGCTCCCCGAGCTCTCGCCGTCCGGCGAGGACGAGATGGCGACGATCGAGCAGCTGGACGACTTCCTCCTCGAGAACCGGTACACGGGCAGCCGCGACGGATCGGCCGACGAGCTGCAGGCCGTGCGGGCGATCCGCTCCTCCCTCCGCACCCTCTGGCTCACGCGGGCCGAGGAGGACCTCGTCCCCGTCGTCAACGGGATGCTCGACTCCGGCCGCGCGCTCCCGCAGCTGGTCCGGCACGGACCGTACGGCTGGCACCTCCACGCGACGCGCGACGAGAGCCCGCTGGCGACCCGCATCCTGGTCGAGGCCGCCATGGCGTTCGTCGACGTGATCCGCGGCGACGAGCGCGAGCGGATCCGCGTCTGCGCGGCGGAGGACTGCGAGGCGGTGCTGGTGGACTTCTCGCGCAATCGCTCGAAGCGCTACTGCGACACGGGCAACTGCGGGAACCGCGCGAACGTGGCCGCCTACCGGGCTCGGCGGGCGTCGCAGTAGCGGGTGCGGGGGCGGTCTGCGCGGGCTCGCGCGTCGGCAGGTCGTGCTGCGGCTGAGGGCTGGGGCTGCGGACGGGGCGTCTCGGCGGGGGATCGGCGCGGAGGTGCGCGACGTCCGGGCTTCGCGGCTCCCGACCTGGGCGGCTCCTGGTCGCACGTCTCCCCGCCCTAGCCAGGCTCCGGGGCCGCGTGTAGACTCGCTCGGTCGGCTCTTGACACCGCGCGTTCTCGTGCGGATGGGTTTGTTAGTCAAGTGGGCCGAGTCTCCGACAGTCGTCGTGAGACGAATCACATGTGTGAATCGGCCCCGGTCAATGACTCGCCCGGGTTCTCCCCCTGCTGCCCCGCAGCAGTCCAGCGCACGGACGCCCCTCACGACGGGGCTGCTCCGGCGTCGCCTCCTCGCGCACGACCTGAACCCAGGAAGAACTGCCATGCCCAAGAACAAGAAGCCCGCCGGCGGACGTCCGGCCAAGAACTTCGAGCCCAACCGCTTCGGCGCCTCCAGCGGCAAGTCCCAGCTCGGCGGCCGCTCGCGCTTCCCCGGTGCCAAGCCCGGCTCGCGCAGCGAGGGCCACCGCGGCTTCCGCGTCGTCGACGAGAACGCGCCCAAGAAGGCGCGCTGGAATGCCGACGAGCGCGCCGAGCGGGCCACCGAGCGCGCCGAGCGCCCCGCTCGCTCCGACGACCGCGACGAGCGGCCCTCGCGCGGCTACGACCGCGACGCGCGTCCGGCCCGTTCGAACGAGCGCGACGACCGTCCCTCCCGCGGGTACGACCGCGACGCGCGTCCGGCCCGCTCGAACGATCGCGACGACCGTCCGGCTCGTTCCTACGGGCGCGACGAGCGTCCGGCTCGTTCCTTCGATCGGAGCGACCGTCCGGCTCGGTCGTTCGACCGGGACGCGCGTCCGGCCCGCTCGAACGATCGCGACGACCGTCCGGCCCGCTCCTACGGGCGCGACGAGCGTCCGGCCCGTTCCTTCGATCGGAGCGACCGTCCGGCTCGGTCGTTCGACCGCGATGCGCGTCCGGCCCGCTCGAACGACCGTGAGGAGCGTCCGGCCCGTTCCTTCGACCGGAGCGACCGTCCGGCTCGGTCGTTCGAGCGCGATGCGCGTCCGGCCCGCTCGAACGACCGCGACGACCGTCCGGCCCGCTCCTACGGACGCGACGACCGTCCCGCCCGCCCCGGCGACCGCGACGAGCGCCCCTCGCGCGGCTACGACCGCAGCGAGCGTCCCGCCCGCTCGTTCGACCGCAGCGACCGCCCGGCCCGCTCCTTCGACCGGGACGCGCGTCCCTCGCGCGGCCACGACCGCGGCGACCGCCCCACCCGTTCGTTCGACCGCGACTCCCGTCCCTCGCGCCGCGACTCCGGCTCGGACTTCTACCCCAGCCGTGACGCCCGCGCGCCGCACCAGGCCGACGACGTCGTGCTCGAGCGCCTCGAGGCGACGGCCACCCTCGCTGTCGACGTCGAGGGCGTCACCTTCGGCGACCTCGGCCTGGGCGGGAACATCGTCCGCATGCTGACCGAGCTCGGAGCGGCCGCGCCGTTCCCGATCCAGGCCGCGACCATCCCCGAGGTGCTCGCCGGCAAGGACGTCCTCGGACGCGGCAAGACCGGCTCCGGCAAGACGATCGCCTTCGGTGCCCCCGTCGTCGAGCGCCTGATGGAGAACAACGGAGCCAAGGGCCGCAAGCCGGGTCGCGCTCCGCGTGCGCTCATCCTCGCGCCGACCCGCGAGCTCGCCATGCAGATCGACCGGACGATTCAGCCGATCGCCCGCTCCGTCGGCCTGTTCACGACGACCATCTACGGCGGCGTCCCCCAGTACAAGCAGGTCGGCGCCCTCCAGCGCGGAGTGGACATCGTCATCGCGACGCCGGGCCGCCTCGAGGACCTCGTCGAGCAGGGCCGCCTCGACCTCTCGAACATCACCATCACCGTGCTCGACGAGGCCGACCACATGTGCGACCTCGGCTTCCTCGAGCCGGTGCAGCGCATCCTCCGCCAGACCGCCGACGGCGGCCAGCGCCTGCTGTTCTCGGCCACGCTCGACAAGGGCGTCGCGACGCTCGTCGACGAGTTCCTGGTCGAGCCGAGCGTCCACGAGGTCGCCGGCGAGGACCAGGCGTCCTCGACCATCGACCACCGCGTGCTCCTGATCGAGCACCGCGACAAGGCCGAGATCATCGAGCAGCTCGCCGCCCGCCAGGGCAAGACGCTGATCTTCGCCCGGACCCGCGCGTTCGCGGAGCAGCTCGCGGAGCAGCTCGACCACGCGGACATCCCCGCGACGAGCCTCCACGGCGACCTCAACCAGTCGCGCCGCACCCGCAACCTCGCGCTGCTCACCAGCGGACGCGTCGACGTGCTGGTCGCGACCGACGTGGCCGCGCGCGGCATCCACGTCGACGACATCGACCTGGTGATCCAGGCCGACGCTCCCGACGAGTACAAGACGTACCTCCACCGCTCCGGCCGCACCGGCCGCGCGGGCAAGACGGGCACGGTCGTGACGCTCATCACGCGCAACCGCCGCCGCCGCATGGAGGAGCTGCTCGACCGGGCCGAGATCGAGGCCGAGATGATCGAGGCCCGCCCCGGCGACCGCGTCCTGCGCGAGATCAGCGCCCCGGCCGAGTAGCCGCCGACCGCACGACGACGAGGCGCGGACCCCTGCATCGGGGTCCGCGCCTCGTGGTGTGAGTGGTGGGTCCCGTGGTGGCGCGTGCCGAGGAGTGCCGGATCGTGGTGACCCTCCGACTCCGCGCTGCGTGGCTCCGCACTGCACGGCTCGCGCTGCACGACTGCGCGCGCGAACGCCGAAGGGCGGACACCTCGCGGTGCCCGCCCTTCGGCGTGATCAGCGGCCGGAGCCGGTGAAGGAAATTAGCTGGCCGGGGGGGTCAGCACGGTGTCGATGAGGTACACGGTCGCGTTGGCGGTCTGGACGCCACCGCAGATGACGGACGCGTCGTTGACCTTCAGGTCGTCGCCGGAACCGGTGACGGTGAGGTTCCCACCCTGGACGGTGGCGTGGTCGCCGGCGATCGCGTCAGGGGCGATCTGGCCGGGGACGACGTGGTAGGTCAGGATCGAGGACAGCGTGGCGGCGCCCTCGGGGGTCTTGAGGGAGTCGACGGTCGCGGTGTCGAGCTTGGCGAACGCGTCGTCGACGGGGGCGAAGACGGTGAACTCGCCGCTGTTCAGCGTGTCGACGAGGTTGACGTCGGGGTTGAGGCCACCGGAGACCGCAGCGGTCAGGGTGGTCAGCAGCGGGTTGTTCGACGCGGCGGTCGCGACGGGGTCGAGCGACATGCCCTCGACCGAGCCGGCGCCGTCCGGGACCTGCTCGGCGTAGGCGGCGCAGCCGGGGCCGACGAGGTTCGCGGCCGGGTCCATGGTCGCCATGGGGGTCGAGGAGGCGGAGGCCGAGGAGGTGGCCATCGGGGTCGACATCTCGGTCGCTGCGTCGCTGGCGGCGGTGGTCGAGCCGCTTCCGCTCGAGCAGGCGGTGAGGCCGAGGGCGGCAGTGCCCAGCAGGGCGAATGCGGCGAGGGCGGAACGCTTGGTGGATCGCATGGGATTTCTCCTTCGTGAGACGGCCCCCACTCGATGCGGAGGACCTGTTCTGTGTGGACCGTTTCGCGGCCGTTGTCATGTGTTCGGAGCCCTCCCTGCGGGGGTTTGGATTTCCTTCGGTGATCTAGGTAACGGCTTCGTAACGGCAGGGAAGCGGGACGGCGGGGGGCTGCTCCGCCGGGTCGATTACCCTGGAGACGTCGCGCGCACGCGTCGACGCGACGACGAGAGGACGAGCGAGTGCAGACCCGAGGCGCACGAGTGGCACGCGGCGTCGCCGCCGCTCTCGCCGCGACCGCCACGGCCGCCGCCTCCCACACGTTCGCGGGCGCCGAGACCCCCGCTCCTGCCGTGCTCGCCCTCGCCGCGGCGTTCGCCGTCGTCGTCTGCGTCCTCCTCTCGGGGCGCCGCCTGTCCCTTCCCCGGCTGACGCTCTCCGTGCTCCTCAGCCAGATCGCGTACCACGGCCTCTTCCTCGTCACGGGCAGCGGCGGGGAGGTGAGCGTGGTCGGCACGACGGGCACCGGCGCGCACTTCCACGACGGATCGACCATCGAGCTGATCGCCGGCGGAGGCGGGCACGCCGCCCACGCGCCGCTGATGCTCGTCGCCCACCTCGCTGCGGCGGCCTTCACGATCGCGGCGTTCCGGCACGGCGAGCTCCTCTTCTGGACGCTGGGGGCCGGTCTGCAGCGCGTCGTCGTGCGGATCGTCGCCCGCGCGTCCGCCGTCGCGCTCCCGGCGACCCCGGGCGTCTCGATGACCGGCACCCCCGAGCCACGGGCGCCCCGTTCCTTCGACGCGGTCCTCTCGATCCTCCGGCACCGCGGTCCGCCCCTGCGGGTCCTCCGCGCCGCCTGACGCCCTCCCGTGCGGGAGCGGCTCCGGTCGGCGCCTCCGCACGCACCGCGAACCCGCGCTGCGTCCTGAACTCCCGGCCTCGCGCCGGATCTCCCCCGAGGACACGACCGTCATGACCCGCTCTTCTTCTTCTTCTTCCTCCTCCTCCTTCTCGCGGCTCCGTCTCGCCGGCAGCGGCGCACTCGTCGCCGCCGGATCGATCGCGCTCGCTCTCGCCGCGCCCACGGCGGCCAGCGCGCACGTGACCGCCGCGGCGAGCAGCACCGCCGCCGGCTCCTACACGGTGGTGACGTTCTCGCTGGCCCACGGCTGCGAGGGCTCGCCGACGACGGGACTCACGATCACGATGCCCGACGGCATCAACTCGGTCAGCCCGACGATCAACCCGAACTGGGACGTCGTGAAGAACGAGGTCGCGATCGCGGACCCGGTCACCGACTCCCACGGGAACACGGCGACGCAGCGCGTCTCGGACGTGGTCTACACGGCGAAGACGCCCCTCGCCGACGGCTATCGCGACACCGTCGCCCTCCAGCTGCAGCTCCCCGAGGACGCGGCGGGCTCCACGCTGGAGTTCCCCGTGCTCCAGACGTGCGAGACCGGCAGCACCGCCTGGGACCAGCCGACCGTCGAGGGCCAGGACGAGCCCGAGCTGCCCGCTCCCACCGTCGCCGTGACCGCCGCGGACGCGGGGTCCGGCCACGGGGGAGGACACGACGACGACGGCGACGGTGACGACGCGGTCGCGACCACCGCCTCGGCGACGACGGCCACGAGCAGCGACGACGTGCTCGCCCGCATCCTCGGAGTCGGCGGGCTCGTCGTCGGCGCGGTCGGCGTGGCCGTCGGGCTAGCCTCCCGCCGCCGCGGACCCAAGGCGTCGGCGTGACCCGTCGGAGGGTCCTGGTCGCCGCGACCGCGATCGGGCTGCTCGGCTCGATCGCGGTGGCGGCGCCCGCCAGCGCGCACAACTACCTCGTCTCGACGACTCCCGCGGCGGACTCGACGGTGACGGAGCAGCCGGGAACGCTGGTGCTGACGACGAACGACGACCTGCTCGTCCTCGGGACGGACGGGACGGCGGCGGCTCTGCGCGTCGTCGGGCCGGACGGGCTCTACTACGGCGACGGCTGCGTCAGCGTCGTCGGGCCGGAAGCGTCGATGCCGCTCCAGCTCGGCGCGGCGGGGGAGTACGAGGTGACCTGGCAGGTCGTGTCCACCGACGGGCACCCTGTGTCCGGCCAGTACGCGTTCGACTGGGCGCCGGCCGACGGGACCGCGCTCGCCGAGGGGTCGGACTCGGTCCCGGACTGCAACGGCACCGTCGCCGTCTCGGGAGGACGGGCAGAGTCCGCCGACGAGGCGCAGGCGGCGTCCGGATCGGACCCGGCACTTCTCGGGGACGTGCTGTGGATCGGCGGCGCTCTCGTCGCGGTCGCCGCCGCCATCGGAGTGACGCTCCTCGTGCTGCGGCGGCGACCCCGCGACTGAGGCTCGTGAGCCTCCTGGGCAGGCGGCTGGTCAGTTCAGGAGGCTCGCGAGGGGTCCTTCGCCGAGACCGGAGAGGACGGCCGCCGCGTCCTCGTAGACGGCGACGGCTCCGGCTTCGCGGAGTTCGTGCTCCGAGGTGCCGCCGGAGAGGACTCCGACCGTCGCGAGGCCCGCGCGCTCGGCGGCCAGGACGTCCCACGTCGCGTCGCCGACCATGAGGGCGCGATCGGCGGAGACGCCCGCGCGCTCGAGGGCGATCGCGATCAGGTCAGGGGCGGGCTTCGCGGTGGCGACGTCTTCACCGCTGGTGACAGCGTGGACCGATCCGCCGAAGTCGAGGACGTCGAGAAGCACATCGAGCTCGTTCTGCGGCGCCGAGGTGGCGAGGACGACGCGGACGCCTCGACCGACGAGCGTCGCGACGAGCTCGCGAGCCCCCGGCAGAGGAACGATGCGTGCCGTCGTCTCGGCGTAGTTCTTCGTGTGCAGCGACTTCACCAGCGCACGCTGCTCCTCCTTCACCTCGTCGTCGAGGAGCATGTCGAGCAGCTCCGACGAGTCGGCGCCGATCGCGCGCTGGATGCGCCAGGCGGGGACGACGAGGTCGGCCTGCCAGAAGGCGCGCGACCACGCCTCGACGTGGAGGAAGTTCGTGTCGGCGAGGGTCCCGTCGATGTCGAAGAGGACCGCGGCGGGTGCGACGGGGGTGTCGTTGTCGGCTGTCATCAGCCGAACAGTACGCGCCGGGCGCGGCGCCCGTACCCCCCTTGACGCAGGCCGTCGACGACGTCAGGAAGCTGTCACGTCCGGAAGCTGCCGCGGCCCCTCCGGACGCCGTTCCCCCGCCGTTCCGGGCCGGCGGCGGGCTCTCGATGGCAGCAGAGGGCATGCCCGGAAGCTGACGTTGTGGCCCCCTCGAGGGTCGGCGAGTCTCGATCCACAGGCCGACGAGGATCCCTTCCTCTCCGGCACGGACCACCGGAACGAGGGACAGCCCATGTCGAAGACCCGCCAGCTCCTGATCACTGCCGCCGTGGCGGTGGGACTCGCGACCGCCGCCGCCGGACCGGCCTCGGCGGATCCGCTCAGCGCCGCGACCCTGCAGCAGGTGCAGGACGTGCAGGACACGCAGCACGTGCAGCAGCTCGAGCGGATCGTCGAGCGCGTCGCCCCCGGCGTCGTCCGTCCGCAGATCTGGGACTGGTGAGCCGCAGGCCCCGCCCCTCCGACCCGCGACCCTCCGACACAGAACGAAGGAAGAGCATGAGCATCCTGCAACGACCGGCAGCCGCACCGCAGAGGGCGGGCCGCTCCTCCGACGGCGACGTCGTCGTCGTCGAGGGTCTGGTGAAGACGTACGGCGAGTTCCGTGCGGTCGCAGGCCTCGACCTCCGGGTCGGTCGCGGCGAGGTCTTCGGCCTCCTCGGTCCCAACGGTGCCGGCAAGACCACCACGATCGACCTGCTGGTGGGGCTGCGTCGTCCGAGCGGCGGCTCCGTCCGCATCCTGGGTCTCGATCCTGCGGCCGACCGGGCCGCCCTCACCGCCCGCGTCGCCGTGCAGCCGCAGGAGGCGAGCCTCTACGACACTCTGAGCGTCGCCGAGACGCTGCGCCTGTTCGCCTCGCTGCACACCGCACCGCGGCCGGTCGCCGAGATCGCCGAGCGTATCGGCCTGGCCGACCAGGCCGGGGTGCGCGTGAAGCGGCTCTCGGGCGGCCAGCGCCGGCGCCTCCTGCTCGGCGTCGCCCTGATCGGCGATCCTGAGCTGGTGGTGCTCGACGAGCCCTCGGCCGGTCTGGATCCGGCAGCGCGTCAGAGTCTCTGGGGCCTGATCGCCTCGCTCCGCGAACGGGGCACCACGGTCGTCGTCACCACGCACCACATGGACGAGGCGAGCGTGCTCTGCGACCGCGTCGCGATCGTCGTCGACGGCGCGATCGTCGCAGTCGGCGCCCCCGAGGAGCTGGTGCGCCAGCGCTCCGCGCATCGCCGGGTGTCGTTCACGCTCCCGCTCGAGGCCGCTCCCGACGCGCTGCTGGCTCATCCGGGGGTCGTGTCGCTCGAGACCTCGCCCGGCGCCGACGAGCAGCGCGTGGAGGTCGTCACCAGCGACTCCGACGATCTGATCGCCCACCTGACCACCGCCGGCTGGCGGCCCCGCGACCTGACCGTCGCGACCCGGACACTCGAGGACGTGTTCCTCGCACTCGCCGAGACGAGCGACTACGAGTCCCGCTCCCGCGGGACGAAGCGGAAGGGACGGAAGAACCGATGACCGCCACTCTCGAGGCCCCGCCGCGCTCCGCGCTGGCCGAGCTGAGCCTGACCAACGCGCGCGAGCTGCTCCGCGACGGGAAGACGATGTTCTTCCTCCTGTTCTTCCCGCTGTTCTTCCTGGGGCTGTTCTGGTTCCTGGCGAACACGATCGATGCGGAGTCGCCCCGGCCCGTGGTGACGGTCGCGGAGTCGGCCGGCAGCGCCGCGCTCGTCGACCGGCTCGAGGCCGACGGCTTCACCGCGACCGAGGCGGCTCCGGGCACGACCGCTCCGGGGTCGACGGCGATCGTCACCGTGCAGGAGGGCGGCGCGACCGTGCTGCTCGACGCGCAGGAGAAGCCGCAGTGGCGCGGCCTGGTCGACAGCGTCGCCGCCGAGGGGATCGCGCGGACGAGCATCTCGGCGGGCTACAGCGACGGCACGGCGGTCTTCGATCCACTGCGCAACAGCCTCGCCTCGATCGTGATGGTCTCCTTCCTCACCCTCGCTCTGCTCGGCACCGCCGTGCCCGTCGTGGGTCTGCGCGGCAAGGGCACTCTGCGCCTGCTCGGCACCACTCCGCTGCGGCGCTCGACGTTCATCCTGTCTCAGTCGCCGGCCCGGTTCCTGCTCGGAGTGGCGCAGCTGGCTCTCGTGATCGCGGTCACCGCGGTGCTGGGCTACCTCAGCCCGGCCGCCGTGCCCCGGCTGATCGTGACGGCCCTGATCGGCCTGACCATGCTCTTCGCGATCGGCTACCTGATCGGCTCGCGGGCCTCGAACTCGGAGGCGACCACCACCGTGGTCTCGCTGCTGATCCCCGTGGCGCTGATGCTCTCCGGGTCCGTCATCCCGCTCAGCGTGTTCCCTCCCGAGGTTCAGGCGGTCGTCTCCTGGCTGCCGACGACGGTGCTCGCGAACGCCCTCTCGGTCGATCTGGTCGGAGCGGCGGACGCTGTGGACATCGGGGTCGCCTGGGGCGTCATGGCCGCGGTCGCGGCGCTCGCCGCAGCACTGGCGACCGTGCTCTTCCGCTGGGACCAGGGGGAGAAGCGATGACCGGCGCGCAGCACGACCTCGGCCGTCTCGCCGATCTCGACCGCCTCGTCGGCCCGCTCGGAGTCGTCCACGGCGTCGACCGGCTGCCCAACCAGCCCGGTGAGCCCGGCTTCCCGATCTACGTCGCGCAGATCGGCGACCTCTCGCCCGTCTCGCCGAACGTCCGGGAATCGACCCGCGGAGGCTCCACTCGCGGCGGGATCGACGGCGCCGGCGGCGCCCTCGACCCCGAGAAGGCCTCCCGCCTCTGCCTCGCCGAGGCGATCGAGCGCTACGCCTCGTGCTTCGTCCCCGAGGACCAGCTGATCTGGGCCACCTCGGACGAGCTCGGCGACGAGGGCATCGACCTGCGCCGCTTCCCGCAGTGCTCGGAGGCGGAGCTCGCCCACCCGCGCTCGATCCACGCCCCGGTCGACACGACCGCGCCCCTCCGCTGGACGCGCGGCTGGTCGCTGACCCGTTCGCGGCCCGTGTACGTCCCGGCCGTCTCCACCTGGCTGCACATCCCGGCCCGGACGCCGGCCGAGCGCTTCACGATGCCGATCTCGACCGGATGCGCGACCCACACGTCGCTCGCCCAGGCCGTGATCAACGGGCTCAGCGAGGTCATCGAGCGCGACTCGATCGCCCTCACCTGGCTGCAGCGGCTCCCGTGGCCGCAGCTCGACATCGACGTCGACGACGAGCGCCTCGCGCCGTTCCTCGAGCGCTACCGCACCAGTCACGTGCAGACCCGCTTCTACGACGCGACGACCGACGTCGGCGTGCCGACCTTCTACTCCGTCGACGTCACCCCCGAGAACGAGGTGCTCGGCCAGCTCGTGATGTGCAACACCTCGCTCGACCCGGTCGACTCGGTCGCCAAGATGCTCCGGGAGTCCGCATCGTCGCGCATCGCCATGCAGGCCTCGCGCGGCCGGCCCGACGACGTCGCCGACTTCACGTCGGTGTTCCACGGGGCCAGCTACATGGGCGAGCCGCAGCGGATCCGCGACTACGACTTCCTGCTCACCTCGACTGCGACCCGCCGGCTGTCCGAGATCCCGTCGCAGCTCCGCGGCGACCCCGAGACCGAGCTGCACGGCATGGTCGAGCGTCTCGACGCCATCGGCGCCGAGGTGGTCGTGGTCGAGATCACGACCGAGGAGGCGCGGGCAGCCGGCTTCCGCGTGGTCCGGGTGATCGTGCCCGAGCTGATGCCGCTCTCGTTCGTGCACACCGGCCGCTACCTCGCCCACCCCCGCCTCTACGAGGCCCCCGTCGCGATGGGATATCCCGCCGCCGACGAGGCCGGCCTCAACCCGCTCCCGCAGCCGTTCGCCTGACCCGGCCCGGCAGATCAAGGACGACATCATGAGAGTTCACCTCCTCGCCTCGGGCGATGCGGCCGAGGCCGTCGCGGACCGCCTCACTGCGGTGCTGCGCGCCGCGGGCGACGTCACCGCGGCCGACCGGGTCACCCCCGACCGCGGCCTCGACCCCTCCTACTGGCCGCACCCCGATCTGCGGATCGCTCTCGCCTGGCGCGAGTCGGCAGCGCTCTTCGAGGCCGTCGACCGCTCCTCCGTCGAGACGGGTGTGCCCACCACCCAGGCCGTCCTCGTCCACCCCCGGCTCCGGGTCGGTCCGACCCTCGTGCCGGGCGGCTCGGGCGGCCCGTCCGCCACGATCGGCGGCTGCCAGCGCTGCCTCGAGCGGCGCCAGCGGCAGCACGACGGCGGTCTCGAACGAGCGGAGGCACTGTGGCGCCACTACGCCGCCGATCCGTCCGCGGGCCCCGCCGGGCACCTTCCGCAGCACGTCTCGGTCGCCGTCGCTCTGCTCGCCGGCATCGCGACAGCCGTGCGGGAGGGGCGCATCGCCGAGGAGCGCAACGTCGTGCGCACGGTGCACCTGCTGAACGGCACCACCCACCGCACCGAGCTGATCCCTGTGCACGGCTGCGAGCGCTGCGGAGTGCCCCGCCCCGACTCGACCTGGTCGGCGCTGTCGACCGAGCTCGCCGCCCTCGGCGCGACCGACCGGAGGAGTGCCCACCATGTCTGAATCCGGAGTTCTCGGGGCCGAGGCGATGGGCGTCGCCGCGCTGACCGATCCGCAGTTCCGCCTCCCGCGGCGCCCGCGGCTGGCCCCCGGCCTGGTCGTCGTCCCCGGCGACGACGGCGTGCTCGTCGAGGGAGGGCCGACCCGGCAGCTGCTCGGCGGGCGCGCGGCCGGCGCCGTGCTCGGCGCTCTGCTGCCGCTGCTCGACGGCTCCCGTTCGATCGAGGAGCTCGCCGCGGAGACCGGGCGGGCGCTGCGGGCGACCCACTCGGCCGTCGCTCTGCTCTACGCCAGCGGACTGCTCGAGGACGCCCAGGGCGCCCCCGACGTCACCGGCGCGGACCCCGCCGCCCTGGCCTTCTACTCCCGCTCGATCGATTCGACCCGGGTGAACGCCTCCGGCGCCGAGGCTGTGCAGCGGCTGCGGACCAGCCGGGTGCTCGTCGCCGCCGGACCGACCTCGTCCGGCCTCGCCGAGGAGCTGACCGCGGAGCTGCGACTCACCGAGATCGGCGAGGTCCGACTCGTCGAGCCGGGCACCGCCTCCGTCGGTGGTCGGACTCTGCTGATCCTCGTCGGCGACTCCGCATCGCTGCGCAGAGACGCCGAGCGCGCCGCGGCCGCCGGCGTGGGCGTGCTGCCGGTCCGGCTGCGCGGGCGCCGGCTGTACTACGGGCCCTACGTCGATCCCTCCTACACCGCTCGGTTCGACGACATCGCCGACCAGATCGCGGCGGAGACCCACGACGACCCGAGCGCCCTGGACCACCCGCTGGCCGCCGCTCTCGTCGCCGGTGACGTCGCCGCCCTGCTCTCGCGAGTCGGGACGCCGCTGTCGCAGCAGTCTCTCGTGCGGCTCGACCTCGAGACCCTGGTGCAGGACCGGCTGGTGGCGGTGCCGTCGACACCCGACGGGATCCCGCTCGCCTACGCCTTCGAGGCGTCGACTGCGTTCCCGCCGCGCGCCCTCGCCTCGCCGAAGGACCACCAGGTCCACTACAAGCAGTCGAACATCGTGCTGCAGCGCGACTCCAAGCGCTGGCCGAGCGCGCGCACCGTGGCGCTGGCCGATCGCGAGACCGAGGGGTCCGCGCTGACCGCCGGAGTCCTCGCCGACCTCGTGATCCGCACCGCAGGCAACCGCGAGAGCGGCACCCCGCGAGAGGGCAAGGTGCACCGCTGGGCCGCCTCCGGGGGCAACCTCGGCTCGGTGCAGGCCACCGTGCTCGCCCGGAGAGTGGCGGGGCTGCCGGCGGGCGTCTACGGCTACCAGCGCGGGGACGACACCTGGGCCGAACTGCCCTGGGCCGACCCCGACGCCCGCATCGCCGGAGTCGATCCCGACGCCGACGCCGTGCTGGTGCTCACCGGTGCGCTCGGACGGGTGGCGTCGAAGTACGCCGCCTTCGCCTGGCGCATCGTCCACCTCGATGCGGGGGTCGCTGTGACCCACGCACGACTCCTGGCGGCGCAGCACGGACTGCGTGCCGACGCGGCTCCCGCCTGGGACGACGCCGCGATCGGCCGCCTCCTCGGCATCGACCTCGACGCCGAGCCGGTGACGGCCGTCGTGTCGCTGCACGGGGCCGCCGCATCCACCACGACCGGAGGTACCGCGCGATGACCACGATCCCGACGCCGATGAGGGGGCTCCGCGCCCAGCACGAGCTGATCGGCGAGCTCCAGCAGAGCGTGCGGCTCTCGCCCGCCGCCCTCGCCACCCGCCCGTCGCCTGCGGCGCCCCGCCGCCCGCGAGTGCAGGGGGTGCGGCCGACCAGCCTGCCGACCGTTCCCGTCAGCCGGGACGCGTCCCCGCGCCTCCACAGCCTCGACGCGGTGCTCGAGCATCGCGAGTCGGTGCGGTTCTACCGCGAGCAGTGGGTCGATGCCGAGGCCGTCGCGCAGATCGTGCGGGCGGGGCACCTGGCCGATGCGTCCACCTGGCCGGGCGAGGCGGAGGCGGGACTCGGCATCGAGCTGCTCGTCGCCGCGCGGCGCATGACCGGCTCGTCGCCCGCGATCCTCCGGCTCGAGGGCGACGAGTTCGTGCCGCTCGCCGAGCTCGACGAGGAGAGCGCCGACGACCTGGTGCTGCAGATCGAGTACGCCTGGTCGCCCGTCATCCTCATCGCGATCGCGCCGCTCGCCGATGCGCTCGAGCGCTGGGGCGACCACGGCGAGCGCTTCGTCAACACGCGCGCCGCCGCGGCCGTCACGGCGGCGCTGCACGAGGCCGCGGGACTCGGGCTCGCCGGCAGCCCCTTCGCGGGCTTCCTCACCTCTGGACTTCGTCGACTCCTCGATGTCGACGGCTACGCGAACGCCCAGCTGTTCGCCGCCTCCCTCGGCCACCCGGCCGTGGAGGGCGACATCGTCACCACCACCACCAACGGAAGGACCGCATCATGACCGCTCTCCCCGCCTCCTCGTCCCCGGACGACGACCTGTTCTCGGTCGACATCGAGGCCCTCGATGTCGCTGAGCTGCCGGGCGACGCCGCCCTGGCGTCGCTGAGCTCGGGCTCGACGGTCGGCTCGGCCTCGTGCCCCGCCTCGTCGGCCTCGACCCTCGGCACCGTCGGCTGCTTCGGCTGAGCCGCGCCGGCACTCCTCCTCACCCACTCCTCCCACGACGAAAGGACCACTCCCATGGACGACCTCACCTCACAGGACCTCGACGGCGACTTCGGCGTCGACGAGCTCGACGCTCAGACCGCTCTGGGCACCTGGGGCTCCGCCGGCACGTTCAGCTCGGCCTCCTGCCCCGCCTCGACGGCGAGCTCGGGCGGATCCGCCTCCTCGTTCGGCTGATCGCCGACATCCGCACCACCCACCGCATCACCCTTCGAAAGGACACACCATGACTCAGAACGCCAGCGAGAACCAGGACCTCTTCGCCGACGACCTCCTCGCGCACGACCTCTCCGTCGAGGAGCTCGACAACCAGGTGGCGGCCGGTTTCACCACCGCGGGCTCGTTCGCGACCGGCGGCTCGGCGTCCTGCCCGGCCTCCTCGGCCTCGACCGGCAGCTCCTTCTCGAGCGCCGGCGACTGACCCGTCGTGCCGCCCGCTCCACCGTGGGCGGCACGACCCCCCCTCACCCTCTCCACCCTCCCCTCAGCATCCGTTCGAAACGAGGAACAGCGTGAGCACCACGACCACTGCCCGCGGCACCGCCTCCGCACAGGAGGACGCGCCCGTGGACTGGTTCCGCGACAGCCGCCCGCGTCTGCGCGCCGACGCGGAGCTTCTCGCCGGCCTCGACGACAAGCCCCTCCTGCACATCGGGGCGTCAGGCCGCTACATCGCGATCGGCCGCGAGGTCGTCCCCCTCCTGCCGCTGTTCGACGGCAGTGCCGCCGGGTCCGAACTCGTCGAGCGGATCCGCGGCGAGCGCGACGCGGACCAGGTCGCCGATCGCCTCGCCCGCCTCGCCCACGGCCTGCGCCAGGCCGGCGCCCTCGACGAGCCGCCTGCCCGCGTCGGAGGCCGCCGCGGCATCGCTCGGTTCATGCGCCGCGAGCACCTGCTGCGCCTGCCGCTGACGCGCAGCGTCGACCGAGCGCTCGAACCGCTGATCGCACCACTGCGCTCCGTGCCGGGGTCGCACCTGGTCGCGCTGTGGGCGGCCCTCGCCGCGATCGGCGCCGTGCTCGGCGTCCTCGCCCTGGCGACCGCCGGTGCCGACTGGCGCCCACCCGCCCACCTCTGGCTCGTCTATCCGCTGCTCTTCGCGCAGATCGCCGCGCACGAGCTCGCGCACGCGCTGGTCTGCCAGTACCTGCGCGTTCCCGTCCGCGAGGCGGGGATCGGGCTGATGCTCTACGTCATGCCGGTGGGCTACGTGGATCGCACCGACGCCTACCGGGTCCCGGACCGGCGATCCCGGGCCTTCCTCTCGCTCGCCGGCCCGGTCAACGACCAGCTCTGGTTCGGAGTCACGGCCGTCGTCGCGCTGACCGTGCCCGGCGAGGTCGGCGATCTCGCGTTCGTGCTGCTGGTCTTCCAGGCGTTCCTCACCGTCATGAACCTGAACCCGGTCACCCCGTCCGACGGGTACCACGCCGTCTCGGCGCTCGTCGGAGAGGTGAACGTCCGCGGCCAGGCCCTCTCCTTCCTCACCCACCGGCTCCTGCGCCTCCCGCTGCCGCAGGGAGTCGCCGCGCTGTCCGCCCGCCGCCGCCGATTCTTCATCGGCTACGCCCTCGCCTGCCTCGCTTTCCTCGTGCTTCTGGTCGCGGGGGTCGCCCGCACCGTCATCGGACTCGTGGAGGTCCTCTCATGAGCATCACCGTCACCGCACTGCGCACGCCCGTCCAGCGCCTCCGTCTCGATCGGGTCGCGGGCCTCGACGCCGAGCGGCTGCCCCAGGCGCCCGAAGGCGCCGACGAGCTCGCCGCCCGCCTCGACGACCTCGAGGCGCGGCTCCCGGTTCTGGGCGTGGCGGCCAGCGGCGCTCTGCACCGCCTCGTCCCGCTCCTCGACGACGACCGGACCCTCCGCCGCGCCGTGCTGGCCTTGCGCCGCCGCACCCGCTCGGCGACTCCGCCCGCCCTCGACCCCGCCCTGCTCGCCGCGATCGGGATCGCGCTGGCGGAGCGTCCCTCCGATGCGGAGGCGGTCACCGCCTGGGCGGAGGCGGCCGGCCTGCGCGCTGTGCTCGGCGAGCACCATCGCGACGCCGTCGAACTCGGGACCGCGAGAGCCACAGCCGCGCTCACGGCCCTGCGCGACGACCCCCAGGTGATCGGCGCCATCGCCGACGCCAGCCCGGACTTCGCCGCCGCTCCCGGCCGTGCCGCCCTCGATCCCGGACGCCACGCCGCCAGGAGCCTGCTCTCGTACGCCACCCGCGCCGCCTGCAAGACCAGCCCGTTCGGCACCCTCACCACGGTCGCGCTCGCCGACGCGCCCGCACCCTCCGCCCCGGCCGCCGCGGTCACCCGCGCCTACGCCGCGGCGTGGCTCGACGTGCTCGCCCGCGACGAGACCGCCGTCGCCGCCCTCGAGATCGAGCCGCTGCCCACCGGCGGTCTCGACCCGGTGCGCGAGCCCGTCGCCGTCGCGGAGCTGATCGAGACCCCCGACTTCGTCTGGCGCAGCACCCTGCGGGTGGCCCTCCGCGAGACCGGCGCGGTGCTCGAGGCGCTCCAACGCGGGGGACGCAGACCGCTCGGACGCCTCCTCGACGAGCTCGGAGGGAGCGATCCGTTCGCCGCCTACCTCCGCATGCTCGACGCGGGGCTCCTGCGCGTCGTCGCGCCCTGGGGCTACGCCGAGCGCCACCCCCTCGACGTGCTCGCCGCGAGGCTGGACGCCTCGATCCCCGAGCATCCCGCCGCAGCCCTGCTCGCCGAGCTCGCCGCCGACGCGCGCGCCGTCACCGCCCTGACCGGGGTCGAGCGCGGCCGCCGTCGAGCGGCGCTGCGCGACCGGGCCGAGCGTGCTCTCGCCGATCGCGGCGTGAGCGCGGGGCGCCGCCGCTTCGAGGTCTACGTCGACGCGGCTCCGTCGGTCGCCGTCGCCGGCCCCGCGCCCGACCTCGAGGACGAGTTCGAGCGCTTCGCCGGCTCCGTGGCCCGGCGCACGACCCGCTCGTCCGCGTACCGGGCGCTCGTCGCCGCGGTCGTCGAGCGCTGCGGAGTCGGCGGCACGATCGAGGACCCGTGGCGCTGGCTGCTCGCCGCGAGCGCTGATGAAGCACTCCGCGCGGCGCTCGCGGGACCGGGAGCCGACGCGTCGGGGATCGAGGTGCCGGAGCCTCCGCTCGGCCGGTCGATGCCGACCGCCACCGCCGCCGTCGCCGTGCAGGTCGTGCACGGGGGCACGCCGCTGCTCGTGGTCAACCAGCTCCTGGGCGGCCAGGGGGGACTCGTCAGCCGTCTCGGCGCGCTGCACGCCGGTCTCCGACCCCTGCTCGCCGATCGCGCCCGCCGTCTCGCGCGGGGCGGGCTCGCCGTCGAGTTCGTGCCCTCGTGGGAGATCAACGGCATGCAGTCCGCCGCTGCGGGCACGCTGCCGCGGTTGTCGTTGCCGGTCGAGGCTCCGGTGACGGAGGACCGGACCGCCGCGGTCGAGTTCGCGGGGCTCCGCCTGCACCACGATCCGGCCACCGAGTCGATCGAGCTGCTGACCGCTGACGGCACGCCCGTCGTGCCCTTCTACCTCGGACTGGTGCCGTCGCACCTGCTCAGCGGGCCGGAGCGGATCCTCGCCCTCCTCGCCGACCCGTGGCGGCTGCCGCGCCTCGGGTCGCCCGCGTTCGCGGTCCTCGCCGACGCAGATCGGGTCGTGTCGCGCCCACGGCGCACCACCGGGAGGATCGTCACCCGTCGCGCGCTCTGGACCGTACCCGCCTCCCAGCTCCCCGCCGGTCTGCTGGCCGGCGGTCAGCCGTCCGGATCCGGCGGCGATGTCGAGATGCTCCGCTCCGTCGGACGCTGGCGGCGCGAGCACGGACTGCCGCCGCTGGTGTTCGCACGCCTCGTCAGGGCGCGCATCGCGCTGGATCCGGTGGGCCGCAAGCCCGTCGCGATCGATCTGCGCAGCCCGCACTCGCTCCGGCTGCTCGAGACGATGCTCGCCGAGGCCCGTCGACGCGACGACCTGCGCGGCGTCGAGTTCACGGAGGCGCTGCCCGCGCCCTCGGAGTACGCGCGCGCCTCCGACGGCTCCCTTCGCGCCGTCGAGCACGTCGTGCTGCTCGGAGGTGAGGACCGGTGATGCTCCTCGGGGCCGCGCCGCGGCCGGTCGAGCTCGCCGATGCCCCGCAGTGGTGGTACGCGTGCCTGTACACCGGAGGAGTGGACGCGACCGACGATGTGGTCGCGGGGCTCCTGCCGCCCGTGCTCGCCGAGGTGCGAGCGCTCGGCGCGAGCCGCTGGTTCTTCCTCCGCTACGTCGATCGCAGCGGGCCGCACCTGCGCCTGCGCGTCTTCGGACCGGGGGCGAGCCTCGACCGCCTCGTGCGCAGCGTCGACGACCTCGGCGCGCACCTCGAACTGATCACGACCGCGCCCCGAGCGCGGCGGATCGAGCTCGTGCCCGGAGCGGGCGCCGCCCTCCTCGCGGGTGCCGGCGACGCGGTCGGGGTGCGGCCCGCGGTCTACGAGCCCGAGATCGACAAGTACGGCGGTCTCGACGGCGTCGAGCTGGCGGAGCGACTGTTCGAGTTCTCGTCGGAGCTCGCACTCTGGGGCGTCTCCGAGCACGAGAAGGGCGGTGCGCGCGATGCGCTCGCGGCGCTCCTGCTCGCCGATGCGGCCGGTGCGCTCCTGCACGGCGCCCGGGCGGAGCGATGGCCCGCGCGGCGGGCCGTCTCCTGGTCGCGCTTCTGGCACATCCACTCGCGATGGTGGACGGGAGCCGTCCTCGGCGACGAGACGCTGCGCGTCGCACTGGAGGCGCGGGCCGCCGGGCACCGGGACGCCGTCGGCGAGCGCCTACGGCGCACGGCGGCCCTGCCCGGGGTGCAGGCGTGGCGCCGCCGCTGGTTCCGCGCGATCGACGACCACCTCGCCGCGGCCGGGAGGATGGAGGTGCCGCGCTCCCCGCAGCACCTCGTGTTCCACCAGAACCACATGCTGATGAACCGGCTCGGGTACCTCCCGCGCGAGGAGGCCCTGCTCGGGATCCACGCGCGGGACTGGACGGCCCTGTCGTCCGCAGATTCCCGACCGTCAACGAAAGGACAGAACCGATGAGCAACTCGGCCACCACCCGCACCCCCGTCGCCGCTCGCACGACCGCCGTCGCGGCCGTCGGAGCCCTCGCCTGGATTGCGCTCGGCGCAGCCCTGCTCGGCGGCCTCGAGGTGATCGGAGTGACGATCGCCCTGGTCCTCGTCGCCGTCGCCGCGACCGCGCTCGCGATCGTCGGCACTGTCCGCGCCCGGCCGGCAGCCGGTCGCGGGCCCCTCGTCGTCGCGCTGACGGCACCCATGATCGCCCTCGCCGCGATGACACCGGTGTTCCGGCTCGGCGGCGCGCTCGTCTTCGGCGTCGTCTCGTTCGTCTTCGCGGTCGAGCTGGCGGTGCTGGCCGTCCTGTCGCTCCGGCGAGGGCGCCGTGCCTGACCGGGAGGAGGCCGACGCGGGCGCTCCGGCCGACGAGGAGCGGTCCGACCCGGAGTCGGCCGACCAGGAGCGGGCCGACCCGGAGTCGCGCCACCCGGAGCCGCGCCACTCGGAGCCGCCCCGTCCGGAGGAGACGCCGCCGGCGCCGCCCCGTCCGGCGCACGCGCTGCCCGTCGAGCGTGCGTGGGCAGACGGCCTGTGGCCGTCGTGACCGGCTCGCCGAGCTCTCACCCGGGATCGGTGAGTAGGATCGGCGGGTCCGTCCGGGGGGAGTAGCCGAGTGCTGAGCGAGCATGCCGTCGAGCTGTATCTGTACGTGTGCGCGCGCTCCGAGTGGACGATCGACGGAGCCTCGATGGATCTCGGCGTGCGGGTCCGCGAGCTCGGCGAGGCACGGGACGAACTCGTCGCGCGGCGGCTCCTCACCCCGCTGCACGAGGGAGGCGGGGCGCTGTCGGCGACCGCGCCCGATGTCGCCCTCGCCGGCCTGGTCGACGAGGACGAGCGCCGCATCCACGATCTGCGGGCCGCAGTGGCGAAGCAGCGCAGCGAGCTGATGGCCCTCCTGCCCGCGTACCGCGAGGCCCGTGACGCCGTGGCGAGCGTCTCGCAGGTCGAGGTGGTCGAGGACCCGGTGACGGTCATGCGCCTCCTGATCGACGTGGGCCGGCGCGTGTCCCGCGAGGTGCTCATCGTCCAGCCGGGAAGCGGAGCGAGCGTCGAGCGGCACGAGGAGAGCAACGAGAAGGACCGGGCACTCCTCGCGCAGGGCGTCTCGCGTCGCACGATGTACCACGATCGCCGCCGCGACCACCTGCCGACTCAGCGCACCGTCGCCGAGTTGGAGCCCCTGGGAGCGCAGTTCCGCACGCTGCCGCTCGTGCCGTTCCGCCTCCTGGTCTTCGACCGCACCCTCGCCCTCGTCTCCCGCCAGCGGGACGAGGACGACCGCGCCGCACTTGTGATCCGCTCTCCTGATGTGATCTCGGCCTTCGTGCACGTGTTCGATGCGGCGTGGGAGTTCGCCGCGCCGTTCCGCGCGGACGCCCCTCCGGCCGGCGACGCGGGGCTGTCGGCCGTCCAGTCCGCGATCCTCTCCGGACTCACCGCGGGACTCACCGACGAGGTCATCGCCAGCCGGCTCGACATCAGTGTCCGCACCTGTCGTCGCCACATCGCCGGCCTGTTCGAGCTGCTCGGCGCCGACAGCCGCTTCCAGGCGGGGGTCCTCGCCGTCCAGCGCGGCTGGCTGCCTCCCCGCGCCGTCACCGCTCCGAGGACGAGCGCCCTCCGCCTGCCCTGAACGGCGCCGCCGGAGCGGCGTCGCGACCCGCAGCGGGGCGGGTCGCCCCCCGCGTCCCCACCGCGGCAGCGGACCGCTCGGCTCGTCCCGTGCAGCTCCCCGTGCTCCCTCGGCGGGCGCTCCACGACGAGCTCGGTCCCGGAGCCCTCACACTCGCCGCGGCACCGTGAACACCGTCTCCACTCCGGCCGAGTACAGCACCGAGTCCGGCGCGCGCGTCGCCAGCCCGGGGAAGCCCGCTGCGTCGAGCAGTCCGTCGTCGAGCGCCAGCAGCTCCGCGCGGCGCAGCGGCCACGGCCGGTGCAGGTTGCGGCCGTACCAGGTGGAGCCCAGGTGGCGCTCGTGGTAGGCCCAGCGCGCGGTGAGGAACGAGGCGAGCGGGTCCTCGCCGACCGGGTCGCCCGGGCGGACGACGATCCGGGAGCGGGCGGCCGCGTCCACGTGCCGGATCGTGTCGTAGATCACCGCGCCGTGGCGGTGCTCGATGCTCATCCGGGCCCAGCGGTAGGGGAGCCCGAACACCGCCTGCGCCGTGAGCACGGGAAGGAGGTGGGAGGCGTCGAGCGAGACGAAGACGACTCCGCGTCGTCCCTGCTCGTCGACGGAGTAGAGCCGGACGTTCACCTCGGGGAAGGTGCCGAGCCAGGGCACCCGCGGGCCGCCGAGGAAAGCCGTCCGTGAGAGCCGGAACGGGATCAGGCCCACCCAGGAGGAGCCGTCGTGCTCGTCCGGCCTCGTCCCGGCGGGGAGGTGGGGCGCCACCAGGGCGGGGTCGACGCGCCAGTGCAGGAACGTCGCCTCGGTCCAGCGCTGCTTCAGGATGCGCGGTCCGCCGAGCGCGGGCGCGGAACGGGTGACGGTTTCGACGGAGCTCACGCGCCCATCGTGCTCCGATGTGCTGCGAGCTCGCCCGTGCAGGCGCGCTCAGCGGCGCGCGGCGAGGGCCTTCAGCGTCTCCAGCACCAGGGCCACCGGCGCGGAGGAGGCGGCGGAGTTCCGCACGACGGCCTCGAGGGAGCGGACGGGCCGGGGGCGGACGACGGGCACGGCACGGACGCCGTCGGGCAGGCGATGGGCCGCGAGCTCCGGCAGGACCGTCACTCCCATGCCCGCGGCCACGAACGCCGCGGCGGTGATGTGGTCGTTCGCCTGGACGTGGAAGGGCGGCGCGAACCCGGCGGCGGCACAGGCCTCCACGACGTTCCGGCGGCACCATCCGGTCGGCAGGTCGTTGTCGACCCAGCGCTCGTTCGCGAGCTCGGCGAGGTCGATCTCGCTCCGGGAGGCGAGCGGATGCCCGTCGGGCAGGACGACGAGGTAGGGGTCCTCGAGGAGGTGGTGCGCCGTGAATCCGGGAGCGGTCGGCTCGGAGGAGGCGACCAGGAGCTGCACGTCGGGGCGCGCCCCGAGGTCGTCGTCGAGCTCCTCTCCCAGGCGCAGGTCGAGGGCGAGGCCGGGGAATGCGGCGGTCAGCCGGCGGGCGACCTCCGGCATCCAGGCGCTGCCGACGGAGGCGAAGTACGTCACCGAGAGCCGGCCCGAACGGCCCTCGCGCAGCTCCTCCACCACGGCCTCGGCTTCGGCGAGGCGCTCGAGGACGCGGTCCGCCTGGGCAGCGAGGGCGCGTCCGGCGGGGGTGGGGCGGACGCCCCGGCCCACCCGCTCCAGAAGGGTCAGTCCGGTCTCGCGCTGCAGAGCGGTGAGGTGCTGGCTGACGGCGGAGGGCGTGTAGCCGAGCCCGGACGCGGCTCCTGCGATCGAGCCGGAGGCCACGACGGAGCGGAGGATGCGGAGCCGGTGCACGTCGAGCATGGGACGACCGTACAGTCCGGCTGAATGATTCGATAGAGAACGGAACTGGTGCTGAATCCCCGGCGGCACCACGATGGCCTCATGCCCGACGTCTCCTCCTCCGCCCCGCCCTCCACGAGGGACGCCCTCCTGCTGTGGGGCGCGATCGCGGTCACCGTCCTGCTCTGGGCGTCGGCCTTCGTCGGCATCCGCGCCACGACGGAGGACTTCGGCCCGGGCGCGCTGACCCTCGGCCGCATCGTGGTGGGGTCGCTCGCGCTCACGGTCGTCCGCGTCGTCCTCACCGCCCGGAGGCGCCGCTCGGAGGCGGCTCCCGACCCGCGCACGGCGGTCCCGCGCGGGCGCCTCCTCCTGCTCGTGCTGGGCTGGGGAGTCGCCTGGTTCGGCGTCTACAACCTGGCGCTGAACGCGGCGGAGCGGCACGTCGACGCGGGGACGGCGGCGCTGCTGGTGAACATCGCGCCGATGATCACCGCCGTGCTCGCCGGGCTGCTGCTGGGGGAGGGCTTCCCCCGCCGCCTCCTCGCGGGGATGCTCGTGGCGCTCACCGGCGTCGCGGTGATCGCGTTCTCCACCTCCACCGGGCAGTTCGACGTGATCGGCGTCGCCCTCGGCCTGGTCGCGGCCGTCGTCTACGGCAGCGCGGCGACGCTGCAGAAGCGCCTGCTGGGTCGGATCGACGCGCCGACGATGACCTGGCTCGGCTGCCTCGCCGGCACGGTCGCGTGCCTGCCCTTCGCCCCGGAGCTCGTCGCAGCGCTCGCCGCCGCTCCGCTCTCCTCGATCCTGGCCGTGGTCTACCTCGGGATCTTCCCGACGGCCGTCGCCTTCACGACCTGGGGGTACGTCCTCGCGCGCTCGAGCGCCGGGCGCACCGCGGCGTCCACCTACGCGGTGCCCGCGGTGGTAGTAGTGCTGTCCTGGCTCGTCCTCGGCGAGACCCCGCCGCTCGCCGCGCTGCTCGGAGGCGCGCTCGCCCTGGCCGGAGTCGCGGTCGCGACGCTGCGGAGGCGCCCGAGGGCGGTCTGACCGGCGGACGCTCCTCCACAGCCTCCCGATCGCGCCGAGTCCTCGGACGCCGGAACTCCGGGGGATCCCGCGGGAGGGCCCGGGATATGCTGGGCGGACGTTCATCCCAGTCGGCGCTGAGCGCCAGGAACGGTGAGGATCCCGATGACCGAGGCCCTGCAGCCGCCCGTCCAGAACGCCCTCTCGCTCACGCCTCCGGAGCCTGTGGCGGCGGTGCCGACCACCTCGGCGCCGTCGATCGCGCCGAAGGTGCCGGAGGCCGCTCTGCCCGGCCTCGAGGCGAAGGTCGACGGCTACCTGGACACGCTCCTGGCGACGGAGTCGCGCAGCCCCGAGTTCGCGACCCGGGCCAACGACATCCGCACGATGGGCGACGCCGACATCCGCTCGGCCGCCGACTCGTCCAACCGGCTGCTGAGCACGCCGGTGCGCGCCCTCAAGGAGGGCGGGCTCTCCGAGGGGTCGACCATCGGCAGGACGCTGCTCGAGCTGCGCCGCACGGTGGAGGATCTGGACCCGTCCGAGGACAACGTGCAGAAGAAGATCCTCGGCTTCATCCCGTTCGGCAACAAGATCACCGACTACTTCCGCCGGTACGAGAGCGCCCAGACGCACCTCAACGCGATCATCCAGGCCCTGTACGACGGCCAGGACGAGCTGCGGAAGGACAACGCGGCCCTGAACCTCGAGAAGCAGAACCTCTGGGAGACGATGACCCGTCTCAACGAGTACATCTACGTCGCCGAGCGGCTCGACGTGAAGCTCTCGGCGAAGATCGCCGAGCTCGACGCGACGGACCCGGAGCGGGCGAAGGCGCTGCGCGAGGACGTCCTCTTCTACGCGCGCCAGAAGCACCAGGACCTGCTGACCCAGCTGGCCGTGTCGATCCAGGGCTACCTCGCGATCGACGTCGTCATCAAGAACAACGTCGAGCTGATCAAGGGCGTCGACCGCGCGACGACCACGACCGTCTCGGCGCTGCGGACGGCGGTCATCGTGGCGCAGGCGCTCGCGAACCAGCGCCTCGTGCTCGATCAGATCACGGCGCTGAACACCACGACGTCCAACATGATCGAGGCCACCTCGCGCATGCTCGCCGACCAGTCCGCCTCGATCCAGTCGCAGGCCGCCTCGGCCACGGTCGGGCTGCCGCAGCTGCAGGCCGCGTTCGCGAACATCTACCAGACGATGGACTCGATCTCGGACTTCAAGATCAAGGCGCTCGACAGCATGGCCCAGACCGTCGGAGTCCTCCAGACCGAGACCGCGAAGGCCGGCGAGTACGTCGAGCGGGCCCGGCGCAGCAACTCGGACATCGACGCGACGTCCTCGCTCGATCTCGGCCGCTAGCCGATGGGCTGGTTCTCCCGACTGTTCACGGGTGCCCCCGCGGCACCGGAGGAGACCGCGCCCGCTCTGCCGAGCGTCCCGACGAGCGAGGACATCCTCGCGGCGCTCGACAGGGTCGGCGCGCGGACGGAGGGCCGGGTGCCCGGCATCGTCGCCGCGCGCATCCAGCGGATCGACGAGACGGTCCGCGAGATGGTGCCCCGCCTCGACCGCCTCGGCGGGATGAGCCGCCAGGGCCACACCGTCGTCGCGACCGCGACCAGCTACCTCCCCGAGGCGGTCGAGGGGTACCTCCGCCTGCCGAGGGACTTCGCCGACCGCCGCGCCGTGCACAGGGGGAAGACCTCGCTGATGATCCTCTGCGACCAGCTCGACCTCCTCGGAGGCACGCTCGACCGCATCTCGGACGCCGTCTCGCGGCAGGACGCCTCGGCGCTGATCGCGCACGGGCAGTTCCTGGCCGAGAAGTTCACGGAGTCCTCGCTCTCCCCGAGCGGTCTCGACGCGCCTCCGCAGCCCGGAGCGCCGTCCGGGTCCGGCTCGCTGACCCCGCCGAGCGCCTCGTGACCGCGCTCGCCCCGGCACTGGACGCCCTCGTGCTCGCGGGGACGGCCGCCGGACTCGACGCCTCCGCCGTCCGTGACGAGGGCACGCGGCTGGCCGCCGCTGTCGCCGAGTCGATCCGCGGCGCCGGCCCAGACTGGCTCGCCGCGACCGGCGCGACGGGCGGCCTGGAGGCGTTCTTCACCGCCGCCTCGAGCGGCCGGCGCTGGCGCTCCGGACCGACCGATCAGCTCGCCGCCCTGGTCGCCGCGGGCTCTCCGCACGCCTCGGCCTACGCGCGCGCCCTGACCGAGGTCGTCTCGGCGGCCAGCGCTCTCGGCGAGCCGGGCATCGGCGGCATCGCCTCCGCCTCCGCGACCGCCGCGGCCCAGCTCTCCGCCGTCCCCGGCGCCCGGGGCGCCGCTCCGACCCCGAGTGGGGGAGCGCCGCACACGACCGGCCGGACTCCGGACGGTGCCGCGAGCGCCGACCTGCCGACCGGGCTGCCCGCCGGCGTGCCCGGGGTCGACGAGATCCTCGAGCGCCTCCGCCGGACCGAGCACGACGGCCCGCAGGACGAGCCGGCCCCCGCCGCCGCTGCCGCCGCGGAGCCCGCCTCCGAGCCGGAGCCGCTCGACCCGCCGGAGTCCATCGACGACCTGCTCGCCGAGCTCGACGCGCTCATCGGCCTCGACCGGGTCAAGAGCGAGATCAAGCGGCAGACGCAGCTGCTCCGGATCGACACGCTGCGCCAGGCCGCCGGACTGAGCACGCCTACTCTCACGCGCCACCTCGTCTTCACGGGGAACCCGGGCACGGGCAAGACGACGGTGGCGCGGCTGGTCTCGCGGATCTACCGCTCCCTCGGCATCCTCTCGAAGGGCGTGCTCGTCGAGGTCGACCGCTCGGAGCTGGTGGCCGGCTACCTCGGGCAGACCGCGACGAAGACCGCGGAGGTGATCGCCTCCGCGCGCGGCGGCGTCCTGTTCATCGACGAGGCGTACGCGCTCGCGCTCGACCAGTACGGTGCGGAGGCGGTCACCACCCTCGTGAAGGACATGGAGGACCACCGCGGCGACCTCGTCGTGATCGTCGCCGGCTACTCCGGGCCGATGCAGGGCTTCCTCGACACGAACCCCGGTCTCGCCAGCCGCTTCTCGACCACGATCGACTTCGCCGACTACTCCGACGACGAGCTCTCGGCGATCTTCGGCCGTCTCGCGGCCTCGGCGGACTTCGAGCCGACGGAGGAGGCGCTCGCCGCCTTCGCGGGCCTCGCCTCGGCGCAGCAGCGCACGGAGGCGTTCGGCAACGGGCGCTGGGTCCGCAACGTCCTCGACGCGGCGATCGCCCGGCACGCCTGGCGCCTCCGCGACGTGGAGGAGCCCACGCTCGACGAGCTGCGCATCCTGCTCCCGGAGGACGTGGTCGAGAGCCCCGACGCCTCGGGCGGCCCGGACGGGTCCGGCGAGGACGCCGGGGGCTCGGCGGAGGCACTCGGACAGCGGGACGCCGCCCCGAGCGGCACGGCGACCCCCGTCGCCGACGACCCCGAGGAGGAGAGCTGTTGAGCACCGCACCCGCCGCGCCGCCCGCGCAGAGGATCCCCGAGCCGCCCCTCGTCCAGGTCGCCAACCGGCCGGCGCAGCGCAAGCCGTCACTGCTGGCGCGCGCGACCGCGACCACTCCGAGCACCCTGCGCCTTCTGCTCGCCCTCACGGCGCTGGCCGCCGTGCTGTTCGGCGTGTTCGCGCAGCAGGCCGGAGCGATGCAGGCGCGCGCCGCGACGACGGCCCGGGAGCAGTCGGCCCAGCTCCTCGGAGTCCAGAACGTCCGCACTCTCCTCGTGGACGCCAACGCGATCGCGGCCAACACCTTCCTCGTCGGCGGGCTGGAGCCGACCGAGCTGCGGGCGTCGTACGTCTCGAGCCTCACCGGCGCCGCCTCCGCGATCGCCGGGCTGTCGGCCGCCGACTCGGCGGACACCCGGGCCCTCGCCCGGGTCGCCAGCAGCATCACGACCTACAGCGGGCTGATCGAGCAGGCGCGAGCCAACAACCGGCAGGGCTTCCCCGTCGCCTCGGCGTACCTCGACCAGGCGTCGACGGCGCTCTCCGGCGACGGCGGCATCCTCGAGGACCTCGACGGGCTGGTCGACTCCGGAGCCGACCGGGTCGCGGCCGCCTACGACGCCGTCCGCTGGAGCGTCCTGCTCATGATCGGCTCGCTCGTGATGCTGGTCCTCCTCCTCGCGGCGCAGCTCTGGCTGGCCCGGCGCACGCACCGCTACCTCAACCGCCCGCTCGCGACGGGGACCGCCCTCCTGCTGGTCGTCGGCGTCGGCGGGGCGCTCGCCTACGGATCGGTCGCGGCGGACGCGGGGACGGCGCGGGTCGAGTCCTACCGCGAGGCGCTCACCGTCTCGAACGCGCTCATCGCCGCGAGCGACGCCAAGTCGCTCGAGAGCTTCACGCTGATCAAGCGCGGCTCCGGCGCCGCCCTCGAGGAGCGCTACACCCAGGCGGTCGACTCCGCCCGGCAGAAGCTCTCGAGCGATCTGCAGGACGAGCTGGCGAGGACGCGGCTCGTCGACGAGTTCGGGCAGTGGCAGTCGTTCCACGAGGAGATCCGGGCGGCTGACGACGCCGGGAACTGGGACCAGGCCGTCCGCGTCGCCACGATCACCGGGAACGGCACGCCGAACGACCTCTTCACCACCTTCTCCGACGACGCCCGCGACGTGGTGCAGGAGAAGGCCCTGGCCGCCGCCACCACGCTCGACAGGGGTGCGGAGTTCGCGACCCTCGTCTCGTGGATCCTGCTGGCAGCGGGTCTCGCGGGAGCCGTGTTCGCCTGGCGCGGCATCGCCCAGCGACTGGAGGAGTACCGATGAACCGCCTGCGCGCCGCCGCCCTCGCTCTGGCCACCGCCGCGGCGCTCGCCCTCACCGGCTGCACGACGGGAGCGGACGACCTCGGCACGCCCCTCGCCGCGGCGACCCCGACTCCGACGGCGAGCGCGGCTGCTCCCGCCGCTCCGGCCGCGGCGGACTGCTCGCCCTCGGCGGTCACCTCCTACGCTCCGACCGGCGTGACCGACAGCACCCGGCTCGCGGAGATCCGCGGGCGCGGGACCCTCCGCGTCGGCGTCTCGGCCGACACCCTCCTGATGAGCGCGCGCAACCCGATCACGGGGTCGATCGAGGGCTTCGACGTCGACATCGCCCGGGAGGTCGCCCGGGCGATCCTCGGCACCGACTCCATCGACTACGTCGTGATCACCTCCGCTCAGCGCCTCCCCGCGCTCACCGGCGGCGACGGCGCCCCGCAGGTCGACATGGTCGCCCGCACCCTCACCATGACCTGCGACCGCTGGAGCTCGATCGCCTTCTCGTCCGAGTACTACGACGCCGGCCTCAAGGTGCTCGTCTCCGACGACCCCGACGGCGTCCCGATCACGGGCATCGGCGACCTCGGCGGCGAGAAGGTCTGCGCGCCCAGCGGCACCACGACGCTCAGCCGCCTGCAGAACGACTACCCGGAGGTCGAGGCCGTCGAGGCCGCCACGCACTCGCAGTGCCTCGCGCTCTTCCAGGCCGGCGAGGTCGACGCCATCGCGGGCGACGACACGATCCTCGCGGGCTTCGTGGCACAGGATCCGTACGCGAAGGTCGTCGGCGACGCCCTGAGCTCGGAGCCCTACGGCCTCGGCCTGCCCTCCGACGACCCCGACTTCGTGCGGTTCGTCAACGCCGCGCTCGAGAGCATCCGCGGCGACGGCCGCTGGCAGAGCATCTACGAGCGCTGGCTCGGGGTCCTCGGCGAGGCTTCGCCGCCGGCCCCGGTGTACGGCCGATGAGCACCGGTCTCGCAGAGGGGACCCCGGTCGCTCCGGGCCGGCTGGGGGAGGCCGCGCCGCAGCGCGAGCTCTTCGAGTACCTCGCCGCTCTCACCCGCTGGCTGCAGCGGACCACGCGCGAGCTCTCGCGGCTGGACGCCGCCGCGCTGGCGTCGCCGCAGGCCGAGAACTACACGGCCGACGTCGTGCTCGCCCAGTCGCTCCGCGAGTCCGTCACCCGGCGTCTCGCCGAGCTCGAGGCGGTCTGGGACTCCGGCCGCGTCGACGTGGTGGCGCGCGAGCGGATGTCGCAGCTGATCTGGGGCCGTCTCGACGCCTCCGGGAGCGGCGCGGTCTCGCTGGTGGAGGCGGTGCGCCTCTGCGACGCGGTCGTCGGCCAGCTGCGCTCCCGGCTCGAGCTCGACCCCAGCGGCACCGACGTCGCCGGGCGGATCGTGGGGGTGCGCGCCGAGATCGAGCGCTGCCGCGACCTCACCCGCGACGGCGGCGGCACGGTCGACCGCGAGCGGGCGGAGCGGGTCGCCGTGCTGCGCTCCCGCCTCGACGCGCTCGCCGAGCGGGCGGGCCGGGGAGCCGACGTGTCCGGGCCGCTCGGCCAGCTCGAGAGCGACTCCGCCCGGCTCGAGCGCGACCTGATCATCGCCGCGTCGGAGCGGCGCGGACTCGAGCGCGACCGCCGCCGGGCGCGCGAGCTGGCGGAGGCGGCCGAGCGCCGCGAAGCGCCGCTGCGCGAGCTCGTGGCCCGCTGCCGCCGCGAGATCGCCGACCCGCCTCGGCTGGCCGTGCCCGACGTCTCCCGGCTGGGCGATCCTCCGTCCGATCGCGAGGCGCTCGACGCGCACCTCGCCCGGCTCACCGCCGTCGGCCGCGCCTTCGACGCGGTCGAGGCCGCCTACACCTCGCCGCTGCGCGAGCGCGCCGCCCTGGGCTTCCGCCTCCGAGCGCTGCGGGAGCGGGCCGAGGGCAACGGCCGCGCCGCCACCGCCGTCGGCGTCGCGGCCGAGGAGGAGGTGCGCGCCGCCCTCGACGTGGTGCCCTGCTCCGTCCCGCTCGCCCGCCACCTGGTCGAGCAGTACGACGTCGTCACCCGCGACCTCCCGCACCCCGACCCCGCGCACCACCGGAAGGCCACCCCATGAACGGCGCCCCCTGCACCGCGACCCCCGGCTGCACCGGGACGATCGAGGACGGCTACTGCAACGTCTGCGGCCTCCCGCCCGAGGAGGGCGCCGCCGCCTCCACGCCGACCGCCCGCCGCGCCGCCCCGGCCACCGCCTCCGCCGCCTTCGGCACCGGCTTCGTCGAGGGCACCCCCGGTGCCGCGGCACCCGGCCCCGTGGAGGAGTCGGCCACTGCGCGCAGCACGCGCACCTCCTCCGCCCGCCTCGCCACCGCCGCCCTCGGCTCCGCCCGCACGGCGCAGACCGGCTCGAAGGTCACCCGCCGCGTCGGCACCACCTCGACCCGCCTGCGCGGCCCGCGGCTCGGCGCCGGACTCACCACCGTCCCGTCCCGCCCGGCCGCCGACCCGATGGCCGCCCTGATGACCGAGGCGGTCCTCCCCGAGCGCAAGCGCTTCTGCTCGCACTGCGGCACCGCCGTCGGCCGCGGTCGCGACGGGCGGCCCGGACGCACCGAGGGCTTCTGCCCCAACTGCCGCACGCCGTTCTCCTTCACCCCGCAGCTGGCGAAGGGCGACGTGGTCGGCGGGCAGTACGAGGTCGTCGGCTGCCTGGCCTACGGCGGCCTCGGCTGGATCTACCTCGCGCGCGACCGGAACGTCTCGGGACGCTGGGTGGTGCTCAAGGGCCTGCTCAACTCCGGCGACCCCGACGCGTACGCCGCGGCCGTCACGGAGCGCCGGTTCCTGGCCGAGGTCGAGCACCCGCTCATCGTCGAGATCTACAACTTCGTCCTGCACGACGGCGCCGGCTACATCGTGATGGAGTACGTCGGCGGGCCCAGCCTCAAGCAGATCCTCAAGGAGCGGCTGGACGCCAACGGGGGCGCCGCGGATCCGCTGCCGGTGGACCAGGCGCTCGCCTTCGTGCTCGAGGTCATGCCCGCGTTCGCCTACCTGCACGACCACGGCCTGCTCTACTGCGACTTCAAGCCGGACAACATGATCCAAGTGGGCGACCAGGTCAAGCTGATCGACCTCGGCGGAGTCCGCCTCATCGACGACGAGGACTCCGCCATCTACGGCACCGTCGGCTACCAGGCGCCGGAGGTCGCCGACCTCGGTCCCTCGGTCGCCTCCGACGTCTACACGATCGGCCGCACGCTGGCCTCGCTGGTGCTCGACTTCCGCGGCAACCAGACGACCTTCGTCGCGTCGCTGCCGCCGGTGTCCGAGACGCCGCTGTTCCAGCGCTACGACTCCTTCTACCGCCTGATCGCCAAGGCGTGCGCTCCCGACCCGCAGGACCGCTTCGCCACGGTCGACGAGATGCGCGGGCAGCTGCTCGGGGTGCTGCGCGAGGTCGTCGCGACCGACCGCGGTCCCGGACACCCCGCTCTGCACTCGACGGAGTCGGCCCTGTTCGAAGCGCCCGTGGCCGACGTGGTCGACCGCGTGCCGCCGTGGGACGCGCTGCCGGCGCTCCGCCGCGACGAGTCCGACCCCGCCCGGTCGTGGCTCGCGGGCGTGAACGTCGCCGACCCGATCGTGCGCCTGCGCGCTCTCGCGCTCGCGCCCACCGTGACGGTCGAGGTGCGGCTCGCCCGCGCCCGGGCCGCGATCGAGGCCCAGCGCTGGGAGGAGGCGACCCGCGCGACCGGCGAGATCCTCACGGAGGACCCGTGGGAGTGGCGGGCCGTCTGGATGAGCGGCCTCGCGCAGCTCGCGCGCGGCGACGACATCGGAGCCCGCGCCTCCTTCAACACCGTCTACGGGCAGGTCCCCGGCGAGCTCGCCCCGAAGCTCGCGCTCGCCGCGGCGTGCGAGGCGAGCGGTGAGCCCGAGGTCGCCGAGTCCCTCTACGTGATCTGCGCCCGAGCCGACGCGAACTACACGGCACCGGCCGCCTTCGGCCTCGCCCGGGTGCGGCAGCTGCGCTCCGACCTCGACGGGGCGCTCGACGCGCTCGACATCGTCGCGCCCACGCGCTCCTCCTACTCCGACGCGCGCCGCCGCCGGGCGGAGCTGCTGGCGGAGTCGGGTCGCGGCCTGCCCGCCCTGTCAGCCGCTCTCGCGAGCGTCGACTCCGTGTCGATCGACCAGCGGACCCGGCTCGAGCTCACGACGCAGGTCCTCGCCTCCGCTCTCGAGCTGGTGCGGCGCGACGGCCCGGCCGAAGGGGCGACCCTCGGCGGAGTCGAGGCGAACGAGGCCGCCATCCGCGACGGCCTCGAGGCCTCCTACCGCGCGCTCGCCGCCTCCACCCGCGAGCGCGACGAGCGCCTGCGCCTCGTCGACCGGGCCAACGAGGTCCGACGCTGGACGCTGACATGAGCGGCGCGCTGTCGACTCCCTGCCCGAACTGCGGCGAGCCGGTCACGACGGGCGACGCGTTCTGCGAGGCCTGCGGGACGCCGCTGATCGTCGCGGCCGCCCCGTCCGCTCCGCCCGTCGCCGTCGGGGGGCCCGCCACCTGCGTCTACTGCGGGGGAGCGGTCGCCGAGGACGGCTACTGCGAGCAGTGCGGACGCCCCGCTCCGAGCGAGCGCGAGCACTGGGCCGAGGCGCCGCACCCGCTGGTCGGCGGCGTCTGCGACCGCGGGCTCCGGCACCCGGCCAACGAGGACGCGATGGCGCTCGGGGCGACCATCGGTGACGACGGCTCGCTGAAGACGGCGCTGCTCGTGGTCTGCGACGGGGTCTCCTCGACCCCCGACTCCGACAAGGCGTCCCTCGCCGCGGCCCGCGCCGCACTCAGCGCGCTGCAGGCCGAGGTCGGCGGGGAGAGCGCGGGAGCGGACCGCTGGCGCGCGCTCCTGCAGATGGCCACCGCGCGCGCCTCCGGAGCGATCGACGCAGCCGTGCCGGAGAAGCGGTCGAACCCGCCCTCGTGCACCTTCACCGCGGCGGTGCTGGACGGCGCGCTGCTCATCACGGGCAATGTGGGCGACAGCCGCAGCTACTGGATGCCGGACGCGGGCGAACCGCGGCAGCTGACAGTCGACGATTCGTGGGCGCAGGAGCAGATCGCCTCGGGAGTGCCGCGGGAGCAGGCCGAGACGGCGCCCGACGCGCACGCCATCACCCGCTGGCTCGGCGCCGATGCGCACGACGAGGAGCCGCGGGTCGCCGCCGAGGAGCTGACGGAGCCGGGCTGGGTGCTGGTCTGCTCCGACGGGCTCTGGAACTACGCGTCCGCCGCTGAGGACCTCGCGCGCGTGCTGCGCGAGGCGCAGGAGCGGGTGGGCGCCGATCCGGTCACACTCGCGGAGGCCTTGGTCGCCTGGGCGAACGAGCGCGGCGGCCACGACAACATCACGGCGGCACTGGCGCGGTTCGACCCGGCGGGTGCTGCGGACACCGGCGTCGCCGACACCGCCGCTTCCGACCCCGGCGCTGCGGACCCGAGCACGGCCGCCCCCGCCGCCTCGAGCGCCGCCGCCGCCTCGAGCCCCGCCGTCCCGGCCACGCCCTTGCCCGACGCCGACGCCGACGCCGACGCCGAGGCCGACGCCGACGCCGAGGCCGACGCCGACGCCGACTCCGCCCCTCCCGCCGACTGAGCCCGCCGATCCGTCCAGAGCACCCCACCGCCGCTGGACGGATCGGCACCCCCGCTGCCGCGGTCCCGCCCCTACAGTCGTCGCCATGAGCATCGCCGAGCCCACCACCGCCCTGTCCGTCGTCGGCCACTGGATCGACGGGGCTCCCTCGGCCTCCTCGTCCGGCCGCACCGCTCCCGTCTACGACCCGGCGCTGGGAGTCGCGACCAAGGAGGTCGCGCTCGCCGACTCCGCCGAGGTGGACGCCGCCGTCGCCTCCGCGAAGGCCGCCTTCCCCGCCTGGCGCGACACGTCGCTCGCGAAGCGGCAGCAGATCGTCTTCCGCTTCCGCGAGCTGCTCGAGTCGAAGAAGCAGGAGCTCGCCGAGCTGATCACGTCGGAGCACGGCAAGGTCGTCTCGGACGCGCTCGGCGAGATCACGCGCGGCCAGGAGGTCGTGGAGTTCGCGACGGGCCTGGCGCACCACCTCAAGGGCGAGTACTCGGAGCAGGTCTCCACCGGCGTCGACGTCTACTCGACCAAGCAGCCGATGGGCGTGGTCGGGATCATCTCGCCGTTCAACTTCCCCGCGATGGTGCCGATGTGGTTCTTCCCCATCGCGATCGCCGCCGGCAACACCGTCGTGGTGAAGCCGTCCGAGAAGGACCCGTCCCCGGCGATCTGGCTCGGCGCCCTCTGGAAGGAGGCCGGCCTCCCCGACGGCGTCTACACCGTGCTCAACGGCGACAAGCAGGCCGTCGACGGGCTGCTCGAGCACCCCGACGTCCGCTCGATCTCGTTCGTGGGCTCCACCCCGATCGCGCAGTACGTCTACGAGACGGGCACGAAGCACGGCAAGCGGGTGCAGGCGCTCGGGGGCGCGAAGAACCACATGCTGGTGCTCCCCGACGCGGATCTCGACCTGGTCGCCGACTCCGCCATCAACGCCGGCTTCGGCTCGGCGGGCGAGCGGTGCATGGCGATCTCGGTCGTCGTCGCCGTCGAGCCCGTCGCGGACGACCTGATCGCGAAGATCCAGGAGCGGGCCGCGACCCTGCGCACCGGCGACGGACGCCGCGGCTGCGACATGGGCCCGCTGATCACCGAGGCGCACCGCGACAAGGTCGCCTCCTACATCGCGATCGCGGAGGAGGACGGCGCGGAAGTCGTCATCGATGGGCGCGGCATCGAGGTCGACGGCGACGCGAACGGCTTCTGGCTCGGCCCGACCCTGCTCGACAAGGTCCCCACCACCTCCCGCGCCTACACGGAGGAGATCTTCGGACCGGTGCTCTCCATCGTCCGCGTCGCCTCCTACGAGGAGGGTGTCGCGCTGATCAACAACGGCGCCTTCGGCAACGGCACGGCCATCTTCACCAACGACGGAGGAGCGGCCCGCCGCTTCCAGAACGAGGTCGAGGTCGGCATGATCGGCATCAACGTCCCCATCCCCGTCCCCGTCGCCACGTTCTCCTTCGGCGGCTGGAAGGCGTCCCTCTTCGGCGACACCAAGGCCCACGGAGCCGAAGGAGTCCGCTTCTTCACCCAGCAGAAGGCCATCACCAGCCGCTGGCTCGACCCCTCCCACGGCGGCATCAACCTCGGATTCCCGCAGAACTGATAAGCCGATCTCCTCGCTGCGCTCGTCGATCGGCCGCGGTCGGCTCGGGAGGGTGGTTCCGTTTCGTAGAGCGTCGTGCGTTCCGCGCACGTCGATCCGCTGGGACGCGGATCGCCGGTTGCGCTCCGCGGTTCTTGTGGAGGCTCTCTCCTCCTTCGTCGTCGATCGCCCGCGGTCGACGCGGAAGGGTGGTTCCGTTTCGTAGAGCGTGCTGCGTTCCGCGCACGTCGATCCGCTGCAACGCGGATCACCGGTTGCGCTCCGCACCTGCTGGAGCCGCTCAGCCGGACCAGTCATTCACCGAAGGGCCGAGCGCAACCGGCGATCCGCGTGTGAGCGGATCGTCGTGCGCGGTCGCGACCCGCTCTGCAGAACGCGACCACCTTCCCCAGCCGACCGCGGCCGATCGACGACGAAGGAGGAGAGAGGCTCACCAGTACGGCCGAGCGCAACCGGCGATCCGCGTGTGAGCGGATCGTCGTGCGCGGACGCGACCCGCTCTGCATACCGCGACCACCTTCTCGAGCCGACCGCGGCCGATCGACGACGCAGGAGGAGAGAGGCTCACCGGCACGGCCGAGCGCAACCGGCGATCCGCGTGTGAGCGGATCGTCGTGCGCGGTCGCGACCCGCTCTGCAGAACGCGACCACCCTCTCAGGCCGACCGCGGCCGTTCGACGACGCAGGAGGAGAGGCTCACCGGCACGGCCGAGCGCAACCGGCGATCCGCGTGCGAGCGGATGGTCGTGCGCGGACGCGACCCGCTCTGCATACCGCGACCACCTTCTCGAGCCGACTGCGGCCGATCGACGACGCAGGAGGAGAGGCTGACCGGCACGGTCGAGCGCAACCGGCGATTCGCGTGGCAGCGGATCGTCGTGCGCGGACGTGACCCGCTCTGCAGTACGCGACCACCTTCCCCAGCCGACCGCGGCCGATCGACGACGAAGGAGGAGAGAGGCTCACCGGCACGGCCGAGCGCAACCGGCGATCCGCGTGCGAGCGGATGGTCGTGCGCGGACGTGACCCGCTCTGCAGTACGCGACCACCTTCCCCAGCCGACCGCGGCCGATCGACGACGAAGGAGGAGAGAGGCTATGAGTACAGCGCCAGCGCTGTCCAGAGCTCGGTGCGGGCGGAGACGTCGTCGAGGTCGAGGTCGAGGGCGCGTTCGACGGCGGTGATGCGGTTGCGGAGGGTGTGCCGGTGCACGCCGAGGTCGCGGGCGGCGGGCTCCCAGGCGCCGTTGCGGCGGAGCCAGACACGGGCGCTCTCGAGCAGCACGGCTCCCTCCGGGGTCAGCAGCGGCGCGAGCATCCGGCGGGCGAGCGGTGCGGCTCCGGCGGCGGCGAGGAGCCCGATCATCCCCTCGGCGGCGACGTCCTCGAAGCGGACCAGCGGCCCATCTCCCGTCCGCTCGGCGGCGCGCCGCGCCTCCTCGAGGCCCCGGTCCAGGTCGGACCAGCCGATCGGGGCGGAGGCGCCGGCGCTCGCGCCGTGCCGCTGGAGCACGGCGGTCAGCGGCTCGAGCCCGTCGGCGGCGGCCACGGCGACGAGCGAGCCGTCCCTCTCGGCGAAGAAGAGGCGCGCGCCGTCCTCCTCCGCCACGACCTCCAGCTCGTCGAGGAGCGAGTCGCCGTGCACGGGCGCGCTCAGCAGGACCACCCGCACGGGTTCGGCGGGCAGCGGGCTCCCCAGGCGCCGTGCCGTGCTCTCGGCGACGTCGAAGGCTCCCGCGGCCAGCAGCTCGAGCAGTCCGGAGCGCAGCTGCCGGCGGGAGGAGTCCAGCGCGCGCCGCTGCTCCAGTGCGATGCTCGCCAGCGCGATGACGCTCGCGACGAGGTCGCTGCCCGCCGGGTCCAGGGGCGTGCCCGTGCCCACGGCGAGCACCCCGCGCAGGTGGTCGCGGCGCCCGATGGTCTGCAGCGTCACGCCGCCGCCGTCGTCGAGTCGGAGTCCCGCTCGGCTGCCGCGGGTCAGCGCGTGCCTCGCTGCCGCGGCGACCGCCTCCTCCGCCGGCACGTCGAGCCGGGTGGGCAGGTGCACCCTCTGCCCGGCCGCGTCGTAGAGGGCGACCCAGCAGTCCAGCTGCCGCTCCAGCTCCGTGAGGATCGCCGCGAGCCCGTCGGGCCGCAGCGCCGCGCGGGCGACCCGCCGCTGCGCCTCCAGCGACCACTCCAGCCGCTCGCGCTGCTCCCGCGAGATCACGTCGGCGACGAACCGGATGATCCCCATGAACGGGGTCAGGTCCGCAACCTCCAGCAGCGGCAGGCCCTGGCGCTCGCACGCCGCGACGAGAGCGGCGGGCACCTCGTCGTGCACGATGCGGGTGGCGAAGCCGAGCGCGCGGATGCCGCGGCCGCGCAGCCGGGCGACGTACTCCTCCGAGAACTCGGCGCTGTCGTGCCCGGTGAAGTGGACGCCGTCGGTCAGCAGCAGCTGCCCCGACTCGAGCCAGGGCGTCGGATCGACGAGGTCCGAGGAGTGCGCCCAGACCAGAGGGGCGTCGAGGTCGGCCTCGTCGTGGACGCCGGCGAGCACGCGGAGGCGGAAGGCCGGTTCGGCCAGCAGATCGCGGACGGTCGCGCTCATGCGCGGCTCCCTTCGACGTTCCGTCCATCGTAGGGTCCGCGGATCGACGGATCCGCACGCCCACTCCCGAGGCGGGCGCGGCACGATGGAGACCATGACGTCCTCGACCGCCCCCACCGTCCGCGACAACGCCTCGGTCACCGCCGCCGACCGGTCCCGCGTGTTCCACTCCTGGTCGGCGCAGGGCGCGCTGAACCCGCTGCCGATCGCGGGAGGCCTCGGCGCCGAGGTCTGGGACGTCGACGGCACCCGCTACCTCGACTTCTCGAGCCAGCTCGTGAACGTCACCATCGGCTACCAGCACCCGAAGGTCGTCGCCGCGATCCAGGAGCAGGCGGGCGTTCTCACCACCGTCGGCCCCGCCTACGCGAACGAGACCCGCGCCGAGGCGGCCCGCCTGATCACCGAGCGGGCGCCCGACGGCATGGAGAAGGTGTTCTTCACCAACGGCGGCGCGGACGCGAACGAGAACGCGATCCGCATGGCGCGGCTGTTCACCGGCCGCGACAAGGTCGTCTCGCTGTACCGCTCCTACCACGGCAACACGGGAGCAGCGATCGTCTCCACCGGCGACTGGCGCCGCATCCCCAACGAGTACTCCCGTGGGCACGTGCACGCCTTCGGGCCGTACCTGTACCGCAGCGAGTTCTGGGCCGAGACCCTCGAGCAGGAGTGCGAGCGGGCCCTCCACCACCTCGAGCGCGTGGTGCAGGCAGAGGGTCCGGAGTCGATCGCCGCGTTCCTCCTCGAGACCATCCCCGGCACCGCGGGCGTGCTGACGCCTCCGCCCGGCTACCTCGCCGGGGTCCGCGAGATCGCCGACCGGTACGGCATCCAGCTGATCCTCGACGAAGTCATGGCGGGCTTCGGCCGCACGGGGGAGTGGTTCGCCTTCGACGCCTTCGACGTGCGCCCCGACCTGATCACCTTCGCGAAGGGCGTCAACTCCGGTTACGTGCCCATCGGCGGCGTCGTCATCTCGGATCCCATCGCCCACCACTTCGACGAGCGGGTCTTCCCCGGTGGCCTCACCTACTCCGGCCACCCGCTCGCCGCGGCGAGCGTCGTGGCGACTCTCGAGGCGATGGAGGAGGAGGGGATCGTCGACAACGCGCGCACCATCGGCTCGGAGCACCTGGCCCCCGGCCTGGCGGCGCTCGAGGCGAAGCACGACCTGATCGGCGAGGTCCGCGGCTCCGGAGTCTTCTGGGCGCTGGAGCTGGTCACCGACCGAGCCGCGCGCACCCCGCTGCCGGCGGTCTCCGTCGCCCGCCTCAAGGCCGACCTGCTGTCCCGCGGCCTCCTGCCCTTCACCGCCGACAACCGGATCCACGTGGTCCCGCCGGCCGTCATCACCCCCGCCGAGGTCGCCCGCGGCCTCGGCATCCTCGACGACGCCCTCACCGCCTTCAGCGGCTGACCGCGCCCCGCTCGAGCGCCCGGGCGTGCGATCTGCAGGTGATCTTCACTCGGGAGCGCTCTCCTCGGCATGAGGCGCCGCAATGCCTCCGGATCCCCTGCAGATCGCACACCTCACTTCCCCTCCGGAGCGCGCAAGGAGCGGCGCTCTCGCGAGGCGTATCCGTGTATCCGCGTCCCAGCGGATCCGCGTCGCCGTCCGTCCCCCGCTCCTCGCAACGCGAGGCTCTGCTCGAGCCGACCGCGGAACGCCGCGCAGGGAGCGGCGCTCTCGCGAGGCGTATCCGTGGATCCGCGTCCCAGCGGATCCGCGTCGCCGTCCGTCCCCCGCTCCTCGGTACGCAACCCTCTGCTCGAGCCGACCGCGGAGCGCCGCGCAGGGAGCGGCGCTCTCGCGAGGCGTATCCGTGGATCCGCGTCCCAGCGGATCCGCGTCGCCGTCCGTCCCCCGCTCCTCGGTACGCAACCCTCTGCTCGAGCCGACCGCGGAGCGCCGCGCAGGGAGCGGCGCTCTCGCGAGGCGTATCCGGGGATCCGCGTTCCAGCGGATCCGCGTCGCCGTCCGCGCCCCGCTCCTCGGTACGCAACCCTCTGCTCGAGCCGACCGCGGAGCGCCGCGCAGGGAGCGGCGCTCTCGCGAGGCGTATCCGGGGATCCGCGTTCCAGCGGATCCGCGTCGCCGTCCGCGCCCCGCTCCTCGGTACGCAACCCTCTGCTCGAGCCGACCGCGGAGCGCCGCGCAGGGAGCGGCGCTCTAAGAAACGCTGTGCAGCGCGAACGCCGTCACGAATCCCAGGACCGCGTACAGCCCGGTGAGCACGTCGTCGCGGTCGAACGCCTCGGGGATCATCGTGTTGGAGATCATGGCGAGGATCGCGCCGGCGGCGACGGTCGTCACGAAGGCCACGACCGCGCCCGGTGCGGTGGCGAAGACCAGGAAGCCGACCATCGCCGCGGCGGCCGAGATCGCGGCGATCCCGCCCCAGACGGTGAAGACGTAGCGGGCGGAGCGGCCGTCGGCCTTCATGCCGACCGTCGAGGACAGGCCCTCGGGGAGGTTCGAGATGGCGACCGCGGCGACGATCGGCACGCTGATCGCCGCCCCCGCGCCGCCCTGGGCGACCGAGAGGCCCAGGACGATCGATTCCGGGACGCCGTCGATCAGGGCGCCGGCCGCGATCGCCGCGCCGCCTCCTCCGCCCGACCCCTTCGCGCTCTTGCGGTTCCCCGCGCCGGCGCGGGTGAGCAGCGCGTCCGCTCCGACGAAGACGACGGCTCCCGCGAGCGTCCCCAGGATCGTCGGGAGCAGTCCGCCGTCGTCCGCCGCTTCCTGCACGAGCTCGTAGGCGAGCGCCGAGATCAGCACTCCTGCTCCGAACGCCGAGATCGCGGCGGTGAGCTTCGGAGGCACGCGCACGAACCAGGCGAGCGCGGCGCCGATCAGGAGGGTGGCGCCGCCGATGGCGCCGCTGGCGAGGGCGAGGGTCCAGGGAGGCACGGCTCCACCCTGGCACCGGCGGCGTCCGGCCGCGGCGGGCTTGACGGGGGCGCTCCGGCGGCGGTCGCCCCGCCTCCGCCCGCCCCGACAGCTGTCGTGCAGGCGTGGGGCCGCGATGCCCGGCCGATCCTCGGCGATGGAGGGCCGCTCGGGCCGGGCGTCCCCGTAAACTGCCGGAATGGCGGAGTTCAGCGCGAGTGTTTTCCAGAACGAGTTCCTCTCGGACGGCGCCACCGACGTGCACGCCATCGTCACGGTGACCGCGGCCGGCACAGGGGTCGCCGGGTCCGACGGGGCCGCGGCCGAGATCATCATCGTGGACTGCTCCGGATCGATGACCGGCGAGAACATGACCGCCGCCAAGCGCGCCGCCGCCGTGGCCGTCGACCAGATCCTGGACGGCGCGTTCTTCGCCGTCGTGGCCGGATCCGAGCGCGCCGACCGAGCCTTCCCGTACCCCAACGCCACCGTCTCGATGGTCCGCATGGAGCCGGGGGCGCGCGCCGCGGCGAAGGAGGCGATCGGCTACCTCCAGGCCGACGGCGGCACCGCGATGGGCACCTGGCTGACCCTCGCCCGCCAGCTGTTCGCGACCGTCCCGGAGGCGACCCAGCGGCACGCGATCCTCCTCACCGACGGCAAGAACGAGCACGAGTCGCGGATGCAGCTGGACGCGGCGATCCGAGCGGCGTCGGGCGACTTCCAGTGCGACGTGCGCGGCGTCGGCTCCCGCTGGATCGTCGAGGAGGCGCGCACCATCGCGAGCGCCCTGCTGGGCACCGTGGGCCTGATCGCGAACCCGGCCGACATGGCCGCCGACTTCGAGTCGCTGATGCGGGCGTCGATGGGCCGGGGAGTCGCCAACGGCGAGCTCCGCGTCTGGACTCCGCAGGGCGCGCAGCTGCTCTTCGTCCGCCAGGTCGCGCCGAACCTCGAGGACCTCAGCTCCCGGCGGAACGCCGTGAACCCGCTCACCGGCGCCTACCCGACCGGCGCCTGGGGCGACGAGTCGCGGGAGTACCACGTGGCGGTCCGGGTCGCGTCGAAGCCCGTCGGCTCGGAGCAGCTCGCCGCGCGGGTGCAGCTCAGCGTGCGCGACGAGGTGGTCGCCTCCGCCCTGGTGAAGGCGCGCTGGACGGACGACTCCGCCCTGACCGCCCGCATCGACCCGGCCGTCGCGCACTACACGGGCCAGACCGAGCTCGCCTCGGCGATCCAGGACGGGCTCGCGGCCAAGGCCCGGGGCGACGAGGCGACCGCCACGGTCAAGCTCGGGCGAGCGGTGCAGCTCGCCTCCGTCACCGGGAACGACGAGGCGACCGCGAAGCTGCGGAAGGTCGTCGAGATCGACAACCCGAACGAGGGCACCGTGCGCCTCAAGCGCGGCGTGGACCGCCTCGACGAGATGGCGCTGGACACCGCGTCGACCAAGACCACGCGGGTGCGCAAGTGAGCTTCCGCTGCCCCGAGGGGCACACCTCGCAGTCCGGCGACTACTGCGACGTCTGCGGGGCGCCCATCGGTGCCGCTGCGGCCCCGTCGCCCGCTCCCGCCGCACCGACCACGGCGATCCCGACCGGCCCCTCGGTCTGCCCGCACTGCTCGTTCCCGAACGAGGCCGGCGCCCTGTTCTGCGAGAACTGCGGCTACGACTTCACGACCGGCTCCCTCCCCGAGGCCGATCCGTTCACCTCCTCCGGCGCCGTCCGCGCACCGGGCGAGGTCGGCGGCTCCGCGACGCCGTCGGGGGACCCGGCCCAGCACCTCGGCGAGGCGCCCGCGCCGCAGGCCGATCCCGCGGCTCCGACCGAGCTGGTCCCGGAGCAGGAGGCCGGCTTCGACACCCCCGTCGCGACCGCGCCGCCCGCCGCTCCGGCGACCGAGGTGATCCCGGAGGCCGCAGCACCGGAGGCGGCACCCGGCACCGCCGCACCGGAGGAGGAGGCCGCGTCCTCGCCGGCCACCGGGTCCGCCCGCCCCTCCACCCCCTCCGCGGGCCCGGATCGTCCGTGGATCGCCGAGCTCTGGGTCGACCCGGAGTGGTACGCCGAGCAGCGCGCCGACGATCCGATGCCCTCGCCCGGCCCGCCCGCCACGGTCGTCCTCCGCGAGCGCACCCTCCTCGTCGGCCGCCCGTCCGTCTCCCGCGGCATCTCGCCGCAGGTGGATTGCGGATCCGACTCCGGGGTCTCGCGGCGCCACTGCCAGCTGAGCACCGACGGCTACCGCTGGTGGGTCGAGGATCTGCAGTCGGCGAACGGCACCTACCTCGCGCCGGCCGGGGCGCCGCTCCCGCAGTCGCCGATCGCCGCCGGTCAGCGCCGCGAGGTCGAGGAGGGCGACCGGATCTACGTGGGCGCCTGGACCCGGATCGTGCTCCGTCCCGCGTTCCCCGGCGAGGCCTAGAGCCCCGCGCCCGGTCGATCAGCGACCGGCGAGCGCTCCGAGCATCCACGAGAGCGCCGCGATCGCGCCGACGCCCACGACGCTCGAGCCGATGATCACGGAGCGCCGGACCCGTGCCGCGCGCGAGTCCGAGGCGGTCGGCGCGGCCGCAGCCGACCCCGCCGCCATCCCGCCGCGGAGGCTGTGCGCGACCTCGTCGGCAGAGGGCCGCTGCGCCGGGTCCCGCTGCGTCATCGAGGTCAGCAGCGCTCGCCACTCCGCCGGCAGGGTGTCGGGCACGGAGGGGCTGCGGTGGAGGCGGGCGATCGCCGCCTCGAGGACGGTGCCCGAGTACTCGCGGCGACCGGTGATCGCCTCGAGGAGGACCAGGCCGAGGGAGAAGACGTCGCTCGCTCCGCTGATCGGCTCGCCCGCGACCTGCTCCGGGCTGACGAAGCTCGCGGTGCCGATGACGATGCCGTCGCTGGTGAGGCGGGAGCCGTCCATGAAGTGGGCCACGCCGAAGTCGGTGAGCTTGGCGGTGCGGGCGTAGCCGCTGGAGGCGACCTCGCTGACCAGGATGTTCGCGGGCTTCACATCGCGGTGCACGACGCCGCGCTCGTGCAGGTAGGCCAGGGCCTCGGCGAGCTGCGTGCCGATGGCGGCGACCTCGGCCGGAGGGAGGGGGCCCGCTTCGAGCCGCGCCTCCATCGTCGGGTCGGCCACCAGCTCCATCACGACGTAGCGTCGGATCTCGCCGCCGAAGTTGTGCAGGCCGGCGTCGAAGAGGTTCACGATGCCGGGGTGGGCGAAGGAGCTGAGCATCCGCACCTCGCGCTCCTGGCGGGCGACGTCCTCCGGGTTCGAGGCCTCGGCCCGGAACACCTTCACGGCGACGTCGCGCTGCACGCCCTCGTCGCGCGCCCGGTAGACCGAGCCCATCCCGCCCGAGCCGATCCGCTCGATGAGGTAGTAGCGCCCGGCGACCTTCTGCTTGGCGGCATTGGCGGCGACGGCACCCACGATGTCCCGCCTTCCGCTCGACCGGCGCACCCGAGGAGGAGGTCGCCTGCACAGACGGTATCGCGGGCCGCCGCCCCCCGGGAAGCGGCGAGGCGGGTCTTGACACCGGCCGACCCGGACGGGGGACGAATGGCCGCTCAGCGCACCGATACGGCCGGTGGTCGGTCCGATGCGCCGGTCGTCCGACAGCTGTCGGGCGTGGCGCCGGGCGTGCCCGGGTCGGCCGGGTCAGCGCAGGCCGCTGCGCGCGAAGCCCTGCACGAAGTAGCGCTGGAACACCAGGAACAGCACCACCATCGGCACGACGTTCACCAGGGCGAACGCCATGGTCGCTCCGTAGTCGCTGCCGAACTGCCCCTGGAGGAAGAGCAGGCCGATCGGGAGCGTGAACAGCGCGTTCTCCTTCAGGGCGATCAGCGGCCAGGCGAAGTCGTTCCAGGACCCGAGCAGCGACATGAAGAAGAGCACGGCGATGAGCGGCTTCGAGAGCGGGAGGACGACGGCCGTGAACACGCGGAAGTGTCCGGCGCCGTCGATCCGGGCCGCCTCGACGAGGTCCCGCGGGATCGCGAGGATGAACTGCCGCGCCAGGAACAGTCCGAACGCCGAGGCAGCCGTCGGCAGGATCACCGCCCAGTAGCTCCCGTAGAGCCCGAGGTCGGTGACGAGCCGGAACAGCGCCACCATGATCACCTGCACGGGCAGGGTGAGCGTCGACAGGGCCAGGAGGAAGAGCACTCCGGATCCGCGGAACCGCAGCTGCGCGAAGGCGTAGCCGCCGAGCAGGTTGATCGTCACGGTGATCAGTGCCGTGACCAGGCTGATCGCGAGGGAGTTGCCGAACCAGGTCGCCACCGGGAACGACGAGAACACGCGCTCGAAGTTGACCAGCGTCAGCTCGCGCGGCCAGAGGCGGAGGGTGCCGCCGAGCAGCTCGGACCGCGAGGAGAACGCGACGACGACCATCCAGTACAGCGGGAAGACGATGACCACCGAGACGCCCAGGGCGAGGGCGAGGCGGAGCAGGCGCGCCGTGCGCGAGGTGCGGATCATTCGACGAGGTCCCTCGAGCGGTTGGTGCGCCACTGCACCGCGGTGAAGATCATGGTCAGGATCAGCAGCACGATGCCGATGGCCGCGGCGTAGCCCTGGTCGCGGGTGACGAACCCTGTGTCGTAGGCGTAGGTCACCAGCACCGACGTCGCGTTCTGCGGCCCGCCGCCGGTCAGCACGAAGACGATGTCGAAAACCTGGAACGAGTAGATGACGTTGAGGATGAGCAGGAAGAACGACGACGGGCCGACCAGCGGCAGCGTCACGTGCCGGAACTGCTGCCACGCGTTCGCTCCGTCGAGCCGGGCCGCCTCGTAGAGCGCCGGGTTCACCCCCTGCAGCCCCGCCAGGTAGATCAGCATGTTGAAGCCGGTGCGCCACCACAGGGTGACGAGCACCACGGACGCGAAGGCCGCCGCTCCGCCGGACTGCCAGGCGATGCGGGGGAGGCCGATCGTCTGGAGCATGCCGTCGAGCACGCCGCTGTTCTCGTCGAAGATCAGCACGCCCATCAGCGCCGTCGCCACGCCGGAGACCGCCATCGGCAGGATGAGGATGCTGCGGAACACCGGCCGCGCGGGCAGCGCCGAGTTCATCAGCACCGCCGCGCCGAGGCCCAGTGCCATCGAGAGCGGGGTGACGATCAGGGTGAACAGCGCCGTGTTCAGCGTCGAGCGCCAGAAGAGGCCGTCGCCGAGCAGGCGCGCGTAGTTGTCGAGCCCGACGAAGACGCCGTCGCCGAAGCCGTTCGTGCGCTGGAAGCCGATGAGGAACGCGCCGCCCAGGGGGACGAACACGAACAGGCCGAGCATCAGCAGGTTCGGCGCGAGGAACGCGTAGGCGGCCGCCGTCTCGCGGGCGGGGGCGCGGGAGGTGCGCCGGGGGCGGGCGGTCACCGCCTCCGGCGCGAGGACCGACCGGCTCACTGCGTCGCGGCCGCGATGCCGGAGGTGAGGCCGGCGATGGTGTCCTCGGTGCTGCGCCCGCCGACGAAGGCCTGCTCCAGCTGCTCCTTGAGCACCGTGATGATCGCGGCCATGTCGGGCGAGGCGACCTGCGCCGAGTCGGACGCCTGGACGGTGCCCGCCTGGCCGAGGAACACCTCGGCGAGCTCGGGGCGCACGGCGAACTCGATGCCCGACTCCGTGAGGTCGCGGCGCGTGGGGAGGAGGGAGGCGCCGGCGCAGAAGTCGCGCATCGCCTCCTCCTCCGTCACGAACGCGAGGAAGGAGGCGGCCAGTTCCGGGTTCTTCGCGGCCTTGGTCGCGACGAGGGCGTTGCCGCCGAAGTCGCCGCCTCCGCGGACGTTGCGCGGGGAGTAGGTGGCGCCCCACTCGAAGTCGAGGGTGGAGTCGGCGTCGGGGATGAGGAACGCGCCGGCGAAGGTCATCGCGGTGGTCTGCGAGTACCAGAGGTCGCTGGCGTAGGTGGTCGCCTGCACCGAGCTGCTCGGCGGCACGAGGCCGTCGGTGAAGAAGCTGCGGCTGAAGTCGATCGCGGCGCGGCCGGCGGCGGAGTCGATCGCCGGACCCGACAGGTCCTCGGTGAGGAAGCGGCCGTCGGCCTGGAAGAGCAGGCTCAGCCAGCGCGTCACTCCGTTGCCCTGCCAGTTGTAGGCGAAGGGGTAGCGCTCGGCGGGGAGCGAGGCGCGCAGCTTCTGCCCGACCTCGGTGAACTCCTCCCAGGTCCACGCCTCCTCGGGCGAGGAGGGGAACGAGGTGATCCCGGCGTCGGCCAGCACCTGCGTGTTGTAGAGGATCAGTGAGGTGTCGGTGTGATGGGGGACTCCGAACGGGCTGCCGTTGCTCTGGACCGCGGCCCACGCCGCCTCTGTGAAGCGGTCGGCGACGTCGGAGTCGAGGTAGGACGAGAGGTCGAGGAGCTGGTCGCGCCCGGCGTAGCTGCCGAACGTGTAGTACGGGACCCGGAAGACGTCCGGCGGATTGCCCGCCTGCAGCTGCGCGTCGATGTTGGTGAACATCTGCTCGTACGGGACCGCGTTGAGGGTCACGGTGGCGCCGGCGTTCGCCGACTGGAACGCGTCGATCGCCCGCTGGAAGCCGGCCAGCTCGGCGTCGGTGCCCCAGGTGGTGAAGGTCAGGGTGTCGCTGCCGGCATCGGCGGCCGGGCCGGCCGGCGCGAAGCCGCAGCCCGCGAGCACCGGGACGGAGGCGGCCACTCCGAGCGCTCCGAGGAAGCGCCGGCGGTCCAGGACCGTCCGGCGCAGTGGCGAGAGGTCGACGGCGCCCGCCGGGAGCGCCTTGCTGTTCAGGCCCATGTCGGCCTCCTTCCGGGGGCCACGGCAGGCTCCCGCAGGGAGGGTATCTCCGCGGTAGCCGCGGATTCACTGCTGGACGGATCGGCCGTTCTATGAGAAGAGCGGCCGATCCGCGCCGGTCAGCCCCGGCGGCCGAGCATCCCCTCGAACGTGCCGTCGAGCGCCCACGGGTCGGGCGCGGAGCCCGAGCGGGAGGATCGGGCGGCCTGGTCGGCCAGCTCGCGTCCGGCGCGCTCGATCCGTCCGGGCAGGGCCCGGCCGTCCTCGGTGGCGCCGCCCCAGTCGTCCGTCGCCGCGAACACGGTGGTCGCCAGGGGCGCCGCGTGCAGGTAGGTGAAGAGCGGCCGCATCGCGTAGTCGACGGCCAGGGAGTGGCGGGGGGACCCGCCCGTGGCCGCCAGCAGCACGGGCAGGCCCCGCAGCGCCTCCGTGTCGAGCACGTCGACGAACGACTTGAAGAGCCCGCTGTAGCTGGTGGTGAAGATCGGCGTCACGGCGATCAGGCCGTCGGCACCGGCGACCGCGTCGAGCGCGGTCTGCAGCGCCGGGCTCGCGAAGCCGGTGAGGAGGTTGTTCGTGACGTCGTGCGCGAGGTCGCGCAGCTCGACGACGCTCCGCTCGACGGCGAAGCCCTGCTCGGCGAGGGAGGACTCGGCGGCGTCGGCCAGGCGGTCGGCGAGCAGCCGGGTCGAGGACGGCTGGCTGAGGCCGGCCGAGAGGACGGTGATCCTGCGGGTGTCCATGGAGAGCTCCTGACTAGACGGTGACGGGCTCGGCCGCGGGCTGCGCGTCGCGCGCGGCCACGAGGGAGGCGTGGGTGGGGGCGTCGGGGACGTGCGAGGGGCGGCCCTCGGCGAAGCCGGCGCGCAGGGCGGGAAGGATCTCGCCGAGCATGTCCATCTGCTCCAGGACGGTCTTCAGCGGGAGTCCCGCGTGGTCCATCAGGAAGAGCTGGCGCTGGTAGTCGCCGACGTACTCGCGGAAGCCGAGGGTGCGGTCGATGATCTGCTGCGGGGAGCCGACCGTGAGCGGGGTCTGCTCCGTGAAGTCCTCGAGCGAGGGGCCGTGGCCGTAGACGGGGGCGTTGTCGAAGTAGGGGCGGAACTGCGAGACCGCGTCCTGCGAGTTCCGCGACATGAAGATCTGGCCGCCGAGTCCGACGATCGCCTGGTCGGCGGTGCCGTGGCCGTAGTGCTCGAAGCGCTGGCGGTAGAGCTGCACCATCTTCTGGGTGTGCGAGGCGGGCCAGAAGATGTGGTTCGCGAAGAAGCCGTCACCGTAGTAGGCGGCCTGCTCGGCGATCTGCGGCGAGCGGATCGATCCGTGCCACACGAACGGCGCGACGCCGTCGAGGGGGCGCGGGGTCGACTGGAAGCCCTGGAGGGGAGTGCGGAACTGGCCCTCCCAGTCGACGAAGTCCTCCGTCCACAGGCGGTGCAGCAGATCGTAGTTCTCGATCGTCAGCTCGATGCCGCGGCGGATGTCCTTGCCGAACCACGGGTAGACGGGGCCGGTGTTGCCGCGGCCGAGCATCAGGTCGACACGGCCGCCGGCGAGGTGCTGGAGCATCGCGTAGTCCTCGGCGAGCTTCACCGGGTCGTTCGTGGTGATGAGCGCCATCGCGGTCGAGAGCTGCAGCTTCTCGGTCTTCGCGGCGAGGTAGCCGAGCGTGGTGGTGGGGGAGGAGGACCAGAACGGCGGGTTGTGGTGCTCGCCCAGGGCGAAGACGTCGAGGCCGATCTCCTCCGCCTTCAGTGCGATCGCGAGGGTCGCCTGGATCTTCTCGGACTCGGACGGGGTCCGTCCGGTCGTGGGGTCGGTCGTGATGTCGCTGACCGTGAAGATGCCGAACTGCATCAGGCGCTCCTTCTGTCCTCCGGCCCGGTGGGGCCTGGTCCATGCGTTTGCATGTACATCCTCATTCAACCACGTGCGGGCGGATCTATTCCCGAGGAGGGCGGGGCCTCCGCCGACCTGTCGGAGGAGGGCTCCGGTGCCGGGCCCGGACGTCGCCGACCCCCCGCTCGCCCTGCGGCCCCTCGAAACATCCCCGCAATACGCCCCGCACTAGAGTCGTGCCATGGGTGACCTCTTCGACGGATACGGGTCCCAGAAGGTCGAGCGGCCCCACACGGGCGCCACCCCCTGGGACGAGATGTTCGCCGACGTGGCGTCGACCGGAGGCCTCGACGGGGTCCGCGGCGCCTACCGCGACATCTACTCCTCGCTCGCGCGGATGACCCAGGAGGAGCTGCGCGGCCGCACCGACGCGCTCGCCTCCTCCTACCTCGCGCAGGGCGTCACGTTCGACTTCGCGGGGGAGGAGCGGCCGTTCCCCCTGGACGCCGTCCCCCGGGTGATCGAGCGCGCCGAGTGGAACGAGGTGCAGACCGGCATCAAGCAGCGGGTCCGTGCTCTCGAGGCCTTCCTCGCCGACGTCTACGGCCCGCAGAACGCCGTGGCCGACGGCGTCATCCCCGCCGGGCTGATCTCGAGCTCCAGCCACTTCCACCGGCAGGCCGCGGGGATCGTGCCCGCCAACGGCGTGCGGATCCAGGTGTCCGGGATCGACCTGATCCGCGACGAGGAGGGCGGCTGGCGGGTCCTCGAGGACAACGTCCGCGTGCCCTCCGGCGTCTCCTACGTGATCTCGAACCGCCGGGTGATGGCGCAGACGCTGCCCGAGCTGTTCGTCTCGATGCGGGTGCGCCCGGTCGGCGACTACCCGAACAAGCTGCTGCAGGCCCTGCGCGCCTCCGCCCCCGAGGGCGTCGACGACCCCACCGTGGTCGTGCTCACCCCGGGCGTCTACAACTCCGCCTACTTCGAGCACACCCTCCTCGCGCGCCTCATGGGCGTCGAGCTGGTCGAGGGCCGCGACCTGTTCTGCACGGGCGGCAAGGTGTTCATGCGCACCACCTCCGGCCCGACCCGGGTCGACGTGATCTACCGCCGCGTGGACGACGAGTTCCTCGATCCGCTGCAGTTCCGCGCCGACTCCATGCTCGGCTCGCCCGGTCTGATGCTCGCGGCCCGCCTCGGGAACGTCACGATCGCCAACGCGGTCGGCAACGGCGTCGCCGACGACAAGCTCGTCTACACCTACCTGCCCGACCTCATCCGCTACTACCTCTCGGAGGAGCCGGTGATCAAGAACGTCGACACGTGGCGCCTGGAGGACCCGGGAGCGCTCGAGGAGGTGCTCGACCGCCTCGACGAGCTCGTCGTGAAGCCGGTCGACGGCTCCGGCGGCAAGGGCCTGGTCGTCGGGCCGGCCGCCTCGGCGAAGGAGCTCGCGGAGCTGCGCTCCCGCCTCCAGGCCGATCCGCGCGGCTGGATCGCGCAGCCGGTCGTGCAGCTCTCCACCATCCCCACCCTCGTCGACGACGGGATGCGCCCCCGGCACGCCGACCTGCGGCCTTTCGCCGTGAACGACGGCACCGACGTCTGGGTGCTGCCCGGCGGCCTGACCCGCGTCGCGCTCCCGGAGGGGCAGCTCGTCGTCAACTCGTCGCAGGGCGGCGGATCGAAGGACACCTGGGTGGTCGGCCTCGAGGAGGCGCGCAGCGCCGAGCCCGAGGCGCGCGACATCCAGGCGCTGGTCGCCGAGCAGGCCGCGGTCACCAGCTCCATCCCGATCGTCTACCCGCTCAATCACACGCCCGACCACTCGCCGCAGGACGCGCCGAACACCGATCAGGACCAGCAGCAGCAGCAGACGCTCGCGGCGGGGGAGGACGACTGATGCTCTCCCGGATCGCCGAGTCGCTGTTCTGGATCGGCCGCTACATCGAGCGGTCCGACGGCACCGCCCGCATCCTCGACGTGCACCTCCAGCTCCTGCTCGAGGACCCGTGGATCGACGAGGACACGGCCTGCCGCTCGCTCCTGTCGGTGATGGGCTCGACCCCGCCCGACGACATGCGCGAGATCACCCGCGCCGACGTGCTGGCGATCCTCGCGATCGACCGCACGAACCCCGCCTCGATCGCCTACTCGCTGGGCGCGGCCCGCGAGAACGCCCGCCGCGCGCGCGAGATCGTCTCGACCGAGCTCTGGGAGTGCCTCAACACCACGCGCACCCGGATGCCGCGCCGCGTCTCGGGCGAGCGGGTCTCGGAGTTCTTCAGCTGGGTGCGCGAGCGCTCCGCCCTCGCCGTCGGCATCATCGAGTCGGCGACCTCGCGCGACGAGGCCTGGCAGTTCTTCACGCTCGGCCGCTCGATCGAGCGTGCCGACATGACCGCCCGCCTGCTCGCGACCCGCTCGCTGACCGAGGCGAGCGGCCCCTCCTGGACCACGATCCTCCGCTCCTGCGGCGCCTACGAGGCCTACCTGCGCACCTACCGGGGCGTGCCGAGCGCGCGGAACGCGGCCGAGTTCCTCCTCCTGGACCGGCTCTTCCCGCGCTCGATCCTCTTCTCGGTCTCGCGGGCGGAGATGTGCATGCGCGACATCGAGCCGCGCACCGGCCGCATCGGCCACTCCGGCGACGCCCAGCGCGTCCTCGGGCGGATCCGCAGCGAGCTGGAGTTCCGGCCGATCACCGACATCCTCGAGGACCTCCCGCGGCACATGGACAGCGTGCAGGAGGCGACCTCGGCCGCGTCCGAGGCGATCCGCCAGCGGTACTTCCCCACCAACGTCATGCCGAGCTGGATCGGGGAGGCGCTGTGAGCAGGCTGCGCATCAGGCACACCACGGGCTTCACCTACGCGGGGGACGTGGTCGCGTCCTACAACGAGGCGCGGATGCTCCCCGCCTCCTCCGACGGGCAGCTGGTGCTCTTCTCGAACCTCGACATCCGGCCGGTGACCTCGGTGCACGCCTACACCGACTACTGGGGCACCCGCGTCTCGTCGTTCGACGTGCTCGACGCCCACCGCGAGCTCTCGCTGACGGCGACCTCGCTCGTCGAGATCCGTCCGAAGCAGCACCCCGACCACCCGACCGGCTGGGAGCAGCTGTCCGAGCAGGTCGAGACGCGCACCGAGTACGTGGAGCAGTCGAAGCAGACCCACCGCACCGCGCCGCCGGAGGACCTCTCGGCGCTGGCCCGCTCGCTCGCCGACGAGGCGGCCGGCCCGTGCGAGGCCGCGCTCACGATCGCCGAGACGATCGGCCGGGCGATGACCTACCGGCAGGGCGTCACCGGCGTGCACTCCACCGCGACGGAGTCGTGGACCGCGCGCGAGGGCGTCTGCCAGGACATCACGCACATCGTCCTCGGGGCGCTGCGCTCGGTGGGCATCCCGGCGCGCTACGTCTCGGGCTACCTGCACCCCAAGCCGCACGCCGAGATCGGCGAGACCGTGGTGGGGGAGTCGCACGCCTGGGTCGAGTGGTTCTGCGGAGGAGCGTGGCGCGGCTACGACCCGACGAACCTGATCGACATCGGCGACCGCCACGTCATCGTCGGGCGCGGCCGCGACTACAACGACATCGCTCCGCTGCGGGGCGTCTTCGCCGGCCCGCGCTCGTCGAAGCTCTTCGTCCGCGTCGAGATCACCCGCGAGGCCTGAGGGCGGTCGGCGTCACCGATCGTAGACCTGGCGGCGGTGGCCGAGCGTCACGACCACGACGAGGAGCACGCCGTCGTCCACGGTGTAGACGATCCGGTAGTCGCCGACGCGGACGCGGAGTCCCGGCCGCCCCCGCAGAGCTGTGGCGTTGGGCGGTCGCGGATCCTCGCCGAGAAGCGCGATGACGCCCTGGATCCGCTTCCGGTCCCGCGGGTCGATCCCCCGGAGGGCCTCGACCGCCGCGGGCCGGAGCTCGATGCGGTAGCCGGTCATTCCCAGCCGAGGTCGGCCTTGGCCTGGGTCCAGGGGATGTCGTCGCCCTCCTCGGCCATCGCGGCGTCGAAGGCCTGGACGTCCTCGACCTCCTCGAGGGCGTCCATCATCCGCTCGTACTGCTCGGGACTGATGACGACGGCCTCCGCTCGCCCGCGCCGTTCGACGAAGACGGCCTCGGTGTGGGATCGCTCGACCACGTCGGAGAAGTTCGCGCGCGCATCCGTGACGGAGATGGTGACCATGCGGCAACTGTACGTTCTTCGTGGCCGTCTGTACAGATCCGGACGCTGCCAGGCGCGTCCGGACGCTGTCAGGCGCGCGGGCGCAGCAGGGGGACTCCGCCGGTGGCGGGCACGGCCTCCGGCTCGGGGGCCGCGAGCCGGGCGGCGCGGCGCAGGCGGAGGTGGAAGGCGAGGCCGACGGCGGCCGCCGCGATTCCGGCGGCGGCGCCGACCAGCATCGCCTGGCGCGGGCCGTAGGCGTTCGCGACCCAGCCGATCAGCGGTGCGCCGATCGGGGTGCCGCCGACGAAGATCGCCATGTACAGCGCCATCACCCGGCCGCGCATCTCGGGGGCGGTCGAGAGCTGCACGTAGCCGTTGGCCGAGGTCATCAGCGTCTGCGCCGCGATGCCGACGAAGGGGAGCAGGATCGCGAACGCCCACACCGTCGGCATGACGCCGGCCAGAGCGAGCGCGACGCCGAACGCGGCGGAGGCGCCGACGATGAGCCGGAGTCGCGGGCGGTCGCGGCGAGCCGAGAGGAGCGCCCCCAGCACCGAGCCGACGGCGATGGCGGAGGAGAGCAGGCCGAACTCGCTCGCCCCCATGTCGAACTCCACCGTCGCCATCGTCGAGGCGAAGATCGGGAAGTTCAGGCCGAAGGTGCCGATCAGGAACACGATCGCGAGCACCACGAGGATGTCCGGCCGCTTCGACACGTAGCGGAAGCCCTCCAGCAGCGCGCCCGGGCCCCGGGTGGCGCGCGGGGCGCTGCGGAGCTGGTCGCGGTGCAGGGCTCGCAGCGAGAGCAGGACGGCGAGGAAGCTCGCGGCGTTGAGGAGGAAGACCCAGCCGGAGCCGACCGCGGCGATGAGCACGCCCGCGAGGGCCGGTCCGATCATCCGCGCCGAGTTGAAGGAGGCCGAGTTCAGCGAGACGGCGTTGGTGAGGTCGCGCTCCTCGACCAGCGCGGAGACGAAGGTCTGGCGCACGGGCGCGTCGATCGCTGCGGCGAAGCCGAGCAGCAGGGCGAAGAGGTAGACCATCCAGAGCTGGACGACCCCGGTCACGACGATGAGCCCCAGGCCGAGCCCGAGCGCGCCCATCGCGCCCTGGGTGGCCATCAGGAGCCTGCGTCGGTCGAAGCGGTCGGCGATGAAGCCGGAGAAGGGGACCATCACGAGCTGCGGTCCGAACTGCAGCGCCATGGTCACGCCGAGCGCCGTCGCGTCGTGGTCGGTCAGATCGTTGATCACGATCCAGTCCTGGGCCGTGCGCTGCATCCAGGTGCCGACGTTCGAGACCATCGCACCCGCGAACCAGATGCGGTAGTTCGGCACGGCGAGGGAGCGGAACATCGCGCTCATCGGTCGGCCACCGCGCGCAGGACCGCCGCCGCGTCGTGGAGCAGGCGCAGGTCCTCGGGAGGGAGCTCCTGCAGGCGCGCCACCAGCCAGGCGTCGCGGCTGCGGCGCACGTCGAGGACCAGCGCGGTGCCCGCCCCGGTGGGGCGGATGCGGGTGACGCGGCCGTCGGCGGGGTCGGCGAGTCGCTCCACGAGTCCCTCGTCGACCAGGCAGCCGACCGTGCGGGTCATCGAGGGCGGGCGGACCCGCTCCGCCTCGGCCAGCTCGCCGAGGGTCTTCGCGCCCTCGCGGTGCAGGAGCGCGAGCACGCTGAACTGCGGGTCGCTGAGCTCGTGCTGGGCCTTCTCCTGCCGCAGCCGCCGCCCGAGCCGGCCGACCGCTGCCCGCACCTCGCCCGCGAGGGACGTCAGCGGAAGGTCGGTCTGCGGGGTCTCGGTCGATGGCACATAGTTAGCCTAACAAAAGAACTGCCGCTCAGACGGAGGTCCGTGCGGTCCGCACCGCCCCGATGCTCGCGGCGACCACGAGCGCGATCCCGACGGCCTCGACGGCGCTGAGGCGCTGGCCGAGCACGAGGAAGCCCGAGAGCGCGGCCGCCCCGGGGGAGAGGGACATCAGGATCGAGAACGTGGACGACCGCAGGCGCCGCAGCGCCAGCAGCTCGAGCGCGTAGGGCACCGCGGAGGAGAGCACCGCGACGGCGAGCCCGAGCAGCAGCACCGGAGGCACCACCAGGGCGGGCCCGGCGGAGACGAGGCCGAACGGCAGCGAGACGATCGCGCCGGCCGCCAGCGCCAGCGCGAGCCCGTCGATCCCCTGGAACCGCCCGCCGGTGCGGCCGGCGAAGACGATGTACGCGGCCCAGAGCACCGCGGCCCCCAGTGCGAAGCCGACGCCGACCGGGTCCAGCGCCGAGAACCCGCCCTGCGACAGGGTCACCACTCCGGCCAGCGCGAGCACCGCCCAGACCAGGCTCAGCACGCTCCTCCCGGCGATCACCGAGAGCGCCAGCGGCCCGAGCACCTCGAGCGTCACGGCGGCGCCCTGCGGGATCCGGGCGATGGCCTCGTAATAGCAGGCGTTCATCCCGCCGAGGGCGAGACCGTAGGCGACGACGGTGGCCCAGTCGCTCCGGCTGTGACCGCGCAGCCGCGGACGGCAGACCAGGAGCAGCACGACGGCCGAGAACACCAGCCGGAGCGTGACGGTGCCGATCGGCCCCGCGGCGGGGAAGAGCAGCACGGCGAAGGAGGCGCCCAGCTGCACGCTCGCGACCGACCCGAGCACCAGGCCGATCGAGCCCGCGCTCGCCGGGCGCCGCTCCGGAGCGGCCGCTGCGCTCAGCTGGAGCGCCGCTGGGTCTGGACGGGCGGGACGTTGTAGCCGAGCAGGCCGACGCCGGTCGCGTCCCACCGCAGCGTGGTCAGCGAGACGTTGTCGACCACGGGGAAGGTGTGCCGGTAGGTCTCGGGGTTGATGCCGAGGTAGGCGCACAGCAGGAGGCGGATGAGCGTGCCGTGCGCGACGACGAGCACGCGGCCGTCGGGGTGCTCGCGGTGGATGCGGGCGAGCGAGGTGTTCGCGCGGGCGACGGCGTCGAGGCCGGACTCGCCGCCGGGCATCGGCTGGATGGCCGGAGCCGCGACCCACGCGTGGTACTCGTCCGGGAAGCGCTTCTCCATCTCGTCGGTGGTCAGCCCCTCGCCGCGGCCGAAGTCGACCTCGACCAGTGCCGGGTCGGGCTGCAGCTCGAGATGGGCCGCCCGCGCGGCGGGCACGGCGGTGCGCACGGCGCGGACCAGCGTGGAGGAGTACACCGCCTCGAGGTCGGCGTCGACGGCCCAGGCGGCCAGAGTCGCCGCCTGGTCCTGGCCCCGGGGGGTCAGCGCGATGTTGGAGGAGCCCGCGAAGCGGTTCTCGGAGTGCCAGACAGTCTCTCCGTGCCGGGCGAGGATCAGGGTCGTCACCCCCTGAGCCTACCGACCGTGCGGGCCCGCGGGCCCCGCGCTCAGGCGGCGGGGACGCCGTAGTGCGCGTCGACCATCACCGGGAGGTGGTCCGAGACGCCCTGGGGCAGTGTGGAGACCCGCTCGATCCGCACGGAGTCGCTGATCGCGAAGTCGAAGTGGCCGCTGAAGTAGCGGTAGCGCGCGTAGGTCGGGGAGTCGCTCCGCGAGACCAGGTAGCCGTTGCGGGTCATCCGGCGGTCGAGTCCGCGGAAGAACCACGGGTAGTTGTAGTCGCCGACCATCAGGGAGGGGGTGTCCGGCGCGTACTCGCGCAGCCGGTTCAGCGCCTCGTCGATCTGCTTGCGGCGCAGGGCGTTGCCGGCCGACAGCGGGGCGGCGTGGAAGGAGGAGACCGCGATCGACCCGCCGTCGCGGTCGTCGAGGCGGACGGCCAGCAGGCGCTCGTGAGCGGGCGACATCACGCGGTCGTGCATGGACTTGCTGAGCTCGAACGCGGCACTGCCGGAGAGCTCGAAGCGGTCCTGCGAGTAGTAGACGGCGAGGCCCAGGCGGTTGCGGGCCGTGACCGATGCGAGCCGGAGCGAGCCCACCTCCTGCGGCAGCTTGGTGGTGTCGCACTCCTGCAGGCAGAGGACGTCGATGTCGTGACGGGCGGCGAGGGGGGCGATCTCGGCGTGCGCTCGGTGCTCCCGGAGGTTGTAGGAGATCACGCGGAGGGCGCGTTCGGTCGGCTGCATTTCGCCAGTGTAGGGCGCGCCGCCCGAGCGCCGGCCGACCCTCGGGCGAACACGGAGGGACCTCCTCGGAACACGGCCGGAACGTTCGCCGACCGGCCCGAGGAGGTCCCTCGCGCGGCGTCGTCAGTGCTGCTCGGTGCCCGACGCGTCGGTCTCGGCGTCGGTGCCGTGGACGCCGTCGGTGGGGCCCCAGTCGGGCAGCGGGGGGTTCTGCTCCTCGCCGTCGGCGCCGACTCCGTCGGCCAGGGGGGAGGCCGCGCCGCCGACCTCGTCGAGGCCCGCGGAGGTGCCGGTCTCGGTGGCGGGGTCGGGCGTGCGCGCGCCGTCGGTCGTGTCGGTGGGGGTGGGCTCGATGTCGTAGTCGGAGCTGCTCATGTCCCGACGCTACGACTCCCGCGCCCGCGGGGGCACCCCCTTGCGCTCGCCCGGACGTCGAGAGCCCCCCGCACCAGCAGGGTGCGAGGGGCCGGCGCCGACGACGAAGGCCCCCCGCACCGGGAGGGTGCGAGGGGCCTTCGAGGGCGAGTGCTCAGCGCCCGTAGGCGGAGGCGGCGGGGCAGTCGAACGGGTCGCCGCCGGCCGACAGGCCGACCTTGTTGAGGTAGCGGACGACGATCGCGTACGACTCCATCAGCGAGGTCTCGGTGTAGGGGATCTGGTGGGTGGTGCAGTACTCCTTGGCGATGACCTGCGCGCGGCGCAGCGCCGGGCGGGGCATGTTCGGGAACAGGTGGTGCTCGACCTGGTAGTTGAGGCCGCCCATGTAGATGTCGGTGAGCCAGGTGCTGCGGATGCTGCGCGAGGTGAGGACCTGGCGGCTCAGGAAGTCGACGCGCGCCTCCTTGGGCAGCAGCGGCATGCCCTTGTGGTTCGGTGCGAAGGACGCGCCCATGTAGAGGCCGAACACGCCGAGCTGGACGCCGACGAACGCGAACGCCATGCCGAGCGGGAGGGCCCAGAAGACGACGGCGAGGTAGAGGCCGACGCGGGTGACGAGCATCGAGATCTCGACCCAGCGCTTGTCGACCTTGCCCTTGCCGAACACGGTGCGGAAGCCGTGCAGGTGCAGGTTGAGGCCCTCGAGCAGGAGGAGCGGGAAGAAGGCGTAGCCCTGACGACGGGTCAGCCACGCGTACACACCGCGCGAGCGGGCCGCGTCCTCGGAGGTGAAGGAGATGACGTCGCGGGCGATGTCGGGGTCCTTGCCGAGCACGTTCGGGTTCGCGTGGTGACGGCTGTGCTTGTTCATCCACCACGAGTAGCTGATGCCGACCACCAGGTTGGCGAGCGTCCGGCCGGCGACGTCGTTCGCCTTGCCCGACTCGAAGACCTGGCGGTGCGAGGCCTCGTGGGCGAGGAACGCGAACTGCGTGAGAACGATGCCGAGAGCGGCCGCGATCAGGAGCTGGAACCAGGAGTCGCCCAGCAGGACGAATCCGGTGACGATGCCGCCGAGCGCGAGCACGAGGGCTCCGAACATCGTGTAGTAGAAGCCCGTGCGGCGACGCAGGAGACCCGCGTCGCGGACGGTGTTCAGCAGGCCCGAGTACTCGCTGGTGGGGTTCGGGCGGCCCTCGGTGCGAGGGCGGGTGCGGACGACGCGGGGGCTCGTTCCGCCGGAGGGGACAGGGGTCGTTGTGGGGGTGCTCATCGGCGCCTCGCTCTGGGTGGTGGTCGTCGGCGTCGACGGCCTCTCGGCGAGCGATCCCGGTGGACGCGGTCCGCTCATGGTTCACCGCGTCGGTAGGGGCCGGACGCGGCATGGGCGGCCGGTGTCAGGGGCTGCGTAGTCAGAGCCTAGGGGGCACAGCTGCCGCCCGCATCCGGACGATTGCCAGTCTTCCGAGGAGGAAGGGGGTGGTGCATCGGCGAGGGCACCCGGTCGGCTCCTCGGACAGGAGCCGACCGGAGCGCCCCGCCGGCTCAGGAGCCGATCGAGTCCTGCGGGCGGCCGGACTTGAGCGCGGCGAGGCGCGCCTCCACCTCGGTCATCTCCCCGAGGTCCTCGAGCGACTCGAACTGCGCGTCGAGGCTCGAGGAGGCGAGCTCCTCCGCACCGCGGACGCGGGCCTCCTCGCGGCGGATCTTCTGCTCGAAGCGGCTCACCTCGCTGGTCGGGTCCATCAGGTCGATGCTCTTCACGGCGTCCTGGACCTGGCTCTGCGCCTCGACGGTCTTCGAGCGGGCGATCAGCTCGTCGCGCTTGCTCGAGAGCTGCTGCAGCTTCTCGCGCATCTGGTTCAGACCCGACTTGAGCTTGTCGACGACCTCGGTCTGCGAGGCGATGGTCGGCTCGGCGTCCTTCGCCTCCTTCTCCGACTGGATCTGGCGCTGCAGTGCGACCTTGGCCAGCGCGTCGAACTTGTCGGCGTCGCCGGCGCTCCCGGAGGTGCGCAGCTCGTCGGCCTTGCGGCTCGCGGCGAGCGCCTTGCCGCCCCACTCCTGGGCGTTCTGCACGTCCTCGCGGTAGTCGTCCTCGAGCAGGCGCAGGTTGCCGATCGTGGTGGCGATCGCCGCCTCGGCGTCGCGGATGCTGTCGGTGTAGTCGCGGACCATCTGGTCGAGCATCTTCTGCGGATCCTCGGCCTGGTCGAGGAGCGAGTTGATGTTGGCCTTCGCGAGCTGCGCGATGCGGCCGAAGATCGACTGTCTCTGAGCCATGGGTGTCTCTCCTTGCGTCGTGGGTGGTGCCGGATGTCGGAGGTTGTGCCGGAGTCGTGGGGGAGGTGGTTATCGGGTCGTCGGCCGTGCGTGCGCGACGGGGCGCTCAGAAGCGCCCGCCGCCGCCGCGGCGTCCGCCCCCGCCGCTGCTGCGCCCGCCGCCGAAGCCGCCGCCGCCGGAGCGCCGGGACGAGCCGCCGCCGCCGAAGCCGCCGCTGAACCCGCCGCCGCCGAAGCCGCCCGAGCGGTAGCCGCCGCGGCGTCCGCCTCCCAGGAGCGATTCGACCAGGATCCCGCCGAGGAACGCTCCGGTCGTGTCTCCTCCGTAAGGGCTGCCGACGGCGTTCGGGGCGGAGTAGGAGCCGGCGTCGGCCCGCGCCCGCTCGAGCGCCTGCTGGGCGAGCTGCGAGGCGCGCTGGGCGGAGGCGAGAGCCTCGCGGGGGTCGGTGGCGGCGATGCGCTCGGCGTACTCGGCCGAGCGGGCGGCCTCGGCGACGCGGGTGCGCGCCTCCGAGCCGACCGCGCCGCGGCGGGCCGCGATGAAGTCCTCGGCGGCCGAGACGCGGCTGCGGGCGGAGGTGAGCTCGGCGCCGAGGGCGGCCCGCTCGCGCTCGCGCTGGGCCTGCGCGTCGCGGAACCCGCCGACGGCGGCGTCGATCGTGGCGTCGGCGGCGGTGAGCGCCTCGAGCAGGGCGAGCGGGTCGTTCGGACGCACGGCGGCGGCGCGCTCCACGTCGTCGAGGGCGGCCTCGGTCGAGGCCACCGCTGCGGCGACGTTCTGCGCCTGCGCGGCGGACTCCGCGTCCCGGGAGGCGGCGAGCGCTCGTCCCTGCGCCACGTCGGCGCGGATCTCGGCGATGCGGCCGGCGAGGGACGCCTCCGCCTTCTGCAGCTCGTCGCCCCGCGTGGCCACCGCGTCGACGAGGCCGGAGGCCTGCTCGGCCGCCTGCTGCCCCGCGCGCAGCAGCACGGCGGCGCGGCCGGAGTCGCCGGCCTGCAGCGCCTGCTGGGCGCCCGCGAGCTGGTCGCGGGTGAAGCGGAGACGGTCCTCGGCCTGGTCGGCGTCGTCGGCCACGTCGTCGATCGCGGTCGGCGCGTAGCGGGCGGCGAGCTCGGCGAGTCGGGCGCGGGCCGAGGGGAGGCGGTCGCCGACCTCGGCGGCGCGGGCCGTGAGCGCGGCGGCGACCTGCGGGGCGTTCTTCTCGAGGTCGCGCAGCTCCTCGAACGCGCTCGCGCGCTCGTCGAGCGTCTTCTCGGCGTCGGCGCAGAGCTGGAGGATGCGCTGGTAGCCGTCGCGGCGCTCCTGATCGGTCTCAGGCTCGGCGTCGTCGAGGCGCTGCTGCAGGCTGAAGGCCTCGCCGAGCAGGCGCTTCGCGGTGACGAGCGCCTCGCGGAACGCGCCGGTCGCGTCGGCGCCGAACTGCGCCTCCGCGAAGCCGACCTCCTGCTCGCTGGTGCGGACGGCGTCGTCGGCGTGGACGAGGGCCGACCCGGCGCGGGTGGCGAGCTCGTCGATCGAGGCCTCCACCGCCTCCTGGGCTCGGCGCCTCCGCGCGCGGCGGACGAGCAGCAGCACGACGAGGCCGATCACGACGAGGGCCGCGAGCACGCCGAGCGCGACCAGCAGCCCCGAGCCGAGGGACTCGCCGGCGCTGGGCGTGTCGAGGCGCTGCCCGATCCCGTTCGCGGCGGCCACCGCGGCTCCGGCCCAGTCGCCGTCGGCGAGCCTCGGCTCGATGTCGTCCGACTGGAGCGAGGAGACCTGCGCGTCGTCGAGGGCGAAGCCCTGCGCGACCGACACCTGGTACTGGCGGGCGTCGACTGCGACGGCCAGGAGGACGTCGTCGGTGCCCAGGCCGTTGCGGGTCGCGGTCTCGTCCGCCCACGCGGCGCGGTCGGACGGATCCGTGAAGGAGTCGACGAAGGCGACGAACAGCTGCACGCGGTGCTGGTCGTAGAGGGCCCGCGAGGCCTGCTCGATCTCGGCGGTCTCTCCGGAGCTGAGCACGCCGACCGAGTCGAGGACGGTGGAGGAGGAGAAGGAGACCGGCGACTCGGCCGTCGCCGCGGTCGCCGGGACCAGCGCGAGGACCGCGGCGATCAGGAGGGCCGCGAGCGCCGGCAGCAGCCGGGAGCTCGCGGGGTGGTGGGGTCTCGCCGGCATCGCGCACACTCCTTCGTCGTCGCCTCCCGAGTGTAGACAGCCCGGGTGTCCGGGTGCGGGTCGGGAGACGGCAGGCCGTCGACCGCGTGCCGGGGGTGCGCGGGGTGGGAGATCGCCGGGAGGAGGAATGACCGCGCGCCGTTCGCGGTTCCCGCTCGGAGTGCGCCGCAGGTGCACGTGCCTCCCCCCTCAGGTCAGCACCTGGGACAGCTCCGTAGAAAGGCGATCCCGTGGATCCGTTCTCCCCCCTCACCGCCGGCGACCTCGACCTCCCCAACCGCATCGTCCTGGCGCCGATGACGCGCCTGCGCTCCGACGAGCAGGGCGTCCCCGGCGCGATCGTCGCCGAGTACTACGCCCAGCGCGCGAGCATGGGCCTGCTGATCAGCGAGGGCGTCTTCCCCAGCGCCGAGTCGAAGGGCTACGCCGGGCAGCCCGGCATCGAGACGGACGCGCAGGCCGCGGGCTGGCGCACGGTCGCCGACGCCGTGCACGCCGCGGGCGGACGGATCGTCATGCAGATCATGAACGCGGGCCGCGTCTCGCACACCGAGATCACCGGGACCGATCGCATCGTCGCGCCGAGTGCCGTCGCCATCGACGGAGAGGTGCACACCCCCTCCGGCAAGAAGCCGTTCCCGGTCCCGCACGCCCTCACCACCGAGGAGCTGGCGACCGTGCGCGACGAGTTCGTCGCCGCTGCCCGCCGCGCGGTCGACGCCGGCTTCGACGGCGTCGAGGTGCACGGGGCCAACGGCTACCTGCTGCACGAGTTCCTCTCGCCGGTCTCCAACGTGCGCACCGACCAGTACGGCGGGACCCCGGCCGAGCGCGCCGCCTTCCCGCTCGAGGTGACCCGCGCGATCGCGGACGAGATCGGCGCCGGACGCGTGGGCATCCGACTCTCGCCGGCGCACAACATCCAGGACGTCGTCGAGACCGACGCCGACGACGTGCGCGCCACCTACGAGGCCGTTGTCGACGGGCTCGCCCCGCTCGGGCTCGCCTACCTCAGCGTCCTGCACGCCGAGCCGGCCGGCGAGCTGGTCCAGGACCTCCGCTCGCGCTTCGACGGCGTCTTCATCGCCAACAGCGGCTTCGGCTCGCCGACCAGCCGCGAGGAGGCGACCGAGCTGATCAGCGAGGGCCACGCCGACGCCGTGGCCGTCGGTCGCCCGGCGATCGCCAACCCCGACCTGGTCGAGCGCTGGCAGGGCGGGCACCCCGAGAACGAGGTCGTCCAGGAGACGGTCTACGGCGGAGGAGCCGAGGGATACACCGACTACGAGCCCCTCTCGGCGTAGTCGCCGCAGACGCGGAAGGCCCGCTCCCTCGAGGGGGAGCGGGCCTTCCGCGTACCGGGGGCGATCAGCTCGCGCTGCCCCGGCTCTTCAGCTCGGACTCGATCTCGGCGTCCTGCTCGGGGGAGAGCTCGTGGTCCTCGTCCTCCGGGCCGGCCGTCTCGCCGACGCGCCCCTCGCCGAGCGCGTGGATCGAGGTGATCTCGTCGCCGAGCGCCGGGTCGCGGTCGTTCCCGCTCACGAGCCGGTCTCGATCTCCCCGGCGGAGACGGCCTCGGCGTACTTGCGGAGGTCCGGGCCGGGCTCGAAGTCGATGAAGCGGTCCTTGAGGCGCGCGTTCAGCTCGGCGAACACGTCCTCCCAGGGCTCGCCCTTCTTGCTCGTCGCGAGGTCGAGCACCGCCTCGCGGAGGACCCTGTCCGAGTCCTCGAGGATCTTGTCGCGGGCTTCGTCGTTCCAGCGGATGTCCTGTGCGTCCATGCTCCGACCGTAGGCGCGCGGCCGGAGCACCCCAAGGACTTGCGGGCGGGGGGCGGGAGGCGTAGGAGCCCCGCCGACCCTCGCTCAGGAGAGGGCCGGCAGCACCTCGCGCTCGAACAGCTCGATGCCGGACCGGTCGTAGGCGGCGTCGGGGAAGTAGAGGATGCCGTAGTCCATCCCGCGTGACTGCATGTCGGCGAGCCGGTCGAGGATCTGCGCCGGAGTGCCGACCCCGAGCGCGTCGGGGCTGCGGTACTCGGCGACGAAGGACGCAGCTCCCGCCTCACCGAGGTACGGGACCACGCGCTCCTCGAGGCGCTGCAGCGCCGCCTCGACCTCCGCCTCCGTCTCGCCGATCACGACGTTGTAGTTCGAGCTCCGGGTGATCGCCGAGAAGTCGGTGCCCAGGCGCTCGCAGTGCCCGCGGAGGACCGAGCTCTTGTGGTCGAACGCCTCCGGGGTCCCGGCGAAGTTGGTGTACTGCGCGTACTGGGCCGCGATCCGCAGCGTGACCTTCTCACCGCCGCCGGCGACCCACAGCGGGATGCCGCCCTCCTGCAGGGGCAGCGGACGGTTCTGCGCCCCGTCCACCTGGTAGTACTTCCCGTCGAGGGTCGCGGACCCGGTCGTCCAGGCCTGCTGCAGGATCTGCACGCCCTCGTCGAGCCTGCCCAGCCGCTCGGCGATCGGCGGGAAGCCGTAGCCGTACGCGCGCCACTCGTGCTCGTACCAGCCGCCGCCGATGCCCATCTCGACCCGTCCACCCGAGACGATGTCGACGGTCGTCGCGACCTTGGCGAGGTAGGCGGGGTTCCGGTAGCCCATGCAGGTGCACATCTGGCCCAGCCGGACCCGGGAGGTGGTGGCGCCGAACGCGCTCATCAGCGTCCACGCCTCGTGCGTCGCCTCCTCCGTCACCTGCGGGACGGTGTGGAAGTGGTCGTAGACCCAGATCGACTCCCAGGCGCCCTCGTCGGCGTGCCGGGCGAGATCGCTCATGGTACGCCACTGGTCGGCGGCCGGGACGCCGACGAGGTCGTGGCGCCAGCCCTGGGGGATGAAGAGTCCGAATCGCATGCCGCCGACCCTAGGGCGGCCCGCCCCCCGAGGTCGAGGGGGTCGCGGTGCTCGCGTACGCTTCCGACCGATGCTGACCTTCACAGAGGATCTCGGACTCCCCGTCCTCGCGCTGATGATCCTCGCCGCCTTCGCGGCCGGCTGGATCGACGCGGTCGTGGGCGGCGGCGGCCTCCTCCAGCTCCCCGCCCTGCTCCTCGTGCCCGGGATCTCGCCCGTGCAGGCGCTCGCCACGAACAAGCTGGCCTCGGTCTTCGGCACGACCACCAGCGCGATCACCTACTACCGGCGCGCGAAGCCCGATCTGCGCACCGCGCTGCCGATGGCGGCGGTCGCCCTCGCGGGCAGCTACGGAGGCGCGACGCTCGCCGGTCTCCTCCCGGCCGCGGTGTTCAAGCCGATCATCGTCGTCGCGCTGATCGTGGTCGCCGTGGTGACGATCGCGCGCCCGGCGCTGGGCAGCGTCACGGTGCTCAAGCACGCGGGCCGGCGCCACCTCGTCACGGCGGCCGTGCTGGGACTCCTGATCGGCTTCTACGACGGCCTGATCGGACCGGGCACCGGCACCTTCCTGATCATCGCCCTGATCACCGCGCTGGGCTACGACTTCCTCCTCGCCAGCGCCAAGGCGAAGATCGTCAACGTCGCCACCAACCTCGGCGCACTGCTCTACTTCGTGCCGGGAGGCCACGTGATCTGGCTGCTGGGCCTGCTGATGGGCGCCGCCAACGTGGCGGGCGCCTACCTCGGCTCGCGCATGGCCGTCGCCCGCGGCAGCCGCTTCATCCGCGTCGCGTTCCTCGTCGTGGTCGGCGCCCTCATCCTCAAGGTCGGCTCCGACGTCTGGACCGAGAACCTGGCGCCGCTGCTGAGCTAGCGCGGCTTGCGGAATCGGGCCGCGGAACGAGGACGGGACCCCCGCCGCGGCAGGGGTCCCGTCCTCGTTCCGATGAGCTCGGCGCTCCGGCGCTCGAGGCCTAGCCGAAGGGGATCGAGCCGACCAGCACGCCGACGACGAGCATGACCAGCGAGACGACCACCGCGCGCCACAGCACCTTGCGGTGGTGGTCGCCGAGGTTCACCGCGGCGAGGGAGACGAGCAGGAGGATCGCCGGGACCAGCGGGCTCTGGAGGTGCACCGGCTGCCCGGTGATGGAGGCGCGGGCCATCTCGACCGGCGAGACGCCGTAGTTCGCCGCGCTCTCGGAGAGCACGGGGAGGATGCCGTAGTAGAACGCGTCGTTCGACATGAAGAAGGTCATCGGGATGCTGAGCACGCCGGTGATCACGGCGAGGAACGGGCCGAGCGCCGGCGGGATCACCGCGACGACCCACTCCGCCATGGCGTCGACCATGCCGGTGCCGTTGAGGACGCCGATCAGCACGCCGGCCGCCAGCACCATCGACACGACGCCCACGATGCTCGGCGCGTGCTTGACGATCTCGGCCGCCTGGTCCTTCATCTTCGGGAAGTTGATCAGGAGGGCGACCGCGGAGCCGACCATGAACACGTAGGCCAGCGGCAGGACGTCGGCGACCAGCAGCGTCATCACCGCGAGGGTCAGGACCAGGTTCACCCAGATCAGCTTCGGGCGCAGCGTCTCGCGCTCGGGGTCGAGCATCGTGTCGGCCATCGCGGTGTCGGCGTCGTCGGCCTGCACACGGGCGGCGACGGCCACCTGGGCTCCGCGCAGGGCCTGAGGGCCGCGGAGGAAGGAGAAGCGCTCCCGGGCGACGGTGCGGATGCCCCCGGTCAGCGCCGCGAGGCCGCCGGTGCGGGCGCCGCCGGAGCGGGAGGAGGAGCCGCGGCCGGCGCCGACGAGCTCCTGCTCGAGCATCGGCTCAGCCAGCGCGAGCGAGCCGAGGCGGCGGCGCTCGCCGAGCCCGAGGAACCAGGCGAAGACGAGGGTGACGGCCAGGCCCACCGCGAGCGAGGGGAGCATCGGCACGAAGATCTCGCTCGGCGAGACCTGGAGGGCCGCCGCGGCGCGCACGGTCGGTCCGCCCCAGGGGACGATGTTGAGCGTGCCGTTGGCCAGGCCTGCGACGCAGGTCAGCACGACCGGGTTCATTCCCAGGCGCAGGTAGATCGGGAGCATCGCGGCGGTGGTGACGATGAAGGTGGTCGAGCCGTCGCCGTCGAGCGAGACCGCGCCGGCGAGCAGCGCCGTGCCGAGCACGACCTTCGCCGGGTCGTCGCCGAGCGCGCGGACGATGAAGCGGATCAGCGGGTCGAAGAGCCCGACGTCGATCATGATCCCGAAGTACATGATCGCGAACATCAGCAGCGCGGCCGTGGGCGCGAGGCTGCCGATCGCCTCGAGGACCATGTCGCCGATGCCGAGGCCGGCGCCCGCGAAGAGGCCGAAGATCGTCGGCACGACGATCAGCGCGACCATCGGCGTCAGCCGCTTGGTCATGATCAGGGCCATGAAGGCCAGGATCATCGTGAAACCGAGTACTACCAACACAGCTGACTCCTTCGTCCAGTGCCTCCGCCCGCGCTCGGCGGGAGAGCCGGCCGGGAGATGCTGGAAACCCTAGGCATCCCCGCGACCGGCGCCGGGGTATCGCTCATTACGGCGACATCTGCGCATAGTGTGGCTTCTGCGCATTCTGCGCACGACAACGGCGAGGAGGCTCCGATGCGCTTCGCGACCCACGTCCTGGTCCTGCAGCTCGCCACGGTGTCGGCCGCCGTGCTGGTCTGCGCCGGGCTCGTCACCGCGCTCAGCGTGCAGCAGCTGCGCGGCGAGGCGGAGGGGACGGCGCTCGCCATCGCCCGCACCGTCGCCGAGGACCCCGACGTGCGCGACGCGGTCGCCGCGTCCTCCGCCGTGCCCGGCGCCCCCGCCGCCTCGGAGCTGCGCGGCGGACCGCTCGAGGACGTCGCCGCCGCCGTCGAGCAGCGCACCGGAGCGCTCTTCGTCGTGATCACCGACGACCAGGGCATCCGCCTCGCCCACCCCGACGAGGACCGCCTCGGCGAGCGGGTCTCGACCAGCCCCGACGAGGCGCTCGCCGGGCGCGAGAGCGTCTCGTGGGGCACCGGCACGCTGGGCGAGTCGGCACGGGCCAAGGTACCGGTGTTCGCCGCGGGGGAGCAGCGGGTCGTCGGCGAGGTCAGCATCGGCTTCGCGCGCTCCAGCGTCTTCACCGACCTGCCGACCGCGCTGCTCGGCGTCCTCGCCGCGGCGCTCGCCGGGCTGGTGCTCGCCGCCGTCGCGTCCGTCTTCATCCGCCGCCGCCTGCTGCGCCTGACGCTCGGCCTCGCCCCGGAGGAGCTGACCTCGCTCGTGCAGGACCAGGCCGCCGTGCTCGACGGGGTCGACGAGGGAGTGCTCGCACTCGATCGCGACGGGCGTGTCGGCGTCTGCAATGCGCGGGCCGCCGCGATCCTCGGCTCCGACGACCCGACCGGCCGGGCGCTGCACGGGCGGCCGCTCGTGGAGCTCGACCTGCCCGTTCCGCTGGCCGACGCGATCGGCGCCGCCCTGCACTCCGTCGAGCCGCCCCGCCCCGGAGGCGAGGAGGGCTTCGTCGTCCGCTCCCGCATCGTCTACGTCGACATCCGCCGGGTGACCCGCGGCGACCGCGACCTGGGCGTGGTGGTGGTGCTGCGCGACCGCACCGACCTCGCTGCGCTCAGCCGGCGGCTCGACGCGGTCGGCGCGATGACCAACGCACTCCGAGTGCAGCGGCACGAGTTCGCCAACCGCCTGCACGTGGTCGCGGGCCTGCTGGACGCGGGGCGGACGGCGTCGGCGCGCGACTACCTCGACGAGGTCCTGACCCGCGGCCCGCTCAAGTACCCGGTGCAGCACGCCGACCGGCTGCAGGAGCCGTACCTGCAGGCGCTCGTCGGGGCGAAGGGGATCGAGGCGGCCGAGCGCGGCGTGCTGCTGACCCTCGGCGAGGAGACGCTGGTGCGCGGCACCGTCGTCGAGCCGGAGGACGTCGCCACGGTGGTCGGGAACCTGGTCGACAACGCGGTGCGCGCGGCGGTCGAGGGGCGGCGCGATGTGCGCTTCGTGGAGGTCGAGCTGCTCGACGACGGCGACGCGCTCTTCGTGACGGTCGCCGACTCCGGCGACGGAGTGCTCGATCCGGACTCGCTGTTCGACCGGGCCGGCGCGGGCGACCCCGTCGAGGACGACGGGCGCGTGCACGGCCGCGGCTTCGGACTGCCGCTGTGCCGCGAGGTGGCGGCCCGGCGGGGCGGCGAGGTCTGGCTGGCGGACGCCGGCGGAGCGGAGTCGGGGGCCGTGCTGTGCGCGCGCCTCCCCGGAGCGGTGCGGCCGCCGGAGCAGGACGGGGACGGGTCATGAGCGCGGACACGGCGCGGGAGCGCACGGTGCTGGTGGTGGACGACGACTTCCGGGTCGCGCAGCTGCACGCGGACCTGGTCGAGGCGCGGCAGGGGCTGACGGCCCTTCCTCCGGTGCACACGGCGCGCGCGGCGCGGGCGGCCGTCGCCGAGCACGCGCCCGATCTGCTCCTGCTCGACGTGCACCTGCCGGACCAGAGCGGGATCGCGCTGCTCCGCGAGCTCGATACCGACGCGTTCGTCGTGAGCGCCGCCTCCGACGGGGCGACGGTGCGGCGCGCGCTGCACGCGGGAGCGCTCGGGTACCTCATCAAGCCGTTCGAGGCGCGCCTGCTCGGCGAGCGCCTCGACGCGTACGTGCGGTTCCGGAACGTGCTGCGGGAGGACCGAGCGGCCGATCAGGAGGCGGTGGAGCGCGCGCTGCGCATCCTGCACTCCGGCGACGCGACCGCCGCACAGCCCTCGCGCTCGGCGACCGAGCAGCTCGTCCTGGCGCGCCTGTCCGAGTCGGACGCCGAGCTGTCGGCCCTCGAGGTGGCCGAGCGCGCCGGCATCTCGCGCGCCACCGCCCAGCGCTACCTCTCGGGCCTCGCGGGCCGCGGCCTCGTCGAGATGACCCTCAGCTACGGCACCACCGGCCGCCCGGAGCACCGCTACCGCGCCCGCTGACCGGACGGGGCGGGAGCGAGCTCCCTCTTCAAGCCGAACAGGCGATCCGCGTGTCAGCGGATCGTCGTAGGCGGTCGCGCCCCGCTCTCGGGGACGCGGCCGCCTCTGAGGGCCGACTGCGGTGCGCCGCTCCGCGGCGCACGAGACGGTTCAGTGCGTGGCGTCGACGTCCGCGCCCGCGGCCTCGGCCACGCGGCGGCGCTCGGCGGCCTCGGCGGCCATGCGGCGGCCCTTGGGGCTGACGAGGGAGGCGATCACGGTGATCACCAGGACGCCGACGATGACCGAGAGCGACAGTCCGGTGCCGATCTCGAAGACCTCCACGTGCTCGCCGTTGTTGATGAACGGCAGGTTGTTCTCGTGGAGCGCGTGCAGGATCAGCTTCACGCCGATGAAGGCGAGGATCGCGGCGAGGCCGATGCTGAGGTAGACGAGGCGGTCGAGCAGGCCGTCGATGAGGAAGTACAGCTGGCGCAGGCCCAGCAGCGAGAACGCGGTCGCCGTGAAGACGAGGTACACGTCGCTGGTGAGGCCGAAGATCGCCGGCACGCTGTCGAGGGCGAACAGGATGTCCGTTCCGCCGATCGCCGCCATGACGAGGATCATCGGCGTGAGGACCTTCTTGCCGTCGATGTGCGTGTAGAACTTGTCGCCGTCGTACTGGTCGCTCGTCTTGAAGATCCGCTTGGCCAGGCGCACCATCACGTTGTCGCCGGCGTGGTCGTCGCCCGGCTTGACCAGGTTGAACGCGGTCAGCAGCAGGATCAGGCCGAAGATGTAGAACACCCAGGCGAACGAGTTGATCAGCGCGGCGCCGAGGAAGATGAAGCCGGTGCGGGCGATCAGCGCGAAGACGATGCCGAAGAGGAGCACCTTCTGCTGGTCGGCGCGGGGCACCTTGAAGCTCGCCATGATGATGAGGAAGACGAACAGGTTGTCGACCGAGAGGGCCTTCTCGGTGATGTACCCCGCGAAGTACTCCGATCCGGGCGTCGCTCCGCCGAAGACGAGGACGCCGAGCCCGAAGAGCACGGCGATGCCGACGTAGAGCGCCGACCAGATCGACGACTCCTTCAGCGTGGGCTCGTGGGCCTTCCGGACGTGGAAGAAGAAGTCGAAGAGCAGGAGCAGGACGATGAAGACGATCGTCAGGGTCCAGATCAGGGGCGATACGGTCATGAAGGGGCTGGCCTCGCTCGAGAAGGGGGTCGGGGGACGGTCGCAGGGGGTCGCCCGTCAAGGGAAAAGGTAGCGAGGCCCCGCGACGAGCAGGGCGCCCGCCGATGGATCGTGAGTATCTTCTCAGTTCTCAGCGCGTCCCTCGCGCCCAGCGGCCGGAGCGCCACACTGGTCACCATGACCGGCGCCGCTGTCGACAGGACCTTCCAGGACGCCTCCGGCGTCGTCATCCACTACCGCTGGTGGCCGCACCCCTCGCCCCGCGCGATCGTGCAGCTCGCCCACGGGGTCGGCGAGCACTCGGGGCGCTACGTCGAGCTGGCGGAGGCGCTGGTCGCCGCCGGGTACGCGGTCGCGGCGGACGACCACCGCGGGCACGGCCGGACCGGCCTCGAGCAGCACGGCGGCGACTCCTCCAGGCTCGGACTGCTGGGGCCGGGCGGCCTGCGCGCGACCGAGGCGGCGATCCTCCGGCTGACGGAGCTGCTCGCGGAGGAGAGCCCCGGCGTGCCGATCGTGCTGCTCGGCCACTCCTGGGGGTCGCTCATGGCGCAGCGGATCGTCGACCACCACTCCGGCGCCTATGCCGCGCTCGTGCTGAGCGGCACGGCCTACCGCCTCCCCGGGCACATGAACGCGGGCGACCTGGCGAAGCGGCACCGCGTCGCCGGCGGCCTCGGCCTCGAGTGGCTCTCCCGCGACCCGGAGGTCTGGCAGCGGTTCCACGACGACCCCCTCACCTTCACCACGCCGCTCGCGAAGCGGATCGGGCTGGTCGAGACCCTGCGGCTGGTCGGCCGCCCGAAGCGCGGGCCCGAGCATCCGCTGCCCCTGCTGCTGGTCGTGGGCGCCGACGACACCCTCGGCGGCGAGCGGTCGGTGCGCGCGCTCGCCCAGGCCTACCGGCGTCGGGCGGGATACACGGACGTCTCGGTGCGGGTGTACCCGGAGGCGCGGCACGAGCTGTTCCAGGAGCTCAACCGGGCCGAGGTCACGGCCGATCTCGTGGAGTGGCTGGGCGAGCGCTTCCCCGCCCCGGCTCGCGCCTAGGCTGGCGTCATGCATGGCGAGTACAAGGTCCCCGGCGGAAAGCTCGTGGTCGTCGACCTCGACGTGGTCGACGGGAGGTTCGCCGGGTTCCGCCTGGCGGGCGACTTCTTCCTCGAGCCCGACACGGCCCTCGACGACATCGATCGCGCGGTCGTGGGCCTCCCGGCCGAGACGGACGCGAAGTCCATCGCCGCCGCCATCCGGCAGGCGCTCCCGGCCGACGCGGTCCTGCTCGGCTTCACGCCCGAGGCCGTCGCGGTCGCGATCCGCCGCTCGCTGCAGAAGGCGACCAGCTGGCGCGACTACGACTGGCGCATCGTGCACGACCGGGCCGTCCCTCCCGCGACCCACCTGGCGCTCGACGAGGTGCTGACCGCCGCGGTCGGCGAGGGCCGCCGGGAGCCGACGCTGCGGATCTGGGAGTGGGACCAGCCCGCCGTCGTCATCGGCAGCTTCCAGTCGCTCCGCAACGAGGTCGACCTCGACAACGCGGCGAAGTACGGCGTCGACGTGGTCCGCCGCATCTCGGGCGGCGGCGCGATGTTCATGGAGGCGGGCAGCGTCGTCACGTACTCGCTCTACGTCCCCGGCGACCTCGTGCAGGGGCTGACCTTCGCCGACTCCTACGCCTTCCTCGACGAGTGGGCCGTCAGCGCGCTGCAGTCGCTCGGGATCGACGCGGTCTACCAGCCGCTCAACGACATCACCTCGCCCTCGGGCAAGATCGGCGGCGCTGCGCAGAAGCGCCTCGGCTCCGGCGCCGTCCTCCACCACGTGACCATGAGCTACGACATCGACGCCGAGAAGATGGTGCAGGTGCTGCGGATCGGCCGCGAGAAGCTCTCGGACAAGGGCATCGCCTCCGCCGTGAAGCGCGTCGACCCGCTGCGCAGCCAGACCGGGCTGAGCCGCGCCGAGATCATCGAGCGGATGAAGGCGACCTTCGTGCAGCTGCACGGCGGCGAAGCGGGGACGCTGACCGAGGAGGAGTACGCGGCGGCGGAGGAGCTGGTGCGGACGAAGTACTCGACTCCGGAGTGGCTGCGGCGCGTCCCCTGACCGGCGGGTCCGGGGCTGCGCCCGGCGGCCGGACCGACGGGCTCCCTCAGCTCGCGAGGAGCTCCTGGTAGTCCGGGTGCTCGGCGATGAACTCGGCGACGACCGGGCAGGCCGGGACCACGCGCCCGCCGAAGCGCTCGTGCGCGTCGTCGAGAGCCGCCTCGACGAGGGTCTCGCCGAGGCCCTCGTGGCGGTGCTAGGGCGCGATCTCGGTGTGGAGGAAGACCACGTCGCGGCCGCGGACGGCGTAGTCCGCGACTCCGACGGTCTCGCCGTCGAGCCAGAGCGTGTAGCGGGACGAGTCCTCGTCGTGACGCACCTCGGAGATCATCGCGCCACTCTACGCCGGAGCCTCCGCGGCACCCGTCGAGCGCGGGTGCGAGGCGCGGAGCGTGTCGCCGGGCTCGCGCGCACTGGCACAATTGCCGGGTGCCCAGGACGATCCAGATCGCGGACGGCGTCCCGGAGTCGCGGAGCGCGGTGTTCCACGCCGACAACCTCGAGGTCCTGCCGCAGCTGGCCGACGGGGCCTTCACCGTCGTCTACCTCGATCCGCCGTTCAACACCGGCCGGGCGCAGGTGCGCACCTCGACCACCTCCGTGCGCTCCACGACGGGCACGATCGCCGGCTTCAAGGGGCGCAGCTACGAGCGGATCCGCGGCGACCTCCTCCGCTACGACGACCGCTTCGACGACTACTGGTCGTTCCTCGAGCCGAGGCTGGCCGAGGCGTGGCGGCTGCTCGCCGACGACGGGACCCTCTACCTCCACCTCGACTACCGCGAGGCGCACTACGCGAAGGTCCTGCTCGACGCGCTCTTCGGCCGCGAGTGCTTCCTCAACGAGATCATCTGGGCGTACGACTACGGAGCGAAGGCCACGCGCCGCTGGCCGACCAAGCACGACACGATCCTCGTCTACGTGAAGGACCCGCGCGGCTACCACTTCGATTCCGCCGCCGTGGACCGCGAGCCGTACATGGCCCCGGGCCTGGTGACTCCCGAGAAGGCCGAGCGCGGCAAGCGGCCGACCGACGTGTGGTGGCACACGATCGTCTCGCCGACCGGCCGCGAGAAGACCGGGTACCCGACGCAGAAGCCGGAGGGGATCCTCCGCCGCATCGTGCAGGCGTCCAGCCGCGAGGGCGACGCCGTCCTCGACTTCTTCGCCGGCTCCGGCACGACCGGCGCCGTCGCGCACGCCCTCGGTCGCCGCTTCGTCCTCGTCGACGAGCACGCCGACGCGGTCGCCGTGATGCGCCGCCGCTTCGCCGCCCTCGACCCGGCGCCGCTCTTCCTCTGACCCGGGCGCGGTGGCGTGGGCGGGCCGTGCCGCATGCGCCGACCCGTCCGCGGCCCACGCGCTCTGCTCGGCGACTCTCACTGTCCAGAAGTCGTCGCACTCGAGGTCGATCGCTCCCACTGTCCAGAAGTTGTCGCACTCGACGCCGATCGCTCCCACTGTCCAGGAGTTGTCGCACTCGACGCCGAGTGCGACAACTCCTGGACAGTCGTGATGCGGGGGACGCCTCCCCAAGGGCGGGATCGGCGGACCGTCCACAGAATGCGGACAGCGGGAGTCGGACGAGGATCACGGACCGCCAGAATCACGGCATGTCCATCACCGACCTCGGGGCCTTCACCCGGCGAGCCGCACTCCGCGCCGGGGTGTCGGACGCCCAGCTGCGCACTCCCGCCCTGGCCAGCCCCTTCCACGGAGTGCGCACCCGGGTGGCGCCGGTCACGCACCTGGAGCGAGCCGCCGCCTACCTGCCCCGGCTGAGGCCCTGGCAGCTCTTCTCCCACCTGACCGCGGCCGAAGCCTGGGGAGTGCCGCTCCCGGCGCGACCCGGAGAGGACGATCCGATCCACGTGGCGGCGACGACGCCGCACCGGCCCCCCAGGACCCGGGGTGTGATCGGCCACACCCTCACGGAGACGGACCGGGTCGAGCGGCACGGCCTGCCGGTGACGGGAGCGGCGTCGACGTGGATCGCGCTCGCGCCTCTGGTCGCCGCCCGAGACCTCCTCGCGGCGACGGACCACCTCCTGTTCGAGCCGCGCTACCCGCGCGGGGACGACCCGCGTCCCCATGTCCGGCTTCAGGAGCTGCAGGACCGCCTGGCCTCTCATCGGGGTCGGGGCCGACGCGGCCTGGCTGCGGCGCTGCGGCTGGCATCGACGGGAGCAGCCTCGCGGAGGGAGACCTGGCTCCGGGCCCTCGTCGAGGAGGCGGGACTGCCCGCGCCCGCCGTGAACGCCGAGATCAGGATCGGCGGTCGGCTGCTCGCCGTCGGCGACCTGGTCTTCGAGCGGTGGAAGGTGGTGGCGGAGTACGACGGCGGCCAGCACCGGACGGACGACGCGCAGTTCTCGCGCGACCGTGAACGGCTCCTGGCCCTTCACCTCGCGGGCTGGATCGTCGTGGTCGTCCGCGCAGAGGGTCTGACCCGGGGCCGAGCGCAGACGGTCGCCGAGCTCCGTGCCGCTCTCGAAGCCCACGGCTGGCGGCCGTGACCGCCCCCGACTCCGGAGCCGCTCGAGCACTCGGAGCCAGCCGACTGTCCGAGAGTTGTCGCGCTCGGCGTCGACTGCGACGACTCCTGGACGGTCGCGGGCCCGGTTCAGCGGCTGGCGCTCGTCCGGCTGTCCAAGAGTTGTCGCGCTCGGCGTCGACTGCGACGACTCCTGGACACTCGCGGGCCCGGTTCAGCGGCTGGCGCTCGTCCGGCTGTCCAAGAGTTGTCGCGCTCGGCGTCGACTGCGACAACTCCTGGACAGTCGCGGGCCCGGTTCAGCGGCTGGCGCTCGTCCGGCTGTCCAAGAGTTGTCGCGCTCGGCGTCGACTGCGACAACTCCTGGACAGTCGCGGGTCGAGGTCAGCTGCTGGCGCGGACGACCAGCGACGTCGGCATCAGCGTGCGGTGCTCCACGGGGAGCCCCTCGATGCGCGCGGTCAGCAGCTCCACCATGCGCGCGCCGAGCTCGTCGGGGAGCTGGCGCACCGTGGTCAGCGCGGGCACGGCGTTCCGCGCGAAGAGGTCGTCGTCGAAGCCCACGACCGAGACGTCCTCGGGGATCCGCCGACCGGCCTCGCGGAGGGCCGCGTAGGCGCCGACCGCCATCTGGTCGTTCGCGGCGAAGACGCCGTCCAGGTCGGGATCGCGGTCGAGGAGGCGGCGCATCGCGTCGGTGCCGCTGGCCGGCGAGAAGTCGCCCCACTCGACGAGGTCGTCGGCGAGGCCGGCGTCGGTGAGGGCGCCCCGCCAGCCGATCAGGCGGTCGACGCCCGGCGGCATGTCGGCGGGTCCCGCGATGGTCGCGATCCGGCGCCGGCCGCGCTCGATGAGGTGCGCGGTGGCGACGGCCGCCCCCTCCGTGTTGTCCACGTCCACGAAGTAGGAGCCGCGCTCGTCGGGCGAGAGCGGCCGGCCGCCGAAGACGATCGGCAGCGTGCCCGAGAGCGCCGCGTAGGAGTGGTCGCCCGAGTGGTGCGAGACCACGAGCGCCCCGTCGACGTTCCCGCCGAGCAGGTACCGCCGCGTCTTCTCGCCGTCCGTCTCGGACGCGATCAGCATCGAGAGCGTGTAGTCCGTGTCGGCCAGGCGCATCGCGGCGCCCTGCACGATCGAGGCGAAGAACGGATCCGCGAACACGCGGGCGGTCGACTCCGGCACGATCAGGGCGATCGACTGCGTGCGCCGCGATGCGAGCATCCGCGCCGCGTGGTTGGGCACGTAGTCGAGCTCACCGATCGCCTTCTCGACGGCGGCCACGATCTCAGCCGCCACCTGCGGGGCGCCGTTGACCACCCGCGAGACCGTCGCGCGCGAGACTCCGGCCCGCGCCGCGACCATCTCGAGGGTGGGGGAGCGGCCACCGCCGCGGACGCCCGTCGGCTCGCTCACGGGTCAGTCCAGGATAGCCGCGGCGCTGCCGCCGAGCAGTCGGGAGTAGACCAGGCCCGAGTCCTTCACGGTCCGCTCCTGCGTGTCGTAGTCGACGCGCACGATGCCGAACCGCTTCTCGTAGCCCCAGGCCCACTCGTAGTTGTCGAGGAGGGACCAGACGAAGTAACCGCGGACGTCGGCGCCCTGGTCGATGGCGTCGGCGACCTTCTCGACGTGGTCGAGCACGTACTGCGTGCGGTCCGCGTCGTGCACGCGGCCGTCCTCGACGACGTCGTCGTAGGCGGCGCCGTTCTCCGTCACGTAGAGCGGAGGGAGGTTCTCGTACTCCAGGCCCAGGCGGGTCAGCAGGTAGCGCAGCCCGTCGGGGTTCACCTCCCAGTCCATCGCGGTGCGCGGCAGCCCGCGCGACGGGAAGGTGATGAACTCGGAGCCGACCCAGGGCGAGCCGACCTCGCGGTCGGTCGCCTGAGCGAAGTCGTCCGCTCCGGCCGGCAGCGGATGGGCCGAGACGTTGTCGTCGTGGTAGTGGTTCACGCCGAGGAAGTCGAGCGGGAGCGAGATGAGGTCGAGGTCGCCGTCGACGATCAGCTCGTCGAGGCCGAGCCCGGCGACGTCCTCGAGCAGGTCCTCGGGGTACTCGCCGCGCAGCAGCGGGTCGAGGAAGATGCGGTTCTGGAGCGCGTCGAAGCGGCGTGCGGCGTCGAGGTCGGCCTCGTCCTCGGGGTCGTCGGGGACGGCGTTCGAGAGGTTGAGCGTGATGCCCAGGTTCTGCGCGCCGAGCTGCCGGAGCGTCGAGACGGCCAGACCGTGCGCGAGGTGGGTGTGGTGCACGGCGGCGAGGGCCTTCTGCTGCGAGATCACTCCGGGGGCGTGCACGCCCGCGCCGTAGGAGAGCAGGGTCGAGCAGAACGGCTCGTTGAACGTCGTCCAGTGCTGCACCCGGTCGCCGAGGCTCTCGTAGACGGCCTCGGCGTAGTCCCGGAAGCGCTCGGCGGTGTCGCGGTTCGCCCAGCCGCCGGTCTCCTCGACGGCCTGCGGGAGGTCCCAGTGGTAGAGGGTGAGCCACGGCAGCACGCCGGCGCCGAGCAGCTCGTCGACCAGGCGGGAGTAGAAGTCGAGGCCCTCGGGGTTCACTGCGCGATCGCCCGGCTTGACGCGCGCCCAGCTGACCGAGAAGCGGTAGGAGCCGAGCCCCAGCTCCTTCATCAGCTGCACGTCCGCGGGCATCCGGTGGTAGTGGTCCACCGCGACCTCGGGGGTGTCGCCCTTCGCGACCGCACCGGCGACGCGGGAGAACGCGTCCCAGATGCTGTCCTCCTTGCCGCCCTCGTGGCCGGCGCCCTCGATCTGAGCGGCGGCGGTCGCGGATCCCCAGAGGAAGCCGGCGGGCCAGTCGCGGACGGCGAGCCGGTCGGCGCGGGCGATCTGCTCCGAGAGGCTCGGGGTCGCGGGGGAGGGGGTGGGGGGGGCGCTCATTGCGGACTCCTTCGGCAGCGGTCCGACCATCCTAGAGCCCCGGTGGAGCGCTCTCTCGTCCCGGAACGCGGGACATCGCACCGCGGACGACCGCGAGGCGCCGCCTCCCCGTCCGGACACCGCGGTGAGGGCGGTGTCCGGGCGGCGGAGGCGGCGCCTCGGAGGAGAGGAGCGGAGCGCAGGACGCGGCCGGCCGGCGCTTCCCGATCAGGCCCGGTGGGCGCCGTGCCCGTCGCGGGGAGGGGCGGTGCGGATCGAGTCCGTCCGGACGTCCGGCTCGATGCTGCCCGCGGCCAGGTCGGCCCCGGCGCGCGCGGCGAGCTGCGGGTCCGTGCGGCGCAGCTCCTCCGCGCTGTCCTCGGCCGCGAGGTCGTGCGCCTCCTGCATGGCCGACTTCGCCCGCAGCGGCGGGGTCTTGAGGAACCACGAGAGCACGAAGGCCAGCAGGACCACGCCCAGCGCGACCTGGAACACGGTCACGGTCGCGTCGTTGAACCCGGTCAGGAACGGAGCCGACAGGGCGCGGTCCGCGGTGTTCAGGAAGGAGGTGTCCCCGTCGAGCGCGGAGCCGATCGCGGCGGTGTCCTGCGACTGCAGCAGCTTCAGGATCCCGGCGTTGGCCGGGTCCGCGGCGACGGCCGGATCGGTGGCGGCCCGCTGCAGATCCGCCGCGAGCGCCGGGTTCTTGAAGGCCGCGGCGATGGTGTCGGGGATGCGGCTGAACAGCACCGAGAAGATCACGGCGGTGCCCAGGGTGCCGCCGATCTGGCGGAAGAACGTGGAGGCGCTGGTCGCGACTCCCATGTTCGCCACGTCGACCGAGTTCTGCGACGCCAGGGTGAGGGTCTGCATCATCTGGCCGAGCCCGAGGCCCAGCATCAGCATCCCGCCCATCATGAAGATCACCGGCTTGTCGATCGTCACGAAGGTGAAGTAGAAGAACGCGGCCGACATCAGGAAGGTTCCGACGATCGGGAAGGCGCGGTAGCGGCCCGTGCGCGAGATGATCTGACCCGAGACGATCGAGGCGATCATCAGGCCGAGGATCATCGGCAGCATGAGGAAGCCGGACTCGGTCGGCGTGGCGCCGTTCACCAGCTGCAGGTACAGCGGGATCGCCATCATGCCGCCGAACATGCCGAAGCCGACCAGGACGCCCAGCACGGTCGCCATCGAGAAGGTCGGCGAGCGGAAGAGCTTGAGGGGGATCAGCGCGTCGTCGCCCATCATCCGCTCGGCCGCGATGAAGCCGATGATGCCCAGCGCGCCGACGATGTAGCAGACCCACGCGATCGGCGAGCCCCAGCCCCACTCGCGGCCCTGCTCCGCGATCAGCAGCAGCGGGCCCGCGGCGATGACGACGAGGGAGGCGCCCCACCAGTCGATCCGCACCGAGCGCTTGCCGGCGGGCTTGGGCAGGTGCAGGAAGCGCACGACGATGAAGAGCGCGACGGCGCCGATCGGGAGGTTGATCAGGAAGACCCAGCGCCAGCCGGTGATGAAGAGGATCTCGGGGGTGCCGGCGAGCAGGCCGCCGATGAGCGGTCCGACGACGCTCGAGATCCCGAAGACGGCCAGGAAGTAGCCCTGGTACTTCGCGCGCTCGCGCGGGGGCAGGATGTCGCCCATCACCGTGAGCGCGAGCGACATGAGTCCGCCGGCGCCGAGGCCCTGCACGGCGCGGAAGCCCGCGAGGCCGAGCATCGAGGTCGAGAAGCCGGCGAGCGTCGAGCCGATCAGGAACAGCACGATCGCGATCAGGTAGAGCGGGCGGCGTCCGAAGATGTCGGAGAGCTTGCCGTAGATCGGCGTCGCGATCGTCGAGACGATCAGGTAGGCGGTGGTCACCCACGCCTGCTGCGAGAGGCCGTCGAGGTCGTCAGCGATGGTGCGCATCGAGGTGCCGACGATGGTCTGGTCGAGCGAGGAGAGGAACATCCCCGCCATCAGGCCGAAGATGACGAACAGGATCTGCCGGTGCGACATCACGGCGCCGGACGGCGTCGAGGTCGGAGCGGATGGAGCGGAGGCGGAGTCGGCCACGGTGGTCCCCTTGTCTGGCGGACGCGTCCAGGCACGGCGATCCGCCGCAAACGTTGCGTGCTGCGCAAAGTTACACCGCGTGCGGAGAGCGCGACAGAGAGTCCGGCGAGCCTGAACGGGATCTCAGGGCCGCCGGTGCCGAGGCCGCGCCTCAGGCCGGAGCGGGGACCGCCTCGTCCGCCCAGCCGGCCTCGCGGAGCGCTGCGCGCGCCTCGGCTCGGGCCGAGTACGGGGTGCGCACGCCGAGGATGTCGCGGTAGTTCTGATGTCCGGGGCCGGCCCAGAGGATGGCGTCGCCCTCGTGCGCCAGGGAGACGGCGACGCGGATGGCGCGCTTGGGGTCGTCGACCTCGTGGATCTCGGCGTCCGGACGCGCGGCGCGGGCGGCGTCGACGAGGGTGCGCCGGATCGAGGCCGGTTCCTCGAAGCGCGGGTGGTGGTCGGTGACGACCAGCACGTCGCTGCCCAGGACGGCCGCCTCGGCCATCGCCGGGCGCTTGAGCGCGTCCCGGTCGCCGTCGGCGCCGAACACCATGACCACGCGGCCGGGGGTGACCTCGCGGACGGCCTCGAGGGTGCGGGCGAAGGCGTCGGCGCTGTGGCCGAAGTCGACGTACACCGTGGGGCCGCGGTCGCCCGAGACGCGCTCGGTGCGGCCGGGGAGGGAGGCGTCCACTCCGCCGTCGCGGTGCAGCGCGGCGCGGATCTCGCCGATCGGCCGGCCGGACTCGATCAGCATCACGATCGCCAGCCCGGCGTTGGCCGCCATGTGGATGCCGATGATCGGGACGGAGGTCGTGATGGCACGGCCCTCGCGGTTCCCGACCCGGAAGCGGGTGCGGCCGAACTCCTGCTCCAGCACCGTCACGGTCCAGTCGGCGTCGACGCCCGGGAGGGAGGTGATCGTGGTGACCGGCACCCCGGCGACCTCGACGAGGCGCGCGCCGGCGGGGGAGTCGAGCGAGACGACGGCCCGGCGCGCGCGATCGGGCTGGAACAGCTGCGCCTTTTCGCCGAAGTAGGTGTCCATGTCGCCGTAGTCGTCGAGGTGGTCGTGGCTGAGGTTCGTGAAGCCGGCGACGTCGAACACCACGCCGTCGACGCGGTGGCGGGTGAGGGCCTGGGCGCTGACCTCGATCGCGGCGGCGCCGACGCCCTCCTCCTCCATGCGGGCGACGAGCGCGTGCAGCTCCGTCGCCTCCGGGGTGGTCAGTCCGCTGGTCACCGAGGTGTCGCCGATGTGGCGCTCCGCGGTCGAGCTGAGGCCGGGCACGACGCCGAGCTGGCGGAGGATCCCCTCGAGCATGTGGACGGTCGATGTCTTGCCGTTGGTGCCGGTCACGCCCAGGAGCACCGGGGAGCGCTCGGCCGTCCCGTAGACGGCGGCGGCGACGGCGCCCAGGCGGGAGCGGGGATCGTCGACCACGAGGACGGGCAGACCGGTCGCGCGTGCGGCGTCGGCGCCCGCGGTGTCGGTCAGCACGGCGGAGGCGCCGCGGGTCGCGGCCTGCTCGACGAACTCGGCTCCGTGGCGGTTGACCCCGGGCAGGGCGATGAAGAGGTCGCCGGGCTCGACGTCGGAGGCGATCAGCGTCACTCCGCTGATCTCGGCCGTCAGGCCGCCCTCGTCCGCGATCTCGAGCGTCCGCGCGAGAGCGGCGAGAGGGACGGAGGGTGCGGTGAGGGGTCGGAGCATGGGGTCCTTCCGTCGACGGCTCCGTGGGGGGCCGTGCGGCCGAGGGGGCGGTCGCACGCGGAGTCGTGGCTGTCACTCAAGCTAGGGGGTCTGCTTATGTGAATCCTTAGAGGATATGCGCGACCCGCGTGGAGGGGCACGGGTGGACAGATCCGATCACGAGTGGTTCAGCAGATGCGCAGCAACGGGCCTGTCTAGGCTCGGAGGATGACGTCGAACGAGAACGAGCCGACCGATCGGCGCCCCGTCCGCCGCCGCGCCCTGGTCATCGGGGGTGTGGCCGCCGCGGCGGGGCTGACCGCGCTGGGGGTCGGAGCCGCCATCGGGAACGGTGCGCCGGCGCCCTCGCCGGCCCCGCCCGCTCCGTCGCCCTCCGCCGCCGCGACCACGGCGGCGCCCACGGCGGAGCCGACCGCCACGCCCGCTCCTACTCCCACTCCCACTCCCACCGCCGCCGGGATCGACCTCACCGCGCAGTCCGTCGACGACCCGGCGAGCACCTGGGTCGTCGTCAACAAGCTGCGGACGCTCGCGCCGGTCGACTACGTCCCCGCCGACCTGACCTTCCCCGACGTGCCCTACGTCAACCGGCAGCCGATGCGCCAGGCCACCGCGGACGCCCTGGTCCCGCTCTTCGCCGCCGCCCGCTCCGAGGCCGGCCTCTCGCTGGCGGTGCAGAGCGCCTACCGCTCCTACGACACCCAGGTCAGCGTCTACGCGGGCTGGGTGTCCTCGCGCGGACAGGCGGGAGCGGACGCGACGAGTGCCCGCCCGGGGCACAGCGAGCACCAGACCGGCTGGGCTGTCGACGTGGTGGGAGCCTCGGGCGCGTGCGCGCTCGAGATCTGCTGGGGCGACACTCCGGAGGGGCAGTGGGTCGGCGCCAACGCCCACCGCTTCGGATTCCTCGTGCGCTACAAGCCCGACACCACCCCGATCACGGGGTACGAGTCGGAGCCGTACCACCTGCGGTACGTCGGCATTCAGCTCTCCGGCTACCTGCACGACTCCGGCATCGAGACGCTCGAGCGCGCCTTCGGCCTTCCGGATGCGCCCGATTACGCTCCGGGAACCACTTCCTAGCCCGTCTAGCGATCACAGACGGACACGATCGGGCGTGACACGCGCCGCTCGTTACCGTACTGTTATTCGGAGCGCTTTCGGAGGCCCGTCCAACGGGTCTCCCACCCCTGCCTGGTGACATAGCCGCTTCCCCTGCTCCCCAGCCCGGTCCCCCGCCGAGCCGCCGACCCGTGAGACCTCTCTGTGCCCCCTCGCTCCATCCGCTCCACCCTGCCCGCCGACCACCCCGCGACTCCCGCGCCGACCCCCGACGCTCCGCTGACCCGTCGCGAGGCCCGCGAGCGCGAGGGCCGCGTCCGGCCCGCCGGTCCCGCCGCCGCCCCCGTGCGGCCCTCGGCTCCCGCCCCGGTGCACCCCGCCCCGGAGGGGTCGTTCTCGTCCCGCCGCGACCGCCGCGAAGCGGAGGGGCACCGGCTCCGCACCGCGCCCGCCCGCCGCGGAGCCTCCTTCTTCCGTCCGTCCCCGCGCACGCTGGCGCTCGCCGTCTCCGGCGGGCTCGTCGTCGTGGCCGTCGCGTCGAGCCTGAGCCTCACCGTCGGCACCGGCTCCTCGGCCGAGTCGGCCACCGCGACGCCGTCCGCCACCCCGACCTCGACCAGCGTCGCCGTGCTCCCTGCGACCACCGCCTCCGCCCGGGTCGTCCTCAGCTCCGTCTCCACCACCTCCGGCACCGTCGCCGGCGGCACGAGCGTGACGCTCGAGGGGTCGAACCTGGACTCGGTCGCCACCGTCCGCTTCGGCGAGGCCGAGGGCAGCGTCGCCGTCGACAACCCCGACCAGATCACGGTCACCGCGCCTCCCGCCGACGGAGAGGCCGCGGGCGAGGTCCCGGTCGCCTTCTTCGACGCCGACGGACAGGCCATCACGTTCGACGCCGTCACCGACTCCGCCGCGGCGGTCACCGTCGACGGGGCCCCGGCCGACACGGTGCAGCCGGCCGTCGACACGTCGGGCACCGCGGGGGGCACGACGGCCGAGGCCTCGACCGACCTCGCCGCCCCGACCGCGACCGCCACTCCCAGCCCCGCCGCGACCGGCGTGCTCGCCAGCACCAAGGTCGTCGCCTCGGCGATCACCTTCGCCTACACGCCCGACCCGGCGATCGAGGCGGCGAAGGCCCAGGCCGCGCTGGACGCGAGCCGCCTGGCCTCGCAGCTCGACTACCTCTCCACCTACTGGAACGACTACAACTCGGCCCAGTACGGCGTGATCTCGGGCAACGACTGCGTCAACTTCACCTCGCAGTCGCTGATCGCCCGCGGGTGGGAGATGGACGGCGAGTGGAGCTACTCCTCCTCCGGCGGCTACAGCTCCGCCTGGGCGTCGTCGACAGCGTTCAACGCCTACCTCGCCGCGCACCCCGAGCGCGCGACGGCGATCTCCGACTCCGAGCGGAGCCGCGTGAAGCCGGGCGACATCGTCCAGTTCGACTGGGACGGCTCGGGCGACTGGGACCACACGGGAGTCGTCACCAGCGTCGACGGCGACAGGATCCTCTACTCCTCGCACACCGCCGACAACCACGACCAGAGCATCGACGCGGCCTCCGCCGGCCGGATCATGTTCTGGGGCGTCTGACGCTCCACGCACGACGACGGGGCCGCCACCGCTGATGCGATGACGGCCCCGTCGGGGTCGTGGTCCGGTCAGTTCTTGAAGACGTCCTTGACGTCCTCGCCGACCTTCTTGGTGTGGGCCTTCGTCTGGTCGGCCTGGCCCTCGGCCTCGAGGCGCTCGTTGTCCGTCAGCTTGCCGACGGCCTCCTTGGCCTTGCCGACCAGGTTCTCGGCTGCGTTGCGGATCTTGTCGTCTGCACCCATGAGGGGCTCCTTCTGTTCGGTGTGACCATCCGCCGGCGGGTGCCGGGGAAGCTGCGGGACCGGGATCAGGCGACCCGGTCCTCCTTGGAGAAGCCGGCTCGGGCGCTCGAGGCGACCTCGAGCAGGACCGGCAGGCGGGCGCCGAGCAGGGCGTCGAGCGCCTCGACCTCCTGGTGCACGGCGTCGACCACGGTGCGGGGCGAGACGCCGCCGCGGGGGAGGACGCGCACCTTCAGCGCCGTCTCGGAGCCGTGGCGGTAGGCCGCGACCGTGACGTCGAGGAGCTCCGTCCGCCCGGCGAGAGCCGTCTCGAGGACGTCCTCCGCGAAGCCGGTCGCGATCTCGATCCCTCCGGCGGGCGTGCCCTCGGCCTCGTCGCGGAGAACGGTGCCGGTGCGGCCGTGACCGTGCGCGAAGGCCATCATCAGCGCGAGGACGATGCCGAGGAGGCAGATCCCGACGACGGCGTAGAGCGGCCAGAGGACGGCGGCATCGCTCCAGGCGGTGCCCTCCTCGGGGGAGAGGCGCGACACCAGGGCCGCGCCCTCGCCGTCGGCGAAGGAGAGGACGGAGTCGCGGACCGGCTGCGAGACGGCGATCAGGACGGCACCGGCGCTGACCAGGGCGAGCACCAGGCCCACGACGAGCAGGACGAGCCGGTTGACGAAGCGGTTGCTCGTGGTCATCAGATCCTCCCGGAGGTCGAGACTCGGACGGTGGAGCGCGGGGCGGGCTTCGCGCCGATGCGGGCGAGCTCCTCGTCGACAGCGCTCTGCACGGCGTCGCGGTCGACCGCGATGCCGGAGGCGGGGGTCACCTCGACCAGTGCGGTCCGCCGGCCGAGCGAGGCGCGGGTGTCCTCACGGCGGGAGTGGGCGGCCGAGCGGGCGGCGCGGGCCAGGGAGGAGGCGATCACGCCGTCGTCCACGACCACGGCGAGGCGGTCGTCGTCCACGGTGTGGCGGGCCCGGGCCCCGGGCGCCAGGGCGAGCACCAGCAGGACGAGGGCGAGGACTCCCGCGCCGACGGCCACGCCGATGAGGGCGGGGTTCGCCAGCGACGCGACTCCGACGATCGCGCCCAGCAGGGCGGACGGTGCGGCGAGCAGCGGCGCGGCGCCGAGGATCGCGAGCACCGCCTCCGTGCCGACGTAGGCCGCGACCAGGGCGATGAGCACCAGGACCACGATCTGCGCGGCGGAGCGCGACTTGTGGGTCTCGCGGCGGAGGTAGCGGCTGTAGCGGGTGTCGGGCGCCGACGGTGCGGGGCTCATGCGACTCTCCTCGTGCTTCGGGTGCGGGTGCCCGTGACCCGGATGTCGATCCGGCTGACGGTGCGCCCGGTCAGCGCCTCCATGCGGGAGGCGATGCGGGTGCGGTCGCCGTGCAGGCGCTCGAGCAGGGAGCCGCCGGCCGGGGAGGTGCCCGGCTCGACGACGACCGGCGCGGTCACCGCGAGGGCGAGGCCGCCCCGGTCGTCGGAGAGGCGGACGCGGATCGCGGAGACCTCCACGCCCAGCTCTTCGTGGACGATCGCCACGGCGGCGCGCTCGATGGAGCGGACGGTGATGGTGACGGTGCCCGCCACCGGCGATGCGGGACGCGTGTCGAGAGCGGTCACGGTGGGCTCCTAGCGGGAGGTGGTGCGGCCGCGGAACACGTCCACGAGGCTGCGCACGTCGAGGGTGCCGTCGGCGATGCGGGCGATCACGACGCCGACGGCCATGAAGAGGGCCGTGAGGACGAAGCCCCAGAAGCCGAACATCAGAGCCGCGAAGGCGAGGATCGCGCCGACCACGACACCGAGGACGGTGCTGCGGCCGCCGGGGGCGGTGGGCGCGGGGCGCTGGAAGTCGCTCATCGGACGCGGCTCTCGGCAGCGTCGTCGTCGTCGGTCTTGTCGTCGCCCGGGATGTGCACGTCGACGATCGCGACGTTGATCTCGGAGGCCTCCATGCCGATGAGCTCGGTGATGGCCTCGGAGACGGCGGCGCGGACGGAGTCGGCGACCTTCTGCATCGGCACGGGGTACTCGACGACGATGGTGACGTCGGCCGCGACCTGCGTCTCGCCGACCTCGACGCTCACGCCCTGGGCGTGGTCGGCACCGCCGACGACCTGGCGGATCGCGCCGAAGGCACGGGCGGCGTTGTTGCCGAGCGCGAAGACGCCGGGCACCTGGCGGGCCGCGATGCCGGCGACCTTGGCCACGACGCTGTCGTCGATGACCGTGGTGCCCTGGGCGGTGCCGGAGGTCCGCGAGCCGCCGAGACTCGTGACCGTGTCGACGGGGGTCTTGTCGACGCGGGTGGTGGAGGGGGTGCGCGTGGTGTCGCTCATGAGGTCTCCTGGACGTCTCATCGGCTGCCGTTGCTGAGCAGACCGGGGTCGAAGGCCCGGCGGAAATCCGGTCGGGCTGTGCTTTCATGTGTGAGACGGAGCCCGGACGGCGTTCGTCACGGTGCTCGGGGGACTTTTTCCTGAGCGTCACCTGAGAGTCGGCCCGAGGCCGCGTGAGCGGAGAGGGAGGAGGCGCCGTGCCCGGACTGGAAGCGGCGAGCGACGCGCTGCTCGCCGAGCGCTCCGCCGAGGGCGACGTGCGCGCCTTCGAGGTGCTCGTCAAGCGGCACCAGTCGATCCTCCGCGCCTACGCCTGGCGGCTGACGGGCTCGCAGGCGGACGCCTCCGACGCCGTGCAGAACGCGCTGATCACGGTCTGGGCGCAGCTCCCGCAGCTCAAGGAGCCGGCGAGCGTGCGCAGCTGGATGATGCGGATCGTCAGCCGCTCCAGCGTCGACCTGCTGCGCCAGCGCCGCCCGACCGACGACGTCGACGCCGTGGAGCATCCGGCGTCCCGAGAGCCCGGCCCGTTCGAGGCCGCCGAGCAGAGCGACGCCATGCGGGCTCTCGCGCACGCCCTGTCCGAGCTGCCGGAGTCGCAGCGGCAGTGCTGGGTGCTGCGCGAGGTCGGCGGGGAGTCGTACAACGAGATCGCCGATCACCTCGGTCTCACAGTGACCGCCGTGCGGGGCAAGCTCGCTCGCGCGCGCGAGTCGCTGGTCGTGGCGATGGAGGACTGGCGATGAGGGAGCAGACGCGATGAACGCGGACCAGGGTCCGGGCGACGGGCCGGAGCGCGCGGGGGAGCACGACGTCGTGCTGCCGACCGCGCTCGAGCAGGAGGCGGACGCGACGGAGCAGGAGGGCGACGGCATCGGCATCGACGAGCTGAGCGACTACCTCGACCGCGGGCGCACGCCGTACGACCCCGCCATCGAGGAGTCGCCGGAGCACCGGCGGACTCTGCGCGCCCTCGAGCGCGTGCGCGCCCTCTCCGGCGCGCTCATCGACGACGACGCCGCGCGTCTGCCGGCACCCGAGGAGAGCTGGTTCGGCTCGATCCTCACCCAGGTGCGCCGCGAGTCGCGGGCCGGACGCGACATCCCGCTGGCGAGCGTCCAGCCCGACGTGGCGCTCACGATCACCGAGGGAGCGGTCCGCGGACTCGTGCGCGAGGCGGGCGACAGCGTCGCCGGCGTGCTGGTCGGCCGATGCCGCCTGGTCGGCGACGTCGCCGAGCCGGGCGCGGAGATCGTGGTGGAGCTGACGATCTCGGTCTTCTGGGGGGTCCCGATCGCCGAGGCGGCCCAGCAGGTGCGCGAGCGCGTGCACTCGCGGCTGCTGACCCAGACCGAGCTGCGGGTGTCGAGGATCGACGTCCGGGTGGAGGACGTCTACGTCCCCGGGACGGAGGAGTCGTGAGCGGCCTCGAGCCGGCGGCCCCGGTCGATCCGGTGTCCGCGCTCGCCGCGGAGCTGCGCGCTCTGGACGGCGTCGCGACCCTGATGCCGGCCAGGCCCGAGGTGCGCGACGTGCTCGCCCACGCGGCGACGGCTCTGAGCGCGACCGGGATCGTGGTCGAGCCGCTGGGCACTGCGAGCGGCGGCACGTTCGCCGATCCGGTCCTGGTCCGCGTCGTGGGGGACGAGGTGTCCGTGGCCGTCGACCTCTGCGTGACCGCGGAGGCGTCCGCGCCGGACGTGGCGCGCGCGATCGGAGCCGCGGTGCACGAGTGGTGCATCCGGGTGCATCCGGAGCTGCGGCCGCGCGTGACCGTCCGGGTCGCGGCGATCGACTAGCCGGGCCGACCGGCGGGCGCCGGCTGCTCGCACGCCGGGGCACCCTTGTCGCGAGGTGCCGAGCGGAGCCGGGACCGGGCGCTGCGGTGCTTCCTTCCTCCGGAGTGCGCCTGCCGAGCGGAGCGACGGGTTCGTGAACCGCCCGACGTCCCGTCCCGCGCAGTCTCCGCTGAGGGACCCTCCGCTCAGGCGCGCTCGGCGAGGAACGCGTCCGTCTCGGCCGCGGTCGGCGCGGACACCGCCGCTCCGGCACGGGTGACCGAGATCGCCGCAGCCGCACTCGCCCAGCGGGTGAGGGCGACCAGCCGCTCCGGGTCGTCGAGCCGTGCTCCGGTGGCGGCGAGCCGGGCCGAGAAGGCACCGCAGAAGGTGTCGCCGGCGCCGGTGGTGTCCACGGCCTCCACCCGGAAGGCCGGGGTGCGCACCGGCTCGCGGTCGCGGACCGCCACGACGACGCCGTCCGAGCCGAGGGTGACCAGCACGAGCGGCACCAGCGCGGTGAGGGCCGCGGCGAGCGCATCGTCGTCGGCGGCGGTGATGCCGCGATCGGCGGCGAGCTCGCGGGCCTCGTGCTCGTTGACGATCAGCACGTCGAGCACCGCGAGGAGCTCCTCCGGCAGCGGGCCGATCGGCGCGGCGTTCAGGATCGACACCGTGCCGCCGGCGCGCGCGGCACGGGCCGCCTCCGTCACTGTCGCGGTCGGGATCTCGAGCTGCAGGAGCAGGGCGTCGGCCGCCGCCACCAGGGCCGACTCCTCGGCGGTCAGCTCGACCAGGGCGGCGTTCGCTCCGGAGTCGACGACGATCGCGTTCTCGCCGCGCTCGTCCACGGTGATCTGCGCGGTGCCGGTGCGGACGTCGCCGCGGCGGGCGCGCAGGTCCAGCGGCTCCTCGCCGAGGACCGCGGCGAGCCGGTCTCCCGCCTCGTCGCGGCCGAGGCTCGTGACGAAGACGGCGCCGGGCTCGGTCCGTGCGGCCGCGACGGCCTGGTTGAGGCCCTTGCCGCCCGGGAAGGTGCTCGCGTCGAGGGCGAGCACCGTCTCTCCGGGAGCGGGAATCCGGGCGACCCGGTGGACGTGGTCGAGGTTGGCGCTTCCGAGGACGAGGAGGGGCATGCCCTCGACGGTAGAGCACGCGCAAGGGGGTCCGCCGCGGGCTCGGCCGCACCTACGGTGGAGGCATGGAAACTCGAACCCTCGGACGCACCGGCGCCCCCGTCTCCGTCGTCGGCCTCGGAACCTGGCAGCTCGGTGCCGACTGGGGGGACGTCGCCGAGACCGACGCCCTCGCCGTGCTCGACGCCGCGGTGGAGTCGGGGGTCACCCTCTTCGACACCGCCGACGTCTACGGCGACGGCCGCAGCGAGCGCACCATCGGCGCCTACCGCGCGGCGCACCCCGACGCGCAGGTCTTCGTCGCCACCAAGATGGGCCGCCGCGCGGAGCAGATCCCCGCGAACTACGTGCTCGACAACTTCCGCGCCTGGACCGACCGCTCGCGCGCCAACCTCGGCGTCGACACCCTCGACCTGGTGCAGCTGCACTGCCCGCCCACCTCCGTCTACTCCGACGACGCGGTCTACGACGCCCTCGACACCCTCGTCGCCGAGGGCGCGATCGCGGCCTACGGAGTCTCGGTCGAGCGCACGGAGGAGGCGCTGACCGCCATCGCCCGCCCGAACGTCGCGAGCGTCCAGATCATCCTGAACGCGTTCCGCCTCAAGCCGCTCGACGAGGTGCTGCCCGCCGCCCGCGAGGCCGGTGTCGGCATCCTCGCGCGCGTCCCGCTCGCCTCGGGCCTGCTCAGCGGCCGGTACACGACCGAGACCGTGTTCGCGCCGGAGGACCACCGCAGCTACAACCGCGACGGCTCCGCCTTCGACGTCGGCGAGACCTTCTCGGGCGTCGACTTCGCGACCGGCGTGGAGGCCGCACAGGAGTTCTCCCGCCTCGCCGACGACCACGGCCTCGCCCCCGCGGCGGCCGCGCTCGCCTGGATCATCCAGCAGGAGGGCGTCACCTCGGTGATCCCCGGCGCCCGCTCGCCCGAGCAGGCCCGCGCCAACGCGGCCGCCGCGTCCGCCGCGCCCCTCGGCCCCGCCTTCATGGAGGCCGTGAACGCCCTCTACGACACCCACTTCCGCCCCACCGTCCACCCGCGCTGGTAGCCCGCGCGCTTCTCGCCGCGCTGAGTCGCCCGAGAAGGCTCGTTCTCCGCCCCGAGAACGAGCCTTCTCGGGCGGGTCGATCCACGGCTGTGGAGAGAGCGAGCGGGGGAGCGGGCGACCCGCCAGCATGGGCGGGTGATGGACGAGGTGTTCCGAGTGGCGGAGGGGTCCGCCGCAGGGATGTCGCGTGCCGCGATGCGCAGGATCGACGCCCCGGTGTACGGCATGCGCTCGATCACCCCCGTGACCGCGCTCGTAGACCGGTGCGCAGTGCTCTTGCGCCGCCTCGGCGACCACGCTTTCGTCTGCGGACCGACCGCGGCGCTCCTCTGGGGCGCTCCCCTCGACCTCTGCTGGGAGACGCGGACGACCATCGACGTCGCCGTCGAGGCGCCGGCCCGCGCACCGCACGCCGCCGGGCTCGCGGGCCGCTCCCTCCGGCTCGGAGCCGGTGACGTCCTCGCGGGGCGCAGCGGTCGGCTGACGAGTCCCGCGCGGACCTGGTGCGACCTCGGTGCGCTGCTCCCGCTCGCGGACCTCGTCGCCGTCGGCGACTTCCTCCTGCACGCACGACTGGTCGAGGCACCCGCCCTCGCGGCCGCCGTCGAGCGCTACCCGGGTCGCAGAGGACTCCGCGCCCAGAATGCGGCACTCGCTCTGCTTGACGGGCGGGCGGAGTCGCGGCCCGAGTCGCTGGTGCGCGTCGGACTCGTACGTGCCGGGATCGCCGGCGTCGAGCCGAACGTCGTGATCCGCGACCGGGCGGGCGGCTTCGTCGCTCGCGTCGACCTCTGCATCGCGTGGGCTCGCGTCGTGATCGAGTACCACGGCGACTACCACCGTGTCGAGAAGGGCCGCTGGCGTCGCGACCGGACGCGGATGAGCCGCCTCCGCGCGGCGGGCTGGCACGTCATCGAGCTCACAGCCGACGACCTCGCGGACCTTCCCGGCGTCATCGCGCTGGTCCAGGAGGCCCTCCGACGGTGAATCGCCCGAGAAGGCTCGTTTTCCTCGTCGGGAACGAGCCTTCTCGGGCGACTCAGCGCAGCGACCGGGGAGTCACCGTGGCGGCTAGGAGTTCAGCGCCGCGTCCACGATCGTGCGCGCCTCGGCCTGGACCTCGTGCAGGTGGTCGAGACCGCGGAAGCTCTCGGCGTAGATCTTGTAGACGTCCTCGGTGCCGGAGGGGCGCGCGGCGAACCAGGCGTCCTTGGTGACGACCTTGACGCCTCCGACGGCCGCGCCGTTGCCGGGGGCCTTCGAGAGCTTCGCGGTGATCTCGGACCCGGCGAGGGTCGTCGCCGCGATCGCGTCGCCGTCCAGCTTGCCGAGGGCCGCCTTCTGCGCCTTCGTCGCCACCGCGTCCACGCGCTCGTAGACCGGGTCGCCGAAGCGCTCGGTCAGCTCGCGGTAGAGCGCCGACGGGCTCTTCCCGGTGACCGCGACGATCTCGGAGGCGAGCAGAGCGAGGAGGATGCCGTCCTTGTCGGTGGTCCAGACGGTGCCGTCGAAGCGCAGGAACGAGGCGCCCGCGGACTCCTCGCCGCCGAAGCCCACCGATCCGTCGACCAGCCCGGGGACGAACCACTTGAAGCCCACCGGGACCTCCCACAGGCGCCGACCCAGCGACTCCGCGACCCGGTCGATGATGGAGGAGGAGACCAGCGTCTTGCCGATCGCCGCGTCCTCGCGCCAGCCGGTGCGGTGGCGGTAGAGGTAGTCGATCGCGACGGCCAGGTAGTGGTTGGGGTTCATCAGTCCGCCGTCGGGGGTGACGATGCCGTGCCGGTCCGCGTCGGCGTCGTTGCCGGTGAGGATGTCGAAGTCGCCGGCGCGCGCGACCACCGAGGCCATCGCGCTGGGGGAGGACGGGTCCATCCGGATCTTGCCGTCCCAGTCGAGGGTCATGAAGCCCCAGGCCGGGTCGACCTCGCCGTTCACCACGGTCAGGTCGAGGCCGTGCATCTCGGCGATCAGCTGCCAGTAGTGCACGGAGGCGCCGCCGAGCGGGTCGGCCCCGATCCGCACGCCGGCCTTCCGGATCGCGTCGAGGTCGATGATGTTCGCCAGGTCCGCGACGTAGTGCGTGCGGTAGTCGTAGGTCTCGACCGCGGAGGGCTCGGCCGAGGTCACGCCGCGGTTGCCGTCGGCGATGAGCTCGTTGGCCCGGTCCGCGATCCAGGTGGTCGCGTCGGAGTCGGCGGGGCCGCCGTGCGGCGGGTTGTACTTGAAGCCGCCGTCGCGGGGCGGGTTGTGCGAGGGGGTGACCACGATGCCGTCGGCCCGGTCGGTGTGCGCGGGGTCGTTGTTGTAGCGGAGGATCGCGTGGCTGAGCGCCGGGGTCGGCACGAAGTCGTCGAACTCGTCCACGAGCACGCGCACCTCGTTGCCCACCAGGACCTCGAGGGCGGTGGTGAGGGCCGGACGGGAGAGCCCGTGCGTGTCGGCGCCGATGAACAGCGGGCCGGTGATGCCCTGCCCCGTCCGGTACTCGACGATCGCCTGCGTGACTGCGGCGATGTGGTCCTCGTTGAAGGCCGTGTCGAACGAGGATCCGCGGTGGCCCGAGGTGCCGAACACCACCTTCTGAGCCGGGTCGGAGACGTCCGGCTTCTTCTCGTAGTACGCCCTCACGAGGGCCTCGACGTCGATGAGATCGGAGGCCTGTGCCGGCTTCCCTGCGCGATCGGTCATGCGGTCCATAGTGGCAGTCCGGCCCCCTCCAGGGGTACCGCGGCTGGCTAGGCTTGCGCCATGCCCGACAGCGCCCCCGAGACCCGTGCCTACAGCTATCTCGGGCCCAGCGGCACGTTCACGGAGGCGGCCCTCGCGCAGGTCCCGGAGGCGCGCGGACAGCTGTGGCGCAGCGTCGCGAACGTGGGCGAGGCGCTGAGCGATCTGGTCACCGGCCGCAGCGACGGCGCGGTGATCGCGATCGAGAACTCGGTCGAGGGCGGAGTGACGGCCGCGCAGGACGCGCTGGCGCGGATCCCGGGGCTGCGCATCGTCGGCGAGTACCTGGTGCCGGTGTCGTTCATCCTGGTCGGCCGCCCGGGGACGCGCCTCGAGGAGGTGCGCACCGTCGCCGCGCATCCCGTCGCCTACGGCCAGTGCCGGGTGTGGCTCGACCGCGAGATCCCCAGCCACGAGCACCTGCCCGCCTCCAGCAACGTCCAGGCCACCGTCGACCTGCTGGGCGGATCGCCCGCGGACGCCGCCATCGCCCCTCCCGGGATCGTCGCCCACCACGACGTCGCGGTGCTGGCGGAGCGGATCGGCGACAACCCGAACGCCGTCACGCGCTTCGTGCACGTCTCGCGCTCGCACGCGCTGCCCGAGCCGACCGGAGCCGACAAGACCAGCGTGATCGCCGAGCTCCCGGCCGATCAGCCCGGTGCTCTGCTCGACATGCTCGAGCAGTTCGCGACCCGCGGGGTGAACCTGAGCATGATCCAGTCGCGGCCGATCGGCGACGCCCTCGGCCGGTACCGGTTCGTCATCGACCTCGACGGGCACGTGCAGGACGAGCGGGTCGCCGACGCGCTGATGGGGCTGCGGCGCTTCAGCCCGAAGGTGATCTTCCTCGGCTCGTATCCGCGCGCTGACCGCCGCCCGGTCACCTCCGTGCGACGCTACGACGACGAGGTGTTCCTCGAGGCCCGCGACTGGCTGCGCGGGATCCTCTCCCACGAGCCGGAGGTCCACGATGACCGGGGACGACGATGACGGGTCGCGACGATGACTGATGACGGCGACGAACGGGTCGACCCGCGCTACGACCCGGCCTTCCAGCGCGGGTTCTCCGGACCGGTGGAGCGTCTGAGAGGCGACGAGCGGGCGTTCGCCAGACCCGGCACGGGTGCCGCCTCCGGCGCTCCCGCCGCCGCGCCCGGAGCCGCCGCTCGTCCCACGCCTCCGGAGTCCCGCGTGGTCCGTCCCGGCTCCTCGTCCGTGCCGGGACCGCGGCGCATCATGGCTCTGCCCGACATCGCGGGAGCCGCCGAGGGCCGCCGGTCGCACCGCCTCGGCGCCGAGACCGCGCCCGCACCCCTGCCGGAGCCGGCCGCGGAGCCCGCTCCCGCAGCGCCCGCCGAGCCCGCGCGCGAGGCGCCGCTGCTGCGGAACCCGTGGCTCTTCGTGCTCCTGCTGGCCGGTCTGGCAGGGACCCTGATCGGCCTCGCGCTCCTCTACACCGGCTACTCCTCGCCGCCCCCGCCCTACTACGGCGACTCCGACGTGCCCTCGCCCGCGTGGATCCAGCGGCAGCTCCTCTACTACTCCTGCATCCCCCTGCTGGGCTGCCTGCCGGCGTCGCTGCTGCTGGCGGTCGGAGTGGCCGCGCTGCGGTGGCGCGGTGTCGCCGTGCGGCCCCGCCTCGAGGAGCCGCGCGAGTCCGCGCAGCTCCTCGAGGCCGAGGCTCAGACTCCGGACGCGCCGAAGAGCAGGCCGAGGAGGTAGGTCACCAGGGCCGCGCCGTAGCCGATCCCGAGCTGGCGCAGCGCCCGGGCCAGGGGCGGAGCCCCCGAGAGCAGCCCGACGACCGCGCCGGTGGCGAGCAGGGCGATGCCCACGAGCACGCAGGCGACGACCACCGCGGCGAGCCCCGTCAGGCCGAGCAGGTAGGGCAGCACCGGGATGATCGCGCCCGAGGCGAAGAAGCAGAAGCTGGACAGGGCGGCGCCCATGCCCGTGCCGATCGACTCGTGCTCGTCGACGTCGGGATCTCCCGCGGGACCGCCCAGCGTGATGGGCGAGGTGACGGCGCCGCCGCGCAGGCCCGTGAAGACGGAGGCGGCGCGCTCGTCGGCCTGCTCCTGGGTCATCCCGCGCGCGCGGTAGACCAGGGCGAGCTCGTTCGCGTCGACGTCCAGGTCGGGGACGATGCGGTTCGCGTCGAGGTCCGGGCTGGAGGCCGAGAGCAGCTCGCGCTGCGAGCGCACCGAGACGAACTCGCCTGCACCCATCGAGAGGGCGCCGGCGAGCAGGCCCGCGATGCCCGTGAACAGGACGACGCCCGTCCCGACTCCGCTCGCTCCCACTCCGAGCACGAGGGCGAGGTTCGAGACCAGGCCGTCGTTCGCTCCGAAGACCGCCGCGCGGAACGTCCCGGAGAGGCGGTTCCGGCCGCGCTCGGCGAGCCCGCGGACGACCTCGCCGTGGATCCGCTCGTCGGCGGCCATCGCCTCGGTGGCGTCGTCGTCGTCGGCGTAGGGGGAGCGGGCCTCCGCGCGCTGGATCAGGGCGAGGACGAACACCGAGCCGAAGCGGCGGGTGAGGAAGCCGAGGAAGCGCGTGCGGAGGTCCGGGCGGGGCGCGGGCTCCGCCGCGGAGCCGAGCAGCTCGCGCCAGTGCTCCTCGTGGCGTCCCTCGGCCACGGCGAGCGCGAGCAGGATCTCCCGCTCCTCGCCGGTGCGGCGGCCGGCCAGGTCGCGGTAGACGGAGGCCTCGGCGAGCTCGTCGGCGAGATAGCGGCGCCAGCGGCGCACCTGCGCGGGAGTGGGGGTGGTGGTGGTGGTCGCCATGCGATCTCCTGGCTCGGGCCCGCCGACCCGCGCGAGAGGACCGGTCAGGACGTGCGTCGACTGACCGAAGGTCTCGTTCGCCCCGGCCGGAGCCGGGGTGGAGCGCCGGGCCCGGATCGTCCCGGACCAGCATGTCGACGCGCCTCGTCGTCCGCTCGGCGGACGGTGGGAACTACTCCCCTTCGCGGGGACCACCGTAGCCGACATCGGGGGAGTCCGCCCGGCGGATCCGCGGGCCGCAGGTCGGACGTCCGCCCGGCCCGGAGCCGGAGCAGGGTCGCGGAGGCTCGCGCCCGGTCAGAGCGAGGCGGTCGCCCGGGCGGCGCGGCGGGCCTGGCGCTCGTGCTCGGCGTCCAGGAGCGCGCGCGTGGCGGGGACCGCCAGGAACTCGACCAGGGTGTCCGTCTCCTCGACGATGCGCTCGGCGTGGTCGAGCGGGTCGGTGCGCAGGAGGCGGCGGGCGGCGGACGCGACGTGCGCGGGCTTCGCCGCGAGGGCGCGCACGCGCTCGTCGACGCGGCCGGCGAGGTCGGCGCGCGGCACGACCTCGGTGACGAGCTGCCACTCCAGCGCCTCGGCCGCGCGGACCGGGCGACCCGACAGCACGAAGTCCAGGGCGCGGCGGCGGCCGACGACCCGGGGGAGCGCGGCGGTGACTCCGACGTCCGGGACGAGCCCGACATCGCCGTACGCGCTGAGGAAGAGGGCGGCGGGAGTCGCGATCACGATGTCGGCGGCCAGAGCGAAGGCGATGCCGGCGCCGGCGACCATGCCGTCGATCGCGCAGACGACGACGGCGCGGCTGTCCTCGAGCAGGCGGATCACCTGGGCGGTCGTGGTCGCGACGTCGCGCAGGTAGTGGTCCGGGTGCTCGGAGCCCATGATCGCCGAGATGTCGCCGCCCGTGCAGAACGTGCGGCCGGCCGCGGCGATCACGATGACGGAGCAGCCGGCGTCGGCGTCGAGGTCGGCGACGGTGCTCAGCAGCAGTCGCGCGGTGCCGAGGTCGATCGCGTTGAGGGCGTCGGGGCGGTTGAGGGTGATCCGGGCGACGGAGCCGTCGCGCTCGAGGACGACGCCGGGGGTCGCGTCGAGGAGGGGGGTGGCGTGCATGGGAGAGCCTTCAGGGGAGCAGGGGTGTCGAACGCGGGGGGACGTTCTCGGGGGATGTCTCACATTCGCAGCCGTCCGCGCGATCGGATGCCTCCTCGCGGCCGATGCTCAGCCGGCCCGGGGGGTACGCGCGGGCGGCGGCCCGTCCCGGCCCTCCTCTACACTGCTGGGGTGATTGATCCCGTACTTCTGCGCGAGAACCCGGACGTCCTGAAGCGCTCGCAGGAGGCGCGCGGCGACTCCGTCGAGCTGGTCGACGAGGCGCTCGAGGCCGACCGCGTGCGCCGTGCGGCGATCACCGAGGCGGAGCGCCTCCGGGCCGAGCAGAACGCCTTCGGCAAGACCGTCGCCAAGGCGCCGAAGGACGAGAAGGCGGCCCTCGTCGCCGAGGCCCAGCGCCTCGCTGCCGCGGCCAAGCAGGCCCAGCACGAGGCCTCGGAGGCCGACGACGCCTTCACCGTGCTGGTGAAGCGCATCGCGAACCCGATCATCGAGGGCGTCCCCGCGGGCGGCGAGGAGTCGTTCGAGCTCGTCAAGACGGTCGGCGAGCGCCCGGTCTTCGACTTCGCCCCGCGCGACCACCTCGAGCTCGGCGAGCTGCTGGACGGCATCGACATGCAGCGCGGCGCGAAGGTCAGCGGCGCGCGCTTCTACTTCCTCAAGGGCCTGGTCGCCCGCCTCGAGATCGCCCTGATGAACCTGGGGCTCGAGAAGGCGCTCGCCGCCGGCTTCACGCCGCTGATCACGCCCACCCTGGTGCGCCCCGAGATCATGGACGGCACCGGCTTCCTCGGCGAGCACGACGACGAGGTGTACCGCCTCCGCGACGACGACCTCTACCTCACCGGCACCAGCGAGGTCGCCCTCGCCGGCTACCACGCCGACGAGATCCTCGATCTCTCCGGCGGCGCGAAGCGCTACGCGGGCTGGAGCACGTGCTACCGCCGCGAGGCGGGCTCGGGCGGACGGGACACCCGCGGCATCATCCGCGTGCACCAGTTCAACAAGCTCGAGATGTTCGTCTACACCCTCCCCGAGGACGCCGAGGCGGAGCACGCGCGCCTGCTCTCGTACCAGGAGGACATCCTGCAGAGCCTCGGCCTGCACTACCGCGTCATCGACACGGCGGCCGGCGACCTCGGCCAGAGCGCCGCGCGCAAGTTCGACGTGGAGGCCTGGGTCCCCACGCAGGAGACCTACCGCGAGCTGACCTCGACCTCGAACTGCACCACGTTCCAGGCCCGCCGCCTCGACACCCGCTACCGCACCGAGTCGGGGAGGACCGCCCCGGTCGCCACCCTCAACGGCACGCTCGCGACCACCCGCTGGATCGTCGCCCTCCTCGAGACCCACCAGCGGGCGGACGGCTCGGTGCTCGTCCCCGAGGCGCTGCGGCCCCACCTCGGCGGCCTCGAGGTGCTCGAGCCCGTCGCATGAGCGCGGCCCGCGCCTCCGGCCGCCGCCTCGTCGCGCTCGACATCGACGGCACCGTCATGCACGAGGACGGCACCATCACCCGCGCGGTGACGGACGCGATCGCCCGCGTGGCCGCCCAGGGCGACGAGGTGATGCTCGCCACCGGGCGCTCGCCCTCGTCCACCCTGCCCGTCGTCGAGCGGCTCGGGATCTCGCCCGAGTACGTGATCTGCTGCAACGGGGCGGTCACGCTCCGCCGCGACGCGTCCGGCGCCTACGTCCCCGAGACGGTCGAGACCTTCGACCCGACCGAGGTCCTCGAGACCATCCGCCGCTCCCTCCCCGACGCGCACTACGCCGTCGAGGACGCGGACGGCGCCTTCTTCTACACCGAGGCCTTTCCCGGCGGCGCCGTGATGGGGGCCGAGACGACCCACGTCCCCTTCGGGGAGCTGCTGGGCCGGCAGTGCACCCGCGTCGTCGTGATCTCGCCCGAGACCGGCATCGACGAGTTCACCGTGCTGGTCGAGGAGATGGGCCTGCACCAGGTCAGCTACGCGATCGGCTGGACCGCCTGGCTCGACATCGCCCCGCACGGGGTCAACAAGTCCACCGCGCTCGAGGTCGTCCGCGAGGAGCTGGGCATCGAGCGGAGCGACGTGGTCGCGCTGGGCGACGGCCGCAACGACATCGAGATGCTCACCTGGGCCGCCGCCGAGGGCGCAGGGCTGGCGATGGGCCAGGCGCCGGACGAGGTGCGCGCCGTGGCCTCCGCCGTGATCCCCTCGGTCCACCAGGACGGCGTGGCGGTCGCGCTCTCAGCGCTGCGCTGACCACGGCCCCGCGCGCTCGGCGGTTACTATCGGGTGTCGCTCCTGCGGGAGCGGCCGGGAGGGCTGTCCGAGCGGCCGATGGAGCCAGTCTTGAAAACTGGTGGGCGGAAACGTCTCGTGGGTTCGAATCCCACGCCCTCCGCCACAGCGTCCCGTCCCCGACGCCGACCTGCGCCGGCGTCTTCCGACGCCCGTCCTGGCGTGCGACGACGGAAGGCCGCCCGCTCTCCTTCGGAACGCGCCACCCCTCTGTATAGGATTGCGCGACGCCCGGGATCGACACCCGGCCCTCACCTCCGCACCACTGACGCCTCGACACCGGGAGACGGATGCGCCGCACGGGCCCCTCGATACAGACTCGCGACACTCCGCGCACGCCGCGCCCCTTCGTGCGGCACGGCCGCCAGAAGCGGCACACCCTGGCGCGGACGCTGGTGAAGGGAGCCGCCTTAGTGGGCGGAGTCGGCGTGGTCGCCTCGGTGTCGGTGGTCGCGATCGCGGCGACGCTGATCGTCCAGTCGGTGCAGCCGTCGGTCGACCTGCACCCGGTCGCGGCCGGGTCCAGCGTCGAGGCCGGAGGCGCTCCGGAGATCGGCGCTCTGGAGGGCGGCTTCAACGTCCTCGTCGTCGGCAGCGACTCGCGGAAGGGCCAGGGCGACGCCTACGGCGACCCCGACGAGGAGACGAGCGTCCTCAACGACGTCAACATGCTGATGCACGTCTCGGCCGACCACAGCAACGCCACGGTCGTGAGCTTCCCCCGCGACATGTACGTCGACATCCCGGAGTGCGTGAACGCGGCCACGGGCGAGACGATCCCCGCCAGGTACGACACCAAGATCAACGAGGCGATGGGCAGCGACGTCAGCCTCGGCTGCGTGGCGGGGGTCGTCGAGGACCTCATGGGCGTCCGGGTCGACTACGGCGCGGTCGTGCAGTTCAACGGCGTGATCGAGATGTCGAACGCGGTCGGCGGAGTCGACGTCTGCGTCGCGACCGAGATCGCGGACCCCTACACGAACACCTACCTCGAGCCGGGCGTGCACAGTCTCGAGGGCATGGCGGCGCTGCAGTTCCTCCGCAGCCGCCACGGCATCGGCGACGGCAGCGACCTGACCCGCATCAGCAACCAGCAGGTCTTCCTCTCGGCACTCGTGCGCCAGATCAAGAGCGCGGACACCCTCCTCAACCCGGTCGCGCTCTACGGGCTCGCGAAGGCGGCGCTGGGCAACATGACCCTCTCGACCGGTCTCGACAACGTGAACACGATGGTCCAGATGGGGCTCGCGCTGAAGGACGTCGACCTCGCGGACGTCGTCTTCGCGCAGTACCCGACCGGAGCGACTCCGAGCGGGGTGGAGCCGGACCGCGCCGCGGGCGACGTCCTGGCGAGCGCCCTGCAGACCGATCAGCCGATCGCCATCACCGGCGGCACGGGCGCCGGCGCGACGGTGGAGGGCGAGGCTGCGGCCCCGGCCGACACCGCCGCTCCCTCGGGCCCGGCGACCGCCGATCCGCTCGCGACGGCCGAGGCGGCACCCGGCACTCCTGCAGCGACTCCCGAGGACGGATCCAAGGTTGCCCTGCCAGAATCGGTCACCGGCCAGAGCGCCGACCAGCAGACCTGCTCGGTCGGCTTCTTCGGCTGAGCCGAGGGCGGGCGGCACCACGGGTGCTCTCCTCCTCGCGCGCTGACTCCGGGACGACACGCGTCCCGCAGCCGAGAGAGAGTACGACCCGATGAGCCCACGCGCGTCCACCCGGACCACAGCAGCACGGCACGGCCGCCTGCGCCGTCAGAGCGGCGTGCGCTTCGCCGCGCGGATCCTCGCGGCCTGCGTGGGCGTCGGCGTGCTCAGCGCGGTCTGCATCGTGGCGATCGCCGCCTCGATGATCGCCGGGAGCGCGCGCCCCTCCGTCGACCTCGGGATCGATTCGGGCGGGGGCGAGGTCCCCGAGATCGGGGCGATCGAGGGCGGCGTCAACATCCTGCTCGCCGGCAGCGACAGCGCCGACGGATCGGCTGCCGGAGCCTACGGCGAGCGTGCCGAGAACCTCAACGACGTCACGATGCTCATGCACATCTCGGCCGATCACTCGACCGTGGAGGTCGTCAGCTTCCCCCGGGACCTCTACGTCCCGATCCCCTCCTGCACCGACCCGGCCACCGGAGCCGTCTCGGACGCGGTGGACTCGGCGAAGATCAACACCTCGCTGGAGGCGGGCGGGCTGGCGTGCACCGTGCAGACGGTCGAGCAGCTGACCGGGCTCGAGATCCCCTACGCGGCACTGATCCAGTTCGAGGGCGTCATCGAGATGTCGAACGCGGTCGGTGGAGTGGACGTCTGCGTCGCCACGCCGATCCAGGACGAGTACACGGGCCTGAACCTCGACGCCGGCACGCACACGCTCGTCGGCGCCGAGGCTCTGGCGTTCCTCCGCACCCGGCACGGCGTCGGCGACGGCAGCGACCTCACGCGGATCTCGAGCCAGCAGGTCTACCTGTCGTCGCTCGTCCGCAAGGTGAAGAGCGCGTCGACGCTCTCGAACCCGGTGAACCTCTACGGCCTCGCGAAGGCGGCCGTCTCGAACATGCAGCTCTCGACCTCACTCGAGAACGTGAACACCCTCGTGTCGATCGGCCTCGCGGTGAAGGACGTCGACCTCGCGAACGTGGTCTTCGTGCAGTACCCGACCTTCATCGACGGCAACGGCGTGTACCCGAGCGAGGACGCGGCGGCGGCGCTGAACGCGGCGCTCCTCGCCGACCAGCCGATCGCGCTGAGCGGCACCACCGGCGGCGGCTCGCAGTCGACGGGGGAGGAGCCCGGGGCGACCGGCGCTCCGGCGGCCACGGAGGCGCCGGCCACCGACGCTCCCGCGACCGACGCCCCCGCGACCGACGCCCCCGCGACGAGCGCACCCGACGGGCCGGTCACCCTTCCGAGCGACGTCTCCGGGCAGACCGCGCAGCAGGAGACCTGCACGATCGGCCGGCCCCTCTCGGACCAGTAGCCGACGCGCCCCGCCCTCCCGCGGAGGGGTGGGCGCCCGTGTCGCGAGGCCCTCGCGCGTGCGGTTATGATGGTCGTCGTGCGTCCGCCAGCGGGCGCTCAGGAGTCGTCGCATAGTCCGGTCGAGTGCACCACCCTGCTAAGGTGGAGAACCCTTTATTGGGTTCCGTGGGTTCAAATCCCACCGACTCCGCACCTCCCGAAGGCCCTGCTCACGCGGGGCCTTCGTCGTTCCCGGCGGTGCCGGTGCCTCCCGGCCGACGTTGCGCGGGCCGCGTCCGGCTCCGGCGGCCGTCGTCCGCGGCGCCGCGGTCGCCCGGGCTCCGCCGTCGATCCGCCGGGCGGGTGCGCTCCCCGAGCGGCTACCCTGATCGGATGCCCAGCCCGATCCTCGACGCCCTGTCCGCCCCTCCCGCGCGGAGGGACGTCGCCTCGATCCGCGGCGCTCTCGCCGAGGTCGCGATCGGCGACTCGGTGCGCGTCCTCGTCCGCTCCCCGCGCTACGGCCTCTACGGGATCGAGGGGATCGTCCGCCAGGCCGTCGGCGGCGAGCTCGTCGTCGCCGACGTCTTCCTCGGCACGGGGACCGAGATCCAGAGCATCGCCCTGGCTCCGGACGCCGACGAGGTCGGCGGGGAGCGCTCGGCCGAGGGGCTCGAGCACGGGGATCCGGTGCGCGTGGCGTTCTCGACCCCGGCGCTCGGATCGTTCACGATCACCGGCCCGCTGACGGCCGGCGGCCGCGACGGATTCCTCCTCGTCGGCAGCTGGATCGTCGCGGACGGCGGCGAGCCCGGCCGCCACGTCGACCGCATCGAGCGCCTGGCGGAGGTCGGCGTCCACGAGAAGCACGTCCCCGGGCACCGCTCGGCCGTCGAGGAGTAGCCCCTCAGCTCTGGCAGTGCGGGCACCAGTAGGTGACCCGCAGCTGCAGCTCGTCGTCGCCGAGCTCGCCGCGCTCGATCGGAGTGCCGCAGCGCCGGCAGGGCTTGCGGTCGCGGCCGTAGACCCAGAGCTGCTGGCCCGGGCGCAGGTTGCCGGTCGTCGTGCGCTCGATCCGCTCGCGGTTCACGGTGATGAGCCGCTTCGCGAGCGCGATGGTGCGCACGAGGTCGCCGCTCGCGCCGACCGGACGCGTGGGCAGCACGCCGCGCAGGAAGCACAGCTCGGCGCGGTAGACGTTGCCGAGCCCGGCCATGATCCGCTGGTCGAGCAGCGCGAGCCCGATCGGCCGCTCCGGGTCGGCGGACAGGCGTCGCAGCGCCTCGTCCGCGTCCCAGTCGGCGCCGAGCAGATCGGGACCCAGGTAGCCGACGACGTCCTCCTCGGCCGAGCGCGGGACGATCTCGAGGAGCCCGAGCTCGAAGCCGACCGCTTGCCAGTCCTCGGTCTCGAGGACGATCCGGGCCTGGAACGCCGGCCGGTGCCACTTCGGCCGCTCGCCCTCGCCGCGGGCGTAGAGGTGCCAGCTCCCCTCCATCTTGAGGTGGGAGTGGATCAGCGCGTCGCCGACCCGCATCAGCAGGTGCTTGCCGCGGGGGACGACCTCGTCGATCGTCTCGCCCGTGAGGTCGACCGTCGCGTACTTCGGCACGCGGACGTCGCACCGGGTCAGGACCTCGCCGTCCAGCGCCTCGGCGAGGTTGTGGGCGGATCGGTAGACGGTGTCACCCTCGGGCACGCGGGCTCCCTCCGGCGCTCACGAGCGCATCCTCAGGCCGCGCGGATTCGCGACGAAGCCGGCGGCGACGAGTGCGTCGCCGAAGGGCGTGCCGAGCGCGAAGACGCCGTCGATCTTCTCGACGGTGAGCTTCTCGACCCCCCGGGAGCGCACCAGCTGCGAGAGGGCGCCGGCCGCGTCGGCGAGGGCCGCCTCGTCGGCGGTGAAGGTGAGGGCGGTCTTGCCGCCGCGCTCGAGGTAGACCGCGAGCGCTCCGTCGACGACGGCGACCAGCGCGCCGGCCTTCCGACCGGGGCGGTGCCCCTCACCCTGCGGCCACGGCAGAGCGGCGCCGAACGGATTGGCGGGGTCGGTCGCCGCGAGGGCGAGCACCGGCCGCGAGCGCTCCTGCGCCTCGTCCTGCGGGGCGAACGTGCGCAGCCGGTCGACGCTGCCGGCGGTGCCGAACTGCGCGGCTCCCAGCTTCTCGATGAAGTAGCCCCTCCGGGCGCGGCCCTGCTGCTCGAAGCCGCTGAGCACCTTGTAGGCGAGGGCGAAGCCGCCGAGGACGCCCTCGGCCTGCACGGAGCCGCGGGTGACGATCCCGTACCGCTCGAGCAACGTCTCGCCGAGCGCGTGCCCGCGGATCGTCGCGTCCGACTCCGCGAGCGGCACGATCGACCAGCGGCCGCCGGCGGTCGGCGGCCCCACGCGGGTGGCCATCGTGGGGCGGGCGGTCATCCGGCCCCGGGGTGCGCGGGCGCGGGCGGGGGCGCGCGGCTGGCGGTGCGCGCCGCCGGTCGAGCCGACGAGGGTGCGCAGCGGCGCCAGGGTGTCGTTCGTGACGAGCCCCGCCCAGACCAGCTCCCACAGGGCCTCGACGAGCCCGGCGTCGTCCGTGGAGCCGACGGCGTCGGAGAGCTGGCGGAAGAAGTAGCCCCCGCCCGAGCCGAGCACGCCGACGATCTCCTGCTGGAGCTCGGTCAGCGTCACGGACTCTGCGGCGGGGACGGGGAGGGTCAGCCCGGCCGTGTCGGCGAGGTGGAGGCTGACCCAGCCGTCGTTGCCGGGGAGGGTGCCCGCACCGGCCCAGAGGACCTCGCCGGTCGCGGTGAGCTCGTCGAGCATCGCGGGGGAGTAGTCCCGCACCCGCGCGGGCAGGATCAGCGACTCCCAGGCGGACGCGGGGATGGGCGCGCCGGCCAGCTGGTCGATCACGGAGGCGACTCCGTCGATGCCGCGGAGCGAGCCGCCGACGTGCTGCCAGGCGGGGAGGAAGCGGGCGTACGCGGCCGCGTCGACCGGCTCCACCTCCTTGCGGAGCGCGGCGAGCGAGCGGCTGCGCAGGCGGCGCAGCACCTCGGCGTCGCACCACTCGGTTCCGGTGCCGGTGGGGCGGAACTCGCCCTCCGAGACGCGGCGCTCGCCCGCGAGGCGGCGCAGGGTGTCGGTGACGACCGCGACGCCGAGGCCCAGGCGGGTGGCGACGGCGGCGGCGGTGAAGGGCCCGTGTGTGCGGGCGTAGCGGGCGACGAGGTCGCCGAGCGGATCGCGGACCGGGTCGATGAAGGCGACGGGGACGCCGATCGGCAGGGGCACGCCGAGGGCGTCGCGGAGCCGGGAGGCGTCCTCCATCGCGGCGTACCGCTGCTCGCCGCCGAGTCCCACGGGCAGGACGCGCTTGGCCTTCACGAGCGCGGCCACGTCGGCCTCGAGCACCGCGCGCTCGATCGCGGGCGCCTTCGCGACGTCCGCCGAGGCGACCGACTCGTCGACCAGGCGCTCCCCGAGCTCGTCGAGCGTCAGCGGCCCGAGCAGCCGGAGCAGGTCGGCGGCGCCCTCGAGCCCGCGGAGGCGCCGCTCGGGCTCGACGCGCTGCAGCTCGCGCTCGATCTGCGCGAGGACCGCCGGGTCGAGCAGCTCGCGGAGCTCCGCCCGGCCGAGCAGCTCGCCGAGGAGCGTCGCGTCGACCGAGAGCGCGGCGGCGCGGCGCTCCGCGAGCGGGCTGTCGCCCTCGTACATGAAGGCCGCGACGTAGCCGAAGAGCATCGACCGCGCGAACGGACTGGCGGTCGGCGTCTCGACCTCGAGGATCCGCAGCTCGCGTCCGTCCAGCCGCGCGGCCAGCCGGAGCAGCGCGGGCAGGTCGTAGACGTCCTGGAGGCACTCGCGGACGGTCTCGAGGATGATCGGGAAGGTCGGGTAGGTGCGCGCGACGTCGAGCAGCTGCGCCGCCCGCTGCCGCTGCTGCCAGAGCGGGGAGCGCTTGCCCGGGTTGTACCGCGGGAGCAGGAGCGCCCGCGCCGCGCACTCGCGGAACCGGGCGGCGAAGAGGGCGGAGCCGCCGACCTCGCTCGTGACCAGCTGCTCCAGCTCCTCGCGCTCGAACAGGAACAGCTCGGAGCCCGGCGGCTCCGACTCGGTGTCCGGGATCCGCACGACGATGCCGTCGTCCCCGGCCATCGCCGCTCCGTCGACGCCGTGCCGCTCGCGGACGCGGGCGCCGATGGCGAGCGCCCAGGGCGAGTGCACCTGCATCCCGTACGGGGAGTGCAGCACCAGCCGCCAGTCGCCCAGCTCGTCGCGGAAGCGCTCGAGCACGAGGGTCCGGTCGTCCGGGATCTGCCCCGTGGCCAGGCGCTGCTCGTCGAGGAACGAGAGGAGGTTGTTGGTCGCGTACTCGTCGAGCCCGGCCGCCGTGCAGCGCTCGCGGGCCGTCTCGGGAGCGGCGGCGCCCACCTCGCGAGTGAACGCCCCGATCGCCTCGCCGAGCTCGGCGGGGCGCCCCTGCGAGTCGCCCTTCCAGAACGGGAGGCGCCCCGGCTCGCCGAACGCGGGCGTCACGATCACGCGGTCGTAGGTGATCTCCTGGATGCGCCAGCTGGTGGCTCCGAGCGCGAAGACGTCGCCGACGCGGGACTCGTAGACCATCTCCTCGTCGAGCTCGCCGACGCGGTTGCCGGTCGAGCCCGGCTCGCCGACCATGAAGACGCCGAAGAGCCCGCGGTCGGGGATCGTGCCGCCGCTGGTGACGGCGAGGCGCTGGGCCCCGGGCCGGCCGGTGAGCGTGTTCGCGTCGCGGTCCCAGACGAGGCGCGGCCGCAGCTCGGCGAACTGGTCGGAGGGGTAGCGGCCCGAGAGCAGGTCGAGGGTCGCCTCGTAGGCGGAGCGGGGCAGGGACACGAAGGGGGCGCTGCGGCGGACGGTGTCGAACCAGTCGTCCACGTCGAGGCTCTCGAGGGCCGTCGCGGCGACGGTCTGCTGGGCGAGGATGTCGAGCGGGTTCGCGGGGACGGCGATCGCCTCGATCAGGCCCGAGCGCATCCGCTCCGTCGTCACGGCGGAGTGGAGCAGGTCGGCCCGGTGCTTGGGGTAGAAGGACCCGCGCGAGACCTCGCCGACCTGGTGGCCGGCGCGGCCCACGCGCTGCAGCGCGCTCGCGACCGAGGGCGGCGTCTCGACCTGGACGACGAGGTCGACCGCGCCCATGTCGATCCCGAGCTCGAGGCTCGAGGTCGCGACCACGCAGCGCAGCCGGCCGGACTTCAGGTCGTCCTCGATGATCGCCCGCTGCTCCTTGCTCACCGAGCCGTGGTGGGCGCGGGCGAGCAGCGGCTCCTCGTCGGGCGCGGACTGCCCGCTGCCGCTCGTGCCCCCGGCCGCTCCCATCGCCTCCGCGGGGGAGCGGCGGACGGAGGAGGCGGCCGCCTCGGCGAGCAGGGCCCCGACCGCGACGGGCTCGCCCGCCTCGCGCGCCCGCTCCGCCGCGAGCTCGCGGCGCTCCGCGTAGATCTCGTTCAGCCGGGCGGTCAGCCGCTCGGCGAGGCGGCGCGAGTTCGCGAAGACGATGGAGGAGGTGTGCGCGAGGACCCGGTCGACGATCGACTCCTCGACGTGCGGCCAGATCGACCCGCTCTGCGGACCGGTGGCCCCCATCGTCGAGCCGTCCTGCGGAGCCGCCGTCCCCAGCTCGGACATGTCCTCGACCGGGACGACGACGCTGAGGTCCCACTGCTTCTCGGACGCCGGAGCCACGATCGCGACGGGGGAGCGGCCGGCGAGGAACCGGGCCACCTCCTCGCGCGGGCGCACCGTCGCCGAGAGGCCGATGCGCTGCACCGGCTTCGGGAGCAGGGCGTCGAGGCGCTCGAGGGAGACGGCGAGGTGCGCTCCGCGCTTGGTCGACGCGACCGCGTGGACCTCGTCGACGATGACCGTCTCGACGCCGCGGAGCGACTCGCGCGCCGCCGAGGTGAGCATGAGGTAGAGCGACTCGGGGGTCGTGATCAGGATGTCCGGCGGCGTCTTCTGCAGCACGCGCCGCTCGGCGGCGGGCGTGTCTCCCGACCGCACCCCGACGGTGACCGTGGCCGGCGCGCTGCCGATGCCCTCGGCGCTCAGCCGCAGCGCCGTCTGGGTGACGCCGACGAGCGGCGAGCGCAGGTTGCGCTCGACGTCGACTCCGAGCGCCTTCAGCGGCGAGACGTAGAGCACGCGCGTGCGGTGCTGCGGATCCTCCGGCGGCGGGCCCTGCACGAGCCGGTCGATCGCCCAGAGGAAGGCCGAGAGCGTCTTGCCGGAGCCGGTGGGAGCGACCACGAGGGCGTGCGCGCCGCTCGAGATGGCCGACCAGGCGCCCTCCTGGGCGGCGGTCGGCGCCGGGAACGCGCCCTCGAACCACGCGCGCGTGGCGGGGGAGAAGCGCTCGAGGACATCCGGCATGCACCCATCCTCCCTGCCACCTCCGACATTGCCGGGGCCGCGGCCCGGGGGCGAGCCCTTGACTCGGGGGAGCCCGCCCGTCAGGCGAAGCCGAGACGCACGAACGTGCCGATGTCGGCGAGCTCGGCCTGGCCGACTCCGTGGGCGACGCCCTCGTAGACCCGGGCGTCGAGCGCCGTGTGCTCCGGGAACCAGGCCGCCGCGTCCCGCACGAGCTCCTCCGGGATCACTGCGTCGAGCGTCCCGCGGCCCCAGAACACCGGAGGACGCTCCCGGGCGAGCCGCTCGTCCGCGTCGTCGCCCTCGGCGAGCGGGACCACGAAACCGGACAGGGCGACCGCGAAGGCGAAGCGGCCCGGCGCGCGGCGCAGCAGCTGCACCGCCAGAGCGGCGCCCTGGGAGAAGCCCAGCAGTCCGACCGGTCCCGGGTGCCCCAGCGCGTCCAGCCACTCGATCACCCCCGCCGTCGCCGCCTCGACGGCCTCGGGGTCGGCCCGCGGCTCGTCCGGCACCAGCGGCACCCGGAGGGGCCACCACGCGTTCGCCCCGCCGCCCAGGGCGAGCGGAGCCCGGAGGGACGCGAGGACCGGCTCCAGCGGCAGGTAGGCGCCGAGAGAGAACAGGTCCCCCTCGTGCGAGCCGTACCCGTGCAGCAGCACCAGGAGGGGCCTGCCGACGCGGTCGCGCTCGGAGGAGGACCACAGCACCGCGTTCGCGTCGATTCCCATCCCACCATCATCCCCCTGAGCGCGGGATCGCCGCCGCCGGTCGGAACACCAGCCGCGAAGGGTGAGAATGGCAGCATGAGCGTGCGCACCCCTGACCCGAACTCCGGGTGGCTGTCCGACGACGAACTCGCCGAGATCCGCCGGCGGCTCCCGCTGCTGTACGTGGAGGCCGTGCCCGTCCGCGTCGACGGGCTCGGGCAGGTCACCGAGGTCGGCGTGCTCCTGCGCGCGACGTCCTCCGGCCAGATCACCCGCACGATCGTGTCCGGCCGCGTGATGTACGGCGAGACGCTGCGCGACGCGCTGTTCCGGCACCTCGAGAAGGACCTCGGCCCCATGGCCTTCCCCCTCCTGCCGGCGAGCCCGCTCCCCTTCCACGTCGCCGAGTACTTCCCCATGCCCGGCATGGGGCCGTTCACCGACGACCGCCAGCACGCGGTCTCCCTCGCCTACGTCGTTCCCGTCACCGGCACGTGCGACCCCCGCCAGGACGCCCTCGAGCTCACCTGGATGACCCAAGACGAGGCCTGCTCCGACGCGATCTCCGCCGAGATGGAGGGCGGGCGGGGCGCGCTGCTCCGCGCCGCGCTCGCTTCCGTGGGGCGTCTGTCCTAGCGGCGCGGAGCGGCCGCAGTGTTTCGTTCTGCGCGCCGCAAGGCGGCGCGCCGCGGTCGGCTCTCGGGGATGGTCGGGCGGGTGGAGCGTCGGGCGTTCGCCTAGACCGATTCGCTGGCACGCGAATCGCCCGTTCGGCTCGTGGATCCGGTGTCCACTCGGCCTCGGCGACCGGGCGAGAAGAGGTGGCGGCGCTGCCCGACGACGGCGCAGCGGAGGTCATCGCCGACTCACGACGGGGTGAGGACTTCGGGACCTCCCCGTGCGGGCTTCGCTCCGAGATGTGAAGCGGGAACGACGAAGGGCCGGGGCCTGCGACCAGTAGTCGCGGGCCCCGGCCCCTCGTGATGCTGTCGTCCTATTCAGGACGAGCGCTGTAGTGCGATCACCGATCGCCCCGCCCCCGGACCGGCCGCTACCCGCAAGGCGAATGGGCGATCCGCGTGCGAGCGGATCGGCTCAGCCGGTCGCGACACGCTCTGCGCAGCGCGACCGTCCTGGCAGCCGACTGCGGTGCGCCGCTGCGCGGCGCACGATCGGACTCAGCCCTGCGCGCGGCGGCCGCCACGGCGGGCGCCGCCGCCGGCGGACTCGCGGGCGGGAGCCGCCGAGGCTGCTCCGCTGGTCGCGGTGCTGTAGAACGAGCGCGATCCGCCCGAGGTCGAGGGGGCGCCGGCGGCCGAGCGGCTGCGGCCTCCGCGCGCGCCGCCGCGAGCGGGTCCCTCGGCGGCGGTGCGGTCGCGGCGGGGGCGGTCGCCTCCGCCGGTCGCGGCACCCGTCGAGCGTCCGCCGCGGGGTGCGGCGGTGCCCTCGGTGCGGGCCGCGCGCTTGCGCTGCGCGTTGGCGCCCTGCGAGCGTCCGCCCTGCGACTGGCCGCGGACGGGCTCGACGACGGCGCTGGGGGTGACGTACGGAGCGACGTCGCCGACGAGCTTCGCGACGGCGGCCGAGTCGGCCGTCACCTGCTGGGGCGCGACCTGGATCGCGGCCTTGCGGAGGAGGGTCTTCACGTCGCTGCGCTGCGTGGGCAGCACGACGGTGACGACGTCTCCCTCGCTGCCGGCGCGGGCGGTGCGGCCCGAGCGGTGCAGGTACGCCTTGTGCTCCATCGGCGGGTCGACGTGGATGACGAGCTCGACGTCGTCGACGTGCACGCCGCGGGCGGCGACGTCGGTGGCGACGAGGACCTTGACGGTGCCGGCGCCGAACGCGGCGAGGTTGCGGTCGCGGGCGACCTGCGAGAGGTTGCCGTGCAGGTCGACCGCGGGGATGCCCTGGCCGGTGAGCTGCTTGGCGAGCTTCTTCGCGTGGTGCTTGGTGCGCATGAAGAGGATGCGGCGGCCGGTGCCGGACGCGAGGGTCTTCACGAGGGCGTTCTTGGCGTCGAGGCCGTCGACCTCGAACACGTGGTGGGTCATCAGCGCGACGGGCGAGTTGGCCTCGTCGACCGAGTGGAGCACCTCGTTCTGCAGGTACTTCTTGACCAGCTTGTCCACGCCGTTGTCGAGCGTCGCGGAGAACAGCAGGCGCTGTCCGCCGCGGGGGGTCTTGTCGAGGATGCGCGTGACGACCGGCAGGAAGCCGAGGTCGGCCATGTGGTCGGCCTCGTCGAGCACGGTGATCTCGACGGCGTCGAGGTTCACGAAGCCCTGCTTCATCAGGTCCTCGAGGCGGCCCGGGCACGCCACGACGATGTCGACGCCCTGCTTGAGCGCGGCGACCTGGCGCTGCTGCGAGACGCCTCCGAAGATCGTGGTGGTGACGATGCCGTACGCGTCGGCGAGGGGCTGCATCGCGGCGGTGATCTGCGTGGCGAGCTCGCGGGTCGGCGCGAGGACGAGTCCGAGCGGGCGGCCGGGGCGGCGGCGTCCGCCGGAAAGCGATCCGCCGAGGCGGGCGATCATCGGGATGGAGAAGGCGAGGGTCTTGCCGGAGCCGGTCTTGCCGCGGCCGAGGACGTCGCGTCCGCCGAGAGTGTCGGGCAGCGTGTCGACCTGGATCGGGAAGGGCTCGGTGATGCCGCTCGCGGCGAGCGCGGCCACGAGAGGGGCCGGCACGCCGAGGGCGCTGAAGGAGAGGGGGGTGTTCGACATGGAGTGGTGCCTTTCGGGGGCATCATGCCGATCGAGGACGCGCGGGCGGTGGCCGGTGGCGCGGGTGATCGGCGTTCGGGCGAAGGTGACGGTGGTCACATCCGTTCGCCGTACGATTCGGTGCGCGCGGCCGGGGGCCTCATGCACGTGCGCCAGATGGTCGGGACGGATCCTCGACGGTCAGAGTCCTAGGGGACAAGGGGCGTTCTACGACGCGGGTGAACGCAGTCGCTGCGCTCGCACCACCCCACTCTAGTGGATGCCGATCCATCCGCGCATCGCGGCCTGCACGCGGGAGCCGTCCCGGTCGCTCAGCTTGGTCCCGACGAAGTCGCCCGCCCAGTCCGAGGTCTGCACGCGGAAGGGCGGCTCCTGGTCGCGCAGGGTCTTCAGGATCACGGCGGCGACGTCGGACGGGTCCTGCGCGTGGGTCGAGGAGAAGGACGACGCGGCGCGGTCGAGGTAGGCGCCGAGCGCCGGGGCGTAGGGGCCGGCCTGCGCGAGCATCGCCCTCGCGTCGATGCCGACGTTCTCGACGAAGCTGCTGCGGACCGCTCCCGGCTCGATCAGCGACACGTGGACGCCGACGGAGGCGGCGACCGGGGCGAGCGCCTCGAAGAAGCCCTCGACCGCGAACTTCGCCGCGCAGTAGTCCTCATTGAAGGGCTGCCCGATCGCGCCGCCGACGCTCGAGACGGTGACGATGCGGCCGCGGGACGAGCGCAGCATCGGCAGTGCGGCACGGGTGACCGCGACGGTGCCGAAGAAGTTGACCTCCATCACGCGACGGAGCTCCTCCGGATCCTCCAGCTCGAGGGTGCCGAGGTGGCCGGCTCCGGCGTTGTTCACGAGGGCGTCGAGACCGCCGAGCTCCTCCTCCACGGCGCGAAGGCATCCGGCGACGGACTCCGCGTCGGTCACGTCGAGCGCCCGCAGGTCGAGCTCGACGCGGGCCTCGGCGGCGGCGGCGCGCAGTCCCTCCGCCCGCTCCGGATCCCGCACCGTGGCGACCACCCGCCAGCCCGCGCGCGCGGCCGCGATCGCGGTGGCGCGGCCGATGCCGGTGGAGGTTCCAGTGACGAGAAGGACGGGACGGGGCATGCGGCTCTCCTGCTTTCCGGCACGGGACGGCGCCGCCCGGAGGCTATCGGCCGACCCTCCGAGAACGTCCAGGGTCGGCGTCAGCCCCGGTACCGCTCGCCGACCGGCACCTCGACCGCCAGCCGGTTGCCCGCCTGGGCGAGCGGGCAGGCCCAGGCCGGATCGTAGGCGCAGGAGGGGTTGTAGGCGAAGTTGAAGTCGAGCACCAGCGTCCCCGGGGCGGAGCCCGGGCCGAGGTCGGCGCCCTTCACGGTGTCCAGGAGGTAGCGGCCGCCCCCGTAGGTCCCGCCGGAGGTCCCCGCGAGGGCGTCCTTGACCGGCAGGAACAGGCCTCCGCCGTAGGACGCGAGCCGCCAGACGTCGAGGCTGCCGGCGTCGGGGATCTCGACCGTGCCGATCAGCTCGAAGGGGACGGTGCCGTCGGTGCCGGTCTCCACGTCCATCCGGCGCGCCTCCTCGGCGGGGGCCACCTCGAGCTCGAAGCGCCAGGCCGCGTCGTAGGGCGCGATCGGCAGCGAGCGGAAGTGCGCGCGGTCCGCGGGGAGGAGAGGAGTGGAGGGGTGCTGCGCGAAGAGCGCGTTGCGCCCGCGGATCCACGACGCGTGCGCGGCGAGCAGGTCCACGTTCGAGAGCCGGCGCACCTCCGCGTAGAGGGCCTGGACGTGGCGGCGCCAGTCCGAGACCTCGACCGCGGTCGTGAGGCGGCGGCGTGGCGAGACGCTCTCGTCGTCCTGCTCGTCCTCCTCGGCGGAGGGCCACTGGAGGCGCAGGAGCTCCGAGCGCGACAGCTCGGTCTCCTCCTCGGCGACGCCGTCGGGGCTCATGCGGCGGACTCCCCGCGCGGGCGGGTGTCGGCGCCGAGATCGTGGCGCCAGGAGGGGGCGAGGGAGCGGATGCGGATGCCGCGCCACTGCCAGAACGCCCACATCGACGGCCAGAGCGCGGCCGAGGCGAGGCCCGCCGAGAACTCGAGGCGGTCCCGGAAGAGCGTGCGCCCGTCCGGGAGCGGGGCCACGGCCATGCGGTGGTCCCACGCGGTGATCAGGCGGAGGGAGCCGGTGAGCGGTCCGCCGCTGTCGCGCAGGATCCGCACGTCCGGCATCGAGGGGACGCGGCGGTAGGAAAGGTCGATCTCCTGCGCTCCCATCGGCACGATCCCGAGGGCGTCCATCGCGACCTCGTGGGAGCCCAGCCCCCAGGTCGGGCGGAAGCCGCCCTCGTCCAGCGACGCGGCGGTCAGGAGCGGGGACATCACCTCCCGGAACACGGCCGGACTCTGCAGGGCGCGCCAGGCGGAGTCGGCGTCGGTGTCGAGCACGTGCTTGAGCATCACCTTCACGAGGGACATCCTCCTCCGCCCGCCCCTGCGCGGGAACCGGGTGCGCGCGGAGCCCCGGACGTGTATGCGCGTCCAGTGCTCGCTAGCGTGTCAGGGTGACCGCTCCCGCCGCCTCCGTCGACCAGTCGACCTACCAGATCCGCTTCGAGTGGGGCGCCCGCGCCCTCCGCGTGCTCGCCCCCGCCCATGTCACGGTGCTCGTCGACGCTCTGCCCGGAGGCGAGGGCCCGGACCTCGGGGGAGTGGAGGGCCGCGTCGTCCGCGCGGGCCTGGCCGACCGCTCGGCCGTCGCCCGCTGGATCCTGGAGCGGCAGCACGAGAACGGCGGGCGCACCAGCGTCAACGTGATCGCCCTCGGCGACGTCGACGACAGCGGAGCGGCGCGGTTCGCGATGGAGGACCAGCTGGCCGCCGGCGCCGTGGTCGACGCGCTGATCGGGCTGGGCATCGACCACGTCTCGCCCGAGGCCGCGGTGGCCTGCGCGTCCTACGAGGGCCTGCGCCGGGCGTGCGCGCACCTGCTCACCGCGTCCGAGTCCGGCCGCCTGCTCGCCGCCGAGGGGCGGGCGGACGAGGTCCGCTCCGCCGCCCGGGTCGACACCGTCGACGAGGTGGCCGTGCTCCGCTGACCCGCCGCCCCGGCGGGCGCGGCCGTCGAGCGGTGCAGGGCGTCCGCGGAGCGCACAAGCCCCTGCGGATCCGAGCCGCCGCCTCGACCACTCGCCGCCCCCGGCGTAGCGTTCGGCGGAGGCGGTTCCTCCGCCCCCGCCCCGACCGAAAGCTGGCCCGCATGAAAGCCGTCCTCAACGACGTCGTCCTCGCCGACGCCCCCGACTCCGACCTGATCTCGATCGAGGGCAACTGGTACTTCCCGCCGTCGAGCATCGCCGAGGGCGTGCTCGTCGAGAGCCCCACTCCCTACACCTGCCCGTGGAAGGGCGAGTGCCAGTACTTCTCGGTGCAGACCGGCGACGGCCTGCAGAAGGACAAGGCCTGGTCGTACCCGCACCCCTACCCGACGGCGTTCGACCGCGTCGGAAAGGACTTCTCGGGCTACGTCGCCTTCGACCGCTCGGTCCGCGTCTCCGACTGACCCGTCCCGCCGCGGCGCCTCTCCCGGTGCCGCGGCGGTCCGTCAGACGCGCGGGGCCGCCGCGCGCGCCCGGTAGGCGCGGACCTTCGACCGGTTCCCGCAGCGCTGCATCGAGCACCAGCGGCGCGAGCCGGCGCGGGACGTGTCGAGGTAGAGCATCCGGCACTCCGGATCCGCGCAGCGCCGCAGCCGTCCGGCCACGGCCGGACCCAGCAGCCCCACGGCCTCGCGGGCGATCGACGCGAGCGCCTGCCGGCCCGCCGCGTGCAGCCGTCCGGCCTGCCGCGATCCGCCGCTCAGCACCGGCGGGATGTCGGGCATCGCCGCGACCAGGTTGACCACGTCGACGTCGCGCGGGTCGAGCGGGGTGCCGGCCTCGGCGGCGACGGCCAGGCGCGCGATCGCGCCCCGGAGCATCAGGGCGTCGTCCAGGCGCGCGTCCCGGCTCTCGGGGCCGACCGCCTCGAAGCGCTCGGCGAGCCAGGCGGCCAGAGCGGCGTCGGAGTCGAGGTGCTCGGCCGCTCCTGGAGGCAGCGCTCCGGTCGTGGCGAAGTCGAGTGCGAGGCTGCCGGAGTCGAACCACCAGCGCCGGCCGTCGGCCTCGAGGAGCCACTGGCCGGTGACCGGCGTGCGCCCGCCGTGCGGAGCCTCGTCCGGGCTCACGGCGCCGGAACCGGTCGGCGCCGCCACTGGATCGCGTTCGCGGGCTCGAACCGGCGCGCGCAGCGGCCGCAGGCGAGGGGCCGGGTGGGCCGGCGGTGGCGGTAGAAGAGGTGGCCGCCCGGGCAGGTGCCGATCCACGGCGCGAGTTCGTCCGCGGTCGGGTTGCTGTGGGTGCGCGATCCCGTGTAGCCGAGCCGGGCCGCGATCCGCCGCCACTGCGCTCCGTGCCCGGCGTCGGGCCCGGCGAGCGCGTGCGCGACCTCGTGCAGGAGGGTCTGCCGCACCTCCTCGTCGCTCCAGCGGGCGGCGAGGTGGCGCGAGACCGTGATCCGGCGGCGCGTCCAGTGGCAGGCGCCGCCGCGGGTGCGCGCGTGGTCGAGCGCGAAGGTCCAGGAGGGGTCGAGGTGCTCCTCGATCAGCGCGTCGGCCCAGCGGGCCACGTCGTCGAGGTCGGCCACCTGTGGCGCTGCCTAGGACTCGTCGCCGTCAGCGCGGCGGCGGCCGCGGGCGGTGCCGTCGGTGCGGGGTCCGCGGTCGGTCTCGTCCTGGAACTCGGAGGCGGCGGCGTAGCCCAGGCGCGCGACCTCGAGCTCCTCCTCGGGGACACCGACGCGCTCGCCGAGGGCGGTCGCGGCGTCGAAGTCGCGCATCGCCCGGCCGTACTCGCCGAGCTCGAAGAAGGTGAGGCCGCGGTGCTTGAGCGCGAAGGAGTGCTCGAGGTGCCACTCGTGGGTGCGCGCCTCCTCGACGCAGAGCGCGAGCTCCGAGAGGGCCTCGTCGGTGCGGCCCCGGAGCTGCATGAGGCGGGCGCGGCGGACGCGGGCGGTGAGCAGCTCGGCGCGGTCGCCGGAGAAGCGGGTGCGGCGGACGGCCTCGTTCGCGAGGTCCCACGCCTCGTCGACGCGCCCGAGCAGGCGCAGCAGCTCCGCCTTCTCGGTGAGCGCGGCGAGGCTGCGCAGGGCGCCGATCTCCTCCAGGCGCTCCTGGGCGGCGTCGACGTCGATCTCCTCGTGGAGGGTCGCGGGGTCGTGGCGGATGATGATGCTCAGGGCGATGCTTCCTCGTGGAGTGCGGTTCCGGATCGTCGCGCGCGGCGGACGAGAGGACGGTCGGGGTCGCTGACCCCCGGCGTCGAGTGTACCGGCGGGTCCGCGGGCGGCGCCCCGACGCGCGGCCCGGGTCAGCCCCGCCGCACCTGGAAGATGCTCCGGGCCGGCAGCGGCGACGGGGTGGCGGTCTCGTCCGTGACGACGAGGGCGCCGGCGATGAAGTTCTCGAGCTCCCGCCCCTGCACGAGCTTGGCGGGGGCGGGGTCGGAGGCGAGGCGCCGCGGCAGGCCGTCGACCGGCAGCGGGTCGGCGGAGGCGAGCATCACCACGTTCCCGAAGCGCTTGGCCTTGAGCATCTGGGTGTCGGTCATGATCGCGGTGTGCGCGAAGACGGAGGCGAGCGTCGCGGCCTGGGCGCGGGCGAAGGCGAGCGCGCCGCCGTCGGCCACGTTCACCGCGACGAGGCCGCCGGGGGCGAGCAGCGGCGCGATCGCCCCGTAGAACTCGGCGCTGGTCACGTGCTCGGGCGTGCGCGCGCCCGAGAAGATGTCGACGACGACCGCGTCGACCGTGCCGCGCAGCCCGGGCGGCAGCTTGCCGAGCACCTCGCGGGCGTCGCCCTGGCGGATGCGGATCTGCGCCCCGCGGGGGAGCGGGAGCGCCTCGCGCACCAGCTCGACCAGGGCGCCCTCGATCTCGACGACCTGCTGGCGCGAGCCCGGCCGGGTCGCGGCCACGTAGCGGGGGAGGGTCAGCGCTCCGGCTCCCAGGTGCAGCGCTGTGACGCTCTCGCCCTCGGGCGCGACGAGGTCGATCGCGTGGCCGATCCGGCGGACGTACTCGAAGGAGAGGTGCGTGGGATCCGCGAGGTCGACGTGCGACTGCGGAGTGCCGTCGACGACCAGGGTCGCCGCCTCCGGCGCGTGGCGGTCGGGCTCGATCTGCGCGGTGTACCCGCTGGCGAGCACGGCTCGGGGGTGCTCGGAGTCGTCTCCGCGTCGGCGGCCGGTGCGTTCCTGCATCCGACCAGTCTGCCGCGGCGGCGGGACGGCGGGGCTCTGCACCCGGCCCGCTCCGGTCGATCCGGGAGGCCGTGGCCTCGTATACCGGACCCCGCGGGGCGGCGCAAGCATCCGCACTTGCGCGGCGTGGCGCGATGCGGCTATAGTCGTACTTTGCGCTCCCGAGTACCCATGCCCTCATATCGCGGTCGGCAGGTCACCGGAACCCGGCATCAGATGGTGGATGCCGTCGCCACACTCTAGCCCCGCCCCCAAGACCGAGTCTCCTCGGTCCGCACGGCGTGCGGGCAGGGTGACGGCCCGTCCGGCGGGAGCCCACTCCACACATCCCACAGATTGAGACCCGCGAGGGTCTACGGAGGTTCCTTCCTTGGCTGCTGCGTCCACCGCGACCACCACCTCACCCAAGAACGGACGCGGAGCTTCGCGTCTCTCGTTCGCCAAGATCAGCGACACCCTGACCGTTCCGGATCTGCTCGCGCTGCAGACCGAGAGCTTCGACTGGCTCGTCGGCTCGGAGGCGTGGAAGACCCGCGTCGCCGAGGCGAAGGCCGCCGGCCGGGAGGACCTCCCCGCCAACTCCGGCCTCGACGAGATCTTCGAGGAGATCTCCCCGATCGAGGACCTCAGCGAGACGATGCAGCTGAGCTTCACGAACCCGTACCTCGAGCCCGAGAAGTACACGATCGAGGAGTGCAAGGAGCGCGGCAAGACCTACGCCGCTCCGCTGTACGTCGAGGCCGAGTTCATGAACCACCTCACGGGCGAGATCAAGACCCAGACGGTCTTCATGGGCGACTTCCCGCTGATGACCGAGAAGGGCACGTTCATCATCAACGGCACCGAGCGTGTCGTCGTGTCCCAGCTCGTGCGCAGCCCCGGCGTCTACTTCGAGCGCCAGCAGGAGAAGACGTCCGACAAGGACATCTACTCCGCCCGCGTCATCCCGAGCCGCGGAGCCTGGCTCGAGTTCGAGATCGACAAGCGCGACCAGGTCGGCGTGCGCATCGACCGCAAGCGCAAGCAGTCGGTCACCGTGTTCCTCAAGGCCCTCGGCCTGACGAGCGAGGAGATCCTCGAGCAGTTCGCCGGCTACGAGTCGATCGAGCTGACCCTCGAGAAGGACAACATCCTCACCAAGGAGGACGCTCTCCGCGACATCTACCGCAAGCTCCGTCCGGGCGAGCAGGTCGCCGCCGAGGCCGCCCGCGCGCTGCTGGACAACTTCTACTTCAACTCCAAGCGCTACGACCTCGCGAAGGTCGGCCGCTACAAGATCAACCGCAAGCTCGGCATCGACAAGGCGCTGTCCGACTCGGTGCTCACGGTCGAGGACATCATCGCGACCATCAAGTACCTGGTCGCCCTGCACGACGGCCGCACCGCCCTCCCCGGCGTGCGCGACGGCGAGCCGGTCGAGCTGCGTCTCGACGTCGACGACATCGACCACTTCGGCAACCGCCGCATCCGCGCGGTCGGCGAGCTGATCCAGAACCAGGTCCGCACCGGACTGTCCCGCATGGAGCGCGTCGTCCGCGAGCGCATGACCACGCAGGACATCGAGGCGATCACCCCGCAGACCCTGATCAACGTGCGCCCCGTCGTCGCCGCGATCAAGGAGTTCTTCGGGACCAGCCAGCTGTCGCAGTTCATGGACCAGAACAACCCGCTCGCAGGTCTGACCCACAAGCGCCGCCTGTCGGCGCTGGGCCCCGGCGGACTCTCCCGTGAGCGCGCCGGCGTCGAGGTCCGCGACGTCCACCCCTCGCACTACGGCCGCATGTGCCCGATCGAGACCCCGGAAGGCCCGAACATCGGCCTGATCGGATCGCTCGCGTCCTTCGCGCGCATCAACTCGTTCGGCTTCATCGAGACCCCGTACCGCAAGGTCGTCGACGGCACCGTCACGTCGCAGATCGACTACCTCACCGCGTCCGAGGAGGACGAGTACCTGGTCGCCCAGGCGAACGCCCCCCTCACGAAGGACTTCCGCTTCGCGGAGGGCAAGGTCCTGGTCCGCCCCAAGGGCGGAGAGGTCGAGCTCGTCGACGCCGAGCGCGTCCACTACATGGACGTCTCGCCGCGCCAGATGGTCTCGGTCGCGACCTCGCTGATCCCGTTCCTCGAGCACGACGACGCGAACCGCGCGCTCATGGGCGCGAACATGCAGCGTCAGGCCGTCCCGCTGCTGCGCAGCGAGTCGCCCGTCGTCGGAACCGGCATGGAGGGCTTCGCGGCCATCGACGCCGGCGACGTCATCACCGCAGACAAGGCCGGTGTCGTCCAGGAGGTCTCCGCCGACTCCGTCACCGTCCAGCTGGACGAGGGCGGCACGCAGACCTACTTCCTCCGCAAGTTCGACCGCTCCAACCAGGGCACCTCGTACAACAACCGCGTGGTCGTCTCGGCCGGCGAGCGCATCGAGGTCGGCGAGGTCGTCGCCGACGGCCCCGCCACCGAGAACGGCGAGCTCGCGCTGGGCAAGAACCTGCTCGTCGCGTTCATGCCGTGGGAGGGCCACAACTTCGAGGACGCGATCATCCTCAGCCAGAACCTGGTGAAGGACGACGTCCTCTCCTCGATCCACATCGAGGAGTACGAGGTCGACGCCCGCGACACCAAGCTCGGCAAGGAGGAGATCACCCGCGACCTCCCCAACGTCAGCCCGGAGCTCCTGGCCGACCTGGACGAGCGCGGCATCATCCGCATCGGCGCCGAGGTCCGCCCCGGCGACATCCTCGTCGGCAAGGTCACGCCCAAGGGCGAGACCGAGCTCTCGGCCGAGGAGCGCCTGCTCCGCGCGATCTTCAACGAGAAGAGCCGCGAGGTCCGCGACACGTCGCTGAAGGTGCCCCACGGCGAGCAGGGCACGATCATCGGCGTCAAGGTGTTCGACGCGCAGGACGGCGACGACGAGCTCGGCTCGGGCGTCAACCAGCGCGTGGTCGTCTACATCGCTCAGAAGCGCAAGATCACCGAGGGCGACAAGCTCGCCGGCCGCCACGGCAACAAGGGCGTCATCTCGAAGATCCTGCCGGTCGAGGACATGCCGTTCCTCGCCGACGGCACCCCGGTCGACATCGTCCTCAACCCGCTCGGCGTCCCCGGCCGCATGAACTTCGGCCAGGTCCTCGAGATCCACCTCGGGTGGATCGCGAAGCAGGGCTGGAAGGTCGAGGGCCAGCCGGAGTGGGCCGCGCGCCTGCCCGAGCACGCCCGCGAGGCGGCGCCCGGCACCAAGGTCGCGACCCCCGTCTTCGACGGCGCGGCGGAGGAGGAGCTCGCAGGGCTCCTCGACTCCACCACCCCGACCCGCGACGGAGAGCGCCTGATCGGCTCGTCCGGCAAGACGCAGCTGTTCGACGGCCGCTCCGGGGAGCCCTTCCCGGACCCGGTCTCGGTCGGCTACATGTACATCCTGAAGCTGCACCACCTCGTCGACGACAAGATCCACGCGCGCTCGACGGGCCCGTACTCGATGATCACCCAGCAGCCGCTCGGTGGTAAGGCGCAGTTCGGCGGACAGCGCTTCGGCGAGATGGAGGTGTGGGCCCTCGAGGCCTACGGAGCCGCGTACGCCCTCCAGGAGCTCCTCACCATCAAGTCGGACGACATCCTCGGCCGCGTGAAGGTGTACGAGGCCATCGTCAAGGGCGAGAACATCCAGGAGCCCGGCATCCCGGAGTCCTTCAAGGTCCTCATCAAGGAGATGCAGTCCCTGTGCCTGAACGTCGAGGTCCTCTCGGCCGACGGCACCGCGGTCAGCCTGCGCGACACCGATGACGAGGTCTACCGCGCCGCGGAAGAGCTCGGCATCAACATCTCCTCCCGGTTCGAGTCGTCCTCCGTCGACGACATCTGATCCGCGCCAGCATCTGACGACCTCCCGTCTCTGACGAGACACCCTGTTTTCCGACAAGGAGAAAACATTGCTCGACGTAACCACTTTCGATGAGCTGCGCATCGGCCTCGCGACGGCCGATGACATCCGTCGCTGGTCGCACGGTGAAGTGAAGAAGCCCGAGACCATCAACTACCGCACCCTCAAGCCCGAGAAGGACGGCCTGTTCGGCGAGCAGATCTTCGGACCCTCTCGCGACTGGGAGTGCTCCTGCGGCAAGTACAAGCGAGTCCGCTTCAAGGGCATCGTCTGCGAGCGCTGCGGCGTCGAGGTCACCAAGTCCTCGGTCCGCCGCGAGCGGATGGGCCACATCGAGCTCGCCGCCCCCGTCACCCACATCTGGTACTTCAAGGGCGTCCCCTCGCGCCTCGGATACCTGCTGGACATGGCGCCGAAGGACCTCGAGAAGGTCATCTACTTCGCGGCGTACATGATCATCGATGTGGACGACGACGGCCGTCACGCCGACATGCCCGGCCTCGAGAACGAGCTCCGGCTCGAGATCAAGACCCTCTCGGACCAGCGCGACTCCCGCATCGCCGACCGCCTGGCGCGCCTGGAGACGGACCTCGCCGCCCTGGAGGCGGAGGGCGCCAAGAGCGACCAGAAGCGCCGCACCAAGGACGGCGCCGAGAAGGAGATGGGCCAGATCCGCAAGTCCTTCGACGAGGACATCGCGCGGCTCGAGAGCGTGTGGGAGCAGTTCCGCACCCTCAAGGTCGGCGACCTCAAGCCCGAGGACGCGGTCTTCAACGAGCTCGTCGACCGCTACGGCGTGTACTTCGAGGCCTACATGGGAGCCGAGGCGATCAAGAAGCGCCTCGAGCAGTTCGACCTCCAGGCCGAGGCCGAGACTCTGCACCTGCAGATCGCCGAGGGCAAGGGTCAGAAGAAGATCCGCGCCATCAAGCGCCTGCGCGTCGTCAACTCGTTCCTCGCCACCGGCAACTCGCCGGCCGCGATGGTCCTCGACGTCGTCCCGGTCATCCCGCCGGAGCTGCGCCCGATGGTGCAGCTCGACGGAGGCCGGTTCGCGACCAGCGACCTGAACGACCTCTACCGTCGCGTGATCAACCGCAACAACCGTCTCCGCCGCCTGCTCGACCTCGGTGCTCCCGAGATCATCGTGAACAACGAGAAGCGCATGCTCCAGGAGGCGGTCGACGCCCTCTTCGACAACGGCCGCCGCGGCCGCCCCGTCACCGGAACCGGCAACCGCGCCCTGAAGTCCCTGAGCGACATGCTCAAGGGAAAGCAGGGTCGCTTCCGCCAGAATCTGCTGGGCAAGCGCGTCGACTACTCGGGCCGCTCGGTCATCATCGTCGGCCCGCAGCTCAAGCTGCACCAGTGCGGTCTGCCCAAGCAGATGGCGCTGGAGCTGTTCAAGCCGTTCGTGATCAAGCGCCTGATCGACCTGTCGCACGCACAGAACATCAAGGCCGCCAAGCGCATGGTGGAGCGCTCGCGCCCGCAGGTGTGGGACGTGCTCGAGGAGATCATCCGCGAGCGCCCCGTCCTGCTGAACCGCGCGCCCACGCTGCACCGACTCGGCATCCAGGCCTTCGAGCCCCAGCTGGTCGAGGGCAAGGCGATCCAGCTGCACCCGCTCGTCTGCGCCGCGTTCAACGCGGACTTCGACGGCGACCAGATGGCCGTCCACCTGCCGCTGTCCGTCGAGGCCCAGGCCGAGGCGCGCATCCTGATGCTCGCGTCGAACAACATCCTCAAGCCCTCGGACGGCCGTCCGGTCACCCTGCCCACGCAGGACATGATCATCGGCCTCCACCACCTGACGACGATCCGCGAGGGCGCCGCCGGCGAGGGCCGCGCGTTCTCCTCCGTCTCGGAGGCGATCCTCGCGAAGGACCAGGGCTCGCTGCACCTGAACTCGAAGGTCAGGATCCGCATGTCGGACGTGTACTTCGCGCAGGGTCAGGCCCCCGAGGGCGTCGAGATCGACGAGAACGGCAAGGTCACCGCGCCGGTCCTCCTCGAGACCACGCTCGGCCGCGCCCTCTTCAACGAGGCGCTGCCGGTCGACTACCCCTACTTCGAGCAGGTCGCCGACAAGACGACCATCTCCGGGATCGTCAACGACCTCGCGGAGCGCTACCCGAAGGTGGAGGTCGCCGCCTCCCTCGACCGGATCAAGGACGCCGGCTTCTACTGGGCCACCCGCTCGGGTGTCACGGTGGCGCTGTCCGACATCCTCACGCCTCCGTCGAAGCCCGAGATCATCGCGGGCTACGAGAAGAAGGCCGCGAAGGTCGAGTCCGAGTACGACAAGGGTCTGACCACTCAGGCCGAGCGCCGCCAGGAGCTCGTGAAGATCTGGACCGAGGCGACCGACGAGGTCGCCAAGGCCATGCGCGCGAACTTCCCGACGGACAACACCATCAACCGCATGGTCACCTCCGGTGCCCGCGGAAACTGGCTGCAGGTGCGCAACATCGCCGGCATGCGAGGCCTGGTGAACAACCCGAAGGGCGAGATCATCGCCCGACCGATCATCTCCTCGTACCGCGAGGGCCTGTCGGTCGCCGAGTACTTCATCGCCACGCACGGTGCCCGCAAGGGTCTGGCCGACACCGCGCTCCGCACCGCGGACTCGGGCTACCTGACGCGTCGACTCGTCGACGTCTCGCAGGACGTCATCATCCGCGAGGACGACTGCGGCACCTCGAAGGGCCTCGACCTGCCGATCATGCTCCAGGACGCCACCGGCGCCTGGATCAAGGACTCGAACGTCGAGAACTCCGTCTACGCCCGTTCGCTCGCCACCCCGGCGTCGAACGAGGCCGGCGAGCTCGTCGCCGAGGCCGGCGAGGACGTGGGCGACGTGCTCATCGAGAAGCTGGTCGGAGCGGGCGTGCGCCACATCAAGGTGCGCTCCGTCCTGACCTGCGAGTCCGCCGTCGGCGTCTGCGCGGCCTGCTACGGCCGCTCGCTCGCCACCGGCAAGCTCGTCGACATCGGAGAGGCCGTCGGCATCATCGCGGCCCAGTCGATCGGCGAGCCCGGCACGCAGCTCACGATGCGCACCTTCCACACCGGTGGATCGGCCTCGGCCGACGACATCACGCAGGGTCTTCCCCGCGTGCAGGAGCTCTTCGAGGCCCGCACCCCCAAGGGCGCGTCGCCGATCGCGGAGGCCGCCGGCCGGATCACCATCGAGGACACCGACCGTGCCCGCCGCGTCATCCTCCAGCCGGACAACGGCGACGAGGCGGTCATCTACCCGGTGCTCAAGCGCTCGCAGCTCCTCATCGAGGACGGCCAGCACGTCGAGCTCGGGCAGCAGCTGCACGTCGGAACGGTCGACCCCAAGGAGGTCCTGCGCGTGCTGGGCGTCCGCGAGGTCCAGAAGCACCTGGTGGGCGGCGTCCAGGGCGTCTACCGCTCGCAGGGTGTGCCGATCCACGACAAGCACATCGAGGTCATCGTGCGTCAGATGCTCCGCAAGGTCACCGTGGTCGACCACGGGGACACGGAGCTGCTGCCGGGCGAGCTCGTCGACCGCTCGCGCTACAGCGAGGTCAACCGTGCGGCTCTGACCGAGGGCAAGCGGACCGCGTCCGCCCGCCAGGAGGTCATGGGCATCACCAAGGCCTCGCTCGCGACCGAGTCGTGGCTGTCGGCCGCGTCCTTCCAGGAGACCACCCGCGTCCTGACGCAGGCGGCCATGGAGGGCAAGCGCGACCCGCTGGTGGGCCTGAAGGAGAACGTGATCATCGGAAAGCTGATCCCGGCGGGAACCGGTCTGCCCAAGTACCGGAACGTGTCGGTCGAGGCGACCGAGGAGGCGAAGGCCGAGCGGTACCCCAACCGCATCTTCGCCGACGACGCCGCGTTCAGCGACGCCGACCTCTCGTTCGTCGACTTCGACTCGTTCTCGAGCGACGGCTACGAGCCGGGCAACTACAGCTGATCCAGGTGAGCTGAACGATCGAAGGCCCCGTCGGGACACCGGCGGGGCCTTCGTCGTCTCCGGACCCGCGGTCACCCGCACGGGGGGCCGCCCGTTCGCGACGAGAGGCCTTCCTCCCGGGGGCGGGGTGATTGACTCGACGGGTGCTCGTCGGGTCGAGCCTGTACCCGTTCCCCCGTCCTGGTCGCGGCATGTGAGGAAACGCACGGATGAGACTCGTGGTCGTCGTGCTGGCCGCACTGCTCGTGGTGGTCGGTGCCGTCGTCGTGCCCGCGGGGCGTGCCGAGGCGGCGGAGGCGGTCGCTCCGTCATCCTGCGGCGTCGCGGAGCTGGCTCCCGTGCTGACGGGGGACGACGTCCGGCCGCGCTCCGCCGCCGCCCTGGTGCCCATCGTGCTGCTGCACGGCTGGCTGGGCACGGCGACCCACGACGCCGACCGCACGGGGGCCTTCTCCCACCTCGTCGACATGGTCTCGTCCGAATCGGCGACCGCTCCGCTCGACGCTCCGGAGCCGTCCCTCGTGGGCCGGCTGCAGCAGATCGACGGCGCCGCGGTCTACACCTTCGACTACCGCCGGCTCGCCGCCCGCTGGGTCACCGACCCGGGGATCAGCGACGCGCTCGCCTCCTCGATCGCGTGCCTCGTCTCCGCGACCGGCCACCGCGCCGTCGTCGTCGCACACTCGATGGGAGGGCTCGCCGCCCGCCAGGCGCTGAGCGGCTCGGTCGACGGGACCGCCGTCTCGTCGATGGTCTCGTCCGTCCTCACCTTCGGCACCCCGAACACGGGATCGGACGTCGCGGAGCGCCTCGGACGGATGGTCGACGACTCCGGTCAGGTCAGCCCCGCGGTGATCGCGGGACTGGACCCGCAGAGCCGGCTGAGCGTCTCGGCGATGCTCGCCTCCTGCGGGGACGCCGTCTCGGAGGACGCCGAGCACGCGGGGGAGTGCACGGGGGTGCCGATGATCGACGCCCTCGCCTCGGCGGCGGGCAAGGGCCTGCGGACGGGATCGACCGAGCTCGGCTCGCTGCCGCCCTGGCCCGCCGGCGTGCACGTGACGGCGCTGGTGGGCGACATCAAGGTGACCGCTGCGGTGGCGCTCGGCGTGGCCAGCGCCCCGGTCGACCTCGGCGACATCATGGTCGCGACCGGATCGGCGACGGCCGGAGTCGACGACTACGTGGTCTCGACCTGCCGCTACACCTACCTCGCCGCGGCGGACGTGCCCTCCCTGGTCGCGGAGCTGTCGCCCTTCGCGCGGCTCGGCGACGCCCTGCGCTTCGCGAAGCTCGTGGTCGACGTCGATGCGAGCCCGTGCCACCACGCGCGGCTGACCAGGAACGTCGACCTCGTCGAGCACGCCACCGGCGTCGTGTCGGACGTCGTCGCGGGCGAGATGTCCGCTCCGCACGCCTCCCGGGCCGAGACCGCGGCGAGGGCGCTCCCGGCGGCGGAGGAGTCCCGGAGGCGGTCCTCCTGACCGGCCGGCGGACTCTCCCGAAGCGACATCATGTCGCGTCGGTTGACGGACGTCTGTTGGGCAGCATACGGTCGGATCGGCCCATGGGGAGGCCGCCTGGGGGACAGGCAGCGCGGCCCGCGCGGCACCCGAGCCGCATGCGCGGGCCGCGCCCGTCTCCGATCTCCTCTCATCTTCCGCGCTCCGTCCGGGTACGCTCTCCTGAACAGCAGATGTCGGAGAGTCCTCCGTGCATCCCGGCGCGGAGGCCTGATGAGCGACGACCCCCTCGAAGCGGAGGAGCCGGCCCGTCCTGCGCGCCTGACCCGCGAGCAGGTCCGCACTCGCCTGCTGGACGCCGCTCTCGCGGTCGTCCGCGCCGAGGGCCTGCGCGTCGGAGTCGCCCATCTGCCCCTCGAGGACGTGATCCGCTCGGCGGGCGTGCCGCGCAGCACCGTGTACCGGATCTGGCCCACCCGCCAGTCGTTCTACGACGAGCTGATCGCCGCGATCCCGGAGCGGGTCCTCACCACCCGGCTCGACCAGCCGTCGCTGCGGGCAGGGAACTCCCACCTCCACCGCAGCCTCGACCCGGAGCCCACCGCGGCGCAGCGCCGCGAAGCCCTGGTCGCCTCCGTCCGGATCGCCGTCGACGCGAACGTCGACAACGTCTTCTCAGCGCAGCACTGGCGCAACTTCATCGCCCTCGCCGGCGCGGTCGACTCGCACGAGGAGCCGGCGCGGACCGCCATCAGCTCGGCTCTGCGTGCCCGCCAGCTGCACTTCATCGACAACATGGCGAAGTACTACGAGCACACCCTCGCCGAGGCGGGGCTCCGGCTGCGTCCGGGCCGCGGCTGGGCCGCTCTCGCCTCCGCCGTCTCGGCCCTGGTCGAGGGACTGTGCATCGCGCGCATCGCGGCCCCGGAGCTGGTGACCGGCCCGCTCGACCCGGCCGATCCCGACGGGCCGTCGCTGGCGGTCGTGTCGGTCCTGCTGCTGATCGACGGGTTCACCGAACCGGACGACTGATCCGGGCCGCGGGGTCCGGCCCGCGCCCCGCTCAGTCCTCCGCGACGGGCTCCAGCATCCCGTCGACGATCGAGCGGATCGTCCAGGCCGCCAGGGTCCACTCCACCGGCTCGCCGTCGAGGCCGGGGGCGGTCACGGGAGCATCGAGGTCGTCGTCGAGGAGACGGCCGCGGTGGGCGAGTCCGTCGATCACGATCGCCGTGAGGTGCGCGAGCTGGAGCGTCGTGAAGCCCGGGCGCATCGTGCCGCCGAAGACCTCCAGCGTCTCCTCGTAGTAGTCCCGCATCCGGCGCGTGAGCATGCCCTCGATCCGCTTCGCCGTGGCCCGCACGGCGTCGCGAGCAGGCCCCTCCTCCATCGAGAAGGTGCAGGCGAGCAGCGCGTTGTAGGACGACCAGTCGGCGGAGCGGCGGAGCGACTCGGCGTTCGCCCGTGCGCCGATGCGGATGGTCTCCCAGGCGACCCGGCGGCGGCCGGCGGCCGTGGAGAGGAGATCGGTGGAGCGCTCGTAGACCTCGCGCATCTCCTGCTGGGCCTCGGGGTCGGCGCCCTCCGCGTACCGGTCCCGCACGAAGACCTCGCCGACGAGGTCGGCCACGAACTCCTCGCGCGTGCTCCAGATGCGGTAGACGGAGCTGCGGGGCACGCCGGCCAGGCGGATGTACTCCTCCATCGGCAGGTGCGCGAAGCTGACCGTGAGGCCGTGGTTCGAGACGACATCGCGCGCCGTGGCGATCATGCGGCTGCGGACCTGCTCCGCGGGGATCCTCCGGGCCCGCCGGGAGCCCTCTGCGCTGTCGTCCATGGTGAGGGACATTAGCCGGAGACGGCGTCGCGGATGGTCCTCCACGCGCTCCGTGAGCCGATCCGGAGCGCTCTGGGGGCGTCCTCCCACTGAGACGGAATGTCCCGTCGCGTGCACGACGACGCCGCGGACCGCTACGGTGCAGCCGGGGCGGACCCGAACCTGCCCCTGCTAGGGGACCCCCGTGACCGGATTCGATCGGTTCACGCTGGCCGTCGTGGACGGACCAGCGATCGAGCGCGCCGCGCTCCAGGCGCTGCTGGCACAGCTGCTGCCGCAGTTCTCGCACGACGAGGAGGGCGTCGAGCGCATCGCGGTCCTCGACCTGGACGGCGTGCCCGGCGAGGAGGTGGCCGACACTCTCGAGCGCGCGGCGGCCCGGACCGTCGGCCTCGTCGTGCTCTCCTCCTCCGACTCCCTGGAGCCGGTGCGGGCGGTGCTGCGACGGGAGAGAGCCGCCTACGTCTGGAAGGGCGACGACCCCAGCGAGCTCGCCGCGGCGGTCGTCTCGGTCGCCTCCGGCCGCACCTGGATCTCGGACACGGCCCGCCACCGGCTCGTGCACGGGCGCGAGGAGCGCCGCCCGGTGCTGAGCCCGCAGGAGAGCCGCGTGATGCGCGCCTACGGAGCGGGTGCGGCGGTTCGCACCGTCGCGGTCGACCTCAGCGTCGCCGAGCACACCGTCCGCACCTACATCAAGCGGATCCGCGCCAAGTACCTCGAGACCGGCGTCACTCTCGACTCACGGGTCGACTTCTACCGCCACCTCGGCGACCACGACGTCGCCATCCGCCGCGGCGGAGACCGGGTGCGGGCCGGCGCGCAGCAGGCGTCCGGCGACGTGCTCGGCGAGCGCCGAGCCTGAGGCGAGCAGGATCGCGTTCCCGCCGGCGCGCCCCTCGATGAACGCGGTCGACCCGACCGCCGCGGTGACCGGGAGCAGCCCGCGGACGACCCCGCGCAGGCGGTCCAGCCTCCGGTGGTCGGCGTCGTCGGCGACGTTGACCGCGAGGAGCCCTCCGGCGCCGACCCGGGCGGCGAGCGGGGCGAGGACGGACGCGCGGTAGAACGCCTCGGGGATCTCGTCCCCGTCGTAGACGTCGAGCACGACGAGGTCGGCACTCCAGGGCGGCAGGGGACCAGCGGCGTCGGCCGTGAGACGCCGGACGCGCGCGCCGCGGGGGAGCGGGGCGTGCTCGAGCACGAACTCCACGAGTCCTGCCGCGCTCTCGACTGCGAGCTGCTGGGAGCCCGGCCGGGTCGCGGCGACGTACCGGGCCAGGGCCAGGGCGCCGGCCCCGAGGTGCAGGACGCGCAGCGGCTCGCCGGGAGGGGCGGCGGCGTCGACCACCGCGCCGAGGCGGGCGAGGTACTCGAGGTGCAGGGCGCGGGGATCGCGCGGATCGATCAGCGACTGCTCCGCGCCGTCGACAGTGAGCAGCAGCGCCTCCGGACGCACCGGATCGGGCCCCAGCACGGCCGTGCGGCCTCCCGGCAGCACGAGGGACGGAGGCATCCCGTCACGCTAGCGCTCCTCGCGCGATCCGCCCCGCCGCCGCTACGGTGACAGGCATGGCCGCCCTGATCCTGCTCGACGTCGACGGCGTCCTGAACCCCTCCGTCCGCAGCGATCGCGCCTCGGGCTCGCACCGCCTGGAGCTCGAGCCGGAGCGGGAGGCGCTCGTCGCCCGGCTGGCCGCGGTCGGCACGATCGTGTGGGCCACCACCTGGCCGCCGCGCCTGACGCGGGTCCTCGTCCAGGACCTCGGGCTGCCGGCCGGCACGGAGGCGATCGTCTTCGACGGCGGCCTCCCGCGCGACCCGCGCTTTCCGGGCCGGACGGGCAAGCTCCAGCCCGTCGCGGTGTGGCTCGAGGCGGCCGCCGAGCGCGGCGCGATCGACGCCGTGGTGTGGATCGACGACAACCTCCACGAGGACGCGTACGACTGGGCGAGCGAGCAGAGCACCCCCTTCCACCTGGTGCGCCCGGAGTCGGCGGAGGGCCTCACGAGCGACGAGGTCGCCGGTGCCGAGCGCTTCCTGGCCGGACTCCCGGCGTCACACGGCGACATGCGGGAATAGGGCCGCCCCCTCCACTGGTTATCGTCACTCCGGGCGGTTCCGCCGAGCAGCGGTCCGCCCCGGGACGACCCGTCCCCTCGTCGATCCCCGCGCCGCATCCGGCGCAGCGGGACCGCCACGACTCCGTGATGCACCGAAGGACAACACCGTGACCCTCTCCGCCCGCACCTCCCTGCGCGTCCTGCTCGGCACGACCGCCGCCGCCGCCGCCCTGGTCCTCGCCGGCTGCGCGCCCGCCTCGACCGACGACGTGGTCTCCGGCTCGAGCGGCGAGGGCACCGCCTCCGCGAGCTCCGGCCTGAGCCTGTCCGAGGTGAAGGACTCGGGGAAGCTCACCATCGGCACCGAGGGCACCTACCCGCCCTTCTCCTTCCACGCCGACGGCGGGACCGGAGCTCTCACCGGCTACGACGTCGACGTGATCACCGCCGTGGCCGAGAAGCTGGGTGTCGAGCCCGACTTCCAGGAGACGCAGTGGGACGCGATGTTCGCGGGCCTGGACGGAGCGCGCTTCGACGTGATCGCGAACCAGGTCTCGATCAACGACGAGCGCGAGGCGAAGTACGACTTCTCGGAGCCGTACTCGGTCAGCCCCGGCGTCGTGATCGTCCCCTCGAGCGACACCTCGATCACCGACCTCGCCGGCCTCTCCGGCAAGACCACCGCCCAGTCGCTCTCGAGCAACTGGTACACCGTCGCGCAGGAGAACGGCGCCGAGGTCGAGGGCGTCGAGGGCTGGGCCCAGGCCATCGCCCTCGTCGAGCAGGGCCGCGTCGACGCGACCGTGAACGACCGCCTCACCTGGCTCGACTGGTCCACGTCCTACCCCGACCAGGCCGCGGGCCTCAAGGTCGCCGTCACCACCGACGACACCTCCGAGAGCGCCTTCACCTTCCCGAAGGGCTCGGACGACCTCGTCGAGGCCGTCGACTCCGCCCTCGACGAGCTGCGCGAGGACGGCACCCTCGCCTCCATCTCCGAGCGCTACTTCGGAGCCGACGTCTCCCAGTAGCCCGGCCCCGAGACGGCTCCTCCCCCGCCGGGAGGGGCCGTCTCGCGCGTGAGAGGCACGGAGGCGGAGGCGCGGGGCAGCGGCTCACGCCGTGGGTCCGCCCGCAAGGGCGCCCGCCCGGGCGCGAAGCGTGCCAGCATTCCCCAGGAGGCGGACACGATCCGCTCCCGACGCCACCACCCGATCGAGCCGACCGCGGATCCTCCCGCGAAGGCGGGAGAACACAATGGACCTCGTCCTCCGGTCGTTCTGGCCGATCCTCTCCGGGGGCATCGTCGGGACGATCCCGCTCGCGCTGGCGAGCTTCGCCATCGGGCTCGTGCTCGCGCTGGCGGTCGCCCTCATGCGGCTCTCGCGGATGCGGATCCTCTCCTGGATCGCGCGGGCGTACATCTCCGTCATCCGGGGCACGCCGCTCCTGGTGCAGCTGTTCGTGATCTTCTACGGGCTCCCGAGCCTCGGACTGAAGATCGACCCCTGGCCCAGCGCCACCATCGCGTTCGCCCTCAACGTGGGCGGCTACGCGGCGGAGGTGATCCGCGCGGCGATCCTCAGCGTCCCGAAGGGGCAGTGGGAGGCCGCGCACACCATCGGGATGAGCCGCTCGCTCTCGCTGCGCCGCATCATCCTGCCGCAGGCCGCGCGGGTCTCCGTCCCGCCGCTGTCGAACACCTTCATCTCGCTGGTGAAGGACACCTCGCTGGCCTCCCTCATCCTGGTGACCGAGCTCTTCCGGCAGGCGCAGAAGATCGCCACCGCGTCGAGCGAGTTCATGCTCCTCTACCTCGAGGCCGCTCTGATCTACTGGCTCATCTGTCTGGTGCTCTCCAGCGGCCAGGGCCTGCTCGAGAAGCGATTGGACCGCTATGTCGCCCGCTGACACCCCGACCGACGCCCGGCCCGTGCTCACGGCTCGCGGCCTCCGCAAGTCGTTCGGCGGGGTGGAGGTGCTGCGCGGCATCGACCTGGAGGTCCGTCGCGGCGAGGTCGTCGCCCTGATCGGGCCGTCCGGCTCGGGCAAGACCACCGTCCTGCGCTCGCTGAACAGCCTCGAGGTGCCGGACGGCGGAGTGGTCGAGCTCGCCGACGGCAGCGTCCTCGACTTCGACCGCGGCGTCGGCCGGAAGGCGCTGACCGGGCTGCGCGACCACTCGGCGATGGTCTTCCAGCACTTCAACCTCTTCCCGCACCTGACGGTCCTCCAGAACGTGACGGAGGGGCCGCTGCGGGTGCAGCGCCGTCCCGCGTCCGAGGTGGTCCCGGAGGCGGAGCGCCTGCTCGAGCGCGTCGGCCTCGGCGGCCGGGGGAGCGCCTACCCCTTCGAGCTCTCCGGCGGTCAGCAGCAGCGCGTGGGCATCGTCCGGGCGCTCGCGCTGCGGCCCGATCTGCTCCTCTTCGACGAGCCCACCTCGGCGCTGGACCCGGAGCTGGTCGGCGACGTGCTCTCGCTGATGCGGGAGCTGGCGGGGGAGGGCTGGACCATGCTCGTCGTGACGCACGAGCTCGAGTTCGCCCGGCGCGTGGCGTCGGAGGTCGTCTTCATGGCCGACGGCGTGGTCGTCGAGCGGGGCGCCCCCGCGCAGATCCTCCGGGAGCCGCGCGAGCCGCGCACCCGGCAGTTCCTGCACCGCCTCCTCCACCCCCTCGAGTAGAGGGTCGGTGCTGTCCCCCGTCGACGGGGAGCCGCGCGGCGCCCCGGGCGCCGCGGAAGGCGTGCCTATGCTGTCCGGGTGACCTGGAGCAGCGACGCCGAGACCACGCGGATCCCCTCCGCGACCGAGACGTCCGGCGGAACCGGACCCCAGCCGACCCGAGAGTACGTCTGGCCCGAACCCGTGACCGGCCGGCAGCCGACCGTCGAGCCCGCCGCCCCGGCGGCCGCGGCGTCCGCCCCGAGCGCCCTCGGACCGGTCGAGGCCGAGCCCGAGCCGGTCCGGCGCTCCGGCAACCGCCTGGCGGGCCTCGCGCTCGCCCTCCTGACGACCGCGGTCTTCGCGGTCCTGTACCTCGTCGCCCTCACCGCGATCCGCCTCCTCGTCGACCGCGTCGGCGGCGACCCGGTCGCCCTCGCGCTCGAAGCGGCGCCGACCGCGCTCTTCCTCGCCCCGGTCGCCGCGTTCCTCGTCGGCCTGGCGCTGATCGTGCTCGTCGTGAACCGCGCGGGCTGGTGGGCCTACGTCCTCGGCGGCTTCCTCGTCGCCCTCCTCACGGCCGCGGCCGCGCTGGTCGGCGGCTGGAGCGCCGTCGGACCGCTCGCCCTGCCGATCGACCGCTCCCTCGCGCTCGACTACGTCCGCGACCCCGCCGTCCTCGCGGCGGTGCTCGCCGCAGGCGTCCTCGGCCGGGAGGCGAGCGTCTGGGGCGGTGCCGCGATCGCGGGCCGCGCCCGGGGCGTCAAGCGCCGCAACGCCGAGCGCGAAGCGGCCGCGCAGTCGTGACTCCGCAGGGGCAGGGCCGGGGAGCCGGGCTGGGCTACGGCCTCGCGCTGGCCGGCTTCGCCGCTTTCCTCTACCTCGCCCTGGTCGTCTGCGCGTTCGGAGTCCTCAGCCTCCTGCTGGACCAGGACGTCGTGCCCGAGCGCGACGCCGGCCCGCTGCTGGGGCCGGTGTCGGTGGCGGTCTGCGTCGTCGCGGTGCTGGTCGCGATGGTGACGCTCGCCGCCCGTCCCGCCGTCCACCGCGTCCTCGGTCCGTCGCTGCTGACCGGAGTGGTCGTCTATCTGCTCTTCCTCCTCACGGGCGGAGCACTCTACGGGCTCGGCCGCCAGGAGCCGGGGGAGATCCTCGGCTGGATCCTCGACCACGCGCCCACCGTCTTCGCGATCGCGACCGGCGTGCTCGCGGCGGCCGTCCAGCTCGTGTTCCTCCTGCTCCTGGCCCGTCGCGACGCCGGCGGCCGCAGTCCCCAGTGGGGCTGGGGGGGCGACGAGCGGGAGTGATCGCGAAGCCCCTGCGAGGCCTGCCGCGGCGCTGCGGCATCTCCCAGGGCGAACGCCGCTCGGTTGACCGGCCCCGTCACTCCCCGTAATATTCTTCGGGTGTGCGCTTTGCCGTGCGCTTGTGTCGTGCCTCCGGGTCGATGCGGTCGCCGCACTTCGCTCTACCGGGTCCGCGAGGATCCGCGGGTTCGTCCGATCGGGCGGCCCCCACGGCATACCCCTCACCCTCCCGGTCCCGTTCGCGGGGCCGCGGGGTGCGTCGGGTCCAGATGAACTCGGCCGTTCCCGGAGACGGGAGGGCCGAATGTCGACCATCGATCCGCTGTCACCGTGCAGCATTCAAGGAGCAAAACCAGTGCCAACGATTCAGCAGTTGGTCCGCAAGGGACGCACGCCGAAGGTCACCAAGACCAAGGCGCCCGCCCTGAAGGCCAACCCCCAGCAGCGCGGCGTCTGCACGCGCGTCTACACGACCACGCCCAAGAAGCCGAACTCGGCCCTCCGCAAGGTGGCCCGCGTGAAGCTCTCCAACGGCACCGAGGTCACCGCCTACATCCCCGGCGAGGGCCACAACCTGCAGGAGCACTCGATGGTGCTCGTGCGCGGCGGTCGCGTCAAGGACCTCCCCGGTGTCCGCTACAAGATCGTTCGCGGCGCCCTGGACACCCAGGCCGTCAAGAACCGCAAGCAGGCTCGCAGCCGGTACGGCGCGAAGATGGAGAAGAAGTAATGCCTCGTAAGGGCCCCGCTCCCAAGCGCCCCGTCGTCGCAGACCCCGTCTACGGCGCCCCCATCGTCAGCCAGCTCGTCAACAAGATCCTCCTGGACGGCAAGAAGGGCCTCGCCGAGCGCATCGTCTACGGTGCCCTCGAGGGCGTCGCCGGCAAGAACGGCCAGGACGCGGTCGTCACGCTCAAGAAGGCTCTCGACAACGTCCGCCCGACCCTCGAGGTCCGCAGCCGCCGCGTCGGCGGCTCGACCTACCAGGTCCCGGTCGAGGTCAAGCCCCACCGCGCCAACACCCTCGCGCTCCGCTGGCTCACCAGCTACGCGAAGGCCCGTCGCGAGAAGACGATGACCGAGCGTCTCATGAACGAGATCCTCGACGCGTCGAACGGTCTGGGCGCCGCTGTCAAGCGTCGCGAGGACACCCACAAGATGGCCGAGTCGAACAAGGCCTTCGCGCACTACCGCTGGTAGCGCACCCCGCGGCCGCCTCCGGGCGACCGCGACCACCGGGCCCGCGGCGTCAGCGCTGCGGGCCCGGTCCCGGCGGCGGATCGCCCGATCCCCGCGACCGGGCGACCGCCACCACCAGAATCCCAGCCATTCGGCCATGAACCCGGTGCGCTGGCTCCATCACCTATCGGAGGAACTCCGTGGCACAAGATGTGCTCACCGACCTGAACAAGGTCCGCAATATCGGCATCATGGCCCACATCGATGCCGGCAAGACCACCACCACCGAGCGCATCCTGTTCTACACGGGTATCACGCACAAGATCGGCGAGGTCCACGACGGCGCCGCGACGATGGACTGGATGGCGCAGGAGCAGGAGCGCGGCATCACGATCACGTCCGCCGCGACGACCTGCTTCTGGAACAAGAACCAGATCAACATCATCGACACCCCCGGTCACGTCGACTTCACGGTCGAGGTCGAGCGCTCGCTGCGCGTCCTCGACGGCGCCGTCGCCGTCTTCGACGGCAAGGAGGGCGTCGAGCCCCAGTCCGAGACCGTCTGGCGTCAGGCCGACAAGTACGACGTCCCGCGCATCTGCTTCGTCAACAAGATGGACAAGCTCGGCGCCGACTTCTACTACACGGTCGACACGATCATCAAGCGCCTCGGCGCGAAGCCGCTGGTCATCCAGCTGCCCATCGGCGCGGAGTCCTCCTTCGAGGGCGTCGTCGACCTGGTCGAGATGCGCGCGCTCACGTGGCGCGGCGACTCGAAGGGCGACGTCGCGCTCGGCGCGAAGTACGAGATCGAGGAGATCCCGGCCGACCTCGCCGACAAGGCGGCGGAGTACCGCGAGAAGCTCCTCGAGACCGTCGCGGAGACCTCCGACGAGCTGCTCGAGAAGTACTTCGGCGGCGAGGAGCTCACCGTCGCGGAGATCAAGGGCGCCATCCGCAAGATGACCGTCAACTCCGAGATCTACCCGGTGCTCTGCGGCTCGGCGTTCAAGAACCGCGGCGTCCAGCCGATGCTCGACGCCGTCGTGGACTACCTCCCCTCCCCGCTCGACGTCCCCGCCATCGAGGCGCACGACGTCCGCGACGAGGAGAAGGTCATCATGCGTCACGCGGACTCGACCGAGCCCTTCTCGGCGCTCGCGTTCAAGGTCGCCGTGCACCCGTTCTTCGGCCGCCTGACCTACGTCCGCGTCTACTCGGGCAAGCTCGACTCCGGCGCCCAGGTCATCAACTCGACCAAGGGCAAGAAAGAGCGCATCGGCAAGATCTTCCAGATGCACTCCAACAAGGAGAACCCGGTCGACTCGGTCACCGCCGGCCACATCTACGCCGTCATCGGCCTCAAGGACACCACCACCGGTGACACCCTGAGCGACCCGGCCGCGCAGGTCGTGCTCGAGTCGATGACCTTCCCGGAGCCCGTCATCGAGGTCGCCATCGAGCCCAAGACGAAGGCCGACCAGGAGAAGCTCGGCACGGCGATCCAGAAGCTCGCGGAGGAGGACCCCACCTTCCGCACCGAGCAGAACCAGGAGACCGGTCAGACGGTCATCAAGGGAATGGGCGAGCTGCACCTCGACATCCTGGTGGACCGCATGAAGCGCGAGTTCAACGTCGAGGCCAACGTGGGCAAGCCCCAGGTCGCGTACCGCGAGACGATCCGCCGCACGGTCGAGAAGTACGACTACACCCACAAGAAGCAGACGGGTGGCTCCGGCCAGTTCGCGAAGGTCCAGATCACCATCGAGCCGATGGAGGTCGAGGCCGACAAGACCTACGAGTTCGTCAACGGCGTCACCGGTGGCCGCGTCCCGCGCGAGTACATCCCCTCCGTCGACGCGGGCATCCGCGACGCCATGCAGGTCGGCGTGCTCGCCGGCTACCCCATGGTCGGCGTGAAGGCGACCCTGGTCGACGGAGCGGCGCACGACGTCGACTCCTCCGAGATGGCGTTCAAGATCGCCGGCTCGATCGCGTTCAAGGAGGCCTCGCGCAAGGCGCAGCCGGTCCTCCTCGAGCCGCTCATGGCCGTCGAGGTCCGCACTCCCGAGGAGTACATGGGCGACGTCATCGGCGACATCAACTCGCGTCGCGGGATGATCCAGTCGATGGAGGACGCCACCGGCATCAAGGTCATCCGGGCCAACGTCCCGCTGTCCGAGATGTTCGGCTACATCGGAGACCTGCGCTCGAAGACCTCGGGTCGCGCCGTCTACTCGATGACGTTCGAGACCTACGCCGAGGTCCCCAAGGCCGTGGCCGAGGAGATCGTCCAGAAGAACAAGGGCGAGTAGCTCCGCTCCTGGGCCGTCGCCGTTCCCCGGAACGGCGACGGCCTGGTAGTGTCGTGCGGGTTTGCTGCCGAGTGCAGCGCGCCCCCTGTCGCAGCGGGACGGCCGCACGACCACTGCCGGTAACATACGTACACAAAACCCCCGCAAGTCCTCCTGTCCTCGTGCCGCCCCGTGCGGCCGCCCGGATGCGGATGCTTGCACCTAAGTCCTGAGGAGGACCCACAGTGGCTAAGGCCAAGTTCGAGCGGACCAAGCCGCACGTCAACATCGGAACCATCGGTCACGTCGACCACGGAAAGACCACGCTCACCGCGGCGATCTCGAAGGTTCTGGCGGACAAGTTCCCGTCCGCGACCAACGTCCAGCGTGACTTCGCGTCGATCGACTCCGCTCCCGAGGAGCGCCAGCGCGGCATCACGATCAACATCTCGCACGTCGAGTACGAGACGCCGAAGCGCCACTACGCGCACGTCGACGCCCCGGGTCACGCCGACTACATCAAGAACATGATCACCGGCGCGGCCCAGATGGACGGCGCGATCCTCGTGGTCGCCGCCACCGACGGCCCGATGGCTCAGACCCGTGAGCACGTCCTCCTCGCCAAGCAGGTCGGCGTCCCCTACCTGATGGTCGCGCTGAACAAGTCCGACATGGTGGACGACGAGGAGATCCTGGAGCTCGTCGAGCTCGAGGTCCGCGAGCTCCTCTCGTCGCAGGGCTTCCCCGGCGACGACGCTCCGGTCATCCGCGTCTCGGGCCTCAAGGCCCTCGAGGGCGACGAGACGTGGACCCAGTCCATCCTCGACCTCATGGACGCCGTCGACGAGTCCATCCCGGACCCGGTGCGCGACAAGGACAAGCCGTTCCTCATGCCGATCGAGGACGTCTTCACGATCACCGGTCGTGGAACCGTCGTCACCGGCCGTGCGGAGCGTGGAACCCTCGCTCTGAACTCCGAGGTCGAGATCGTCGGCATCCGCCCGACGCAGAAGACCACGGTCACCGGAATCGAGATGTTCCACAAGCAGCTCGACGAGGCCTGGGCCGGCGAGAACTGTGGTCTGCTCCTCCGCGGCACCAAGCGCGAGGACGTCGAGCGCGGCCAGGTCGTCGTCAAGCCGGGTTCGGTCACGCCGCACACGGACTTCGAGGGCACCGCGTACATCCTGTCTAAGGATGAGGGTGGGCGTCACAACCCGTTCTACGCGAACTACCGCCCGCAGTTCTACTTCCGCACCACCGACGTCACCGGCGTCATCACGTTGCCCGAGGGCACCGAGATGGTCATGCCCGGCGACACCACCGACATGACGGTCGCGCTGATCCAGCCGATCGCCATGGAGGAGGGCCTCGGCTTCGCCATCCGTGAGGGTGGACGCACCGTGGGTGCCGGTACGGTCACCAAGATCATCAAGTAGGTCCGTCCTACCGATCTCTCGAGAGGGGTCGTCCGCTTCGGCGGGCGGCCCCTCTCGTCGTTCCGCAGGGAGCTCGACCCGGACGCGGGTCGAGGCGTCCTCGGAGGTGGCGGGGCCCCGACCGGCCGCTGCACGCGCGGCGGCACGGCGGCGATCCGGAGACCGCCACGGGGGAGCGAGTCCGCGGCTAGCGTTGCCGCATGCCCTTCGTGAAGAGCGACCCCGCCGCTCAGCCCCTGTTCTTCGAGTGGGAGGCCGCGGGCCTCGACTGGCTGCGCGAGGCGGAGAGCGGCGGGGGAGTGCGCTGCGTCGAGGTCCTGTCCCTCGCCCCCGGCCGGATCGAGCTCGAGGAGGTCGCACCGGTCCGGCCGACCAGGCCAGCCGCGCGCGCCTTCGGACGAGCGCTCGCCCGCACGCACGGCGCGGGATCCGACGCTTTCGGAGCACCGCCGACGGACTGGACCGGGCCGGCCTACATAGGGCGACGGGCGATGCCGTGCACGCCCGACCTCTCCTGGGGCCGCTTCTACGCGGATCAGCGGGTGCTCCCGTTCCTCGCGCCCGCTGTGGACGCGGGGAACCTGACGCCCGCCCAGGCGCGGACGGTCGAGCGCGCGCTCGAGCCGGTCGAAGCCGGCGCCTTCGACGACGGCGATGCCCCGGCCCGGCTCCACGGCGATCTGTGGACCGGCAACGTGCTGTGGTCGGCCGACGGTGCCGTGCTGATCGACCCGGCGGCGCACGGCGGTCATCGCGAGACCGACCTGGCGATGCTGGACCTGTTCGGCGCTCCTGAGCTCGACGCGGTCCTCGAGGGGTACCAGGAGGTGCACCCGCTCGCTCCAGGGCTGCAGCAGCGCGTCCCCCTGCACCAGCTGCATCCGCTCGCGGTGCACGCGGCCGGCCACGGCCCCTCCTACGGACGTGCCCTGGCCGACGCGGCCGCCCGCGTGCTCGCTCTCGCCGGCTGACCGGCGCGCCCGCACCGTTCCCTCAGCCGGGGCGGCCACACTGAGGCGCGCGCCGCAGCCGTGCGCGCCGACAAGGAGGCATCATCGTGGATCTCGGGAAGCTCGGACGTCAGGCGGGCGAACTGCTGAACAGCCGCAAGACGCAGGACGCCCTGCGCAGCGAGAAGGCGGAGCAGGTGTCGGACCAGGTCCTCGAGAAGGCGGGCGAGATCGCCGGCCGTCTCACGGGCGGCAAGTACGACGACCGCATCGAGGACCTGAAGCGCCAGGCCGACAAGCGCATCGGCAACGAGTAGCGGCGCCGCGTCGGCTGCTCGCTCCCGGCGTCAACCCGGTGCGGGCGCGCCGTCGGCCGCCCTATCGTCGGGCTGATGGCTGAGACGCGCACGCAACGACTCCGCAGGACCGATTCGAGCGGTCGCGGCTACACCCGGGTCCGGGCCGGCTCCGGCTTCAGCTACCGCGATCCGAAGGGCGTGACGGTCGCCGACAAGGAGCTGCGCGAGCGGTTCGACGCCCTCGGCATCCCGCCCGCCTGGAAGGACGTCTGGATCGCGCCGTACCCGAACGGCCACATCCAGGCCACCGGCGTCGACGCAGCCGGGCGGCGGCAGTACGTCTACCACCCGACGTGGCGCGAGCAGAAGGACCGGATCAAGTTCGACCGGGCGCTGCGCCTGGCCGAGGCGCTGCCCGGTGCGCGGAGGAGCGTGACGATCGCCCTGCGTTCCGAGGGCATGACCCGGGAGCGTGCGCTGGCCACGGCGTTCCGCATGCTGGACACCGGGTCGCTCCGCGTGGGCAGCGAGCGCTACGCCAAGGAGCACGGGAGCATCGGCCTCTCCACCCTGCTGTGCGCGCACGCGACGACCCACGGCGACCGCGTCGCCCTGGCCTTCCCCGGGAAGAGCCATCAGGCCTGGACGAGCGAGATCCTCGACCGCGACCTCTCCAGCGTGGTCCGCGTGCTGAAGCGCCGAGGCCCGAACGCGCGACTGCTGGCCTGGAAGGACGGGAAGGAGTGGCATCCGATCTCGGCACCGGAGATCAACGACTACGTCCGGGAGCGCGCCGGCGACGACTTCACGGCGAAGGACTTCCGCACTCTGCACGGCACGGTGGCCGCAGCGCTCAGCCTGGCGAAGGCCGGCCCTCAGCCGACGCAGCGCGCGCGGAACGCCGCCGTCGCGCAGGCGATGCGGGACGCCTCCGACGTGCTCGGCAACACTCCGACCGTCGCTCGGGCCAGCTACGTCGATCCGCGTCTGCTCGACCACTTCCGCGCCGGCGAGACGATCGACCCCACCCGTCCCGGCTCCGCCGAGACCACCCTCCGCGCCCTCCTCTTCGACTGACCCCGGATCTCGCGAAATTTCGCGAGATGGTCGTCGGCGGACGAGATGGCCCGCCGTGCACCGACATCTCGTCCGCCGCGGGCGATCTCGCGAGAGACAGCGGCTCCTCCCCAGGGCGGGGAGCGAGCCGGGTGTCCACGGATGGTCGGAGGCGGCGACCACGGGCGCGCGGCTGGAGGCAGAGTCCGGGGATGGAACAGCTCCCCGAACTCCTCGTGTCCCGTGACCTCGCACGACTCGGCTCCGACGCGCGGCGGCTCCGCCCGGACCGCTCGAAGGGGCGGCACCGGAGGCTCTCGCGCGGCGTCTACGTCGAGACGCGGGCCTTCGGCGAGCTGACCGACCGCGATCAGCATCTGCTCCGCGCGCGGGCGGTCGCCCGAGGGCACCGCAGCGGCGAAGCGGTGCTCGCCTTCCACTCCGCCGCAGCGCTCTGGCGACTGCCGATGCTCTCCCGGTCTCCGGCGCAGGTGCACCTCATCGGAGCACCGGGAGCCGCCGAGGGGGCCGACGTCGTGCTGCACCGCGAGCGGCTGCGCGACGACGACGTCGTCGAGAAGGACGGCTTCCTGGTGACGGGTCTGGAGCGGACGGTTCTCGATCTCGCCCGTCTCGCCGCCCGGGAGGACGCGATCAGCGTGGTCGATCACGTCCTCCGCTCCCTCCCTGTCAGAGCTCCGCTCGACAAGGAGACTCTGCTGGAGCGGATCGAGGACTTCCGCGGCTACCGGGGAGTGAAGCAGGCGCGCTTCGTTCTCGCCCTCGGCGACGGTGCGGCGGAGTCGCCGGGGGAGAGCGCGAGTCGGCTGCGGATGATCGAGTGCGGAATCGCGACTCCGGCGCTGCAGCGGGACTACCGGGACCACCGCGGGTCCGTGGGGCGGGTGGACTTCGACTGGCCCCTCCACCGGACGGTCGGCGAGTTCGACGGCTTGGCGAAGTACCGCGACGACCGCCTGCTCGACGGAGCCGATCCGGCCGACGTGGTGGTCCGGGAGAAGCTCCGCGAGGACAGGTTGAGAGCACTCGGACTGCGGGTGGTCCGCTGGACCTTCGCCGATCTCCGGCCCCGGCACGCCCTGTGCACCCTGCTCGCCGCAGCGGGTCTGAGGTCCGTGCACGGCTCCCGCTGACGGGGTCGCTCCTCCACGAGATCGAGTCCATCGGACGAGATCGTCGTGCACGGCGGGGCATCTCGTCCGCGGGTCGCCATCTCCCGAAATTTCGCGAAATAAGAGGGGGTGGGGGAGAGGGGTGGCGCGACACGCCCGGGTTGCAGGGGTGGGGCATCTGTGGGAGACTCTTCTAGTTCAAAATTTCCTCTCGGGCGGCGTGCTGCTCGGAGGGGGACACTGCCAGGCAGTGCCGAGACGGCATCGCGGAGGCTCGACCCGAGAGGGCGGCCGCGTGGGTGCGACGTCGAGGCGGCGGGTAGCAGAACGACAACAACCGACATCTCAACGGGTTCTCCGTGCGTCGTGCGTTCTGCACGCCGATCGGAGCGCCCCCGGGGTGCGGTGCTTTTGACAGAAGAACACTGGTTGCACTTTTCCGGGTCACCGGAGTTCCTTCGCGAGCGCGTCCAATGCGAGACGAGTCCGGCTCCGGCCGGGGGAGTCGCGTACGACGCAATAACAAGAGAGTGAGAGATCACACATGGCGGGACAGAAGATCCGCATCCGACTGAAGTCGTACGACCACGAGGTCATCGACACGTCGGCGCGCAAGATCGTCGACACGGTCACCCGTGCCGGTGCAACGGTGGTCGGCCCCGTGCCGCTGCCGACCGAGAAGAACGTGGTCTGCGTGATCCGTTCTCCCCACAAGTACAAGGACAGCCGCGAGCACTTCGAGATGCGCACCCACAAGCGCCTCATCGACATCATCGACCCGACGCCCAAGGCCGTCGACTCGCTCATGCGCCTCGACCTGCCGGCCGACGTCAACATCGAGATCAAGCTCTAAGGAGGAGTGCCACCATGTCTGTCACTGTTTCCCCCACGCTGAAGACCAGCAAGGGCCTCCTCGGCACCAAGCTCGGAATGACCCAGGTCTGGGACGAGAACAACAAGCTCGTGCCGGTCACCGTCATCGAGATCAGCCCCAACGTCGTGACCCAGGTCCGCACGGAGGAGAAGGACGGCTACACCGCCGTCCAGCTCGCCGCCGGTGCGATCGACCCGCGCAAGGTGAACAAGCCCGCCGCCGGTCACTTCGACGCCGCGGGCGTCACCCCCCGCCGCCACCTCACCGAGGTCCGCACCTCCGACGCCGCCGACTACTCGGCCGGCCAGGAGCTGACCGTGGACGCCGTCTTCGAGGCCGGCACCAAGGTCGACGTCGTCGGCACCAGCAAGGGCAAGGGCTTCGCCGGTGTCATGAAGCGTCACAACTTCAAGGGCGTCTCGGCTTCGCACGGTTCGCACCGCAACCACCGCAAGCCCGGCTCCATCGGCGCCTCCTCGACCCCCAGCCGTGTCTTCAAGGGCATGCGCATGGCCGGTCGCATGGGTGGCGAGCGCGTCACCGTGCTCAACCTCAAGGTGCACTCCGTCGACGCCGAGAAGGGCCTGCTGCTCGTCAAGGGCGCCGTCCCCGGTGCCCGCGGTCGCCTCGTGTTCGTTCGCAACGCCGTGAAGGGAGCGTAGTTCCATGGCTACCTCTGTCGACATCATCGACGTCAAGGGCCAGAAGGCGGGCTCGTTCGAGCTCCCCGCCGCGCTCTTCGACGTCCAGACCAACATCCCCCTCATCCACCAGGTCGTCGTGGCCCAGCTCGCCGCGGCGCGCCAGGGAACCCACAAGACGAAGAACCGCGGTGAGGTCTCCGGAGCCGGTCGCAAGCCGTTCAAGCAGAAGGGAACCGGTCGCGCTCGTCAGGGCTCGATCCGCGCCCCGCACATGACCGGTGGTGGCGTGGTCCACGGACCGACCCCCCGCAGCTACGCGCAGCGCACCCCCAAGAAGATGATCGCCGCGGCTCTGCTCGGCGCTCTCTCGGACCGCGCCCGCGGTGCCCGCATCCACGTGGTCGAGTCCCTCGCCCTCGGCGACACCCCCCGGACCAAGGACGTCCTCGTCCTGCTCGACGCCCTCTCGGTGTCGCGCAACGTCCTCGTGGTGCTCGAGCGCGACGACTACATCGCCGAGCTCTCGCTCCGCAACGTGCCGTTCGTGCACATCCTGCCGGCCGACCAGCTCAACGCGTACGACGTGCTCGTCTCCGACGACATCGTGTTCTCGAAGGGCGCGCTCGACGCGTTCATCGCGGCCAAGTCGGGCGTCGAGTCCAACAAGGAAGAGGTGAACGCATGAGCCAGTCCGCCGCGTTCAACAAGGACCCCCGCGACGTCATCATCTCCCCGGTGGTCTCGGAGAAGTCCTACGGCCTGATCGACGAGGGCAAGTACACCTTCGTGGTCGACCCGCGTTCGAACAAGACCGAGATCAAGCTCGCCATCGAGAAGATCTTCGGCGTCGAGGTCGCGTCGATCAACACGCTGAACCGCCAGGGCAAGACCCGCCGCACGAAGTTCGGCACCGGCAAGCGCAAGGACACCAAGCGCGCGATCGTCACGCTGAAGTCCGGCTCCATCGACATCTTCACGAGCGTCGGCTGAGCCGAAGAAGCGTAGAGGAAACAGACAATGGCTATTCGTAAGTACAAGCCCACGACCCCCGGTCGCCGCGGCTCCAGCGTTGCCGACTTCGCCGAGATCACCCGCTCGACGCCCGAGAAGTCGCTCCTGCGCCCGCTGTCCAAGACCGGTGGCCGCAACAACTCCGGCCGCATCACGACGCGTCACATCGGTGGTGGCCACAAGCGCCAGTACCGTCTGATCGACTTCCGTCGCAACGACAAGGACGGCGTCAACGCCAAGGTCGCTCACATCGAGTACGACCCCAACCGCACGGCGCGCATCGCGCTGCTCCACTTCGTGGACGGCACCAAGCGCTACATCCTGGCCCCGAACAAGCTCTCGCAGGGCGACATCGTGGAGTCGGGCGCCGGCGCCGACATCAAGCCGGGCAACAACCTGCCGCTGCGCAACATCCCGACCGGTACGGTCATCCACGCCATCGAGATCAAGCCGGGAGGCGGCGCCAAGCTCGCCCGCTCGGCCGGCACCTCGGTCCGCCTCGTCGCCAAGGACGGCCCCTACGCGCAGCTCCGCCTGCCGTCGGGCGAGATCCGCAACGTCGACGCGCGCTGCCGCGCCACGATCGGCGAGGTCGGCAACGCCGAGCAGTCGAACATCAACTGGGGCAAGGCCGGCCGCATGCGCTGGAAGGGCGTCCGCCCGACCGTCCGCGGTGTCGCGATGAACCCGGTCGACCACCCGCACGGTGGTGGAGAGGGCAAGACCTCCGGTGGACGCCACCCGGTCAGCCCGTGGGGTCAGTCCGAGGGACGCACCCGTCGCCCCAACAAGGAGAGCGACAAGCTCATCGTTCGCCGCCGCACCGCCGGTAAGAAGCGCAAGTAGGAGTTGTAGAAGATGCCTCGCAGTCTCAAGAAGGGCCCCTTCGTTGACGACCACCTGCTCCGCAAGGTGTTCACGGCCAACGAAGCCGGCAACAAGAACGTCATCAAGACCTGGTCGCGCCGTTCGATGATCATCCCGGCGATGCTGGGTCACACCATCGCGGTCCACGACGGTCGCAAGCACATCCCCGTGTTCGTGACCGAGACCATGGTCGGCCACAAGCTCGGCGAGTTCGCCCCCACTCGGACCTTCCGCGGTCACGAGAAGGACGACAAGAAGGGCCGTCGCCGCTGACGCGGCGACGAGAAGGAGGAGAGAAATGGTGGAGTCGATCGCACGCGTGCGACACATCCGCGTCACCCCCCAGAAGGCTCGCCGTGTCGTGAACCTGATCCGCGGGAAGCAGGCTCAGGAGGCACTGGCCATCCTGAAGTTCGCGCCGCAGGGTGCGTCCGAGCCCGTCTACAAGCTCGTCGCCTCGGCGATGGCCAACGCTCGCGTCAAGGCCGATGCCTCGAACGAGTACCTCGACGACCAGGACCTGATCGTGTCCCGCGCCTTCGTCGATGAGGGAACCACCCTCAAGCGATTCCAGCCCCGTGCTCAGGGTCGTGCCTTCCGCATCAACAAGCGCACCAGCCACATCACCGTCGTGCTGGCCACTCCTGAGGAGGGGACCAAGTAATGGGTCAGAAAGTAAACCCCTACGGTTTCCGTCTGGGAATCACCACCGACCACGTGTCGCGCTGGTTCTCCGACAGCACCAAGAAGGGCCAGCGGTACAGCGACTACCTCGCCGAGGACGTCAAGATCCGCCGACTCCTCGCCACGCAGCTCGACCGTGCGGGCGTCGCCCGCATCGAGATCGAGCGCACCCGCGACCGCGTCCGCGTCGACATCCACACCGCCCGTCCGGGCATCGTGATCGGCCGCCGCGGCGCCGAGGCCGAGCGCATCCGCGCCGACCTCGAGAAGCTCACGGGCAAGCAGATCCAGCTGAACATCCTCGAGGTCAAGAACCCCGAGGCCGAGGCTCAGCTGGTCGCCCAGGGTATCGCCGAGCAGCTCTCCGCCCGCGTGGCCTTCCGCCGCGCGATGCGCAAGGGCCTGCAGGGTGCTCAGCGCGCCGGCGCCAAGGGCGTCCGCATCCAGGTCTCCGGCCGCCTCGGCGGCGCCGAGATGAGCCGCTCGGAGTTCTACCGCGAGGGACGCGTGCCGCTGCACACCCTCCGCGCGAACATCGACTACGGCTTCTACGAGGCGAAGACCACCTTCGGCCGCATCGGCGTGAAGGTCTGGATCTACAAGGGCGACATCACCAACAAGGAGCTCGCCCGCGAGCAGGCGAACAGCAAGTCGTCGCGCCCCGAGCGCAGCGACCGTCCGCGCCGTGCACCCCGCCAGCAGAGCGAGGCGCCCGTCGCAGCAGGAGTTGAGGCATAACCATGTTGATTCCGCGTCGAGTCAAGCACCGCAAGCAGCACCACCCGGGCCGGTCCGGCCAGGCCACCGGTGGCACCAAGGTGTCGTTCGGTGAGTTCGGCATCCAGGCCCTCACCCCCGCCTACGTGACCAACCGTCAGATCGAGTCCGCTCGTATCGCCATGACGCGTCACATCAAGCGCGGCGGAAAGGTGTGGATCAACATCTACCCCGACCGCCCGCTCACCAAGAAGCCCGCCGAGACCCGCATGGGTTCCGGTAAGGGCTCGCCGGAGTGGTGGGTCGCGAACGTCAAGCCGGGTCGCGTCCTCTTCGAGGTCGCCGGCGTCGACGAGCAGCTCGCTCGTGAGGCCATGACCCGAGCCATCCACAAGCTGCCCCTCAAGGCACGCATCATCAAGCGCGAGGAGGGAGACGCGTAATGGCGATCGGATCCAAGGAGCTCGCCCCCGCCGAGCTCGACACCTACGAGGACGAGCGTCTCGTCACCGAGCTGAAGAAGGCCAAGGAGGAGCTGTTCAACCTCCGCTTCCAGTCGGCCACCGGTCAGCTGGACACCAACGGCCGCCTGCGTGCCGTCAAGCGCGACATCGCCCGCATCTACACGGTCATCCGTGAGCGCGAGCTGGGCATCCGCGCCACCCCCGCACCCGTCGAGGCCCCGGCTAAGGCGGAGAAGAAGCCCAAGACCAAGAAGGCCGCCAAGGCCGAGGTCGAGGCGACCGAGTCGAACGAGGAGGCCAAGTAATGGCAACCGTCAATGACAGCGCCGGCCACGAGTCGGCCGCCCACGACGTGAAGGAGGCGGGTGCTCGCGGTTACCGCAAGACCCGTCGCGGCTACGTCACCAGCGACAAGATGGACAAGACCATCGTCGTCGAGGTCGAGGACCGGGTGAAGCACCCGCTGTACGGCAAGGTCATCCGCCGTACGTCCAAGGTCAAGGTCCACGACGAGCTGAACTCCGCCGGCATCGGCGACTCCGTCGTCATCAGCGAGACCCGTCCCCTCAGCGCCACCAAGCGCTGGCGCCTGGTCGAGATCCTCGAGAAGGCCAAGTAGGCCGCGGCCTACTTGAGTTAGCAGGAGAGACACATGCTTCAGCAAGAATCCCGAGTCAAGGTCGCCGACAACACCGGCGCCAAGATGCTCCTCACCATCCGCGTCCTCGGAGGCTCCGGCCGCCGCTACGCGGGCCTCGGTGACATCATCGTCGCCACCGTCAAGGACGCGATCCCCGGTGGCAACGTGAAGAAGGGCGATGTGGTCAAGGCCGTCATCGTCCGCACCATCAAGCAGACCCGTCGCGCCGACGGCTCGTACATCAAGTTCGACGAGAACGCCGCCGTGATCCTCAAGAACGACGGGGACCCCCGCGGCACCCGCATCTTCGGACCGGTCGGTCGCGAGCTCCGCGACAAGAAGTTCATGAAGATCGTCTCGCTGGCACCGGAGGTTATCTAGTCATGGCCAAGATCAAGAAGGGTGACCTCGTCCAGGTCATCTCGGGTGCGACCCAGGCCCGCGGCGGAGACCGCGGCAAGCAGGGCAAGGTCCTCGAGGTGCTGGTCGAGCGCAACCGCGTCGTCGTCGAGGGCGTGAACTTCGTCAAGAAGCACGTCCGCGTCGGCCAGACGCAGCGCGGCTCGAAGGAGGGCGGCATCGAGACCGTCGAGGCCTCGATCCACATCTCCAACGTCGCGCTCGTCGACCCGAAGACCAAGAAGCCGACCCGGGTCGGCCACCGCAACGTGGCCGTCACCAAGGACGGCGTGACCAAGACCGTTCGCGTGCGCTACGCGAAGGCGTCGGGTGAGGAACTGTAATGACTGACACCACCGCAGTGGCTGCGAAGGTTCAGCCGCGGCTCAAGGCCAAGTACCAGGCCGACATCATCCCCGCTCTCAAGGAGCAGTTCGGCTTCGGCAACGTCCACCAGGTCCCCGGCCTGGTCAAGGTCGTCGTCAACACGGGTGTCGGTGAGGCGGCCCGCGACGGCAAGATCATCGACGGCGCGGTCAAGGACCTCACCGCCATCACCGGTCAGAAGCCGCAGGTCACCAAGGCCCGCAAGTCCATCGCGCAGTTCAAGCTGCGCGAGGGCCAGGCCATCGGCGCTCACGTCACCCTCCGGGGCGACCGCGCCTGGGAGTTCCTGGACCGCCTGCTCTCGGTGGCGCTGCCCCGCATCCGCGACTTCCGCGGACTGTCGGACCGCCAGTTCGACGGCAACGGCAACTACACCTTCGGCATCACGGAGCAGTCGATCTTCCACGAGATCGACCAGGACCGCATCGACCGCGTCCGCGGCTTCGACGTGACCGTCGTGACCACCGCCAAGACCGACGACGAGGGTCGCGCGCTGCTCAAGCAGCTCGGCTTCCCGTTCAAGTCGTCGGACAACGCGTAAGCAGCAAGCCTCGAGGCCGGGGGACGGTGAGAACCGCCCTCCGGCCTCGTCGTGCGTCCGCCGCCGGACCGGTCCGTCCGGAGCCGGCGGCGGGCGGCACGCGGGATCCCCGGATCCCGTGCACGATCGACCCTCGACCGCAGGACCTCGGGCATGTAGCATGGCTCGTTGGCCTGCGTTCGCGCGGCCGCATGGGCGTCGACGTCGTCGGCGCCGTCCCACACCACAGGTCGTCACTCTTGTAAAGGGTGCCGAAACCAGGCGAGAAAGGCACCATCAGCCATGACCATGACTGATCCGGTCGCAGATCTGCTGACCAGAATCCGTAACGCGAACTCCGCGCACCACGACTCCATCACCCTCCCGGGCTCGAAGCTCAAGGCGAACATCGCCGAGATCCTCAAGGCCGAGGGCTACATCGCCGACTGGAAGGTCGAGGAGGCGCGCGTCGGCACGACGCTCTCCATCTCCCTCAAGTACGGCCCGAACCGCGAGCGCTCGATCGCCGGCATCAAGCGGGTCTCGAAGCCCGGACTCCGCGTGTACGCGAAGTCGGCCGAGATCCCCACCGTGCTCGGCGGCCTCGGCGTCGCCATCCTGTCCACCTCGAGCGGTCTGCTGACCGACCGCCAGGCCGAGAAGAAGGGCGTGGGTGGGGAAGTCCTCGCCTACGTGTGGTAACCCCTCATGTCGCGTATTGGAAGACTCCCCATCGAGATCCCGGCGGGCGTCGACGTCTCCGTCGCCGGATCCGCTGTGACCGTCAAGGGCCCCAAGGGCGAGCTGACCGTCTCGGTCGCCAGCCCCATCCAGGTGTCCGTCGAGAACGGCCAGGTGCTGGTCTCGCGTCCCGATGACGAGCGCGAGTCGCGCTCGCTCCACGGCCTCACCCGCACGCTCATCGCGAACGACATCATCGGTGTCACGCAGGGCTACTCCAAGGGCCTCGAGGTCGTCGGAACCGGTTACCGCGTGCTGGCGAAGGGCTCGGACATCGAGTTCGCGCTCGGCTTCTCGCACCCGGTCGTCGTCACCCCGCCCGCGGGCATCTCGTTCACGGTCGAGGGCAACAACAAGCTCACCGTGCACGGCATCTCGAAGCAGGCCGTCGGTGAGGTGGCCGCCAACATTCGTAAGATCCGCAAGCCCGAGCCCTACAAGGGCAAGGGCGTGCGCTACGCCGGCGAGGTCGTTCGCCGCAAGGCCGGAAAGAGCGGTAAGTGATCATGGGACTCGGAACCAGAGGAAAGAGCAAGTCCGCTGCGCGCGGTCGTCGTCACGACCGTCTGCGCAAGAAGGTCGTCGGATCCGCCGAGCGTCCCCGCCTCGTCGTCAACCGCTCGGCCCGCCACGTCTTCGTGCAGGTCGTCGACGACGCGCAGGGCCGCACCCTCGCGTCGGCGTCGACCCTCGAGGCCGACCTGCGCGTGTTCGACGGTGACAAGACCGCCAAGGCCCGCAAGGTCGGCGAGCTCGTCGCCGAGCGCGCCAAGAACGCCGGTGTCGAGGCGGTCGTCTTCGACCGCGGAGGCAACAAGTACGCCGGTCGCGTCGCCGCGATCGCCGATGGAGCACGAGAGGCAGGGCTCAACCTGTGAGCGCCGCAGAGAACAAGGAACCCGAGGTCGCCGCTGTGTCGGAGGCCCCCGTCGAGACCGCTGCGTCCACGCAGCCGCAGCAGGAGGCTCGTGAGCCCCGCCGCGGCGGCCGCGACCGCAACCAGGGTGGCCGCGACCGCGGTGGCCGTGACGCCGAGAAGAGCCAGTTCCTCGAGCGCGTCGTGACCATCAACCGCGTGTCGAAGGTGGTCAAGGGCGGTCGTCGCTTCAGCTTCACCGCGCTCGTGGTCGTCGGAGACGGCAACGGACTGGTGGGCGTCGGCTACGGCAAGGCCCGCGAGGTCCCGACCGCCATCTCCAAGGGCGTCGAGGAGGCGAAGAAGAACTTCTTCCGCGTCCCCCGCGTCGCCTCGACCATCCCGCACCCCGTCCAGGGTGAGGCCGCCGCCGGTGTGGTGCTCCTGCGCCCCGCCGCCGCGGGTACCGGTGTCATCGCCGGTGGTCCCGTCCGCGCCGTCCTCGAGTGCGCCGGCATCCACGACGTCCTGAGCAAGTCGCTCGGCTCGTCGAACACCATCAACATCGTCCACGCGACCGTCGAGGCTCTGAAGCAGCTCGAGGAGCCGCGCGCCGTCGCCGCTCGTCGTGGTCTCGACTTCGACCAGGTCGCGCCGGCACGTCTCGTCCGTGCCGAGGCCGACGCCCTCGCCGCCGCGTCCAACGCGAAGGCAGGTGCATGATGGCCCAGCTCAAGGTGACCCAGATCAAGTCGAAGGTCAGCGAGAAGCAGTACCAGCGCGACACGCTGCGCTCGCTCGGCCTCAGGAAGATCGGTCAGAGCGTCGTCCGCGAGGACAACGCCCAGAACCGCGGATACGTGAAGACCGTCGCCCACCTGGTGAAGGTCGAGGAGATTGACTAATGGCTGAGACGAACAAGGCCGCAGCCGCGGAGTCCACGACTCCCGCGCAGGCGACCACCACGAAGGGCGCGGCGGCGCCGGCGACCAAGGAGCACGTGCTCAAGGTCCACCACCTCCGTCCCGCTGCCGGAGCCAAGAAGGCCAAGACCCGCGTGGGTCGCGGTGAGGGCTCCAAGGGCAAGACCGCCGGTCGCGGCACCAAGGGCACCAAGGCCCGCTACCAGGTGCGCGTCGGCTTCGAGGGCGGGCAGATGCCGCTGCACATGCGCACCCCGAAGCTCCGCGGCTTCAAGAACCCGTTCCGGGTCGAGTACCAGGTCGTGAACCTCTCCGCTCTCGCGGAGCTCTACCCCCAGGGCGGCGACGTCACCATCGGCGACCTGGTCGCCAAGGGTGCTGTCCGCAAGAACGAGAAGGTCAAAGTCCTCGGGGACGGCGACATTGCGGTTAAGCTGAACGTCGCGGTCGACAAGGTCTCCAGCTCTGCCGAGCAGAAGATCGTCGCTGCGGGCGGATCCATCAAGTAGCACCAGCAGCTTGTCGGTCGAGCTTGCCACGCCGACTCCTCCGGGAGCGCGTGGCAAGCTCGACCTGTATCCCGCACCACAGAATTGAGCAGGAGACCTTAGGTAGTGTTTGGCGCCGTTGCGCGGATCTTCCGCACCCCCGACCTCCGCCGCAAGATCGGCTTCACCCTCGCGATCGTGGCGATCTTCCGGCTGGGATCCTTCATCCCTGCTCCATTCGTCGACTTCAGCGCCGTGCAGGCCTGTCTCGCCGGCAACCAGGGCACCTCGGGTCTCTACGAACTCGTGAACCTCTTCAGCGGTGGAGCCCTGCTCCAGCTGTCGATCTTCGCGCTCGGGATCATGCCCTACATCACGGCGTCGATCATCGTGCAGCTGTTGCGCGTGGTCATCCCTCACTTCGAGACGCTGTACAAGGAGGGGCAGTCCGGTCAGGGCAAGCTCACCCAGTACACGCGGTACCTCACCATCGCGCTCGGCGTCCTCCAGTCGACGACGCTGATCACCGTGGCCCGCTCGGGAGCCCTCTTCGGCAACTCCGGCGTCCCGGAGTGCTCGGCGCTCATCATCACCGACGAGTGGTACTCCATCCTCCTCATGGTCGTCACCATGACCGCGGGCACCGGAATCATCATGTGGATGGGCGAGCTCATCACCGAGCGCGGCATCGGCAACGGCATGTCGCTGCTGATCTTCACCTCGATCGCGGCCCAGTTCCCGACGTCGCTCTGGTCGATCGCGCAGTCGCGCGGCTTCGAGACCTTCCTCCTCGTCCTCGGAGTGGGCCTCGTGCTCGTGGTCGCCGTGGTCTTCGTGGAGCAGTCGCAGCGGCGGATCCCCGTCCAGTACGCCAAGCGGATGGTCGGCCGCCGCACGTACGGCGGCAACAACACGTACATCCCGATCAAGGTCAACATGGCCGGCGTCGTGCCCGTCATCTTCGCCTCGTCGTTGCTGTACCTGCCCGCGCTCATCGCGCAGTTCAACCAGCCCGCCGCGGGCCAGGAGGCACCGGTCTGGGTCACCTGGATCACGAACTACCTCACCAAGGGCGATCACCCGCTCTACATGGCGCTGTACTTCCTCCTGATCGTCGGCTTCACCTACTTCTACGTCGCGATCACCTTCAACCCGGACGAGGTCGCCGACAACATGAAGCGCTACGGCGGCTTCATCCCCGGCATCCGCGCCGGCCGCCCGACCGCCGAGTACCTCAACTACGTGCTCACGCGGGTGACCCTGCCCGGATCGGTCTACCTCGGCCTCATCGCGCTCGTGCCCCTCGTGGCCCTCGCGCTGGTCGGGGCGAACCAGAACTTCCCCTTCGGCGGCACGTCCATCCTGATCATCGTCGGAGTCGGCCTGGAGACGGTGAAGCAGATCGACTCCCAGCTGCAGCAGCGCCACTACGAAGGACTCCTCCGATGACGTCGCACCCGATCGGCTTCCGTCTCCTGCTGATCGGCCCTCCCGGCGCAGGCAAGGGGACCCAGGCCGCTCGGCTGAGCGACATCCTCCGGGTGCCCGCCATCTCGACGGGGGACATCTTCCGCGCGAACGTCGCCAACGAGACCGAGCTCGGTCTCCAGGCGAAGGCCTACCTCGACGCCGGCCGCTACGTGCCGGACGAGCTGACCAACGCGATCGTGCACGACCGCCTCCAGGAGGCGGACGCGTCGACCGGGTTCCTGCTGGACGGCTACCCGCGGACCACCGAGCAGGTCGACGAGCTCGACCGCATCCTGGCCGCGGACGACAACCGGCTCGACGCGGTCGTCCAGCTGACGGCCGATCCCGACGAGGTCGTCGGCCGCCTGCTGAAGCGCTCGCTCGAGCAGGGGCGCAGCGACGACACCGAGGACGTCATCCGGCGCCGACTCGCGCTCTACGAGGAGCAGACCGCTCCGCTCATCGACGTCTACGCGGCCCGCGGGCTCGTGGTCGTGGTCGACGGCCTCGGACCGGTCGACGAGGTGACCGAGCGGATCGTCGTCGCCCTCGAGGGCCACCGCGTGGGCCGCCTCGACACCCCGGCCGCCTGAGCCGTGGCGTTCCGCTCCTCGCTCTACAAGACGCCCGCGCAGCTGCGGTCGATGCTCGCTCCGGGCCTGGCCACGGCCGCCTCGCTCGACGCGGTCCGCGCGGCGATCCGCCCGGGCGTCACCACGCTCGAGCTCGATGCGATCGCGGAGGCGGCGATCGTCGCGCTCGGCGGCCACTCGAACTTCCAGCTCGTCCCGGGCTACCGGCACACGATCTGCGCCTCGGTCAATGACGAGGTGGTCCACGGGATCCCCGGTGGTCGCGTGCTCGAGCCGGGCGACCTCGTCTCCATCGACAGCGGCGCCGAGATCGACGGTTGGAACGGCGACTCCGCGATGACGGTCGTCCTGCCCGACCCCTCCCGTCCCGAGGAGGTCGCGGCGCGCGCCGAGCTCTCGCGGGTGACCGAGGCATCTCTCTGGCGGGGGATCGCCGCCCTCGCCTCCGCCCGGCACCTCAACGAGGTCGGCGCGGCGATCGAGGAGTACATCGAAGACGAGTCCGAGCGCTCGGGCCGCGTCTACGGCATCCTCACCGACTACATCGGCCACGGCATCGGGCGCACCATGCACGAGGCACCGCCGGTCTTCAACTATCGGGTGCGCCAGCGCGGCCCCGAGGTGAGGCCGGGACTCGTCGTCGCGATCGAGCCGATGGTCACCGCGGGCAGCGCCGAGACCTTCGTCCGCGAGGACGAGTGGACGGTCGCGACCGAGGACAGCAGCATGGCCGCCCACTGGGAGCACTCCGTCGCCGTGCACCGCGACGGCATCTGGGTCACCACGCTCGCCGACGGCGGCGCGGCCGGCCTCGCCCCCTACGGGATCGTGCCGACGCCCTTCGCCTGACTCGACGACGCGCAGGGGTGCGGCCGGTCCGATGCGGAGGGAGGGTGCTGTCGTCCTCTCGCGACTGGCTCGGGTCTGGCGGGCGCCCGCAGGACGCGGGATGGCGCGAGAGGACGACAGCACCCTCTCGATCCCTGTCTGAGCGGACAGTCAGCTGTCGATCACCCGCACCAGCTCCTCGATGAAGCCGCCGAAGTCGGTCGATCGCCGGATCAGTCGCTGCACCTCCGCCCGGTCCGCGAACACCTCGACGAACTGGTCGAAAACCGACTGGAACGTGCTGCGGCCGGCCGAGGCGAACGCGATCATCGCGATCACGTTCACCCGCTGCTCGCCCCACTCCATCGCCGTGTCGTTGACGACGATCGCGATGGAGGTGCGGCGCGCGCTCATCGCCATCGCGTGCGGGACCGCGAGGTTGTCGGTGAAGGCCGTGGAGCTCATCCGCTCGCGCTCGATGGCGCCGTCGACGTAGTCCTCGTCGATGATGCCGCCGGCGATCATCCGCTCGCCCAGCATCCGGATCATCGCCGCCTCGTCGCGCGCGTGCACGTTGCGGAAGAACAGCTCCTCGTCGAAGAACTGGAGCAGCTCGTCCTTGATCTGCGCGCGGCGGCGGTGCCGGCGGACGCGGGCGATCGCCCGCCGCACCGTCTCGACGTCGTGGTCGGTGAGGAACGGCTGCACCACGACGACGTCGTCGGACGCGGGGCGCTCGTCGATCGTGGTGATCACGAGGTCGGCGGTGAGCCGGTCCCAGTCGACGTCGCTCCGCGTGATCAGCGAGCGCACCTCCACCTCGGTGCCGAGCGAGCGCTCGACGCGCAGGCGCAGCATGTGCGCGAGGTCGTAGTAGTTGGGGCAGACGATCACGCAGGACAGCCGCTCCTCCCGCCGCGACACCCGCTCGAGGAACGAGCCGACGTGGAGGGCGATGTAGGCGATCTCGTCCTCGTTGACCACGATGCCCCGCCGGCGCTGCAGCCCGCTCGCCAGGAACACCGCGATCTCGTAGGTCATCGGATAGCTGGTCTTGATCGAGCGGGTGAGCGGGTTGCGGGAGTAGCCGCCCTCGGAGGCACGGGCGATCAGGTTCCGCACGTGCAGGGCGAGGCGGACGATGAAGCCCTCGTCGTCGAGGTCGACCAGGTACTCGCGGTTGACCTCGGCGACGAGCTCGCGGACGACGGCGAGGTCCTCCGGGTCGAGGTAGTTCTCGACCACGGCGGCGACCGGCTCGTTCTGCCCGGGGGTCGCGACCCGCGTCGTCATCAGGATGGCGAGCTGCGCGAGCTCGGCGTCGGTCAGGCGCGTCGCGAAGTGCCGCTCCACCAGCCCGGCCAGCAGGGCGGCGAGCTCGCCGTGGACCGCGGGGGAGGGGTGGGAGCCGGAGGGGTCCCCGATGCCGCGGGCGACGCGGTCGACGGCGATCGCGATGTGGAGGAGGACGCTGTTCACGCCGTAGTCGTTGATGTAGTAGCCGCGCGTCTCGAGCTCGGCCAGCAGCTCGGTCTTGAACGCGCCGAGGCCGGGGGAGGCGAACTCGCGCTGGACGTCGTCGAGGGTGAAGACGCCCTGCGCGCTCTCGTCGCGGAACATGCGGGAGATCAGGCGGCGGCGGGCCTCCTCGCTGCCCTCGAGGCGCACCGACGGGCCGCGGCGGACCAGCCCGAGGCCGGCCTCGTCGGCGAGGGCCTTCACCCGGCGCAGGTCGGCGTCGACCGTCGACTCGCTCACCGACAGCGCGTCGGCGAGGGCGAAGACGTCCAGACCCTCGTCGGAGTCGACCAGGCGGCGGACGATGCTGTAGAGCCGGTCGCGCGGGGTGTCGGGCTCGACGTCGCGGGTGCGCTGCGCCTCCAGGTACGCCGCATACGCCTCGCGCGCGAGCCGGTAGCCGTTCGCAGAGGACTCGACCGGCTCCAGCGGAGCGGCCTGCGCCTTCACCGCGGTGACGTAGCTCCGGACGCTGCGGGTGGTGACCCCGAGCCTGTCGGCGAGCTCGTGCGCCGTCACCCAGCCGTCGGCGCGGGAGAGGTACTCCAGCAGTCGTTCGCGGTTGTCAGGCATCAGGCTCCAGGCGTGCGGTCGGGGCGGGCGCCGGGAGCGCCGCGACCCTGCCGCGGGCCCGCGGGACGCGGGCGGCGAGTCGTACGTCCCGCCAGTCAATCACCCCGGCGACGCGCCCGGGAGCCCCCGCGCCGCGGGCGGAAGGGGCCGTCTTCCGCCCCCGCGGAAGATTGTCTGCTGGAGGGTGCAGCCCCTCCGAGGGGATGCTTGGATGAGTCACGACCCGGACGCGAGGAGGCGAACGAGGTGCGGAAGATCCTGATCGTCTGCGGTGCAGGCGCGTCGAGCACGTTCCTGGCCCACCGGCTGCGAGCGGGCGCGAAGGAGCGCGGCATGGACGCCGAGTTCCGCTCCGAGACCCTCACCGGTCTCGACCACTCCCTCCCCGAGGCCGACGTCCTCCTCGTGGGGCCGCACCTCGAGTCGCAGTTCGACGGACTTCGCCACCGTGCGGAGCTCGTGGGAGCCGCGGCCGCCCTCCTCCCGCCCGATGTCTTCGGAGCGCACGGTGCCGATGCCGTGCTCGAGACCCTGCCCGTCCTCTTCGCTGCTCGCGCGGTCGTCGCAGGCGCGGACGGGGACTCCTCCACCCGCCCGGTCCGTCCGGGCGAGCCCGACTCCGGGCACCACTGATGCAGTCGCGACTGCAGGATCAAGGAGAAACGTTCATGGTCGAGCGCACCGTGCAGGTTGCATCGTCGAAGGGCCTCCACGCCCGCCCCGCCTCGCTCTTCAGCCAGGCCGCGGCGAAGTCGGGTCAGAAGGTCCTCGTCGCCAAGGGCGACGCGACCCCGGTCAACGCCGCGTCGATCCTCGGGATCATCTCGCTCGGCATCGAGCACGGCGACGAGCTCACCGTCAGCGTCGAGGGCGACAACGAGCAGGCCGTGCTCGAGGAGCTCTCGACCTTCCTCACCACCGACCACGATGCGTGACGCGTAGCGTCACGAAAGGCGGCCAGCCCCGGCGCCCACGGCGCCGGTAGCCGCGGCAGCCCCTGGAGCGTGACGGCACCCGTGACGCATCGCGTCACGCAAGGCGGCCAGCCCCGGCGCCCACGGCGCCGGTAGCCGCGGCAGCCTCTGAGACGCAACGGCGACCCTCAATGGGTCGCACGAGGCGCCTGCGAGACCCGGCCCCGCTCTCTCCCAGCCCCCCGCCCCCCAGCACCCTCTTCGACCGCCCGACCCCGTCCCACAGGAACGAGCACCCATGACGCTGTCCACTCCTCAGACCGCCTACGCCTCCGCCAAGCTCCAGGGCACCGGAGTGGGACGCGGGCTGGCCCTCGGGCCGGTCCTGCGCATGCCGGAGCCGCTGCCCGATCCCGAGGACACCGCCAGCACCCGCAGCGTCGCCCAGGAGGAGGAGCGCGCCGTCTCGTCGCTCTCCGCCACCGCGGCGACCATCCGCCACCGCGGCGAGCGGGCCGGCGGCTCGGCGAAGGACGTCCTCGACGCCCAGGCCCTGATGGCCGAGGACCCGTCCCTCGCGGACGACGTCAAGGCGCGGATCGCCGGGGGCAAGACCGCGGAGCGCGCCGTGCACGAGGCCTTCGCCGGCTTCCGCGACCTGCTCGTGGCGATGGGCGGCTACATGGCCGAGCGCGCGACCGACCTCGACGACGTCTCGCAGCGCGTCGTGGCGCACCTGCGCGGCGTCGCCGCTCCCGGCGTCCCCGAGTCGGACGAGCCGTTCGTGCTCGTCGCCCGCGACCTCGCCCCGGCCGACACGGCGCTGCTCGACCTCGAGAAGGTCCTCGGCCTGATCACGAGCGACGGGGGACCGACCTCGCACACGGCGATCCTCGCCCGGGAGAAGTCGATCACCGCCATCGTCGGCACCACCGGTGCTCTCGACCTGCGGGACGGCCAGCTCGTCATCCTCGACGCCACCTCCGGCGTCGTGACGGTGAACCCCTCGGACGCGGAGATCGGCGCCGCCAAGTCCTCGATCGCCGAGCGCGCCGAGATGCTCGCCGCGCCGGTCGTCCCGGGCGCGCTGGCCGACGGCCACGCCGTGCCGCTGCTCGCGAACCTCGGCTCGGCCGACGGCGCTGCGAACGCGGTCGAGCTCGGGGCCGAGGGAGTGGGACTGTTCCGGACCGAGTTCCTCTTCCTCGACGCGAAGGAGGCGCCCTCGGTCGCCGAGCAGGCGGAGCAGTACACGCGCCTGCTCGCCGCGTTCCCCGGCCGGAAGGTCGTCGTCCGCGCGCTCGACGCCGGCGCCGACAAGCCGCTGAGCTTCCTCAACGACGACCACGAGGAGAACCCGGCCCTCGGGCTCCGCGGACTGCGCGCCCTCCGCGCCAGCGAGCAGATCCTCCGCGACCAGCTCACCGCACTCGCCCAGGCCGACTCCGCCACCGACGCCGACCTCTGGGTCATGGCGCCGATGGTCGCGACCGTGGACGAGACCCGCTACTTCACCTCGATGGCGCGGGAGCTCGGCATCCGCACCGCCGGCGTGATGGTGGAGGTCCCCTCCTCCGCACTGCTCGCCGACCGGATCCTCGGAGTCGCGGACTTCGCCTCGATCGGCACCAACGACCTGACCCAGTACACGCTCGCCGCCGACCGCATGCTCGGCACGGTCTCGGCGTTCCAGGACCCGTGGCACCCGGCCGTGCTCCGCCTAGTCGGCGAGGTCGGCCGCGCGGGAGCGGCGCTGGGCAAGCCCGTCGGGATCTGCGGAGAAGCCGCCGCCGACCCGCTGCTCGCCGTGGTCCTCGTCGGCCTCGGCGCCACGACCCTCTCGATGTCGCCGTCGGCTCTCGCCGACGTCCGCGCCGAGCTGGCCGAGCACACTCTCGACGACGCCAAGCGGTACGCGGAGCTCGCTCTCGCCGCCGACAGCGCCGCCGACGCCCGCTCCGCGGTCACCGAGGCGATCGCCGCCTCCTGATCCCGGCCCACCAGACCCACCCCCCTGCACCACCCCGCCACTCGGGAGCCGGGACGCCTCAGGAGCGTCCCGCCCGCCCGCCCCTAGAAATCGGAGAACACACCACATGACAACGACGTCAGCGACGTCGACGCGCGGTGGAGCGCGCGTCCACGTCCAGCGCTTCGGCACCTTCCTCTCGGGAATGGTCATGCCGAACATCGCGGCCTTCATCGCCTGGGGCTTCATCACGGCCCTCTTCATCCAGACCGGATGGCTCCCGCTCCTCGGCATCGACGCCACCTGGGTCCAGCAGTTCGGCGGCTGGAGCACGGATCCCGACGTGGTCAACACCGGCCTCGTGGGCCCGATGATCACCTACCTCCTCCCGCTCCTCATCGCGAACACCGGAGGCCGCATGGTCTACGGCGCCCGCGGAGGCGTGGTCGGCACCATCGCGACCATGGGCGTCATCGTCGGTGCCGGCATCCCGATGTTCATCGGCGCCATGATCATGGGCCCGCTGTCGGCGTGGCTCATGAAGAAGGTCGACTCGATCTGGGACGGCAAGATCAAGCCCGGCTTCGAGATGCTGGTCAACAACTTCTCCGCCGGAATCCTCGGCCTGATCCTCGCGCTCCTCGCCTTCGCGGGCGTCGCGCCGCTCGTGGTCGGCCTCTCGACCGCGCTCGGTGCGGGCGTGGAGTTCCTGGTCAACGCGGGCCTGCTCCCGCTGACCTCGCTCTTCATCGAGCCGGCGAAGATCCTCTTCCTCAACAACGCCATCAACCACGGCATCCTCACCCCGCTGGGCGTGCAGCAGGCGGAGGAGGCGGGCAAGTCCTACCTCTTCCTCCTCGAGGCCAACCCCGGCCCCGGCATGGGCGTGCTCCTGGCCTTCGCGTTCTTCGGAGTCGGCGCGGCCCGCGCCTCGGCTCCCGGCGCGGCGATCATCCACTTCATCGGCGGCATCCACGAGATCTACTTCCCGTACGTGCTGATGAAGCCGGCGCTGCTCGCGGCCGTCATCCTCGGCGGTGCCACCGGTGTCGCGACGAACGTCGCGTTCAACTCCGGCCTCCGCGCCCCCGCCTCGCCCGGCTCGATCATCGCGGTGCTCCTGCAGACCGCGAACGACAGCTTCCTCGGCGTGATCCTCTCGGTGATCCTCGCGACCGCCGTGTCGTTCCTGGTGGCCTCGGTCATCATCCGGGCCGGCCGCAAGCGCGACCTCGCCGCGGAGCAGGAGGGCGACGACAAGCTCGCCGCCGCCGTCGCGGCCAACGAAGCGAACAAGGGCAAGGAGAGCGCCGTCGGCTCGCTCATCAACGCCCGCGGCGCCAACGCTCCGCAGGACTCGTCCGGCGCCTCGACCGCGGGGGCCACGGCCACCGCGACCCAGGTGCGGAACATCGTCTTCGCCTGCGACGCCGGCATGGGCTCGTCCGCCATGGGCGCCTCGGTGCTGCGGAACAAGATGAAGAAGGCGGGCTTCGAGGACGTCACGGTCACCAACAAGGCGATCGCCGCCCTCGAGGACGACGTGGATCTGGTCATCACCCAGGCCGAGCTCACGGAGCGCGCCCGCCAGCGCACCCCGGGCGCCATCCACGTCTCCGTGGACAACTTCATGAACAGCCCGAAGTACGACGAGGTCGTCTCGCTGGTCGCGGAGCAGCACGGCAAGTAGTACGCCAACCACTCGGAGGGAACCCGTAGGGTGCGACAGAGCGGACACGCTCCGCTCGCCCCTGCGGGTTCCCTCGCTGTCAGCACCTCCACGGAAGGACGCACCCCATGAGCGACGTGCTCACCATCGGACAGATCAACGCCTCCGGCACCGCCACCAGCAAGGAGGCCGCCATCAAGGAGGCCGCCGACATGCTCGTCGGCGTCGGCGCGGTCACCCCCGCCTACCACGAGGCGATGCTCGCCCGCGAGGCGACCGTCTCGACCTACATGGGCAACCTGCTCGCCATCCCGCACGGCACCAACGACGCGAAGGACGAGATCCGCTCCTCCGCCCTCTCGTTCGTGCGATACGCGCAGCCGATCGACTGGGACGGCAACGAGGTCCGCTTCGTCGTCGGCATCGCCGGCGTGAACAACGAGCACCTCGAGATCCTCTCGAAGATCGCGATCATCTTCTCGGAGGAGGACGAGGTGCAGAAGCTCCTCGACGCCCCCGACGCGCAGTCGCTCTACAGCCTGCTGGGCGAGGTCAACTCCTGATGCCCACCGCCGTCCACTTCGGCGCCGGCAACATCGGCCGCGGCTTCGTCGGACTGATCCTGCACGGCGCCGGCTACGAGCTCGTCTTCGCCGACGTGAACTCCGAGCTGATCGGCCGCCTCGCCGCCGCCGACAGCTACGAGGTGCACGAGGTGGGGGAGGAGGCGGCCACCCACGTCGTCGACCGCTTCCGCGCCATCGACTCGGCCGCCGACGAGGAGGCGCTCGTCCGCGAGATCGCCGCCGCCGACATCGTCACCACGGCCGTCGGCCCGAACATCCTGCGTTTCGTCGCCCCCGTGATCGCGAAGGGCCTCGCCGCCCGCGACGAGTCGGCGCCGCGGCTGGCGGTCATGGCCTGCGAGAACGCGATCAACGCCACGCGCCTCCTGCAGACCGAGGTCGCTGCGAACCTCGGCGCCGACGAGTGGGAGCGCCTGCGCACCCGCGCCGTCTTCGCCGACACCGCGGTGGACCGCATCGTCCCGAACCAGGACCCGGGCCAGGGCCTGGACGTGACGGTGGAGAGCTTCTTCGAGTGGGTCGTCGACCGCACTCCGTTCGAGGGCACGGAGCCCGAGATCCCGGGCGCGACCTGGGTCGACGATCTCGAGCCCTTCATCGAGCGGAAGCTCTTCACGGTGAACACCGGACACGCGACGGCCGCCTACACGGGCTTCGCTGCCGGAGCGCACAAGCTCTCCGACGCGCTCGCGATGCCGGAGGTGCACGACGCGGTGAAGGCCGCGCTCGAGGACACCAAGGCTCTCATCGTGGCCAAGCACGGCTTCAGCGACGAGGAGCAGCAGGCCTACCTCGAGAAGACGCTGAAGCGCTTCGCCAACCCGTACCTGACCGACACGGTCGACCGGGTGGGGCGTCAGCCGCTGCGGAAGCTGTCGCGGCACGAGCGCTTCATCGGGCCGGCCGCCGAGCTCGCCGAGCGCGGGCGCACGCCGGAGGGCCTGCTCGCGGCGATCGGCGCCGCGCTGCGCTTCGACGTGCCCGAGGACCCGCAGAGCGTGGAGCTCCACGAGAAGCTGGCCGCGCTCAGCCCGGAGGAGTTCGTGGCGGAGGTCACCGGCCTCACGGCCGAGCACCCGCTCTTCGACCGGGTCGTGGCGGTCGTCCGCGGCTAATCCCACGGCCGCACCCCGGTGAACGACGACGAGGTCCCCTGCTTCCGCGGGGGACCTCGTCCTCGTCTGCGGAGGCCCGGCCGGAGGGCTAGAAGAGCCGCCAGCGGGTGAGGGGCCACGCTACGGCGAAGACGCGTCCGGTGACCCTGTCGATCGGAACGGTCTTCACGCACGTGTCGATCGGCCCGCCGGCGCCGCGGCACTCGCCGAGCGAGTCGTTGGAGTTCGACCGGTGGTCGCCCAGGACGAAGAGGGAGCCCTCGGGGACGGTGTACTCGTCGAAGCAGCGCAGGGACGCGGGGCTCGTCGTGCAGTCGAGGGTCCCGGGGGTGAAGGGGAAGTCCTCGAAGACGTAGGACTCGTCGAGCGGCTTCCCGTCGACCAGCACGTGCCCCTCGGCGTCGCAGCAGGAGACGATGTGGCCCCCCTCGGCGATCAGCCGCTTGACGAGGAACTCCTCGTGCGAGGGGCCGATGCTGGTGACGTCGCCGAAGGTCTTCACGATCTCGGAGAGGGGGCTGCCGGCCTCATCGCTCGCGCCCCAGTCGGCGTCGCGCGAGAAGACGACGATCTGCCCCTCCTCCGGCCCGCCCTGGAGAGCGAGGGTGCGGTCGACCAGGATGCGGTCGCCGAAGAACCCGCCGCCCTGGAGGGTGTTCTCCATCGAGCCGGTCGGCACCGTGTACACCTTCACGAAGAAGGTCTGCACCAGGGCGATGACCGCGATCGCCGCCAGGACCGTCACCACCGGGTGCGAGTACCAGCTCCGCTTCGCGGTCGCGGACCTCGTCGTGCGCGCCATGTGCTCTCCCTCCGGCTCGACGGAGCCAGCCTAGGCGGCGGCGGCCGCAGCGCCCGGCAGGGGGCGCGCGTCGGGCGCGGAGGCGGAGGAGGGGAGCGACACGCCCGAGGTGGCGGAGCGGGCGCGATTCGCGTAGTATCGACCCTTGGTGTTTTGCGTGTGCTCCGGCACGCCCGCGAACCCCGATCCGGGCTCTCGCCCGGTGGTGGCTCGTCGCGGAAACATTCGCACGACCAGTACACACACTACTTCCGAACGACAGTGAGGCTATGGCCAAAAAAGACGGTGTCATCGAAATCGAAGGTGCGGTTGTCGAGGCGCTCCCCAACGCGATGTTCCGCGTGGAGCTGACCAACGGACACAAAGTTCTCGCCCATATCTCGGGCAAGATGCGTCAGCACTACATCCGGATCCTCCCCGAGGACCGGGTGATCGTGGAGCTGAGCCCCTACGACCTGACCCGCGGCCGGATCGTCTACCGCTACAAGTAGGCGTTCGCTCCGCTGACGTTCGCGACGTGCGTGTCCTGTAAGGAACGGCCCCGGCATCCGCCGGGAGCACGACGCCAGCGAAAACAAGGACAAGAACAATGAAGGTCAACCCCAGCGTCAAGCGCATCTGCGACCACTGCAAGATCATCCGCCGCCACGGCAACGTGATGGTCATCTGCAGCAGCAACCCCCGTCACAAGCAGCGTCAGGGCTAGTCCCGCTGCTTCCGCGAGGAAGCGCAGGGGCGGCGTGCCGCCCCCACTGCACAACTGAACACACCCGCAGCACCAGAAATCGCGCAGCACCCCGGCCACGCCGGGGTGGACGGCGAGGACACCTTCGGTCGGAGGCCGAGGCACCGGTGCTGCTTCACACCTCCACTCACTCACAGGAGAAGCCACAATGGCACGTCTGGCAGGAGTAGACATCCCGCGCGAGAAGCGCGTGGAGGTCGCACTGACCTACATCTACGGTGTCGGCCGCACTCGCGCGCTCAAGACCCTGAGCGACACCGGGATCGACGGCAACATCCGCGTCAAGGACCTCAGCGACGACCAGCTCGTCTCGCTCCGCGACTACATCGAGGGCAACTACAAGGTGGAGGGTGACCTCCGCCGCGAGGTCGCCGCCGACATCCGCCGCAAGGTCGAGATCGGCTCGTACGAGGGCCTCCGCCACCGTCGCGGCCTCCCGGTCCGTGGACAGCGCACCAAGACGAACGCGCGCACCCGCAAGGGACCCAAGCGCACCGTCGCCGGCAAGAAGAAGGCCGGCCGCAAGTAACGCGGGCGACACGGACCTAGAGGAGATACAGAATTGGCTACCCCCAAGTCGGCCGCGCGCAAGCCGCGCCGCAAGGAGAAGAAGAACATCGCTGTGGGCCAGGCCCACATCAAGTCGACGTTCAACAACACCATCGTCTCGATCACCGACCCCTCCGGGGCCGTCATCAGCTGGGCCTCGTCCGGTGGAGTCGGCTTCAAGGGCTCGCGCAAGTCGACGCCGTTCGCCGCCCAGCTCGCCGCCGAGTCGGCCGCGCGCCAGGCTCAGGAGCACGGCATGAAGAAGGTGGACGTCTTCGTGAAGGGCCCCGGCTCGGGTCGTGAGACCGCGATCCGCTCGCTCCAGGCCGCAGGCCTCGAGGTCGGCTCGATCAACGACGTCACCCCGCAGGCGCACAACGGCTGCCGCCCGCCCAAGCGTCGTCGCGTCTAAGCAGCACTCGCAGCCGTCGGCCGGCCGCACGAACCGCCTCCGGGCGAGGAGTGCGGCCGGTCGACGGATCGCGCATTTCTTTCACAACTCCACACCTCGCAAACGCACGTGTCATATAGCGGACACGTGATCGAAAGGAATCATCAGTGCTTATCGCACAGCGTCCGACGCTCACCGAGGAGAACATCTCGGAGTTCCGTTCCCGCTTCGTCATCGAGCCCCTCGAGCCCGGCTTCGGCTACACGCTCGGCAACTCGCTGCGTCGCACCCTGCTGTCCTCCATCCCCGGCGCCGCTGTCACCAGCATCCGGATCGACGGAGTCCTGCACGAGTTCACGACCGTCCCGGGCGTCCGCGAGGACGTCACCGAGATCATCCTGAACATCAAGGGACTCGTCGTCTCCTCCGAGCACGACGAGCCGATCACCGCCTACCTGCGCAAGCAGGGAGCCGGCCAGGTCACCGCCGCGGACATCTCGGCTCCGGCCGGTGTCGAGATCCACAACCCGGAGCTCGTCATCGCCACGCTGAACGACAAGGCGAAGTTCGAGCTCGAGCTCACGATCGAGCGCGGCCGCGGCTACGTCTCGGCGACCCAGAACCGCAGCGAGTTCTCCGAGGCCGGCCAGATCCCGGTCGACTCGATCTACTCGCCCGTGCTCAAGGTCACCTACCGCGTCGAGGCCACCCGTGCCGGCGAGCGCACCGACTTCGACCGCCTGGTCGTGGACGTGGAGACGAAGGCGGCGATCTCGCCGCGCGACGCCATCGCCTCCGCCGGACGCACGCTGACCGAGCTGTTCGGTCTCGCCCGCGAGCTGAACAACGCGGCCGAGGGCATCGAGATCGGCCCCGCGCCGGTCGACGCGGTCCTCTCGACCGAGCTGTCCATGCCCATCGAGGACCTCGACCTCTCGGTGCGCAGCTACAACTGCCTCAAGCGCGAGGGCATCAACAACGTCAATGAGCTCGTCGCCCTCTCGGAGACGCAGCTCATGAACATCCGCAACTTCGGTCAGAAGTCGGTGGATGAGGTCAAGGAGAAGCTGACGGAGCTCGGCCTGTCGCTCAAGGACTCGGTCCCCGGGTTCGACGGCGCCCACTTCTACAGCTACGACGACGAGAGCATCTAGGTCCTCCGCTCCGGAGCCCCGGCTCCTCGCGTCCGACCTGCTGACACCCCTTTAGTACTGGAGTAAACCCATGCCCAAGCCCACCAAGGGCCCCCGCCTCGGAGGCGGCCCCGCACACGAGCGCCTGCTGCTGGCGAACCTGGCCGCGGCCCTGTTCACGCACAAGAGCATCAAGACGACCGAGACCAAGGCCAAGCGCCTCCGTCCGCTCGCCGAGCGCCTGGTGACCTTCGCCAAGCGCGGCGACCTGCACGCCCGCCGTCGCGTCCTCGCGACGATCGGCGACAAGTCGGTCGTCCACGAGCTCTTCACCGAGATCGCCCCGCTCGTCGCCGAGCGCGAGGGCGGCTACACCCGCATCACCAAGATCGGCCCCCGCAAGGGAGACAACGCGCCGATGGCCGTGATCGAGCTCGTCCTCGAGCCCGTCACCCCCAAGGCGAAGAAGTCGCGCACCACCACGGCGCCCGTGTCCGCTCCGGTGGACGAGGCCCCCGCCGAGGAGACCACTGCCGAGGAGACCCCCGTCGAGGAGGCGCCCGTGCAGGACGCTCCCGTCGAGGACGCCGCGCAGGACGCTCCGGTCGAGGAGACCGGCGCGACCAAGTAGTCACGCTCCCTCTGCCGAGAGCCCTCCGTCCCCTCCGGGGCGGGGGGCTCTCGTCGTTCCGCGAGGCCGAGTGGCGCGAAGCGTCGCTTACGATGGCACGGCTGCGCTCGTCGAGTGCGGCCGCGTCACGACCGGCGCTCCCGGGGTCCGCCCCGACGATCCTCGGAGGACTCCTGTGCGACTGCGCTCCTCGGCCGCTGCGGCGCTCCTCGCCCTGGCCCTCGCGGCCGGAGTGAGCGGCTGCGCCTCCGGCGACGTGATCGTCGTGCCGGAGTCGGCGGGCGTCGCGAGCGCGACCCCGGTGCCGTCGGCCGCGCCGACCGCGCCGTCGAGCGATCCGGCGGAAGAAGGCGTGGACTGCGCGAGCGCCCTTCCCTCCTCCCTGGTCGAGCAGGAGGCCGGCCTGACGGCGGGCACGGTGGCGCTCACCTCCGCGGGGGACACCTGCTCCTACGCCGTCGACGGCGGCGATCCGGTCGTCGTGCTGACGCTGCACCGCGGGCCCCTCGTCGAGACGTTCACCGGTGCGGGCGAGGCGCTCGGCGCGGTGCCGGTCTCGCTGGGCACGGCCGCCTACTGGGTGCAGGGCATCGCCTCCGCCCCCTCCGAGCTGGCCGTCCTCGCGGGAGGCTGGGAGGCGCGGGTCGTCTCCTCGGTCGGCGAGCAGTCGGCGCTGGTCGGCTGGGCGGTCTCGGCTCTGGCGACCGTCGACGTCCCGCTCGCGGTCGCCTGAGTCGCGACCACGGCTCGCTCTAGACTCGTCTGATGCTCCACCGCGTCCGCCTCGACCTGGCCTACGACGGCTCGCACTTCTCCGGCTGGGCCAAGCAGCCCGGCCTCCGCACCGTGCAGGGGGTCCTCGAGGAGTCGCTCGCCCTGGTGCTGCGCTCCGAGCAGCACCCGACCGTGACGGTCGCCGGGCGCACCGACGTCGGCGTCCACGCCAGCGCCCAGGTCGCCCACGTCGACCTCACCCCCGAGCAGTGGGGCCGCATCAGCAGCGGCCGGCGCCGGCCGGGGGAGGAGCCGTTCCCGCCCGCGTCGATCCTGGAGCGGCGGCTCCGCGGGATCCTCGGGCAGTACACCGACGTCTCGGTGCACCGGGTGACGGAGGCTCCGGAGGGGTTCGACGCGCGGTTCTCGGCGCGCTGGCGCCGGTACGAGTACCGCCTGGCCGACGCCTCCTCCATGCGCCACCCGCTGGACCGCACCTCCACCACCTGGATCACCGACTCCCTCGACCTCGACGCGATGTCGGCCGCGGCCCGCTCGCTCCTGGGTCTGCACGACTACGCGTCGTTCTGCCGCGCCCGGGTGGGCGCCACCACGATCCGGAGCCTGCTCGACTTCACCTGGGAGCGCGACGCCGACGGAGTCCTGCACGCCCACCTGCGCGCGGACGCCTTCTGCCACAGCATGGTGCGGGCCCTCGTGGGGGCGTGCGTCGCGGTCGGCGCCGGGAAGCTCGAGGCGGCGGCGGTCCCGCTGCTCCGGGACGCCGCCCGTCGGACCAACGCGTTCGCGGTGATGCCGGCCCGCGGCCTCATCCTCCGCGAGGTCGACTACCCCGAGGACGACGCGCTCGCCGAACGGGCCCTGCTCACCCGGGCGAAGCGCACCGTGCGGACCGAGGGTCCGGACCTGGAGGACTCGGAGTGAGCCGAGGGCGCGCGACCGCGCCTCGCGACCCGCGGCGGCTCGCGCCGCTCCTCCTGCAGACGGCGCAGGAGCCCCCGCCACCACGATCCGTGCTTGGCCGCACGGGGGCTTTGCTGTAATGTCGACCCTTGGTGTTTTCGGCCGTGTGCCGAGCGCCCGAAGTTGAGCCCTCCACCGGATCGGTTCGGCCCCTCGCGGGTCGAACGGCCACGGAGCGGGATCCACGAACACCTCACTCCGACCAGAAAGCAGCACTCACGTGACTCGCACTTTTTCTCCGAAGCCGGCTGACGTCCAGCACGACTGGATCGTCATCGACGCGTCCGACGTCGTGCTCGGCCGTCTCGCCACCCACGCCGCGGCGCTCCTGCGCGGCAAGCACAAGGCCACCTTCGCCCCGCACATGGACATGGGCGACTTCGTCATCATCGTCAACGCGGAGAAGGTCGCCCTCACCGGCCAGAAGCTCCTCCAGAAGAAGGCCTACCGCCACTCCGGCTACCCGGGCGGCCTCTCGGCCACCACGTACGCCGAGCTCCTCGAGAAGAACCCGGTCCGCGCCGTCGAGAAGGCCATCCGCGGCATGCTCCCCAAGAACTCCCTCGGCCGCGCCCAGCTGCGCAAGCTGAAGGTCTACACGGGATCCGAGCACCCCCACGCGGCCCAGCAGCCGCAGGCGTACGCCTTCACCCAGGTCGCCCAGTAGGCTCCGGCCCTCCCCGACACCCCAGACTTCGAAGACAAAGGATCACCTACACCGTGGCGAAGATCGCAGACCAGATCGACGTGGCTCCCGAGAGCTACTCCACCGAAAGCCCGGCCACCGAGGCGTCCACGACGCCCCGCGCCGTCCTCAACGTCTCCGGCGCAGCCGTGGGCCGACGCAAGCAGGCCATCGCCCGCGTGCGCCTCGTCCCCGGCAACGGCGGCATGACCGTCAACGCCCGCGAGTTCGCGGAGTACTTCCCCAACAAGCTGCACCAGCAGCTGATCACCGACCCCTTCAAGGTGCTCGACCTCGTCGGCTCCTACGACGTGGTCGCCAAGATCACCGGCGGCGGCCCCTCCGGCCAGGCCGGCGCGCTGCGCCTCGCCATCGCCCGTGCGCTCAACGAGATCGACCGCGAGAACAACCGCGCGATCCTGAAGAAGGCGGGCTTCCTGACCCGCGACGCCCGCGTCATCGAGCGCAAGAAGGCCGGTCTCAAGAAGGCCCGCAAGGCGTCCCAGTTCTCGAAGCGCTAGTCGCCGCGGCCTGAGGGCCGCACGACCAGCAGCTCGAGAAGGGACTGCGCACCATGCCGCGCCTGTTCGGAACAGACGGCGTCCGTGGCCTCGCGAATCGCGAGGTCACGGCCGACCTGGCTCTCGGCCTCGCCCAGGCGGCCGCCCGTGTACTCGGAGCGGCCGCCCGGGCCGAGGGCCGTCGGCCCGTCGCCGTGCTCGCCCGCGACCCCCGCATCTCCGGTCAGTTCATCGGAGCCGCTGTCGCGGCGGGTCTCGCGAGCGCGGGAGTCGACGTGCTCGACGCCGGCGTCATCCCGACGCCCGCCACCGCCTACCTCATCGCCGACGAGAACGCCGACTTCGGCGTGATGATCTCGGCCTCGCACAACCCCGCCGCCGACAACGGCATCAAGTTCTTCGCCGCCGGCGGACGCAAGCTCCCGGACGAGCTCGAGAACCGCATCGAGGCGGCCCTCGGCGTCCCCCCGCTCACGCCGACCGGAGCCGACGTCGGCCGCATCACCCGCTTCTCCGACGCGGAGGACCGCTACGTCCTCCACCTGCTCGGATCCCTCGAGGGCACCCGCCTGGACGGCGTGCACGTGGTCATCGACTGCGCGCACGGCGCCGCCGCCGGCATCTCGCCCCAGGTGTTCACCGACGCCGGAGCGACCGTCACCGTGATCGGCAACGACCCCGACGGCCTCAACATCAACGACGGCGTGGGCTCGACCCACCTCGACAACGTCGCCGACGCCGTCCGCGCGGCCGGCGCCGACATCGGCATCGCCCACGACGGCGACGCGGACCGCTGCCTCGCGGTGGACGCCGAGGGCCGCATCGTCGACGGCGACCAGATCATGGCGATCCTCGCGACCGCCATGGCCCGCCGCGGCGCGCTCCGCGACGACGTCCTCGTCGCCACCGTCATGAGCAACCTCGGCCTCAAGCTCGCCATGCGCGACGCCGGCATCCGGGTCATCGAGACCGCGGTCGGCGACCGCTACGTCCTCGAGGCGATGAACGACGCCGGCTACTCGCTCGGCGGGGAGCAGTCCGGCCACGTCATCATGAGCCGCTACGCCACCACCGGCGACGGCGTGCTCACCGGACTCCAGCTCGCGGCAGAGATGGCCCGGACCGGACGCACGATCGCCGACCTGGCCGCCGTCATGTCCGTCTTCCCGCAGACCCTCGTCAACGTGCGCGGCGTCGACCGCGAGGGCGTCCGCGACGACGAGGTCATCGCCTCCGCCGTCGCCGACGCCACCACCGAGCTCGGCAGCGACGGCCGCGTGCTCCTGCGCCCCTCCGGCACCGAGCCGATGGTGCGCGTCATGGTCGAGGCGAAGACGCAGGAGACGGCCGACCGCCTCGCCGAATCGCTCGCCGCGGTCGTGCTCGAGCGGCTGCGTTCCTAGGGAGCCGCTCCCTGCGCGGCTCCCCGCGGTCGGCTCGAGGAGGTGGTCGCGCCGGGTGGAGCGGGTCGCGTTCGCCGCGGATGAATCGCTTGGCACGCGATTCCTCCGACGGCTTGCAGGGGGAGCCGCTCCCTGCGCGGCTCCCCGCGGTCGGCTCGAGGAGGTGGTCGCGCCGGGTGGAGCGGGTCGCGTTCGCGGCGCGTGGATCGCTTGGCACGCGATTCCCGTGACCGCTCGTGGGTGGTGCCGCTTCCTGCGCGGCGCCCCGCGGTCGGATCGGTGAGGTGGGCGCGCTGAGTGGAGCGGGTCGCGTTCGCCGCGGGGGAATCGCTTGGCACGCGGCTGTGTTCGTCGAGGGGCCGCTCCCCGCGCGGCCCTTCGCGGTCGGCTTCGTGAGGAGGTTGCGCGGGTGGAGCGGGGCGCCTCCGTTGCGCGTGAATCGCTTGGCACGCGATTCCCGCGACCGCTCGTGGATGGTGGCGAGCGTGCACGGATCCCGCGGTCGAGGGGCTCGGTGAGGCTGCTCCTGCGCGGTCTGCGGGGCGGAGTGGCGGCTCGCAACGGGCGGCGGGGCGCGGTCAGATCTTGCGGAGGAGGACCGAGGAGACGGTGTGGTCCGCCTGCTTGCGCAGGACGAGGCTCGCGCGGGAGCGGGTGGGGCGCACGTTCTGCAGCAGGTTCGGCTCGTTGATCGCGGCCCAGATGCTCCGTGCGCGCTCGCGGGCCTCGTCCGGGCTGAGCGCTGCGTAGCGGTGGAAGTAGGAGTTCGGATTCGCGAAGGCGCCCTGCTGCAGGGTGAGGAAGCGCTCCTCGTACCAGCGCGCGATGTCGCTGGTGCGCGCGTCCACGTAGACGGTGAAGTCGAACAGGTCGCTCACCGCCAGGCCGTGACCGGGCACCGGCGGCTGCAGCACGTTCAGGCCCTCGACGATCAGCACGTCCGGCCGCCGCACGACGATCTCCGCGTCGGGGACGATGTCGTAGGAGAGGTGCGAGTAGAACGGCGCGCGCACCTCCGCGGCCCCGCCCTTCACCTCCGAGACGAAGCGGAGCAGCGCCCGCCGGTCGTACGACTCCGGGAAGCCCTTGCGGCTCATCAGACCGCGGCGCTCCAGCTCTCGGTTGGGGAGCAGGAAGCCGTCGGTGGTCACCAGCTCGACGCGGGGCGTGTCCTCCCAGCGGGCGAGCAGCTCGCGCAGCAGGCGCGCGATCGTCGACTTGCCCACCGCGACCGACCCGGCGACGCCGATCACGAACGGAGTCGGCTGCGCGCGCTCCCCGAGGAACGTGCTCGTCGCGCGGTGCAGGTGCCGCGCGCCACCCGCGTACAGGCTGAGCAGGCGCGAGAGCGGCAGGTAGACCTCGGCGACCTCGGTGAGGCTCAGCCGGTCGCCCAGCCCCCGCAGCTGCACGACCTCGGTCTCGGACAGCGGCAGCTCCGTGCTGCGGGCGAGCTCGGCCCAGTCGGAGCGGACGATCTCGACGAAGGGGGAGGGGTGCGCGTCGCGCGCGGGATCGCGAGGAGACGACGGCATGGGGACCGATCCTAGCGTCCGCCCCGCCGGGTGCCGGACGCCGCGGGAGGCGCCTCTGCGCCGCTTAGAATCGAGCGCATGTGTGGAATCGTTGGATACGTCGGTGAGCGCGACAGCCTGGCCGTGCTGCTCGGGGGCCTGAAGCGTCTGGAGTACCGCGGCTACGACTCGGCCGGCGTGGCCGTGATCGACGCCGACGGGCAGCTCGACAGCCGCAAGCGATCGGGCAAGCTCAGCGTCCTGGTCGACGACCTCGAGGCGCACCCGCTGGCCGAGGGCACCACGGGCATCGGCCACACCCGCTGGGCGACGCACGGCGGCCCGACCGACCGCAACGCCCACCCCCACCTCGCGGACGACGGCAGGCTCGCCGTCATCCACAACGGCATCATCGAGAACTTCCAGCCGCTCAAGGAGCAGCTGCTCGCCGAGGGCGCCGTCTTCGAGAGCGAGACCGACACCGAGGTCGCCGCGCACCTGATCGCCCGCGAGTACCGCCGCACCGGCGACCTCGTGCTCGCCTTCCGGGCCGTCGTCGCGCACCTCGAGGGCGCCTTCACCCTGCTCGCCCTCCACCAGGACCAGCCCGGCGTGGTCGTCGGCGCGCGCCGCAACTCGCCCCTCGTGATCGGCCTGGGCGACGGGGAGAACTTCCTCGGCTCCGACGTGGCGGCGTTCGTCGAGTTCACCCGCCGCGCGGTCGCGATCGGGCAGGACCAGATCGTCACGATCACCCCCGAGCTCGTCACGGTGACCGACTTCTTCGGGAACCCCGTCGAGACCGAGCCGTTCGAGATCGCCTGGGACGCGTCGGCGTCCGAGAAGGGCGGCTGGTCGAGCTTCATGGCGAAGGAGATCACCGAGGGCCCCGAGGCCGTCGCGAACACGCTCCGCGGCCGCATCCACGAGGGCGCGATCACGCTGCCCGAGCTCGACGCGCTCGGCCCCGTGCTGACGGAGATCGACCGCATCACGATCATCGCCTGCGGCACGGCGGCCTACTCCGGCATGGTCGCCAAGTACGCGATCGAGAAGTGGGCGCGCGTCCCCGTCGAGGTCGAGCTCAGCCACGAGTTCCGCTACCGCGACCCGGTGCTCACCCCGCGCACTCTCGTCGTCTCGATCAGCCAGTCCGGCGAGACGATGGACACGCTGATGGCGGTCAAGTACGCCCGCGAGCACGGCGCCAAGACGCTCTCGGTCTGCAACACCCAGGGCGCGACGATCCCGCGCGAGTCGGACGCCGTCCTCTACACGCACGCGGGCCCGGAGGTGGCGGTCGCCTCGACCAAGGCCTTCGTCGCCCAGATCGCGGCGCTCTACCTGTTCGGGCTGCACCTGGCCGCGGTGCGCGGCGCCGCCTCCACCGAGCTCGTCGCCTCGCAGGCGGCCCAGCTCGCCGCGATCCCGGAGAAGCTCTCCCGCGTGCTCGACGCCTCCGACGACATCGCCCAGCTGGCCGGCTGGATGGCCGACACCCGCGCGGTGCTGTTCCTCGGCCGCCACGTCGGCTACCCGGTGGCGCTCGAGGGCGCGCTGAAGCTCAAGGAGCTCGCCTACATCCACGCCGAGGGCTTCGCGGCGGGCGAGCTCAAGCACGGCCCCATCGCGCTGATCGAGCCGGGCCAGGTCGTGTTCGTGATCGTGCCGAGCCCGAGCGAGTCGTACGAGCTGCAGCGCAAGGTGATCTCGAACATCCAGGAGATCAAGGCCCGTGGTGCCCGCGTCATCGCGATCGCGGAGCAGGGCGACACGGCCGCGATCCAGATCGCCGACGAGGTCGTCCCGATCCCGCTCGCCGACCCGCTGTTCGAGCCGCTGCTCGCCGTCACCCCGCTGCAGATGTTCGCGATGGAGCTCGCCGCCGCCAAGGGCCTCGACGTCGACCAGCCGCGCAATCTCGCCAAGTCGGTCACGGTCGAGTGATCGAGCCGTGATCGTGGGGATCGGGGTGGACGTGGTGGACCTCGCGCGCTTCGAGCGCTCGCTGACGCGTACCCCGCGGCTCCGTGATCGGCTGTTCGCCGAGAGCGAACGCTCGCTCCCCGTCGCCTCGCTGGCGGGCCGCTTCGCCGCCAAGGAGGCGCTGATCAAGGCGCTCGGCGACTCCGCGGGCGCCCGCTGGCACGACATGGTCGTCGAGCGGGACGAGCACGGCAATCCCTCCTTCGCGCTGCACGGCCCGGCCCGGGCGGCCGCCGAGGCGAGGGGGATCACGCGCGTGCACCTGTCGATGACGCACGACGCCGGCGTGGCCTGCGCGTTCGTCGTGGCCGAGTCGTGACCACCCCCGCGTCGTACCGCGAGGCGGTGATCGACGTCGACGCGATGGCGGCGAACGCCGCGCGCCTGCGCGAGCTCACCGGCGCCCGCCGGCTCATGGCCGTCGTCAAGGCCAACGGCTACGGGCACGGCGCCCTCGCCGCGGCGCAGGCGGCGCTCGACGGAGGCGCGGACGCCCTCGGCACGGCGGAGCTGCGCGAGGCCGTGGCCCTGCGGGAGGCCGGCGTCGTCGCTCCGATCCTCTGCTGGCTGCACGACCCCGGCGAGGACTTCGACGCCGCGCTCGAGCACTCCATCGACGTCGCCGTCTCCTCCACAGACCAGCTCGACACGCTCGCGCAGTCGGCGGAGGACCGCGGTGTGCGCGCCGCCGTGCAGCTCAAGGTCGACACGGGCCTCAGCCGCAACGGCGCCCCGGAGGAGGAGTGGCCGCGCCTGGCGGAGGCGCTCGCCCGCCACAGCGCGCGCGGGACCGTCCACCTCACCGGGCTGTTCTCGCACCTGTCCAACACCTCGCGCGAGGACGACCTCGCCCAGCTCGCGCTCCTCCGCCGCGCCGAGGCCGTGCTGGCCGAGCACGGGGTGCAGGCGCCGGTCCTGCACCTCGCCGCGACGGCCGCCGCGCTGCGCCTCCCGGAGGCCCGGCTCGACATGGTGCGCAGCGGCATCGCCCTCTACGGGCTCTCGCCGTTCGAGGACGAGACCTCGCTGCAGCTCGGGCTCGTCCCGGCGATGACGCTGCAGGGCCGCGTCGCCGGCGTCCGCCGGGTGCCCCACGGGACCGGCGTGAGCTACGACTACACCTGGCGCGCCGAGGGCGGGACGACCCTGGCGCTCGTGCCGTTCGGCTACGCGGACGGCATCCCGCGCAGCGCCTCCGGCGTCGCGGAGGTCTCGATCGGCGGCCGCCGCCACCGGATCGCCGGGCGGGTCGCGATGGACCAGTTCGTCGTCGACGTGGGGGATGCGAGCGTCGCGACGGGCGACCCGGTGACGCTCTGGGGCGATCCGACGACCGGCGTCCCCTCGGTCGACGAGTGGGCGCGCTGGTGCGGCACCATCAACTACGAGCTGGTCACCCGGCTCGGGCCGCGCGTCCAGCGGCGGCTGCTGAGCGCGGCGGACGGCCGTGCCTGAGCGCTCCTGGTTCGCGGACCGCGTCGTCGAGGTCGCTGATCCGGAGGCCATGGCGGAGCTGGGCCGCGAGCTCGGCCGAGTGCTGCGCGCCGGCGACCTCCTGGTGCTGACGGGGCCGCTCGGGGCGGGCAAGACCACCTTCACCCGGGGACTCGGCGAGGGCCTCGACGTGCGGGGTCCCGTGACGAGCCCCACCTTCGTGATCGCGCGGACGCATCCGCCGCTGCACGACGGGCCGCCGCTCGTGCACGTCGACGCCTACCGCGTGGGCTCGCCGGTCGAGCTCGACGACCTCGACCTCGACCTGGCGCGCTCGGTGGTCGTCGTGGAGTGGGGCGCCGGGATGCTGGACGGCGTCGCGGAGTCCTGGCTCGACGTGGTCATCGAGCGGCCGACGGCCGGCTCCGACGCCGACGAGGGCGAGGAGCCGATCGAGCCGCGGACCGTCCGCTTCCGCGGCACCGGCTGGAGCTGAGCCCGCGGGTACCCTGGACGCGTGCTCCTCGCGATCGACACCTCCTCCGGAACCTCCGTCGCCGTCGTCGACTCCGCGGGCGCCGTGCGCTCGGAGCGCACCGAGACCGACACCATGCGGCACGCCGAGGTGGTCGGCCGCCTGATCCAGGAGGCGCTCGAGGCGGCGGGCGTCGCGCCCGCGGGCATCGAGGCGGTCGCCGTGGGCATGGGCCCCGGCCCCTTCACGGGCCTCCGGGTCGGCATCGCCGCTGCCCGGGCGTTCGCGCTCGGCCGCGGCGTCCCCACTCTCCCCGTGGTCTCGCACGACGCGATCGCGCTCGCCGCGCTGCGGCACGGGCGCGCCGCGGGCTTCCTCGTCGTCACCGACGCCCGCCGCCGAGAGCTGTACTGGAGCGCCTACGACGGGCTCGACGACCAGGGGCTCCCCGTCCGCCTCGCCGGCCCCGGCCTGGACAAGCCGCCGGCCCTCCCGCATCCGGAGCTCCCGCGCCTGGAGGCCGAGTCGGTCTCCGCTGGCGAGCTCGGAGTCGTGGCCGCCCGCCTTCGCGCGGCCGGCCGCCCCGGCGCCGCGGACGAGCCCCTCTACCTCCGCTCGCCGGACGTCACGCTGTCGGCCGGCCCCAAGCGGGTGACCGCATGAGCGAGGCGGTGCTCCGCGACGCGCAGGCGGACGACCTCGACGCCGTCATGGCGATCGAGGAGTCCGAGTTCGCCGGAGACGCCTGGTCGCGCGGGATGATGGCGGAGGAGATCCGCAGCCGCCACACCCGCTACCTGGTCGCCGAGCAGGACGGCGAGGTGGTCGGCTACGCCGGGCTCCTCTGCCCCGTCGGCGCCCACGAGGGCGACGTGCAGACGATCGCGGTCGTCGCCCGGGTCCGCCGCACGGGCCTCGGCCGCCGGCTGCTGCGGGCGCTGCTCGAGGCGGCCCGCGAGCGCGGCGCCCGCGAGGTCTTCCTCGAGGTCCGCGCCGACAACCCCGCCGCGCAGACCCTCTACCGCTCGGAGGGCTTCGAGGAGATCGGCGTCCGCCCCGCCTACTACCAGCCCGACGGAGTGGACGCGATCGTGATGCGCCTGCCGCCGACCCCGACCCAGGAGACCCCGTGAGCACCGGACCCCTCGTCCTCGGCATCGAGACCAGCTGCGACGAGACGGGGATCGGCATCGTCCGCGGCACGACGCTGCTCTCGAACACCATCGCCTCCTCGATGGAGGAGCACGCCCGCTACGGCGGCGTCGTGCCCGAGGTGGCGGCCCGGGCGCACCTGGAGGCGCTCGAGCCCGCCCTGCACGCCGCGCTCGCCGAGGCCGGTGTCGCGCTCGGCGACCTGGACGCGATCGCGGTCACCAGCGGGCCGGGGCTCTCGGGCGCCCTCATGGTCGGCGTCGGAGCGGCGAAGGCGCTCGCCGTCTCGCTCGGCCTGCCGCTCTACGCCGTCAACCACCTCGTCGGCCACGTGGGAGCCGACGTCCTCCGCGCGGACGGCAGCGAGGGCAGCCCCGTCGAGGTGCCGACGATCGCGCTGCTGGTCTCGGGCGGGCACACCTCGCTCCTGCACGTGCGCGATCTGGTGTCGGACGTCGAGCTGCTCGGCGAGACCATCGACGACGCCGCCGGCGAGGCCTTCGACAAGGTGGCGCGCGTCCTGGGCCTGCCCTATCCGGGCGGACCGCAGATCGACCGGGTGGCCGCGGACGGGGACCCGAAGGCCATCCGCTTCCCCCGCGGGCTCAGCCTGCCGAAGGACCTCGAGCGCCACCGCTACGACTTCTCGTTCTCGGGGCTGAAGACCGCGGTCGCCCGCTGGGTCGAGAAGCGCCAGGACGCGGGGGAGGAGGTGCCCGTGGCCGACGTCGCGGCGAGCTTCCGCGAGGCGGTCGCCGACGTCCTGCTCACGAAGGCGCTCGCCGCGTGCCGCGACCGGGGCGTGCCGCGCCTCCTGCTCGGCGGCGGCGTGGTCGCCAACGCCCGGGTGCGCGCGCTGGCGGAGGAGCGGTGCGCGACGGCCGGAGTGACCCTGCGGATCCCGGCGCTCTCGCTCTGCACCGACAACGGCGCGATGATCGCCGCGCTGGCGGCGCAGCTGATCGAGGCGGGGCATCCCCCGTCGGGACTCGGCTTCGGCGCCGACTCGACCCTCCCGGTCACCGAGATCCAGGTCCGCTGAGGCGTCTACCGGGCGGTGGCCGGGGCGCGCAAGCGCCGTCCAGCTTTTTGACAGGCGGATCGTGCCACTGCCACTCTTGGCCGCATCCGCTCGTTCCTGACCCTGGGGGATTCCATGACCACTCCGTACACGCCCGCGTCCGACCGCTACAACATCCTGGCGATCATCGGCTTCATCGCCTCGTTCTTCGTCTCCATCGTGGGCATCGTGCTGGGCTTCATCGCCCTGTCGCAGATCAAGCGCACCGGGGAGAAGGGCCGCGGTCTCGCCCTCGCCGCCGTCATCATCGGCTTCGTCGCGATCATCATCACCATCATCTCGTTCGTCGCTCTCTTCTCGATCGCGGCGACCATGCCCACGACCGGGTACTGATCGACACGCCCCCGAGGCTCGGGGGCGCCCGCACCACCAGGAGGACACCGTGACCGACGAGACCGCGCCCGGACCGCAGACCGGACCGGCGCCCGCGCCGTTCGCCCCTCCGCTCGGCGAGCCGTCGGCGGCCTACCCGCCGCCGACGGCCGTCGCCGATCCCTACCCCGGGCTGCCGCCCCGCCGCCCGCCGATGAACCCGCTCGCGGTCGCGGCTCTGGTCTGCGGGCTGCTGGGCCTGGCTCCCGCCGCCATCGTCCTCGGCCACATCGGCTTCGCCCAGGCCGGACGCTCCGGACAGCGCGGCCGCGGCCCAGCGGTGGCCGGCTTCGTGCTGGGCTACCTCGCGATCGTCCTCGCGGTGATCGCCTACCTCGCCTGGACGGCCTTCGTCGGCGACCTTCGCGACGGCGGATACCTGCCCGCCTGACGCGGCGGAGGCCCCCGCCGCCGCGCGGGTGCTGGCTAGACTCGCGCCATGAGCGACGACAGCACCCGTCCCGGCCCCGGCTCCGACGAGCAGCACGGCTCCGTGCCGGTCCCGCCGGCTCCGCCCGTTCCGCCGGCTCCGCCCGCTCCGCCCTCGGCCGCGTCGCAGCCGTCAGCGCCGCTCGCGGACTCCGCGCCGCCGGCCTACGGGTCGCCGCCGCCCCCGCCCGCGTACCCCTCGGCGTCCGCCTATTCCTCTGCGCCCGGCCACCCCGCCGCCTACGCGGCCGCACCGGCGCCCGTCGTCCCGCGCACGCTGAGCCTCGTCGGAATGATCCTCGGCATCGTCGGCCTGGTCATCACTCTCTTCGCCGCCGGCTTCGGCTTCCTGCTGTCGGCTCCGGCCGTCGTGCTCGGCTTCCTCGGACGCCGCCGCGAGCCGGCCGCGCGCGGGTTCGCGCTGACCGCGATCATCACCGGGTTCGCCGGCATCGCCGTCTCGCTGATCTACCTGGCGGTCTTCATCGTGTTCGTGGTGGTGGCCCTCGCCGCCGGCACCTCCGGCTACTGAGCCGGCGCGGACCGGTCGACGCGCTCCGCGAGCAGGGCGCGGTGGCGCCCGGCGATCCGCGTCAGGATCAGCACCGCGCTGCCGGTGCCGGAGAGGCCCAGGCGCTTGCGGAAGCGGGCGGGGTCGACGTCCACCCCGCGCTTCTTGATCTCGAGCACGCCGATGCCGCGGGTGCGCAGCTCCTTCGCCAGCGTGCGCTCGTCCAGCGGCAGCTCGGCGAGGACCCGGAAGCTGCGGAGGAAGGGGGAGGCGGCCGCGTCGTCGCCGGTCAGGTACGCGATGCCGGGCGAGAGCATCCGCGAGCCGCTGGAGCGCGCGAGCTCGCCGAGGAGACGAGCGCGGATCGCGGAGCCGTCCGGCTCGTGCACGAACGCGCCGAGGGGGCCGACCTCCTCGTCCTCGCTGTCGCCCGCCGCGGTGAGCTCGGAGGAGCCGGCCGCGCCGAGCAGCAGAGCGGAACGGCGCACGCCCGGGCGCGCGAGGGCGCCGAACCAGAGCCCGGTCTCGACCAGCTCGCCGTCGACGGAGACCCACTGCGCCTCGGCGTCCCGCGGCAGGCGCTCGCGGTCGAAGCCCGGGCCCACCTTCACGCCCACCGGACGGTGCTCGGCCAGGCCGAACGCGAAGTCGAGCGAGGGGGAGTAGTCGTCCGGATCGTCGAGCCGGCGGGTCTCGCGGTGGCCGGCCGTGCGGCGCGCGGGGTCCAGGTAGACGGCGTCGAAGCCGTCGAGGTCGAAGGCCTCGGCCGTCGAGTGCACGGCGCTCGCCGCGGGGAACGGGGCGAGGTTGAAGCTGGCCAGCGTCGCGGTGACCTCGTCGGCTTCGACGGCGGTGACCGCCAGGTCGATCGCGGCCATCGCGAGGGCGTCGCCGCCGATCCCGCTGCCGAGGTCGGCGACGCGCACCGCTCCCGCGGCGGCGAACCGGCCGGCGTGCAGAGCGGCGACGCGCAGCCGGGTCGCCTGCTCGAGCCCCGCGTCCGTGAAGAGCATCGAGCGGGCGAACTCGCCGAACTTCGCCTCCGCCTTCTGCCGGAGCCTCGCCTGGGTCAGCACCGCCGCGACGAGGACGGGGGAGTGGCCGGCCGCTCGCAGGCGAGCCACGGCCCGCACCAGGTCGTCGGACCGGTAGCCGTCGAGGGAGTCGAGGAGCCGGAGGCCCTCGGGGGAGAGGAGCTCGACCAGCTCGTCGCGTCGCATCCGGCCATGGTAGGCCACGGCCTCGGGCGGGTCCGCCGCCCTGCTTGGCACTCTGATTGCACGAGTGCCAGCGGAGCCCCTACGATGGATCTAGCACTCTCGGAGCGTGTGTGCCAGAACCGCGTTCCGCCCACATCGTCGTCAAGAAAGAGGTCAACCGTGTCGGTGTCCATCAAGCCGCTCGAAGATCGCATCGTCATCAAGCAGGTCGAGGCGGAGCAGGTGACCGCTTCCGGTCTCGTCATCCCCGATACCGCCAAGGAGAAGCCGCAGGAGGGCGAGGTCGTCGCCGTCGGACCCGGTCGCATCGACGACAACGGCAACCGCGTGCCGCTCGACGTCGCCGTCGGCGACAAGGTGATCTACTCCAAGTACGGCGGAACCGAGGTCAAGTTCGGTGGCGAGGACCTGCTGGTCCTCTCCGCTCGCGACGTCCTCGCGGTCGTCGTCCGCTAGGCAGCACCACTCGGAAGGGCCCGTCGACCTCGGTCGGCGGGCCCTTCCGTCGTTCCCGGTCCTCCTCGCGACCAGTGGCCTGATCCGACCGGTGGAGGGCCATTCCCCCACCCCGCGCCTGCGTAGCATCGGGGGAGTGACCAGCTCCCGCACCCCTGCCGAGTCCGTCTCGCCGTCCCCCTCGGACGTGCCCGTCGGCGAAGGAGTGGAGGCTCTCGGAGCCGCAGGACGCCCGGGCGGGATGTCCGGCACGGGGCTGCTCTTCGCGTTCTCGGCCTACCTGCTCTGGGGCGCGATGCCCCTCTACTTCATCGCGATGGCGCCGGCCTCGCCGTTCGAGATCGTCGCCTTCCGGGTCCTCTTCTCGCTCGTTTTCTGCGTGATCCTGCTCACGGTCCTCCGCGGCTGGCGCTCCTTCGGCGCGCTGCTGCGCCGCCCCCGCCTGCTCGGCGTGATGGCGATCGCCGGCGTGCTCATCTACGTCAACTGGCAGGTCTACGTGATCGCCACGACCACGGGTCACGTCATCGAGGCGGCCCTGGGCTACTTCATGAACCCGCTGGTCACGGTGCTGCTGGGCGTCCTGGTGCTGCGCGAGCGCCTCCGGCCCCTGCAGTGGGCCGCGATGGGTGTCAGCGCCGTCGCCGTGCTGGTCATCGCCGTGGGCTACGGATCCTTCCCGTGGATCTCGCTCGCCCTCGCCTTCTCCTTCGGCCTCTACGGCCTGGTGAAGAGCCGGGTCGGCGGCACGTTGGACGCGGTCGGCGGGCTGACCCTCGAGACGCTCTGGCTGACGCCGCTCGCCGTCGTGCAGCTGGCGGTCGTCGGCTCCACGGTGGGGCTGACCCTGACGACGGAGGGGACGGGGCACGCCCTGATCCTCGCCTCGGCCGGCATCGTCACGGCCGTCCCGCTGCTCCTGTTCGCGGGTGCCGCCCGGCGCCTCCCGCTCTCGATCGTCGGCTTCGTGCAGTACCTGACGCCGTTCCTGCAGTTCCTCGTCGGGGCCTTCGTCCTCCACGAGGAGATGCCGCTCGAGCGCTGGATCGGCTTCGCGCTGGTGTGGGCCGCCCTGGCGATCTTCTCAGGCGACCTCGTCGCTGCGGAGCGCCGACGGCGCCGATCCTCCGTCTGATCTGCGGAACGCGTCGTCCTGGCGCGGCGCGACAGCGGAAAGGTAACGATCCGGTCGCGAAACGTATTGGTAACACCCCTGTATTGTTCACGGGTGCTTCGGAGGTTAGGTTGGCCGAGCGGTTGCCACCGGCGCCGCTCCCACTGACACACACCTCTCAAGGAGCAACATGGGCGTTTACGCGAAGGCCGGCTCGGCCCGCGCGCGGTCCCTCCGGGCAACCCTCGGCGGCGTCGCCATTCTGGGCGCCAGCGCTCTCGTCCTCGCCGGCTGCGCCGGCGGCGGCGACAGCGGATCGGGCGGCGACAGCGGCTCGGGCGACCTGTCCCTGAAGATCGGCACGATCCTCCCCCAGACCGGCACCCTCGCCGTCCTCGGCCCGCCCGAGATCGCGGGCGTCGACCAGGCGGTCGTCGACATCAACGACGCCAAGGCCGGCATCACGATCGACGTGGAGCAGAAGGACTCGGGCGACACCACGACCGACATCGCGACGCAGTCGGCCACGTCCCTCATCGCCGACAACGTCTCCGCCATCATCGGCGCGGCGTCCTCGGGCGTCTCGAAGACCTTCATCGACCAGGTGACCCAGGCGGGCGTCGTCCAGATCTCGCCGGCCAACACCTCGCCGGACTTCACGACCTACGACGACGACGGCTACTACTGGCGCACCGCTCCCTCGGACGTGCTCCAGGGCCGCATCCTCGGCAACAAGATCCTCGGCGACGGCAAGACCAACGTCTCGATCCTGTACATGAACGACGCGTACGGCACCGGCCTCGAGAAGAACATCAAGGAGACCCTCGAGGCGGGCGGAGCGTCCGTCGCGGCCGAGGAGATCTTCGAGCCGGCCTCGACCGACTTCAACTCGGCGCTGACCTCGGTCCTCGCCCCGAATCCCGACGCGCTGGTCGTCATCTCGTTCGACGAGATCAAGACCATCGCGGAGCAGCTCTCGGCCAAGGGCTTCGACTTCTCGAAGCTCTACGGCACGGACGGCAACTACGGCGTCATCGGCGAGTCCGACACGAACGTCGACATCGCCGGCGCTCAGTTCACCAACCCCGGCGTCCAGGCGTCCGAGGACTTCCAGGGCAAGCTGCAGTCGCTCGTCGAGTCGCAGGGCAACGACGCGCTGACCGTGTTCAGCTACGCGCCGGAGTCGTACGACGCGACGGTCCTGACCGCTCTCGCCGCGCTCCAGGGCAAGGCGACGGACGGTGCGACCATCCGCGACAACCTCATGTCGGTCTCGGAGGGCGGCACCAAGTGCACGACCTTCGCCGACTGCGCGAAGCTGATCGCCGACGGCGAGGACATCGACTACGACGGCCTCTCCGGCCCGATCTCGTTCGACGAGAACGGCGACACCAGCGAGGCCTCGGTCTCGATCTACAAGTACGGCACGGGCAACACCACCTCCTTCGAGGAGACCGTCGAGGGTTCGCTGAACTGACGACGCGGTGACGCGGCTCCTGCCGCACGCCTGAGGGGCTCGGTCTTCGGACCGGGCCCCTTCGCCGTTCCCGGAGCGCAGGGGCGGAGGCGCCGGTCGCGCGGACGGGCGCAGGGAGGCGCCGAGGCCGTCCCCGGGGGCGACACCGCCGTCGGGCGCGGACGGACGGCTCCGCGGCGTCCAGGGCCTCTCGCCGCGTCGAGGGAGCCTCTCCTCCTCGGTGAAGCGGCTCTCGCCTGCAGTGAGCGCCTCCGATCGCCTCTCTCGGCATCGAGGAGCGCCCTGCACGACCGCGGACGGGAGCGACGACGTCAGGCGGGAACGCAGAAGCGCGCGCCCTCCCGGGGAGGACGCGCGCTCGTGGAGTGCGGAGGGCCTAGGAGGCGCGGAGCAGCTCCGCCTCCTGCGCGAGGCGGTAGGTGACGAAGGAGCGGCTGTAGTTGCGGCGCTTGCCTCCGGTGGTCTCGGCGATGACGACCTGGGCGTAGACGCCGACGACGCGCCAGCGCTCGTAGTCGCCGATCGCGCCGGTGCCGAAGCCGGCTCCGAGTTCCACAGGGGCGGGGGTGTAGCTCTTCATGGTCGGCTCCTTCGAGGCGGACGACGCGGCGCTCGAGGCGCTGCGGGGAGGGGAGGAGATCGGCGGCCGATCGCGGCACCTACCGGGGGGAAAGGGGAGCGGGACGTCCCCCTGCGAGGCTGTCCCGTGTCCCCAAAACTACGGCAGGAGGGGCGATATCCCGTCCCCCTCGTGGGGGTCGCGGGTGCGGAGAGACTCTCGCTGTCCCGCCCCTGCCGCGGGTACAGGGGAAGGGGTGCCAGACCCGCCGTCCCGGCGACTTCCCGGGCCTGCGGCGGGCGCTGCGGAGAGGCCGCTGAGGGCCCGTCCGCGGCAGGCGAGCGGCCCCCTCGACTCCTCCTCCGGCACCCTGCGCGGCCGCGTCTCCGAGGATCGTGCCGCCCGCCTCCCCGCCCCGCTCCGACTCCTCGTCGTGCGGCCCGGCGTCCTGCCCCGGCGGCTCCGCCTCCGATCCGGAGCCGCACCGACCTGCTCGCCCCGACTCGGCGCCCCGGGGAACGACGAAGGGCCCGCCGTCCGGAGACGACGGGCCCTTCGCGGCGGGGATCAGCCGCCGACGGTCGGGGTGCTCGTGGTGACCTCGTTGGTCGTCGCGAGCGTGCCCAGGTAGAGCTCGATGACCTTGGGGTCGTTCATCAGCTCCCGGCCCGCGCCCTCGTAGGCGTCGCGGCCCTGGTCGAGGACGTACCCGCGGTCGCAGATCTGCAGCGCCCGCCGGGCGTTCTGCTCGACGATCATGATCGAGACGCCCGCGCGGTTGATCCGCTGCACGTTGACGAAGGTCTCGTCCTGCCGCATTGGGGACAGGCCGGCGCTGGGCTCGTCGAGCAGAAGCATCGACGGGTCCATCATCAGAGCCCGCGACATCGCCACCATCTGGCGCTCACCGCCCGAGAGCGATCCCGAGCGCTGCTTGAGCCGCTTGCTGAGCTCCGGGAAGAGCTCCGTCACGAACTCGAGCCGCTCCTTGTACAGCTTCGGCTTCTGGTACATGCCCATCTCGAGGTTCTCCTCGATGGTGAGCGACGGGAAGACGTTGTTGTTCTGCGGCACGAAGCCCACGCCCTTGGACACCAGCTTGTCGGCCTTGAGGCCGGTGATGTCCTCGCCGTTCAGCAGGACGGTGCCCTGGCGGATGTTGACCAGGCCGAACATCGCCTTCAGCAGGGTCGACTTGCCGGCGCCGTTCGGGCCGATGATCCCGACGAGCTCGCCGCGCTTCACGTAGACGTTCGAGCCGTTGAGGATGTTGACCCCCGGCACGTAGCCCGCGTGCAGGTCGTGCGTCTCGAGGGTGTTCGGAGTCGTCGTGTCGGCGGTCATTTCTCGTCCTTCTCGAATTCGACGGCCGGGGCGTCGGTCGTCGGGGCGACGCTCGTCGGCGCGGAGGCCGACGGGGACGCCGTCCCGGCGGCCGGAGCGTCGTGGCCGGGCGTCGGGATGCCGGCCTGCTCCGCCTGCCGCTCCACGTCCTCGCGGACGAGGTCGGAGTCCATCTCCTCGGCGATCTCGAGCTGGCCCTCGATCGTGCCCAGGTCGGTGTCGTGGTGAGCGCCCAGGTACGCGTCGATGACGGCCGGGTCGTTCATCACGGTCGAGGGCGGGCCCTCGGCGACGACCTTGCCCTCGGCCATCACGATCACCCAGTCGGCGATCGTGTTGACCATGTGCATGTCGTGCTCGACGAAGAGCACCGTCATGCCCTCGTCCTTCAGGTTCACGATGTGGCCCAGGAGCGACTGCGTCAGCGCCGGGTTCACGCCGGCCATCGGCTCGTCGAGCATGACGAGCTCGGGCTCCGACATCAGCGCCCGCGCCATCTCGAGCAGCTTCTTCTGGCCGCCCGACAGACTCGACGCGTAGTCGTCCCGCTTGGTGTCCAGCTTGAACTTCTCGAGCAGGCGGATCGCGCGCTGCTCGATCGAGTCCTCCTCCTTCGACCACAGCGGGCGGATGAGCGAGGTGAAGATGTTCTCGCCCTTCTGCCCCTTCGCGCCGAGCAGCATGTTCTCGAGCACGGTCATGCCGCCGAGCGCCTTGGTGAGCTGGAAGGTGCGCACCATGCCCATCCGCGACACCCGGTAGGCCGGGACGTTGGCGAGGTTCTTGCCCTTGAAGTTCCACTTGCCGGTGTTGGGCTTGTCGAAGCCCGTCAGCAGGTTGAAGAACGTGGTCTTGCCGGCCCCGTTCGGGCCGATCAGGGCGGTGATGGATCCGCGGGGGATCTCGAGGTGCTCGACGTCGACCGCGGTCAGGCCGCCGAAGCGGCGGCTGACGTTGTCGGCGACGACGATGGGGTCCTTCTTCCTGACCCCGGGGACGATTGCTTCCTCGGTGATGTCCGAGACCGGCGTCTTAGGCAAAATGCAGATCCTTCTTCTTGCCGAAGATCCCCTGGGGTCTGAAGATCACCAGGAGCATGAGGGCTACCCCCACCACGATGAACCGGATGGGTCCGGTCTGCACGGTGGTGAGGCGGATGAGGTCGTTGTTGAGGACCCCGGTGTCGATCCCGAGCGTGAGCAGTCCGTCGGTGAGACCGAGGACGACCCAGAAGATGATCGAGCCGACGACGGGTCCGAAGACCGTCGCGGCGCCGCCCAGCAGCATGATCGTGTAGAGGAAGAACGTGAGCTGGGTGCCGTAGTTGTCGGGCTGGAGCGAGCGGGGGAGGATGAACAGCGCTCCTGCGAGGCCTCCGAGGACACCGCCCAGGATCAGCGCCTGGATCTTGTACGAGAAGACGTTCTTGCCGAGCGAGCGCACGGCGTCCTCGTCCTCGCGGATGCCCTTGATGACGCGGCCCCAGGGGCTGCGCATCAGGAGGAACACCAGGAGGCAGGCCAGGAGCACGAGGCCCCAGCCGACGATCCGCACCCACCACTGGTCCTGGCTGTAGGTGAGGACGCCGATGCCCCAGCGGCCCTCGGGGAGCGGGTTGAGGTCGTTGAACGCCTTCGCCGCGCCGTTGATGCCCTCCGAGCCGCCGGTGATCGCCGAGAACTCGGGGGTCTTGACCGAGAGCCGGATGATCTCCGCCGCCGCGATCGTCACGATCGAGAGGTAGTCGGCCCGCAGCCGGAGCGTCGGGATGCCGAGGATCAGCGCGAAGACGGTCGCCGCGACGATGGTCGCGAGAAAGGAGCCCCAGACGGGCCACTCGAACTTGACCGAGGTGATGGCGAAGGCGTAGCCGCCCACCGCCATGAAGCCGGCCTGTCCGAAGTTGAGCAGCCCCGTGAATCCGAAGTGGATGACCAGGCCGATGGTCGCCAGCGCGTACGCGGCGACGGTGGGATCGACGATCTGCCCGATCGCCAGCCAGATGAAGTTGAGGTTCATGGTGTCCTAGCCGATCCGTTCCTTGCGGCCCAGGATTCCCTGCGGCCTGACCAGGAGGATGATGATCATGAGAACGAGCGGAGCCACGTACTTGAGGTTCTCCGGGATCCAGATCGTCGAGATGTTCATCATCAGTCCGATGATGAGCGAGCCGACCAGCGCGCCGTAGGCGGAGCCGAGTCCGCCGAGCGTGATCGCCGCGAAGATCAGCAGCAGGATCGACGCACCGGTGTCCCAGCGCAGCGACTGGTAGTAGCCGATGTAGACGCCCGCCAGTGCGGCGAGAGCGCCCGACATCACCCAGACGACGCGGATGACCCGCTCGACGTTGATGCCCGAGGCGGAGGCGAGGGCCCGGTTGTCCGAGACCGCCCGCATCGCCTTGCCGATCTTCGTCTTCGTGAGCACGTAGGCCACGGCGACGATGCAGACGATGCCGACCACGGCGCCGACGATGTCGGTGAACTTCAGGCTGATCCCGAGCTCCGGCACCGTGAAGAACGGAGCGGTGCTGTTGGGGAGCGAGAGGCGGTCGGCTCCGAAGAAGAAGACGAACACGTACCGCAGGGCCAGCGAGAGGCCGATCGTCACGATCATCAGCGGGATGAGCTGGATGCCCTTCTTCCGCAGCGGCTTCCAGAGCAGCCCGTCCTGGACGAAGCCGAAGGCCCCGCCGAGGAGCACCGCGATCGGGATGGCCAGCAGCGCCGGGAGTCCGAAGACCCCGGAGAAGAGGTAGGCCATCAGCGCGCCGAAGGTGACCAGCTCGCCGTGGGCGAAGTTGTTCAGGCCGGTCACGCCGTAGATCAGCGAGGCGCCGATCGCCGCGAGGGCGATCAGGAGTCCGAAGATCAGGCCGGTGACGACCTTCGGCCAGAAGATGATCCAGAACGTGTCGGCCGACACCGGCTGGTTCACCGCGTTGGACGTCCCGTCGGGGTTCGTCGCGTCGTTGCCGGTCGTGCCCTCGGTCGCAGGGCTCGTCGGAGCCGCGGAGTCCGTCGGGACCGGGACGGTCGCCCCGGAGCCCTTCGGGTTGGCCGTCGAGACGATGAAGTTCACGATCTGGTTCTGCGAGGCGACGATCTTCACCTGCTTCGGGTTCTGACCCGCTGCGGGGTAGCCCTTGTCGGCGGGCAGGGACTCCTCGTCGACGGTCACCGTGTAGGTGCCCGCGGCGTCGAGGGGGAACGTGGCCCGGCCGTCCTCGCCGGTGGTCACGGTCGCGGAGGCGTCGCCGCCGATCTCGACGGTCACCCCCGTCAGGTTCTCGTTCGTCCCCTGCACGCGGACCCAGGCGATGATCGACTGGTCGGCGGTGGTGGCGGCGAGTGCGGCGGGGGCCGCCGCGGCGATCCCGGTGAGGGTCGCGGCGAGCAGACCCAGGGCCAGGAGCCGGTCTCGGAGCCTCGGGCGTCTCCTATCCACGGGGCGCCTCCCGGTCCGTCGGATGCAGGGTCGTCGAGCGCTGGCGGCGCATCGAACGGCTGGCTGTGAGCAAGACGTCTACCTCTCGTCAGGGTGCACAGACGGATGGGGTCTCCGGGCACGCCCGAATCGCCGTCGTCAAACAACGTTGGTTGACCATACGTTCCGCATGTGTCGGCGGTGTTTCACCGTCGGCACTTATGCGTGACGACATTATGAGGGAGAGGAGAGCGCTCCAGCGCCCATCCGCGGCCCGGCGGCCGCGCCGTCGAGGAATACCGCGGGCCCCGCGGCGCTTAAGATCGAACAACCGTGGCGCTCGTGAGCGGACTCCTCCCGTCCTCTCCGGGCTCCCGCACTCGAACTGCTAAGGGGCATTGATGGACCAGCCGGATCCCTTCGGATTCCTCGGACTCACCTACGACGACGTCATGCTCCTCCCGGGGCACACCGACGTCATCCCGAGCGAGGCCGACACGGCCTCCCGCCTCACCAAGCGCATCAGCGTGGCGACCCCGCTGCTCTCCGCGGCGATGGACACCGTCACCGAGGCGCGCATGGCGATCGCGATGGCCCGCCAGGGCGGCCTCGGCGTCCTGCACCGCAACCTCTCCATCGCCGACCAGGCCGATCAGGTCGACCGGGTGAAGCGGAGCGAGTCGGGCATGGTCTCGAACCCCGTCACGACCACCCCGGACGCCACCGTCGCCCAGGTCGACGACCTCTGCGGCCAGTACCGGATCAGCGGCCTCCCCGTCGTCGACTCCACCGGCGTGCTCGTGGGCATCATCACCAACCGCGACATGCGCTTCGTCTCGCCGTTCGAGAAGGCGACCACGCTCGTCCGCGATGTGATGACCAGCACCGGCCTGATCACGGGCCGCGTCGGCATCCCCGACAGCGAGGTCATCGCCCTCTTCGCGCAGCACAAGATCGAGAAGCTGCCGCTCGTCGACGCGCAGGGCAAGCTCGCCGGGCTCATCACGGTGAAGGACTTCGACAAGTCGGAGCAGTACCCCAACGCCACGAAGGACGACGAGGGCCGCCTGCGGGTCGGCGCCGCGATCGGCTTCTTCGGCGACGCGTGGCAGCGGGCCACCGCCCTGCTCGACGCGGGCGTCGACGTGATCGTCGTCGACACCGCCAACGGCGACTCCGCCGGCGTGCTCGACATCATCCGCCGCCTGAAGTCAGACTCGGCGTTCGCCGGCGTCGACGTCATCGGCGGCAACGTGGCGACCCGCTCCGGGGCGCAGGCCCTCGTCGACGCCGGCGCCGACGCCATCAAGGTCGGCGTGGGCCCCGGCTCGATCTGCACCACCCGCGTCGTCGCCGGCGTCGGCGTCCCGCAGGTCACCGCGGTCTACGAGGCGTCCCTCGCCGCACGCGAGTCCGGCGTGCCCGTGATCGCCGACGGCGGCCTCCAGTACTCCGGCGACATCGCCAAGGCGCTCGTCGCCGGTGCCGACACCGTGATGCTCGGCTCCCTCCTCGCGGGCTGCGAGGAGAGCCCCGGCGACCTCGTGTTCCAGAACGGCAAGCAGTTCAAGACCTACCGCGGCATGGGCTCCCTCGGCGCCCTGCAGACCCGCGGCGAGCGGACCTCCTACTCGAAGGACCGCTACTTCCAGTCCGACGTGCCCACCGACGACAAGCTGATTGCCGAGGGCATCGAGGGCCAGGTCCCCTACCGCGGCCCGCTCGCGAACGTGGCGTACCAGCTCGCCGGCGGACTGCGCCAGTCGATGTTCTACGTCGGCGCCCGCACCATCCCCGAGCTGAAGGCGCGCGGGAAGTTCGTCCGCATCACGGCGGCCGGGCTGAAGGAGTCGCACCCGCACGACGTGCAGATGGTGGTGGAGGCGCCGAACTACCGGCGCTGAGGGGGTCTGGTGGGGCCGGCGGCGGATCAGGATTGCGGCCCCTCTGCCCGACGGGCCTGCGGCCCGTACGCCCGCCACGCCGGAGGGGACGCGATCCCGATCCGCCGCCTCCCTCCGGGAGACGAGCACCGGTCCTCGGCTGTGGAGCGGGGGACGCAGCGCGAGCGGCGCCGGGCGCCGCCGCGACTGCGCCGGGAGGGCGTCCGCCTCCCGTGACGCAGGGAAGGGGTGCCGCCACCCGCTCTGCGCCACGTGACCACCCGCTCTAGCCGACCCCGGGCGAGCGACCGGGCTTTCCAGAGCAAGGTGGTGGCGCGAACCGGCGATCCGCGTGCCAGCGGATCGTCGTGGTGCGGACGTGACCCGCTCTGCGGAACGCGCCCACCCGCCCGGGCCGACCGCGGGCGAGCGACGAGCTCTGCGAGGAGCGCGCCTGATCGGCACAGCGGATCGTCGTAGCGCGGACGCGGGACGCTTTGCGGAACGCAACCACCCGCCCGGGCCGACACGGCGGGTTGCTGAGCGCCGCTGAGCAAGGTCGGAGCGGTGACCGGCGATCCGCGTGCCAGCGGATCGTCGTAGCGCGGACGCGACCCGCTCTGCGGAACGCGCCCACCCGCCCGGGCCGACCGCGGGCGAGCGACGAGCGGAGCGAGGAGCGAGCCACAGTAAACTCGGCGTCATGGAGATCGAGATCGGGCGCGCCAAGCGCGCCCGCCGCGCGTACGCCTTCGACGACATCGCCGTCGTCCCGAGCCGCCGGACGCGCGACCCCGAGGTCGTGTCGGTGAAGTGGTCGATCGACGCGTACCAGTTCGCGACGCCGATCCTCGCCGCGCCGATGGACTCGGTGGTGTCGCCCGCGACGGCGATCCGGCTCGGGCACCTGGGGGCGCTGGGCGTCCTCGACCTCGAGGGCCTGTGGACGCGGTACGAGGACCCGGAGCCGCTGCTGGCGGAGATCCGCCAGCTTCCGGCCGAGACCGCGACGCAGCGGATGCAGGAGATCTACTCCGCTCCGATCCGCCCCGAGCTCGTGACCGCCCGCCTGGCCGAGATCCGCGCCGCGGGCGTCACCGTCGCCGGGGCCCTGTCGCCCCAGCGGACCGCGGAGCTGTACCAGACCGTCGTCGACGCCGGGGTCGACGTGTTCGTCATCCGCGGCACGACCGTCTCGGCCGAGCACGTCTCGCGCGACACCGAGCCGCTGAACCTCAAGAAGTTCATCTACGAGCTCGACGTGCCCGTCATCGTCGGCGGTGCCTCCACGTACACCGCGGCGCTGCACCTCATGCGCACGGGCGCCGCGGGCGTCCTCGTCGGGTTCGGCGGCGGCGCCGCCTCCACCACCCGCACGACGCTCGGCATCCAGGCTCCGATGGCGACCGCGGTCGCCGATGTCGCCGGCGCTCGCCGCGACTACCTCGACGAGTCGGGCGGACGCTACGTGCACGTCATCGCGGACGGCGGCCTCGGCACCTCCGGCGACATCGTGAAGGCCGTCGCGGTGGGCGCGGACGCCGTCATGCTCGGTTCGGCGCTGGCCCGCGCGACCGACGCTCCGGGCGGCGGCTGGCACTGGGGCGCCGAGGCGCACCACCCGCAGCTGCCCCGCGGCCGCCGCGTCGAGGTCGGCACCGTCGGCACTCTCGAGCAGGTCCTCTACGGCCCGGCCACCGGCGCCGACGGCACAGCGAACCTCATCGGCGCCCTGCGCCGCTCGATGGCGACGACCGGCTACTCCGACCTCAAGGAGTTCCAGCGCGTCGAGGTCGTCGTCGCGCCGTACCAGCCCAGCTGACGCTCACCGACCGAGGGAACCCCGGACCGTCGAGGCCGCCGTGAACAGCGGGCTCCCTCGACGGTCCGGGGTTCCCTCGACACGTCGGACGCCGGCGCGGGCCAGCCGGACGAGCAGCGGGCGGGAGTCGTAGGCTTCGCGCCAGCCCCAGCGGACGACGCTGCGGACCCGGGCGCGGAGCCGATCCTCCCGGCGCTTCTCGGCCAGCAGCACCTGCTCGGGCGAGCGGCCCCGGAGGAACGCCGGGTTGGTGTACTTGTGGTCGCCGTCCGCTTCGCCGATCACGCCCGCCTCCTCGAAGAAGAAGTCGACGGTCCCGGCGAGCCCGTCCTGGTCGCGCACAGGATGCTGGAGTACCGGCGCGGGCAGCCCGCCGAGGTGCACCGCTACTCGGCTGATCGACTCGAGCGGAGTCTCGGAGGCGGGATCGGCGAAGGCGATCACGGCGGCGCTCGTCGTGCGGCCCCGGGAGCCCGGGGGCAGCTCCGCGTGCCGGCGCAGGAGCTCCTCACGCGTGAGCAGGGGCGAGCCGCCCTCGTCGACGAGGCGGAGGGCGTGGTCGGCCGCGACGACGGCGCGCCGGAAGGAGGAGAACCGCGCCAGATCGAAGACGGTCTGCGCGAGGTCCGAGACGGCGAGACCGTCGATCAGCGCGAGCGAGGGCAGACGCGCGCTCCGGTGCTCGGCGACGCCGTTGCGCGTCCGGCTGCCCACGTCCGTCGCCCCCTCGACGTGGACGGTCTCCGCGAGCGGCTCGACCAGGGGGAGTCCCCAGACCGCCGCCGCCGACTCGCGGAGGAAGAAGGGCGCGGTCCAGGTCGCGGCCACTGCGTCGATCCGCGCCCGCTGCCTCTCGTCCACCGAGGTCTCCGCCCACTCGCCCGCCCGCACGTACACTCCGCGGCGCAGCCGCACGAACTCGTCCGACCGGCCGCACGCCTCGTCCCGGAAGATCCTCACCGCACTCATCCCCCCACTCTCGCCTCCTCGCTGCCCCTCCTCCCCTCCGCCTTCCCCGTCTGTGGAAACTCCCCTCCACCCCCTGTGGACAGCGAGGGAACCCCGGACCGTCGAGACCGCCAGGAACTGCGGGCTCCCTCGACGGGTCGGGGTTCCCTCGGCCGGAGGGCCCGGAGCGCGCCTAAGCTGGAAGTCCCGAGTGGGAGCGCCGCACGGCGCGGAGGGAGCACGCATGGTCGAGGTCCGCAGGGTCAAACTGCCCGGTGTCGGCGTTCTGCACACCTTCCTGACGGCCGACGGCGGCAAGGTCGGCGTCATCGCGCACCGCTCCGGCCACAGCGACCTGATCACGTTCGCCGAGGGCGACCAGGACGGCGCCAAGGTGTCGCTCCGCCTGAGCGACGACGAGGCTCACACGCTCGCCGAGCTGCTCGGCGGCACGCAGATCACGGAGTCGCTCACCGCGCTCGACCAGATCCCGGGCCTCTCGATCGACTGGTTCACCGTCGACTACGACGACCACATCGCCGGACAGCAGCTCGGCAAGCCCGCCGACCGCGGGATCGTCGGGCTGACCGTCGTCGCCGTGGTCCGCGGTGACGCCGCCAACCCGGCGCCGGCTCCCGACTTCCGCGTCTTCCCCGGCGACACCCTCGTGGTCGCCGGCAGCCCCGAGAAGGTCGCCAAGGCGTTCGCGTTCTTCCGCACCGGCAGCTTCGCCAAGACGGTCGACGCCCCGCCCGGAGCCTGAGGATGCACCACGGCGAAGACCTCATCGTCCTCGGCGTCCTGTTCGTCGTCGCCTACGTCCTCGGCCGGCTGGGGAGGACGATCGGGCTCCCGGCCATCCCGATCTACATGGTCGTCGGGCTCCTCGCGAGCCCGAACTTCCACCTCTTCCCACTGGACTTCGAGTCGAGCTACATCGAGCTGACCGCGGTCTTCGGACTGATCCTGCTGCTGTTCAACCTCGGCCTGGAGTTCGACCAGGACGAGTTCTTCGGGAACGCCGGCCGGCTGATCCTCTCCGGCGGCTCCTACATCGCTGTCAACATGGCCGTCGGCCTCGGCTTCGGCTTCGCCCTGGGCTGGGGGAGCCGCGAGGCCCTGATCATCGCGGGCATCACGGCGACGAGCTCGAGCGCGATCGTCACCAAGCTGCTGATCGAGCTCAAGCGCCTGGCGAACCCCGAGACGCCGATGATCCTGGGCGTCACGGTCGTCGAGGACATCTTCATCGCGGTGTACCTGGCGATCGTGTCCGTCGTGCTCTCGGGCGAGACGGAGCCGTGGCCGGTGGTGCTCAAGCTCTTCATCGCGTTCGCGTTCCTCGTGGTGATGTTCGCGATCGCCCGCTGGGGCGGGAAGGTCGTCTCCCGCTTCTTCCGCACCCGCGACGACGAGCTGTTCACGATCCTGTTCTTCGGTCTCGCCATCCTGTTCGGCGGCATCGGCGAGGTCCTGGGAGTGACGGACGCCATCGGCGCGTTCCTGATCGGACTGGTCATCGGAGCGACGCGGTTCCGGTCGAGGGTCGAGCACATCGCGATCCCGCTGCGCGACGTGTTCGGCGCCTTCTTCTTCGTCAACTTCGGTCTCGGGCTGGATCCCGGCGCGTTCCCGAGTGTCGTGGTCCCGGTGCTGATCGCCGCGGTCATGACCATCGTCCTCAACCTCGGGGCCGGGCAGTTCGTCGCGTGGCTCAACAAGCTCGGACCGCGCGCGGGCCTGAACGCGGCGTTCATCCTGCACAACCGCGGCGAGTTCGCGCTCATCCTGGCGACGCTCTCGCTCTCGGCGGGGCTCGACGAGCGGATCCAGCCCTTCGCCGGCCTGTACGTGCTGATCATGGCGATCGTCGGGCCGATCCTCGCCTCGCGCTCCGAGAGCATCGGCGCGTTCCTCTCGCGGCGGAGGCACCGCCCGGCGCCGGCTGCGGCCACGGCGATGGACGAGGAGGACTTCGCGCTCGTGGAGGCGGCGATGGCCGCGCCCGCCGTCGCCGCGGAGGAGGCCCCCGCTCCTCCGAGGCGCCCCGCGGAGCCGGACGAGCTCGACGACGAGTTCCCCGATCCGAAGCGCCAGGCCCTCATCGACCAGGCGATGCAGCAGTCCGACGGCGCCGACGACGCCCGCCCCCGCCGCCCGAGGGAGCCCGACTACTGATCCCACGGAGCTCCCACACTCACGGGTTAGGCTCGATCCGGCCCGCGGGACACCGTGCGGATCGAGGGCGGACGAGGGACGAATGACGCAGAGCACGGTCGGGCAGGTCGCCCGGCGCCCGCGCTGGATCGCCGCGCTGGCGCTCGCGCTCCTGATCGCCGGGCTCTTCGCCGCGCTCGGGCAGTGGCAGGTCGGCCGTGCGGTCGAGGCCGCCGCACCCGACTCCGGAGTGTCGGAGACGACGCTCCCGCTCACCGAGGTCGCGACCCCCTCCCGGTCGATCACGGCGACCGCCGACGGCCAGCGCGTGGACGGCTCGTCCGTCTTCGTGCCGGGCGGGGCCGAGATCCTCGGTGGCCGCCTGAACGGCGAGCAGCCGGGCTGGTGGGTCATCGCCCGCACCCGGACCGCCGACGCCGATCTCGTGCTCGCCTACGGCTGGACGCAGGACGAGGCGCAGGCGCAGTCCGTCGCGGACGCGCTGAACAGCGGGAGCGAGCAGGCGCCCTCCTCCTTCACCGGCCGCCTCGTGGCCAACGAGGCCGCGGAGGCGCCGGCGGAGGGCCTGGACCCCGCCACCCTCACCGCGCTCTCCATCCCCGCGCTCATCAACCGCTGGCCGGATCCGCCGCAGGACGTCTACCAGGGCTACGTCGTCGTCGACGAGCCGGTCGCGGGCCTCGAGGCCATCGACTCCCCGGCGCGCGTCAGCGACGTCTCGCTGAACTGGCTCAACGTCTTCTACGCGATCGAGTGGGTCGTGTTCGCCGGCTTCGCCCTCTACCTCTGGTTCCGCCTCGTCAAGGACGCCTGGGAGCGCGAGGTCGAGGAGGCGCTCGACGCCGAGGAGCGCGCCCGTGCCGACCTGGGCGACCGGGCCGAGGCCCCCGCCCCCGCACCGTAAACTGGTCGTCATGCCCCTCGAGCCCAAGCCCGCGCAGTTCCCTGCGATCCGGAGCGCCCTGCGCTTCTACCGGGTGACCTCGATCATCACCGGCGTGATGCTGCTCCTGCTCTGCGCGGAGATGCTGCTCAAGTACGTCTTCCACCTCGAGCTGTTCGCCTTCGGCCAGCAGGGCGTCCTGCACTTCGCCCCGATGTACGAGGTGCCCGGAGGCGAGTTCAAGTCCAGCGGCACCGGCGCGAACCTGTCCACCGGCATCCTGATCGCGCACGGCTGGTTCTACGTCGTCTACCTCTTCGCCGACTTCCGCCTGTGGAGCCTCATGCGCTGGCCGTTCACGCGCTTCGTGCTCATCGCGCTCGGCGGCGTGGTGCCCACCCTCTCCTTCTTCGTCGAGACCCGCATCGCCCGCGAGGTCGAGCAGTACCTCGAGCGCCGGACAGCCGGCACCGATCCGAAGACCCCGACCGACTCCGTGGAGGCCCCCCATTAGCGAGCAGCCCACCGCCCCCCAGCCGCACCTGGCCGCGCAGCCCGTCCTCGTCGTCGACTTCGGCGCGCAGTACGCGCAGCTGATCGCCCGCAGGGTCCGCGAGGCGAACGTCTACTCCGAGATCGTGCCCTCCAATGCCACGGCCGCCGAGATCGCCGCGAAGTCGCCCGTCGGCATCATCCTCTCGGGCGGCCCGTCCAGTGTGTACGAGGAGGGCGCCCCGCAGCTCGACCCCGCGATCTTCGACCTCGGCGTCCCGGTCCTGGGCATCTGCTACGGCTTCCAGGTGATGGCGAAGACGCTCGGCGGCGAGGTCGCCAACACGGGGCTGCGCGAGTACGGAGCGACCGACGCCGCCCTCTCGACGGACGGCGGCGTGCTCCTCGGCGAGCAGCCCGCCGACCAGACGGTGTGGATGAGCCACGGCGACTCGGTCGCACAGGCGCCCGAGGGCTTCGAGGTCCTCGCCTCCACGAGCTCCACCCCGGTCGCCGCCTTCGGCAACGACGAGCGCCGCCTCTACGGCGTGCAGTGGCACCCCGAGGTCAAGCACTCCGCCTACGGCCAGGCCGTGATCGAGAACTTCCTCCACCGCGCCGCGGGCATCCCGGCCGACTGGAACTCCTCCAACGTGATCGACGACCAGGTCGCCGTGATCCGCGAGCAGGTCGGCTCCGGCCGCGTCATCTGCGGGCTCTCCGGCGGAGTCGACTCCGCCGTCGCCGCGGCGATCGTGCACCGCGCCATCGGCGACCAGCTGACCTGCGTCTTCGTCGACCACGGACTGCTCCGCAAGGACGAGCGCCGCCAGGTCGAGGAGGACTACGTCGCCGCGACCGGCGTCCGCCTGGTCACCGTCGACGCGCGCGAGCAGTTCCTCGACGCGCTCGCCGGCGTCAGCGACCCGGAGCAGAAGCGCAAGATCATCGGCCGCGAGTTCATCCGCACCTTCGAGGCCGCCGCCGAAGCGCTCGTGCTCGAAGCGCAGGGCGAGGGCGAGACGATCGACTTCCTCGTCCAGGGCACGCTCTACCCCGACGTCGTCGAATCCGGCGGCGGCACCGGCACCGCCAACATCAAGTCCCACCACAACGTCGGCGGACTCCCCGAGGACCTGCAGTTCGCGCTCGTCGAGCCGCTCCGCACCCTCTTCAAGGACGAGGTCCGCGCGATCGGCCGCGAGCTCGGACTCCCCGAGGCCATCGTCGGCCGCCAGCCCTTCCCCGGCCCCGGCCTCGGCATCCGCATCGTCGGCGAGGTCACCCAGGAGCGGCTCGACCTCCTCCAGGACGCGGACGCCATCGTCCGCGCCGAACTCACCGCCGCCGGCCTCGACACCGAGATCTGGCAGTGCCCCGTCGTCCTCCTCGCCGACGTCCGCTCCGTCGGAGTCCAGGGAGACGGCCGCACCTACGGCCACCCCATCGTCCTGCGCCCCGTCTCCTCCGAGGACGCGATGACCGCCGACTGGACCCGCCTGCCCTACGACCTCCTCGCCCGCATCTCCAACCGCATCACCAACGAGGTGAGCGGCGTGAACCGGGTAGTGCTGGATGTGACGTCCAAGCCCCCCGGCACCATCGAGTGGGAGTGATTCCGCGGGCCTCCGCACGGTCATCTGCGGCGTTGTCGTCGGGCGTCATAGCGCCGCTATGACTTCCTCCTCCGCCTTGCAGCTGACCGCGCGGAGGCCCGCGGAACGTCTGGAACGGCTCCCCTCGAGGGGGCCGTTTCTCGTGGGGGGAGCGGGTGGGGGAACGAGCCCCTTCGGGGCCGTTCCCGGGGTGTGCGTGCAGGGGAACGAGCCCCTGCGGGGCCGTTCCCCACGTGTGGGTGCAGGGGAACGAGCCCCTGCGGGGCCGATCCCGGGGTGCGGGTGCGGGGGAACGAGCCCCTGCGGGGCCGTTCCGGTGTGGCGGTTCGGGGATCGAGCCCCTGAGGGGCCGTACCGGGGTGCCGGCCGAGGGGCGAGCCTCTGACGGGCGGTCGGGAACGCTGGCTTGTCGGCCGGGGCCGGGGCGCAGGCGGGGGCGGCAGGCGCGCGAGCGCGGATCAGGCGGGGGTGTCGAGGACGCCGATGAAGCGGGTGCCGATGCCGTCGTACTCGTCCCGGCGGTGGCCCTCGGGGTGGTGCGGCCAGGAGGCGGGGGAATGGTCCTCGCAGACGAGGAATGTGAACTCGGGCCACCACTTCTTCGGGCGGGCGGCCTCGGAACGGCCGCAGACGGCGCAGTCGAGGGTCACCCACACGGGGCGCTTGCCCGTGCGGTTCGCGCGCGACTGGACGAGCCAGGCGGGCGGATCCTGCTCCAGAGCGGCGAGCTCCTCCTCCGACAGGCGGGTGGGGATGCCGTGCCGCGTCGCCATCTCGAGGGGGATGTCGAGGCGCTGAGCGGCCTCGCGACGCGTGATCATCCGGCCACCCTAACCCAGCTACGCACGCGGACTCCGAGGCCGCAGCGACGCGCGCGCGAGCAGCCACTCCAGCGGACCCTGCCCCACGAGCCGCCGCCAGAGGAGAGCGGCGACGATCGAGCCGACCACGAAGACGCCGAGCAGCGCCCAGCTGCGCCACGCCTCGAAGTCGAACGGCTCGTACGGGACCAGGTACACCGCCAGCGCCACGAGCTGCAGCGAGTAGATCGTCAACGGCATCGCACCGACGGCCGCGATCGGAGTCGCCGCCCGCGCCAGGAGCGGCAGCCGCTGCAGCAGAGCCGTCAGCGAGCCGAGGACGACGCAGGCGACCCCGCCCGCCCCGAGCAGCTCGGCGGTGGTGCTGGCGTGCGCCTCCACCGCCTCCGGACCCCCGAGCAGCAGCCCGCCGCCGTAGCCGAGCACGGCCGAGACGGCGCCGCCGACGACGACCCAGCGCTGGGTGGTCGCAGACCGGATGTCGCAGCGCGCGATCAGGAGGCCGAGGACCACGTAGGCCAGCCACGACGGCACCGGGTAGTACTGGGTGAGCCAGGTGAGGGGCTGCGCGGCCAGGAGCGCCTCGTCGGGCGACTGGGTCGAGAGCCAGGAGCCTCCGGCGCTCGTCAGCGCGGCGACCGCGAGCGGTCCGGCGATCGCGGCGACCGCGACCAGCACGGCGAGGACCGCCCGCGGCAGGAAGAGCAGCAGCGCCGCGACGAGGAACATCACTCCGTAGTGCGGCAGGATCACCGCGATCGGCGTCCCGAGCAGGGTCAGGGCGACGCCGATGACGAGCAGGTACAGACCGCGGAGCAGGATGGACCCCGTGTCGTGCCAGGGGCGGGACGAGCGCCCCGCGCCGCCCGTTATCAGCCCGATCGACACTCCCGCCAGCACGGCGAAGAGGACGGAGCTGCGGCCGTTCCAGAGCATCTCACTCTCGACGGGGGCGAGGTGGGCGGCGAACATGCCCAGGACGGCAAGGCCGCGCGCGACGTCGAGGCCGACGATCCGGGAGTCTGCGGCGCTCATCGCTCCATCGTGCCAGGCGCTCCCGGCAGAGCACCGGGAACGGCGGTGGGGCCCGTGAACGACGAAGGGCGCCCGACCCGGAGGTCGAGCGCCCGTCGGACGTGGTGCGCGGTACTACTCGCGGAAGATCGCGACGAGACGCAGGATCTCCAGGTACATCCAGACGACGGTGACCAGGATGCCGTAGGCGCCGGTCCAGCCGTAGATGCGGGGGAGGCGGTTGCGCACGCCCTGCTGGATGAACTCGAAGTCCATCACGAGCGAGTACGTGGCGAGCGCGACGGCGATGAGGCCGATCACGATGCCGATGAAGCCGGTGCGGAGACCGAAGCCGCCGCCGACGCCGAAGAGGCCGAGGCCCAGGTTCACCAGCGAGAACACCGCGTAGCTGATCATGCCGATGAAGAAGATCTTGTTGAGCTTCGGCGAGGTGCGGATCTTGCCGTTCATGAACAGCGCCAGGGTGACGCCGATCACGATGACGGTCGCCATGAGGGCCTGGACGACCGCTCCGGCGTAGGCGCTCTCGAAGAAGCGCGAGATCGCGCCGACCGCGATGCCCTGGGTCGCGGCGTAGCCGAGGATCAGGGCGGGCGACGGCTGCTTCTTGAAGGCGTTGACGATGCCCAGCACCAGTGCGACGAGCACGGCGGGGAGCATCAGGCCCGGGACAAACCAGCCGACGGCCGCACCCGCGAGGAGCACGACGAAGGCGAGGGCGGTCTTGGCGAGGGTGTCCTCGACGGTCATCCGGTCGGTCTCGACGGAGCCAGCGGCCGGACGGGAGTACATCTGGTCGAGCGTGCCGGGGGAGACGTCCGGGAGGTCCTGCACGCGGCCGGCGTAGCCGCGGTTGCTGAACTCCGGGCGCCCGAAGGCCGGATTGTTGCTTGCCATGGTTCCTCTTCTCTCAGGTGCGCTGGTCTCCGAGGGAACTCGCGGATCTGAGTCGCTGTGGGTGCGGGGTGCGCCGCGGATCCGAGAGGACTGCGACGATGGACACCACCTTATCTGAGAGCACCTCTCAGAGTCTGGCTGTTCTCTTCGAGCGGACCTCGACTCCGCTGCGAGCCGCGCAGTGCCGCCCGTAGGATCGCCGCATGCCCGCGCGCCAGTCCCCGCTCGTCATCGGCCATCGCGGAGCGAGCGGCTACCGCCCGGAGCACACCCGCTCCGCCTACGAGCTGGCGATCGCGCTGGGCGCCGACGCGCTCGAGCCCGATCTGGTGGCGACCCGCGACGGCGTGCTCGTCCTGCGCCACGAGAACGAGATCTCGGGCACGACGGACGTCGAGAAGCGCCCGGAGTTCGCCGCGCGGCGCACCACGAAGCGGATCGACGGCCGCGAGATCACCGGCTGGTTCACCGAGGACTTCACCTGGGACGAGCTGTCGGAGCTGCGGGCCCGCGAGCGGCTGCCGGCGGTGCGCGGCTCCAGCGGAACGTTCGACGGGCAGTTCCCGCTGCTGCGCTTCAGCGAGCTGCTGGCGCTGCTGGACCGGGCTCAGGAGGACGATCCGCTCGCTCCGCCGGGGCTCGTCGCGGAGATCAAGCATGCGACCTACTTCGCCGGGATCGGGCTGCCGCTGGACGTGCTGCTGCGCGAGGAGCTCGCCGCCGCGGGCTGGGGTCCGCGCGATCCGCGGCTCACGATCGAGAGCTTCGAGAAGACCGTCCTGGAGCGGCTCGCAGTGAGCGGAGTCGGCACCCGACGGATCTACCTGCTCGAGTCGCGCGGCGCCCCGCCCGACCTCGTGGCGGCCCACGGCGCCGACGCGGCCCCCTACTCCGCCTTCACCACGCCGGCGGGACTGCGGAACCTCGCCGGAGTCGTCGACGGGATCAGCGTCGACAAGAGCATGCTCTTCTCCCGGGACGCGGCCGGCCGGGCGACGGGGACCGGTCCGCTCGTCGAGGACGCCCACGCGGCCGGGCTCGAGGTCTACTGCTGGACGCTGCGCGCCGAGAACCGCTTCCTCGAGAAGGTGCACCGCCGCGGGAAGGACCCGGCGGAGTACGGCGGCTGGCAGGAGGAGTTCGCGATGATCCTCCGCTCGGGAGTCGACGGCGTCTTCGCCGACCAGCCCGATCTGGCGATCGAGGCGCGGGCGGCCGAGCAGGAGCGCCTGCTCCGCGGCTGAACCGGGATCCTGATCGGGCGCTCCTCCGGCGCGTGCCGAGCGGACGCGGAGGCTGCGCTGGCATCATCGGCTCACCACCGCCCGCCCGACCCTCGAGAGGAGGCCCCGTGTCCACCCGAGAGCGCATCACCCGCCGCTGGATCACCACCGCCGTCCTCGCCGTGATCGGCGTCGCCGCCGTGTACTGGCTCGCCGTGCTCACCGCTCAGGGACAGGGCGTCGAGAACTCCGGGCTGCGCGGCGCCGACCTCGTCTTCGGCCGGGCGACCGGCGCCGCAGCGGGGGCGCTCGCGGACGTCACCCCGCTCTCCATGGTCGTCGGCGCCCTGCTCGTCGCGGTGATCGCGCTGATCCGGAGGCGCCCGGCGCTGGCCGTCGCCTCCGTCGGCTCGATCGTCGTCACGGCCGGGCTCACCCAGCTGCTCAAGAACGTGGTCCTCGAGCGGCCCGAGCTGGTCGACACCGACTCCTGGTACACCGGCGGCAGCTTCCCGAGCGGGCACACCGCGGCGGCCGTCTCGGTCGTCTTCGCCCTGGCGATGGTCGTGCCCGGGCGGGCGCGGACCGTCGTGCTCGCACTGGGCGGCGCGGTCGTGGTGCTGGTCGGCAACCTGACGATGGCCGCGTCCTGGCACCGGGCGAGCGACGTCCTGGGGGCCGACCTCGTCGCGCTGGCCTCCGCCTCCGCCGCCTGCGCGTGGCTGACCACCAGGGCCCAGGTGGGCCGGGCGCCGAAGAGGCCCGCACGGCGCGGCGTGAACCGGCTGCTCCTGGTGTGCTCGGTGATCGTGGTGGTGCTGCTCGCGGCGCTCGCCGTCCAGGGCATCCAGTACTACCCCGACGACACGAAGGACCTCACCGCCTTCGCCCTCCTGCAGCTCCTGGCGGTGTCGACGTCGGCGCTCGCCGTGCTCGGCTTCTCCCTCGCGTGGCGCGGACTGGACGTCGGCGGGGCGCTCACCTCGCCCGCGCCGCGTCAGCGGACCGCCTGACCGCTCCCGGTGTCGGAGGGGCGATCTACACTCGGAGGGACATGAGCCTCCTCTTCGATCCGAGCGACTCCCGCGCCACCCCGGTCATCGTCGGTCACCCCGGCGGCCCCGGGGACGCGCCCCGCACCGACCCGGCGCACGAGCAACTCGTCGCGGGGCTGAACCCCCAGCAGCGCGAGGCGGTCGAGTACCGCGGAGACGCGCTGCTCATCGTCGCGGGGGCGGGCTCGGGCAAGACCAGCGTCCTCACCCGGCGCATCGCGAGCCTCCTGGGCAACGGCGAGGCGTGGCCCAGCCAGATCCTCGCGATCACGTTCACCAACAAGGCCGCGGCCGAGATGCGCGAGCGCGTCGAGAAGCTGGTGGGGCAGAGCGCCGAGGGGATGTGGATCTCGACCTTCCACTCCGCGTGCGTGCGGATCCTGCGCCGCGAGGCCGAGAACTTCGGCATGACCAAGTCGTTCACGATCTACGACTCGGGCGATCAGCGCGCGCTGCTCAAGCGCATCGTGAAGGACCTCGAGGCCGACTCGCTCGGGATCACCGTCGCGAGCGCCTCCGCGAAGATCTCCAAGCTCAAGAACGAGCTCGCAGACGTCGACTCCTACGCCCGCACCGCGAACCTCAGCGACCCGAACGAGGAGATGTTCCTCCAGGTCTTCCGGGCCTACTCGCGGGCGCTAGAGGGGGCGAACGCGTTCGACTTCGACGACCTGATCGCGCAGACGGTCTACCTCTTCCGCGCCTTCCCGCACGTCGCCGCGAAGTACCAGCGGCGCTTCCGCCACGTGCTGGTCGACGAGTACCAGGACACGAACCACGCCCAGTACTCGCTGATCCACGAGCTGACGCGGCCCGTGCCGCCGGCGACGATGGCGGCGGCGCAGTTCGACCGCCCCTACCGCGGACCGGTCACGGCCGACGGCTCGATCCCGGGGGCCTCGCTCACCGTCGTCGGCGACTCCGACCAGTCGATCTACGCGTTCCGCGGGGCCGACATCCGCAACATCGTCGAGTTCGAGCGCGACTTCCCGGGCTGCCGGGTGATCCTGCTCGAGCAGAACTACCGCTCGACGCAGAACATCCTCTCGGCGGCCAACGCCGTCATCTCGAACAACTTCGACCGTCGGGCGAAGAACCTCTGGTCCTCCAGCGGCGACGGGGAGAAGATCGTCGGCTACACCGGGTACTCGGGCCACGACGAGGCGCAGTTCGTGGTCGACGAGATCGCCCGTCTGCATGCGGCGGGCACCGGCTACGACGAGATCGCGGTCTTCTACCGCACCAACGCCCAGACCCGGGCGCTGGAGGAGATCTTCATCCGCTCCGCGCTGCCCTACCGGATCCTGGGCGGCACGAAGTTCTACGAGCGCGCCGAGATCAAGGACGCCCTGGCGTACTTGATCACTGTGGCCAACCCGGCCGACGTGCTGGCGCTGCGGCGCATCATGAACACGCCGAAGCGGGGCATCGGCCCCGCGACGGAGGCGCAGCTGCAGTCGTTCGCCGACACCAACGCGGTGACCCTGCGCGAGGCGATGCGCAACGCCGGCTCGCTCGGGATGGGCCCGAAGGTGACGAAGGCGATCGTCGACCTCGCGACGCTCCTCGACGAGTGCGCGCTGATGCTCGACCCCGCCCGCGAGGGCGGCGAGGCGAAGGTGCACGAGGTGCTGACGGCGCTCCTCACCCGCAGCGGCTACCTCGACATGCTCCGCGCCAGCCGCGACCCGCAGGACGAGGCCCGCGCCGAGAACGTCGACGAGCTCATCGCCGTCACCAAGGAGTTCGCGCGCAACAACCCGGACGGCGGGCTCGTCGACTTCCTGACCGAGGTCTCGCTGGTCGCCGCGGCCGACGACCTCGACGACGACTCCGGCACCGTCTCGCTGATGACGCTGCACACGGCGAAGGGCCTCGAGTACGACGCCGTGTTCCTCACCGGCATCGAGGAGGACCTGCTCCCGCACCGCATCTCGGCGAACGAGCCCGGCGGTCCGGCCGAGGAGCGGCGACTGTTCTACGTGGGGATCACCCGGGCCCGCAAGCGCCTCTACCTCTCGCTGGCGATGACCCGGGCGCAGTACGGCGAGACGTCGGTCGCGATGCCGAGCCGGTTCCTGCAGGAGATCCCGGGCGAGCTGATCCAGTGGCGCCAGTCGCCGGGCGCGGCGACCTCGCGCGGCGGCACCCAGCCCCGGGCTCTGAACGCGCAGCGGCCCGGCTTCGGCCGGTCGCGCTCGAACACCGAGTTCCGGGAGGCGCTCGCCGCGGCGCCGAAGGCCAAGGGCGAGTTCCCGAACCGGATCACCGGCATGGTGCGCGACAACGGCGACCTCGAGCTGATCGCGGGCGACCGCATCCGGCACACCGACTTCGGAGAGGGGCGCGTGAACGCGGTGACGGGCGAGGGCTCGAAGCGCGTGGCGCACGTGCTCTTCGACCAGGTGGGCGCTAAGAAGCTGCTGATCAAGGTCGCGCCGATCGAGAAGATCTAGCCCGGTGGCGGCCGGATCGGCGGCCGCGCGGCTCGCGACGGAGGTGTTCTCCCCGGCGGTCCTCGCGGTGCTCGTGCCGGTCGTGGTCGGCGCGCGCGTCACGGATCCGCCCCTGCTCGGCGTCGCCTGGGGAGCGCTCGCGGCGCTCTTCGTCGGCGTGGTGCCCTACCTGGTCATCCGGCTGCTGATGCGCACCGGCCGGATCCACGGCGACCACCACGTGCCCGACCGGCGCGAGCGCGCGCTGCCGATCGCGCTGGCGCTGGTGTCGATCACGGCCGGACTGGTGCTGCTCGCCCTGCTCGGCGCTCCCGCCGCGGTGACCACGTTCGGCGTGGTGACGGTGGCCGTGGTGCTCGCTGTCGGCGCGGTCAACCTGGTCTGGAAGCTGTCCGGGCACGCGGCGGTGGTCGCCACCTGCGCCGTCGTCGTGCTGATCGCCTACGGACCGCTCTCCCTGCTGATCAGCGTGCCGATCGTCCTCTGGGTGCTCTGGTCGAGGGTGCGCCTCGGCGCGCACACCCCCGCCCAGGTCCTCGCGGGCGCCGCCGTCGGCACGCTGCTCGCCTCCGTCGTGTGGTCCCTCCTCACCTGACCGTGCCGCGAGATGCCACCTGTGCTGCCGCAGAACGGCGTGTCGCCGTCACAAGTGGCATCTCGCGAGGGGGGAGCGGCTCGGGTCAGTCGCAGGCGATGCCGTCGCCGTCGCGGTCGAGGTCGTACACGTCACTGCCGACCACGGTCACGGGACCGGAGACGTACGAGGGGCCGTTGCCGGATCCGCCGGCGCAGTCGACATCGGAGTCGATCGGCACGCAGGGGCCCGTGTAGTTCGGGTCGCATCCCGAAGCCTCCTCGATCTCCGGCTCCGGAGCCGGAGCAGGCGGCGGAACGCGGACACCGGTGCGGGTGACGTCGTCGATCGGAGCGGTCGTCACCGACTCGGACACCGTCGACCGCGACACCTCGACGCCGTCGTGCTCGACGACCTCCACCGTGCGGGTGAGGACGCCGTCCGCACCCGGGACGACGCTCACGACGCCGAGATCGGCGGCCGGGTCGTCCTCGCTCCTGCTTCCTCGAGGGACCGCGGCGGTCTCGGTGACCGTCCTCGTCGTGATCACGACGGTCGGAGTGGGAGTCGGGGTGGGAGCGGCCGTGCGTTCCGGAGCGGCGGTCCGCTCCGGAGCGGGCGCAGCGCTCGCCGTGGTCGCCGCCACGGGCAGCTCCGCGAGCGGCGCGGGAGCGGTGGCGCCGTACGCGCTCGTCGAGACGAGCAGGGCGGCGAGAGCGCCCGCCGCGACGACCCCTCCGGTGCGCCGCCCCGGGGACAGCCCGAGCCAGGTCGGACGACCGAGGACCGCCGCGTAGACGCCGGTGAGGAGAGCGACGAGAGCGACGAGGGCCGCTGCCGACCAGATCCCTCCGGAGAGCAGGCCGACCAGAGCGAGGAACGCGGTCGCGCCCGCGCCGATCCACTGGAGCGGAGTGAGTCGGAGCCGGGTCAGGCGGAGCGAGCCGAGACGGAGAGGCCTCCGGTCTGTGCGGCGGCGGGCGGAGGGCAGCGGGAAGGGGAAGCGTCGGGGCACGAGGATCTTTCTCGGGTCGGTGTCGGGTGCCTCAGCCTCGCCGCACGGGACGTGATGTCCTATACCCCCGATCGGGGAACGACGCCGTCTCCGCCCTCCGAACTCCGGCCGCCCTTCGCGAGATGCCACTTCAGTACGCGACACGCCGCACCGGGCGTACCCAAGTGGCATCTCGCGGAAGGGGTCAGCCGGCGTAGCGCGCGACGAGCTCCCGCTTGAGGATCTTGCCGCTGGGTCCGAGAGGGAGGGCGTCGACGAACTCGACGCGGCGGGGGAACTTGAAGGCGGCGAGGTGCTCGTTCGCGTAGGCGATCAGCTCCTCCGCTGTGGCGGTCGCCGACGGGGCGAGGATCACCGCGGCCATCACCTCCTGGCCGTGGCGCTCGTCCGGGATCCCGAAGACCGCCGCGTTCTGCACGGCCGGGTGCCCGATCAGCACCTCCTCGACCTCGCGCGGGTACACGTTGTAGCCGTTGCGGATGATCATGTCCTTGGTGCGGTCGAGGATGCGGATGTAGTCCTCCTCGTCCTTCGTGCCCAGGTCGCCGGTGCGGAACCATCCGTCGATCACCGCCTCCGCGGTCGCCGCCGGGTTGCCGAGGTACCCCTTCATCAGGTTGTGCCCGCGCACCACGATCTCGCCGAGCTCGCCCCGGGGGAGCAGCTCGACGCGGTCGGTCACGTCGGGGCGGGCGACCTCGACCTCGACGCCCCAGATCGGCGTGCCGACCGTGCCCGGCCGTGGCGGGACTCCGACGTGGTTGAAGGTGGCGACCGGGGAGGTCTCGGTGAGCCCGTAGCCCTCGTAGATCTCGACCCCGAACACCTCGCGGAAGCGCTCGATCACGGCGACGGGCAGGGCGGCGCCTCCCGAGACCGCGTAGCGCAGGGGCGGCCGGTCCTCGCGCCGGGTCGCGGCGTCGAGCAGGGCGACGTACATCGTGGGCACGCCCTCGAAGACCGTGCAGCCGTGGGCGATCATCGCCTCGAGCGCGGCGTCGCCGTCGAACTTCGGCACCAGGACGACAGTCGCGGCGGTGCGGAAGGCCGTGTTCATCGCGCAGACCTGCCCGAAGGTGTGGAAGAGCGGCAGCGCCCCGAGCACCACGTCGCCGCGGTGCAGGTCGAACGTGTTCATCAGCAGCACGTCCGACTGCGAGACGATCGCGAAGTGCGTCCCCTCCGCCCCCTTCGGGCGGCCGGTGGTGCCGCTGGTGTAGAGGATCGTCGCCGTGTCGGAGGGGGAGCGGGGCACGTAGCCGTCGATCGGGGCCGCCTCCGCGGCGAGGTCCTCCAGGCGCGGAAGGGGCGAGTCCGTCCCGTCGGGCACCATCACGCTCAGCACGGGGACGCCGGCGAGGTCCGCTCCGGCGGCCCCCTCGGCGAGCAGCGGAGCGGCGCACACGAGCGCGACGGCTCCGGAGTCGCGCAGGACGTAGGCGATCTCGTCGTGCTTGAGCAGGGCGTGCACCGGGACCACCACGGCCCCGAGCGCGAGGACCGCGAAGTAGCCGCGGGGGAAGTCGGGGACGTTAGGGACGAGCAGGGCGACGCGGTCGCCCGGGCCGATGCCCTGGGCGCGCAGGGCTCCGGCGTAGGCCCGGGTCTGCCGCCAGAGGGTCGCGTAGTCGACGGCCTGCTCGCCGACGCGGATCGCGATCGTGTCGGGAGTGCGCCGCGCCGCCTCCGCCAGGATGGCCGCGACGGAGAGGGTGCCGAAGCCGGCGGCGGGCGGGGGAGCGGCGGGGGCCTCGGCCGTGCGGGGTTCGGTGATGCTCATCAAGGCTCCAGTCGTCGTTGACCGCCGCGGCGGATGCCGGGTGCTTCACCGTAGATCCGCCGGGGGGCCGCGTCGAGCGATCCGCACCGGATGTTCAGCGCGGACGGGCGGGGAGTGCGCATCCCGGCGCCGAGCGGAAGGGGGTGCGGGAGGCGCGCGCGGCTGCCTACAGTCGGACTGCTGCGGCCCGGTTCCGCGGGTCTGACGACGGGAGGCGCGATGCGCGGCGAGGCGACGCTCTACACGGACGCGGTGGTGACGGCTCCGTTCGCCCTCGCGGTGATCGCGGAGGCGACCGGATCGCACGTGGTCGGCGCCCGGACCGCGGACGCGCACGTGCCGCTCTACAGCGGTCCGACGAGCGCGCGGGTCGAGATCGCGGGGTTCGGCGACAGCGTGCCGGTCACCGTCGACGTGCGCGACGAGCGTGGAACAGACGAGGCGCGCGCGGCCGCGCAGGCGCTCGGGCTGGAGCTCGCCGCCTATGCGGGCTGGGAGGTCGTGGCCGGCTTCTGAGCGTCGCGGCGCACCCGGGCGAGGTAGTAGCGGCTGGGGGCCGTCCGCACGATCGCGGGCAGCAGGCGGTAGACGGCGAAGGTGCGCGAGAGCGCCCGCTCGAACCGCGCCTCCTGCCGCGCGGTCCAGCGGAAGCCGAACGGCTCGCGGAGCACCGCGGGGAGCAGGCCGGCGGTCATCAGGCGGAGGTAGGGACCGAGCGGGCGCAGGTACCAGGCGGCGATGCTCGGGCCGAGCAGGTCGTGGGCGACGCGGCGGGCGGCGGGCGTGACCTCGAGGCGCTCCAGCTCCCTCTCCCAGTAGGCGTCGAACGCGGTGCGCGAGTCGGGCCAGAGGTCTGCGGGCATCTGCAGGGCCGCGCCGACGACGACGGAGCGGCGCACGATGTCGTCCGCCTCCTCCTCGCTCAGCGCGCCGAAGGCGCCCTCGTAGAGCTGCAGCATCGACTGGGTGAGCGTCGCCGCGACCCAGCGCTGCAGCTCCGGGTCGAAGGCCGTGTATCCGGGGCCGCGGACGGGCACGTGCGCCCTGTTCACCCGGCGGCGGACGGCGCGCACGTCCTCCGGTGTGCCGTAGTGCAGGACGTAGAGGTAGGAGAGCGTCCCGTGCAGGCGGTTCACGGCCCGGTGCACGAAGTCGGAGTGGTCGGCGACGCCCTGCCCCACCGCCGGGTGCGCGATCTGGAGGAGGATCGCGCGCGCCCCCGCCAGCAGGAACACGCCCTCGCGGAAGACGTCCGGGGTGTGGGAGGCCGACGACATGGCTCCACGCTACGCGGGAGCGGCGGGCGGAGGAGGGACCGGTGCCCCCGGCGGGCGTCCGGCGGGCGCGGAGCGAGCGCACGGGAAGCCCCCGGCGGGTGCGGAGTAGACTCGGCGCGGCCCAGGGACAGTGCCGAGACTCCGGCGTCGTCCGGGCCACCTCGAACTCGAAACGCAAGCGCGCTCGGCGCGGAATGGGAATGCAGCGTGGATCTCTTCGAATACCAGGCCCGTGATCTGTTCGAGAAGTACGGCGTCCCCGTGCTCCCGGGCATCGTCGCCGACACGCCGGAGGAGGTGCGTGCCGCGGCGGAGAAGCTCGGCGGCGTCACCGTCGTCAAGGCGCAGGTCAAGATCGGCGGCCGCGGCAAGGCGGGCGGCGTGAAGGTCGCGAAGACCCCCGAGGACGCGTTCGCCGCGGCGCAGTCGATCCTCGGCCTCGACATCAAGGGCCACGTCGTCAAGCGCGTCATGGTCGCCGGCGGTGCGCGCATCGACCGCGAGTTCTACTTCTCGGTGCTGCTGGACCGGGCCAACCGCTCCTACCTCTCGCTCACCTCGTACGAGGGCGGCATGGAGATCGAGCAGCTCGCCGTCGAGCGCCCCGACGCCCTCGCGCGCGTCGAGGTCGTCCCCGGTCAGGGCATCGACCAGGCCAAGGCCGAGGAGATCGCCCGCGCCGCCAAGTTCCCGGAGGAGCTGATCGCGAAGGTCGCTCCCGTCCTGGTGAAGCTGTACGACGTCTACACCGGCGAGGACGCCACGCTCGTCGAGGTGAACCCGCTCGTGCTCACCGAGGAGGGCGACATCGTCGCACTCGACGGCAAGGTCTCGCTCGACGAGAACGCCGGCTTCCGCCACGCGGACCACGCGGCGCTCGAGGACAAGGACGCTGCCGACCCCCTCGAGGCGAAGGCCAAGGAGAACGACCTCAACTACGTGAAGCTCGACGGCGAGGTCGGCATCATCGGCAACGGCGCGGGCCTGGTCATGTCGACCCTCGACGTCGTCGCCTACGCCGGAGAGAGGCACAACGGCGTGAAGCCGGCCAACTTCCTCGACATCGGCGGCGGAGCCTCCGCCCAGGTGATGGCGAACGGCCTCGACGTGATCCTCGGCGACGAGCAGGTCAAGAGCGTCTTCGTCAACGTCTTCGGCGGCATCACCGCGTGCGACGCGGTCGCCAACGGCATTCTCCAGGCGCTCGAGATCCTCGGCGACTCGGCCACCAAGCCGCTCGTCGTCCGCCTCGACGGCAACAAGGTCGAGGAGGGCCGCGCGATCCTGCAGGCCGCCGCCAACCCGCTCATCACGCTCGCCGCGACCATGGACGAGGGCGCCGACAAGGCCGCCGAACTCGCCGCCGCGTAACGGACCCGACGACTCAAGGAATCAGAGAACAAGCATGTCGATCTTCCTCACCAAGGACTCCAAGGTCATCGTCCAGGGCATCACCGGCGGCGAGGGCACCAAGCACACCGCGCTGATGCTCAAGGCCGGCACGAACGTCGTCGGCGGCGTCAACGCCCGCAAGGCCGGCACGACCGTCACCCACGGCGACGTCGAGCTCCCCGTCTTCGGCACCGTGAAGGAGGCGATGGAGGCCACCGGCGCCGACGTCTCCATCGCGTTCGTGCCGCCCGCCTTCTCGAAGGACGCCGTGATCGAGGCGATCGACGCCGAGATCGGCCTCCTCGTCGTCATCACCGAGGGCATCCCGGTGCAGGACTCCGCGGAGTTCTGGGCGTACGCGCAGGAGAAGGGGAACAAGACCCGGATCATCGGCCCGAACTGCCCCGGCATCATCACGCCGGGCGAGTCGCTCGTGGGCATCACCCCCGCGACGATCACCGGCAAGGGTCCCATCGGCCTCGTCTCGAAGTCGGGCACCCTGACCTACCAGATGATGTACGAGCTGCGCGATCTCGGCTTCTCGACCGCCATCGGCATCGGAGGCGACCCGATCATCGGCACCACGCACATCGACGCGCTCGCCGCGTTCGAGGCCGACCCCGAGACGAAGGCGATCGTGATGATCGGCGAGATCGGCGGCGACGCCGAGGAGCGCGCCGCGGACTTCATCAAGGCGAACGTCACGAAGCCCGTCGTCGGCTACGTCGCGGGCTTCACCGCCCCCGAGGGCAAGACGATGGGCCACGCCGGCGCCATCGTCTCCGGTTCCGCCGGGACCGCGCAGGCGAAGAAGGAAGCCCTCGAGGCCGCGGGCGTGAAGGTCGGCAAGACGCCGTCCGAGACGGCCGCCCTGCTCCGCGAGGTCTACGCGGCGCTCTAGCGCGCGGCCTCCCCGCACCACCGTCGGAACGGACGGTGCCCCTGCTCCGGCGGGCGGCACCGTCCGTTCCGTCGTCGGTGCGGGTCCTCCCGGAGTAGCGTCGCAGCGTGACCCGCCGCCTCGGACTCGACCTGCTGACCTTCGTCCCGTACCCGGAGGGCCCCGAGCAGCCCGGCGACGCCGCGCGGAGCCTCGAGGACGGGCTCGCCCTGCTCGAGCTCGCCGAGGAGCTCGGCTACGGCACCGGCTGGGTCCGCGTGCGCCATTTCGAGCGCTACCTCGCGTCTCCGATGACCTTCTTCGCGGCCGCCTCCCAGCGGACCCGCCGCCTCCGCCTCGGGACCGCGGTCATCGGTGCCCGCTACGAGTCGCCCGTGCGCCTCGCGGAGGACGCCGCGACCGTGGACCTGCTCTCGGGCGGACGCCTCGACCTCGGCGTCAGCAGCGGCTTCGCGCACCTCGCCTCGGTCTTCGACGGGGTCTTCGGGCAGGCCGAGCGCGACTTCCGCGAGGAGGCGCAGGAGCGCATCGCGCGGCTCCGCGAGGCGCTCTCGGGCGCCGTGCTCGGCGTCGCGGAGTCGGCGCTGATGTCGGTCCCGGTCGGCTCTCCGCTCGTCCAGCAGCCGCACGCTCCCGGCCTGGCCGACCGGCTCTGGTACGGGGCGGGATCGGTGTCCTCCGCGGTCCGGGCGGGCGAGCAGGGCATGCACCTGCAGGTGTCCACGCTCAACACGGAGGAGACGGGCCTGCCGTTCGCCGAGCAGCAGGCCGTGCAGATCCGCGCCTACCGCGAGGCCTTCGCCGCCGCGCACCCGGGGCGCACGTCGAGGGTGACGGCGGGCCGCATCGTGCTGCCGCTGCTCGACGCCGCCGACGAGGAGGCGCACCGTCCCTTCATCGAGGGCTACCTCGCGCGGATGGACGACGAGGGCCGCCCCCGCACGGCCGACCGGTCGATCATCGCCGCCCCGATGCGCTTCAGCTCCCTCCACATCGGGAGCCCGGAGCGGATCGTCGCGTCGCTCGCCGCTGATCCGGCGCTCGCCGAGGCGGACGCGCTCACGGTGACGCTCCCGGCGGTCGGCGGAGTGGAGTCGCACCGGCGCATCCTGCGCGCCGTCGCCGAGCTCATCGCCCCGCAGCTGGGCTGGACGCCCGGGGTCTGAGCCGGATCAGCGCCGCGCGAGCAGCGCCCTGGCGGGGCGCTGCAGCAGGAGCAGGAGCAGCCACCAGAGCCCGACCGACGGGATCAGCAGCGCCAGCGCCAGTGCGACGAGGAGCAGCGCGAAGGGCAGCAGGGCGGGCGCGAGCGGCAGTGGTCCCGCGCCGGGCCGTCTCAGCTCCGGGTGCCGGGAGAGGCGCAGCTCGATCAGGACCAGCGCTCCGCTCATCGCCGCCATCGTGCCGATGTAGAGCCCGATCGTCGCCCGGGAGTCCGGGAAGAGCGCCAGCGCGCTCGTCGAGAATGGGAAGAACGCCAGCGCGGCCAGCCAGAGCAGGTTCAGCCACACGAGAGCGCTGTCGTAGTCCCCGGCGACCTCGAAGACGCGGTGGTGGGGGATCCAGAAGACGGCGATGATCGCGAACGAGAGCGCGAAGGCGAGGACCGAGTCGAGGTGCTCCGCGAGCAGCGCCGGGACTCCGCCGCCCTCCCGGGCGACCTCGGGAGCCAGCTGCACCAGCGGGAGGACGAGGACGGTGATGGCGATGGCGGCGGTCGCGTCCGAGAAGTTGACGAGCCGGTCGAGCCCCCGCTCCGTCCGGCGGAGGGCTGTTCGGCCCCCGGGGCGCCCGCGGTGGACCAGGCGCTCGATCGGGCCCGAGAGCAGGAGCAGCAGGAGCGCGAACATGTTGACGGCGGGCACCGCCACGGCGAGCACGAGGGCCGCGAGGAGGACGCCGATCACGATCAGCGACCTCGAGAGGGAGCGCCGCGGCTCCGCCCCCGGGGCCAGGAGCTCCGGGTCGCGGCGCACGATGAGCTGCATCGCGGAAGTCGCCGCGCTCGCCGCGATCATCGTGCCGATGTAGAGCGCGATGACGCTGCCGTCGGTGTCGAGCACGTTCGAGATCAGGTTCGCCGAGAAGGGGAGCAGGACGACCGCGGCCAGCCAGACGAAGTTCGCGACGACGAGCGCGGGGGAGTAGCGGGCCACGCCCTCGAAGACGGAGTGGTGGACCGTCCAGAGCCGCCCGATCACGGCGAACGTGATGAAGAAGGCGGAGAGGGTGCCGTAGTGCCCGGTGAGCAGGGAGCCCAGATCCGCCGCGCGGCCCTCCTCCACCACGTCGACCAGGGGGAGGACGAGGAACGTGATGGCGATGGCGACGACGGCGTCGGAGAAGTTGACGAGGCGGTCCAGGCCGCGCTCCGTCCGTGCGTCCGAGATCCCCGTCATGGCTCCGACACTAGAGGGCCGGGCGGCGCGCCCCTGACCCGCCTCCGAGCGCGCCGCCGCTAGGCTCGTCAGGCCCATGAACCGGATCACCGTCGCCCTCCTCGCCGCCTTCGACGCCGCGCTGTCGGCGCTGATCGGCATCGCGATCCCGCTCGTCCCGCTGACCGTCCTCTGGGCCGTGCAGTACGACACGACGGTCGACTTCGGCGTGTTCTGGCGGGTCGCCGCCGACGCCTGGCTGCTCGGCCACGGCGCCGACCTGCACGCCGCCCTGGCTCCCGACTCCGCCCTCGCCGTGGCGCTGCCCGGCGGCGCGGACGCCTTCCCGGTGACGATCGCCCCGCTCGCTTTCGCGCTCCTCACTGTGCTGCTCGGTGCGCGCACCGGCCGCCGCGCCCAGGAGTCGCCGTTCCGGGCCATCGGCGTCCTCGTCGCCATCGCGACCTACCTGGCGATCGCGCTCCTGGTCTCCCTCGGATCGGCGGATCCGGCCGCCACCGTCGACCCGCTGCAGGGGACGCTGCTGCCGCCGCTCGTCTTCGCGCTGGGCGTCCTCGTCGGAGCAGCGCTCCACTCCGCCCGCAGCGACGAGGCCGACCCCCTCGGCGAGCTGGCCGCCTCCGCGCTCGACCGCGTCCCCGCGCCGGGGCCCGGTCTCGTCTTCGCGTCACTGCGCGGGGGAGCGCTCGCCTCGGCGGCGGTGGTCGGAGTCGCGGCGGTGCTCGTCGCCGTGCTGCTGGTCGTGCACTACACCTCGGTCGTCGCGCTCTACGAGAGCCTCGGCGCCGAGGCTCTCGGCGGGCTGGCCCTCACCCTCGGGCAGCTGGCGTTCCTCCCGAACCTGGTGATCTGGGCGGCGAGCTGGCTGATCGGGCCGGGCTTCGCCCTCGGCACCGGTTCCTCCGTGAGCGCTGCCGGGACGCTGCTCGGACCGATCCCGTCGATCCCGGTCCTCGCCGCACTGCCCTCGGGCGACTCGGCCTTCGGGTTCCTCGGACTGCTCGTGCCGTTGCTCGCCGGGTTCGCCGCGGGATGGCGGCTGCGCCGCAGCGTGATCGAGGCGCTCGACGGACGGTCGCTGCTGCGCTGGGGTGCCGCCGCGGCCGGCGGGATCGGCGTGGTCGGCGGCCTGCTGCTCGGACTCCTCGCCTGGTTCTCGGCCGGCGCCGCAGGGCCGGGCCGGCTCGCCCAGGTGGGCTCGGACCCGCTCGTGGTCGGGGCGGTCGCCGCCCTCGAGCTCGCGCTGGCCGCGGGCCTGGGCCTCGCCGCGGGCCGCAGCCGACGCTGACGCCGGCGGAGGCGTCCCCCTAGACTTGCGCAGTGCTGAAGTTGGTCGTGCTCCTCTCCGGCGGCGGATCGAACCTCCGCGCCCTGCTGGACGCCACCGGCGACGAGGGCTTCCCCGCCCGCATCGTCGCGGTCGGCAGCGACACGGCCGCCGAGGGCTTCCGCCACGCCGAGGAGCGCGGAGTCCCCGTCTTCACGGTCGCGCCGCGCGACTTCGCCTCCCGCGACGAGTGGGGCGCCGCCCTGCTCACGAGGATCCGGGAGTGGGAGCCCGACCTCGTCGTCTGCGCGGGCTTCATGCGGATCCTGCCGCCCGTCGTCGTCGACGCGCTCAGCCCGCGGATGATCAACACGCACCCCGCTCTGCTGCCCCTCTTCCCCGGCGCGCACGCCGTCCGCGACGCCCTCGCCGCCGGCGCGACCGAGACCGGCGTCACCGTGCACGTGATCGACACCGGCGTCGACACCGGCCCCGTCATCGCCCAGGAGAGCCTCGCCGTGCTCCCCGGCGAGAGCGAGGAGGCGCTGCACGAGCGCATCAAGACCATCGAGCGCCGCCTGCTGGTGCAGACGGTGCTCGACATCGCCCACGGAACCGTCGACCTCGAGGAGCTCGCCCGCGCATGAGCATCACCGCCCACGACCCCAGCAGCTACGACGACCGCGACCGGGTCCCCGTCCGTCGGGCGCTGATCTCGGTCAGCGACAAGACCGGCCTGCTCGAGCTCGGAGCGGCGCTCGCCGCGGCCGGCGTCGAGCTCGTCTCCACCGGCTCGACCGCCGCGAGTCTCCGCGGCGCCGGCCACGAGGTCACCGACGTCTCGGCCGTCACCGGATTCCCGGAGTCGCTCGACGGCCGCGTGAAGACGCTGCACCCGGCCGTGCACGCGGGCATCCTCGCCGACCTGAGGCTCGCCTCGCACCGCGAGCAGCTGGAGCAGCTCGACATCGCCGCGTTCGAGCTGGTCGTGGTGAACCTGTACCCGTTCCGCGAGACCGTCGCCGGCGGCGCCGGCGCGGCGACCGTGGTCGAGAACATCGACATCGGGGGCCCGGCCCTCGTGCGCGCCGCCGCGAAGAATCACGCGAACGTCGCGATCGTCGTCGACCCGGCCGACTACTCCGGGATCGCGACCGCCCTCGCCGACGGGGGCACGACGCTCACCGCACGCCGCACCCTGGCGGCCCGCGCCTTCGCGCACACCGCCTCCTACGACTCCGCCGTCGCCTCCTGGTTCGCCGGGCAGGAGGCGGCCGAGGGCGTCGAGGGCTCCGTCGAGATCCGCGGGACCCTGCAGCAGGTCCTCCGCTACGGCGAGAACTCGCACCAGAAGGCGGCCCTCTACGTCTCGCCCGACGGCACCGGCATCGCGCAGGCGACGCAGCTGCACGGCAAGGAGATGTCCTACAACAACTACGTCGACGCCGACGCGGCCGTCCGCGCGGCCTACGACTTCGTGCTCCCCGCCGTCGCGATCATCAAGCACGCGAACCCCTGCGGCATCGCGATCGCGAGCACGAAGGCGATCGACCCCATCGCCTCCGCCCATCGCCGCGCCCACGAGTGCGACCCGGTGTCGGCCTTCGGCGGCGTCATCGCCGCGAACCGGCCCGTCACCCTCGCCATGGCCGAGACGGTGAAGGAGATCTTCACCGAGGTGCTCGTCGCCCCCGGCTTCGAGCCCGAGGCGCTCGAGGTGCTGAAGACCAAGAAGAACCTGCGCCTGCTGCAGCTCCCCGACTTCTACGCCCCCGTCGAGCGCGAGTTCAAGCAGATCTCCGGCGGTCTGCTGCTGCAGGAGCCGGACCGCTTCGTCGGCGGACCCGGCGAGGTCAGCTCCGGCTGGCAGCTCGTCGCCGGCGACCCCGCGGACGCGGACACGATGCTCGACCTCGAGTTCGCGTGGAAGGCCTGCCGCGCCGTCAAGTCGAACGCGATCCTCCTCGCCAAGGGCGGCGCCTCCGTCGGCGTCGGCATGGGCCAGGTCAACCGCGTCGACTCCTGCCATCTCGCCGTCACCCGCGCCGGCGACCGCGCCCCCGGCTCCGTCGCCGCCTCCGACGCGTTCTTCCCCTTCGCCGACGGCCTCGAGGTGCTCCTCGCCGCCGGCGTGAAGGCCGTCGTCCAGCCCGGCGGCTCCGTCCGCGACGCCGAGGTGATCGACGCGGCCACCCGCGCAGGCGTCACGATGTACACGACGGGGGAGCGGCACTTCTTCCACTGAGTGACGGGCGCGGAGCGCCCGTCACTCGGTGGAAGAAGTGGTGTTCGATCTCCCCGCCGCTCCTCGCGCGGCGGGGCGCGGTCGGCTTCGCGACGGGGGGCGTTCCGTGGAGCGGGGTGCGTCGCCGACCGCGGGAATCGCTTGGCACGCGATCCCCGCTGAGACGGCTCTGCCGTGTTCGATCTCCCCGCCGCTCCTCGCGCGGCGGGGCGCGGTCGGCTTCGCGATGGGGAGCGTTCCGTGGAGCGGGGTGCGTCGCCGGTCGCGGGAATCGCTGGGCACGCGGTTCCCGCTGAACCCGCTCTGCCTTGCGGTGCGCGTCTTTCCTGCCGCTCCTCGCGGGCAGGGCGGGAGTGCGCCGGCGAGGGTGAGGGGCACTGCGCAGCCGGGCTCTTAGGGGGCTGCTAGGGGATCGACAGGCGGGGCGCGGGCGGGGGCGCGTAGGGTCGCCGGGTGCCTTCCGACTCGACGCCCGCGTCCACGCCCGACACCCCGACCGCCGCGACCGCAGTCGCCCCGAACCGGGGCCGCGCGCCCGGGACGGGCCGCCGGATCCTCGTCGCGCTGCTCGCCGCCGCGGCGACCGCGCTCGTGGCGCACCTCGCCAACCTGCTGGCCTTCTTCATCGGCAACCAGCTGCAGCCCGGCTCCATCCCGCAGGTCAACGCCTACTTCCTGCTCTCGAGCGTGCTCGGCTTCGTGGTCGTCCTCGCCCTCGCCGTCGCCGGGATGCTCGGCCGCACCTGGAGCGCCGCGCTCGCGGGACTCGTCGCGGGCGTGGTCGGAGCCGTGTTCGGCACGCTCGTCCAGGCCAGCGCCACCGGCGAGGCCGTCACGGGCGCCGTCTGGGCCTCCATCTTCCAGACCTTCGCCGGGCTCAACCTCGTCTTCCTTCTCGCGTTCACCGTCTCGTCGGCGAGCGTCGGCCGCGCGCTCTGGCGACGCCTGCGCACCACGGGCGCGCCGGCCGTCGCCGCCGCTCGCCGCATCGCGATCGTCCGGGCCCCGGGCGCCGACCTCTCGGCGGGCGAGCTCACCCACCTCGAGCGCGTCCCCGTCGACCAGCAGCGCGCCCAGCAGCAGTGGGAGGCGTACGTCGACCTGCTCGAGCGGGCCGGCTGGGAGACGGTCGAGGCCGCACCCGCGCCCGGACTCGCCGACTCCGTCTTCCTCGAGGACGCCGTCGTCGTGTTCGGAGACCACGCCGTGATAGCCCGCTCCGGAGCGGAGTCCCGACGTGGTGAGACCGCCGGTGCGGAGGAGGCCGTCCGTGCCCTCGGCCTGACGGTCGACCACATCCAGGAGCCTGCCACGCTCGACGGCGGCGACGTGCTGAAGGTCGGATCGACGGTCTACGTCGGTCGCGGAGGCCGGACCGACGCGGCGGGGGTCGCCCAGCTGCGCGCGATCCTCCGCCCCCGCGGGTACGACGTCGTCGCGGTCCCGCTGACGAAGGTGCTGCACCTCAAGAGCGCCGTGACCGCGCTGCCCGACGGCACGGTCATCGGCTGGGAGCCGGTCGTCGACGAGCCGCGCCTGTTCCCCTCCTTCCTGCCGATGCCCGAGGAGCCGGGCGCCCACGTGGTCGTCCTCGACGACGACACCCTCCTGATGGCAGCCTCCGCTCCCCGGAGCGCCGAGCTGCTGCGGAGTCTCGGCTACCGCGTCCTCACCGTGGACGTCTCGGAGTTCGAGAAGCTCGAGGGCTGCGTGACCTGCCTCTCGGTCCGCGTCCGCTGACGGCGGAGGCGGGGAGCCGCCGGATCGCGGCGGCCGCTGGACGGAGCGCAGAGCCGGGGTATAGCCTTCAAGGCTGCCCGGAGCTCTCCTGGCCGGTGTGGCACCTCCCGCCTCCCCGCCCGCCCGGCTGGAGAGGCTCCGCCCTCGTCGCGAAAGCACTCCGCCGTGTCCGCTCCCGCCCTCCCGTCACCCGGCGCTGCCGCGCAGAAGCGCCCGAGCACGCTGCAGACCCTGCTGCGCCTCGTCCCCTTCGTCGGCGACTCCCTGCCCCGGCTGGTCGGCGGCATCGCGGTCGCGCTCGTGGCGAGCCTGGTGTCGCTGGTCATCCCGATCGTCCTGCAGCAGCTCGTCGACGGGCCGCTCGGGGACGGAGCGGCCTCCGCCGGCTCGGGCGACCTCGGGCCGCTGATCGGCCCGGTCGCCGTCATCCTCGTGCTCGGCGTCGTCGAGGCGGGCGCCATCGCACTGCGGCGCCGGATGGTCCTCACCCCCAGCACGCGGATCGAGGCGCGCATGCGCTCGGCGCTCTACAGCCGCCTGCAGGACCTCCCCGTCTCGTTCCACGACCGCTGGCAGAGCGGGCAGCTCCTGTCGCGGGCGATGAGCGACCTCAGCCTCATCCGCCGCTGGATCGCCTTCGGCTTCGTCCTGCTCGTGGTGAACGCGCTGACGATCGTCGTCGGCTTCGGCGTCCTCGTCTACTGGAACCCGATCCTCGGCGTTCTCTTCGTCGTGTGCTCGATCCCGGTCTGGATCTACGGGTTCGCCTTCGAGAAGCGCTACTCGAGCATCGCCCGCCGCAGCCAGGACCAGGCCGGCGACCTCGCCACGACCGTCGAGCAGTCGGTGCACGGCATCCGCGTCCTGAAGGCTTTCGGCCGCCACCAGCACGCGCTGGAGAACTTCGCCGGCCAGGCCGAGAAGCTCCGCGGCACCGAGATCGACAAGGCCCGCGCCATCGCCGGGATCTGGCTCGTCCTGCTGCTGGTGCCGGACATCGCGTTCGCGCTCTGCCTGCTCGGCGGGGTCTGGCTCGCCGCGGCCGGCCAGCTGAGCGTCGGCGAGCTGTTCGCCTTCTTCGCCACCGCGACCGTGCTGCGCTGGCCGGTCGAGTCGATCGGCTTCCTCCTCTCGATGACCTTCGACACCCGCACCGCGGTCGACCGCTACTTCGAGGTGATGGACAGTCGGAACACGATCACCGACCCGGAGGACCCCGAGACGATCGCCGAGCCGCGCGGGCGGGTGCGCTTCCGCGGCGTCCACTTCCGCTACCAGGACGCCCCGGAGCGCTACCGCGACCTCCTCGACGGCGTCGACCTCGAGGTCGAGCCGGGCGAGACGATGGCGCTGGTCGGCATCACCGGCTCCGGGAAGACGACGCTCACCGCGCTCCTCCCGCGCCTCTACGACGTGACCGGCGGAGCCATCGAGCTCGACGGCGTCGACATCCGCCGCCTCCGCCGCGACGAGCTGCGCACGCACATCGGCATGGCGTTCGAGGACGCGACGCTCTTCTCCACCAGCGTGCGCGAGAACGTCCTCCTCGGCCGCCCCGACGCGACCGAGGAGGAGCTGCTCGAGGCCCTCGAGATCGCGCAGGCCGACTTCGTCCACCGCCTCCCCGAGGGCCTGGACACGAAGGTGGGCGAAGAGGGGATGAGCCTCTCCGGCGGCCAGCGCCAGCGCCTGGCCCTCGCCCGCGCGGTGGCGGCGCGTCCGGCGGTGCTCGTCCTCGACGACCCCCTCTCGGCGCTCGACGTCGACACGGAGGCGCGCGTCGAGGCGGGGCTGCGCCGCGTGCTCGGCGACACCACCGCGATCATCGTCGCCCACCGGCCCTCCACGGTGGCGCTCGCCGATCGCGTGGCACTGATGGAGGAGGGCCGCATCACCGCGGTCGGCACCCACAGCGAGCTGCTCGCGAGCAGCCCGCACTACCGCTTCGTCATCTCGAGCCTCGAGGAGGACGAGCTGACCCGGCCCGCCGGGACCGAGCGCATCGGCTCCCGCCCCACGACGACCCACCAGGAGACGCGATCATGAGCACGCTCGGTTCCTCCGAGGAGCGCGACGACCTCAGCAGAGCGGAGTCGGCGGCCCTGAGGCGGCGCTCGCTGCGGCTGCTCGGCTCCCTGCTGCGGCCGCTCCGGCTGCGGCTGGTGCTCACCGCGGTCGTGGTCGTCGTCGCGACCGCGGCCCAGGTCGCCGGACCGGCGCTGATCGCGGCGGGCATCGACAACGGCCTGCCCGCGGTCCTCGCGGGGAACGCGGTCCCGCTGGCGGTCACGGTCGGTGCCTACATCCTCACCGGGCTCGTCGGCGCGCTCCTGGTCGCCTGGTACACCGTGCTCTCCGCGCGGGTGAGCCAGGCGATCCTGATCGACCTGCGCAAGCGGGTCTTCCTGCACACCCAGAAGCTGAGCCTGGAGTTCCACGAGAACTACACCTCCGGCCGGATCATCTCGCGGCAGACCAGCGACCTCGACTCCATCCGCGAGCTGCTCGACTCCGGCATCAACCAGCTGGTGCAGGGCGCGCTCTACATGGGCTTCGTCGCGATCGCCCTCGTCTCCCTGGACGGCGTGAGCGGCCTCGTGCTCGCCTGCGCCCTGGTGCCGCTCGCGCTGCTCACCCGCTGGTTCCAGAAGCGGTCGCAGGCGCTGTTCCGCGGCACCCGCGTCGCCTCGTCCCGGCTGATCGTGCAGTTCGTGGAGTCGATGACCGGCATCCGCGCCGTGCAGACCTTCCGCACGCAGAAGCGCAACGAGTCCGTCTTCGGCGGGGTCGTCGAGCAGTACCGGCTCGCCTACAAGCGCGTCTTCGGGGTGTTCGGCACCTTCGACCCCGGGCTCGTGCTGATCGGCAACGTCACGGTCGCCGTGGTGCTGTTCATCGGCGGCGTCCGCGTGCTCGACGGCGGGCTCGAGATCGGCGCGCTGCTGGCGGTCCTGCTCTACACCCGGCGCTTCTTCGACCCGGTGCAGGAGATGGCGATGTTCTACAACTCCTACCAATCGGCGGCCGCCGCGCTCGAGAAGATCTCGGGCGTGCTGGCCGAGGAGCCGAGCGTCCCGGATCCGGCCCGACCGGTCGACCTGCGCCAGGCGCGGGGCCGGCTCGGCTTCGAGGGCGTCCGCTTCGCCTACACCGCCGACCGCGAGGTGCTGCCCCGCCTCGACCTCGACATCCCCGCGGGGCAGACCATCGCCCTCGTCGGGTCCACCGGCGCCGGCAAGACGACGCTCGCCAAGCTGATCTCGCGCTTCTACGACCCGAGCGACGGCGTGGTGACTCTCGACGGGGTGGACCTGCGGCAGCTGCACCCGAAGGACCTGCGGCGCGCGATCGTGATGGTCACCCAGGAGGCGTACCTCTTCTCCGGATCCGTCGCCGACAACATCGCGATCGGGCGGCCGACCGCGTCCTATGACGAGATCGTCCGTGCCGCGCAGGCGGTCGGCGCGCACGAGTTCATCCAGGCGCTGCCGGACGGCTACGACACCGACGTGAACAAGCGCGGCGGCCGCGTCTCGGCCGGTCAGCGCCAGCTGATCTCGTTCGCCCGTGCGTTCCTGGCCGACCCGGCGGTGCTGATCCTGGACGAGGCGACCTCCTCGCTCGACATCCCGAGCGAGCGCCTGGTGCAGCAGGGCCTGCAGACGCTCCTGGCGGACCGCACGGCGGTCATCATCGCGCACCGCCTCTCGACGGTCGCGATCGCCGACCGGGTGCTGGTGATGGAGCACGGCCGCATCGTCGAGGACGGCACCCCGGAGGCGCTCATCGCCGGCGAGGGCCGCTTCGCCACCCTGCACGCCGCCTGGCGGGACTCGCTCGTCTGATCGGACGGCGCGGGGCGGGTGCGGTCTGCAGGCGTTCGTGCCGTCTGCAGGCACCCGTGCGATCTGCAGGTGTTCGCGCCGTCTGCAGGCACCCGTGCGATCTGCAGGCACCTGTGCCGTCTGCAGGGCTGGGTGCGATCTGCAGGGGATTTCGGCGAGAAGGCCGATTCCGCCGCGGAAGTCGGCCGGGAGGTCGAGCATCTCCTGCAGACGGCACGGCGATCCCCTGCAGACAGCCCTGGAGCCTGCACATCGCACCTGAGCCTGCAGACGGCACGGCGAACTCCTGCACATCGCACCGGAGCCTGCAGACGGCACGGTGAACTCCTGCAGATCGCACTGGAACCTGCAGATCGCACCGGAGCCTGCAGATCGCACGAGTCGGCGGCGGGCGCCGCAGGGAAGCGCGGAGAATCAGGGGCGCCAGCGGGCGGTGCGGACGTCCACTCGATAGCCGGTCGGAGTGACGACGAGGGGCGTGCCCTCGCGCTCGTACTCGAGGCGGGCGCGCTCCTCGTGGCCGAGCGGAGGCGCACCACTGGAGCGCACGACGCGCCACCAGGCCGCTTCCGAGCCGTAGCGGGCCATCACCGTGCCGACCGCCCGGGACGCCCGCGAGCCGAGGAGCGCGGCGATCTCGCCGTAGGCCATCACTCGCCCGGGCGGGATGGAGTCGACCACGTCGAGGACCGCGGAGACGAAGTCGACCGGGTCCGGCGGGTCCGGCACCGCAGCGGTCGGCCCCGGTGCGGCGGAGTCGCTCCACGAACCCCCGCTCCACGAACCCCCGGCCCGCGAACCCCCGGCCCGCGGACCTCCCGCGCTCAGAGCGTCAGCGCCCCGATGTTCTCGCCGTACTGCGTCTCGCCGACGACCTCGAAGCCGATCCAGCGGAAGAACTGCTCCGGGCCGTCCTCGCCGGACTCCCAGATCACCGTGAGGGTGTCGAAGCCGCGGGCGCGGGCCTCGTCGGCGGTGGCGCGGACGGCGAAGGTGCCCACGCCGCGGCCCTGCTTCGCCGCGTCGATGTTGATGCGCCAGATGCAGCTGCGGAACTCCTCCGCCGCCTCCGGGTCGAAGTGCGCGTGGATGAAGCCGACCAGCTCATCACCGTCCATCACGGCCCGCTGCCAGGAGGCGCCCGGGTCGATCACCGCGGCGGCGGCGGAGTAGGAGACCGGCGCGATGAACTGCTCCTGGCCGGGTTTGAGGCTCAGACCGTTCACGGCGGAGATGTTCGAGGCGGACAGCTCTTCCAGGCGGAGGTCACTCATGCCGTCACTGTACCGGCGGCGCAGGACGGCGGGCATCCTCCTGTCGGGCGACGCGCACCGGCCGTCGGGCGGACCGAGGAGAACTGTCTCGACATCGAGACAGTTCGGGCCTCGGGTAGGCTGGCGGAGGCCATCCGGAGCGGTGCAGAGCCGCCCGTCCCGCACAGGTGCGGGGTCATCGACACCATGGGAGAGCAATGTCCAAGATCAAGGTTGAGGGAACGGTCGTCGAGCTCGACGGCGACGAGATGACGCGCATCATCTGGCAGAAGATCAAGGACACCCTCATCCACCCGTACCTCGACGTGAACCTCGAGTACTACGACCTCGGCATCGAGTACCGCGACGAGACGGACGACCAGGTCACGATCGACGCGGCGCACGCCATCCAGAAGCACGGCGTCGGCGTGAAGTGCGCGACCATCACCCCCGACGAGGCTCGCGTCGAGGAGTTCGGCCTGAAGAAGATGTGGAAGTCGCCCAACGGCACGATCCGCAACATCCTCGGCGGCGTGATCTTCCGCGAGCCGATCATCATCTCGAACATCCCGCGCCTCGTCCCCGGCTGGAACAAGCCGATCATCATCGGCCGCCACGCGTTCGGCGACCAGTACCGCGCCACCGACTTCGTCTTCAAGGGCAAGGGCACGCTGACGGTCGAGTTCACGCCCGAGGACGGCTCGGAGCCCATGAAGTTCGAGGTCTACAAGGCCCCGGACGACGGCATCGCGCAGGTCCAGTACAACCAGGACGCGTCGATCCGCGACTTCGCCCGCTCGTCGCTCAACTACGGCCTCTCGCGCAACTACCCGGTCTACCTCTCGACCAAGAACACGATCCTCAAGGCCTACGACGGCCGCTTCAAGGACATCTTCGAGGAGATCTTCGAGACCGAGTTCAAGGAGCGCTTCGACGCCGCGGGCCTCACCTACGAGCACCGCCTCATCGACGACATGGTCGCCTCGGCCATGAAGTGGGAGGGCGGCTACGTCTGGGCCTGCAAGAACTACGACGGCGACGTCCAGTCCGACACCGTCGCGCAGGGCTTCGGCTCGCTGGGTCTGATGACCTCCGTGCTCTCCACGCCCGACGGCAGCGTCGTCGAGGCGGAGGCGGCGCACGGCACCGTCACGCGCCACTACCGCCAGCACCAGGCCGGCAAGCCCACCTCGACGAACCCGATCGCCTCGATCTACGCCTGGACGCGCGGCCTCGCGCACCGCGGCAAGCTCGACGGCAACCAGGAGCTCATCGACTTCTCGCTCACCCTGGAGGACGTGGTCATCAAGACCGTCGAGTCCGGGAAGATGACGAAGGACCTCGCTCTGCTCGTCGGCCCCGAGCAGGGCTGGCAGACGACCGAGGAGTTCCTCGCGACCCTCGACGAGAACCTGAAGGCCCGCATGTCGGCCTGATCTCCGGCTCCCGCAGACGCGTTCGGCCCGCACGGATCCTCGGATCCTGCGGGCCGGACTCGTCTCCGGGCTCGGCGGCCGGCCCCGCGCCCGTGGCCGACATGTCAGAGCGCCCGGGCGAGCTCCTCCATCGCGTGGAGCGGATCGGGTCCCGACGGCATCAGCACGACGCTCGACGCGCCGGCCTCGTGCAGCAGGGCGATGCGGCGGCGAGCGTCCCCGGGAGTGCCCACGACGGCCAGCTGGTCGACCCAGGCGTCGGGCAGGTCGCGGACGAAGGCGGCGCGGTCGGCGCTCGCGGCTCGCAGGCGGGCGAAGTCCTCGGCGAAGGGGAGCGGCTCGATGTGCGGCGCCCAGTCCGGTTCGCCGATCCACTCGAGGCCGGGCCGGACCGCGTCGCGCGCAGCGGCCGCGTCGTCGTCCACGGCGGCCACGTTGTAGGCCACGATCCGCCCGGTGCCGCCGAGGTGGCCGCGGGCCGCCGCGAGGTACTCCGGAGTGACGGGCTCGGCCAGGACGGCCCCATCGGCGATCCGGCCCGCGAGCGCCAGCGACTTCGGTCCGCGGACGCCGGCCAGCAGCGGCGGTACGACGGTGGGCGGCGACTCCAGGACGAGGCCGTCCACGTGCACGTAGCGGCCGGAGCGGTCGGTGCGCTCGCCCGAGAGCAGCGAGCGGATCGCGTCGAACTGCTCCTCGAGCAGGGTGAGCGGGCTCCGGGGCCAGACGCCGAGGCCGCGCATCCACTGCGGCATGCCGTGGCCGATGCCGGCGTGGACGCGGCCGGGGAACAGCTCGGCGAGGGTGCCGAGCTCCATCGCGGTGAAGGCCGCCGTGCGGACGGCGGCGGGCAGGATGCCGATGCCGACGACGATCCGCTCGGTGGCGGCGAGCACCGCGCCGGCCTGGGCGATGCCGCCACGGAAGCCGAGGTCCTCGACCACCCAGAGCTCGTCGAAGCCGAGCTCCTCGGCGCGGCGGGCGTAGCCGAGCACCTCGGAGGCGGGGAGGTCGCGGGGGAGCAGGACGCCGACGGCGGTGTCGGAGGAGGAGGCGCGCATCCGGCCAGCGTAGGGCGTGCCGGACAGGCGGAGGGCCCGCCCGCACGATCGCGGACGGGCCCTCCGTCGTCGTCCTACTCGGCGGGCGCCTCGCCGATCCGCACCTGCTCGGGGCGGGCGGTCGAGACGACCTCGATGCGGCGGGGGCGCGCCTTCTCGCTGACCGGGATGGTCACCGAGAGCACGCCGTTGTCGTAGGACGCGGAGATGCGCTCGGTGTCGACGCCCTGGCCGAGGCTCAGCTGGCGGACGAAGGTCGCCGACTGGCGCTCCCGGGTGATCCAGGTGACGTCGTCGCCGCTCGCGACGGTGCGCTGGGCGCGGATGGTGAGGAGCTGCCCGTCGACGTCGACGTCGACGGATCCCGGGTCGATGCCGGGGAGGTCGGCGGTGAGGACGTAGTGGTCGCCGTCCCGGTACAGGTCGATCGGCATCCGGCGGGGCCCCTGCCCGGAGCCGAGGAGGGCGGTGGCGAGGCGGTCCAGCTCGCGGACGGGGTCGTAGGTGACAGCCATGAGATCACTCCATTCAGTCGTGCAACGAAGAGTTCCAAGAGTTGAGCCGACCCGGCTCAACGCCAGCAATTTAGCACTCGGGGAGCGGGAGTGCCAACGCCGAGGGCCGCCTCGGCGTCAACTTCGTTACCTGTTCGTAACAAAGCTGGGCAATCGAGTTCGTAGGGTCGTTTCTGTGTGGAAACCGATCCGGTTCCCAGCGAATGTGAGTAAGGACATCGATTGCCGATCCACCTGTCCCACCGACCACCTGTCCGCCGCGCTGAGAGGCGCATCCTCGCGGGCCTCGCCGTCCTCGGAGTCGCCGCGACCGCGGCCTTCGCCACCACCGGCGCCAGCGCCGCCCCTCTCGCCGGCAGCGCCTCGCTCGTCGGCGGGCTCTCCGTCGGCCAGAGCTTCGACGACGGCGACTACGTCGTCACCCTCGTCGAGCCCTCCGCGGCCACCTACCAGGGCAGCGACGCCCGCTTCGCCCGCACCGCACCCGTCGACGGTGCGCAGCTGCAGGCCGCCTCGGCTCCGGTGGAGGACTACTCCGCCCACCTCGAGCAGCGCCAGGAGGACGTCGCCTCCGCGGTCGACGCCGCCATCGGCTACCACTACACCGTCGCCCTCAACGGCTTCTCCGCGACCCTCTCGGGCGAGCAGGCGGGCGAGCTCGCGAGCCGCCGCGACGTCGCCGAGGTCCGCAAGGTCGAGAACCTGAAGCTCGACCGCGCCGCGCAGTCCTCGCCGCTCGCCGCGGCCGCCGCCGGCATCCCGGTGCCCGACACCGGACAGCAGCGCTCCACCGACTTCCTCGGCCTCGAGGGCGAGAACGGCGTCTGGCAGAAGCTGGGCGGCATCGACAAGGCGGGCGAGGGCGTCGTCGTCGGCGTCATCGACTCCGGCATCGCGCCCGAGAACCCCTCCTTCGCAGGCGCGCCCCTGGCGACCTCGCCCGGAGCGGCCCCCTACACGGACGGCACCACCACCTCCTTCGCGAAGTCGGACGGCGGGACCTTCGTCGGCTCCTGCTCGCCGGGGCTCCCCGCCTCCGAGCAGTGGGACGGCGACGAGTGCAACCAGAAGCTCATCGGCGCACGCTGGTTCCTCGCGGACGAGGAGGTCGGCTCGACGGACAACCCCGAGTACCGCTCCCCGCGCGACGCCGACGGGCACGGCTCGCACACCGCGAGCACGGCAGCCGGCAACAACGGCGTCGAGGCGAGCGTCGACGGCTACGACTACGGGAAGATCTCCGGAGTCGCCCCGGCCGCGAAGGTCGCCGCGTACAAGGTCTGCTGGAACGGACCCGACGAGGGCACCGACGACGACGACTTCTGCTCCGGTGCGGGCATCCTCGCGGCCATCGACGCCGCGACCAAGGACGGCGTCGACGTCATCAACTTCTCGATCGGCGGCGGCTCGGCCACCTCGACCCTGACCGCGATCGACGAGGCGTTCCTCAACGCCGCCGCCGCCGGCGTCTTCGTCGCGGCCTCGGCCGGCAACTCCGGTGCGGGCGCCTCGACGCTCGACCACGCGTCGCCCTGGTACACCACGGTCGCCGCGTCCTCCATCCCGACCTACACCGCGACCGCCACCCTCGGTGACGGCCAGAAGTTCGTCGGAGGATCCATCTCGGTCCACGAGGACGTCACCGGACCGCTGGTGAACAGCGCCGACGTCGTCAGCTCGGGCGCCGAGAGCCCCGCCATCTGCGAGACCGGCACCCTCGACCCCGACAAGGTGAAGGGCAAGGTCGTCGCCTGCACCGCAGGCGTCACCGCTCGCGTCTCCAAGTCGGCCGAGGTCGAGCGGGCCGGCGGCATCGGCATGCTGCTGCTCAACCCGACCCCGAACGCCCTGCACGTCGACGACCACTCGGTCCCGAGCATCCAGATCGACTCGCAGGCCTACCAGGCGATCACGACCTACGCCGGCACCGCCGGTGCGACCGTGACCCTCTCCGAGGGCAACTCGTCCGGTGCGTCCATCCCCGTCCCGCAGGTCGCCGGCTTCTCGTCGCGCGGACCCGCTGAGGCGGACGGCGCCGACGTGCTGAAGCCCGACCTCACGGCGCCCGGCGTCGCGATCCTGGCCGACAGCTTCAACGCCGAGGGCGACGACCCCGCCTTCGCGTTCGAGTCCGGCACCTCGATGTCGTCGCCGCACGTGGCCGGCCTCGGCGCGCTGATCCTCGGCGCGACCCCGAAGGCCTCGCCGTCCGCGGTGAAGTCGGCGATGATGACCTCCGCCTACGACAGCGTCGACCAGTCCGGCGCCGCGTCCGAGGACGTCTTCGCCCAGGGCGCCGGACACGTCGACCCGGCCGCGTTCCTCGATCCCGGACTGCTCTACCAGAGCGGCACCGAGGACTGGATCGCGTTCCTCAAGGGTGCGGGCTACGTCTTCACCTCGAACCCGGTGATCGACCCGATCGCCGCGATCGACCCGTCCGACCTCAACCAGGCCTCGATCGCGATCGGCGCCCTCGCGGGCACGCAGACCGTGACCCGCACGGTCACCTCGACCGGCGCGGGCACCTACACCGCCTCGGTCGACGGCCTCGCCGGGATCGACACCGTCGTCTCGCCCTCGACCCTCTCCTTCACGGGTGCGGGCCAGACGGCGGAGTACACGGTCTCCTTCACCACCGGCTCGGCGGCGCTCAACCAGTTCGCCACCGGCTACCTGACCTGGGCGAGCGCGGAGCACGACGTCCGCAGCCCGATCGCGGTGCGCCCGGTCCTGCTGGACGCGCCCTACGAGGTCTCCGGCACCGGCTCGACCGGCACCGGCACGGTGACGGTCACGCCCGGCATCACCGGCGCGCTGCCGCTCACCGCGAGCGGTCTCGCCCAGGGCGTGCTCGCCGAGGACGCCACCGCCGCCGACGGACACTCGGCGACGCTCCCCACGGGGAAGTCGCTGACGACGACCGTCGTGGTGCCGGAGGGCGCCGAGTTCGCCCGCTTCGACCTCGACTCGATCGACGACACGGCCGACCTCGACCTCACCGTCACCAGCGAGAGCACCGAGAAGGTCTTCACCTCGGCGACCGGCTCGGCCGACGAGCGCGTCGACATCGCCGACCCCGCCCCGGGCGAGTACACGGTCCAGGCCGATGTGTACGCGACCGCTCCGGGATCCTCGACCGCCACGTTCGACTTCCGCAGCTTCGTCATCACTCCGGAGAACGGTCTCGGCTCGCTGAGCACCGACCCCGCCGTGGTCGACGCGGTGCAGGGCGAGCCGATCGCGTACGCGGTCTCCTGGTCGAACCTGGCGGGCCCGGCCCGCTACCTCGGCCGTGTCGCCTACACCGACTCGGGACTCGCGACGCTCGTGAGCGTCGACGTCACCGAGGCGGTCACCCCCACCCCGACGCCGACCGCGACTCCGGAGCCCACGGGCACCCCGGAGCCGACGGCGACGCCGACGGCCGGCCCCACCGCCGGACCGGGGGAGCCCACCTCCACGCCGACCGCCGGACCGGGCGCGCCCGTCCACGGCGCCGGCGGCCTCCCGTCGACGGGCTTCGACGGCGGTCTCCTCGGAGCCGCCGCCCTCGCCCTCCTCGGTGCGGGTGCTGTGATCACCGGCCTCCGACGCCGCGCCCTGGCGCAGCGTGAGGCGGGCGCCGCGGAGTAGTCCTCCGCGACCGCCGCGAACGGCCGTCCCCCTGCTCCTCCTGGAGCGGCGGGGGCGGCCGTTCGCCGTTCCCGGGTGAGGAGGCTGAGGCGGGTCTGCTCGTGATGCGGGCAGGGACCGGGTCGGGTCGGGCCGCGGGAGGGAGCCGCTCGAGAGGGGAGGTGGGAGCGGGGGAGGGAGAGGCCGACGATCAGGGTGAGCGCAGCACGTCCGGCGGCCGGCCCGGCAGCGCGATCGGCCGGGGATCCCGCTGCGGCGGCGGCTCGACCTGCTTCGACGGGAGAGCACCGTGGGCGCCTGTCGCTTGCCGCCCGCGCGGCGGGACGGCGGCGAGGCCCGGCGGTGCCTGCTCCGAAGCGGTGCCGGTTCCGCTCAGAGGCCGCGGTGCTCGCTCCGGTACAGCGTTGCCCGGCTCCGAGCGAGCGCTCCCTCGGCTCGAGCTGGCGGCGTCCGGCTCAGAGGGAGCGGCGTCCTGCGATGACGCCGGAGACGACGGCGAGGACGCCGAAGACGATCGCGACGACCGGCTGGCCGAGGTCCAGCCACGCCAGCGCGGCGGCCCCCATCACGAGCAGCTCGATCAGCGAGCGGCCGTAGACGTCGATCGCGAGGACCGCGCGCGGCGAGAGGAAGAGCGCCCAGATCAGCGCGGCGACCACAGGAGCGCCGATGCCGAGGACGATGCTCCACGGGAGGTCCCACGACGCCAAGCCCCAGAGGGCGAAGGTCGCCAGCGCGACGAGCTCCAGCAGGAACCGGAGGATCGCGTTCGGGCCGATCCTGATGTCGGTGCCTGCGGCGTCCGCTCCTGCTCGATTCACGCCGACCATGCTAGCCGCCGGAGGTCAGCGGAAGATGATGGTGCGGGCTCCGTCGAGGAGCACGCGGTCCTCCGCGAACCACTTGACCGCCTGCGTGAGCGTGCGGCTCTCCTCGTCCTGCCCGATCGCCACGAGCTGGGCGACCGAGTGCGAGTGGTCCACGCGCACCACGTTCTGCTCGATGATCGGCCCCTCGTCGAGGTCGCTGGTGACGAAGTGCGCGGTCGCCCCGATCAGCTTGACGCCGCGGGCGTGCGCCTGCTTGTACGGGTTCGCGCCCTTGAAGCCCGGCAGGAACGAGTGGTGGATGTTGATGGCGCGGCCGGCCAGGCGCGCGCACAGCTCGGGGGAGAGGATCTGCATGTAGCGCGCCAGGACCACGAGCTCGACGTCGTGCTCCTCGACGACCTCCAGCACGCGCTCTTCGAACCCGCGCTTCGACTCCGGCGAGACCACGGGTCGCGACTCGAAGGGCACGCCGTAGAACTCGGCGAGGTCGCGCAGACTGCCGTGGTTGGACAGGATCATCGGGATGTCCACCGCGAGCTGCCCGGCGCGCTGGCGGAAGAGCAGGTCGTTGACGCAGTGCGCGGCGGTGGAGGCGAGGACGAGGGTCCGCAGCGGCCGGCCGACGACGTCGAGGCGCCAGGTCATCCCGTAGTGCTCGGTGATCGGCAGCAGGGCGGCGGCGAACTCCTCGCGGCTGATCGGCGACTCCACCTGCAGGCGCATGAAGAAGCGCCCGGTGTCGGCGCTCGAGAACTGCTGGCTCTCGGTGATGTTGCCGCGGGCCTGGACGACGGCTCCGGACACGGCGTGCACGATGCCCGGCTGGTCGGGGCAGGCGAAGGTCAGGGTCCAGTGATTGCCCGCGGGCCGGGCGCCGGACCACGCGGCGTCGCTGCCCGTCGGACGGGTGCTCGCGGAGGCGGGCCGGGGAGTCGCGGACGCGGCGGGTTCGGGCTGCATCCGCCCAGGATAACGGTGGGGCGCGGAGCGGTCCGCGCGCCTCAGCCCGCGTCGACGGACACGACGGCGACGGGTCCCGTCCGCCCGTCCGGGGTGGAGTAGCGGACGCCGATCGTGTGCCTCCCGGGGCCGACCTGCAGGGTCGCGGCGACGACCGGGGCTCCGGGAGCGAGGGATCGGACCCGCTCGCCGTCGACCAGGAGGTCGAGGCCGTCCGCGTCGGGGTCGGCGAGCACGAGCACGCCGACCACGCCCCCGCTCGACGCGGCCCGGGCGAGGAGCACCGGTGCACGGAGGTCGACCGCCACGGGAGCGCTGACTCCTGCGGCGGTGCGCGCCAGCACCGTGGTCGTGCCCGCGGGGAGGGGGAGCGCCGGGACGGTCCAGGAGCCGGCGGCGTCGGAGGTGGCGGCGCCGTAGCGGCGTCCGTCGGAGGCGTCCTCGAGGAGCACCTCGGCGCCGGGCGCAGCGGTGCCCCCGGCATCGGGCAGCAGCCGGCCGTCGGTGTCGAGAGCGAGGGTCGGCGCGGCTTCAGCGGGCGGCTCGGACGGTGCGGGCGTCGGAGTTCCGGAGGGAGTCGCAGGGGTCCGCGGAGTCGTCGGCGCCGGTGTGGGGGTGCCTGCTGCGGGAGTGGTGGCCGGAGCCGGAGTGCCCGGCGCCTGAGTCGCGACCGGTGTCGGGGTGCTCGGAGCGGGAGTCGGGACCGGAGCCGGGGTGCTCGGAGCGGGAGTCGGGATCGGAGCGGAGGGCCGGACCGGATCGGAGGGCGGGCTCGGAGTGCTGCCGCCCGGGCTCGGCGCGGAGCTCCCGGTCGGGGCCCCCGGTGACCCGGCGGGAACGGGGGTCGCGGTGACGGCAGGGGTGGGAACCGGTGCCGCGCTGCCTGCAGCGGCAGGGCGAGACGTCGCGGGCTCTTCGGCAGGAGTCGGGGAGGCGGCCGCCTCGATCGTGCTCGATCCCGGTGCGCCGACGGGATCGGGGGACGGCTCCCGCTGCGGCGAGGGTCCCGTCCTCCCGGGTGCCGTGCGCGTCGCTCCGGCATCGTCCGACGCAGCCCCTCCTGCCCCGTCCGGCACCGAGCTTCTCGGAGCGGAGCCGGGATCGCCGGACCGACTCGCGGGATCGCCGTCCGCTCCGGCACTCGCGCGGTCCGCGGCCCCCGGTTCCGTCTCCGGCCCGCCGGCGCTCGCCGTCGCTCCTCCGCTCGACGTCGGCGCGGCTGCCTCGGCCGTTCCGCGCTCCTCCTCCTCCTGCGTGGAGGCGTCCACAGCCGCCACGACCGCCCCGTTCCCGCTCCCCGACAGCAGCACCGCGGCCCCGACGACTCCTGCGACCGCCGCCGCAGCGGACGCGGCGACGACCACTCCCGCTCCGCCGCCCGCCCTCGACGCCCGGACCGCGCTCGGCGGCGGACCGGAGGCCGTGCCGGAGCCGCGGCCCGCCGCCCAGGCGGCCGCACCGCTCAACCCGGCGGTCAGCGGCAGCAGCACCGACGCGAGGCGGCGCGCGGTGCTCTCGGCCTCCGCCAGCGCCTCCCGGCAGGAGAGGCAGCCGTCCAGGTGCCGGTCGATGCGCAGTCTGTCGCGGGCGGGCAGGCGTCCCCGCGCGTGCGTCCCGGCCCGCTCGAGCACCCATCCGCACTCGCCGGTCGCCGAGGCATCCGCCACGTGCTCCCGGATCCACGCGGAGCGCAGCCCCTCCCGCGCGCGGACCCCGAGCGCTGCGACCGCGTTGGGCCGCAGCCCCATCAGCGGCGCGGCGGCGGCGGGGGACAGGCCCTCCACCTCCGTGTACCAGAGCACCTCCTGCCAGCGCGGCGGCAGCGCCCGGAACGCGCGCGCGCCCAGGTCCCGCTCGAGGGCGGCGAGGGCGTGCGCCTCGGGGTCGGGGCCGGCGGAGGGGAGGGCGCGGTCGGCCTCGTCGAACGGCCGCTCGTGCCGGCCCCGTCGGGCCCAGGACCCCGCGACGTTGCGGACGGCGGCGAAGAAGTAGGGGCGGAAGGCGCCCTCGGGTCCGCCGCCGCGCTCGATCGCCCGCAGGACGCGGAGGAACGCCTCCGAGACCAGGTCGTCGGGGTCGGAGCTGCTCGCCCACGCCCGGGCCACGGTGCGTCCGGCCGAGGAGTGGCGGCGCCAGAGCTCGGAGACGGCGTCGGTGCGGCCCTCCCGGACCAGCGCGACGAGCTCCTCGTCGCTGCGGCCGTCGACGCGCTCGGAGCGGCGTCGAGGACCCATGGCGACGCCCTCCCTCCCGGCCCCGCCCCGGAGCCGACCGAGGGATCGTCGCACGATCGCGCGCGCCGGCCCCCGACTGGCGCGACTCCCGCGCCACCCGGCCCGCTTGCTAGAGTGAGCCCGCCGCGACTGGCGTTCGGATGGGTGACCATCAGGGAGCGGCACCTCCTCCGGGGCAGCGCCCCGGACACTTTTCCCGCCGCACGCCTGGGCTGGAACGGATACCGTAGATCGGGTCGCCCGAACGAGCCGTGTCGCGCCGCCGCGACCTGCCGGGCCCCTTCCGTTTCCCAGCCAAGGAGCGTCCGTGTCCTCTTCCCCCGCCAGCCCCGGCGTCGCCGCCTCGTTCGACCAGCCCGTGTCGGTGGTCGACCCCGAGATCGCCGCCGTGCTCCAGCAGGAGCTCGACCGTCAGCGCGGCTACCTCGAGATGATCGCGAGCGAGAACTTCGTGCCGCGCGCGATCCTCGAGTCGCAGGGCTCCGTCCTGACCAACAAGTACGCCGAGGGCTACCCCGGCCGCCGCTACTACGGCGGCTGCGAGTACGTCGACATCGCCGAGCAGCTCGCGATCGACCGCGCCAAGGCCCTCTTCGGCGCCGAGTTCGCCAACGTCCAGCCGCACTCCGGAGCCTCCGCCAACGCCGCAGCGCTCGCCGCGCTCGTGCAGCCGGGCGACACCATCCTCGGCCTCGAGCTCGCGCACGGCGGTCACCTGACCCACGGCATGAAGCTGAACTTCTCGGGCAAGCTCTACAACGCGACCGCGTACGGCGTCGACCCGCAGACCTTCCGGATCGACATGGACGCGGTCCGCGAGAAGGCCCTCGAGGTCCGCCCGCAGGTGCTCATCGCCGGCTGGTCCGCCTACCCCCGCCAGCTCGACTTCGAGGCGTTCCGTGCGATCGCCGACGAGGTCGGCGCGAAGCTCTGGGTCGACATGGCCCACTTCGCCGGCCTCGTGGCGGCCGGGCTCCACCCCTCGCCGGTGCCCTACGCCGATGTTGTGACAACCACCGTCCACAAGACGCTCGCGGGCCCGCGCTCGGGCCTCATCCTCGCGAAGCAGGAGTACGCCAAGAAGCTGAACTCGGCCGTCTTCCCCGGCCAGCAGGGCGGCCCGCTGATGCACGTGATCGCCGCGAAGGCGACAGCGTTCAAGCTCGCCGGCGAGCCCGAGTTCGCCGACCGTCAGGCGCGCACCATCCGCGGCGCGCAGATCCTCGCCGAGCGCCTCACGGCGGCCGACTCGAAGGCCGAGGGCATCGACGTGCTGACCGGCGGCACGGACGTCCACCTCGTCCTCGCCGACCTGCGCGACTCGCCTCTCGACGGCAAGCAGGCCGAGGACCGCCTCCACGAGGTCGGCATCACGGTCAACCGCAACGCCGTGCCGTTCGACCCCCGCCCGCCGATGGTCACCTCGGGCCTGCGCATCGGCACGCCGGCGCTCGCGACGCGCGGGTTCGGCGACACGGAGTTCACCGAGGTCGCCGACGTCATCGCCGAGGCGCTCAAGCCGTCGGCCGACCTCGAGGCGCTGCGCGGCCGCGTCGCCCGCCTCACCGACGACTTCCCGCTCTACCCCGGGCTGTAGTCGATCCGCTGCACCACCCGCGCGGCGGAGGCCGGGCCACCGCCCCCTTCCGCCGCGCCACGACCGAGGAGACCGCGATGACGGCACAGGTACTCGACGGCGTCGCGACGGCGACAGCGGTCAAGACGGAGATCGCGGAGCGGGTCGCCGCTCTGCGCGAGCAGGGCGTCGTGCCCGGGCTCGGCACGCTGCTGGTGGGGGACGACCCCGCCTCCCGCTCGTACGTCGCGGGCAAGCACCGCGACTGCGCGGAGGTGGGGATCGAGTCGATCCGCGTGGACCTCCCCGCGACCGCGTCGGCGGACGACATCCGCGCCGCCATCCGGCAGCTCAACGAGTCGGCGGCGGTGACCGGCTACATCATCCAGCTCCCGCTGCCGAAGGGCATCGACGAGAACGCGATGCTCGAGCTGATGGATCCGGACAAGGACGCCGACGGCCTGCACCCCACCAACCTGGGCCGCCTGGTGCTCGGCGTCGAGGGCGAGCTGGACAGCCCGCTGCCCTGCACGCCGAACGGGATCGTCGAGATGCTGCAGCGCCACGGCATCCCGACCTCGGGCAGGCACGTCGTCGTCGTCGGCCGCGGCCTCACCGTCGGCCGGCCGCTCGGGCTCCTGCTCACGCGGAAGGGCCTGGACGCCACGGTGACCCTCACCCACTCCCGCACGGCCGACCTCGCCGCGGAGGTGCGGCGCGCCGACGTCGTCGTGGCCGCCGTGGGCGTGCCGGGGCTCATCCGCGCCGACTGGGTGAAGCCCGGTGCCGCCGTGCTCGACGTGGGCATCACGCGGGTCGAGAACCCGGAGACGGGCCGCGCGAAGCTGACCGGCGACGTCGCACCGGAGGTGGCGGAGGTGGCGGGCTGGCTCTCGCCGGTGCCCGGCGGCGTCGGTCCGATGACGCGCGCGATGCTCATCCACAACGTGGTGACGGCGGCCGAGCGCGCCCTGCGCTGACCGGCTCCGCGCCACGGGACCCGCGCCGGAGCGCGCTCGGGGGCGACGTCCAGTCGCCTGCCGGTAGCGTGGCCCGGCGCTCTCGCGTCCCCCACCCCGTCGGACACGTCCTCGGAGCGCGCCCCGCCCCACGAGGAGAACCCATGCTCACCGTCACCGCCTACGCCGCTCCCTCCGCGACCGAGCCGCTCGTCCCCACCACGATCGAGCGCCGCGACGTCGGACCGCACGACGTGCTCATCGAGATCGCCTACTCCGGCATCTGCCACTCCGACATCCACACCGTCCGCGGCGACTGGGGACCGGTGGCGTACCCGCTGACCGTCGGCCACGAGATCGTCGGCGTCGTCGCCGAGGTCGGCTCCGAGGTCACCAAGCACTCCGTCGGCGACCGCGTCGGCGTCGGCTGCATGGTGAACTCCTGCCGTGAGTGCGAGAACTGCCTCGCGGGCGAGGAGCAGTACTGCCTGAAGGGCAACACCGGCACCTACGCCTCCGTCGACCGCGACGGCACCATCACCCAGGGCGGCTACTCCACGCACGTCGTCGTCGTCGAGGACTTCGTGCTCCGCGTGCCGGAGTCGATCCCCTACGAGGCCGCCGCTCCGCTGCTGTGCGCGGGCATCACGACCTACTCGCCGCTCTCGCACTGGGAGGCGGGCCCCGGCAAGCGCGTCGCCGTCGTCGGCCTCGGCGGGCTCGGCCACATGGCCGTCAAGTTCGCGCACGCGATGGGCGCCGAGGTCACCGTGCTCTCGCAGACCCTGAGCAAGAAGGAGGACGGCCTCCGTCTGGGTGCCGACCACTACTACGCGACGCGCGACGAGGCGACCTTCACCGATCTCGCGAACACCTTCGACCTGATCGTCAACACGGTCAGCGCGCCCCTCGACCTCGACGCCTACCTGGGGCTCCTGCGCCGCAACGGCACCATGGTCAACGTGGGCGCTCCGGCCGAGGCGCTGCCGCTGCACGTCTTCACGCTCTTCGGCGCCCGCCGCTCCTTCGCGGGCTCGGGCATCGGCGGCATCCGCGAGACCCAGGAGATGCTCGACTTCTGCGCCGAGAAGGGCATCGCGAGCGAGGTCGAGGTCGTCTCGGCCTCGCAGATCAACGAGGCCTACGAGCGCGTCCTCGCCTCGGACGTCCGCTACCGCTTCGTGATCGACGCCTCCACGTTCGAGAAGTGAGCGCGGCCGGGGCGCTAGCCTCGGCGGCATGAGCGAACGGAGCCACCCGGCCGTCGACCGCGTCCTCGCCGACCTCGACCGGCACGGTGCGCATCCGACCGTGCGCTGGCTCGACTCGGCCGCGTCGACGGCCGCGCTGGCGGCAGAGGCGCTGGGCGTCGACGTCGGCCGGATCGCGAACTCCCTCGTGTTCCTGCTCGACGGTGCGCCGCTGCTGGTCCTGACCAGCGGCGGCCACCGCGTCGACACCGCGTGGCTCGGCGTGCAGCTGGGCGGATCGGTCACCCGGGCGCCGGCCGCCGACGTGAAGTCCGCGACGGGCCAGACGATCGGCGGGATCGCGCCGGTCGGTCATCCCGCGCCGCTGCGCACCGTGGTCGACACGGCCCTCGCCGCCTACGACGTCGTCTGGGCGGCGGCCGGGCACGCGCACACCGTCTACCCGACGGGCTTCGACGAGCTGGTGCGGGTCACCGGGGGAGACGCGCGCGCCGTCGTACCGCCGAAGCCGGCGCCGTAGCGCCGACTCGACGACGAACGCCCCCTGCGATCCGAGGTCGCAGGGGGCGTCGACGAGAGCGGAGGTCAGAGCACGCGGCCCGCGCCGTCGGCGGCCGTGACCAGGAAGAGCTCCGGAGTCGTGAAGCCCTTCTCGGCGAAGGCGGCGAGGACCGCGGCGCGGACCTCCTCCTCCTTCTCCACCGGAGTGAGGGCGATCGCGGAGCCGCCGAAGCCGCCGCCGGTCATCCGGGCGCCGATCGCTCCGGCGCCGCGCGCCGCTTCGACGGCGGTGTCGAGCTCGGGCACCGAGATCTCGAAGTCGTCGCGGAGGGAGACGTGGCCGGCGTCGAGCAGATCGCCGATCGCCCGCGGGCCGTGCTCGCGCAGGGTGCGCACGGTCTCGAGCACGCGGGCGTCCTCCGTCACGACGTGCTTCACCCGCCGGTAGGTGACGTCGTCGAGGAGCTCCTCGGCGCGCGGCAGGTCGTCGACCGTCAGCTCGCGGAGCGACGGCACGCCGAGGGTCGCGGCGCCGAGCTCGCAGGAGGCGCGCCGCTCGGCGTAGCCGCCGGTGGCGTGCGCGTGCTCGACGCGGGTGTCGACGACGAGCAGGACGAGCCCGGCCTCCTCGAAGCCGAGGGGGATGACCTCGGTGTCGAGGCTGCGGCAGTCCAGGAACACCGCGGCGTCGCGCTCCCCGAAGAGGGAGGCGGACTCGTCCATGATCCCGGTGGGGGCGCCGACCGCGACGTTCTCGGCGCGGCGGCCGACGCGGGCCATCGTCGCGCGGTCGAAGCCGAGGTCCCAGAGCTCGTCGAGGGCGACGGCCATCGCGCACATCAGCGCCGCTGAGCTCGAGAGCCCCGCGCCGACCGGCACGTCGGAGTCGACGTATGCGTCGAAGCCCGAGCGGGAGCCCAGGTCGACGCCGTACTCCGTGAGCGCCCAGACCACGCCGAGCGGGTAAGCCGACCAGCCGGTCACGGCCCCGGGGCCGAGCTCGTCGAGGGCGACCTCGACCACCTCGGGCGAGAAGGCGCTGCTGATCCGGATCAGGCGGTCCTCGCGTGGAGCGACGGCCATCGCCGTGGCGCGGTCGATCGCGAAGGGGAAGACGAAGCCGTCGTTGTAGTCGGTGTGCTCGCCGATCAGGTTCACACGGCCGGGGCCGGCCCAGACGCCCGCGGCGGGTCGGTCGAAGGTGCGCTCGAAGGCGGCGGCCGCGCTCTCAGCGACGGCGGTCAGGGAGGCGGGAGCGGCGGTCATCGGTTCTCCTCGGCGATGTCGGCGGCGGTCGTTGCGGGAGTGGCGGCGCCGCCGGGCAGCGAGTCGTCGCTGTGCGCGGCGACCGGCAGGGCCGCGTCGGGGCGCTGGGCGATCGCGGCCTCGAGCACGGCCGCGTCGGCCCGTTCGATGGCCGCGCGCAGGGCCGCGGCGCTCGTCTCCGGAGCGATGTCGCCGATCCAGGCGCCCATCGCGGCCTCGCTCCCTGCGAGGTACTTGAGCTTCGTCTCGGCGCGGCGGGGCGAAGTGATCTGGAGCATCAGGCGCACCTCGTCGCGGCGCTCGTGCACCGGGGCCTGGTGCCAGGCGGCGATGTAGGGCGTCGGGGTGTCGTAGAGGGCGTCGATGCCGCGGAGCAGGCGCTGGTAGATCGTCGCGAGCTCGTCGCGCTCCTCCGGGGTGGTCGCCGCCAGGTCCGGGACGTGGCGGTGCGGCAGGAGGTGCACCTCGACGGGCCAGCGTGCGGCGAACGGCACGAACGCGGTGAAGTGCTCGCCGCGGAGGAGGACGCGCTCGCCGGCCTGCTCGAAGGCGAGGACGTCGGCGAACATCGAGGGCCCGTAGCTGTCGAGCGAGGCGAGCAGACGGGTCGTGCGCGGCGTGACGTAGGGGTAGGAGTAGATCTGCCCGTGGGGGTGGTGCAGCGTGACGCCGATCGCCTCGCCGCGGTTCTCGAACGGGAAGACCTGCTGCACGCCGGGAAGGGCCGAGAGGGCGCCCACGCGGTCGGCCCAGGCCTCGACCACGGTCCGGGCGCGGGAGGCGCTGAGCGTGGCGAACGAGCCCTCGTGCTCGGGGCTGAAGCAGACGACCTCGCAGCGGCCGACGCTGGTCAGCGTCCGGCCGAGTCCGAGGGTGCGCAGGTCCTCCAGCGAGGCGGGCGCGTCCGCGTCCTCGAGGAGCGGGCCGAAGGAGGGGGAGCGGTTCTCGAAGACGGCGACGTCGTAGCGGCTGGGCACCTCCGACGGGTTCGTCGGCGACGCCGGAGCGAGCGGATCGAGCTCGGCCGGCGGCAGGAACACGCGGTTCTGGCGCGACGCGGCGATGGAGACCCACTCGCCGGTCAGGACGTCCTGGCGCATCCGCGCGGTGGCGGGGCGGGGGTCGAGGTGGCGGGCGTCGGCGGCGCGCTCCGGGGGGAGCGTCGTGTCGGCGTCGTCGAAGTAGAGGAGCTCGCGGCCGTCGGCCAGCGTGTGCGGGCGCTTGACGACGCCGGCGGAGAGGGTGATCGCTTCGTTCATGGCAGGAGCCAGACTAGGGCCGCACCTTCGAAAAGGAAAGCTCGTTTTCGCTTTGACAAGTCCACTCGACCGCGGGCACGATGGGCGGATGAGGACGGACGGCGAGCAGGAGTCCACGTCGGCGATCGAGCGCCGGCTGAGGCTGCGCCTGGCCGTCGAGAGCTCGGGCTTCGTCGGGGTCGCCCCGATGGCCGACATGCTCGGGGTCTCGGTCGTCACCGTCCGCTCCGATCTCGCACTGCTCGCGAGCGAGGGCGTCCTCCAGCGGGTGCGCGGAGGGGCGATCCCCGCGCCGAGGCCCACCGGCGAGCGCTCGCTCGAGGAGGGCCTGAGCGCCGCCTCCGACGAGAAGGCCGCGATCGGCCGCGAGGCCGCCGCCTCCGTCTCCTCCGGGCAGAGCATCGTGCTCGACGTGGGCACCACACCGCTCGCCATCGCGCACGCGCTCGTGGCGCGGGAGGAGCTGCGCGACGTCACGGTGATCACGAACGGCCTCTCCACGGCTCTGGCGCTCGAGCCGGCCATCCCGCGCTTCACCGTCGTCGTCACCGGGGGCACTCTGCGGCCGCTGCAGCACTCGCTGGTCGAGCCGCTCGCGTCCGACCTGCTCGAGCGGATCCGCGCCGACATCGCCTTCATCGGCTGCACCGGCGTGCACCCCGAGGCCGGCGTCACCAACGTCAACCTCCCCGAGGCGACCCTGAAGCGCCGGATGCTGCAGGCGGCGACCCGCCGGGTCGTGGTCGCCGACTCCTCGAAGCTCGGAGTGGTCGACCTCGGCCGGGTCGCCGCTCCCGACGAGTTCGACCGTCTGCTCACGGGTGCGGGAGCCGCCGACGGACCGGTCGCCGCTCTCGAGGAGGCGGGGCTCGCGGTCACCCGCTGCCGGGCGCTCGGCGAGCGCGTCAGTCCGTAGGATCGAGGAATGGCCGACTTCACCCCCGCCCCCGCCACCGGGCGCCAGTTCTCCCTCGACCTCATCGCCGAAGGACGCACCCTGCACGCCGTCGTGACGGAGGTGGCCGCAGCGCTGCGCCACCTCTCGGTCGACGGAGTGGAGATCACCGCCTCCTACCCGGAGAGCACCGTCCCGCCGTTCGGCTCGGGCATCGTCCTGATGCCGTGGCCCAACCGCGTGAAGGACGGGCGCTGGCACCACCGCGGCGAGACGCTCCAGCTCGCGATCACCGAGCCGAAGTACCACAACGCCATCCACGGCCTCCTGGTCAGCACCCCGTACCGCCTCGTCGACCAGGGACCCTCCTTCGTCGAGCTGGCCGCGCCGGTCGTGCCGCAGGCGGGCTACCCGTTCCACCTCGAGACCTCGGTCCGCTACGAGCTGCAGGCCGACGGGCTGAAGGTCGTCCACCGCGTCGTCAACGTCGGAGCCGACGAGGCGCCGGTCGCCATCGGCACGCACCCCTTCCTCGCCATCGGCGACGTCCCGACCGACGAGCTCGAGATCACCGTCGACGCGGCCGTGCACATCGAGGTCGACGAGCGCCTCAACCCCACCGTGCAGAACCCGGTCGAGGGCACCGAGTGGGACCTCCGCTCCGGCCGCCGCATCGGCGACCTCGAGCTCGACGACGCTTGGGCCGACGTCCGGATGGTCGACGGCGAGAGCGTGCACGGCCTCCGAGCAGCCGACGGGCGCCGTGTGCTCCTCTGGGCCGACGCCTCGCACAACTTCGTCCAGGTCTTCATCACCCGGATCTTCCCCGACGGCGACGACGTGAAGACCGCGATCGCGGTGGAGCCGATGACCGCTCCTGCCGAGGCGTTCAACAGCGGGCAGGGCCTGCGCTGGCTCGAGCCGGGCGAGGAGTGGACCGTCGCATGGGGCATCCGCCACGAGGGGTTCCCCACCGCGTCATGACCACCCTCGCGGCGGTCGGGCGCGACGACGAGGCCAAGCGCGTCGCCCTCGTCCGGATGAAGCGGCTCGCCACGGGCCTGCTCGTGGTGATGGCCGTCGTCTTCGCCGTGTCGTTCGCCCTGCAGGAGCGCTACCCGTGGCTGCAGTGGGTCCGGGCCGCGAGCGAGGGCGGGATGGTCGGCGCGCTCGCCGACTGGTTCGCCGTGACCGCGCTGTTCCGGCGGCCCCTGGGCCTGCCGATCCCGCACACCGCGATCATCCCGACCAAGAAGGACGAGATCGGCGCGAGCCTCGCGCAGTTCGTCGAGGAGAACTTCCTCCGCGGCGCCATCGTGCGCGAGAAGCTCGACTCCTTCGGGATCGCCCGGCGGGCGGGGCTCTGGCTCGCGGAGCCGGAGAACGCGCACCGCGTCGGCGGCGAGAGCGCGGCGGCCGTCCGCGCGGCGATCGCCCTGCTGGACGACTCCGACGTGCAGCGCGTGATCGAGGCGCTGGCGCGGCGCCACCTCCTCGACCCGCAGTGGGGCCCGCCGCTGGGCTCGCTGGTGGGCAGCGTCGTCGAGGCCGGCCACCACCGGCGCCTCGTGGACACGCTGGTGGAGCAGGCGGAGGCGTGGCTCGTCGCGAACCCGCAGAGCTTCACCCGCATGGTCAGCGGGCGCCTGCCGAGCTGGCTGCCCTCAGCGGTCAGCCGCGCGGTGGACGAGCGGCTGTACCACGAGGCGCTCGTCTTCGTCGCCGCCGTGCGCGACGATCAGGTGCACCCATTCAGGATCGCGATCGACGGCTACCTCGCCACGCTGGCGCAGGACCTGGGTACCGACCCCGACCTGATCGCCCGGGTCGAGGAGATCAAGAACCGCGCGTTCGACAGCCCCCGCGTCCGCGAGCTCGCCGGGGACGCCTGGGAGGCGACGAAGGCCTCCCTCCTCGGCGCGATGGACGACCCGTCGAGCCCCCTCCGCGGCAGCATCGAGTCGATCGTGGTCGACCTGGGCCGTCGGCTCTCGACCGACGCAGGCCTTGCGGCGACCGTCGACTCCTGGATCGGATCGGTCGCGGCCGACCTGGTCGACCGCTACCGCACCGACATCGCCAGCATCATCGGCGACACCATCCACCGCTGGGACCCGCGCGAGACGTCCGAGAAGCTCGAGCTGCAGGTCGGGAAGGACCTCCAGTTCATCCGGATCAACGGCACCGTCGTGGGCTCCCTGGCCGGGCTGGTCATCTTCACCGTCGCGCACGCGCTGCTCGGCTCGTGAAGCGGGGCGCAGGGCGCCGCTCCGCAAGCCCTCGTCGGCGTCGGTGGTCGGGCGTACGGTCGCACCATGAGCGATGACAACACCACCGATCCCGATGTCAAGACCGAGGGCGACGTCCTCGGCGCCCGTGCCGACGACGGCAGCGACACCAGCGCCAGCAAGGATCCGTCCGACTGGGTCACCGGCGACGAGCCGATGACCGGCCCGTAGCGCAGCTACCTCGACACCCTCGCGCGCGAGGCGGGCGAGACCCTGCCCGCCGACCTCACCAAGGCCCAGGCCTCCGAGCACATCGACCGCCTGCAGTCCTCCACGGGCCGCGGCGACGGCAGCAACGGGCACGACTGATCCCACCGGGGCGCCGCGGGGCTGAGCATCAGTCCCCGTCGGCGCCCCCGTCCGGGGCGCGCACACCGCGCCCCGGCGTCCCTAGGGTTCCGTCATGGCGATCTCCCGCACCACGCGCACCGCCCTCGACCTCATCGACGCGATCCGCATCCCCGGCAGGATCGATCCCCGCTTGGCCCGGCAGGTGACGCTGTCCCTCCGCCAGCTCCTCGAGTCGGGCGCCTTCGGCCCGAGCGATCGGCTCCTCCGCCGTCGAGCGAGGAGGCTGCGCTCCCGCACCCGTGAGGCTGCGGCCTTCCGCCAGACCCGCCCCGCCGACTGCGCCGTCCAGCCCTGAGCTCGCTGAACGGGGGCCATCCGCTGTGACCGGCGACGGGACAGACATCGTCCACGCGGTCGTCTAGAGTTCCTGGCATCCGGTGCGCCGGATGCCCGCCGCAGTCTCCCGGCCGGTCGACAACGGAGTCGTCCCGGCGCGGGTCCCCCCTCGTTCGCCCGTCGAACGCTCCGCTGGACTCCAGCACCCCGCTCCCTCCTCGAGAAGGGACTCCCGCGATGACGACTCGGGTCTCGCACACCGCGACGACTGTCCGCCTCGTCCGCTGGTACCGGATCGACTCCGAGTGGCTCTCCGAGGTGGTCACCGGCCGCCTGCTCGAGCATCAGGAGGGCCGTTGGCGCCTCCTCATCGGTGAGAAGGTCCGCGACTACCCGGACGAGGTGTGGTCGCTCTGCCACGAGTGACGTCTCCGCTGAGCCGAGGGCTGCGCCGGAGGGCGCTGCGGCGGACTGCTCAGAGGTAGAGGTAGTACGTCTTCGCGCAGTCCGTCGAGCAGAACGGGTCGCGGGGGCGGGCCGGCCGGACGCGGCACGCCTCGCACAGCCGCGCCCGTCGGAGGAGGACGCGGAGGACGGGCAGCACCCCTGCACGGTAGTGGTGCGACCTGTCCGCGCCCTGGCACTGTCCGGAAAGCGCGACCAGCTGGGCGGGTGGTGGGCCCCGTCGGCGCCACCCGCGGGGACCTCCGCTGCCTGAGGCACACCCTCGACTGATCTGCACTGGCCTGTACGCGCGTCTCCCCTGGCACGAGCGTGCCGACGGGCGCCGCATTGTCACCCTGTCCTCGCGTGCTTTCGGCGGCGCGCTCGTGCCCTGCCGTGAGCCCGCCTGCTCGGACTACCGCGCTGCGCACGCTCTCGACTGCGAGGGCGACATGTGGATCGTCCATCGCGCGCTCATCCTCGACAACGAGCAGTGGCGCGTCGCGGTCTACCGCACCGAAGACGAGGCCGAGTGGAAGGTCGAGCTCGAGGTCAACGACGAGTGCGATGGCGACACCGCGGCCGCACTGGCGATCGCCCTCGGCACGGCGGCCGATGAGGCCCGACGACTGAACCTGGCACGAGCGGTGGTGTCCGCATGATCTCCAACCTGACGACAACCGCTTGCGACCTCGTCACCATCAAGCCCGCTGTCGTCGAGGAGGAGCAGCCCGCAGTCCATCTGTCGCTGAACGCCATCGATGGATCGCTGCTGCCCGCGGAAGCGGTGCGCCTGGGCGTTGAGCTCATTGCAGCAGCACATCGAGCCGAGATGCGGAGCCCGGACGACTGGCTCGAGGAGGTGAACGACGAGTGACTGACGCACAACTGTCGGGACCCTGGCTCACCAACCCGACCATGGACGGTCTCTCCGCCCGAGCCTGGCGGACCTTCACGGGCTCGCTGATGTGGTCGAACGAGGCTGGCACCGACGGTCGAATCACGACCCGCTCCCTCCGCTTCCTGCATCCCGAGGGTACGGATGACGTCACGCGTGACGAGCTCGTAGGGGCCGAACTGTGGGCTCTGACTGCCGACGGAATCGAAGTCTGCAATTAGACCGTGATGGGCCAGGAGCTCGCTGCCACGGTCGCCCAACGCAAGTAGGCCGCGAGCTTCAGAGCCGCGAATTACCGGGCCGGCAAGGCCGGTAGCAAGGGCTCGGGCCAGCTCAAGTGAGTACCCACCATGCGTGACGCAGAGAGTGACGCAACGCGTGATGTCACGCGTGACGTGGGCGCGGACGTAGGACAGGACACTGCCAGGACTCCGGAGGTGTCCGATTCCGTCGAAAAAGCAGCAGACGACTGGCCTACCCGTCAGCCCGGGTCGACTGCCGACGGCTGGGTTGTGAACGCTGCTGGCGACTGGGAGGAGGCGTCGTGATCGACCGCGAAGGGGAGCTCGAGCTGGATCTCGCCGAGATGACGGAGCAGCGGGATCAGTGGCGCCGGCTGAGCCGGATGCACGAACGAAGGGCGAAGCGTGCAAGGCGTGCGCTTCGAGCAGTGGCGGCAGTGATCGTTGCCGTGAACAACGAGAAGGAGACGTAGATGAGCGCCATCAGCGAACGACGAGCCCAGGTGGCTGAGGAGATCGGCCGGCGCGGACAGCGTGAGCCCCTGCCGGAGGTGTCGGGCGCAAATCAGATGTCGCAGCGCATCGAGATCGCTCGCGACCGACGTCTGTTCGAGGCGGACGAGCGCGCCGCTCGTCGAGACGCCCGTGCCGCGGCGAAGGGAGACCAGGCATGAGCGCCCTCATCATCGGCAACAGCAACATGCACCCGCTCGACGTGCTCCAGAACGACCCGGTCTTCCTCGAGATCGCATCTAAAGTGCCCGGCTTCGACGACGTCGAGGAGAGGACCGCGCGCGCACTCGCGTTCGAGCTCCCCAACGTCGACACCGTCGCCGTGCCAAAGGAGCAGGCGGAGGAGTACCTGCGAGGCGGGGATGCGCCAGCATCGGTCAGCGCTCTGCTCGCCAACCAGGACATCGCCACCCGGCGCCGCGTCGCAGCGAATCTCCTCGCGCACATCGAAGGGTCTGCTCGTGACTCAGCCGTCCGCTGGTACGCCAGCGTTCAGAAGCCGGTGAGTGAGGCGTACACGAGGGAACTCGAGCGGGTGCGGCAGGAGGCTACCGACCTGTTCCATGGGCCGCTGGCAGACGTTCACGGCGCCGACGACCTCGCGACGCATGGCGACGCCGGCGAGGCATGAACGCAGCGACTCGGCTCGGTCTCCGCTTTCGGGCGCTGGCGAAGTCTGCCGCGTCGATGCTCGGGGTCTCGGAGGTCGACCAGCTGCCGCTCGTACACGTGATCGACAACCTCGAGCAAGTGTGGCCGACGTACTGGATCGCCATCGGGGCGACCATCGACGGTGGAAATACGGCACGGTCCTACGCGCCCCAGCGCCCCGCCTGGGCGGATGCGACACCACTCGACCAGCTGCGCGCACTCGTCGACGCGGGAGCCGTGTTCCTGGTGCCGACACCCGCCGGACTCGCGGAGCGCCGCACCCGGATCCTCATCGCGACGAATGTCGAGCTGGACAAGCAGGCCGTCGCTCTCAAGCGCGAGCAGACTCGCAAGCGCTGACCATGATTGGGGAGCGGTCCTGGGTGGTCTCGCTCCCCTCGCGGCCGGCGCGCAAGCCTCCTTGCACGCAGCGCCGGCCGCACCCCACCACCACGACCGAAGGAGAACACCCATCCCGCAGCCCATCGTCGGGGACGTCGTGCACTTCTACGCGCAGGACCTCTCCCGGCCCGTCGCCGCGATCACCACCGATCTACGAGGTGACCGTGCCTCGTTGCAACGGTTCTTGCCGCCCGGGGACGCTGTCGGCCCGATGTTCGCCGTCGACGTCTACCTGCCGCACTCGACCAAGCCCACCCAGGACCACTGGACCGAGCGCCCCACCAGCTGAGCCTCGAGCTCACCCCTAGCCGCGGCCGGTCGTCGATTGCACACCGAGCCGGTCGCGGCGCCTACTTCTTCCCTTCGCGCTCCGCAATTTCGCGCACGCCTTCGGGAATCATCAGGTAGATCGCCTCCGAGCGATTTGGGGCTGTGATGAGTTCCTCGACGAGCATGTTGATCGCTCCGAAGAACGGAACAATCACGTCCGCGGCGTCGCCACTGATGAAGAGCGCAACCAGCTCGTTGTCATCCGCATCGCGGTGGAGGGATGTGTTGCCGATGTACCGGATAGCAGTGAGTAGCTTCCAAAGAGGGGAGGTCACCTGCCCTTTGAGGTCTCCGATCAAGTCAGCTAGTCGGGCTTTCGGGTCTGCCCCGTCCCTGGATCGCAGAAACCGCTCGAGCGAAGCCCGGGCAAGTGCCGCTGCCGCACGTCGCGAGTGGGGCTCGACCGCTCGTGCTTCCTCGTAGAGCGCGGCCGCGTCCGCCGGCAGATCCGGATGAGGTGCCTGCAACGGCGAGGCGAGCGGGAAGACCATCTTCTCCTCACGCCAGACGCTCCGACGGGTGCAGGAGGAGCACTCGCTCATGAACCATTCGGGCCAATCCGGGAAGCCCCAGCGGGGAGGATCACGGTCAAGCAGGACGCGCGTTGGCGGCGCATCACTGGCGAAGACAGTTCCTGTCCCCCCGTTGCCGTTGATGGTCGAGTACATGTTCAGGGCACCCCACACTTGCTGGGTGTAGGCGCCACAGAAGGGGCAGTTGAAGCGTTCCTTATTGAGCTCCGGGCGAGCGTCGAGGTCCATACCGGCTGACGCTAGCCGAGGGGACAGATGCGCCGCATCCAGCCCCTACCGGACACGCACGCCCCCGCGCTCCTGGTAGCCGCAGCCGTCTGCCACGCAGTCCTTCCGCCCCTTGTCCGCATACGTCGCGGCAGGCTGCACCTGCACAGAAGCCTGACCGCAACTCGAACACCACTCGATTGCTATCACTCGTCTCGACATGCCGCGGACCCTACGCCAAACCCCCGACACCATGCCCGACCTTTCTGTGAGAGGGGGGCGGGTACCCCGGGGGCGGGGGTAGACGAGAGCCCGCTTCGCGTTCTGCTCGACGCGGTGCGCCAGAGTCTGGGGGTTTTTCGCGTAGGGGCTCTGATCCGCCCGGATTCCGCGTCATTCCGCGGCCATGGTGCCGTCGGAGGGGTCGTCAATTGGTATCGCCGAGTACCTGAGACGATGCGGCCCCCTGGCGCCGTGCTGCGTGCCACGCTTCGGGGGGTGATGTAGCTAACTGCCTGTCGCTCGGCGCGCTCGCGCTGGGACTGTGTAGCTTCTTCACCAGGGGCGGCGGCAGGCCGTTCTTGGTCGCGGCACGCGACCCGGAATAGCACTGGGGACAACTCTTGGCGTCGAAGACACGGTACGGCTATCAGCTCGTTCAGCTCCACCTTCACAAGGCCATGAAGACGGCTCAAGAGGATTTTGCGTCTGCCACTTTGAACAATGGCGGTAAGGACTTGCTCGGCACGCTGCGAGAGGTGTTGCCGGCCATCAACAATCTGACACGTACCGGACCTCTCGCCTACCGGAACCGGACTCCTACTGCCGAAGCTGACGATAGCGACACGAAGCCGGCCATCCGCGTTCTGTACGCGACGGTCGCAAGCGACAGTCGCATCGATTTCGAGTTCCGCTACGGCCGGGTTGGTGCCCACGATTTAGCCATTGGCCTCAGCGAGGACGATGATGCCGTACTGACAGGCAAGGCTTCAACCAACATCTTCCGAGCATCAATCTACTTGCCCGCCTCAGGCAACGCAGCAATTCTCGTGGTCGAGAACCGCAGCAACTTGGCACCCTTCGAGTACTTCCTGAAGCACCTGAGCTTCCACATGAAGGAACAGGATGCCGCGAAGCCCGAGGCCGAGCAGCACGGCTGGTGGCGCCTGATGGGCAAGGGTGTCACCGACGTAGACCGGTTGAACGAGGTCCTGTCTCAGGGCAGTGGAGCCGCCCTCCAGCTCGAGAAGCACGTTGTGCAGAACGGCAGGCGACGTACGAGCGGAGTCGTGGTGAGGCAGGACGGTTTACCGGCAGGCAAGCTCCAGCAAGTCCGAGCGATGGTCTTCGCATGGCTGGGTCTCACGGACAGCGACGAGGGAGCTGGGGCGGCTCCGGAAGGAACGCCGGTGCAGCAGGTCGCGTCTCTCTTAGATGTCGACGTCGTCGACGAGCAGTTCAATGACGGTGCTGTCGTCTACGATGACGGGACTGGCCGAACCCACATCATCCGGCCATCGTCCGTCCGCGAGGTGTTCGTCTACCCGCTGGCGGAGGGCCAACGGCCTACCGCGGTCGCCATCCGTTCCGCTGCAGAGGATCGGCTCCGACGCATCACACCCACGCTGGGTGTACAGCTAACTCTCTAGAGGAGATGGAACCTCATGCGGTTCGACATCACCGACCTCGCTCACGGCCTCGTCAAGGTACTGCGCAATGGCTCCGACCGCACGAAGGCTGATCGTCTCGCCTGGTCGGCTCTGATCCTTCTGCCTGTCCTAGCGGGCGGCGTCATGCTCGTCTTCTGCACCCCGCTTCGCGCGCCTGGCTCCGTTCTCACCGGAGTAGCGATTCTGGCAGGCGGCTTCCTCACGTCGTTCACTCACCTGTCGACCCTGAGAGCGAAGCTCACCGATCGAGCCGATGTCTACTCCGAGGCGGAGGAGCCGGAAAGAGATCTGCTTGACGAGGTCGCAACACTGCTGCTCGTTGCAACGCTCAGCGCAGTCCTGACCGCGGTGGTTCTCGTCGCAAGCATGAACCTCAGCTCTACTCCCGAGCTCTCCGGATGGGCCGGCGCAGTTCCCACCGCTGCTGCGGTATGGACACTCACGCTGTTCGTTCTGACGATCCCCAGGCTGTATAACGCTTACCTGCAGTTGAACAAGGTCAGGCCGGCGCTAAGCGGAGCGAACCGGCGCTGAGCACTCGCGCTCTGGACAGCAGAGCGGAAGAGTTGCCGGCATGGAGAGCTCCCCTCGCGCTTTCTCTGTTCGATCGGCGGCTCGGCGAGTGTGCCGGCATCGCACGACGGTGCAGCGGTGGCTGAATCAAGGCCTGCCTCACTGGAGGATAAGCGACCAATTGGTCGAGATCGAGGAGGCGGATCTTCTCGACTGGGCGCGCCGGAAGGCGCTGGCGAATCCGACTCGGCCGGGCGTGAACAGGCGGGCGTGGTGATGTCGCGGGAACGGCTGTCGATCACCGCTGCCGCGTAGCAGGTGGGCCGGGATCGACGCACGATCCATCGATGGCTCGCAGCGGGCATGCCGAGTCATGAGCACGCCGGCCTCCGGCACGTGTGGCTCGACGACCTGCAGGCGAAGATTGTGGCGCGGCTCGAGTCGAACCCCGCGCAGGTGCAGGCCGCCGCCCATCTCGAGCACGGGTCTCCGCAGAGGTACTGGAACGGGTGCCGTTGCGATCCGTGCCGGGTCGGGAACGCCCTCGAGCGCCGCGACCAGGACGCGCAGCGCGGCGACTGGTGATGCTCGCCCCCTCGCTACTTTTTCGGGAGCGGCGAGGAGACGTTCTTCGTTGAGACGCGGCGGCTGGTGCTTCGGGTACGGTCGCAGCATGGACGCCGCGAATATCTGGATTCAGATCGGGATCTTCGTCGTCACGGCTGGAGCGGGAGCCGTCGCGTGGTGGCAGGCGATCGCGGCATCGCGGGCGAAGAAAGACGCAGAGGCCGCGGAGAAGCGGGCAGTGAAGGCTGCCGAGAAGTCGGCGGTCGCTGCCGCTGCTTCCGCAGAGCAGCACGCCCGGTCCGCGGATGCGGCAGAGAGGGCGCTCCCGCCGACATGGAGCCTCATGGAACGGGTCAGCTCCACTGTGTGTCGACTGCGCAACGACTCGAGCCGACACATCATCATCACCGCATTCGAGCCACAGCCGATCGAACTCGGGCCAGCCCTCTCGAAGGTGCTCGCTCCACTTCCTACGCGAGTTGAGTACGGTGACGCCTTCGAGTTCCTGATTCTCGCCCGCGGGGCGGGTCCTAGGATCACCTCCGTGAGGATCCGTTGGCGCTTCGAGGCCGAGACGGAAGACCAGTGGAACGAAAGGCGCGTGCTTCAGTCCTAGCGTCGGGTACTGGCCGTCGACGGCAGGACCGCGCGGGTAAACCGCTGGTGATGCGTCAGTAGGCAGTCGACCCGCTGTGTCTGCTGAACACATCGTTGTATCCAGCGAGCATGGTGCTCACTCCACCAAGGACTTCATCGTCGGAGTACTTCCCGTTCCGCCAACCCGTTGCTCGCTCCGCGAGGTCAGTCATCGCTCCCGCCGCATGCCCCCACTCCGGCGACCCCGCCACTATCTGAATCGTCCGCAGCAATGGTTCGACGACGATGCGATGCCGGTGGGTGCTTGCGAGACGCACCGAGGGGAAGCAGCGAACGATTTCCGAGAGGGACGGACGAGGGTCGTGCATGACCACACTGTCCTGTCCTCGCTTCAGCGCCATCGCTTCTAGCTTCGAGTTCGGCCAGTCTGGTCCGCCACGATCTGCCCAGGTGGTCATTGCTACGATCCAGGCGTTCATCGCGAGAACAAGCTGTTCCACTTCGGCGGTGAGCTTCTCGTCTTCTCGCTCATGCTTCACGGCTTCCAGCTGCCGGTCCTCGCGCAGTCGGCGCTCGTCTTCTGCTTTCACGCGCGCGAGCTCGGAGCTTTTTGCGATGCTCGTGGCCTGAGCCGAGGTCCTCCATGCGGCCCAGGCAACGATGACGCTGGCGATTGCTGCGACAGAGGGGATTACCAGTGCGACATAGTCGAAGAGGTCGTGGTCGGCGATGTCACCAAGCACGCGGATCAGATCGTCGGTAGTAGCAGCCCCCAGCATGTCGGAAGCGTATCGCCGTACGGGAGCCGGTGATTAATCCGCTCCCGGCCTTCCAGAGCGTCTAGGCACTCCCGGGCAGTCGGAGGGGTCGACGCGGGAGAGAGGCGCTGAGTGGCAGGTGTCCCAGAAGGGCCAGGTGTGGGATCCACCACAACTGGCTCAGGTGTTGCACCTGCAACGGGTGCTCTCGAGAAGGGGGTTCCACACTTTGGACACCCTCGGCGGAGGATACGCACTGAGCGCGTATCCCTGAGGCTGGGTCGATGACCAGCAGCATCGAGGACATCATCCGTCATATCGTCCGCGAGGAGCTCGAGCGGGCCCTCCCTGCCCGGAAGCCCCCCGTGCACGACGAGAGACCAGCAGCCCTGATCGCCGGTCGCCGCCGCATGCTCACCATCGACCAGGTGACGCAGCTCACCGGCATCTCGAAGAAGACGATCCACGGACTCCGCTGTCAGACGACGAAGGGATCGTTCGCGCCCGCGATGAAGGTCGGCGGGCGCCTCGTCTGGGATCCCGACGAGCTCGACGCGTGGCTCGTCACCAAGAGGGTCTGAGGGGGGGAGTGGAGCGGATCCACACCCCCGGCGCGTGCAGCAAGCTGTCGACTTACCAGCGGTAAGTCAGCGCGGCCGGCCCGCAGCAAGCTGTCGACTTAGGTCCCGTATGTCGCGCGGCCTGCGCAGAGCAAGCTATAGACATACCCGCGGCGAGTCGTCCGCGGGTCCCCTCCGACGCCAATCGGTCGGGGTCGGTTGCACCTGGGCACAGCAATGCGCGGAGTTTATGCGGGGTGGCAACCACCGACCGCAGGAGCCGTCCCGCGACGACCCCGATCGAGTGGGCCCCGTCGGGCTCGAACCGACGACCCGCGGATTAAAAGTCCGCTGCTCTGCCAACTGAGCTAGAGGCCCGCGCGCTCCAGGGTAGCGGGCCGTCGGCGCCCCCGGAGCAGGTGCGGCCCGGAGCAGGCGGACGATCCCGGAGCGGACCGCGTCCTCCCCGCGGGCATACCCGCGCAGGAGCACGCGTTACCCTCCTCGAACCCCCTACGGAGCGCGAGCGCGAGAGCGTCCGCGCGCACGACCGCGGAAGGCGGCCCCATGACAGACGGCTTCCACAAGCCGACCAAGTTCCCCTCCCACGTCTTCGAGGCGTTCCAGGGAGGAGAGGACCCGGCGCAGATCAGCCGCGTCGCCCACGAGACCGCGATCGCACTGCTGAGCCGCGTCCGGAACGACCCCGACCCGGTGGTCATCGACCGCCTGGTCGAGTACACCGACCACAACGGCATCGACGCCCTCGCCGAGCTCTGGGCGCGGTCCAGCGCGGCGAGCCTGCCGGGTGCGCTGTGGCGGATCTACCTGCTGCGGCTGGTCATCCGGCAGGACCCCGAGAGCACGAGCTTCCTCTACCAGCGCGGAGTCGAGCTCTCCGCCACGATCGACCCGGTGGTCGCCGGAGCGAGCACACCGACGGGGCCGGCAGAGATCACTGAGCTGGCCGACCGGATCCTCCGCGGCGTCTTCGACGGCGACTTCGCGGTGGCACTGGACCGTGCCGCGGCGTTCTGCCGCGTGAGCGCCTCCGGAGCCGTCTCGGTCGCCGACGACGTGGAGCCGGTGAACCCCGCCCGGGCGAGCGAGCTGACCACCCGGGCCCTGCGCCTCTCGACCACTGCGGCCGAGCTCGTGAGCTGCGCGCGGCTGTGGCGGGGCGACTCCCTGGAGTGACGCGCAACCCGCGTTCACCCACTGCGAACGCCGCTCGCCGCCACCGCGGAGGCCTTTGGTAGACTGGCGGGAGCCGGATCGCAGTAACCCCGGGCTCCACTTATAGCCGCTTCGAGCGGCCTCGCGCCGAGAGGCGTTTCTGCGGTCCGGCCCCTTCTCTGCTCGCATCGCCGCCACGGTGCGCGAGGCGAGGGCCCAGGAGGAGTCGATCCTCGCCCGAGTCCCCACAGACAGGCTCCAGCGGAATGAAGAACAGCAGAGGTCTCCGGATCGGCGCGCGCGTCTGGGCGGGAGCGGGCCTGCTGGTCGTCGCCGCCCTCTACCTCCTCGCCGCCCCGAGCGTCGACGGCGCGGAGGGCGCCCAGTTCGCCGCGGGGGTCTCTCTGTCGCAGGGCACAGTGATGCGCGTGCTCGCGGTCCTCGACCTGCTCGCCGGGCTCTGGGTCCTCCTCCGCCCGCGCAGCTATCCGGGCATCACCGCCGCGGCCGTCGCGGTGATCTCGCTCTGGCTGGCGCCCCGATTGGGCGATCCGGCGCTGGTGCCGGTCGGCTCGGTGGCGCTGGATGTGCGATTCGTGACGCATCCGATCGAGGTGTCGGTCGTCGTAGCAGGCCTGGCCGTGACAGCCTTCTGGATGACGCGGAATCTTTCGGCCCGGGCGCGGGCGAGGCGGGGCTGATGACGGACGACACCACAGCGGAGGCGGCTGCCCTCCTCGAGCGCATCGCCGGGGGAGAGCAGGCCGCGTTCGCCGCGCTCTACGACCAGATGGCCGGCCGGGTCCTCGGCCTGATCACGCGCGTCCTCGTCGACCGCTCCCAGTCGGAGGAGGTGGCCCAGGAGGTCTTCCTCGAGATCTGGCAAACCGCTGGACGTTTCGCTCCGAATAAAGGAAGCGCGACGACCTGGATCCTCACGATGGCACACCGCAGGGCCATCGACAGGGTCCGCGCGGCTCAAGCCGGCCGTGATCGGGACATGCGCATAGGAATCCGAGACCTCGGACGCGACTACGACCAGGTCTCCGAGCAGGCGGAGGTGTCCCTCGAGCACGAGAAGGTCGCGGCCGCCATGGGCCGCCTGACGAAACTGCAGCGGCAGGCGCTGCAGCTCGCTTACTACGGCGGATACTCGCACAGCGAGATCGCGGGGATCCTGCAGTGCCCCGTGGGAACCGTCAAGACACGCCTGCGTGACGGAATGATCAGACTTCGAGAAGAGATGGGGGTGGCCCTGTGAACGATGTGCGACTCCCCGACGGGATGGACGACCCGCGCGATCTCGCGGCGGGTCACGCACTGGGCATCCTGACGCCCGAGGAGCAGGAGCGCTACGAGCGCTTCCTCTCCGAGCACCCGGAGGCGCGCGGCGAGGCCGACGCGTTCGCCGAGGTGGCGGAGGCGCTCGTCGCCGACGCACCAGCCGTGGAGCCCTCGCCGGGCTTCAAGGCCGACCTGATGGCGCTCATCGCCACCACTCCGCAGCTGCCGCTGGAGGAGCCCGACGAGGACCGCGAGGCGCCCGCCGCGCCCCGCCTGGTCCCCGTCGCCTCCGAGGGCGAGCGGAGCGCTCCGACGGCTCGCCGGGACGGTGGCGGCAGCGCCGCGAACCGCGCCCGGAGCCGCTGGTTCGCCCGGCCCGCGGTCTACCTCTCGGCGGCCGCGGCCGCCGCGGTGATCGTGGTCGGCGGAGTGACCCTCCCGCCGCTGCTCTCGTCCGGCCCCGGCCAGACGCAGCAGCAGACGGCTCTGGAGCAGATCCGCAGCGCCCCCGACGCGCAGGAGACGACCGGTACGGTCGCCACCGGTGAGCAGGCGACACTGGTCTGGTCGAGTTCGCTCGGACGCTCCGCCCTCGTGGTGGACGACCTGGCGCCGCTGCCCGAGGACAAGACCTACGAGCTCTGGTACATCGGCTCGTCCGGCCCGGTAGCCGCCGGGACGTTCGACGGGGGAGAGGGCAGCACCGTGGCCCCGCTCGAGGGCAGCCTCACCGAGGGCGGCGTCGTCGCGGTGACGGTCGAGGACGCCGGCGGCTCGCCGACTCCGACCACCGACCCGATACTGGCGATCGACATCGCCTGACGGCCTGAGCACGAGAAGAGCCGCACTCCGGGAACGGGGTGCGGCTCTTCTCGTTCCCGAAGGACACTCGGCAGGACGAGAGCGAGCCGCGACCCCGGAGGGACGCGGCCCGCTCTCGTGCGCGGCGGATCAGCCGAAGCGGCCCGAGACGTAGTCCTCGGTGGCCTGGACGGACGGGCGCGAGAACATCGTCGCGGTGTCGTCGTACTCGATGAGCTTGCCCGGCTTGCCGGTGCCCGCGATGTTGAAGAACGCGGTGCGGTCCGAGACGCGCGAGGCCTGCTGCATGTTGTGGGTCACGATGACGATCGTGTAGTCGTTCTTGAGCTCCTCGATGAGGTCCTCGATCGCGAGCGTCGAGATCGGGTCGAGGGCCGAGCAGGGCTCGTCCATCAGCAGGACGTCGGGGGAGACGGCGATCGCGCGGGCGATGCACAGACGCTGCTGCTGGCCGCCGGAGAGACCGGAGCCCGGCTTGTCGAGGCGGTCCTTCACCTCGTTCCAGAGGTTCGCGCCCTGGAGCGAGCGCTCGACGAGCGCATCCGCGTCCGACTTCGAGATGCGGCGGTTGTTGAGCTTCACGCCGGCCAGCACGTTGTCCCGGATGGACATCGTCGGGAACGGGTTGGGGCGCTGGAAGACCATGCCCACCTGCCGGCGGACCTGCACCGGGTCGACGCCCGGGCCGTACAGGTTGTTGCCGTCGATCAGGACCTCGCCCTCGACGTGCGCGCCGGGGATGACCTCGTGCATGCGGTTGAGCGTGCGGAGGAAGGTCGACTTGCCGCAGCCGGACGGGCCGATGAAGGCGGTGACCGTGCGGGGCTCGATGGCGAGCGAGACGCCCTCCACCGCGAGGAACTGGCTGTAGTAGACGTTGAGGTCGTTGACCTCGATGCGCTTGGACATTGCTTCCTTCGGGGATTCCGGCCGGAGCCGAGTGGTGGGTGTCAGCGGCCGAGCTTGGGGGCGAAGATCTTCGCGATCAGGCGGGCGACCAGGTTCAGCGCCATGACGATCAGGATGAGGACCAGCGCGCCGGTCCAGGCCCGGTTGAGGAACGCCTCGGCGTCGGGGCCCTGGTTCGCGTACTGCGTGTAGACGAAGACCGGGAGGGTCATCATCCGCTCGCTGAAGAGGTCGTAGTTCATCGACGCGGTGAAGCCGGCGACGATCAGCAGCGGCGCGGTCTCACCGATGACGCGGGCGATCGCGAGCGTGATGCCCGTCGTGATGCCGGCGATGGAGGTCGGCAGCACGATCTTGACGATGGTCAGCCACTTCGGCACCCCGAGGGCATAGGAGGCCTCACGCAGCTCGTTCGGCACCAGCTTCAGCATCTCCTCCGAGGAGCGGACGACCACGGGGATCATCAGCACGGCGAGGGCGATCGAGCCGGCGAAGCCCATCCGGACCCCGGGGCCGAGGATCAGCGCGAACAGCGCGTAGGCGAACAGGCCCGCCACGATGGAGGGGATGCCCGTCATCACGTCGACGAAGAAGGTGATCGCCCGGGCGAGGTGGCCGCGGCCGTACTCGACGAGGTAGATCGAGGTGAGCAGGCCGATCGGCACCGAGATCAGCGCGGCCATGGCCGTGATCTCGAGCGTGCCGATGATCGCGTGGAGCGCGCCGCCGCCCGCGTCGATGACGTTGCGCATCGACGAGGAGAAGAAGAGCGGATCGAACCGCGCGACTCCGTTGGAGACGACCGTGTAGAGCAGGGAGATCAGCGGGAGCAGCGCGATGATGAACGCGGTCGCGACCAGCGAGGTCACGAGGCGGTCGACAGCCTTGCGGCCGCCCTCGACCAGGCGCGAGACCACGTAGATGGCGACGTCGAAGAGGACGGTGCCCCAGAAGATCGCGCCGACGAGGCTGAAGTCGTTCATCATCCCGGCCGCCTGGAGGATCAGGAAGACGGCGGCGAACACGACCCAGCTGCCGACGAGCAGCATCCAGGGGGTGCCCTTGGGCAGCTTGCCCGCCTGCAGCGAGAAGGGCATCGACGAGGTGGCGGCGGACATCAGTTGGCTCCCGAGAAGGCCTTGCGGCGGTTGACGATGAACCGCGCGACCGAGTTCACGACGAGGGTGATGACGAAGAGGATGAGGCCCGAGGCGACGAGGACGTTCACGCCGACTCCGCTCGCCTCCGGGAACTGCAGCGCGATGTTCGCGGCGATGGTGTTCGAGTTCTGCGAGGTGAGGAGGAGGAAGGAGACGACCGTCGCGGGCGAGAGCACCATCGCGACGGCGAGCGTCTCGCCGAGGGCCCGGCCGAGGCCGAGCATGGCGGCCGAGACGATGCCCGGGGCGCCGAAGGGCAGGACGGCCATGCGGATCATCTCCCAGCGGGTCGCGCCGAGCGCGAGCGCCGCCTCCTCGTGCAGGCGCGGGGCCTGGAGGAAGATCTCGCGGCAGACCGCGGTGATGATCGGGATGACCATGACGGCCAGCACCACCGAGGCGGTGAGGATCGTCTTGCCGGTGCCCGACGCCTGGCCGCCGAAGAGCGGGAACCAGCCGATGTTCACGTTGAGGAAGAGGTAGAAGGGCTGCACCATCGGCGCCAGCACGGTCGCGCCCCAGAGGCCGAAGACCACCGAGGGGACGGCGGCGAGGAGGTCGACCACGTAGCCGAGGGCCATCGCGATGCGGCGCGGTGCGTAGTGCGAGATGAAGAGGGCGATCGCGATCGAGAGCGGCAGGGCGATCACCAGGGCGATCACCGCCGACCAGACCGTGCCGAACACCAGGGGGCCGACGTAGGCCCAGAAGCTCGTCGCGTCGCCGGGCAGGCTGCCGGCCGGCGCGGTGAACGCGGGGATCGACTGCGCGATGAGGAAGATCGCGACGGCGGCGAGGACGAGGAGGATCAGGGAGCCGGCGGCGACGGTCGAGATCGAGAAGACCCGATCTCCGACACGCACCTTCGCCTTCGGGCGGACGACGGTCTCAGTTGCCATTCCAGGGGACTCTCTTCAGACGAGGTTTTCGGCGGGGCGCACAGGGAGATGCTAGGGCTCGGAGGGGGCGTCCGGTGGGTCGAGCCCGGCACAGGCGGGGCCCGTCCCGCGGATCGTGCTGCGAGACGGGCCCTGCCGGTGGGACTACTTGATCGACTCGATCGCGGTGGCGACGGTCGAGGCGAGCTCGGAGCTCAGGGGAGCGGAGCCGGCCTGAGCGGCGGCGGCCTCCTGGCCCTCCTCGCTCGCGACGTAGGAGGCGAAGGACTTGACGACCTCGCCCTTGTCGGCGTCCGCGTACTCCTGGCACACGATGAGGTAGCTGACCAGGACCATCGGCCAGGCGTCCGCCTCGGTGCCGGTGCGGTCGATCTTGATCGCGAGGTCGTTGGCCTCGCGGCCCTCGGCGATGGGCGAGGCGGCGACGACCGCCGCGGCTCCGTCGGCCGAGATGGTCGAGAACGCGTCGCCGACCTTCAGCTGGGCCATGTCCATGCCCTGGGCGCCGGACTCGTCGGCGTAGCCGATCGTGTTGGTGCCGTTCTTGACCGCGTCGACGACACCCGAGGTGCCCTTGGCGCCGTCACCGCTCTGGTACGGGAAGGTCTGCGCGGCAGGAGCGTCCCAGACGTCGCTCGCGGTGGCCGCGAGGTAGTCGGTGAAGTTCTGCGTGGTGCCCGAGTCGTCCGAGCGGTGCACGGAGGTGATGTTCGCCGACGGGAGGGTCGCGTCGGGGTTCAGGGCCTTGATCTCCGGGGCGTCCCAGGAGGTGATGGTGCCCTTGAAGATGCCCGCGATGGTGGCCGCGTCGAGCTTGAGCTCGTCGACGCCCTCCACGTTGAAGATGACCGCGATCGGCGAGATGTAGACCGGGAGGTCGATCGCCTTCGTGTCGGGGGCGCAGGCGGCGAAGGTGCCCGCGAGCTCCTCGTCCTTGAGCGCGGAGTCGGAGCCGGCGTAGTCGGCGGCGCCGTCGATGAAGTTGGTGCGGCCGGCGCCGGAGCCCTGCGGGTCGTAGTTGACCGTGACCTCGGGGTTCGCGGTCTGGAACGCGGCGGCCCAGGTGGTCTGCGCGGTGCCCTGAGCGGACGAGCCGATTCCGGTGATGGTGCCGGAGAGCGTGGAGGTGGTGGCGGAGCCGGAGCTGCCGCCTGCGGCCGGTGCCTCGTTGGCAGCGCAGGAGGTCAGCGTGATCGCTGCGACGGCGGCGACGACGGCCGCCTGGCCGAGACGCGAGAATCTCACAAGTATCCCTTTCGGGTAGGAAAGCGTGGAAAACAGAACAGGGCCTGGTGCAGCCCGCGAGCGAGAGTACGGAGGGGTCGTGTCCTGGCACCGACCGCTCGGTGAACGCGCGGTGAACGGGTCCGCTCCGGGGATTGCGGAGTGACGGCACGGCGGGGAGGGCGCGGTGCGTCGGGCGCGTCCCGGCAGCGCGTCCGGCCCGGTCCGGCTGTGCCGTGGAGCCGGTCGTGCAGCGCGGCCCGGGCGGGTCAGGCCAGCGGCGTGTGCGTCTCGATCGCGACGATGCCGGAGCCGGGGTGGCCGGTGGAGAGGTGCACGACGGCGAAGCCGCCGGTCGGGAGCGCGGCCGCCTCGTCGAGGTAGGCACCGAGAGGGGTCGCCGTGGCGAGGGCGATCTCGCGCAGGATCTCGGGGATCACCGGCCGGTGGCTGCAGAGGACGGCGGTGCGTCGCGCGCGGACCCGCTTGCCGACGAGGGCGCGGATGTCGGCGGTGCCCTGCTCGTGAGCTTCCTGGCTGAGGTCGTCGCGCAGCTTGACCGGCTTCCTCACCAGACCGGACAGCGGGGCGATCGTCGACCGGCAGCGCTTGGCGGTGCTCGAGACGAGGCGGCGCGGGCGCCAGGCGGCCACGGCCTGAGCGGCGGCCGCGGCCTCGACCCGGCCGCGCCCGGTGAGGCGGCGGGTGGAGTCGCGGCCGTCCCAGGAGGAGGCGGGCACCGCCTTCGCGTGCCGCAGGACCACGATCGCGAAGGTCTCGAGCGCCCCGCGCGCGGCGATCCGGGCGAACTCGTCGACGATCGTCACGTCGTGCGGATAGGTCAGGTAGCTCCGGGCCCGCTTGAGCGTCACCCACTCCAGCGCCTCGACCTCGTCGTTCGGCAGGAAGTCGGACGCCAGGACGGCCTTCTCGGTCACCTGCGCCGCCCAGTAGTAGACGGCCTTCGGGCGCCCGCTCGGCAGCGTGTACTCGGTGCACCCCAGCGGCACCCCGAGCGCCACCGAGAGCCCGGTCTCCTCGCGGATCTCCCGCACCGCGGTCTCCGGCAGGGACTCGCCCGCGTCGACCTTGCCCTTGGGCAGGCTGATGTCCCGGCGGTGCGGCCGGTGGATCACGAGGATGTGCGGGCGGCCCTCGATGATCCGCCAGCACACCGCTCCTGCTGCGTAGACGGTGCCCGTCACGGGCGTCAGCGGCTGGAGGCCCGGTTGGCGGACCGTGTCGCCGCGCGCTTGCGATGGGTGATGTGCTGCATCAGCTGGTTCTGCAGGTCGGCGAGCGGAGCGCCCTCCTCGTCGAGGTGGTGGCGCGTCCAGTCGCCGTCCGGGCCGAGCCACCAGGAGGCGGTCCGCTCGTCCATCGCCCGCTCGAACATGTCGTCGATCTCGCTGAGGTGCGCCGGCTCGACGATCCGCACCAGAGCCTCGACGCGGCGGTCGAGGTTGCGGTGCATCATGTCGGCGCTGCCGATGAAGACGTCCGGCTCGCCGCCGTTGACGAAGCTGAAGATGCGGGAGTGCTCGAGGTAGCGGCCGAGGATCGAGCGCACGCGGATGGTCTCGGAGAGCCCCTCCTGACCGGGCTTGAGCCCGCAGATGCCGCGCACCCAGACGTCGACCGGTACTCCGGCCTGGCTCGCGCGGTAGAGGGCGTCGATCACGGACTCGTCGACGATCGAGTTGACCTTGATCCGGATGCCCGAGGGCCGCCCCGCGCGGGCGTTCTCGGTCTCGGCGGCGATCCGCTTGAGCAGGCCCTTCCGGAGGTGGCGCGGCGCGACGAGGAGGCGCTTGAACTTCTTCTCGATCGCGTAGCCCGAGAGCTCGTTGAACAGCCGCGTCAGGTCCTTGCCGACCTCGGGGTCGGCCGTCAGGAGTCCGAGGTCCTCGTAGATGCGCGAGGTCTTCGGGTTGTAGTTGCCGGTGCCGATGTGGGAGTAGTGGCGGAGCACTCCGCCCTTCTCCTGGCGGATGACGAGCGCGAGCTTGCAGTGGGTCTTGAGCCCGACGAGCCCGTAGACCACGTGCACGCCCGCCTTCTCGAGCTTGCGCGCCCACGAGATGTTCGCCTGCTCGTCGAAGCGCGCCTTGATCTCGACCAGGGCGAGCACCTGCTTGCCCGACTCGGCCGCGTCGATCAGAGCCTCGACGATGGGGGAGTCGCCCGACGTGCGGTAGAGCGTCTGCTTGATCGCGAGCACATCCGGATCGGCCGCCGCCTGCTCGAGGAACGACTGCACGCTCGTCGCGAAGGACTCGTAGGGGTGGTGCAGGAGCACGTCGCCGCGGGAGACCGCCTTGAAGACGTCCTGCCGCTGGTTCGGCTCGCTCGGCGAGAGCTGCACCGCCGTCGTCGGGACGTGGTTGGGGTACTTCAGGTCCGGGCGGTCGATCTTCTGCAGGCTGAAGAGCCCGCTCAGGTCGAGCGGGGCCGGGAGCTTGTAGACCTCCTGCGTCGTGATGTCGAGCTCGCGGACCAGCAGGCCCAGCGTCTCGTCGTCCATGTCGTCGGTGACCTCGAGGCGGATGGGCGGGCCGAACCGGCGGCGCAGCAGCTCCTTCTCGAGCGCCTTGATCAGGTTCTCGGTCTCGTCCTCGTCGACCTCGACGTCCTCGTTGCGCGTCACCCGGAACACGTGGTGGTCGAGGATCTCCATGCCGGGGAACAGGTCGTCCAGCTGGTTGGCGATCAGGTCCTCGAGCGAGATGAAGCGCATCGGCTCGCCCGGCGCCGCGACGCCGGCGATCCGCACGAAGCGGGGGAGCATCTGCGGCACCTTGAGGCGCGCGAACTCGACCTTCTGCGTCTTCGGGTTGCGCACCCGCACCGAGAGGTTGAGGGAGAGGCCGGAGATGTAGGGGAACGGGTGCGCCGGGTCGACCGCGAGCGGCATCAGCACCGGGAACACCTGGGCCGAGAAGTAGTCGTCCAGCACGGTGCGCTCGGCGTCGCTCAGCTCGTCCCAGCGGACGAGGTCGATGCCGCCGTCGCGCAGGGCGGGCTCGACGAGCTCCTTGAACGCGCGGGAGTGGCGCTGCTGCAGCAGGTGCGCCTTCTCGGAGATGTCGGTCAGCACGTCGACCGGCACGCGGCCGATGTTCGTCGGCAGGGCGAGCCCCGTGAGGATCCGGCGCTTGAGGCCGGCGACCCGGACCATGAAGAACTCGTCGAGGTTCGACGAGAAGATCGCGAGGAAGTTCGCCCGCTCGAGCGCCGGCACCAGCGGGTCCTCCGCGAGCTCGAGCACGCGCTGGTTGAACGCGAGCCAGCTCAGCTCCCGGTCGAGGTAGCGGTTGTCGGGGAGGAGCGGGTCCGAGTGCTCCTCCTCGTCGTCGAAGTCGTCGTCGAGGTCATCACTGAGACCGTCTTCGAGAAGCAGGTTGTCGCCGTCCATGCGACCATCCTGGCACCGCGTCCGTCCGCTCCGCGCCGCCGCTCGTGAATGCCGGATGAACGGGGCCGGGGGAGGCCCTGTGGAGGAGCGCCGGCTCAGCGCACCGGCGCGGCGCGCTGCAGGTACTGCACGTCGACGGAGGCGTCCGTGAACCCGAGAGAGCGGTAGAGCGCCACCGCTGAGCGGTTCTCGGCCTCGACGTAGAGGTCGGCCGTGGTGCAGCCGCGCTCGAGCATCCGCGCGAGCCCGGCGTTCAGCAGGGTGCGGCCGAGTCCGCGTCCGGCCGCCTCGGGGGCGACTCCGAGGACGTAGATCTCGCCGGTCGTCGATCCGGGCTCGATCTTGAGCCAGTCGTAGCCGAGGAGCGTGCCGTCGGCGTCGCGGAGCAGGAGGAAGTCGCCCTCGTCGAACCACGGCTCCGCGCGGCGCGCCGCCAGGTCCTCCTCCGTCAGCCTCCCCTGCTCGGGGTGCGCGGCGAAGACCCGCGCGTTCAGGGCGATCCACTCGGCCGGGTCGAGGCCGCGCGCGTCCGAGAGGACGACGCCCTCGGGGACGCTGACCTCGGGGGCGGCGAGCGGCTCGAGCTCGAGGTGCAGCAGGGTGCGCACCGGGGCGAAGCCGTGGGAGGCCGCGAGGGCGCGGGCGGCGGGGTGGTCGCCGTGAGCCCAGGCGAGCAGGCCCGTCCGGCCGCTCGCGAGGACCTGCTCGAGGGTCGCGGTGCCGAAGCCGACCCCGCGCCACTCCGGATCGACGACGAACTCCAGCTCGCCCTGGCCGAGGATCGCCGCCGCCACGACCACGTCGGCGCGCAGCCCCACGAGGAGGGTGCGCGAGCCGGTCCGGGCGTCGACGAGGGTCTGGTCGCTGAAGGGGGGCTGGTGGTCGAACCAGGCGGCGCGCCCGATCAGGTGCTCGAGGCCGACCGCCACCGCGGGATCGGCCAGGTCCTCAACGGACAGGTTGAGCGACTCGCTCATTGTCCTCTTCGTACACGTTGAAGCGGTATCCGACGTTGCGGACCGTGCCGATCAGCGACTCCAGGTCGCCGAGCTTCGCGCGGAGGCGCCGCACGTGCACGTCGACCGTGCGGGTGCCGCCGAAGTAGTCGTAGCCCCACACCTCGCTCAGCAGCTGCTCGCGGGTGAAGACGCGCGAGGGATGCGTGGCGAAGAAGCGGAGGAGCTCGAACTCCTTGAAGGTGAGGTCGAGCGGGCGCCCGTGCACCTTGGCCGAGTAGCTGGCCTCGTCGATCACGACGCCCGAGGCCTGGATGCGCGAGGTCGACTGCTCCTGCGCCAGCCGGCCGATCACCAGGCGGATGCGGGCGTCGACCTCGGCGGGGCCGGCCGAGTCGAGGATGACGTCGTTGACCCCCCAGTCGGCCGAGACGGCCGTGAGCCCGCCCTCCGTGAGGATCAGGATGAGGGGGACGTTGATGCCCGTGGTCGTGAGGATCTTGCAGAGCGACTTGGCGCTGGCGAGGTCCTGCCGCGCGTCGACCAGGATCAGGTCGCAGCTCGGGGCGTTCACGAGCTGAGCGGGCTCCGCGGGGATCTGCCTGGTCCGGTGGCTGAGGAGCCCCAGTGCGGGGAGCACCTCGGCGCCTCCCGCCGAGGTCAGTATCAACAACTGCGCCACGGGTCCTCCAGAACTGGTCTGCCCGCAATACTAGCGGCGGGCCGGGAGGGGCGTCCGCCTGGGGCACAATTGTCGGATGGGCAGGGATCGGGTGGGCATCGGAGTCGTCTGGGCGCTCGCACTCGCGGGCTCCGTGCTGACGCTGGCGATCGCCGCTCCGGAGTCCCGGCAGCTCTGGCTCGCGCTGACGTTCGGCGGCTGCGTGCTCGCGACCTTCGCCGTGCAGCTCGCCGTCGCCCGCGCCGAGGGGTACCTCCTCCGCGCGATGACGAGCGTCGTCGGGGCGATGGCCCTGATCGCCGTCGCGAGCGGGATCGCCCTCCTCCTCCCCGCCTGAGCACCCGCGTCCTCCCTACCTGAGCACCCGGATCCGCCCCGCCTGAGCACTCGCTTCCGCCCTGCCCCGGCGTCGGACCCGGCGGGTAGGATGAGGGCATGCTTCTCGCCCTGGAACTCTTCTACCTCGGTCTGCTCGGGCTCGCCTCCCTCGCCATCGCGTGGGTCTCCGGCGTGGTCGTCTACAAGCTCTACCGCGGCCAGCGCTAGCCGCCGCCGGAGCCCGAGTGATCTCGCTTCCGTCGGGCCTCCCGCCCGAGCTCGTCCCCCTCTCCTGGCTGCTCGGCGTCTGGGAGGGCTCGGGCGTCATCGACTACACGATCGGCGACGACTCCGTCCAGGCCGAGTTCGGCCATCGCATCAGCTTCAGCTACGACGGCCTCCCGTACCTCAACTACAGCTCCTACACGTGGCTGATCGAGGAGGGCGCCGAGGAGGCACCCCGCCCCCTGGTCACCGAGACGGGCTACTGGCGTCTCAGCCGCGCGCTGACCGACGCCGACGCCGGCCCCGGCATGCTGCCCGGCCGTGGAGCCCCGGCCTTCCCCGACGCGGAGTCGGTCGAGACGCTGCGCAACGCCGCCGGCGGATTCGACATCGAGGTGTCGCTCGTGCACCCGGACGGGGTCAGCGAGCTCTACCTCGGCCAGGTCAAGGGGCCGCGGATCGACCTCGCGACCGACGCGGTGATGCGCACCGCCGCGGCGAAGGACTACGCCGCCGCCACGCGCCTCTACGGCCTGGTCGACGACCACCTGCTGTGGGCGTGGGACATCGCCGCGCTCGGTCAGGGCCTGCGGACCCACTCCTCCGGACGGCTCGCCCGTGTCGACTGACCCGCTCTCCCCGCTCCTGGGCGCCCCTGGCGCCGTCGCCACGACGAGCGCCGCCGAGCCCGGAGTCGCCGCCCACTACGGCGAGCCCTTCCGCGAGCAGCGCGCCCTCGCCGCGGGCACCGCGCTCGTCGACCTCTCCGGCCGCGGTGTCGTGACCGTCACCGGGCCGGACCGCCTCACCTGGATCGACTCGCTCACCAGCCAGGCCGTCTCCCGCCTCGCTCCCGGCGCGTCCGCCGAGACGCTCCTGCTCGACCCGACCGGCCGGATCGAGCACGTCATCCGCTTGGTCGACGACGGCGCCACCGCCTGGCTCCTGCTCGACCGCGACGAGACCGCAGGCCTGGCCGCGTGGCTCGACCGGATGCGCTTCATGCTCCGCGTCGAGGTCGCCGACCGCACCGACGAGTTCGCGACCCTCGCCGCCCTCGGCGACGGGCCGGCCCTGGCGCTCGCCCTGTCCCTCGCCGAGGCCCCCGTCGTCTGGGGCGACCCCTGGTCGCAGGTCCAGCCGGGCGGCTGGCAGTACGCACTGACCTCCGAGCACCCGGGGGCCTCCTGGGAGCTCCGCGAGGTCCTGGTCCCGCGAGCGGCCCTCGAAGCCCTCGCGGAGACGGCCGTCGGGGTGGGAGTGGCGCTCGCCGGCGTCGACGCCCTCGAGGCGCTGCGCATCGCCGCCTGGCGTCCGCGCCACGCGACCGAGGTCGACGAGCGGTCCATCCCGCACGAGCTCGACCTGCTGCGCTCGAGCGTGCACCTCGCCAAGGGCTGCTATCGCGGCCAGGAGACGGTGGCGAAGGTGCACAACCTCGGCCACCCGCCGCGGCGCCTGGTCCTGCTGCAGCTCGACGGCTCCGACTCGGTCCTCCCCGCCCACGGCGACGTCGTCACCGCGCTCAAGAACGGCGAGCCGGTCGAGGTCGGCACGGTCACCTCCAGTGCCTGGCACTACGAGGACGGACCCGTCGCCCTCGCGGTCGTCAAGCGGAGCGTCCCCGTCGACCTCGAGCTGACCGTGCTGGCCGGCGACTCGCGCGTGGCCGCGGCCCAGGAGGTCGTGGTCCCGCCCGGAGCCGGAGCGGAGGCGGGAGTGCCCCGCCTGCCCCGCCTCGGGGCGACGACCAGGTAGGCCACGCCGTGGTGGCCGCACGTCCCGCCGAGCGGGGCCGGGCGGCCGACCGGCTGCGCGGCCTCGTCCGCACCCCCGAGCTGAGTCCGGCGCGCGCCCTCGCCCGCGCGGGGGCCTCGCTTCCCGCCGTGCTGCAGATCGTGCTCGCGGCGACCCTCGCCTACTCCGTCGCGCACTTCCTCCTCGGGCACCCCTCGCCGGTGCTGGCGCTGACGGCCACGATCTCGAGCCTCGGCATCGCGCGCGACACCCGCCCCAAGCAGGTGGCCGAGACCGCGACGGGGATGCTCATCGGCATCACCGCCAGTGAGGTCCTGCTCCTGCTGTGGGGGAGCGGCGTCTGGCAGCTCGCCGTCGTCCTCGCGATCGTCTTCACGCTCGGTCGGGCCCTCTCGCCCTCGTCGGGGTTCGCCGTGGCCGCCGGGACCCAGGCGATGCTGGTGATGGTCCTCCCCGCACCGGACGGAGGGGTCTTCACGCGGAGCGTCGACGGCCTGATCGGCGGGCTCGCGGCGCTGCTCTGCACGGCGATCGTCCCCCGCCCGCCGCTGCGCACGGCGCGGGCCGAGGCGCACCGGCTCCTCACCGCGCTCAGCCGGACCGTGGAGGAGCTGGCCGAAGCGCTCCGCCGGGGCGACTCCTCGGCGTCCACTGCGGCCCTCGAGCGGATCCGCAAGACGCAGCCGGTCATCGACGGCTGGACCGCGGCGCTCGAGTCCGCGACCGGCGTCGCCCGGATCTCGCCGTTCGTCCGCCGGCACCGCGGCGAGCTCTCCCGCCAGGCCGTGATGCTGTCCGCGCTCGATCTCGCGACCCGGAACCTGCGCATCGTCGCTCGCCGCACCGACTTCCTCGTCGGGGACGGCGCCCCGCGGCCGGCGCTCGCCGGAGCGGTCGCCGCCCTCGGCCCGGGCATCGCGCTGCTCGGCCGCGCGGTCGCCGACCCGTCGGTGCTCGCCCTGGCGCGCCAGGACCTCGTGCTGCTCGCGACCACCCTCGACCCGCAACGGCTGATCCCGGAGGCGCGTCTCGCCGAGAAGACGGTGCTCGTCCTGCTCCGCCCGCTCGTCGTCGACCTGCTCACGGCGACCGGCGCCGCCCCCGCCGACGCCAGGGCCGCCCTTCCCCCGCTCGCCTAGCGCCGAGGAGGCCCTGTGCTCAGGAGGCCCAGTGCTCAGGAGGCCCAGCGTTCAAGAGGAGGGGGCGACCGCGTCCCACGCGACCGTCACCTCGCCCAGGCGCCAGCGCCGCGGTCCGCCGAGGACCGGCCACTCCGGCCGGAGGTCCCGGACCGCTGCGATCCACCGCTGCCCCGGACCGTAGACGGCGAGAGAGGCGTTCAGCGTCCACGCCCGTTCGAGGGCGGTGAGGAAGGCGTGCACGCCCTCGCCGGGGACGTTGCGGTGGATGAGGGCCTTCGGCAGACGCTCGGCCGCCGTCATCGGCGAGGGGATCGCCGCGAGTCGGAGCGAGAGGGTCAGCGAGCGCGGGCCCTCCCGGCCGACCTCGATCCAGGTGCAGATGCGGCCGATCTCGTCGCAGGTGCCTTCGACCAGGACGCCGTCGGGCTGCAGGCGGTCCGTCATCGTCGCCCAGGCCCCTCGCACCGCGTCCTCGTCGTACTGGCGGAGCACGTTGAAGGCGCGGATGACGCCTGCCCGCCGCCCCGCGGGCAGAGGCACCTCGAAGCCGCCGCGCTCGAAGCGCACGCGCGCGTCGGCCGGGAACGGCGTGCCGCCCTCCCGCACCCGGGCGAGCTGACGCCGAGCGGTGTCGACGCGGGCGGGCTCGATCTCGAGGCCGAGCACCTCGACGTCCGGCGCCGCCCGCACGAGGCGGCGGTGCAGCTCGAGCGTGGTGACCGCGCTCGCGCCGAAGCCGAGATCGACCACGAGCGGGGAGGCGGTGCTGCGCAGGACGGGCAGCTCGGCGAGGCGGCGGTCGACCCGGCGGAGGCGGTTCGTGCCCGTCGTTCCGCGGGTGACGGCTCCGATGGGCATGCTCTCCAGCGTATCCGCGGGCGAGGGGGCCGCCTCTAAGCTGGACGCATGTCCGAGACCTACACCCTCATCCTCGTGCGCCACGGCAACAGCGAGTGGAACCAGAAGAATCTGTTCACCGGCTGGGTCGACGTGCGCCTGACCGAGCAGGGCGTCGCGGAGGCCACCCGCGCCGGCGAGCTGCTGACCGAGGCGGGCCTGCACCCCGACATCGTCTACACGTCGCGCCAGACCCGCGCGATCCAGACCGCCAACATCGCCCTCGAGGTCGCCGACCGCCTGTGGATCGACGTCAAGCGCTCCTGGCGCCTCAACGAGCGCCACTACGGCGCTCTGCAGGGCAAGGACAAGGCGCAGACCCTCGCCGAGTACGGCCCCGAGCAGTTCCAGACCTGGCGCCGCTCGTTCGACGTGCCGCCGCCCCCGCTCGACGACGACGACCAGTACTCGCAGGCGCACGACGAGCGCTACGCCGACCTCGGCGACGCCCTGCCCCGCACCGAGTCGCTGAAGCTCGTGATCGAGCGGATGCTGCCGTACTGGGAGTCCGACATCAAGCCGGACCTCGCCTCGGGCAAGACCGTCATGATCACCGCGCACGGCAACTCCCTCCGCGCGCTGGTGAAGACGCTCGACGGCATCTCGGACTCGGACATCGCGGAGCTCAACATCCCGACCGGGATCCCCCTCGTCTACGAGCTGAACGAGGACTTCGAGCCCATCGGCGAGGCGCGCTACCTCGACCCCGAGGCCGCGGCCGCCGGTGCCGCCGCCGTCGCCGCCCAGGGCGCCAAGAAGTAGCACCGCCCGCACGAGAGAACGGCCCGCCCGAGTCCTCGACTCCGGCGGGCCGTCCTCGTCCGCAGCCCCGAGGGGGACGGCGCGGACACGTTCGGCCCGCAGGAGACGCTCGTTCCTGCGGGCCGGATCGTCCTCGGGCCGGAGCCCGGGTGTTCGTCTAGGAGTAGTCGCCCGAGATCAGGTACTGGACCTTCTTGGCGATCGACACGGCGTGGTCGGCGAAGCGCTCGTGGTAGCGGCTGGCGAGCGTCGCGTCGACGGTGTCGGCGGCCTGGCCCTTCCACGCCTCGCTGAGCACCTTGTCGAAGACGCTGACGTGCAGCTCGTCGATCTTGTCGTCCTCGTCGCGGATCTCCTCGGCGATGCGGGGGTCCTGCGAGCGGAGCAGGTCGGTCAGCTTGTGCGCGACGACCACGTCGAGGCGGCCCATCTCGACGAACGTCGGACGCAGGCTCTTGGGGACGACCTTGTCGGGGAAGCGGTAGCGCGAGAGCTGGGCGATGTGCTCGGCGATGTCGCCCATCCGCTCGAGCGACGCGCTGATGCGCAGCGCCGAGACGACGATCCGCAGGTCGCGGGCGACCGGGTTCTGCCGAGCGAGGATGTCGATGGCGAGCTCGTCGAGGCTGATGGCCAGCTCGTCGATGCGCGCGTCGCTCGCGATGACCTCCTCCGCGAGGGTGACGTCGGAGTGGTTGAACGCCTGGGTCGCCTTCTCGATGGCGATCTCGACGAGTCCGGAGATCTCGACGAGTCGTTCCTGGACCTCGGCCAGCTCCTGCTGGAAAACTTCGCGCATCTGTCTTCGACCCTCTCTGCGGCGCGCGCGGACGACGGCGCCGGATCTGCGGCGAGCACCTCGCACGCCGCTGCGACTGCACTCCGTGGGCGCAGGCGCAGCCATGATGACCACGGCAGGTTAACGGACGGTGCCGGGCGTTTGAACAGTACTCGACCCCCGGAGGATCGGCGGGCGTCCGGTAGGGGGACGCCCGGTGGATGGTTAGCCTGGGTCCGTGGATTCGGGCTTGATCGTGGTTCTGTCGCTCGTTCTCGGTGTCGCGATCGGGATCCTTCTGACGACCGTGCTCACGCTCGCCGCCCGTCAGGGCCGCATCGCACAGGACGTGATCTCGGTCGGGCTCCCCGAGGGGATCGAGGCGATCATCGACGCCGTCGGCTCGCCCGCCTTCGTGACCGACCCGTCGCACAACGTGCTGAAGGCGTCCACTCGCGCCGTCGCACTCGGCCTGGTCTCGCAGGACACGCTGCTCCACCCCGACCTCGCCGCCATCGTCGACCGCGTCCGCCGCTTCGGCGACGACATCGTCCAGGACCTGGAGCTCGCGACCAGCCCGCTCTCCGACGCCGCCGTGACGCTCGTCGTCCACGCGACCCGCCTCGGCTCCCGGTACGTCCTCGTCATCGCCGAGGACCACACCGAGGCGCGCCGGCTCGAGGCCGTCCGCCGGGACTTCGTCGCCAACATCTCCCACGAGCTGAAGACCCCGATCGGCGCCGTCGGCCTCCTCGCCGAAGCCCTCGACTCCGCCGCCGACGACCCCCAGCAGGTGCGCCGCTTCGCGCACCGGCTGACCCAGGAGTCGCACCGGCTCGCGAAGATCACCCGCGAGATCATCGAGCTCTCCCGCCTCCAGGCCGCCGACGTCGCCGGCTCCGCCGAGATCATCCGCGTGGACGACGTCGTCACGGCGGCGCTCGAGACCACCCACGTCATGGCGGAGTCGCACGACGTCACGCTGGTCAAGGGCGGGATGAAGAAGGCCTACGTGGTGGGGCAGGAGAAGATGCTCGTCTCGGCTCTGCACAACCTGCTCGCCAACGCCATCCAGTACTCGCCCGCCGGCTCCCGCGTCGGCATCGGCGTCCGCTCCACCGGCGGCGTCGTCGAGATCGCCGTCACCGACCAGGGCATCGGTATCCCGGAGGAGGACCTCGACCGGGTGTTCGAGCGCTTCTACCGCGTCGACCAGGCCCGCTCCCGCCACACCGGCGGCACCGGACTCGGCCTCAGCATCGTCAAGCACGCCGTGCAGAACCACGGTGGCGACGTCCGCGTCTGGTCCAAGCCCGGCCGCGGCTCCACCTTCACCATCCGGCTCCCCGAAGCCGACCCCGCCCGGACGCCCTTCGCGGCGACCGCCCCGATAGGAGAACACGCGTGACCAGCATCCTGCTCGTCGAGGACGAGAGCGCCCTCAGCGAGCCCCTCAGCTACCTGCTCGAACGCGAGGGCTACGACGTCACCGTCGCCGAGGACGGCAACCGCGCCGTCGCCGCCTTCGACGAGGGCGACTACGACCTGATCCTCCTCGACCTGATGCTGCCCGGCATGCCCGGCACCGAGGTCTGCCGCGAGATCCGCACCCGCTCCTCCGTCCCGATCATCATGGTCACCGCGAAGGACTCCGAAGTGGACATCGTCGTCGGCCTGGAGCTCGGCGCGGACGACTACGTCACCAAGCCCTACTCCACCCGCGAACTGCTCGCCCGCATCCGCGCCGTCCTCCGCCGCCGCACCGAGGAGCCCGGCGAGGAGCGGATCGTCGTCGCCGGCCCCGTCCGCATGGACATCGAGCGCCACACGGTCGAAGTCGACGGCGTCGAGACCCCGATGCCGCTCAAGGAGTTCGAACTCCTCGAGATGCTCCTCCGCAACGCCGGCCGCGTCCTCACCCGTGGCCAGCTCATCGACCGCGTCTGGGGCAGCGACTACTTCGGCGACACGAAGACCCTCGACGTCCACGTCAAGCGCATCCGCTCCAAGATCGAGAAGACACCGAAGGAGCCGGTGCTCTTGGTTACTGTCCGCGGCCTCGGCTACCGCTTCGACGCTTGATCGCGGGCCTTGACGGGGCGATCTGCGGCGTTGTCGTCGGTTGCGATACCGCTGGTATCGCGCCCTCCTCCGCCTTGCAGCTCACCCCACCAGGACCCGCGATCAACCCTGTGCTGGAGGGGCGGGTGGGGCCGTCGCTCCGCGACGAGCCGCAGAAGGGGTGGGGCCGTCGCTCCGCGACGAGCCGTAAGAAGGGGGGGGGGGGCGTCGCTGCGCGACGAGCCTGGTGGGGAGTCGCTCGCGGCAGGAGGGTCGAGTAGCCGGCGGAGCCGGTGTATCGAGACCCGCGGGTACGGGCGGCGGCTGCAGGGTGGTCGAGTAGGCGACGGGGTCGGTGTATCGAGGCCTGCGGGGACGGGCGGCGCCTTCGTGGTGGTCGAGTAGCCGGCGGAGCCGGCGTATCGAGACCGGGCGGGGACGACGAAGGGCCGCCCACCGGGGTGGACGGCCCTCGGGGTCGTGGGGCTACTCCGCGGTGGGAGCGTCGACGCCGGGCTCGGCGGTGGGAGTGGGGAGCGCGGTCTGGGCGGGATCCGCGGTCGGAGTGAGAGTGGGGGTCGCGGAGGGCGCGGGGGTCAGCGTCGAGTAGGCCTCGAGGGCGTTCGTCAGGACGGGGACGAGGAGCTCCTTGCCCTGCTCGGAGCCGTACTGGAAGTAGACGGGGAGCAGGCCGCCGGGGATGGTGTCGATGTCGTCCATCTGGACGGCCTCGGTGCTGTCGGGACGGACCTCGGTGCGGCCGGGGACGGCGTCGACGGTGTCGCTGGTGCGGCCCGCGGAGCCCTCGTACTGCACCTCGACGCTCAGCGCCTCGTCGGTGGAGTTCACGAGCGTGACGATCAGGGTGCCGGCCTCGCCGTCGTCCGAGACGATCATCGCGTTGCGGATGGCGAGATCGCCGATCGTCGCCCCGACTCCGTCGCTCGGGTCGTAGATCTTGCGCGTCGCCTGCGGGGCGACGAGGTTGCAGCCGGCGGTAGCGAGGGCGACGCCGACCGCGAGAACGACGGATGCAGCGATACGCGCCTTCACAGGAACCTCCAGATCGTCGGCCCCGCTCGCCCCGGACAGGGCGACTTCACTGTGCACGAGCCGACACCAGGCTAGCGTAGCGAGCACCGCGGCTCCGCCCGTCCGGACTCCCGTCCCGCCCGGCGCGCATGGTAATCTGTCCGCCGCTGAAAGGACGTCGCATGCAGTTCGAGGTCGGAGAGACGGTCGTCTACCCCCATCACGGAGCCGCCACGATCGCCGAGGTGAAGACCCGGACGATCAAGGGCCAGGAGAAGATGTACCTGAAGCTCCGCGTCGCGCAGGGCGATCTCGTCATCGAGGTGCCCGCCGACAACGTCGACCTCGTGGGCGTCCGCGACGTCATCGGCCGCGAGGGCGTCGACCGCGTGTTCGAGGTCCTGCGCGCCGAGGTCGTCGAGGAGCCGACCAACTGGTCGCGCCGCTACAAGGCCAACCTCGAGAAGCTCGGGTCCGGCGACGTCGTCAAGGTCTCCGAGGTCGTCCGCGACCTCACCCGCCGCGACCGCGAGCGCGGGCTCTCGGCGGGGGAGAAGAGCATGCTCGCCAAGGCGCGCCAGATCCTCGTCTCCGAGCTCGCCCTGGCCGAGAAGACCGACGAGGACGCCGCCTCCGTGCTCCTCGACGAGGTCCTCGCATCCTGAGCGCGCCGACCGCGGCCGTCGTCGTCGTCGCCGCCGGCAGCGGTACGAGGCTCGGCCGCGAGCGACCCAAGGCCTACGTCGACTGCGCGGGGAGGACGATCCTCGAGCGCAGCCTGCGCACGGTGCTGCTGCTCTCGGAGCCCGTCCAGATCGTCGTCGTGGCGCCCGCCGCCCTTCTCGAGGAGACCGCCGCTCTGGTCCGCGCCGCCGGCGCCGCGGACGGCTCCGTCAGCGTCGTCGCCGGAGGCGCCAGCCGCCAGGAGTCGGTCGCGCGCGGACTGCGGGCGCTCGACCCCGCCGTCGAGACGGTGCTCGTGCACGACGCCGCCCGCGCCCTCACGCCCGTCGACCAGTTCGAGCGGGTGATCGCGGCGGTCCGGGCGACGGGCGGCGGAGTGATCCCCGGCCTGCCGGTCACCGACACGATCAAGCGCATCCGCGCCGACGGCGGGATCCTCGGCACGGTGGACCGCTCGGAGCTCGCCGCGGTCCAGACGCCGCAGGGCTTCCCGCGCACGCTCCTCGACGAGGCCTACGCCTCGGCGGAGGAGGAGTTCACCGACGACGCGGCGCTCCTCGCCTCACGCGGCGGTCCCTCGGTCGTCGTCGCGGGCGACCCGCTCGCCTTCAAGATCACCACTCCCTGGGACCTGGCCCGCGCGGAGCAGGTGCTCGCGCCGCCTCCCGCCGTCGTCGTGCCGCGCGTCGGCATCGGCACGGACGTGCACGCGTTCGACGACGCGTCGCCGCTCTGGCTCGCAGGTCTCCACTGGCCGGGCGAGCGGGGCCTGTCCGGGCACAGCGACGGCGACCCGGTCGCCCACGCGATCTGCGACGCGCTCCTGGCGGCGGCGGGTCTCGGCGACATCGGCTCCCGCTTCGGCACGGCCGACCCGCGCTTCGAGAACGCCCACGGCGAGGTCTTCCTCCGCGCCACCCGCGAGCTGGTCGAGGCCGCGGGCTTCGCCATCGGCAACGTCTCGGTGCAGCTCATCGGCAACCGCCCGAAGTTCTCACCGCGGCGCGAGGAGGCGCAGAGGCTGCTGACCGAGCTGCTCGGCGCACCGGTCAGCGTCGCCGCCACCACCTCCGACGCGCTGGGCTTCACCGGCCGGGGCGAGGGGGTGGCCGCGACCGCGACTGCGCTCGTCCTCCCCACCCCCGCGATCGCCCGCTAGTCCCCGGACGGAGCCGCCGACCAGGCCGGGAGCGGTGCGCCCGGTAAACTCGCCCGCGTGACTCTGCGACTGCATGACTCGAAGGCCCAGGCCCTCGTCGATTTCGTCCCCCTCCGCGAGAACGAGGTCGGGATGTACGTCTGCGGACCCACCGTGCAGTCCTCGCCCCACATCGGGCACCTGCGCTCCGCCCTCGCCTACGACCAGCTGCGCCGCTGGCTGGCGTACCGCGGCTTCCAGGTCACCCTGGTGCGCAACGTCACCGACATCGACGACAAGATCCTCGCCATCGCCGAGGACGCGCGGCGTCGAGCGCCCGAGGGTGCGCCGGTCGAGCAGTGGTGGGCGCTCGCCTACCGCGTCGAGCTCGAGTTCACCGCCGCGTACACGGCCCTCGGCATCCTCCCGCCGACCTACGAGCCGCGCGCGACCGCGAGCATCGCCGAGATGATCGCGCTCATCCAGACCCTGATCGAGCGCGGTCACGCCTACCCGGCGCCCGACGACTCCGGCGACGTCTACTTCGACACGCGGTCCTGGCCGGACTACGGCTCGCTCACCCACCAGCGCCTCGAGAGCATGGAGGCGGCGACCGACGCCGATCCGCGCGGCAAGCGCGACCCGCACGACTTCGCGCTCTGGAAGGGCGCCAAGCCGGAGGAGCCGGAGTCGGCCGCCTGGGCCTCGCCGTGGGGAGCGGGACGCCCCGGCTGGCACATCGAGTGCTCCGCCATGTCGACGAAGTACCTCGGCACCCAGTTCGACATCCACGGCGGCGGGCTCGACCTGCGCTTCCCCCACCACGAGAACGAGCTCGCCCAGTCCAGCGCCGCCGGCCACGCCTTCGCCAGCTACTGGCTGCACAACGGGCTCGTGTCCGTCACCGGCCAGAAGATGAGCAAGTCGCTCGGCAACTCGGTGTTCGCCTCCGAGCTGCTCGAGGCGGCCCGCCCGCTCGTCGTCCGCTACTACCTCGGCTCGGCCCACTACCGCTCCACCCTCGAGTTCCACGACGGAGCCCTCGAGGAGGCCGAAGCGGCCCTGGAGCGGATCGAGGGCTTCCTCGAGCGCTCCCGCCGCCGCCTCGACGGCACGCGGTTCGCCGCGCTCGGCGAGCCCGTGGTCCCGGAGGAGTTCGCCGAGGCGATGGACGACGACCTGTCCGTCCCGCAGGCCATCGGCGTCCTGCACGAGACCGTGCGCGCCGGCAACGCCGCCCTCGACGCCGAGGACCTCGGCTCCGTCTCGGCCCTGCGCACCCAGGTGCTCGCGATGGCGGCCGTGCTCGGCATCGACCCGGAGGCGCCCGAGTGGGCGCGCTCCGACGACGAACCCTCGTACCGCGCGCTCAGCGTGCTGGTCGACCGCCTGGTCGCCGAACGCCAGACCGCGCGCGAGCAGCGCGACTGGGCGAGCGCCGACCGCATCCGAACCGATCTCGCCGCGGCGGGAATCACGATCGAAGACACCCAGACGGGTGCGCATTGGAGTCTCGATGGCGAATAAGCCCGGCCGCCCCGGAGCGGTCCGAAAGAAGAGCAAGGGCAAGGCCGTCGGTTCCGGCGGTCAGGGCCGCCAGGCCCTCGAGGGCAAGAAGCCCACGCCCAAGGCCGAGGACCGGCCGTACCACCCCGCAGGCAAGGCGAAGCTCGCGCGCGAGCGCTTCGTCGCCGCCGGCGGCAAGGGCCGCCCCGGCGGAGCCCTCTCCGCGGCCGCCCGCGGACAGGGCCGCCCCGCTCCGTCGCGCAAGCCCAAGAGCGGCGACGACTTCGAGATGGTGACGGGCCGCAACTCGGTCCTCGAGGCGCTGCGCGCCAGCATCCCGGCGACGACCCTCTACCTGGCGACCCGCATCGAGATGGACGACCGGGTCAAGGAGGCGCTCAAGATCGCCACCGCCCGCGGCCTTCCCGTGCTCGAGGTCATGCGACCGGAGCTCGACCGCCTCGCCGGCCCCGACTCCGTGCACCAGGGCCTCGTGCTCAAGGTGCCGCCCTACGAGTACGCCCACCCGAGCGACCTGCTCGAGCGCAGCGTCTCCCGCGGAGCCGTCCCCCTCCTCGTCGCCCTCGACGGCATCACCGACCCGCGCAATCTCGGAGCGATCATCCGCTCCGTCGCCGCTTTCGGCGGGCAGGGCGTCATCGTCCCGCAGCGCCGCTCCGTCGGCCTCAACTCCGCCGCCTGGAAGACCTCCGCCGGAGCCGCCGCACGCATCCCCGTGGCGATGGCGTCCAACCTCACCGCCATGATCAAGGACTTCAAGCGCGAGGGCGTCTTCGTCATCGGACTCGACGGCGACGGCGACGTGATGCTGCCCGGCCTCGAACTCGCTGACCGTCCGCTCCTCGTCGTCGTCGGCAGCGAGGGCAAGGGCCTCTCCCGCCTCGTCACCGAGCAGTGCGACGCCGTCGTCTCCATCCCGATCAGCTCCGCCACGGAATCCCTCAACGCCGGGATCGCGGCGTCGGTGGCGCTCTACGAGATCTCCAAACTCCGCTCCGAGTAGCGCGCGCGCGGGTGCCGGCACGGTGATCTGCGGCGTTGTCGTCGGGCGCGATACCGCCGGTATCGCTTCCTCCTCCGCCTTGCAGCTCACCGCGCCGGCACCCGCGCTACGGGGCTGGAGGGGTGAGGCGCCGCCTGCGGCGAGCGGAGGGGCGCCGCCTTCGGCGAGCGGGGCGGGGCGCCGCCTGCGGCCACCGGGAAGGCGAAGAGGGCCCGTGCGGACGGCGCGGGCCCTCGTGCGGTGGGGGTCAGACGTTCTTGGTCCAGTCGACGTCGGCGTCCTCGTCGGTGAGCTCGGCGTCGCCGGACTCGTCGAGGACGAGGTTCGGGAGGGTCAGCGCCTCGGTGGGAGGAGCGATGACCGTCGCCTCGTCGCGGCGGTGACGCAAAATGTCGTTCACGTAAGCGGTGACCGCCTCCGCCAGGGGGACGTCGCGCGCCTGCTGCTGCGACATGAACCAGCGGTGCTCGAGCAGCTGGTGGAACATCTCGGCCGGCTCCAGGCGACCCTTGAGATCACGGGGGATCGAGCGGATGACCGGCTCGAACACCTGCGCCAGCCACTCGTGCGCCACCATCTCCTCGTCCAGGCCCTGCTTGTCGTACGTCGCCGTGTACGAGTCGAGGTCGTTCAGGAGCCGCCGCGCCTGGTTCTCCTGCGCGTCCAGCCCGGTGAGACGGAGCAGCCGTCGCTGGTGGTGGCCGGCGTCGACCACCTTCGGCTGGATCCGCACCGTCGAACCGGCCTCGTCGGTCTTGATCGCGAGCTCCTCGATGTCGAAGCCGAGCTCGTTCAGCCGGTTCACGCGGTCGTTGATCCGCCAGCGCTCCGACGTCGCGAACGACTCGGCACCGGTCAGCTCCTTCCAGAGGCTGCGGTACGCCGCAACGATCCCGTCGGAGACCGTGATCGGGTCGAGCTCGTCGTCGACGCGGCCGCCCGCCTCGAGGTCGAGCAGCTCGCCGGCGATGTTGACGCGGGCGATCTCCAGGTCGTTCTCGCGCTGGCCGTTCGAGAGGCCGCCCGAGTAGAGCTGCCCGGTCTCCGCGTCCACCAGGTAGGCGGCGAAGGCGCCGGCATCGCGCCGGAAGAGGGTGTTCGAGAGCGACACGTCGCCCCAGAAGAAGCCGATCACGTGCAGCCGGACGAGGAGGAGCGCCAGCGCGTCGACCAGGCGGGTCGCCGTGTCCGGCCGCAGCGTCTGGGAGAACAGCGCCCGGTAGGGGAGCGAGAACTTGAGGTGACGGGTCACCAGCACCGCGGGCAGGGCCTCGCCCTCGTCGTCGGTGCGGTTCGTGATCACGGCACCCGGCACCACGCACGGCACGTCGAGGCGCTGCAGCGTCTTCAGCATCTCGTACTCGCGCCGCGACATCTCGGCGGTCGTCTCCTTGACGGCGACGACGTGGCCGGAGAGGTGCGCGAAGCGGACCGTGTGCCGCGAGATGCCCTTCGGCAGAGCGGCGATGTACTCGTCGGGCCAGTCGTCGAGCCGCAGGTTCCACGGCAGGTCGAGCAGGGCCGGGTCGACGGTGGCCGAGGTGATGTTCAGGGAGCCGGACATGGTGCGCCGTTCGTGTCGCGTGTCGGACGGTGGGGGAGCCGCAGACGACGCTGCCGCCGCCCTGGAGGGGACGGCGGCAGCGTGCGGTGCAGGAGGAGGCTCAGGAGAGGCGCTCGCCCGACTCCGCGTCGAAGATGTGCACGCGGTGGTTCGCGGTCACGTACACGCGGTCGCCCGCGGTGGGGTGCACGCGGCCGTCGACGCGCGCGACGATGTCGGTGCGGCGGCCCTCGACCTCGGTGTGGCCGTAGAGGTAGCCGTCCGAGCCGAGCTCCTCGATGAGGTCGACCTCGATCGGCAGTCCGCCGGGCTGGGTCGAGACGGTGACGTCCTCGGGGCGCACGCCGAGCGTGACGACCTTCTGGCTCGTCTTCGCGAGCGCCTCGCGGGCGATCGGGAGGACGGTGTCGCCGAACTTGACGCCGCCGTCGGTGACGTCCGCGTGGAACAGGTTCATCGCGGGCGAGCCGATGAAGCCGGCCACGAAGACGTTGTTCGGGTTCTCGTACAGGTCGCGGGGCGAGCCGACCTGCTGGAGGAGGCCGTCCTTGAGGACCGCGATGCGGTCGCCCATGGTGAGGGCCTCGGTCTGGTCGTGGGTGACGTAGACCGTGGTGATGCCCAGGCGGCGCTGCAGCGTGCCGATCTGGGTGCGGGTGGACACGCGGAGCTTGGCGTCGAGGTTCGACAGCGGCTCGTCCATGAGGAAGACCTGGGGCTTGCGGACGATGGCGCGGCCCATCGCTACGCGCTGGCGCTGGCCACCGGAGAGCGCCTTCGGCTTGCGGTTGAGGTAGGGCTCGAGGTCCAGCATCTTCGCGGCCTCGAGGACCCGCGCGGCGCGCTCGTCCTTGTTCACGCCGGCGATCTTGAGCGCGAAGCCCATGTTCTCGGCGACGGACATGTGCGGGTACAGCGCGTAGTTCTGGAAGACCATCGCGATGTCGCGGTCCTTCGGCGGAACGTCCGTGACGTTGCGGTCGCCGATGAGGATGCGGCCCTCGTTGACCTCTTCGAGGCCGGCGAGCATGCGCAGTGACGTGGACTTGCCGCAGCCGGAAGGGCCGACGAGGACGAGGAACTCGCCGTCGCCCACCTCGAGGTTGAGCTTGTCGACGGAGGCGCGAGTGGCCCCGGGGTAGACGCGGGACGCGTGGTCGAAAGTTACGGACGCCATTGTTCTTGCTCCTTCACCGGCAGGTACGTGCCGGACGATCCGAGTGAATGGAAGTGATGGTCATCATCGCGTGGGCGACTCCGACCAACCGTCACAGTATGCCACGGCCCGACAGCCGCCGGTCGGGCACTGCGTATCCGTCGTTTGGAGGTTTCCCAGGGCTCGCGCGTAGGATTCCGGCGAGTCGCGCCAGGCGGCCTCCTCTTCCCCCTCTCTCATTCGGAGCGTTCTTGTCATGACCACCGGCGGAGCCAACGACCGTCTCTCGAAGAACCAGCGACGAGAGGCCGCCCGAGAGAAGGCGCGCCGCCTGCGCGAGCAGCAGAAGCGCCGCGACCGCGTGAGCCGCTTCGCCCTGCAGGGCGGGCTCGCCGCCGTCGTGATCGCGGTCGTCGTCATCGTGGTCTTCGCCGTCACCTCGAGCATCCGCCCCGCGGGCCCCGGCCCGGCGAACATGGCGAGCGACGGCGTGGTCATCGGCGAGAACATGGTCGCGCAGACGAGCGGCGCCGTCGCCGCCGACGGGACGCCCACCCCCAGCGCGCTCGACACCTCGGCCGGCACGGTCGACATCCGGGTCTACCTCGACTACCTCTGCCCCTACTGCGGCCAGTTCGAGAAGACCAACGGCGACCAGATCAAGGAGTGGGTGACCAGCGGCGCCGCGACGGTCGAGATCCACCCGATCGCCATCCTCACGACCCGCTCCAACGGCACCAAGTACTCGGAGCGCTCGGCCAATGCCGCCGCTTGCGTCGCGGACCGCTCGCCCGACTCCTTCTTCGACTTCAACTCCCTGCTCTTCGCCAACCAGCCCGCGGAGGGGACCGACGGACTCACGGACGACCAGCTGAAGGACTACGCCTCTCAGGCCGGCGTCGAGGACACGGCGGCTGTCGACACCTGCATCGACGACCAGAGCTTCGTGAGCTGGGTGCGCGCCGCGACCGAGCGCGCCACCTCCGGTCCGCTGCCCGGCACGGACGTGCCCGCCGTCACCGGCACCCCGACCGTCCTGGTCAACGGCGAGGCGTACTCGGGCTCGCTGACCGACCCGGACGCGTTCAGCTCCTTCGTGCTCTCCGCCGCCGCCGACTCGTACTCGTCGGCGACTCCCGCGCCCTTCTCCTCCGAGACCCCGGCGCCGACCGAGACGCCCGCCTCGACCGAGACCCCCGCCTCGACCGGGACTCCGGCGCCCGGCGACGCCCCGGTCTCCACCGAGGCTCCGGCCTCCTCCGAGCCGACCCCGGCCGCCGCGGGCTGATCCCCGCACATGCAGAAGGCCCCGACCGCACGCAGCGGTCGGGGCCTTCTCCGTTCCTGAGCCGACGACGGGACTTGAACCCGTAACCGCCCGATTACAAGTCGGGTGCGCTACCAATTGCGCCACGTCGGCAGGTGCGCTCGCGCACCCGGCCACCCTATCGCGGGCCCAGGATCCGCTCGGATCGGGGGCCCGCCGGGGCTCACGGCTCGAGGACGGTGAGATGCCGCTCGGCGGGTGCGGGGCGCTTCGGGCCGCCGATCTTCCCGTCGGGACGGCCGACGTAGAGCCAGCCGAGCAGCTCCTCGCCCTTCTCGAGGCGGTGCGCCTTCCGCACGGCCTTGTCGCGCGTGTAGGAACCGGTGCGCCAGAAGACGCCCCAGCCCGCCTCGTCGAGCAGGAGGCTCAGGAGATGGGCGACGCCCGAGGCGACGGCCTCCTGCTCCCAAGCCGGCACCTTCGACTTCTTGACGCTGACCACGACGGCCAGCAGCAGGGAGGCGCGGTGCGTCTTCTCGATGTATTTCCGGGGGTCCTTCTTCGCCCCCGAGGCGACCGCGAAGCTGCGGCCGACCCGGTCGCGGGCGGCGCCGCGGATCTCGATGACCCGCCACGGGCGCAGCGAGCTGTGATCGGCGAGGCGCGACGCCGCCGAGACGAACGCCGCGATCTCGTCGTGCCCCGGAGCCTCCGGCGTCACCTTCGAGCGCGAACGGCGCGCGAGGACGGCCTCGAGGACGGGGGAGGAGGACACGGTCACTCGCCCTCGGCCTGGAAGTTCAGGGCGATCGAGTTCATGCAGTAGCGATCGCCGGTGGGCGTGCCGAACCCGTCGGGGAAGACGTGTCCCAGGTGGGATCCGCAGTTCGCGCAACGGACCTCGGTGCGGACCATGCCGAGGGTGCTGTCCTCGATCAGCTGGACCGCGTCCGGGTTCACGGACTCGTAGAAGCTCGGCCAGCCGCAGCCGGAGTCGAACTTGGTGCCGCTCTTGAAGAGCTCGGCGCTGCAGGCGGCACAGGTGTAGAGGCCGGAGCGGTGCTCGTCGAGCAGCTCGCCGGTCCACGGACGCTCGGTGGCCGCCTCGCGCAGGACCGCGTACTGGTCGCGGTCGAGCTCCTCACGCCACTCGGCGTCGGTCTTGTTCACGGAATACGACGACATGGGTCTCCCTAGGAATCCTCGTCAGTGTACGGGGGCGGTCGCGCCCCTCCACCTGGTCCAACCCCCGGGACGACGGCTCCATTCCGCCTCCGCGGGCTGTGGAGGAGACTCTCCGCCGTGACACTGCGGCGCGGTCGTTCCGCTTCCGGAGCGCCTCCCCGGCGGTGGCGGCGCGCCTGCCTACCCTGGGGGGATGAGCAGGACGACGGACCCGAGGCCGGGCACCGGTCTGTCCGAGCGCGAGCTGCGGGTGCTCGCCTTCGAGCGCGAGTGGACCGCCCGTTCCGGAGACAAGGACGACGCGATCCGCTCCCAGTTCGGACTTTCGGCCGCCCGCTACTATCAGGTGCTCAGCGCGGTGCTCGCCTCTCCGGCCGCCCTCGCGCACGACCCGATGCTCGTCACGCGGCTGCAGCGCATCCGCGACCAGCGCGCCGGCGCCCGCGCCTCGCGACGCCTCGGGCGCCTCGAGTAGACGAGCTGCTCGAGTCCACCAACGGAAGGCCGGCCGTACCCCCGATGTCGAACACGCACCCGAGAGACCGCTTCGACGAGATCCCGGCGACGGAGGCGCGCGTCGGCGCCCACCGCCGGCCGCCGGCCCCTCACGCCCGTGCCGTCGCGCTGGCGTGGGCCGCGCTCGCCACCGGAGTCATCGTCCTGCTCGGCTTCATCGGGCTGCTGGTCATCGACGACCGGGTGCAGTTCACGGACGTCTTCACCCCGGCCACCGCGACCGCCGAGGCGACTCCGACCGCCGCCGCGACGCTCGATCCCGATCTCGCTGTCGCCGTCCTCAACGGCACCGCCACCGTCGGACTCGCCGCCAGCGCCGGCGACGCCCTGACGACGGCCGGCTGGAGCGTCCCGACCGTCGCGAACGCGAACACCGAGGACATCGCGGCGACGACCGTCTACTACACCGACCCGGCTCTCGAGGGCGCCGCGCGCGGCCTGGTCGACTCGCTCGGAACGGGGACCGTCCTGCTCTCTCAGGACTTCGTCGAGACGGGCTCCGTCGTCGTGGTCCTGGGGGCCGATTACGCCTCCGAGCAGGGCTGATCGGGGCCCTCTGTTACGGGCACGTTTCCTCCGTGTTGAATCCCGGGCAACTCTTCACCGCGAGGCCCTTCCGAGCCCCTTCCGGGCCCGATCGTCGGATTAGTATTCCTGACCAGGCACCAGCACATCGCTCGTGCCGCGGGCATCACAGCACTGGGGAGTACAGAGATGGCGAACGGAACCGTCAAGTGGTTCAACGCTGAGAAGGGCTACGGCTTCATCACGGTCGACGGCGGCGGACAGGACGTCTTCGTCCACTACTCCGCGATCGACATGTCGGGGTACAAGGTCCTCGAGGAGGGGCAGCAGGTCGCGTTCGAGGTCGGCACGGGGTCGAAGGGCCCCCAGGCCGAATCGGTCCGCCCGGCCTGACCGCCGAGCCTCCCGGGAGCCGTCGTCCGCCTCGTGCGGGCGGCGGCTCCTTCGTGTCGGAGCGCGTGCCGGTCGCTTGCACTCGTCCACCGCGAGTGCCAGAATCGACCTTGGCACTCGCTCCGGTCGAGTGCCAGCACAGACATTTCACGACGTCCGGGAGGGACGAGAAACACACATGGCCAAGATCATTGCTTTTGACGAAGAAGCCCGCCGCGGCCTCGAGCGTGGACTCAACACTCTGGCCGACGCGGTCAAGGTGACCCTCGGCCCGCGCGGCCGCAACGTCGTCCTCGAGAAGAAGTGGGGCGCTCCCACCATCACGAACGACGGCGTCTCCATCGCCAAGGAGATCGAGCTCGACGAGCCGTACGAGAAGATCGGCGCCGAGCTCGTCAAGGAGGTCGCCAAGAAGACCGACGACGTCGCCGGCGACGGAACCACCACCGCGACCGTCCTCGCTCAGGCGCTCGTCCGCGAGGGCCTGCGCAACGTCGCGGCCGGCGCCGACCCGATCAGCCTCAAGAAGGGCATCGAGAAGGCCGTCAAGGCCGTCACCGCCGAGCTCATCGCCGGCGCGAAGGCGATCGAGACCAAGGAGGAGATCGCGGCGACCGCCTCCATCTCCGCCGCGGACCCCGAGATCGGCGCCATCATCGCCGAGGCGATCGACAAGGTCGGCAAGGAGGGCGTCGTCACCGTCGAGGAGTCGAACACCTTCGGCACCGAGCTCGAGCTCACCGAGGGCATGCGCTTCGACAAGGGCTACCTGTCGCAGTACTTCGTGACCGACCCCGACCGCCAGGAGGCGGTGTTCGAGGACCCCTACATCCTCATCGTCAACTCCAAGGTCTCGAACATCAAGGACCTGCTCCCCGTCGTCGACAAGGTGATCCAGGCGGGCAAGCAGCTGCTGATCATCGCCGAGGACGTCGACGGTGAGGCGCTGGCGACCCTGGTCGTCAACAAGATCCGCGGCATCTTCAAGTCGGTCGCCGTCAAGGCTCCCGGCTTCGGCGACCGTCGCAAGGCGCAGCTCCAGGACATCGCGATCCTCACCGGCGGCCAGGTCATCTCCGAGGAGGTCGGCCTCAAGCTCGAGAACGTCACCCTCGACCTGCTCGGCTCGGCCCGCAAGGTCGTCATCACCAAGGACGAGACCACGATCGTCGAGGGTGCCGGCGACGCCGAGGCCATCGCCGGCCGCGTCGCGCAGATCCGCGGCGAGATCGAGAACACCGACAGCGACTACGACCGCGAGAAGCTCCAGGAGCGCCTCGCGAAGCTCGCGGGCGGCGTCGCGGTCATCAAGGCCGGAGCGGCGACCGAGGTCGAGCTCAAGGAGCGCAAGCACCGCATCGAGGACGCCGTGCGCAACGCGAAGGCCGCCGTCGAGGAGGGCATCGTCGCCGGTGGTGGCGTCGCCCTCATCCAGGCCGGCAAGCTCGCCTTCGAGAAGCTCGAGCTCGTCGGAGACGAGGCGACCGGCGCGAACATCGTCAAGGTCGCCATCGACGCCCCGCTCAAGCAGATCGCCCTCAACGCGGGCATGGAGCCCGGCGTCGTCGCTGCGAAGGTCCGCGAGCTGCCCACCGGACACGGCCTCAACGCCGCGACCGGCGAGTACGTCGACCTCATCGCCGCGGGCATCATCGACCCGGTCAAGGTCACGCGCTCCGCTCTGCAGAACGCGGCGTCGATCGCCGGTCTCTTCCTCACCACGGAGGCCGTCGTCGCCGACAAGCCCGAGAAGAACCCGGTCGCCGCGGGCGGCGACCCCACCGGAGGCATGGACTTCTAGTCCAGGCCCCATCACGCAGAAGGCGGTTCCCCTCCGGGGGAGCCGCCTTCGGCGTTTTCAGAGTGCACGTGAGCGAGCAGCAGGGGAGCACCGGGGCAGGTGGTCCCGGCCCGACCCCACCGTCCCCGTCTCGAGAGCGGTTCTCCTCCGCGTCTTCAGCGCTCCGGGCGGACTCGCGGCCGACCGGCCCGTCGGTAGCGAACAGCCTGCCGTGGGCGGCAGAGCGGCGGGAGCATCAGGCCACCGGGCTCGGATCGACCGATCCGTGCCGCCCGCGGACGTCGACAGGGGAGCGCGGACCGGAGCGGTCCCGACGGAGACGGGCCGCGGTGCGGATCAGACCGAGGCGGGGGAGGTCTCGCCGTTCTGGCCGACCGTGAGCAGCGGCAGCGCGACGCGGAAGGTCGCGCCTCCGCCCGGCGTCTCGACGACGTCGACGCGGCCCTTGTGCGCGGCGACGATCGAGGACACGATCGCCAGCCCGAGACCGCTGCCGCCGGTCTCGCGGGTCCGCGAGGTGTCCGCTCGCCAGAAGCGCTGGAAGATCTTCTCGCGGATCTGCGGCGGGATGCCCTCACCGTGGTCGATGACCTCCAGCAGGGCGAGGCGGCGGGAGCGGTCGACGGCGACGCCGATCTCGATCGGAGTGTCCTCGGGCGTGTAGCGGACGGCGTTGCCGATCAGGTTCGTGAGGACCTGGCGGATCTTGTTCTCCTCCGCCATCACCATCGCGGGCACGCCGGGCTCCTCGGGCGCGGTGGCGGTGCCGGCGGCGATCTCCTCGGCGTTGACCCGGCGCGGACGCCGGCGGAAACGGGCGAGCCGCGCTCCTGCCGCAGCGATCGGGCCGGTGAGCCCGGGGTTCGTCAGCTCCATGGTCTGCGTGGCGGAGGCGCCGGCCTCGTCGGCCTCGAGGGCAGGGGTCTCCACGGGGGTGTCGTCGCGGGTCTCGACGCCGAAGTCGCGGTCGGGCCAGGAGGCCATCGCGTCCATCGCGGCGTCGCGGGCGAGCGGCATCAGGTCGACCGGGGCGAGCGCGAGCGGCTTCGTCTCGTCGAGGCGGGCGAGCTCGAGGAGGTCCTCGACCAGGCCGCCCATCCGGATCGCCTCCTTCTCGATGCGCTCCATCGCCTGGCCGACGGCCTCGGGCGTCTGCAGAGCGCCCATCCGGTACAGCTCGGCGTAGCCGCGGACGGAGACCAGCGGGGTGCGCAGCTCGTGGCTGGCGTCTCCGACGAAGCGGCGCATCTGGTCGATCGTGCGGGCGCGGTCGCGGAAGGCGGAGTCGATCCGCCCGAGCATCGCGTTCAGGGAGCGGTTGAGGCGCCCGACCTCGGTGTTGGGCGTCGTGCCGTCCAGGCGCTGGCTGAAGTCGCCGTCGGCGATGGCGGCGGCGGTCTGCTCGACCTCGCGCAGCGGCGCGAACGTGGTGGTGACCAGCAGGCGGGTGAGGAGCGCGCCGATCACGACGATCGCGACTCCGAAGCCGAGGAAGATCGTGAGGTACGTCGTCATGATGACGTCGACGCTGCGGGTCGACACCGCGAGCAGGAGCGTCTGGTACTCGGTGCCCCTCGTGAACACCGTCGACATGACGTGGTACTCGACCTTGCCGTTGGAGCTCCAGATCTCCATCGGCTTGTCGCCGCCCTGCAGCGCCTGCTCGAGGGTGAAGGTCTGCGGGAAGGCGGGATCGGCCGCGCCGGACGCGTTCGTGTTGTCGAGAGTGCCGTACTGGTCGTAGACGGCGCCGAAGTCGGCCTTGGACTCGTCGATCGCGGCGAGGTCGTTGACCGAGAGGTCGCTCGCCGTCCGCTGGACCTGATCGGCCAGCTGCGCGTCGAGCTGCGCGACGAGCTGCGGCTTCAGCATCGTCATCGTCCCGATCCCGGAGACGAGGAGTCCCAGCGTGAGCAGCAGGACCGTGACGGCGGTGATCTTCGTGCGCAACGAGATGGAGTTCCACCGCTCGGCCAGACCCTGGTGCATGGCGGTGGAACTCCCTCGGGATCGGCGGGCGCCGCGCCTCCGACAGGAGGTGGCGCCGAGGTGGCGGAGGCTAGGCCTTCGCGACCTTCAGCATGTATCCGAATCCTCGCTTGGTCTGGATGAGCGATTCCTCCGAATGCGTGTCGAGCTTACGTCGCAGGTAGGAGATGTAGGACTCGACGATGCCCGCATCGCCGTTGAAGTCGTACTCCCAGACGTGGTCGAGGATCTGCGCCTTGCTGAGCACCCGGTTCGGGTTGAGCATCAGGTAGCGGAGCAGCTTGAACTCGGTGGGGCTGAGCTCCACCGGCTCGTCGCCGACGAGGACCTCGTGTGTGTCCTGATCCATCGTCAGCTCGCCGGCCCGGATGACCGCGTCCTCCTCGGCGTGCATCGTGCGGCGGAGGATCGCCTTGATGCGCGCGACGATCTCATCGAGGCTGAACGGCTTGGTGACGTAGTCGTCGCCGCCGACGGTGAGGCCCGTGATCTTGTCCTCGGTGTCGTCCTTCGCGGTGAGGAAGAGGATGGGGGAGGTGTACCCGGCCGAGCGGAGGCGCTTGGTCACGCCGAAGCCGTTCATGTCCGGGAGCATCACGTCGAGGATGATCAGGTCCGGCTCCTCCTCGAGGACCGCCGAGATCGCCTGGGCCCCGTTGCCGACCGCTCGCACGGCGAAGCCGGCGAAGCGGAGGCTCGTGGTGAGCAGGTCTCTGATGTTGGGCTCGTCGTCGACGATGAGAATGCGGGGTCCGTCCATGCAGGACAGTATCTGGCCGTCGGCTGTACGGAGTCTGGGAGTCGGTTGTCCGGGCGCTCGGTGCGGGCTCGGCGGCGCGGAACGCCGGATGGGAGGCGGTGCGGCGGGAGGAGAGCGCGGCCGGTCAGGACTGCGCGCGGCGCCGCCGGACGCCCACGATCAGCATCGCGATCATCATGAGGAACGCTATCGGCAGGCCCACCAGCGGCACGGCGAAGACGAACTGCCAGAACGGGCCGGTGTACTCGCGGATGCCGAGCGCGGGGGCGACCAGGATCGCGAGGAACGCGAGGACCGTCACGACGATGATCGCGATGAACATGTAGGCGAGCGTGCGCTCCGCGCGTCCGATGCCCGCCGGCTCCTGTGGCTTCACCCGTCAAGGATAGGGCGGCCCCGGTCGACTAAACTGATGGCTGCTTCATTTCCAGGAGGGGTCTGCATGCCTACCGGCAAGGTCAAGTTCTACGACGAGGAGAAGGGCTTCGGCTTCATCAGCACTGATGACGGCCAGGAGGTCTTCCTGCACGCTTCCGCGCTGCCCTCCGGGACCGCGGTCAAGGCCGGCACCCGCCTCGAGTTCGGCATCGCGGACGGCAAGCGCGGGGCGCAGGCGCTCTCGGCGCGCGTCCTCGACGCCCCGCCGAGCCTGGTGAAGCTCAACCGGAAGTCCGCGGACGATATGTCCGTGATCGTGGAGGACACGGTCAAGCTGCTCGACGGTATCGGCGCCGGGCTCAAGCGCGGCCGCTACCCCGACAAGGCGCACGGGCGCACGATCGCGGCGCTCCTGCGCCGGGTTGCGGACGAGCTGGATGCCTGACACCGACGGCACGACCGACGAGCACGGCTCGATCGAGGAGACCGTCACCGCTCCGACCCCGGAGGACGCTCCCGTGGAGCAGCCTTCGCGAGAGGGCGAGGCCGACGCCGAGCAGGACACGACTCCTGCCGAGAGGTCCGCCGCCGAGGACGCGAGCGGAGCCGACGACGCGGTCCCCGCTGACCCGTCGGCTCTCGTCGACGAGGCTCCGTCCGGCACGGCCGAGGGCGACGCTGCCCTTCCGATGACCGAGGCTCCCGGGCAGGACTCCGCCTCTGCGGAGGAGATGATTCCGGCCGAGGACGTCTCCGCTGAGACGGAGGATTCCGGCGAGGACACGGCTTCAGCTGAGGACCCGGCTCCTGCTGACACCGCTTCCTCGGAGATCGGGGCGCCTGGTGAGACCGCGTCCTCGGAGTATGCGGCTTCTGCTGATGACTCGGCTTCCCTTGCCGACGACCGTCCCGAGGACGCGACCGACGCCGATGCCGCATCGGCAGCGGACACGGCTCCGGCCGACGACGACGCTTCCACGGGAGAGGCGGACGAGGCTCCCGAGCCCGTCTACGAGGCGGACGAGGTGCTTGCCGGGTCTCTCGACGTGGCCCGTTCGGCGCTCGCCGAGATCGCCCCCGAGGGGACGATCGGCGAGCTGGTGACGACTCTGGCGCAGGGCGAGCACGTCGTGTCGCTGCAGTTTGCGAACCTCGCGCGCGGGTACCCGGGGTGGCTGTGGACGGCGACGCTGTCCCGGATCGACGAGACCGAGGACGTGAACGTGCTCGAGGTCGAGCTGCTGCCGGGCGAGGGCGCGGTCCTCGCTCCGGACTGGGTGCCGTGGTCCGTGCGTCTCGCCGACTACCAGACCGCGCAGGACGCGCTCGGCGAGGAGGTCGAGGACGCGGACGATGACGAGCTCGAGGACGCCGAGGACGAGGATCTCGACGACGAGGACGACGAGGACGACGACTCGGACGAGGACGACGATTCCGACGACGAGGACGAGGACTCGGACGACGAGGGTTACTCGGACGAGGACGACTCCGACGACGAGGACGACTCGGACGACGACTCGGACGACGACGATTCGGACGAGGACGACTCCGACGAGGACGACTCGGACGGCGTCGAGCCCGCTCCCGCCCCGACCACCCGTCGCCGGCGCCGTCGCCGCTGATCCGGTCCGGCGCCGCCCGATGAGCATCGACTCCGACACCCGCATCGCCTATCCCGACGGCGCCGTGCGCTCCTCCGGGCGCGTGCAGCACGTGGGGACCCTGGAGGACGGCCGCTGGGCGGTCGTCCTCGATGCGACCGCTGCCCACCCCGTCGACCCGACCTGGCCCGACCAGGGGCCCGACCGCGGTGCGCTGGTCGTGGCGGGGGAGCGGCTGCCCCTGCTCGACTGCCGGATCGGGGCGTGGCAGGGCGGCGAGCTGCACGTCGGCCAGCGGCTCCCGGCGCGGCTCGGCACTCCGGAGTGGAGCTTCGTCGTCGTCCACGTCGTCGACGACGCCTCCTCACTCCACGCGGACGACGAGGTCGACGTCGAGGTCGACGCGGAGCACCGGCGCGAGCTCTCCCGCGGGCACACCGCCTGCCACCTCGCCTCCCTCGCCCTGAACGCCGCGCTGGCCTCCTTCTGGTCGAAGCCGGCGCGCACCGACGCCCTCGGGAACCCGGACTTCGACCAGGCGGCGATCGAGACCTCGCGGATCCGCGAGTCCGGCTCCACCGACGTCTACCGCCTCGGCAAGTCCCTCCGACGCAGCGGGATGGACACCGCCCGCCTGCAGGCGGAGATCCGGGAGGTGCAACAGCGGATCGACGCCCTCCTGGCCGACTGGATCGCCTCGGACGCGCAGGTGCGCATCGAGCGCGACGACGATCTGCTCAGCACGCGGCGGACGTGGCGCTGCACCCTCCCCGCCGGGGACGCCGCGATCGCCTGCGGCGGCACCCACATCGGGCGGCTCTCCGAGTTCACCGGACTGCGCGTCCGCCTCGAGCTGGAGGCCGACGGCACCGGGCTCCGGATGGAGACCGACGCGCTCTAGCGGCGGTTGCGGCTGTAGAACAGTCCGATCGTGCCGAGGACCAGTCCGATCACGACTGTCGACAGGACGGCCGGCTCGACGACGGCTCCGACGAACGACGCGACGAGCACGGCCACGAGGGCGACGGCCCAGGCGACGCACCCGACCAGCAGAGCCGTCGCGTCGTCGCTCGCGGAGGGCGGCGGCGCGGGCCGCCGCTCCTCCTCGCGCAGCCACAGCCGCATGGAGCGCCTCAGACCGCCACGCGCTCGAGGACGTGGTCGATGCAGCCGAGCAGCGAGCGGACGTCGTCCGGCTCGATCGCGACGAACGTCGCCACGCGCAGCTGGTTGCGGCCGAGCTTGCGGTACGGCTCGGTGTCGACGATCCCGTTCGCGCGGAGGATCCTCGCGACGAGAGCGGCATCGACGGAGGCGTCGAAGTCGACGGTCGCGACGACCTGGGAGCGGTGCTCGGGCACCTCGACGAAGGGGGTCGCCAGGCTCGAGGCCTCGGCCCAGTCGTAGACCGCGGAGGAGGACTCGGCCGTGCGCGCCGACGCCCAGGCCAGGCCGCCCGAGGCGTTCATCCAGTCCAGCTGCGACTCCATCAGCAGGAGGGTCGAGAGGGCCGGGGTGTTCAGGGTCTGGTTCAGGCGCGAGTTGTCGACGGCGTTCTTGAGGCTGAGGAACTCGGGGATGTAGCGGCCGCTCGCCGCGATGCGCTCGATCCGCTCGATCGCGGCGGGGGAGAAGAGGCCGAACCAGAGGCCTCCGTCGGAGGCGAAGTTCTTCTGCGGGGCGAAGTAGTAGACGTCGGCCTCGGCGATGTCCACGTCGATGCCGCCCGCCGCGCTGGTCGCGTCGATGACGGTGAGCGCGCCCTCGTCACCGCGGACCCGGCGGACCGGGGCCATCACTCCGGTGCTCGTCTCGTTGTGGGGCCACGCGTAGACGTCGATCCCCTCGACGATCTCGACCTCGCTCCGCGATCCCGCGGGGGCGGCGACGACGTGGGCCGGCTCGAGGAACGGCGCGGAGGCGGCGGCCGCGAACTTCTGGCCGAACTCGCCGAAGGTGAGGTTCTCGGCGCGGCGCTCGATGAGGGAGAATGCGGCGGCGTCCCAGAAGGCGGTCGAGCCGCCGTTGCCCAGCAGGACCTCGTAGCCCTCGGGGATGCGGAACAGCGTGGCGAGGTGCTCGCGCACGCGGCCGACGAGGTCCTTGACGGGTGCCTGGCGGTGCGAGGTCCCGAGGAGGTGCGCGCCCTGCGTCGCGAGGTGGGCGAGCTGGTCGTGCCGCACCTTGGACGGGCCGCAGCCGAACCGTCCGTCGTGGGGGAGCAGCTCGCGAGGAATGGTGAGGTCCGGCATGCGTTAATACTAGGGTTCCCGGCCCGCACCCCTCCTCCGAGCGACGGAGGCCTGCGTCGTGCCGCAGCGCCGATGCTGCGTCGTGACGACCACTAGGGTGGAGCGCGCCGAGACGGGAAGGCTGAGATGACGGATCTGATCGACACCACCGAGATGTACCTGCGCACCATCCTCGAGCTCGAGGAGGAGAACATCATCCCTCTGCGCGCGCGCATCTCGGAGCGGCTCAGCCACTCCGGGCCGACGGTGTCCCAGACCGTGGGGCGCATGGAGCGCGACGGCCTCGTCGTCGTCTCGGGCGACCGCCACCTCGAGCTCACCTCCGACGGACGCCGCAAAGCGATCCACGTCATGCGCAAGCACCGCCTCGCCGAGCGGCTCCTCCACGACGTCATCAAGCTCGACTGGGAGTTCGTGCACGAGGAGGCCTGCCGCTGGGAGCACGTGATGAGCGAGCAGGTCGAGCGCCGTCTCCTCGAGATGCTCGACCACCCGACGGAGTCGCCCTACGGCAACCCGATCCCGGGCCTGGACGAGCTCGGCGACACCCCGGCCTCCCGCTTCGCCGACGGCGTCATCAGCCTGCCGCGCTTCGTCGCCGGGTCGAGCGAACCGCGCCGAGGCGTCGTGCGGCGCCTGGGCGAGCCGGCGCAGGTCGATCCGGAGCTCCTCCTCCAGCTCAAGCAGGCCGGGGTCGTCCCCGGTGCCGAGGGCGAGTTCTCGGCCCTCAACGGCTACGTGCTCGCCCGCATCGACGGAGCCGAGGCGGGCATCGAGCTGCCCAACGAGGTCGCGGCGCACATCTTCCTCGTCGTCTGATCCGCGCCTTCCTGGGAGCGGACCGCATGCGCCCTTACCGCACCCGGTGACCGGGCGCGAATGGGAGAGCGGTCTCTTCCCGCCGAGAAGGTGACAAATCGGTAACGGTCGCTTACGCTCTGTGGAGCCCTGCGGCCGAGCCTCGGTCCCAGGGCGCGGGATCCGACGCCCCCACACCCGTCTCGGATCCTGTGCACACCGATGCTTCGTGCATGAGACGGGACAGCTGCCTGGGCTGAGGGGACGTCGGAGGATCTCCCCCTTGCCCCAGAACCCCCTCACCCCGAACGAGGACGCCGGCTCACCCGACCGGTTCCGCTCCAACCACCCCGACCGCTCCGGCGACGCGACCTTCGAGAACCGGCCCCCGGTCATCCGCGCCCGGATCCACGGGGACGCACCCGTCTCCCGTCGCGCCGTTCCCGCGGCTCCCGCCCGCCGTGCGGACATCACCGACTTCGTGCCGTCGCCGGCCGGGACCCCGCGCAAGCGCCGGGGCCGGGTCGTCGGCAAGGTCGCGATGGTCGGCTTCGCCGGCGCGCTGGTCGCGACCATGGCGCTCCCCGCCTACGCCTTCACTCCGGGCAGCCAGGACGACGGCCTGTTCGCAGCGTCGCGCGCCGACCTCCTCCGCCAGGGTTCCGCTCAGACCGTCGCCGTCGACGGCGGAGTGGTGCAGGCCGCGATCGCGCGCGACGGCTTCTCCGCCGAGGCCGCGCCGCCGCCGCCCGCCCCCGAGCCCGAGCCCGTCGTGGTCGAGCCCGTCGTCGACACGAGCGACGTCGCCGAGGCGCGCGCCGAGACCGCCGAGGAGTTCAACTCCTACTCCGGTGCCTCGGCCAGCGAGATCGCGGCCGCCGCTCCGACCACCAGCTACAGCCTCTCGGCCGTGTTCGACACGGCGATGCAGTACCAGGGTGTGCCCTACGTCTTCGGCGGAGCCGACCCGAGCGGCTTCGACTGCTCCGGCTTCGTGATGTACGTCTTCGCGCAGTACGGCATCTCGATGCCGCACTCGGCTGCGGGTCAGGGCGCCATGGGCACCCCCGTCTCGCTCGCCGACGCGCAGCCCGGCGACCTCGTGATCATGGACGGTCACGACGGCTTCTACGCGGGCAACGGCAACATCCTGCACGCGCCGTACGAGGGCGCGAGCGTCCGCGTGCAGCCGCTGTGGACCTCCGACTACCGGATCGTGCGCATCAACGGCTGACCCGGTCGATCCGCTCGAGAGCCCGTCCCCTCCTGGAGGGGGCGGGCTCTCGTCGTCCCGCCGTGTGAACGCCGCGTGACGAATCCGGACCGACCCCTGGTGTTCCGGGCGTGAAGGGTTAACCTGAACCCCAGTCCGCTCGCGTGGCGAGCGGATCGATTCGTCGAGGGACGGAGTGCCGGGATGGCCGAGCGGAGCGGGCGCCACAGCGTGGGGCTGCGCTCGCGCGTGCGGTCGGCCGATTCGTTACGCGCGCGGGTCCTCGCCGCGGCGGTGCACTCCTCCGACACGCGGATACGACTCCACGTCATCGCGCGGCACTCCGCCGCGGCCTCGCAGGGCGCCGTCATCACGACGGCGCCCTTGCTCGTGGTCGCGACGGCCCCGCGGGGCGGCGTGCGACAGCACGGAGGTCACTGATGCGCACTCTTGTTCTCAACGCCGGCTACGAGCCGCTCGCGGTGGTGTCGTTCAAGCGGGCCCTGGTCCTGCTGATGACGGAGAAGGCGACCGTGATCGCCGCGGACGAGGGCAATCCGGTGCACAGCGCGCACGGCGACCACGTGCGGCCCTCGGTGATCGTGCTGACCCGGTACGTGCGCATCCCGAGCGGCCGGAGCGTGCCGGTCTCGCGCCGGGGCGTGCTCCGCCGGGACAACCACCGCTGCGGCTACTGCGGTCAGCACGCGGCGACGATCGACCACATCCAGCCCAAGTCCCGCGGCGGCCGGGACACGTGGGAGAACCTCGTCGCCTGCTGCCAGCGCTGCAACAACGTCAAGAGCGACCGCACCCCGCACGAGATGGGCTGGCGACTGCGCACCGTCCCCCGGATGCCGCGCGCCGGCTCCTGGCTCGTGCGCGGTGCGGAGCGGACGCAGCCCGACTGGGACGACTACCTGGCCCCCGCAGCCTGACGGGCCGCAGTCGCGTCCCTGGCGGCGTTGTCGTCGGTCGCGATACCGCCGGTATCGCTCCCTCCTCCGCCTTGCCAGCGGCACGACTGCGACCCGTCAGCAGTGGGGCGTGGTCTGCTGCCCAGCGCTACTCGTTGTCGTTGCCGGTGTTGGCGCTGGCGTTGCCGGAGCGCTCGCCGGCCCAGGTCCAGTTCGCGACCTCGGGGAGGTCCTCGCCGTGCTCGCGGGTGTAGGCGCGGGCGCGGATGCGGGCGTCCTGCATCTCCTGGCGGAGACCGGCGGCGCGGGCGCCGAGGCCGGGGGTCCGGTCGATGACGTCGATCACCAGCGAGTAGCGGTCGAGGTCGTTGAGCATCACCATGTCGAACGGCGTGGTGGTGGTGCCGTTCTCCTTGTACCCGCGCACGTGCAGGTTGCCGTGGCCGGTCCGCTTGTAGGTCAGGCGATGGATGAGCCACGGGTAGCCGTGGTACGCGAACACGATCGGCCGGTCGGGGGTGAAGATCGCGTCGAACTCGCGGTCGGAGAGGCCGTGCGGGTGCTCCGACTCCGACATCAGGCGCATCAGGTCGACGACGTTGACCGTGCGGATGGCGAGGTCCGGCAGCTTCTCGCGGAGGATGCTCACCGCCGCGAGGGTCTCGAGGGTCGGCACGTCGCCCGCACAGGCGAGCACGACGTCCGGGGACTCGCCCTGCCGCTCGCTGCTCGCCCACTCCAGGATGCCGAGGCCGCGCGTGCAGTGCGCGACCGCCTCCGCCATCGTGAGCCACTGGGGCGAGGGCTGCTTGCCCGCGACGACCACGTTGACGTAGTCGACGCTGCGGAGGCAGTGGTCGTAGGTCGAGAGGAGCGTGTTCGCGTCGAAGGGCAGGTAGACGCGGACGACCTCGGGCTTCTTGTTGACGACGTGGTCGATGAAGCCGGGGTCCTGGTGGCTGAAGCCGTTGTGGTCCTGGCGCCAGACGTGGCTCGAGAGCAGATAGTTGAGGCTCGCGATCGGGCGGCGCCACTCGATGTCACGGGTGCCGTCCAGCCACTTCGCGTGCTGGTTGAACATCGAGTCGATGATGTGGATGAACGCCTCGTAGCAGGTGAAGAGCCCGTGGCGGCCGGTGAGCAGGTAGCCCTCCAGCCAGCCCTGGCACTGGTGCTCCGAGAGCACCTCCATGACGCGCCCGGCGCGGGCCAGGTGGTCGTCGAGGGGGCTGAGCTCGGCGTCCCACTGCTTGTCGGTGGCGGCGTAGACGGACTGCAGCCGGTTGCTCGCGACCTCGTCCGGCCCGAACAGGCGGAAGTTGGTCGGGTTGGCGCGGATGACGTCGGCGAGCCACTCGCCCAGCACCTTCGTCGCCTCCGCGACGGTGCCGCCCGGCTGCTCCACTACCACCTCGTAGCGGCGGAAGTCGGGAAGGTCGAGGGTCTGCCGCAGCAGCCCGCCGTTCGCGTGCGGGGTCGCGCTCATCCGCAGCTCGCCCTCGGGGGCCAGCGAGCGGACGCGGTCGACCACGCCGCCGTCCTCGGTGAAGAGCTCCTCGGGGCGGTAGGAGCGGAGCCAGTCCTCGAGGAGGCGGGTGTGCGCCTCCGTGTCGCGGGCGTTGGGCAGCGGGACCTGGTGCGAGCGGTAGGTGCCCTCGACCTGAACGCCGTCGATCTCGGTCGGGCAGGTCCAGCCCTTCGGGGTCTTCAGCACGATCATCGGCCACGCCGGGCGCGAGAGGTCGCCGGCGGCGGCGCGCTCCTTGATCGCCGCGATGCGGTCGAGCACGGTGTCCAGGACGTCGGCGAACCGCTCGTGCACGCGCATCGGGTCCTCGCCGTCGAAGCCTCCCTCGACGAGGAACGGCTCGTGGCCGTACCCGCGGAGGAGGCTGTCGAGCTCCTCCTGCGGGATGCGGGCGAGGACGGTCGGGTTCGCGATCTTCCAGCCGTTGAGGTGGAGGATCGGCAGGACGACGCCGTCGGTGAGCGGATTCACGAACTTGTTGGAGTGCCAGCTGGTGGCGAGCGGGCCGGTCTCGGCCTCGCCGTCGCCGACGACCGCCGCGACCAGGAGGTCCGGGTTGTCGAAGGCCGCTCCGTACGCGTGGCTCAGCGCGTAGCCGAGCTCTCCGCCCTCGTGGATGCTGCCCGGGGTCTCGGGAGCGGCGTGGCTGGGGATGCCGCCGGGGAAGCTGAACTGGCGGAACAGGCGGCGCAGCCCCTCCTCCGACTCGTCGATGTGCGAGTAGATCTCGCTGTAGGTGCCGTCGAGGTAGGCGTTGGCGACCATGCCCGGTCCGCCGTGGCCGGGCCCGGTGATGTAGAGGGTCGGCTGGCGGCGTTCGCGGATCGCGCGGTTCAGGTGCGCGTAGATCAGGTTGAGACCGGGGGTGGTGCCCCAGTGGCCGAGGAGGCGGGGCTTGATGTCCTCCCGGCTCAGCGGGGTCTTCAGGAGCGGGTTCGCGAGCAGGTAGATCTGCCCGACCGCGAGGTAGTTCGCGGCCCGCCACCAGGCGTCGACGGTGTCGAGAGTGTCCTGGGTCAGCTCGGCGTCGGCGGGTCGGGCGATCCAGCTGTGCTCGGGAACGGGCAGGAGGGACGGAGCGGGAGAGTCGGCCATGTGCCCACGCTGGCACCCTGACGCCCGGCGCGGAAGGGCCTTGCAGGCCCGGCTCCGGAGGGGGTCGACCGGGAGGCGTCCCACGGCTGAGGACCAGCGAGCCCGCCGCCGTCAGCAGCGCGGCGGGAACGTGGAGCAGAGCGGCGGCTCCGGCGGTCCCCGCGGGTGGTGTCAGCTGCTGCGCGGGGTGGCGCGGCGGAGGATCGCCCAGCCCGCGACCCCGGCGAGAGCGGTGGGGATGAGCGAGAGGGCGTAGCCGCCCGCGTACCCGACGCTGCCGAAGAAGGAGCCGACGGCGGGCCAGGTCTCGGTCAGCGTGAGGAGGGCGACCACGGCCAGCACGAGGGCGCCGAGGACCCCGAAGAAGAGCAGCATCCCGCGCTGGCGCCAGCGGACGTAGACCGCCGCCGTCGCCGCGCCGACGAAGAAGAAGAAGAGGAGGGCGCAGAGCACCGCGACGGCCTGCTCGCCCACGGAGTCGCCGCCGAAGTAGATCGAGCGGAAGAAGCTGCCGCCGAAGCCCCAGCCGTCGGTCGCCCGCTCCACGATCCCGAGGACCACGAACACGGCGGTGTAGAAGACCGAGAGCGCGACGAAGGTGACGGCCGTGCCGAGGGAGAAGTCGCGGCGGGTGGCGCCGTACCCGAGAGCGAGGCCGAAGGTGACGTTCACCGACTGGACGGCGACGACCATCATGTAGACGAAGAGGAAGAAGGACGCGCCGGAGTAGGTCATCCCCTCCTGCGCCTCGAGGCGCTCGCCGGAGTCGAGTCCGCGGAGGATCAGCCACCAGACGACGAGGTTGCCCGCCAGGATGACGGCGGTGACGATCAGCGGCGTGTAGAGGATCGTGGCGGGGTTCGCGAAGTGCAGGCGGACGATGCTGCCGAGGCGGCCGGCGGCGGTGTCGTGGCGCGCAGGAGCGGAGGTGAGGGCGGTCATTCCGAGGCCTTCCCGGTGGTGAGCTGGACGACGAGCTGCTGGAGGGGGACGGACTCGAGCTCGAGTCCGTGGCGGACGGCGGAGGCGCGGCCGGCCTCGTCGAGGCGGGCAAGCGTGGCCGAGGCGCGGCTGCCGAGTGCGGAGCGGGCGATGACCTCGCGGCCGGCGGTGAACGACTCGACGGCCTGCCGGGGGCCGATGACCGTCGCTGCGGCACCGCGCAGCTCCTCCGCGTCGCTGTCGACGACGAGGCGGCCCTGATCGATGACGAGGACGTGCTCGAGCAGGCTGCTGACCTCGTCGATGAGGTGGGTGGAGAGGACGACCGTGCGCGGGTGCTCGGCGAAGTCCTGGAGGAGGCGGTCGTAGAACAGCTGCCGGGCGACGGCGTCCAGGCCCAGGTACGGCTCGTCGAAGAACGTGAGCGGGGCGCGGGAGGCGAGGCCGACGACCACTCCGATCGCCGAGAGCTGCCCGCGGGAGAGCTTCCTGACCTTGCGGTCGACCGGGAGGCGGAAGTCCTCGACCAGCTCGCGGGCGAACGCCTCGTCCCAGCCGTCGAAGAACCAGGGGGCGCTGCGCAGGACGTGCTTCACCCTGAAGTCGTCCGGGTACTTCTGGCTCTCCTTGATGAAGCAGGTGCGGGAGAGCACGGAGGCGTTCTCGAGCGGCGACTGCCCGAAGACGCGGATGTCGCCCGAGCTGGCGAACTCCTGACCGGTGAGCAGCGACATCAGCGTCGTCTTGCCCGCCCCATTGCGTCCGAGGAGGCCGTGGATGCGGTTCTCCTCGAGAGAGAAGCTGACGCCGTCGACGGCCTGCATCCTGCCGTAGTGCTTGGTGAGGTCCTCGACCTCGACGACCGCGCTCATCGCGATCCCCCCTCTGTGATCATGTCGGCGAGCTGCTCGGTGCTGAGGCCGAGCTTGGCGGCCTCGGCGAGCAGGGGAGCGACGAACTGGTCGCGGAACTGCGTGCGGCGCTTCTCGATCAGCCGGTCGCGCGCCCCCTCGGCGACGAACATGCCGATCCCCCTCTTCTTGTAGAGCACCCCGTCGTCGACGAGCAGATTAACGCCCTTGCCGGCCGTGGCCGGGTTGATGCGGTGGAACGCGGCGAACTCGTTGGTCGACGGGACCTGCGACTCCTCCGGCAGTGCGCCGTCGATGATGTCGTTCTCGATCTGCTCGGCGATCTGCAGGAAGAGAGGGCGGGAGTCGTCCACGCGGGCTCCTTCGGTGCGGGGTTGGGTGGTTGGTTGGTGTTGTAATTAACCATGGAGCCCGCAGGTGCCGGTGTCAAGAGGTGCGAGCCGCTCCCTCGGCGCGACGAGGCCGCGGTGCGCTTCCCGGGCAGACGGTGAAGGCCGAACCGCGCTTCGCGGGCGCCGGGGCCCGGCGGGTACACTGGCTCGGCCAGCCTCTGTAGCTCAATGGAAGAGCGACTCCGTCCTAAGGAGCAGGTTGGGGGTTCGAGTCCCTCCAGGGGCACCACAGTGCGCGATCGGGATACCGCCGCCGTTGCTCCGTTCCACGCCACGGTCCGGTACTGCTCAGCGATCCGGGCTTTGCTTGTTGAGGCGCCGACGGTTCCAGTCCTCGACAGTCCTGCCCGGGTGGGAACTCCTGTCCGGCAGGGACGCACGGCCGCAGAGCCTCCTCATGGGTCCTCGGCAGCGAGGCGCCGCGGGTCCATCGGGAACGGCTCTGAACGGAGCCGCGAGAACGTCCCCTGGGATCGGAGGGGCCGTCGACGCAGAGAGGGAACGGGGTCGTCGACGTGATCACCACTGCCGCGGTCGTCGGAGGTCTTCTCGTGGGTCTGCTCTTCGGTCGAGCGCGCACACCGAGGTTCCGCGGCGGTCTGCACCTGCTCGCTGCTGCGGCCCTCGCCGTCCTCGTCCTGAGCCTCGCCGTCCAGCGGGACGCGTTCGCGAACAGCTGGCTCGCGGGATCCAGTGCGCTGCTCGCGTCGGCCGGTCACACGGCGGCCGTCTGCAGGCGGTGGCTGCCGGAGCTCGGGATCCCCTTCCTCGGCTGGATGTGGCGGGCCGTCCTCCACCCGCGGTACGTGCGCGATCTGCTCGAACAGGCGGAGTGCGGGGAGGGGATCCCGGAGCGACATCGGCGTCGGTGACCGCTCACGGCCTTCTGAGGGCGTCTCGCGGGTCTTCACCCAGGCTGCCTCGCCATGATCGAGGCTGGTACTCGACGGAAGGTTCTCTGTGAGCATGTTCAAGCGCGTTCTCGGCATGGCGTCGAAGGCGCTCGATTCGAAGACCGGCTCGGGGTCCGCCTCGGGCGGGACGACCGACTGGCGCGACCTGGTGCGGACCGCCGCCGACAAGGTGACGGGCGACTCGCGGAGCGGGCAGGCTCAGCCGCCCCAGCAGTTCGGCTCGCCGCAGCGCCCCTCCGCGCGACCCCAGGACGCCCGGCCCGGGCAGCAGCCTGTGGTCACGCAGGAGGACCGCGCGGCGATCGCCCGCTACGACTACCTCCTCCGCACCGCCGACCCCGAGCAGCTCGAGCAGGTGCACCGCGACGCGTTCGCGAAGCTGACGCCGGCGCAACGCGCCCAGGTCGAGGCGCGGCTCCGCGACGAGCTGCCCGCGAACGAGCAGCCGCGGTCCTCCGCCCCCGACGACCTGGCACGGACGGCGACGCGCGGCGAGGCGAACAACCCCGGGTTCCTCAAGAAGATGTTCTCGAAGCCGGGGACGCGCGGTGCGCTCGCGGGCGCGGGCGTCGGAGCGGCGGCGGGCATCGGGCTCGGCGCGGCCGGCGGACTGCTCGCGGCGGTCGCGGGCGGAGCCGTGATCAGCAGCGTCGCGGGACCGCTGCTCGCGCAGGCGTCCGGGCTCGGCGTGGACTTCGAGAACCTGGCCGGCGGATTCGGGGACCTGGGCGACTTCGGCGACATCACGGGCGGCGCGGGCGAGTTCGTCTCCGGCGCGGGCGAGCACGTGTCCGGGCTGGGGGAGCAGGTGTCGGAGTTCGGCTCGGACTTCCAGCTGCCGGGTCTCGGCGACCTCGGGAACCTCTTCGACCGCTAGGCGGTCTCGGCCGAAGCACTCCGGCGGCGGAGGAACGGCGACGCGATCGCGAGCGCCGCTCCGACGACGAGCAGCACGGCTCCCACGATCGCGACGGCGGTCGTCGACCAGTCGGGGAGGTCGACCACCGTCGTGCCGTCGAGGAGCGTCCACTCACAGGCGGCGCCGAGCGGCCACCACGACCAGAAGCCGCGGATGAGCTCACCGGCCTCGGGCGGGACGCCGCCCAGGCTGACGCTGCAGACGTAGTCGAAGCCCTGACGGTCGATGTTCGCGTACTGCAGAGGCACGAGTGCGAGCGCGGCCAGGCCGGCGACGGCGAGGACGAGGCCGGCGATCAGGGCGAGACGGGCGGCCGTGAGGCGCTTCTTCACCGGTGTCGAGGCGGGGGCGGGCGGCGTCTCGGTCATCGTCCGATGGTGGCACGCGTTCGTGGGGAGCAGGCGTGCGTGCGGGATCGGAGCCGAACGGCTTGGAGGCCGCGACCGGCCGCGCCGGAGCGGGTCACGGACCGCAGACGGAACGGACGCCGGCCGGCACCGCGGCGACGAGGAGCCCTCGGCGTCGTACCCTCGTCTGCATGGGGTTCGTGTTCTCGCTGCTGATCATCGTCCTGACCGTGCTCGCGCTGGTCGACGTCGTGCGGCAGCCGGACAATGTCATCAAGAACCTCCCCAAGATCGTGTGGATCCTGCTGATCTTCTTCCTCCCGCTCATCGGCGTCTCGCTGTGGTTCCTGCTCGGGCACGACTGGAAGCGCGGCGACGGGGGATCGTTCGTGCCGGGCGGCCGCGTGCCCCGCCGACGCAAGCAGGCGCCGCCGACCATCGTGGTCCGGCCCGCGTCGAAGAGCACCGAGGAGCAGCTCGCGGACCTCGAGCGCGAGGAGGCTCACTACGCGCGGCTCGCCGAGGAGCAGCGCCGCCGCCGCGACGGGGAGCGACCGCTCGACGCGTGAGCGGCCGCTCCGGACGGCGCTACTTCGAGAAGTTCGACGCCGCCCACTGGATCGAGGCGATCTTCGCCTGACCCGCGACGCTCGGGTGGAAGTAGTCCGTGGTCCCGATCAGGCCCTTCGTGACGGGGGTCGCAGTGAGCGCTCCGCCGTCCCAGTCGCAGAGCTGACCGGCCGCGCTGCACGCCGTCTCCAGGGCGGTGTTGTACTGCGTCGTCCGCGTCTTCGCTGCAGCGGCGGAGGCAGCCGCGGCGGTGCTGCTGAGCCTGCGGCCGGTGGAGCTGACGCCGCGGGTGGTGCGGCAGAGATCGCCGCCCGCCCAGACCAGCGCGCCGACTCCGGTCTTCACGACCGACCACTCGGAGGCCACGTTCGGCATCGAGGAGAGGACGATGCGGGCGGAGGGCCACGTGGTGCGGATCTTCGTGATCGCGGCGGAGGCTCCGGTGCGGAACGTGCTCGCCGGGGTCATCGTGTAGCCGTCGGAGGCGACGCGGTTGTCGGGCGAGCAGAGGTCGTTGCCGCCGATCAGCAGGGTGACGACGTCCGGCTTCACGCCCGCGGCGACGGCGGCGTCGATCCGCGAGGGGACCTGCGCCACGACGTCGCCCGTGGTGGCGAAGTTCGCGGTCGTGACGGTGGTGCCGGGGAGCTTCGCGCGCAGGCGTGCGGCGAAGGAGTTCACGGAGGAGCTGGTGCCGGTTGACCAGTTGTTGCGGGGGCAGTCCGCGAAGGAGCCGCAGGTGCCGTAGGCCTGGGTGATGGAGTCGCCGAGGCTGAGCACCGACAGGGTGGCGGGAGTGGCGGCGGCGGCGGTCTGCGCCGGGAGCAGGGCGGCGGCGAGGGCGAGAGCGGCACCGACGGCGAGGGCGCGGACGCGGCGGCCCACGGTCGGCGGGCGGGAGGAGGAGAGGCTCATGCGGGACCGTTCTCGAGGGGGGAGGACGGTGGGGGGAGCCGTCGGTCCCGACGCTAGGGGAGTGGAGCCCCGGATGACCCCGGACGGGTGACCCCAGAACGGGCCGGATGTGCGCGACGGCAGCAGATCCCGCCGTCCGGCGAGCGGAGCCGAAGGACAGGCGAGCGTCGCCTCAGACGCCCGCCACCGGCACGATCCGCAGTCGGCTCATCGCCCAGACCAGGGCCCCCGAGGCGAGGAACGCGACCGCGATCGCGACGACGAACACCGACACCTGCCCGTATCCGGTCGCGGGATCCAGGAACGGATAGGGCACCCAGCCGTCCGTCGCTCCCCGGATCAGCACCACGACGAGCCACGCGATCGGGTAGACCACGACCAGCCACAGCCTCCGCCACGGCAGCGGAGGTCGATCCGCGAGCAGCAGCCAGTCGAGCAGGCCGTAGACGGGGAACAGCACGTGCATCACCGTGTTGGCCCACGGAAGCGCCACTCCGCCGGCCACGTCGGTGAGGAGGGTGTTGTAGACGAGGCCGACGACGATGATGTACCCGGTGAAGGCACCTCGCGCCAGCACGAGCCCGCCGGGCGCGGGACGGCCCCGGAGCGCGAGCGCAGCGGTGGCTCCGAGCACGACGGCCAGCACGATGTTGCTCTGGATGGTGAAGAAGCCGAAGAAGTTGAACGGGTTCAGCGGCGTGCGGGAGGCGGTGTCGACGGCCGTCGCGATCACGGCGACGAGGACGGCCGCGGCCACGAGGAGGCGGAGGAGCGCGACCGGCACGTGGGCCGACTCCGCCCGGGACGAGGGAGCGGGCGGCGTCATCGCTCGAGCGTAGCGCCGGACCGCCTACCCTGTCCCCGTGCTCACGATCGGTGTCGACCTCGCTGCGGAGCCGGTGCGCACCGCTCTCGCCGCCCTCGAGTTCTCCGGCGGTCGAGCCGTCGTCCGCTCGCTCGCCCTCGGCGCCGAGGACGCCGTGATCGTCGAGGCGTCGCGGGACGCGGCGGTGATCGGGATCGACTGCGCGTTCGGCTGGCCGGTGGAGTTCGCGGCGTTCGTGTCCGCCCACACGCGGCGGGAGGTGTCGCCGCGCACGCTCGCCGGACGCGACTGGCGCCGCCGGCTCGCCTACCGCGAGACGGACCGGGTGGCGCGGGAGGTCACCGGGCGCTGGCCGCTCAGCGTCTCGACCGACAGGCTCGGGATGACCGCCATGCGTTGCGCGGAGCTGCTCGACGCCTTCGCCGCGAGCGGGGAGGACGTCGACCGCTCCGGCCGCGGCCGGCTCGTCGAGGCGTACCCGGCGGCGGCGCTCCGGCTCTGGGGTGTCGACACGACGGGCTACAAGACGCGGCCGGAGGCCGTGGCGCTCGCCGTGGAGTCGCTGCGCCGGGCGGCGCCCTGGCTCGACGTGCCGGCGCCCGCGCTCGCCCTGATAAGGCGCTCCGACGACGCGTTCGACGCCGTCGTCGCCGCCCTCAACGCCCGCGCGCACGCCCTGGGCGCGACCCTGCCGGTGCCTCCCGAACTGCAGGAGGCGGCGGAGGCCGAGGGGTGGATCGCGGTCCCGACCGGATCGCTCGCGGAGCTCGCGGGCTGATCCGGCCGTCTCGACGGGTCGGGCGCTCAGGCCGGGATCTTCGCCCCCAGAAGGCCTGCGGCGACCTCTGCGGCCCGCTCAGCCTCCTCGACGGTCGAGAAGGGTCCCGTGGGGACGAGGGAGGGCGCGGTGGTCAGTCGGGGGTCGATCTCGAGTCGGAACCGGGGCAGCTCCGCCCCGGGAACGACGACGATCCTGACTCCGTTCCGGCTCCATCGCGCGGGTTGTAGAGAAGAAATCTGTGTCATGGTGCTCTCCGCTTTCGCGATCATCCGCACGGGTGGCTGACGCCTCGACCGTGCACGCTTCACGCTACGTCCGTGCTCGTCTCTCCGAACGGGCTTGACCTCCCAGGCTCGTCGGGCGTAGCACGTCACTGCAGTCGGTCGAGGGTGTCGCTGATCCGGCGCAGGCACTCGATCAGGACCGACACCTGCGCGGCGTCGAGATCGGCGAGCACCTCGCCCTCGGCGGCGACGAGATTGCGCATCGCCTCGTCGACCCGCTTCGTGCCCCGCGGGGTGAGCGAGACGATCTTGCTGCGCGAGTCCGCGGCGTTCTGCTCGCGGACCACGAGCCCGCGGGCGCCGAGGCGGTCGACGCGGCTGGCCAGGTTCCCGCTGGACAGCGCGAGGTGGGTGGCGAGGGCCGAGGGGGTCATCCCGCCCTCTCCGCGCTGCCGCAGCAGCGAGAGGAGCTCGAACTCCCACGGGGCGAGATCGCTGGTGGCGAAGGACTGCCGCCGCACCTCCTGCACACGCGGACTGAGGCGGCGGAGGCGGGAGACGACGTCGAGAGGCGCGAAATCGAGGTCGGGCAGGGCCCCGGCCCACGCGTCGATCACCAGATCGACGTCGTCGTCTTCGCGCATGCCCCGATTATCCCCGGACGGCGTGGGCGCCGACGACGGGTGGCCCGGGGAGGCGGCCGGGCCTAGCCTGTGCGGACGAGGGGCGAGGCGGTCAGGCGCGGGCGGCGCGGACGTAGGCGACGATCGCGTTGGCGTGGCCGTGGCCCAGGCCGTGCTCGGTCTTGAGCCAGGTGACGACCTGCATGTGCGGTTCGGAGCGCAGGCGCTCGTCGGCGAGGTCGAGCCAGTCCTGGACGGGGCGGCCGTAGGTCTTCTCGATGCTCGGGAAGTACGAGGCCGGACCCTTCGGCTTCGCGCCGTCGGCGGGCGGTTCGGGAGCGAGCACGCGGTCGGTCATGCGGTCACGATAGCGAGCCGCGGTCAGGTCGTGTAGGCCGAGGGGTCGAAGCGGCCGAGCTCCTCGCGGAAGGCGAAGGCGAAGTCGGGCCAGAGCAGGGTGAGGCGCCGGTTGTCGTCGAGGTACCAGCTCTCGCAGCCGCCGTTGGTCCAGACGGTGTCGGCGCTCAGGGCGTCGAGGCGGGCGACGGAGGCGGCCTCGGCCTCGGCGGTGACCTCGAGCCGGTCGGCGCCGGAGACCTCGAGGTGGTCGAGGGCCGCGAGCACGTACTCGATCTGCGTCTCGATCATGTGCACCGCGGAGTTGTGGCCGAGGCTGGCGTTGGGGCCGTTGACGACGAAGAGGCTCGGGAACCCGTGGACGGCGGTCGACTCGTACGCCGCCATGCCGTCGGCCCAGCGGTCGGCGAGGAGGACGCCGCCGCGGCCGCGGATGCGCCGGGCGAGGGGCGGCCGGGTGGAGTGGAAGCCGGTCGCGAAGACGAGCACGTCGACGCCGTGCGGGACGCCGTCGTCGCCGAGCGCTGCGCCCTCCTCGATGCGCCGGAGCGGACCGGGGACGACGCGGACGTGCGGCTGAGCGAGAGCGGGGTAGTAGTCGTCCGAGAGGAGCACGCGCTTGCAGCCGATCTCGTAGTCCGGCGTCAGCACGGCGCGGAGCACTGGATCGACGATCTGCTCCTCGAGGTGATCGAGCGCCTCCGCTCGCAGCCGGTCGATGGCCTCGGGAACGGCGACGCGGCCGGCGAAGCCGAGCTCCGCGCGCCAGAACAGCTCCTCGCGCAGCCGCGCGAGGGCCCCGGGCGCGCGGGAGAGGGCTCGGCGCTCCTCCGGCGGGTACGGGCGGTTCCGGCGGGGGACGACGTACGGGGCCGAGCGCTGGAAGAGGACCACCTCGGCGGCGCGCTCGGCGAGGTGCGGCACGATCTGCACGGCGGAGGCGCCCGAGCCGACGATGCCGACGCGCTTCCCGTCGAGGTCGACCTCGTCCCGCCAGCGGGCGGAGTGGAAGGCGGGCCCCGCGAACGCGTCGAGGCCCGGGACGGCCGGGAGGCGGGGCTCGGAGAGGCGCCCAGCGCAGACGAGGAGGACGGCGGCGGAGTAGTCGCCCCGCGAGGTGCGCACCCGCCAGCGGTGGGCCTCCTCATCGAAGGCCGCCTCCAGCACCTCGGTCCCCAGTCGGAGCCGCGGAGCCAGGCCCTCCTTCGCGACGACGCGCTCGAGGTAGGCCTGGATCTCGGCCCCGGGGGCGTAGAACGCCGACCAGTCGGCCTCGGGGGCGAACGAGTAGGAGTAGAGGTGCGAGGGGATGTCGCAGGAGACGCCGGGGTAGACGTTGTCCCGCCAGGTGCCCCCGATCCGCTCGGCGCGCTCCAGCACGACGAACGAGGTCCCGCCGCGGCGCTCCAGGCGGACCGCGGCTCCGAGGCCGGCGAACCCGGCGCCGATCACGACGACGTCGACATCCATCAGACCGTCATCCTCGCCAGGACGCTGCCCGCCGGGTCGTGGTGCGGATCGGCGAGGAAGTGCTCGAGGACGGCGAGGAGCTCGGCGGGACGCTCGGCGAGCACGGCGTGACCGGAGTCGAGGACGGCGTAGCGGGCGTCGTCGATCGCGCCGAGCAGGGCCTCGGCACCCTCGACGCCGACGACGGCATCGGCGGAGCAGCCGACCACGAGGGCGGGTACCCTGCAGTCCGAGGCGGCCGCGGAGGCGTCGGCTCGAGCGGAGGCGGCGAGCATCCTCGCGGCGTCGGCGCCCCACGGGGAGGAGGCGGTGGCCGAGCGGACGGCGAGGAGCCGAGCGGCCTCCTCCTGCGCGTCGGGCGGCAGCATCGGCCAGAGGCGCGCAGCGCGGAGGAGGCGCTCCGTCGGGCGCAGCCACCCGGCCACGAGGGCGAGCGCGCGCACCCGCCGATCGCCCGCGGCGAGGGCCACGGCGGCTCCGAGGGAGTGGCCGATCAGGACGGCCTCCTCGGCGCCGAGCGCGTCCAGGGAGGTGCGGACCGCGGCGGGGCCGTCGAGCCACGGGTCGTCGAGGTCGGCGAGCTCGAGCGCGGCGACGCGGTGGCGCCGCGCCAGCAACGGCGTCAGCAGCCCGGTGTCGCTCCGCGCGCCCCGGCCGACGCCGGTCAGCAGCAGCACGGCGCGCGGGCTCTCGGCACCCGCGGTCAGCAGCCGCACGGTGGCGCCGTCCGACTCGACCCGCTCCTCCCGGACCAGCCCGGCCTGGCGCCGCAGGTACTCGGAGCGGGTCATGACGCCCGGCGGGTCCTGCGGACCGGGAGGCGCAGCCGCTGCGGGCCCGCCGCAGCGACGGCCTCCGCTCGCAGCGCCCGCTCCGGTGCGACCGCGCCGTAGGTCGTGGTGCGCTGGCGCCAGCCGCGGCCGATCTCGCCGCTCAGCCGGGCGACGGTCGCGATGTCGAGCGAGCGGTAGGCCTCCGCTCCCGCCTCGGGGCGGAGGGCGCCGTCGAGCAGCAGGCCGCCGAGGTCGTCCGCGCCGCCGCGGAGGAGGACCTGCGCCGCGTGCAGTCCGAGCTTGGTCCAGGCGGTCTGCACGTGGGCGATCCGGCCGTGGAGGACGAGCCGGGCGACGGCGTGCACGGCGCGGGTCTCGCGGAGGCTCGGCCCGCCACGGCTCGCGCGCACGACGCCGGGAGGCGCCTCCGCCGGGACGAAGGGCATCGCGATGAACTCGGTGAAGCCGCCCGTCTCGTCCTGGATCGCCGCGAGCGTCCGCAGGTGCGCGAGCTGCTGCTCGGGGGTCTCGACGTGTCCGTAGACCATCGTCGAGGTGGAGCGGAGTCCGCTGCGATGGGCGGCCGTGATCGCCTCCCGCCACTCGGCCACCGTCGGGTCCGTCCCCTCGCTCAGAACGGCGCGGACGTCGTCGTCGAGGATGCGGGCGGCGGTCCCCGGGACGGAGTCCACGCCCGCCTCGCGCAGAGCGTCGAGCATCGCGGGCAGGGTGCGGCCGGTACGGCGGGCGACCTCGAGGATCTCGCCGGGCCGGTAGGCGTGGAGGTGCAGAGAGGGCTGCCGCTCCTTCAGGGTGCGGACGATCAGCAGCAGATCGTCGCCCGGGTGCTCCGGTCCGATCGCGCCCTGGAGGCAGAGCTCGGTGGCGCCGAGCGCGACCGCCTCGTCGGCGAGCTCCTCCAGCCGCTCGACGGTGAGCCCGCCGGCTCCCCAGAGGGAGGTGTCGATGTTGCGGTTGACGACGACCGAGACCTCGTCGCCGGCGGCGTCGTGCCGCAGGTCGTCCGCCAGGGCGGAGAGGGCGTCGAGGTCGTCGCCGTCGGCCGCGAGCAGGGCGAGGTAGTCGGCGTCCTCGAGGCCGGCGGGGTCCGCCTCCGCCCGGGCGAGCACGGCGCCGAGGGCGGGCGCGATCGGCCGGGGCGGAGCGTCGAGCGATTCACGGTAGGGCCGGGGGAGGACCGGTGCCGCCTCGTCGGCGAGCCAGGTCGCGCGGTCGGCGAGCGCCTCGACGTAGGGAGCGACGCGCGGATCGATCCAGGTGGCCGAGTCGCGGAGGTACTGCGGATGCGCGGTCAGCCGCTCGTGCAGCCGGTAGCCGGCGGCCGCGGTGAGACGCGCGAGGTCGTCGATGTTCGGCCAGGGGCGCTCCGGATTGACGTGATCGGCCGTGAGCGGGCTGACGCCGCCCCAGTCGTCGACCCCGGCGCGCAGCAGCAGCCCGAGCTCCTGCTCGTCGGTGAGGTTCGGCGGCGCCTGGATCGTCGCGTCGGCGCCGAGCACGAGGCGCGCGACCGCGACGTTGGCCACGTACTCCTGCAGCTCGAGATCGACCTCGTTCTGCATGGCCGTCCTCGGCTTCGCGCGGAAGTTCTGGACGATGCACTCCTGGACGTGGCCCCAGCGCTCGTGGGACTCGCGGATCGCGAAGAGGGCGTCCGCCCGCTCCGCGGCGTTCTCGCCGATGCCTAGCAGCACGCCGGTGGTGAAGGGGATGCGGCTGCGGCCCGCGTCCTCGAGCACGCGCAGGCGCAGCGCCGGGTCCTTGTCCGGGGAGCCGTAGTGCACGCCGCCCTTCTCGGACCAGAGGCGCTCGGCGGTCGTCTCCAGCATCATGCCCATCGAGGGCGCGACCGGGCGGAGCCGCTGCAGCTCGGCCCACGACATCACGCCGGGGTTCAGGTGCGTGACCATGCCCGTCTCGCTCATCACCAGGACGGCCATCGCGCGCACGTACTCGAGCGTCGAGGCGTAGCCGTGCTCGGCGAGCCAGGCGCGGGCGACCGGCCACCGGTCCTCCGGGCGGTCGCCGAGCGTGAACAGGGCCTCCTTGCAGCCGAGCGCGGCACCGGCGCGAGCGACCTCGAGGATCTCCTCCGGCTCCATGAAGGTCGACTCGCGCTTGGCCGCGAGCCCGCCCGGCGTCTCCACGAAGACGCAGTAGTGGCACCGGTCGCGGCAGAGCTTGGTCAGCGGGACGAAGACCTTCCGCGAGTAGGTGACGACGCCGGGCCGTCCGCGGAGGGCCAGCCCGTCGTCGCGCAGGCGGCCGGCGGCCTCCAGCAGCAGGTCGAGGTCGTCGCCGCGCGCGCCGAGGAGCGCTTCGGCGGTCTCGCGCGTCAGCGCCTCGCCGCGATCTAGCCGGGCGAGCAGGGTGGCCGTGGTCATGCGGGAGCGGCCCTTCCGAAGGGGGTCGTGGCGGAGGCGGGAGGTCAGAGCGCGCGCAGCCGCGGCGCGAGGTCGCGCTCGAAGGCGTCGAAGAAGCGCTGCTGGTCGTCGCCCGGGGCGTGGAAGACCAGGTGGCGGAAGCCCGCGTCGACGTAGGGCTTGATCTGCGCGACCGTCTCCTCGGGGTCGGAGCCGACGATCCAGCGCTTCGCGACCTGCTCGATCGGCAGCTCGTCGGCGGCCCGCTCCATGTCGACCGGATCGGTCAGCGAGTGCTTCTGCTCCGGCGACAGCGAGAGCGGCGCCCAGAAGCGCGTGTTCTCGAGCGCGAGCGCCGGATCGGGGTCGTAGGAGAGCTTGATCTCGATCATGCGGTCGATGGTCGAGGAGTCGCGATCGGCCGCGGCGGCGCCCTCCTCGACAGCGGGGAGCAGCTTCTCGGTGTAGAGCTCCATGCCCTTGCCCGACGTGCAGATGAAGCCGTCGCCCGCCCGGCCGGCGTACTTGGCGACGACGGGGCCGCCCGCCGCGATGTAGACCGGCACGCCGCTCTCGGGCTTGTCGTAGATCGACGCCTCGTGCGTGGAGTAGTACTCGCCGTCGAACGTGACGCGGTCGCCCGCCCAGAGCGCGCGCATCAGCCGGACGGCCTCGCGCAGGCGGGCGAAGCGCTCCTTGAAGTCGGGCCAGGTCTGCTCGCCCGCGCCCTGGTAGCCGGTGGCGACCTCGTTCAGCGCCTCGCCGGTGCCGACGCCGAGCATGATCCGCTCGGGGTAGAGCACGCCGAGCGTGCCGAACGCCTGGGCGATCACGGCGGGGTTGTAGCGGTAGTGCGGCGTCATCACGGAGGTGCCGAGGGTGATGGTGGAGGTGCGCTCACCGGCCGCGGCGAGCCAGGCGAGAGAGAACGGCGCGTGCCCGCCGGTGTGGCGCCAGGGCTGGAAGTGGTCCGAGACGACCGCGGTCTCGAAGCCGTGCCGCTCGGCGCCGACCGCGAGCTCGACGAGCTCCCGTGCGCCGAACTGCTCCGCCGATGCCTTGTACCCGAGCGTGATCGTCATCTGCAGCCTTCGTGAGAGGTGGGACGGCCCCCGGAGCGGGAGCGGCCCCTCCATTCTGCGCCTGCCGCGGCGGCCGGCGGGACGGGTGGACGCACCGGGGGGACGCGTGCCCCGATCCGGGGCTGGGGAGGAGCGTCAGGCCGGCGGAGCGGCGATGTTCACCATCCAGCCGACGCCGTAGCGGTCGACCAGCATCCCGAAGCGGTCGCCCCAGGGCGAGGCGACCAGCGGCTCGACGACCGTGCCGCCCTCGGCCAGTCCGTCCCAGTAGCCGCTCAGCTCGGCGTCGTCGTCGCCGAAGAGCGCGATCGTGATGCGGGCGCCGTTCTCGGCCGGGCTCGAGGAGGGGGAGTCGGAGCCCATCAGGATCATCCCGCTCGGCGTCACGAGCTGCGCGTGCATGATCCGGTCCTGGTCGGCCGGATCCCCGCTCATCCCGAAATCGCCGAAGCGGCTGGAGCTGAGCTCGCCGCCGAGCACGTCCCGGTAGAACTCCATCGCCTCCTGCGCGGAGCCGTCGAAGCCGATGTAGGGGCTCAGTGAAGTGGGCACGGCACGCCTTCCCGTCGAGGTGCGCCCAGTATCTCCGCATCCCGCCGCGAGCACCAGGGGCGTTCTGCAGAAGGTCCGCTCCGGGCCTCAGAGCTCGTCGCGGGTGGGCGGGTTCGCGCCGGAGCGGGAGGTCGTGATGCCGGCGACGTGCGCGGCGTGGCGGCCGATCGCGTGCAGGGCGGGACCGTCGAGCAGCATCCCGTTCGCCGCGCTGAGGCCCTGGCGGAAGGCCTCGTCGAGGATCGCCCCCATCGCGGAGTCGCCGGCGCCGATCGTGTCGGCCACCACGATCCGTGCGGCGGGCACGGTCACCCGCGTGACGGCCGAGGCCAGCAGCAGTCCCTCCGCGCCGCGCGTGACGACGGCGAGCTGCGACCCGAGGGAGAGCAGTCGGCTGAGGACCTCGTCGAGCTGCATCGTCGGGTAGAGCCACTCCGCGTCCTCGTCGCTGAGCTTCACGACCTCGCACGCGGCGGCGATCCGCTCGAAGCGCGCGAGCGCCTCCGCGTGCGCGCCGACCAGCGCCGGGCGGATGTTCGCGTCGACGCTCGCCGTCACTCCGGCGGGCAGCGCCTCGAGGAGCTCGAGCACGGCGGATCCGCCCGGCTCGAGGAAGATCGCGATGGAGCCCGTGTGGACGTGGGACGCGCCCTCCGGGTCCGCGGCCGGCGGGTTCCAGGAGAGGTCGAAGACGTAGCGGGCGGACCCGTCCGAGGCGAGGACCGCCCGCGCCGTGCTGGTGCGCTCCGCGTCGCCGTGCCGGACCTCCACTCCGGACGCCTCGAGGTGCGCACGGATGCGGCGGCCGCGCTCGTCGTCGGCGATGTCGGTGACGAGGGTCGCGGGCCGCCCGAGGCGGGCGAGTGTGAGCGCGACGTTGGCCGGGGAGCCGCCGACGTGCTCCGTGGCGCTGCCGTCGCGCTCGACGATGTCGATCAGCGCCTCGCCGATGACCAGGGTGCGGGGAGCCGGGCTGACGCGCTCGTCGGTGGAGGACATGCCGACATCATGCCGGGTGACGGGGTCGCCCCGCGACGCCGGGGACCGACCGGCGGCGGCTCGCGTCCCGCCCGCCGTCTCAGGCCCGGTCGCGCAGGTCCGCCAGCACCGCGTCCACGGTCGTGATCTCGATCAGCGGCGCGTACAGGGCCATCGCGTCGAGCGCACGGCGGTGGTCGGCCTCGGAGGCGCCGGCGCAGGCGTCCGCGGCGACCCTCACCCGGATTCCGGCGTCCGCGGCGGCCAGCGCCGTCGAGAGCACGCAGCAGTCGGTCGAGACGCCCGTGACCACGAGCTCGCGGGAGTCGTCGAGCTCGGCCTCGAGCTCGGGCCCCCACTTGCCGAAGGTCGTCGCGGTGATCGTGCGGTGGCCCTCGAACCCGGCCACGAGCTCGTAGAGCCGGTCGCTCCCGGGGACGAGCGCGAACGGCCACTCGCGGTAGTAGGGGATCCATGCGCCGGCGGGCCGCTCCGGGGCGACGAAGCGGGTGGTCACGACCCGCTCGCCGAACGCCGGGAGGAGCCGACGGGTCCCCTCGGCGGCGCGCTCGAACCCGGCGGATCCCCACGGCGACTCCGCATCGGCGAAGACGTACTGCAGGTCGATCGCGACGAGCAGGCTCACGCCGAGGCCTCCTGGCGGCGGACGGCCCCACGCGAGAACGCGAGCGTTCCCGCGAAGCCGATCACGAGCGCCACGAGCACGCCGAGGTTCGCGCCGGCCCAGTCGCCGTCGCGGCCGCCGAGCGGGCCGAGGAGGTAGCCCTCCCACTCGAACCCGGGCGAGTAGTTGACCACCAGGCCCCAGCCGACGACTGCGCCGACCAGCACGAGCGCCACGGGGACCGCCGAGACGCTGCCGTAGCGGCCGCGGGAGTCGTAGAGCGCCTCCTGGTCGTAGTCGCGCCGGCGGAGGAGGAGGTCGGCGAGGAACACGCCGAGCCAGGCCGCGATCGGCACGCCGAGGGTGATCAGGAAGCCCTGGAACGGGCCCAGGAAGTCGCCGGCGATGAACACGACGTAGACCGCGCCCAGGACCATCAGCACGCCGTCGATCCCGGCGGCGACCGGCCGCGAGACCTTAAGCCCCGTGCTGAGCAGCGCCAGACCCGAGGAGTAGATGTCCATCACGGCCCCGCCGATCAGGCCGAGCAGCGCGACGACGATGAAGGGGAGCAGGAACCAGGTCGGCAGGATCCCGGCGAGCGCTCCGATCGGGTCCGCGGCGATCGCGTCCGAGAGCTCCTGCGAGGAGCCGGCCAGCAGGAGGCCGACGACCACCAGCACGACGGGCGCGACCGCTCCGCCGATCGTCGTCCAGGCGATCACTCCGCTGGTACGGGCGCCGCGGGGGAGGTAGCGGGAGTAGTCAGCTGCCGCGTTCACCCAGCCCAGCCCGAAGCCGGTCATCATGAACACGAGCCCGCCGATGACCGCGGCGGCCGAGCCCGCGGGCAGGGCGCCGACGGCCGCGAGGTCGATCCGGTCGAGGACGAGAACGACGTAGACCACGGTCAGCACGGCGGTGGCGACGGTGATCGCGAGCTGGAGCCGCATGATCAGGCGGAAGCCGGCGATCCCCGCGATCACGATGAGCGCGGCGACCACGATCAGCGCGACCACCTTCGTGAGCACGCCCCCGTCCCAGCCGAACTCCTCGAACACCGTCGCCGTCGCGAGCACCGCGAGGGAGGCCAGCACGGTCTCCCAGCCCACCGTGAGCAGCCAGGAGATCACCGAGATCAGGCGGTTGCCGTCGACACCGAACGCCGCCCGGCTGAGCACCATCGTGGGGGCGGAGCCGCGCTTGCCGGCGACGGCGACCAGGCCGCAGAAGAGGAACGAGACGACGATCCCGATCACGCTGACGAGTGTCGCCTGCCCGAAGGAGAGGCCGAAGCCGAGGAGGAAGGAGCCGTAGCTCAGCCCCAGCACGGACACGTTCGCGGCGAACCACGGCCAGAACAGGTCGCGCGGGCGGCCGTGCCGCTCCGACTCCTGGATCGTGTCGAGGCCGTTGAGCTCGATGCCGCCGGCGGGGCGGGTGCTCGGACGATCGGGGGAGGTCATCGCGTCCTCGTTCTCACGGGTGCCGGCCCTGCGCCGGAGCTGTGACGAACCTACAGCGCCCCGCGCTCGAACAGCAGCCGGAGCGATTCGAGGTCGTCCGCGACCCGCGCGCAGTCCTCGTCCCAGTCGTCGAGGCTCATCCCGGGACGCCGCCGCACTGTGAAGGCCACCTCGGCGCCGTCCCCGTTCACGAGCACCCGGAGCGGATTGTCCACCACCGTCCCGTCGGGGAGGGCGACCTCGTGGTCCGCGACGCCGTACGGGTTCTGCGGGGCGAACCGCACCTCGACCCGGCCCATCGGCGAGTCGGCGAACCAGCGTCCGTCCACCTGCTCGAGTGCGGTGGAGGCGAGGCCCGCGGCCCACCGCGGGAGGTTCGCCGGGTCGGAGACGAAGGCGTACACCTCCGCGGCCGGAGCCTCGATCACGACGCCCACGGGGCGCGACTCGTACAGGGTCATCCGCTCGTCCTTCCTCTGCAGCCGGTCAGTGCTCGTCGCCGAAGCTGGCGACCAGCAGCGCGGCGAGCGCCGTCCGCTCCAGCATGCCCTCGATGCCGATCGCCTCGCTGCGCGCGTGCGCTCCCTCGCCCGGGGCGCCGAGCCCGTCGAGGACCGGCAGACCCAGCGCGGCGACGAGGTTGCCGTCGCTCGCTCCGCCGACCGCGATCTCGCGGAGGGGGACGTCGATCCGCTTCGCGACCCGCTCGGCTCTGCGGTAGAGCGCGGCGACGGAGGCGGTCCGCTCGAAGACGGGGCGCTCCCAGGAGCCGCGCACCTCCAGCCGGATGCGCGGGTCGGCGGCGGCGAGCGCGTCGAGCTCCGCCTCGACGCGGGCGGCCTCGGCGGATCCGCGGATCCGCGCCTCCAGCTCCAGCCGCACGCGAGCCGTCGTCACGTTGACCCGCGAGCCGCCGGCGACCACTCCGATGTTGACCGAGGTGCCCTCCTCCTCCCGCGCGATCGCCAGCACCCTCGGGATCAGCGAGCCGAGCTCGTGGATCGCGCTCGCCCCCTTCTCCGGCTCCACCCCGGCGTGCGCCTCGACCCCGACCACGTCGATCACGAAGCGCCCGATGCCCTTGCGCGCCGTCTTGACCGCGTCGCCGATCGCGCCCTCGAACACCAGGACCGCGTCGGCGCCCGTGCACTGCCGCTCCAGGAACGGGCGGGAGGCGGCGCTGCCGATCTCCTCGTCCCCGCTCATCACCAGGCGGACGGCCGGATGCGGGACGCGGGCGTGGCGGAGCGCGGCCACCAGCCACACCATCTGCACCAGGCCGGCCTTCATGTCGTAGCTGCCCGGCCCGCTCAGGTGGTCGCCGTCGACGGCGAAGGGCCAGGAGCGGGTCGTGCCCAGGGGCCACACCGTGTCGTAGTGGCCGAGCAGCGCCACGAACGGGCGCGTGCCCCGGTGCGGTCTCGCGCCGCCGCTCGCCGGGACGGTCCAGCTGGTCGCGGTCGGCGCGTCCCGCGCACGCTGGTGCTGGACGTCGGCGTCGTGCCCGAGTCTCTCGCCCACCCAGTGGACCAGGAAGGCGTGCAGCTCCCCGAGCGCCTCGAGGGAGTCGCTGGGGCTCTCGATCATCACGAGGTGCCGGACATCGTCGAGCATCCGCGAGCGGTTGTCGCGGAGGAAGGAGCGCACGCGGGCGGCGTCGTCGGCATCGGGGAAGGTCATCGACTCCGGAGTACCAGAGTGCGGCCGCTCGCGCGAACCGGCTGAACCGTTCCGGGCCCCGTTACGTTGGTGCAGGAAGAGGTGGAGATGTCCGAGGATCAGGCCCAGATGCTGCGTGCGCTGCACGACGAGCACGCCAGCGCGCTCTGGCGGTTCGTGCTGCGCCTGACCGGCGACCGCCAGATGGCGGAGGACGTCGTGCAGGAGGCGCTGCTGCGCGCCTGGAAGCACCCCGAGATCCTCGCCCAGGGCGAGGCCGCCGCTCGCTCCTGGCTCTACACCGTCGCCCGGAACCTCGTCATCGACGACCGCCGCAGCGCCCGCTACGCCCGGGAGCTGGGCACTGACGAGGTCCCCGAGCGCCCCACCGCCGACCGCACCGACCAGGTGCTCGACGCCTGGCTGCTCTCGGACGCGCTCAGCGGGCTGAGCCACGACCACCGCGCCGTCATCGTGCACGCCTACTACGGCGGCCGCACGGTCACCGAGATCGCCGCGCTGCTGGGGATCGCCCCGGGCACCGTCAAGTCGCGGATGCACTACGGGATGCGGGCCCTCAAGCTCGCGCTGCAGGAGCGGGGGGTGACGGAGCTGTGAGCCACGACCCCTCCTCCGACACCTGGCACGACGACCCCTTCCGCGACTGGGACGCCGCCTACCTCCTCGGATCCCTGACCGCCGCCGACCGCCGCGAGTACGAGCTGCACCTGCGCGCCTGCCCCGGCTGCCGCGAGGCACTCGCCGAGTTCGTCCCGCTGCCGGGCCTGCTGGCCCACCTGCCCCAGGTCGAGGCGATGCGCCTGGTCGAGGAGCCGGAGGCGGCCGGCGACGCAGCTCCGGCGGCGCTGCTGACCCGCCTCGCCGCGGCCACCGACTCCGTCCGGCGCCGCACCCGGCTGCGCATCGCAGGCCTGGTGCTCGCCGCCGCGGGCGTCTCGGCCGCCGCCGCCGTCGCCCTGCCGCTCGCGATCGGCCCGTCCCTCGCCCCCGTCGAGACCGTCGGCTCGACGGTCTCGCTCGCCGCCGCTCCGGGCGTCCCCGTCGAGGCCTCCGTGCGGTTCGTCCCGCAGCAGTGGGGCACCCGGATCGACATGGACTGCAGCTGGGCGGACACGGCGGAGCAGTACGCGGGCTCGGCCGGATACGTCCTCTACGTCACGGACACCTCGGGCGGCACCGAGGCCGTCGGATCGTGGACGAGCGCGCCGGGGACGACGATGGAGCCCAGCCTCGCCACCGGGCTCCCGCTGTCCGAGATCGCCTCGGTCGAGGTGCGGCTGCAGGGCTCGGACACGGTCGTGCTCACCGGCCGCCCCTGAGCGGGCCGCCGGATTCCCAGGTGCGCGCTCGACGGACTGAGTAGCTTCTCAGTCATGACGATCGCGACCCTCGCCCTCGCCCCCGCCTCCGTGGCGACCGCCTCCTCCTCCGACAGCATCGACGAGCTCTCCGGGCTCGTCGGCGTCGCCGCGCGGGTGATCGCCGCGCTCGGAGAGGCGGGCGTCGGCCTGCTGACGCTGATCGAGACGGTGTTCCCGCCGATCCCGAGCGAGCTCGTGCTGCCGCTGGCCGGCTTCCTCGCGCAGCAGGGCCGCATGAACCTGGTGCTGGTCGTGATCACGGCGACCCTCGGCGCCTACCTCGGCGGCCTGATCCTCTACGCGCTCGGGCACCGCATCGGCACGGAGCGCTCGATCCGCCTGCTCTCCAAGCTCCCGCTGGTCGACCGCGAGGACTTCGAGAAGGCGGTCGGCTGGTTCCGCCGGCACGGCACCTGGGCGGTGCTCTTCGGTCGCCTCATCCCGGGCGTGCGCAGCCTCATCTCGCTCCCCGCGGGGGCCGAGCGGATGAATCTGCTGCTGTTCTCCGGACTGACGATCCTCGGCTCCGGCGTCTGGAACGGCCTGCTGATCGGCCTCGGCGCGGCCCTCGGCACGCAGTACGAGCTCGTCGACCAGTACGCGGGCGTGCTCGACGCGATCATCTACAGCGCGGTCGGCGTGCTGCTGCTCGCGCTCGTGGTGCGCAGCGTGCGGCGGCACCGTGCCGCGACGCGCACCGGATCGCGCCACTGACCTGCGCCGTCGGGCGGGCGGGCGCAAGGCCCCGCGCCACGTCGCCCCGGTGCCCTAACGTTCGAGGGGTCCGCACTCCCCGACGCGAAGGAATGCCATGTCCGAGACCGCCGCGCCCACGATGTCCCGCACCTCCGTCGAGCGCTGGTGGATCATCGCCGTCTCGCTGATCGCGATCGTGCTCGGCGTCATCGCCGTCCTGATCCCCGGTCCGACGCTGCTGACGGTCGCCATCGTCTTCGGCGTCCACCTGATCGCCGCGGGTGTCTTCCGCCTGCTGCTGGCCTTCACCGCTTCGCGGCTCGACGCCCGGGTGCGCTGGCTCGCGGGCCTGCTCGGCGCCCTGATCCTGGTCGCGGGCATCCTGTGCCTGTCGAACCCGTTCGAATCGCTGAGCGTCCTGGGCCTCGTGATCGGCGCGGGCTGGATCCTCGACGGCGTCTCGAGCATCACCAGCGGCCGCACCGTCGCCGGCCCTGCGTGGCTGCCGATCGCGGCCGGGATCGCCTCGGTCATCGCGGGCGTGCTGACGATCATCATGCCGGTGCTCGCGCTGGCCTCCTTCGTCACCGTCGCGGCCATTCTGCTGATCGTCGTGGGCGTCTCGGGCCTGCTCCTGCTCCCGGGCCGCACGAAGCGCCCCGAGGGCGCCGAGGCGTAGACCCCGCCGATGGCCGATCCCGATGTCGTCCCCGAGCTGCTCGTCGCCGATCTCGACCGGAGCCTGGCGTTCTGGTGCGGTCCCTGCGGGTTCCGGATCCACTACGCCCGGCCCGAGGAGGGCTTCGCGTACCTGGTCCTCGGCTCCGCGCACGTGATGCTCGAAGAGGCGGGGCGGGGCCGCAACTGGATCGCGGCGCCGCTGGAGCGTCCGCTCGGCCGGGGGATGAACCTGCAGCTGCGCGTCGACGACGCCGACCGGACGGCGGCGGCGCTCGCCGAGGCCGGGACGCCGCTGTTCTCGCCGCTCGAGACCCGCTGGTACCGCGTCGGAGCGGAGGAGGCGGGCGTCCGTCAGCTGGTGGTCGCCGATCCCGACGGGTACCTGCTGCGGTTCCAGTCGTCGCTCGGACGCCGACCGGCCGGAGCGGACGTCCCCGTCGCTCCCTGACCGGCCGACCGCGCCACCATCCGCTCGGCTCGTGACGTCATGCCAGCGAGTGACGACCGTGACGCCGCGCGACTGGTTCCATCGGAGACATGACGCAGCACCCCGCCACAGCGACCCTCCCGCAGGTCCCGGCCGCCGCCCTCTCCGAGCCCGCGATCGAGCAGGCCGTCGCGGCGGAGCACGAGCCCCTCGTCCGTCCGGCCGACCTGGTGTCGGCGCTCACGGGCGTCGCGCTCTGCTTCTTCTCCCTTTTCGTCTACGCCATCGCGCACTGGCAGTACTTCGGCACGGACGTCGACGAGGTGAGCGTCCTCGGCTGGCTCGCACCGCTGATCGCCGGCGTCGCCTGCCTGCTGTCGGCCGTCGTGTCCGTCGGGGTCCGCGCCTCCGGGCGCCGGGCCGAGCGGATCGCGGCATGATCCCCGTCCTCGCCGGGCCCGGCCTCGAGGCCGCGGAGCAGCTCCTCGTCCGCGCCGGCTGCCTCCGCCCCGAGCACCCCTGGGCGGCCGGTGCCGCCACGGACGCCGCACCGCGGATCGACTTCGCCCTCCTCGCCGAGCAGGCGTGCCTCCTCGACCTCTCGGAGGAGGCGGTCGCCCGCATCGCCGTGTCGCTCGCCACCGGCCGTCCCGTCGACCTGCGGAGCGCCTTCGGCCACCTCACGCGCGACCACGCGCAGCTCGTGATGACCGCGGTCGCCGCGGCCGCCGGGCACGACCGCGTGAGCAGCCGGATCCGCGTGGTCGGCGACGAGCGCCGGGTCGAGACGGCGCCGCCCCTGGCCGTCTGGCCCTCCTGAGTCCCGCCCGCCCCGGTCGAGCGGCTCCGCTCGGCGGTCCGAGCCGGCGCTCCGCGTGCGTCCGAGGCCTCGGCCCGGTGAGCCGATCGGAGGCGCTGTGCCGCCGACCCGCGTCGCTACGGCCTTTCGGAGGTGCCCGGTTTAGGGTGTCCGTGTGCAACGAGTCGACGATTTCCCAGGAGCCGGACCGGTGGCGACCTCACCCGAATCCGGTGACCAGGGGGAGGCGTCCGCGCATCGGCTCTCCCCGACGGCGACTTCTCCCGTGCAGGTGACGAGCGGCGAGGCCGGCTACCAGGGCGGCAACGTGGCCGATCCGGTGTGGCAGTCGTGGCGTGACGAGCTCGCCAAGGTCGGCGGTCCGTCGCCCCTGCTCCACTTCGTGGACTCGCCCCGGACGCGCATCGAGCTCTCGACCACGCACCCCGGTGGGCTGCCCCCGTTCATCTCGGGCAAGACGACCCTCCTCTCCTCGCTCATCCGCGACGAGCTCGCCCTGCGCACCGCGAAGAACGCCGCGGGTGCGATCACCGACAAGGGGATCGAGCTGCGCTCGGTCCGCGGCATCGAGGGCGTCCACCTCGCCATCGGCCTCGCCCAGTGGCGCGCCGGCGACACGGAGTTCACCGCTCCCGTGCTCCTGCGCCCGCTCGCCATCCGCCGCTACGGCCGCGACTTCGAGCTCAAGCTCAAGGGCCAGCCCTACTTCAACCCGCAGCTCGCGCGCGCCCTCAAGCAGCAGTTCGGCATCACGATCGACCCGGAGCAGTTCGTCGAGCTGGCGGTGCAGAACGGCGTCTTCAAGCCGCAGCCGGTCATCGACCAGCTCCGCGGACTGACCTCGCACCTGCCGTGGTTCGCCGTGCACCCGCGCCTCGTGGTCTCGAGCTTCGCCGATGTGGCGGGCGACATGCTCCGCGACGCCCGGATGCTCGAGCACCCGGTCCTCGACGCCGTCGCCGGGAACCCGGCCGCCAAGCGGGCGCTGCAGCAGTCGCAGAAGGTGGCGTCGATCATCCCGCAGGACGAGCGTCCGCCGGCGACCGACAACCTCCTCCTCGACGCCGACGCCGAGCAGGAGCAGGTGATCGCGAACATCGCGGCCGGCAACTCGCTCGTCGTGAAGACCCTCCCCGGCACGGGCGGCACGCAGACCATCGTCAACGCGATCGGCGCGCTGGCCGCGCAGCACAAGCGCGTCCTGGTCGTCAGCGCCCGCCGGTCGAGCCTCGACAGCATCCACCAGCGCCTGCTCTCGGCGGGCCTGGGCGGCATCGCGGTCGGGCCCCGCACGCTCCGCCGCGACCTCATCCAGTCCATCGGCCGCAACGAGAAGGCCGCGCGTCCTTCCGTCAGCGAGATCGACGACGCCCTGCTCCGCCTGAGGAAGGTGCTGCTCGACTACCGTGGCGCACTCTCCCGCCGCGATGAGAGCTTCGGCGTCTCGGCGCTGCAGGCCCTCGAGGAGCTCGCCCGCCTCTCGCAGCTGCGGACGCCCCCGTCGACCGCCGCCCGCCTCGACCGCCGCTCCGTCACCGCCCTCGCGCACAGCCGCCCCGAGGCGACGCGGATGCTGATCGAGTCGGCGCGCCTGGGGGAGTTCCGCTACGGCCCGGGCGACTCGCCCTGGTACGGCGCGCAGTTCGACTCCACCGCCGACGCCGAGATCGCCCACGAGCTGGCCAAGCGCCTGCACCTGCGCGACCTGCCGCGCCTACTCGACCGCGCCCAGGACGTCATCGGCCAGACGCGGATGCGCCCGTTCGAGTCGGTCGCCGAGCTCGGCATCTATCTGCGCCTGCTGCAGGACGTCCGCGAGACGCTGGACAAGTTCCAGCCGGCCGTCTTCGACCGCTCGATCCAGGACCTCATCGTCGCGACCTCGCCGCGCCGCGAGGCCGCCGAGATGTCGTCCACCAACCGCCGGCGCCTGAAGAAGCTCGCTCGCGAGTACCTGCGTCCCGGCGCGCACGTCACCGACCTCAACGCGGCGCTCCGCCGAGTGCAGCAGCAGCGGACGCTGTGGCAGCGCTACGCGGTCGCCGGCACGATCCCCGAGGTCCCGGTCGGCGTCGCCGACGTGCAGGTGGCATACCAGCAGGTGACCGACCAGCTGAGCCGTCTCGACGAGCCGCTCGGCCGCCGCGGGACCAACCTGCAGCTCGCCTCGCTCCCGCTCGCGGAGCTGGCCTCGATGGTGTCGGGCCTCGCCGAGGACAGCGAGGTGCTCGCCAACCTCCAGGAGCGGACGACCCTCCTGGCGACCCTGCGCGACTGGGGCCTGGATCCGCTGCTCACCGACCTCTCGCGCCGTCACGTGCCGGCCGAGCTGGTCGCGGGCGAGCTGGACCTGGCCTGGTGGCGCTCGGCGCTCGAGATCATGCTGACCGACGAGCGCGCGTTGCTCGGCGGCAACACGAGCGTGCTCGACCGGCTCGAGGCCGACTTCAAGCTCGTCGACGAGGCGCACGCCGCCTCGAGCGCCGAGCTGCTGGCCTGGAAGCTCTCCGAGACCTGGAAGATCGGTCTCGTCGACTGGCCGCAGGAGCGCGACGCTCTGCGCGCACTGCTGCGCACCGAGGCGGCGACGACCCCTCAGGAGCTGCAGAAGGCCGCTCCGCACCTCTCGCGGGTGCTCGCTCCGGCGTGGCTCGCCTCGCCGTACGAGGTGCACCGCATCGGCACCGAGACGACCTTCGACGCGGTGTTCCTCGTCGACGCCGGCGCGACCACCCTGGCCGAGAACGTCGGAGCGATCCGCCGGGCCAAGCAGGTCGTCGCGTTCGGCGACCCGGTCACGCAGACCCCCACTCCCTTCGGCCTGCGCGTCGACGAGACGCCGGAGTTCGGCTCCACCGCCTCGCGGACCGACGTGGAGGCGCTGCACGCCCAGTCGGCGCTCGCCCGCCTCGGCGAGCTGCTCAACACCGTCACGCTCACCCGCAGCTACCGCGCCGGCGGCGAGGACCTGGCCGAGCTGGTCAACCGCCGCTTCTACGGCGGACGCATCGATTCGCTGCCCTGGGCGGGCTCGTTCCTCGGACACGACTCGCTCCGCTTCCACTACATCGCGAGCGGGCACGGCATGCCCGAGAACGACTCCGGAGCGGTCGAGTCCGTCGACGCCGAGGTCGCGAAGGTGGTCGAGCTGGTGCTCGAGCACGCCGTGATCCGTCCGCGCGAGTCGCTGATGGTGATCACCGCGAGCCCCCGCCACGCCGTGCGGGTGCAGCAGGCGGTGCTGACGGCCTTCGCCAAGCGCACCGACCTCAGCGACTTCATCCTCGGCGACCGGCCCGAGCCCTTCGCCGTCGTGACGCTGGAGCAGTCGGTCGCGCAGAGCCGCGACCGTGTCATCTTCTCGATCGGCTACGGCCGGACGCCCCACGGCCGCCTGCTGTCGAACTTCGGCGCGCTGGCGGAGCCGGGCGGAGAGCGCCTGCTGGCTGTCGGGATGACCCGTGCGCGCCGCTCGATGGACATCGTCTCGTGCTTCCGCCCGGGCGACATCGACGAGTCGCGCATGCGCTACGGCATGGTCGCGCTCGCGCAGGTGCTGCAGGAGGCGGAGGACCGCGTCCAGCCGAGCGACCGAGACGACTACTCCGAGCCGATGCTGGTGGATCTCGCCGCGCGCCTCGAGCGCCGTGGACTCCGGGTCAACATCGGGCACAAGGGCAAGCTCGCCCTCGTCGCCGCGCACGGGACCCGCGCCGTGGTGGTCGAGACCGACCGCGACGTGAGCACGCAGAGCCTGCGGGTGTCGCTGCGCCTGCGTCCTGAGCTGCTGCGCCGGCTGGGCTGGCACTACCTGCGGGTGCACAACTTCGAGCTGTTCGCCGACCCCGAGGCCGTGGCCGCGCGGGTGGCCGGGCTGATCGGTGCGACCGCGGGGGAGGAGCAGGCGGCTGCTCCCGCTGCGGGTGAGCCTGCTGCTCCTGCCGCTGCTGCTGCTGCTGCTGCTGCTCCTGCTGCTGATGGCGCCGCTCCGGCGTCGGGGGAGACGCAGCCCGTCGAGCCGCTGCCGCGCGACTGATCGTGGCGCCGGATCCCGACGCCCCCGCGGGTGTGGACCGCCCGTTGCGGCGCACCCGCGGCGGCCGCCGGGCGACGCTCCCCGCGAAGCCCGGCACCGATCCGTCCCCGCACGACGCTCCGGTCGCCGACTCCTCGGCGCCGCCCGCGCGCCCGGACACCGGCCCGAACGACGCGCGGCTGCGTCAGGACGTCCCGCCGCACTACTGATTCCAGCCGGACCGGCCGCTGGTCCGCGTGCCGACGCACTGTGCCGTCGAGGAGCTCGGACTTCACCGAACCTGTCCGTGCTGCGGGACGGCTCCGTGAGCGTCCGACGCCCCACCGCCGTCCTCGCCGCGGACCGGCACCGTCCGGCCACGTCGAGCCAGGTGCTCGGCGACCATCCGCTTCCCGTGGCGTGCCCGGCGATCGACCGCGTCCCGTCCGGTGGACGGTGACCATCGACGTTGAGCCCGGTCCATGGCGACCGACCCCTTCGCGTCCGGTGCCCGGCGAGCGACCGCTTCGCGTCCGGCGCCGGGCGACGTCCGATGAACGCGTGGATCCAGGGCCGATCAGTCCACGTCAGAGACGCTGAAGGTCCCGATCGGCGACTCCCGAAGGTGCAGGTGTCAGCCGAAACGCGTGCCAGCGTTTCGACTGCACCGTTCGCACAACGCTCCACGGAACGCGCCCCCGTCGGGAAGCCGACCGCGGTCTTCTTCCGCCTCCGGCGGAAGAAGACGAAACGGATCAGTCGACGTGCTTGCCGGAGTTCGCGGTGGTGGCGGTGCCGTTGTTCGCGAGCAGGTCGCGGATGTCGGCGAGGAGCTCGAGCTCGGTGGGGGCCTTGTCCTCCGCGGCGGGGGCGTCGGCGGCCTTCTTGGCGAAGGCGGCGTTCTTGAGGTGGTTGATCGGCAGGACGAACGCGAAGTAGAGGACGAAGGCGACGATCACGAACTGGATCAGCGCCGAGATCACCGAGCCGTAGGCGATGACGGTCGGGTCCTCGCCGTTCTCTCCCGGTCGGATGGTCCAGCTCAGGGTCTCGAGGGAGGAGGCGTCGAAGATCACACCGATGAGCGGGTTAAAGATCCCCGTCACGATCGCGTTGACGATGGTCGTGAAGGCGGCGCCGATGACCACCGCGACTGCCAGGTCGATGACGTTGCCGCGGAGGACGAACTCCTTGAAGCCGTTGAGCATGATCGTTCCGTTTCTGCCGTGAGCGGTGGGGGGCGGGTCAGCTCCCGGAGGAGGAGCCCGAGGAGGAGGACCCGGAGGAGCCCGAGGACGACGAGGAGGACGACCCGGAGCCCGAGGACCCCGAGCCGGACGAGGAGCCGCTGGAGCCCGACGAGCCCGAGGACCCGGAGGACGCCGACGAGCCGGAGGAGGAGCCGCCCGATCCCGAGGAGCCCGACGACTCGGACGAGCCCGAGCCGGACGAGCCGGATCCCGAGGAGGAGGAGGAGGAGGAGGAGCCGCTGTCACCCGGCTTCCCGCCGGAGCGGGAGTCGGTGCGGTAGAAGCCCGAGCCGTTGAAGGTCACGCCGACCGCGCTGAACACCTTGCGCAGCGCCCCCTGGCAGCTCGGGCACTCGGTGAGCGTGTCGTCGGTGAACTTCTGCTGGATGTCGAAGGCGTTGCCGCACTGCGTGCAGCGGTAGGAGTAGGTGGGCACAGGGGGCTCCTCGGAGGCGGGTGGGGGAGAAGGAGGACGGGGTCAGTGGCGCAGGTCGACGATGCCGGAGGGAGTGACGACTCCGTCGACGGCCTGGTCGTGGACCTCGCTGGGCACCCGGTCGACGAGCTCGCTGTCGAAGACGACGGCGTAGACCGGCGGGCACTTCTCCATCGAGCCGAGGGTCTTGTCGAAGTAGCCGCGCCCCCAGCCCATCCGCATCCCCTGCCGGTCGACAGTGGCGGCCGGGACGACGATGAGGTCGACGTCGTTGATCGCGATGGGGCCGAGCAGCTGCCCGACCGGCTCGGGCATGCCGAACAGGCCCTGGGTCTCGGTGTGGCCGTCGCCGACCGCCCAGTCGAGCAGGCCGTCGTGGCGGGAGATGGGGAAGAGGACGCGGATGCCGTGGCTCTCGGCCCAGCCTAGGAACGGCCGGGTGCTCGGCTCGTCCGGAGCGGAGAGGTAGCACGCGAGCGAGCGGGCTCCCACGCGGGTGGCGAGCTCGATCAGGTGGGCGGTGATCTGCTCCGCGGCCTGCTCGCGGGCGGTCGAGGTCTGCGTGCGGCGGCGCTCGCGCAGCTCGGCGCGCAGCGCCCGCTTCTCGTGCGTGATGTCGGCTGGCATGCGCTCAGTCTAGAACCGGGCCCCGCGCCGGGCTCCCCGGGCGCGAGCCTGAGGGAGGCTCGTCCCGCAGCGCCCCGGAACGGGGTCCGGCGCCTTCCGATGCCGGTACTGGCGCGAAACTCCCGCGACTTCCCCCGCCGCTAGGATGACGCCCCATGGGCACTCGAATCCGCAAAGCAGTCATCCCCGCCGCAGGTCTCGGCACCCGCTTCCTGCCGGCGACCAAGGCGATCCCCAAGGAGATGCTGCCGGTCGTGGACAAGCCGGCGATCCAGTACGTGGTCGAGGAGGCGGCGGACGCCGGGCTCCAGGACGTGCTCGTGATCATCGGGCGCAACAAGAACGCGCTCGCCAACCACTTCGACTCGGTGCCCGAGCTCGAGCAGAATCTGTCCAAGAAGAAGGACGACAAGAAGCTCGAGCACGTCAAGTACGCCAGCGACCTCGCCGACGTGCACTTCGTCCGCCAGGGCGAGCCGAAGGGCCTCGGCCACGCGGTCTCGCGCGCGCAGCGCCACGTCGGCGACGAGCCCTTCGCCGTGCTCCTCGGCGACGACCTGATCGACGCCCGCGACCCGCTCCTCTCGCGCATGATCGAGGTCGCCGAGAACCGCGACACCACGGTCGTCGCGCTGCTCGAGGTCGACCCCGACCAGATCCACCTCTACGGCTGCGCCGCGGTCGAGGCGACCGACGAGGACGACGTGGTGCGGATCACCGGCCTGGTCGAGAAGCCCGCCAAGGAGGACGCCCCCTCGAACCTCGCGATCATCGGCCGCTACGTGCTGAAGCCCGACGTGTTCGGCGTGCTCGAGCACACCGCCCCGGGCAAGGGCGGCGAGATCCAGCTGACCGATGCGCTGGAGCGCATGGCCCAGGACCCGGCCGAGTTCGGCGGCGTCTACGGCGTCGTGTTCCGCGGCCGCCGCTACGACACGGGCGACAAGCTCGACTACATCAAGGCGATCGTGCAGCTCGCCTCCGACCGCGACGACCTCGGCAAGGACCTCAAGCCCTGGCTGAAGGACTTCGTCGCCGGCCTCTGAGCTTCGACGAGCGCACGTCCGGAACGGACGGGACCCCCTGCTGCGGCGCGGGATCCCGTCCGTTCCTCCGTTCCCGGAGAGCACGGAGCGCCGCGGAGTCCAGTCCCCCTCCCGCAGTGCGGCGGAGCAGTAGGGTCGCATCATGCCGCTCCCGATCCCGACGCTCACCGAGGGTCGTGTCACCGTCCGCCCGATCCGCGTGCGCGACGCCCGCCCTCTCGAGCGGGAGCTGATCGCGAACCGGTCGTGGCTGCGCCAGTGGGAGGCGTCCGACCCCCGCGGAGGCGCCGCGTTCGACGTGCGCGCCAGCATCCGCTCGCTGCAGCAGAACGCGCGCGCGGGCGGAGGAGTGCCGTTCCTCATCGACTGGGACGGCGAGCTCGCCGGGCAGCTCAACATCTCGAACATCGGCTACGGCTCGCTCTCCTCCGGCTCGATCGGCTACTGGGTGTCCGAGCGCTACGCCGGGCGGGGCATCACCCCGATCGCCGTGGCCCTCGCCGCCGATCACGCCTTCCTCGACCTGGGCCTGCACCGGATCGAGATCTGCATCCGACCGGAGAACCGGCCGAGCCTGCGCGTGGTCGAGAAGCTCGGCTTCCGCTACGAGGGCCTGCGGCGGCGCTTCATCCACATCAACGGCGACTGGCGCGACCACTTCTGCTTCGCCCTCGTGGCGGAGGAGGTGCCCCGCGGCGTGCTCCGCCGCTACCTCGACGGGCAGGTCCCCTCGGACGTCGGTGTGCCGACCGACGCGGACCTCCGCGCCTCGCGCCGCTCGGGTCTCTCCGGACCCTCCGACGGCGCCGGTGTCCCTCCGACGGGGCCCCGGCTGATCCGCGATCCGCACGGACACACCTACCCGTAATGACGGACGGGAGTGCCCGGTACTCCTAGCGTTGTCCGCATGAGTAGCGACTGGCTGGGCGGGGGCGTCGTCTGGGCGCTCGCCGCCGTTCTGTGGGTTGCCTACCTGATCCCCACGTGGATGCGCAGGCGGTCGTACAACGCGACCGAGCGCAATGCGGTGAGGCTGCAGCAGACGCTGCGGATCCTCGCCGAGACCGCGGAAGTGCCCGAGCACGTGCGTGCGGAGGCGACGGCCCGCGAGGTGGCGCTGCAGCAGCGCCGGCTCCGGGTGACCGAGACACGACGACGAGCCGAAGAGAAGGCACAGGCGATGGAGCTGGCACAGGCGGAGAAGGCGGCGCACGACGCGCTGCGACGGGCGACCGCGAGCGCACGGCGGAGCACGCGATCGGGGCCCTCGGTCCTGCGCTGGCGCCAGGGCGCCGCGCTGGCCGTGCTGGTCGGCGCGGTCGCCGCGCTGGTCGGGCTCGTGATGCTGCCCTTCGGCGGTACGGGGGCGGTGCCGCTCGTCGGGCTGCTCCTCGTCGTCGCGGGTCTCGGCACGCTGATCCACCTGGCGCCCGGACGCCGCCGCGCCGCCGCTCCGGCCACGGCCGCCGCGACGGCCGCCGCGACCGAGCGCCGGCGCGCCGAGGTCTTCGAGGCCGAGCTCGCCGAGGAGGAGGCGGACGACGACTCCGAGGCGCTCGCCGAGGACCGCGCGAGCTGGACGCCGCAGCCGCTCCCCAAGCCGCTCTACCTCTCCCGGGGCACCGTCGCCGCTTCGGCGATGGCGTCGATCGACGCTGTGGAGCGCCTGCGCACCGCCGCGGCGGAGGCGGAGCTCGCCCAGCGCGCCGCCGCGACCGCTCCCGAGGTGGCGCCTCTGCGCGTCCCGCGTGCCGCCGCACCGGCTCCCGAGGCGCCCCGTCCCTCCTCCCGCTTCGCCGCGATGGGCGTCGTGGACGGCGTCGACGCGATCGACCTCGACCAGGCGCTGCAGCGCCGCCGCGGGGCCTGACGCGGGTGCGAGGCGCCCGCTCGTCCGTGCTAGTGTGGACGAGTTGTTCGGGCCGGTGACGGTTCGAAAGGCACGGGTCCGTGGCGCAGTTGGTAGCGCGCTTCGTTCGCAATGAAGAGGTCAGGGGTTCGAATCCCCTCGGATCCACCACCAGGGAAGGCCCGCTCGAGAGAGCGGGCCTTCTGCGTTCCACCGTGGCCCGTTCGGGGGAGCCGGCCCTCAGTGTTCTACCCGTGGCCCACTCGGAACAGCCAGCCTTCTGCGTATCCGGTCTGCCACGCATGATGCAGGCAGCTGAAGTGATGCGGATTCTCGAGTCGAGATGTCCGTCTAACGCGCCGGAACGGAAGGGCCCTCCAGGGAGGAACGGCTAAAAATCGATTTTTCGTGCCACGTTTGAGAGCGCTCCTCGAACCTCGGTGGCTCTATTGCTCCGATTCGAGGGGAAGTTCGCTCTCAAGTATGAGGCGGGTGTCATCAGTGAGTACGGACGGATTGGCTTCGAGAACGAGTTGTAGCCGATCGGCGAACTGACTTTCGGTGATGAGGCCTGCGGGGTTCGAACCGTCCTCCTCGATGTTCGCCCTACTCAGGACACTCAGTTGTGCGTTCGTGAATGATCCGGCTTCGAGCAATTTTCGGTATCCGCGGTTCCACTTCTCGCGGCTCATCGTGACGTTCAGCGTCGAGAGCAGATCTTTCATCCCCTGGTCCGCGGGTTGCGCGATGTCAGGCTCAGGGTGTTCGCGATCCGCGGTCGAAGTTGCGCTTCGGATACTGCGTAGTGCGCGAAGATGCCCCCAGCTCGTTCGCAGAGCCGGCAGCGCGGTGGTGTTCCACCAGCGCTTCACGTGCGGAGACGCAGCTCGCGCCACCATGGTCACGATGATCGCCACGAACAGGATCGCAGCCTCGCGCTCTTCAGGCGTCAGCTCGTCGGGTGACCGGTAGGGAGGTGCGTCTCGACCGCCGTCGTCGGCGTCATCGACCCAACGCCACGCTGCGTGCCCCTTGAGCTCATTGGTCTCGTTATCGAAGAGATGGCCAACGACTGCGTCGTCGACAAGCCTGGAGGTCCCTAGGTGCAGACCGTCAGGGACAATTGGAACGTAGGCCATGCCTGAGGATACAGCCGACTTCCGGCGTTGGCCCGCGATTCAGACAGCGCTGATAGGCCGTGCGAGGAGAACAGTGCTGTCATGGCCCAGAAGTATCCGAGTTGGTGTAGAACGCCGGAGCCCGGCCTGGCTGACGCCGGGCCGGGCAACGCGGGTGAATGGCGCCGACGCGGTCCACCGTGTCCGCCTAGCCCCTCGGCGGGTGCGGATCGTTCCCGTAGGAATTCTTCGACCCGATAGTTCCGTCGAGGTTGCGCACCGTGTGCTCTACTCCGCGGTCCTTCGCCATCTCGCGTCCGATTGCCTGCTGCTCCGACTTGTTGCCGCCAGTGTGCGCTGCACGCGAGCTGCCCTCAATCTTCGACTTCCAGGTACCGTCTTCGTTGTACGTGCTGACGTCTCCCTTTGCCATGTCCATCACCCCCTCCTGTGGTCGTCTAGAGCCTGCCATCGACCTCCGACACTTTGCGCGAGCAGCGCGCTGCGCTCAGAGCGGTTCTGCTTGTGGTGGCGTCCGCTCTAGGCGAAGTAGTCGCAGACCACGCTCTGAGGGACGCGGGGCCGCTCGAACGCAACGTTCTTTCCGCACACGCGGTAGACCGCGCCTTCAAGGCAGTGGTCGTGTTTCTCGCAGATGCGAGCGGATAGGCGTAGCAGACGAGCCCCGCCCCACACGTGACGGCGAGCAGAAGGCTGGACGGCTCGTGGTCTGCCGGCCGAAGAGCGGGGAAGACCACGACGAGGGCAAGGCGGGCTAGTTCGCCCGTGAGCGGCCGGGGAGAGGCTGCATGTCCCGCTTGCGATACCTCTCCATTCGTCGAGGCTCAACGCGTGGGTACGCCGACCGCACTGTTTCGCGACATTCGTTGCGCCACAGGCACACGTCCGCTCAGCATCGCGACGAACAGTGGTTCGGCGATCACGGTGGTCCTCGACTTCGAGCACCTCGAGTTCTCTGTCGTGGCGGGCCCACTGCTCACCCCACCAACCAGTCGACTAGCGCGACGACGATGATGACGAAGAGCGCGAGCCCGATGAGGGCGCCAAGGCTGGTCGGGATCCAATTGAATCCGTCGAACGTGGTGAACCAGGGTGGACCGCCCTTCATGCACGACCAGAACGACTTCCGCTCGCGTGGATCCGTGTTCTTCATTCTGAGACCGCCGCAAGGGTCCGTCTGCTTCGCAACCACCGAGGCATCGTCTCTGACGACACCGTCCAGGTGCCGATGCCGACTGCGAGCACAAGGGAGCCGATCATCGTGAAGCTGAAGCTCCAGAGCCCGATGGTCACGATGATGGCGGCGTGAAGCAGTAACCCCAGCGCGAGGGCCAGCATGCGCATGCGCGAGGTGCCGAGTATGAGGATGGCGAGGAGGCACTCCAGAGCAATAGTTCCCCAGGTGAGAGCAGCCGTCCCCAATGGAGACGCAGTGATCCAGAGGATGACTGGTTCGACGGGCCCCGAGGCTCCGAAGTTCTTGTCTCTGACGATGTAGTACTCCGCAGATCCTTCTACCCATGCGGAAGTTCCGAGCTTGGCGACGCCGCTATTGATATAGATGGCCGCCATCTGCAAGCGGATCATGAGAGAAGCGCTCAGCGTGATGCCTCGGGAAACAGGACGTAGAGCACGTGTCGGCCGGAACCAGTGCCAAGTTCTGTCGTCGAGGAGGCAGATCGGCACCAGAAGGAGCGTCACGACCTGCGCAACACTCTCGCCGCCATCGGGGAGAGCAATGCTCTGATTGAGAGAGAAAGCGACCCAGGCGTGAGGTATAGCCGTCCAGCGCGGAGCGAAGCCGCTTGCGACAACGAGCAGAACGCCGATGAAGAGCCAGTGCCATGTCTCCGGACCGACGTCACCGCGACAGTACAGACTGATCGACCTGACGCCGTCGCAGTAAGGCGGCTCGGGCCGTCCGACGACGGGGACCAACAGTGCTGAGGGCGACGCGAACAAGAGGATGCTGAGCTGCCCCAGAGCGATGAGAGTTCTTCCGGCGCCGATCCAGGGCGTCCTCGCGTCGTAACTCACGGCCCATTGCCTCAGTGCGGTCATCATTTACGGCTCCCTGCCGCACTGCACGTCCACGTGGACGGTGTGCGTGATGGTGATCCGCTCTGCCACTAGGTCGCGATATGCCCACGGAGTCGGCTTCTCTTGGGTCAGTATCGCTTCGCCGCACACGGTGGGCTGAGGTGAGCTGTTCACGAGTTTCACCGGATCGGTTCGCGCCGCATCAGGCAGGCAAGAATCGGTGGTGTCCTCGCATTCGATCCACAGGTCGGTTTCGAGGCCTGAATGGATCAGAGCGATCTCCGGCCCCTGCGCCCGAGATGTGCGAGAGAGGCCGAACAAGTTGCGGGGCAGGCCCTGTGGCGTGACAAGGAGAGACTCATACTCATCCGGACCCGCTTCTCGGTATGCGTCGAGATTCGGCGAGTCGGGATTCTTGGTGAAGAAGCCCCATCCCTGCGGCCAGATCGAACTCAATTCAGGGCGCAATTTTTCCATCGTCGGACTCGACAGAACGTTCGTCGGGATGACCACGTAGATCGAGAGGAGGAACGAGAGCAGGAGGATCGCGCTGGAGATCCAGAATGCCGTGTAACTGATCGCATCACCTCTGGGAGTCTCTGTCCCGATTTCCCTGTTCTTTCCTCTGCAAGGAGTGTCACCTCGCAGGAACAAAGCCTGTTCCTGCGAGGTGACGCGCCGCATGCGCTAGACGTTGCTCGCGATGAGCGCTGACTGATTCTGAACGGAGAACTGGGAGGTGCCGGCCGACGCGAGCCAGAAAGCATTGTTCCGCCAGAGCGCTCCGTTCTCGTAGGCTGCGGCGTTGGCTGCGAGGAGCACGACGTCGACGGCCACGACAGGATTGACTGCGCAGTACCCGATGGCCTCTCCCGAGTTCACGACAGTAGCGATGCTGTTCAGCCCTTCTTCGAGCGCGAACAGACCTCTCTCGACCTGGTAGGGATTGCCGGAGGTCACGGGCTGCGTCACCGTGCTGTTGAAGGATGGGACGTTGTCGACCAGCGCCTGCGTCACTTCGTCGATGACGTCTCCACTCACTCCTGCCTCACCGTTGACGAAGCCGATGCCGGTGGCGACGTCCGGATTCGCTTCCGCGATCGGGCCGCTTCCGTCGATGAGAAGGGCGACGACGTCCCTGTCTGTGTACTGCTCTGTGCTGGCGCTTGTGCCTCGCGGGGTGCTGGTCGCGCTAGCGGGCATCGTGATACCCAGCACCAGACCCGACGCGACCGCAAGAGTGCTCAGCCCCGTCGCTAGCTTCTTCCTGCCGTTCACCAAAAACCTCCTAGCTTGGCGTGTGGCAAAAACATACCACCGTCACTGTTCGGAGACAACCTCATGACGGCCCACCTTTGTATTGCGTTCTCGAACTCGCTTGACGAGGGTCGTCCTCGGCACGCGCCCCGCTGATCCCCACCCGATGGGCACTGCGATCCCGTGGCAGCCGTCGCCGAGGATGCGGTGCGTCTCGAGGAGTCGTTCGCCCCTTCGGCGGACAGGGCTCAGGAGGAGCCGGCAGACCGCGTCCTCGAGGCCTCTTCTTCATCCCCGGTCGCTACCACGCCCCTGATTCGTCGGCCCCGCCCGATGGCCGAAGTGGTGTGCGCTCGCGCGAGTCCCGAGAAAGGCCTGCTTGCAGTCCGCTCCGGCCCCCCGGTGATCGCGAGGACTTTACAGGCGGCCCGGCGAGCGGTCGTCGATCAGCATCTCGTGGGGGTGCCCGCAGTGCTTCAGGAGATCGGAGCCCACGACTTCGTCAGTACGCGGAAGACCCGTGTCCTCTCTCCGCCTCGAGTGCTGAGAGGCTAGATGCTCGGATGTGATCGAACGAATCCGTCGACTGCCAGGGATCGGGCAACGAAGGGTTCGATCGTGTCAAGCGCAGAGGGCAGGTCTTCCCAGGCATCGTTCACGAAGGAACTCACCTGCGCACCGGTGAAGAGGTAGACGATCGTTCGCGCGGACAGCGGCACATCGACGTTCCCTCTCAAAGCCTTTTCACCCTCCGCCCGATGGAGAAAGGAGCTGATCGCTTGTATCCATGCAGAGTCGAAGGTGTGGGTCGCTTCTGGAAACACCGTGGACGCCTGGAGGACGAGGCGTGCCCCGGCCTGTGCAACGTGGTCCGACTGGAGCAACCGCCCGAGCGCGTCAGTCAGTTCGAGTAAGCCGGACAGGCCGTCGAGTCCGGAGTCCGAGATTTCTTCGCATACTCTGACGAACTGCTTCTCCTGACGCGTGATCAGCTCCTGGGCGATCTGCTTCTTGCCTTCGGGGAAGTGAAAGTAGAACGCTCCCTGTGTGACCGCAGCCTCCTCGAGGATGTCAGCCACACGAGCGGTCTCGTAGTGCAAGCGAGCAAAGACCCTGCTGGCGCCGATCACGAGCGTCTCTCGCGTGGCGATCGCTCGTTCCTGCTTGGCCATCGGATCCCTCTCATCGTGAGCGCGTCGAATCCTAGTACCGATCTCAAGGTTCCCGGCGACGAGGCTCGGGTGCTGCCGCTGATGTACTTCATCGATTTCTTCCACATCGAAGGCCCGTTCTGCTGGAGAACGGGTTCTTCGTCGGGCTGCAGTGACTGCAGTCGTCAGAGGTCGTCAGCTTCTCGAGTCGGGCCGGAATAGATTCATCGCCAGGGAAGGCCCGCTCGAGAGAGCGAGCCTTCGGCGTTCTCCCCGCAACCCGCTCACCAGGGCTCGCTGTCCGTGTCCGCCGGGTGTCCCGCGGTTCTCTCCTATCCCCCCCGCGCAAGGGCGACGTCCGTGTCCCCCATCCGGGCCGCGCCGGACGGGAGCCGCCCTCCTCCGGTCCGTCGGGGGAGTGGAGGCGACGTACGCTCGCCACTCGTGCTCTCGCAGCACGCGAGGCAGCCGAACGACGGACGACCAGGGGACGGGACGACATGGGGATCACAGCGCACAGGACACGGCGGAGAGCGGCAGGGGTCGGCATGGGGGCGATCGCGCTCCTGGCGGGGCTCCTCGCGGCACCGCCGGCGCAGGCGTCCGGCACGCAGACGCTGCTCGCGCTCGGCGACTCGATCACGCGCGCGGCGACGACCTGCGGAACGAATCGCGACTGCGCCGAGAACTCCTGGGCGACGGGATCGGCGCCCGCGGTCGACTCGGTCGCGAGCCGGATGGCGGCGGCGGACCCGCGGACGGCGGTCCGCGCGGTGAACTACGCGAAGTCGGGCGCGGTCATCAGCGGCGTCGAATCGCGGATCGACGCGGCGGTCGCGGCCGGGGAGGAGCCGGACGTGGTCACGCTGCTGATCGGCGGCAACGACCTCTGCTCGCTGAGCCTCTCGCCCGACTCCCGTGACGGCTACGCGATGACGCCGGCGGCCTCCTTCGCGGCGTCGGCGACGCGGATCCTGCGCTCGATCGGCGAGGAGTGGCCGGAGGCGACGGTGCTCGTCGGCTCGGTCCCGGACATCGAGGCGGAGTGGGAGGTCGTGAAGCCGACGCCGGGCGCCGCGATCTGGGCCTGGGGCGGGGTCTGCCGCACCCAGCGCGGCGTCGACGCCACGACCGGAGCCCCGCTGACCGGCTCGGCCTACACCGCCTCGCTCGCGGCGGCGGAGGACCGGGAGGCCGACTTCAACGCCGCTCTCGAATCGGCCTGCGCGTCCGCCGCGAACGACTGCGTGTGGGACGGCGGCGCCCTCACGGCGGCTCCGATCTCGCTCGACCAGCTCTCGACAGACGTCGACTTCTTCCACCCGAACGTCGCCGGTCAGGCGATGATCGCGGAGGAGCTGTGGACGGCCTGGGGCCTCGGCGACGAGCCGTCCCCGACGCCGACTCCCGCTCCCACGACGGCGCCGACAGCGGCTCCGGCACCCACGGGCTCGCCCGCACCCTCGCGCGACACCACGGCTCCGAAGGTCGTCATCACGGCGCCGACGAGCGGATCCACCGTGCGCGGATCGGTGACGCTCGTCGCCACAGCCAAGGACGACGTCGGCACGACGCGGCTGAGCTTCTGGAGCGGAGCGACGCGGCTGGGTGACGCGACGAAGGCGTCGGACGGGACGTGGCGCCTGACCGTCTCGGCCTCGTCCTACCCGGCCGGGCGGTACACGATCGTCGCGCACGCCTACGACGCCGCGGGGAACTTCGGGCGCAGCGCCTCGATCACCCTGAAGCGCTGAGCGGATGAGGGGGTCGGCAGCGGCCCCCTCAGCCCTGCGCGACGAGCAGCACGTCGGGCCGGTCCCAGTTCTCGACGGTCTGCAGCACCCAGAAGACCCCGAAGAGGGCGAGCGCGACCGCCTCGCCGAGCAGGAGCCACTGCTCGCCAAGCAGCTCCGCTCCCCGCCCCGTGAGCACCAGGACCACCAGGGTCGCATCGACCGCGGCGATCAGCACCGCGAGAACGGCATAGCAGCGGGAGTAGAAGCGCGGCGTCCCCGGCCCGCTCGCCCCCTCCTCGCGCACCGCGACGGCGTGCAGGGCTGCGGTGACGGCGATGAGGAGGAAGAAGACGCCGGCGGCGGCGTAGTGGCCGAGCCGCAGGAACGACGGGAGCGTGCTCCAGGCCGCCAGGGCGATCAGGAGGGCGGCCGCGACCGCGGTGCGGACGAGCGCCCAGCGGTCGAGGACCCGGTCGAGGGCGAGCAGGACCACGGAGGCGGCGAGGACGACAGCAGCCGTGACCAGGTAGGCGGGCAGGGATCCGGCGACCTCCTCCACGGCCGTGACGGGGAGGCACGACGCCTCTCCCGCCGGGCACGCCGCTCCGAGGAGGCGCTGCAGCTCCTCCGAGGCGAGGGGCACCGGCACGATCGCGATGACCGGCGCCGTCATGCCCGCCAGCAGCAGGAGGAAGCGCCGGACGCTCCTCCCGGCGAGGACGACCAGCGCGACGCCGACCGCGAAGAGCGCCCCGGTGAAGAGGGAGCGGATCGGGGTGTAGTACGAGGCGCTGATCGAGCGCAGCGGACCTCCGACGACGAGCTCGTGGACGAGGCCGGCCGAGAGGAGCACCACGGCCGCCACGAGGGAGAGGCGGACGTAGCGGTAGGTGCGGAGGGAGGAGACGGCGCCGGCCCCGCCCAGCGCGTCGCCGCGGGCCACCCCGCTACTCCGCGCGCAGGCCGGAGGAGGCGAGGGCGAAGTCGACGTCGATGCGGATCGCGACGCGCAAGGGGTTGGGCCGCGGCGTGCGGTAGCGCCGGGAGTAGAGCTCGACAGCGTGCTGCACCGCGTCCGGCTCCTCCTCGATCGTCGCCGGGCCGCCGAGGCTCAGCCACCGGATGCCGTCGACCTGGCTCACGGTCGCGGTACCGCCCCGGCGCACGTTGAGCACCTTCTGGCTCTCGCGCGAGGTGATGACGCGGACGACGCCGTCCTCGTAGGTGAAGCCCACCGCGACCACGTGCAGGCGGCCCTGGCGGCCGAAGGTGGAGAGGGTGGCCAGGTGGCGCTCGGTGACGAAGGTGAGGCCGTCGGCGCTCAGGATGCTCATCCCGCGAGCGTAGCCGGAGGCGCCGACGCGCTCCTGACGGCGGACCATCGGTCAGGCCTCGAGGATCAGCGCCTCGCCCTGGCCTCCTCCGCCGCAGAGCGCGGCGACGCCCAGCCCGCCGCCCCGGCGCCGGAGGGCCAGCGCCAGGTGCAGGGCCAGCCGTGCTCCCGAGGCGCCGACCGGGTGGCCGAGCGCGATCGCCCCGCCGTCGAGGTTGACCGCTTCGGGCTGGACGCCGAGGTCGTCCGCCGACTGAAGGACCACGGAGGCGAACGCCTCGTTGATCTCGATCAGGCCGAGGTCGGACACCGCCGCACCGCGGCGGCCGAGCGCCCGGAGGATCGCTGCCGACGGCTGCGAGTGCAGGGAGTTGTCCGGACCGGCGACCTGCCCGTGCTCGGCGACGGTCGCGAGCCAGGGCAGTCCCCGGTCGCGGGCCCAGCCGCGGGACACGACGACCAGTGCGGCGGCGCCGTCGGTGATCGGGGAGGAGCTGCCCGCCGTGATCGTGCCCTCGGGCGAGAACGCCGGGGCCAGCCGGGCGAGCGTCTCGACCGTGCTGTCCTCCCGGATCCCGTCGTCGGCGGACACGACGAGGTCCGGCCCGCGCCGCTGCGGCACCGCGACCGGCACGATCTCCTCGGCGAGCACGCCGGTCGACCGGGCCTCGGCGGCACGCTGGTGCGAGAGCGCGGCGAAGGCGTCCTGGCGCTCCCGGCGGATGCCCCGGGCGGCATTGCCGTCGTCGGTCACCCTCCCCATCAGGCGGCGGTCGAACGGATCGAGCAGGCCGTCGTGGAGGAGTGCGTCCTCGAGCGGACGCGCACCGACCCCCAGGCCGGAGCGGGACCCGAGCAGGAGGTGCGGCGCGTTGGTCATCGACTCCTGCCCGCCGGCGACGACCACCTGCGCCTCGCCGAGCCGGATCATCCGCGCCGCGTCGATCACCGCGGTGAGACCCGACAGGCAGAGCTTGTTGATCGTGACCGCCGGGACGTCCCAGCCCAGGCCCGCGAGGACCGCGGCCTGCCGGGCGGGGCCCTGGCCGGCTCCGGCCTGGATCACCTGGCCGAGCACGACCGCGTCGACATCGGCCGCGGAGGCGCCCGAGCGCTCGAGCGCCCCTCGGATCGCGGCGGCGCCGAGCTCGACGCCCGAGAGCGGCGCGAAGGCTCCGGAGAAGCGGGCGAACGGGGTGCGGGCGCCCCCCAGGATCACGGGGGTGGTGTCGTCAGTGGACACGGGGACTCCTTCTCGGCGGTGAGAGCGGGGGAAGCGGTGGGGGAGACGGATGCCGGGAGCGGGCCCGGCTCACGGAACGAGGAGGATCTTCCCGCGGACGTGGCCGTCCTCGCTGAGCCGGTGCGCCTCGGCGGCCTGCTCGAGCGGGAGGCGCGGACCGGTCGCGACCGCGAAGCGCCCCTCGCTCGCCAGCCGGGCCGCCAGGGGCACGCCCTCGCGGCGGAGGTGCTGCTCCTCCTCGGTCAGCGGCACGGGACTGCCGCCGCTCCAGGCCCGGATGCCCAGCTCGGCCGCTCGCGGGCCGGCCACCACCGTGCCGACGTGCTGAGGATCCGCGACCAGCGCGAGCGAGGCGGTGAGCGCTTCGTCCGTCCCGGCCGCGTCGAGCACGCGGTCGACGCCCTCGGGCGCCGCGGCGCGCAGCCGCTCGAGAAGTCCGGGCCCGTAGGCGACCGGCACCGCTCCGAGCGCGCGCAGCGCCTCGTGGTTCGCCGGGCTCGCCGTGGCGACGACCCGGGCTCCGCGGTCGACGGCGAACTGGATCGCCGCCCGACCGACCGATCCGGCGCCCGCGTGGACGACGAACGTCGATCCCTCCGCGACGCCGAGCGAGACGACCGCCTGGTAGGCGGTGGAGACCGGGATGCCGAGCGCCGCGGCCTCCTCGAAGCCGAGCCCGTCGGGGAGCGGATCGAGGGAGTCGGGGGAGACCGCGACGGCGGTCGCGTAGGTGCCGGTCGCGCCGCTGACGATCACCCGGTCGCCGACGCTCCATCCCGTCACGCCCGGTCCGACGGCGGAGACCACTCCGGAGCCGTCCGACCCGAGCCTCCGCGGGCCGTCGAACGGCGGACTCGGACGGAGGCCGGAGCGCACCTTCCACTCGATCGGGTTCACGCCCGCCGCGCGGACGGCGACCACCACGGTGTCGGGTCGCGCCTCGGGCTCCGGCGCCTCGACGGTCTCGAGCACCTCGGGCCCGCCGATCCGCTCGTACTGCACGATCCTCGCCATGTCGTCCTCCTCCTCGCGGGCCACCGCCCGCTCCGGTCGCCTCAGTCCAGCAGACTCTCGCGCACCTGGCGGCGCAGCACCTTGCCGATCAGCGAGGTCGGCAGCTCGTCCACCGGGACGATCCGCTTGGGCACCTTGTAGGGCGTGAGGTGCAGCCGGCAGAAGTCGCGCAGCGCCTCCGGGTCCACGGCCGTCCCGGCGCGCAGGACCACGGCCGCGGCGACGCTCTCGCCGCCGTCCTCGCGGGGGAGCCCGACGACGGCCGCGCGCGTCACGTCGGGGTGCGACTCCAGCACCCCCTCGACCTCGGAGGGGGAGACGTTGAAGCCGCCGGTGATGATGAGCTCCTTGGCGCGGTCGACGATCGTCACGAAGCCGTCGGCCGAGACGGTCGCGATGTCGCCGGTGCGCAGCCAGCCGCCGGGCAGGAGGGCCTCGGCCGTCTCCTCCGGCCGCTTCCAGTACCCCTGGAACACCTGCGGCCCCCGGATGAGCAGCTCGCCGGACTCGCCCGGGCCGCGGTCGACCGACGGATCGGAGGGGTCGACGAGGCGGATCGTCGTGCTGGGGAACGGCACGCCCACCGTGCCGGGCCGGCGGGTCGGGCCCACCGGGTTGCCGAGGGCGACCGGCGAGCTCTCGGTCATGCCGTAGCCCTCGACCAGGAGGCCCCGGCTCGCGCGCTCCCAGCGGTCCACGGTCGCGACCGGCAGGCTCATCGCTCCCGAGATCGCGAAGCGGATGCCGCGCAGGTCGAGCTCGTGGCGCTCGGAGGCGCGGGCGAGCGCGTCGTACACGGGCGGCACCGCGGGGAGGAAGGTGGGCGGCGACGTCTTCGCGGCCGCCTTCACGAGGCCGACGTCGAAGGTCGGGAACAGCACGACCTTCGCGCCGATGCTGATCGCGAAGGTCAGGCACAGCGTCAGCCCGTAGGCGTGGAACAGGGGGAGCACCGCGTAGAACGTCTCGTCGCCCTCGCGCAGGCCCGGCACCCAGGCGCGGCCCTGCAGGGCGTTCGCGCGGAGGTTGGCGTGGGAGAGGATCGCGCCCTTGGGCGTCCCGGTGGTGCCGCTCGTGTACTGCAGCAGGGCCGTGTCGCCGAGGACCGGGCGGGGGTGCGAGCGAGCGAGGCGGCGGTTCTTCAGAAGCGACGCGAAAGCGATCAGGGATCGGCTTCGGGGAGTCGCGGTCAGCTTCTCGCGCGACCGGCGCACCGACGGCAGGGGGAGTCGCAGCGCCAGGCGCTTGCCGAGCGGGAAGGAGCGGGTGAGATCGACGGAGACGACGCGCTCGATGCCCAGGTCGGCGGGCATGGTCGCGACGACGTCGGCGATCTTGTCCCAGACGACCGCGAACCGGGCGCCGTGGTCCTCGAACTGCCGCCGCAGCTCGCGCGGCGTGTAGAGCGGGTTGTGCTCGACCACGATCGCTCCGAGGCGGAGAGCGGCGTAGAACGCCACGACGTGCTCCGGGCAGTTCGGGAGCACCAGCGCCACGCGGTCGCCGGCGCGCACGCCCAGGCGCCGCAGGCCCTCCGCCGCACGCGCGACCTGCTCGCCCAGCTCGGCGTAGCTGGTCTCGGCGCCGAAGAACTCGAGCGCGATGCCGCGGCGGTACCGCGCGACCGAGTCCTCGAGCAAGTCGACGAGGGTCTGGGTGGGAGGGTCGATCTCGGCGGGCACGCCCTCCGCGTAGGAGGTCAGCCACGGCTTCGTCGCCAGGTTCGAGGATCCGGAGGTCACGGGCCGAGTATCGGGCACCCGCCTCCGCACTTCCTCCGAGGCGCGCGGAGGGGGTGCCGTACCGGCGGCGGGCGCGGCAGGCTGGCGGCATGAGCGCAGCCATCGACCTCCTCCGCGACGCCTTCGGCCGGGTGCACGAGAACGTGCACGCCGTCCTCGACGACAGCACTCCCGATCAGCTCGCGTTCCGCGCGGACGCCCGCTCGAACTCGCCCGCCTGGCTCGTCTGGCACCTGGTGCGGGTCCAGGACGACCACCTCGCCCCGCTCGCAGGCCACGAGCAGGTGTGGACGGCCGACGGCTTCCACCGCAGGTCCGGCCTGCCCTTCGGGCCCGACGAGACCGGGTACGGGCAGGAGCCGGCCGAGGTGGCGGCGCTCGCCGCGGTGCCGGCCGCGCTGCTCGCGGAGTACGCCGACGCCGTGCACCGGCGGACGCTCGCCCTGCTCGACACGCTCGGCGACGAGGACCTCGAGCGCGTCGTCGACGAGCAGTGGGATCCGCCGGTGACCCTCGGGGTACGGCTGGTGTCGGTGATCGACGACGACACGCAGCACGTCGGCCAGGCCGCGTACGCGAAGGGTCTCGCCGAGCGCTCGGCCCGCTGAGCCCGGCCTCTACGCTGGCGGGATGCGCGCGATCCGGACCCTGCCCGCGAGCGCGGTCCTCGCCCTCGCGACCGCGCTGACCCTCGTCGGCTCCTGGATCCCCTCCTACTGGAACGACGAGGCCGCGACCCTCCGCCTGGCGCGGCTCCCGGTGGGGGAGCTCCTCGCCTTCGTGCAGGAGAAGGACGCGGTGCACCTGGTCTACGGCCTGCTGATGCACGGCTGGATCGCCCTCGCCGGGGAGTCGGAGCTCGCGGTCCGCGCGCCGTCCGCCCTCGCGACGGGAGCGGCGGCGGCGGGCGTCGCCCTCCTGCTGCGCGCCGTCGACCGGCCCCGGGCGGCGCTCCTCGCCGCCGCGGTGCTCGTGCTGCTGCCGCGGTCGTCGTTCTCGGGCACCGAGGCCCGCTCCTCCGCTCTGGCCACCGCGCTCGTGGTGGGAGCGGCGGTGCTCGTCGTGCGGGCGGCCCGCTCCGGAGGCGCCCTGCGCTGGGTCGCGTTCGCGGCCGTCGCGGGCCTCGCGAACGCCGTGTTCCTCTACTCCGTCCTGGTGCTGCCGGCCTTCGTCGCCCTCGCCGCGGCCGCAGCGCCCCGGGGTGCCGTGCGGGCTCTCGCGCCGAGCGCCCTCGCGGCGCTGGGCGCCGTGCCGGTGCTGTTCCTCGCCGCCGGGCAGAGCGGCCAGGTCGGCTGGCTCCGCTCGCAGCCCGTGACCGCGTTCACCGTCCTGGTCGAGCCGTTCTTCGGCTCCGCGTGGTGGCTGGCCGGGATCGCCGTCGTCCTCCTCGCGGTCGCCGCGGCCCGGGGCGGCCTGCGCGGGCCGCTCCTGCCGGCCCTCCTGCTCTGGATCGTGCTCCCGACGGCGGTGCTCGTGCTCGGGACCCTCCTCGTCGAGCCGATGTTCACCCCGCGCTACCTCGCGTCGAGCACGCCCGCCCTCGCGGTCCTCCTCGGCCTCGCGCTCGACTCGTTCAGCGCCCGGACGGGTGTCGCCCTCCTCGCCCTGATCGCCGCGGCCGCCCTGCCGGTCCTGGTGCAGATGCGCACGGTCACGGGGAAGCCCGCCGGGCAGGACCTCCGCGGCCTGGCCGCCGCCGTCGAGGAGCGGGCCCGTCCGGGCGACGCCGTCCTCCTCGGCTCCTCCGGGACCGTCTCGCTCCGGCCGCGCCTGGCACTCGCCGCCTACCCGCGGGCGTTCACGGGCGTGGACGACCTCGCCCTCGCCGCCTCGTACGGGACGACGGGCACGTACTCCGACGTCCTCCTGGAGGGCGAGGCCCTGCGCGCGGCGCTCGCCGGCGAGGACCGGGTCTGGCAGGCGCTGCCCCAGGGCGAGGCGGACGCGGTGCTCGCGGACGCGGGCTTCGTCGCGCGCGAGCGGATCCCGGTGCCGACGACGGTGCTGACGCTGTGGGAGCGCCCGGAGGGCCGCTGATACGGAACGACCGGGGCATCGCCGCACCCGAGTGCCGGAGCCCCGGAGTGCCCGGAGCCCCGCCGACGGGGAGCCGCTACCCTTGTCCCCGGCGCCGTCGCAGAGCGGTGGCGTCCGCGGAGCGAGGACCGCGCCACCGAGAGGACCCGAACGTGACGTTGCCCGAGACCACCACCACCGCCATCGCGAAGCGGAAGGGGCGCGACGTCGCCCCCGAGATCGCGCGCTCCTGGCTGCTGGTGAACGCCACCCGCACCGAGACGTTCGACGCCGCGCACGCGTCCCGCGCCGACCAGATCGTCCTCGACATCGAGGACGCGGTCGACCCCAAGGCGAAGCCCGACGCGCGGAGCGACGTCGCCGAGTGGCTGACCGGCGAGAAGCGCGCCTGGGTCCGCATCAACGACCACTCCACCCCGTTCTGGTCCGACGACGTCGACGCGCTGAAGGGCCTGCCCGGCCTCGCCGGCGTCATGCTCGCCAAGACCGAGGCCGCCGAGCACGTCACCGAGACCTTCGACCGCCTCGGCGGCTCCACTCCGGTGCTCGCCCTGGTCGAGTCCGCCCTCGGCATCGAGGAGGCGGTCTCGATCGCCCGCGCCCGCGGCACCTTCCGACTCGCGTTCGGCAGCGGCGACTACCGCCGCGACACCGGCACCAGCGCCGACGACCTCGCGATGGCCTACCCGCGCTCGCGCCTGGTCGTCGCCTCGCGCATCGGCGACCTGCCCGGCCCGATCGACGGACCGACCGTCTCGAACAGCCACCCCGTGCTGCGCGAGCAGTCCGCGCTCACGGTCTCGCTCGGCCTCACCGGGAAGCTCTGCCTCGACACCGAGCAGCTCGCCGTGATCAACGAGGTCATCAGCCCGACGCCGTCCGACGTCGCCTGGGCCCGCGACTTCCTCGACGACTTCGAGGCCCGCGGCCGCGTCATCCGCGACGGCAGCGACCTGCCCCGGCTGGGCCGCGCCAAGAAGATCGACAAGCTGGCCACGGCGTTCGGCGTCAACCCGCTGTGATCCGTCGCGGTGAGGGCGCCTCCGCGGCACACTGAGGGAGCCGCGGAGACCCCTCCGCGCAGGACGGAGACTCCGATGGGCGCGGTCAGCACCTTCCTCTGGTTCGACGACGGGGCGGGGGAGGCGGCGCGCTTCTACACGGAGCTGGTGCCGAACTCGCGGATCACCGGGAGCCAGGTGCTGCCCGAGGGCTCCCCGTCGCCCGGCGACGTGCTGTCGGTGACCTTCGAGCTCGACGGGCAGCGGTTCCAGGCGATCAACGCCGGGCCGCGGTTCCCGTTCACCGAGGCCGTCTCGATCGTCGTGACCGTCGGCAGCCAGTCCGAGCTCGACCGGCTCTGGGACGCCCTGATCGCGGACGGCGGCGAGGAGAGCCGGTGCGGCTGGCTCCGCGACCGCTGGGGGCTGTCCTGGCAGATCGTGCCGGAGGTCCTCCCGCGCCTGCTCGGCGGCGCCGACCCCGAGGGGGCCGCGCGCGCTCTGCAGGCGATGCTCGCGATGGGCCGCCTCGAGATCGCGGAGCTGGAGAGGGCCTATGCCGGCGCGTGACTCCGCCCGCCCGCGCCGCTCAACCTCGCTGCGGCGCGCGTACCTCCGCGACTACCGCTACGCCTACGGCTCGCGATTCGTGCACCTGCGGGAGGGCTGGGACGTGTCGCGGTACGCGTCCGGCGACGACGCTCCGGTGCTGCTCATCCCCGGGATCTACGAGACGTGGCAGTTCCTGCGGCCCATCGCCGAGAGGCTGCACGCGGCGGGCCATCCGATCCACGTGCTGCCCGCGCTCGGCTACAACACGCGGCCGATCGTCGCGTCGGCCGGGCTCGGCCAGGACTACCTGCGCGAGCACGATCTGCGCGGAGTCGTCGTCGTCGCACACAGCAAGGGCGGACTGATCGGCAAGCACATGATGGTCGTCGACGACCGCGAGGACGGGCGCATCGAGCGGATGATCGCCGTGTCGACCCCGTTCAACGGCTCGTCGCTCGCTCGGATCGCGCCGGCGCGGGCGCTCCGGGAGTTTGCGCCGCACCGCCCGCTCATCCGCACCCTGCTGGCCGAGCGCGAGGCCGACGCGCGCATCACGTCGATCTACGGCATGCGCGACCAGTACATCCCGGGAGGGAGCCGCCTCTCCGGCGCGCGCGAGAACATCGCGGTCTCCGTGGTCGGCCACTTCGCGCTGCTCTCGAGCCCGAAGGTGCTCGACCTCATCGAGGCGCGGGTCTGAGCCCCCTTCCGATCCGCTGGGCTCGCCGCCCGCGTGCGGCGCCTGTCGTGCGGCGCGACCTGGAACGAGCCCCGGCCGGTTCAGCGAGGGCCCGAGCCGCCCGTCGCGCTCAGGACCAGGGCGTCAGCAGCACGAGCGGGATCTGCCGATCCGTCTTCGTCTGGTACTCGGCGTAGTCCGGCCACGCGGCGACAGCGCGCTCCCACCAGGCGGCACGCAGGTCGCCCTCGAGCACGCTCGCGGTGTAGTCCTTCTTCACCGGCCCGTCCTGCAGCTCGACGTGCGGCTCCTTCAGCATGTTGCCGTACCAGACGGGGTGCTCCGGCGCCCCGCCCTTGGACGCGACGACCACGTACTCGCCCTCGTGCTCGACGCGCATCAGCGCGGTCTTGCGGAGCTTCCCGCTCTTCGAGCCGACGGTGGTCAGGACGATGATGGGGCGGCCGCGGAGGAGGTCGCCCTCGGCTCCGCCGGTCCGCTCGTAGAGCTCCGCCTGCTCGCGGGCCCACTCGGACGTGCTGGGTTCGTACTCTCCGGTCAGCGGCATGACTCCGATCGTACGGCCGCGGCGGCCCCGGTGGCCGACCCGCGTGCAGGAGGATGGAGCGGTGTTCTCCGCAGACCCGTTCGACCGAGCCCGCATCACCCTCCTGCGCGACGACCTGATCCGCGCCCGCTACGGCGTGGACGCCGTGCGGGGGCTCTGGGGCGACGAAGCGGCCGAGGCGCTGCACCGCGGCGACCGGGTCCCCGCCCGCCGGGCCCTCGAGCGCAGCGGCGACCACGACGCGCTGGCCACCCTCGCCCGCCTGTTCCTCCTGGCCGATCCCGTCTCGGCCGACGACGCGGAGGATGCGTTCGGCGCTCTCGCGCTGGAGGGGGCGGTGGAGCTCGGTCTGGTGCGCGTCGAGGCCGGAGCCGTCGTCACCGCGGCACTCGACCTGCGGCCCTACGACGTGGTCGACCAGCGCGGCGCGGCCTCGTGGTGGATCGCCTCCGATCTCGGGGAGCTCGCCCTCGGCCGCGCGCTCGACGAGGACCACGTGCTCGGCGTCGGCGGCGCGAGTCTCACGCTGACCGGGCTGATGATCCAGCGGCCCGTCGGCCGCGTGCTCGATCTGGGGACCGGCTGCGGGATCCAGGCGCTGCACGCCTCCCGCCACGCCGAGCAGGTGGTCGCCACCGACATCTCCGAGCGGGCGCTGGCGCTCGCCTCCTTCACCGCCGCGCTGAACGGGATCGAGAACATCGAATTCCGCCTCGGCAGCCTCTACGAGCCGGTCGCGGGGGAGCGCTTCGACCACATCGTCACGAACCCGCCGTTCGTCATCACACCGCGAGCCGAGGGCGTCCCCTCCTACGAGTACCGCGACGGCGGGCTCGAGGGCGACGAGATCGTGCGCCGCGTGATCCTCGGAGCGGCCGAGCACCTGGTCCCCGGCGGTGTCGCGCAGCTCCTGGGGAACTGGGAGTACCGGGAGGGCGCGGACGCCTTCGACCGGATCGCGGACTGGCTCGCCGACGCCCGCAGCCCGCTGGAGCAGGCGCTCGAGGCGGGGCCCGAGGGGCTCGACGCCTGGATGGGCGGGACCGCCTCTCCGCTGGACGTCTGGGTCGTGGAGCGCGAGCGTCAGGACCCGGCGGTCTACGCCGAGACCTGGATCCGCGACGGCGGCACGACCCGCGGCCCCGCGTTCGACGCGCTGGTCGACGCCTGGCTGACCGACTTCGAGCGGCGCGGAGTGACCGGCGTCGGCTTCGGCTACGTCACGCTCCGCCTGCCCGAGCAGCCCCGGCCCCCGATCCGCCGCCTCGAGCGCATCACGACGCCGGTGGCGACCGCGGGACTGGGCGGCCACCTCGCCGCCTGCCTGGACGCGGCCGAGGCCCTCGCCTCGCTCGACGACCGCGCTCTGGCCGGCCTCGCCCTGGTGGTCGCGGGAGACGTCACGGAGGAGCGGCACTACTGGCCGGGCAACGACGATCCGACGGTGCTGCGGCTGCGCCAGGGCGGGGGCTTCGCCCGGGTCGAGGAGGTCGACACGGCGCTCGCCGCCGTGGTCGGCGCCTGCGACGGCGAGCTCTCGGTGGCGGCGATCGCGGCGGCGGTCGCCTCGCTCCTCCAGGTCGAGGAGGAGGCGGTGTCCGACTCGGTGCTGCCGCGGGTGCGCGAGCTGGTCGCGACAGGTCTGCTGCGGCTGCCCTAGGGGCGCGGAGGAGCGTGCGGCTAGAAGAGGGTCGCCGAGTCCTCGACGGCGGGCGCAGCGGCTGCGGCGGGCTCGGCGGCGGCGGTCGGCCATCCGGGCCCGGCGTCGACGGCCTGCCGGCGCTGGTAGGCGGTCGCGGCGCTCCGGGCGCGGACGTCGGCGGCCTCGTTCATGCGGTGGTTGGCGTGCCCCTTCACCCACTCGAAGGTGACGGCCCGGCCCTGCAGCTCCTCGTCGAGCGCCTTGATGATCTCGACGTTCATCACCGGCTTGCCGTCGGCCTTGCGCCAGCCCTTCCGCTTCCAGCCCGGCAGCCACTCGGTGCAGGCCTTGATGGCGTACTGGCTGTCGCAGAGGATGTGCAGCGGCTCCTCCTCCTGCGCGGTCGCGCGCAGCAGCTCGAGTACCGCGGTGAGCTCGCCGATGTTGTTCGTGCCGTGCGACCAGCCGCCCGCGGCCCAGCGCTCGTCGTCGACGTACCAGGCCCAGCCGGCGGGGCCGGGGTTGCCCAAAGCGGACCCGTCTGCGGCGGCGATGATGCTCACGTGCGTCTCTCCTCGTGCTCTCGGTGCTCGCGCCGGTGCGGCGCCCTCCGAGGGTAGTCGGCGCGCGGGGCGGTCCGCGGCGCGCGGCGCGGCGTCAGGCGGAGGAGGAGCGGCGCGCGATCGTCACGCGCGTCGAGTACGGCATCGCGACGGTCCCGCTCTCGCCGAACTCCTCGTCCAGCACGGCGTCGACCGCCGCGAGGACCGCGGCGCGCTCCTCCTCGGGCATCGCGATGACGTAGCTGCGGGAGGCGAACATGTCGCGCACCCCGGCTCGGTCCAGCTCGAAGGACCACTCGAAGGCCGCGAACGCCACCCGTTCCAGAGCGGAGCCGAGCGGCGGGCGGAGCGTCTCGAAGCGCTCGGCGGTGGAGGCTCCGGCGACCTCGCCCAGCCGGCGCACCCAGGGGACGGACTCGTCGCGGATGTTCCACACCAGCGCGAGCACGCCCTCCGGCACCAGGACCCGGGCGACCTCGGCTCCCGCGCGCTCGGCGTCGACCCAGTGCCACGACTGCGCGGCGGTGACGAGCTCCGCGGAGGCGTCCGCGACCGGGATCGCCTCGGCCGTCCCCTCCTCGGGGCGGACCCCCGGCAGGTTCGAGGCGAGCCGCGCGAGCATCTCCGCGTCCGGCTCGACCGCGGTGACGTCGAGGCCGCGGGACGCGAGCGAGGCGGTGAACTTCCCCGTTCCCGCGCCGAGGTCCACGGCGCGCAGGCGGTCGGAGGCGTCGGCTCCCGCCTCACGGGCCCGCTCCGGGACGAAGGCGCCCGCCACCCGAGCGGGGGCGCGCCCCACGATCCAGTCGACGGCGTCGTCCGGGTACCCGGGGCGCCCGCGGTCGTAGGCGTCGACCGCGCTGCCGAAGGAGCGTCCGAGTCCGCTCATCGCGCGTCCGCCGCTCGGGCGAGCGCGTCCACCGCGTAGCCGTAGCCGGCGATGCCCGCGCCGACGATCACGGCGACAGCGATGTCCGAGAGGTAGGAGTGCTGCCGGAACGGCTCGCGCCGGTGCACGTTGCTCACGTGCACCTCGACCATCGGCAGCTCGGTCGCGAGGACGGCGTCCCGGATCGCGATCGACGTGTGCGTGTACGCCCCGGCGTTGAGGACCACTCCCGAGACGGTGCCGCGGGCGGCGTGCAGCCGGTCGATGATCGCGCCCTCCGAGCTGCTCTGGAAGGTCTCGACGGTGAAGCCGTGCCGCTCGGCCGCCTCCGCCGCGAGTGCCTCGGCGTCGGCGAGGGTGTCCGAGCCGTACAGCTCGGGCTCGCGGGTGCCGAGCAGGTTCAGGTTCGGGCCGTTGAGGACGAGGATCGGCAGCTTCACGCTCCGACCCTAGCGTCGGCCGTCCCCGCGAGCGGGAGCGGCGGCAGCGCCGCGCGCAGGAGGATCAGCTCGCGCGCGTGGGCGTCCAGACGCCGGTCCTCCTCGGTCCGCAGTTCGAGTGGCGGGACCGGCTCAGCCGCCCCGTCGGCGCCCCGCACCACGAAGACGCTCCGGCACTGCGTGGTCAGCTCCAGCTCACCGGTCCGCGGGTCGCCGGAGCGCACGTGCACCGCCAGGTGCATGCTCCGGGCGCTCGTGTGGATGAGGCGCGCCTCCACCTCGACCAGGTGCCCGATGCGCACCGGACGGTAGAAGTGGATCCCGCCGGAGTAGACGGCCACCGCGTCGCGACCGGTCCAGCGCTGCGCGACCGCGTCGGCCGCCTCGTCGATCCAGCGCATCACGATCCCGCCGTGGGCGTTGCCGCCCCAGTTCACGTCGCCCGGTGCCGCGAGGAAGCGGAAAACGATCCGAGGACCGGTGCCCTCCTCGGTGTACTCCTGGGCGCGCATCACGTCGTGCAGCCGCCGGCGGCCCTCGATGCGCGCGGCGGCGCCCTCGGCGAGGGACAGGTCCTCGATCGAGCGGGGCCGCCACTCGGGGACCGACCTCGGCCTCTTCTCGTCGTCGACGGCGACGAACACGAGGAGGCAGTGCGTGGCGTCCTCGTAGACGCCGGTCCGCGGATCCGCCTGCGCGACCTGCACCAGCACGTGCATGCTCGTGCGGCCGGTGTGGATGACGCGGGCGGTCGCCTCGATCAGGTTGCCGACCGAGATGGGCCGGGTGAAGTGGACGTTGCCGACGTACGCCGTCACGCAGTAGCCGCCGCTCCAGCCCACGGCGCAGGCGTAGCCGGCCTTGTCGATCCACTCGAGGACGCGGCCTGCCTGGGCGCTGCGGCCGTCGGCGGTGGCGTCCTGCGGAGCGGCGAGGAAGCGGAGCGTGATGCGGTCGGTCATGGTGCCCGTCGTCGTGGGAGCGGAGGGGGGAGTGGACCCGCGGGGGGTGCGAGGAAAGGGGGATGATCCGCCCGCGGGCCACAGGGGTGTCCGGCCGGAGCCGGCCCGGTTCGGGGGATCAGGCCGCCAGCGGCAGCTTCTCGGCGAGGAGCCGGAGCCGCAGGGCCTGGAGCTCGGCGGTCAGCTCGGGCGGGAGCCGGTCGCCGAACCGCGCGAAGAACTGCTCGGTGAGCGCGCACTCCTCCAGCCACGCCTCGACCGGGACGGAGAACAGCTCCTCCTTCTGGTCCGCGGTGAGCAGGAGCCCGTGCGTGTTGATCGCGAGCGGGAGGTCGCCCAGGGGGCTGCGCCGAGCCTCCGCGAGCCCCTCCAGCCGACGGACGAGCCACTGCAGCACCCGCGCGTTCTCGCCGAAGCCGGGCCAGAGGAACTCGCCGTCCGCGTCCTTCCGGAACCAGTTGACCTGGAACACGGCCGGCGCCGCATCGCCGAGCTCGGCGCCGATCGCGAGCCAGTGCGCGAAGTAGTCGGCCATGTTGTAGCCGCAGAAGGGGAGCATCGCGAACGGGTCGCGGCGCAGCTCGCCGACCGTGCCCTCCGCGGCGGCGGTCTTCTCGGAGGCGACGGTCGCTCCCAGGAAGACGCCGTGCTGCCAGGAGGTGGCCTGCGTGACCAGCGGGACGTTGCTCGCCCGTCGGCCCCCGAAGACGATCGCGTCCAGGGGCACGCCCTCGTGGGCGTCCCAGTCGGCGGAGAGCGACGGGCACTGCACGGCCGGAGCGGTGAAGCGGGAGTTGGGGTGCGCGGCGGGCGTGCCGGACGCCGGCGTCCACGGCTGCCCGCGCCAGTCGGTCAGCCGCTCCGGGACCTCGTCGGTCAGGCCCTCCCACCACACGTCGCCGTCCTCGCGGAGCGCGACGTTGGTGAAGATCGTGTTGCCCCAGAGCGTCTGCACGGCGTTCGGGTTCGAGCTCCCCCCGGTGCCGGGAGCGACGCCGAAGAATCCCGTCTCCGGGTTCATCGCCCACAGGCGTCCGTCCGTCCCGCGGCGCATCCAGGTGATGTCGTCGCCCAGCGTCTCGACCCGCCAGCCGGGGATCGCGGGCTGCATCATCGCGAGGTTGGTCTTGCCGCACGCGCTCGGGAAGGCGGCGGCGACGTGGTAGCGCCGGCCCTCGGGCGAGACGATGCGGATGAGCAGCATGTGCTCGGCGAGCCAGCCCTCCTCGCGCCCCATCGCCGAGGCGATGCGCAGGGCGAAGCACTTCTTCGCCAGCAGGGCGTTGCCGCCGTAGCCGGAGCCGTACGAGACGATCTCGCGCGTCTCGGGGAACTGGGTGATGTACTTCACCGGGCTGCACGGCCAGGCGACGTCCTCGCGCGTGACGCCGTCGGCGTCGCGGAGGGGCAGCCCGACGGTGTGCACGCCGCGGACGAACGGGGTCTCCTCGGTGAAGGCGGCGAGCGGCTCGGAGCCCACGCGCGCCATGATCCGCAGGTTCAGCACCGCGTAGGCCGAGTCGGTGACCTGGACGCCCAGCTGCGAGAGCGGGCCGCCGACGGGCCCCATCGAGAACGGGACGACGTACATGGTCCGTCCGCGCATCGCGCCGTCGAGGAGGGGAGCGAGCTCGGCCCTCATCGCGCCGGGCTCGCGCCAGTTGTTGGTCGGTCCCGCGTCGGCCTCGTCGGTCGTGCAGATGAAGGTGCGGTCCTCGACCCGGGCGACGTCGTCCGGGTCGGTGCGGGCCAGGAACGAGCCGGGCCGCCACTCCGGGTTGAGCGGGAGGAGCGTGCCGGAGGCGACGAGCCGCTCGGTCAGGCGGTACCACTCCGCGGGGGAGCCGTCGCTCCACTCGATCGCGTCGGGCTTCAGGATCGCGGCGGTCTCGCGCACCCAGCGGCGGAGGGCGAGGGGCGCCGGCGGCACGACGGGTGCCGGGACGGACGTCGGCGCGGTCAGGGTGCTCGGCTCGAGTCGGACGGTGTTGCTGTAGATGCTCATGCTGGCTCCGCTTTCGGTGGTCGTCGTCGACGGGGGTGGGGAGTCGCCGGCCGCAGCCGGGGAGAGTCCGGCCGGGCCGGGAGGGCGCTCGGTGGCGCCTGAAGCCAGGATGGAGGAGGATCAGGAGGTATTCCCGGCGCTCAGGCGTTCAAGAAACCACCTTTTTGCGCCACTGTCACAACCCATCGTTGGAGCTCGCCGTGACCGATCCCTCGACACCCGCCCCGGGCTCCGACGCCGTGCTGCTCGGGCAGCGCCTGCGCCACTTCCGCACCCGTCGCGGACTGACCCTCGGGCAGCTCGCCGAGCGCGTCGACGTGTCGGGGAGCCAGCTCTCGCTGATCGAGACGGGCCGTCGCGAGCCGCGCCTCTCCCTCCTGCAGCGCCTCGCGGCCGCGCTCGGCATCGAGCTCGCGGCGCTGCTCTCGGACGAGCCGCCGAGCGAGCGGGCCGCGCTCGAGATCGAGCTGGCGCGCGTGCAGAAGGGGTCGCTGTACCGCTCGCTCGGCCTGCCCGAGTTCAAGGTCAACAAGGGGCTGAGCACGCCCGTGCTGGAGGCGTTCCTCGGGGTCTACCGCGAGCTCGCCCGCCGCCGGAGCGAGGCGAGCGCAACGCCGGAGGAGGCGCGCCGGGCGAACACGGCCCAGCGGCTCCAGCTGCGCGAGCGCAGCTCCTACCTGCCCGAGATCGAGGAGGTGGCGGGCGAGATGCTCCGCACCGTCGGCCACCGCGGGGGAGCGCTGACCCACAGCTCCGTCTCGAAGATGGCCCGGCACCTCGGCTTCGAGATCATCCACGTCGGCGACCTGCCGCACTCCGCGCGCTCGGTGATCGACCTCGCCAACGGCAGGATCTACCTCCCGCCCGCGTCGATCCCCGGGGGCCACGGCCTGCGGGCGCTGGCGCTGCAGGCGATGGCGCACCGCCTCCTCGGGCACGAGCGGCCGGCGACCTACGCCGACTTCCTCCGGCAGCGCCTCGAGATCAACTACTTCGCCGCCGCGTGCCTGATGCCGCTGGAGCCGGCCGTCGCGTTCCTCCAGGAGGCGAAGCGCGAGCGGGACATCTCGGTGGAGGACTTCCGCGACGGCTTCGGCGTCACCCACGAGGCCGCCGCCCTGCGCTTCACGAACCTGCTCACCTCGCACCTCGACATCCGGATGCACTTCCTGCGGGTGCTGGGAGACGGGTCCATCCAGAAGGCCTACGAGAACGACGGGCTGCCGCTGCCGACCGATGTCACCGGGGCCGTCGAGGGCCAGGTCGTCTGCCGCTACTGGTCGGCGCGCTCCGCGTTCACCCGGACCAACCGCACGACGGAGTACTACCAGTACGTCGACACTTCGGCGGGCACCTTCTGGTCGGCGTCGCAGACCGGCACGACCGCCACGGAGGAGTTCTCGATCACGGTGGGCGTCCCGTTCGCCGAGGCCCGCTTCTTCCGCGGCCGCGACACCGACCGCCGTGAGCTCTCCCGCTGCCCCGACGAGTCCTGCTGCCGGCGCGCCCCGTCGGAGCTCGCCGCGCGCTGGGACGGCAACGCCTGGCCGAGCGCGCGCCTGCACGCGCACGTGCTCGCGCCGCTGCCGTCGGGCACCTTCCCCGGCATCGACGACGCCGAGGTCTACGAGTTCCTCGACGCGCACGCCCGCGAGTCCTGAACCGCTCTCGCCTCACCCTTCCCCTTCCGCGAGATGCCACTTCGGTACGCCCGCACCGGCGTGTCGCGTACCGAAGTGGCATCTCGCGGAGGGGGCTGTGGAGAACTTCTGCGAGGGCAGGGGCGGGTCGGACATCCTCGGGGCATGGACAGCGGGCAGGCCGGGGTGACGGCGTCGAGGGACGGCACGACCAGGCGCGGGCTGGCGGCCGAGCACCCGGTCGTCGTGTTCCGCGGGGCGCGCGCAGCGGTGGAGCCGCTCACGTTCGACGAGCGGATCCGTGCGTACGGCGCGATCATGCGCCCCGGCGAGTTCTTCTCGCACGGCACGGCCGCGCATCTGCTCGGCCTGCCCGGTCCGCGTCCCGGCGCGACGACGCCGCTCCACGTGTCCGTCGCGCCGCCTCAGCGTGCCGCGCGCCGGATCGGTGTCCGCTCGCACCACCTCTGGGACCCCGCGGTGACGGTGATCGACGCGGGCTACCCGGTCGCCGACCCGGCGTCCACGTTCTGCCACCTGTCCGACTTGCTCTCCCTCGATGACCTGGTCGTCCTCGGTGACGCGATCGTCGGGCGCGACGGGGAGGGGAGACGGCGCGGATGGCGCATCGACCCGGAGGCGCTGACCTCTCGTGCGGTCTCGTTCCGAGGCCGCGGCGGGCGGCGGGCCCGCGAGGCGGTGACCTGGGTGCGTGCCGGCGCGGAGTCCCCGATGGAGACGCTGCTGCGCCTCCTGCTCCTGCGGGCCGGACTTCCAGAACCGGAGCTGAACAGCGAGCTGTACGACGACGAGGGCCGGTTCGTCGCGCGGGTGGACCTCGTCTACCGGGACCGCCGGGTCGTGGTCGAGTACGACGGCGACCAGCACCGCACGGACCGCGACCAGTACGAGCGCGACATCCGGCGCATCGAGGCCATCGAGGCCCTCGGCTACCGGGTCGTCCGCGTGCGCTCTTCCGGCGTGCTCCTCGATCCCGAGGAGACCGTCGCCCGCGTGCGTCGGGCCCTGCTCGGCTGAGCCCCGCGAGATGCCACTTCGGTACGCCCGCGTCGGCGTGTCGCGTACCGAAGTGGCATCTCGCGGCGGGGGAGAGGGAGGGGAGCGCGGACGTCAGTCCGAGATGAGGGCGCGGGCCGTGCCCTCGTCGAGGATGAGGTCGGTGATCAGGCCCGCGGCGAGGGCGCCGCGGAGGCCGGGCAGCTTGGAGGCCCCCGAGACCACGCAGATCCGGCGCGACGCGCGGCGCACGGTGGAGAGGTCCGGACCGCTTGCACGTTCGTTCATGGGGATGTCGTCCCAGCTGCCGTCGGACCGGTAGAACACCGTCGCGACGTCGCCGACGACCCCGGAGCCACTGAGCGAGGTGAAGTCGCTCGGCTCCAGGTAGCCGCCGATGTAGACCTTCGAGGGGACCGCCGCGAACGGCGACCCGAGCCCGAACAGCGCCACGTCCATCCGCTGCTGCAGCTCCAGGACCCGGCGGGTGGAGCGCTCGCGCCACACGGCCTGCTTGGTGGTCGGGTCGTCGAAGAACGCCGGCACCGGGAACTGCTGGACCTTCGCGGCGTACGCGTCGCCGAAGCGGCGGAGGATCTCGCTCGAGTAGTTGATGCCCGTGGTCTCGGTGTTGCCGGCGCCGTTCAGCTGCACGATCTGCGTGTTGTGCGTCTCCTTGGCGATCAGGTGGCGGCTGATCGCGCTCATCGTGGAGCCCCAGGCGATGCCGACGATCATGTTCGAGTCGATGAACTGCCCGAGGATCCGCGCCGCGGACAGGGCGACCCGCTCCAGCCGGTCGATCTCGCTGGTGTGGTCCGGCACCGGCACGATGTGCGCCGTGATGTCGAAGTGGGACCGCACCTCGGCCGACAGGGCGCTGGCCCGGTCGAGGGGGGAGCGGATCTGGATGTCGACCAGGCCGGTCGCGCGGGCGTGGGAGAGCAGGCGCGAGACCGAGGAGCGCGACGTGTGCAGCTCGTGCGCGATCGCGTCCATCGTCAGATCCTGCATGTAGTACAGCTGGGCCGCACGCAGCGCGTCCCGCGTCTTGTCGGGATGGGTCGCGTGGGTCGTCTCGTCGAGTTCGACGACCGGTCTCACCGGGGTCATAGCGCTCCCTGCACGGATTTCCACCCGTCTTGACCGGATGTGTTGTCGGGTCAAGGATGGCTGTATTCCTCCGCGAAATCAATCGTCCATCCGCCCGGCGGAGGATGGACGCAGGCTCCACGGAACACCTACGACACGAAGGCGAGTACGAAGTGGCACAGTCCGACGGAACTCCCGGAAACTCCGCTCTGCGTGAGAGCGTCGCTGCTCTCCGCGACAACCCCCGCGCCACCGTCCTGGTGATCGGCGGCGGCATCAACGGCATCGGCACGTTCCGCGAGCTCGCGCTCAACGGCGTCGACGTCGCGCTCGTCGAGCGGGGCGACTACGTCTCCGGTGCCTCGAGCGCCTCGAGCCACATGATCCACGGCGGCATCCGCTACCTCGAGAACGGCGAGTTCCGACTCGTCAACGAGGGCGTGCACGAGCGCAACGGCCTGCTGAAGATCGCTCCCCATTACGTGAAGCCGCTGCAGACGACGATCCCGATCTACTCGACGTTCTCGGGCATCCTCGCGGCCCCGCTGCGCTTCCTGACCCACAAGTCGGGCAAGCCGCAGGAGCGCGGCGCGCTGCTGATCAAGGTCGGCCTCACGATGTACGACTTCTTCTCCCGCGACGGCGGCACGGTCCCGCGCCACCAGTTCCACGGGCGCAAGCGCTCGCTGAACGAGCTCCCCAAGCTCGACCCGAAGATCAAGTACACCGCCACCTACTTCGACGCCTCCGTGCACGAGCCCGAGCGCCTCGCGCTCGACGTGCTGCACGATGCGCTCATCGGCGGCAAGAAGGCCCGCGCTGCCAACTACGTCGAGGCCGTCGGCGCCGACGAGAAGGGCGTCGTCCTCCGCGACCGCGAGTCCGGCGAGGAGTTCACGTTCGCCGCGGACGTCGTCGTCAACGTCTCCGGGCCCTGGACCGACTTCACCAACACGGCCCTCGGCACGACCACGAAGTTCATGGGCGGCACCAAGGGCTCCCACATCGTGCTCGACAACCCCGAGCTGGTCGAGGCCTGCGAGGGCCGCGAGATGTTCTTCGAGCACAGCGACGGCCGCATCGTCCTCATCTACCCGCTCAAGGGCCGCGTGATGGTCGGCACGACCGACATCGACGCCGACCCCACCAAGCCCGCGGTGTGCACGGAGGAGGAGATCGACTACTTCTTCGAGCTCGTCAACCACGTCTTCCCGGCCATCCGCGTGGACCGCTCGCAGATCGTGTTCAAGTTCTCCGGCATCCGCCCGCTGCCCCGTCACGACGACGAGGCCCCGGGCTTCGTCTCCCGCGACTACCGCATCGAGCCCTCGACCCTCCCCGGCAACGGCTCGCCGGTGCTCAGCCTGGTCGGCGGCAAGTGGACGACGTTCCGCGCCCTGTCCGAGCACCTCTCGAACGAGGTCTTCAAGCGGATCGGCGTGACCCGTCGCGTCTCCACCGTGAAGACCCCCATCGGAGGCGGCAAGGGCTTCCCGCGCACCGACGCGTCCCGTGCGCAGTGGATCAGCCAGCACCGCTCCGGCCTCTCCTCGGCCCGCACCGGCCAGCTGCTCGAGCGCTACGGCACCCGCGCGCAGGAGGTCATCGAGGCCCTGGCCGACGGACACGACGAGGCGCTCGACTTCGATAAGGACTTCACCACCGGTGAGATCCGCTACCTCGCCCAGCGCGAGAGCGTGGTGCACCTGATCGACCTGGTCATGCGCCGCACCAACCACGCCTTCACGGGCGGTCTGAGCCGCGAGCTCCTCGAGGAGCTCGCCGAGCACACCGGTGCCGTGCTGGGCTGGGACGACGCCACCCGAGCGTCCGAGGTCGATAGGACCATCGCGCACCTCAAGGAGTACAACGGCGTCGACGTCGGCGGCACCTCGGTGCAGACCCCGACGGCCGTGCCCGCCTCCTGATCGGCGATCAGGCGCGGATCGACGGAAGCCCCGGACCGAGGACCACCTCGACCGGGGCTTCCGTCGTGACAACGCACAAACGTGCACGCGCCGTTCCTTGTCGCTAGGACAGGGCGCCGATAACTTCACACACGTCGGGCATCGAAGCCCGCCGCGGGCGCCTGTGCGCGTCCGTCTTACGAAAAGGAAAAGGTCAACGTGGACAATCTCGGAGTGGTCTTCCTCGCCGAAGTCGTGGGAACGGCCATGCTCGTGCTCCTCGGCTGCGGTGTCGTCGCCAACGTCGCGCTCGTGAAGAGCAAGGGTCTCAACGGCGGAACCCTCATGGTCAACATCGGCTGGGGCTTCGCGGTCTTCGCCGGCGTGATCGTCTCGTACAACTCGGGGGCGCACCTCAACCCCGCGGTCACCCTGGGCCTCGTCGCGAGCGGAGCGACCGAGTTCGGTTCCGGCGTGCCCGTCAACATCGTCTCGATCCTCGTCTACATCCTCGCCCAGATGATCGGTGCGATCCTCGGCGCCGTCTTCTGCTGGCTCGCCTACAAGCAGCACTTCGACGAGGAGCCCGACGCGGCCAACAAGCTCGGCGTCTTCTCGACCGGCCCGGCGATCCGCTCGTACGGCTGGAACTTCGTCACCGAGGTCATCGGCACCTTCGTCCTCGTCTTCGTCGTCATCGGCTTCGGCGGCGGACGTCAGGGCGACGGCGGTCTGGCCGCGCTCGGCGCACTGCCCGTCGCCATCCTGGTGATCGCGATCGGCGCCTCCCTCGGCGGCCCGACCGGCTACGCGATCAACCCCGCCCGCGACCTCGGCCCCCGCATCGCGCACGCGCTGCTGCCGATCAAGGGCAAGGGCTCGAGCGACTGGGGCTACGCCTGGGTGCCCGTCGCCGGCCCGATCGTCGGCGGAGTGCTCGCGGGCCTCGCCTCGCTCGTGCTGCTCCCGGTCCTCTAGACCGCCGCGCTTCCTTTCATCCCCGTTACGAAGGAGTAATCATTCATGGCTGACTACGTCATCGCTATCGACCAGGGGACCACGTCGTCCCGCGCGATCATCTTCGACAAGAAGGGATCGATCGTCTCCACCGGCCAGAAGGAGCACGAGCAGATCTTCCCGCGCGCCGGCTGGGTCGAGCACGACCCGATCGAGATCTGGAACAACGTCCGCGAGGTGATCGGCCAGGCGCTCTCCCGCGCCGACCTGACCCGCCACGACATCGCCTCGGTCGGCATCACCAACCAGCGCGAGACCGCTGTCGTCTGGGACAAGACCACCGGCAAGCCCGTCTACAACGCCATCGTCTGGCAGGACACCCGCACCCAGTCGATCGTCGACCGCCTCGCGGGCGATGAGGGCGCGGACCGCTTCAAGTCGATCGTGGGCCTCCCGCTCGCGACCTACTTCTCCGGCACCAAGATCGTCTGGATCCTCGAGAACGTCGAGGGTGCGCGCGAGAAGGCCGAGGCGGGCGACCTGATCTTCGGAACGACGGACACCTGGGTCCTCTGGAACCTGACCGGCGGCATCGACGGCGGCGTCCACAAGACCGACGTCACCAACGCCTCCCGCACCCTGTTCCTCGACCTCGAGACCCTCGAGTGGCGCGACGACATCCTCGAGGCCTTCGGGGTCCCGAAGTCGATGCTCCCCGAGGTCTGCTCCTCCTCCGAGGTCTACGGCCACGTCGAGTCCTCGTCGCTGCTGCGCGAGGTCCCGATCGCCGGCATCCTCGGCGACCAGCAGGCCGCGACCTTCGGCCAGGCGGCGTTCGATCCGGGCGAGGCGAAGAACACCTACGGCACCGGAAACTTCCTGATCTTCAACACGGGCACCGAGATCGTCCACTCGAAGAACGGTCTGCTCACGACCATCGGCTACAAGCTGGGCGACGGCGAGGTGCACTACGCGCTCGAGGGCTCGATCGCGGTCTCCGGCTCGCTGATCCAGTGGCTGCGAGACAACCTGGGCCTCATCGGCTCGGCCCCCGAGGTCGAGGCGCTGGCCGCCACGGTCGAGGACAACGGAGGCGCGTACTTCGTCCCCGCCTTCTCGGGTCTGTTCGCGCCGTACTGGCGCTCGGACGCGCGCGGAGCCCTCGTCGGCCTCACGCGCTACGTCAACAAGGGCCACATCGCCCGCGCCGCGCTCGAGGCGACCGCCTTCCAGACCCGCGAGGTCCTGGACGCGGTCAACGCCGACTCCGGCGTGCCCCTGCAGGAGCTCAAGGTCGACGGCGGCATGATCGCCAACAACCTGCTCATGCAGTTCCAGGCCGACATCCTCGGCGTCCCGGTCGTCCGACCGGTCGTCGCGGAGACCACCGCGCTCGGAGCGGCCTACGCGGCCGGTCTCGCGGTCGGCTTCTGGGAGAACCTCGACGACCTGCGCCAGAACTGGCAGGAGGACTCGCGCTGGACCCCGCAGATGGACCAGGACGAGGCCGCTCGCCAGTACCGCCTCTGGAAGAAGGCCGTCACGAAGACCTTCGACTGGATCGACGAGGACGTGCAGTAGTTCCCTCCGCGGCAGTCCCTGCCTGCCGCGCCGCGGTCGGCTCTGCGAGGTGGTTCCGCCTCGGAGAGCGGGTCGCGTCCGGCTAGGGGACAGCGCTGGCACGCGTTCTCCCCGTTCGCCTCCGCGGCGAGCGGACGACGTGAGTCCTTCACGGTGAAGCGCCCTGTCCGACCTTCGGGTCGGGCGGGGCGCTTCATCGTTCCGACGACGGCGCAGCAGGGTCTCGCGAAGGGGGGGTCCGGTATCGCATGCTGGTCGAATAGCCGCCGCAGGCGGCGTGTCGAGACGTGACCCGGGCGAGGCCGACCGACGAGGTCAGCCCGCGGACAGCCCCAGCTGGGCGTCCAGCTCGTCGAGCGAGCCGATCCGTCGCACGCCCAGCTCGACCGCCTCGGGCGGCAGCTCGCGGCAGTGCTCGGGGCCGCCGACGCGGTCCAGCCACACGCCGCGGAGGCCCGCGGCGGCCGCTCCGATCGCGTCGGTGCCGAGCCGGTCGCCGACGTAGAGCGCCTCGGCCGGAGGCACTCCGAACCGCTCGCAGGCGAGGGCGAAGATCCGCGCGTCCGGCTTCGTGACGCCGACGTCGCCCGAGGCGATCACGTGCTCGATCCGGTCGGTGAGGCCGACGCCCTCGATCTTGCCGAGCTGGAAGTCGAGCACACCGTTCGTGATGATGCCGATCCGCACCCCGGCGGCGTCGAGCCGGTCGAGAACGGGCAGCGCGTCGTCGTGGAGGGTCCACGCTGCGACGTAGTGCTCGAGGTACCCGCGGAACCAGGCGCTCGCCTCCTCCGGCGTCAGAGCGATCCCGGCCTCCGCCGCGAAGTCCGTGGCTCGGGCCCGCCGCTGGCCCTCGTAGTCGAGCTCGCCCGCGAGGTAGCGGTGGTAGTGCTCCTCCTCGAGCAGGTGCCAGCGGCGCTGCACCTCGGCAGGCTCGCCGGTGTACGCGTCGCCGAGCGCGGCGGCGTACGCCACGATCCCCTCCCGCACGGCGCGGGCATGGGCGAAGAGCGTGTCGTCGAGGTCGAAGAGCGCGAGCCGCAGCACGGCCGGCTCAGCGGACGCGGCGGAGGAGGCCGAGGGAGTCGTAGACCGCGGCGAGCGTGCGCTCCGCGGTCTCGGACGCGCGGTCGGCGGCGAGGGAGAGGACCCGGTCGAGCTCGGCCGGGTCGGCGAGCAGCTCCGCGGTCCGCGCGCGGATCGGGTCGAACGTGGCGGCGACCACCTCGACGAGGCCCTTCTTCAGATCGCCGTAGCCGCGGCCCGCGTACTCGTGCTCCAGCGACTCGATGGACCGGTCGGCGAGCACGGAGTAGATGGTGAGCAGGTTCGAGACGCCGGGCTTCGCCGCGCGGTCGAACCTCACCTCCGACTCGGTGTCCGTCACGGCGCGCATGATCTTCTTCGCGGTCGCCTTCGGCTCGTCGAGCACGCTGAGCAGGCCCGCGTCCGACTCCGCCGACTTCGACATCTTGGCGCCCGGGTTCTGCAGGTCGAAGATCTTCGCCGTCTCGCGCACGATGTGGGGCTCCGGCACGGCGAAGGTCTCGCCGAAGCGCGAGTTGAAGCGCGCGGCGAGATCGCGGGTGAGCTCGAGGTGCTGGCGCTGGTCCTCGCCGACCGGCACCGCGTCCGTCTGGTACAGCAGGATGTCGGCCGCCATCAGGATCGGATAGGTGAACAGTCCGACCGAGGCGGCCTCGGTTCCCTGCTTCGCCGACTTGTCCTTGAACTGCGTCATCCGGCTGGCCTCGCCGAAGCCGGTCAGCGTGTTGAGGACCCAGGCGAGCTCGGCGTGCGCGGGCACGTGCGACTGGATGAAGAGGGTCGAGCGAGCCGGATCGATGCCCGCGGCGATGTACTGCGCGGCGGTCGCGCGGGTGCGCTCGCGGAGCTGCTGCGGATCCTGCGGGACCGTGATCGCGTGCAGGTCGACGACGCAGAAGTAGGCGTCGAAGTCCTCCTGCATCGCGACCCACTGGGTCAGCGCGCCGATGTAGTTGCCGAGGTGCAGCGACCCGGAGGAGGGCTGCATGCCGGAGAAGATGACGGGCTTCGCGCCCGGGGTTCTGGGATTCATGGGTGGCCTCGAGGGGTCGGGATCGCGGGGGAGAGGGTCAGAGCTCGTAGTCGACGACCACGGGGGAGTGGTCGGACCAGCGGGTGTCGTAGGAGGCGGCGCGGTCGACCTCGTAGCTGCGGGCGAGGTCCGCGAGAGCGGGCGTCGCGAGCTGGTAGTCGAGGCGCCACCCGGTGTCGGTGTCGAAGGCCTGGCCGCGCTGCGACCACCACGTGTACGGCCCGGGCACCTCGCCCGCGAACCGGCGGCCGAGGTCGATCCAGCCGAGTCCGGCGCCGGCGTTGTAGTCCGGGTCGCCCTCGGCGCCGACGAAGCGGTCGAAGTAGGCGCGCTCCTCCGGGAGGAAGCCGGCCTTCTTGACGTTGCCCTTCCAGTTCTTGATGTCGAGCGTGCGGTGCCCGACGTTGAGGTCGCCCATCACCACGGCGAGCTCGCTGTGCGCCCGGATCTCGGGTAGGCGCGCCTCCATCGCGTCGAGGAAGCGGTACTTCTCGACCTGCTTGGGAGTGCCGACCTCGCCGGAGTGGACGTAGGTGGAGACGACGGTGAGCGAGCGGCCCCCGACCTCGTAGTCGGCCTCGAGCCAGCGGCCCGCGGAGTCGAAGTCGTCGGCGCCGAACGTCACGCGGTGGATCGTGGCGCGCTTGCGCGAGGCGAGAGCGACTCCGGCACGCCCCTTGGCGGTCGCCTCGTCGTGCAGCACGTCCCACTCGTCCCCGAGGAGCCCGGTGAGGTCGTCCGTGGAGGCGCGGACCTCCTGCAGGGCCAGGACGTCGACGTCGCGGGCGGCGAGCCAGTCGCCCATCCCCTTGCGGTAGGCGGCGCGGACGCCGTTCACGTTGACGGAGGCGATGCGGAGGGTGCTGGATGTCACCCGGACATTCTACGGAAGGGGTCCGACACCGACGCGCGGACGGGGGCTCACCCTCTCCACCGCCGTGCGATCTGCAGGGGACGAGCCGCTCCTGCCCGATTTCTCCTCGCAGGATCGCCCGTTCCGCTCGGATCCCCTGCAGATCGCACAGCCCCCTGCACACCGCCCCCCGGAACGCGGAAGCCGGCGGCCGCCTCGCGCGACTCCCTCGGAGAGGGGGAGGAGCGCGGAGGCGACCGCCGGCGGGACCGCTCAGGACGGTCGGTCGGAGAGGATCAGGCCGGGACGGCCTGCGCGGCGGCCGGCTCGGGCACCTCGGCGATCACGGGGGCGCGCTTGATGCTCTTCGCGATGATCACGCAGACGGCCGTGACGACCATGCCCACCAGGATGGCGACCAGGTAGAGGAGCGGCTGCCCGACGAGCCCGGTCACCCAGACGCCGCCGTGCGGGGCGCGGAGGGTGGAGCCGAAGAGTGCGACGAGCGCCCCCGTGACGGCCGAGCCGACCATCGCGGAGGGGATCACGCGCAGCGGGTCGACCGCGGCGAACGGGATCGCTCCCTCCGAGATGAAGGACGCGCCCAACAGGTAGGCGGCCTTGCCGTTCTGGCGCTCGGCGTCGGTGAAGAGGCGCTTGCGGAGCGTCGTGGCCAGGGCCAGACCCAGCGGCGGGGTCATGCCGGCCGCCATCACGATCGCCATCACCTTGAACTGCACCGAGTTCGGGTCGCCGTCGGCGGGGACGGAGGCGAGGCCGGTGGTCGCGAACGCGTACGCCACCTTGTTGACCGGACCGCCCATGTCGAACGCCATCATCAGGCCGAGGATGATCCCCAGGATGATCAGGTTGCCGCCGGAGAGGCCCGAGAGCCAGGCCGACAGGCCCTCGCTCAGCGCGCGGAGCGGGGCACCGAGCACCACGAACATCAGGAAGCCGGTGATGAAGGTGGCGATCAGGGGGATGATCACGACGGGCATCAGCGACTTGAACGCCGCCGGGAGCTTGATCCGCGAGATGTAGAGGGCCGCGTAGCCGGCGATGAAGCCGGAGGCGAGACCGCCCAGGAAGCCCGCACCGACGGTGACCGCGACCGCTCCGCCGAGGAAGCCCGGCGCGATGCCGGGGCGGTCGGCGATGCCGAAGGCGATGAAGCCCGAGAGCACCGGGACCAGGAACGCGAAGGTGGCGCTTCCGATGAGGAACATCACCCCGGCCCAGTCGGTGATGTTCGCGACGTTGAAGCCCTCGTCGATGATCTGCTGGGCCGTGAAGTCGACGATCCGGTAGCCGCCGAACAGGAACGACAGGGCGATCAGCAGACCGCCCGCCGCGACGAACGGGATCATGTACGAGACACCGGTCATCAGGTTCTGGCGGATGCGCGTGCCGACGCCGACCTTCTTCGGAGCGGCAGGCGCCGCTGCCGGGACGGATCGGGCTGCGGAGGCGGCCGGGGTGCCGGAGCCGCGCAGGGCCAGAGCGCGGTCGAGGACCTCGTCGGGCTTGGACAGCGCCTCGGCGACGCCCACCTGGAGGATCGGCTTGCCGGCGAAGCGGTCCTTCCCGCGGACCTCGAGATCGGCGGCGAGGATCACGACGTCCGCGGCGGCGATGTCGGCGGCGGTCATCTCGTCCGAGCCGGCCGCTCCCTGCGTCTCGACGTGGATCGGGTAGCCGCGCTTCTTCGCGGCCTGCTCGAGGGCCTCGGCCGCCATGTAGGTGTGGGCGATGCCCGCGATGCAGCTGGTCACAGCGACGAAACGCGGTCCGGAGGCGGGGCTCGCGGCGGGCGCGTCCTGCACCTTCGCAGCCGCGCGGTCGATGACGTCCGCGGCCTTGGCGAGAGCCTCCGAGGTGCCGACCTCGAGGGTCGGCTTGCCGGCGAAGCGGTCCTTGCCGCGGACCTCGAGGTCGGCGGCGAGGATCACGACGTCGGCGTCGGCGATCGTCTGCTCCGACATCGGGTCGGATCCGGCGGCGCCCTGGGTCTCGACCTGGATCTCGTACCCCTTCTTCTTCGCGGCCTGCTCGAGGGCCTCGGCCGCCATGTAGGTGTGCGCGATGCCGGCGATGCAGCTGGTGACGGCGACGATCCTCATTTGACGACGACCTCTCGGGCGATGATGTCGGCGACCTCCTGGCCGCTGGCGGCGGCGCGGAGGGAGCCGGTGAAGGACTCGTGGATCAGCTTGCGGGCGAGCTGGGCGAGGATCTTGAGGTGCGCCTGGTCGGCGCCGTCCGGAGCCGCGATCAGGAAGATCAGGTCGGCCGGGCCGTCGGGGGCGCCGAAGTCGACGCCCTGCTTCGCGATGCCGACCGCCACGCTGGGCGAGACGACGTGCGAGGAGCGGGCGTGGGGGATGCCGATACCGCCGGGCATGCCCGTGGCCATCTGCGACTCGCGGTCGCGGACGTCGGCGAGGAAGCCGTCGAGGTCGGTGACGCGGCCGGCGTCGGCGAGCGTCTTCGCGAGCTGCGCGGTGGCCTCGTCCTTCGTGGCGGCGGTGAGGTCGACGATGACCGTCGACGCCTCGGTGAGAGCAGTCATGCGCTCAGTTCTCCAATCGGGAGGGTGGGGTCGGGGTTCTCGACGACGGAGACGTCGTCGAGGCGGAGGGAGTCGGGACCCGGGGCTTCGCTGCCCGGGAGCTGGACGGCGGCGGTGCCCCACGCGACTGCTGTCGCGAGGCGCTCCGCCTCCGTGGCGTCGACGGCCGAGAGGTAGCCGGCGAGCGTGCTGTCGCCGGCGCCGACGGTGCTGAGGGGCACGACGGCGGGGGCGCCCGCCCACCACGACGCGTGCGCCGTGACGAGGAGGGCGCCGTGCTCTCCGAGGCTGACGAGCGCTCGCGCGTCGGGCAGCTGCAGGAGTTCACGGGCTCCGGCGACGACGTCTCCGACCGTCGTCAGGGAGCGGCCGAGGAGCTCCTCGAGCTCCTCGAGGTTGGGTTTCACCAGGGTGGCGGTGCCGGCCGCGATGATCGCGGTCAGGGGCGCTCCCGAGGTGTCGACGGCGAGGGGGACGCCGAAGTGCAGGGCGAGGCGGCCGAGGGCGGGGTAGAAGTCCGCTCCCAGTCCCGGCGGGACGCTGCCGCAGGCGACGAGCCAGCGGGGCGAGGCCGAGACGTGCTCGCCGATCAGCTCGGAGAGGGCGTGCGCCTCCTCCTCCGTGACGGCGGGGCCGGGCTCGTTGATCTTGGTGGTGCGGCCGGTCCGGTCGTCGACCACGGTGATGTTGGTGCGGATCGGGTGGGCGATCGCGGCACTGGCCGAGCGGACTCCGGCGGCCTGGAGCATCGTGGACAGGTCGAGACCGGTGGAGGCGTCGGCCGGGTAGACCGCGGTCGCCTCGACGCCGTTGCGGGCGAGGGCCCGGGCGACGTTGACGCCCTTCCCGGCCGGATCCCGCCGCACGTCGTGCGCGCGGTTGACCTCGCCGACGGCGAAGCCGCTCGTCGAGAGGGTGACGTCGATGCTCGGGTTGGCGGTGACGGTGACGATCATGCGCGGACGACCTCCGGGCCGGCCGACTCGATGTCGTCGGCGAGCTCGTCGTCGACATCGGCGTCGGTGATGACGGTGTCGACCGCGGACAGCGGAGCGACGTGCCCGAAGTCCTGCCGGCCGAACTTCGAGTGGTCGGCGAGGACCACGACCCGGCGCGCGGAGGCGATGATCGCGGACTTGACGACGGCCTCGTCGAGGTCGGGGGTGGTGAGCCCGCGCTCGAGGCTGAGGCCGTTCGTGCCGATGAAGGCGACATCCACCGAGACCGTGGAGAGTGCCTGTGCGGCCCACGGTCCGACGGCGGCCTGCGTCACTCCGCGCAGGTGCCCGCCGATGAGGTGGAGGTCGATATTGGGCCGGCCGACGAGCGCCATCGCGACGGGGAGGGAGTGGGTGACGACCGTCAGCCGGCGGTCCAGGGGGAGCAGCTCCGCCAGCCGCACGGTGGTGGTGCCGGCGTCGACGGCGATCGAGCCGCCGTCGGGCACCTCGGCGAGGGCAGCGGTGGCGATGCGGTCCTTCTCGCCGGCGAGGTGTCCCTCGCGGGCGGCGACCTCGGGCTCGATGCCCAGGCGCTCGACGGGGATGGCGCCGCCGTGCGCGCGGCGCAGTAGGCCCCGCTTCTCGAGGCTGGTGAGATCGCGGCGGATCGTCTCCGGCGTCACGGCGAGGGAGAGGGCGAGGTCGCGGACCTCGACGCGCCCGTCGGTGCGGGCGCGGTCCAGGATCGCCTGGTGCCGCTCCGGTGCGTACATGTGGACTCCGTCGTCTCGCCGTGGGTGGTGCGCCGGATCCGCGGTGTCGTTGCCGACCTCGAATCTGCGTTTACCTCTTTTTAGACCCGTTCGTGCCGGAAGTCAACAGAAACGGACAGACTCGGCAGGCGGATAAGGGCGCGGTGGCGCAGGGCCTCCCGGGAAGCGGTCCGCCCGGTCATGCGGCGAGCTGCTCGAGCTCCTCCTCGAGCTGGGCGAGCTGGCGCTCCAGGCGCCGCCGTTTCAGGAGGGATGCGTCCGGCAGCGCGGCCCGCAGGCGCTCGCGCTCGGCCTCGGCAAGGGTGCGGCGGGCGGTGCGCAGCTGCTCCTCCCGCTCCTTCTCGCGCTCCTCGGGGGTGAGCTTGCGCGCCGAGATCCCGGCGTCGCTCATCCCGACGGAGATCCACGACGCCGCGATGAGGATGACCTGGCAGACGAGGTTGAACCAGATCAGCAGACCGATGAGGACCGCGAACGAGGCGAGCAGCGGGTTGCGGGAGGCGCCGCCCAGCAGCTGCGTCCCGAGGACCTTGAGCGCGCCGAGCGCGATCCCGCCGAGCAGAGAGCCGGCCCAGAGGTTCTTCCAGGGGATCGAGATGCCCGAGAGGATGCGGAAGGAGCCGGCGAGCGTGGCCGTGTCGAGAGCGAGCATGATCAGCAGGCCGATCACGCTGCCGGCGAGACGGGCCGCCACCGACTCGCTGCCGATCCCGAGGAAGTCGAACGCCACGTCGACCAGCGAGGTCGAGAACACGGACAGACCGGCGGACACCAGCAGCACCGCCCCGAAGACCAGCGCGAGCCCCGCGTCCTTGAGCTTGAGCAGGACGAAGAGAGTCGTGGGTCCGGGGAGCGAGAAGAGCAGTCGGACCGCCTGGCGCAGGCTCCCCAGGAAGTTCAGCGCCGTCCAGAGCAGGCCGGCCGCCGCGATCGCGCCCGTCCAGCCGAGGATGGAGGAGTCGAGCAGGTCGTCGACCGACACCAAAGCGTTCTTCCCGCCGATCAGACCCGGGACCGAGCGGGTCACCAGGTCGAGGAGGGAGTCGCGCAGCACCGAGTCGTCGCGCACCCAGAAGCCGAAGACGGCGAAGAAGACGAACAGCGCCGCGAAGACCGCGAACAGGGCCTGGAAGGCGAGTCCGGAGGCGAAGAGGGGCCCGCCGGTCTCGGAGTAGTGGAGCATCACCCGCACCGGCCGCGTCCGCATGACCCGCTCGAACAGGCCCGGGATCCCGCGCGGGGTCTCGGTCGCCGCCTCCGTCATGCCTCCAGCGTAAAGCGCCCGTGCACGTCGGACGTCACGGTGCACGCTCGATGGAGGGAACGCACGCGCACCGTGTCATCGAGCGTGCACCTCAGCGCGTGCGGCCTCGCGCCAGCGTCCCCAGGATCACTGTCGAGGTCCGGGCCCAGTCGTGGACGACGTCGGCGTAGCTGAAGCGCAGCACCGTGTACCCGCGGAGGACTGCGACGGCGTCGCGGCGCCGGTCGCGGGTGAACGCCTCGGCTGCAGTGTGCCACTGGCGCCCGTCGAGCTCGATCACCAGCCAGTCGTCGATCAGCAGATCGACGCGTCCGACCCCGGGTATCTCCGCCTGGGGTCGGCAGTCGACGCCGCACGCGAGCAGCCGGAAGCGCGCGAGCGACTCGATGCCGGATTCCGCTCGGCCGTCGAAGGCGGACAGGAGCGGGTGCAGGCGGGCGGGGAGGAGTGCGATCGTGGCGGCGAGCAGGCCCGGACCGATGATCCCGCGGTGGAGAGCGGAGTCGACGACGGCGACGGACTCGTCGGACGGCTGGCAGAGGAGGAGGTGCTCGAGCGCCCTCTCGGTCGAGGCCACGACGGCCGGTGCTGGCGGCATCGGGGCGCGACGGCTCCAGTGCGCCACCACGCCGGGGTCCGTGGTGCGCGCCCTGTTCGAGCTGTGGACGCCCAGGTGCAGGCGCTCGTCCTCGGGTCGGTACGCGCCACGGGCGTCGAAGAACGACACGCACGAGACGAACCCCGCGTGGAGGACGGCCTGCTGCTGGTCAGCGCGGGCGTCCGCGGCGGCGAACCAGCCCGGCCGGAGTCGAGTCAGAGTGCCGTTGCGCACCGCCGCGCGGGGGTCGACGCCGAGCGCGCGCAGACGGGAGAGGTGGAGGACGCCGGTGAGCACGGATCGAGTGTCCCGCCCCGCTCCGCTGCCCGCACGCCGCAACCGTCGACCTGTGGAGACCCAGCCCGACCCGCCTCCTGTGGAGGACTGGCTCACGCACGACAGAAGCCGCCGTGCACGCCGGATCCGAGGATCGAGCGTGCACGGCGGCTTCGGGCGTGCAGGTCAGGCGCGGCCGCGGATGACCGCCTGCTTGACCTCGGCGATCGCCTGCGTGATCTGGATGCCCCGCGGGCACGCCTCCGTGCAGTTGAAGGTCGTGCGGCAGCGCCACACACCCTCCTTGTCGTTGAGGATGTCCAGGCGCGCTCCGCCGGCGTCGTCGCGGGAGTCGAAGATGAAGCGGTGCGCGTTCACGATCGCGGCCGGGCCGAAGTACTGCCCGTCGGTCCAGAACACGGGGCAGGACGACGTGCACGCGGCGCAGAGGATGCACTTCGTGGTGTCATCGAAGCGGGCGCGGTCGGCGACCGACTGCACGCGCTCCTTGCCCTTGGGCGCCGGGGTGTTGGCGACCAGGAACGGCTGCACCTCGCGGTACGAGGCGAAGAACGGCTCCATGTCGACGACGAGGTCCTTCTCGAGGGGCAGGCCCTTGATCGCCTCGATGTAGATCGGCTGCGAGATGTCGAGATCCTTGATCAGCGTCTTGCAGGCCAGGCGGTTGCGGCCGTTGATCCGCATCGCGTCGGAGCCGCAGATGCCGTGCGCGCACGAGCGGCGGAAGGTCAGCGACCCGTCCTGGTCCCACTTGATGCGGTGCAGCGCGTCGAGGACGCGGTCGGTCGAGTACATCTCGACGTCGAAGTCCTGCCAGCGCGGCTCGGCGTCCACCTCGGGGTCGAAGCGGCGGATGATGAACGTGACGGTGAACGCCTCCGGGGCCGCGGGGGCGGCGGGCGGCTGCTCGAGGGTAGCGGTCGACATGGCTAGTACTTCCTCTCCATCGGCTGGTACCGGGTGATCACGACGGGCTTCCAGTCGAGCCGGATGTGGTCACCGGCGTCGGAGGAGTGGGCGTCACCGGAGAGGTACGCCATCGTGTGCTGCATGTAGTTCTCGTCGTCGCGCTTCGGGAAGTCGTCGCGCATGTGACCGCCACGGCTCTCCTTGCGGTTGCGCGCCGAGTAGACGACGACCTCGGCGAGGTCGAGCAGGAAGCCCAGCTCGACGGCCTCGAGGAGGTCGGTGTTGAAGCGCTTGCCCTTGTCCTGCACCGAGATGTTGCGGAACCGGTCGCGCAGGCGCTGGATGGTCCCGGTGACCGCCTCGAGGGACTCGTCGGTGCGGAACACCTGGGCGTTCTTGTCCATCTCGTCCTGCAGCTCCTTGCGGATCGAGGCGATCCGCTCGGTGCCGGTCGCGGAGCGGAGCGAGGCGAGCATGTCGCGGATCGCGCCGGCCGGGTCGGCGGGCAGGGGGGTGAAGTCGACCGTCTTGGCGTAGTCGGCGGCGTTGTTGCCGCTGCGCTTGCCGAAGACGTTGATGTCGAGGAGGGAGTTGGTGCCGAGGCGGTTGGAGCCGTGCACCGAGACGCACGCGCATTCGCCGGCGGCGTAGAGGCCGGGGACGACGGTCGTGTTGTTTGAGAGCACCTCGGCCTTGACGTTGGTCGGGATGCCGCCCATCGCGTAGTGCGCGGTCGGCATCACCGGGACCGGCTCGACCACCGGGTCGACGCCCAGGTAGGTGCGGGCGAACTCCGTGATGTCGGGGAGCTTGGTCTCGAGGACCTCGGCGCCGAGGTGGGTGCAGTCCAGCAGCACGTAGTCCTTGTGCGGTCCGGCACCGCGGCCCTCCGCCACCTCCTGGACCATGCAGCGGGCGACGATGTCGCGCGGCGCGAGGTCCTTGATGGTGGGGGCGTAGCGCTCCATGAAGCGCTCGCCCGAGGCGTTGCGGAGGATCGCACCCTCTCCTCGCGCTCCCTCGGTGAGGAGGATGCCGAGGCCGGCGAGGCCGGTCGGGTGGAACTGGAAGAACTCCATGTCCTCCAGCGGGAGGCCCTTGCGCCAGATGATGCCCACGCCGTCGCCGGTGAGGGTGTGCGCGTTGGAGGTGGTCTTGTAGATCTTGCCGAAGCCGCCAGTCGCGAAGATGATCGCCTTCGCCTGGAAGACGTGCAGCTCGCCCGTGGCCAGCTCGTAGGCGACGACGCCGGAGGGCTTGTTCACCCCGTCGACCTCGGTCATCACCAGGTCGAGGACGTAGAACTCGTTGTAGAAGTTGATGCCGAGCCGGACGCAGTTCTGGAACAGCGTCTGCAGGATCATGTGGCCGGTCCGGTCGGCCGCGTAGCAGGCCCGGCGGACGGGCGCCTTGCCGTGGTCGCGGGTGTGGCCGCCGAAGCGGCGCTGGTCGATCTTGCCCTCCTCGGTGCGGTTGAAGGGCAGGCCCATGTTCTCGAGGTCGATGACCGCGTCGATGGCCTCCTTCGCGAGGATCTCGGCCGCGTCCTGGTCGACGAGATAGTCGCCGCCCTTGACGGTGTCGAAGGTGTGCCACTCCCAGCTGTCCTCCTCGACGTTCGCGAGGGCGGCGGCCATGCCGCCCTGCGCCGCACCGGTGTGGGAGCGGGTCGGGTACAGCTTCGAGATCACGGCCGTCTTCGCCTTGGGGCCGGCCTCGATGGCCGCGCGCATCCCGGCACCGCCGGCGCCGACGATGACGACGTCGAACTGGTGGTAGTGGACGCCGTCGGGTCCGACGGTCTGCGCGAAGGCGCTCTGGTCGGCGCCGGTGTGGGAGTGGCCTGGTGTGCTCACGGGGTGGGTGCTCCGTCGTACGGGGATGGGAGGGGGAGGTGCCGGGACGCGGAGCCGCGGACCGGGAGGGGCGCGGGCCCCTCTCCGATCCGCGGCGCCGCGGTCACGCTGCGCAGAAGGAGGGCAGCAGGTCCGCGGCGGTGCCGGCGGGGCACGGGTCGAACGCGAAGACGACCCAGGTGCCGAGCGCGATCAGCGCGACGACCGCGACGAGGATGCCGCCCTTGAAGGCCTTGGCCAGCAGGGGCGAGGTCGCGTAGTCGTTGACCAGCGTGCGCATGCCGTTGCCGCCGTGGATCAGCGCGAGCCACAGCATCAGGACGTCCCACCACTGCCAGAACGGGTTCGCCAGCTTGCCGCCGACGAAGCCGAAGTCGATGGCCTTGATGCCGTCGCCCAGCAGCAGGTTGTAGATGAGGTGCCCGAAGATCAGGACGATCAGCACGACGCCGGAGGCGCGCATGTAGATCCAGCCCCACTTCTCCCAGTTGGTGCCGGAGGAGCGGGTCGGGGTGTGCGGGGTCCGCGGTGCGGCGACGGTGCTCAATGTGCACCCCCCTCGCTGAAGACGTTGATCAGGTGGCGCGGGGCGAAGCCGAGCATCAGCACGACCCAGAGGCCCATGACGACCCAGAAGAGCACGCGCTGGTTGCGGGTGGCCCAGCTCCAGAAGTCGACCAGGATGATCCGCAGGCCGTTCAGCGCGTGGAACGCGATGGCGCCCACGAGCCCGGTCTCGCCGAGTCCCATGATCGGGTTCTTGTAGGTGCCGATGACCGCGTTGTACGCCTCGGGGCTCACGGCGATGAGAGCGGAGTCGAGGACGTGGACGAGGAGGAAGAAGAAGATGGCGACACCGGTGATCCGGTGAAGCACCCACGACCACATGCCTTCGCGACCGCGGTACAGGGTGCCGGCCGGACGCCGGATCTTCCCCTGCTTCCGGGGTGCGAGGGTTTGAGCAGCTTGAACTGACACGAACAACCCTCCCTGGTTGTGCTCCGACGGCCTGACCTGTTCCCGCGTCGCGTGGACGGGGACGGGGCGGGGAGCGACGAGAAACTCGCCTTCCGATTCTAAGCGAGCGCGCAGGCGGGCGCGGCTTAGGCGAGCCTTAGCTGCGGGGCAGGGCGAGGGCCGGCGCCCCCGCGGTCGCGTAGTGCGCGAGGAGCTCGTCGGTGAGCGCGCTCCAGGTGCGGTGGAGCACGCGGCGGCGGCCCGCTTCGCCGAGCCGGGCGCGCAGGGCGGGATCGCGGACCAGGCGCTCCACCTGCCGGCGGAGGTCGGAGTCGCTCTCGGGCGCGTAGAGCAGGCCGTCCACGCCGTGCTCGATCAGGTCGGTGGGGCCGCCCGCGTGCGGCGCGACCACCGCGGTGCCGGACGCCTGCGCCTCCTGGACCGTCTGACCGAACGTCTCCTCCGTGCCCGTGTGCACGAAGACGTCGAGCGCGGCGAAGACTGCCGGCAGCCGGTCGCCGTCGAGCCGGCCGAGCATCCGCGCCGCCGGGCCCAGGGCGGCGGCGACCCGGGCGGAGGAGGGGCCGTAGCCGCCCACGACGAGCTCCGCGTGCGGAAGGGAGGCGAGCGCCGCCATCCGCTCCACCCTCTTCTCGGGAGAGAGGCGCCCGATGTAGCCGACGAGCGCGTCCTCGGCGCCGAGTCCGGCCCGGACGTCCTGCGCGTAGGGGGAGGAGCGGCGGCGCGGGTGGAAGCGCTCGCTCTGCACGCCGCGGCCCCACAGCGCGGTGCGCTCGATGCCGGCGGCGGCGAGGTCGTCGAGGGCGCTGGTGGAGGGGGCGAGGGTCAGGTCCGCCCCGGCGTGGATCTGGCGGATCACCCGCCAGGCGAGGGCTCGGGCGCCGCGGATGCCGTAGCGGGCCGCGAAGCGCGCGACGTCCGTCTGGTAGATCGCGACACTCGGCACGCCGAGCCGGCCGGCCGAGGCGATGGCGCGGGCGCCGAGGAGGAAGGGTGAGGCGACGTGCACGACGTCGGGCTCGAAGTCGGCCAGCTCCCGGGTGAGGGCGAGCGTGGGGATCCCGACCGGGAAGTCGCGGTAGGCGATCGCCGGGTGCTCCACGACGCGGTGGCCCGCGTAGTGGCCCGGCGCCCCCGCGGCCGGGCAGACGACGAGCGCCTCGATCCCGCGCTCCGCGAACTCGTCGAGCACCCGCAGGACGCTCGTGGTCACGCCGTTCAACGACGGCAGGAAGCTCTCGGTGACGACCGCGACTCTCACGCTCCGGACGCTACGGCGCCGGAGTGAACGGCGGCGCGCGACGGGGTGAACGGACGGTCGCGCTCGGGCTCCCTTGTATCCTGCGGACATGACATCACCTGAGACCGATGGCCGCGCCCCGCTCGACCGCTTCTACAGCGTGATCCCCGCCGGCGGGATCGGCTCGAGGCTGTGGCCGCTCTCCCGGGCCGACGCCCCGAAGTTCCTGCACGATCTGACGGGATCGGGACAGACCCTCCTCCGCGACACGTGGGACCGCCTCGCCCCCATCTCGGGCGCCGACCGGATCATGGTCGTGACCGGCCGCGCGCACCGCGCCGCCGTCGAGGAGCAGCTCGAGAGCCTCGAGGACCTCAACGTCGTCCTCGAGAGCGAGCCGCGCGACTCCTCCGCCGCGATCGGTCTGGCCGCCGCCATCCTCGAGCGCCGCGAGCCGGGCGTGATCATCGGCTCGTTCGCCGCCGACCACGTCATCAGCGGCCAGCAGCTCTTCCACGACGCGGTCGCCGAGGCCGTCGTCGCGGCGGACGCGGGCTACATCGCGACCATCGGCATCACGCCGACCGAGCCGGCCGTGGGCTTCGGCTACATCCGCACGGGGAAGCACCTCGGGATCGACGGGGCGACGCACACGCTCGCCGTCGACTCCTTCGTCGAGAAGCCCGACGCCGACACCGCGCGCGCCTACCTCTCGAGCGGTCAGTACCTCTGGAACGCGGGCATGTTCATCGCCCGCGCCGACCGCCTCCTCGAGGAGCTCGGCCGCGCCAAGCCGAAGCTGCTCGCCGGACTGCTCGAGCTCGCCGCCGCCTGGGACACCCCGGAGCGCGGCGCGGTCGTCGACCGCATCTGGCCGGGCCTGGAGAAGATCGCGATCGACTACTCCGTCGCCGAGCCGGCCGCGGCCGCGGGCAAGCTGGCCGTCGTGCCGGGCCACTTCTCCTGGGACGACGTGGGCGACTTCGCGTCCATCGCGAAGCTGCATTCGAGCGGGCTCCGCTCGGACCTCGCCATCCTCGGTGAGGACGCCCGCGTGCTGGCCGACTCCGCGACGGGCATCGTCGTCAGCGGCGGCAACCGCACCATCGCCCTCATCGGAGTGAAGGACATCGTCGTCGTGGACACCCCCGACGCGCTCCTGGTCACCACGACCGAGAACGCCCAGAAGGTCAAGGGCGTCGTCGACGCCCTGCGCCTCTCCGGCCGCACCGACGTCCTCTAGCCCCTCGTCCCCACCCGTCGGAGCGCGGCCCTCCCCAGGAGGCGCCGCGCTTCGCCGTTCCGCCCCGCTTCCCCGTGCGCGTGCGGCCGGTCTCGATACCCCGCTGCGCGGCTACTCGACCACCGTGGGGAGCATCCCGTCCCCGCCCGATCGCGCGCAGCGCGGAGCTCCCTCCGAGCGCCCTCGACGTAGGCCAGCAGGGGAGAGGGCCGCGAGCCGGAATCGCGTGCCAGCGATTCAGGCCAGCCCGACGCGACCCGCTCTGCGGAACGCTCCCGTAGGGGAGCCGACCGCGCCGGGCCGCTCCGCGGCGCGGAATCGAGCACAGCCGCGTGCCAGCGATTCAGGCCAGCCCGATGCGACCCGCTCTGCGGAACGCTCCCGTAGGGGAGCCGACCGCGCCGGGCCGCTCCGCGGCGCGGAATCGAGCACAGCCGCGTGCCAGCGATTCAGGCCAGCCCGACGCGACCCGCTCTGCGGAACGCTCCCGTAGGGGAGCCGACCGCGCCGGGCCGCTCCGCGGCGCGGAATCGAGCACAGCCGCGTGCGAGCGATTCAGGCCGGCCCGACGCGACCCGCTCTGCGGAACGCTCCCGTAGAGAGGCCGACCGCGCTCTGTGATGCGCTCCGCGCATCACAGGAAGATCAACACTGTGTAACGCTTCCTGAGGTCTACCGTCCGGGCGGCTGAGCGGCTTGTCACATTTAGTAACGTGTGGGGATCGACGCCCTGCTGCGCTCGTCGCGCGGGGCCGCATTCCTGGAGGACGACATCTTGACTATCACCTCGCGTAAGGCCGCGTTCGGCGGTCTCGCCGCCCTCGGCGTCACCGCGCTTCTCGCCGGTTGCGCCTCCGCCCCCGAGGAGAGCGGCTCCAGCGCCGCCGCCGGTGGCGACTTCCTGCCCTGCATGGTCTCCGACGCGGGCGGGTTCGACGACAAGTCGTTCAACGAGCTCGGCTACAACGGCCTCGTGAAGGCCTCGGAGGACCTCGGCGTCACGCCGAAGACCGTCACCTCGGAGTCCGAGACGGACTACGCCCCGAACCTCACCAGCCTCGTCGACCAGGGCTGCAACCTGATCATCACCGTCGGCTTCGCGCTGGCCGAGGCCACGTCGGCCGCCGCCGAGGCGAACACCGACATCGACTTCGCGATCATCGACGACGCGTCGATCGACCTGCCGAACGTCAAGCCGATCACCTTCGACACCTCGCAGGCGGCGTTCCTGGCCGGCTACACGGCCGCGTCGTACTCCAAGACCGGCGTCGTCGGCACCTACGGCGGCCAGCAGTTCCCGACCGTCACGATCTTCATGGACGGCTACGCCGACGGCGTGAAGTACTACAACGAGCAGAAGGGGAAGGACGTCAAGGTCGTCGGCTGGGACGTCGACGCGCAGACCGGCTCCTTCACCGGCGGCTTCGCGGCGGGCGTCGAGGCCAAGTCGGCCGCCCAGTCGCTGATCGACCAGAACGCGGACGTCATCCTCCCCGTCGGCGGTCCGATCTTCCAGTCGGCGATCGAGGCGATCCGCGACTCCGGCAAGGACATCGCGATGGTCGGCGTGGACGCGGACCTCTACGAGACCTACCCCGACGGCGCCGACCTGTACCTGACCTCGATCCTCAAGGGCATCGAGGCAGGCACCACCGACGTCACCAGCACCGCCGGAGCCGACGACTTCGATCCCACTCCCTTCGTGGGCACCCTCGAGAACGACGGAGTCGGCATCGCGCCGTTCCACGACTTCGAGTCGAAGGTCTCGGGCGACCTGCAGGGCGAGCTCGACACCATCAAGGCGGGCATCATCGACGGCTCCATCACCGTCACCTCCCCGTCCGCTCCCGCGGCGTCCTAGCCGCTTCCTCGAAGAGGCCGGCGGGCCCGAGCACACCTCGGGCCCGCCGGCCTCTTCGTCGGTCCGGGGGGCGGATCGGCTCCGCTCCGCCCCGGATCCGGGCCGACGGCGCAACGTGGCGCGAACCGAAAGTTAGATTGGTCCCATGAAGCTCGAACTGCGTGGCATCACGAAGCGCTTCGGCGCGCTCGTGGCCAACGACCACATCGATCTCACCGTCGAACCCGGTGAGATCCACTGCCTCCTCGGCGAGAACGGCGCGGGCAAGTCGACGCTCATGAACGTGCTCTACGGCCTGTACCAGGCCGAGGAGGGGGAGATCCTGCTGGACGACGCGGTCCAGCACTTCTCCGGTCCGGGCGACGCCATGAAGGCGGGCATCGGGATGGTCCACCAGCACTTCATGCTCGTCCCCGTGTTCACCGTCGCCGAGAACGTCATGCTGGGCCACGAGGAGACGAAGGCCGGCGGACGCCTGGACCTCGCCGCCGCGCGCGCCCGGGTGCGGGAGATCTCGGACCGCTTCGGCTTCGACGTGGATCCCGACGCCCTGGTCGAGGACCTCCCCGTCGGCGTGCAGCAGCGGGTCGAGATCATCAAGGCGCTCTCGCGCGACGCCCGGGTGCTCGTGTTCGACGAGCCGACCGCGGTGCTGACACCGCAGGAGACCGACGAGCTGATCGCGATCATGCGCCAGCTGCGCGCGGCCGGGACCGCCATCGTCTTCATCACGCACAAGCTGCGCGAGGTGCGCGAGGTGGGCGACCGCATCACGGTCATCCGCCTCGGCAGAGTGGTGGGGGAGGCGTCGCCGACGGCGAGCAACGCCGAGCTCGCCTCGCTGATGGTCGGCCGCGCCGTCGAGCTCACGGTGCAGAAGGAGCAGGCGGTGCCGGGCGACGAGGCCCTCGTCGTCTCGAACCTCACCGTGCGCGACGCCAACGGCCAGGCCGTCGTCGACGACGTCTCCTTCGAGGTCCGCCGCGGCGAGATCCTCGCGATCGCGGGCGTGCAGGGCAACGGCCAGACCGAGCTCACCGAGGCGATCATGGGCCTGCAGGAGCGGGTCGAGGGCTCAGTGACCCTGGACGGGCGCCGCCTCGACGGGCTGTCCGTGCGCCGCGTCCTCGAGTCGGGGGTCGGCTTCGTCCCCGAGGACCGCACCGAGGACGGTCTGGTCGCCGAGTTCACGATCGCCGAGAACCTCATGCTCGACCGCAGCGACCGCGGACCGTTCGTGAAGGGCCTGGGCCTGCGGCTCAAGGAGCTCGAGCGCTTCGCCGAGGAGCGGGTGCGCGAGTTCGACGTGCGCGCCCAGGGGATCGGCACCCATGTCGGCCGCCTCTCCGGCGGCAACCAGCAGAAGGTGGTGCTCGCGCGCGAGCTCAGCCGGGAGCTGCGGCTGTTCATCGCGGCGCAGCCCACCCGCGGCATCGACGTCGGCTCCATCGAGTTCGTCCACAAGCGCATCGTCGAGACGCGCGACACCGGGGTCCCCGTGATCGTGGTGTCGACCGAGCTCGACGAGGTCGCGGCGCTCGCCGACCGCATCGCGGTCATGTACAAGGGCGGGATCATCGGCATCGTCCCCGCCGACACGCCCCGCGAGGTCCTGGGGCTCATGATGGCCGGGCAGACGCCCGCCGAGAAGGGAGCGGCGGCGTGAGCGACGCGCAACTGCCCGCGGTCGATCCCGACGCGGAGACCGAGAAGGCGTCCGGGCTCGAGCCCGGCCAGAAGCCGGATCAGGAGGTGCGCCCCGGCCCGCTCGAGAGCGGCGCCTCCCGCGTCCTGCGCGAGATCCTCTCCGGCACCGCGCTGATGTCGGTGCTCGCCGTGCTGCTCTCCCTCATCGCGGGCGGCGTGCTGATCGCCGCGACCGACAAGGACGTCCAGGCGGCGTCGGGCTACTTCTTCGCCCGGCCGCTCGACACCCTGCAGGCGATCTGGCAGTCCGTCTCCGGCGCCTACTCCTCGCTCTTCCAGGGCTCGGTCTACAACTTCCGCCGCGAGGGCTTCGCCAACGGCATCAAGCCGCTGACGGACACCCTGGCCTTCGCGACGCCGCTGATCGCCGGCGGCCTCGGAGTGGCGCTGGCCTTCCGCGTCGGCCTGTTCAACATCGGCGGACGCGGCCAGATGCTGATCGCGGCCGCCTGCGCGGGCTGGGTCGGCTTCTCCTTCGACCTGCCGTGGGGCGTGCACCTGATCGTCGCGCTCGCCGCCGGCATCCTGGGCGGAGCGCTCTGGGGCGGACTCGTGGGACTGCTCAAGGCCCGCACCGGCGCGCACGAGGTGATCCTCACGATCATGCTCAACTACGTCGCCTTCTACCTGATCTCCTACCTGCTGCGGACGCCCGGCGCGCTGCAGGCGCCCGGCTCGAACAACCCGAAGTCGCCCGGGATGAAGGAGACCGCGGTCTTCCCGGCCCTCCTCGGCTCCGGCTACTCGCTCACGCTCGGCTTCGTCTTCGCGGTCCTCGCGACCGTGTTCGTCTGGTGGCTCCTGAACCGCTCGACGATCGGCTTCAAGTTCCGGGCGGTGGGAGAGAACCCGCACGCGGCGCGCGTGGCGGGCATCGACGTGAAGAACAGCTACGTGTCCGCGATGCTGCTCTCCGGCGGCCTGCTCGGCCTCGCCGGCAGCGCCCAGGTGATGGGGACGGTCACGACCGGCTTCACCTCCGGGATCGACGCGGGCATCGGCTTCGACGCGATCACGGTCGCGCTGCTGGGCCGCTCCCGCCCCTGGGGCGTGTTCTTCGCCGGCATCCTCTTCGGCGCCTTCAAGGCGGGCGGCTACTCGATGCAGGCCGCCGAGGGCGTGCCGATCGACGTGGTCCTCGTCGTCCAGTCGCTGATCGTCCTCTTCATCGCCGCACCGCCGCTGGTGCGCGCGATCTTCCGCCTCCCGACGCCCGGGGCCGCCCCGAAGCGCCGCACCCGCCGCACCTCGGAGGTGTCCGCATGAGCACCGCCGTCGCCACCGCCCCCGACCGCGTCGTGATCCGCAGCTGGAAGGCGCCGATCGCGTTCGGCGTCTTCGCGCTGCTCGCCGTCGTCCTCTTCGTGGCCCTCGGCCGCGACGGGACGAGCTCGTTCCGCCTCGCCGCGGGCACCGACTTCTTCGCCCTGCCGGACATCCCGTTCCCGACGCGGGGAACGGGAGTGGTCGTCGCGATCCTCCTGGTCGCCCTGGCCGTCGTCTCCGCCGCGCTCACCCGCGCCGGCCGTCGGATCCCGCTCTGGCTCTCGGCGGTCTTCGCCCTGGTCTTCCTGATCGGGTTCCTCGTCTGGGCGTCGGCCGGTGCCGCGCTGCCCGTCTCGGGCCTGCTGCTCGGGACCGTCGGGCTCGCCACTCCGCTGATCTTCGGCTCGCTCGGCGGCGTCATCTCGGAGCGGGTCGGAGTCGTCAACGTCGCGATCGAGGGACAGCTGCTCGCCGGCGCCTTCACCGCGGCGATGGTCGGCTCCCTCACCCGCCAGCCGGTGCTCGGCCTGCTCGCGGCGATGGTCGCGAGCGTCCTGGTGTCCTTCGTGCTGGCCGCCTTCGCGATCAAGTACCTGGTCGACCAGGTGATCGTCGGCGTCGTGCTGAACGTGCTGGTGACCGGCCTGACGAGCTTCCTCTACTCCCAGGTCCTCTCCGCCGACGCGTCGACCTTCAACTCGCCGGTGAAGTTCGACCGCCTCCCGATCCCGGTGCTCAGCCAGGTGCCGATCGTGGGTGCCGTCCTGTTCAACCAGACGGTGATCGTCTACCTGATGTACGTCGCGATCGTCGCGGTGTGGTGGGGCCTGTTCAAGACCAAGTGGGGCCTCCGCCTGCGCGCCGTGGGCGAGCACCCGCAGGCCGCGGACACCGTCGGCATCGATGTCGCCCGCACGCGCTTCTGGAACGTCTCCCTCGCCGGGGCGATCGCCGGAGTCGGCGGCGCGTACTACACGCTCGACGCGGTCGGCGCGTTCGGCAAGGAGATGACCGCGGGTGCGGGCTTCATCGCCCTGGCCGCCGTCATCTTCGGCCGCTGGGACCCGATCAAGGCGACGCTCGCGTCGCTGCTGTTCGGCTTCGCGACCAACCTGCAGAACGTGCTCGGCGTCATCGGCTCGCCCGTGCCGAGCGAGTTCATGCTGATGCTGCCGTACGTCGTGACGATCTTCGCGGTGGCCGGTCTCGTCGGCCAGTCCCGCGGGCCGGCCGCCGCCGGCAAGCCGTACCTGAAGTCCTGAGAGGAGCCGTCGTGACCGACATCGACTGGGAGGCGCTGCGCGAGGCCGCTCTCGAGGCCATGAGCCACGCCTACGTCCCGTACTCGAAGTTCCCCGTCGGGGTCGCCGCGCTCGTGGACGACGGCCGGACGATCTCGGGCTGCAACGTCGAGAACGCCTCCTACGGGCTCACGCTCTGCGCCGAGTGCGCGCTGGTGTCCTCCCTGCACATGACGGGCGGCGGCCGGCTCGTGGCCTTCACCTGCGTCGACGGGAAGGGCGGCGTCCTGATGCCCTGCGGGCGCTGCCGTCAGCTGCTCTTCGAGCACTCGGCCGAGGGCATGCTCCTCCAGACCGTGTCGGGCGTGAAGACGATCGACGAGGTCATCCCCGACGCGTTCGGCCCGCGCACCCTCGAGGCCTACGCCGCCTCCTAGCGCCGCCGTCACCCGCTCCCACTCCCGAACCGAGGACTCCGCATGACCCGCACCACCCCCGTCGAGGACTTCGACGCCGTCGACATCATCCGCACCAAGCGCGACCGCGGCACGCTCTCGACCGCGCAGATCGACTGGCTGATCGACGCCTACACCCGCGGCTACGTCGCCGACGAGCAGATGGCGGCCTTCGCGATGGCGGTCCTGCTGAACGGGATGGAGCGCGACGAGATCCGCGACCTCACCCTGGCGATGATCGCCAGCGGCGAGCGCATGCGGTTCGACGGGCTCGGCAAGCGCACGGTCGACAAGCACTCCACGGGCGGGGTCGGCGACAAGATCACGCTCCCGCTGATGCCGCTGGTCGCCTCCTTCGGCGTCGCGGTGCCCCAGCTCTCGGGACGCGGGCTCGGCCACACGGGCGGAACGCTCGACAAGCTGGAGTCGATCCCGGGCTGGCGGGCCGACCTCGGCAACGAGGAGATGCTGGAGCAGCTGCGGACGGTCGGCGGCGTGATCTGCGCCGCGGGCTCCGGCCTGGCTCCCGCCGACAAGAAGCTCTACGCGCTCCGCGACATCACCGGGACCGTCGAGGCGATCCCGCTGATCGCGTCCTCGATCATGTCGAAGAAGATCGCCGAGGGCACGGACGCACTGGTGCTCGACGTGAAGTTCGGCTCCGGCGCGTTCATGGTCGACATCGAGCGCTCGCGCGAGCTCGCCCGGGCGATGGTCGACCTCGGCAACGACGCGGGGGTGCGGACCACCGCGCTGCTGACCAACATGAACGTGCCGCTCGGGCTGGCCATCGGCAACGCGAACGAGGTGCGGGAGTCGGTCGAGGTGCTCGCCGGCGGCGGCCCCTCGGACGTCCGGGAGCTGACGCTGGCCCTGGCCCGCGAGATGCTGGCCCTCGCCGGGCAGCCGGACGCGGACGTGGAGCGCGCCCTCGACGGCGGCGCCGCCATGGACACCTGGCGTGCGGTCATCCGCGCCCAGGGGGGAGACCCGGACGCGGCCCTCCCCGAGGCCCGCGAGACCCACGTCGTGGTCGCCGAGCGCGACGGCGTGCTGGTGGAGCAGCAGGCGCTGCCGTTCGGCATCGCCGCCTGGCGCCTGGGCGCCGGACGCGCTCGCCAGTCCGACGCGGTGCAGCACGCGGCGGGGATCGACCTGCATGCGAAGCCGGGCGACCTTGTCCGCGCGGGCCAGCCCCTGCTCACGCTCTCGGCCGACGAGCCGGAGCGCTTCGCCCGGGCGCTGGAGGCGCTCGACGGCGCCTACCGGATCGGCGACGACGGCGACGAGGTGCTCGACGGCGGCCCCCTCGTGGCCGAGCGCGTCTCCTAGCTCCGCGCCGCCCAGCACGGAGGAGGCGCCGCCCGGCGAGCCGCTCCTGCCGACCCTCTAGGGTGGTCGGCGAACCACCGCCGACCTGCGAGGAGCACCGTGACCGATCAGACCGAGGAGTACCTCCTTCCCGGTGAGGGCGTCCTCATCGACGAGCTCCCCAAGGTGTCGCTGCACGACCACCTCGACGGAGGCCTGCGGCCCGGCACGGTCCTCGAGATCGCCCGCGAGACGGGCGTGCCGCTCCCGGCCGAGGAGCCGGACGCGCTCGCCGAGTGGTTCCGCGCCACGGCCGACTCCGGCTCCCTCACCGACTACATCGCCACCTTCGAGACGACGGTCGCCGTGATGCAGACCGCGCCGGCGCTCGAGCGCGTGGCCCGCGAGTTCGTGCTCGACCTCGCCGCCGACGGAGTCGTGCACGGCGAGGTGCGCTGGGCGCCGGAGCAGCACCAGCGCGCCGGCCTCTCGCTCGACGCGGCCGTCGAGGCGGTCCAGGAGGGGCTGCAGCAGGGGGTGCAGGAGGCGGCGGCGCAGGGCCACCGGCTCCGCGTCGGCCAGCTGATCACCGCGATGCGGCACGCCGACCGCTCGCTCGAGGTCGCCGAGCTGGCGCTGCGCCACCGCGAGCGCGGCGCGATCGGCTTCGACATCGCCGGAGCCGAGGCGGGCTTCCCCGCCTCGCGCCACCGTGCCGCCTTCGAGCTGCTGGCGGCGGCCCACTTCCCGACCACGGTCCACGCGGGGGAGGCGGACGGCCTCGACAGCATCCGCTCGGCCCTGCTCGACGGACGCGCCCTGCGCCTGGGTCACGGCGTCCGGATCGCCGAGGACATCCGCATCGAGCGCCAGGACGACGACGCGAGCTACGTGACCCTCGGCGAGCTCTCGGAGTGGGTGAAGGACCGCGAGATCGCCCTCGAGCTCAGCCCCTCCTCCAACCTGCAGACCGGCGCCGTCGCAGCGTGGGGCGCCGAGCTCGGGGACCACCCCTTCGACCTGCTCTACCAGCTGGGCTTCCGCGTCACGGTGAACACCGACAACCGCCTGATGAGCGCGACGACCCTCAGCCGCGAGCTCGCCCTCCTGTCCGACGCGTTCGGGTACGACCTCGACGACTTCGAGGCCTTCCAGCTGAACGCGGCTCACGCCGCCTTCCTGCCGCTCGACGAGCGCCGCGAGCTCGTCGAGACGATCAGCGCCGGCTTCGAGGCGGCCTGACGGTGCCGCTGGACGCGCTGCCCGAGGAGGCGGTGGCCCTCCGCCACTCCGCCGGATCGTGGCGGGAGGCCGTCCTCGAGGCGGGCCGCGCGCTTGAGCGGACGGGCGCGGTCGACGCCGCCTACTCGCGGCGCATGGTCGAGCAGGTCGACGTGCTCGGGCCGTACATCGTCATCGCGCCCGGGCTCGCCCTCGCGCACGCCCGGCCCGGCAACGACGTCCTGGCCGACGGCCTCTCCGTCGTCACGCTGGCCGAGCCCGTCGCCTTCGGGCACAGCACCAACGACCCGGTCTCGGTCGTCATCGGGATCGCCGCCACCCGGGCGCACGGACACATCGGCTTCGTCTCCGGGCTCGCCGACGTGCTCAGCCGCCCGGACGCGGTCGGCGCTCTCGCCGCCGCCCGCACCGTCCGCAGCATCAACGCCGTCCTCACCGACAGCACCCCGCACCACCCGCACCACGGAAGAAGCGCATGAAGATCGTCACCCTCTGCGGCGCCGGAATCGGCACCTCCGCCATCCTGAAGCTCGGCGCCGAGCGCGCCCTCGAGACCCTCGACCTCGAGGCCGAGGTGATCGCCTCCGACCTGGACTCCGTCGGCACGCTCGCCGCCGACGCGCAGGTCATCCTCACCTCCGGCGAGCTCGTCGACCGCATCGGCCGCACCTTCGCCGAGGTCGTGGTCATCGACAACTACCTCGACCAGAACGAGATCACGGAGAAGATCGAGCGAGCGCTGGGCTGAGTCGTCTTCTGAGCCGCTCCGTGCGCGGCTCAGCGCGGTCGGCGTAGCGACGGGGTGCGTTCCGCAGAGCGGGTTCCGTCGGGCTGTCTCGAATCGCCCTGAGCGCTTACCTCCTGCAGAACCTGCTCGGCGGCGCCCTCTTCTCCGGCTGGGGACTCGGACTGGCGGTGACCGCTGCGCAGTGGCGTGTCCCGGTGACCGTCGGAGCGTTCCTGCTCCTCGCGGCGGTCGTCGTGCTCGCGGCGCACCTGTGGCTGCGCCGGTTCGAGCTAGGCCCGGTGGAGCGGCTCTGGAAGCGGGGCGAGCGGATCGGTGTCCGCGCGCCCCGCTGACCGGAGGGGGACCTACGCGAGGAGCTCCGCGGCGCCGGTTCGCAGAGCGGCGAGGCGGGACGAGACGGCCGAGCGGCGGACGTCGGCGTCGGAGTCGTGCGACCAGGCGTCGAGGTAGAGCTTGACCTTGGGCTCCGTGCCGCTGGGGCGTGCGATGAGGCGGGCCCCGTCGAGGGAGAAGCGGAGCGCGTCGGTCGGGGGCAGCGCGCCGCCCTCGGCGAGCAGGTCCTCGCTCCGCTCGACGGCGAGCCCGCTGATCGCGGTGGGGGGCGTCGCGCGGAGTCCGGCCATGATCCGGCCGATCTCGGAGAGGTCGGTGACGCGGAGCGAGATCTGCTCCGATCCGAAGAGCCCGAACCGCTCGGCGAAGGACTCCAGCTCATCGTCGATCGTCCGCTCCTCGGCGGCGAGCGCGCTCGCGAGGGAGAGGAAGGCGAGCGCGGCCGAGACACCGTCCTTGTCGCGGACCGTCCCGGGGTTCACCAGGTAGCCGAGCGCCTCCTCGTAGCCGAAGACGAGGTCGGGGACCCGCGAGATCCACTTGAATCCCGTGAGCGTCTCGGCGAAGTCGAGGCCGTAATCGGCCGCCACGGCGCCGAGGGCGGGGGAGGAGACGATCGAGCAGGCGAGCGCTCCTCCGGCGCGGCCCTCGCGGCGGGCCTGCTCAGCGGCGCGCCAGCCGAGCAGCGCTCCGACCTCGTTGCCGGTGAGGCGGCGGAAGCCTTCCGGGATGGAGGCGTCGGGCACGGCGGCGGCGAAGCGGTCGGCGTCCGGGTCGTTCGCCACGATCAGCTGCGCGCGACCGGAGCGCGCCGTCGCGAAGGCGAGGTCGAGGGCGCCCGCCTCCTCCGGATTCGGGAACGCGACCGTCGGGAACGCCGCGTCGGGCTCGATCTGCTCGACCACGACGGCCGGCTCGTCGAAGCCGGCCGCGGAGAGCACGCGGTGCGCCGTCTCCCAGCCCACCCCGTGCATCGCCGTGTAGACGACGCGCAGCGGAGCATCCTGGCGGCCGACCGCGGCCGTCGCCTCGATGTAGGCGGCCACCACGGACTCGTCCGCGAGCCGGTACTCGCCGCGCGGCAGCTCCGGGACGCGTCGGCCGCGCGCGACCGCGAGGATCCGCTCGGCGATCTCGGAGTCGACCGGCGGCACGATCTGCGAGCCCTCGTCGGCGCCGCCGAGGTACACCTTGTAGCCGTTGTCCTGGGGCGGGTTGTGGCTCGCCGTGACCATCACTCCGGCATCGGCGCCGAGGTGGCGCACGGCGAAGGCCAGCACGGGGGTGGGCAGGAGGCGGGGCAGCAGCACCGCGTCCACGCCGGCGCCCGCCATCAGCGCTGCGGAGTCCTCGGCGAAGACGCGCGAGTTCTTCCGGCCGTCGTAGCCGATCACGACGACGGGCCGCTGGACGCCCTGTGCCAGCAGGAAGTCGGCGAGGCCGACGGCGGCCTGCGAGACCAGCACCCGGTTCATCCGGTTGGATCCCGCCGCGATGGCGCCGCGCAGGCCCGCGGTGCCGAAGGCCAGGCGCGCGCCGAAGCGGTCCTCGAGCTCGGCGCGGGCGGAGGCGTCGCCCGAGTCGGAGGCGGTCAGCAGGCCGACCAGCTCCTCGCGCGTCTCCGGGTCGGGGTCCTGGGCGAGCCAGTCCTCGGCGAGGTCCCGGACGTCGGCGCTCACAGGGCGCCCGTGATGCCGGCGAGCAGACGGGCGAGGTCGTCCTCCGCGTCGCGGCCGGCCTCGAGCACCTCCTCGTGGCTGAGGGGGGTCTTCTGGATGCCGGCGGCGAGGTTGGTGATGAGCGACATGCCCAGCACCTCCATGCCCGCCTCGCGCGCGGCGATGGCCTCCAGAGCCGTCGACATGCCGACGATGTGCCCGCCGATGATCTTCGCCATCTGCACCTCGGCCGGGCTCTCGTAGTGCGGCCCGCGGAACTGCACGTACACGCCCTCGTCCAGCTCCGGGCGCGTCCCCCGGGCGAGGTCGCGCAGGCGCGAGGAGTAGAGGTCGGTGAGATCGACGAAGGTCGCGCCCTCGAGCGGCGAGTCGGCGGTGAGGTTGATGTGGTCGCTGATCAGCACGGGGGTTCCGGGGGTCCAGTGCTCCTTGATGCCGCCCGCTCCGTTGGTGAGGATCATCACCGTCGCGCCCGTCGCGGCGGCGGTGCGGACGCTGTGCGCGACGCGGCGCACGCCGTAGCCCTCGTAGTAGTGGGTGCGGGCTCCGATGATCAGCGCGCGCTTGCCGGTGGGGAGCAGCACGGAGCGCAGGGTGCCGCCGTGCCCGTGCACGGCCGGCTTGGAGAAGCCGAGGATCTCGGTGGCCTCCACGGTGGCGGTCGTCTCGCCGATCGCGTCGGCGGCCTTGCCCCAGCCGCTGCCGAGGGTGAGGGCGATGTCGTGCTTCTCGACCCCGGTCGCCTCGGCGATCTGAGCGGCTGCGCGGGCCGCGATCTCGAAGGGATCGGCGTCGGGGGCGTCGAGCGGGTGCAGGGTCTGGTCGGACATCCTCCCACCCTACCGACGGGCTGCGCGGCGGCGGAGGACGGCTGCCGCGGCCGGTCCGACACCCCGCGATTGGGCGAACACTCAGTGAGAGAGGACAATGGGAAGCATGGCTTACGAGTTCGAGCGCGCGCAGAGGATCGCTGTACTCGGAGGGGGGCCCGGCGGCTACGAAGCCGCCATCGCGGGAGCACAGCTCGGCGCCGAGGTCACCCTGGTCGAGCGGGTCGGAGTGGGCGGCTCGGCCGTCATCACCGACGTCGTCCCGTCGAAGTCGCTCATCGCGACGGCGGAGGCGACCAACGCCATCGGCGAGGCCGCCGACCTGGGCGTGCAGTTCTTCACCCGCTCCGAGCAGAACAAGCCGGTCCGCCCGGACGTCGCGGTCAACCTGGCGACGGTGAACAAGCGACTGCTCGGCCTCGCGCGCCAGCAGTCCGAGGACATGCGCGCGAACCTGGTGCACCACGGCGTGCGCATCGTCCAGGGGGACGGGCGCCTGGACGGCTCGAACGCGCTGATCGTCTCGACGGCCGCCGGCGGCGAGGGCATGGACTTCGACCGCATCGAGGCGGACACGATCGTGGTCTCGGTGGGCGCCAGCCCCCGCGTGCTCCCGACCGCGGCTCCCGACGGCGAGCGCATCCTCAGCTGGACCCAGCTCTACAACCTCAAGTCCGTCCCCGAGCACCTCATCGTGGTCGGCTCCGGCGTGACCGGCGCGGAGTTCGCCTCCGCCTACCGCGCGCTCGGCGCGCGCGTGACCCTCATCTCCTCCCGCGACCAGGTGCTGCCCGGCGAGGACGCCGACGCGGCCGCCGTGATCGAGAACGTCTTCAAGCGCAACGGCATGGTCGTGCTCTCGAAGTCGCGCGCCGACCGCGTCGAGCGGACGGAGAAGGGCGTGCAGGCCGTGCTCTCGGACGGACGCGTCGTCGAGGGCTCGCACTGCCTGATGGCCGTCGGCTCCGTGCCGAACACGGCGGGCATCGGTCTCGAGGACGCGGGAGTGCAGCTGACGGAGTCGGGGCACATCCGCGTCAACCGCGTCGCCCGCACCAGCGTCCCGTCGATCTACGCGGCCGGGGACTGCACCACGTTCCTCCCGCTCGCCTCCGTCGCCGCGATGCAGGGCCGCACCGGCGTGTTCCACGCCATGGGCGACGCCGTGAACCCGACCGAGGTGCGCAACGTCGCGGCCAACATCTTCACCCAGCCCGAGATCGCGACCGTCGGGTGGAGCCAGCGCGAGATCGAGGAGGGGATCGCGCAGGGCGAGATCTACAAGCTCCCGCTCGCAGCGAACCCGCGGGCGAAGATGATGGGGATCCGCGACGGCTTCGTGAAGCTGTTCGCGCGCACGGGCTCCGGCACCGTCATCGGAGGCGTCATCGTCGCTCCCAAGGCGAGCGAGCTGATCTTCCCGCTCGCCCTCGCCGTGGAGCACCGTCTGACCGTCGACCAGGTCGCGCGGGCCTTCACCGTCTATCCGAGCCTCACCGGCTCGATCTCGGACGCCGCGCGCGCCATGCACATCGTCACCTGACGCCCGTCCCTCCGCCGGGCCGCGCCGGGAGTGGCCCTCCATCGGCAGAGCGCGCGATCGGGAATCGCGTGCGAAGCGATTCTCGGCAGCGCGACGCTAGCCGCTCTGCGGTAGCCCCCCACATCGAGGAGCCGACCGCGCCGGGCCGCGCGGGGAGCGGCCCGGAACGGGCTCAGACGATCTGGAGGAGCACGTGCCCTGCGGGGACGGTCGAGCCGGCCTCCGCGTCGAGGCCCTTCACGACGCCGTCCTTGTGGGCGGTGAGCGGCTGCTCCATCTTCATCGCCTCGAGGACGACGACCAGGTCGCCGGTGACGACGGTGTCGCCCTCGGCGACGGCGACCTTGACGATCGTGGCCTGCATGGGCGAGGCGACGGAGTCGCCCGTGACGGTGCTGACGGAGGAGGAGCCGCGGCGCTTCGGGGAGGCCGCAGCAGTTCCGCGGGCGGGTCCCGAGCCGACCAGGTCGGCGGGGAGGGTGACCTCGACGCGGCGCCCGTCCACCTCGACCACCACGTTCTGACGAGCCGCCGGCTCGGAGGCCGCTCCGGGCTCGCCGCTCCAGGCCGGGATCGTGTTCTCGAACTCGGTCTCGATCCAGCGGGTGTAGATCGTGAAGGGCGCGCCGCCCTCGGGAGCGAAGGCCGGGTCCTCGACGATCGCGCGGTGGAAGGGGAGGACGGTCGGCAGGCCGGTGACCTCGAACTCGGCGAGGGCGCGGCGCGAGCGCTCCAGCGCCTGCTCGCGGCTGTCGCCGGTGACGATCAGCTTCGCGAGGAGGGAGTCGAAGGAGCCGGAGATCACGTCGCCGGCGACGACGCCGGAGTCGACGCGGACGCCGGGTCCCCCGGGGGCCTTGAAGACGTGCACCGGGCCCGGGGCGGGGAGGAAGCCGCGGCCCGCGTCCTCGCCGTTGATGCGGAACTCGAAGGAGTGGCCGCGGGGCGCCGGGTCGTCGTAGTCGAGCACGCCGCCCTCGGCGAGGCGGAACTGCTCGCGCACGAGGTCGATGCCGGTGATCTCCTCCGACACGGGGTGCTCGACCTGGAGGCGGGTGTTCACCTCGAGGAAGGACACCGTGCCGTCCTTGCCGATCAGGAACTCGCAGGTCCCGGCGCCGAGGTAGCCGACCTCCTGCAGGATCGCCTTCGAGGCGCGGTAGAGCTCGGTGTTCTGCGCGTCGGTCAGGAACGGCGCGGGCGCCTCCTCGACGAGCTTCTGGTGGCGGCGCTGGAGGGAGCAGTCGCGGGTGGAGACGACGACGACGTTGCCGTGCGCGTCGGCCAGGCACTGGGTCTCGACGTGGCGCGGCTGATCGAGGTACTTCTCGACGAAGCACTCGCCGCGGCCGAACGCGGCGACGGCCTCGCGCGTGGCGGAGGCGAACAGCTCCTCGACCTCGTCGCGCTCGCGGGCGACCTTGAGGCCGCGGCCGCCGCCGCCGAAGGCCGCCTTGATCGCGACGGGGAGGCCGTACTGGTCCACGAACTCGAGCACCTCGGCGGCGCCGGAGACCGGGTTGAGGGTTCCCGGAGCGAGCGGGGCGCCGACCTTCTCGGCGACGTGGCGGGCCGAGACCTTGTCGCCGAGGCGCTCGATGGCCTCGGGGCCGGGGCCGATCCAGATCAGGCCGGCGTCGATGACGGCGCGGGCGAAGTCGGCGTTCTCGGCGAGGAACCCGTAGCCGGGGTGCACGGCGTCGGCACCGGAGCGGCGCGCCACCGAGAGCAGCTTGTCGATGACGAGGTAGGTCTCGGCGCTGGTCGTCCCGCCGAGGGCGTAGGCCTCGTCGGCGAGACGGCTGTGCACGGCGTCGCGGTCCTGGTCGGCGTAGACGGCGACGGAGGCGATCCCGCTGTCGCGGGCGGCGCGGATGACTCGGACGGCGATCTCGCCCCGGTTGGCGACGAGCACCTTCGTAATCTTCGGCATGGTCCCCAACCCTAGGGGGCGGCTCCGCCCGGTCCGGCGCGGCTCACCACAAAGAAGCGGAGGGCCTTCGTCGGTTCCTCACAAGGGCGGGACGGACCTCAGCGGTTCCACAGCGCGGTCCAGTCGACGCCGAGGCTCCGCACCAGAGCACGGAGGGTCGGCACCGACATCCCGATCACCGTCGAGGGGTCGCCCTCGATCGCGGTGATGAAGCCGGCGCCGCGGCCGTCGATGGTGAAGGCTCCGGCCACCTCGAGCGGCTCGCCGGTGGCGACGTAGGCGTCGATCTCGGCGTCGTCGATGTCGTCGGCGAAGGTGACGGCGGCGGAGGTGACCGCTCCGGCCTCGGCGACGATCCTCCCGCCGCGGTGGTCGACGAGCCAGTGGCCGGAGTGGAGGCGGCCGGTGCGTCCGCGCTGGGCGCGCCAGCGCTCCCGGGCCCGCTCCGGCTCGTGCGGCTTGCCGTGGACGACGCCGTCGAGGACGAACGCGGAGTCGCCGCCGAGCACCAGCCCGTCGATCTGCGGGCCGAGGACGGCGTGCGCCTTGGCGCGGGCGAGCAGCGAGACGGTGGCATCCGCGTCCAGCGCCGCGCCCCGCTCCTGCTCGGCTCGGGCGACGGCCGCGGGCTCGTCCACCTCGGAGGGGACGACGACGGGCTCGATCCCGGAGGCCCGCAGCAGCGCGAGGCGCGCGGGGGAGGTGGAGGCGAGGTAGAGGCGCACGAGGGCTCCCTGCGGCCGGGCCCACGCTGTGGGATGCTCGACGGATGGCACAGACCCCGTCCCGAGCATCCGCCCGCCCCGACGGGGCCGACGACGCACTCGGGACCGAGATCGAGCTCGACATTAGCAATGTCGCCCACGGCGGCGTGTTCGTCGCCCGGCACGAGGGCCGCGTCGTCTTCGTCCCGGACGTCCTCCCCGGGGAGCGCGTGCGGGCGCGGATCAGCGAGGTCCGGCACGACAGCTTCTGGCGCGCCGAGGCGCTCGAGGTGCTCGAGGCGTCCGAGCACCGGGTGGAGCACGTCTGGCCCGAGGCCGCTCTCCACCGCCGCCCGGAGGAGCGCGTCGGCGGTGCCGAGCTCGGCCACGCCGACCTCGCCTACCAGCGCGAGCTGAAGCGCCTCGTGCTGGTCGACTCCTTCTCCCGCTTCGCCCGCCGCGAGGTCGAGGTGGAGGTCTCGCCGATCGGCGGGGACGACGCGTCCGGCGGCCTCGGCTGGCGCACGCGGAACCGCCTCCACGTCGACGACGACGGACGGGTCGGCCCCTACGCGGCGCGCAGCCATCACGTCGTCACGGTGGAGTCGCTGCCCCTCGCGACCGCCGACTCCTCCCTGGCCGCACCGCTGGGCGAGCGCCTCGCCCCCGGCTCGGTGGTCGACCTCGTCGACGCTGCCGGGTCCGAGGGGGCCGCGGTGCTCGTGCGCGACCCCTCCGGCAAGCGCGCCCGCCGCGACCGCACGGTCGTCAGCGAGTTCGTCGCCGACCGCACCTTCCGCGTCGACCGCACCGGCTTCTGGCAGGTGCACCGCGGAGCCGCCGCCGCGCTCTTCGAGGCCGTGCAGGCCGCCGTCGACGCGGACGCGGCGGATCCGTCGGCCGCCAACCACGACCTCTACGGCGGAGTGGGGCTGCTCGCCGCGGCGCTGGCCGACCGCCTCGGCTCGGGCGTGCGCGTGACCAGCGTCGAGAGCGACTCCCGCGCCACCGAGCACGCGCTCGAGAACCTGGCCGACCAGGTCGGCGCCCGCGCGGTGACCGCCCGCGTCGACCGCTACCTCCGCGACGTCGTCGCCCAGGCCGATGCGCGCGAGCGGGCGCGGTGGCGCGCAGCCACCGTGGTCCTCGACCCGCCCCGCTCGGGCGCCGGCCGCGCGGTCACCGACGCTCTCGCGGAGCTGCGGCCGGCGCAGCTCGTCTACGTCGCCTGCGACCCGGTCGCGCTCGCCCGCGACGTGGGCGCCCTGACCGGCGCCGGCTACGAGCTCGAGCGCCTCGAGGGCTTCGACCTCTTCCCTCACACCTCCCACGTGGAGGCCGTTGCGCGACTGGTCCGCCGAGGGGACTGACCGCGGGCTCGCGCCTGCGTACCATGGGCGGGATGGAGTCCCACGCCGACGTCGCCGCAGCCGAGGCCCCGCGAGTGCGCGTGGCGATCGTGGACGACCACGAGTCGGTGCGCCTGGGCGTGGCCGCCGCCGTCGAGAGCGCGGGGATGCAGGTGGTCGCCGCCGCCGAGACCGTCGAGGCCCTCGAGAGCACGATCGGCGGCGGCGAGATCGAGGTGCTCGTCCTCGACCTGTCCCTGAACGACGGCTCGAGCATCACCAGCAACGTCAAGTGGGGGCAGGTGCGCGGCTCCGCGGTCCTCGTCCACAGCATCGCCGACCGCGTCGTGGCCGTGCGGGAGGCGCTCGCCGCGGGGGCCGCCGGCGTCATCCCGAAGTCCTCGCCGATGTCGACGGTCGTCGCCGCGATCCGCACCGTCGCCCGCGGCGAGGTCCTCAACAATCTGGAGTGGGCCTCCGCGATCGATGCCGACGACGACTTCGCCCGGGCCGTGCTGGGCCGTCGCGAGCGGGACGTCCTGCACCTCTACGCCTCGGGGCTGCCGCTGAAGCTGGTGGCCGAGCGGCTGCAGATCTCGGTGTCGACGGCGAAGGAGTACCTCGACCGGATCCGCGACAAGTACGTCGAGATCGGGCGTCCCGCTCCGACGAAGGTCGATCTGCTGCGGCGCGCGGTGGAGGACGGAATCCTCCCGGGCATCGACCCGGACGACGGCGATGGCGGGCGCTGAGGCGCCGATCGCCCGCCGCAACGCCGGGCGCGAGCGGATCGACAGGATCATCAGCACCGTCGTGTCGTTCTTCGGCTTCGGCTTCGGCGTGCAGACCGTCCCGCCGATCCTCGCCCAGCTGCCCCTGCTGCGCCCCGAGGTGGCCTGGCCGGTGCTGGTGCTGGTCTTCGGATCGCTCACCGGCGCGGTGGTCACCGCCGTGCTGCGGCGGGGCACGCGGACCACGGCGGTCCTCGTCGCAGTCGGGGTCCTCGTCGCGCTCCTGACCTGGCCGGCCGCCGTCGCCACCGGGGGCGCGGACCGCGAGACCCCGTGGATCTGGTATCTGCTGACGATCGGCACCGCCTTCTGCACGATCGCGGCTCCGCTCCGGATCGCGATCGCGTACGCGTCGGTGACGACCGTGCTGTTCGGGCTGCTGCGCGTGCTCCCCTCCGGCGGCGGGGCGGAGCCGACCCGCGCGATCCTCGACGCCGCCTACGTGGGCATCGTCGGCTTCGTGATGCTGGTGCTGATCACCGTGCTCCGGCAGTCGGCCGACCAGATCGACCGCGCGCAGACCACGGCCATGGAGCAGTACGAGGCGGCGATGCGCCAGCACGCCGGCGAGGTCGAGCGGGTCGAGGTCGACGCCCTGGTGCACGACAACGTGCTCGCGACGCTGCTCTCCGCCGCCTCCGCCGAGTCGCCGGCCGAGCGAGCGCTGGTCTCCTCGATGGCGCAGCGCACCCTCGCCGTGCTGCTGCCCGACCACGAGCCGGAGCCGCCGGAGGGGCTGGTCCCGCTCGAGCTCCTGCACCGCCAGTTCGCCCACGCGGCGTCCACCTTCGGGACCGAGATCGCGGTCGAGGCGGCCGACGGAGTGGATCCGCGCGCGACGACGCTGCCGCGCCCGGTGGCCGAGGCGCTGCTCGGCGCGGTCTGGCAGGCGCTCGCCAACAGCGTCCAGCACGCGGGTCCGAGCGGCAGCGTCCACCGCGCCGTGCACGGGCTCCTGGGCGACGGCGCGGTCGAGGTCGTGGTGGAGGACGACGGCCGCGGCTTCCGGCTCGCCGACGTCCCGCGCGAGCGGCTGGGCATCCGGCTCTCCATCCTCGAGCGGGTGCACAACGCCCGGGGATCGGCGCGGGTCGACTCGGCTCCGGGCGAGGGCACCCGCGTCGTCCTCTCCTGGCGTGCGGACGCCGGAGGAGCACGATGATCGCCTACCCGCGCCCGCTGCTCCAGGCGCTCGGCGCCGGCTTCTCGCTGTACCACGTGGTGCTCGCCTTCTTCTCCTTCCGCATCTCCCCGGCCACTCCGGCCGACCTCGTCGCGATCGCGCTGTACGTCGCGGCGACCGTCGTCGCCCTCTGGCCCGGAGCCACCACCCGGCTCGCGCTGCCCGTCGCGGTCGGGATGACCGCGGTCGCCGTCGCTCTGCCGCTCCTGGTCGCGCCCTCGCTCGATCCGGGCGCCTCCAACGGCTACTCCACCTGGTACATCGCCGCGGTCGGCACGCTGATGACGATCGTCTGCGCCCGCCGCCGCGCGGCCTGCGCCTGGGTCGGCGTCGGCTTCCTTATCGTGCACACGGTGTTCTGGGCAGGCCCGGCCGCTCTGGCCACTCTCGGCGTCGTCGGGGGGATCGCCTGGGTCGCGATCGCGCAGCTGCTCATCGTCGAGCTCGGGCGCGCCGGGTCGGAGGCGCGCGTGCTCGAGGCGGCCGAGCGCGCGGCCGCGTCGTGGCGGGCCGCGGAGGAGGCGCACCTCACGGAGCGCGAGGTCCGGCTGGAGCAGACCCGCGCCCTCGCCGCCGACATGCTGCTGCGCATCGCCGAGCCGGGACCGGACCTCACCGACGAGGAGCGGCGCGAGTGCCGCCTGCTCGAGGCGGCCGTGCGCGACGAGATCCGCGGCCGGCGGCTGCTGGACGACGAGGTGCGGCGTCTCGTGCTCGACGCGCGGAGGCGCGGAGTGACCGTGTCGGTGCTCGACGACGGCGGCCTCGACCGCACCTCCGAGGGCGAGAGCCGACGGGTGCTGGGGGAGCTCGCCCAGGCTCTGAGCGGGATCCGGGAGGAGGTCGACCGCGTGGTGGTGCGCACCGCCTCGGCAGACTCGGCCTCGGCGGTCACGGTCGTGGGCCTGCGGACGGCCGGCGATGGCAGCGCGGGCGCCCTCGGCTCCGACGACGCGGGGGACGAGGTCGACGCCTGGGTCGAGATCCGGCGCGACGGCGTCGGCGGCCGGGACGTCTGACCGGCGGGGAGCGCGCGAGACGGTTCGGCCGTCGGGATGCGCGGCGACCGACGGCGACCCGGTGCGCAGGCCGTGCGGCTGTCGGAACGGCGCCGCGGACTGGCCCGATCGTGAGAAGAGCCGTTAACGGAGTGCGGCGGGCCGTCCACTCCTCCGAAGAGGGGGCCCGGCCCGCCGTCAAACCCCGAGTGAGGGTAACAACCCGAATATTACCCTCACTCGCCCCCAACACACCCGCCTGCTTACCCTGGTCGGCGAGTGATTGGCGGTGCCCCTTCCGAATGAGGAGCACCGTACGTCCACTAGTGTGCTCGCTCCGCCTGGAGGCGCATAGTCAGCACTTTAGGGGACTAATCGGGGGACAGATTTCACGTTCCACGTCGCGGATCGCTCGTTTCTCATCAGCTCCGCCCGAGAATCCACTCAGCCGGAGAAGGAGCGCCAGGCTCCGGGTGCGGGGCGGAGCGGCCTGCGGACCGCGGCGGCGCGGTCGCTCCAGCCCCCGCTGAGCTCCCGGGGAGTCTCCGGCTCGGCCTCGGTGCGCGAGGTCAGTGCGGTGACGACGGCCGTGACGGCGGCGATCTCGGCGGCGTCGAGGCCGGGGGTGGAGATGACGACGGCGGGGGCGGAGTCGGAGGCGGTCATCCCGTGACGCTATCGCATGCCGTTCACGGCGCGGGTCAGCGGGGCATGGCTATGCTGACGCCGGATGCCGCCGGAGCGTCGTCCGTCCGTTGCGAACAGGAGCGTCCCCGCATGCCGACGTGGTTCCCGAGGAGCGGCGCCGCGGCCCTGCGCCCCCTGCGTCTGCTGGTCCGGAGATCGCCGGCGGCCGTCTCGGTCGTCCTGGTCCTCCTGGCCGCGAGCGCGATCACGGGAACGCTCGTCGCTCCCGCCGGAGCGGAGACGACGGCCTGGTGGGCTGCGGGCGCGACGACGACCCTCGACGGCCGTCCGTGGACGGCGGTGACCGCCCTCCTGATCGCGGCGGACCCGCTGCAGCTGCTCCTGGACGTCGTGCTGGTGCTCCCGATGCTCCTCGCAGCGGAGCGCCGCCTCGGCTCGGCCCGCACCCTCCTCGCCTTCCTCGTGACCGGCGCCGTCGGGATCGTCGTCGGGTCCGCCGCGCAGTCGATCGGCGCTCTCGCCGGGGAGTGGTGGGCCGGCGACACCGTCGGCGACCACACCTTCGACCCGCTCATCGGCGCGGTCGGCGCCCTCATCGCCTCGACCGCCTTCATGGGCGCTCTGTGGCGCCGCCGGCTCCGGGTGACCGTCTTCGCCGTCGTGCTGATGTTCGTCCTCTACGCGGGCGACTCCGCCGACGCGTACCGGCTCCTCGCCGGCGGCGCGGGCCTCGTGCTCGGCGCGGTGCTCGCGCGAGGAGCGTCCGGGCTGCGTCCGCAGCGTCCGGCGCGGAGCTCGCACCGCGAGTCCCGGGGGCTGCTGGCGGCTGTCGTCGTCGTCACCGCGATCGGTCCGCTCGTCGCCGTCCTCTCGGACTCGGGCTACGGTCCGTTCTCGTTCCTCGGCCGACTGCTGCAGAGCGCCTTCACGGGGACGACGGACCTCGAGGACCCGTGCAGTCGCGCCCTCCGGCACTGCGCGCACCACGTGAAGCTGAGCCTGGTCGCCCCCGGGCCGATCCTGCTGACCTTCGTCCCGCTCCTCCTCCTGCTGGTCGCCGCCTACGGCCTGCGCTCCGGGCGCCGCCTGGGCCTGCTGCTGGCGGTCGGAGTGAACATCGCGATCGCGATCCTGGAGGTCTTCTCCCTCCAGCGCGCGGCCCGGCACCCCGAGTTCCAGTACTACGCCGAGTACCTGCTCTGGGTGGCGACGACGGTGCTGGTGCCGCTGGCCGTCGTGGCGATGCTCGTGATCGGGAGGAGGCACTTCCGCATCCGCGCGCCCCGCACCGCCGCGAGGCTCTGGACGCGGGTCGTCGCGATCGCCTTCGTCGTGTCCCTCGGCGGCTACCTGGCGCTCTCGGCCGGCGTGCGCACGAGCTTCGAGCCGCTCCTGGGCCTCGGGAGGCTCCTCCTGGACGGGCTGCTGCGCTTCGTCCCGGTGAGCTTCCTCGGCGGCGCCGGACTGCTCGCCGTGCCGCGGGAGCCCGTCGCGCGGATCGTCTTCGAGTGGGTCGGCCCGGTGTTCTGGCTCGTGGTCGTCGTGGCCGTGGTCGCCCTGCTCCGGGCCACCGACGTGCAGCGGAACCGCGGCGACGAGGCGCGGTACCGCGCGCTCCTCTCCCTGCACGGCGCCGGCAGCCTCGGCCACCAGGGGACCTGGGAGGGCAACGCGCACTGGATCTCGGCCGACGGGACCGGCGGAGTCGCCTACCGGGTGATCGGCGGCGTGGCGATCACCCTCTCCGACCCCGCCTGCGCTCCCGAGCGGCGGGAGGACGTCGTGGCCGAGTTCGTGCGGTTCTGCGACGAGCGCAGCTGGACGCCCGTGTTCTACAGCATCCACGACGAGCTGCTCCCCGTCTTCGACCGGCTCGGCTGGTCGCGCCTCTCGGTCGGCGAGGAGACGATCATCGAGCTCTCCTCCTTCGAGCTCACCGGCAAGCGGTGGCAGAAGGTGCGCTACCCGCTGACCCGCGGCATCAAGCTGGGCATCGAGGCGCAGTGGACCAGCTGGCCCGAGCTCTCCCTCGGCATGGCCAACCAGATCGTCGACCTGTCGGAGCGCTGGGTCGCCGAGAAGGCGCTGCCCGAGATGGGCTTCACCCTCGGCGGGATCGACGAGGTCCGCGATCCCGACGTCGCCCTCCTGCTCGCGGTCGGGCCAGACGGCGTGCTGCAGGGTGTGACGAGCTGGCTGCCCGTGCACCGGGAGGGCCGGGTGGTCGGCTGGACCCTCGACTTCATGCGCCGCTCCGACGACGCGATGCCCGGCATCATGGAGTTCCTCATCGCCTCCGCGGCGCTGCGCGTCAAGGAGGAGGGCGCCGAGTTCCTCTCGCTCTCGGGCGCGCCGCTCGCCACCGCGCCGGTCGAGGAGGGGGAGGAGCCTCCGGAGCCGACGGTCCTCTCGCGCCTGCTCGAGTTCCTCTCGCGGACGCTCGAGCCGGCCTACGGCTTCACGTCGCTGTTCCGCTTCAAGGCGAAGTTCCACCCGCGCTACGCGGGCCTCTGGATGACCTACCCCGACGCCCTGCAGCTGCCTCGGATCGGAGCCGCGCTGGGTCGCGCCTACCTCCCGGACCTCTCCGCCTCGCAGGCGCTGGCCTTCGCCCGCGCGGTCGGAGCGAAGCCGGAGGAGAAGCCGTCCGGGGCGCCCGCGGCGAAGCCGGATGCTCCGGCAGCGAAGGCAGACACTCCTGCGGCGAAGCCGGATGCTCCGGCCGTGAAGCCTGACGCTCCGGCCGTGCAGCCCGATGCTCCCGCGGAGTCCGCCGCCCGGCGGACCGGACCCGGCTCCTCCGACTGATCGCTGCCGCTCCTCCGGGACTCCACCCGTGAGACGGCGGGCACAGCGGATCGCCGCGGCGCGGACGGTCTCCCGTCTCCTGCCGCGGCGTCCGAGCGAGCCGGATCAGAGCGGGATGTTGCCGTGCTTCTTCGCGGGGAGGTTGGCGCGCTTGGTGCGCAGCGCCCGCAGCGCCTTGATGACGGAGACGCGGGTCGCCGAGGGCTCGATCACGCCGTCGAGCTCGCCGCGCTCGGCCGCGAGGAACGGGCTCGCGACGTTGTAGGTGTACTCGTTCGCCAGGCGCGTCCGGACGGCCGCGACGTCCTCGCCGGCCTCCTCCGCCTTGCGGATCTCGTTGCGGTAGAGGATGTTGACCGCGCCCTGGCCGCCCATGACGGCGATCTCGGCGGTCGGCCAGGCGAGGTTGATGTCGGCGCCCAGCTGCTTGGACCCCATCACGATGTACGCGCCGCCGTAGGCCTTGCGCAGGATGACCGTGACCAGCGGCACGGTCGCCTCGGCGTAGGCGTAGAGCAGCTTCGCGCCGCGGCGGATGACGCCGGTCCACTCCTGGTCGGTGCCGGGCAGGTATCCCGGGACGTCGACCAGGGTCAGGATCGGCAGCGAGAACGCGTCGCAGAAGCGGACGAAGCGGGACGCCTTCTCGCCCGCCTCGATGTTCAGCGTGCCCGCCATGGCGCTCGGCTGGTTCGCGATGATGCCCACGGAGCGGCCCTCGACGCGGCCGAAGCCGATCACGATGTTCGGCGCGAACAGCGGCTGCACCTCGAGGAAGTCGCCCTCGTCGACGATGTGCTCGATGACGGCGCGCATGTCGTACGGCTGGTTCGGGCTGTCGGGGATGACGGTGTCGAGGAAGCGGTCGGCGTCGGTCGTCTCGAGGTCGACCTCGGTCTCGAAGACGGGGACCGGCGACAGGTTGTTGTCCGGGAGGAAGGAGAGGAGCGTCCGCGCGTAGTCGAGCGCGTCGTTCTCGTCGCTCGCGAGGTAGTGCGAGACTCCCGAGATCTTGTTGTGGGTCAGCGCGCCGCCGAGCTCCTCCATGCCGACGTCCTCGCCGGTGACGGTCTTGATCACGTCGGGCCCGGTGACGAACATCTGGCTGGTCTTGTCGACCATGATCACGAAGTCGGTCAGGGCGGGGGAGTAGACCGCGCCGCCCGCGGCCGGGCCGCAGATGATCGAGATCTGGGGGATCACGCCGCTGGCCGCGGTGTTGCGGCGGAAGATCTCGCCGTACTTGCCGAGGGCGACCACGCCCTCCTGGATGCGCGCTCCGCCGGAGTCGAGGATGCCGATGATCGGGACGCCCGTCTTCAGGGCGAGGTCCATCACCTTGATGATCTTCTCGCCGGCCACCTCGCCGAGCGAGCCGCCGAAGATCGTGAAGTCCTGCGAGTACACGGCGACCTGACGGCCGTGGATGGTGCCGGTCCCGGTGACGACGGCGTCGCCGTAGGGGCGCTTCTTCTCCATGCCGAAGGCGTGGGTGCGGTGGCGGACGAACTCGTCCAGCTCGACGAACGAGCCCGGGTCGAGGAGGGTGTCGATCCGCTCGCGCGCGGTCATCTTGCCCTTGGCGTGCTGCTTCTCGATCGCCGCCTCGCCACTGGCCGTGACGGCCTCGTGGTAGCGGTTCCTGAGGTCCGCGATCTTCCCCGCGGTCGTGTACAGATCGGGCGCGGGACGTTCGGTGTTCGCGGTCACCCGCTCACCCTACCGGCGGGGCGGACGCCTCCTCTTGTCGCACTCGCACAGGGAGGGCCGCTCCCGACGGGAGGATTAGGACAAGGGCGGGTCGTCGCGAGCGGCGCTCGAAGCGGCCTCGCGGGCGCCGCCGCTACCGTGGCCGCATGCAGCTCCCGCTCTCCTCCGCCGTCTCCCCCCGCGTCCTCGCGCTCGAGTCGGCGGGGTCGACGAACGACGAGCTCCGCGAGCGGGCGGTCGCCGACCCCGCCGCGTGGCCGCACCTCTCCGTCGTCGCCACCGGCGACCAGCGCGCCGGGCGCGGCCGGCTGGGGCGCGTCTGGCAGGCGCCGCCGGGCCGGACGCTCGCAGCCTCGACGCTGGTCGATGCCTCCGCTCTCGGCACCGGGGCCTCCGGCTGGCTGCCCCTCGTGGCCGGCGCCGCGCTCGCCCGCGCCCTCTCGCCCCTGGTCGACGGGGACGTCTCCGTCAAGTGGCCCAACGACGTCCTGATCGACGGCCGGAAGGTCGCGGGGATCCTCGCCGAGCGCCTGCCGGACGGGCGGGTCGTCGTCGGCACCGGCGTGAACCTGCTGCTGACGGAGGCGGAGCTGCCGGTCCCGACGGCCACCTCCCTCGCCCTCGCCGGAGCGCGGACGACGAGCGCCGACGACGTGCTCGCCGCGTTCCTGACCGGGTTCCAGGCGCTGCTGGCTCCGCTGCTCGCGCAGGGCGACGCCGAGGCCTCCGGAACCGCCGCCGCCGTCCGCGCCTCGTGCGGCACTCTCGGCACGCGCGTCCGGCTGGAGCTGCCCGACGGCACGCAGGAGGAGGGGACCGCCACCGCTCTCGCCCCGGACGGCTCGCTGGTGCTCGAGCAGGGCGGCGCGCTGCGCTCGTTCCTGGCCGGCGACGTCACGCACCTGCGCTCCTGATGGCCAGGACCGACCCCGCCGACCGCGAGCTGGCACGGCTGACCCCGCGCGCTCGCCGGGCGGTCGCGCCGGTCGTCGGCCTGCTCCTGCTCACCTGGACGGGCTTCTACTTCGCCGCGCAGTTCGAGCTCGCCCTGCAGCGGTGGATCATCGGGCTCGGGACCGCCCTGCTGGTGCTGCTCCTCTGCGCTCCCGGGATCGCCGGCTGGGCGAGCGTGCGCTACCGCGTCACCGCCTCCGGCCTCAGCGCGCGCCGGGGCGTGGCGTCGGTCCGACGGGCCGAGGTTGTCTTCGACCGGCGGATGGAGGTCGCGGTCGAGCGCTCCTTCGGCCAGCGCCTCGCCCGGTGCGGCGACGTCCGGATCCTGCAGGCGGGCGCCGAGGTGTTCGTGCTGCGGGACCTGCCGGATCCGGAGCTCACGGCCGACCTGCTGCGGGAGGCGATCGGCTCGGCTCCCGCCCTCGAGCCGGAGTGGCCGCCGCCCGCGTGAGCCCGCCGGGGCCTCGGTAGCATGGAGCCGCCCCGCGCCAGCGGGCGGAGACGGAGGAGCGCCATGCGCGTCGGCGTGATCGGGGGCGGCCAGCTCGCCCGGATGATGATCCCCGCGGCGGTGGAGCTCGGCATCGAGATCGCCGTGCTCGCCGAGAGCGAGGGCGCCCCGGCGGCGCTCGCCGCGACACGGGTCGGCGACTACCGCGACGAGGCGACCGTGCTCGCCTTCGCCGAGACCGTCGACGTGGTCACGTTCGACCACGAGCACGTTCCCCAGTCGATTCTCCGCGAGCTCATCGCCCGCGGCGTCGCCGTGCACCCCGGCCCGGACGCCCTGCTGTTCGCGCAGGACAAGCTGATGATGCGGCGCCGCCTGACCGAGCTCGGCGTCCCCGTGCCCGAGTGGGCCGAGGTCTCCTCCGCGGAGGAGCTGGGGGAGTTCCTGGCCGAGCACGGCGGCAGCGGCGTGGTGAAGACCGCCCGCGGCGGCTACGACGGCAAGGGCGTGCGCGTGGTGCGCGGCGCCCACGAGGCGGACGACTGGTTCACCGCCCTCGCCGAGGACGGCCGGGGCGGATCGCTCCTGGTCGAGGAGCTGGTCGGCTTCCGCCGCGAGCTCGCGCAGCTCGTCGCCCGGCGCCCCTCCGGCGAGAGCATCCTCTGGCCGGTGGTGGAGTCGGTGCAGCGCGACGGCGTCTGCGCCGAGGTGATCGCGCCGGCGCCCGCGTCGGCCGGTCGGCTCGCGGCCGCGGCCGCCGAGATCGCGCAGACCATCGCCGACAGCCTCGGGGTCACCGGCGTCCTGGCCGTGGAGCTGTTCGAGACGACGGACGACCGGATCCTGGTCAACGAGCTGGCCATGCGTCCGCACAACAGCGGCCACTGGACGATGGACGGATCGACCACGTCGCAGTTCGAGCAGCACCTGCGCGCGGTCCTCGACCTGCCGCTCGGCGCGACGGGCTGCCGCGACCCGTGGACCGTGATGGTCAACGTGCTCGGCGGCCCGGTGGGGGAGTCGCTGACCGACCGCTACCCGCGGGTGCTCGCCGATCACCCGGGCGTGAAGGTGCACAACTACGGCAAGGAGCCGCGACCGGGCCGCAAGGTCGGGCACGTGAACGCCACCGGCGACGACCTCGACGTCGTGGTCTATGAGGCTCGCGCGGCGGCGGCCGTTCTCACGGACTGACCCGTACGATGGTCGCCGTGACGAGCCTGCCGACCTCCCCGACCCCCGCCGGAGCCCTCTCGTGAGCGCGGACGCGCTCGTGAACGGGCCCGCGCCGCTCGTCGGCGTCGTGATGGGCTCGGACTCGGACTGGTCGGTCATGCAGGCGGCGTCCACCGTCCTCGCCGAGTTCGGCGTGGCGCACGAGGTCCGGGTCGTGTCCGCGCACCGCACCCCGGAGGCGATGATCGCGTACGGCCGCGAGGCCCGCGGTCGCGGCCTGAAGGTCGTCATCGCCGGAGCGGGCGGAGCCGCCCACCTCCCCGGCATGCTCGCCGCCGTGACCTCGCTCCCCGTCGTCGGAGTGCCGGTCCCGCTCGCCCGCCTCGACGGGCTCGACTCCCTCCTCTCGATCGTGCAGATGCCGGCGGGCGTCCCCGTCGCCACCGTCTCCATCGGGGGAGCCCGGAACGCCGGACTGCTCGCGGTGAAGATCCTCGCGACGGCGGACGACGCCCTCTCCGCGGCGCTCGACGCCTTCGCCGCCGACCTCGAGGTGCAGGTGGCCGCCAAGAACGACGCCCTGGTGGCCGGCCTGTGACGGCCGTCGCCCTGCCGCTGCGGCACCCGGACGTCGCCTCCCGCGCCTTCATGACGCGGCGGGCGTGGTGGCTGCTGATCGTCAACCTCCTGGTGCCCGGGTCCGCTCAGGTCCTGGCGGGGAACCGTCGGCTCGGGCGCCTGGGGCTCGGCTTCACCCTCGGGCTCTGGGTCGCCCTGCTGGTCGCGGTGCTCCTCTACTTCGTCTTCCCGACCGGCCTCTACACGCTTGCGACCTTCGACCTCTCGATGCTCGCGCTCCAGGCCGCGCTCGTCGTCTACGGGGTGGTCTGGGCCGTGCTGACGCTCGACACCCTCCGCCTGATCCGCGTCGTCCGGGTGCGCCCGCGGATGCGCGGCGTGCTCGCGTTCGCGACGATCGCGCTGATGGCGGTCTCGGTCGGCACCACCGCCTACGGCACCTACCTGCTCGGCGTCACCCGCGGGACGCTGTCGTCGATCTTCGGCGGCGGAGCGATCGAGCAGCCGATCGACGGCCGCTACAACGTGATGCTCCTCGGCGGCGACGCGGGGGAGGACCGCGACGGCCTGCGCCCCGACAGCATCTCGGTGGTCAGCATCGACGCGTCGAGCGGCAAGGCCTCGATCATCGGCGTCTCGCGCGAGTTCGTCGACTTCCCGTTCCCCGAGACCAGCCCGATGCACGAGCTCTACCCCGACGGCTACGACACCGACAACTGCGCCGTCGACGTCTGCAAGCTCAACTCGGTCTACACCGAGGTCGAGCTGAAGCACCCGGAGCTCTACCCCGACGCCGTCGACCACGGCAGCGAGCCCGGCATCGAGGCGATGCGCGACGCGGTCGAGGGCATCCTCGATCTGAGGATCCAGTACTACGCGCTGATCGACATGGAGGGCTTCGCCCAGCTGATCGACGCGCTCGGCGGCATCGACATCGACTACGTGGCCGACGAGCCGCTGCCCCTGGGCGGGCTGCCCGACTCCGACGGCGTCATGCAGGGCGTCAACCAGTGGATCGATCCCGGCCACTGGCACTTCAACGGCGAGCAGGCCCTCGCCTACGCCCGCTCGCGCTACACCACGAGCGACTACGACCGGATGGCGCGCCAGCGGCAGGTGCAGGAGGCGCTGCTCGCCCAGTTCGAGCCGGGCAACGTCCTGGCCAAGTTCCAGGACGTCGCGTCCGCCGGTTCCCAGGTCATCAAGACGGACGTCCCGCAGGGGATGCTCGGCTACTTCGTGCAGCTGGGGCTCAAGACGAAGTCGCAGCCGGTGGATCCGATCGAGCTGGTCCCGCCGGCCGTCGACCCGGAGGACCCGGACTACGACGTCGTGCACTCGCTGGTGAGTGCCGGGCTGGCGGGCGACTCCGCGCAGTAGCCGGCCGGGCGCCGCACGCCTCAGAGGTCGGCGTGCAGCGCCCAGACGCGCTCGGCGGAGTCGCGCCAGCTGAAGGCGCGGGAGCGGTCGCGGCCGGCCACGGACATCCGCCTGCGCAGCCCGGTGTCGGCGAGCACGCTGCTCATGGCCAGGGCGAGGCGGTCCGGGTAGTCCTTCGCGTCGTCGCGCTCGACGGCGACGCCGGCGTCCGCGGCGACCTCCATCAGCGCGGGGTCGTCGGAGTGCACCACCGGCACGCCGAAGTGCATCGCCTCGAGCACGGGCAGCCCGAAGCCCTCGGCGATGCTCGGGTAGACGAAGAGCGTGGCGCGGGAGAGGACGACAGCGAGGTCGGCGTCGCTGAGGACTCCGAGCGCGCGCACGCGCGTCTCGTCGAGGCCCTGCTCGTCGGCGACGGAGGCCACGTCGAGGTCTCCCCAGCCGGTCGGGCCGACCAGGAGCAGCGGGATCGCCGGCGCGGACGCTCCTCCGAAGGCCGCGATCAGCGAGACCAGGCCCTTCCGCGGCTCCAGCGTGCCGACGCTCAGCACGTACTCCGGGGGGAGGCCCATCGCTGCGGCGCGCTCGTCGGCGTCCTCCGGGACGACCAGGCCGGAGCCGACGGCTCCGCCGATCACGCGCAGCCGATCGCCGAAGTCCATCAGCTGGGAGAGCTGGTGCGCGACCGCGTGGGTGGGGACGACGACGGCGTCCGCGTGCTTGCGGGCGCGCTTGGCCATCGCGCGGTGCCACTTCGCGCCGTGCGGGGTGAGGGTCTCGGGATGCGTCCACGGCACCGTGTCATGGATCGTGACGGCGATCTGCTCGCCCTCGCTCCCGTCGTGGCTGCGCAGCGGGGCGAAGAGGCTCGGGGCGTGCATCATGCCGCCGCCGGCCGGGATGGCGATCCCGTACTGCCAGGCGCGCGAGAGCTCGCGGCGCCCGAGCGGCAGCCGGTGGATGCGCGCGAGGCCGGGCAGGCGCAGGCGCAGCTCCTCCTCCTTCTCGGGCGGGTGGGCGGAGACGACCGCCTCCACCTCGCAGTCGCGCGGAGCCGTGGAGATCAGCTCGCGGGTGAGCTCCTCGGTGTAGCGGCCGATGCCGCCGGGCACACGGGCGAGCATCTGGTCGACGACGACGCGCAGAGTGGTGGTCACGGGGTCACCGCCTCGAGGGGCGCGGCGGCGAGGGCGTCCTGCCAGGAGCGCATCGGCGGCAGGCCCGCCCTGCTCCAGCCGTCGTGGCCGAGGACCGAGTAGGCGGGACGCGGGGCGGGGCGGACGAACGAGCCGCTGTCGGTCGGACGCAGGCGCTCGGGATCCAGGCCCGCCTTGGCGAAGACGGCACGGGCGAAGCCGAGCCAGGTCGTCTCGCCGGAGCCGGTGCCGTGGTAGACGCCGGCCGGGGCTTCCGCGTCGACCAGCTCGATCAGGCGCGCGGCGAGGTCGGCGGTCCACGTGGGCTGGCCGTGCTGGTCGTCGACCACGGTCAGCGTCTCGTGCGCGGCCGCCAGTCGCACCATCGTCTTCGCGAAGTTGCCGCCGTGCTCGCCGTAGAGCCAGGCCGTGCGGACGACGTACCCGCGCTCCGGGTTGGCCTCGAGCACCAGGCGCTCTCCCTCGGCCTTCGTGCGGCCGTAGGCCGAGATCGGGTTCCGGGGGTGGTCCTCGGAGTAGGGGCTCGTCGCGGAGCCGTCGAAGACGTAGTCCGTGGAGACCTGCACGAGGGCTGCTCCCGTCTCGGCGGTGGCGAGGGCGAGGTTGTGCGCTCCGACGGCGTTGACGCGGTGCGCCTCCTCCTCGTCGGACTCGGCGTCGTCGACGCGGGTGTACGCGGCGCAGTTCACCACGGCGTCGTGGCCCGCGACGGCGGCGCGCACCGCGTCGAGGTCGGTCACGTCGAGGTCCGAGCGGCCGAGGGCGGTGCTGGGGCGGGAGCCGAGGGCCGCGCGCAGGTCGGTGCCGAGCATGCCGGAGGCGCCCGTGATGAGGAAGGTCACCTCCTCATCATGCCCGAGCGGTCCTCCGGTCGACGGTCGGCGCACCGGCCCGGCGCCGGGTGGCGCGGAGGCGTCGCCGGCGCGTGACACGCCGTCGTTACACTGGCGACCGTGCAGATCCGAGAGCTCGACATCCCCGACGTCTACGAAGTGACTCCGCGCCAGTTCCCCGACGACCGCGGGGTCTTCTACGAGTTCTACCGCTTCGACCGGCTGGCCGAGAAGGTCGGGCACCCGCTCTCGCTCCGGCAGGGCAACACCTCCGTCTCGCGCCGCGGGACCGTCCGCGGCATCCACTTCGCGCAGATCCCGCCGTCGCAGGCCAAGTACGTCTCGTGCTTCTCCGGCGCGGTCCTCGACTACGTGATCGACGTGCGCGTCGGGTCGCCGACCTTCGGGCGCTGGGAGTCGATCCTGCTCGACGACGTCGACCGACGCTCCGTCTACATCGCCGAGGGCATCGCGCACGCCTTCGTGGCGCTCACCGAGGGCGCCGTGGTCTCCTACCTCGTCAACGCCACCTTCGACCCGGTGCGGGAGAAGGGGATCGACCCGCTCGACGAGCAGATCGGCCTGCGCTTCCCCGAGGAGGCGGGCGAGCTGCTCCTCTCGCCGAAGGACACCGACGCGCCGACGCTGGCCGAGGCCGAGGCGCAGGGCCTGCTGCCGACCTGGGACGAGGCGCGGGCCTTCTACGCGGAGCTCGACTCCGCGTCCTGACCGCCGATCCGGTGGAAGGGCCGCCCGGCTCCGGCCCGGTGGTCCGCCCGGGCGGAGCGGGTCAGGTCTTCGAGCGCAGGCGCATCAGCGCGACCCGGGCTCCCAGCCCGGCGCGCACCGCCGCGCGGATCGGCGCCTGGTACCAGGCCCCGTACTTCTGCGCGAGGTAGAGGTAGGCGCTGCGGTGGTGGACCGCGAGCATCCGCGCCGAGGCGAGGCGGGTGGAGTGCCCGCCGAGGTGCGAGACGACCGCATCGGCGAGGTAGACGTTGGTCCACCCGCGCTGGCCGAGCGAGTCGCCCAGCTGGACGTCCTCGAAGTACATGAAGTAGCGGTCGTCGAAGCCGCCGATCTCCTCGAAGGCCGTGCGGCGCACCATCACGCAGGCGCCGGAGAGCCAGCCGGCCTCCATCCGGCCGTGACGGAGGGTCTCGACCGCGCGCGAGCGCCGGTACGTCGCCGACCACGGGTTGCCGGGCCAGACGTGGGCGAGGACGGCGTGCCCGATGCCCGTGCCGAGCGAGGGGAGGGCGCGGGCGGAGGGGTAGATCGTCCCGTCGGAGTCGAGGATGCGCGGCCCGATCGAGCCGATCCGATCGTCCGCCGTCGCGGCGGCGTAGAGCGCGTCGATCGAGCCGGGGAGGAAGACCGTGTCCGGGTTGGTGACCAGGATCCACTCGATCTCGGGCCCGAGGCGGTCGACCGCGTAGTTCACGGCCCGGCCGTAGCCGAGGTTCTGCCCGGTCTCGTGGAACTCGACCTGCGGCAGGCGCTCGACGACGCTGCGGACGGAGTCGTCCGTTGTCAGGTTGTCGACAACCACGATGCGCACGTCGTGCTCCGTCGCCTCCGGCACCGACTCGAGGCACGCGCGGAGGACCTCACCCGAGAAGTGGGTGACGACGACCACCGCGATGGGCAACGTCGAGCGGGCGATGGGAGCCTCCGGGTGGTGCGGCGTCGACGGGAGGAGTGCCCCGTCGGAAGAACTCGACGAGGCTAGCACGCGGCTCGAGCGGTGCCCGGGAGCCGGCCGCCGTCAGCGGACGATGTCGACGGGCTCGGTGCTGACGGCCACGGCGGCGGGGGAGACCGTCTCGATCGCGGGCAGCGCGTCGTGCGCCGGACGGCGGAAGACGACGAACTTGTACATGCAGAAGTTCCACACCAGGCCCACGAGGACGGCGACGGCCTTCGCGATGTTGATCGCGAGGAAGGCGTTCTCGCCGGAGCTGGGGAGGAAGAGCAGCGAGTTGCCGAAGCGGGTGTCGAAGAAGACCTCGAAGCCGTAGATGATCGCCGACTGCAGGACCAGCGAGCTGAACCCGGTGACGAGGAAGAACTTGGCGAACGTGGCGACCGAGACCCTGCCCGGGTGGCGGAAGACGAAGAAGTGGTTCAGCGCGTACGAGATCGTGATCCCGACCAGGACGGAGAAGACGTTGGCGACGAGGGTCGGCAGGCCGAGCAGGAGCACGAGCGTGTTGAGGATGAGGAAGTCGATCGCCGTGTTGGTGCAGCCCGCGATGAGGAAGCGGACCTTCTGCGATTCGAGGAGTCTCTTCATCTGCGGTGCTCTTTCCCGTCCCCCTCTGGCGTCGATGCCCGACCGTCGGGCTCCGACGGGCGTCCATCGGGGCAGGCGAACAAGGGGTGAACCGCCGTGCACTGTCCTCCATCGTAACCGCGGACCCCTGCCGGGCGGTCGAACGGCCGGTGCCATGTTCCTGAGAGACTGCGCGGACGGGGAGGCGGGCCGCGGGGCGCGCTCGGAGGCTCGCGAGCACCGCCTCGTTATACTCGCAGGGCTCTCACCGGTCAGCCGGTGCACCGGAAGAACGGATCCCCCCGCCTCATGCGCTCCCTCGCAGTCGTCGTCCCCACCTACAACGAAGTCGCGAACATCGCGACGGCGCTGCCGCGGGTCGCGCTCGCGGCGTCCCGCAACCCCGACTTCCACGTGACCGTCGCCGTCATCGACGACAGCTCCCCCGACGGCACCGCCGACCGCGCGCGCGAGCTCGCGGCCGAGCTCGGATCCGACACCTTCGAGGTCCTCGTGCTCTCGCGCGAGAAGAAGGAGGGGCTCGGCGCCGCGTACATCTGGGCCTTCCAGCACCTCCTGGCCGCCGAGCGCCGCTACGACTACCTGCTGCAGATGGACGCCGACCTCTCGCACGACCCGGACTACATCGACGCCTTCCTGCGCGAGGTGCGCGCCGGAGCCGACTTCGTGGTCGCCTCCCGCTACATCGCCGGCGGCGGCACTCCCGACTGGACGCTCGACCGCAAGCTGCTGAGCGGCGGCGGCAACCTCTACACGCGCCTCTTCCTCGGGTCGAAGATCACCGACTGGACCGGCGGCTTCAACCTCTTCAGCGCGGACCTCCTGCGCACCCTCCACCTCGAGACCATCCGCGCAGCCGGCTACGGCTTCCAGATCGTGCTCAAGTACCGCGCGCTGCGCCGGGCCCGCGGCGTGAAGGAGATCCCGATCGTCTTCCTCGACCGCACGGTCGGCAACTCGAAGATCCCGAGCGACACCCTCCTGAAGAACCTCCTGCTCGTCCTGGCCATCCGGTTCGGCGGGAAGCACCGGTGACGGCGGGTCCGAAGGGATCCCCTCGGACCCGGAGGGCCCTCCTCGAGCTCGCCGCCCTCGCCGTCGTCGTCAGCGGGACCCTGCTCGTGCTCGGCTTCATGGTCGGCACGCCGTGGCGGCCGCTGCTCTTCCGCGACGGCGACTCGCTGGCGCTGCCACTGATCCTGCAGTCCTTCGCCGAGGGCCGCCCCGCGGCCTGGGTGATGACGAGCCAGCTCTTCCTCTTCCCCGAGCTCCCCGTCTTCGGCGTCGCGTGGCTGCTCACCGGCGGCGATCCCGCGGCGGCGCTCGCGGTCAACGCCGTGCTCAACGTCGTCCTCCTCTACGGCGTGCTCCGGATGCTCGCGCGCCGGCTCGTCGCGGACCGGCACCGCCGGCTGCGGCCCGCCGCCGCGCTCGCCGGAATCGCCGTGCTGCTGGTGCTCTGCCTGACGGAGGGCCGCGCCCTCAACAACGAGGGGGCCCTGGCGACCACCTTCCTGCTGACGACCTACTACTACGGCGCGGTGCTCACGGGCCTCGCCGGACTCGCCGTCGCCCTGGGCGCGCTGCGCGAGCGCCGTCCGGCCGCGCTCCCGCTTCTCCTGGTCGGAGCGGCCGTCGCCGCGACCACCCTCTCCGATCCGCTCCTCCTGGTGCAGTTCGTCGGCCCCCTGCTGGTGGTCCTCGTCGTGCTGCTGATGCTCGCTCTCGCTGCTCGGAGAGCGGTGCTGGTCGTCGCGGGCACGGTCCTCGGGGCCGCCGCGCTCGGAGCCGCGCTGCGGATCCCGCTCGGCTTCCTGATCGGGACCGACGCCGGCGGGTACCTCCGGCTGCCGCTCGCCGGAACGGCCCTGGACGACCTGATCGTGCAGTTCCTGGTGCTGAAGGCGCCGCTGATCGGCAAGCTCGAGGTGGCGCTGCTGGGTCTGCTGCTGCTGGCGGCCCTGGCCGTCGTCGTGGCCGGTGCAGCCCGACTCGCGCGGGGAGCCGCCCTCGACGAGGCGGCCCGTGCCCGCTTCGCGGTGTGCGCGTTCCTGCCGGCGCAGACGGCGGTGCTCCTGGTGGTGCAGGTCTTCACCGGCAGCTCGGTCACCCGCTACCTGATGCCGATCCCGGTGACCGCGACCGTGGTCGTGATCGCGCTGATCGGCGCCGCGGCGGCGCACCGGCGGAACGCGGGCTTGCGGCTGGCGCCGGTCGTCCGCGTCGTCGCCCCGCTGGCCGCCGCAGGCCTCGTCGTCGCCGCCGTCCCGGCGACGGCGGCGGTCGCCTCGGCGGCGGCCGGGGCGCGATCGGACCCGGACGCCGACTGCCTGAAGCGCTGGATCGACGGGCGCGAGCTCGCGGGCGTCGGCTCGTTCTGGTCGACGCGGCCCCTGGACCTCTACGGGCCGGCCTCGCTGCACGTCCAGCAGGTCAACTTCGACTTCACGGTGCAGCTGTGGATGAACAACCTGAGCGACTACCGCGACCGGCAGTACAGCTACGTCCTGGCCGACCGCTCGCCCGACTGGGCGGGGCTCGCGCGCGGGACGCTCGGCGCTCCCTCCGATATCGTCGCCTGCGGGGGGTTCGACATCTACGACTACGCGGGTACCGACGGCGAGACCGAGCTGAACCGGATCGTCCAGACCAGCGTGGAGGAGCAGCGCCGTGAGCGCGGCTACTGACGCGCGAGCCCCGCGGACGGCGAGCCGGCGGCGCCGGACGCTCGTCGAGTTCGGTTGGGCGCTCGGCGCCGCCCTCGTCTCGGTCGCCGCCGCCGTGCTCGCCCTCGGCATCGGGCCGCAGGACCTGACGGCCCGCTGGACCGTGGGCGGCGACGACCAGATCCTGCACTACACGCTCTTCACCAGCGCCACGCAGGCGTTCCCGTTCGACGGCAACGCAGCGCTCGGCTTCCCCGACGGCTTCAACGCCTTCTTCAGCGCGCAGTTCGACGTCGCCTCCGCCCTCGCCGTCTCGGTCCTGGCCCTCGTGGTGCGCGACGGGACGACGCTCCTGAACGTCTTCTACCTGGGCACGTTCGCGACGGTCGCCGTCACCGGCTACGTGTTCTTCCGCGCCCTGCGCACGCGGCCCTGGGTCGCGGCGTTCTCCGCGGTCCTGCTGTCGCTGCTGCCGTACCACTTCCTCCGGATCGGCTTCGGCCACGCGTTCCTCGCCAACTACTGGGCGATCCCGCTCCTGGGCGTGATGGTGCTGATGGTCGCCGGACCGCGCACCGATCCTCTCCGGGCCTGGGCCGAGCGGGGCGCGACGCGGAGGAGCCGCGTGCTGCGCTCCGTCGTCCCGGGAGCCGTGCTCGGGCTCCTGGTGGCGAGCACGGGCGGCTACTACTACGTCTTCGCGGTCCTGGTCCTCGGAGCGACGTGGGCGGTGAGCACGGCCGCCGGAATGCTCTCCCGCGAGCGGCTGCGGGTGCTCGCGGTCTCGTCGGTGCCCTTCCTCGCGCTCGGCGTGTTCGTCGGGCTCTCGCTGCTGCTGCTCTCGCTCGACTTCGGGGAGCGCTACAGCCCGTACTTCACGTCGCGCACCGTGGGGGAGTCGGAGGCCTACGCCGGCAAGCTCGTGCTGCTGGGCCTGCCCTGGTCGGGGACCGGGCTGCCGCAGGGGTACGGCCTGCTGAACACCTATGCGGGCCAGTCCGGCGTGGCGCCGACGACGGAGCCGCCCGGGTTCTCGATCCTCGCCAGCGTCGCGCTGCTGATCACGCTCGTGGCGCTTCCGATCACCGCGCTCGGCGGCGGACGGGCGCTCCGTGCGACCGCGGTCGGCCGGTTCTTCTCGGACGCCCGCGTGCGCGTCCTCGCCGTGGCGACGCTGGCCGCGCTCCTCTTCTACACGGTGACGGGCCTGGGCGTCGTGGTCTCGCTGGTCGCGGGACCGACGATCCGGGCGTGGGCCCGGATGTCGATCGTCCTCGCGGTCCTCGTCCTCGGCGTCCTCGCGCTCCTGCTCGATCGGATCACGGCCCGTGGCGGGATCAGGATCCTCGTCGCGGCGCTGCTCGCCGGCGTCGCCGTGGTCGATCAGCTGGCCGGAGTATCGGCCGCGGTGCCGATCGCACCCACCGACGACTCCGAGATGCACTCGTTCGTGTCGGAGGCCGACGCGCGATTGGACGACGGCTGCGGAGTGGTGGAGCTCCCCTTGAAGAGCTTCCCCGACAGCGGGCGGATCGGAGCGCTCTCCGACTACGACGAGGCGCTGCCCTACCTCGCGACCGAGGAGGGACGCCTCCGCTGGAGCTACGGGGCGGTGGAGGGCACCTACGGCTGGGACGTCTGGGGCGACGTCGACGACCCGGCCGAGTTCGCGAGCGCCGTTACGAGCAGCGGCGCCTGCGCCGTCTACGTGGACACCGCCGGCTACACCGACGACCCCGACGGCTGGCGGGCCTACGTCCAGGCGGCGACCGGGGACGTCGAGCCCGAGGTCGCCTCCGGCTCGGGGCGCTGGCTGCTGTTCACGACGCAGCGCTGATCAGCGGTCGTCGAAGGCCAGCTCGAGCAGGCGCCGCGCGGTGCGGTCCCACCCCGGGATCGGCTCCGGCGCGAGTCGCCGGGGACGGCGCAGCGCCTCTCCGATCGCGGCCCTCCACCCGGGGCTGTCCGCCGGGTCGATGAAGACGGCGGCGGACTCCCGTCCGGCCAGCGCGTCGCGGAGGCCGGGGATGTCGGCCGCGAGCACCGGGGTGCCGCAGGCGACGGCCTCGAGAGCAGGGAGGCCGAAGCCCTCGTGCCAGGAGGGCATCGCGACGGCGTCGGCGCCCGTGAGCAGGGCCGGCAGATCCTCGTCGGCGACGTAGGAGGAGGCGAAGCGCACGTCGGCTCCGGCGGCGACCGCGCGCGCGACGGCGGAGTGGACGTCCTCGTTGTCCCAGCCGTCCCCGCCGACCAGGAGCAGGGTGTGACCCTCTGGCCGCTCGGCCTGCCGGTAGGCGTCCACCAGGGTGACGAGGTTCTTGCGGCGCTCGATCGACCCGACGAACAGCAGGTAGGACCCGAGCTCGTGCTCGGCGCGGACCCGCGCCACCTCCTCCTCGCCGCGGGCGTGGAAGAGGTCGGCGTCGATCGTGGTCGGCAGCACGCGGACGCGCTCGGGAGCGACGCCCAGAGCGCTCACGACCTCCGCGGCGGAGGACGGGGTGCCGGTCAGGACCAGGTCGCTGCGCCGGATCCAGCGGGGCACCGACCGCGACAGCAGCTCCCGGCGCTCGCGCGGAACGAGGTCGGGCATCACGGCGAAGCAGACGTCGTGCACGAAGGTGAGCGAGCGGGAGCGGGCGAGCGGCCAGCTCCGGAAGTTCGGGAAGAAGTAGGCGCCGCGGCCGAGCAGGAGGTCGATCCCCGGCGCAGGCAGCCGGGTCAGAGCGCTCCACACCGGCCGGGGCACCGGCACGGATCGGACGCGCAGGGTGCGGAAGCCGAAGCGCTCGAGCGAGCCCGCCTCGCTCGCCGGCACGACGAGGAGCACCTCGATGTCCGCGGCGGTCCCGTCGGTGTCCAGGGCGCGCAGGAGGCCGAGCAGGACGCGGCCGACCCCGGTCAGGCGCGGCGCCGCGAGGGCGGTCGCGTCGACCAGGAGGCGGCGGCGCCGCGCGGTCACGGCCTGCTGAGGCGGACGGTGGAGTCGATGTCGACGACGCCGTCGTGCACGGAGGCACGCTCGACCGTGAAGGTCGCGGCGACCGGGATCCGCATGGTCTCGCCCTGCGAGAAGGTGGCAGAGGAGGCGTGCACGGCGTAGTTGCCGGCGCCGAGGTGCAGGTCGGGGAGGGTGAACGTGACCGTCATCTCTCCGTCGACCGCGCTCAGCGGCGTGCCGATGCGCTCGGTGTTCGTTCCGAAGACGCGCTGGCCGAGGGGCGTGTCGATGCCCATGCCGATGTTCCAGTCGTCGACCGGGCGGCTGGTGCGCACCGTGACGTCGAACTCGAGGGTCTCGCCGCTGCGGACGACCGTGCCGCCGTGCTCGATGGACCCGCCGCGCAGTCGGCAGCCCAGGATCTCGATCAGCTGGGGGGCGGGCTCGTCCGCGGCCTCCGCGGCCTCGGCCTCGCGCTCCTGGCGGGCGGCCCGACGGTCCTCGAAGCTCTCGCGGAGGACCTGGAGTCCCTCGGAGGTCTCGCCGTCGAAGACGACGGTGCCCTTCTCGAGGACGATGGTGCGGTCGCAGAGCTCGCCGACCTGCTCGAGCGAGTGGGTGACCAGCACGATGGTCTTGCCCGCGCGCTGGAAGGCGCGGATGCGGTCCATGCACTTGCGCTGGAACGGCTCGTCGCCGACGGCGAGGACCTCGTCGACCAGCAGCAGGTCGGGATCGGTGTGGATCGCGATCGCGAAGGCGAGCCGCACGTACATGCCCGACGAGTAGAACTTGACCTGGGTGTCGATGAACTCGGCGATCTCGGAGAAGTCGACGATCGAGTCGAACTTGCTGTCCAGCTCGCTGCGCGAGAGGCCGAGGATCGCGCCGTTGAGGTAGACGTTCTCGCGCCCGGTGAGGTCGGGATGGAACCCCGCTCCGAGCTCGAGGAGCGCGGCAAGGCGTCCGCGGCGCTCCACAGTGCCGGTCGTCGGCTGCACGATGCCGCCGATGAGCTTGAGGAGCGTGCTCTTGCCCGAGCCGTTCGCGCCGATGAGGCCGACGGTCGAGCCCAGCGGGATCTCGAGGTCGACGTCGCGGAGCGCCCAGAACTCGTCGCGGTGCTTGCGCCCGCGGCCGAAGTTGACGATCCGCTCCTTGAACGACTTGTCCTTGCGGATGACGAAGCGCTTGGAGGCGTTGCGCACCCGGACGACGGTCGGGGTGCCGGAGGAGGCGGGCACGGACTCCTGCTTGCTGGTGAGGGTCACGATCAGATCTCCTGGGCGAAGTTGCCCTCGAGGCGGCGGAAGATCCGGTGGCCGATCCACACGAACACCAGCCCGACGACGAGGACGATGAGAAGGCGCAGCTCCATGTCCGGCGGCCACACCTGGGGGGCGATCTCGTTGCCGTCGATGATGCTGACGCGCGAGCCGTCGCCCCAGATCGCACGCTGGAAGGCGAGGATCGCGTTCGAGATCGGGTTGATCAGGTAGAGCTGCTCGGCCCAGCCGTGGCCGGCGCCGGTGGAGGCGGCGACGACGAAGTTCCACGCGTAGACGATGGGGGAGAGCCAGAAGAAGATCTGCAGCCCGACCTCGACCAGGAACTGGACGTCGCGGAGGTACACGTTGAGGGCCGAGAGCGCCAGGGCCAGCGCGAGGCCGTACACGAGCACGATCGCCAGCGCGGGGACGATGTAGAGGAGCTGGACGCCGAAGATCAGCGAGCCCGTGAGGACGGCTCCCGCGATCAGGACGACGAACTGCACCCCGAAGTTGAACAGCGCTGAGCCGATGGCGGCCACCGGGAAGATCTCCCGCGGCAGGTACACCTTCTTGATCAGCCCGCCGTTGCCGAGGATCGACGTGGTGCCCGCGGTCACGATCTCGCTGAACAGTCCCCAGAGGGTGAGCCCCGAGAAGACGAAGATCGCGAAGTTCGGGACGCCGCGCGAGGCCCCGAGGATCTGGCCGATCGCCACGTAGTAGATGAGGAGCATGATCAGCGGCCGGACGAGGCTCCAGACGAAGCCGAGGCTGCTGTCCTTGTAGCGCGACTTCAGCTCGCGCCCGACGAGCAGCCGGAGCAGCTCGCGGTGCCGCAGGATCTCGGCGAGGGAGGCGACGAAGCCGCCCGAGCCGCCGCCGACGGCCGACGTGGTGCCGGCGATCTGGAACGGCTCGTCGGCGATCGCGCGCGCACGATCCACAGCTTTGCTGGGCATGGAACTCCAAGCTCTCGGCCTCCGCCGGGCGACGGACCGCATCATTATACGTGCGGCCCACCCTGGAGCCCCCTGGCTGGCGTGCCGGTGCGCGGCGCATGGCGGGTAGTCTTGCTCCCGCTCGCCGACTGAACGACACGAACGAGGTGTTCGCCATGCCCACGCAGCCATCCGACGTCCCCCTGGACCCGGCGCCGCAGAGCGCTGGGGACCCCGCCCCCGTCCTCGGCGGCACCGGCGAGGACGCTCCTCCCGCTCCCGACCCGAGCCTCGAGTCGGCCGTCGGCGACGCCGCTCCCGCCGCCGTCCCGGCGGTGCCCGCGCGCACGTCCGGTGCTCCCGTCGAGCCCCGCCTCGCCGAGCCCGAGTCCCCGGACGAGGAGCTCGCCCGCCTGCGCGCGCAGGTCGACTCCCTCCTCAACGACCCGTTCGACGAGTGGGTCGAGCGGATCCAGGTGGGCGGAGTGACCGCCTCCGGCTTCGAGCGCACGCTCTCCTGGCGGGTGACGAAGCCCCTCCGCCTGGTGCGCACCTTCCAGATCCGCGTCGAGCAGCTCGGGCTGTCGGGCGCCGTCGGCCACAGCGCGCGCTTCGTCAAGCGCCGCCTGTCCGGTCGGGCGCGATGAGCGACCGGTCGCAGGTCTCCGCCGCCGGCGCGGCCGCCGCGCGCGCCCGTCGCACGGAGGCGATGCTGCAGCGCCTGGAGCAGATCGGGGCGCTCCTCTTCGACGAGGAGCGCCGCGCCTCGCTGCGCACCCGCGGGCCCGGCCCGTACCTCGACGAGGTGGCCCGCGAGATCCGCTCGCGCCAGGACGACGAGCTGACCTGGGTCGCGCTGGTCTCGTTCACGGCCGCGTACCCGACGAGCGAGCTGTTCGACTGGTTCCGCCGCGCCCTCGAGCTCGCCCCCGAGGAGGCGGCGCTCCGCATCTTCCTCGAGGCGGGCTCCCGCACCGCGACCGGGTTCGCCGATCTGGACGCCCGCGTCGAGGTCGTCACCGGGGCCGTCCTGATCGACGTCGACTTCCCCGCCCGCCACGGGCACAACACCGGGGTCCAGCGGGTCGTGCGCCAGACCGTGTCCCGCTGGGACGCCGAGCACGAGATCGTCCCGGTCGCCTGGGTGCACGGATCGATGTCCTTCCGCCGGCTGAGCGCGATCGAGCACGAGCGCGTCGTCGACTGGTCCTCCGCCGGGCGGCGCGACTGGGAGCACGGCGATCCGGAGCGCATCGAGTTCGTCGTGCCCTACCGCAGCGTCGTCGTCATCCCCTCGGTGCCCGACTACAACCAGTGCGGGCCGCTCTCGGCCCTCGCCGAGTACTCCGGCAACGAGGTCGTCGTCCTCGGCCACGACGCCATCCCCGTCGTCAGCGCCGACACGGTGCCGCCGGAGGAGACCGTGCGGTTCGTCAACTTCCTCTCCGTGGTCAAGCACGCCGAGCGCGTCGCCACGGTGAGCGCCGCGGCCGCGCTGGAGTTCGAGGGCTTCGTGCTCGCGCTCCCCGCTCAGGGCCTCACCGGCCCGACCGTCGTCCCGGTCCCGCTGCCCGTCGAGCTCCCGGACGGCCTGCGCTCCGAGGGCCGGGGCGCCTCCGGCCTGCCGCTCGTGCTCTGCGTCGGCAGCCAGGAGCCCCGCAAGAACCACCTCGCGGTGCTGCACGCCGCCGAGGTGCTCTGGCGCGAGGGCCTGCGGTTCCGCGTCCGCTTCATCGGCGGGGCCAACCCCTGGGCCCACCAGGTCTTCGATCCGCGCGTGCGCGAGCTGGTCGCCGCCGGGCGCCCGGTCGAGGTGCTCCGCGGAGCCGACGACGACGTCCTGATCGCGAGCTACCGGGAGGCGCTGTTCCTGGCGTTCCCGTCGCTGCACGAGGGGTACGGCCTGCCGGTCGCCGAGGCGCTGTCGATCGGGCTCCCCGTGCTCACCTCGCGCTACGGCAGCACGGCGCAGATCGCCGAGCACGGCGGGTGCGTCCTGATCGATCCCGAGTCCGACGAGGAGATCACCGATGGCATGCGCCGCCTGCTGACGTCGCCGGAGCTCGTCGACGAGCTCCGCCTCGAGGCGGCCGAGCGGCCCGAGCGCACCTGGGACGACTACGCCCGGGAGCTGTGGGCCGCCCTGATCGGCCCCTCGGCCCTCATCGAGCACGAGGAGGCGCCCCGTGCGCTCTAAGCAGTACCTGGTCGACCGTCTCGCCACCCTGGTGCGCACCCTGGCTCCTTCCGTGGAGCCGCTGGGCAGCGTCGACGCCCTCACCGGTCAGCTGAGCGTGCTGCTGCCCGCCCCCACCGACCGCGAGGTCTGGCTGGTGCTCGCCGTCCTGCGCGGCACGCTCCCTCGCCGGGAGGACGTCGTCGACGGCCGCCGCCGGGCCCGGCTGGACGGCACCGCCGGCCTGCTCACCCACGCTGCGTCCACCATCGCCTCCAACCGGGTGTTCGCCCGCTTCCACCACCCCGAGGTCGAGGTGGTCGTCGGCGCGGTCGTTGTCGACGTGCACCACACCGCGCGCACGGGACTGGCCACGGGCATCCAGCGCGTGGTGCGCCAGAGCCTCGTCCGCTGGACGCGCGACCACGAGATCCTGCTCGCCGGCTGGGACTCGACCCACGAGTCGCTCGTCATGCTCACCCCGGAGCAGAGCCGGAACGCGGTCTCGGGCGACGTGCCCGACGCCGCCGAGGACCGCTCCCGCGTGATCGTGCCGTGGCAGGGCACCTACCTCCTGCCCGAGCTCGCCGTCGAGGACGAGCGGACGTCGCGCGTCTCCGCCCTCGCCGAGTTCAGCGGCAACCGCACGGGCACCATCGGCTTCGACTGCGTGCCGGTCACCACCGCCGAGACGGCGAGCACCGGCATCAGCGCCGCCTTCTCCCGCACGCTCGTCGCCGTCTCGCACATGGACCGCATCGCGACCATCTCCGAGGCGGCCGCGACCGAGTACTCCGGCTGGCGCCACATGCTCGGCAGCGTCGGGATGCAGGGGCCGGACATCCGCCCGATCCTGCTGCCCTCGCAGCCGGAGAGCGTCTCGGACGAGGAGCTGGCCACCGCCGCGCGCTCGCTGGTGACCGGCGACCTCCCGCTCGTGGTCTGCGTCGGCAGCCACGAGCCGCGCAAGAACCACCTGGCGGTGCTCCAGGCGGCCGAGCTGCTCTGGCGCCGGGGCGTGCGCTTCAGCCTGGTGTTCATCGGCGGCAACGCCTGGAGCAGCGCCGAGTTCGAGTACCGCCTCGAGGTCCTCGAGGGCCAGGGCCGTCCGGTCCGCTCGCTCTCCAAGATCACCGACGCGCTGCTCTGGAGCGCCTACCGCCTGGCCCGGTGCACGGTGTTCCCCTCCATCAACGAGGGCTACGGGCTCCCGATCGTGGAGTCGATCTCGGTCGGCACGCCGGTCGTGACCTCCGGCTTCGGCAGCATGCACGAGGTCTCCGCGTCGGGCGGCGCGCTGTGCGTCGATCCGCACGACGACCACGACATCGCCGCGGCCCTCGAGCGGCTGCTGACCGACGACGAGCTGCACGCGCGGCTCTCGGCGGAGGCGCTCGCGATCGACGGCGGCACCTGGGACGAGTACGCCGCGCGCGTCTGGTCGTACCTCGTCGAGGGCGAGGGCGTCGACGAGCGGGCCCGGGCCGAGCAGTCGGACGCGACCGCCTAGGCGTCGTCGACCGATCGCGTGCAGAAGGCCCCCGCTCCAGGAGCGGGGGCCTTCTGCACGCGCGGGCGCGGCTCAGCCGGAGCGGCGCGCCAGCTCGAGGTCGTTCTCGACCATGCGGGCGACGATCTCCTCGAAGCCGACGGTGGGCGCCCAGCCGAGCACCTCGCGGGCCCGGGAGGCGTCTCCGCGCATCTCGGGGGCGTCCACGGGGCGGGCGAAGCGCGGGTCGATCGAGACCCGGTGCTCCCAGTCGTCGATGCCGGCCGCCGTGAACGCGGCGCGGACGAAGTCGCGGACCGAGTGCGCGACTCCCGTCGCCACGACGTAGTCGCCCGCCTGCTCGGCGCGCGAGGCGCGGACCAGGGCGTCCACGTAGTCGGGGGCCCAGCCCCAGTCGCGGCGCGCGTCGAGGTTGCCGAGGGAGAGCTCCGACTCGGCGCCCGTCGCGATCGCGGCGACCCCGGCGGTGATCTTCCGGGTGACGAAGCCGAGCGGCCGTCGCGGCGACTCGTGGTTGTACAGGATGCCGGACGAGGCGTGCAGACCCCGGCCGCGGTAGACCGCGACGAGGTGGTGCGCGAACGCCTTCGCGGCCCCGTAGGGCGAGACCGGGCGGATCGGGGTCCGCTCGGTCTGCGGGTTCTCGGTCGCGGCCCCGAAGATCTCGGAGGAGGAGGCCTGGACGAAGCGGACCTCGCGGCCCGCCGACTCCTGGAGCGCCAGTGAGGCCTCCAGGAGGGCGGCGACCGCGGTGCCGGTCACCTCGGCCGTGAGCACGGGCTCCTTCCACGAGAGCGCGACGGACGACAGTCCGGCGAGGTGGAAGACCGTGTCCGGCTGCGCCTCCGCGACGATGCGGCCGAGGCCGGAGGCGTCGCGCAGGTCGCCCTCGAAGGGGCGGACGGCGGCGGGAAGAGAGGCGTCGTCGGTCCCGCGCACGAGCGCGGAGACCTCCCAGCCGTCGGCGAGCAGGCGCTCGACGAGGTAGCCCCCGTCCTGACCGCTCGCTCCGGTGACGAGAGCGGCAGGCATGACTACTTGATCAGCGCGGACTGCTCGGCGAGGTCGTTCTCGACCATCATCGCCACGAGCTCGGGGAACGAGACCTTCGGCTCCCAGCCGAGGACGTCGCGCGCCTTCGCCGGGTCGCCGATCAGGAGGTCCACCTCGGCGGGACGCATGAACGCGGGGTTCTGGGTGACGTACGGGGTCCAGTCCTCGATGCCGACGTGGTTGAAGGCGATGTCGAGGTACTCGCGGATCTCGTGGGTCTCGCCGGTCGCGACCACGTAGTCGTCGCCTTCGGGCTGCTGAAGCATGCGCCACATCGCGTCGACGTAGTCGCCGGCGAAGCCCCAGTCGCGCTTCGCGTCGAGGTTGCCGAGCTCCAGCGTCTCCTGGAGGCCGAGCTTGATGCGGGCGACCGCGAGGCTGATCTTGCGGGTGACGAACTCCGGGCCGCGGCGGGGCGACTCGTGGTTGAAGAGGATGCCGGAGGAGGCGTGCATGCCGTACGACTCGCGGTAGTTGATGGTCATGTAGTGGCCGAAGACCTTGGCCACGCCGTAGGGCGAGCGCGGCCAGAGCAGCGTCTCCTCGCTCTGCGGGACCTGCTGGACCTTGCCGAACATCTCGGAGGAGGAGGCCTGGTAGAACTTCACGCGCGACATGTCGGAGCCGGCGTAGAGGCGGGTCGCCTCGAGGATGTTGAGCACGCCCTTGCCGGTCACGTCGGTGGTGAGCGACGCGTTCTCCCACGAGTAGGCCACGAACGAGATCGCACCCAGGTTGTAGACCTCGTCGGGCTGGGCGGCGGCGAGCACGCGCACGAGGCTCGACACGTCGGTCAGGTCGCCGGTGAGCAGGGTCACCTCGGGCACGGTGCGGCGGACCAGCTCGTACTTGGGGTTGTTCTGCCCGCGGACGAGTCCGAAGACCTCGTAGCCCTTCGAGAGGAGGAGCTCGGCGAGGTAGAGGCCGTCCTGGCCGGTGATTCCGGTGATCAAAGCGCGGGGCACGTGGTGGTCCAATTCGTCGGGGTCGATGACAGCGGGTCACATACTACCCACGGGCACGGCCGGACGCCGGGAACGGTGCGGCCCGCCGGTATCCTGGCCGGGCTTCGGACCGATTGGACGCCATGCCGGAACTCCGCCCCGTCACGCTCGCCGTGCTCACCGTCGACCCGGGCGGGATGGGCGGCGGCGAGACCTACGCGCGCGCGCTCACGCGCCTCCTGGCGCCGCGGCCGGGGGAGGAGGGGCCCGCCGTGCAGGTGCTCGTGCCCGAGAACGCGCGCGGCTTCAGCGAGGGCGTGCCCGAGATCGTGGCCGAGGGGGTCGTCAGCGGTGCTGGCCACCGCCGCCGGGCCGTGGGGATGCTCCAGGCGCTCCTGCGGACGCCGCGGCTGCGCCGACGCCTCGGCCGGGACGCGGTGCTCTACTTCCCCTTCACTGTCCCGCTCCCGTGGCCGTCGCGGCGGCAGGGGCACGTGCAGATGCTGTTCGACCTGCAGCACCGCGACCTCCCTCACCTCTTCCCCCGCGTCGAGCGCGTCTTCCGCCGACTCGCCTACGAGGCGACCGCTCGCCGCGCCGACGCGGTCATCACCATCAGCGCCTTCACCAAGGGGAGGATCGTCGAGCTGCTGGGCATCCCGGAGGAGCGGATCCACGTGTCGCATCTCGGCGTGGACACCCGGCGCTTCGTCGCGAACCTGGGGACACGGGAGGACTTCGTCTTCTACCCGGCGCGCGCCTGGCCGCACAAGAACCACGCCCGCCTGTTCGAGGCGGTGCGCCTGCTGCGCGAGGAGGGGCACCCCCTCCGGCTCGTGCTGACCGGAGGGGATCTGGACCGCCTCGGCGCGCTTCCGGACTTCGTCGAGTGGCGCGGCCACGTCACTCCGGAGGAGCTCGCCGACCTCTACCGCCGAGCCGCGGTGCTGGCGTTCCCGAGCCTCTACGAGGGGTTCGGCCTCCCGCCGATCGAGGCGATGGCGTCGGGCTGCCCGGTCGCCGCCTCCGACGCGGGCTCGCTCCCGGAGATCTGCGGGGACGCGGCGGTCTACGTCGATCCGCTCGAGCCGCGCTCGATCGCGGACGGGATCCTGGAGGCCATCGAGCGGACCGGCGAGCTCGGCCCGCGCGGCGTCGAGCGGGCCCGGACCTTCAGCTGGGAGCGCTGCCGGGAGGAGCACCTCGCGGTGCTCCGAGAGGTGGCGCGGCGGCGCGGGCGCTGAGGCATCCGGTCAGTCCCGCGGATGCAGGAGCCGGCGCCAGCTCAGGCCCTGCGCCGCGCGCATCGCGCAGAGCACCACGAGCAGCCACCCGGCGTCGAGCAGGATCGAGCTCTCGGCCAGCGCGGTGACCATCAGCACGGTCAGCACCAGCACCGGCCAGACGTGCACGACCGCCTTGCGCTCGGAGGCGATCAGCCAGGAGCGCCACAGCGCGAGTCCGATCAGCACGACGAAGAGGACCACTCCGACGGCGCCGACCTGCAGGGCCACGTCGAAGAGCGCGTTGAGGCTCGACGAGTGCGGGCGGCCCGAGAGGTAGTCGATGGCGGTGAAGGGGTAGAGGTCGGGCCGCCAGTAGCCCACCCAGCCCCAGCCGACGATCGGCGCGAGGTCGGTGAAGCGCCAGACCTGCTGCCAGAGCCGCAGCCGGAACTCGAACTCGCTGCCCGCGTTCAGCAGCTCGATCACCCGGTAGCGCAGGAGCCACACGGTGAGGGCGGCCGCTGCGGCGACTCCGAGCACCGCGAACTGCCGCCGCCTGCGGTGGGTGGCGTCGCCGTGGCGCACCCAGCGCAGGGCGAGGGCGACGACGACGGCCACGGCGAGCACGCCCGCGCTCACGGCGGAGCGCGTGAAGAGGAGGGTGACCGCGGCGAGGGCGATCGAGGCGACGGCCGGCCAGCGGGCGACGGAGCGGGTCATCAGCTCCACCGAGAACGTGACGATCGCCAGCAGGCAGACCAGCCCGAGCTGGTTGCGCGTGCCGACCAGCCCCTGGATCGGCCCGCCGACCGCGAGCAGGCCCTCCACGCCGAGGAAGCGCAGCGGCTGGTCGATCAGCACCCCCGAGAGCACCTCCACGGCCAGCGAGGCGATCAGCACGACCCGCAGCACGTCGCCGACCGAGCGGATGATCTGGATGATGTCGCGCGTGAGGCCGATCGCGATCGCCAGGAACGCCAGGGCGAACTGGTAGACCACGCTCGAGACCGTCGCCCAGGTGTAGTCGCTCCACAGCACGCTGAGCGCGATCCAGCCGAGGAACACCAGGATGCTCGTGGGAAGCAGGCCCTCCCAGTCGAGCAGGCCGCGCCGCAGGACGAGCATGAGCGCGGCGAGGGCGGTGAGCGTGGCGACGGCGGCGATGTAGCCGGGCCAGCCGAGGAGCCCCCGGACCGCCGGGGCGCAGAGGACGGTGACGAGAGTGGTCTGCGCGAGGGCCGCCGCGAACTGCGGGGACGCCGTCGCGTCGGCGACGGAGGCGGGGAGCGAGGGGCGGCGGGGCCTCATCGCCTCGGGGAGGCGTCGACGAGGGGCAGCGGAGTCGCGGCGAGGACCTCGGGCGTCTCGGTCGCCGGCCGCTTGGTCTGCACCGCGAAGAGGACGAGGAGCAGCCAGCCGCCCTCGATCAGGATCCGGCTCTCGAAGAGCGACTGCGCGAGGAGGGCGACGACGATCAGCAGCGGAACGAGGCTGACGGCCGTGTAGGGGAGGGTCGAGGTCGCGTCGCGCCGCGGGCGGTCGACGGCGCGGAACCAGGAGCGCCACAGCGTCGAGACGGCGAGCGCCGCGAAGAGGACGAGGCCGACCGCTCCGAGCTGGAGCGCGACGTCGAGCCAGGCGTCGTGGGCCTGCAGGTAGAGCACGCCCTTGCGCTCGGCGAGGGTGTCGAACGGGGCCGCCCAGGGAGCCCAGTAGCTGACCCAGCCCCAGCCGAGGACCGGACGCTGCAGCGTGAGCGCGATCACCGAGTCCCAGATGTCGAGGCGGCCCGTCGCGTCCTCGCTCTTGCCGAGCAGGCCGAGGAGGGCGCCCCAGCCCGCGGCGCCTCCGGCGACGGCGGCCACTGCCAGGCCCGCGGCGGTCAGGTAGACGGGACGGCGGCGGGACTCGCCCCTCCGGCGCGCCCAGAGCGCGAACGCGGCGGCGAGGACGACGGCGACGAGGCAGAGGAGGACGGTGGCCGAGCGGGTGAGCAGGAGGGTCACGACGAACAGGGCGACCCACGCCGCTCCCCAGCGGCGCCGGATCGAGCGCGCGGCCAGCTCGATCGCGATCACGATCAGGCCCAGCAGGGCGAGGAAGCCGAGGAGATTGCGGTTGCCGACGATCCCCTGGACGGGCTCGCCGGTGAAGAGGGCGGCCTGCGACCAGTAGAAGGCGTCGGGCGTCGGTCCGTCGGCGGGAGGCTCGACGCCCAGCGGCAGGACGGGCTGCCGCACGACGACCGCGATCACGAGCTCGAAGAGGAGCGACAGGCCGACGGAGAGGCGCAGGGCCCGTCCGAGAGCGGTGAGCAGCTCCCGGCTGGTCAGCGTGACGGCGAGGACGACGCCGCCGAGCGTCGTCGCGAGCTGCGCCGTGACGCCGATCGCGCTCGCGCCCGGGTAGGCGGACCACAGCAGCGAGAGCACCGCGAGCCCGAGGAAGAGGACCAGCGACTTCGGCGTGCGGGCCCAGCGCAGGCGGGGGCGGGCGCGGACGAGGACGGCGATCGAGGCGGCCAGGAGCACCGCGACGACGAGGCCCCAGCCCCACCAGCCGGCGAGGTTCCGCAGCGACTGGCCCGCCAGCAGCACGGCCAGCACCGCCACCGCGAGCGCTCGGGGAGCGGCGGGGGCGGCGCGTCGGATCATGGCGACCAGTCTAGGGAGCGGGGGAGGCACGACGGCGTGCCGGGCGCGCCGCCGCTCGCTCCCCGGCCGGGCCCGCCCCTCGCAGGAGGCGGCCCGGCGGAGCGGCTCAGACGAACGCGGCCGTGCCGCTGATCGAGCGGCCGACGATCAGCGTGTTCATCTCGCGGGTGCCCTCGTAGGAGTAGAGGGCCTCCGCGTCGGCGAAGAAGCGGGCGACGCCGTAGTCGAGGACGATGCCGTTGCCGCCCATCACCTCGCGGCACCAGGCGACGGTCTCGCGCATCCGGGCCGTCGCGTAGGCCTTCGCGAGGGCGGAGTGCTCGTCGCGCTGCTCGCCGGCGTCGAGCATCTCGGAGACGCGGGTCGCCAGGGCGATGCTGGCCGTGATGTTGCCGATGCTCTTGACCAGGAGGTCCTGCACGAGCTGGTGCCCGACGAGCGGCTTGCCGAACTGCACGCGCTCCTTCGCGTAGCGCAGCGCCGCGTCGTAGGCGCCGATCGCGACGCCGATGGCCTGCCAGGCGACCTCGGCGCGGGTGAGCCGGAGCACCTTCGCGGTGTCGCGGAACGAGTTCGCGCCCTGGAGGCGCAGCGACTCCGGGACGCGGACGCCCTCGAGCACGATGTCGGCGTTCTGCACCGTGCGCAGGCTCTGCTTGCGCGCGATGGCGGTGGCGCGGTAGCCCGGCGTCGAGGTGGGGACGAGGAAGCCCTTCACCTGGCCGTCCTCCACGTCCTTCGCCCAGATCACGGTCACGTCGCTGAACGTCGCGTTGCCGATCCAGCGCTTCTCGCCGTCGAGGATCCAGTCGTCGCCGTCCCGGCGGGCGGTGGTGCGCAGGCCCTGGGCGGAGTCGGAGCCGGAGTGCGGCTCGGTGAGGCCGAAGGCGCCGACGACCTCGCCCGAGGCGAGCTTCGGCAGCCACTCGGCCCGCTGCTCCTCGGAGCCGGCGACGCCGACCGTGCCCATCACCAGGCCGTTCTGCACGCCGACGTAGGTCGCGATTCCCGCGTCCACCCGGCCCATCTCGAGCGCCACCCAGCCGCGGAACACGGCGGAGTTCTCGATCGCGCGGGTCTCGGGCCAGGAGAGGCCGATGACGCCGGTGGCGTGGATCGCGGGGATCAGCTGCCGCGGGAACTCCGCGCGCTCCCAGTACTCGTCGGCGATCGGCCGCACCTGCTCCTCGAGGAACGCGCGGACGCCGACCAGCAGCTCCTTCTCGGCGGGCGTGAGCGCCGCCTCGAACCCGTAGAAGTCGGCCCCCAGGGTCTCGAAGGTCGTGCTGTCCATGCTCTGTGCTCCCTCGCTCGTCGGATGCGGCACGGCGACCGCTCCGACGGCGACAGTGCTGCGACTCCCAGCGTACGAAGCGCGCCTGCGAGCGCCGCGTCCTCTGGCGGAGAGCACCAACAGGCGGGCCCTCCTCCCGGGCCCGCGTTGTGGATCCTGCTAGCGTCGCAGCGGAGCGGCCCCGGCGCATCCGGCTGAGCGGCTCGGACCCACCCCTCGGACGGAAGGCCAGCGCTCCCGTGTTCATCCCGATCGGCAACACCCCCCGCGACTACGCATGGGGCTCGCTCACCGGCATCTCGGAGGCCCTCGGCACCGCGCCCTCCGGCGCCCCCGAGGCCGAGCTCTGGCTCGGCGCGCACCCGGGCTCGCCCGCGCGCATCCTCGACCCCGCCTCCGTCGGCGCCGGCACGCTCGCCGAGTGGATCGCCGAGCACCCCGAGGCGGCGCTCGCCGGAGTGGAGGGGTCGGTCGATCCGGTCTCGGGCGCTCCCCGCCTGCCGTTCCTGCTCAAGATCCTCGCGGCGGGCGGGCCGCTGTCGCTCCAGGCCCACCCCTCGTCCGAGCGGGCCCGGCGCCGGTTCGTCGAGGAGGAGGAGGCCGGCATCCCGCGGGACGCCGCCGACCGCAACTACAAGGACCCGTTCCACAAGCCCGAGCTGATCTACGCGCTCAGCGAGAGCTTCGACGCGCTCTGCGGCTTCCGCGAGCCGGCGGACGCCCGGGCGCTGCTCGCCGAGCTGGCCGGACGCGCCCCGGCGGAGGAGGCGGCCGCGATCGCGCGGTTCGCCCGGACGCTGGAGGGCGAGCCCGCGGAGGTCCTCCGCGGCGCCGTGTCCTGGCTGCTCGCCGACGGCGACCGCGCCGAGGTCGCAGCGCTGGTGTCCGCGGTCGTCGCGGCCTCCGCGGGCGACGACCGGCTCGAGACGAGCACGGTCCGGGACCTGGCCGAGAGCTACCCGGGCGACCCCGGAATCGTTCTCTCGCTCCTGCTCAACCGCGTCCGCCTCGCCCGCGGCGAGGTGCTCTACCTGCCCGCCGGCAACATCCACGCCTACCTCGCGGGCACCGGGGTGGAGCTGATGGCCGCCTCCGACAACGTCCTGCGCGGGGGCCTCACGCCCAAGCACATCGACGTCCCCGAGCTGGTGAGCGTGCTCGAGTTCTCGCCCCTGCCCGTGCCCTACCTCCCGGCCGAGCAGGCCGGGCCGGGCGTGCGCGTCTACCGCCCGGACGTCCCCGACTTCGTGCTCGCCGTCGTGCAGCCCGAGTCGGAGGAGCCGGCGCGCGTCGCCCTGCACGGGCCCGCCATCGCGATCGCGACCGAGGGGTCGTTCTCCCTCGAGGGCGCCGAGGGCTCGGTCCGCGTCGAGCGCGGCGGCAGCGTGTTCGTGACCCCGTCGGAGGGCGCTCTCGCCGTCACCGGACGGGGCACGCTCTTCGTGGCGACGGTCTGACGCCGTCCCGAGACCCCGGTGCCGGTGGCTCAGGCGGCGAACATGCGGCGGTAGGCCGCGGGCGTGGTCCGCAGGACGCGCGTGAAGTGGTGGCGCATCACCGCCGCCGTGCCGAAGCCGACCCGCGCGGCGACCGCCTCGAGGGTCAGCTCCGTCTCCTCCAGCAGCACCTGGGCCCGGAGGAGGCGCTGGCGGGTGAGCCAGGCGAGCGGAGTCGTGCCGAGGTCGGCCCGGAAGCGGCGCGCGAAGGTGCGGGGTGCCATCAGGGCGCGACGGGCCATCGCCTCGATCGAGAGCTCCTCGTCGAGGTGCTCCAGCATCCACTCGGTGACCTCGGCCAGCGAGTCCGCGCGCGCCTCGGGAACGGGGGTCCGCAGGTACTGCGCCTGCCCGCCGTGGCGCTGCGGGGGCACGACCATCCGCCGGGCGACGACGCTCGCCGCCGTCGCGCCCAGCTCCTCGCGCACCACGTGCAGCGCCGCGTCGATCCCGGCCGCGGTGCCCGCGCTCGTCACGATGCGCCCCTCCTGCACGTAGAGGACCTCGGGGTCCACCGTGACGGACGGGAAGCGCCGGGCCAGCTCGGCGGCGTGCATCCAGTGGGTGGTGGCGCGCCGGCCGTCGAGCAGGCCCGCCTGCGCCAGGGTGAAGGCCCCGCTGCAGACGCTGAGGATCCACGCGCCCCGCTCGTGCGCGTCGCGGAGGAGGTCGAGCACCCGCTCGTCGGCGGGCCCGCGGCCGTGGGCGGGGACGGCGATCAGGTCCGCGTCCCGGGCCGTGTCGAGTCCGTCGGCGATCAGCAGGTCGAACCCGAGGCTCGTCCGGACGGGGCCCGGATCAGGAGTGGCGATCCGGAAGTCGAAGGCGGGTCCTCCGTCGGCGCCGCGGTCGATCCCGAACACCTCGCAGACGACCCCGAACTCGAACGGGGCGAGGCCGGGCAGGGCGAGGAGGGCGACGGAGCGGAGCACGGCGGCAGGATATCGTGCACTGTCGTCATCCAGCCGATCCGTCCCGGCGACCCCCGCCGCTAGGGTGTCTTCCGGCGCGCGCAGTCGCGGGCCCGCACCGAGGAGGATCCACATGGCATGGCTGGTCACCGGGGGAGCCGGGTACATCGGGGCGCACGTGGTGCGCGCGTTCTCGGAGCAGGGCATCGACCCCGTCGTCCTCGACGACCTCTCCTCGGGGCACGCGTCGTTCGTGCCCGAGGGCGTCCCGTTCCACCAGGGCTCGATCCTCGACGAGGCCCTGCTCGACCGCGTCCTCGCCGAGCACGACATCGAGGGCGTCGTCCACGTCGCCGGGTTCAAGTACGCCGGCGTCTCGGTGCAGCGCCCCCTGCACACCTACGAGCAGAACGTCACCGGCACGATGCGCGTGCTGGCGGCGATGGAGCGGGCCGGGGTCTCCTCGATCGTCTTCTCCTCGAGCGCGGCCGTCTACGGCGCGGTCGACGTCGAGATCGTCACCGAGGACACCCCCAAGAGCCCGGAGTCGCCCTACGGCGAGTCGAAGCTGATCGGCGAGTGGCTGCTCGCGGACGCGGGCCGGGCGCACGGCGTCCGGCACGCCTCCCTGCGCTACTTCAACGTCGTCGGTTCCGGCTACCCGGACGTCTACGACACCAGCCCCCACAACCTCTTCCCCCTCGTCTTCGAGGCGCTGCTGGAGGGCTGCACGCCCCGGATCAACGGCGACGACTACCCGACGCCGGACGGCACCTGCGTCCGCGACTACATCCACGTCGCCGACCTGGCGCTCGCGCACGTCGCCGCGGCGCGCCGCCTGGCCGCCGGCGAGCCGATCGATCCGGTCTACAACCTGGGCAGCGGATCCGGGGCCTCCGTCGGCGAGATCATGCGCGCGATCGCCGACAGCACCGGCATCGCCTTCACGCCCGAGGTCGCGCCGCGGCGGCCGGGCGACCCGCCCCGCATCGTCGCCTCGGGCGAGACGGCGGCCCGCGACCTGGGCTGGGAGATGCGGCACACCGTGGCCGAGATGGTGGAGAGCGCCTGGCGCGCACGGAGCGCCGCGACCGCCTGACGGGACTTCACGTTCGCGACACGCCGGTGTGTCGTGAACCCTCCACGGCGGGTTGAGGGTTTATGGTCCGCGACTTGACCTGAGCGAATGACACCGCTGTAATTACCTAGGCAGCGGCTCCGGGAGGAGCGGCCGCCGATCATCGGTTCGCAGGCGGGGTAGGAGACGGCATGACGCTTCCGGAACAGCACTCCGGAGTCCCCGAGGACTGGTTCGTCGATCCCGTCCGTCTGGGCGTGCCCGGGGTCCGGCCCGGGATCGACACCGCGACCGAGGCGCCGGGGGGCGCGCTCTCCTGGCAGGTCGACTCGCTGTGCGCGCAGACCGACCCCGAGGCCTTCTTCCCCGAGAAGGGCGGCTCGACCCGCGACGCCAAGAAGATCTGCACCTCGTGCGAGGTCCGGGCGCAATGCCTCGAGTACGCGCTCGAGAACGACGAGCGCTTCGGCATCTGGGGTGGCCTGTCCGAGCGCGAGCGCCGGAAGCTGCGCCGCCGGGCGTAGTCCCCTCCTCGCCGCGACCCGATCGACGGGGCGGCGAGCCGCAGGCGGGCGGCGCGGCGGCATCGCTTAGGGTGGTCCGCGATGTATCCACGAGTCACCGCCGTCCTCGTCGCGCGTAACGGCGCGGCCTACCTGGAACGAACCCTCGCGGCCCTGCGGGCGCAGACCCGGCAGCCCGATGCGACGGTGTTCGTCGACGGCGGCTCGAAGGACACGACCGACGAGCTGCTCGCGTCCTGGGGTCCGACGCAGCTCGTGCAGGTCGCCGAGCACCTCCCCTTCGGCCAGGCCGTGGCGCGCGCGGTCCGCGTGATGCAGCCGCCGGCGGGAGAGGACGAGTGGCTGTGGCTGCTCGCACAGGACTCCGCTCCCGAGCCCGGCGCCCTCGCGGCGCTGCTGGGAGCCGTCGAGGTCGCCCCCTCCGTCGCGGTCGCCGGCCCCAAGATCATGGACTGGACGCGCTCCGGCTACATCCGCAGCTACGGCGAGTCGATCACCAAGCACGGCACGACCGTCCACCTCGTCGAGGACGAGCTCGACCAGGGCCAGCACGACTCCACGCCCGACGTCCTGGCCGTCGCCGCCGGCGGCATGCTCGTGCGCCACTCCCTCTGGGAGGAGCTCGGCGGCTTCGACCCCGGCCTGCCGGTCGTCGACGACGCGCTCGACTTCTCGATCCGCACCCGGCTCGCCGGGCACCGGGTCAGCCGCGTGCCGGACGCCCGGGTCACCACCGCCCGCATCGGGCTGCAGCGCCCCGACGGCCGCCGCATCGACAGCGGGGAGCGGCGCCGCGCGCGCCAGCACCGCACCGCGCAGCTGCACCGCCGGCTCGCCTACGCGCCCGTCGCGCTCCTCCTCCTGCACTGGCTCTCGCTCGTCCCCCTGGCGATCGGCCGTGCGGTCGTGCGCCTGCTGCGCAAGCAGCCGGGGCTGGTCGGAGGAGAGCTGCTCGCGGCCCTCGTCGTCGCCTTCGGCGGGACGAAGGTCCTCCGGGCCCGCACGGTGCTGCGCTCGTCGAAGAACGTGGGCTGGAAGGCGATCGCGCCGCTGCGCATCCCGCTGGACGTGGTGCGGCAGCTGCGCTCGGTGCGCCACGACGCGGTGCGCGTGCAGGCCGGGCGGGACCGCCATCCCCTGCACTTCTTCCAGGGCGGGGGAGTGTGGGTCGTCCTCGTCGCCGCTCTCGCCGGCCTGGTGATCTACACGCCGCTCCTCGCTGCTCCCGCGCTCAGCGGCGGCGGTCTGCTGACGCTCTCGCCGACGGTCGGCGAGCTGTGGCGCAACGCGGCCTACGGCTGGCGCGATCTCGGCTCCGGGTTCATCGGCGCGGCGGACCCGTTCGCCGCCGTAATCGCGGTGCTCGGCTCGCTGACCTTCTGGTCGCCCAGCTTCTCGATGGTGCTGCTCTACCTCGTCGCGCTCCCCGTGGCCGCCGCGGGCGCCTGGCTGATGATCGCGCGGCTCACCCCGCGCGCGAGCGCCCGCGCCGCCGGAGCCATCGTCTACGTCCTCGCCCCGGCGTTCTTCGCCGCGCAGGCCGACGGGCGCCCCGCCCCACTGCTGGTGCACGTGCTGCTGCCCTGGCTCTTCTTCGCCGGGTTCGGCGCGTACCGCTCGTGGTCCGCCTCCGCGACCGCCTCGATCCTGGCCGCCGCCGTCGTGGCGTGCGCGCCGGTGCTCGCCGTGCCGCTCCTGGTGATCTGGCTCGTCGTCGTCGCCACCTCGGGGCGGCGGATCGGCCGCTTCCTCGGCCTGCCGATCCCCGCGGCCGTCCTGCTCTTCCCGCTGGTGGTCGCCCGCGCGCCGCGGGGCGACTGGCTCGGCGTCCTCGCCGACCCGGGCGTGCCGCTGCCCTCCGCGCAGTCGGACCTCGTCGCGCTGCTCGCCGGCTTCCCGGCCGGTCTGCCCGACGGATGGCTCGCGTTCCTCGGCGGCCTGGGGATCGGCGCCTCCGCCGCCCCGCTGGTCACGGCCGTGCTCGTCGTGCCGCTGATCGTCGCGGCGCTGGCCGCCCTCCTCCTCCCGAACAACCTCTCGGCCCTCGGCGGCGTCGGCGTCGCGGCGGCCGGTCTGGTGACCGCCTCGCTCGCCCAGGGCGTGCAGGTCGCGACCACCGGCTCCGAGGCCGTCGCCGTCTGGAGCGGCACCGGCCTCAGCCTCTACTGGCTCGGCTTGGTGATCGGCGCGTCCCTCTCGCTCGCCGCCGTGCGCTCGGTCCGCGTGGTGCCGGCGCTCGTCGTCACCGCCGCCGCTGCCGCACTGGTGGGTCCGCTCGCGGTGGCCTTCCCGACCGGCGCCGGCACCTCCGTGTCGACCACGTCGGACCGCTCGCTACCCGCCTACGTCGCGGCCGAGGCGCAGAACGACCCGCGGGTGGGCACGATCGTGCTCGTCCCGCAGGCGGACGGCGGCGTCCTCGCCCGCCTGGAGCGCGGAGCGGGCGCGACCCTCGACCAGCAGTCGACCCTCGCGAGCACCGGCGCGGAGAGCACGGACGCGATCGACGAGCTGGCGGGCAACCTCGTCTCGCGGACGGGCTACGACGTCCCCTCCGCGCTGGAGAGCCTCGGCGTCCGCTTCGTCGTGCTGACCGAGCCGGCCGGTACTCAGGTCGGCGACGCAGCCGCCGCCGTGCGTGCGCGGGCGGCCGTCTCCCTCGACGGCAATGCGGCGTTCTCGGCCGTCGGCGACACCCGCTACGGGCTCCTGTGGACGGCCGTCGACACGGAGGGGTCCCGCACCGAGGCCGCTCCGTCCGGCGTGGTCGGGCCCTTCGGGATCGCCTACACGATCGCCCTCCTCCTCGTCTTCATCGTCGCCCTCCTGCTGGCGGTGCCCACCGGGCTCTCCCTCGAGCGGGGCCGCTCCAGCGGCGCGGTCGCCGGGATCGACGACGAGCCGGGCGAGGCCACCGGCCAGTTCGACGACGGGAACGACGATGTCTGACCCCGCCGACCAGGAGAAGCAGATGCCCGAGTCCTCCGCCCGCCGCTCCCGCGCGGAGCGCCGCGCCGCCCGCGCCGCCGCCTCGCCGCCCGACCGCGCCCCCTCGGCCGCCCGTCGGCGCCGGACGGCCCTGCGCGGCGCCGTGGGCGCGGCCGGAGTCGTGATCGCCGCGGCCGCCGTGGTCGTGCCCCAGCTCCTCCCGTCGCCCCTGGTCTCGAGCGCCGCCGAGGGCGTCGTCGTGACGCCCGTCGCGGCCGACAGCTCGCTGGTCTGCGGCGGCGATCTGATCGACGCCGGAGAGCCGGAGCAGCTGCGCGCCCTCGATGGCGCGACGACCGCGGTCCGGCCCGAGGGCTCCACCTCCGACCCCGCGGTCCTCGAGGAGGACGACGTCGCCGCACCGGGCACCGGCATCACCGGTCTGAGCGTGCCCGCGGGCTCCGACCCCGCTCCCGGCGGGGCCACCGTCCAGGCCATCGGGACGGACACCCTCTCCGGATTGTCGGCCCGTGCCTGCGCCGAGCCCTCGGCCGACAGCTGGCTCGTGGCGGGGTCGACCGACGTCGGGCGCACCTCCGTGCTGATCCTGGCGAACCCGAGCGAGGTCGCCTCCACCGTCGACCTCACGCTCTTCTCCGAGACCGGCACCGTCCAGGCCACCGGTGCCACGGGCATCGTCGTTCCGGCCGGAGCGGTCCGCGCGCTCCCGCTCGCGGGGCTCGCCCCCGGAGTCGTCCAGCCCGTCGTGCACGTGACCGCCCGCGGAGGCGAGGTCGCCGCGAGCATGCAGAGCAGCGCCATCTCCGGCCTCACTCCGGAGGGCGTCGAGACCACCGGACCCTCCGCCGGCCCGGACACGCTCGCCGTGATCGCCGGCTTCACCGTCACCTCGCCCCCGGCCGAGACCGCGAGCGACGACGGCAGCGGCGGTGCGGGCAGCCCCGTGCTGCGCATCCTCACCCCCGGCGACGCCGACAGCACGGTCTCGGTCGAGGTGACCAACGAGGACCCGAGCGGGTCCGGCGCCTCCACCCAGGTCGTCGTCCCCGCCGGCCTCGTCGGCGAGGTCCCGCTCTCGGGCCTGGCCGACGGCTCCTACCGCATCGTCCTGCGGGCCGACCAGCCGATCGTCGCGGCGGGTCGGACCACCTCGACCGGCTCGGCCGGCACGGACTTCGCCTGGTTCGCCTCCGGTACCGCGACCACGACGCCTTTCGGCGTCGCCGGCACGGGCGAGGGCGACGCCCGGCTGCACCTGGTCAACGGCAGCGACTCGACCGCCGCGGTCGAGATCGCGGCGCCGGGCGGCACGCGCACGCTCGAGCTCGGCCCGTTCGCGGCTCTCGCGACTCCGCTGGACAGCGACGGCGCGGTCGTCAGCAGCACCCAGCCGGTGCAGGCCTCGGTCTCGATCGCGCGCGACGGGCGGATCGCCTCGTACACGATCGTGCCGCCGGGACCGCTCTCCTCGCCGATCACCGTCTACTCGCATTGAGACGCGGGGCGGCGGCGCCTCAGGGGTGGCGGTAGCGGTCCGGGGAGATGTCCCACGGGTCGCGGCCGAGCAGCTCCGCGACGGCGCGGAACACGTAGCTCTCGATCAGCATGCGCTGGTGCCACTCGTCGCGGCGGTGCAGCTTCGCCAGGCGCTCGATCGGCACCCGGTAGAGCGTGATGCGGCGCGCGGCGTGGTCGACGCGCCACCGGGCGACGCCCGTGCCCTGCAGCCGGTCGGGGTCGACGTCGGGAGTCGCCGCGACGTCGACGCGGATCCCGGCGAGCTCCTCCGGCCAGGTGCCGCGGAGGTAGTCGAAGGCCGAGCCGATCGTCGCCTCGAAGAAGTCGGAGCGGGTCTGCAGCAGCGGGAGGTGCGGTCCGGTGATCGGCCCGCGTGCGCCGCGGCCGTGCCGGTCGCGGGAGCCTCCGCGCGACTCGCTCGTCGGGCGAGCGGCGGAACGACGAGCACGGGGCATGACTCCAGCCTATTGCTACTGTGGGCGGCGATGACCGGACGGCACTGCTCGCGGACGGGCTGCCGCGCGCAGGCCGTCGTCACGCTGACCTACGACTACCGCGACTCGCTGGTAGCGGTCGGGCCGCTGAGTCCTGCGCCCGATCCGCACGGCTACGACCTGTGCGCCGAGCACGATCGGCGCCTCCTCGTCCCGCGCGGCTGGGAGACCGTCCGCTACGGTGCGGGGCCCGCCTAGGCCGCTGCCGCGAGCCTCACGGGCGCTCGGGGAAGCCGCGCGGCGTGCTCGAGAGCACGGGGGCCAGCCGCTCGAGCCGCTGGTCGGACAGGAGCAGGGCGCGCTCCTCCCGTGCCCGGCGGAGGGCTGCCACGGCGAGGAGGAAGTCCTCCGCGGGGGCGGCGGGCAGCGGGGAGACGTGGACAGCGGTCTCGTCGGCCAGCGCGGCGGCGAGCTGCGAGCGCGAGGGCTCCGTCATGCCGTGGCGCTGGCGGAGGAACTGCGCCAGTCGGCGCGCCAGGGCGTCGGGGAGGCGCGCGGTGTCCGCCGTGACGGCCCAGCCCCGCAGCGGCTCCGGGATCTCGACGACCAGCGGCTCCGCGCGGGGAACGCGCTCGAGCTGGCTGTGCGTGCCGGCGAGGACGTCGCCGAGTCGGCGCGATCGGCGGGAGAGGAGGCCGACGACGGCGGCGAGCCCGCCGAAGGTCATCAGGATCTCGAGGACGCCGGTGAGGCCGCGCACGACGGCGTGCCGGAAGCCGATGGAGCCGCCGTCGTCGCGGACGACGCGAGCGCCGACGGTCAGCTTCCCGAGCGAGCGGCCGCGGCTGGCGGTCTCGACGGTGACGGGGACGATCACCACGGCGATGACGAGGGCCGCGATCGCCACGGCAGCCGAGGCGGCGGGGTCCAGGCCGCCGTCCCCGGAGAGGGAGGAGACCAGCAGGAACAGGCCCAGCGCGAGCAGGAGCTCCGCGATCAGGTCGATGATCGCGCCGACCGCGCGGAGCACGAACGAGGTGACGGGCACCTCGAGCGCGATCGCCTCGCCGGTGACCAGGTCGGCGTCGTCGAACCCGGTGCGCTGCTCCTCCACGGTGCTCCTCCCGGATGCTCGGCCTCGGCGGCGTGCCTGGCTATCCTGTCAGGAGATGGACATCGACGCTCTCTCGGCCGCACGCGCTGCGCAGTGGACCCGCCTCGACGAGCTCTCGCGCAGGCGCCGCCTGACCGGAGCCGAGGCGGACGAGCTGATCGAGCGCTACCAGGCGGCGTCGGCGGACCTCGCCGCGATCTCCTCCACCGCCGGATCGACGGCCGTCGGCACGCGGCTGGCCGTCTCGCTCTCGCGGGCACGGGGACGCCTGACCGGCACGCGGGACGAGCCGCTCGCCGCGGTCTCCCGCTTCGTCGTCCTCTCCCTCCCGGCCGCTCTGCACCGGCTGCGCTGGCTGACGCTCGCCGTCGCCGTCGCGACCGCGGTGGTGGCGACGCTCTACGCGCTCTGGATCCTCGGCGACCCGCGCCTGCTCGCCGCGCTGGGCGACGACGAGGAGCTGCGGCGCTTCGCCCGGGGCGACTTCATCGACTACTACTCCGAGAACCCGGCCGCCTCGTTCGCCGGGCAGGTCTGGACCAACAACGCCTGGATCGCGGCGCAGTGCGTGGCCTTCGGGATCGTCGGCGTCTACGTGCCGTACATCCTGCTGCAGAACGCGCAGAACCTCGGCACGTCGATCGCGGTGATGTTCCACGTGGGGGAGGGCGACACGTTCTTCCTCTACATCGCACCGCACGGCCAGCTCGAGCTGACGGCCGTGTTCGTCGCCGCGGCCGCGGGCCTGCGGATCTTCTGGGCCTGGATCGCTCCCGGCGCGCGCACCCGCGGACAGGCGCTCGCCGAGGACGCGCGGAGCCTGTTCACGGTGGCGATCGGCCTGGTCTTCGTGCTGCTCGTCTCGGGCGTGATCGAGGGGTTCGTGACTCCGGCGCCCTGGCCCTGGTGGCTCAAGATCGGGATCGGGGCGCTCGCCCTCGGCGCGTTCCTCTTCTACATGATCGTCGTCGGCGGGCGCGCAGTGCGGGCGGGGGAGACGGGCGACCTCGACCGGTTCGAGGCCGGGTCGCGGAGCATCGCCGCCGGCTGACCGGAGCCGCCCGAGCGCGGCCGCGGGAGCGGGTCCGTCGGGTGGCGCTCCCGGGGCCGACGACGGCCACGCGCCGACCGCCCGCGGAGGTCAGAGCCGTCCGGCCGCCTTGAGCGCGAGGTAGCGGTCCGCGAGCGCCGGCGGGAGCCCGGAAGGGCTGCCGAGCACCACGTCCCCGCCGAGGCGGCGGACAGCGGCCGAGAGCCGGTCGACGTCGGCGAGCGAGCGCTCCGCGGCGGCGGCCGAGTAGACCGCGGCCCGGTCGCTCCGGTCCTCCGCCATCCGCTGCAGCTCGGGGTCGAGCGCGCAGGCGACCACGACCGTGTGCACGCGGGTGAGCTGCGGGAGCACCGCGAGGAGCCCCTCCGCCGAGCCGACCGAGTCGAGCGCGGTGAGCAGCACCACCAGCGAGCGCTGCGAGGCCAGGGTGCGCACCTGCGCGGGGACCGCCGCCCAGTCGGTCTCGATGAGCTGGGGCTGCACGGGGGCGAGGGCGTCGACCACGCGGGTCAGCACCTCCGAGCCGGTGGCGCCGTGCACGCGGGCGCGCCGGGTGCGGTCGAACGCGAGCACGTCGACCCGGTCGCCGGCCGAGGCGGCGAGGGCGGCCAGGAGGAGCGAGGCCTCGATCGCCGTGTCCAGGCGGGGCTCGTCCTCGATCCGGGCGGCGGAGGTTCGGCCCGTGTCGAGCACGACGATCACCCGCCGGTCGCGCTCCGGGCGCCAGGTGCGGACGACCGGCTCCCGGCGCCGTGCGGTCGCGCGCCAGTCGAGCGAGCGGACGTCGTCGCCGCGGACGTACTCGCGGAGGCTGTCGAACTCCGTGCCCTGGCCGCGGATCATCACGCTGGTGCGCCCCTCCAGCTCGCGCAGCCGCGCCAGCCGCGAGGGCAGGTGGCGGCGGGAGCGGAAGGCGGGCAGCACCCGCACGACGGCCGGCGCGGCCCGCGTCGCCTGGCGGCCGGCCAGCCCGAGCGGCCCGCGGGAGCGGATGGTGACGTGCAGTGCCCGGCGCTCGCCGCGGCGGAGCGGCTCCAGGACGGTGGTCACCGCCCGGCGCTCGCCCGGCGGGAGGCGCAAGGACGACCGGGTCTCGAGGGCGCCGGCCGAGGGCTCCCAGGCGTCGCGGAGGACCCCCGTGATCCTCCTGCGGCCGGTGCTCGTGACCAGGAGCGTCGCCTCGGCGCGCTCGCCGAGCCGCACCCGGTCCGGCACCCGCCGCTCGAGGACGACGGCTCGGGGCGAGCCCGCGACCGCGACGTCGATCCCGACGAGGACCGCCCAGGCCAGGAGCCAGAGCCCGAGCACGGCGAAGGCGACCTCGGGCCGGCCGCCCAGGAGGACGACCGGCACCAGGCCGACGAGGAGGACGAGGACGCTGCGTCCGGTGAGGTGCACGGCTCAGACCGGGACGCGGACCTGCTGCAGGATCCCGCCCAGGACGGCCTCGGTGCGGACGCCCTCGAGCTCCGCCTCCGGCTCCAGCTGGATGCGGTGGCGCAGCACGGGGAGGACCATCGCCTGCACGTGGTCGGGGGTGATCGAGCCGTAGCCGTTGAGCCAGGCCCAGGCGCGGGACGCTGCGAGGAGGGCCGTCGAGCCGCGGGGGCTGGTGCCGAGCTTGACGCTCGGGCTCTCGCGGGTGGCGCGGGCGAGGTCGACGATGTAGCCGAGGACATCGGGGCCGGCTCCGACGCGCCGGGCCGAGGCCTGAGCGGCGCGCAGACGGGCGGCGTCGAGCACTGGGCGCACGCCCGCGGCGTCGAGGTCGCGCGGGTCGAAGCCGGCGGCGTGGCGCGAGAGCACCTCCACCTCGACGTCGCGCGGCGGGATGTCGAGCACGAGCTTGAGCAGGAACCGGTCCAGCTGGGCCTCCGGGAGCACGTAGGTCCCCTCGTACTCCACCGGGTTCTGGGTGGCGGCGACGAGGAACGGGTCCGGCAGCGGCAGGGTGCGCCCGTCGACGCTGACCTGGCGCTCCTCCATCGCCTCGAGGAGCGCGGCCTGGGTCTTCGGCGGCGTGCGGTTGATCTCGTCCGCCAGCAGGAGGTTCGTGAAGACCGGGCCCTCGCGGAAGGCGAAGCCGGAGGTGGAGGCGTCGTAGACGAGGGAGCCGGTGATGTCGCCGGGCATCAGGTCCGGCGTGAACTGCACCCGGCGGGTGTCGAGGCCGAGCGAGACGGACAGGGCGCGCACGAGGAGCGTCTTCGCGACTCCGGGGACGCCCTCGAGCAGGACGTGCCCGCCCGCGAGCAGGGCGATCAGGAGGCCGGAGACGGCGCCGTCCTGGCCGACGACGGCGCGCCCGACCTCGGAGCGGACCCGGTCGAGCTCGCCGCGCAGGTCGTCGTCGGAGACCGGCGCTCCGTCGCGGGCGGAGGGGGTGGTGTCGCTCATCGGGAGGGGCCTTCCGGTCGTCGGGCGGTACTCGGGGAGAGGGCGGCGCGGAGCGCGCTCTCGAAGCGGAGGAGCTCGTCGGAGGCGGCGACGAGGGCGGCGTCGTCGCTCGGCAGGTCGTCGACGAGCAGCCGGCGCAGCGCGGCCTGGTCGCGTCCGAGGCGCTCCGCGGCGACGGCGACGATCTCGTCGACTCCGGTCGCCGGAGCCAGGCCCAGGAGGGCGGCGGTGCGCCGGAGGGTGCCGATGCGCAGCGCATCCAGTGCTCGGGGCCGCAGGGCTCCGCGCGCGTAGAGCCGCGCGCGGCCGCGGGCCGTCTCGCTGGCATGGACGACGACCGGCAGCGGCTCGACCGCGAGCGGGCCGAGCCGGCGGCCGCGCCAGACGGCGGAGGCGACGAAGACGGCCACCAGCAGCAGGAGAGCCGGGGTCACCCAGCCGGGGGCGAGGTCGGAGGGTGCGGGGGTGGTGCTCGCCGAGTCGGCGGCTCCGGCCCGGTACCAGACCAGCCGGTCCTCGCCGCCGAGCAGTCCGAGCGCCAGGGCGGCGCGGCCGTCCTGGCCGATGGTGCCGTTGCGGAGGAGGTCCGCGTCGCCGATCGCGGTGACGTCGGCGCCCTGAGGGAAGGCGGTGCTCACGAGCAGGAAGCCGTCGTCGCCCGAGGGGAAGCAGCCGACGGCGTCGCCGTCGTCGAGGATCCGGTAGGTGCTCCCTCCGGCGGGGAGCGCACCGGCGCGCTCGGCGGCGGGGAGCGGGCACTCGGCGCGGAAGGGGCCGTCGCCGGCCGGGGAGCCGGCGAAGCGGACGTCCGGCAGCAGGGCGTCGAGCGCGGCCCCTCCCGGGGTCACCAGGACGAGCGAGGCGGAGGCCCGGGCGAGCCGGCGGTACTGGGCCTCGTCGAGGGCGACGTCCGGGTCGTCGACGAGCAGTGTCGCGTCGGGGGAGGAGGCGGCGAGAGCGGAGTCGAGGTCGTCGGCGCGGACGACGTCGACGCCCTGATCGCGCAGCACCTGGGCGAGCGCGCGGGCGCCGTCCGGGGTCGCGCTGTCGACGTCGAGATCCGGAGCGGCCACCCGGGCCCCGGTCGCGACGGTGAGCAGCAGAGTGCCGACCGCGACGATCACCAGGAGGAGCGCCCACACCCGTCCGCGGCGCAGCAGCGCGCCGAGGGTCGGGCTGGAGACCGTGTCGGCGCTCACCGCGGCGCCGCCAGGGCGTCCAGGACCGGCGAGGCCGCGGAGAGCTCGCGGTCCAGGGCCGCGACGCGCTCGTACTCGGCCGGGCCGCAGGGCTGCCCGAGGTAGCGCACGCGGTCGAAGTCGTCGGCCGTGCGGCGCAGCGCGGCGGCGGAGGAGGGGAAGGCCGCGGAGGCGCGCGACGCCAGGCCGAGCGCGGTGGTGCCGGGCGAGACCCGCAGGACGGTCCGCTCGTCGAGGGAGCGCACCAGGGCGCGGAAGCGCTCGACGAGGGCCTCGTCCCAGTCCCCGCGGGCGGCCGCGGCCTCGGCGAGCGAGCGGAGGGTCGCGGCCGAGCGGGTGTCGTCGTCGGCGAGCACCGCTCCCGTGACGGTGCTGCGGCGCCCGGCGCGGGGCCGTCCGGCGATGACGAGCGCCGCGACCACGAGCGCCACCAGCACCAGCACGCCGATCACCGCTGCGATCGGCACCGGCGGGCCGTCGCCCTGCAGCGTGAGGGAGGCGAACCAGTCGCGCACCGCCTGCACCACGCGGTCGAAGAGGGTCGGCTCGGCCGCCCGGTAGCGCGGGTCGGCGAGCTCCTCGAGGAGGAGGCGGCGCGCCTGCTCCGCGTCGGGCTCGAGAGGGGCCGCACCGAGGATCACGGGCGCTCCGGCACGGGGAAGGGATCGGGGGAGGGGCGGCCCGCCGCGCGCTCCTCGACGTGGCGCATCAGCACCAGGTCGAAGCCCTCGCGGCGCATCCGGCGGTCGAGGTAGACCAGGCCCGTCACGGCCGACTGGAGCACCGAGCCGACGGCGCCGATCACGAAGCCCACGGCGACGGAGGCGATCGTGACCACGAGCGAGGTGACGAGCTGCGCGTCCGGGTCGGTCGGGGCGATCAGGGCGCCGGCGATCGGGATGAGCAGGCTGAACGGGGTCGCCACGATCTGGCCCGCGACCTGGATTATCACCGTCATCAGCGCGAGGGCGCTGAAGGTGCGCCAGAAACCACCCGCCACCAGCCGCCAGGAGCGCGCCACGGCGCGGCGCAGCGGCAGCCGCTCCACGACGATCAGGCTCGGCACCAGGGCGAGCTTCGTCGACAGCCAGACGCCCAGCGCGAGGGCGACCAGGCCGGAGCCGACGAGCACCAGGATCCCGCCGACGATCGCGCTCGAGGTGCCGTCCATCGCTCCGATGACGAACAGCGGCACGGCCAGCGCCACGGCGAGGAGCACCAGGAGGAGGTAGCCGACGCCCTGCAGGACCGTCCAGCCGATCAGCGCCCAGAAGCGGCCCCGCAGCCGGGCGAGCAGCTGTCGGAAGGTCGCCCGCTCGCCGAGGACGCCACGGGTGACCTCGAGCACGACCACGCCCTGCACGAGGGCGCCGCTGGCGAGCGAGACGGCGAGGGGGATGAGGGCGGCCAGGACCACGACGGCGAGGGACCCCGCGCCGACGGCGTCGCGGTCGGCGGCCTCCGCCTGCGCGATGCGCCCGACGGCGAGCACGGCGATCAGCCCGTAGACCGCGAGGGCGAGCACCGACCCGAGGCCCTGCACCAGCAGAGCGACGCCCAGGGTCGTGCGGGGGCTGCGGCGGAGGACCTGGAACGGGGCGCCGAGCAGGGTGCCGAAGCCGAGCGGGCGCAGCGGCACGAGGCCGGGCTTGGGCGGGGGAGTCCAGCCGGGCGCGGGGCGACCGGACGACCAGGGGCCGGCGCCGGGCGCGGCGGACCAGGAGCCTCCGGCGGGACCGGGCGGCACCGGCCCGGCGCTCGGCGGCGCGGGCGACCAGGACGCGGCGACGGGAGCGGGCGGCGGCGTGCGCCGGTCGCCGTCCTGCGCCGGGACGGCCGCGTCGTCCGGACGCCCTGCGGGCGGGGGCCACTGAGCTGCGTCGGTCATCCTCTCCATGCTGTCACAGGCGTGCGGCCGGGGTCCTCCCCCGAGCGGACCCCCTTCGCCCGCAGAGTCCGCTCCCCGCTCGCAGAGCCCGCTCCCCGCCCGCCGGGAGGTGCGTCGGTTAGCCTGGGTCGGGTCACCGTGCGCGCCGTGGGCGGGCGCGACCCGAGACGAGGAAGAGCAGACCGATGAGCGCGCGCATTCTGGTGGTCGACGACGACGCCGCCCTGGCCGAGATGATCGGCATCGTCCTGCGCGCCGACGGGTACGACGTCTCCTTCTGCGCGGACGGCTCCGGCGCCCTCGAGGCCTTCCGGCGGGCCCGGCCGGACCTGGTCCTGCTCGATCTGATGCTGCCCGGCATCGACGGGATCGAGGTGTGCCGCGCGATCCGCGCAGAGTCCGGCGTCCCGGTCATCATGCTCACGGCCAAGTCCGACACCTCCGACGTGGTGCAGGGCCTCGAGTCCGGCGCCGACGACTACATGGTCAAGCCGTTCGACCCCAAGGAGCTCGTCGCGCGGATCAAGACGCGCCTGCGTCCCGCCACCGCCGCCGCGAACGCGGTGCTGCAGGTCGGGGACCTGAGCCTCGACGTCGCCGGCCACGAGGTCCGCCGCGGCGAGACGCGGATCGGCCTGACTCCGCTCGAGTTCGACCTCCTCCTCGCCCTCGCCTCCAAGCCCCAGCAGGTCTTCACCCGCGAGATGCTGCTCGAGCAGGTCTGGGGCTACCACTACAAGGCCGACACCCGCCTGGTGAACGTCCACGTCCAGCGCCTGCGCGCCAAAGTCGAGAAGGACCCGGACGACCCCCGCATCGTGATGACCGTGCGCGGCGTCGGCTACCGCGCCGGCGCCGTCCTCCCGAGCTGACCGTGCCCCGCCTCGCCCCTCCCGACGTGCGTCGGTGGCCCCGCCGCGTGCTGGGGGTGTGGCGCACGTCGCTGCAGTTCCGCGCGGTCGCGATCACGGTCCTGCTCAGCGGCATCGCCATCGGCTCGACCGGCGTCTACCTCTCCTACAGCATCAGCGACAACCTCTTCCAGTCGCGGCTGACGCAGGTCACGGGCGACACGTCGCGCGCGACCCGGGCCGCCCAGGGCTACCTCGACGCCGCCACCGTCTCCACCCGCCAGGACATGGAGGAGGTGATGAGCTCGGTGCGCACCGCTGTCCGGGACGCGTCCTCCTCCGCGCTGATCGCCGTCGTGCGCTCGCCCGACCAGGAGGCGTCCTCGCTGGCGCCCCAGGACATCTACAACCGCGAGCTGCAGAACGGCGTGATCAGCGACGCGCTGCGCGAGCGGGTGCAGGCGGGCTCGGACGGGCAGTACTGGCAGTCGGTGACGCTCGACGCCTCCGGCCAGCAGCAGCCGGGCATCCTCGTCGGCTCGACCCTCGAGCTGCCGAGCTCGGCCGGGCGCTACGAGCTGTACATCGGCTACTCCCTCGCGGACGCGGAGCGCACGCTCCAGTTCGTGCAGCAGGTGCTCAACGTGGCGGGGATCCTGCTCATCCTGCTGATCGGAGCGGTCAGCTGGGTCGTCGTGCGGATCGTCGTCGCCCCGGTGCGGGTCGCGGCCGAGACGAGCCAGCGCCTCGCCGCCGGCGACTTCGACGTGCGGATCCCGGAGCGGGGCCAGGACGTGATCGCCACCCTCGCCCGGTCCTTCAACGGCATGGCCGACAGCCTGCAGGACCGGATCAGCGAGCTCGCGACGCTCAGCCAGGTGCAGCAGCGCTTCGTCTCGGACGTGTCGCACGAGCTCCGCACGCCTCTGACGACGATGAAGCTGGCCGGGGACGTGCTCTACGACCAGCGCGAGGACTTCGCCCCGGTCGCCGAGCGCACGGTCGAGCTGCTGCACAGCCAGATCGACCGCTTCGAGAGCCTCCTCGCCGACCTGCTCGAGATCTCCCGCCACGACGCGGGGTCGGCCGAGCTCGAGCTCGAGCCGGTCAACCTGGTGAAGCTGGCCGGCGACGAGATCGAGGCGATGCGCGGGATCGCGGAGGCGAACGGCTCCCGGCTCACGCTCTCCGCCCCGGGCGGCTACTTCGACGCCGACCTCGATCCGCGCCGCATCCGCCGGATCGTCCGCAACCTGCTGGGCAATGCGATCGAGCACGGCGACGGCCGCGAGGTCGTCGTCACTGTGGACAGCAACGCCGGCGCGGTCGCCCTCGCGGTCCGCGACTACGGCCACGGCATGAGCAGCGAGGAGGTGGTGCGCGTCTTCGACCGCTTCTGGCGCGCCGATCCGTCCCGCCGCCGCACGCTCGGCGGCACCGGCCTCGGCCTCTCCATCGCGCAGGAGGACACCGCCCTTCACCACGGCTGGCTGCAGGTCTGGTCGGTGCCCGACCGCGGCGCCTGCTTCCGCCTCACCGTGCCCCGGCACCGCGGCGAGCGGATCGAGGCATCACCGCTCCCGCTGCCCCCGGTCGACGCGGGCGAGCAGGCCTACAGCGGCCCGATCGTCCTCCCGCCGCTGCAGGCTCCTCCGGTCGGAGCGGCGGGGGTGCTCCCGTGAGGCGCGGCGTCCTCCGCGCCGCCGCGGCCGCCGCGCTGCTCGCGCTCGGGCTGGCCGGGTGCGCCGGCATCCCGCGGGACGGCGACGTCGGAGTCGGACGGCCCGACACCGCGCCTCAGGACCTCCAGTACGACTTCCTCCCGTCGGGACCCGCCGTCGGTGCGTCGCAGCGCGACATCCTCACCGGCTTCATCGACGCCGCGTCGAGCCCGCAGAACAACTACAAGATCGCCCGGGAGTTCCTCTCCACCGGAGCCGACTGGACCCCGGGCGAGCACGTGACGGTCGACGAGGGCCAGCGCTCGGCCTCGCCGCAGTCGGGGTCCACGCTCTCGCTGACGATCACGCCCGTCGCCGAGGTCGACGCGACCGGCGTCTACACCGACGTCGCCACCACGGCCGGCCTGACCCTCGACTACGGCTTCGTCCAGGAGAACGGGGAGTGGCGCATCAGCGCGCCGCCGAGCGGTGTCGTGATCGACCGCACCACCTTCGAACAGGTCTTCTCGACGCACGCCCTCTACTTCTTCGACCCCGGATACCAGTACCTCGTGCCGGACCTGCGCTGGTTCGCCTCGCGCGCCGACAGCTCCACCAGCACCACGATCGTGACCGAGCTGCTGCGCGGCCCCACGCCGTGGCTGCGGGACTCCGCCGCCGTCGTCTCGGCGTTCCCGACCGGGACGACGCTGGCGGCCGAGACCGTGCCGGTCGAGTCGCAGCGCGCCGTGGTCGACCTGAACCCGGCCGCACTCGAGGCCGATCCGGCGCAGTGGCGGCTGATGGCGCTGCAGCTGAACCGGAGCCTCGCGAACGTCTCCAACGTCACCGGAGTCGCGCTCTCGGTCGAGCAGAACCCGATCGACGTCCCCTCCGAGGTCACCGGGCTGCCGACCTCGCCCCGCGTCGACACCCGGCCGCTGGTGCTGACCGACGACGCCTTCGGCTTCCTCGGCTCCTCCGGGCTGGCCGGGCTCGGGATCTCGGATCGGATCGAGGCGCTCCAGCCGCGGGCCGCGGTCCTCGGCGAGCAGCGCGGAGCCGACTCCGACGCCTCCGCCGCCGTGCTCACCTCCGCGGGCGTGAGCCTCGTGGAGCCCGACAGCGGCGACGTCCTGCTCGACGCGCGCTCGGGCCTCGTCGCGCCGACCATCGATCCGTTCGGGTACGTCTGGTCCGTGCCGTCGGCCTCGCCCGGGCAGCTGGTGGCGTACTCCGCGGACGGCTCGCGCTCGATGCAGGTCGCGACGGCCTGGAGCGAGGTCGAATCGCTCGCCTCGATCGCCGTCTCGCGCGACGGCACCCGGATGCTGGCGCTCGCCCAGGACGGACAGCAGGCGACGGTGCTGGTGGCCGGCATCACCCGCTCGCGCGACGGCGACCCGGTGGCGGTCGGCGAGCCGGTCGTCCTCCGCTCGACCCTGGGGACCGCGGTCGCCGCGGCCTGGACGGACGAGCTCGACGTGGTCTCGGTCGTCCGCGGCTCGACGGGGGAGGACGCGGTCACGATGAACCTCCTCGGCGGAGGCGCCACGGCGCTCGGCACGACGACGGGCACGGTCCAGATCGCCGCGGGCAACACCTCGACCCAGGTCCGCATCCTCGCCGAGGGCGGCGAGCTGCGGCAGCAGCGCGGGTCGGCCTGGCAGACGATCGCGACGGACATCCGGCTGCTCGCGGCGCAGACCGGGATGGGGTCCTGACGGGACCTGTCCCCGGTCACGAGCGCGTCGGACGGGGACGAGCTCCGGATGCCCCTCCCCAGGCGCCGGCACCGCCCGGATCGTCGCGATCCGACGGATCCGCTCCCCGCGCCACGGCCCGGACGGCGAGCGTGGAGGCATGCTCTCCGACCACCTGCTCGACGCCCTCGCCGTCCTCCTCCCGCTGGAGTGCCCCGCCTGCGGAGAGGCGACGACCCGGGCGCCCTGCCCGGACTGCTCGGCCGACGCGGCCGCCTCGGCGTCCCTGCTGACCCGTGTCGTCGGGCCGCCGGACGATCCGCTCCTCGTCGTCATCGGGGCCCCGTACGAGGGCACGGTGCGCCGCCTCGTCGTCGCGCTGAAGGAGGAGGGGCGGACAGCCTGCCTCGCCCCGCTCGGCGCGCTGCTGCGTCCGGCCCTCGGCGCGGCGCTCGCCGGCAGCCCTGCGGCCCTGGTCGTCCCGCCCGGCTCCTGGCTCGGCCGCGTGCGGCGGGGCGCCGATCCCGTCGCGCAGCTGGTCGCCGCGGCGGGAGGGCGGGCGGCTCGTCCTCTCCGGCGGTCGCGGATGGTCCGCGACCAGGTCGGGCTCGGCCGCGTCGAGCGGCGCGGCAACCTGGACGGGGCGTTCCGCGCCCGTCGGCCGCTCTCGTCGTGGCCGCCGGTGGTCCTCGTCGACGACGTGGTCACCTCCGGCGCGACCCTGCTCGAGCTGCGGCGCGCGGTGCGCGCGGCGGGCGGGACCGTCCGGGCGGCGGCGGCGCTGGCCGGGACTCCGGAGCGAGGAGGGACCGTATCAGCAGAATCCGGATGAACTCCCGGTGACGATCCGGTGGCCGGGGTCTACGGTGGGGGCACGGCGTGAACGGTCCGCCCCGGAGAAAGGCGGCACGCCGTACTCGACTGGGAGGTTGTCATGGACATCGACATCACAGGACGCAACATCGACATCACCGATCGCTTCCGCGCGTACGCGACGGAGAAGTCGGACAAGGTGGCGCACCTCGCCGATCGTGCTCTCGCACTCGAGATCAAGGCGAGCAGGCACGCCGAGGGCAAGGGCTCGGCCGGCGGAGACCGCGTGGAGCTGACGCTGATCGGCAAGGGGCCCGTGGTCCGGGCCGAGGCCAGCGGAGCCGACAAGTACGCGGCGTTCGACGTCGCGATCGGCCGGCTGCTCGAACGGGTGAGACGAGCGAAGGACCGGAAGAAGGTCCATCGGGGCCAGCATCGGCCGACCTCGCTCCGCGACGCGGCCGCCGACGACTTCAGCGTCGTCGCCATCCAGCCGGCCGACGCGGCGGTGCTGGAGCAGCTGAGCACGGGCGTGATCCCCGTGCAGGAGGCGCCGGAGCCGGCGGAGGACGAGGTCGAGGAGCCGTACTGCCCCGTCGTCATCCGCAAGAAGCTCTTCCCCTCCGTCTCGATGACCGTCGACGACGCGGTCGACTACATGGAGCTGGTCGGACACGACTTCTACCTCTTCATCGACTCCGACACGGACCGCCCGAGCGTGGTCTACCGCCGCAAGGGCTGGGACTACGGCGTCATCGGCCTCGGCGACGAGGCCGCCGCGCTCGCCGAGCAGGCCGCCGGCTGAGATCCGACCCCGGGCCCCGGAGCATCCGCTCCGGGGCCCTCCCCGTGCCCAGGCAGGGAGTCCGCCCAGGGCGGACGCGTCGCCCCGACCGCTCGCCGCCCGCCCCGGCTAGGCTGGTCGCGGTCCGCGCTCCGGCGCGCGACTCCTGTCTTCTACTTTTTTGGAGTACCCCGTGGCCTCTGTCCTCGAAAAGGTCCTTCGCGTCGGGGAGGGGCGGGTCATCCGCCGCCTCGAGAACTACGCGAAGGCCGTCAACGCCCTCGAAGAGGACTTCGCGCACCTCAGCGACGAGGAGCTGAAGAACGAGACCGTCGAGCTGCGCGAGCGCTACTCGAACGGCGAGTCCCTCGACGACCTGCTGCCGGAGGCGTTCGCCGCCGTCCGCGAGGCCTCGCGCCGGACGCTCGGCCTCCGCCACTTCGACGTGCAGCTCATGGGAGGCGCCGCCCTGCACCTGGGCAACATCGCCGAGATGAAGACCGGAGAGGGCAAGACGCTCGTCGCGACCCTCCCGGCCTACCTCAACGCGATCGCCAGCCGCGGCGTGCACATCGTCACGGTGAACGACTTCCTCGCGTCGTACCAGTCGGAGCTGATGGGGCGCGTGTTCCGCGCCCTCGGCATGACGACCGGCGTGATCCTCTCCGGCCAGACCCCGGAGCAGCGCCGCGAGCAGTACGCGGCCGACATCACCTACGGCACGAACAACGAGTTCGGCTTCGACTACCTCCGCGACAACATGGCGTGGCAGGCGCAGGACATGGTCCAGCGCGGCCACTTCTACGCCATCGTCGACGAGGTCGACTCGATCCTCATCGACGAGGCCCGCACGCCGCTGATCATCTCCGGACCGGCCTCGGGCGAGGCGAACCGCTGGTTCGCGGAGTTCGCCAACCTCGCCAAGCGCCTCGACGAGGGCGAGGACTTCGAGGTCGACGAGAAGAAGCGCACTGTCGGCGTCCTCGAGCCCGGCATCGAGAAGGTCGAGGACTACCTCGGCATCGACAACCTCTACGAGTCGGCGAACACCCCGCTGATCTCCTTCCTCAACAACGCCATCAAGGCGCGCGCGCTGTTCAAGAAGGACAAGGACTACGTCGTTCTGAACGGCGAGGTCCTGATCGTCGACGAGCACACCGGTCGAATCCTGGCCGGACGCCGCTACAACGAGGGCATCCACCAGGCCATCGAGGCGAAGGAGGGCGTGCAGGTCAAGGCCGAGAACCAGACCCTGGCGACCGTCACGCTCCAGAACTACTTCCGCCTCTACGCGAAGCTCTCCGGCATGACCGGAACGGCCGAGACCGAGGCCGCCGAGTTCATGTCGACCTACAAGCTCGGCGTCGTCCCGATCCCGACGAACCGCAAGATGCAGCGGATCGACAACGCCGACCTCGTCTACAAGAACGAGCAGGTCAAGTTCGCCCAGGTCGTCGAGGACATCGCGGAGCGCCACGCGGCCGGGCAGCCGGTCCTCGTCGGCACGACCAGCGTCGAGAAGAGCGAGTACCTCTCGCGCCTGCTCGCCAAGAAGGGCGTGCGCCACGAGGTCCTGAACGCCAAGAACCACGCGCGGGAGGCGGCCATCGTCGCCCAGGCCGGCCGCCTCGGCGCCGTCACCGTCGCGACCAACATGGCCGGTCGAGGCACCGACATCATGCTCGGCGGCAACGCCGAGTTCCTCGCGGTCTCCGAGATGACGGCCAAGGGCCTGAACCCCTCCGAGACCCCGGAGGAGTACGAGGCCGCCTGGGACGAGGTCTTCGCCGCCGTCAAGGAGAAGGTGGGCGAGGAGGCCGAGAAGGTCCAGGCCGCCGGCGGCCTCTACGTGCTCGGCACCGAGCGCCACGAGTCGCGCCGCATCGACAACCAGCTCCGCGGACGCTCGGGCCGTCAGGGCGACCCGGGGGAGAGCCGCTTCTACCTCTCGCTCACCGACGACCTCATGCGCCTGTTCAACTCCGGTGCCGCCGAGGCGCTCATGGGCCGGGGCAACGTCCCGGACGACATCGCCATCGAGTCGAAGGTGGTCTCGCGCGCCATCCGCAGCGCCCAGTCGCAGGTCGAGGCGCGCAACGCCGAGATCCGCAAGAACGTCCTCAAGTACGACGACGTCCTCAACCGCCAGCGCGAGGCGATCTACTCCGACCGCCGCCACATCCTCGAGGGCGACGACCTGCACGAGCGCACGCAGAAGTTCCTCGTCGAGGTGATCGACGAGATCCTCGAGGTGCACACCGGCGACGGCAACGGCGACGACTGGGACTTCGACGCCCTCTGGACCGAGCTGAAGACGCTGTACCCGATCAGCCTCACCATCGACGAGGTGGTGCAGGAGGCGGGCAGCCGCGGCCGCATCAACAAGGAGTTCATGCGCCGCGAGATCCTCTCGGACGCGCAGCTCGCCTACCAGCGCCGCGAGGAGCAGCTGGGGTCTCCCGCCATGCGCGAGCTCGAGCGCCGCGTCGTGCTCTCGGTGATCGACCGCCGCTGGCGCGACCACCTCTACGAGATGGACTACCTCAAGGACGGCATCGGCCTGCGCGCGATGGCCCAGCGCGACCCGCTGGTCGAGTACCAGCGCGAGGGCTTCGCCCTGTTCCAGCAGATGATGGGGCAGATCCGCGAGGAGACCGTCGGCTTCCTCTTCAATCTCGAGGTCGAGGTGACCCAGAAGCAGGGCGAGGTCGCCGGAGTCGCGGCGAAGGGCCTCGCACAGCCGGTCGCTCCTGCCGAGAAGCTCAGCTACTCGGCCCCGAGCGACACCGGCGGCGTCGAGGTCCGCAACCAGCGCGGACAGGTGCAGCAGGCCGCCACCGCGAAGGCCCGCGCCGAGGAGGCCCGCAAGGCGCTCCCCGAGGGCGAGGCGGAGGAGACTCCGACGACCGGCGCCTTCGGCCAGAAGCCGGGCGGCTCGGACGCCCCTCCCGCCAACCGCGAGGAGCGCCGCGCGCAGTCCAAGCGCCGCTGAGTCCTTCCCGGACGACGCCGACGGCCCCGGTCCCGCAGCAGCGGGGTCCGGGGCCGTCGGCGTTCCTCGGAGGCTCCGGCGTCTCCGCCAGGCCTGCCGTCAGTGCTCGCCGCGCGCGAGGGCCGAGACGAAGCCGCCGGCGAAGGTGTCGCCGAGGCCGATCGTCGTCGGCCGGTCCGTCTCGAGGACGAGCCCGGGGACGCAGCAGGCCTCGAGCGCCGACTCCACCGCTCCACAGACCGCCTCCGAGCCCGGCTGGGGAGGGAGGGCAGCGACGCCGTCGTAGTCCGCCGCGGTGAAGCCGTCGCCGAGGAGGTAGCGGAGCTCGGTCGCGCCGACTACCTCGTCACCGACGCACCGCCGCCGCCGGAGCTCGAGGAGGCCCTGCGCGACAGGGGCGTGGAGATCGTGCTCCAGGCCGGTGCGGCCACCCGGGAGCGCTGACCCGCTCCTCACAGCACATTGATCGCGGTGGCCCGCCAGCGCGCGTCCGCGCCCTCGAGCCGGATCGCGACGGCCCGGCTCCGTGCGCGGTGGTGCACCAGGACCACTCCCTCGACGACGCCGTCCCGCGGCTCCGTGACGATCACCCGTCCGACCGTGAACGGGACGCGCTGCGCCGTCCGCTTCCGCAGGCTGCGGGCGCGGGCTGCGAGCACGATCCGCTTCTGCAGGTGGTGGTAGACCTCGTCGCTCAGCCACCGCGCGATCTGGTCGATCTCTCGCGAGCCCTCGAGGATCTCGATCACGAGGTGCGTCAGCCGGGCGAGCAGGGGCTCCGGATCGGGCAGTTCCGCGCGGGTCGCCGGCTGCGGAGCGAAGAACTCCGCGATGGTGAGCGGCTCTGCGGCCGCCTCGGGGTCGAGGGGGAGGGTGCGGTAGTCGAAGGCGTGGAGGGGATGGCTCATGCGGCGATCTCCTGGGGCAGGACGAGCTGTTCACGGGTCCGGGTCACCTCTCTGCTCGACGGGCGGGGCGCGCTGTGTCTGCGCGCGAGGACGACCTCATCGAATCAGTCGAGGGATGCTCACGGAGTGCACACGCGCAGATTGTGGATAACCATCGGCCGAGGCGGACTGTGGACTCCGAGCACGGCCTGCGCCGCCCGGACGCGCCCTAGGCTTGTCGGGTGTCGACCCTCAGTGACCTCGTCCTCTCCCACGGCCGATCCGACGAAGCGGACGTCGAATGGCTGCACCTGCTGGTCGGCGACCTGCAGCTGCTCGCCGACCTGGCCTTCGCCGACATCGTGCTCTGGGTGCCCACGGCCGACGACAGCTTCGTCGCCGTCGCCCACGCGCGCCCCTCCAGCGCGGCGACGCTCTTCTACCGAGACTTCGTCGGGCAGAGGATCAAGTCGGAGTGGCGCGCCCAGGTCGTCGAAGCGTTCGAGACCGCACGGATCGTCGACACCTCCGCCCCGGACTGGTTCGAGGAGACGCCCACCCGCGTGCGCGCGGTGCCCGTGCTGCGCCGCCTGGGCGCCTCTGACGGCGGGACGACGGACCGCCCCATCGCGGTCGTCACGCGCCACACCAACCTCAGCGAGACGCGCACTCCGAGCCGCCAGGAGCTGACGTTCAACGACTGCGCGAACGACCTCTTCTCGATGATCGCCTCGGGCGACTTCCCCGATCTGGGCGCGCCGACCGGTCCTCGCCGGGGGGCGCCGCGCGCGTCCGACGGCCTGATCCGCCTGGACGTCGACGGCGTCACCACCTTCGCGAGCCCCAACGCCCTCTCGGCGTTCAACCGCATCGGCTTCGCCGACGAGCTCGAGGGGGAGTCGCTCGCCGAGGTCACCACGAAGCTGATCGCGGGGAAGGTCGTCATCGACGAGTCGCTCCCGCTGGTCGTGACCGGCCGGGCGCCGTGGCGCACCGACATCGAGGCCCGCGGAGTGACCGTGTCGCTGCGTGCGATCCCGATCCGCGACCGCGGCGAGCGGGTCGGCGCGGTCGTCCTGTGCCGCGACGTGACGGAGCTGCGCCACCAGGAGCGGGAGCTCATCACCAAGGACGCGACGATCCGCGAGATCCACCACCGCGTCAAGAACAACCTGCAGACCGTAGCCTCGCTGCTGCGGATCCAGGCCAGGCGCACCCACTCCGACCTCGCCCGGGAGGCGCTCACGCAGGCGATGCGCCGCGTTGCCGCCATCGCAGTCGTGCACGACACCCTCTCGGAGGGGCTGAACCAGAACGTCGACTTCGACGCGGTCTTCGACCGCGTGCTGCTGCTGATCGCCGAGGTCGCCTCGACCCACAACACCACGGTGCACCCGAAGCTGACGGGGAGCTTCGGCAACCTGCCCAGCGAGTACGCGACTCCGCTCGCGCTCGCCCTGACCGAGCTGGTCACCAACGCCGTCGAGCACGGCCTGGCCGGACGCGAGGGCGACGTGGAGATCGTCGCCTCGCGCAGCGACGACGAGCTCACGGTGAAGGTGCGCGACACGGGCGTCGGGCTGCCGGAGGGCAAGGTCGGATCGGGCCTGGGCACGCAGATCGTGCGCACGCTCATCCAGGGCGAGCTCGGCGGCACCATCGACTGGCACACACTGGTCGGGCGCGGCACCGAGGTCACCATCGAGGTGCCGCTGCGGTGGCTGGAGCGCGCCCGCTCCTGAGCCCCGAGACGACGCGACCCCCGCAGCCGAGAGGCGACGGGGGTCGTGGTCGTTCGTGCCGCTGAGCGGCTCGTGCGTCTAGGAGGCGCGGCGTGCGCGGGCGGCGCGGCGCTTCAGGGCGCGGCGCTCGTCCTCGCTGAGGCCGCCCCACACGCCCGAGTCCTGGCCGGTCTCGAGGGCGTACTGGAGGCAGACCTCGGTGACGGTGCAGCGTGCGCACACCGACTTCGCCTTCTCGATCTGGTCCACGGCCGGGCCGGTGTTGCCGACCGGGAAGAAAAGCTCGGGGTCTGCGGTGAGGCAAGCGGCCTTGTCGCGCCAGTCCATGCGGGTGCTCCTTGGTGTGAAGGCGTGCGTGGAGGAACCACGCAGTGTTCGGGTGGGATGATCGATCCACGCCGACGATCCCGACCAGTACTCGACCTCCGCACCCTCACCGGCGCACGCCACGAGGCCCCGTGCTGGAGCGCGGGGTGGATCGGGGTGGTGGACGGGAGGATGCTCGGTTCTTGCCGGTGCACTCGACGCGATGCGCGAGCACTGCGTCGGCCACCCGGCTCCAGTGCTGGCCATCCGACTCGCCCCCGCGCCTGACGGCACGGCGGGATCGGATGTTCACATCGGCGGAAACCCACGACCCTGTGAGCGGTGAAACGAACTGGACTAGCCTGTCACGGGGATGAGCCCGAATCAAGAGTCCTGGATGGGATGTGCCTGTGACCGCTGACGCGAACGGGTCCCGCGGAACCCGCCCGACCGCCTCCCGCCCGCTCGGCCTGGTCGTGCTGATCGCGGTCCTGGCCCTCGAGACGCTCGCCGTCGCCGGGGTCGCGGCATGGCTCGTGCTCGAGCTGCTGACGACCCGGGCCGACACGGTCGGCGGCGGGATCGCCATCGTCGTCCTCGCGCTGATCGCCGTGTGCTGGGCCGCCGCGACGACGCTCGGCGCCGTGCGACGGCGCGGGTGGATGCGCGCCTCGGCGCTGACGATCCAGCTGGTGATGATGGCCGTGGCGCTCGGCGCCTTCCAGGGCCAGTACGCCGTGCCCGACATCGGCTGGGCGCTGCTGGCGCCGGCCGTGGTGGCCGTCGTCGCGCTCTTCCTCCCGAGCGTGGTCGCTGCCACTCGTCGCGATCCGGGCGTGTAGCCGAACGGCTGGCGCGCCGCCGCCCGCGGGTGCGACGCTGGGGGACCCACCTCGACACGGAAGCGACGCGCATGGACTCCACCCGACTCGGCTCCAGCGGCCTGCAGATCTCCTCGATCGTCCTCGGCTGCATGAGCTTCGGCGCGCCCGACCGCGGCGCGCACGGCTGGAGCATGGGCGAAGAGGAGTCGCGGACCTTCCTCCGGCGGGCGCTGGAGCTCGGCATCACCACGTTCGACACGGCGGACGTCTACTCCGATGGCACGAGCGAGGAGTTCGTCGGCAGGGCGCTCGCGGACTTCGCGGTCCGCGAGGAGGTCGTGATCGCCACGAAGATCCACGGGCGGATGCGCCCCGGCCCCAACGGCGGCGGTCTCTCGCGGCGGCACATCCTCACCGCGATCGACGACAGCCTCCGGCGCCTGGGCACGGACTACGTCGACCTCTACCAGATCCACCGCTGGGACCCCGAGACGCCGATCGAGGAGACGATGGAGACGCTCCACGACGTCGTCCGCTCGGGCAGGGCGCGCTACATCGGAGCCTCGAGCATGTGGGCGTGGCAGTTCGCGAAGGCGCAGTACACCGCGGATCGGGGCGGCTGGACGCGGTTCGTCTCGATGCAGGACCAGTACAACCTGATCCAGCGCGAGGACGAGCGCGAGCTGCATCCCTTCTGCCTCGACCAGGGGGTCGGCGTGATCCCGTGGTCGCCGCTCGCCCGGGGCCGGCTGACCCGCGACTGGGACGAGACCACGGCGCGCACCGAGACCGACGTCTTCGGCGGCACCCTCTACCGCCAGCAGGAGGAGGCCGACCGGCGGACCGTCGCGACTGTCGCGCGCATCGCCGAGCAGCGCGGCGTCCCCCGTGCGCAGGTGGCGCTCGCCTGGGTCCGGCAGCAGGAGGCGGTCACCGCCCCGATCGTCGGAGCCACGAAGCTCCACCACCTCGACGACGCCGTCGCGTCGCTGGACGTGGAGCTGACCGCGGACGAGCTCGAGGCGCTGGGCGCCGACTACGCACCGCGCGCCAACGAGGGGTTCTGATCGGACCGATGCGCCACCGCTGATCCCGGGACGGCTCCGCCGCGCCTCCCGACGACGAGGCCGGAGGCCCGGATCGACGGACGGCACGACGCACGGGGCCCGCGACCGACTGCTCACGCTTCCGTCCGCTCGCGACGGACGGGAAGAGGTCTCCGCGGCCCAGTCGGATCGGGCAGGGCCGAGGCGCGCGATGACCCGCACCACGCGCCCCGGGTCAGACGAGCTTCAGCTTCTTGCGGAGCGCCTGCACGTGCCCGGTCGCCCGGACGCCGTACTGCGCGAACTCGAGCGCGCCCTCGGCTCCGACGACGAACGTCGAGCGCAGCACGCCGACGACGGTCTTGCCGTAGAGGCTCTTCTCGCCCCAGACCGCGTAGGCGCGGTGCACGGCCATGTCGGGGTCGCTCAGCAGCGGGTAGGCGATGCCCTGGGCATCGGCCCAGCGGCGCAGCGCCTCCGGAGCGTCCCGCGAGATCCCGAGCACCTCGTAGCCGGAGTCGCGGAGGGACGCCGCGTTGTCGCGGAAGTCGCAGGCCTCCGTGGTGCAGCCGGGGGTGTCGGCCTCGGGGTAGAAGAACAGGATGACGCGCCGTCCGCGGTAGTCGGCGAGCGAGACGGGGTCGCCGTCCTGGTTCGGCAGCGTGAACTCCGGAGCGGTGTCGCCGGCGGCGAGGCGCGCCTCGGCGGGGAGAGGGGAGAGGTCGGTCATCGTCTGCTTCCATCGGTCGTGGCGAAGGTGGTCAGGAGGCGCTGGAGAGAGTCGAGGCGCTCCGGTCCGCTGGCGCCCAGAAGGCCGCCCTCGACCGCCTCGATGATGGCGCAGTCGGGGGAGTCGGGCAGGTGCGTGCAGCCGCGCGGGCAGTCCCGGGCGATCACGGCGAGGGTCGTGAACGCCCCCAGGATGTTGTCGGTGTTCACGTGGCCGAGTCCGAACGAGCGGACGCCGGGGGTGTCGATCACCCAGCCGTGCCGGTCGCCGCGCTCGACGCGCAGCGAGACGGTGGAGGAGGAGGTGTGCCGGCCGCGGCCCGTCACGGTGTTCACGCGCCCGATGGCCCGGTGCGCGTCCGGGACGAGCTTGTTCACGAGGGTGGACTTGCCGACTCCGGAGTGCCCGACGACCACGGTCTCGTGTCCGAGGAGGGCGTCGGCGATCTCGTCGACCGGCGGCTCGTCCTGGCTCGAGAGGAACACGCGCAGGTCGAGCCCCTCGAAGTTGCGGAGGAACGGGGCCGGGTCGGCGAGGTCGGTCTTGGTGATGCAGAGCATCGGCGTGATCCCCGCGTCGAAGGCGGCGACGAGGTAGCGGTCGACCAGCCGGGTCCGGGGCTCGGGATCCGCGGCGGCCACCACGCAGAGCATCTGGTCGGCGTTCGCGACGATCACGCGCTCGATCGCGTCGGTGTCGTCGGCGCTGCGGCGCAGGAGGGTCGACCGCTCGCGGATGCGGACGATGCGGGCGAGCGTCCCCTCGTCGCCGCTGGAGTCGCCGACCACGTCGACGCGGTCGCCGGCCACGATCGCCTGGCGGCGCAGCTCGCGGGCGCGGGCGGCCGTGAACTCGTGCTCCTCGGGCGTCCCGTCGCCGATCATCACGGTGTAGCGCCCCCGGTCGACGCCGAGGACCATCGCGATCTCGGCGTCCTCGTAGGCGGGCCGGTTCTTCGTCCGCGGCTTCGTGCCCTTCGGGTTCGGGCGCACCCGCGCGTCCGACTCGTCGTAGCCGTCGAAGTCGTCGAGAGCACCGTCGGCGTCGAGGCCGCTGTCCGTCCACCACGACACGGGTCAGACCGATCCGGCGAGAGTCGTCCACAGCTCCGGGAACTGCGGGAGGGTCTTCGCGGTCGTCGCGACGTCCTCGATCACCACGCCGGGGACCACGAGGCCGATCAGAGCACCGGCGTGGGCCATGCGGTGGTCCGAGTAGGTGCGCCAGCGGCCGCCGTGGAGCTCGGCGGGCTCGATGCGCAGACCGTCCTCGAGCTCCGTGACCCGGCCGCCGAGGCCGGTGATCTCCGCGGCGAGGGCGGCGAGGCGGTCCGTCTCGTGGTGGCGGATGTGGCCGATCCCGGTCAGGGTGCTGGGAGTGGAGGCCAACGCGGCGAGGGCGGCGAGGGCGGGGGCGAGCTCGCCGCCCTCCGACAGGTCGAGGTCCACGCCGAGGATCTCGTCGCCGCCGGTCACCACGAGGTCCTCGCCGTCGCGCTCGACGCGGGCGCCGAACAGCGGCAGGATCCGCTCGAGGTGCGCCCCGACCTGTGTGGTGACGGCCGGCCAGTGGCGCAGCCGGACCCGGCCGCCCGTCACCAGTGCCGCGGCGAGGAACGGCGCGGCGTTCGAGAGGTCGGGCTCGATGAGGACGTCGGCGCCGGCGATGGGCTGCCGCGCGACGGTCCACTCACCGTCGGCGGGCGTGCCGACCTCGACTCCTCGGGCCGCCAGCGCGGCGACGGTCATGTCGATGTGGGGCCGGGAGGGAACGGCGCTGCCCTCGTGGCGCAGGTGCAGTCCCTCGTCGAAGCGGGCGCCGGCCAGCAGGAGCGCCGAGACGAACTGGCTCGACCGCGAGGCGTCGACGACGACGTCGCCGCCCCGGACGGAGCCGGAGCCGTGCACGGTGAAGGGGAGCGCGCCGCGGCCGTCGTCGGCGACGTCGACGCCGAGCGCGCGGAGGGAGGCGATCGTCGCCCCCATCGGCCGCTTCGCCGCGTACGCGTCGCCGTCGAAGGTGGTGGGGCCGAGCGCGAGGCCGGCCAGGGGCGGGACGAAGCGCATGACGGTGCCTGCGAGCCCGCAGTCGATCGTGGTCGAGCCGAGCAGCTCCTCCGCGGGCTCCACGACCAGGTCGGCGCCGAAGCCGCCGGTCGAGCCGGACTCCCGGATCGTGGTGCCGAGGGAGCGCAGCGCCTCGATCATCAGGGCGCTGTCGCGGGAGTGCAGCGGCGCGCGCAGCGTGGAGGGCCCGTCGGCCAGAGCCGCGAGCACGAGCTCCCGGTTGGTCAGCGACTTGGAGCCGGGCAGGCCGACCTCGGCGTCGAGAGCGCCGGCCGCGAGCGGTGCGGGCCAGGCGTCGTCGCCGGGGAGCGCACGGGCGTCGCCGTACGGATCGAACTCGGGGGCGGAATAACGCGAGAAGACCATCGGTTGTCAGGATAGTCGGCGCGCAGGGCGTCGTCAGGAGCGTGACGGAGGCGGAGCATGACGGCAGCACCCCCGGTCCTCCGGAGCAGCAGACCCGTCGCCCGGAGGCGCCCTCGGGCCGCAACCCCGGTCGTCCGCCGCGCCGCCGCTCTAGAATCGCTCGTGATGACTCGCGACGACGAACCCCGCACCACCTCCGCCGACGAGGCTCCCGAGCCCGCCGACGCGGAGCAGACGATCGTGGAGACCGTCGAGGAGTCGCTGGACGACGCTCCGGTCGAGGCTCCCGTCGATCTCCGCTCCCTCTTCGAGCAGCAGGCGCTGCCCTTCATCGACCAGCTCTACGCGGCCGGTCTGCGTATGACGAAGAATCCCTCCGACGCGCAGGACCTCGTGCAGGAGACGTTCGCGAAGGCCTTCGGGGCCTTCCGCCAGTTCGAGCAGGGCACGAACCTGAAGGCCTGGCTCTACCGCATCCTCACGAACACGTTCATCAACTCGTACCGCAAGAAGCAGCGCGAGCCCTACCAGAGCGCGATCGACGAGCTCGAGGACTGGCAGCTGGGCGGCGCCGAGTCGACCACGGCCACCTCCAGCCGCTCGGCCGAGGCGGAGGCGATCGACCACCTCCCCGACACCGCGGTGAAGGAGGCGCTCCAGGCGATCCCGGAGGACTTCCGGCTCGCCGTCTACTTCGCCGATGTCGAAGGCTTCTCCTACCAGGAGATCGCGGACATCATGAAGACCCCCGTCGGGACCGTCATGAGCCGGCTGCACCGCGGCCGGCGCATGCTGCGCGAACGACTCACCGACTACGCACGCGAGCGCGGATTCCGCGCCGCATTCACTTCCGGGAGCACGAAATGACCGACAGCGGCTGCACGAAGGCGAAGGCCGAGCTCGAGGAGTACCTCCACAACGAGCTGTGCAAGGAGGACGCCGCCGACATCCGCGAGCACATGGCGGGATGCATCGACTGCGCCGACGAGGCGAAGGTCGGCGTGGTGCTGACGGTCGCCGTGCAGCGTGCGTGCAAGGAGACCGCGCCGGAGGACCTCCGCGCCCAGGTGCTCGGCATGCTCCGCGACGAGCACGCCGCGCACTCCCAGACGCCCGCCCGCCTCTAGGCGAAGCACGACCCGGGGAGCCCCGGCCCGACGAGACGTCCCGAGCACCGTGGGACCTTTCGAGGGGCCGGGGCTCCGTCGTGTCCGGCGGCCTCCCGGTCGCCCCGGTGCCCGGCACGACGGGAGCGCTGCTGCCGGTGACTCCACGTGTGCGGCTCGGCGCCTTCCTTCCGGAGACGCGTGGGGCCCGCCGGAACACGAGGTTCCGGCGGGCCCGACGCGTCGTGCGGACCGCGGGTCAGCGGGTGAGCGCCCGCGACAGCAGGTCGGCCTGCTCGGAGGCGTGCCGCTTCGCCGAGCCGGCCGCGGGGGAGGCCGCGGACGGACGCGAGACCACGCGCATGGACCGGCCCAGCTTCGGAGCGACCTCGAGGGCCATGAACGGCCAGGCGCCCTGGTTCTCGGGCTCGTCCTGCACCCAGACGAGCTCCGCGTCCGGGTAGCGCTCGGCGATGCCGCGCAGCTCCTCGATCGGCGCCGGGTAGTACTGCTCGACTCGGACCAGCGCGATGCCGTCGTCGGGCTTCTTCTCGAGCTCGGCCTTGAGGTCGTAGTGGACCTTGCCGGCGTGGAGCAGAACCCGCTTCACGGCGGAGGCGTCCTGGATCCGTACGTCGTCGATCACCGGCTCGAAGCGGCCCGAGGTGAAGTCCTCGACCGGGCTCGAGGCTCCGCGCAGGCGCAGCATCGCCTTCGGAGTGAAGACGATCAGCGGGCGGCGCGGCCGGGAGTACGCCTGGCGGCGCAGCAGGTGGAAGTAGGACGCCGGCGTCGACGGGCGCGCGACGGTCATGTTCCGCTCCGCGCACATCTGCAGGTAGCGCTCGATCCGCGCCGACGAGTGGTCGGGGCCCTGACCCTCGTAGCCGTGCGGGAGCAGGAGCACGAGCGACGAGCGCTGGCCCCACTTCTGCTCGGCGGAGGAGATGAACTCGTCGATCACGATCTGGGCGCCGTTCGCGAAGTCGCCGAACTGCGCCTCCCACAGCACGAGCGAGTCGGGCCGCTCCACCGAGTAGCCGTACTCGAACGCCATCGCCGCGTACTCCGAGAGCAGCGAGTCGTAGATCCAGAGCCGGGCCTGCTGGTCGGACAGGTTCATCAGCGGCAGCCACTCCTGGCCGTTCTCGCGGTCGTGGAGGACCGCGTGGCGCTGGACGAAGGTCCCGCGGCGCGTGTCCTGGCCGACGAGGCGCACCGGAGTGTCCTCGAGCAGGAGGGAGCCGAGCGCGAGCAGCTCGCCGAAGGCCCAGTCGATGGAGCCGGAGCGGCTCATCTCCTGGCGCTTCGCCAGCAGCTGCTGGAGCTTGGGGTGCACGGTGAAGCCCTCGGGCGGCGTCGTGAACGCGTCGCCGATGCGGGTGACGACCTCGTTCTTCACGCCGGTCACCTCGGGCTCGCCCGGGTAGTCCTCGCCCTGCTGCGCGTCGGGCAGCTCGAGGTCGGCCACGGAGTCGCCGTCGGCGGTGATCACGGGGATCGCGCCGGTCTGCGCGGCGTGGGTCTCGGCGAACGCGCGCTCCAGGCGGTCCTGGAAGTCCTGGTGGGCGCGGTCGTACTCCTCCTCGGTGATGTCCCCGCGGCCGACGAGCGCCTCGGTGTACAGCTTGCGGACCGAGCGCTTGGCCTCGATCAGGCTGTACATCAGCGGCTGGGTCATCGAGGGGTCGTCGCCCTCGTTGTGCCCGCGGCGGCGGTAGCAGATCAGATCGATGACCACGTCGCGGTGGAACCGCTGGCGGTACTCGAACGCGAGCTGCCCGACGTGGACGACGGCCTCGGGGTCGTCGCCGTTGACGTGGAAGATCGGCGCCTGGATCGTCTTCGCGCCGTCGGTCGAGTAGATCGAGGTGCGGGCCTCGTGAGGGGGAGTCGTGAACCCGACCTGGTTGTTGATGTTGATGTGGATCGTGCCGCCGGTGCGGTACGCGCGCAGCTGCGACATCTGCAGGGTCTCGACCACCACGCCCTGGCCCGCCATCGCGGCGTCGCCGTGGACGAGGATCGGCAGCGTGGTGAAGGTGCCGATGGGCTTGCGGTCCTGCTTGGCGCGGACGATGCCCTCGAGCACGCCGTTCACGGCCTCGAGGTGCGAGGGGTTCGCCGCCAGGTAGACGGGGATCTCCTCGCCCGCGGCGCCCCGGAAGGTGCCCTCGGTGCCGAGGTGGTACTTCACGTCTCCGGAGCCCTGGACCGTGCGCGGGTCCTGGGTGCCCTCGAACTCGCGGAAGATCTGGCCGTAGGTCTTGCCGGCGATGTTGGTCAGCACGTTCAGGCGGCCGCGGTGGGCCATGCCGATCGCGACCTCGTCGAGCTGCTCGTCGGCCGCGCCCTGCAGGACGGCGTCGAGCAGCGCGATGAGCGACTCCCCGCCCTCGAGCGAGAAGCGCTTCTGGCCCACGTACTTGGTCTGCAGGAAGGTCTCGAAGGCCTCGGCCTCGTTGAGCTTGCCGAGGATGCGCAGCTGCTCGTCGTGGCCCGGCTTCTCGTAGCCGCGCTCGAGCTTCTGCTGCATCCAGGCGCGCTGCTCCGGGTCCTGGATGTGCATGTACTCGACGCCGACGGTGCGGCAGTACGAGTCGCGGAGGATCCCGAGGATGTCGCGGAGCTTGAGCTGGCGCTTGCCGCCGAAGCCGTCCGTGACGAACTCGCGGTCGAGGTCCCAGAAGGTGAGGCCGTGGCTCTCGATGGCGAGGTCGGGGTGCGAGCGCTGCACGTACTCCAGCGGGTCGACGTCGGCCATCAGGTGCCCGCGGACGCGGAACGAGTTGATGAGCTCCTGCACCCGGGCGGTCTTGGAGACGCGCTCGGCGAGGTCGACGGCGATGTCCGTGGACCAGTGGATCGGGTCGTAGGGGATGCGCAGCGCGGCGAAGATGTCCTCGTAGAAGCCGCGGCCGCCGAGCAGGAGCTCGTGCACGATCTTGAGGAACTCGCCCGAGCCGGCGCCCTGGATGACGCGGTGGTCGTAGGTCGAGGTCAGGGTGATGGTCTTGCCGATGCCCAGCTCGACCAGCGTCTTCTCGGACGCGCCCTGGAACTCCGCCGGGTACTCGAGGGCGCCGGCGCCGATGATGCAGCCCTGGCCCTTCATCAGGCGGGGGACGGAGTGGACGGTGCCGATGCCGCCGGGGTTCGTCAGCGAGAGCGTGGTGCCCGCGAAGTCGCCGGCGACGAGCTTGTTGCCGCGAGCGCGCTTGACCAGGTCCTCGTAGGCCGAGAGGTAGGCGGTGAAGCTCAGCGTGTCGGCGCGCTTGATGCTCGGCACGAGCAGGGCGCGGGTGCCGTCGGGCTTGGGCATGTCGATCGCGATGCCGAGGTTGACGTGCGCCGGAGCGACCACCGCGGGCTTGCCGTCGACCTCGTCGTAGAACACGTTCTGGCTCGGGAAGTCCTTGAGCGCGCGGATGAGCGCCCAGCCGATCAGGTGCGTGAACGAGACCTTGCCGCCGCGGGTGCGGCGCAGGTGGTTGTTGATGACGATGCGGTTGTCGATCATCAGCTTCGCCGGGATCGTGCGCACGCTCGTCGCAGTGGGGATGCTGAGGCTGGCGTCCATGTTGGTCGCGAGGCTCTTCGCCATGCCGCGGAGCGGGGTGACGACGTCCTCGTCCGGCGTCGAGTCCTCGGCGGAGGGCCTGCTCACCGGGGCGTCGGCCGGGATCGGCTGCGCCTTCGGCTGCTTCGACGTGGTGCGGGAGGCGGGGGCCGACTCGGAGGAGGAGACCGCGGCGGGATGGGTCACGGCGCCTCCGCCGCTCGAGGAGACGCGCTCGGCGGCAGCGGCGGGCTTCGAGGCGGCGGGCGCGGGGGCCGCGGCGGGAGCCGGAGCCGGAGCGTCCTTGCCGGAGTTCGCGAGCTGGGCGCCGTAGCGCTCCAGGATGGGCCACCAGGACTCGTCCACCGAGGCGCGGTCGGCGCTGTACTGCTCGTACAGCTCCTCCACGAGCCACTCGTTGGCTCCGAAGTCCTCCGCGCCCTGCTCTGTTCCTGCTCCGGTCAACTGGCTCGACACAGCCGATCGCCCACTCTCTCCGTTGATTCGTCCTCGATCATCCGGACGGGCCCGTCGCATCCCTCGGCGCCTGCCACCGCGGCGGAGGAGGTCGTCCTCGCACCAGCGGGAACCGGTGCCGTCGCCTGGTCCCGTCCCGGTCGCCAAGCCTAGCCCCGTTCCCTGCACGGCCGACCCGGGGCCGCGCCGGAGTAGCGTTTCCCCCATGCGTTTCTCCGGCGGAACACCCTCAGGCGACCTCACCTACTCGGACGTCTTCCTCGTCCCCGGCCGCTCGTCGGTGACGAGCCGCCTCGACGTCTCGCTCGCCCCGGGCGACGGCACGGGGGCGACGATCCCCATCGTCTCCTCGAACATGAACTCGGTCACCGGTCAGCGCCTCGCGGCGACGCTCGCGCGCCGGGGCGGCCTCGGCGTCCTCCCCCAGGACATGCCCCTGCAGGCGCTGGACGCCGCGATCCGCTGGGTGAAGCGCCAGCCGGTGGCCTTCTCCGGCGCCCTCACCGCGTCGCCGGCGACGACCGTGGAGGAGGCGCTGCGCATCCTGCCCGCCGTCGCCGGCCACGGCTTCGTGGTGCAGGAGGAGGGCGGCGCGATCCTCGGCTGCGTCCCGGCCTCGCGCCTGGCGACCGCGCTGCCGGACGCGCGGCTGGGCGACCTGGTGCACTCCGCCACCCCCTCGATCGACGCCGACGACGTGCCCACCGCGCGGGCCGCCTTCGACCTCATGGTGGCCGCCGACCTCGACTTCGCCCCGGTGCTGCACCACGGCGCCCTGGTCGGCACGCTGTCGCGCACCGGCGCCCTCCGCTCCACGATCTACGACCCGGCCCTCGACGCGGACGGGCGGCTGCGCGTCGCGGCGGCGGTCGGCATCAACGGCGACGTCGAGGCGAAGGCGCGAGCGCTCGTCTCCGCGGGCGTCGACGTCCTCGTCCTCGACACCGCGCACGGCCACCAGGAGGGGATGCTCCGGGCGCTGCGGACGGTCTCCGCGCTCGATCTCGGAGTGCCGATCGCGGCGGGCAACGTCGTCACGGCCGACGCGGTGCACGACCTCGTCGACGCGGGAGCGGACATCCTCAAGGTCGGCGTCGGCCCCGGCGCGATGTGCACCACCCGGATGATGACCGCGGTCGGCCGCCCGCAGTTCTCGGCCGTCCTCGAGACGGCGGAGCGCGCGCACGAGCTGGGCGCCCACGTCTGGGCGGACGGAGGCGTGCGCTACCCGCGCGACGTCGCCCTCGCGCTGGCCGCGGGCGCCGCCTCCGTGATGATCGGCTCCTGGTTCGCCGGCACGATCGAGGCGCCGGGGGAGCTGCGCAGCGACGCGGCCGGCCGGGTCTACAAGGAGAGCTGGGGCATGGCCTCGGCCAAGGCGGTGCAGGAGCGGTTCGACCGCCTCGACGCCTACGAGCTGGCCCGCAAGCGGCTCTTCGCCGAGGGCATCTCCTCCTCCACCATCTACCTCGACCCGCTGCGGCCCTCGGTCGAGGACCTGCTCGACATGATCACCTCGGGGGTCCGCTCGTCCTTCACCTACGCCGGCGCCCGGAGCGTGGCCGACTTCCACGAGCGGGCGCACGTGGGACTGCAGTCGGCGGCGGGCTACGAGGAGGGCAAGGCGCTGCCGGTCAGCTGGTGAGCGGGCGCCGCGTGCTAGAACCGAGCCCATGACCATCGTGGACAACGCCGTGTACGTCGACGGCCGCCGCATCCGGAACCCCGACTCGCTCGAGGACACCTTCGAGCTGATGCGCGACGAGCACGGCATGGCCTGGATCGGCCTCTACCGGCCGACGCGCGAGGAGGTCGAGGCGGTCGCCGAGGAGTTCGGACTGCACCCGCTCGCGGTCGAGGACGCGCTGAGCGGGCACCAGCGGGCCAAGCTCGAGCGCTACGACGACGGGCTCTTCGTGGTGCTGCGGCCGGCGCGCTACGCGGACGCGGCCGAGACCGTCGTCTTCGGCGAGCTGCACGTCTTCGTCGGCCCCGACTTCGTGGTCACCATCCGGCACGCCGACTCCCCGGACCTCGCCCGCGTGCGCCGCCGCCTGGAGGAGGATCCGGCCCTCCTCGCCCGCGGGCCCGAAGCGGTGCTCTACGCGATCCTCGACCAGGTCGTCGACGAGTACGCGCCCGTGGTGTTCGGCGTCCAGGGCGACGTGGACGAGATCGAGGACCAGCTCTTCGGCGACGACTCGGACGACGGGCTCTCGGAGCGCATCTACCGGCTCTCGCGCGAGGTCATCCACTTCCAGCGCTCGGTGCAGCCGCTGACCGCCCTGCTGCACGAGCTGCTGCAGGAGTCGACGCCGGTGGAGGGGGAGCCCTCGCCCTCACCGGAGCGGATCGAGCTGCGCCGCTCCCTCCGCGACGTGCTCGACCACACCATCCGCGTGACGGAGGCGGTCGACTCCCTGCGCGCGATCCTCGACAAGGCGCTCACGGTGCACTCGACGCTCGTCTCGCGCCGGCAGACCGAGACCGGGCTCGCCCAGAACGACGTGGTCCGCAAGATCTCCTCGTGGGCGGCGATCCTCTTCGCCCCGACGCTGGTGGCGGGCATCTACGGGATGAACTTCGACGACATGCCGGAGTTGCACTGGCGGCTCGGCTACCCCTGGGCGCTGGGCCTGATGGTGCTGTTCGGCTTCGCACTCTACGCGGTGTTCAAGCGGAAGAAGTGGCTCTGAGCCGCCGCGTCGGAGCACGCCCGGCGGTGCTCCGCGGCGGGTAGACTCGGCGCCACAATGGACGACCCTCCCTCTGCGCATCCGGCCCGTTCCGCTCGCCGCCGTGCTCCTCGGACTCCCGCTCCCCGCTCCGGTGCCGCCGCTCAGCGGACCCGCACCGGCCGGCCCTCCTCGCACCTCCCTCTCGTGACCGGGGGCGACCACCGTGGGAACTGAGTGGCTCCTCCTCGGGGTCGGCCTGCTGCTGACCCTCGGAACCGGCGTCTTCGTCGCCAGCGAGTTCGCGCTGGTCAACCTCGACCGGGCCGACCTCGAGGCCCGTCGCGACCGCGGCGAGACGCGCCTGGGCATGACGATCGCGGCTCTGCGCGTCACCTCCACGCACCTCTCGAGCGCGCAGCTGGGCATCACCCTCACGACGCTGCTCACCGGCTACACGATGGAGCCCGCCCTCTCGACGCTGCTCCAGGAGCCGTTCAGCGGACTCGGCATCCCGGAGGAGGCGCTCGCGCCGGTGATGACGGTGGTCGCCATCGTCATCGCGACCCTGCTCTCGATGATCCTCGGCGAGCTGGTCCCCAAGAACTTCGCCCTCGCCCTGCCGCGGGCGACCGCGAAGCTCGTCGTGCCGCTGCAGACCGCGTTCACGACGGTGTTCCGCCCGGCCGTCGCCCTGCTGAACGGCAGCGCGAACGCCCTGCTGCGCCTGGTCGGCATCGAGCCGAAGGAGGAGCTCTCGGGCGCCCGCAGCGCCGAGGAGCTCTCGAGCCTCGTGCGCCACTCCGCCAGCGCCGGACTGCTCGAGGAGGACACGGCCGACCTGCTCGGGCGCACCCTCCGCTTCTCCGCCCTGACCGCCGGCGACGTGATGACGCCGCGCCTGCGCTTGTCGACGGTCGAGCGCGCGAGCACCGCGCAGGACGTGCTCGATCTCGCCCGCACCACCGGGTTCTCGCGCTTCCCGATCACGGACGACGACATCGACGACATCGTCGGTGTCGTGCACGTCAAGCAGGCCGTCGCCGTGCCCCGCGGCAAGAGGTCCGACGTGCCCGTCACGGCGCTGCGCTCCGAGCCGCTCCGCGTCCCCGAGACCATGAAGCTCGACGTGCTGCTCACGGAGCTGCGCGGACGCGGCTTCCAGCTCGCGGTCGTCGTCGACGAGTACGGCGGGACGGCGGGCGTCGCCACGCTCGAGGACCTGGTCGAGGAGCTGGTCGGCGAGGTCGCCGACGAGCACGACCGCTCCCGCGCCGACGTCGTGAAGCTCCCCGGCTCCACCACCTTCCCGGGCATGCTCCGCCCCGACGAGGTCCTCGACCGCGCCGGCGTGCACATCCCCGAGGAGGGCCCCTACGAGACGGTCGCCGGATTCGTGATGAGCGAGCTCGGCCGCCTCCCCGCCGTCGGCGACCGGGTCGACGTCGAGGGCGGCTCGCTGCGCGTCGAGCGCCTGGACGGCCGCCGCATCGACCGCCTCCGCTTCACCCCCGACCCCGACGCGGATCCCGACGGGATCCCCGACCCGCTCGCCGACGTCGCCCGCGGACACCGCGGCCGGAAGGAGGCCGACGATGAGTGACTGGGCCGGAATCGCCTGGCTCGTGGTGCTCCTCGCCGCGAACGCCTTCTTCGTCGGAGCGGAATTCGCGGTCATCTCCGCGCGCCGCTCCCAGATCGAGCCCCTCGCGGAGAGCGGACGCCGCAGCGCGATCACCGCGCTGGCCGCGATGGAGCACGCCACCCTGATGCTCGCCACCACGCAGCTGGGCATCACCGTCTGCTCGCTGCTGATCCTCAACGTGAGCGAGCCGGCGATCCACCACCTGCTCGAGGTGCCGCTGCACGCCGTCGGCATCCCCGACGAGCTCTCCGGCACCGTCGCCTTCGTCATCACGCTGCTGATCGTGTCGTTCCTGCACGTGGTGCTCGGCGAGATGGTCCCCAAGAACATCTCGTTCTCGATGCCCGACCGCGCCGTGCTCCTCCTTGCGCCGCCGCTCGTCGCCATCGCCCGGGTCCTCCGACCGATCATCGTCGCGCTCAACGCGGTCTCGAACGGAGTGCTCCGCCTCTTCAAGGTGGAGCCCAAGGACGAGGCGAACAGCACCTTCACGCTCGAGGAGGTGCAGACGATCGTCGACCAGTCCACCCGCGAGGGCACGCTCCGCGACTCGACCGGGACCCTCCTCGCCGCGTTCGAGTTCACCGAGAAGAAGGTCCACGACGTCGCCCTGCCCCTCGACGGCATCGTCAGCCTCCCCAGCGGAGCGACCCCCGCCGACGTCGAGCGCGCCGTCGCCAAGCACGGCTTCTCGCGCTACGTGATCCTCGGCGAGGACGGCACCCCCGAGGGCTACATCCACCTCAAGGACGTCCTCGACCTCGACGGCGACACGGAAGGCGCCAAGTTCCGGCTCCCCGTCCCGGCCAAGCGCATCCGCCAGCTCGCCTCGATCTTCGAGGCCACCGACCTCGAGGACGCCCTCGCGATCATGCGGCGCACCGGCGCCCACCTCGCCCGGGCGTTCGACGAGCAGGGCCGCGCCACGGGAGTGCTGTTCCTCGAGGACATCATCGAGGAGCTCGTCGGCGAAGTCGACGACGCCACCCGCCGCTAGGCGCGGGCGCTGGAGGGGGCATTCGCGGCGTTGTCGTCGGGCGCGATACCGCCGGTATCGCTTCCTCCTCCGCCTTGCGACTGCCCCCTCCAGCACCCGCGCCCCCTCTGGAGCAAGGGGGGGGAGGGGTGCGGCTGCGCCGGCACGCATCGGGAGGGGGTGCGGCTGCGCCGGCACGGTGCGGGAGAGGGGTGCGGCTGCGCCGGCACGCATCGGGAGGGGGGGTGCGGCTGCGCCGGCACGGTGCGGAGGGGGAGTGCGGCTGCGTCGGCACGGGGCCGGACTCGGGGCGGCCGGGTCGCAGGGCGACGTAGGGTGGCGGGATGGGTGAGCGGGTCGGGACGGCGGAGGCGGCGCGGAGCATCAGGGTGCCGCGGGAGGACGACGACAAGTACACGCGCGGGGTGCTGGGGATCGCGACCGGGTCGGAGCGGTACCCCGGAGCGGCGGTGCTCGGCGTCGAGGCGGCGGTGCGGACGGGAGTCGGCATGGTCCGCTACCTCGGACCGGAGCGGCCCTCGGGACTGGTGCTCGCCCGGCGACCGGAGGTCGTGACCGCATCAGGACGCGTGCAGGCCTGGCTCGTCGGCTCCGGCACCAGCGCCGAGGACCGCAGCGACGAGGAGCGGCGCACCCTGATCGAGCAGGTGCACTCGGGAGTCCCGGTGGTGCTCGACGCCGGCGCGCTCGACCTGATCGACGAGGCCGCCGGCCCGGTCGTCATCACGCCGCACTACCGCGAGCTCGCCGGAGTGCTCGGCCGAGCGGGCCTGGACGCGGACGCCGCGACGATCGCGGAGGCCCCGGGGGAGTGGGCGCGCCGGGCGGCCGACCGCCTCGGAGTCTGCGTGCTCCTCAAGGGCGGCACCACCCACGTCGTCGCGGGCGGCGTCGGGCTCGAGGTCTCCGGATCCACGCCCTGGCTGGCGACCGCGGGCAGCGGCGACGTCCTCGGCGGCGTGCTCGGCGCACTCCTCGCCGGTCGAGCCGCGGACGCAGAGGCGGCCGGGGAGACCCTCACCGCGGAGGACCTCGCCCCCCTGGCCGCGGCGGCCGCCGTCCTGCACGCGGAGGCCGGACGGAGCGCCTCCGCCGGAGGCCCGATCGCGGCGCTCGACATCGCGGAGCACCTGCCCGGAGTGGTCGCCGCGCTCCTGCGCTGACACGCTCGCCGGACGAGCGCTGAACCGAACCGGGACCGCCGCCGTTGTCCTGGAGGAAGCGACGACCGCGGCCCGGCTCACCGGCCCCGCACCGCCGCCTCATCGGCTGCTCGAAGCGAGCACCTCTACCGTCGGATCCGCCGCGTCCGCCTTGACCAGGAGAACAGACATGACCGCGAAGACCACGACTCCCGCCCGCTACGCCCTGACCCTCCTCGCCGGCGCCGGCACCCTCGCCGCCCTCGCCGCCTGCTCCAGCACCACCACGACCGGGAGCGACGCCGCCGACGCGGCGACCACCACCGCTCCGAGCACCGCCACCAGCTCCGCCCCCGAGGCCACCGGCGCCGCCTCCTCCGCCGCGAGCGGCAGCAGCTACGCCGACGGCACCTACGAGGCAGAGGGCGCCTACACCTCGCCGGGAGGGAACGAGAAGGTGGGCGTCTCGCTGACCCTCGCCGACGGCGTCGTCACCGACGTGACCGTGACCCCGGAGTCGGAGAACCCGACCGGCCAGCAGTACCAGTCGCGCTTCGCAGGCGGCATCGCGGGCGAGGTCGTCGGCAAGCAGCTCGACGAGCTGAAGGTCTCGAAGGTGTCGGGGTCCTCCCTCACCTCCGGCGGCTTCAACGACGCCGTCGAGACCATCAAGGCCGATGCCACGGCCTGACGCACCGACGGTCCTCGGCCACGCGTGGCGGTTCGACGCGATCGGCACCGGCTGGCAGATCGACAGCGCCGAGCCGCTCGGACCCTCCCATCGCGCCCGGGTCGAGGCGCGCATCGCGGAGTACGACCGCACCTGGTCGCGCTTCCGTGACGACTCCGCCGTCTCGCAGCTGCGGGTCGGCGGTGAGCACGTCTTCCCCGCCGAAGCGGACGACCTCTTCGCGCTGTACGACGTGCTCGACGAGCTGACCGGCGGGGCGGTCACCCCCTTCGTCGGCGGCTCGCTCGAGCAGCTCGGCTACGACTCCGCGTACACCCTCGTCCCCCGCGGACCCGCGGTCCCCGCTCCCTCCTGGGCGGCGGCCCGCCGCGGGGCGGCGGGACTCCGGGTCGAACCGGGCACCGTCGTCGACGTCGGCGCTGCGGGCAAGGGCCAGCTCGTCGACCTCGTCCTCGAGGAGCTCGCCGGAGCCGGACCCGCCCTCGTCGACGCGAGCGGCGACCTCCGGGGCGCCGGAGCCGGACCCGTCCGGGTCGGCCTCGAGCACCCCTGGGACCCGAGCAGCGCACTGGGAGTGGCGGTGCCCGGCGAGCGCGCGCTCTGCGGCTCGGCGAGCAACCGCCGCGCTTGGGGCAGCGGCCTCCACCACGTCCTCGACGGGCGGACCGGCGCTCCGGTCGAGACCGTCGTCGCCGCCTGGGCGGTGGCCGACACGGCCCTCGTCGCCGACGGGCTCGCGACCGCGTTGTTCGTCTGCCCGGCCGAGACCCTCGCCGAGCGCTTCGACTTCGAGTTCGTCCGCGTCCGCAGCGACGGCACCCTCCACTACTCGCCTTCCTTCCCCGGAGAGGTCTTCCGATGATCGGCACCTTCGACCGCGCCCTCGGCCGCGTCACCACCTACCGGCTGGTCTGGATGACGCTCGCCGCGCTCCTGCTCGTCGCCGTCGGCTACGCCGCAGCCGGCCTGATCTTCTCGACGCCGCTCGAGATCGTCGGCACGACGCTCGTCGCCGTCGCCTCGACGGCCCTGGTCAGCGCGGTCCTCGCGAGGCTCTTCCGGAGCCGCGCGCACCTGGAGTCCTCGCTCGTCACCGGTCTGCTGATCGCCTGCCTGCTCTTCCCGACGGCGGATCCCCGCGGGCTCGCCGTGATCGCGCTCGTCGGCGCGATCGCCGCCGCGTCCAAGTACGTCCTCGCGTGGCGGGGCCGCCACCTCTTCAACCCGGCCGCGGTCGCCGTGCTGATCATCGGCTTCACCGGGCTCAACGCCGGAGCCTGGTGGATCGCCAGTGGCGCGATCTGGCCGTTCGTCGTCGTGGGCTCCCTTCTGATCGTCGCGCGGGTCCGCCGCTGGGCCGTCTTCGCCGTCTTCGTGCTCGTGGCGGGCGCGGTGTCCGTGCAGCAGGCGGTGCAGAACGGCCAGGACCTCGGCGCCGCGGCGGCCCTGGTCCTCACGGCCTACCCCTTCGTCTTCGCCGGCGCCTTCATGCTGACGGAGCCGCTCACGCTCGCACCGCGCCGCTCGCAGCAGCTGATCATCGCGGTCGTCGCAGCGCTCGTGGCGAGCGTCCCCTTCCACTTCGGCGTGATCTCCGCCACTCCGGAGCTGGGCCTCGTGGTCGGCAACGCCCTCGCGTTCGCCTTCGCGTTCCGCCAGCGCCGCCGGCACACGCTCGAGCTCGCCTCGACCCGCGTGCTGGCGCCGGGCATCGCGGAGTACCGCTTCCGCTCCCGCTCGCCGCTGACCTTCGAGCCGGGCCAGTGGCTCGAGCTCGATCTGCCGCACCGCGCCGACAGCCGGGGCAGCCGGCGCACCTTCTCGGTCTCCTCCGCTCCGTCCGACGGCGAGATCGCGATCGCCCTGCGGATGCCGGAGAAGGCGAGCAGCTTCAAGCGCGCCCTCGCCGCCCTGGAGCCCGGCGACTCGCTCCGGGCGACGAGCGTCGGCGGCGACTTCGTCCTGCCGGCCGACGCCTCCGTGCCGCTGCTGCTGGTGGCCGGCGGCATCGGGATCACCCCGTTCGCCAGCCAGCTGCGCTCGCTCGCCGACGGTCCGCAGCGCGACGTCGTCGTCGTGGTCGCCGCGCCGAGCCTCGCCGACGTCGCGTACCGCGACCTGCTGCAGGAGTCGGGGGCCCGGGTCGTCCTGTGCTCGAAGGAGGCGCCGACCGAGCTGCCCGCGGGGTGGTCGCATGTGACCGGGCGACTGACCGCCGAGCTGCTCGCGGACGTGGTGCCGGACGCCGGGCGACGGGTGGGCTACGTCTCCGGGTCGCCGTCCTTCGTCGACTCGGTCCGCGGCGCCCTGCGCGGTGCCGGGGCGAAGCGGATCCGCACCGACGCGTTCGCCGGGTACTGACGTCCGCCGGGAGCGGCGCTCTCAGCCGGGCTCAGGTGCTGCCAGGGTCCCGTTCAGCGGCCCCTCTACAATGACGCGGTGCCGTCCTCCCCTCCTCGAGCGTCCTCCCGCCCCCTCGCCCGGCTGCGCGAGAACCGCGACTCCGTCGCCGTACTCTGGGGCGCCTTCGCGCTGGTGCACGTGGTGCTCTCCCTCCTGGCGCTGTTCGCTCCGGGTCTGCCGATGGGCGACGTCAGCATCGTCTACAAGGAGTGGATGAGGACCGCCGTCGAGGGCGGCGGCATCGCCGGGATCGACACGGGCTGGGTCTACCCGATCCTCGCCTGGGGCCCGATCGCCGCCTCCTGGCTCTTCGGCTCGGCCGGCTACGACCTGATGTGGCTCGTCCTCGTCGCGATCGCCGACGCCGCCGCCTTCGCTCTGCTGCTGCGCGGCCGGTCGGCACCGCGCCTCGCCGCAGCGCGCTGGTGGCTGCTGTTCCTCGTCCTGCTCGGGCCGATCGCGATCGGCCGCATCGACGCCTTCACAGCGCCGCCGGCCATCGCCGGGATGCTCTGGGCCGCGACCCGTCCGGGCGTCGCCGCGCTCCTGCTGACCGTGGCCACCTGGATCAAGGTGTGGCCGGCCGCGATCCTCGCCGCTGCCGTGCTGGTCCTGCGCGGTCGCCTCCGGATGATCCTCGTCCCCGCGGTCGCCTCCGTGATCATCGTGCTGGCGGTCGTCCTCGTCGGCGGCGGGGACCAGGTCTTCAGCTTCGTCACCGATCAGACCGATCGGGGCCTCCAGATCGAGGCCGTCGTGAGCACCCCCTGGATGTGGTTGTCAGTCCTCCCGGGATCGGGGAGCTACGTCTACTACGCCGCCGACATCAACACCTTCGAGATGCACGGGCCCGGCACCGAGTTCGCCGCGAGCCTGATGACCCCGCTGCTCGCTCTGGCCATGCTCGGCGTGGCCCTGCTGGGTGCCCGTGCTCTCGCCCGTCGGGCGGACCCCGCCAGGCTCTTCCCGTTGCTCGCGCTGACCTTCGTGGTCGTGTTCATCGACACCAACAAGGTGCTCTCGCCGCAGTACATCGTCTGGCTCGCGCCGCCGGTGATCGCCGGCCTGATCGCGTGCCGCGACGGCGCGTTCGACCGGCCCGCGAAGCTGACGCTCGTCACCGCGGCTCTGACCCAGGTGGTCTACCCCTACCTTTACCTCTTTCTCCTCTGGTCGCACTGGTGGATGGTGCTCGTGCTGACCGTGCGGAACGTCCTCCTCGTGGTGCTGCTCGGCTGGCTGCTGCGCGAGCTGTGGCGGATGGGGACGGCACGGGTCGTCGTGCCCGGAGCCGCGTCGTCCGCGTCGTCGCTGACCGGCGAGACCCGCCTGGCGCCCCAGGGCTCGTAGGCTCGGAGGGCGCGACGCCGGCACGCGGCGCGCGCAGTCAAGGAGGCTCCCATGCTCGTCGCATTCTCGGTCGCACCCTCCGGGGGCGAGGCGCCCGACGCGTCCGTCCACGACGCCGTCGCCGCTGCCGTCCGCATCGTCCGCGAGAGCGGCCTGCCGTCGCGGACGACGTCGATGTTCACCGAGATCGAGGGGGAGTGGGACGAGGTCTTCGATGTCGTCAAGCGCGCCACGGAGGCCGTCGGAGCGTTCGGGACGCGCGTGTCGCTCGTCCTGAAGGCCGACATCCGCCCCGGCTACTCGGGCGAGATCGATGGCAAGATCGCCCGCCTGAAAGACGCACTGGGGGAGTAGGCGGGTCGCGCTCCGAGCTCTCGCGGCCTGGGATGTTCGAATCGATTCGACATCCGACCGATCCTGAGTAGCCTTGTCCGGTGACGCTCTCGCCCGCTCGGACCCGCCTCGCCCTGCTCGCCCTCGCGATGGGGGGCTTCGGCATCGGCTCGACCGAGTTCGTCGCGATGGGGCTCCTCCCGCAGCTCGCCGCCGACCTCCTCCCCGGGGTCTGGGCCGCGAGCCAGGAGCAGGCCGTCTCGCAGGCCGGGATGCTGATCTCGGCCTACGCGCTCGGTGTCGTGGTCGGCGCCCCCACCATCGCCGCCGCCGCGGCGCGCTGGCCGCGCAAGAGGCTCCTCCTGACCCTCCTCGTTGCCTTCACCGTCGGGACGATCGGCTCGGCGCTGCTGCCGAGCTTCCCGCTCGTCCTCGCCGCGCGCTTCGTCGCCGCGCTCCCGCACGGCGCCTACTTCGGCATCGCCTCCCTGGTCGCCGCCGACCTGATGGGTCCCGGCAAGCGCGGCAAGGGAGTCGCGTTCGTCCTCTCCGGGCTCACGATCGCGAACGTCGTCGGCGTGCCCGCGATCACCTGGGTCGGGCAGGTGGCCGGCTGGCGCAGCGCCTACCTCGTGGTCGCGGTGCTCTTCGCGCTGACCGTCGTGGCCGTCCAGCTGCTCGTGCCCGCGCAGCCCGGGAACCCGGCGGCGACCGTCCGCAACGAGCTGCGGGCGTTCGGGCGCCTGCAGGTCTGGATGACCCTCCTCGTCGGCGCCATCGGCTTCGGCGGACTCTTCGCGATGTACAGCTACATCTCGCCGCTCGCGACCGAGGTGACGGGCCTGCCGCTCGGCGCGGTCCCGTGGATCCTGGTCGTCATCGGACTCGGGATGACCGTCGGCAACCTCGTCGGCGGCTGGGCCGCCGACCGCGACGTGCGGCGGGCGCTGGTGGTGTTCTTCGCCGGTGTCGGCGCCTCGCTGATCGGGCTCGCGCTGTCGGCCTCGTCGGTCGTCGGCCTGGTGGTGTTCGCGTTCCTCTCGGCCGGCTTCTCGGCGGCCGCCTCGCCCGCCATCCAGACCCGGCTGATGGACGTGGCGCGCGACAGCCAGACGATCGCGGCCGCGCTCAACCACTCCGCCCTCAACATCGGCAACTCGGTGGGCGCCGCGCTCGGCGGCCTGACGATCGCCGCCGGGCTGGGCTACCTGTCGCCCATCTGGGTCGGCGTCGGCCTGACCGCGGCGGGCATCGTGCTCGCTCTGGGCAGCATCGCGATCGACCGGGCTCGCGGCTCGGTCTACCCGGTCCACCGGGAGCCCACGGAGCCCCGCACCGGCGGCGTCCCCGTCGACGCGCTGTAGGCGGCCGATCACCGGCGGCTCCGGAAGACTCGCGGCATGCGCGCCGTGAGCTACTCCTCCTTCTCCGCCCTCCCCGAGATCGTCGAGGTCCCGGAGCCTGCCTGCCCCGTCGACGGCGTCGTCGTCCGCGTCGCGGCGACCGGGGTCTGCCGGAGCGACTGGCACGCGTGGAAGGGGCACGACGACTCGGTCGTCCTGCCGCAGATCCCCGGGCACGAGTTCGCCGGGACGGTGACCGAGACGGGACGCGAGGTGTCGCTCTTCGCGGTCGGCGACCGGGTCACGGCGCCGTTCGTGTTCGCCTGCGGCGACTGCGAGCAGTGCCGGGAGGGAGCGACGCAGGTGTGCCTCCGCCAGCAGCAGCCGGGGTTCACGCTCGACGGGTCGTTCGCCGAGTCGGTGGTCGTGCCGGGCGCGGATCTGAACCTGGTGCGCCTCCCCGACTCCGTCGGCTTCGTCGAGGCGGCCGGTCTGGGCTGCCGCTTCGGCACCGCGTACCACGCCCTGCACGTGCGCGGCCGGGTCGCCCCGGGGGAGTGGGTCGCGGTGCTGGGCTGCGGCGGTGTGGGCCTCTCCGCGGTGATCGTCGCGCTCGCGGCCGGAGCCCGGGTGGTGGCGTCGGACGTCTCCGCTCCGGCGCGGGAGGCCGCCGCCGCGCTCGGGGCGGTGACCGTCCCCGGAGGGGAGGGTGCCGCCGATGCGATCCGGGCGGCGACCGGAGGAGGTGCGCACCTGTCGGTCGACGCCGTCGGCAGCAGGGCCACGGCCGAGGCGTCGATCGCCGCGCTGCGTCCGCGGGGCCGGCACGTGCAGGTGGGTCTGCTCCTCGGGCCCGAGGCGGCACCGGCGATCCCGCTCGGCCGGGTCATCGCCCAGGAGCTGGAGCTGCTGGGCAGCCACGGCATCGCCCGGAGCGGCTACACCGCGCTCCTCGAGGACATCGTCGCCGGCCGTCTGCGCCCCGGCGACTCCGTCGGCAGGACCATCGCCTTCGAGGACCTGCCCGCCGCCCTGGCCGCGATGGACGCCCCCGCCGCCGCCCCCGGTATGACGGTCGCCGTCCTCGCCCGCTGACCCGGGCGCGCTGCCGGATCCGCCGTCCGTGTCGGTGGGTCTCGATGCGCCGCGTCCCGCTGCTGCTCGACCAGCACGGAGGAGGCGCGCCCGCTTCAATCGACCGCAGTTCGGGCGATCGCCCGTGCCCTCGTGGAGCCCGCAGACAGCGATCCGCTTGCCAGCGGATCGATGCCGGGCGACGCACCCCGCTCTATGGAACCCGCCACGTCGTGAAGCCGACCGCGCCGCGGCGGGCGGGGACCGCCGCGCCCCCGCAGAGCCCGCAGACAGCGATCCGCGTGCCAGCGGATCGATGCCGGGCGACGCACCCCGCTCTATGGAACCCGCCACGTCGTGAAGCCGACCGCGCCGCGGCGGGCGGGGACCGCCGCGCCCCCGTAGAGCCCGCAGACAGCGATCCGCGTGCCAGCGGATCGATGCCGGGCGACGCACCCCGCTCTATGGAACCCGCCACGTCGTGAAGCCGACCGCGCCGCGGCGGGCGGGGACCGCCGCGGAAGAGGACTCAGTCCGTCTCGATCAGGATCCCGTCGTGGATGGCGCGCTTGCGCAGCGCCACCTTCGTGCCGACGTCGATGCCGACGACGCGGTACTTCTCGCGGATCCGCTTGAGGTACGACTTCGCCGTCTCCTCCGAGATGCCCAGCTCGAACGCCACCGACTTCACCGGTTCGCCGCCGCCGTAGAGGGCCATCACTCGGCGCTCCTGCGCGCTGAGCTTCGGGGCTCCGTCGGAGTCGCCGGTGGAGAGCGCCATGTCGAGCTCGTGCGAGATGTAGGAGTGGCCGTCCTTGGCCGCGCGGATCGCCTCGACGATCATGTCCGCGTCCTCGGTCTTCACCAGGTAGCCGAGGGCTCCGGAGGCGAGCGCCTCGCGGACCACCGCGGGCTCGGAGTAGGTGCTCATCAGCACCGTCTTCACCCCGGTGGTCTTGAGGGTTGACAGCTTCACCGAGATCGGGATGTTGTCCTTGAGGTCGAGGTCGAGGAGGACGACGTCGACGGGGAACTCGGGGTGCGTGAGCAGCTCGGGCCAGGAGGCGACCGCGGCCACCAGCTGGATGTCCGAGGCGGCCCCGCGGATCCACTCCGTGAGCGCTCCGAGGAGCATCTTGTGGTCGTCCACGACCGCGAGCGTGATCTTCGAGTCAGCGGTGGGGGTCATCGGTGTCCTTCGGTCGGCGGTCGTCGGCGGTCTCGGAGGCTGCTCACCGGTCGGCGGGGTTGTCGACGAGGCAGTCGATCTCGATCCGGAGCTCCCCGTCCCTCGAGGTGTCGTAGAAGACGCCGACCTGAGCGATAGCCTCCCACGTCGCAGGATCGACTCCGTGCAAGGGCGCGCCTGAGGAGCGGAGGGTGATCGGCACGAGCAGTCCGCGGGCGGCCGTCTCGGCTCCGGGGTCGCGGGGGCTGCCCGATTCGACGTGGAGCACCACCGCGAGCCCGGTCGCGCTGTCGGCGATCAGCCAGATCGCCGACAGGAGCCCGTCGCGCTGCTGGTGCCCGAGGAGCCCGGCAGTGCCGTCCGGGTCGTCGAGGTCGACGAGCGGCGCGAGCAGCTCGGACTCGAGCACGGCGTGGTGCAGCCAGGTCTCGCGCCGCCCCTCGATGAGGTGGAGGCGGAGCTGCGTGGCGAGCGAGGCCGCCAGGGCGGCGCGCTGGGCGTCGAGGGGCAGAGGGACGGAGCCGTCGCCGACCTCGGCGAGGAGGCGCTCCGCGGCGAGGTCCAGCCGCGCGAGCTCCTCCGAAGCCAGCATCCCGACCGCGTAGCGCGGGCCGAGCGTGGTGCTCTGCACGAGGGCGCGGTCGATCTCGAGCTGGACCATCCGGCGGAATCCGCGCATCATCACGACCACGACGACGGCCGGCGCGATCGTCACCACGAGGGCGCTGATGCGCACCGAGAGCGCGCCCGCTCCGCCCGACTCCATCGAGAGGAACGCGATCACCTCGGCGATCGAGACGAGAGCGCTCACCGCGAGGATCTCGATCCCGCGCCGGTGGACGATCAGCGCGGCGTGCGCGACGGCCCCCGCGACCGCGGCGGTGGGGACGGTGCGGGCCGAGCCGGACTCGGTCACGGCCACCAGGTCGAGCACGACGGCGATTCCGACGGCGAGGAGGAAGCAGAGGTAGACCGGGAGCGGCAGGCGGCGTCCGCCGAGGTGGATCGCGAGGACGGCGGCCCCGAAGGCCAGGACGACGAGGACCCAGGCGATCGCCGCAGGCGCGAGATCGCTGTAGCGGGCCGAGGTCGAGAGGAAGATCAGCAGCTCGTAGGCCATGATCGCGGCGGCGATGCCGTTCAGGCCGCTGCCGAGGTAGTTGGTGCCGAGCCCTTCCTGCTGGCGGCGGATCGAGCGGGTCGACCGGGAGGAGCGGCCCGGCGTCGCGGGCACGCGTCCGAGCAGCGGCGCCGGGGACTCGGGGGCGGCGCTCACTTGGGCACCTCCAGCACCACGGTCGTCCCCGATCCCGGCGAGCTGAACAGGCGCGTGCGCCCGCCCACGTCGCCGAGCCGGGCGATCACCGACTCCTTGAAGCCGAGCTTCGAGTCCGGCACAGTGGCGATGTCGAAGCCCGCGCCCGCGTCCGTCACCATCGCGCGGACGGTCGTCTCGTCCTCGGTGATGGTCACGTCGGCGGAGGCGACTCCGGAGTGGCGGCGCACGTTCTCGAGGCATTCGGCGAGGGCGAGCACGAAGGAGTCGAGGGCGGCGCCGGTGAGAGCCACCTGCCCGGAGCCGTGCCAGATGACGTCGAGTCCCATCCGGCCGAAGCGGTCGCGGACGGTCTCGAGGGTGTTGGCCGCGGGGGCCGTGGTCACGCTGGTCAGCTGGTAGGAGCCGGACGCGCTCGGGGTGGGAGTCCCGCCGAGCCGGAGCTGGCGCAGGAGCTGCGCGTCCTGAGCGGCCTGCTGCCGCAGGGCGTCGACCGACACTCCGCGGCCCGAGTGCGCGAGGAGCGTGAGGGTGGCCAGCACCGTGTCGTGCAGGAGGCGCGCACCCTGCCGGCGCTGAGCCTCCGTCTCGCTGGCCAGCCGCTCCACGCGGTGCGCGTTGCCGATGCTGTCGATCCGCCGCACGACTCGGGGGACCGCCGTGCCGATCCAGAGGGCGAAGCCGGTCAGCGTGCCCCAGGGGAGCAGGCTCTGGACCACGACGGCGGGGATCATGGTCCCGCTCGACACGAGCACCGAGGGGATCACGCTGGGGATCAGGACCGGCAGCAGCAGAGCCAGGCGGCGCGCGGACGTCGTCACGACCACGGCGATGCTCGCGGTCACGGCGTTCGCGGTGTTGACCAGGACGAACCCGGCGAAGTCGGCGTCCGGAGCCAGGCCCAGCGCGAGGCCCCAGCCCAGGAGCAGACCGCCGACGGCGACCGCGATCACGCGGCTGCGGCGACCGGTCCGGGCGAGCTCGACGTGGGCGGCCATCATGCCCAGGAGCAGCGCGACGGCGAACGGGACGGCGGCGGGCTCGAGCGTCCCGGGGATGAGGGCCATGCCGAGCGCGCCCGCCTCCGTGAGCAGGCCGATCCCGCAGGCGGAGTGGCGCAGCAGACGGTCGCGCTCGCGGGCGCTGCGGATCATCGGCACGCTCTGGCCCCCTCCGGTCGTGGCGCGGGGCTGGCCCCCGTCTCACGATAGCCACTGGCCGGGCCGGTCGGAGCGGTTCGGGACGTCGAACCGCGCCGGAGTCGGGCGGGTCAGGCCGTCGCGGGATGCGCCAGCAGCCGGGCCAGGTGGGCGCCGACCGCGTCGTCCTCGATGAGGAACCCGTCGTGGCCGAACGTCGAGGTGATCACCGCGACCTCCCCGCCGTCGAGGGCGCCGGGAGCATGCGCCGCGATGATCCGCTGCCCCTCGACCGGGAAGAGCCGGTCGCTGTCGATGCCGAGGACGAGGGTCGGGCTGGTGATCCGGGAGAGCGCCGCCGCCTCGCCGCCCCGGCCGCGGCCGACGTCGTGCGAGTTCATCGCCTCGACCAGCGTGATGTAGCTGTTCGCGTCGAAGCGGCGGGTGAACTTGTTGCCGTGGAAGTCGAGGTACGACTCCACAGCGAAGCGGCCGCCGCCGCCGAGGGGGCTCAGCCCCGACTGCCAGCTGCGCTCGAAGCGGTCGTTGAGCTCGGAGGGGCTGCGGTAGTTGAGCAGTGCCATCCGCCGGGCGAGCGCGAGGCCGTGGTACGGGCCCTGGCCGTCGCCGGCGTCGTAGTAGGAGCCGCCCGCGAAGGCCGCGTCGTTGCGGATCGCCTCGAGCTGCACGAAGTTGAGGGCGATCTGATCGGCGGTGGCCCGCGGGGGAGCGGCCAGGACGGCGAGGCGCGCGACCCGCTCCGCGTGGTCGATCCCCCACTCCAGCGCCTGCATCCCGCCCATCGAGCCGCCGATGACGGTGTGCCAGCGGTCGACGCCGAGCAGGTCGCTGAACTGCACCTGCGCCCGCACCTGGTCGCGGATGCTCGTGTACGGGAACCGCGCGCCCCACTCGTGGCCGTCGGGGGCGAGGGAGGCGGGCCCGGTGGAGCCCTGGCAGCCGCCGAGCATGTTCGGGGCGACCACGAAGAAGCGGTCGGTGTCGATCACGAGGCCGGGGCCGACGAGTCCCGACCACCAGCCGTCCGTCGCGTGGCCGGGATCGCCGCGGCCGAGCAGGTGGGAGTCGCCGGTCAGCGCGTGCAGGACGAGGACGGCGTTGTCGCGGCGCTCGTTCAGCTCGCCCCAGCTCTCGTAGGCGATGCGGGCGTGGGGGAGGTGGCCGCCCGCCTCGAAGTCGAACGGGCCGAGGTCGACGAAGCGGCGCCCGCCCGGCTGGTCGCCGTCGCGCCAGGCTCCGGTGGCGGGCGGCTTCCCGATGACCGAGAGGAGCTGGCGCTCGGTGACGAACGCCGACGGGACCGTGTCCTCGAGTGTCTGCTGCCAGTCCATAGCGCTGTCCATCGTGTCAGAGCGCCGCCGGGCGGAGCCGTTTGTTACGCCCTGCTCCCGCGCTCCTCCGCCCGCGCGCGGAGCGCCCTGACGCGATCCCTGCGGACGGGGACCTCGTCAGGGCGCCGAGGGGCCTCAGGCGTTCGCGCGGGAGGCCTCGACGACGGCGCGCGCGGCGCGGAGGGCCTGGTCGAGGTCGGCGCGGAGGTCGTCGATGCTCTCGAGTCCCACCGACAGGCGCACCAGGCCGGGAGTGACCCCGGCGGTCAGCTGCTGCTCGGGCGAGAGCTGCGAGTGCGTGGTGGACGCGGGGTGGATGACGAGCGAGCGGACGTCGCCGATGTTCGCCAGGTGCGAGAACAGCTCCAGCGAGTCGACGAAGGCGCGGCCGGCGTCCACTCCGCCCTTCAGCTCGAACGAGAGCACCGCGCCCACGCCCTTCGGCGCGTAGCGGTTGGCCGCGGCGTACCAGGGCGAGGTGGGCAGGCCCGAGTAGTTCACCGAGGCGATGTCGGAATGGTTCTCGAGGTACTCCGCGATCTCCTGCGCGTTCTGCACGTGGCGCTCGATCCGGAGCGAGAGGGTCTCGATGCCCTGGATGAGCTGCCAGGCGCTCGCCGGGGCGATCGAGGCGCCGAGGTCGCGCAGAAGCTGCACGCGGGCCTTGATGATGTAGGCGAGGGAGTCGCCGACCGCGGCGGTGTAGACGGCGCCGTGGTAGGACTCGTCCGGCGTGGTGAGGCCGGGGAAGCGCTCGGCGTTCCCGCTCCACGGGAAGCGGCCGCCGTCGACGATCGCTCCGCCGATGACCGTGCCGTGGCCGCCGAGGAACTTGGTCGCCGAGTGCACGATGATGTCCGCGCCGTGCTCGAAGGGGCGGATCAGGTAGGGCGTCGCGATGGTGTTGTCCACGATCAGGGGCACGCCAGCGTCGTGCGCGACATCGGCCACGGTGCGGATGTCGAGGATGTTGATCTTGGGGTTGCCGACGGTCTCGGCGAAGAACAGCTTCGTGTTCGGGCGGACGGCGCGGCGCCACTCCTCGCGGTCGTCCTGGTTCTCGACGAACGTCGTCTCGATGCCGAGCTTGGCGAGGGTGTACTTGAAGAGGTTGTAAGTGCCGCCGTAGATCGAGGACGACGAGACGATGTGGTCGCCGGCCTGGGCGATGTTCAGCACGGCCGCGGTCTCGGCGGCCTGGCCCGAGGCGAGCAGCAGGGCGCCGGAGCCGCCCTCGAGGGCGGTGAGCCGCTCCTCCACGACCGCCTGGGTCGGGTTCTGGATGCGGGTGTAGATGTTGCCGAACTCCGCCAGCGCGAACAGGTTCTGGGCGTGCTCCGCGTTGTCGAAGACGTAGGAGGTGGTCTGGTAGATCGGCGTCGCGCGGGCCTTGGTCACCGGGTCCGGCGCGGCGCCCGAGTGGATCTGCTTGGTCTCGAACTGCCACTTCTCGGAGTCGGTCATGGTGCTTCCCATCGGATCGTCGGGGTCTTCGGACGGGGCCGTTCTCCGTCGCGACGAGCGTACGCGGGGGTCCGCCGGGCGGCCGAAACCGCCGACACACGGGGTAACGGCCGTCAGCGCCGCTCGGGCTGCCGGTCGCGTTTGGCGCCCGTGGGGTCGGCGCGGTCGGGGCGCCGGGGCTTCTCGTCGGCCACCGGGGCGAAGAGCCAGGCCGCGCGGGGCTCGACCAGCCGGTGGAAGACGGTGCGGGTCCAGCCCAGCGAGAGCACGACCGAGACCGCGACGCAGAACGCGATCATCAGCACGAGGGCGAGCGTGCTCTCCGTCTGCGAGAGGATCCCGGACTCCCGCAGCGGATAGAGGACGAAGCTGTGGAGGAGGTAGACGTACATCGTCGACTGTCCCCAGGCGGTGAGCGGAGTGCGGCGGCGCGGCACCAGCGCGAAGAGCGCGAGCGAGAGCACGACCGCCCCGGCCATCAGGGCCAGCCGCACCAGGCCGGCCCACCACTGCGTCTCGCCGAGGGCGTCGTAGGGGCGATCGTAGAAGAACCAGTAGCGCAGGTCCGCCGCGCGGAACGCCTCGATGTTGACGGTCATGACGACCGCCGTGACCGCGAAGAGGACGACGGCGAGGACCCGGGCGAGGAGCACCCGCGACGGCGGCTGGGCGAGCCAGCTGTCGACGGCGGAGCGGCCGCCGGGGGCGAAGCCGCGCAGCCGCCAGCCGAACACGAAGAAGGGCAGGATCCCGATCGCGCGCGCGAGCGAGAAGGTCGAGTCGATGTTGTCGTAGTAGCTGACCCCGACCGCGAGCACCACGCTGATCAGCAGCGGCCAGCGCAGCAGCGCCAGATAGGGGAGCACGAGGCGGAAGATGCCCAGCGCGAGCAGGAACCACAGCGTCCAGCTCGGCTTGGTCGGGTTGAACTCCTGCTTGCCCTCGACCAGGAACTGCACCAGGGTCCAGATCGTCTCCATGATCAGGTAGGGCAGGAGGATGTCCGTCAGCACCCGCCGCATCGCGCGCCCGCTCGGTGCGCCGCTCTTGGAGAAGTAGCCCGAGATGATCGCGAACGCCGGCATGTGGAAGGCGTAGATCGTCAGGTAGACGATGAGCGAGGTGTCGGAGTTGGCCGTCAGCCGCTGGACGCCGTGCCCGATCACGACGAGGGTCACGCAGACGAAGCGCGCGTTGTCCCAGAGGGGCACGCGTCGCTTCGGGGCAACGGCTGTCCCGGCGGTCGCGGGAACCGGGTCGGCGGGCGGCACGCGGCCAGACTAGCGTTGGGCTGCGACGACGGCGTCGAGGGTGTCCGAGGCTTGACGGAAGGGGACGGGCGTGGATCGACGCGTTGTCGTGACAGGAGCGAGTTCAGGGATCGGGGCGGCCACGGTCCGGCTGTTCCGCGAGCACGGCTGGGAGGTCGTCGCCGTCGCGCGCCGACGCGACCGGCTGGAGGCGCTCGCCGCCGAGACCGGCGCCGAGTACTTCGCCGCCGACCTCACCGACTCCCCCCAGGTCGACGCGCTGCGCGACCACCTCGCCTCCTCCGGGCCCGTGCACGCGCTCGTGAACAACGCGGGCGGCGCGCTCGGACTCGACTCGGTCGAGAAGTCCGACCCCGAGGACTGGCGCCGCATGTTCGAGATCAACGTGCTCTCGGTGAAGCTCGTGACCAGCGCGCTGCTCCCGCTGTTGCGCGCCGGGATCCGGGGGAGCGGGACCTCCGCGGACATCGTGACGGTCACCTCGATCGCCGGCCACGTCGCCTACGAGGGCGGAGGCGGATACAACGCCGCCAAGCACGCCGCGCACGCGCTCGTCGCCGTGCTGCGGCTCGAGCTGGCCGGCGAGCCGATCCGCGTGATCGAGATCGCGCCGGGGATGGTGCACACGGACGAGTTCTCGCTGGTCCGCTTCGGCGGCGACCGGGAGCGCGCCGACGCGGTCTACGCCGAGGTCCCCGACCCTCTGGTCGCGGAGGACGTCGCCGCCGCGATCGTCTCCTCGGTGGAGCTCCCCGCCCACGTCAACCTCGATCTGGTGACCATCAAGCCGGTCGCGCAGGCGGCCCCGCACAAGGTCGCGAAGGGACCCCTGATCCCGCGCGCCTGACCGATGTGACGCAGAGGCCCGCGACGGCCTAGCCTGTCCCTCATGGTTTCCGACGCCGACGACTCCGCCGCCCTCCTCGCCGCCACGGAGAAGGAGGTTCTCGGCTGGCTCGAGTTCGGCGACGCCGCTCGGCACCTGGCCGACGACGTGGTCGCGTCGGGCTACCGGCCGGAGCTGGTCGTCGCCATCGCGCGCGGCGGTCTCCTGCTCGCGGGCGCCGTGGCCTACGCGCTCGGCATCAAGAGCTGCGGGGCGCTGAACGTCGAGTTCTACACCGGCGTCGAGGCGCGCCTGGCGGAGCCCGTGGTGCTGCCGCCGCTGCTGGACGAGGCGTCGGTCCACGGCAAGCGCATCCTCCTGGTCGACGACGTCTCCGACTCCGGCCACACCCTCGCCCTCTCGGTGAAGCTCATCCGCGCGATGGGCGCCGAGGTGCGCACCGTGACCCTCTACACGAAGCCGCGCACGGTCCTCGAGCCCGATTTCTTCTGGCGCCGCACCCCGCGCTGGATCGTCTTCCCCTGGTCGGCTCTGCCCCCGGTGGACGGAGCCCTCGCCGAGGACGACGAGTGAGCGTCCACCTGATCGGCGGCGGAGGCGGCGTCGACCACGACCAGCAGCTGTACGGGGCGTTCCTCACGGAGGCGCGCGCCCACGCCGTCGACGCCGGCCGGATCGAGGGCCCGCGCATCGCGATCGTCGTCGTCCACGACGGGCTCGGCCCCGAGGCCTACTCCGGCTACGCGGCACTGCTCGCGACGGTCGGCCCGCTCGACGCGTTCGCCGTGATGAAGCCGGAGGGCGGCCGGATCGATCCCGCGGTCTTCGACGACGTCGACGGGATCTTCGTCGGCGGAGGGCTGACGCCGGCCTACCGCGACGCGCTCGAGGCCTGCTTCCCGCGCCTGCGCGACCTCGTCTCCTCCGGAGTGCCGTACGCCGGCTACTCGGCGGGAGCCGCCGTCGCGGCCGACCGCGCCCTCGTCGGCGGCCACCGGATCGGCGGCGTCGCCGTCGTCCCGGAGGGCGCGGCGGAGGAGCTCGACGAGGTCACGGTGCTCGAGGGCATCGGCCTCATCGACGTGACGGTCGACGTGCACGCCGCGCAGTGGGGGACCCTCGGCCGCCTGGTCGCGGCCGTCGAGGCGGGCCTGGTCGACGGCGGCGTCGCGCTCGACGAGTCCACCGTGCTGATCGTCGGCACCGGCGCGCTCCGCGTCGGCGGTGCCGGCTCGGTGTGGCGCGTGAGCGGCAGCGACGCCGGAGTCGTCGTCGCGACGCTCGCGGCGAGCTGATCCGGTGGACCTCGCGGAGCTCGCGGCCTCGGGCCTGATCGACCAGGGCTGGGCGGAGGCGCTCGCCCCCGTCGCCGGGGACATCGCCGCGATGGGCGACTTCCTCCGCAGCGAGGTCGCGGCCGGCCGGCCCTACCTCCCCGCGGGCCGCGACGTGCTCCGCGCCTTCGCCGCCCCGCTCGCGGACGTGCGCGTCCTCATCGTCGGGCAGGACCCGTACCCGACGCCCGGGCACCCGATCGGGCTGTCCTTCGCGGTCGAGCGCCACGTGCGCCCGCTGCCGAGGAGCCTGCAGAACATCCACCGCGAGCTCCGCGACGACCTCGGCGTCGAGCCGCCCGAGCACGGCGACCTCAGCGGCTGGACCTCGAGCGGCGTGATGCTGCTCAACCGCGTGCTCACCGTGGCGCCCGGCTCACCCGCCTCGCACCGCGGCAAGGGCTGGGAGGCGGTCACCGAGCACGCGATCCGCACCCTGGCCGCACGGGACGCGCCGCTCGTCGCGATCCTCTGGGGCCGCGACGCCGCGTCGCTCCGCCCGATGCTGGGGGAGGCCGGAGTGATCGAGAGCGCGCACCCCAGTCCGCTGTCGGCCTCGCGCGGCTTCTTCGGCTCCCGGCCGTTCAGCCGCGCCAACGCCCTCCTGGAGGAGCGCGGCGCGGAGCCGGTCGACTGGAGCGCTCTCGCGTGACCGGGTGGTCGCCCGCGGGGCGGCTACGCTGGCCCGGATCGATGGGCGGAGCCGAAGGGGAGCCGGATGCTTGAGGAAGAGTACGAGAGCCGGCGCGTCCTGCCGCCGCACCTGCGGAAGGCGCCGCCTCCCGAGCCCGGATTCTCGTTCGAGATCCGCGACGCCCGCGACGCCGACCTGCCGGACATCCGCGAGATCTACAACCACTACGTGCGCAACACGGTGGTGACCTTCGACGAGGACGACTCGACGCTGAAGGAGTGGCGGACGAAGTTCTCCCGCAACCAGAAGCTCGGGCTGCCCTTCATCGTGGCCGTCTCGCCGTCGGGTCAGATCCTCGGCTATGCGATGGTGTCGCCGTGGTCGTCCAAGCGGGCGTACCGCTTCACCGTCGAGAACTCGATCTACCTGCGGGCGGCCTCCACCGGGAAGGGCCTCGGCCGGGCTCTGATGACCGAGCTCCTCGAGCGCGCGAAGGCGGTGGGGATCCGGCAGATCATGGCGGTCATCGCCGACAAGGGCGCGGAGGCGTCGCTGGCGATGCACGCGCAGTTCGGATTCGTCGAGGTCGGCCGCATGGGCCGCGTCGGCTTCAAGTTCGAGCGCTGGCTCAGCACCGTCCTGCTGCAGAAGACTCTCAAGTAGGGCCGACCCGCCCCTGCGAATGCGCCTCATCGACAGCTGCCGGGGAGCGCGCCGTCCCTACACTGGACGGCATGGAATGGCTCGTCCCGCTCATCGTCGTCGTCGCGCTCGTCGTCATCCTCGGGGTCTACCTCTGGGCGACGTACAACTCGCTGGTCACCCTCAACGTCCGCGTGGACGAGGCGTGGAGCGACATCACCGTCCAGCTGAAGCGCCGTGCGGATCTGATCCCCAACGTGATCGACTCCGTGAAGGGCTACGCCTCGCACGAGCGGCAGGTCTTCGAGTCGGTGACGCAGGCGCGCGCCGAGACGCTGCAGGCCCAGGGCCCGGCGGAGGCGTCGGTCGCCGAGGACCACATGCAGAGCGCGCTGAAGTCGATCTTCGCGGTCGCGGAGGCGTACCCCCAGCTGCAGGCGAGCCAGAACTTCCTCCAGCTGCAGGGCGAGCTGGTCGACACCGAGGACAAGATCCAGTCGGCCCGGCGCTTCTACAACGGCGGCGTGCGCGAGATGAACACCAAGGTGAAGGTCTTCCCGAACACGCTCTTCTCGCGCCGGCTCGGCTTCTCGGAGCGCGAGTTCTTCGAGGTCGGCGATCTCGCCGCGATCTCGGAGCCCCCGCGCGTGCAGTTCTAGGCAGCCGCCGTGTACAGCGCGATCGCCCGCAACAAGCGCAACACGGTCCTGATCCTCGTCCTGTTCCTGGCGGTCATCGGCGGCCTGGGCGCCCTGGCGGCAGCGGTCTACCGCAGCACGACGATCGTCGTTGCGGTGCTCGTGGTCGCCGCGGCGTACGCGTTCTTCCAGTACTTCTTCGCCGCTCGTCAGGCGGTCGCACTCAGCGGCGGCGTGCCGGTGGAGAAGGCGGACGAGCCGAGGCTGTACCGCATCGTCGAGAACCTCTCGATCGCGACGGGCACCCCGATGCCGAAGGTCTACCTGATCGACGACCCGGCGCCGAACGCGTTCGCGACCGGCCGTGATCCCGAGCACGCCGTCGTCGCCGCGACGACCGGCCTGCTCGCGATCATGGACGACGCCGAGCTGGAGGGCGTGATGGCCCACGAGCTGGGCCACGTCCGCAACTACGACATCCGCGTCTCGATGATCGTCTTCGGTCTCGTCGTCGCGGTCGGCTTCCTCTCCGACGCCTTCCTCCGCCTGGCCTTCTTCGGGCGGGGCGGCACCAGCAACGGCGGGGGGAACCCGGCGCTCCTGATCGTCGGGCTGGTGTCCATGGTCCTCGCGCCGATCGTCGCCTCGGTCGTGCAGCTCTCGATCTCCCGTCAGCGCGAGTACCTCGCCGATGCCACCAGCGCGCTGACGACCCGCCACCCCGACGCCCTCGCCCGCGCCCTCCTCAAGCTCGAGTCCGCGGGTCGGCCGATGCAGCGGCAGAACAGCTCGATGGCGCACCTCTGGATCGCCGACCCGTCGAAGCCGGGAGTGGTGGCGCGCCTCTTCGCGACGCACCCGCCGATTGCGGACCGCGTCGCCCGCCTCTCCGAGATGGGCTCGCGCTTCTAGCAGGCCGATCCGGTCGCCGCCTCGTCGTCGATCGCGGCCCCGCCCCGATTCCCCGCCCCGGGCAGCGGTGCACTCGTCACCTCGCCGGACGGGACGTCACCCGGTCGGAGCCGCGAGCGGACCGCCGTCGAGGGTGGTCAGGTACTCGGCGAAGACCGGTGCCGGGTCGATCCCGCTCGCAGCCGCGTCGACCAGCGCTCGCCGGACCAGGGCGAGGACGACGGTGGCCAGCACGGCCGCCCGGTGCAGGGAGGTGCGGCCGAGCCCCATCCGCTCGGCGAGGAACGGCGTCAGCGCCTCCTCGCTGTCGTGAAGCGACTGCGCCCAGACGGCGCGCATCGCCGAGGTCTCGGTGAGCAGGGGGATCAGTCGGAGGGTGCGGTCGAGCTGGGGACCGCAGGCGGCCGCGGCGAAGGCGTGACCGAGCGCCGCGTTCAGCGGCTCGGCGGCCGGGCGCTCGAGGAGGGCGCGTCCCATTGCGGCGATCGCGGCGGCGAGCACCGGGCGCACGCAGTCCTCCTTCCCGCCGAGGTAGCGGTGGAAGGTCCGAAGGGAGACGCCGGCCGCGTGGGCGAGCTCGCCCGTGCCGACGCCCACGACGGTCCCGCGCTCCAGCAGACGGGCGACGCAGCGCTCCGAGAGCGCCAGCGCCAGGACGCCGCCGGGCGCGCTCATGCGGTCCTCCTCAGCGCGACGGCGAGGGCGGCGGCGAGGTCGCCGCGTCCGACGACCTCGACGGCGTCGAGTCCCTGCCAGGCGGCGGCCTCCACGAGCAGCGCGGCGAGCCGTTCGGCCGTGCCGGACGGGGCCCCCGGCTCGAGCCAGGCGGCCTGCACGAGCAGGACCCGGCGCTTGCGCTCGCTCTTGAGGTCGACCCGTGCGGCGATCACGTCGTCGAGGAGCACGGGGAGGACGTAGTAGCCGTGCACGCGCTGCTCGGCCGGGGTGTAGATCTCGATCCGGTAGTGGAAGTCGAAGAACAGCTCGGCTCTCGGGCGGTGCCAGACCACGGGGTCGAACGGCGAGAGGAGCGCGTCCGCCCGGAGCGTGCGGGGGCGACGGGCGTCGACGTGCCGCCAGAGCGGAACCGGCCGCCCGCCCCGCTCCCAGCCGCGCACCTCGACGCGCTCGAGCTCGCCCGCCTCGACCAGCTCGTCGATCGCGACGCGCGTGGGGGACTGGAGCAGCCGGTGGTAGTCGGCCAGGTCGCCGAGGGTGCCGATCCCGTGGGCCCGCGCCGCCCGGCGCACGAGCTCGCGGACGGCGTCGGGGAGGGGCGTCTCGGCGTCGAGCACCTCGCGCGGGAGGAGCCGCTCGGCGAGTCCGTAGGAGCGCTCGAAGCGCGTGCGCCCCGCCGTCACCACCTCGCCCCAGCGGAACAGGACCTCGAGGCCGCGCTTGATGTCGGACCAGCCCCACCAGGGGCCCGTGCGGACGTTGGCCTCGTGCTCGATCTCGGAGGCGCGGAGGGGACCGTCGGCGAGCGCGGCGCGGAGCCAGTCGAGGGTGGCGCGGTTCTCGTGGGCCCAGCCCTCGTGCTCCGGCAGGCGGACCCGGCGGTAGTGCTCCATCCGCCACCGGTAGAGCGGGAGGTCCTCGCGGCGGACGAGGGCGGCCTCGTGGGCCCAGTACTCGACGTAGGGGCCGTCGGGGGAGAAGGCCGCGGCGTCGAGGAGGGAGCGGTCGTAAGGGCCCAGCCGTGCGAGCAGCGGCAGGTAGTGGCTCCGCTCGAAGACGTTCACCGAGTCGAGCTGGAGCGGGCGGATCCGGTCCACAGCGGCGCGCACCCGGCGCGCGTCGACCCGGGTGGGCCGGGGGACGCCGAACCCCTGCGCCGCCAGGGCGATGCGGCGCGCCAGCGCGGGGGAGAGCTGCTCGGTCATGGTCCGCCCACGCTAGCGAACGCCTCCGACATCGCCGTCCCCGATTCGGCCCCCGGCGTTCGCCCGGCATTCACCGCCGCGCTCCCTCGCCGACTCGCGCCGCTCCTACCGTGCCCGAGGCCGTCCCACCGGGGCGGCCCACCCGACTCCTGGAGGACCCTTGACCATTCAGCGCCTGTCGCGCACCGCCGCGGTCGCCGCCGCCGGCACCGCCCTCGTCTTCACGCTCTCGGCCTGCTCCGGCGGCGCCACCGCCTCGTCCGACGGCGCCGGCGCGGACGCCGCGTCCGCCACCTCCGCCGCGGACCTCGGCGGGCTCGACGCCCTGGTCGAGGCCGCGAAGGCCGAGGGCGAGCTCAACGTCATCGCCCTGCCCGACACCTGGGCGAACTACGGCGCGCTGATCAGCGGCTTCGAGGACGAGTACGGCATCACCGTGAACTCCGCCGACCCCGACGTCTCCTCCGCGGAGGAGATCAGCACCGCGAAGAACCTCGCCGGGCAGGACACCGCTCCCGACGTGTTCGACCTGGGGCCGGCCGTCGCGCTGGCGAACACGGACATGTTCGCGCCGTACAAGGTCGAGTCGTGGGACGACATCCCCGAGGGGAACAAGGAGGAGTCGGGCCTCTGGGTCAACGACTACACCGGCCTGATGTCGATCGGGTTCGACGCGGACGCGGTGCCTGCGCCCACGTCGCTCGAGGACCTCCTCGGCGCCGACTACCGCGGCTCGGTCGCGATCAACGGCGACCCGACCCAGGCGGGGGCCGCCGCGGCCGCGGTGCAGCTCGCGGCTCTCCAGTCCGGCGGCTCCGCCGACGACGTCCAGCCCGGGATCGACTTCTTCGAGAAGCTGAACGACGCCGGCAACTTCCTGCCGCTGGACCCGACCGACGCCACCATCGCCTCCGGCGAGACCCCGGTCGTCTTCGACTGGAGCTACAACAACCTCGCCGCCGGCAAGGCGAACGAGGGCACCCGCGAGTGGACCACGACCGTCCTCCCGGGCTCCGCCGTCGGCAGCTACTACAACCAGGCGGTCAACGCCGACGCTCCGCACCCCGCGGCCGCGCGGCTCTGGCAGGAGTACCTCTACTCCGACGCCGCGCAGAACCTCTACCTCGCCGCCGGCGCCTACCCGGTGCGCCTGGCCGCGATGACCGAGGCCGGCACCGTCGACCAGGACGCGCTCGACGCCGTCGGCGCCGCTCCCTCCGACCTCGTCCAGTTCACGGAGGAGCAGACCGAGGCGGCCTCGTCGCTCCTCGCCGAGAAGTGGGCCGCGGCGATCCAGTGACCACCGCTCCCGCCGAGGCCGTCTCCGGGGCGTCCGCGCCCCGGGGACGGCGCGGCGCCCCGGCCGTGCTGGGCGTCGCCCCCTTCGCGCTCTACGTCCTGCTGTTCCTGGCCGTCCCCACGGTCCTCGCGGTGGCGACCGGATTCACGGACGGAGACGGCCGCTTCACCACCGCGAACGTGCTGGCGCTCGGGGACCCCGTCGTGCTGTCGGCCTTCGGCGCGTCGCTCGGGCTCTCGGCCGTCACCGCCGTCGTCGGCGCGGTGCTCGGCGCGGTCGTGTGCCTGGCCCTGCTCGGCTCCGATCCGCGTGGGCCTCTCCGGACCGTGGTCGACGCGGCGGCGAGCGTCCTCGCGCAGTTCGGCGGTGTGATGCTCGCGTTCGCGTTCATCGCGACCATCGGCGTGCAGGGACTGGTGACCACCCTCCTCGCCGGAGCGGGCGTCGACCTCTACGCCGACGGCGTGTGGCTCTACCAGCTGCCCGGCCTCGTGCTGCCCTACCTCTACTTCCAGGTGCCCCTGATGGTGCTCACGTTCCTGCCCGCGCTCGAGGGCCTGCGTCCGGAGTGGGCCGAGGCGAACGCGGTGCTCGGCGGGGGGCGGCTCGGCTACTGGCTGCACGTGGCCCTCCCGGTGCTGGCGCCGTCGTTCCTCGGCTGCGTGCTGCTGCTGTTCGCGAACGCGTTCTCCTCCTTCGCCACCGCGGCGGCGCTGATCAGCCAGGGCGCGCAGATCGTACCGCTGCAGATCCGCGCCGCGCTGGTCAGCGAGACGGTGCTGGGCCGCGAGAACCTCGCGGGCGCCCTGGCACTCGGGATGCTCGCGGTGATGGTCGTCCTGATGTCCGGGTACGCGCTGCTGCAGCGCCGGGCCCGGCGGTGGCAGCGATGAGGCCCGCGCGGCTCCTGTCCGGGGCGGTGCTCGTGATCACCGGGCTGGTGTTCGCCGTCCCGATCGTCGCGATGGCCGAGTTCACGCTCCGCGGAGCCGGCGGCCACGACCTCTCGCACTGGACGGCGATCCTCGATCCGGAGAACGAGCGCGCCTACCGCTCGCTGTTCCAGGGGATCGGCAACTCGCTCGTCCTCGCCGTCGTCACCGCCCTCATCGTCCTGGTCCTGCTGGTGCCGACGATGCTGCTCGTCGAGATCCGGCTCCCGCGCCTGCGCCGTGCTCTGGAGCTGGTCTGCCTGCTCCCGCTGACCGTGCCCGCCATCGTCCTCGTCGTCGGCCTCGCGCCGGTCTACTCCGTGGTCACCCGGATCGCCGGCTCCGCGCCGTGGACGCTCGCTCTCGCCTACGGGGTGCTGGTCCTGCCCTACGCCTACCGCGCCGTGGCGGCGGACCTCGCCGGGCTGGACGCCGTGACGCTCTCGGAGGCGGCCCGCTCGCTCGGCGCGGGACCGTTCGCGGTGCTCGGGAGGGTCCTCCTGCCGAACCTGCGCCGGGGCCTGGTCGCGGCCGCGCTGATCACCGTCGCGGTCGTGCTCGGCGAGTACACGATCGCCTCGCTCCTCAGCCGCACCACCCTCCAGACCGGACTGGTGCAGGTGTCGAAGTCCGACGCCTACGTCGCCGTGATCTTCTCGCTGCTCTCCCTCCTCTTCGCCTTCGCCCTCCTGCTCGGGATCGGCCGCCTCGCGCGGATCGGCCTGCCGACGGGCGGGGCGCGCTCCTCGAAAGGCTCCTCGTGACCGCTCCCACCCTCCCCGGCGCCCGCGTGCGCTTCGTCGACGTGGAGCGGCACTACGGCTCCGCGCGGGCGCTCGACGGCGTCTCGTTCGACGTCGCCCCGGGCGAGTTCATCGCGCTGCTCGGCCCCTCCGGCTGCGGCAAGACCACCGCTCTGCGCGCCCTCAGCGGTCTCGAGCGGATCGACGCGGGGCGGATCCTCGTCGACGAGGAGGACGTCGCCCACGTCCCCGTCGCGAAGCGCGACATGGGCATGGTCTTCCAGTCGTACTCGCTCTTCCCGCACCTGCGGGCGCGCGAGAACGTCGAGTTCGGGCTGCGCACCCGCGGAGTCGGGGCGCGCGAGCGCCGGGCGGCCGCGGGGGAGGCGCTGGAGGTCGTGGGCCTCGGCGCCCTCGGCGACCGCTACGCGCACGAGCTCTCCGGCGGCCAGCAGCAGCGGGTGGCGCTCGCGCGCGCCCTCGTCACGCGGCCCCGGGTGCTGCTGCTGGACGAGCCCCTGTCGGCCCTGGACGCGAAGGTCCGCGTCCAGCTGCGCGACGAGATCAAGCGCCTGCAGTCCGAGATCGGCATCACCACGTTCTTCGTCACGCACGACCAGGAGGAGGCGCTCGCCGTCGCCGACCGCGTCGCGGTGATGAACGCCGGGCGGATCGAGCAGCTGGGCGCACCGGAGGACCTCTACGCGCGCCCGGCGACCGCCTTCACGGCCCGCTTCGTCGGCCTCTCGACGGTGGTCGCGGGGACGGTCTCGTCGGGATCGGTCCTCGCGCTCGGCGTGCGCCTGCCGCTCGTCGACGCGGCGGCGGCGGACGGGCCCGTCTCGGTGTTCCTCCGCCCCGAGGACCTCGCCGTCGTCGCGGACGGCGCTGCCGACTCCCTGCCCGGAGTCGTCCTCGCCTCGAGCTTCCTGGGGCCGGTGCGGCGCTCGACCGTCCGGCTGTCGACAGGCGAGGAGGTCGCCGTCCAGCACGCGTCGGGGCACCGCCTCGAGCCGGGGGAGCGGGTCGGCGTGCTGCCCGCGCGACGCCCGGTCGCGGTCGGCCCGGCACCGGAGCAGGCGGCGGCCCGCGCCACCGCATGAGCACTCCGCGGGGATACCGCGCGGGGTATGCGCCGGGGCCTAGTCTGGTCAGATGAGACTCGGCAGGTCCCGCCGCACCTCCGGCCCGCGCGCCGTCCAGCCCGCCGCGCCCGCCGCCCCGGCCGCCCTCTCCCGGCCCGCTCCCGTCGCCGACTCGGCCTTCGTGAGCGACGGGATGCGGATCGCCGGCGCCTGGGCCTGGCGCGTCCTCGTCGTGGTCGCCGCGCTCGCGGTGCTGGTGCTGCTCGTCGTCGAGCTGCGGCTGATCGTCATACCGCTCCTGCTCGCGATCGTGATCGCCGCCCTGCTCGTGCCGTTCTCGAGCTTCCTCCAGCGCCACCGCTGGCCCAAGTGGGCCGCCGTCGTCCTGGCGGAGCTGGGCATCGTCGTGGTGATCGGCGGGCTCCTCTTCCTCGTCGTCACCCAGGTCTACTCCGGCTTCGACGATCTCAGCCGGCAGACCGTGCAGTCCTACGACGACTTCAAGGCCTTCCTCCTCGAGTCGCCTCTGCACCTCACCGAGACCGACATCAACCAGTACGCGCAGCAGGCGCTCGTCGCCCTGCAGCAGGACTCGGGGATGCTGGTCAGCGGGGCGCTCAGCGTGGGCTCGACCGTCGGCCACCTCCTGACGGGCGTGCTGCTCACCCTCTTCTCGACGCTGTTCATCCTGATCGACGGGCCGAACATCTGGAGCTGGGTCGTCCGCCTCTTCCCGCACCGCGCCCGCGGAGCCGTCGACGGTGCCGGTCGCGCAGGGTGGGTGACGCTGACCAACTTCGTCAAGGTGCAGATCCTGGTCGCCTTCGTCGACGCGGTCGGCATCGGACTCGGCTCCTTCCTCCTCGGCGTCCCGCTGGCCATCCCGATCGGCGTGCTCGTCTTCCTCGGCTCCTTCGTGCCGGTCATCGGCGCCGTGGTGACGGGAGCGCTGGCCGTCTTCATCGCGCTGGTCTACAACGGGCCGCTGATCGCGCTCTTCCTCCTCATCGTCGTCCTCGCGGTGCAGCAGCTCGAGGGCCACATCCTGCAGCCGCTGATCATGGGGTCGGCGGTCAAGGTCCACCCGCTGGCCGTCGTGCTCGCGGTGGCCGGAGGCTCGATCATCGGCGGCATCGCCGGCGCCTTCTTCGCGGTGCCCGTCGTGGCCACGCTCAACGTCATGGTCAAGTACGTCGCGAGCGGAGCCTGGCGCTCGCCGACCCGAACCCCCGAGAGAGTTGCCGCAGAGCATGCAGACTAGCCGCGTCGTCGGACCCGCCCTCCACGAGTTCGAGGCGGCCCGCGCCGTCCTCGCCCCCGTCATCGCCGCCACCCCCATGGAGACGAGCACCTTCCTCGCGCAGGTCCTCGGCTCGCCCGTGTTCCTCAAGTGCGAGAACCTGCAGCGCACCGGCTCCTACAAGATCCGCGGAGCGGTGTTCCGGATGTCGCGGCTCACCCCGGAGGAGCGAGCACGAGGAGTCGTGGCGGCCTCCGCCGGCAACCACGCGCAGGGAGTCGCCTACGCGGCGCGGGAGCTGGGGATCAAGGCCACGATCTTCATGCCGATCGGCGTCGCGCTGCCCAAGCTCGCGGCCACCCGCGACTACGGCGCGGATGTGGTCCTGAGCGGCCACATCTTCAACGAGGCGCTCGCGGCGGCGGCGGAGTTCGCCGAGCGCACCGGTGCGGTCTTCGTGCCGCCCTACGACCACCCCGACGTGATCACCGGCCAGGGCACGGTCGGTCTCGAGATCCTCGAGCAGGCCCCCGCCGTCGAGACCATCGTGGTGCCCATCGGCGGAGGCGGCCTCATCGCCGGGGTCGCGTCGGCGGCCAAGCAGAAGGCGGCCGAGGAGGGGCGCACCCTCCGCGTCATCGGCGTGCAGGCGGCCAATGCGGCGCCGTACCCGCTCTCGCTCGCGAGCGGGGAGCCGACCGCGATCACGATCACCCCGACGATCGCCGACGGCATCGCCGTGGCGAAGCCGGGGCAGCTGAACTTCGCGATCATCCGCGAGATGGTGGACGAGGTCGTCACCGTCGAGGACGACGACATCGCCCGGGCCCTGCTGGTTCTGCTGGAGCGGGCGAAGCTCGTGGTGGAGCCGGCGGGCGCGGTGGGCATCGCGGCCATCCTGACCGGGAGGATCCGCGACGCCGGAGCGACCGCGGTCATCCTCTCGGGCGGCAACATCGATCCGCTGATGATGGAGCGGGTGATCAGCCGGGGCCTGGCCGCGTCGGAGCGCTACCTCAAGATGAGCATCGGACTGCCGGATCGGCCGGGGCAGCTGGCGCGCATCGCGGAGCTCATCTCGGAGGCGAACGCGAACGTCGTCGAGGTGCTGCACACCCGGCACGGCCGGGGCCTGCAGATCAGCGAGGTCGAGATCGAGATCAGCGTCGAGACCCGCGGCCCCGAGCACGCCGACCGGGTCATCCAGGTCCTGACCGACGCCGGCTACGCCCCCCGCATCTCCCGCAACTGACCGCCCTCGGGCGCACGGTGTTCACGCCCCGCGTGGTCGCCGCGAAGCCGGCGCCCTCTTGTCTGGAGAGGGCTGATCGTGCGTCGCGGCGTTCCCGCAAGCCGGAGGAGGAAGCCGGTACGAGCGATCTCGCGCCCCACGCCGTCGCCGCGTAGCCGGAGCCTCCCGTCTAGAGGGCGCTGATCGTGCGTCGCGGCGTTCTCCGCAAGGCGGAGGAGGAAGCCGGTACCGGCGGTACCGCGCCCGCCCCCGTCGCCGCGAAGCCGGCGCCCGCCCCCGTGTCTGGAGAGGGCTGATCGTGCGTCGCGGCGTTCTCCGCAAGGCGGAGGAGGAAGCGGTACCGGCGGTATCGCGCCCGACGACAACGTCGCGAAGCCGGCGCCTCCCGTCTGAGAGGGCTGATCGTGCGTCGCGGCGTTCTCCGCAAGGCGGAGGAGGAAGCGGTACCGGCGGTATCGCGCCCGTCGACAACGCCGCGAAGCCGGCGCCTCCCGTCTGAGAGGGCTGATCGTGCGTCGCGGTGTTCTCCGCAAGGCGGAGGAGGAAGCGATACCGGCGTTATCGCGCCCGACGACAACGCCGCGGAGAACACCGCGACGTGCGATCAGTGGCCGGACCAGGTCTCGACGTTGGCGACGCGGACCTCGATCTCCCGCCCGTTGGGTGCTGTGAAGCGGGTGGTGTCGCCGACGTTCAGGCCCATGATGGCCGAGCCGAGGGGGCTCTGGGGGCTGTAGACGTCGAGGTCGCTCTCGCCCGCCATCTCGCGGTTGCCGAGGAGGAAGCGGGACTCGTCGCCCGCGATCTCGGCGGTGATGATGGTGCCGGCCTCGACGACTCCGTGGCTCTCGGGGGGCGTGCCGATCTCGGCCTCGCGGAGGAGGGAGGTCAGCTGGCGGATACGGGCCTCGATCTTGCCCTGCTCGTCCTTCGCGGCGTGGTAGCCGCCGTTCTCCTTCAGATCGCCCTCCTCGCGGGCGACCTCGATGCGCTTGGCGATCTCCTCGCGTCCGTTGGTGGACAGCTCGGTGAGCTCCGCCTCGAGGCGGTCGTACGACTCCTGGGTCATCCAGGTCACCTGTGACTGGTCGGCCATGGTGGGCTCCTGCTCTGCGGGCCGCGCTCGCGGCGCCCGGCAGCACCGTGCGGAGGTGTCCGCGTCCGGCGGTGGGGACGGCCGGCGTCAGGCGGCGGTGGGAATGGCGAGGCCCCGACGAGTCCGTCAGGGCTTCGGGCAAGCCTACGGGAGCCAGCAGGAGGAGATCAAACCTGTGTTCGCGAGCTCGGTGGTGCGGACCGTCTCGGTGTAGGAGCGGAACCGCTCCGTCGAGGCGGGGTACTCCACGACCCGCCAGCCGACCACGGCGGACTGCTCGTTGAGGGCCTGGACCGCGCAGGCGACCTCGCGGCCCGCGGGCGCGGCGAGGTCGAAGGAGACGGTGACGGAGCGGTCGTCGACGACCTGGTGCGCGGTGTCCTGGACGTCCACTCCGCCGCGCGCTCCGTCGAGTCCGGCCCAGATCACCCAGGCGGCGAAGACGGCGACGAAGGCGAGCGCGACGCCGCCGAAGAGCCAGCGGTTGCCGCGGCGGGTGCGCTCCGTGCGGCCGTAGCGGGTGGCGAGGGGTCCGGCGGCGCGGACCGCGTCCGGATCGAGCGCGGGCGCGGCGGCTCCCTCGACGCTCTCGGACGTGCGGGCGGCCACGGAACTCCCTGGGTGATGCGTCTACTCTGGACGGGTGGCGCGCGTCCTTCGCGGACGGGAGCGCCGAACCCATTAAACCCCGAGGAATCGAGCGATCGTGTCCCAGGCCGTCGAGGTCTCCGTCGATTCGGAGGTGCGGGACACTCCGCGCCTCCTCGCCGTGCACGCCCATCCGGACGACGAGTCGAGCAAGGGCGCGGCGACGCTGGCCGCCTACGCCGCGCGAGGCGCCGAGGTCATGGTGGTCTCCTGCACCGGAGGCGAGGCCGGCTCCGTGCTGAACGAGGGCCTCGAGGCCCGCGCGCACGCCGAGCGCGACATCGGCGGTCTCCGCCGGTACGAGATGGCGGCCGCCCGCGCGGCGCTCGGCGTCGAGCACGCCTGGCTCGGCTTCGTGGACTCCGGGATGCCCGAGGACGGGAAGGTCGACGCCGCCTCGTTCGCGGGACTGCCGCTCGCCACCGCCTCCGCGCCGCTCGTGCGCCTGGTCCGCCGGTTCCGGCCGCACGTGATCATCAGCTACGACGAGAACGGCGGCTATCCGCACCCCGACCACATCCGCGCCCACCAGGTCGCCGTCGAGGCGTACCGCGCGGCGGGCCTCGCCGAGGAGTACCGGGGCACGGGCGCTCCGTGGTCGATCTCGAAGCTCTACTACGACCGCGTCTTCAGCGGCCAGAAGCTGCGGGCGATCGCCGAGCACCTGCGCTCGATCGATCCGGAGGACCCGCGCCTGTCGGTGTTCGAGGAGATGAAGCGCTGGAACGAGGACACCCCGTACCTCGCGACCACGCGCGTCGTGATCTCCGGCTTCCACGACCGGCGCGACGCGGCTCTGCTCGCCCACGCCAGCCAGGTCGCTCCGGACAACGCCTTCTTCTTCCTCCCGCACGAGGCGATCGACGCCGCCTGGCCGACCGACGACTTCCAGCTCGTCGAGAGCCGGGTCGACGCGCCGACGCCCGAGACCGATCTCTTCGCCGGTCTCGACCTGGCCGAGCTCGCCCCGGGCCCGACCGCGGTCGTCCCGCCGATCGCCCCGGATCCCGAGCCCTCGGGGGAGGCCCCGGTGTCACCCGAGCCCGACGGCTCCGGCGTCGCCGTCGCGGACGAGGTGCGCGCGTGATCGCGGGGCTGCTCGAGGGCGCCCAGCGCGCCGTCGTCCTCGCCTCGACGACGGTGCCGACCCCGGGTCCCGAGTTCAACGAGGACACGGTCACGCCGGGCCTCTTCGGCTTCGTCACGATGCTCGTGATCGCCCTCGCCGCCGTCCTCCTCGCGCTCGACATGGTCCGCCGCGTGCGGCGCACCACCTACACGGCGCAGGTGAAGGAGCGGCTCGACGCCGAGGAGGCGGAGCGCAGCGGGAGCTGAGCCCGGCCCGCAGCGGTCGCCCGGGCCCCGCTACGCGTTGTAGGCGGGGTGGAGCGAGACGATCAGTGCCGCCGTCCAGTGGCAGAGGAACGCCACGGCCGTGAGGGCGTGGAAGATCTCGTGGAAGCCGAAGACACCCGGGAACGGGTTGGGCTTCTTGATCCCGTAGATCACGGCGCCCGCGGAGTAGCAGAGCCCGCCGACGAGGACGAGCACCATCATCGTGGCGCTGGCCTCGAAGAGCGGGCCGAGGTACATCACGGCCGCCCAGCCCAGCAGCAGGTAGAGCGGCACGTAGAGCCAGCGCGGCGCGCCGATCCAGAAGACGCGGAAGCCGATTCCGAGCAGCGCCCCCGCCCAGACCAGGACCAGCAGGAGCGTGCCCTGCGCGGGCGGCAGGGCGAGCACGGCCAGCGGCGTGTACGTGCCGGCGATCAGCAGGAAGATGTTGGCGTGGTCGATCCGCTTCAGGATCATCTTCGTCCGCGGCTTCCAGTCGAAGCGGTGGTACAGCGCGGAGTTGCCGAAGAGCAGGAGCGACGTGGTGGCGAACACCGCGGCCGCCCACTTCGCAGCGGTCCCCTCCGCGACCACGATCAGCACCGCTCCGGCGACGATCGCCAGCGGGAAGAGGCCTGCGTGGATCCAGCCGCGCCAGGTCGGCCGGACCTCCGCCGAGGAGTCGTGCTCGATCGCGTCCTCGACGAGGGGGAGGACGGGCAGGTCGGGGCCGTCCACTCCGTCGGCGTCGCCGGCGCGGACGGTGCGGGCGCGGGGATCGGACGGGGGAGGCGTCGGCCGCTGGCTCATGCCGGACAGACTACGACGCCGTCCCGGACCGACGCCGAGCGTCGCCGCGCTCCGAGGAGCGCCCCGGACCGACTACCGTGTCACTGTGCCGAAGCCGAGACTGCCTGTGGGAAGGGACCTCCTCTACGGCGTCTACAAGAAGCGCCTCCGCTCGAGCCTTCCCCCCGACTCCCTGCCGAACCACGTCGCGATGATCATCGACGGCAACCGGCGCTGGGCGCGGCAGCGGGCCCTCGAGACCGCCGCGCACGGCCACCGGGCGGGCGCCGCCAAGGTGCACGAGTTCCTGCAGTGGTGCGACGAGCTCGGCGTGCGCCACGTCACCCTCTACCTGCTCTCGCAGGACAACCTCGTCGGCCGGGACAGCAGCGAGCTGACCGAGCTGATCGCGATCATCGCCGACCTCGCCGAGGAGGTCTCCCAGCAGCCCGACTGGCGCGTGCAGCACGTCGGCTCCGATGAGGGCCTCCCGCCGTCGCTCGTGGCCGCGCTCGACACGGCGGAGGCGCGCACCGCCTCCCACACGGGCCTGCACGTCAACCTCGCGGTCGGCTACGGCGGCCGGCACGAGATCGCCCAGGCCGTGCGGAGCATCCTGGAGGAGCACGGCAAGCGCGGGTCCTCCATCGAGGACGTCGCGGGCCTGCTGACCCCGGAGCTCATCGGCGAGCACCTCTACACCAGCGGGCAGCCCGACCCCGATCTGGTCATCCGGACCTCGGGGGAGCAGCGCCTCTCCGACTTCATGCTCTGGCAGAGCGCGCACAGCGAGTTCTACTTCATGGAGGCGCTCGGCCCCGACATCCGCGAGGTCGACTTCCTCCGGGCGCTCCGCGACTACGCCGGACGGCACCGCCGCTTCGGCAGCTGACCTCGCGGCTCCTGCCGCATCACCGACCGGAAGGGCCGGCATGAGCTCGAACGAGGCCACCTCCACCACGACCGAGGACTACCTCGCCGGCTTCGGCGAGGAGACGGGGTACCTCGACTTCGGCCGGGTGGGCCCGCTCTCGGCGACCGTCGCCGCCGAGCAGGAGGCGGCGGTCGAGCTGCTGGTGCGCGCGCGCAGCGGCACCCTCGACGAGCTGTTCCGGCAGGACGAGCGCGTCCGGGAGGCCGCGGCGGCGCTCGTGCGCGTCCCCGCCGACCGCGTCGTCTTCCAGCCCAACACCTCGACCGGCCTCCTGCACGCGCTGTTCGGCGCCTCGGGCGCGGTGCTGCTGTCGGCCGCGGAGTTCCCGAGCCTGCCGTTCGCGGCGGTGCGCTCAGCGCAGGCCCTCGGGTCGGTGGAGCCCCGGTGGCTGCGCACCGAGCAGGGACGGGTGACGCCGGAGGCGGTCCGCGAGCAGCTCGCGGACGATGTGACGACCGTCGCGGTGAGCCTGGTCGACTCCCGCACGGGCTACCTCGCGGACGTCGCGGCGATCCGAGACGTGATCGGCGACCGGATGCTCGTCCTCGACGCCATCCAGGGCTTCGGCGTCGTGGACGCGCCCTACGAGCTGGCGGACGTGGTCGTCACCGGCGGCCAGAAGTGGCTCCGCGCCGGGTGGGGGACCGGCTTCCTCGCGCTCAGCGAGCGGGCGCTGTCGCGGCTGACGCCGGTGCTCTCCGGCTGGACCGGATCGGAGCAGGCGGAGCCGTGGGACGAGGTGGCTCCGCCGCGCGGCGACGCCCGGGCCTTCAGCATCAGCAACCCGGACCCGATCGCCCAGGCCCGGCTCGCGTCGGCGCTGGAGGAGGTCGCGGCGGTCGGGCAGTCGACGATCGCCGCGCTCGTGGCGGAGCGGGTCAGCGCGATCGTGGATCTGGCGGACGAGTTCGGACTGGCGGTGGTGGGCTCCCGCGGCGAGCACGAGCGCGCCGGCATCGTGGTCGTCGAGCCGGAGCCGGAGGAGCTGGCCCCGCTGGCCGCCTCCCTCGCCGCGCACGGCGTCACCGCGCGTCTGCGGCCGAGCACCGTCCGCTTCAGCGCGCACGCCGGCACCACCGACGAGACCCTCGCGCTGCTCCGCGCCGCCCTGATCTCGTCGGCCACGAGCATCGACTACTAGGCCGGATTCCGCGCGTTCACACACTGGTTACACATTCGTAGCGGTGAGAAGCACACGGATGTCATTCGCCGGGTTAGGTTCGAGTCATCAGGTACAGCGCCTGGTCGAGACGGCCACAGATGTACGGCTCGACATCGCGCAGACGCCGAAGGGACACTGCGCGGTGCACGACACGCACCGATGAGGCCGGCTCGAGGACATGAGCCGGGGGCTCCGGCCCCCGGAGTGTGGAGAGTCGTCGTGACAGTTCCCCAGGGCATGGATCCTCAGACCGGGACGCAGGGCGGCGTCCACCGCCGTGTCCAGCACGGCTCGTCGGATCCGGCCGATCAGCTCCTCCGCACCTACGTCCTGGACACCTCGGTGCTCCTGTCGGACCCCTCCTCGATGTTCCGGTTCGCGGAGCACGCCGTCGTGCTGCCGATCGTCGTCATCAGCGAGCTCGAGGGCAAGCGCAACGATCCCGAGATCGGCTACTTCGCCCGGCAGGCCCTGCGCCGCCTCGACGAGCTGCGGGTGCAGCACGAGCGCCTCGATTTCCCGATCGCCGTCGGCCGCGGCGGCACGCTGCGCGTCGAGCTCAACCACTCGAACATGTCGGTGCTGCCGAGCGGGCTCCAGATGGGCGACAACGACGCGAGGATCCTCGCCGTCGCGCTCAACCTGCAGAGCGAGGGCGCGGCGGTCACCGTCGTGTCCAAGGACATGCCGATGCGGGTGAAGGCCGCCTCCATCGGTCTCGCGGCGGAGGAGTACCTGGCCGAGCAGGCCCCCGAGTCCGGCTGGACCGGGATGGACGACGTGACGCTCGGCGGCGACGCGATGAGCGAGCTCTACGACCGCGAGCGCCTCTTCACGGACGTCGTGGCCGACATCCCGGTCAACACCGGACTCGTCGTCCACTCCGACCGCGGCTCCGCTCTCGCGCGGGTCACCGGGAAGCGGCAGATCACGCTCGTCCGCGGCGACAAGGACGTCTTCGGCCTGCACGGGCGGTCGGCGGAGCAGCGGCTCGCGATCGACCTGCTGCTCGACCCGGAGGTCGGCATCGTCTCGCTCGGAGGCCGGGCCGGCACCGGCAAGTCGGCGCTGGCGCTCTGCGCGGGCCTGGAGGCGGTGCTGGAGAAGCGCCAGCACAAGAAGATCATGGTCTTCCGGCCGCTCTACGCGGTGGGCGGCCAGGACCTCGGCTTCCTGCCCGGCGATGCGGCCGAGAAGATGAACCCCTGGGCGCAGGCGGTCTTCGACACGCTCGGGGCGCTGGTGTCGCAGAACGTGCTCGACGAGGTGATCGAGCGCGGGATGCTCGAGGTGCTGCCGCTCACGCACATCCGCGGGCGCTCGCTGCACGACGCGTTCGTGATCGTCGACGAGGCGCAGTCGCTGGAGCGGAACGTCCTGCTCACGGTGCTCTCGCGCGTCGGCCAGAACTCCCGGGTGGTGCTGACCCACGACGTGGCGCAGCGCGACAACCTCCGGGTCGGCCGGCACGACGGGGTCGCCTCCGTGATCGAGACGCTGAAGGGCCACCCGCTGTTCGCGCACGTCACGCTGACACGCTCCGAGCGCTCGGCGATCGCCGCTCTGGTCACCGAGATGCTGGAGTCTAACGAGCTCGCCTGACGGGCACGCCGCGCGTCCGGCCCGCGGGATCCGGTGATCCCCGGGCCGGACGCGTCTCTGCGGGGCACCGGGGCGTAGCGTGGGCTGGTGAGCATCCTCGATGACGCGCTCCTCGAGCGCTTCCGCACCCGCGCGGCCGACTACGACGAGCGCAACGCCTTCTGCGCGGAAGACCTCGACGAGCTGCGCAGGATCGGGTACCTGGCGCTGCTCGTCCCCGAGGAGCTCGGCGGTGCCGGCCTCGGCCTGGAGCAGGCGGCCGCCGAGCAGACCCGCCTCGCGACCGCCGCGCCCGCGACGGCGCTCGCCGTCAACATGCACCTGGTCTGGACCGGGATCGCGCGCCTCCTGCTGGAGCGGGGCGACGACTCCCTCCGCCCGGTGCTCGTCGACGCCGCGGCGGGCCACGTCTTCGCCTTCGGCAACAGCGAGGCGGGCAACGATCTGGTGCTCTCGGATTCGCTGACGCGCGCGGAGCCGCTCGGAGACGGCGGCTACCGCTTCACCGGCACGAAGGTCTTCACCTCCCTCGCGCCCGCCTGGACCCGGCTCGGCGTGTTCGGCCGGGACGACAGCGGGACGGAGCCGCGGCTCGTGCACGGCTTCGTCCACCGAGAGGATCCGGAGTCGTCCGTCGCCGGACTCGAGGTCCGCGACGACTGGGACACGCTCGGCATGCGCGCGACCCAGAGCCGCACGACGGTGCTCGACGGCGTCGTCGTCCCGGCCGAGCGGATGATCCGCTCGCTCCCCGTCGGACCCACCGCCGACCCCTTCGTCTTCGCCGTCTTCGCGGCCTTCGAGCTGCTGATCTCCTCGGTCTACCTCGGCGTCGCGCAGCGCGCGCTCGAGCTCGCCGTCGCCTCCGTCCGCCGCCGGACCTCCCTCCGGGCGGGCGGGCGGCCGCTGGCCGAGGATCCCGAGGTGCGGCACCGGGTGGCTGAGACCGGGATGCTGCTCGACGGGCTCGAGGCGCCGCTGCGCTCGGCGGCGGCCGACGTGGACGCGCTCGTCGACCGCGGTGCGCGCTGGTTCCCCTCGCTGGTCGGGGTGAAGATCCGCACCACGGAGGGAGCGCTCCGCGTCGTCGAGAGCGCCGTCCGGATCGCGGGCGGCTCGGCGTACCAGCGCAGGTCGGAACTCGGCCGCCTCTACCGCGACGTGCTCGCGGGGCGGTTCCACCCCTCCGACGACGCGTCGGCGCACGGCGCCTGGGCGTCGCTCCTGCTCGGACCGCTGCCTCCGCGCGACTGAAGCCGGTCGTCGGACGGGCCCCTGCCGCCGCTCGCGACGCTCCGGCGGGCCGCCCTGTGGAGAACTCCGACGCGCGCGGGGCGGTGCGCCCTAGTCTCGGCGGATGCTCCGAGGACCTCTGCTCGACCGGACCGCCCTGCTCCTGGGGGCCCTGGTGCTCCTCCTGATCGCGGCCCCGCACCTCGGTCGGGCGCCCGGCCTCGTTCCGGTGGCGCTCGCGAGCGTGCCGCTGGTGCTGGCGGACGTGCGCGGGCACCGGCTCCCGAACGCGATCACCCTCCCGCTGCTGGCGGTCGGAGCCGCCCTCGCGCCCACGGAGGGGACGCTTCTCGCCGTCCTGGCGACGGTGCTGTGCCTGGGCCTGCTCCATGCGGCGGGCGGGCTGGGCCTCGGCGACGTGAAGCTCCAGGCGGCCCTCGCACCGCCGCTCGCGGCTCTCGGACCCGAGCAGGTCGTCGTCGCCCCTGCTCTCGCCTTCGCGACGGCCGGGCTGTGGGTGCTCGCGCTGCGCGTCCGCGGGCGGGTCGCGCTCGGACCGTTCCTGCTCGCGGGGTTCTGGCTGGTGCTCTGACGGCCCGCCCCCGCGCCGAGCGCAGGGACGGGCCGTCGGAGGGGCGGGCTCAGCCGGGGCGGGTCATCGACATGACGTCGAGGGCGCTGTCGAGCTGCGCCTCCGTCACCTCGCCGCGCTCGACGAAGCCGAGGTCCACGACGGACTCGCGGACGGTGATGCCCTTGGCGACCGAGTTCTTCGCGACCGTGGCGGCGGCCTCGTAGCCGATCACCTTGTTGAGCGGAGTGACGATCGAGGGGGACGACTCGGCGAGGGCGCGGGCGTGCTCGACGTCGGCCTCGAGGCCGTCGACGGTCTTGTCGGCGAGCAGCACCGCCGAGTTCGCGAGCAGGCGGATCGACTCCAGCAGCGCCGTCCCCATGACGGGGATCGCGACGTTCAGCTCGAAGGCGCCCGAGGCGCCGGCCCAGGCGATGGTGGCGTCGTTGCCGATCACGCGTGCGCAGACCATCAGGACGGCCTCCGGGATCACCGGGTTCACCTTGCCGGGCATGATCGAGGATCCGGGCTGCAGGTCGGGGATCCGCAGCTCTCCCAGGCCGGTGTTGGGGCCGGAGCCCATCCAGCGCAGGTCGTTGTTGATCTTGGTCAGGCTCACCGCGAGCACGCGCAAGGCGCCGGAGGCCTCGACGAGCGAGTCCCGCGCACCCTGGGCCTCGAAGTGGTTGCGGGCCTCCGTGACGGGCAGTCCCGTCTCCTCCGCGAGGCGCGCGATGACCTTCTGCGGGAAGCCGGCGGGGGTGTTGATCCCGGTGCCGACCGCGGTGCCGCCGAGAGGGACCTCGGCGACCCGGGGGAGCGCCGACTGCACGCGCTCGATCCCGAGGCGGATCTGCGCGGCGTAGCCGCCGAACTCCTGGCCGAGCGTCACCGGGGTGGCGTCCATCAGGTGCGTGCGGCCGGCCTTGACGACCTCGGCCCACTGCTCCGCCTTGACCTCGAGCGACTCGGCGAGCTGCTCGAGCGAGGGGATCAGCGACTCGATCAGCGCGCCGGTGACGGCGACGTGGACCGAGGTGGGGAACACGTCGTTGGAGGACTGCGAGGCGTTGACGTGGTCGTTCGGGTGCACGGTTCGGCCGAGGGCCGTCGTCGCCAGCGAACCCAGCACCTCGTTCATGTTCATGTTCGAGGACGTGCCCGAGCCGGTCTGGTAGACGTCGATCGGGAAGTGCGCGTCGTAGCCGCCACCGACGACGAGGTCGGCCGCGTCGGCGATCGCGGCGGCGATGTCTGCGTCGAGCACGCCCAGCTCGGCGTTGGCCAGCGCCGCCGCTTTCTTGATGCGGGCGAGGGCGGCGATCTGAGCCGGCTCGAGGCCCGCACCCGAGATCGGGAAGTTCTCGACCGCCCGCTGGGTCTGCGCGGCGTAGAGGGCGTCGCGCGGGACCCGCACCTCGCCCATCGTGTCGTGCTCGATGCGGAAGTCGCCGGAGTCGTCGGTCGGGGAGTGATCCACCACGCTGTGTTCGTCCTTGTCTGATCGGTTGGTGCTGTGCTGTCCGGAGCCGCTCACGCGGGATCCGATCCCACCGCGCTCGGAGCGGCGGCGGAGGAGGCCGAGTCGGAGTCGCGCTCCAGCTCGGAGACGTAGGGGCTGAGCTCGGGCGGTTCGATGCCGAGCACGACATCGGACATCACGGTGCCGTCCGAGAGCCGGTAGTTGGCGCCGACGAGGGCGAGCCGCCCGGTCGCGACCGCGTCCGCGATCAGCGGGGATCGCTGGAGCAGCTCGGCGACGGTGTCCCGGAGGTGCTCGCGGCCCACGGCCAGCGCGTCGGTCGCCGACGGGTCGACGAGCACGCGGCCGTCCGGCTGCGCGCCCACGTGGCGGCGCACCGCGGGGATGATCGGCTCGATCAGGTGCTCGATGTGCGGGGGGAGCCGCTCGGCGCCGGGCGCCTGCGACTGGATCGCCGCGCGGACCGCTCCGCATTCGTCGTGGCCGAGCACGAGCAGCACCTTGACGCCGAGGACGGCGACGCCGTACTCCAGCGAGCCGATGATCGAGTCGGCGATCACCTGGCCGGCGTTCCGGACGACGAAGAGGTCGCCGAGACCCAGGTCGAAGATGATCTCCGCCGCGAGGCGGGAGTCGCTGCAGCCGAAGAGCGCGGCGAGCGGGGCCTGCGCGGCGGCGAGCTCGGCGCGGCGCTCGACGTCCTGGCGGGGGTGGCGGGGCTCGCCGGCGACGAAGCGCTGGTTGCCGCGGAGCATCTCCTTCCAGACCCACGCCGGCGGGCGGGACTCGCGGGGGACGGTGCTGCTGGTTCCGAGGCTCATCGGGACTCCTCCTGGCCGATCTGCGGGGTGATGGCGTCCACGACCTGCCGGATCTCGTCCGTCGGGGCCGTGCCGTAGACGAGGTAGGTGCTGGAGCCCTGCGTCGTCTCGAGGGCGTAGGGAGTGTTGCCGGTGTCGTCGCCGGAGTCGCGGTGGTCGTAGACGGTCCAGTCGCGGCCGTCGATCGTCTCGACGCCGGTCGCCGCGCGGCGGTCGAGCTGCGTCGCGACCCAGGCCGCGTCCGCGTCGAGCCCCTGGCTCAGGCCGATGTAGCCCGCCTTCGGGGTGATCAGGCCGACGTACCAGTAGTCGGTGCCGTTCTCGCGGCGCAGCTCGGCCGCGTTGGCCTTCCAGCCCTCGGGCAGGGCGGGCACGGCGAGCGTCTGCTCCTCGCCCAGCTGGACCTGCGCGGCGACGCGAGGCACGTCGACCGAGGCGAGCTCCACGGTGTCGCCGCGGGGGACGAGCAGCACGATGAGCGCGACGGCGCCGACGGTCGCGAGCAGCGAGAAGACGAGGTTGTTGACAGTCTTGCGCTGACGGTAGAGCCGGGAGTTCTCGGCCTTGCGGGCGGCCGTCTCGGCGGCCGTCTCCGGGCGCCCGAGCTCGGCGACGACCCGCGCCGGCTTGTCGCGGCTCATCCGGCGGCCGCCCCTCCGGAGCGGGCCGCGTCCAGCCGGGCGCGTGCTCCGATCAGCCACTCCTCGCAGCGGGCGGCGAGGGCCTCGCCGCGCTCCCACAGGGCGAGTGAGCGCTCGAGCGTGGAGCTGCCCTGCTCGAGCTCGGACACGACGCGGACGAGCTCGTCGCGCGCCTGCTCGTAGGAGAATCCCGAGACGTCGGAGTCGGTCGCCGGGATGTCGGGGGAGTCGGGCATGGCTCTGATCCTATCGATCGGGGCTGGGGGAGACGTGGGGCGCGGCGTGCTCAGGACCGGCCGGCGGGATCGCCGGTGGGCCCCTCGGAGCGGGCGCCGACGGCTCCCTCCGCGAGCGTGAGGACGAGCGCGCCGCCGGCCGGCGCGTCGCCGGGCGCCCGGACGACGTGCCCGGCCGCGTTCTGGACGATCGCGTAGCCGCGGTCGAGGGTGTGCTGAGGGGAGAGGGCGCGCAGGTGGCCGTGCAGGCGCTCGACCTCGAGGTGCGCGCGCTCGAGGCGGCGGTCCACCAGCTCGGCGCCGCGCGCCACCCAGCGGGTGAGCTCCTCGGCGTGCCGGTCGACCAGCACGTGCGGCTGGGCGAGCACCGGCCGCGAGCGGAGTTGCGAGAGCCGGTCGATCTCGTGCGAGACGAGCCCGCTCACGCGGCCGGTCATCCGCAGCCGCGCCTGCTGCACGCGCAGCAGCTCGTCGGAGACGTCGGGCACGACCCTCTTGGCGGCGTCGGTGGGAGTGGAGGCGCGCAGGTCGGCGACGTCGTCGAGCAGCGGGCGGTCGGCCTCGTGGCCGATCGCGCTGACGACCGGAGTGGAGCAGGCGGCGACAGCGCGCACGAGCGCCTCGTCGCTGAAGCCGAGCAGGTTCTGGAAGTCCCCGCCTCCGCGGGCGATCACGATCACGTCGATGCTTTCGTCGGACTCGAGGGTCCGCAGCGCCGAGAGCACCTCCGGCACCGTCCGGTCGCCCTGCACGGCCGAGTGGACGACCCGGAAACGCACGGCGGGCCAGCGCAGCTGCGCGTTCCGCAGCACGTCCTTCTCGGCGTCCGAGTCCTTGCCGGTGATGAGCCCCACGCCGTGCGGGAGGAACGGCAGCGGCTTCTTGCGGGAGGCGTCGAACAGCCCTTCCGACGCGAGCTGCCGGCGGAGCCGCTCGAGCTTCTCGAGCAGATCGCCGAGGCCGACGTGGCGCATCTCGAAGACCTGCATGGAGAGCGTGCCGCCCTTGACCCAGTAGTTGGGCTTCACCAGCGCGATGACCCGATCGCCCTGCTTGAGGTCGGCCGGGAGGCGGCTCCGCACGGACGACCAGACCGTGAAGCCGACCGTCGCGTCGCCCGACAGGTCCTTCAGCTTCCCGTAGACGTTGCCGCCGGAGGCGCCCCACTGGGTGATCTCGCCCTCGACCCACGCGGTGCCGAGGCGCTCGATCCAGCCCTTGATCTTGCTGGCGAGCAGGCCGACCGGCCAGGGTGCGTCGGCGGTGGGTGGGGCGTCGGTCATCGCTGCCTCTGCTCGGAGGGACGGGGGGAGCGGGAGTGCCCTCCCGCGACGACAACGCTACGGGACGGGTCCGACAGCGGGACGGCCCGGGCACAGGATGCACCACGTAGAATCGGGGGGTGAGCCAAGTCCCGATCAGCCTGCCCATGCCGCGCATGCCCCGCGCCACAGGGCGTCTGCGCGACGTCCCCGTCGAGGGCCGCAAGCGCGTCCTCCTCGCCGCGCCCCGCGGCTACTGCGCCGGAGTCGACCGCGCGGTCGTCGCCGTCGAGAAGGCCATCGAGCACTACGGTGCCCCCGTCTACGTGCGCAAGCAGATCGTGCACAACGTGCACGTCGTCTCCACGCTCGAGAGCCAGGGCGCGATCTTCGTCGACGAGGTCGACGAAGTGCCCGAGGGATCGCACATCGTCTTCAGCGCGCACGGCGTCTCGCCTGCCGTCGTCCAGGGGGCGGCCGACCGCAACCTCCAGGCGATCGACGCGACCTGCCCGCTGGTGACGAAGGTGCACCGCGAGGCCGTCCGCTTCGCGCGCGACGACTTCGAGATCCTCCTCATCGGCCACGAGGGCCACGAGGAGGTCGAGGGCACCGCGGGCGAGGCTCCCGATCACGTCACCCTCGTCGGCAGCCCCGACGACGTGCCGAACATCGTCGTGAAGGACCCGGACAAGGTCGTCTGGCTCTCGCAGACGACGCTCTCGGTCGACGAGACGATGGAGACGGTCCGCCGCCTCCGCGAGCGCTTCCCCAACCTTCAGGACCCGCCGAGCGACGACATCTGCTACGCCACGCAGAACCGCCAGGTCGCGATCAAGAAGGTCGCCGCGGGCGCCGAGCTGGTCATCGTCGTGGGCTCCGCGAACTCGTCCAACTCCGTGCGCCTCGTCGAGGTCGCCCTCGAGTACGGCGCGAAGGCCGCCTACCGGGTCGACTACGCGAGCGAGATCAAGCAGGAGTGGCTCGAGGGCATCCGCACCGTCGGCGTCACCAGTGGCGCCTCGGTGCCCGAGGTGCTCGTCCAGGAGGTCCTCGACGACCTCGCCGCCGCCGGGTACGGCGACGTCGAGGAGGTCAAGACCGCGGAGGAGGACCTGATGTTCTCGCTCCCCAAGGAGCTGCGGAAGGACGTCGCCGGCAAGCGCGACGCCCGCGGCGTCGGCGGACGCATCAGCGCGGGAGCCGGCGCCTAGAGAATTCCGGCCCGGACACGGAAGAGGCCGCCCTCCCTCGGGAGCGGCGGCCTCTTCCATGTCCGGTCGGACGGAGACCGACGCTAGACGTCGGTGCCCGCGCCGTTCTGCGAGCCCGACATGCGCGTGACGTAGTCCGCGAACGTCGGGTCGCCCAGGATGGCGATCGCCGCGACGATGAGGGAGAGCAGCACGGTCGCCGCGATCCCGAGGATCGGGACGAGCACGGCGCGCTTGCCGGCGCGGAGCCGCCGGATCGAGATCCACACCGCGAAGGCGACGATCAGCGACTGGGCGAGGGCCACCACGACGCCGAGGACCCGTGCGAGCTCCGGCGACGCGTAGGTGCCGATGCCCTGGGAGCGGTAGAGCTCCTGCAGGGTCGTCGCGAAGCTCGAGGGATCGAGCAGCGTCGGCACGGCGAAGAACACGCCGAGCGCGAGCAGCACGATCGTGAGCAGGCGGTCGACGGGATGCGCGACGGGCTTCGCTGCCGGAGCGGTCGCGGGCCGAGGATCGGTCTCCGACCCCCGCGGGTCGGGCACGACCACGGCGTCCTCCGGCGGCTGCCACGACCAGCCGGGCGGCGCGTACTCGCCGTACTGCGGCTCCGGACGTCCGGCGCCCGGCTGGTCGTGTGCGTTCGTCACGGAGAGGTGCCCTACTTCCCGGAGTTCCCGGCCGAGCCGAGCTGACGGGTCGCCTCGGCGACGCGCGCGGCCATCGCGGTCTCGGCGATCTTGCCCCACGACCGCGGGTCGTAGACCTTCTTGTTGCCGACCTCGCCGTCGACCTTGAGGAAGCCGTCGTAGTTCTTCAGCACGGTGTCCGCGACGGAGCGGCTGAACGCGTACTGCGTGTCGGTGTCGATGTTCATCTTGACGACGCCGTTGCGGACCGCCTCGGCGATCTCCTCGTCGGTCGAGCCCGACCCGCCGTGGAAGACGAGGTCGAGGGGGAGCGCGCCGGTGCCGTACTTCGCCTGCAGGCCGTCCTGGATCTCGCGGAGCAGCTCCGGGCGCAGGCGGACGTTGCCCGGCTTGTAGACGCCGTGGACGTTGCCGAAGGTGAGGGCGGCCATGTAGCGGCCCTGCTCGCCGAAGCCGAGGGCCTCGACGGTCGCGATCGCGTCGTCGAGGGTGGTGTAGAGGTGCTCGTTGATGTCGTGCGAGACGCCGTCCTCCTCGCCGCCGACGACGCCGATCTCGACCTCGAGGATGGCGTTGATGCTCTTGACGCGGGGGAGGATCTCCTTCGCGATGGCGAGGTTCTCGTCGAGCGGGATCGCGGAGCCGTCCCACATGTGCGACTGGAACAGCGGCTCGCGACCGGCCTTGACCTCCTCCTCGGAGGCGGCGATCAGCGGGTAGACGAAGCCCTCGAGCGCGTTCTGCGGGCAGTGGTCGGTGTGGAGTGCGACCGTGACCGGGTAGTTCTTGGCGACCTCGGTCGCGAACTTCGCGAAGGCGATCGCGCCGGCGGCGCGGTTCTTCACGGTGTGACCGGCGAAGTAGTCCGCGCCTCCCGTGGTGACCTGGATAATGCCGTCCGAGCCCGACTCGGTGAGGCCCTGGAGGACCGCGTTGATCGTCTGCGACGACGAGACGTTGAACGCCGGGTAGGCGAAGCCGCCCGCCTTCGCCTTGTCGAGCATCTCTGCGTACTGGTCCGGGGTAGCGACGGGCATGGCATCTCCTTTGACGGATGAACGAAGGGGGGGTCGGGCGAGGCCCGCGTCGCGGACGAGTCTAGCGAGGCGCCCCTCCGCGGTCCCTCCGCCCGTGGAGGGCCCTGGACTAGGCTTCGGGCAGGGATGGGGATCCGCTCCGCGGGTCCTGCGACGACGTGCACGAACTCGACGACGAAGGACTCCGCTCTGTGATCGACAACGACTCGCTCTACCTCCACCCCGACCGCAACCTCGGCATGGAGCTCGTCCGTGCCACCGAGGCCGCCGCGATCCGCGCCGTGCCGTTCATCGGCAAGGGCGACAAGAACGCCGCCGACGGCGCCGCGGTCGACGCCATGCGCACCTTCCTCGGGACCGTGAACTTCGACGGCGTCGTCGTGATCGGCGAGGGAGAGAAGGACAACGCGCCCATGCTCTTCAACGGCGAGCACGTCGGCAACGGCTCGGGGCCCGCCGCCGACATCGCCGTCGACCCGATCGACGGCACCTCGCTGACCGCCGCGGGGCGCCAGAACGCGCTCTCGATGATCGCGGTGGCCGACCGCGGCGCGATGTTCGACCCCTCCGCCGTGTTCTACATGGAGAAGATCGTCACCGGGCCCGAGGGCGTCGGGATCATCGACATCCAGCGCCCGATCGGCGAGAACATCCGCGCCCTGGCCCGTGCCAAGCGCAAGCCCGTCGAGGAGATGCGCATCGCGGTGCTGGACCGGCCGCGCCACGCTCAGCTGATCGAGGACATCCGCGCGGCCGGAGCCGGGACGCGCCTCCTGCTGGACGGCGACGTCGCGGGCGGCATCAACGCGGCGCGCCACGACTCCCGTCTCGACATGTGCGTCGGCACCGGAGGCACGCCCGAGGGCATCATCACGGCCTGCGCGATCCGCGCGCTCGGCGGAGTGATCCAGGGCATCCTCCGCCCGAAGGACGACGACGAGCGGCAGCGCGCCATCGACGCCGGGCACGACCTCGACCGCGTGCTCCACGCCAACGACCTCGTCCGCAGCGACAACACCTACTTCGTCGCGACCGGAGTGACGAACGGCGGGCTCGTGAAGGGCGTGCGCAAGGAGGGCCACGTCATCACGACGGAGTCCATCGTGCTGCGCTCCCGCTCGGGCACCATCCGCCGCGTGACCGCCCAGCACCTCGCGGAGAAGTGGGTCTAGGCCGGAACCGTCTCTCCGAGACGCCGCCCCGCCGGTGAGACGCCGTCCTGCTGACGGCGCCTCGGCGAGTGCGGCGGCGTCTCGGCGCGGAGGCGGCCCGAGCCTCCCTACGCGCTCCGTTCGGAGTCGTCCTCCGCGGCGAGCAGCTCCACCGCGGTGAGGCGGCGCGGAGAGGAGGTGACTCCTCCGACCGGGGCGATGACGCGCGACTCGTCGAGGGAGTCGAACTGGCGCGCGGTGACGAGCACACGGCTCTCGAGCGAGCCGGCGAAGGCGTTGTAGGAGTCGACCGTCTTCTCGAGCGAGCGGCGCAGGCCCTCGGCGTGGTCGGCGAGCGTGCCGAGACGGGAGTAGAGGGTCTTGCCGAGGTCGAGGAGGCGCTTGGCGTCGTCGGTGAGCACGTCCTGCTGCCAGGTGTAGGCGACGGTCTTGAGCACCGACCACAGGGTGACCGGCGAGGCGAGGGCGACGCGCTTGCGGAACGCGTACTCGAGCAGGCTCGGGTCGGCGTCGAGCGCGCTCGCGAGCAGCGGCTCGCTCGGCACGAAGGCGATGACGAACTCGGGGCTCGCCGGGAGTCCGGTCCAGTAGGAGCGGGCGGCCAGCGCGTCCACGTGGCCGCGGAGGGCGCGGACGTGCGCGCGCAGGAGCCCCGCGCGCCGCGCCTCCTCCTCGCCGACGGCACCGGCGGGGATCGCGCTCGCCTCGAGGTAGGCGTCGAACGGCACCTTGGCGTCGACGGCGATCGCCTTGCCGCCGGGCAGGCGGACCACCATGTCGGCCCGGCCGCGGCCCGCCTCGCCCTCGAGGCCGAACTGCACGTCGAAGTCGACCCGCTGGGTGAGCCCCGCGGCCTCGACGACGTTCCGCAGCTGCGTCTCGCCCCAGGCGCCACGGCTGGTGTTGGAGCGGAGCGCGGAGGCGAGGGTCTCGGTGGTCGAGCGCAGCTGCTCGCCCGCCGCCCGCTGGCCCTCCAGCTGCTCGGTGATCGCCCCGAACTGGGCGGCGCGCTCGCGCTCGAGCCGGCCGACCGCCTCCTGCATGCCGCGCAGGCTCTCGGCGACGGGGGAGAGGGTCTGCAGGATGCGCGCGTCGTGCCGCTCGCGCTCGGCGACGACGCGCAGCTGCTCCTGGAGCTCGCGGATCTGGTCGCGGGCGGAGCCGAGGTGCTCGCGGTGCTGCTCGACGACGGCCTCGTGCCGCTCCTCCAGGCCCTCCGCGCGGGCGCGGGCCGTCGCGAGGTCGAGGGCGAGGGCCGCGTCGGGCGTGCGGGAGCGGGCGAGGAGGACGGCCGCGACTCCCGCGAGGAGCGCGCCGACCACCAGGCCGAGGACGAAGGTGAGATCCATGCCGCCGATGAGACCACGCACCTCCGACATCGATCGGTCGACGCGCCACGACCACCGAACGAGGGCCAGGACGCCCCGCGACCGCCTCGTAGACTTCGCGATCATGGGGAATCACCACCGCTCATCGCGCCTGCTCACGGCCGCGCTCGCTCTCGCCGTCGGGCTCGGCACCGCCCTCGTCCCGATCACCTCCGCCTCCGCCGCCGAGGACGCTCCGTCGACCGTCTCGGTCGAGACCGGCGCTCTCGACGCGTCCCTCGACCGCGCCGACCTCGGCGTCCCGGACCAGTCGACGCAGTACAGCGCCGAGGAGACGAAGAGCTTCCGCGCCGGCTTCATCATCAGCGACGCCCAGTTCTTCGACGGGGACGCGCTGAACACGGATCAGGTGCAGTCGCTCCTGAACGAGAAGGGCAGCCGGTGCTCCACCGCCGGCACCGCCCCGTGCCTCAAGAACTTCTCGCAGGCGACCCCGTCGAAGGCGGCGGACCCGATGTGCAGCGCCTACCAGGGCTCCAGCAGCGAGTCCTCGGCCTCGATCTTCACCCGCGTCGGCCTGGCCTGCGGCATCAATCCGCTGGCCCTGGTCGTGCTCGTGCAGAAGGAGCGGAGCCTCGTCACCGACGCGACGCCCAGCCCCGAGGACTACGCCAAGGCGACCGGCTACAACTGCCCGGACACCGCCGCGTGCGACCCGGGGTCGGCCGGCTTCTTCACGCAGGTCTACAGCGCGGCCCGCCAGTTCAAGCGCTACGCGAACCCGCCCGGCTCCGGCTCGAACTTCACCACCTACACACCGGGCACGACGCCGAACGTCCTCTACTACCCGAGCACCGCGTGCGGCTCCTCGCCGGTCACCATCCGCAACCAGGCCACGGCCGACCTCTACTACTACACGCCGTACCAGCCCAACGACTACGCGCTCACCGGCTCCGGCAACGCGGCCTGCGCGACCTACGGCAACATCAACTTCTGGTACCTCTTCAGCGACTGGAATCCGAACGGCACCCTGGCCAACGCCGGGATCGCCCCCGCTGGACGCGTCGACGCGCCGCGCATCTCGGGCAGCACGCTGAGCGTGTCCGGCTGGGCCGTGGACCCGACGACGCAGCAGGCCGCTCTGAGCACGACGGTCACGGTGACCGGCCCCGACGGCACCCGCACGGTCCGCACGCAGACCGCGAACGGCGACCGCGGCGACATCCCGGGCGAGTACTCCGTCGCCGGCCGCGCCCACGGCTTCGGCGCCACCACGCCCGTCTCGGCGCCCGGCGCCTACCAGGTCTGCGTCTCCACCGACTCCGTCGAGTGGAACCGCTGGGTCGGCTCGGGCGACTCCCGCGGCCCCGGCCGGAAGGACCTCGGCTGCTCGACCGTGAGCACGTCGGCCGGGATCGATGTCTCAAGACTGGCCGGCACCGACCGCCAGGGCACCGCCGTCGAGATCTCGAAGGCCGTCTTCGGCCCGAACGTCCCCGTCGTCTACATCGCGACCGGTGCGAACTTCCCCGACGCGCTGAGCGCCGCCCCGGCCGCGGCCAAGCAGGGCGGTCCGCTGCTCCTGGTCGACCGCGACGGCATGTCGCAGCCCGTCCGCGACGAGCTCGCCCGCCTGAAGCCCGCGAAGATCGTCGTCGTCGGATCGGAGCTCAGCGTCGGCAAGGGCGTGTACGACCAGCTCAAGGGCTACACCCCGGCGATCCAGCGACTCGGCGGGACCGACCGCTATGACACCTCGAGGAAGATCATCCAGTACGCCTTCTCCGGCGGATCCTCGCGCGCCTGGCTGGCGACCGGGGAGAAGTTCCCGGACGCGCTCGGCGCGAGCGCGGCAGCCGGCTCGGTGAACGCTCCCGTCGTCCTCGTCAACGGCACCGGCGGCACGGCCGACGCCGTGACGAAGGGCATCCTCTCGAAGCTCAAGGTGCAGGACCTCACCGTCGCGGGCAGCGCTCTCTCGGTGAGCGACGGCATCGTGGACTCGCTCGGCGTGCCGAGCGTGAAGCGCATCGGCGGGGTCGACCGCTACGACACCTCGGAGCAGCTGAACCGTGCCGCCTTCTCGAGTGCCAAGACGGTATTCCTGGCGACGGGCGAGAACTTCCCCGACGCCCTCGCCGGAGCCACGGCGGCGGGCTACTCGAACAGCCCGCTGTTCGCCGTGCCGACCACCTGCGTGCCCCGCGCGGTCCTGACCGACATCGCGAAGTCGGGAGCGAAGCGGGTCGTCCTCCTCGGCGGTCCCACCACCCTCTCGGAGGACGTCGCACGCCTCACCCCCTGCGGCTGATCGCTTGCGGGCCCGCCACTAGCGTGGAGGGATGACCCCGACCGCACCGTCCACGACCGGCGCCCGACGCCGGCGGGGCGGTGCGGTCGTCGTCGTTGTTGCGCTGGTGGTGTTCCTGCTGGGAGGCGCCGTCGACGGCACGCGCCTCGCCGCCGCGCCGTCCGGGCCGCAGACCGTCCGGCTGTGGACGTTCCTCCAGCCCGGCCCCGTCGCGGCCGACTTCGATCCGGGCGACCTGATCTCCGACGAGGTCTTCTTCGACGGCGACGCGCTCGGACCGCTCACGGTGCAGGCGTTCCTCGACGCCCGCGTCCCCGACTGCGAGGGCGGGCCGGTGCCGTGCCTGCGGGACTACGCCGAGGACACCGCGGCGATCACGGCCGACGAGCAGTGCGACGCGCTGCCGGCCGGACGCGACGTCCCGGCCGCGGAGATCATCACGTCGGTCGCCGGCGCGTGCGACGTGAATCCGGCCGTCCTCCTGGTGCTGCTGCAGAAGGAGCAGTCGCTCGTGACCGATCCGGAGCCGAGCGAGCGCCAGTTCCGCAGCGCAACGGGCTACGGCTGCCCGGACACCGCCGACTGCGACACGGACTCCTACGGCTTCGCCGCACAGGTGTACGGAGCGGCGTGGCAGTTCCAGCGCTACCGGAACCCGGACAGCAGCTTCGACTGGTACCCGGTCGGCGCGACCAGCGACGTCCGCTTCTCCCCGGACGAGTCCTGCGGCGCCGCTCCGGTGACGATCGCCAACGCGGCCACGGCGGGCCTCTACTACTACACGCCGTACCAGCCGAACGCGGCGGCGCTCGAGAACCTCTACGGCGAGGGCGACGCCTGCTCGGCCTACGGGAACCGGAACTTCTGGCGCATCTTCAGCACCTGGTTCGGCGACCCCCGCGGCTGAGCCTTGGGGTCCCCTTCAGCTTCGAGCGACGGCCGTCCGTGATGCCTGGTTCAGACGATGGGTCGCGAAGGGTCGCCTTCCGGCTCCGATGAGGACCGTTCGTGACGCCTCGCACGCGCTCACCTGTCGTGGCGGATCGAGCTCGCGCGCGTCGCTCGTCCTCAGCAGGGATCACGCTGCCCCGGCCGCTGCCGTCGCTCCGCCGGATTCCCACCGGATCCGGAAGTCGGCCGCCGCTCTCGCGACCTCAAGGGCTGGGCCCGACATAAGTCCTCCAGCGCGTCGCTCACCGTCGTGGTCGGAGAGGCCGAGCCGCGCCGCGAGTCGCCGAGCCGATCGTCTCCGGCCGGCCCGGCGTGCGGTGCCTCAGGCGGCGACGGGAGCCTTCGGGCGCAGGCGCTTCACAGAGACGCCGGCCAGCTCGCCCAGCTCGGCCATGCTCGCGGCCCCGTGCCGACGGGCCGCGTGCACGACGATCGCGGCGCAGGCCTCGGCGTCGGCCGACGCGTCGTGGTGGCGGAAGTCCTCGAAGCCCGCGGCCATCGCGACGACGGGGAGGCGGTAGGAGTCGAGCTCGTACGTCTTGCGGGCGAGCTGGAGCGAGCAGAGGTAGTCGTACTCGGGGTGCCCGAGGGAGGTCGCGGCGCAGGCCGCGCGGATGACGCCCATGTCGAAGCCGGCGTTGTGCGCGACGAACACGTCGTCGCCCGCGAAGGCCGCCAGGTCGGCGAACTGCTCGACCCAGGAGGCCGCGGCGTGCACGTCGTGCTTGCGGATCCCGTGGATCCGGGTGTTCCACTCGAGGAAGTCGTCGTACCCCAGCGGCGGGCGGATGAGCCAGCCGGCGCGGTCGACGACGCGGCCGTCGCGGACCTTCACGAGCCCGACGGAGCAGGCGGAGGCTCCGTGCGAGTTGGCGGTCTCGAAGTCGATGGCGGTGAAGTCGATGGGCACGCTCCAGCCTCTCACGCACCTCCGACGCCGCCGGGAGCACCGCGCGCGCGTCGCCTCCGGGCCGCCGGTGCTGCCCGCCGCTCGCCCGCCGCTCGCCCGCCGAGCACCGCCCCGCCCCGCCTCGCCGTGGCCGCCCGGCCCGTCCGCCGCCACGCCGTAGGATGGATGCCCGTGGCTCTCACTATCGCAATCGTCGGTCTCCCCAACGTCGGCAAGTCGACGCTCTTCAACGCACTGACCAAGAACACGGTGCTCGCGGCGAACTACCCGTTCGCGACGATCGAGCCGAACGTGGGCGTGGTGAACCTGCCCGACTCCCGCCTCGAGGTGCTCGCCGGGATCTTCGGCTCCGAGCGCATCCTCCCCGCGCCCGTCTCCTTCGTCGACATCGCCGGCATCGTGCGCGGTGCGTCCGAGGGCGAGGGCCTGGGCAACAAGTTCCTCGCGAACATCCGCGAGGCCGACGCCATCGCGCAGGTCATCCGCGGCTTCGAGGACTCCGACGTCGTCCACGTCGACGGCAAGGTCGACGCCGCCAGCGACATGGAGACCATCAACACCGAGCTCGTCCTGGCCGACCTGCAGACCCTCGAGAAGGCCGAGGCCCGCTACGAGAAGGAGCTCAAGGGCAAGAAGATCGAGCCGATCGTGGTGGAGACCGCGAAGAAGGCGCGCGAGTTCCTCGACCAGGGCAAGCCGCTGTCGGCCTCCTCGATCGACCTCGAGCCGATCCGCGAGCTGGGCCTCCTGACCGCCAAGCCCTTCATCTACGTCTTCAACGTCGACGAGGCCGTGCTGACCGACGACGGCCGCAAGGCCGAGCTCTCGGCGCTCGTCGCGCCGGCCAAGGCGATCTTCCTCGACGCCAAGATCGAGTCCGAGCTGATCGACCTCGACGAGGCCGACGCCGCCGAGATGCTCGAGTCGACCGGCCAGACGGAGTCGGGCCTCAACCAGCTCGCGACCATCGGGTTCGACACCTTGGGCCTCCAGACGTACCTCACGGCCGGCCCGAAGGAGACGCGCGCCTGGACCATCGGGAAGGGCTGGACCGCGCCTCAGGCCGCTGGCGTCATCCACACCGACTTCCAGAAGGGCTTCATCAAGGCCGAGATCATCTCGTTCGACGACCTCGTCGAGACCGGCTCGATCGCCGAGGCCCGCGCGAAGGGCAGGGCCCGCATCGAGGGCAAGGACTACGTCATGCAGGACGGCGACGTCGTGGAGTTCCGCTTCAACGTGTGAGGCTCTCTCCTGGCCCGAAATGACGCGGAAGTAGCCGCCCCGCTCCTCACAGATTCCTCAGCAGTCCGCAAAACGTCCTCGCTCGCCGAGATCGTCGATCTCACCGATCATCGCCGCGACGCTTACGAGGAGACCCAGGCTCATCGGCTACAGTCGAGCTTGCTCGCCGCAGTGGGTGGGACGCCGACGGTGTGGCTGCAGCAGGAGCTCCGGTCTGCTCGCGCGGCCGCGAAGCTCGAGCGGCCGACGTCGGCTGGCGCGTCGGAAGCGGAACATGTCGAAGTTCGAGCGGCCAAGCAAGCGCCAGCCCTGGGCGCATCATCCACGAATAGATGACGAATAGTTGACGCCTACGAATTTATAGACGACACTCGAACACATGATCGACGAGTTGATGACCGAGGACGAGGCCGCTGAGCTCCTCGCCCCCCACAGAGCCGCCCTCGCGTCCTTCCTCCTCACGGGATGGGCGGACTGGATCAAGCTCGTCGAGCAGAACCCGATCCTCGCCACGGTCCGCAACACGACGCGCGCGAACATCGTCTACGACCGTGTAACGGAGCTTGCCGAGGCCTACTTCGATGGCGAGGGCATCACGACGACGAGATCGAAGCAGTTCCTCGCTGTGACGCTCGCGGACGGGCGTCTCATCCTTCGTTTCAAGAAGTTCACGGGACGATCCATGCGCACCTCAGGCATCCCCACTGCGCAGCGTCTCGAGATCGAGGCGCAGCAGGTTGAACTCGACGGTATGGCTGTCACCCATCTCACGGTGGGGTACCTGCCCGATGACCTCGGCGTCGAACTCGATTTGACCGCAGTCGTATGCTCGTTCAACGGTCGACCGCTCTGGAGCATCGATCTCGATGCTGCAGAGACCGGATCCGTCGTCCCTGTGAAGTCCAGGAAGCCCGTCGGCCCGACGGTCCGCAGCACGCGGCCCGCTGCCCGAGAGGACGAGGCAGAAGGTCAGTGATGAACCCGCAGATGCTCACCCTTCTGCGCGAATCGCGAGGCCTCAGCGGTGCCAAGCTGGCTGAGCTCTCTCAGATCCCTCAGTCGACGCTCTCCAAGATGGAGAACGGACTTGCTCCGCTTGATCCCGCGCGACTCGCTCAGATCGCCGAAGCCCTCAACTACCCGATCGACGCGTTCGCCTGGACAGACCCCGTCTACGGGTTCGGTCATGCCGCGTTCTATCACCGGAAACAGCAGGCGCTCCCTCAGACGACGCTTCGGAAGATTCAGGCCAACGTGAATCTGACGCGAATCAGGCTCGAGCGCCTCCTCCGCTCGATCGTCGTCGACGCCGAATACCCAGTGCCGGTGCTCGACGGCGTCGAGTTCGGAGGGCCGGCGGGAGCCGCCCGCGCAGTCCGAGCCCAGTGGAGAATCCCGATGGGCCCGATCGAAGACATGATGGCCGTGATCGAGCGGGCGGGGATCATCGTTGTCCGTACGAGCCTTGAGTCTCCGAAGATCTCCGCGATCAGCATTGACGCCATCGGCACCTATCCGCCCCTGATTATTCTCAACACTGGGATGTCTGCCGACCGAGAGCGGTTCACGCTCGCTCACGAGCTCGCGCACCTCGTACTCCACAGCGCCGTCGCCGCGCCTGATGAAGCCGAGGATGAGGCCAACTCCTTTGCGTCCGAGTTCCTGATGCCGGCGGCGGAGATTCGTGTGCAGCTGAAGGGCATAACGCTCGAGCGCGCGGCACAGCTCAAGCGGGTGTGGAAGGTCGCGATGAGCGCGATCATCCGTCGCGCTCGAGATCTTGGCGCCATCGATGAGACGCGATACCGCAGCCTCAACGTGTCGATCTCACAGAAGGGTTGGCGGAAGGTCGAGCCGGTCGAGATCCCGCGCGACGAGCCCTCCATCGTCACGGCACTCGTCGATGTTCATCTCCGTGAACATGGGTACTCAATGGCAGAGCTCGCCCAGGTCGTCGCGCTCTCGCCGGCCGAGTTTGGTGCGCGCTTCGATGTCGCGCCGCTTCCGCCGAAGCGCGAAGTCGGCGCGTCGAGATCGCATCTGCGTGCAGTTCTGTGATGGTCGCTGCGCACGAGATTCGCTCTACTCAGTAGATAGCTGGCCTCCATGGGGCAGTCCGACTCAGTCCGGTGACGCAGCGCGTCGCGTCCGCAGCTGCCGCAAGACGATCCAGCGATGGATGTCCGAGGGGATACCGTATCGGCGGTACGGGACGCATCGCGTCGAGATCGACGAGGACGAGCTGCTCGCCTGGTTCCGCAAGCGCCTCATCGGCGCGAAGGCCGCGCGCTTCGGCGCCCGCCGCAATTCCTCTGTCGCTCCTCAGTAGCACCGTCGGCAGCCATACACGGCTCATCATCGACAAGGCCGAGATTCTCGCTATTCCGCGGATTCCAGCCGTTCCCGTCGGGAGCGTCCGTGTTCCGTTTCAATGTGTAGCAATCCTGCTCCCCAAGAGCTTTCAGGTGCGGGATGGGTACCACACCTGGTGAATTGCTCGCCCAGCGTCAACTTCGACAAGTGCGGCTGCTGCGTGAATCTCACGAACTTTGAAACTCGCGCCTGCGGCACGACTCGCGGTTGCCCAATTAGTGCCCTTCTCGTGGCGAAAATCGTGCACGAGCCGCGTGAGCAGTCAATCTTGATGTCGAGTCCAGATATTCGGCGCTGAGTTGCGAGAGAGCACCGCTCCGAGTGAAGCCGAGCTGGGCGAGGAGAGTTGTCAGTCGCTTATGAGTCTTCGCCTGGTTGCCTGACCAATATTGTGCGTACACCTGCGCGTTCAAAGTGAACGCCGCCGAGAGGTGCGTGCTGAGTATTGACTCGGCGTATTGCTGAACGTTCATCTTGGTGATGGCCCGCACATCCAGTGCTGCCACAAGCTGCTGGCCAGCCGCGACAAACGACGCGACTTCCTTAAAGGTCGGAGCGTCACCTCGTTCAAATGACTTGATCGATCTGCTGACATCAAGCCCACGATGTTCGAGTGCGATATCTTGTGCCGAGTTCAGAAGCCTGTTTCGCAGGTCGCTTCCGATGCGGGAGTCCGCGTCCGAATGAACAATCGTGTTGCGCCACTTTGTCGCGAACAGCATCATCAAAAGGTTGCGGTCGTCCCTCGGTATGCCAAGCACAGAGGCCAATTCAGACAGCCGGACTGCTCTGCCATCGATTTTGTCGATTCTCTTCGACTCCGCATCGCTCATCACCGACCGCATGGCCTGGAGCCGCTTGCGGTAGACGTCCACCAGGTCGGTAATCCACGCGATCGAGGTGACGAGAGCGTATTCTCGACTGCGGATTGCAGACCGTCTCACGTCTGTCGGACTCCAGGATGTCGAGAACTCAGGCGCGAGTTTCGCCTCGCCGTCTCGTACAGCATCGAGGCCTACGAGGACAGTGATAAGGAAATGATTGTTCTGTCCGGTGTTCCGTTTGAAAGCCACTCGCGCAGGTGTGCGGCGTATTCCAAGTTCGATCTCGATCACGTGCACTGGTTCGATTCGAACGAACATCTGCAGCTCTGAGAAGCCCGAGGGCAAGTGAAGGCTGCCGTCTTAGCCTGTTAGACCATCAGCGCCCTCGAATGCTACACGCGATCGCAAGTCAACGGACCAGCGCTAAGTTGCACGCTCAGGGTCACGCAGCAAGCTGAAGACGTTTTCCGGCGTCGGAATGCCGTGGAGTTCCGCTTCAACGTGTAGGACGGCCGCGCTCGGCTCGAGGCGCCCGGTTCGCTCGGATCTCCGGATCTGCGAGCCGGGCGCTTTCTCGTGGACGAGCGGGACCACCGACCTCAGGTAATCCGACACGTCCCCGGGCGTCTGCCCCGTCCTGCTCAGTTCAGCACGTCCCCGATCAGCCAGCTCGAGAGCCCCACGAGGGTGCAGACGCCGACGACCACCCAGGCGACGGTCCGGCGGACCGAGCGGGAGACCGCCTCGGAGCTGCGGGGTGTGGGACGCAACGGCGCGGTGTACGCGGGCGGGACGGAGTAGGTCCGAGCCGGCGGGAGGAGTCGGGGGAGCGTGACCGGGCGGCCGTCGACCCACTCGGCGGGCAGGTCCGCGGCCTTCGCGGCCTGCAGCGTGAGCTCGACCTTCAGCGGCGATCCGCGGAGGGAGGCGTAGGCGGCGGCGACGAGGCCGAGGCTCGCGAGATGGCGGAGGGTCGGGGCGAAGTCTGCCGACAGGGTCGGTGAGAGCTCGCCGACCCGTTCGCCGTCCAGTCGGAGCTCGACGAGGTCGCCCGTGGTGTGCAGGGTCAGCAGCAGCAGGCCGCGGCCGCTCGCCGGGACCGCCGTCGACAGGCGGGCGAAGTGCTCGTCCTCGCGCAGGACCGGCAGGCCCCGCGACCAGGGGAGGATCGAGTGGCGCTCGACGGGCGGCTCGTTGAGCGGCACGAGCAGCTCCGGGGCGACGAGGGCGACGCGGAGGACGGCCCGCAGCCCCTCCTCGCCGCGCTCGACCCGGAGGCGCGCGGTCGTGACCGGGACGGCTCCGCTCGCCACGACCCGGTCGAGAGCGGTCCGGTAGGCGGAGGCGTTCGGCAGGTAGCCGAGGACGCGGCCGCCGGCCCGGACCGAGACGGCGTCGAGGCCGGTGGGGTGGTCGGGCTCGGGGATCAGATCGACCTCGAGGGTCCGCTCGTCGATCTCGCCCGCCTTGAGCGTGCGGTCGATCAGATCGGCGATCTCCTCGATCCGCTCGGCCTCGGCGAGGGCGTCGACGCTCGGGGTGCCGTCGGCGTTCGGGAGGCGGTAGACGACCCGCTCGGCGACGGGGGCGGCGGGCGCGTCCCGGACCTCCGCGTCACTGTCCTGCGCGGAGCGGCGCGCCTCGGTGAACCGCCTGCCGTCCCACCAGCGCATCACGACCGCATCGGCCTCGTCGCGGTACCAGCCCGCCGGCGCACCCTCGTCCATCGACCCCCCGTTCCTCCGGCGAACGAGTCTACGAGGAGGGCGGAGCGTCAGAGACCCGGGTCCGAGGAGGCGGGATCCTCGGGGGCGAGCGCGGCAGCGGGCACGCCCGAGGCGGGTCCGCTCCACGCACCGGACTCGTGCGCGCGAGAGCCGGCGATCCGCTCCAGGGCTTCATGGACGAGCATCCGGAGGTGACGCGCGTGGCCGGGGCTGATAGGGGCGGGATGCTCGAGGACCTCGAGCAGGCGGTGCAGCACGGCACGGCTCTGCAGTCGTGTCATGGGCCTCACGGTAGGGGCCCGATCGCTCGGACGGTAGTGCCGATCCGCGACAGCGCACCCGTCTAGGCTCGCCACATGACTCGTCTCGACGGTGCCGTCGTCCTCGTCCTCGGAGCATCGGGCGGCCTCGGCCGCCTCCTCGCCGACTCGCTGGACGCGCGCGGCGCCATCGCGGTGCGATCGGGACGCGACTCTGCGGCGCTCGGTGAGGCCCCCCTGGTCGCCGATCTGCGCGGGGAGGACGAGCCCCGGCGTGTGGTCGCCGAGGTGCTCGAGCGGCACGGGCGCCTCGACGGCGTCGTCGTGGCCGCGGGCGTCGTGGCCTTCGGGCCCTCCGCCGAGCTCGACCCGGCCGTTCTGGAGGAGCTGGTCGAGGTGAACGCGCTGGCGCCGATCCGGGTGCTGACCGCCGCGCTGCCGTCGCTCGTCGCGTCGGCGGGCGAGGGGAGGGAGCCGTTCGCGCTGACCATCAGCGGCGTGGTGGCGGAGGCGCCGACCGCGGGCCTGGCCGCGTACTCCGCCTCGAAGGCGGCACTGCACGCCTTCGTGAAGGCCTCGGCCCGCGAGTACAAGCGGGCGGGCGTCCTCCTGCTCGACGCTCGGCCCGGTCACACCGAGACCGAGCTGTCCCGGCACCCGCTCGCAGGCGACGCGCCCCGCTTCGGCGCGGGTCACGATCCGCAGCACGTGGTCGACCGGATGCTCGCCGCGATCGAGGACGGCGAGACCGACCTGCCTCCCGCGGCGTTCACCGGCTGACGCCGTCCCGGGACGAGGCGGAGTCGGCCGATCCTCGCGGGAACGCCCCGGATCGAGCACTGCAGCCTCGGTCGCGTGCAGCCGTCGACAACCGACTGCCCGTCCGGCGGCCGGGTCCGCGATCGGCGCGACGGCTCGTCCGCCGTCCTCCCCGCAGACGCGGGGACACCCGCCGTTCACCGGCGCGACGCCCGGCGGCACTACCGTCGCCGCGTGCCCGCCCTCTCCGATGACGCCTTCCGTCCCACCCCCGAGCTGCTCCGCACGCTCACGCCCGCCGACGCGCGGGAACTCGTCGTGCTGGACGAGGACGACGACGATCCGGTGCTCGTCCGCCGCGACGGCACGCGGATCGACACCTGGCGCGAGGGCTACCCCTACGACGAGCGGATGTCGCGGGAGGAGTACGAGGCGGGCAAGCGGCTCCTCCAGATCGAGCTCCTGAAACTGCAGAACTGGATCAAGAAGCACGGGCGCCGGCTCGTGGTCGTGTTCGAGGGGCGGGACGCCGCGGGCAAGGGCGGCACCATCAAGCGCTTCACCGAGCACCTGAACCCGCGCGGTGCCCGCGTCGTCGCGCTCGAGAAGCCGACCGAGCGCGAGGCCGGCCAGTGGTACTTCCAGCGCTACGTCTCGCACCTGCCGGCCGCGGGCGAGATCGTCCTCTTCGACCGCTCCTGGTACAACCGGGCCGGCGTGGAGCGCGTGATGGGCTTCTGCACGCCGGCGCAGTACGACGAGTTCATCCGCCAGACGCCGCTGTTCGAGCGGATGCTGGTCGGGGACGGCATCGACCTGGTGAAGCTGTGGTTCTCGGTCTCGGCGGAGGAGCAGCGCACCCGGTTCACGATCCGCATGATCGACCCGGTGCGCCAGTGGAAGCTCTCGCCGATGGACCTCGCCTCGCTCGACAAGTGGGGCGACTACACCGCGGCCAAGGAGGCGATGATGGCGGCCACCGACACCGCCGACGCTCCCTGGACCATCGTGAAGAGCAACGACAAGAAGCGCGCCCGGCTCGAGGCCATGCGCTACGTGCTGAGCCTCTACGACTACGACGGACGCGACGAGGACGTGGTCGGGCCCCTGGGTCCGGACCCGCTGATCGTCGGATCGGCCGCCGACGTGTACGAGCGCGGCGAGCACGCCGCGACGAGCTGACCGGGGGGACGGACATGGGGGGGTCGGGGATCGGCGGGGAGCTGCCGGGGGTGCATCTGCGCTGGCTGGCGCTGGACGAGCAAACGCTGGACGCCGAGCGGCTGCTGCCGCTGCTCAGTGAGGAGGAGCGCGAGCGCTACTCCGGCACGGTCGCCGCGTCGGCGGCCGAGCGCTTCGTCTTCGGGCGGGTGCTGCTCCGGATGCTCGCGGCCGAGCTCACGGGGACGCGTGCGTCGGAGGTCCGGGTCGTCGCCTGTTGCCCGCGCTGCGGAGGCGCGCACGGCCGGCCGCGGCTGGAGGGCCGCGAGATCGGGCTGGAGCTGCTGTCGGTGAGCATCGCGCACTGCGCGGGCGCTGTGGTCGTCGCGGCGAGCAGCGCCGGTGCGGTCGGCGTCGACGTGGAGCCGGCGCTGGGGACGCCGGAGCGCGGGGAGCGGATCACGCGCATCGCGGGCGCGCCCTTCGCCACCGGAGGGATGCGGCCCGCCGACCCCGTCCTGCACTGGACCCGGATCGAGGCAGCGCTGAAGGCGGACGGCCGCGGGCTCGAGCTCGACCCGCGCCGAGTGCACGTGCACGAGTCGCACCATGCGGCGGAGGCGCGGATCGACGGCGTCCGCTTCCGACTGGCCGAGCCGCAGCTGGACCCGGCACTGCGGGTGAGCGTCGCCCTCGGGCCGACGGGGGACTCGGGTGCCGGACCGATCATCGGCTGGCGGCGCGAGCACGGCGACGCGCTGGCGGACTCGCTGGTGTCAGCGCCCGGGCGGTAGTGGCGGCAGCTCCTCGTCGAGGAGCCAGGCGTCGAGCAGGTCGTCCACTCCCTCGCCGAGGATCTCGGTGCAGAGCTCGCGGAACTCCTCGTCGGTGACGGCTGCGGAGGCGTAGCGGGAGGTCCACGCTCGCAGCAGCCGGAGGAAGGCTTCGTCGCCGACGGTGAGCCGCAGCGCGTGCAGAGTGAGCGCGCCGCGCTTGTAGACGCGGTCGTCGAAGAGCGCGACCGGCCCCGGATCGGCGAGCACGAGATCCTGCGCGGCGGCTCGCAGCACGGCGTGGTGGCGGCGGGCGCAGGCGTCGGCGGTGGCGCGGCCCGACTCCTCCGACCACAGCCACTCCGCGTAGCAGGCGAACCCCTCGTTGAGCCAGATGTGGCGCCAGCGGGCGATGCCCACGCTGTTGCCGAACCACTGGTGCGCGAGCTCGTGCGCGATGAGGCGCTCCGATCCGCCGCGGCCGTCGGCGTGGTTGGCGCCGAACACCGCCATCGCCTGCGCCTCGAGCGGGATCTCCAGCTCGTCCGCCGTGACGACGACGCAGTAGCGGGCGAAGGGGTAGGGCCCGAACAGCCGCGTGAACAGAGCGAGCATGCGCTCGAGCGGAGCGAAGTCGTGCGCGACCCGTGCGGCCAGCGCGGCGGGGCGGGCGAGGGTCACCGCGACTCCGGCGAGCACGCGCTCCTCGATCGCGTAGCGGCCGATCTGCACCGAGGCGAGGTACGCGGCGCTGGGCTCGCGCTGCTCGTAGAGCCAGGTGCGGCGGCCTGAGCGGGCGCTCGAGTCGATGAGCACCCCGTTCGCGAGCACGGCGTAGCCCTCCTCGGCGGTGACGCGCAGGCGGTACGGGGCCTTCTCGGCGACGTCGTCGTTGCAGGGGAACCAGGTGGAGGAGCCGGAGGGCTGCGAGGCGACGAGCACCCCGTCCTCCAGCTCCTCCCAGCCGAGCTCGCCCCAGTGGCTGGCGCGGGGAGCGGGGTGGCCGCTGTACTCGATCTCGACCACGACGCTCTCGCCGGCGGCCAGCGGCTCGGCCGGAGTCACCCGCAGCTTGTGCGGCGCCTGCTCGTGGCGGGCGCGGCGTCCGTCGATCCGGACGCGGGCCACGCGGAGCCGGGAGAGGTCGAGCGAGAACCGCCGGAGCGGCTGCAGCGCGACGATCCGCAGCACGGCCCGGCCGGCCAGGCGGTTCGAGGCGACACGGTAGTCGAGGTCGAGGTCGTAGGACTCGACGCGGTAGCCGGTGTTCCCGATGCCGGGGACGTAGGGGTCGCCGGCGGTCTCGAGCCCGGTCAGCGCGGGGCTCACGCGACGGGCGCGTGGTAGTCGGCGACGCGCACCTCGCGCCACGGGCCGATCGGGTTGCCGCTCCAGCGGCTGCCCGCGGGCACGAGCTCCCCGCGCATCACGAGCGAGGCCGGGCCGACCGTGCCGTGCTCGGCGATCCGCGCGGCGGGGAGGATCACGCTGTGCGGGCCCAGGGTGGCGCCGGCGTCGAGGCTCACGAGATCCATGCTCATGATTCGATCATGGAACAGGTGCGTCTGCACGACGCAGCCCCGGTTCACGGTCGCTCCGTCGCCGAGCGAGATCAGATCGGCCTCGGGGAGCCAGTAGCTCTCGCACCAGACGCCGCGTCCGATCCGGGCACCGAGGCTCCGCAGCCACCACACCAGCGCCGGAGTGCCCGCGGCGGCGTGGGCGAACCAGGGCGCGGCGACCATCTCGGTGAAGGCGTCGGCCAGCTCGCTCCGCCAGACGAACGAGGACCACAGCGGCTGCTCGCTCGGCTCGACGCGCTGGATCAGGATCCACTTGGCGGCGGTGGACACGGCCGCGGCGACGGCCCCGGCGGCCAGCAGCACGACGCCTCCGACGAGCGCGGCGAGCACCGCCCCGAGCGTCTGAATCAGCGCCAGCAGCCCCGCGACCACGCAGAGGCCGATCGCGACCGAGACGACCACCGGGGCGAAGCGGCCGAGCTCCCACGCGATGCGGGCCGCGCGGAGCCGGCGGGCCGGGCGGAAGGTGCGCGCCGACTCCGCCTCGACGACGGTGCGCCGCAGCCGCACGGGAGGCGAGCCCAGCCACGACGAGCCCGCCTTCGACTTCCGGGGCGCGGAGGAGAGGACGGCGACGAGTCCGCCGGCGGGCACGGTGTGGCCGGGCGCCGCCATGCCGGAGTTGCCGAGGAAGGCGCGCTCGCCGATCTCGGCGCGGGCGAGCCGCATCCAGCCGCCGCCGAGCGCGTAGGAGGCGACGAGCGTGTCGTCGGCGAGGAACGCGCCGTCGCGGATGGTCGTCATCGCGGGCAGGAGCAGCACCGTCGAGGCCTCGACGTCGCGCCCGACCTTGGCGCCGAGGAGCCGCAGCCAGACCGGGGTGAACAGGCCCGAGTAGAGCGGGAAGAGCAGGACCCGCGCCGAGTCGAGCAGCCGCTCCGTCGACCAGACCTGCCAGCCGATCCGGCCGCGCACGGGGTGGGTACCGGGCTCGACGCCCCGACCGAGCAGGCGCACCAGGACGACGACGAGGGCGGCGAGGACGACTCCGGAGACGGCGACGGCGGGCACGAGGGCGGCGAGAGCGGGCCCGAGCGCGGCGCCGAGGCCGGCGGAGCCGCGCACGGCGGCGGCCACGACGGCGAGTCCGGCCGCGAGGGCGAGGACCGGGACCGCCGCGAGGCCGACCGCGGACGCTCCGTACGCCCAGACCCAGCCCGGGCGGCGCGCGGGGCGCTCCGGGGGGAACCCGGCGTTCGCCCTGCCGAGCCGCTGGGCGGGGGAGCCGCCCCAGCGTTGCCCGGCCGGCACCCGCCCGAAGACGGCCGAGCCCGGCTCGATCTGTGCGTGCTTGCCGATCCGGGCACCGGGGAGGAGCGTGCTGCGCGCCCCCACCGTGCTGCCGGCGCCGACCCGGACGGCGCCGACGCGCAGGACGTCGCCGTCGATCCAGTAGCCGGAGAGGTCGACCTCGGGCTCGATCGCCGCGCCGCGCCCGAGCGTGAGCATCCCGGTCAGCGGAGGGAGGGAGTGCAGGTCGACGTCGTCGGCGATGCGGGCGCCGAGCGCGCGGGCGTAGTAGGCGACCCAGGGAGCGCCCGCCAGGCTCACGGCCTTGAGCTGGAACGCGATCTGCTCGGCCAGCCAGAGCCGGAGGTGCACGCTCCCGCCGCGCGGGTGGTCTCCGGTGCGGATCCCGCGCAGCAGGGTGCGCGCGGCGAGGACGGTGAGCCCCATCCGCCCGAACGGCGTGAGGAAGAGCGCGAACGCGGGGATCAGCGCGGCGAGCGGGACGGTGGGCAGCCAGCCGAATCCCGGCACCAGGTCGAGCACCGCGGTGACGGTGAGGATCGCGGTGACCCAGCGGGCGCTGCCGAGCACGAGCAGCGGTGCGCCGAGGAGGGTCTGCAGCACGCGCATGCGGAGGGGGACCGGCGCGACGCGGTGAGCGGAGACCTCCGCGGTGCCCGTCGAGCGGCTCTGGATCTCGGCCGCCATCGCTGCCAGGCGCGGGTGGGCGTAGACGTCGGCGACGGTGAACTCGGGGTCGCGCTCGCGGATCCGCGCGACCAGCTGGGCGGCGGCGAGGGAGCCGCCGCCGAGGTCGAAGAAGTTCGCGCGCTCGTCGACCGGCACGCCGAGCACGTCGCGCCAGAGGGCGGCGAGCCACGCCTCCTCGGGGTCGAGGGAGGCGTCCTCGGTCGTGCCCACGGCGAGCGGCCAGGGGAGGGCCGCGCGGTCCACCTTGCCGGAGACGCGGGTCGGCAGCTCCTCGACCACCGCCAGCAGCGGCACGAGGGACGCGGGCAGCTCCTCGCGCAGGCGGGCGAGCGCCGCGTCGCGGTCGAGCTCCCGACCGCCGGCGAGGGCCAGATAGCCGACGAGGACCTGGTTGCCGGCCGCCGTGGTGCGGACCGCGGCCGCCGCCCCCGAGACTCCGGGAAGCGCCTGCAGCGCAGCCTCGACCTCGCCGAGCTCGATCCGGCGGCCGCCGAGCTTCACCTGGTCGTCCGCGCGCCCCTGGAAGACCAGGCCGGCGCTCTCGAAGCGCACGAGGTCGCCGGAGCGGTAGGCCCGCTCCCAGCCGAGCAGCGGAGCGGGCGCGTACTTCTCGGCGTCCTTCACCGGGTCCAGGTAGCGCGCCAGGCCGACCCCGCCGATGACCAGCTCGCCGACCTCGCCCTCGCCGACCCGTCGCCCCTCCGCGTCGACGACCGCGAGCCGCCAGCCGTCCAGCGGCAGCCCGATGCGCACCGGGGGAGGCCCGCCGAGAGGCGCGGCGCAGGCGACGACGGTGGCCTCGGTCGGCCCGTAGGTGTTCCAGACCTCGCGGCCCTCGACCACCAGGCGCTCGCCGAGCTCCGGCGGGCACGCCTCGCCGCCGAAGATCAGCAGGCGGACGTTCTCGAGCGACTCCGCGGGCCAGAGCGCCGCGAGAGTCGGCACCGTCGAGACTACGGTGATGCCGTGCGTGGTCAGCCACGGGCCGAGGTCCATGCCGCTGCGCACCAGCGAGCGGGGCGCGGGGACGAGGCAGGCTCCGTGCCGCCAGGCGAGCCACATCTCCTCGCAGGACGCGTCGAAGGCGACGGAGAGCCCGGCCAGCACGCGGTCGCCCGGCCCGAGCGGCTCCCCCTGGAGGAAGAGGCGGGCCTCGGCGTCGACGAACGCGGCGGCGGAGCGGTGGCTGACCGCCACGCCCTTCGGAGTGCCGGTGGAGCCGGAGGTGAAGATGATCCAGGCGTCGTCCTCGAGCGAGGGCGGCTGGAGCAGCGGGATCGACGCCGTGCTCGGATGCGGCGCGCTCGCGGTGAACAGGCGCGCAGCCGGCTCGTCGGCGCCGGTGCGCTCGAAGGCGCCGGAGCCGGTGATCACGCCGCGGACGGCGGCCTCGCCGAAGACGAGGCGCGCCCGCTCCTCGGGATCGTCCGCGTCCACCGGGACGTAGGCGGCTCCCGCGGCGAGGACGGCCAGGATCGCGAGGTAGAGCTCGCGGGAGCCGCTGGGCATGCGGATCCCGACGCGGTCGCCCCGGCGGACACCGGCGGCGGTGAGCTCGCCCGCGAGCTGCACCGTGCGGGCCAGCAGCTCCCGGTAGCTGAGCGCGCCGGCCGAGTCCTCCAGGGCGGAGGCGTCCGGGTGGCGCTCCGCGGTGTCGCGGAGGACGTCGACCAGCGTGCGCGGCGGAGGGGTGGCCGCTCCCGCATCGAGCACGTTCTGGGGGCCGGCCGTCTCGGTCACGTGTCGTCTCCGTCCCGGCCGCGCGATCGGGAGCGCGGCGGCCGGGGCGACACCGTAGGGCGGCGGGGTGACGCGGAGGTGAACGGGCGGGGTCGGCCTGCTCGGCTCAGTGCGCCATCGGCAGCGGCGCGTCCGACTCCGCCGGGCGGCGGACGAAGAACGCGGCCACGATCGCGACGGTCGCGATGGAGGCGCCCCACAGGAACGCGGAGTGGATGCCGCCCGCGTAAGAGGCGACCTGGTCGGCGCCGCCCTGCGCGAGCTCCGCCGACCGGATCGAGAGGACGGTGACGAACAGCGCCGTGCCCGCCGCGCCGCCCAGCTGCTGGACCGTGCCGATGATGGCGCTGCCGTGCGAGTAGAGCGAGGGGCGCACGGAGCCGAGGCCGGCGGTGAACAGCGGAGTGAAGACGAAGGCGAGGCCCAGGCTGAGGGTCACGTGCAGCGAGAGGACGAACCAGGGCGACGAGTCCGCGGCGAGCAGGGTGTACCCCCACAGCGCGCCGGCCACGACGATCGAGCCGGGCACGAGCAGCACACGGGGGCCGAAGCGGTCGTAGCCGCGGCCGACGAACGGCGCGAGCAGGCCCATCAGCAGGCCGCCGGGGAGCAGCAGCAGCCCGGTCTCCAGCGGAGTGAGGCCGAGCACGTTCTGCGTGTACAGAGGCAGGAGGATCAGCGTGCCGAAGAGCGCCGACATGCTGACCGCCATCATCGCGATGACGACGGTGAAGTTCGCGGAGGAGAAGGTGCGGAGGTCCAGCAGGGCCCGGTCGGTGCGCTGCAGCAGGAGCTGGCGCGCGATGAAGCCCGCGAGGCCGAGGCCTGCGACGACGAACGGGATCCACGGCGCGACGATCGCGGCTCCGCCCTCGCCGAGGCTCGACAGGCCGTAGACCAGGCCGCCGAATCCGAAGACCGAGAGGACCACCGAGAGCGTGTCGATCGGGATGGAGCGCGGCTCGGTGACGTTCTCGACCTTGCGCAGGCCCAGGAGCAGCGCGCCGATCGCGATCGGCAGCACGATCCAGAACATCCAGCGCCAGCCGAGGAAGTTGAGGATGACGCCCGAGATCGTCGGTCCGACGGCCGGCGCCACCGAGATGACGATCGAGATGTTGCCCATCATCCGGCCGCGGATCGCCGGCGGGACGAGCGTCATCACGGTCGTCATCAGCAGCGGCATCATGATGGCCGTGCCGCCGGCCTGCACGACGCGGGCCGCCAGCAGGACCGCGAAGGTCGGGGCGAGCGCGGCGGTGAGCGTGCCGAGGCTGAAGAGGATCATCGCGGCGGCGAAGAGCGTGCGGGTGTGCAGCCGCTGGATCAGGTAGCCGGTAATCGGGATGACGACGGCCATCGTGAGCATGAAGGCGGTGGAGAGCCACTGGCCGACGTGCGCCTCGACGTCGAAGTCGCGCATGAGGTCGGGCAGCGCCACGCTCATGATCGTCTCGTTGAGGATCACGACGAACGCCGACACCAGCAGGAGGCTGATGACCAGGCGGCTGCGCGGCTCCAGGGCGGTGGCGGCGGCGAGTGCGGCGGGCCGCGCGGCGGGAAGGGTGCTGCGCTCGGTCACAGGTGTTCTCCGGTCGTGAGGGGATCGTGTGAGGGGCGCATCGACGGCTCGGCTCGTGGGCGCGGATGCGGGGTACGGAGGGGGAGAACAGCGGCGGGCGCCCCGGACATTCCCGATCGACGGGGATCCGCTGCGAGAGGTCTCAGGCGAGGACCGCGGCGAAGGCGGAGGACGCGGCCTCGGCCTCCTCGAGCGTCGCGCCGTCGCCGAAGCTGAAGCGCACGGCGGTCTGAGCGACCTCGGGGGCGAGGCCGAGGGCCAGCAGCGCGGGCGAGGGCTCGTCGCGCCCGGCTGCGCAGGCCGAGCCGCTCGAGACGACGACGCCGCGTTCCTCCAGCTCGAGGAGCGTCGACTCGCCGCTGCGCCCGGGGACGGCGTACGCGGCGATCGAGGGGAGCCGGTGCGCCGCGGAGCCCAGCGGCACGGCTCGGGGCGCGAGCGCGGCGACCCGCTCGGCGAACGCGGTCCGGACTGCTCCGACCCGCACCGCGCGCTCCGGATCGAGCAGGCGCACCGCGGTGCCGAGCGCGACCGCGAAGGCCACGTTCTCGGTGCCCGAGCGCCGCTCCCGCTCCTGGCCGCCGCCGTGCAGCAGCGGCTCGAACGGGAGCCGGCTGCGCAGCAGCAGCGCCCCCACGCCCTTCGGCGCCCCGAGCTTGTGCCCCGAGACCGAGACGGCGTCGGCGCCCCAGCCCGCGACGTCCAGCCAGCCGGCCGCCTGGACGGCGTCGACGTGCAGCGGCACGCCACGCGACCGGCAGAGCGCCGCGATCGCCGGCACGTCCTGGACCGTCCCGATCTCGTTGCTCGCTGCGAGCACCGAGACCAGCGCCGTGTCCGGCCGGACCAGCGCGGCGAGCGCGTCGAGATCGAGCAGGCCGGTCCCGTCGACGGGGGCCGTCGACACCTCGAAGCCGTGCAGGCGCCGGAGGTGGTCGGCCGACTCGACCGTCGCCTCGTGCTCGAGCGCCGAGATCACCAGGTGCCGTCCGCGCGGTGCCCCCAGCGCGAGGCCCTTGACCGCCGTGTTGATCGACTCCGTGCCGCCGGAGGTGAAGAGCGTCTCGGAGGCGCGGCCCCCGAGGAAGCGGGCCACGTGCCCGCGCGCCGCCTCCAGCGCGCGCGCCGCGGCGTCGCCGAGGGCGTGGCTGCTCGACGGGTTGCCGTACTCCGCGGTGAGGAAGGGCCACATCGCCTCCAGCACCTCGCGCCGCACGGGCGAGGTCGCGGCGTGGTCGAGGTAGATCACTCGACCGCGATGTCCAGGCCGAGGTCGAGCGAGCGGACGCTGTGGGTCAGTGCGCCGACGGAGATCACGTCGACCCCCGCCTCCGCGATCGCGCGCACGGTCGAGAGGTGGACGCCGCCGCTCGCCTCGACCACGGCCCGCCCGCCGATGAGAGCGACGCCCTGGCGGAGCAGGTCGGGGCTGAAGTTGTCGAGCATGATCGTGTCCGCGCCTCCCGCCAGCGCGGGCTCGATCTGGTCGAGCCGGTCGACCTCGACCTCGAGGTGCGCCGTGTGCGGGATCGAGGCGCGCGCCGCCCGCAGCGCCGCCGTCAGATCGATCCCGCGCGCGGCGAGCACCGCGAGGTGGTTGTCCTTCGCCAGCACCGCGTCCGAGAGCGAGAAGCGGTGGTTGCGGCCGCCGCCGCTGCGCACGGCGTGCCTCTCGAGCGCGCGCAGGCCCGGCGTGGTCTTGCGGGTGTCGGCGATGCGGGCGCGCGTCCCCTCCACGGCGGCGACGTACTGCGCCGTCAGGGTGGCGATGCCGCTCATCCGCTGCACCAGGTTGAGCGCGACCCGCTCGCCGCGGAGCACGCCGCCCGCGGGGCCCTCGATGCGGGCGAGGGTCTGCCCGGCCTCGAACACCGCGCCGTCCTCCACGAGCACCGAGCAGCGGATCCGGGAGTCGACCTGCCGCATCGTTCCGACGAGGACGGCGCCGCCGCTGAAGACGCCCGGTTCGCGCGCCACGAGGGCGGCGCTCGCAGTGGCGTCCGCGGGGAGGAGGGTGTCGGAGGTCAGATCCCCCCAGGGCGCGTCCTCCTCGAGGGCGAGGGTGACGACGCGGTCGATGCTCTGGCGGGTCAGCACGGAAGGGCCGCCTCTCTGGTGGGGGCGGCGGCGCTCGCCGTCGCGGGGTCGGGGGAGTCGGTGCGGTGGTGGGCGCCGACGGAGTGCGTGCGCGCGAGTGCGGCGTCGATCAGAGCGAGGGCGCAGGTCAGCAGGTTCGCGTCCTCGAGCGTCCGCAGTCCGAGCGGGGCGGGAGAGGCTGAGGCGACGAGCGCGTCGCGCGCCGCCGTCAGCCCCGCCGCGTCCCGGGAGAGGCCGGCTCCCTCCCACATCGCGTCCTGGAGAGCGGTGCGGTCGAGCGTCATCGGCACGACGGCGCGGGGAGGGGCGACGGGGCCGCCGCTCCACAGGAGGGAATCGAGGGCGAGCGCAGCACGGCGTGCGAACACGACGCCCTCGAGCAGGCTGTTCGAGGCCAGGCGGTTCGCGCCGTGGACGCCTGTGCGGGCGACCTCGCCGACCGCGAGCAGCCCGGGCAGGCTCGTGCGCCCGTCCAGATCGGTCGCGATCCCCCCCATCCAGTAGTGCGCGGCCGGAGTGACGGGCAGCAGGTCGTCGGCGAGGGAGAGCCCGTTCTCGCGGCAGGCCGCCGAGATCGTCGGGAACCTCCGCGCCAGCACGTCGGAGTCGATCGCCCGGGCGTCCAGGTGCACGGGCAGCCCGCCCTGCAGCCGCATCCGCTCCGCGATCGCGCGCGCCACGACGTCGCGCGGCGCCAGCTCGGCCTCGGGATGCACTCCGGCCAGGAACCGCTCGCCCGCGGCGTCGCGCAGCACCGCGCCCTCGCCGCGCACCGCCTCCGAGACGAGGAAGCCGCCCGTCAGCGCGAGCGTGGTCGGGTGGAACTGGTAGAACTCCAGGTCCGCCGTCTCCGCTCCCGCCCGCAGGGCCGCGGCGAGGCCGTCCCCGGTCGCGACGGACGGGTTGGTGGTGTGCCGGTACAGCTGCCCGGCGCCTCCCGTGGCCAGCACGACCGCGTCGGCCGCCAGGCGCTCGAGCACGCCGTCGTGCAGGACGTCGGCGCCCGTGACCGAGCCGCCCTCCCGCACCAGGTCGACCAGGGCGGTGTGCTCGCGCACCTCGACCGACGAGGCCCGCACCGCCGCCACGAGCGCGGCCTCGATCGCGGCGCCCGTCGCGTCGCCGCCGGAGTGGAGGATCCGCGGACGCGAGTGAGCGCCCTCGAGTCCCCGCGCCAGTTCGCCGCCCTCGCGGTCGAAGCCGACGCCCCACTCCTGCAGCGCCGCGACCGCCTCCGGCCCCTCGGCGCAGAGCACCTCGACCGCCGAGCGCAGGGCGAGGCCCGCGCCGGCGGACAGCGTGTCCTCCACGTGCAGCGCCACGGAGTCCCCCGGCGCCGTGACCGCGGCGATCCCGCCCTGCGCGGCGCGCGTCGACGACTCCGCCAGCGCGCCCTTGGTGACGAGCAGCACGTCGTGGCGGCGCTGTGCTGTCAGCGCGGCGACCAGCCCGGCGATGCCGCTGCCGACGACGACGACCCGCGCCATGTCAGACCGCCGCCGGCCCGGCGGGCGGAACGGCCGCGAGCATCCGCTCGAGAGCGATGCGCGCCTCGGCCTGCACCGACTCGGCGACCTCGATGCGGTTGAGCACCGTCCCGGCGACCAGGCCCTCGAGCACCCAGGCGAGGTAGCCGGGGTGGATGCGGTACATGGTCGAGCACGGGCAGACGACGTCGTCGAGGCAGAAGATCGTGTGCTGCGGGTACTGGACGGCGAGGCGCTGCACCAGATTGATCTCGGTGCCGATCGCGAAGGTCGATCCCGCGGGCGCCGCCTGGATCGCCTTCACGATGTAGTCGGTCGAGCCGTACTCGTCGGCCGCGTCGACGACCGCCATCGGGCACTCCGGGTGCACGATCACGCGCACTCCCGGGTGCTCGGCGCGCGCCTTCGCGATCTGGGCCGTCGTGAAGCGCTTGTGCACCGAGCAGAAGCCGTGCCAGAGGATCACCTGCGCGTCCAGGAGCGTCGCGGTGTCCGAGCCGCCCTGCGGCTTCCGCGGGTTCCACATCGGCATGCGCTCCAGCGGCACGCCCATCGCCTTCGCGGTGTTGCGGCCGAGGTGCTGGTCGGGGAAGAACAGCACCCGCTGCCCGCGGGCGAACGCGTCCTCGAGCACGGTCGCCGCGTTCGAGGAGGTGCAGACCACGCCGCCGTTGCGCCCGCAGAACGCCTTCAGCGCGGCGGAGGAGTTCATGTAGGTCACCGGGACGAGCGGCACGCGGCCGTCGGCGTCCGGCTCGGTGCCGTAGAGCTCGGTGAGCTCGGCCCAGGCGTCCTCGACGGAGTCGATGTCGGCCATGTCCGCCATCGAGCAGCCGGCCGCCAGGTTCGGCAGGATCACGGCCTGGTCCGGTCCGGAGAGGACGTCGGCCGTCTCCGCCATGAAGTGCACGCCGCAGAAGACGATGGCCTCGGCGTCGGGCCGGCTCGTCGCCGCCTTCGCCAGCTGGAACGAGTCGCCCACGTAGTCGGCGTACTGCACCACCTCGTCCCGCTGGTAGAAGTGGCCGAGCACGACGACCCGCTCGCCGAGGGTCTCCTTCGCCGCCAGGATGCGGTGATGCAGCTCGTCGGCGCTCGCCGTGGTGTACTCCTCCGGCAAGCGGCCCTGGACCGGGGCGTCGGCCGGGATCGGGTCGGCCTGGGAGGCGCCGGGCCCGTACGCGGGCAGGCCGAGGTCGAACGACCAGGGGGCCTCCGCGAGCTCGGGCGCGCAGGTGGCGCCGGGCGCGGAGCCGCCCTCGATGAGCCGGATGGTGCTGTCGACGGATGTCACGGTGTTCTCCTCGTGAGGCGGGTGGGGGAGGCGGGCGGCGCGCTCAGACGGGCAGCGGGCCGTTGTCGACGAGCGCCGCCGACTCGTCGTAGCGGTAGAGGCGCGGGGGACGGTGGCGGGTGCCCGTCAGACGCTCCCCGGTGGGCACCACGGTGCCGGAGCTCTCGATGGTCCGGCGGAAGTTGGCCGGGTCGAGGGGCTTCTGCAGGACGGCCTCGTGGACCTCGCGCAACTGGGAGAGGGTGAAGGCGCCGCCGAGGAAGGCCTGCGCGATGCGGGAGTACTCCATCTTGTTGCGCAGGCGCCAGAGGGCGTAGTCGACGATCAGGCCGTGGTCGAAGGCGAGCTCGAGCGGCAGATCGGTGCAGAGCCAGGCGACGTTATCTCCCACGATGGCCTCGTCGGCCTCGGCGGAGCGCACGAGCGCCCAGTAGACGATCGACACGACGCGGTCCTCGCCGGGGGAGCGGTCGGTGCCGCCGACGGCGTAGAGCTGCTCGAGGTAGCGCGGAGCCAGGCCGGTGGTCTCGCGGAGGGTGCGGCGGGCCGACTCGGCGAGGTCCTCGTCCGGATGCAGCGGCCCGCCGGGCAGGGCCCAGAGCCCCTCGAACGGCTCGCGGATGCGGCGGACGACGGGGATCCACACGGTGCTCGCGCCGGTCTCCGGGTGCGGCCGCAGGGCGAAGATCACCGTCGACACGGCGAGCTGCACGTCCGGCATCCGATGCCCCCTACTAAGAGTCGCACTGACTGTAAGTGCTGCGACTACCTTAGTGTCATCGCCACCCGAACACCTAGCGGGAGGGGCGACACGCCGCGCGCGATCCGCCCCGCCCGCTAGGCTGACCGCACAACCGAATACCGGGCCGCAATACGCGACGCGGGAGAGCCGACTTCGGTCGGCACCGAAGGAGCAAGCCTCCCCGCCAATCTCTCAGGTCTTGTACCGCGTCGAACTGGCCACTCTGGAAAGCGATCCGCTCGGATCCGCCCATGGTGAAAGCGCACGACCCCTCGGGGCGGCGCGAATCTCTCAGGCTCCACGACAGAGGGGGAGTTCCCACGGCACTGCTGTGCTCTGCCGCGAACGCGGCGCGAGTCCAGCACTGCGATGAAATGGAGAACTCATGTCCGAGACCCCGACGACCAGCCCCGAAGCCCGCTACTCGCCCCTGCACGAGGTGCACGTCGCCGCCGGCGCGTCCTTCACCGACTTCGCGGGGTGGCAGATGCCGGTCCGCTACTCCGGCGATCTCGCCGAGCACCACGCCGTGCGCACCGCCGCCGGCCTGTTCGACCTCTCGCACATGGCCGAGATCCTGGTCGTCGGCCCCGAGGCGGTCGACGCCCTCGACTACGCCCTGGCGAGCGACATCTCGGCCGTCGCCGCCGGGCGCGCGAAGTACACCCTCCTCCTGGAGCGCACGGGTGGGGTGATCGACGACCTCGTCGTCTACCGCACGGGCGAGGACCGCTTCATGGTCGTCGCGAACGCGGCCAACCGGCACATCGTCGTCGAGACGCTCCGCGACCGCACCGCGATGTTCGAGTGCGAGCTGTTCGACGAGAGCGACGACGTCGCACTGATCGCGCTCCAGGGTCCGCGCTCGCTCGAGATCCTGCAGAACGTCCAGGGTCTCGCCGTCGAGACCGAGCGGGGAGCGGAGTCCGTTCTCGACACGGACGACGCCGCGCGGCTGCTCGCGGAGCTGCGCTACTACCGCGCCGTGCCCGCGACCTTCGAGGCGCACCCGATCCTGATCGCGCGCACCGGGTACACCGGCGAGGACGGCTTCGAGATCTACGTCTCGCCCGACTCCGCTCCCGCGCTCTGGCAGGCGCTGGCCGAGACCGGCGCCGGAGCGGGCCTCGTCCCCGCCGGCCTCGCCGCCCGCGACACCCTCCGCCTCGAGGCGGGCATGCCGCTCTACGGCCACGAGCTCTCCCGCGACGTCTTCCCCGCGCAGGCCGGCCTCGGCCGCGTCGTCGGCTTCGGGAAGCCGATCGACTTCGTCGGCCGCGCCGCGAGCGAGGAGGGCCCCTCCGGCGACGCCCCCGTGCTCGTCGGGCTCGTCGGCGAGGGCCGCCGCGCCGCCCGCGCCGACTACACCGTCCTCTCCGGCGACGACGAGGTCGGAGTGGTCACCAGCGGCGTCCTCTCGCCGACCCTGGGCGTCCCGATCGCGATGGCGTACGTCGCCCCCGCCTCCGCGCAGCCCGGGACGGCGCTCGCCGTCGACATCCGCGGCACGCGACTTCCGATGACCGTCACCGAGCTCCCCTTCTACTCGAGAAAGAAGAACTGACATGGCCGTGCCCACCGAGCTGCAGTACACCTCCGACCACGAGTGGATCCGGGTCGACGGAGAGGTCGCGACCGTCGGCATCACCGCCTACGCCGCCGACAAGCTGGGCGACGTCGTCTTCGTCGAGCTCCCCGAGGCGGGATCCCGCGTCGAGGGCGGCAGCGTCGTCGGCGAGATCGAGTCGACCAAGTCGGTGGGCGAGCTGTTCGCCCCCGTCGACGGCGAGGTCCTCGAGGCCAACACCGCCGTCGTCGACAGCCCCGAGCTCGTCAACTCCGACCCGTTCGGCGAGGGGTGGCTGATCCGGGTCCGCTTCGACGCCCTGCCCGACGGTCTCCTCGACGCCGCCGCCTACACCGAGCTGGTCGGCGAGTAGATGGCGGCCATCAGGACCCCCGGCGCCTTCGAGTCCCGCCACATCGGGACCGACGCCGACGCGCAGCGCACCATGCTCGCGGCTCTCGGCTACGACTCCGTCGAGGACCTCGTCACCGCCGCCGTCCCCGAGTCGATCCAGGTCCGCGATCTTCCGCGGGTGCTGCCCGCTCCGGCTACCGAGACCGAGGCGCTCGCCGAGCTGCGCGCCCTCGCCGCGCGGAACACGGTGCGACGGCCGATGATCGGCCTCGGCTACTACGGCACCCGCACCCCCGCCGTGATCAAGCGCAACGTGCTCGAGAACCCCAGCTGGTACACGGCCTACACGCCGTACCAGCCCGAGATCTCGCAGGGGCGCCTGGAGGCGCTGATCAACTTCCAGACGATGGTCTCCGACCTCACCGGCCTCGACACGGCCGGCGCGTCGATGCTCGACGAGGGCACCGCCGTCGTCGAGGCGATGCTGCTCGCGCGCCGCGCCTCGAAGGCGCGCACCGATGTCTTCGTCGTCGACTCCGACGCTCTCCCGCAGACCCTCGCGCTGCTGCGCGGCCGCGCGGAGGCCGTCGGCATCCGCATCGTCGAGCTCCCGCTCTCGCGCACCGCCGCGGAGGAGGTGCCGGAGTGCTTCGGCGCCCTCGTGCAGTACCCCGGCGCGTCCGGGCACCTCTGGGACCCGTCGGCCGTGCTCGCCGCGGCGAAGGCGCACGGCGGCCTGGCGGTCGTCGCCGCCGACCTGCTCGCGCTGACCCTCGTGCGCTCGCCGGGCGAGCTCGGCGCGGACGTCGCGGTCGGCACCACGCAGCGCTTCGGCGTCCCGCTGGGCTTCGGAGGACCGCACGCCGGCTACCTCGCCGTCCGCAAGGGACTCGAGCGACAGCTGCCCGGCCGCCTCGTCGGCGTGAGCCAGGACGCGGACGGCCACCCCGCCTACCGCCTGTCCCTCCAGGCCCGCGAGCAGCACATCCGCCGCGAGAAGGCGACCTCGAACATCTGCACCGCGCAGGTCCTGCTGGCCGTCATGGCCGCGATGTACGCGGTCTACCACGGGCCGGACGGGCTCGCCGCGATCGCCGAGCGCGTGCACGGCCGGGCCGCGCTGCTCGCACGCCTCCTCCTCGACCGGGGCCATTCCCTCCGGCACGCCGACTTCTTCGACACCGTCTCGGTCGTCGTGCCCGGCGGTGCGGAGGCGGCGGTCGCCCGCGCCCGCGACGCCGGCTTCGACGTGCGCCTGGTCGACGCCGACACGGTCTCGGTGTCGATCGACGAGACGGTCACCGACCTCGAGGTGATCGCCGTCGCGACCGCCGTCGGGCAGCTGGACTCGTCGTTCGGCTTCCTCGGCGGCTCCGCGCGGAGCATCCCCGCCGAGCTCGACCGCCGCACGCCCTTCCTCGTGCACCCGGTCTTCAGCAGCCACCACAGCGAGACCTCGATGATGCGCTACCTCAAGCGCCTCGCCGACTCGGACTACGCGCTCGACCGCGGCATGATCCCGCTCGGCTCCTGCACCATGAAGCTCAACGCCGCCACCGAGATGGAGGCGGTCAGCTGGCCCGAGTTCGCGGACCTCCACCCGTTCGCCCCCGAGGCGGACGTGCAGGGCTCGCTGGCGCTGATCGACCAGCTGGAGGGGTGGCTCGCCCACCTCACCGGCTACGACTCCGTGTCGCTCCAGCCCAACGCCGGCTCGCAGGGCGAGCTCGCGGGCCTGCTGGCGATCCGCGGCTGGCACCGCTCGAACGGCGACGAGGACCGCACGGTCTGCCTGATCCCCTCGAGCGCCCACGGCACCAACGCCGCGAGCGCGGTCCTCGCCGGCATGCGCGTCGTCGTCGTGGCCTGCGACGAGCTCGGGAACGTCGACCTGGACGACCTCCGGGCGAAGATCGCCGAGCACGCGGGCTCCCTCGCCGCGCTGATGATCACCTACCCGTCGACCCACGGCGTCTACGAGCACGAGGTCGCCGAGATCTGCCGTCTCGTGCACGAGGCCGGCGGCCAGGTGTACGTGGACGGCGCGAACCTCAACGCTCTCCTCGGCTTCGCCCGCTTCGGCGACTTCGGCGGCGACGTCTCGCACCTCAACTTGCACAAGACGTTCTGCATCCCGCACGGCGGAGGCGGACCCGGCGTCGGGCCCGTTGCCGCGAAGGCGCACCTCGCGCCGTTCCTGCCCGGCCACCCGCTCGCGCAGCGGCTCGAGCACGGCGTGGGCACGCAGGGCGAGCGGATCGTCCACGGCGGCGCACCGGTGTCGGCCGCGCCGTACGGCAGCCCCGGCATCCTGCCGATCTCGTGGGCGTACGCCCGGATGATGGGCGAGGAGGGCCTGCGGGCCGCGACCGGGGCGGCCGTCCTCTCGGCCAACTACGTCGCCGCGCGCCTCCGCGAGCACTACCCGGTGCTGTACACGGGCGACAACGGTCTCGTCGCCCACGAGTGCATCCTCGACATCCGCCCGCTGACCGCGGCGACCGGAGTGACCGTGGACGACGTCGCCAAGCGCCTCGTCGACTACGGCTTCCACGCGCCGACCATGAGCTTCCCCGTCGCCGGGACCCTGATGGTCGAGCCGACGGAGAGCGAGGACCTCGCCGAGATCGACCGCTTCATCGACGCGATGATCGGGATCAGGGCCGAGGCCGACCGCGTCGGCGCGGGGGAGTGGCCGGTGGACGACAATCCGCTGCGCGGCGCCCCCCACACCGCCGAGTGCCTGACGGCCGAGGAGTGGACGCACCCGTACAGCCGCGAGGAGGCCGTCTACCCGGTCCGCTCGCTGGTGCGCGGCAAGTACTGGCCGCCGGTCCGCCGGATCGACCAGGCCTACGGCGACCGCAACCTCGTCTGCGCCTGCCCGCCCATCGAGGCCTTCGCCTGATCCGCCTGCACGACGAAGGCTGAGAGCTCCGATCCGCCGTCCGCAGGCGGCTCACGAGGTCTCAGCCTTCGTCGTGAAGGGGCTGCGTCGAGGCCTCCGTCGAGGAGCGGGCGCCGAGAATCCCTCCGCAGTCGGCCGAGGAGGTCCGCTGTCCACAGACCGCGGAGGCGGTCCTCGCTTCGATGGTCCGGCAGGGAGTGCACCGCTGGGGCACGAGGACTCGCCCACTCCTGCGCAGCGAAGGCCAGGAGCGCGGATGAGCCCGGGAGCGACCTGCTCCTCGTTCTCAGCCGTTGTTCTGCGGGGCCGGCGGGGCGAACAGGTCGGGCCAGAGGGCGACGGCCAGCGGGTAGCCGACGAACGAGACGATGTCGATGATCGAGTGGGCGATCACCAGCGGCAGCGTGCGGCCGAAGCGCTGGTAGAACAGACCGAACACCAGGCCCATGACCACGTTCCCGATGAAGGGCCCGATGCCCTGGTACAAGTGGTAGCTGCCCCGCAGCAGCGCGCTGGTCACCAGGATCCGCCACCGCCCCCAGCCCAGATCGCCGAGGCGGGCGTAGAGGTAGCCGATCACGACGACCTCCTCCTGCACTCCCGCCCGGATCGCGGAGAGCACGAGCACCGGCACCGTCCACCAGTACGCGTCCAGCGGCGAGGCCACCACCGCCACGGTGATCCCCAGCGCACGTCCGACGGCGTACAGCGCGATGCCCGGCGCCCCGATCGCCACCGCGAGGACCGTCCCGGTCCCCAGGTCTGCGAACGGTCGGCGAAGATCGAGCCCCAGGCGCCCGAGCGGACGGCCCGAGCTCTGCCAGAGCAGGAACGCGCAGAGGGCGACCGGAACCAGATCGAAGAAGAGCGCCAGCAGCTGGTAGACGAGGTCGAAGCCCGGACGGTCGCTGAGAGCTCCGTTGATCGTCGCCGTCTGGTCGGCCAGGGCGGTCGAGCGGGTGAGCCGGTTGGCGATGGAGACCACCGAGTAGACCGCGGAGGCGCCCAGCGAGAGCCCGAGGACCAGCAGGATCTCGACGCGGATCCGGCGCCGCCCGGGGACGGATCCTGACAGGTCGGTGGACACTCCGTGCGTCTCCTCTGAAGTCGATGTGTTGCGCGACGGCCGCCCGGCACGCACGTTTCGTGCAGAACAGCGCAAGGATTCCACCTCTCGGTTACCGCTGTGTAACGGTTGCCACATGCTTTTGTGCAGATAGCGGGCCAATACATAGTCTCGTTGAAGGCATCCGCGCGACGGCCACCAGTCTCGTGCGCCGCCGCCGTCGCCACGCGCACGGCACTCCACGCGTCAGGGAAACCACTTCTCGCGCGCCCCCACATCACTGGAGGAATAGTGAACATCAGACGTTACGGATTCGGGGCTCTGGCGCTCGTCGCCGCGAGCACGCTGGTCCTGGCCGGCTGCAGCAGCTCGAACGACTCGGGTGGAGGTGCATCGGGAGGCGACGCCGCCGCGATCATCTCCACGAACGGGTCCGAGCCGCAGAACCCGCTGATCCCGACGAACACCAACGAGGTGGGCGGCGGCAAGATCCTCGACGAGATCTTCGCGGGCCTGGTCTACTACGACGCCAAGGGCGCCCCCGAGAACGACGTCGCCGAGTCCATCGAGTCGGACGACGCGCAGAACTACACCATCAAGATCAAGTCGGGCCTGACCTTCACGAACGGCGATCCGGTCACCTCCAGCTCGTTCATCGACGCCTGGAACTACGGCGCCAAGCTGTCGAACAACCAGCTCAGCGCGTCGTTCTTCTCGAACTTCGAGGGCTTCAGCGACACCGAGGACAGCGAGCTGACCGGCCTCAAGGCCGTGGACGACACGACCTTCACCGTCGCGCTCAAGTCCCCGCAGTCGGACTTCCCGATCAGCCTCGGCTACTCGGCGTACTACCCGCTGCCCGCCGCCGCGTTCGACGACATGGCCGCCTTCGGTGAGAACCCGATCGGCAACGGCCCGTACAAGCTCGACGGCGACGACGCGTGGCAGCACGACGTCCAGATCGAGCTCGTCAAGAACGACGAGTACACCGGCCCCCGCGAGGCCCAGAACGGCGGCCTGAAGATCGTCTTCTACGCCACGCAGGACGCCTCCTACGCCGACCTCCTCGGCGGCAACGTCGACGTGATCGACCAGATCCCGGACTCCGCGTTCGGCACCTTCGAGAGCGACCTCGGCGACCGCGCCGTGAACCAGCCCTCGGCCGTGTTCCAGTCCTTCACCATCCCGGGCCGTCTCCCGCACTTCGACGGCGAGGAGGGCAAGCTCCGCCGCCAGGCGATCTCGATGTCCTTCGACCGCAAGGAGATCACCGACGTGATCTTCGAGGGCACCCGCACCCCGGCCTCCGACTTCACCTCCCCGGTGATCGACGGCTACAGCGACGCCCTCACCGGCGCCGACGTGCTCGAGTACAAGCCCGACGAGGCCAAGGCGCTGTGGGCTCAGGCCGACGCGATCAGCCCCTGGGACGGCACCTTCAAGATCGCCTACAACGCCGACGGCGGCCACCAGGGCTGGGTCGACGCGGTGACCAACTCGATCAAGAACACGCTGGGCATCGACGCCGAGGGCGACGCGTACCCGACCTTCGCCGAGGCGCGCACCAAGATCGTCGACCGCTCGATCGAGACCGCGTTCCGCACCGGATGGCAGGCCGACTACCCGAGCCTCTACAACTTCCTCGGACCGCTCTACGTGACCGGCGCCTCGTCCAACGACGGCGACTACTCGAACCCCGAGTTCGACTCCCTGCTCCAGCAGGGCCTGTCGGACGCCGACGCCGACGCTGCGAACAAGACGTTCCAGCAGGCCCAGGAGATCCTCCTGCAGGACCTCCCGTCGCTGCCCCTGTGGTACGCGAACGTGACCGGCGGCTACGGCGAGGGCGTGTCGAACGTCGAGTTCGGCTGGAACTCGGTGCCGCTCTACTACGAGATCACCAAGAACTAAGCTCGAACCACTGGGGCGCTTCGCCCGTGCCGTCGGCCGCCAGGTCACGGCACGGGCGGAGCGCCCTGTTTCGGTCACAATCGAATGAGGTCCCCATCCATGCGACTCCGGAACCGGCTGGGCTGACATGCTCGCCTACATCGTCCGACGCATCCTGCAAGCCGTCCCCGTGCTCATCGGCACCACGTTCCTCATCTACTTCATGGTCTTCTCCATGCCGGGGAACCCGCTCCTGTCGCTCTTCGGCGACAAGACGCCGAGTCCCGCGCTCCTCGCCCGCCTCGAGGAGCAGTACCACCTGAACGAGCCGTTCTTCGTCCAGTACCTGTACTACCTGGGAGGCGTCGTCCGCGGCGACTTCGGCATCTCGTTCTCCGGCCAGTCCGTCAACGAGATCCTCGCCCGCACCTTCCCGGTCACCCTGACGCTGGCCATGATGGCGATCGTCATCGAGATCGTCGTCGCGCTGACCATCGGCCTCATCAGCGGTCTGCGCAAGGGCAGCTTCTTCGACGCGAGCGCGCTGGTCGTCAGCCTCCTGCTCGTGTCGGTGCCGATCTTCGTGCTCTGCTTCATCGCGCAGTCCTTCTTCGCGATCCAGCTGGGATGGTTCCCTCCGACCGTCGGAGCCGACGCGTCGTTCCAGAGGCTGCTCCTGCCCGCGATCGTGCTCGCCCTGTTCGTGGTCGCCTCGGCCATCCGGCTCACGCGCGGCTCGGTCATCGAGACGGCCGGCTCGGACTTCGTGCGCACCGCGTACAGCAAGGGACTCTCGCGACGCCGCGTCATCCCCGTGCACGTCCTGCGCAACTCGCTCATTCCTGTCACGACGCAGTTCGGAGCCGACTTCGGCCTCCTGATCGTCGGCGCGACCGTGACCGAGGGCATCTTCAACGTTCCCGGAGTCGGGAACACGCTCTATCAGGCGATCATCCGAGGTGAGCGGCCGACCGTCGTCTCCTTCGTCACGGTCATGGTGCTGTTCTACCTCGTGGTGAACATCCTCGTCGACCTGCTCTACGCCGTACTCGACCCGAGGATCCGCTATGCCAAATGAGTCCACCGGCGGCGCGCAGAAGGCCCGCCGCATCGACCACTTCGTGGCCCCGCTCGAGGAGACGCCGATCGCGTCGGTCGACGCCGTCAGCCTCGACGAGAAGCCCAGCAACCTCTGGACCGACGCGTGGCGCGACCTGCGCAAGCGGCCCATGTTCTGGATCTCGGGCGTCCTGATCCTCGTCATCATCGCCGTCGCGCTGTTCCCGGGCCTGTTCACCTCGGTGGACCCCCGCCAGTGCGCGCTCTCGTTCAGCAACCAGGGCCCCGGCGACGGCAGCCTGCTCGGCTACACCAAGCAGGGCTGCGACGTCTTCTCGCGCATCATCCACGGCACGTCCACGTCGCTGACCGTCGGCCTCATCGTGATCGTGATCACGACGGTCTCCGGCGTCATCGGCGGCGCGCTGGCCGGCTTCTTCGGCGGCTGGGTCGACACCGTGATCATGCGCCTCGGCGACATCTTCTTCTCGATCCCCTACATCCTCGCCGCGGTCGTCATCATGTCCGTCTTCTCCGCCTACCGGAACGTGTTCGTCATCGCCCTGGCGATCGGCGCGTTCGCGTGGCCCACGACGGCGCGCGTCCTGCGCTCCGAGGTCCTCCGCGTGAAGCAGGCCGACTTCGTCGGCGCCGCCACCGCGACCGGCCTCTCGCGCATGGCGATCCTGTTCCGGCACGTGCTGCCGAACTCGATCGCGCCCGTCATCGTCGTCACGACGATCTCGCTCGGCGCGGCCATCACGGCGGAGGCGACGCTGTCGTTCCTCGGCGTCGGCCTGCCCGGCTCGGTCATGTCGTGGGGCAACGACATCAGCCAGGCCCAGCGCGACCTGCGCACCAACCCGCAGACGCTGATCTACCCGTCGATCGCCCTGACGGTCACGGTGCTGAGCTTCATCCTCCTCGGCGAGTCGCTCCGCGACGCGCTCGACCCGAAGGCGAGGGCCCTCCGATGACCGCCACGACACCGAACGCACCGCAGGGGCCGCTGCTCGAGGTCACCGACCTCGAGGTCGGCTTCCAGACCGGCAGCGGACTGGTCCCCGCCCTCCGCGGCGTGAGTCTCACGATCGAGCACGGCCAGACCGTCGCGATCGTGGGGGAGTCGGGCTCCGGCAAGTCGACGACCGCCGCCGCGATCATCGGCCTGCTCCCCGGCACCGGACAGGTCACCGCCGGCTCCGTGCTGTTCGACGGCAAGGACCTCGCGAAGGCGACGAGGACCGAGCTCGAGGACATCCGCGGCCGCCGCATCGGCTACGTCCCGCAGGACCCGATGTCGAACCTGAACCCCGTGTGGTCGGTCGGCTTCCAGGTCGAGGAGACCATCAAGGCCAACGGCCTCGCGACCGGTCGCAAGGAGGTGCGCGCCAAGGCGATCGAGGTCCTGCAGAACGCGGGCCTCGCCGACGCGGAGAAGCGCCTCAAGCAGTTCCCGCACCAGTTCTCGGGCGGCATGCGCCAGCGCGTGCTGATCGGTATCGGCCTGGCCGCGGCACCCCAGCTGCTGATCGCCGACGAGCCCACCTCGGCGCTCGACGTCACGGTCCAGCGCCGGATCCTCGACCACCTCGAGACGCTGACGAAGACCGACGGCACCGCGCTGCTCTTCATCACGCACGACCTGGGCCTCGCCGCCGAGCGCGCCGAGAAGCTCATCGTCATGTACAAGGGCCGCATCGTCGAGTCCGGCGCCTCGGTGGAGGTGCTGCAGAACCCGCAGCACCCCTACACGCAGCGCCTGATCGCGGCGGCGCCGAGCCTCGCGTCGCGCCGCATCCAGTCGACGGCCGGCCGGGCCGTGGAGTCGGTCCCCGGCGAGTCGGAGGCCGTCCGCGAGGTCGACCTGGTCGGCGCGGGTGCCGCGCACCACGCCGGCGCGGTCGCCTCGGGCGCCCCGATGATCGAGGTCGACGGCCTCACCAAGGTCTTCAAGATCCGCCGCGGCGGCCTGAAGGCCGAGGACTTCACGGCCGTCGACAACGTTTCGTTCTCGATCCCGAAGGGCACCACCACGGCGCTCGTGGGCGAGTCCGGCTCGGGCAAGTCGACGATCGCCCGCCTGGTGCTGGGCCTCGAGACGGCGACCTCCGGAGCGATCTCGATCGCCGGCCGCCGGACCGAGAAGCTCAAGGGCCGCGACATGCTGGCGCTCCGGCGCTCCATGCAGCCGGTGTTCCAGGACCCGTACGGCTCGCTCGACCCGCTCCACAACATCGGCAACACCATCTCGGAGCCGCTGCGGGTGCACAAGGTCGGCGACCGGACGTCGCAGCGCGAGCGCGTCCTCGAGCTGCTCGACCAGGTGTCCCTCCCGCGCGTGATCGCGAGCCGGTACCCGAACGAGCTCTCCGGCGGCCAGCGCCAGCGCGTGGCGATCGCCCGCGCGCTCGCGCTCAAGCCCGAGATCGTCGTGCTCGACGAGGCCGTGTCGGCCCTGGACGTCCTCGTCCAGGCGCAGATCCTCCGCCTCCTCGCCGACCTGCAGGCGGAGCTCGGGCTGACCTACCTGTTCATCACGCACGACCTGGCGGTGGTCCGCGTGATCGCCGACGACGTCTGCGTGATGCAGAAGGGCCGGATCGTCGAGCACGCCCCGACGGACACCGTGTTCGACTCGCCGCAGCAGGAGTACACCCGCGAGCTGCTCGACGCCATCCCCGGCGCCGGCATCGAGTTCGCGGTCTGACCGACGGATCCCCGGGCCCCGGCCCCGCCTGGAGCGCTCCTCGGAGCGGTCCGCAGCGGGGATCCGGGGCCCTTCGCCGTGCGGACGCCTCGCTGCGGTACGATGGATGGTCCCCCTTTTGCACGAGAACACGAGACGAGTCCGTATCCATGGCAAGTGCCACCCGCTCCGACCTGCGCAACGTCGCGATCGTCGCCCACGTCGACCATGGCAAGACCACGCTGGTCGACGCCATGCTCAAGCAGACGAACTCCTTCGACGCGCACGCCCACGTGGACGAGCGCGCGATGGACTCCAATGAGCTCGAGCGCGAGAAGGGCATCACGATCCTCGCGAAGAACACCGCCGTCTCGTACAGCGGCAAGCACGCGAGCGACGGTCCCATCACCATCAACGTCATCGACACCCCGGGCCACGCCGACTTCGGCGGCGAGGTCGAGCGCGGCCTGTCGATGGTCGACGGCGTCTGCCTCCTCGTCGACGCGTCCGAGGGCCCGCTGCCCCAGACCCGCTTCGTGCTGCGCAAGGCGCTCGAGGCGAAGCTCCCCGTCATCCTCCTGGTCAACAAGACCGACCGCCCCGACGCGCGCATCGACGAGGTCGTCGCCGAGAGCCAGGACCTGCTCCTCGGCCTCGCCTCCGACATGGCCGACGACGTGCCGGACCTCGACCTCGACGCGATCCTCGACGTCCCCGTGGTCTACGCCTCCGGCAAGGCCGGCCGCGCCTCGGCGAACAAGCCCGAGGACGGCACTCTGCCCGACGCCGAGGACCTGGAGCCGCTGTTCGAGGCGATCCTCAAGCACATCCCGGCGCCGACCTACGACGACGACGCGCCCCTCCAGGCCCACGTCACCAACCTCGACGCGTCGCCGTTCCTCGGCCGCCTCGCCCTCCTCCGCGTCTTCAACGGCACGATCAAGAAGGGGCAGACGGTCGCCTGGGTCCACCACGACGGCACCCACACCAACGCGCGCATCACCGAGCTGCTGATCACCAAGGCGCTCGACCGCTACCCGGCCGAGTCCGCGGGCCCCGGCGACATCGTCGCGATCGCGGGCTTCCCCGAGATCACCATCGGCGAGACCATCGCCGACCCCGAGGACATCCGCCCGCTGCCGGCCATCACGGTCGACGACCCGGCGATCTCGATGACCATCGGCACCAACACCTCGCCGCTCGTCGGCAAGGTCAAGGGCCACAAGCTCACGGCGCGCATGGTCAAGGACCGCCTCGACCGCGAGCTCATCGGAAACGTGTCGCTCAAGATCGTCGACATCGGACGCCCCGACTCGTGGGAGGTCCAGGGCCGCGGCGAGCTCGCGCTGGCCATCCTCGTCGAGCAGATGCGCCGCGAGGGCTACGAGCTCACCGTCGGCAAGCCCCAGGTGGTCACCCGCCAGGTCGACGGCAAGACGCACGAGCCCTTCGAGCACCTCACGATCGACGCTCCGGAGGAGTACCTCGGCGCGATCACGCAGCTCCTCGCCGCCCGCAAGGGCCGCATGGACGGCATGTCGAACCACGGCACCGGCTGGGTCCGCATGGAGTTCATCGTCCCGTCGCGCGGCCTGATCGGCTTCCGCACCGAGTTCCTCACCACCACGCGCGGCACCGGCATCGCGAACGCGATCCTGCACGGCTACGAGCCGTGGGCCGGCGCGATCGTCACCCGCAACAACGGGTCGATCGTCGCGGACCGCAACGGCGTCGTGACCCCGTTCGCCATCATCGCGCTCCAGGAGCGGATGACCTTCTTCGTGAACCCCACCGAGGAGGTCTACGAGGGCATGGTGATCGGCGAGAACTCGCGCAACGACGACATGGACGTCAACATCACCAAGGAGAAGAAGCTGACCAACATGCGTCAGTCCACCTCCGACACCTTCGAGTCGATGACGCCGTCGCGTCAGCTGACGCTCGAGGAGTGCCTCGAGTTCGCCCGCGAGGACGAGTGCGTCGAGGTCACCCCCGAGGTCGTCCGCATCCGCAAGGTGGAGCTCGACGCGAACGCCCGCGCGCGCATGACGAGCCGCCTCAAGAAGCAGGGCTGATCCATGCCGAAGGCCGGTCGGAGCACGCTCCGGCCGGCCTTCGGCATGTCCGGCGGCCCCACCTCGCAGACTGCGCATCGAGCCCGCAGCCGTGTGGGGCGTCTCGCGTGCCGACGACCATGTCTGACCCCGTCGTCGCAGCGGAACTGAAGACCCGCAGACGCAGCGGTGAAGCCGATGGCGCAGCGGCTCACTCGACTCGCCGCAGTCAGGAGACGCGTACCTCCGAGCAGCCTGGCCCGTCGGCAAGCCCGAAGATGTCACGATGAGGCGACCGGTCTGGGCGCCCACCCGGTGTCCGCGGGACTCCGGCGATCGTGCTGACTCCCTCGCGGATCGACATCGGTCCAGCGGGCCACCTGTATCGGCGGAGAGGCGCGACGGAGGCGATGGGTGGGCTGGTGATCCGGGCTCAGACGTCGAAGTTCCGTGAAAGGACTTCGCGGGGATCAGCGCCGAAGCTGGACAAGAGGTATTCCCACATCGCGATGAAGCCGGCGTTTCGGTCGCCTTCGGTGTCGAGTTCATGGGTGAGCTGGTACTCGCCGAGGAACATCGCGGCGACTGCCCTGTTCGCGGTGGTGGTGTCGAGGGTGGCGGAAACCTCACCGCGCTGCTGTGCCTCGTGCAGGAACCGCTCAGTGTGGGCCATCCACAGCAGGTGTGGGCGCGGGAGCTCGATGTCGATGACCGAGTGTTCTCGGTTGAGGCGGAACGCGGCGCGGAAGGTCGTGTTGGTATCGGCGCGAAGGATGATGTCGTGGAGCGCGACCACGAGCGCGTCGATCCCGGCGAGACCACGCGCGCGTATCGATTCGACGATCTGATCGATCTGCGCGATCTCCTCCTCCACGATCGCGGCGGCGAGATTCGCTTTGGATGTGAAGTGGTACGCCACGGAGCCCTTGGTCAGACCGAGGCGAGCAGCGATGCTGCCGATACTCCCGCCGATGTATCCGTTGACGTCGAACTCTTCCGCGGCAGCCTCCAGCACCGCTTGTTTCGTGCGCTCGGCCTGTTCACGCTTCGTCGCCATCGCCCCGCTCCTGTCCCGCACCGCCCCGCTCCATGGTATTTAGGTGAGCCAACCCTAACTTTTTGCTTGTTCACCTGCCGTCTGCTCAGTATAGTTTCGACCAGAAACATCCTGGTCGTTCAGGATGTTCGTGGCGTCGAAGAGGTGAGGTTGTTCTATGAGTGGTGCGGCCGTCGGTTCCGCGTCGGGCCCGTCGATGCGAGAGCAGGGAGCGGCGCTGTGGCGGCTGCTCACTCCCGTGCATGGGCAGTTGCTGATCGCCGTGCTCGTTCAGGTGGTCGCTGCGGTGGCGTCGGTGGTCCCCTTCATCGCAGTGGCCTCGCTCGCGATCGAGGTGCTCGAGAACGGCATCTCCCGCCCCGGTGAGTTGTGGCGATGGGGGTGGGCCGCGGCCGGCGCGCTCGTGGTCCGTGCTCTGGCGACCCTGGTGGCCGGGGCGATCACGCACTACGCAGACAACGATCTGCAGTTGATCCTTCGTCGACGGATCGCGGCGCGACTGGAACGGGCGCCGCTGGGCTGGTTCACGCAGCGCAGCGCTGGCGCGGTGAAGAAGGGCGTCGCTGATGACGTCGCGGCGATGCACCACCTGGTCTCGCACGCCGAACTGGAGCTGACGAACGCGATCGTGGTGCCGGTCGTCACCTTGATCTATCTGTTCAGTGTGAGCTGGGGTCTCGCACTGCTGGTGCTGGTTCCGATGGTCGTCGGGTTCTGGCTCTACGGGCGGCAGCTGAAAGCCGGTGCCGGGAAGATGGAGGAGTACTCGGTATCGATGGAGCGGGTGACCTCTGCGGGCATCGAGTTCATGCAGGGCATCTCAGTGGTGAAGACCTTCGGACAGACCGGCCGCGCCCATCGGCGGTTCCTGGATGCCACGACCGCGTTCATCGACTTCTTCTGGGGGATGGTCATGGGCACTCGGAAGACCACCGCTGCCGCCGATGTCGTCCTGGCCCCGCTCGCCTCGCTCGTGGTCGTCATCGCAGGTGGCGCGATGTCTGCACAGGTGGGCTGGATCGATCCGGTCGACATCATCCCCTTCGCGCTCCTCGGTCTCGGGCTCACGGGCCCCCTGTTCGCGATGTGGTACGCGCTGACATCGATGCAGCAGGCTCAGTCCGCAGCGGTGCGGGTGCAGGAACTGCTGGACACGCCCGTACTCGACGAACCCGACGTGAGCGCGATCCCGGACGGAGAGAGAGTAGAGCTGCGCGGGGTGACGTTCAGCTATGACGGCGAGCATGACGCGCTGCGCGGTATCGATCTCACCCTGACTCCCGGCACCACGACAGCGCTGGTGGGCCGCTCCGGGTCGGGCAAGACGACCATCTCCCGTCTGATCCCCCGCTTCTGGGACCTGTCTTCCGGACAGATCCTCCTCGGCGGCAAGGACCTGCGGATGCTCAGCACCGAGGAGCTGTTCCGGCACGTCAGCTTCGTGTTCCAGGACGTGCAGTTGCTGCGCACCAGCGTGCTCGACAACATCCGCATGGCGCGGGCCGACGCCACCCTGGAGCAGGTGCACGCCGCGGCACGATCGGCGCAGATCCACGCCCGGATCCTGGAATTGCCTCGCGGCTACGACTCCGTCATCGGGGAAGACGCCCTGCTGTCGGGCGGCGAAGCGCAGCGGGTATCGATCGCGAGGGCGATCCTCGCCGACACCCCGGTCCTGGTGCTGGATGAGGCTACCGCGTTCGCCGACCCAGAGTCCGAAGCGCTCATCCAGGACGCCCTTTCCGAGCTGACAGCGGGCAGAACGCTGCTGGTCATCGCGCATCGGCTCTCCACGATCGAGCACGCCGACCAGATAGTCGTCCTCGACTCCGGCCGTATCGCCGAACGAGGCACGCATCCTGACCTCCTGGCCGCGGGCGGCATCTACGCACAGCTCTGGGCCGACCACGAGCGATCCGCCTCCTGGGCCCCACGACGCGCCGCGGCGACCGGCATCAGTTCTTCGACGAAAGAGGCAGACGGGTGATCCGTCAGATGATGCGCATCCTCGGACCTGACGCCGGCACGTTCCGGCGTCTCCTCGGCGCGCTGCTGGCAAGCGCAGTCCTCCAGGGCGTCGCGTTCGCGCTCATGGTCCCGCTGATCACGGCGATCCTCGCGGCGGACTGGACCGCCGCGTGGACGTGGGTCGGAATCGAGGTGGTGCTGCTGGCCGTGTACGCGGTCGTGGTGTACCGGTCCAAGCTCGCCTCCGCCGACACCTCGAGGGCTGTGGCGACCAATCTGTGGCAGCGCTTGGGAGACCACATCGCGCGATTGCCGCTGGGGTGGTTCGTGCCCGCCCGGACCGGCCAGGCGTCCAAGACGGTTTCCGCCGGGGTTCTGGACGTGATGGGTCTGCCCACGAACCTTCTACGTCCGTTCATCGACACCTTCGTCACGCCCGCGGTCGTGGTGGTGTCGATGTTCTTCTTCAACTGGCAGCTCGCACTCATCACGGCGGCGACAGCGCCCTTCCTCGCGCTCGCCTATCGATATGCGGGACGGCTGATGATGTCGACCGACCAGCACACCCACGACGCCGCGGTCGACACCGCCAACCGTCTCGTGGAGTTCGCGCAGGCCCAGCCGGTGCTGCGGGCATTCGGCCGCCGAGCCGAGAGCGGGCGCCTCCTCGACGATGCGCTCGTCGCCCAGCGCGCTGCCGACCGGAGGATGCTCACTCGCGTCACGGTCGCTCAGTTCGGATTCGGTCTCGTCGTGCAGGCCGCGTTCACGATCGTGGTACTCGCCGGCGTCGCACTCGCCCTCGGGGTCGCCCTCGGCCCGACCGAGCTCATCACCCTGCTGATCCTCACGACCCGCTATGTCCAACCGCTCCTGGACGGCGGTGACATCTCCGCCGGCCTGCGCTCTGTGCGCAACACCCTCGATCGCATGGAAGCCATCCTGAGCACCCGGACGCTTCCCGTCCACGGGAGCGCCGCAGCCCCGACAGAACCCTCCGTCGAGTTCGCTGGGGTCACCTTCGGGTACGACCGAGCGCGCCCAGTCCTGAAGGGCGTGAGCTTCACCGTCCCCGCCCGATCCATGACCGCCCTGGTCGGGTCATCGGGGGCAGGAAAGACCACCATCACCCGCCTGATCGCCCGATTCTGGGACGTCGATCGGGGAACGATCCGGATCGGCGGCGCAGACACCTCCGCGCTCGCGCCCGACGATCTGATGGGGCAGCTGTCGTTCGTCTTCCAAGACGTGTACCTGTTCTCGGGCACGATCCGAGACAACATCCTCCTGGCCAAGCCGTCGGCAAGCGAGGAGGAGCTCGAGCGGGTCGTGCGGCTCGCGCGCGTCGACGAGATGACCGGGCGTCTTCCGGGAGGTCTCTACACGCAGGTCGGAGAAGGCGGATTCGCCCTCTCCGGCGGTGAACGTCAACGCGTCTCCATCGCCCGCGCTCTTCTCAAGGACGCACCGATAGTGCTGCTCGACGAAGCCACCGCAGCCCTCGATCCGGAGAACGAAGCCCTCATCCAAGAGGCCCTGACCGCATTGACGGCTGACCGCACCCTGATCGTCGTCGCCCACCGGCTGCAGACCATCGCATCCGCCGACCAGATCCTCGTTCTCGACGACGGCCGAATCGCCGAACGAGGCACCCACCGCGAACTCCTCGCCCACGGCGCCCGCTATGCAGCGTTCTGGCGGGAACGCGACCGCGCCCGAGGCTGGCGCATCACTCCCGATCGCCGGCTCTCCTCGTAAGGAACACCAATGACGGACACCACCGCTCCCTCCGCCGCCGCCGCGCGTCGCGCCACGCAGCTATGGACCACCACGGGCATCGGCCTGCTGCTCTACATCGTCCTCCACGTCCTCGCCACAGTTCTCAAAGGCGTTCCTGCCGGGTTCGCAGGCGTCGAAGACTCCGCGATGTGGGTATGGACCATCGCCCTCGGCATCGCCTTCCTGCCCACGCTCCTCTCTGCTCTCGGTGAGTCCCGGGTGATCGGCTGGATCGTGTTCGCCCTCGGTATCCTCACCGTGCTACTGGGCATGCTTCTCGGCTACCAGTACGGCGTGAGGTCCGGCGCTGGGTACCTCGCTCTCGCCATCGCCGTGTTCGTCCTGGTCCCCGCGGTGTTCGCGCTGGTCAACACATTCCGCTGGGCCCTCGCGAAGTGACTCGCGGAGGACCGGCGGCACGACTGTCTGAGAGCGGACCAGGACGGCGTCGGCCTGGTCGCAGGCGGAGGCCGAACGACGGTCGCCGAGACGCAGATGCCTTTTCTGCCTGACTGCCGATGCTCGTCTGGTTCTCGGTTCCCGTTCGGTTCGTCGGCGGCGCAGACGAGCAGGACGCAGCCGCACCCGCGGAGTGACTTCTCCCACGAGACCCGCTCCCTGCCGGCGCAGCGGGTCCCCGTTCACCCCGCCGGTGTCGGCGTCGGGGTGTCCGTCGCGGAGGACGACTCCGCGTCGAGGGTCGACGTGATGAACGACACGAACGCATCGGCGTCGTCCGGTGCTCCCGTGTACTGCTGACCGTTGACGATCACCGTCGGAGTCGACTCCAGCTTGTCGAGCGAGGAGTTCGCGAGCGGCTGCGTGGTCGCCCGCTGCGTCGCTGCTGCGACCCACGGCCTGAACTCGCCGCTCGTGATGCACGCGAGCACGTCGTCGTCGGTCACGCCCGCGTCGGTCACGAGCGTCCGGAGCGCGTCGTCGTCGAGACCCGTGGTCTCCTCTGCGGGCTGTTTCGCGAACAGTGCCTTGTGCACCGCGAGGAACCGGTCGGGGTCCTCGTCGGCGACGCAGGCCGCGACGTTGGCTGCTCTGCTCGAGTACTGCGAGCCTGCCGAAGACGAATCGAGGATCGCGATCGGATGGATCTCGAGAGTGATCGCCCCCTGCGTCAGCCAGGACTCCAGATTCGCCATGTTCGTCGACTCGAACTGCCCGCAGTAGGGGCAGAGGTAGTCGACGTAGAGGTCGACGGTCACCACGCCGCCGGCACGCACCGTCGCCTCGTCGGTGGGGACCGGGTGTGCGTCGGGTTCGATCGGCGCCGTGGTGACCGCGGTGACGGCCGAGTCGGAGCCGGAGAGCACGATGCCGTCGCTGAGCATGTTCGCGGGGCCGATGCTCGCGACGGCCTGCTGCGACCACACGTTCCACGCCACGAGAGCGACGACCGCGAGCACGCCGACGGCCGCTCCGCTCTGGCCGAGGATCCTGTTGCGCCGCCGACGCCTCCGCTCGGCCTCGCGCCGCTCCCTCGCCTCCTCGCGGGCGAGCTCCTGCCGCTCGCGCTTGGTCAGCCCGCTCTTCGCTCCGTGTCCAGACATCGGACCGAGGCTAGGCAGCCGGTCTCTGCGGGGGATAGGAGCGAGCGGCACACCGGCTGGGATCGGATGCGCGTCCGCTCAGGTGGATCAGGCGAAGAGGCCTGAGCCGACGTAGTCGCTCTCGTCCCGAGCGCCGGGAGGCACCGCGAAGATCGCGGATCCCACGTGCTTGATGTACTCGTTGAGCGCGTCGTTCGCGAGCTTCTGCTGCACCGTGACGAACTGCTGCGGCGATCGCTGGAACGAGAGAAAGAACAGCCCCGCGTTCAGGCGTCCGAGCTCGTCGTTGCCGTCGACGAAGTTGTAGCCGCGGCGCAGGAGCCGCACCCCGTTGTTCACGCTCGGGTGCGCGAGGCGCACGTGCGACTCCTGATCGATCAGCGGGGCACCGGTGGCACCGGCCGCCGCGAAGTCGGGCTCGGTGGACTCCGTTCCGCCCGAGAGCGGCGCGCCGGACCCCTTGCTGCGTCCGATGACCCGCTCCTGCTCACCCAGCTGGCTGCGATCCCACGTCTCGATGATCATCCGGATCTTCCGCGCGACCAGGTAGCTGCCGCCGACCATCCACGCGGGGCCGTCGGAGGACGGGACCCAGACGTGCTCCTGGACGGCGTCGGCCTCCTCGGACTTCACGTTCGCTGTGCCGTCCTTGAAGCCGAAGAGGTTCCGCGGAGTCGCCTGGGCGGTGGACGTGGAGGAGGTGCGGCCGAACCCGAGCTGCGACCAGCGGAGCGAGGCGCGGCCGAACGCGATCCGGCTCAGGTTGCGGATGGCGTGCACGGCGACCTGCGGGTCGTCGGCGCAGGCCTGGATGCAGAGGTCCCCGCCGCCGGTCGAGGGGACGAGCGCGTCGCCGCGGAAGCGGGGCAGGGACTGCAGCTCGGGGGGGCGGCGGTCGGCGAGGCCGAAGCGGTCGGCGCCGGACTCGTCCGTGAAGAGGGTGGGCCCGAAGCCGACCGTGACGGTGAGGGACGCGGGGTCGAGCCCGAGCGCCTCCCCGGTGTCCTCCGGGGGAGCCGTGTCCGGTCCGTCCACCGCGCCGGTCTCGCCGACCTCCAGGCCCTGGGTCATCCGCGAGGCGGCGAGCGTCCAGTCCTTCAGGAGCTCGATGAGGTCCTCGCGCGTAGCGCCCGCGGCGAGGTCGAACGCGGCGAAGTGCAGCCGGTCCTGCGCGGCGGTGGTGATCCCCGCCTGGTTCGCGCCGAAGAACGGTACGGTGCGCGTGGTGGAGGAGGCCGTCGCGCTCGCGGACGAGGTGACGGCCACGGTGCCGCCCACTCCGGCGGCCAGTCCGGCGGTCCCCGCCGAGACGAGGCCGAGCAGCCCGCGCCGCGAGAGGCGGCGGGGCTCGTCGGCCGACTGCCCGGTGTCCGCCGGCAGGGCTCCCTCGTGCTGCGCGGCGTCCACTACGCGGCCGGCTCCTCGACGCCGAGGACCGTGTGGGTCAGCTGCGAGAGCGGCTCGGAGAGGGCGTTGACCGCGTCCGAGAGCTCCTTCTTCTGCTCGGCGGTGAGGGTGGAGTACGCGGCGAAGCCGGAGTCGATCGAGCCGTACTGGGCCAGCAGGGCGTCGAGCGCCGAGAAGCGCTGCGTGATCCGCCCGGTGAGGTCGGCACCCTCGTCGCCGCTGGCGGTCGCGATCGGCTCGACGTTGCCGAACGCCACCTCCGCGCCCTGGACGTTGGCGGCGAAGTCGGTGAGGTCGGTGCTCGACCACCAGTCCTCCTCGCCCGTGATCTTGCCGGCCGCGACCTCGTCGAGCAGGCCGATGGCGCCGTTGGAGATGTCGCCCACCGAGACGGTGAAGCCGGGTGCGTTCACGAGGTCGGCGAGGCTCTGTACGTCGTCGACGAGGCCCTGGCCGAACTGCGCGCGCTGCTCGGGGGTGGAGGGCGCCCAGTCGAGCAGGGCGCTCGTGCCGTCGGAGTTGAGCGCCCCGTCCGCGGGGGCCCACAGGTCCTTCTCGATGCGGTGGAAGCCGGTCCAGTCAAGGCCCTCGGCGACCGCGTCGACCTCGCGGTAGTCGATGCGCGGGTCGAGGTCGCCGAACGCCTCCGCGGTCGGCTCGATGCGCTCGTAGAAGACGCGGGTCGACGCGAAGAGGGAGCGCGCCGACTCGTCGTCGCCGGCCTCGTAGGCCTGCGCGAACTCGGCGACCGCGGGCAGCAGCTCGCCCACCTGCGACTTCACGTACGCCACGTAGTTGGTGACCGCCGCCTCCGTCGCCGCCTTCTCGTCCGCCGACTGCGCGGTCGCCTCACCGGTAACGACGAACTCGCTCAGCCCGACCGGGGCGCCGACCTGCTGGAACTTGCAGGCGGTGTAGTAGGTGCCCGGCTCGAGCTGAGCGACGTAGGAGACGCTCTGGCCCGGGGTCACGTTCTCCTTCTCGCCCACGATCCGCAGCTTGTCCTCGGCCAGGATCTCGAACTCGTTGACGTCCGAGCCGCCGTTGGTCAGCGAGAAGGTCACCGCTCCCGCCTCGGCGGTCGCGGTCGACACGTCGCAGGCGTCGTCGCTGATCGCGACGTCGAGCGCGGCGGAGGAGGAGGACGCGGGGGTGTTCGGGACGCAGCCCGTGAGGATCAGCGCCAGGGCGCCGGCTCCGGCGAGGCCGAGGGTGACGCGGGGGAGGGTGGGGCGAGCGCGCGAGGACATGCTTCTCCTGGATCGGGGGCGAGTGCGCCGGCGGTGCCGGAGCGGGTCAGACGGAGGTGGGAGCGGGAGCGGCGACCGGGGCCGCGCTGCCCCGTCTCGGGCCGCGCAGGCGGACCTGGCGGACGAACAGGGCGCCGACGACGACGAGGTAGAGCAGCCAGGCGGCGAACTGCAGAGCGGTCGGCTCGGGCGTGTAGTTGAAGAGGCCGCCGATCACGGCGGTCACGGGCGGCGGGAGGATCGGGCCGAGCGAGAACAGCGGGGTTCCCCAGCCGGGCAGGAGCGACGCCTCCTGCAGGTCGCCGACGCCGTAGGAGAGGACGCCGGCCGCGACGAGGATGAGGAAGCCGCCCGTCCAGGTGAAGAAGCGGCCGAGGTCGATCCGGACGAAGCCCCGGAAGATCAGGTACGCGATGACCACCGAGCTGAGGATGCCCAGCAGTGCGCCGATCGTGCCGACCCAGGCGCTGGATCCCGACCCCGCACTGCTCGAGGACACGCTCGCCCAGACGAAGAGCGCCGTCTCGATGCCCTCGCGGCCGACGCTGATGAAGCCGAGGACCACGATGCCCAGAGCCGACCCTGCGACGGCGCCGTCGAGCCGGGACTCGAGGTCGCCCTTGAGGCTGCGGGCGTTCGCGCCCATCCAGAAGATCATCCACGTGACCAGGCCGACGGCGAGGATCGAGAGGCCGCCGCCGATGAGCTCCTGGGCCTGGAACGACAGGGTCGAGGGGCCCCAGGTGAGGATCGCACCGGTCACGAGCGAGATCGCGATCGCCGCGGCGATGCCGGTCCACAGCCGCGGCAGCACGTCGCGCCGGCCGAGCTTGGTCAGGTAGGCCACGAGGATGCCGACGACGAGGCCGGCTTCGAGGCCTTCGCGGAGGCCGATGAGGTAGTTTGCGAGCACGCGTGTTCTCTTGGTCGATGGTGGACGAGGAGGGGGCGACTCCCGCCCCGAGTCGATCCGGTCGGCGAGGCCCCGTTGTTCGGTAAGCCTTGCCTAACCCGGGTCGACTGTAGTCCGCTGCCCGGTCGCTGTCCAGAAGCGCCCGCAGCGGAGGCCGCGCAGGACGAGAGGCGGAGAGTGGACGCGGGCCGGGACGCAGCAGCGGAGCGGGTGGTGGCGGTGCACGCCCACCCCGACGACGAGACGATCACCATGGGCGGGACCCTGGCGCGACTGGTGGCGCAGGGCGCCTCCGTCACCGTCGTCACCGCCACGCGGGGCGAGTGCGGCGAGGTCATCCCCGAGGACCTCGCTCCGCTCGAGGGCTCGGCAGAGCTGGCCGCGCACCGGACGACCGAGCTCGTCGTCGCCCTGACGGCCCTCGGCGTCGCCGACCACCGCTTCCTCGGCGAGGCGGGCGCCCGCGCACCCGGGCTCGGTCCGCGCGTCTACCGGGACTCCGGCATGCAGTGGGGTCCCGGCCGCGTCCCGGTGCCGCTCGAGCCGGTGCACCCCGCCTCCTTCACCGCCGCGTCCGAGGACGAGGAGGTGGCCGACCTCGTCGCCGTCCTCCGGCAGGTCGACGCGGGCGTCGTGCTGTCCTACGACGCGGGCGGCGGCTACGGCCATCCGGACCACGTCCGCACCGCACGGGTGGCCGAGCGCGCCGCCGAGCTGCTGGGCCTGCGCTTCCTCGCCGTCCTCCCCGACGCGGCCCCGCCCCTCCCCGGCGACGTCGTCATCGAGCTGTCCGCTGAGGACCACGCCCGCAAGCGCGCCGCCCTCGAGGCGCATGCGACGCAGCTGGTCGTCGAGGGCGACGAGGCCCGCCTCTCGAGCGGTCCGCCGTTCCCCATCGGCCGGATCGAGCGCTTCCGCCCCGTCGCGCAGGCGGGCCTTCCGGTGCCGCTGCCGGAGGAGCGTCCGACGCCGGGGTCGCGCGTACTGTCGGGCGTCGCCGGAGTCCTGGTCGGCGCAGTGGTCGGAGCGATCACGACGGTCGCCCACCAGAGCACCGTGCCGGTCGGCGGAGTCGTCCTCCCGGTCGGCCTCGCCGCCTCCCTCGCCGGCGTGCTGCTGCTCCTGCTCGGCCTGCGGCTCGTCCTGATCGACCGGTTCGTCGCGTTCTGCACCGCGATGGGCCTGCTCGGGATGATCGGGCTGCTCGCCCTGCGCAGCACCGGCGGATCCGTCCTCGTCCCGGCGAACGGCCTCGGCGTGGCCTGGACCTTCCTTCCCGCCCTCATCGCCCTGGTCGTGATCGCCTGGCCGCGGCTGCGGGCGGCCGCTCCCGCCGCTGCCCCGCGGCCCGCGGACGCCGACGCCCCGTCGGCCCCCGTACGATAGAGACACTGTTCGAAGGAGCCTGGAGCACCGTGACCTACGTGATCGCACTTCCGTGCGTCGATGTCAAAGACCGCGCCTGCATCGACGAGTGCCCGGTCGACTGCATCTACGAAGGCGAGCGCTCGCTCTACATCCACCCGGACGAGTGCGTCGACTGCGGTGCCTGCGAGCCGGTCTGCCCCGTCGAGGCGATCTACTACGAGGACGACCTCCCCGAGGAGTGGTCCGACTACTACAAGGCCAACGTCGAGTTCTTCGACGAGATCGGCTCCCCGGGCGGAGCCGCCAAGGTCGGCGTGATCGCGAAGGACCACCCGGTCATCGCGGCGCTGCCTCCGCAGAGCCACTGAGGCCGCTCCCGTGGCCCTCGGCGCGCTGCCCGACTACCCCTGGGATCTGATGGCGCCCTTCGCCCGCACGGCGGCGGAGCACCCCGGCGGGATCGTCGACCTGTCGATCGGCTCGCCGGTGGACCCGACGCCCGCTCCCATCCGTGACGCGCTCGCCCGCGCGACGGACTCGCACGCCTACCCCACGACCGTCGGCACCCCCGCCCTGCGCGAGGCGATCGCCGCCTGGTACGCGCGGCGCCGCGGAGTCGAGGGCCTCGGGGTCGACGAGGTCCTGCCCACGATCGGCTCCAAGGAGCTCGTCGCCTGGCTGCCGTTCCTCCTCGGACTCGGGGAGGGGGACGTGGTCGTGCATCCGCGGGCCGCCTACCCGACGTACGCGATGGGCGCGGCGATCGCCGGGGCCGTGGCGCTCGCCTCCGATGACCCCGCCGAGTGGCCCGTGACGACCCGCCTGGTCTGGCTCAACTCGCCCGGCAACCCCGACGGGGCCGTGCTCGACGTTCCCGCCCTGCGGCGCGCCGTCGCCCGTGCCCGCGAGCTGGGCGCCGTGATCGCGGGGGACGAGTGCTACGCCGAGCTCGGCTGGGAAGGGCGCTGGGCCGACGAGCCGATCCCGAGCATCCTCGACCCGCGGGTGGTGGGGGAGGATCGCACCGGGGTCCTCGGCGTCTACTCGCTGAGCAAGCAGTCGAACCTCGCCGGCTACCGCGCCGCCTTCGTCGCCGGGGACGCGACCCTGATCGCGCGTCTGGTGACCGTCCGCAAGCACGCGGGCATGATCGTGCCCGGGCCGCTGCAGGAGGCGATGATCGTCGCTCTCGCCGACGACGAGCACGTCGCCGCGCAGAAGAAGCGCTACCGCTCCCGCCGCGACCTCCTCCGGCCCGCCCTCGAGTCCGCGGGCTTCCGGATCGACCGCAGCGAGGCCGGCCTCTACCTGTGGGCGACCGAGGGGCGCCCTGCCTGGGAGTCCATCGACCGGCTCGCCCGCCTCGGCGTGCTCGCGGGGCCCGGCGTGTTCTACGGGGAGGGCTTCCCCGAGCACGTGCGCCTCTCGCTGACGGCCTCCGACGAGCGGATCGACGCCGCCGTCGAGCGCCTGTCCGGCGGCCTCTGAGGCGCTCGACCCACCCGATCCTGGTGGGTTCCGACAAGGCCCCGGGCCCAGCGCTGGGCGATGTCACAGTGCCCCCGCTTTGCCCATAGGCTGTATGTGGTTCGGTCGACGGCGCCTCGCGAGGCCCCGGCTGCACCACGATCCAGACCCGGCGCCGCCCGCTCCGCGCGAGCGCTTCCGGGGTGCGACCGCGACGACCTGGGAGGCGTTGTGACCGAATCCGGCACGCAGAGCGACGGAACCGCGACGGTGGGCTCCACGGAGTCCGCGACCGGGAGCGCCACGACGCCGCCTCCCGCGCCGGCGGAGCAGGAGCTCCCCGAGAAGGTCACGCTCACATTCGGCGACCGCACCGCGGACTTCCCGGTCCTGCGCAGCGTCGACGGCTCCTCGAGCATCGACTTCTCGACCCTGTCCAAGCAGACCGGCTTCATGTCGCTCGACTACGGCTTCGTGAACACGGCGGCCACCAAGTCGCAGATCACCTACATCGACGGCGACCAGGGGATCCTCCGCTACCGCGGCTACCCGATCGAGGAGGTGGCCACCAACGCGACCTACCTCGAGGTGGCCTGGCTCCTCATCTACGGCGAGCTGCCGACCGCCGACGAGCTCGCGGGCTTCGACGAGCGGATCCGCCGCCACACGCTCCTCCACGAGGACCTCAAGCGCTTCTTCGACGCGCTCCCGCACAGCGCGCACCCCATGTCGGTGCTCTCGGCCGGAGTGTCGGCCCTGTCGACGTACTACGAGGACAGCTCCAACCCCAAGGACCCGGAGGCGGTGGAGCTCACCACCATCCGCCTCCTGGCGAAGCTGCCCGTGATGGCGGCGTACGCCCACAAGAAGGCGATCGGCCAGGCGTTCCTCTACCCGGACAACTCGCTGAGCTTCGTCGACAACTTCCTCCGCCTCAACTTCGGCACGATGGCCGAGCAGTACCAGGTCGACCCGGTGCTCTCGAAGGCGCTCGACCGCCTCCTGATCCTCCACGAGGACCACGAGCAGAACGCGTCGACGTCGACCGTCCGCCTCGTCGGCTCCACCGAGGCGAACCTCTACGCCTCCGTGTCGGCCGGCATCAACGCCCTGTTCGGCCCGCTGCACGGAGGAGCGAACGAGGCGGTGCTCACCATGCTCGGCCGGATCCGCGAGTCGGGCGAGAGCGTGTCGACCTTCGTCGAGCGGGTGAAGAACAAGGAGGAGGGCGTGCGCCTGATGGGCTTCGGCCACCGGGTGTACAAGAACTACGACCCGCGCGCGAAGCTGGTCAAGGAGAGCGCCTCCGAGGTCCTGCAGGCTCTCGGCGTGAAGGACCCGCTGCTCGACATCGCGATGGAGCTCGAGGCCCTCGCGCTCGAGGACGACTACTTCAAGGAGCGGCGCCTCTACCCGAACGTCGACTTCTACACGGGCGTCATCTACAAGGCGATGGGCTTCCCGACCCGGATGTTCACCGTGCTCTTCGCGATCGGCCGCCTGCCCGGCTGGATCGCGCACTGGCGCGAGATGAACACCGACAAGCAGACCAAGATCGGCCGCCCGCAGCAGCTCTACATGGGCTCGCCCGAGCGCCACTGGCCGACCGACCGCTGACCGGTCCCCGAGAGCCCGTCCCCGTCGGGGGCGGGCTCTCGGCGCGCCCGCCTCCACGCTCCGGTCGGGAGGCGGCGTGACTCGGTCAGCACGGGTCGCCCCGGGGCGCCGCGTGCAGGGTCGGCGGCGCCGGCCGCCCGCCCGCGGGTCAGGCGTGCAGGGCGGCGTTCAGCTCGATGCCGGCGCCGGTGCGGGGGAGGACCTCGACGGCACCGGTGAGGGAGTTGCGGCGGAAGAGCAGGTTCGGCACGCCCGAGAGCTGCACGGCCTTCACGGTCTGCGGGCCGCCGTCCGCGCGCGGCGCTCCGCCGACCACGACGACCTTGGTGCCGGCGGTCACGTAGAGGCCGGCTTCGACGACGGTGTCGTCGCCGAGGGAGATGCCGATGCCCGAGTTCGCACCCAGCAGAGCCCGCGCGCCGATCGACACGCGCTGCACTCCTCCGCCGGAGAGGGTGCCCATGATCGAGGCGCCGCCGCCGATGTCCGAGCCGTCGCCGACCACGACGCCCTGGGAGATGCGCCCCTCGACCATCGAGCTGCCGAGGGTCCCGGCGTTGAAGTTGACGAAGCCCTCGTGCATCACCGTCGTGCCGGGTGCGAGGTGCGCGCCGAGGCGGACGCGGGAGGTGTCCGCGATGCGCACCTTCGCCGGGGTGACGTAGTCGGTCAGCCGCGGGAACTTGTCGATCCCGGTGGCCTGGATGCCGTGGCGCCGGAGCGAGGGGCGCAGACGGGTGAACGACTCCGGCGACACCGGGCCGGCGTTCGTCCAGACCACGTTCGGGAGGTGCGCGAAGACGCCGTCCAGGTTCACCTCGTTCGGGCGGACCAGGAGGTGCGAGAGCAGGTGCAGCCGCAGGTAGGCGTCGGACGTGGAGGCGGGCGGCGCCTGCACGTCGATCTGCAGCGTGACCACGTCGATCCGGACCTCGCGGCGCGGATCCTCGCCGGCCTGCTCCTCGAACTCCGCCGGGACGATCCAGGGGTCGCGGCCCGCCGGGATGGTGCCGAGGCGCGGCTCCGGGAACCAGGTGTCGAGGACGGTGCCGTCGGCGGCCACGGTGGCGAGCCCGTATCCCCAGGCGGAGGCGGGCGCGGAGGAGTCTGCGGAGTGCTCGAGGGTCATGCCGATCAGGGTAGCGCGGAGCGTGCGGCCGCTACCCTGGGGCGCATGGCCGATGCGACCACCGCCCCTCCGCTCGATCTGCGCACCGATCCGGTCGCCCTGACGCGGATCCTCTGCGACATCCCGTCCGTCTCGGGCGACGAGCTCGAGATCGCGGACGCGGTGCAGTGGGCGCTCGAGCAGTACGACCACCTCGAGGTCATCCGCGACGGCCACACCGTCGTGGCGCGGACGAACCTCGGTCTCGCCCAGCGCGTCGTGATCGCCGGGCACCTCGACACGGTGCCGGTCAACGGCAATCTGCCCGTCGTCACCGAGACGATCGACAGGGTCGAGCACCTGGTCGGCCGCGGGACCGTCGACATGAAGGCGGGTGTGGCGGTGCAGCTCGTCCTCGCCGCCGAGCTCTCCGACCCGGCCGTCGACATCACCTGGATGTGGTACGACAACGAGGAGGTCGCAGCGGACCTCAACGGACTGGGGCGTCTCTCCCGGCACCGCCCCGACCTCTTCTCGGCCGACTTCGCCGTGCTCGGCGAGCCGACGAGCGGAGCTGTGGAGGGCGGCTGCAACGGGACGCTCCGGGTCGACGTGGTCGCCCGCGGCGTCCGCGCCCACTCCGCCCGCAGCTGGGTCGGCGAGAACGCGATCCACGCCGCCGCGCCGATCCTCGACCGCCTCGCCGCCTACGTTCCGCGCGAGGTCGAGGTCGAGGGCCTCGTGTACCGCGAGGGCGTCAACGCCGTGCGCGTCACCGGCGGGGTCGCGGGCAACGTGATCCCCGACCTCTGCACGGTGCAGGTGAACTACCGCTTCGCCCCCGACCGGTCCGGGGAGGAGGCGCTCGCCCATCTCGAGGAGCTCTTCGAGGGGTTCGAGATGACGGTGGACGATCTGGCCGAGGGGGCCCGCCCGGGTCTGGACGCACCTCTGGCGCAGGCCTTCCTCGCGGCCGTCGGGGCCGAGGCGAAGCCCAAGTACGGCTGGACCGACGTGGCGCGGTTCTCCGCCCTGGGCATCCCCGCCGTCAACTACGGACCGGGCGACCCGCTCCGGGCCCACGCCGACGACGAGCGCGTGGCGGTGCACGAGATCACCGAGTGCGCCGAGGGCCTCCGCCGCTGGCTGACCGCGTCCTCGTGAGCGCGATCGCCACGGCCGTCCCCGTCCGCCTCCGCCTGCGCCTGGTCCCGTGGTGGGCGCGGGTCCTCCTGGTGTACGTCGCGACCCGTGTGATCACGACCGTGATCCTGCTGCAGTTCGCTGCGCACCAGCTCGCGAACCCGTGGACCGGGCCCTCCCCGTCCTACTCGGCGTTCGCGTCGATGTGGGACGGCCGCTGGTACGAGATCATCGCGGCCACCGGGTACCCCGGCTTCCTGCCGATCACGCAGGACGGCCACGTGGGAGAGAACGCCTGGGCCTTCATGCCGCTCTACCCGGGCGTCGTGAAGGCGCTGATGGCGGTCACCGGCCTCACCTGGGCTCCGGCCGCCGTCACCGTCTCCGTCCTGTGCGGAGCCGGAGCCTGCCTCGTCCTGTACCGCCTCTTCCGGCACTCCCTCGGCGAGTCGCAGTCGCTGACGGCGGTGCTGCTGTTCTGCGTGGCGCCGACCTCGCCGCTGATGCAGCTCGCCTACGCGGAGTCGATGGCGATGCTCCTGACCGCGATCACGCTCCTCCTCCTGGTGCGGCGCCGCTGGCTCGCGGTCGTGCCCGTGGTGCTGCTGCTGAGTCTGACGCGGCCGAGCGGGCTCGCCTTCGCCGCCGCGCTCGGCCTCTACGTCGTCTACCGGTTCGTCCGGCGCCGCACGGAGCCGTTCCCACGGTCGGAGTGGTTGCCGGCCCTGGGGCTGACGGCGTGGGGGCTCGTGGTCGGCTTCCTCTGGCCCGCCGTGGCGTGGGCCGTCACCGGGTCGATGACCGCGTACACCGACACCGAGCTGGCCTGGCGCGCGGTCTACATCGGGTACCAGGAGCTGCTCCCGCTGACCCCGTGGTTCCAGGGCGGAGCCTGGTGGGGCTCGTGGTGGTTCGGGGCTCCGGCCGTCGGCGTCGTGCTGGTGGTGCTCCTGCTGGCGGCGCTCGTCGGGATCCTCGCCGCACCGTGGACCCGGAGGCTGGACCTCTTCAGCCGGGCCTGGGTCGCCGGGTACGGCGTCTACCTGCTCGCCTTCTTCTTCCCGCAGTCCAGCACCTTCCGTCTGCTGGGCCCGATGTTCCCGCTCGTCGGAGCGCTGGCGGTCCCGCGCTCGCCGGTCTTCCGCGTCGCGCTGGTCCTGCTCGGGATCGGCGGCCAGATCGCCTGGATCTCGCTGTGCTGGGCCGTCGCCGGATCGGACTGGACTCCGCCGTGATCGCTCCGCGCGTGCGGCCGACGCGGTGCTCCTCCGGGGACTTCCGACTCCCGCGCGGGTATGCTCGTCGGAATGTCTCCCCTCACGCCAGCCGGTGAGCCGCGACACGCGTCGCCCCTCCTCCGGCCGACACGCCGGCGAGCCGCGGCGACTCCCGCCCGCCCCCCGCTGACGACTCCTCCCCCCTCCGACTCCCCGGCGGACCGCGGGCCGCTCGCGTGAGCGCCACCGCGATCGCGCCGGAGACGGAGGACGCCTCCCCGTCCCGCTCCCGGTGGGCTCTTCTCCGGAGGATCCCGTGGTGGATCCAGGTGCTCCTGGTCTTCGCCGTGTCCCGGGTCGTCACGACCGTGATCATGCTCCGGGTCGGCGCCGTGCGTCAGGGTGTCGAGTGGACGGGACTCCGCGACACCTACGTCCGGTTCGCGACGACGTGGGACGGCGGCTGGTACGAGCGGATCGGGATGACGGGGTACCCGTCGGTCCTGCCGCTCTCGCCGTCCGGAGCAGTCGAGCAGAACCCCTGGGCGTTCATGCCCGTCTACCCGTTCACCGTCCGCGGCCTGATGAACATCACCGGGCTCGACTGGGCGAACGCGGCCGTGCTCGTCGCCCTGGTCTGCAGTGCAGCCGCGTGCCTGGTGATCTACCGGCTGTTCCGCGTCTCGCTCAGCGAGGGCCAGGCGCTGATGGGGATCGTCTTCTTCTGCGTCGCTCCGACGTCGCCGATCCTGCAGATCGGCTACGCGGAGTCCGGCGGCATCCTCCTGACGGCCGTGCTGCTCCTCCTGCTGGTGCGCCGCAAGTGGGTCTGGACGTTCCCCGTCGTGCTGGTCGTGGGGCTCCTGCGCCCGAGCGGTCTCGCGATCGCGGCGATGACGGGCCTCTACTTCCTCTACCGCGTCTGGCGCCACGTGCGCGGCACCGAGCCGTTCACCCGCCGGGAGTTCGCCTTCACGGTGTCCCTCACGGTCTGGTCCCTCGCGGTCGGCTTCGCCTGGCTGCTCATCGCCTGGGCTGTCACCGGCTCCTTCACCGCGTACACCGACACCGAGCTCGCCTGGCGCAGCGTCTTCATCGGCGAGGGCGAGCTCATCCCGTTCACCTCCTGGTTCGCCGGCGGAGGCTGGTGGGGAGGCCTCTGGTTCGGCTCGCCGATCACGGGGATGGGCATCACCGTCGTGGTGGTGCTCGGATTCCTGGCGATCCTGTTCTCGCGGGCCACGCGCAGCCTCGACGTCTTCTCGCGGCTCTGGGTCGGCGGCTACGCGATCTACCTCTTCGCGTTCTTCTACCCGCAGTCGAGCACGTTCCGCATCCTGATGCCGATGTTCCCGCTGGCCGGGGCGCTCGCGGTGCCGCGGTCGACCCTCCTGAGGGTGTTCGTGGTGGCCGCATCGATCGTCGGGCAGATCGTCTGGGTGCTCCTGTGCTGGGTGTTCACCCCGGGCGACTGGTCCCCGCCGTGATCGGCTGACCCCCGACTTCCGGGCGCGGTTCGGATCACCCCCGCGGATGCACGATAATAGAGGGATACGTCACGAAAGGGGAACTCTATGGCGGCCATGAAGCCGAGGACCGGAGACGGACCGATGGAGGCTGTTAAGGAGGGCCGACTCATCGTCGTGCGCGTTCCGCTCGAAGGAGGCGGACGCCTCGTCGTCTCGGTCAACGATGCAGAGGCGAAAGAGCTGCACGACGCGCTCGCGTCGGTGGTGTCTCCCGCCTGATCCGCACCGTCGTGAACGCCCGTCGCACACCGTGCGGCGGGCGTTCCGTCTGTCCCGGCGGAGCAGCGCTCGTCAGGCGCGGCGCTTGTTGGCCTGCAGCAGGCCGTCGCCGATCGGCGAGAGCACGCTGACCACGGCGGGGGAGGCGCAGACCTCGGCCACCAGCGTGCGGAACGCGGTCGCGATCTCGTCGCGTTGAGCGGGGTTGGCCACGCGTCCGCGCCACAGCGCGTGGGGGACGAGGACCGTCCCTCCCGGGCGGACGAGCCGCAGCGCGTGCTCGACGTTCTCGATGACCTGCAGCGGATCGCCGTCGACGAAGACGATGTCGTAGGAGTTCTCGTTCATCCGCGGCAGCACCTCGAGGGCGCGGCCCGGGATGAGCCGGAGCCGGTTGGGCGAGATGCCCGCCTCGTGGAACTGGGCGCGCGCGTGCTGCTGATGCACCGCCTCGGAGTCGATCGAGGTGAGCATGGCCTCGGGGGCGCCGTCGAGCAGCCACAGGCCGCTCACCCCGGTGCCGGTGCCGATCTCGATGATGGAGGTCGCGCGCGCCGCCGCGGCGACCAGCGCGGCCTGCGCCCCGATGGAGGGGGAGACGGCGTCGATGCCCAGCTCGACCGAGAGCCGGCGGGCCGAGGCGATGGCCTCCGACTCGACGACCGCGTCCTCGGCGTACTTCCAGTTGGCATCCTTGTCGGACACGGGGGCGCTCCTCTGATCGGTGCACCGGGCGGATCGCGCCCGGGCATCGTCAGGGTACGGTGGCGCGCGGGCTCCGCGGGGGAGGCGCGGCGGGTTAGTGTTGTCCTCGTGTTCGGTCTGACGTTCGACAAGCTCCTCATCATCGGGGTCATCGCCGTCTTCGTGCTGGGTCCCGACCGCCTCCCGCACTACGCCGCCCAGCTCGGGCAGCTCGTGCGCAAGGTGCGCGGATTCGCCACGCAGGCCAGGGAGCGCGTCAAGGACGAGATGGGCGACGAGTTCAACGACGTCGACTGGAAGAAGCTCGACCCGCGCCAGTACGATCCCCGCCGCATCATCCGCGACGCCCTGCTCGAGGACGATCCGGCCCCCACGGTGAAGCCGCCCACCGCTGTCGCCGCTCCGGTCGTGCCGGGCGGCACCGGCTCGGCGCAGGACAGCTACTACACGACGATGCAGCGCTCCGTCTCGTCCGGAACGCTCTCGAGCGTCGCGCCGCCGCCGATCGACTCCGAGGCCACCTGAGCCCTGCTCCGCGAGGAGCGCGGCTGCGGCGTCTCGACGGACGCCTCCCGGACGCAGGAGTGCGCAGGCGCTCGGAGGCGTCAGCCGACGGCGAGTGGAAGCCGACGGCCGGTCAGTCCTCGCGGCCGCGCGGCGAGCGTCGCCGCCAGGGCGTCGATCGCCCGGGCAGCAGGATCCTCCGGATCGCCGACGACGACGGGCACGCCCTCGTCGCCCCCCGCTCGCAGCGCCACGGAGATCGGCAGCGACGCGAGCAGCGGCACCTCGTCGCCCGCCGCGGTGAGCCGACGCGCGACCTCGGCTCCGCCTCCGCTGCCGAAGAGCTCCAGCACCGAGCCGTCGGGCTGGGGGAGTCCGGACATGTTCTCGACCACTCCGACGATGCGCTGACCCGACTGGCGGGCGAGCGCTCCACTGCGCTCGGCCACGTCGGCGGCGGCCGGCTGCGGCGTGGTGACGATCAGCACCTCCGCGTGCGGGAGCAGCTGCCCGATGGAGATCGCCACGTCACCCGTGCCGGGAGGCAGGTCGAGCAGGAGCACGTCGAGGTCGCCGAAGTACACGTCGGTGAGGAACTGGGAGATCGTGCGGTGCAGCATGGGCCCCCGCCACGAGACGGCGGCCCCTCGGGTGTCGCCCTCGAGGAACATCCCGATCGAGATGACCTTCACGCCGTGCGCCACCGGCGGCAGCATCAGCTCGCCGACGCGGGTGGGCCCCGCGACGCGCCCGTCGTGCATCAGCCCGAGCAGGCCGGGGATGGAGAAGCCGTGCACGTCGGCGTCGACCAGGCCGACCGCGAGCCCCCGCTGAGCGAGGGCGACCGCGAGGTTGGCGGTGACGGTCGACTTGCCGACACCGCCCTTGCCGCTGGTGACCGCGTAGACGCGGGTGAGCGAGTCCGGGCCGAAGGGCATGCTCCGACGGCCGCCCTGGAGGCGCTCGGTGAGGGCGGTGCGCTGCGCCGGCGTCATGACTCCGACCAGGACGTCGACGGCCGTGACTCCGGGAGCCGAGGCCGCGGCCTCGCGGACGTCGCGCTCGATCGCGGAGGCGGCGGGGCAGCCGACGATGGTCAGTCGGATCGCGACGCGGACCGCTCCGTCGACGGCCGCCTCGACCGACTCGAGCATGTCGAGCTCGGTGATGGGCTTCCGGATCTCCGGATCGACGACGCGGGCCAGCGCCGCCCTCACGGCGGTCTCGATCGCGGCGACGTCAGGCATCGCGCCGCTCGGGTGCCTGTGCCCGATCCTTCTCGAGCTCCTCGAGCAGGCCGCGCAGCTCCGAGCGGATGAAGTCCTTGCTCGCCATGTCGCGGATGGCCAGGCGCAGCGCCACGACCTCGCGCGCGAGGTACTCGGTGTCCGCGAGGTTGCGCTCGGCCCGCTGCCGGTCCTGCTCGATCTGCACGCGGTCGCGGTCGTCCTGGCGGTTCTGCGCGAGCAGCAGCAGCGGCGCGGCGTAGGAGGCCTGCAGCGAGAGGATCAGCGTCAGCACCGTGAAGCCGAGGGCCTGCGAGTCGAAGCGCGCGTCCGCGGGTCCGTAGGTGTTGAACATCAGCCAGAAGACGCAGAAGATCGTCATCCCGACCAGGAACCACGGCGTGCCCATGCCGCGGGCGAACGACTCGGTCAGGCGGCCGAAGCGGTCGCTGCTCGGGCGGTTCCTCCGCGAGAGGACGCGGGTGCGCAGCCCCTTGGGGGCGTCCAGGCGCCGATCCTGCTTGCTGTCCCTAGCCACGCGTGCCCCTCCGTCCCCGTCGTGTCCTGCCTGTCGCCGCGGGTGCCGGCGGCACGAGCGGGACGCCCTGCGTCGCCGTCGTCACCGGCGTCCTCGGTTCGTCGTCGTCGCCGTGGCTGCGCCAGTCGTCGGGGAGGAGGTAGTCGAGGACGTCGTCGATGGTCACGACGCCGACGAGGCGATGGGACGCATCGACGACGGGCACCGAGACGAGGTTGTAGCTGGCCAGGATCCGGGCGACCTCGGCCGCCGAGGTCTCGGGCGTGATCGGATCCATGCTCTGGTCGAGCAGGGTGCCGAGGCGCTCGTGCGGCGGGTAGCGGAGCATCCGCTGGAAGTGCACCATGCCGAGGAAGCGGCCGGTCGGCGGCTCGTAGGGCGGCAGCGTGACGCAGACGGCGGCGCCGAGCGCCGGGGCGAGCTCGTGGCGGCGGATGAGGGCGAGACCCTCGGCGACGGTCGCCTCGGAGGAGACGATGATCGGCTCCGTGGTCATCAGACCGCCGGCGGACTCCGGAGCGTAGGTGAGGAGCATGCGGACGTCGTCCGCCTCCTCGGGCTCCATCAGCTCCAGGAGCGCCTCGCCGCGCTCCTCCGAGAGCTGCGCGATCAGGTCGGCCGCGTCGTCCGGCTGCATCTGGTCGAGCACGTCGGCGGCGCGGTCGTCGTCGAGCCGGCCGAGGATCTCGACCTGCTCGCTCTCGGGCATCTCCTCGAGCACGTCTGCGAGGCGGTCGTCCGAGAGCTCGCCGGCGACCTCGAGCATCCGCTGCTGCGGCAGATCGAGGAGCGTGCTGGCGAGGTCGGCGGGCTTGAGCTCGGAGAGGCTGGCCACGTACTGCTCAGCGGACTGCGCCTCGGTCGAGACGCTCTCGCGGACCTCGCGCCAGCCGGCGAACGCGGTCGCTCCCTTGGCGAAGGGGGAGGGGCTGGTCTTGGGCCGCCGGACGAAGAGCTGCGCGAGCTCCCACTCGCCGGGAGCGGCCTCCTCGATCGCGACGTCCTCGACGACCGCGTCGCCGGATCCGTCCACGAAGCTCACCCGGCGGCCGAGGAGCTCGGCGATGACGCGGACCTCCCCGCCGCGCTGCTCGAAGCGGCGCACGTTGATGAGCCCGGTGGTGATGATCTGGCCGCTGCCGATGCTGGTGACCCGGCCGATCGACACGAAGACGCGTCGGCGCCCGGGGATCTCCACCACCAGGCCGACCACCCGCGGGGCGTCGTTCTGCCGGTAGACCAGGAGCACGTCGCGGACCTTGCCGACGCGATCGCCGGCCGGGTCGAAGACACTGCATCCGGCCAAGCGCGCGACGAAGACTCTGGCGGAACTCACGGCTACAAACCTAGTCCCGTGCGGCCGGGCGGACGCCGAGGGTTCCCGGCCCGCCCTCGGCCCGTTCTCCGAATCCGTTCAGAGACCTTCAAGTGGCCTGTGCGATTCTGCCCGGGTGACTCAGCAGACGCCGTTCAACGGCCGAGGGCCGGCCTCCCCCACGATCCCGCGCGGGGAGATCCTCGCCACCTTCGACACGTACCAGGAGGCGCAGGCCGCCGTGGACGTGCTCGCTCGCGCCGACTTCCCGGTGCGCCAGCTCGCCATCATCGGCAACGAGCTCAAGAGCGTCGAGCGGGTGACCGGCAAGCTGACCTGGGGCCGCGTCGCCCTGGCGGGAGCGGCCTCCGGTGCCTGGCTCGGCGTGTTCCTGGGTCTCCTGCTCATCATCTTCTCGCCGACGACGGAGTTCTCCTTCCTCATCGCGGCGGTGCTGCTGGGCGCCGGCTTCGGAATGCTCTTCGGGCTCGCCTCCTACGCCGTGAACCGCCGCCGTCGCGACTTCACCTCGACCATGCAGGTGATCGCGACCAGCTACTCCGTGCTCGTGGACCCCGAGGTGGTCAATCGCGCGCGCAACCTGCTCGACGGCGGCACCGCCCCGGCAGAGGCGCCGCAGACGTCCTGGGCTCCGCCGCCCGCCGCGGTCGGCGACCCGCAGCCGCAGCCGGTCCGCCCCGAGGACGACCCGCGCTGACGATCCTCCACGAAGGCCCCCGGTCCGCCGGGGGCCTTCGTCGTTCTCCGGCGGGGCCGCTCAGGCGGAGCCGACGGGCGGGAGGACGATGTCGACTGCGAGACCCCGGGGGGAGCGGTTGACGAGGGCGACCGTCCCGCCGGCCGAGAGAACGGTCGTGTGGACCAGGGCGAGTCCCAGCCCGCTGCCACCGGAGGCGAGGGTCCGAGAGTCGTCCGGACGGGAGAAGCGGTCGAAGGCGACCGGGATGAAGGCGTCGGGCATGCCCGGTCCGTCGTCCGAGACGCTGAGCAGGAGGCGCCCGTCCGTCTGCGAGAGGGAGACGACGATCATGCCGCCGCCGTTCATCGCCTGGATCGCGTTCCTGACGAGGTTGTCGATCACCCGGCCGAAGTCCTGGGACGCGACCGCGTAGAGCCGCGCGGGCTCGCGCTCGTCGATCTCGTAGTCGATCTCCACCCCCGACTCCGAGGCGAGCAGGCGGGTGCGGTCGACGGCGCCCACCAGCTCGTCGACGAGCTCGGCGAAGGGAGCGGTCGGGCGGACGGTGCGGCTCTCGATGCGCGAGATGTCGAGCAGGGCGGAGGCGAGGCGCACGAGGCGGTCGACGCTCTTCTGCGCGTCGAGGATGACCCGGTCGACCGCGACCGGGTCGTCGACGCGGTGGTGGGCGATCTCGAGCTGCGCCGAGAGCGCGGCGAGCGGCGTGCGGAGCTCGTGGCTCGCATCCGACACCATCTGCTTCTCGCGGGCGAGCGACGCGGTCTGCTTGGTCAGGAACGCGTTCAGCGTCACGGCGAGCTCGTCGATCTCGTCCCGCGTGCCCACCACCGGGAGCTGGTCGCCCTGCCCGGGCTCGGCGGCGATCTGATCCGCGCGCGCCCGCATCCGGCGCACCGGGGCGAGGGCCGCGCCCGTGAGGATCCACGAGGCGAGCCCGAACGTGACGACGAGGAAGATCGCGGCGTATACCAGCACGTGGGCGAAGTCGTCGAGGACGAGCTGCGAGGCGGCCTGGTCGCGGGCGGAGGCGACCTGCCAGACGCCGCGGTCGCTCTCGATGGCCGTGAAGCGGACCAGGTAGCTCCCGTTCGCCGTCGTCACATCGGCGTACCGGGGCGAGGTGTCGGCGGGCTCCTCCGCCAGGGCGCTCAGCACCTCGCCGCTCAGGCGCGAGGGCATGGTCGAGGTGCTGACGCTCCCGTCGGGCGCGAGGGCCAGGAACAGCTGGCCCGTCGACGAGCCCTGCGTGCGCGGGACGTTGCCCGCCGAGATGTCGCGGCGCACCTCGTCCTCGATCGACATCAGGATCGTCCGCTCGCTGCGATCGACGATGCCGGTGACCACCTGGTAGAAGAGCAGCGCGGCGAGCGCGAAGAGGGCGGTCGCCACCGCGACCGTGCCCACGGTGATCCTCGCGCGGATCGAGAGCGCGCCGACCCGGCGGCGTGCCGTGCTCACCCGCGACACGGGCTACTCGACCGGACGGAGGAAGTAGCCCTTGCCGCGCACGGTCACGATGCTGACGCCCGTGTCCTCGGTCGGGAGCTTCTTGCGCAGGTAGCTGACGTACTGGTCGACGATGTTGTTGTCGACGATCTCGCCGCCGCCCCAGATCTCCGAGAGGATCCGCTGCCGGGTCACGACGGAGCCGACGGGAGTGATGAGGAGCTTGAGGAGCTCGAGCTCCTTCGGGCTGACGTGGATGCGCGAGCCGTCGGCGGTGCGCCGGATGCTCGATCCGTCCACGGTGATGCGGCCGACGTCGATCGAGGTGGACATGAGCGACGGGCTGCGGCGCAGGAGGGCGCGCAGGCGCGCATTGAGCTCGGTGAACGCGAACGGCTTGGTGAGGTAGTCGTCCGCTCCGGCGTCGAGCCCGAAGACGCGGTCCTCGATCGCGTCGCGCGCGGTCAGCAGCATGATCGGCGTGGGCCGGCCGAGCTCGCGGATCCGGCGGCAGATCTCGAAGCCCGACATCGCCGGGAGCATGACGTCCACGATGGCGGCCGAGAACTCGGCGTTGCTGAACGCGACGAGCGCGTCGATGCCGTTCGTGGTGAGCACGGGCTCGTAGCCGGCGTCTTCGAGGCCGCCGACGAGGGCCTCACCCATGGCTGGATCGTCTTCGACGACAAGGATCTTCACGCGCTCACCCTACGGCCCGGCTCTCAGGAGGACGCACTGCGCGGGCCGTGTGTCGATCGGATGCGGGATCGACCCATCCGATCGGCGCTGGGCGACGAAGAGAGGGGTGGCAGACCGCTCGGGGGCGTGGCGGGAGAGGCGCGATCACTGGCGCAATTCCACTCTTCTCCCCCCGTCGGCCCGATGATACTGTTCGCGGAGTTCACTTCTACCGTCACCCGAAGGCGGCACAAAAATGCTCAATATTCTTTCCATCTGGGCGCGTCTCGCGCTGTCGGTCCTCCTGTGGATCGTCCTTCTCCCCGTCATGCTCGTCCTGCTGCCGTTCCGCACGGGCAGGAGCGCCTCGCTCCCCGCCCTGCGACCGGTGCAGGTGCCCGCACCGACGGTGGCGATCGACACCCGGAGCACCAGCGGCGCGTACTAGCCCCACTTCCCGGTCGTTCCGGGCCCGTCGCCCCGCTCCCACGAGCGCGGGCATCGTCCGCCCGCCGAACCCGACACCTCGAACAGCCGTGCTGCTCTCCGCCAGGAGGGCGCGCGGCTGTTCCTCGTTCACGGGTCGATCCCGACTGACCGACAGATGTCGTTCTCGGCTACTCTCGATCGCGAGCCTCGTCAAGCCCTTCGCAAGTTCTCAGGGACTGGCAATACAGTGCTCGCACACGGTTCACCGATCGGAAGGAACACGGATGCTTCGCGCCACGCTCGACACCGCTGGGATCCAGCTCGATTCGACCACGGGAGCCCCCGTGCGCCCCGACACCCCGGTCTCGGTGATCGCGTCGGCGCCCCAGAGCCTGATCTCGCGGATGCTCGGACGCCGCCGCTGCGAAGCATGCGGAGGAGCTTCTGCTCGTCGTCGCGACGGCTTCTGCTCGGCCGACTGCGCCGGCACCTTCCACCTCTACGAGTGAGCCCGACCGGCCGAGCGCCGGTGGTGAACGTCCCGAAGGCCCGTGATCGTCGATCGCGGGCCTTCGTACTGTCCGGGAACAGAAGGAGCGTCTGTGAGCTGCGCAACGATCGGACTCCGCCGCGTACCGCGAGAGAGTGCTCGGCCTGCTGAGAGCGGGTGCGTCTCGAGGGGTGTCGAGCTCCGGCGCTGAGCGCCCGAGTGCGGGGGAGGGAAGCGGAGTGCCGCGGATGTGCCCCCAGTAGGATTCGAACCTACGCCCCTGCCTCCGGAGGGCAGTGCTCTATCCCCTGAGCTATGGGGGCCAGGAGTGCCTGACCACATTAGCACCCGGGCGGGGCGGGCTCCGACGCGGGGAGCGGTCCTCGCACGTGCCACGATGGAGGCATGCTGCGCACTGTCTCCGCCTCGCTGGATCTGCGTCTGAACGGTCCGACCGACCTGATCTTCCTGGTGGCGGCGACGTCCACCGGCGACTCGTTCGAGGACTCCTTCACCGTCCTGCTCGACGGGCAGGACGTGCCGGTGCGGGAGTTCCCGGCGCGCCACGGCGCTCGCGTGCACCGGGTCGCGGGGAACGAGGGCGACATGCGGGTCGAGTACCGGGCGCGGGTCGTCGGCCACGGCGTTCCGGACGAGCCGAGCGAGCTCGAGCTCGTCGAGTACCTGCGGCCGAGCCGGTACGCCGAGGCGGACGTGCTCGGCGGGATCGCCCGGCGGGAGTTCGGGCGGGCCCGCGGCTTCGAGGCGCTGACGGCCGTCGAGGAGTGGGTGCACGGCCACCTGTCGTACGTCTACGGGTCGACGGTCGGCACCGGGGGAGCGGCGCAGGTGATCGAGAGCGGCCAGGGCGTGTGCCGGGACTTCGCGCACACGGTCGCCGGGCTCCTCCGCGCTCTCGACATCCCCGCCCGGGTGACGGCGGTCTACGCGCCGGGCCTCGAGCCGCGGGACTTCCACGCGGTCACGGAGGCGTGGGTCGGCGGCGCCTGGCACGTCGTGGACGCGACCCGGCTGGCTCCGCGCGGGTCGATGCTGCGCATCTCGTCCGGTCGGGACACGGCCGACACAGCGTTCCTCAGCAGCTACCTGACGGACCTGCGCCTGACCGGGATGAGCGTGGAGGCCGACTGCGACGCGGCGCTCGTCGACGACCACGTCTCGCCGGTGCGTCTGGGCTGACGCCGGGGCTCAGCCGGCGAGGACGCCGATCGCCGACCGCACGAGCGGCTCGGGGTCCCCGGGCTCGACGAAGGAGGCGCTGGACGCCTCGATCCAGTACTCGCCGACGAAGGCGTCCGCGACGCCCCGCCCCTCGGCCACCTGGTAGTAGCCCTCGATCTCCGGCGGCTTGCCGTAGGTGGGGACGGCCTTGCTGGTGGTGAAGAACTCGTTCTTGAGCGCCTCGATCACCGCGGGATCGAGGTGGGCCACGGCCAGCTGCAGCTCGGCGCCCGAGTCGTCGGACCATCCGCAGACCAGGCCGTCGTACTGGGTGATCTCGTCGGAGACCGCGGTGGTCTCGATGCCGTCGTCCGGGGAGAATCCGCCCCACAGGCCCGCGAGCGCCGAGGCCGGGACCAGCTGCTCGCAGGCGAGGGGGATCGGCGTGCCGCTGACGGCGCCGCTCGCGCTCGGCTCCGGGTCGGCCGCGGGCGAGCAACCGGAGAGGGCCGCCGCGGCGAGGGCGACGAGGAGGAGGGCGGCGGGACGGCGCATGCGTCGCACCCTAGCAACGCCGCCCTGCCGAGCGGCCCCGGGGTGCAGGTGAGACGGAGGGCGCGGGCGCGGCGGCCGGTAGAATCGCTCCCCGTGACTCCCGAACAGCTCGCCGCCTCCCTGCACGCCCTCGTCCTCGACGCCGTGCAGCGACGAGGGAGCGACGCGGGCGTCGAGCTCTCGGACGTCGTGCTGGAGCGCCCGAAGAACCGCGACCACGGCGACTGGGCCTCGAACATCGCGATGAAGCTCGCGAAGCGGGTCGGCGCGAACCCGCGCGAGCTCGCCGCCGAGCTGGCGGAGGGGCTGGGCGCGGTCGAGGGCGTCGCCTCGGTCGAGGTCGCCGGTCCCGGCTTCCTGAACGTGCGGCTCGAGGCCGCGGCCGCGGGCGCCCTGGCCGGCGCGATCGTCGAGGCCGGCGAGGCCTACGGCACCGGGTCCGCCTACGCCGGCGTGCGGATGAACCTCGAGTTCGTCTCCGCCAACCCCACCGGGCCCATCCACATCGGCGGGACGCGCTGGGCGGCGGTCGGCGACAGCCTGGCCCGGATGCTCCTCTCGCAGGGCGCCGAGGTGACCCGCGAGTACTACTTCAACGACCACGGCGCGCAGATCGACCGCTTCACGCGGAGCCTCCTCGCCGCCCACCGTGGCGAGCCCACCCCGGAGGACGGCTACGGCGGCGCCTACATCGCCGACATCGCCGAGCGCGTCTCGGCCGCCTACCCGGGCGACCTCGCCGTCCTGCCCGAGGAGGAGCTCGCCGAGACCTTCCGCTCGATCGGCGTCGAGCTGATGTTCGGCGAGATCAAGCAGAGCCTGCACGAGTTCGGCGTCGACTTCGACGTGTACTTCCACGAGAACTCCCTGCACGAGTCCCGCGCCGTCGACCGCGCGATCGAGCGGCTCCGCGAGCTCGGGCACATCTTCGAGGCGGACGGCGCCACCTGGCTGCGCACCACCGCCTTCGGGGACGACCGCGACCGCGTCATCATCAAGAGCGACGGGGAAGCGGCCTACATCGCGGGCGACCTCGCCTACTACCTCGACAAGCGCGAGCGCGGCTTCGACAGGGCGATCATCATGCTCGGCGCCGACCACCACGGCTACATCGGCCGGATGATGGCGATGTGCGCGGCGTTCGGCGACACCCCGGGCGTGAACCTCGAGATCCTGATCGGCCAGCTGGTCAACCTGCTCCGCGACGGCGAGGCCGTCCGCATGTCCAAGCGGGCGGGGACCGTCGTCACGATGGAGGACCTCACGGAGGCCGTCGGCGTGGACGCGGCGCGCTACTCGCTGGTGCGGTCCTCCGCCGACTCGACCCTCGACATCGACCTCGACCTGCTGACCAAGCGGAGCAACGACAACCCCGTGTACTACGTGCAGTACGCCCACGCGCGCACCCGCCAGGTCGCGGCGAAGGCCGCGGCGTCGGGTGTCCCCGTCGAGCCGTTCGCGCCCGAGACGCTGGTGCACCCGACCGAGTCGGCGCTGCTCGGCGGCCTCCAGGAGTTCCCGCGCATCGTGGCGCACGCCGCGGAGCTGCGCGAGCCGCATCGCGTCGCGCGGTACCTCGAGGAGGTCGCCGGCCTCTACCACCGCTGGTACGACAACTGCCGGGTCGTGCCGCAGGGCGAGGACCCGGTCGAGGCCGTGCACTCGACCCGGCTGCGCCTGAACGAGGCGACCGGGCAGGTGCTCCGCAACGGGCTCTCGCTCCTGGGCGTCACGGCTCCGGACCGGATGTGAGCGAGTCGGGGGCGGCGCCGCGGCGCCGACGCGGGGGACGCGCGGCCGTGGTGGTCGTCGTGGTGCTGGTGCTGCTCGTGGTCGCGGCGGTGGTGGGCGACTCGCTCGCCCGCCGCGCCGTCGCGGACCGCGCCGCCGCGAGTCTCCGGGAGGCGCTCGCGCTGCCCGCGGACCGGGCGGTGGACGTCGACGTCGCCGGCTGGGCCGTGCTCCCTCAGCTCGTCTCGGGGCGTCTGGACCGGCTCGACCTGCGCAGCTCGGACGTGACGTTCGGCGAGCTCGACGGCGACGTCTCCGCGACCCTGATCGGCGTGCCGGTGAGCGGCGTCGGAGCGGTCGAGTCCGGCAGCACGACGGTCGCGATCGACGCGGCCTCGGTCTCGCGGCTCGTCACCGAGCGCAGCGCCGTGCCGGTCGACCAGGTGACGCTGGACGCTCCGCTCGTGCGGGTGACCGCCTCCGTCGAGGTGCTCGGCCTCCGGCTCGGCGCGAGCGTCGGCATGGAGCTGGCTGCTGTGGACGGAGCCATCCGGCTGACCCCGGCCGAGGTCTCCGCCGCCGGCGCGACCTTCTCGGCGACCGACTTCCGCGACCGCTTCGGCGCCGTCTCCGGCGACCTGCTCGCTCCGTCCACCGTGTGCATCGCGGACTCGGTGCCGCGCGGACTGACGCTGACCGGAGTCGAGGTCGCCGAGGAGTCCCTGAACACGAGCTTCGCGCTCTCTCCGACGTTCCTCAGCGACCCCGCGGAGCAGGAACCGGGTACCTGCGCCTGAGCCCGCGCGGCGCCGCCGCCCCGGACCGGTAGGATCGGAGCCCTGTGCCGGCGTCTTCCGCGGGCCGAACACTGACATCGCTGGCTTCAGGGGTCAATCCGGACCCGCTCGCCCCGCAGTGACGCTCCCACTCTCTCCTGTGAGGTCTCACCCGTGGACACCGTCGACGCCCGCGCCCGCGCCCCCCGGCATCCGCTCGCGCCTGAGTGGCTGCTCACGCCCGCCGACCCGAACGCCCTGGCCGACGGAGTGTGGCCGGACAGCGCCGAGCGCGGTGAGGACGGCGCGATCCGGATCGCCGGAGTGCCCGTCGCCGAGCTGGTGCGCGAGCACGGCACTCCTCTCTACGTGGTGGACGAAGCCGACGCCCGCCGCCGGGCCGTCGAGATGCGCGAGGTCTTCGCCCGCGAGCTCGGCCGCATCGGCACCGGCGTCACCGTCTACTACGCGGGCAAGGCGTTCCTCTCGACCGAGGTCGCCCGCTGGATGCGCGACGAGGGGCTGAACCTCGACCTCTCCAGCGGCGGGGAGATGGCGGTGGCCCTCGCAGCCGGGATCGAGCCCGAGCGCTTCGGGCTCCACGGCAACAACAAGTCGCTCCGCGAGATCGACCGGGCCGTCGAGGTGGGCGCGGGCACGATCGTGCTCGACAGCCTCGTCGAGATCGAGCGCGTCGCGGCCGCGGCCGAGCGGCACGGCCGCGTGCAGGCGGTGCGCCTCCGGGTCAACAGCGGAGTGCACGCGCACACCCACGAGTTCCTGGCCACGGCGCACGAGGACCAGAAGTTCGGCCTCGCGCTCGCCGACTGCCCGGCCGCGGTCGCCCGCATCCGCTCCTCCTCCTCCCTGCGGTTCCTCGGGCTGCACTGCCACATCGGATCCCAGATCTTCGGCTCCGCCGGGTTCGCGGAGTCGGCGTCGCGCCTGCTCGACGTCCACGCGGCACTGCTCGCGGACGGCCCCGTGCCGGAGCTCAACCTCGGGGGCGGCTTCGGCATCGCCTACACCAGCGCCGACGACCCGACCCCGATCGCCGAGATCGCGGCCGCCGTCGCCGACGCGGTGGCCGAGCAGTGCGCCGCCCGCGGCGTCCCGGTCCCGCACATCGCGATCGAGCCCGGCCGCTCGCTGATCGGGCCCGCCGGCGTCACCCTCTACGAAGTGGGCACCGTGAAGGACGTGACGGTCGGCTCCGAGGGGTCGACCGCGGTCCGGCGCTACGTCAGCGTCGACGGCGGCATGAGCGACAACGCCCGCCCGGCGCTCTACGGCGCCGACTACACGGCGCGGATCGCCGACCGCTCCTCCTCGGCCGGGCCCGCTCTCGTGCGGGTGGCCGGGAAGCACTGCGAGTCGGGCGACATCGTCGTCCACGACGACTTCCTGCCCGCCGACGTCCGACCGGGCGACCTGCTCGCCGTCGCCGCGACCGGCGCCTACTGCTGGTCTCTCGCCAGCAACTACAACTACCTCGGGCGCCCCCCGGTGGTCGCCGTCCGCGACGGGCGCTCGCGCGTCCTCGTGCGCGGCGAGACCGAGGAGGACCTCCTCCGCCGCGACGCCGGCATCGAACGAAAGGCCACCTCCCGATGATCGAGTACCGCAGCCTCCGCGTCGCCCTGCTGGGCGCCGGGTCCGTCGGTGCCCAGGTGGCGCGCCTCCTGCTCGACCACGGCGACGAGCTCGCCCAGCGCGTGGGGGCGCCGCTGGAGCTCGTGGGCGTGGCCGTCAGGGACGTGGACGCGCCCCGCACCGCCGACATCCCGAAGCACCTGCTCACCACCGACGCGGAGTCGCTGATCCTGGGCGCCGACATCGTGGTCGAGCTGATCGGCGGGCTCGAGCCCGCCCGCAGCCACATCCTCACGGCGATCTCGTCGGGCGCGGACGTGATCACGGCCAACAAGGCGCTGCTCGCCGCCCACGGCAACGAGCTCTTCGAGGCGGCCGACCAGGTGGGCGCCCAGCTCAACTACGAGGCGGCCGTCGCCGGCGCGATCCCGATCATCCGGCCGCTGCGCGACAGCCTCGCCGGCGACCGGGTCCACCGGATCCTCGGCATCGTCAACGGCACGACCAACTACATCCTCGACCGGATGGACACCGAGCACGCGAGCCTCGAGGACGCGCTCGCCCGTGCCACCGAGCTCGGCTACGCCGAGTCCGACCCGACCGCCGACATCGAGGGATACGACGCGGCGCAGAAGGCGGCGATCCTCGCCCGCCTCGCGTTCCACACCGACGTCCCGGTCACCCTGGTGCACCGCGAGGGCATCACCGGCATCACGAAGGCGCAGGTCGACCAGGCCCGCGACTCCGGCTACGTGATCAAGCTGCTCGCGATCTGCGAGCGGCTGACCGACGCCAAGACCGGTGTGGAGGGCGTCTCCGCACGGGTCTATCCCGCGCTCGTGCACCGCTCCCACCCGCTCGCGGCCGTCCACGGCGCCAACAACGCGGTCTTCGTCGAGGCGGAGGCGGCCGGCGACCTGATGTTCTACGGCGCAGGCGCCGGCGGGATCGAGACGGCCTCCGCGGTCCTCGGCGACGTCGTCTCGGCAGCCCGCCGCCACGTCGTCGGCGGCCCCGGCCTGGTGACCAGCGCGAGCTCCGGGCTCGCGGTCCTCCCGATCGGCCACGTCACGACCCGGTACCAGGTCACCCTCGAGGTGCTCGACCGCCCCGGCGTGCTCGCGCAGATCGCGGGCGTCTTCGCCGACCACGGCGTCTCGGTCGAGACCCTGGTGCAGACCCCGCCCGGCGCCGACCCGCTGGAGGAGCAGGGCGGTGCGGAGCGGCGCGAGCCGACCGCTACCCTGGTCATCGGCACGCACGCCGCGGCGGAATCCGATCTGGCGGCCACCGTCACCGCCCTCCATTCGCATGGTTTCGTCGGCGCCGTGACGTCCGTTCTACGAGTTGAAGGAGCCTGAGATGGCCAAGCAGTGGCGCGGAGTCCTGCACGAGTACGCGGACCGCCTCGATGTCACCGAGGCGACCCCGGTCATCACTCTCGGCGAGGGCGGCACGCCGCTCATCCCCGCGGCGGCCCTCTCGGCGCGCACCGGCGCGAAGGTGTGGGTCAAGTACGAGGGCATGAACCCGACCGGCTCCTTCAAGGACCGCGGCATGACCATGGCGATCTCGAAGGCCGTCGAGCACGGCGCGAAGGCCGTCATCTGCGCCTCGACCGGCAACACCTCCGCCTCGGCCGCCGCCTACGCCACGCACGCCGGCATCACCGCGGCCGTCCTGGTGCCCGAGGGAAAGATCGCCCTGGGCAAGCTCAGCCAGGCGATCGCGCACAACGCGCAGCTGCTGCAGGTGCAGGGCAACTTCGACGACTGCCTCGACATCGCGCGCGACCTCGCCAAGAACTACCCGGTCCACCTGGTCAACTCGGTGAATCCGGACCGCATCGCCGGCCAGAAGACCGCGGCCTTCGAGGTCGTCGAGGTCCTGGGCGACGCGCCGGACTTCCACATCGTCCCGGTCGGCAACGCGGGCAACTACACCGCCTACTTCCGCGGCTACTCGGAGGAGCTGGAGCGCGGCGAGTCGACCCGCCTCCCGCGCATGTTCGGCTTCCAGGCCGAGGGCTCCGCTCCGATCGTGCACGGCGCCCCGGTCCGCCACCCCGAGACGATCGCCAGCGCGATCCGGATCGGCAACCCGGCCTCGTGGGAGCTCGCCCTGAACGCGCGGACTGTCAGCGACGGCTACTTCGGCGCGATCAGCGATGAGAAGATCCTCGAGGCGTACCGCATCCTCGCGGGCGAGGTCGGCGTCTTCGTCGAGCCGGCGTCGGCGATCAGCGTCGCGGGGCTCCTCGAGCGCGCCGAGGCCGGAGCGATCCCGAAGGACGCCACCGTCGTCCTGACGGTCACCGGCCACGGGCTCAAGGACCCGCAGTGGGCGCTCCGCACCGCCGACGGCGCGGACATCACGCCGACCGTCGTGCCGGTCGACACCGCCGCGATCGCGGACGTGCTGGGGCTGGCCGGCGCATGACCTCGGCGGTTCCCGTCGGCCGCACCGTCCACGTCAAGGTCCCCGCCACCTCGGCGAACCTGGGGCCCGGCTTCGACACCCTCGGCCTGGCGCTCTCGTTCTACGACGAGCTCGACGTGACGGCCGTCGCGGCCACGGGTGCGCGGGTCACCGTGCACGGAGTCGGCGAGGGCGAGGTGGCGACCGACGAGACGAACCTCGTCGTCCAGGCCATCGCGTACACGTTCGCCGACCAGCGGCAGGAGATGCCCGGCATCGAGGTGATCGCCCGCAACATCATCCCGCACGGCCGCGGGATGGGCTCGTCCGGCGCCGCGATCGTCTCCGGGATCATGGCCGCGAAGGGCCTGCTCGAGGGCGTCGTCGTGCTCGACTCGGACGACCTCCTCCGCATCGCCACCGAGATGGAGGGGCACCCCGACAACGTGGCGCCCGCGCTGTTCGGCGGCCTCACCATCGCCTGGGTCGAGCCGCACGCCTCCGGCGCGGACGACTCGCCGCTGCGCCCGCGCTCGAAGAAGCTCATGGTCCACCGCGGCGTGTCCCCGGTCGTCTTCGTGCCCGAGCACACCATGTCGACGCGGCTGGCCCGCTCGCTGCAGCCGCAGAGCGTGCCGCACGAGGACGCGGTGTTCAACGTCTCGCGCTCCTCACTCCTGATCGCCGCCCTCATCCAGAGCCCCGAGCTGCTGTTCGCGGCGACCGAGGACAAGCTGCACCAGAACTACCGCGCGGCCGCCATGCCCGAGACCTCCGCGCTGATCGCGCTGCTGCGCTCGCACGGCTACGCGGCCGTCGTCTCGGGTGCCGGACCGAGCGTCCTGGTGCTCTGCAGCGACCCCGCGCAGCGCCTCGCCGCCGCGGATCTCGTGGAGCGGGAAGCCCCCACGCCGTGGCGCGCGCACATGCTGGCTGTCGACTTCAAGGGTGCTACAGTGGGGACCGCATCCCGAGGAACCGCGTAACGAGCGGAATCTGTCCGACGGATCGTCCCGACAACCACGGCCATCACATCGTGTGAAGGGCGCCCCTGCTCCTCTTGCAGACCGGCGCCTGGTCTCCGGGCCCTCTCCTCGCTCTCTGCGGCAGTCGGTCCCGGCGGCCGAGAGCATCGCGTGGATCAGAACACGCGATGGCACCGCACGGTCGATGAGCTCTCCCGGTGAGCACTCGTTCCCGGGGGGAAGGAACCCTCTCCAGTGACAGACGTCAACACCCACGGCTCGACCGTGGATCTCACCGCCGACCTCTCGGGTCTGCGCGTCGCCGAGCTCCAGGCTCTCGCGACGCGGCTCGGCCTCGGCGGCGCCTCCAAGCTCCGCAAGGGCGAGCTGGTCCAGGCCATCTCGGACCTGCGCGCCGCCTCCGCCGAGGACGCGCCCGCCGTGGTCGCCGACGCGGTCGCTCCGGACGACGCAGCGGTCGCCCCGGACGTCGACGCCACCGGCGTCGAGGCCGAGCCGGCCGATGTGGCCGAGCAGTCCGCTCCCCAGCCCGAGGCGCCGGCGGAGCTGCCGACGCCCGTCGAGAGCACCGAGGCCGACACGGCCGACGTCCTCGAGCAGGCCGCGCCCACCGTCGACGAGCCCGCCGCGACGGCCGCCGAGTCGGCCCCCGTCGAGCTCGAGCTCCCCGCGGCGGCCGAGCCGGTCGCCGAGCCCGCCGAGCGCACGCCCCGCCGTCGCAGCTCGCGCCGCGCCTCCAGCGGCACCGTCGCCGCCGGCGAGCACCTCAACATCCCCGGCGGGACGGGCGTCGAGTCGCTGATCCCCGACCTCCCCGTGATCGAGCAGGACCGCGACGCCGACCAGGCCGCGAAGCCCGTCATCGACATCGAGCTGCCGAACGGGCCGGAGTCGGACGACTCCTCCCGCGAGGGCGGCCAGCGCGAGCGCCGTGGACGCCGTCGCAGCCGAGGCGGCGGCTCCGAGCAGAGCGAGCAGGCCGAGCAGGCGCCCGCCGAGAACGACGCCGACTCCTCCGACTCCGGCGACCAGCAGGAGCAGCAGGGCGGCGACCAGCAGCAGAACGGCGACCAGCAGGGCACCGGACGCGGCCGCAACCGCCGCAACCGGAACCGCAACCGCGGGGACGACCGCCAGAACGACGCCCAGCAGAGCCCCGCCGCCCCGTCCCAGCCGCAGAACGGCCAGGTCGCGCGCGCAGCGCAGTCCGAGGGCCAGCAGGCTCCTCAGCAGAACGGCTCCGGACAGCCACAGAACGGCCAGCAGGCCGAGGGCGAGGACGGCCGCCGCAGCCGCTACCGCGACCGCAAGCGCCGCGGCGGAGCTATCGGCGACGACTTCGAGCCCGAGATCGGCGAGGACGACGTCCTCATCCCGGTCGCCGGCATCCTCGACGTCCTCGACAACTACGCCTTCGTGCGCACCACCGGCTACCTGCCCGGCGTCAGCGACGTCTACGTCTCCCTCGGCCAGGTCAAGAAGTACAACCTGCGCAAGGGCGACGCGGTCGTCGGCGCCATCCGCCAGCCCCGCGAGGGCGAGGGCGGCGGCCGCCAGAAGTACAACGCGATCGTCCGCGTCGACTCGATCAACGGCCAGACCGTCGAGGAGGCCGCGGCGCGTGTCGAGTTCCAGAAGCTCACGCCGCTCTACCCGACCGAGCGCCTGCGCCTCGAGACCGAGCCCGGCAAGCTGACCCAGCGGATCATCGACCTGGTCGCCCCGATCGGCAAGGGACAGCGCGGCCTGATCGTCGCGCCGCCCAAGGCCGGCAAGACCATCGTCCTGCAGCAGATCGCCAACGCGATCGTGCAGAACAACCCCGAGGTCCACCTGATGGTCGTCCTGGTCGACGAGCGTCCGGAGGAGGTCACCGACATGCAGCGCACCGTGCGCGGCGAGGTCGTCGCCTCCACGTTCGACCGCCCGGCGGAGGACCACACGACCGTCGCCGAGCTCGCGATCGAGCGCGCCAAGCGCCTGGTCGAGCTGGGCCACGACGTCGTCGTGCTGCTCGACTCCATCACCCGCCTCGGCCGCGCCTACAACGTGACCGCGCCCGCCTCGGGCCGCGTGCTCTCGGGCGGCGTCGACGCCTCGGCGCTGTACCCGCCGAAGAAGTTCTTCGGAGCGGCGCGCAACATCGAGAACGGCGGCTCGCTCACCATCCTCGCGACCGCGCTCATCGAGACCGGCTCGAAGATGGACGAGGTGATCTTCGAGGAGTTCAAGGGCACCGGCAACATGGAGCTCCGCCTCTCCCGCCACCTCGCCGACAAGCGGATCTTCCCCGCCGTCGACGTGAACGCCTCCGGCACGCGCCGCGAGGAGATGCTCCTGAGCGCCGACGAGGTCAAGATCACCTGGAAGCTGCGCCGCGCCCTCGCCGGGCTCGACCAGCAGCAGGCGCTCGAGATCATCCTGTCGCGCCTGAAGGAGACCTCGTCCAACGTCGAGTTCCTCATGCAGGTCTCGAAGTCGGCCGTCGGCCCGGCCACCGCCGGCCACGGCAACGGCCACCACTAGCGCCCCGACGTCCGCGGTCGCCCCTGTCACCGGGGGCGGCCGCGGACGTTTTCGCGTCCCCGGGCGATGAGCCCGACCCCGACCACCTCCGGAAGCCAGGACCCCATGTTCGAATCCGTCAGCGTCCTCCTCGCCGAGCACGAGGACCTGCAGACGCAGCTCTCCGACCCGGCCCTCCACGCCGATGCCGCCCGCGCCAAGAAGGTCAACCGGCGCTACGCGGAGCTGAGCCAGATCAAGGCGGCGCACTCCGCCTGGATCCAGGCCGGCGAGGACCTCGAGGCCGCGCGCGAGCTCGCCCGCGAGGACGAGGCCTTCGCGGAGGAGGTCCCCGAGCTGGAGGAGTCGCTGCGGGTGGCGCAGGAGAAGCTGCGGCGCCTCCTCATCCCGCGCGACCCGGACGACGGCCGCGACGTCATCATGGAGATCAAGGGCGGCGAGGGCGGAGCCGAGAGCGCGCTCTTCGCGGCCGACCTCCTCCGGATGTACCTGCACTACGCCGAGGCGAAGGGCTGGAAGACGGAGATCCTCGACCGCGACGAGTCCGACCTGGGCGGCTACAAGAACGTGCAGGTCGCCATCAAGAGCAACGCCACCGACCCGTCGCAGGGCGTGTGGGCGCACCTCAAGTACGAGGGCGGCGTGCACCGGGTGCAGCGCGTCCCCGTGACGGAGTCGCAGGGGCGGATCCACACCTCGACCACGGGTGTGCTCGTGTTCCCCGAGGTGGACGCGCCCGAGGAGGTCGCGATCAACCAGAACGACCTCAAGATCGACGTCTACCGCTCCTCGGGCCCCGGCGGGCAGTCCGTCAACACGACCGACTCCGCGGTGCGGATCACCCACCTCCCGACCGGCATCGTGGTCTCGATGCAGAACGAGAAGAGCCAGCTGCAGAACCGCGAGGCGGGCATGCGCGTGCTGCGGGCCCGCATCCTGGCGCGCCAGCAGGAGGAGATCGCCGCGGCGGCCTCGGACGCGCGCAAGACGCAGATCCGCACGATGGACCGCTCCGAGCGCATCCGGACCTACAACTTCCCCGAGAACCGCATCGCCGACCACCGCACCGGCTACAAGGCGTACAACCTCGACGGCGTGATGAACGGCGCGCTCGACCCGGTGGTCGAGAGCGCCATCCAGGCCGACGAGGAGGCCCGCCTGGCCGACATCGGCTCCGAGGAGGCGTGACCCTCGTGACGACCGGCGTCGACGCGCGCACCCTCCTCGCGGAGGCGGTCGCCCGCCTCGCCGCCGCCCGCGTCCCCACGCCGGACGTCGACGCGGAGCTGCTCCTCGGGCACCTGCTCGGGCTCGGCCGCGGCCGGCTGCAGGCGCGCCTCATCACGGGGCTGACCGTCGAGGAGGAGCACGTCGCCGCGTTCGCGAGCGCGATCGAGCGCCGCTCGGCCCGCGAGCCCCTGCAGCACATCACCGGGATCGCGCCGTTCCGCTCGCTCGAGCTCGCGGTCGGACCCGGCGTGTTCGTGCCGCGCCCCGAGACCGAGGGCGTCGCGCAGATCGCGATCGACGCCCTCCGAGCGGTCGTCGACCCGGAGCCGATCGCCGTCGACCTCGGCACGGGCAGCGGAGCCCTGGCGCTCGCGCTCGCGCACGAGGTGCCGCACGCACGCGTGATCGGCGTGGAGAACGCTCCCGAGGCGTTCATCTGGGCCCGCGGCAACCGCGAGCGGCTCGGGCTCGAGAACGCCCGCATCGTCTTCGACGACCTCGCCCGGGCGCTTCCCGAGCTGGACGGCACCGTCTCCGTGGTCGTCTCGAACCCGCCCTACATCCCGGCCGCCGCCGTCCCGCGCGACCCGGAGGTGCGCCTGTTCGACCCGCCCTCGGCGCTCTACGGCGGCGAGGACGGCCTGGACGTGGTCCGCTCGCTCTCGGCGACCGCCCTCCGCCTGCTCCGCCCCGGGGGAGTGCTGGTGATGGAGCACGGCGAGCTGCAGGGCGCCGAGATCCGCGTCCTGCTCACCGCCGACGGCTGGCGCGGAGCGACCACGCAGCGCGACCTCACCGGCCGCGACCGTGCGACGGTGGCGGTGCGCTGACGCGTCGCGGGGCTCTGCTAACCTCAGCGGCGATCCGGTGGCCGCGCCGGGCAGGCAGGCTCGGGAGGCTCGCATCGTCCCTGCACGCGACCGGCCGCGCCGTCGGCTCCGCCGCACACCGCTGATCGTCCTGGCCGTCGTGGTGGTCGCGGCTCTGGTCGTGGTCGCCGTGCGGCTCCTCGAGCGGAGCGACGGCACTGCTCCCGTCGCCTGCCCGCCGTCGTCCGCCTCCGCGTCGCCCACGGGTACGACTGCCATCGGCTCGGTCGACGACTACCTGGGCGGCCGGTCCTACCTCCGCGGCGTGAACGTGTTCGACCTGCAGTCGCGCGTCGACGTCGGAGTCGACTGCACCGCCGGCAATCCGGCCGAGAGCTACGAGTTCCTGGCGGGCCGCGGGCTGACCGTGGTCCGGCTCGCGGTGCCCTGGTCGCTCCTGCAGCCGCAGTCCGAGGGGGAGAGCACCGACGACGCGCTGGCGAAGGGGCTCGATCCGGCGGCGGTCTCGCTGCTCCGGACCGAGATCGCCGCCATCGGCGCCGCCGGCATGCGGGTCGTGCTCGACCTGCACAACAACGGCACCTACCCGGCGAGTCAGGGCGATCTGCCCGAGGGGACCGTCTGGTTCGGGTCGGGGCTCTCCGTAGCGCAGGCGCAGCGGATCTGGACCCTGCTCGCGACGGAGTTCCAGGACGACGGACGCATCGCCGCGTACGACCTCTTCAACGAGGTGAAGCGGGCGCTGGTCCCCGTCGAGACCTACAAGGCCTACACGCAGGCCGTGGTGTCGGCCGTCCGGGGAACCGGCGATCGGCACACGATCTGGGTCGAGGGGATGCGGGAGGCGACGACCGGCACGGTCGCCGCGATCGCGCCGGACGGGCCGTGGATCCAGGATCCGCTGGACCGGATCGTGTACTCCCAGCACTTCTACCCCGGCGGCACGGGCACGACCCTGCGCTCGGACAAGCAGGGCGGCAGCGACGAGGAGGTCTTCGTGGCGGCTGTCACGACCTTCGGACAGTGGTGCCGGCAGTACTCGGTGCACTGCTCGGTCGGCGAGGTCGGCTGGCCGAGCGATCAGAGCCTCTCTCTCGCCGCGGGCGGCGCGGGCTCCTGGACGGACGTCGGCGAAGCCTTCTACACGGCTGCCGACACCTACGGCCTGGACGTCACCTACTTCGGCTCCACCAGGAAGTCGGACTGCGGCTGGCTGATGGCCTACTGCGGCGACGATCACGAGATCGACGATGCACGCTCCCAGAGCTCCGTGATCGAGGCGCACCTCGCGCGCTGAGCGCGGATGTCCCCCTCGTGGGAGGGGGTCTCGTCGAATAAGGCTCACTCGCGCCACCCGTCGGCGGCCCCTTCCGACAATGGGGGCGCGGGGCTCTCCCCGCGCCCACGACCGCACGTCCGGGAGGCCCCCCTTGATCGGCGACCGAACCATTCACGAGAACCCGGGGCGTCCCGCCTCCCTCCTGCGTCGCGGTGTCCTCGCCGCCGGTGCGATCGGCGCGGTCGGCGCCTGGAGCACCGCCGCAGCCCCCGCCGCCGAGGCCGCGGTCACGATCTCGCAGGGCGAGCTCGACCGGATCGCCGTGGTCGCCTCCGCCGCCCGCTTCTCGGGCATCGACGCGACCGGCGCGACGGACTCGAGCGCCGGCCTGCAGAAGGCGATGAACGCCGTCCCCGAGGGCGGCCTGCTGGTGATCCCGACCGGCACCTACCTCGTCGGGACCTCGCTCTACCCTCGGCTCGCCAAGTCCCTGCGGGTGAGCGCGCACGGGGCGACCCTCGTCGCCACCTCGTCGAAGCCGATCTTCTCGGTCTCCGGGGCGTACGGCACCGTCCTCCCCGTCACCGCGGTGACGATCGCCGCGCCCGCCGGAGCCTCCGCCGTGTCGCAGCTGAGCGTCGGCGGCACACCGGACTGGGCTCCCGGCACGATCGTGAAGATCGTCTCGGACGACCCGATCCCCGAGCGCAGGCCGGGAGACGGCGTCGTCGAGTCGCGCCTGGGCGAGTTCGCGGTCGTGCGCTCCTCCTCCGGATCGACGGTGGTGCTCGGCGGAGTGCTGCGCGAGACCTACAGCACCAACATCCGCGTCGCGCAGATCTCGGACCAGACCTTCTCGATCGAGGGAGGCACCCTGATGGTCGCGGCCGCGCGCGCGACCGCGTCGAACGAGCCCCTCGTCTACTTCTCCCGCCTGCGCTATCCGCAGCTGCGCTCCGTGACGGTCACCCGCGCCTCCGGGCCGGCCTTCCGCTTCACCTCCTGCTACGGATACCTCGTCGAGGACGCGATCGTGCGCTTCGCGACCGACGACGCGGGCTCGTCGATCCTCGGATACGGCGTCTCCGACGTCGGGAGCAGCTTCGGCCAGGTCGACCGCGGCGTGTACTCGCATGTGCGCCACTCCTACTCCGACGACACGAACCGCGTCGCGGCCAACAGCGATCTCTCCGGATACGGCCGCACCTACGGCACGGTCGTCTCGGGAGTGAACGCGCTGATGACCACCTCGAGCGCCTTCGACACCCACCACTGCTCGGAGGGAGTGACCTTCATCGGCTGCACGGCCACCTCCGGCATCGGCCAGGGCAGCCAGGGGCAGTCCGGCTACCAGCTGCGGGGGATCGGGCACAGGGTCGTGGACTGCACGGCCCGCTTCGTCGAGAACGGCGTGATCGTGCAGGACGAGGCCAAGGGCGGGGACTCGCGCTCGCACCAGATCAACGGCTTCCGCGCGTTCGACGCCCGGGGAGCGGCGGTGCGCGTCGTCCGACGACCCACCGGGCACCCGAGCGCCGGCGTCTTCGACCCCTCGCCGACGGTCACGGCCTCGGACATCTACGCCGAGCGCACCGGAGCCCTGCTGGTCAGCTACAACGCCTCGGTCGTGCTGGCCGGAGGCGTGTTCCGCGCGGGCGCGAGCAACCCCGGCACCGGCGACTACCACGGCATCTACTCCGAGAACAGCCTGCTGCGGATCCGCGACACCATCCTCGACTTCGAGGCCAACACCTCCGGTACGCCCCGGCCCATCGGCTCGGGCAGCACTGCGGGCGCGGTCCCGGGTCAGCAGCGCACGGAGATCGACGGACTGGAGGTGCGCAGCACGCCCGACGTGGTCGCCCGCACCTGGGGCGTCTTCAGCGGGACGGACCACCTGGTGCGCGCCCGCAACGTGCGGTTCAGCTACCCGTTCCGCTACATGCCGGGGGAGAACCTGTCGCCGCAGTCGTCCATCGAGTGGCGCTGCGACGTGCCCGCCGACGGAGCGACCGAGGTCGCCACCTCCGGCGTCTTCGTCTGGGGCAACAACGAGGTCACAGCGACCCAGAAGCGCCTGCCGCTCTCACCCGACCCGGTGATCATGGTGCGCCTGGTGTCCACGAACACGCTCACGATGGCGGCCCTGCCTTCGGGCAGCGTCTTCGGTCAGCGGCTGCACCTGCTGCACGCCGGGGCGCGTCCGGTCACCGTGCGTCACGGGGCGGCGGGCGGCACTGCGCTCACCGGCGGCCAGGACGTCGCCGTCGATCCGGGCGGGCAGCTGCTGCTGTTCTGGGACGGCGGGGCCTGGCGCCAGTCGGTCTAGCCGCAGGGCTGCACGGCCGGCCGACGTCCGACCGTGCACCGCGTCAGCGGGGGAGGTACTGCCGGCGACGCTTCGGCGATGCGGCCTTCGACGGCGGTACCGGAGGCGTCTTCGCTCGACGAGCCGCGACGGCCACGGCGAAGACCAGCGGCCAGAGCGCGAGGGGCACGCCGGGGTTCGAGAAGTGACTGTGGATGGTGGAGATCACCACGAGCACGACCATCAGGATCGTCACCGGGAACACGGCCGCGGCTCCGAGCATCCGACGGGAGCGGAGCACGACGGCGAACGCGACCAGCAGCAGCAGGACCTCGGCGAGGAGGCCGAGGACTCCGCTCGCGATCAGCGTGCGCATCCACTCGGACTCGGGCGACACCCACACCAGCGAGGACGGCCGCACGGGCCAGCCCTTGTCGACGGCCGAGTAGACCTGGCTGCCCCAGCCGGTGAGCGGGCGCTCCGCGATGGCGGGGAGGGTCTCGGTCACCCAGATGTTGACCCGGTAGCCGATGGTCTGCGGCAGCCAGGAGTACTGGGCGATCGCGTACTGCGACTGCCCGGACTGCTGCTCCAGCCGCGCCGCGATGCTCTGCCCGAGCACGAGCCAGCCGGCCGCCAGCACGGCCACCCCCGAGAGCACCAGGACGGGGCGGGCCTTCAGCCGCAGGGCGGTGAGAGCCAGGATGACCGCTGCGGCGCCGATCGTCGCGAAGGTCAGCGTGGTGACGGCGCCCGCGAAGAGCACGGTGAGGGCGACGACCGGCCAGGGGGCGAGCTTCGTGCCCGCAGAGCTGATGATCAGGTCGACGCAGGACGCCGCGATCACGCAGGCGAGGTACCCGCCGAGAGCGGTCCAGTGGCCGATCGTCGACGTGCCCCGGATGTCCCAGCCGCTCGAGAGCCGCTCGGCGAGACCGCCGGAGCTCGTGATCTGCACCAGCACGTCGTTGACGCCGGGCACGCGCAGCAGCTGGGAGATGGCGATCAGCGCGACGAGCACGCCCGGTGCGCTGAACCCGCGGAGGAACGGCGCCAGGTCCGACGGAGCGCGGACGACCATCCGGACCGGGAAAGTGGCCGCATAAGCGACACCGACAGTGAGCAGAACGCCGATGAAAGGCGAATGCATCAACTCGCCCGAATTCACGAGTTCGAGCATTCCCCAGACGATGAGGAGAAGAAGGAAGGAGTAGTCGAGAGAAGTCAGTCTCACTCGGGCGAGAGGAGCCCTGTCCTTCCAGAGCAGTGCCGTGAGGAAGGACAGCCCCACGAGCAGCATGCTCACTCCCTGAAAAGGGCCGAGTGCGTTGATCTGGACTCCGACCAGTCCTGCCGCGGAGCCCAGGAGCAGGCCCACCAGAAGCGGCCGTCTCGCCCGTCGAGGATCGCTCGAGGGAATTCCGCGTCGCGCGACTGTCTGCCGCCCGTTGGGGGGGACAAGAGCTGATCGATTGTTCGAGATGGGATCGTCTTCCGTCGAGAGCGCGGGCGCCGCTCGCTAGCGGGGATATCACGCGGTGAGGCAGATGTGCCGAGTGCCGTTAGTCTAGGTCGGCGTCGTGATTCTCGCATGCCGCAGGACGAGGAGAGCATACTTCCGTGCCGAAGATCGACGTGGTCCACTGGAATCCCGCACAGCCGATCAGTCGCGCCCCCTGGGCCCGGTTCGTGCCGATCCGCAGGAGAGTCGACAACTTCGGCGATCTGCTCGGCCCGATGATCGTGGAGCGGATCCTGCAGCGCGAGGGGATCTCGCCCGGCTCCGCTCCCGAGCGCCGCCGACTGCTCGCCGTGGGGTCGATCCTCAAGCTCGCCCGCGACGGGGACACCCTCTGGGGCATCGGCGCGAACGGCAAATCGCTGGACGCACGGTTCGACTTCACCGACCTCGACGTCCGGGCCGTCCGCGGTCCTCTGACCCGCGGCTTCCTCCGCGCCCGGGGAATCGCCGTGCCCGAGGTCTACGGCGACCCGGGCCTGCTCGTCGGCACCCTCTGGGGTCGTGACGAGCTGCGCCGCAGCATGCCCGACCGCCGGGTGACCGTCCTCCCCAACCTCAACGATCTCCGCCGGATGCGCGCCGACGGGACCGCCCCGCGGGCGGAGGACGGCCTCGTCGAGCCGACGCGCCCCGTGCTCGAGGTGCTGGGCGCGATCGCGGCGAGCGACCTCGTCGTCGGCTCGTCTCTGCACGCGATCGTCGTGGCGGAGTCGCTGGGGATCCCGGCCCGGCTGGTGGCCTCGGCGAGCGAGCCCGACTTCAAGTACCGCGACTACTACGAGGGCTCCGGACGCTCGGGCTTCACCCCGGCCGCGACCGTCGCCGAGGCGATCCAGGCGGGTGGCGAGCCGCCCCTGGACTGGCGTCCGGACGCGCTGCTCGAGGCCTTCCCGCGCGATCTCTGGGGGAGTGTCGTCGAGGCCGCACGGTGACGATCGCCGGTGACGCCGCCCGCGGCGCCGCTGCCACGCTCGGCGGGCAGTGGATCCGCTTCGTCCTGCAGCTGGGCGCGCTCGCGGTCCTCGCGCGCCTCCTGAGCCCGGACGACTACGGAGTGGTCTCGATGGTGCTGGCCATCGCCGGAGTCGCGACGCTGCTGGGCGACTTCGGGCTCTCCATGGCGTCGATCCAGTCCAGCGACGTGACCGACGCCCAGCGCAACAACCTGCTCTGGATCAATGTCCTCCTCGGGCTGGTGCTGGGCGGGATCGTCTTCCTGCTCGCGGTGCCGATCGCGGCGTTCTACGGGCGCGACGAGCTCGTCCCGGTCTGCCAGGCGCTGTCCGCGGTGTTCGTCGTCAACTCCGTCACGGCTCAGTTCAAGGCCGAGGTCTCCCGCCGCTTCCGGTTCCGCTGGCTCGCCGCCTCCGACGTGCTGGCCCAGCTCGTCGCCTCCACGGGCGCGGTCCTGCTCGCGCTGTCGGGAGCCGGCTACTGGGCCCTCGTCGCTCAGCAGCTGCTGGTCGCGGTCACGACTCTGGTCGTCCTGGTGATCGGTGCCGGCTGGCTGCCCGGCCTGCCCTCGCGCACGCAGGGCATGCGCGCGTTCCTCGGCTTCGGCGCGAACACGGTCGGGGTGCAGCTGGTGAACTACATCAGCGGCAACGCCGACAGCGTGCTGATCGGACGGGTCTGGGGCGCCGGGGCGCTGGGCGTCTACGACCGTGCGTACCAGATCTTCCGGATGCCGCTCCAGCAGATCGCCGCGCCGATGACCAGGGTCGCCTTCCCCGTGCTCTCGCGGATGAAGGACAGGCCCGAGTTCGAGCGGTACGTGCAGCGGGCCCAGCTCGTGCTCGCCTACGTCATGGGCGGAGTCTTCTTCGCGGCAGCCGCGCTCGCCGACCCGATCATCGAGATCGCGCTCGGCCCCGGGTGGGACGAGTCGAAGACGATCTTCCGGATCCTCGCGATCGGCGGCGTCTTCCAGGCGCTCGGGTTCGTCTACTACTGGGTGTTCCTGGCGAAGGCGCTGACCGGGCTCCAGCTGCGGTTCAGCATCGTCTCGCGCTCGCTCATGGTCGTCTTCATGGCGATCGGAGTGGTGTGGGGGCCTCTCGGCGTCGCGATCGGCAGCACCGCCGGCCTCGTCCTGAACTGGGTGGTGCTCTCGTTCTTCGCCGTGCCGCGCGCCGGCATCGACGTGAGGGCGCTCCTCCTGCAGGCCTGCCGTCCGCTCGCGCTCGGTGTCGCGATCGTCGTCGTCTCACTGCCCGCGCTGGCACTGACCGCTGGACTCGGCGCCCTGGGGCAGCTGCTGATCGTGGGCGCGATCGACCTGGCGATCGCCGGGCTCGCCGTCCTCCTGCTCCGCGCCTACCGGGAGGACGCGCGGCTCCTCCAGCGGACCGTTCTGGCGATCCGCCGGCGCTGAGGGCGCGGAGGGCGCCCTCGGCGCCGACGTCGCGGAGAACAGCCGGCGAGGCGCCCCGGCGGTCAGAGGATCAGCGAGCCGCGGAGCTCGGCGAGGCGCTCCCGCCCGACGGCGAGGTCGGCCAGGAGCCGGTCCCTCTGACCGAGCAGGGCGTGGGCCCGCTCCACGGCGTCCGCCTCACCGGTGACGTCCTTCTCGGCGAAGGCCACCGGCAGGGTCGTGACGGCGGCGAACGTGCGGCGCACCTTCTCCGGGTCGCTCGTGGTGAAGCCGATCGGGACGGCGCCCTCGGTCATTCCGAGGATGAGGGCGTGGATCCGATCGCTGACGACCGCGGCGCAGTCGCGGTAGAGCTCGCGCACCCGCTGCTCGTGGTCGGCGTGCGAGACGGAGGCGTCCCAGCCCAGGACGGTGCCGTCCAGGTCGCGGGCGAGCTCGGCGCAGCGCTGCTCGTCCTCCTGCATCTGATCGACGACGACGATGCGGGCGTCGAGCGAGCGGGCGAGTGCGCGCACCGTCCCGAGCCAGACTCCGGTGGGGGCCGGGCGATCTCCCCTCAGCGCGACGGCGATCGCACGGCGCTGATCCGCAGGGCGGAACCGCTCGGGCGCGCTGCCCAGCGCGAAGGCCCAGTCCGGAGCGACGGTCCCGATGCCCAGGTCGGCGCGGCTGTCGGGGTCGCGCCAGCTGGTCGTCCCGGTCAGGGAGAGCATGCGTCGGAACCACCGGCGAGGGAGGGCTCCCTGGTCCCGCCGCAGCGCGATGCCGAGGGCGACGGGGCGGCCGCCGCCGAGGCGCGAGCGGGTCAGCAGCGCCGTCTGCCAGGCGGAGTTGACGAGGAAGCGGCGATCGAGGACCCATTCGCCCGCGTTCAGCGCGAAGCCCATGCGGGAGCCGCGCGGGCCGACGGCGAGGGCGGCGCGGAGCCAGCTCGAGCGGGAGTGGTAGACGACGTCCTCCGCGGACAGGCCCAGTCCCGAGATGTACGCGGAGTGGGTGCCGGCGTAGACGTGCAGCTGTCCCTGGTCGCGCAGTGCATCGAGGTACGCCCGGCGGAGCACCGAGTCGCCCAGGTTCTCCTTCTGGCCGCTCGGATTGACGAAGATGCGGGTGCTCATGAGGTCCCTCTTGTTCGGCGGGCACGAGCGACGGGGGCGTCGACCGCGAGGTGGTAGGCGCGGGCGTAGGACGCGCCGACGGCGCTCCAGTCGCGTCCCGCGAGGACGGGTCCCGACGCGGGGAGATCGGCGGTCGCGCGGACGGCGGCGAGCAGGTCGTCGCGGTCGATCCCGCCGTCGAACATGCGCACCCACTCCTGCCCGACCTCGTCGGCGAGCAGGACGTTCGCCGGGGTGCGCGGCACGAGGACGGGGCGGCCGAGCGACAGCGCGACCAGCAGGATGCCCGAGTTGTGCATCTCGGTGTACGGGAGGATCACCAGCTGCGACGAGGTCATCTCGGCGACCATCTCCTCGTCCGGCACGAAGCCGAAGCGCGTCGCGACCCGGGCGTCGAGAGCGGCGGCCCGCGCGATCCGCTCGGCGAGGGCCGCGGGCGCCCTGCCGACGACGCCGAGGACGAGCTCCGGATCGTCCAGCTCCCGGAAGACCTCGACCAAGCGCTCGACGTTCTTGTAGGGCTCGATGCGGCCGAAGTACAGCAGTCGTCCCGGCTGCACCGGAGCGCTGTGCTCGAGCGGGAGCACATCCCGGTAGTGGCCGTGGGGGATGAGGACGGAGCGTGCACCGCGCGGCACCGGCGTCACCCCCGTCAGGGTCACGAAGAGGTCCGTGCGGCGCTCGAGAGCGGACAGGAGCGCCGTCTCGATGCGACCGCCGGGGGCGTGCGGCTCGAGGTTGTGCAGAGTGCGGACGATCTTTCCCCGGGAAAGCGATAAGCGAGCGAGAAAGAGCGCGAACAATGCCGTCCGCGCCGCGGCTATCGGCTTCGATCTCCCTCTCATCAGGAATTCCGGCCAGTGGACGTGGAACACGTCCCATCTGCCGATCAACGCTTTTCTCCAGGAGAAGAAGGAGAAGTCGATCTCTTCGGGAGCGAAGCGCGTCACCTGGTCGACGAATCGTGTGGTTCCGTCCGGCGGAGCGACGGAGAGGAGGACTCGGACGGTATTCCTCTTCGGGGCCGGATCGGTCACGCGTGATTCCCTTTCGATGTGTTCAGGATATGAAGTCCCCTTCGGGAATCCGACGATTGTCGGTCGGACGAACGGGTGTCATGCTCTCGTCCCGCACTGTCTGTAATACTCGACGAACCGAGGTGAAGGCTAATCGATCGGACTCACGAGCGAGGTGAACGATTCTCGCCGTCATGACCCCCCAACGGGTAGCCGAACCGGTCTCGGACCCGAATTGCCCGGTGTTACCGTCAAGTGATCCGTCTGGAGAGCATCGCCCCGTGAAAGCACTGTATCTATCCGGCGCTCCGCGCCTGTCGACCAAGCCCTCCACCGAGAGTCTGGGCCCGCGCTCGCACATCCTCGGCGTGATCAACGGCCTGGAGCAGAGCGGCGTCGAGGTCGAGCGCTTCATCGTGGGGGACACCATGCCGGAGGCGGTGCACGGTCAGGGGTCCGAGAGCCGCATGTCCGGCTCGCGCCTGTCCATCGTGGCGACCGACGTCTTCCGGCTGGTCTCCCGGGTGCGCTCGCGCTTCCAGCTGAAGCGCCGGGTCTCCGGGTCGACCGCCGACTTCGTTTACGAGCGGTACGCGCTCTTCCAGGAGCTCGGCTCCCTCGCCCGTCGCCTCACCGGGGCCGTCTGGGTCCTGGAGGTCAACGCCCTCCTCGCCGTCGAGGCGACCAGCGAGCGGCGGGCGACCACCAGCCGCGCTCTCGCCGAGTGGATGGAGGGGCGCACGCTCCGCCGCGCCGATCTGATCGTCGCCGTCACGGACGCTCTCGCCGACCAGCTCACCGCCCGGTACGGCATCCCCCGGCAGCGCATCCTCGTCGTCGCCAACGGCGTGGACCACACCGTGCACCGCCCCGCAGAGATGGTGGACGGGACTCGCACCCCGCGGATCGGGTTCCTCGGCACGCTCTACCCGTGGCAGAACGTCTCCTCGCTGATCGAGCTGCTCGCCTCGGAGGACCTGGGCGAGGTCCACCTCGACATCGCCGGCGACGGACCGGTCCGCGCCGACCTGGAGAGGCAGGTCCGCGAGCTCGGCCTCGCGGATCGCGTCGCCTTCCGCGGACGGGTGCACCCCGACGACGTCCCCGCCTTCCTCGCCGGCGTCGACCTCTGCTTCGCCGGCCATTCCAGCGCCAACGGCAGCTACTTCTCCCCGCTGAAGCTCTGGGAGTACCTCGCCGCGGGCAAGCCCGTGGTCGCGAGCCGGCACGACGTGACGGCGGGCCTCCAGCGCGAGGGCTACCCCGTCGTCTGCTACGACTCGGCGGGAGAGGAGGACCTGCGCAGCGTCCTCACCGAGAGCGTCCGCTCGCTGCCGGAGCTCTCCCGGGTCGCCGCCGACCGCCAGCGCGACGTCTGGGCCGAGCACTCGTGGGCCCGCCGCGTCGAGACCATCGTCACCTCCGTGAAGGAGACCGCATGACAGCCGCTGCGCGCACCGCGCTCCCCTTCGACCTCGGTCATGTGGACGCCCGGACCGCTCCGGAGATGATCGCCGAGATCCTCGCCGGCGAGCACCGGGGCCGCATCATCGGGAACCTGAACCTGCACGGGCTCTACATGGCGCAGACCGACGAGCACTTCCGCCGGTTCTGCGACCAGGCGGACACGGTGCTGATCGACGGCTGGCCGATCCTCGCGCTCGCCCGCGGGACGGCGGTCGACTCGCCGCTGACTCCGCAGCACCGCATCGGCAGCACCGACTGGCTGTTCCCGCTGATCGAGAACGACGAGCCGCTGGTGGTCGTCGCCGTGGGCGGCACCCCCGAGTCGTCGGCCGCAGCGGCGGAGGCGGTCGCCGCGCGCACCTCCCGGATGACCTGGCTCGCATACGACGGATTCGACCAGCAGTGGCACGGCACCGGCGAGGAGTGGCCGCTCGCCGAGTCGCTCGCCCGCGCCGACCTCGTCCTCGTCGGGATGGGCATGCCCCGTCAGGAGCGCTGGATCCTGGAGAACCGGGAGCTCGCCCCGCGAGCGGCGTTCGCGAACGTCGGCGGCTGCCTCGACTACATCGCCGGCACCCAGGCGCTCGCCCCGCGGTGGATGGGCGCCCTGGGCGTGGAGTGGCTGTTCCGTCTGGCGCGCGATCCGCGCCGCCTCGCGGCCCGCTACCTCCTCGAGCCGCTGCAGCTGCTCCGCATCGTCCTGTCCGGTCGTTCCCGCGCGAAGCGGACCCCCGGCCCGTGCGACTCTCCGCGGCCCTCGGGCCGGGTGTCGACCGGAGTCGGTCCGCACTGATCCGCGCCGGCGGGCCGCGTCAGGCCTGAGCGGAGTACTTCTCCTCGGTGGCGGCCTTCGCGGGGCGCCACCAGTCCTCGTTGGCGCGGTACCAGTCGATGGTGGCGGCGAGTCCGGCGTCGAAGTCGGTGTAGCGGGGGCGCCAGTCGAGTTCGGTGCGCAGGCGGGTGGAGTCGATGGCGTAGCGGAGGTCGTGTCCGGCGCGGTCGGTGACGTGGTCGAAGGCGTCCTCGGGCTGTCCGAAGGCGGTGAGGATGCGGGTGACGACATCGAGGTTGCTCTTCTCGCCGTCGGCGCCGATGAGGTAGGTCTCGCCGATCTCGCCGCGGTCGATGATGGCCCAGACGCCGGTGTTGTGGTCGTCGACGTGGATCCAGTCGCGGACGTTGGCGCCGGTGCCGTAGAGCTTGGGGCGGATGCCGTCGATGGCGTTGGTGATCTGGCGGGGGATGAACTTCTCGACGTGCTGGTAGGGGCCGTAGTTGTTGGAGCAGTTGGAGATCGTGGCCCGCACTCCGAAGGAGCGCACCCAGGCGCGCACGAGCAGGTCGCTGGCGGCCTTGGTCGAGGAGTAGGGGCTGGAGGGGTTGTAGGGGGTGCGCTCGGTGAAGCGCGCAGGGTCGTCGAGCTCGAGGTCGCCGTAGACCTCGTCGGTCGAGATGTGGTGGTACCGCACGTCGTGCGCCCGCACCGCCTGCAGGAGCGCGAAGGTGCCGATGACGTTCGTCGCGAGGAAGGGCGTCGGGTCGTGCAGCGAGTTGTCGTTGTGCGACTCTGCGGCGAAGTGCACCACGAGGTCCGAGTCGGCGACCAGCCGGTCCACCAGCTCGGCGTCGGCGACGTCGCCCTCGACCAGCCGCACGCGGTCGGCGACGGGGGCGAGGGAGTCGCGGCTGCCCGCGTAGGTGAGCTTGTCGAGCACGGTGATCCGCGCGTCGGGGCGCTCGCGCAGGGTGAGGTGGACGAAGTTGCTGCCGATGAAGCCGGCACCGCCGGTGACGAGGATCCGCACGGGTTCTCCTGGAGGTCGGGAAGGTCGGGGGAGGCCGGGCTCAGCGGCCCGCGCTCACGCCTTCGAGGCGGAGCAGGCGGTGGAGGTAGGCGCCGTAGCCGCTCTTGACCAGCGGTGCGGCGAGCTCGGCGAGGCGGGTGTCGTCGATCCAGGAGTTGCGCCAGGCGATCTCCTCGATGCAGCCGATCTTGAACCCCTGCCGCTGCTCGATCACCCGTACGAACTCCGTCGCCTCGATCATCGAGTCGAAGGTCCCGGTGTCGAGCCACGCCGTTCCCCGGTCGAGCACCTGGACGTTCAGCCGCCCCGCCTCGAGGTAGCGCTCGTTGATCGTCGAGATCTCGAGCTCCCCGCGGGCCGAGGGCGTGATCGTCTTCGCGATCGCCACGACGGAGTTGTCGTAGAAGTAGAGGCCGGGCACGGCGTAGTTGCTGCGCGGCTGCTCGGGCTTCTCCTCGATGGAGACGGCTCGGAAGTGATCGTCGAACTCGACGACTCCGTAGGCGCGGGGGTCGGCGACCTGGTAGGCGAAGATCACGGCGCCCTCGATCGTGGTGTTCGCCGCGAGGGCGGTGCCCAGGGCGGTGCCGTGGAAGATGTTGTCGCCCAGGACCAGGGCGACGGACTCGTCTCCGATGAACTCCTCGCCGATCAGGAACGCCTGCGCGAGCCCGTCGGGGGAGGGCTGCACCGCGTACTCGATCCGCATGCCCAGGCTCGACCCGTCGCCCAGCAGAGCACGGAACTGGTCGTTGTACTCGGGCGTCGTGATCACGAGGACCTCGTCGATCCCGGCCATCATCAGCGTCGACAGCGGGTAGTAGATCATCGGCTTGTCGTAGATCGGCATCAGCTGCTTCGAGATGCCCTTGGTGATCGGCCACAACCTCGACCCGGAGCCTCCCGCGAGGACGATGCCCCTCATCGGAGCCGGCCCGGGCGAGGAGCGCCGGCGGGGGTCCGCTGCACCGCCGAGGGGAGCGTGAAGATCTGCGAGGAGAGGGTCACGGAGCCGACTCTATCGGCGGCGCCGCGGTGCCTCCGCACGCCGGTGCAGCGCGCGCGGAACCCGTGGCGGGGACTGACGGTCGAGGGACCGCGCCCGACGCGATCCGACTCCTCGAGCGGCGCGCACGCCGCCTCCGCCTCCGTATCGCGCCTTCCGCTCGGAGGACGCCGGACACGGGGATAACTTCTCCGACGTCCGCGGCTCCGCCTGCCGCGACGGAGAGAGGTACCGCCCTGTGCACGAGGTCATCGACCACCGGGACGCCGCGCTCCTCCCGTCTCCCGGTCCCTGCCGCCGATCCCCCCTGACGGGGGGAGTCCGCCCGTGCTGACCATCGGGATCGTCGCCCTCGACGCCTGGCACGCGGCTCCGCTCGAGCGCGCCTGGCGCCGCCGGGGGCACCGCGTGATCGTCGTGACCGGTGACACGGAGGCGTTCAGCGGCGCCGAGCTCCGCCCCAGCGTGCTCGCCCGCCTCCTCGAGCCCGCCGGTCGGAGGGGTGCGGGGTCCGTCGGGCTCGCTGTCGTGACGCGCCGGGCCCGCCGACTGCTCGCCCCGGAGCGGCCCGACCTCGTGGTCGCTCTCGCGGGGACGGCCGTGGAGCTCGCCGGGCTCGCTCCGACGACCGTCCTCCTCGCCGACGACCTCCCCGCCCTCCCGCGCCATCGGTTCGAGGAGGAGCGGCGCGGCGCGGTCGTCGTCACCCCGACGGAGCGGATCGCGTCCGCCCTCGCGGGCACGGTCGTGCCCCTGGGCCTGCCGGACGCGTCGTTCCCGACGCCGTCCGCCCCGGACGGGCCGCTCCGCTTCGCCGCCGTGGGGGCCTCCGGTCTCGACCGGGGCGCCGAGCGGCTCGATCTCCTCGCCCGGCTGGACGGCACCGAGTACGTCACCGTGATCGACGACGGCGGCGGCATCGCCGACCATCTCGCGTCGGGGCTCCGCTCCGTCGGCGAGCAGGATCGCGACGGCATCGTCGAGGTGCTCCGCCACTCCCACGCGTACGCCCACCTGACGCCGTCGACGACCGGCGCGGCCGCCGGACTCGACGCGCTGGCGAGCGGGCTGCCGGTCCTCGCGATCGAGTCGAGCGTCCTGGCCGACCTCTGCGCGGCGGGGGCGGGCGTGGTCCTCCCCGACGACGCGACGCGCGAGGAGTACGAGGACGCCCTCCACCGGCTCCGTCTCGAGTGGACGGTCCTCTCGCGGGGCGCCGCCGAGTTCGCCCGGGAGCGCCCGTGGTCCGTCGCGGCCAAGGAGATCCTCGCCCTCGCGGAGGGACGCGCCCGTGTCGCCTGAACATCGCTCGGCTCCCGGCGCCTCCGCCGATGCGATGCTGCCGAACGCCGTCGCCCTGCGCCTGGCCGCCGTGCTGGTGCAGTACACGCTGCAGAGGCACGGCGTCCGCAGCCTCGTGGTGAAGGGCGAGGGCCTGCACCGCCAGGGGATCCGCGCGCCGATGACATCGGCCGACGTCGACCTCTGGGTCGACCCCGAGCGCTTCGACGAGGCTCTCGGGCTGCTCGCCTCGATGGGCTGGCGCCGCCGCGCCGAGGCTCTCAGCTGGACCCTCTTCGTCGACCACTCGATCACGCTCGTCCACCCCTCGTGGCCGTGCGACGTCGACGTCCACCGCTCCTTCCCGGGAGCCTTCGAGGAGGAGCGGATCGTCTTCGACCGCCTCTGGGCGGCCGCCGAGGAGCTGCCTCTGAGCGACGAGACCGTGCGGATCCCCGGGCCCGCGCACCACCTCGTGCTGCACGCCCTGCATCAGCTCCGCAGCGCGCGCTCCGTCTCGGCGATCGCGGCGCTCGCGGCTCTGGAGGCGCACGGCGCCGGCCTCCCGCACGAGGAGCTCGAGGCGATCCGCGAGGCGGCCGCCGAGCTCGGGGCGCAGATGCCGATGACGGAGCTGCTCGCCTCCTGGGGAGTCCCCGCCGCACCTGAGGAGCGCTACCGGCAGGCGCGGGCCCTCTGGGACGTGCGCCGCCGCTCCGACCGGCACACCTTCAACTGGCTGCACGCCGTGGCGTCCGCGCCCTGGCGCCTGAAGGGCGGCCTGCTGCTGCGAGCCGCCTTCCCCACCCGCGCAGATCTCGAGGCGAGCCATCCCGAGGCGACGACGGCCCGGTCGCGACTCCGGCTGCGGGGGGAGCGGACCCTGCGGGCGCTCCGCGGCCTGCCCTCCGCCCTGACCGGTTTCACCCGGGTGGCGCTGAGCGGCCGCAGCGAGGAGCCGGGCCCGGTGTCCTCGTTCGTGGTGATCGCGGAGGCCACGTCACCGGGGAGCGCCTCCCCGGCCCCGTCCGCCCCCGCGGCGAGGGCCGTCCCTCCGGTGGAGGCCTCCGCCGAGGCGCCGGGTGGCAGCACTCCGCCGGCCCAGCGCTTCGCCGTCGAGCGCACCGACCAGCAGGTCTACGTGCTCGACCTGTCCCGCCCGTCGGTGCCCCCGGTCGTGCTCTCGCTGAGTGCCGCCTCGGTCTTCGAGGCCGTGATCCGGCAGCGCCGGCCGCGGGACGAGGTCGTCGGCCTCCTCGCCGACCACTACGGGATCGACCCGGCGGCGATGCGCCGGGACGTCGACGCCGTCCTCGCTGAACTCGACGCCCGCTTCCCGGGCGCGGTCCTCGACGGAGCCCGCTCATGAGGGCCGGCCGTTCCCGATCCCTGCGCATCCTGCACGTCCTCGACTCCTTCGAGGACGGCGGAGCGCAGCGTGTGGCCCTCTCCCTGGGCGCCTGGAGCCGCGACCACCGCTGCGAGACCGCCTACTGGGGGCGTCCGGGGCCTCTCAGCACCCGCGCCGCGCAGGAGTCGCCCGTCTTCGTGGTGCCGAGACCCGGACGGGGCTTCGCGGCCGATCTGCGCGACCTCGCTCTCGCCGTCCGCCGGTTCCGCCCGCACGTCCTGCACGCCCACCAGCGCCGCGAGGCTCTGCTGGCCCTCCTCGTCGGCGCCGCGCTCGGTGTGCCCGTCGTCGAGCACGCGCACACCGAGCTGCCCGGGATCGACCGTCGAGCACTCTCCTTCCGCTCCCGGCGCGTGTTCGCCGTCTCCGCCTCGGTGGGGCGGATGGTCGTCGAGGGCTACGGTCGCCCGCAGGAGCGCGTCGTCGTCACCGGCAACACCCCGGCGAACGTCACGGCGGAACCCGCGCTCGCGCCGGAGATCGCCGAGCCGGTCGTCCGCGTCCTCGGCATCGGGCGGCTCGCGGAGCAGAAGGACCCGGCCCGCTTCCTCGCGGCCGTCGAGGCCCTCGCGCGGATCCGCTCCGTCACCGGCACCTGGCTGGGCGACGGTCCGATGCTGCCGGTGCTGCGCGAGCGCGCCCGGGGAGCCGGAGTGGTCGACTTCGCCGGTCCGTCGGCGGACGTGACCGGAGCGCTGGACGCGGCGCACCTCCTCCTGTCGACCTCGCGGTGGGAGGGGACTCCGCTCGTGATGCTGGAGGCTATGGCCCGCCGTCGCCCGGTCGTGGCGACCGACGTCGGCGGCGTGGGCGAGCTGCTCGCCGACGGCCGGGGGCTCCTGCTCCCCGCCGACGCCGATGGAGAGCGGATCGCCGAGCTCCTCGCCGCTGCGTTGGAGAGACCTGACGGACTCCTGCGGCAGGCCGACCGTGCGAAGGCCTGGGTCGACGAGGCCGCCTCGCCCGACGCCGTCTTCGGCCCCGTCGTCGCCGCCTACCGGGAGCTCGGGGGTCGACGATGAGCGGGTCCGCGCACTCGGTGACCGTCGTCGCTCCCTGCTACAACGCGATCGCCCGTCTCGACGGCTTCCTCGCGCGGCTCGCCCTCACTCTCGGACCGGGGATGCGGGTCGTCCTCGTCGACGACGCGTCCTCGGACGGCTCGGCGGAGATGCTCGAGAGGTGGGCCGAGGGACGCGAGGACGCGCAGGTCCTCCTCCTCGAGGAGAACGGCGGAGTCGCAGCCGCCCGGAATCGCGCCCTCGCCCGCATCGACTCCGAGTTCGTCTGGTTCGTGGACGTCGACGACGAGTGGGACACCGGGATCCTCCGGACCCTCGCCGCCGAGGCCGAGCGGACGGCGGCCGACGTCGTCGTCTGCCGGGCGCTCTACCGCACCCGGCAGACGACCTCCGGACGGGTGATCGACGGCCTCGACCGGCGCGAGCTCGTCTCGTCCGAGCTCGCTCTCGAGCGGATGGCCTCCGGGCGCCTGCACGGCTTCCTCTGGAACAAGCTCTTCCGTCGCACCGTCCTGCAGGAGGAGCTCTTCCCGCGGCTGAGCTCCCAGTCCGACTTCGTCGGAGTGCTGCGGGCGGTGCAGGCGTCGGAGCGGGTGCTCTTCGTTCCGGAGGTCCTCTACTCCTACGTGCACACGGCCTCCTCGATCACCCGTCGACGCGACCCCGACCTCCGAAACCTCCTGGTCTGCGCCGAGGAGATGCGGGCGGCGCTCGCCCGCACGTTCGAGGAGGTGCCGCGTCCGCTGTCGGACTGGTTCACGACCTGGTTCTACGCGGTCCCCGTGGCGCTCACCCCGATCCGCCAGAACTCCGACCCGGCGCTCGTCGAGAGCGGCGTCCGGCTCGGATCGGAGGCGCTGCGCGACGTCCGCGTGCTCCGGTCCGCGCGCACGCCGCGGCTGCTCGTCCTCGGGCTGGTGCTCAAGCACGTCCCCGCCGCCTTCACGGCGCTCAGCCGGATCCTCTACGCCGTGCACGACGCGCACCGTCGGCTCTCCGACCGGAGGAGCACCCGATGGACGACGTGACCGTCCCCGTTCGAGCCGCCGCGAACAAACCGTCCGGACCTCTCCGCACTCCTTCCGCTCCCTTCCCTCCCTCCCGCACCGACCCCCGAGGAGCACCGGCATGACCTCCTACATCACCGGCCGCATCGAGCGGATGCCGGCCAGCATCACCACGCTCGACGAGGCGGCGGAGGCCGTGCTCGAGCTGTCCCGGAGCGGCCGCGACGAGCTGGTCGTCACGCCGAACACCGACCACTTCGTGCGCTGGAAGCACTCCGGCGAGTTCCGCCGGTACTACGGCCGGGCGTCCCTCGTGGTGCTCGACGGGGCCCCTCTGGTCTGGCTGGCCCGCTCGTACGGCCACCGCACGGCGAGCCGCGTGACGGGCATCGACCTCTTCACCGAGGTCTGCCGCCGCGCGGCGCTCGAGGGCGCGCCGGTCGCTCTCATCGGCGGACGCCCCGGAGTCGGCGATCGCGCAGCCGCCGAGCTGCAGCAGCGCTTCGCCGGGCTGGAGGTGCCGGTCATCGTCTCGCCGGATCCGGCCGAGCTCGCGGACGACGGCTACCTCGCCCGCCTCTCCTCGACCCTGCGCGCGGCGGACGTCCGCATCGTCGCGCTCTGCCTCGGCTCGCCGAAGCAGGAGGAGGTCCGCGAGCGCCTGCTCGCGGTCGGCGGCACGGGAGCGGTGTGCCTCGGCGTCGGCGCCGCCGTGGACTTCCTCGCCGGCGAGATCCCACGAGCGCCGCTCGTGGTGCAGCGCCTCGGCCTGGAGTGGGCGCACCGGCTCAGCCGGGAGCCCGGCAGGCTCTGGCGGCGCTATCTGGGCGACGCCGTGAGGGTGCTGCCGAGCGTGGTCGCGGCCCTCCGCCACCGGGTGCGCCGTGCCGTCCGCTGAGCACGCGGGAGTCGCCGACGGCGAGAGGCCGCTCGTCCTGGTCTGGAAGCGCGCGTGGCTGCAGGACTCCGAGACGTTCGTCCGCAACCAGATGCACGGACTCGAGCGCTGGCGCGCCCTCGGCGTGGGCCTCGAGCGCACCGGCTCGGGCGTCCTCCACGACCGCACCGACATCGTCCTGCACGATCCGATCACCCCTCGCGGGAGGCGATCCCTCCTCCTGCGCTGGTTCGGAGTCTCGCGGCGGCTCGACGCGATCGTCGACGAGCACCGGCCCGCCCTCATCCACGCGCACTTCCTCATCGATGCCGTCTCCATCGCCCGGTACGCACGGAGGAGGCGCCTCCCTCTCGTCGTGACGGGGCACGGCTACGACGTCACCAGCTGGCCGCTCGCGACCGGAGCGCCGCGCCTGCTCCGACCCGTCGCCCGCGCCCACCGCGCCCTCGAGGCCCGCGCCGTCTTCCGCGCCGCGCACGCGGTGATCGGCGTCTCCCGCTTCATCACCGACGGGCTCCTGCGCCTGGGCGCGGACCCGCGGCGCACCGGAGTGGGCTACATCGGCGTCCCGACGTGCCGGCCCGAGGCCGCACCTGTCGAGGAGCGCGCGGGAATCGTCTTCGTCGGCCGCCTCACCGACAAGAAGGGCGTCCCGGATCTGCTCGAGGCGGTCGCGGCCCTCCCCGGACCGCTCCGCGACGTCCGACTGACCGTCGTCGGCGACGGCCACCTGCGGGAGCCGCTCGTCGAGCAGGCGGCGCGCCTGGGCCTGCGGGTGACCTTCGCCGGTTCCCGGGCCCCCGCCCAGGTCGCCCGCATCCTCGCCGGCGCCGCGGTCTTCTGCGCGCCGTCGAGGACCGCGGCGACGGGCGACTCCGAGGGCTTCGGCATGGTCTTCCTCGAGGCCGCGCTCGCCGGCGTCCCCGTCGTCTCGTACCGCCACGGCGGCGTCCCGGAGGCGGTCGAGGACGGCGTCACCGGGCTGCTCGTCCCGGAGGGGGACGTGCCCGGCCTGACCGGGGCGCTCGCCGCCCTGCTCCGGGATCCGGAGCGCGCGACGCGGATGGGCGCGGCGGGGCGGGAGCGCGTGCTCGCCTCGTTCGACCTCGCCGAGCGGATCCGCGATCTCGAGGACCTCTACGACCGGGCGGCCGGGCGATCGTCATCGACGACGGACGGGAGTCGCGGATGAGCCGCGCCGAGCACGGCGCCGACGACCCGCGACCGGGCCTCCATCCGGCCTCCGCCGGGCGGAAGCGGTGAGCCTGCGCCGGAGCACCGTCGACGCGACCGCCTGGACGGCGGTCTCGTTCGCCGTCGCGCTCGTCGTGCAGCTCGGGCAGTTCGCGTTGCTGGCGAGACTGCTGGACCCCTCCGAGATGGGGATCATCGCGATCGTCGCCCTGCTCAACGCGTTCGTCGACATCTTCCTCGGCATGGGGGTCGCCCAGGCGATCATCCAGCGCCGCCGCGCGACCAGCTTCGAGCTCTCGTCGGTCTTCTGGCTGAACCTCTCCGTCGGGCTCCTGGTCACCGTCGCCGTCCTCCTGGGAGCCGGACCGATCGCCTCCCTGCTCGGGTCCGCCGCCGCGGCACCGGTCCTCACCGTCGCCTCGCTCGTGTTCGTGGGCAGCGCAGCCGGTCAGGTGCCGAGGGCGGTGCTCGAGAAGGGGATCCGGTTCCGGGCGGTCGCGGTGTCCGAGACGTCCGCTCTCGTCGGCGGCTTCGCCGTGACGGTCTGCCTCGCGGTCTCGGGTGCGGGGGCGCTCTCCTACGCGTGGGGCCTCGTCGCGACCGCGGCTCTGCGCTCCGTGCTCGCCCTCGTGCAGGCCCGGCGCTGGTTCCGGCTGCGGGTCCGGTTCCGGATCCGCGAGACCGCCCGCTTCCTCTCCTTCGGCGTCTTCCAGACCCTCGACGGCATCGTGAACTACCTCGGCTCGAACGCCGGCTCGCTCGCGATCGGCCGCCTGCTCGGACCTGCCCAGCTGGGCGGGTACACCCTGGGCTACAACCTCGCCGTGAACCTCCCCGCGAGGGTCAACCCGATCGTGACGCGGGTGATGTTCCCGGTGTTCTCCTCCATCCAGCACGATCGCGAGCGCGTCGCGCGGAACCACCTCCGCGTCACCGCGGTGCTCAGCATGGCGAGCATCCCGCCGCTGATGCTGGTCGCACTGCGCTCCGAGGAGATCGTGCGCCTGTTCTACGGACCCGGCTGGGGCTGGATCGCGGGCATGACGAGCGCTCTGACGGTGGTGGGCGCGGTGCGGGCGATCGGCAACCCGGTCGGCTTCATCCTGATGGCGATGGACCGGGTGCGGTTCGGGCTGGTCGTGAACATCGTGAAGACGGCGATCACGATCCCGATGATCGTCGGCGGGGGAGTGCTGTTCGGACTCGACGGGTTGATCGGCGGGCTGCTGCTCTCGAGCGCTCTCGGCTTCGCCGTCACCTGCGCCGTGCTGCGGGTGGTGCTCGGAGTGCGCCTCGTCGCGTTCCTGCGCGCGTGCGCCGCGGGGCCGCTGCTCGCCGCACCGATGGCGATCGTGCTGCTCCTGCTCCGCCTGCTCCCCGAGGGCGCGCCCCTGCGGCTGCTCCCGGTGGAGCTGGCACTCGCGGGCCTCGTGCTGGGCGCGACCGTGCTCCTGGCGCCGGGGCGCGACATCGCCGAGGCGCGATCGCTCGTCCTGTCGCGACTGCCCGCCCGGTTCCGGCCCGGCTCCGCCGCCCCGGTCGACGTCGCCGTGGTGCTGGCCGCCGAGGAGCGCTTCGACGGCAGCGGGGGAGCCGTGGCGACCTGGGTCCGCGAGACGGTGTCCCGGTCGTCGCTCCGGATCGCCGTCCACGCGCCGTGGTCGGCCCCCTCGCCGGGCGTCGACGTCCGGCCGCATCGTCTGTACCGGCGGATCTACTCGGTTCAGCGGCGGACGGCACTCCTCCTGGCGCGTCGGCGCGACAGCGACCCGGGCGCCGAGCTGCGCCGGCTGTCCTTCGGCGGACGCTTCTGGCTGCTGATGCTCGCTCCGTCGCTCCGCCGTGTCCCGACGGTCTGGGTCCACAACCGCCCCCGCTACGCCGTGCGCCTGCGCCGTCTGGGCTACCGGGGACGGATCGTCGCCCATCTGCACAACGACCTGCTCGATCACCTGCCGCCCGATCCCGCCGCGGCCCGGCGCTACCTGGGCGCGGTCGACGAGTGGTTCTTCTGCAGCGAGTTCCTGCGCAAACGAGCGGTCGACCAGTACGGCCTGATCGCCACGGCCGTCCTCTACAACGGGGTCGTCCCTCCGCCTGAGGCGCCGCCCGCGCCGCTCGGCGGGACTCCGGAGGCGGTCTTCGCCGGGAGGCTGGTGGCCGAGAAGGGCGCCCGCGAGGCCGTCGAGATCGTGAGGCGGTTTCGGACCGAGCACGGCGCCGATCTGCGCCTGGTCATCGCCGGCGCATCGGGCCTCGGGGACGACGCGACGCCCACCCCGTACGTCCGAGCGCTCGACGAGGCGGTCGCCGCCCTGCCCGACGCGGTGCGCCGGCTCCCGTTCCTCCGGCACGAGGAACTGCTGGAGCTGTTCGGCGCCTCGGCGCTCCTGCTCTACCCCTGCCGCTGGGACGAGCCGTTCGGGATGGTCGTGGTGGAGGCGCTCTCGCGCGGGATCCCCGTCGTGACGGTCGAGCGCGGAGGCCTCCCCGAGATCCTGCGCACCTCCGACGGAGTGGTCGACGGGTCCGTCCTCGTCCGGCCGGGCACGGAGGAGGAGGTCGCGGAGGCCGTACTCGCGGAGCTCCCCGCCCTCGTCGCCTCGCTGCGCGATCCCCGGCGGCGCGCGGAGGTCGCGGCGGCGTCGCGGCGCCGAGCGGCGGACTTCGGCTGGCCGGGCATCGCCCGCCGCGCGGACGAGCTGCTGACACACCCCCGCGGCTGAGGTGCCGGGCCTCGGTGCGCATCCGGATCGACGTTCCGCGCCAAGCCCGTCGAGGCTCGCGCCGCGCGATTAGTGTCGGCGCGACATGCCACCTGCATCCCTTCTCCCGCCCGCGTCCGCCGACGCCCCCGCCTCTCTCGTGCTGCTCGATCCGCCTCCCGCCCGGGACCGGCGTCCGCGGGCGACCCTCCCGGCAGGAGACGTCGGCCCGTCCTCCCGGGATCGGCGCGACGCTCCGCCCCACCGCCGCACGGAGGCAGCCGCCGGCGCCTCCTCGGAACGGCTCTGACATGGGCCGCCATGCCGACGACGCCCTCCTCCGCCGCCCGCCCGCGCTCCGTCCCTCCGTCCCCGCCGCGACCCGCCGCACCGACGGCCCGGGGACCCGCGGGGGGCCGTCGCGCGCGCCGGCGGGTCCCGCGCAGCGGCGGCACGAGCGGATCGTCCTCGTCTTCCTCGCGGTGCTCCTCGCGCTGAGCGTCGTGCAGCTCTACACCCTCGGGCCCGTCACCGCTCCGGTCGCCTGGAGTCTGCTCTTCCTCCCGTACGCCGTGGCGCGGCTGCGCGGCGGGCGGATCGACCGGTTCGTGGTCCTGGTGCTCCTCGTGATCGGCGGCACCCTCTTCGCGCTCACCTACTCCGGAGCACGCGCGGCGGCACTGCGCGACGTGGTCTCCATCGTGTCCTTCCTCACTCCGTACCTGGCCGTCCGCGGGCTCGGAGACGCCGCCTGGCGCGTCGTCGGCCGCGCCCTCAGCTGGGCGGCGCCCGTGTTCCTCCTCCAGGTGGCACTGACGATCCTCTTCCAGCTCGATCCCGTTCAGGAGACCGCCTACCTCCGGTGGCCGGACGCGGTGCTGTTCTCGGACATCTACGTGCGGGACATCTTCACGACGTCCTTCAACAACGTCCTGCAGGAGAAGTCGGGAGGCTTCTTCCTCAACGGCAACATCGCCTCGATGTACATGGCCACGACCGGAGCGCTGGCCTTCGCCGTCTGGAGGCGGCAGCGGGGGAGGCTCCTCCTGCTCGTCGCCGTCGCCGGGCTGGTCGGCGCCCTCTTCACCCTGTCCAAGACCGCGATCCTCCTCGCGATCGTCCTGCCGCTCCTGGTCGCCGCGATCCGCGGGCTCAAGGGACGCAGCCTCGGTCCGGTCGCCTGGATGATCACCATCCCCTCCGGGATCACGGCCGTGTACGCCGTCGCCGTCTCCTTTCCGCAGCTGGCGGAGGCGGGCCTGCTCACGCTCGGGGCTCGCGGCGACTTCCTGCGGCTGGCGGCGAGCGCGTTCCCCGACGACTGGCTGCTGGGGCTGGGGTACGGCGGATGGCAGGAGCTGTGGCTGGCGCGCTCGTCGCAGTTCACCCAGCACAGCGAGCCCCGCCCGCCGCACAACCTCCTCGTCACCGCGTGGACCAACGGCGGACTCCTGATCGCGCTCCCCGTCCTCGCGTTCCTCCTCCTGGCAACGATCGCGGTCGTGCGCCTGCTCCTCCGGGTCGCCCGGAGCGAGGCCGTCGCCGCCGGGGCGCTCGCCGTCGCGATCCTCTGGACGTTCTTGCACGGGATGGCCGACAACACCACCTGGTTCGGCGATCAGCACTCGCTCGCGACCCTCGCCGTCTCCGTGGCGCTCGTGGGCGTCCTGTCGGCGGACGCGCCCGCCGCGCCGGACCGAGTCCCTCCCGAACACGCTCGGGCGGCCTCGGGCGGTGCGGGTCGGGCGCCGCTGCGACGGCCGCCGAGCCCCGGCCCCGGGCGGCGCTGACGCGACCGCCGCGCCGCAGCCGGTCCGGACACGGACCGCGCCGGTATCATCGACCCGTTATGGCACGCATCTACGACTGCTCCGTCGACACGGACCTCCTGACCGGCACCCGTCTCGCGCGGACGGCCATCGGCCGCGGCGAGCTCGTGGTGATCCCTACCGACACCGTCTACGGCGTCGCGGCCAACGCGTTCGACGCCGCCGCGGTCCAGCGCCTGCTCGACGCGAAGGGTCGGACGAGGCAGTCGCCGCCGCCCGTCCTTATCGGGGACGTGGCCGCCCTCGACGCCCTCGCCGAGAACGTGCCGGAGGCGGTGCGCGACCTCGCGCGCGAGTTCTGGCCCGGCGGGCTCACCATTGTCCTGCACGCCCAGCCCTCCCTGGTCTGGGACCTGGGCGAGACGCGCGGCACCGTAGCGCTGCGCATGCCCGACAACCCGGTCACGATCGAGCTCCTGGCCGAGACCGGCCCTCTGGCGGTCTCCTCCGCCAACCGCACCGGAGCGCCCTCGGCCACGACCGCGCAGGAGGCGTTCGACCAGCTCGGCGACTCCGTCGACGTCTACCTCGACGCCGGTGCCGCCGGGTCGCGCTACACCGACCGCCCCGTGGGTGCCAGCGAGTCCTCCACGATCGTCGACGCCACGGCGCTGAGCTTCGAGGGCGGCACCCTGCGCATCCTGCGTCAGGGAGTCGTGTCGGCCGAGCGGATCCGCGAGGTCGTCGGCGACCTGCTCCCGGATCCGGACGCGCCCCGTGAAGAGACGCCGGAGCCCGACGCCGGTCGGGCCGGAGCGGTGCTGTCCGGTGACTCGCAGGAGCCGGACGAGGCTGCGACCGGCAGCGACCCCTACGCCTTCGAGCGGACCCCGTCCGCGCGTCCCGACTGGGCCTCCGGAGCGCGCCTCCAGGACGACTCCGCGCCCGCCGATCCCGCGCCCATAAACCCCGCCGATCCGCTGGACGCCGACCCGTCGAGCACGAGCACGAGCACGACCACGAACGGGTCGGCTCCCGGCACGCCCGGCACCGGCGCCTCCCGCACCGACTCCGCTCCGGGTGAGTAACCGGTGATCACCTTCGCCCTCGTCTCGCTCGCGGTGGCGCTCGTGACCGGAGCGCTGTCGTGGGTCATCTGGAAGCTGAGCCTGAAGTACCGGCTCTACCCGAAGATCCGCGTCAGGGACATGCACACGCGGCCGACGCCCCGCCTGGGCGGAATCGCGATGTTCCTCGGGATCCTCGTCGGCTTCGGCATCGCCTCCCAGCTGCCCTACTTCCGGCTGGTGTTCGCCAATCCCGAGCCGATCCTCGCGATCCTCGGCGCGAGCCTGCTCATCGTCCTCATCGGCGTGGCCGACGACATCTGGGACCTGGACTGGACGACGAAGCTGGCCGGCCAGCTGATCGCCGCGGGCCTGATCGCCTGGAAGGGCGTGCAGATCGTCTCCCTGCCGATCGGCGGCCTGACCGTCGGCTCGCCGTGGATGTCGCTGATCATCACCGTGCTCGCGATCGTCCTGGTCACCAACGCCCTGAACTTCATCGACGGCCTCGACGGCCTCGTGGCGGGCGTCGCCCTGATCGCCAACGGGGTCTTCTTCCTCTACAGCTACCTGCTGGTGCAGCAGACCTCGCCCACCGACTACTTCAACCTGGCCTCGCTCATCGCGGTCCTGCTGGTCGGCGCCTGCGCCGGCTTCCTCCCCATCAACTGGCGTCCGGCGCGGATGTTCATGGGCGACAGCGGCGCGCTGCTGATCGGGATGCTGATGGCCACCTCCGCGATCGCGGTCACCGGCCAGATCGACCCGGCCCAGCTCGCGGCGAAGGAGCTCCTGCCCGCGTTCATCCCGATCATCCTGCCGTTCGCGATCCTCGTGGTGCCGCTGATGGACTTCGGCCTCGCCGTGATCCGCCGCCTGCGCGCGGGCAAGTCGCCGTTCAGCGCCGACCGGAAGCACCTGCACCACCGCCTGCTCGACATGGGTCACTCCCACCTGCACGCCGTGCTGATCTTCTACGCGTGGACCGCCGTCGTCGCCGTCAGCTGCCTGCTGATGTTCGTGGTCGACGTGCTGTGGGTCCCGCTCGTCTTCCTCGGAGTCGGACTGCTGGTCTGCACCGTCGTCACGCTCGCCCCGCTCAGCCGCCGCAAGCGGCTCGAGGCGGCGGCGCAGTCCGCGGAGGCCTCACCCGTCCTCGACCCCCTCGACCGCGCGTCCTCGACGGAGCTGCTCCGTCCGCCGGCCGGACTCCCGATCGACCGGGACACGACAGCGCCGACCACGGCGCGGAAGGAAGCATCATGACCGGAGCCTCCCCGGCCACCCCCCGTCCGCAGCCCGCCTCCGTCCCCGTCCTGCGCCGCGCGCTGGTCGTGGGCGGCCTCTTCGTGCTCGCCCTCGCCGTGCTGGGCACCGTCGTCGGCGGGATCGCCGCCGGGGGAGAGGGCGCGATCGGCGCCCTCCTCGGCGCGATCGTCGGCGGCGTGATGGTGCTCCTCACCGCCGCGAGCATTCTCGTCGCCAACCGCCTCGACATCGGCGGGTTCTTCGCCGTCGTCCTCGGCACGTGGCTCGCCAAGTTCGTGCTGTTCGTGATCGCCGCCCTGGTGCTGCGCGATCAGCCGTGGCTGAACAGCACGGCGATGTTCGTCACGATCATCGTCGCCGTCCTGGGGTCCCTGGTGATCGACGTCCTCGTCGTCTCGCGCTCGCGCATGCCGAACGTCAGCGACATCGCTCGATGAGGACGAGCCGAACGGTTCCTGAGAGGACCACGATTCGGCTCTCAGGCCGTTCTGTTGCTACAGTAGGGACGAATCCCGCAGGCGAACGTGTCCTCAGATCGTCTCATCGTTGATGGCGGTCGTCGAGCACGAGCGCCGTCCGAGCGGAAAACCCCACCTTTCGTCGTCGCGAGAGCGTTGCGTCCGAATGATTCGATTCGGTCGGCTGCAACGTGCCACGCCCCGAATTCCAGGAGCTAGCGCTGTTTGCTAACGCTGTGACCCTGTTGGTCTCGTCCTCGACCGGTGAGAGTGACTTCCACACCCCGTCGATCTCCGAGTTCTTCCCGCCCGGTTTCCTCTTCGAGGGAACCCCTTTCGAGATCAACCGCGTCATGCTGGTCCGCTTCATCGCGGTCATCGCACTGATGCTGTTCTTCTGGCTCGGGACGCGCAAGCTGCGCCTCGTCCCCGGCCGCTTCCAGAACGTCGTCGAGCTCGCGTTCGACTTCGTCCGCGTCACCATCGCCAAGGACATCCTCGGCGAGAAGGACGCGCGCCGGTTCCTCCCGATCCTCGTCACGATCTTCTTCGCGATCATCTCGATGAACCTGACCGGCATCGTCCCGTTCCTGAACATCGCGGGAACCTCCGTGGTCGGCATGCCGCTCTTCCTCGGCCTGGTCGCCTACGTGACGTTCATCTACGCGGGCATCAAGGACCGGGGGATGGGCTTCTTCAAGAACGCCCTGTTCCCGCCCGGAGCGCCGTTCCTGATCTACTTCATCCTCACGCCGATCGAGCTGCTGCAGACGTTCATCATCCGTCCGCTCTCGCTCGCGCTGCGGCTCGTGATGAACATGATCGTCGGCCACCTCCTGCTGGTGCTGTGCTTCTCGGCCACGCAGTTCTTCCTCTTCAGCTCCCAGATCGACCCGGGCTTCAAGCTCTTCGGCGTCGTGACCTTCGCCTTCGGCGGTGCGTTCACGCTCTTCGAGCTCCTCGTCGCCGTGCTGCAGGCCTACATCTTCACCCTCCTCGCTGCGGTCTACATCCAGTTGGCCGTCGCCGAGGAGCACTGACCCCACTACTCACGGGCTCCCGCCCGTTCTCACGATCACCCCACTGAAAGGACCCACTCGTGGACTCAGTCACCGTTCTCGCCGAACTCACCGGCAACATCGCGACGGTCGGTTACGGCCTCGCAGCGATCGGCCCCGGCATCGGTGTCGGCATCGTCGCGGGCAAGACCGTCGAGGCCATGGCGCGCCAGCCCGAGATGGCCGGCCGCCTCCAGACCACGATGTTCCTCGGCATCGCGTTCACCGAGGTGCTCGCGCTCATCGGTCTCGCCACCTACTTCATCTTCGCGGCGTAGTCGTGTTCAGCACCGCTGTGAACATCGCTGCGGAAGAAGGTGACGTCCCCGCGGTCATTCTGATCCCGGAGTTCTACGACTTCTTCTGGTCGGGGGTGATCTTCCTCATCCTGCTGTTCTTCTTCTGGAGGCTGGTCCTGCCGCGCCTGCAGAAGATGCTCGATGCGCGCTCCGCCGCGATCGAGGGGAACATCGCGAAGGCCGACGAGGCCCAGCGACAGGCCGAGGCGGCCCTCGAGAAGTACACCGCCCAGCTGGCCGAGGCGCGCGCCGAGGCCGGAGTGATCCGCGAGAAGGCGAACGCCGACGGCAACGCGATCGTGGCCGCGAAGAAGGAGCAGGCGCAGGTCGAGGCCGAGCGCATCCTCCACAACGCGCACGCGCAGATCGAGGCGGACCGTCAGGCCGCTGTGGTCTCGCTCCGCTCCGAAGTCGGAACCCTCGCCATCGATCTCGCCTCCGGCGTGATCGGCGAGAGCCTCAACGACGACGCGAAGGCGTCCGCGATCGTGGACCGCTTCCTCGCCGACCTCGAGGCCTCGGAGAAGGCGAACAACTGATGGGTAGCGCGTCCAGGCAGGCACTCGCCGCCGCGAAGGCCGAGCTGAGCGCCTTCGGCGGCCATGTGCCGCTCGAGGCGGCTCAGCAGCTCTTCGAAGCGGCTCGTGTCATCGACTCGCAGGCTCAGCTGCGCTCGGCCCTCTCGGATCCGAGCGTCGAGGCGGCGAGCAAGCGCGCCCTCGTGGCGCGCGTGTTCGCTCCGTTCGACGTCAGCGCGAAGCGACTGCTGACCGTCGTCGCCGAGCACCGCTGGTCGAGCCCGAGCGATCTCGTCGCCGGGATCGAGGAGGTCGGGGTCCGCGCGATCGCGTCCTCCGCTCCCGGGGGCGTGTCGATCGAGCGCGAGCTCCAGATGTTCGGAGCGGTCGTCTCGTCCGACGCCGGCCTGGAGCTGGCCCTCGGCAGCAAGCTGGCAGCAGCCGACTCGAAGGTGTCGCTCGTGCAGCGCCTCCTCGAGGGCAAGGCATCGGCCGAGACGCTCGCGATCCTGCGGCAGCTCGTCGCGCACCCGCGCGGTCGCCGCATCCCCGAGCTCGTCCGCTTCGCCGCCGGCGTGGTCGCGGATCAGGGCGGTTTCACGATCGCCACGGTCTCCGTCGCGTCGCCGCTCGCGCCGCACCAGCTCGACCGGCTCCGGTCGGCGCTGTCGCGGCAGTACGACCGTCCCGTCTCCGTCAACATGCTGGTCGACCCCTCCCTCCTGGGCGGGATGCGCCTGCAGGTCGGCGACGAGGTCGTCGACGGCACCGTCTCCGCGCGGCTGTCCGACCTGAAGCTCCAGCTCGCGTCCTGACGGGCGCACGTATCCTCAGAGGGCACCGCCCTCGACCCCCGCACCATCCAGGTCAGGCCCCGACGACCTCTTCGGCTCGCACGGACCCAACGAATAGGAATTCCCATGGCAGATATCACCATCAGCCCGGATGAGATCCGCGACGCGCTGAAGGACTTCGTCTCGTCGTACGAGCCGGGCAAGGCCTCCACCACCGAGGTCGGCTACGTCATCGACGCCGCCGACGGCATCGCCCACGTCGAGGGCCTCCCCGGCGTCATGGCCAACGAGCTGATCCGCTTCTCCAACGGCGTCCTGGGCCTGGCCCAGAACCTCGACGAGAACGAGATCGGCGTCGTCGTCCTCGGCGAGTTCTCCGGCATCGAGGAGGGCATGGAGGTCACCCGCACCGGTGAGGTCCTCTCGGTCCCCGTCGGCGACGGCTACCTCGGCCGCGTCGTCGACCCGCTCGGCAACCCGATCGACGGGCTCGGCGAGATCGCCTCCGAGGGCCGCCGCGCCCTCGAGCTCCAGGCCCCCGGCGTCATGTCGCGCAAGTCGGTCCACGAGCCGCTGCAGACCGGCATCAAGGCCATCGACGCGATGATCCCGGTCGGCCGCGGCCAGCGCCAGCTCATCATCGGCGACCGCCAGACCGGCAAGACGGCCATCGCGATCGACACGATCATCAACCAGAAGGCCAACTGGGAGTCGGGCGACACGAACAAGCAGGTCCGCTGCATCTACGTCGCCATCGGCCAGAAGGGCTCGACCATCGCCTCGGTGAAGGGCGCGCTCGAGGACGCCGGAGCGATGGAGTACACGACCATCGTCGCGTCCCCAGCCTCCGACCCCGCCGGCTTCAAGTACCTCGCCCCCTACACCGGCTCGGCCATCGGCCAGCACTGGATGTACGGCGGCAAGCACGTCCTGATCATCTTCGACGACCTGTCGAAGCAGGCCGAGGCCTACCGCGCCGTGTCGCTCCTCCTGCGCCGCCCGCCGGGACGCGAGGCGTACCCGGGTGACGTCTTCTACCTGCACTCCCGTCTGCTGGAGCGCTGCGCGAAGCTGTCCGACGAGCTCGGCGCCGGCTCGATGACCGGTCTCCCGATCATCGAGACCAAGGCGAACGACGTCTCGGCCTACATCCCGACCAACGTGATCTCGATCACCGACGGCCAGATCTTCCTCCAGTCCGACCTCTTCAACGCCAACCAGCGTCCCGCGGTCGACGTGGGGATCTCGGTCTCTCGGGTCGGCGGCGACGCGCAGGTCAAGTCGATCAAGAAGGTCTCCGGCACGCTGAAGCTCGAGCTGGCGCAGTACCGCTCGCTCGAGGCCTTCGCGATGTTCGCCTCCGACCTCGACGCCGCCTCGCGCCGTCAGCTCGCCCGCGGTGCCCGCCTCACCGAGCTGCTCAAGCAGCCGCAGTACTCGCCGTACCCCGTCGAGGAGCAGGTCGTCTCGATCTGGGCCGGAACGAACGGCAAGCTCGACGAGGTCCCGGTCCCCGATGTGCTCCGCTTCGAGCGCGAGCTCCTGGACTACCTGGGCCGCAACACCCAGGTGCTGAACACCCTCCGCGACACGAACGTGCTCTCCGACGACACCGTCGCCGAGCTCAACCGTGCCGTCGACGGCTTCAAGCTCGAGTTCCAGACCGGCGAGGGCAAGCCGCTCGCCTCGGTCGGGCGCGAGGAGCACCAGGCCATCGCGGCCGACGAGGTCGGCCAGGAGAAGATCGTCAAGGGCCGTCGCTGACCAGCGGCACCCCGACGATTCGCCACTTTTAGGACAACAGGAGACACATGGGAGCGCAACTCCGGGTCTACCGGTCGAAGATCCGCTCGGCCCAGACGACCAAGAAGATCACTCGGGCCATGGAGCTGATCTCGGCCTCGCGCATCCAGAAGGCGCAGAACCGCGTCGCTGCCGCGGCGCCGTACTCAAACGCGATCACGCGCGCCGTGTCCGCTGTCGCGACCTACTCGAACGTGGAGCACCCGCTCACGACCGAGCGAGAGAAGCTGGACACGGCCGCGATCGTGATCTTCACCTCCGACCGCGGCCTCGCCGGCGCATTCTCCTCGAGCGTGCTCAAGGAGGCCGAGGAGCTGGCCGCGCTGCTGCGCAGCGAGGGCAAGGAGGTCGTCTTCTACCTGGTCGGCCGCAAGGCGAACGCGTACTTCTCGTTCCGGAAGCGGGCGAGCGTCCGCGTCTGGACGGGCGGCACCGACCAGCCCGTGTTCGAGACGGCGAAGGAGATCGCGGACGCGGTCGTCGAGTCGTACAACCTCGATGACGAGGAGGGCGGCGTGGACGAGATCCACCTCGTCTACAACCGCTTCGTCAGCATGGTCACCCAGCAGCCGACCGTCGTCCGGCTGCTGCCGCTCGAGGTCGTCGAGGGCGCCGAGGAGCAGAACAGCGAGCTGTACCCGCTCTACGAGTTCGAGCCCGACCCCGAGACGGTCCTCGACCGCCTCCTGCCCGTGTACGTCGAGAGCCGCATCTTCAACGCGATGCTGCAGTCGGCGGCCTCGGAGCACGCGGCGCGCCAGAAGGCCATGAAGTCGGCGAGCGACAACGCGGACACGCTGATCAAGACCTACACGCGTCTCGCCAACAACGCCCGCCAGACCGAGATCACGCAGCAGATCGCCGAGATCGTCGGCGGCGCCGACGCCCTGTCCTCCTCCAAGTAAGAGGGCTCCGCTCCACACAGTTTCGACTCCGCCCTCCGGGAGCGGTGAGACCACAGAAGGAAGTAGCAATGACACTGACCGCACCTGAGGCGGCGACCGGGACGTCGGGCGGGGCCATCGGCCGCATCGCCCGCGTCACCGGCCCCGTCGTTGACATCGAGTTCCCCCACGACGCGATCCCCGAGGTCTACAACGCGCTCTACACGCACGTCGAGGTCGAGGGCGTCTCGAGCAAGCTGACCTTCGAGGTCGCGCAGCACCTGGGCGACGACCTCGTCCGCGCCATCTCCCTGAACCCCACCGACGGACTCGTCCGCGGCCAGGAGGTCCACGACACCGGCCTGCCGATCTCGGTCCCGGTCGGCGACGTGACCAAGGGCAAGGTCTTCAACGTGATCGGCGAGGTGCTCAACGCCGACGCCGACGGGAAGATCAACGGCGAGCCGTTCGAGATCACCGAGCGCTGGCCCATCCACCGCAAGCCCCCGCAGTTCGACCAGCTCGAGTCCAAGACCGAGCTGTTCGAGACCGGCATCAAGGTCATCGACCTGCTGACCCCGTACGTGCAGGGCGGCAAGATCGGCCTGTTCGGCGGTGCGGGCGTCGGCAAGACCGTCCTCATCCAGGAGATGATCCAGCGCGTCGCGCAGGACCACGGTGGAGTGTCCGTGTTCGCCGGCGTCGGCGAGCGCACCCGTGAGGGCAACGACCTCATCGCCGAGATGGAGGAGGCGGGCGTCTTCGACAAGACCGCGCTCGTCTTCGGCCAGATGGACGAGCCGCCGGGAACGCGTCTGCGCGTCGCCCTGTCGGCCCTGACCATGGCGGAGTACTTCCGCGATGTGCAGAAGCAGGACGTGCTGCTCTTCATCGACAACATCTTCCGCTTCACGCAGGCCGGCTCGGAGGTGTCGACCCTCCTGGGCCGCATGCCCTCCGCGGTGGGCTACCAGCCGAACCTCGCCGACGAGATGGGTGTGCTCCAGGAGCGCATCACCTCGACGCGCGGACACTCGATCACCTCGCTGCAGGCGATCTACGTCCCCGCCGACGACTACACCGACCCGGCGCCGGCGACCACCTTCGCCCACCTCGACGCGACCACCGAGCTCTCCCGCGAGATCGCCTCGAAGGGCCTCTACCCGGCCGTCGACCCGCTCACGTCCACCTCGCGCATCCTCGACCCCCGCTACCTGGGCGCCGACCACTACCGCGTGGCGACGAACGTGAAGCAGATCCTGCAGAAGAACAAGGAGCTGCAGGAGATCATCGCGATCCTCGGTGTCGACGAGCTGTCGGAGGAGGACAAGATCACGGTGTCGCGTGCGCGCCGGATCCAGCAGTTCCTCTCGCAGAACACCTACATGGCGAAGAAGTTCACCGGCGTCGAGGGCTCGACCGTCCCGCTGAAGGACACGATCGAGTCGTTCGACGCGATCACCAAGGGCGAGTTCGACCACGTGGCCGAGCAGGCGTTCTTCAACGTCGGCTCGATCTCGGACGTCGAGGAGAAGTGGACCCAGATCCAGAAGGAGAACGGCTGATCATGGCCGGGACTCTGAAGGTCAGCGTCGTGTCCGCGAACGCCGAGGTGTGGTCCGGTGAGGCGAAGCAGCTCACCGCTCGCACCGTCGAGGGCGAGATCGGCATCCTCGCCGGCCACGAGCCGATGCTCGCGATCCTCGCCACCGGCGAGGTGCGGGTGACGGCACTGGACGGCACGCGCCTCACCGCGCAGGCCGACGACGGCTTCCTGTCCGTCGAGAACGACGTGGTGACCGTGGTCGCCCGTCAGGCATCGCTGGTCTAGTACACCGCCGCTCACCGCGGCACGGAGGGGCCGGACGATCATCGCGATCGTCCGGCCCCTCCGTCGTGCCGCCCGCCCCTCTTCTCCGAAGGAGTCCTGTGCACGTCCTGCTGCCACCGTCCGAGACGAAGCGCGACGGCGGCGACCAGCCGTTCGTACTCGAGTCGCTCGCCTTCGCCGAGCTCCACGCGAAGCGGCGCGAGCTGGCGGAGGCGCTGATCGCTCTGGCCGAGGACCGCGAGCTCTCGGCCCGGGCGCTGAAGCTCGGTCCGCGCCAGCTCGGCGAGATCGATCGCAATGCGGCTCTCGCGACGGCGGCCGGCCTCCCTGCGGTCGACCGCTTCGACGGGGTGCTCTTCGATGCTCTCGACGCGAGCAGCCTCGACTCCGGTGCACGGGAGGCGCTCGGCCGAACGGCGATCGTGCAGTCCGCGCTCTGGGGGCCGATCCGCGCACTGGACGCGATCCCCGCGTACCGGCTCTCGCACGACTCCCGCGTCCCGGGAATGCCGCTCAAACGCTGGTGGGCGGCGGAGGCCGGGCGGGTGCTGACCGCGCTCGACGGGCTCGTCCTGGATCTGCGGAGCGAGGCGTACGCGGCGCTCGGACCGGTTCCCGCGGGCGAGGGACGGTTCTTCGTCCGCGTCCGCTCGCGCGGGGCCGACGGTGTCCTCCGGTCGCTGAACCACTTCAACAAGCAGGGCAAGGGCCGCTTCGTCAGGGCACTGGCGGAGGACCGGGTGGCGACGGAGTCGCTCGGCGAGCTCTCGGCGTGGGCAGCTGAGCGCGGGTTCCTGCTCGCCGAGAACCGGGACGCGGGAGAGCTCGACCTCGTCGTGCCGGAGGCGTAGGAGTCAGCTGCGGCGCCAGCAGCCGGTGAGGTGGTCGTCGACGACTCCGGCCGACTGCATCAGCGCGTACGCGGTGGTCGGTCCGACGAAGCGGAGCCCGGCGGACTTCAGTGCTCGCGCGAGCGCCGTCGACCCGGGCGTCGTCGCCGGGACGTCGGCGGCTCGGACCACCCGGCTCTCGCCGTCCGAATCGTGGAAGGACCACACGAGCCGGTCGAGCGCGCCCTCGCCTCCCTGCTCGAGGAGCGCAAGCACGGCCCGGGCGTTGTCCCGGGTGGCGATGATCTTCGCCCGGTTCCGGATGATGCCGCTGTCCTCCATCAGCCGCTCGACATCGGCGTCGTCGTACCGGGCGACCAGGGCCGGATCGAAACCGTCGAAGACCTCGCGGAACCGCGGCCGCTTCCGGAGGATCGTGATCCAGGACAGGCCGGACTGAAACGCCTCGAGGGAGATCTTCTCGAACAACGGGCGGTCTCCGCGTAGCGGTGTGCCCCACTCCTCGTCGTGGTAGCGGCGGTACTCCGGATCCGCGCCGCTCCAGGCGCAGCGGACCACGCCGTCCTCTCCCTCGACCAGTCCGTCGGCGGTGCTCATCGGTGGGGGATCCCCTCGTGGTCGAGCAGCCAGGCCTTCGTGGCGACGCCCTCGCCCGCGCTGAAGCCGGTGATCCGTCCGTCGCTCGCGAGGACGCGATGGCAGCCGACGATGATCGGGACGGGATTCGCACCGACCGCCCCGCCGATCGGCCGGCCCGCACGGGGGCGACCCGCGGCCGCGCCCAGCGCGCCGTAGGAGGTGATCTCCCCGAAGCCCAGAGCCTGGAGCCGCTCCCAGATCTCGAGCTGGAAGGGCGTGCCGCGCAGGGCGACCGGGAGATCGAAGGAGCGGCGGGTCCCGTCGAAGTACTCGTCCAGCTGCTCGACGGCCCGGAGGAGGACCGGGAGGTCCGATTCCGGGAGGTGCTCGTGCGGCAGCAGACCGGCCTGCTCGATGGACAGCGAGACGATCGCGTCGCCGTCACTGCCCACCTCGATGCGGCCCAGGGGGCTCGTCGTCCGTCGGACGTGGAGGGGAGTCGTTCTCATGCGTCGAGAGTATCCGCGGCACCCCCGACCGACCGGCGGGAATCGGACACCGGTGCAGAACTCGGCGGATCGGGCCCTGTGCAGGGACTACTGGTCGAAAGGCGTCGGCAGCGCATCGGTGATCCGGAGTCGGCGGAACCTCTCCCTCCACAGGCGCCGATCTCGGGATCCTTCCGATGATCACGGGGCAGCGGCGATCCCGGCGAGTGCGGTGGTCGGCAGGATCGCGGAATGACCTCCTCAGCGCTCCTCCTCCACCTCGCTCCCGCCCCCCGTCTCGCGGCGTCGCCCGACGACGCCGCACTGTTCCATGCCGCTCCCGGGTCCCGACGGGGTGCGGCGGAGGCGAGCCTCGTGCTCGTGCCGTTCCGAGCCGGAGCGCCGAGCGGCTCGCTCCGCTTCGAGCTGTCGGGAGCTGATCCGTCCCTCGTCGCGCGGGCCTGCCTCGGCGCGCTCGGCCGGTTCGGGCGGGTGCAGCAAGCACTCGCACTGGTGCATCCCGGTGAGGAGGGTCCGGAGTCGTGCGAGGGACTCGTCACCGCCCTCGAGGAGCGTGCACGCCGGCTCCCCGGCCTCGCCCTCCGCGTCGCCGTGCTCCCGTCGTCCGGCCGAGACGACGGGTCCGAGTCCGACGATCGTGACGACCAGCGAGCGGTGGCCGCCGCGGTCGACCGCCTCCTCGACCGCCACCCGCGGGCCGAACTGCCCGACGTGCTCCTGAGCGGCGTCGACGACCTCGTCCGGCGAGCTCTCACCGGTCCCGATCCCGACGTCCGGCCCGCGGGCCTGGCCGCGCTCATCGTGGCCGTGCAGCGCAGCCGCGGTGCGGACCACGTGCTGAGGTCGGCGCGGAGCGGTGACCCCGGTGCGGCGGGAGCGCTTGCCCCGCTGCTCCGCCGTGCCGCCGCCGTCGCACCCGCGAGCGAGCGAGCCGGAGTGCTCGTCCTCCACGCGCGGCTCCTGGTCGGCCAGGGCTGTGCCGACGAGGCCGGACGGCTCGCCGACGAGGCCGTCGCTCGCGATCCGCACCACGCCGGTGCGCGCCGAGTCGCCGCCGCGCTCGCCGCCGATCAGCGGGAGCGCGCCGCGTGAGGGTGCTAGAGCCGCGACCAGGCCTCGGTGAGCACGCTCCGGAGGATCTGCTCGATCTCGTCGAACTCGCGCGGGCCGATGGTGAGCGGCGGCGCCAGCTGCACGACGGGATCGCCGCGGTCGTCCGCCCGGCAGTACAGCCCCGCGTCGAAGAGCCCCTTCGAGAGGAATCCGCGCAGCAGCCGCTCCGACTCGTCCTCGTCGAAGGTCTCCTTCGTCGCCTTGTCCTTCACCAGCTCGATGCCGAAGAAGTAGCCGTCGCCCCGGACGTCGCCGACGATCGGCAGGTCGAGCAGCTTCTCGAGGGTGGACCGGAAGACGGGGGAGTTCTCGCGCACGCGCTCGTTCAGGCCCTCCTCCTCGAAGATGTCGAGGTTCTCGAGCGCGACCGCGGCCGAGACGGGGTGGCCGCCGAAGGTGTAGCCGTGCGGGAAGACGACCTGACCGTGGCGGAACGGCTCGTAGATCCGATCGCTGATGATCGTCGCGCCGATGGGGGAGTAGCCGCTGGTCATCCCCTTCGCGCAGGTGATCATGTCCGGCACGTAGCCGTACTCGTCGCACGCGAACATGTGGCCGATGCGGCCGAACGCGCAGATGACCTCGTCCGACACCAGCAGCACGTCGTGCTTGTCGCAGATCTCGCGGACCCTCTGGAAGTACCCGGGCGGGGGCGGGAAGCAGCCGCCCGAGTTCTGCACGGGCTCCAGGAACACAGCGGCGACCGTGTCCGGACCCTCGAACTCGATCATCTCCTCGATGCGGTTCGCCGCCCACAGGCCGAACGCCTCCAGGTCGTCGCCGTGCTCGGGAGCCCGGTAGAAGTTGGTGTTGGGAACGCGGAAGCCGCCCGGCACCAGCGGCTCGAACATCGACTTCATCCCGGGGATGCCCGTGATCGCGAGCGCTCCCTGAGGGGTGCCGTGGTACGCGACCGAGCGCGAGACGACCTTGTGCTTGCCCGGCTTGCCCTGCAGCTTCCAGTAGTGCTTCGCGAGCTTGAACGCCGTCTCCACCGCCTCGCCGCCGCCGGTCGAGAAGAAGACCCGGTTCAGGTCGCCCGGCGCGTGGTCGGCGAGCCGGTCGGCCAGCTCGATCGCCGAGGGCGTCGCGTAGGACCAGAGCGGGAAGAAGGAGAGCTCCGACGCCTGCTTCGCCGCGGCCTCGGCCAGCCGGCGCCGCCCGTGTCCCGCGTTCACGACGAAGAGGCCGGACAGGCCGTCGAAGTACTTGCGCCCGGTGCTGTCCCAGATGTGGTGGCCCTCTCCGCGCGTGATGATCGGCACGCCCGCGCCGGAGTCCATCGTCGACTGGCGGGTGAAGTGCATCCAGAGGTGGTCCTTCGCCTTCTTCTGCAGAGAGGCGTCGTCGATCCCCCCGGGCGCATCGGTCCCGCGGACGGGGTCGCCCGACTCGAGGCCGGAGGTCGAGAAGGCTGTCTCGGTGGTCATCTTTTACCGCGTTCCCCAGTTGTAGAACTGCTTGTGGAGCTTCAGATAGACGAAGGTCTCGGTCGAGAGCACGCCCTGCAGCGACCGGATCTCCTGATTGAGCAGGGCGATCAGGTCGTCGTCGTTCTCGCACACGACCTCGGCGAGAATGTCGAAGGAGCCGGCCGTCAGCACGACGTAGTCGACGGCGGGGATGGAGGCGAGCCGGTCCGCGACGTCGCGGGTGTCGCCGGTGACGCGCACCCCGATCATCGCCTGGCGGTAGAAGCCGAGCTGCATCGGATCCGTCACCGCGACGATCTGCATCACGCCCGACTCGGTGAGCTTCTGCACCCGCTGCCGGACGGCCGCCTCGCTCAGGCCCACGGCCTTGCCGATCTCGGCGTACGAGCGCCGCCCGTCGGCCTGCAGCTGCTCGATGATCGCCTTCGAGACCTCGTCGAGCTGGACAGGGCGCTGAGAGGGAGGTCGGGAAGGGGTCATGCGGCGATTCTGGCAGTCCGCGGGTACCCGGGCAAGTGGATCCGCACGTCGGAGCGCGATCCGGCGCCGGATCCGGTGGTCGGAGCGTCGATCCCTCGGTGCGACGGGCACGGCGGTGCGGGGAGGGAGGGCGGCTCGGCGGAGGGCCGTCAGCGACTACCATCGGGAGCGGCCGGGCACCCCTGGAGCCGGCGGCCGCGGGTCGTCGGACCGGACGGTGCGCGGGCCACGGGGATGCGAGGAGCAGCGATGACGCAGATCGGCCGCAGCCGCGCGTCCGTCACCGTCCCCGTCTCGGCCTGGACCTCCGACGCCCCCTCGGCCGAGGTGACCCTCGGCTGGGCCGCACGCACCGAGACCGGCCACGTGCGCAGCGCGAACGAGGACAGCTACCTCGCCAAGAGCCCGCTCTTCGCGGTCGCCGACGGGATGGGCGGGCATGCCGCAGGAGAGGTCGCCAGCGACGCCGTCGTCTCGCGCCTGTCCACCGCGGCGCTCGGCGCGACCGTCGGAGCGGAGGAGATCGACCGGGCTCTGCGGGAGGCGGTCGGCGACATCGCCCGGCAGTCGCACACGGCCGACGTCGGCACCGGGACCACGGTCACCGGCATCGCGCTGACGGCGGTCGGGGGAGAGCCCTACTGGTCCGTCTTCAACATCGGAGACTCCCGCGTGTACCTCAGCGTCGCCGGGACCCTCGTGCAGCTGACCGTGGACCACTCCATCGTCCAGGAGCTGGTCGACGCGGGCCTGATCACCCGCGACGAGGCCGACGTGCATCCGCACAGCAACGTGATCACCCGCGCGGTCGGCTTCCACGAGGCGCCCGTCCCCGACTACCGGCTGGTACCCGTCCTCGCCGGATCGCGTCTGCTGATCTGCTCGGACGGCCTCACGAAGGAGCTGACCGACGCCGGTGTCGGCCATCTGCTCAGCGGCACCGGCTCCGCGCAGGAGGCGGCCGACGCACTGGTGGACGCCGCGCTGGACAACGGCGGGCGCGACAACGTCACCGTGATCATCGTCGACGTCCTCGCCGTCACCGGCGACGAGGAGGCCGGCGCCCCGGTCTGACGAGCGGCGCTCGGGCACGAGGCGGTCCTGCGGTCGCGATCACGCCGGACCCGCCCGCACACCCGCCCGCTCGCACGCCTGCCCGCCCTCACGCCGGACTCACCCCCACGCCGGACAGCCCGCACGCCGTTCCGGCGCCTGCCGGTTCGCGTCGGGTTCGGCCGGCTCGAGGCTCCCCGCGCCGGCGCTGGGTACGATGGGGAGAGGAAGGGCGTTCTCGGTGATCTGCAGCACGTGTGGCTCCAACCTCGCTCCCGGGGCGATCCTCTGCGGCGAGTGCGGTTCGTCGGTGGCCGCGCACGCCACGACGGGGGCGTCCCGCCCCGCATCCTCCGGCGACACGACGGTCCTCGATCCCTCCCGTCGCGCCTGGCTGCCGGGCCTGGCCCCCGGCCGGCACCGGCGCCCCGCCCCCGGCGCTCCGATGGCGCCGCCCTCTCAAGGACTCGTGCGCCTCAGCTTCGCGACCGGGCAGCACGCCATCGTGACCGGCAACGGCCTGATCGGACGCCAGCCGCTCCCCGACCCCAACGAGACCTTCCGGCACATCCTCGCGATCCCCGATCCGTCGCGCTCCCTCTCGAAGACCCACCTCGAGTTCGGCTTCGACGAGGGCGGGCTCTGGGTGCGCGACCGCTGGTCGGCCAACGGGTCCGTGCTGGTCGCGCCGACCCAGGCGCCGCTCCCGCTCGAGGCCGGCCGCCGCTACCGCGCGAAGCTCGGCAGCCGGATCCTGCTCTCCTCCGTCGAGATGGCGGTCGAGCGCGTCGACGGGTCCGCCGGCGGCTCGGGACGGCCGCCTCTCACCCGCTGACGGCACGGCCTCCGGGGACCGAATCAGCGGTCGACACGGCCTCCGGGTGCGGATTTCGTGACGATCATGTTTCCGGATGAGCGTTCTCCTCCGTTCGCCGTGACAGGCGGACGAGCGCTGTGCCAGTATTTCCCCACGTTCGGCCCCGAGGCACGAGCCCCGACGCAGTCAGGAGCCCCCGCTATGACCCGTCCCCTCCCGAGGGATCCCGTCCTCCGCCGGGCCGTCGCCGCGGCACGCTCGCACGAGCGCGAGCGCCGGGCGGTCCTCTCGCGTCGGGCGGTCCTCGGCGGCATCGGCCTCGGAGCGGGTGCCCTCGCCCTGGCCGCCTGCGCCCCGCAGACCCGCGCCGCTCCGACCGCCGCCGCAGACGGATCGGCGGGCGACCCGCGCCTGGTCTGGGACAACTGGCCCGCCTACATGGACGAGGACGACGACGGGAACTACCCCACGCTCCAGGGCTTCGAGGAGCAGACGGGCATCGCGGTGACCTACAACGTCGCCGTCGACGACAACAACTCCTACTACGGCAAGGTGAAGGACCAGCTCGCACTCGGGCAGTACATCGGCGCCGACACGGTCTGCCTGACGGAGTGGATGGTCTCGCGCCTGGTCCGCCGCGGCTACGTGCAGGAGCTCGATCACGCGAACATCCCGAACATCGCCAACCTCACCCCCTCGCTGGCGAACCCCGACTTCGATCCGGGCCGCCGGCTCTCCCTCCCGTATCAGGCGGGGTTCTCGGGCATCTGCTGGAACAAGGAGAAGCTGCCGAACGGCCTCTCGAGCATCGAGGAGCTGTGGGACCCGTCGCTCCGAGGCCGCGTCGGCGTGCTGAGCGAGATGCGCGACACGATCGGGCTGATCATGCTCGCGCAGGGGACGGACATCGCAGGCTCCTGGGGCGACGACGAGTACATGAACGCGATCGACGTCTTCCGCGAGCAGGTCGACGCCGGGCAGATCCGCAACATCAAGGGGAACGCGTACCTCAACGACCTGCAGAACGAGGACACCCTCGCGGCGATCTGCTGGTCCGGCGACATCACCCTGATCAACGCCGAGGCCGGCGACAAGTGGGAGTTCGCCTTCCCCGACTCGGGCGGCGCGCTCTGGAACGACACCTTCGTCGTCCCGATGGGCTCCGAGCGCAAGGCCAACGCCGAGGCCCTGATGAACTACTACTACGAGCCCGAGGTCGCCGCCGAGGTGGCCGCCTGGGTCAACTACATCACCCCCGTGGATGGAGCGAAGGACGTCATGGAGAGCATCGATCCGGAGCTGGCCGAGAACCAGCTGATCTTCCCCGATGAGGACACGCTCGCGCAGGCGCACGTGTTCCGGACCCTGACCGCCGCGGAGGAGAAGGAGTACCAGGCCGAGTTCCAGAAGGTGCTCCTGGGCATCTGATGGCGATCGGGACCTTCGCCGAGAGCGGCGCCGACCTCGAGCTGGTCGGGATCAGCAAGCAGTACCCCGGCTTCACGGCCATCGACTCGCTCGACCTCACCATTCCGGCGGGCGCGTTCTTCGCTCTGCTCGGCCCCTCCGGCTGCGGCAAGACGACGACCCTCCGTCTCGTCGCCGGACTCGAGGAGCCCTCCGCCGGCCGGATCCTCATCGGCGGACGGGACGTCACCGAGACGAAGACCTATCAGCGGCCCGTCAACACCGTGTTCCAGTCGTACGCGCTGTTCCCGCACATGTCGATCCTCGAGAACGTCGCCTTCGGCCTGAAGCGGCGGAGGATCGCCGACCCTGTCGGCAAGGCGCACGAGGCGCTCCGCCTGGTCGAGCTCGACCACCTCGCCCAGCGCCGCCCCGCGCAGCTCTCCGGTGGCCAGCAGCAGCGGGTCGCCCTCGCGCGCGCCCTCGTCAACCGGCCCGCGCTCCTCCTGCTCGACGAGCCGCTCGGCGCCCTCGACCTCAAGCTCCGCCGGCAGATGCAGCTCGAGCTCAAGTCCATCCAGGAGGAGGTGGGCCTCACCTTCCTCCACGTCACGCACGACCAGGAGGAGGCCATGACGATGGCCGACACCGTCGCAGTGATGAACAAGGGCAGGATCGAGCAGATGGGTGCGCCGGAGGAGCTCTACGAGCTCCCGCGCACCGCGTTCGTCGCGAACTTCCTCGGCCAGTCCAACCTCTTCACCGGCGAGGTCGCCGGCAGCACCGACCGGGCGCTCACTGTCGACGCGGGCGGGCACCGGATCGTCGTGCCCGTCGCCCGCTGCGCCCGCACGAGCGGGGAGATCACCGTCGGCGTCCGCCCCGAGAAGCTCCTGCTGCTGACGCAGGAGCCTCCGGCGGACTCCGACCGGAACGTGCTCGGGCCCGGCCGCGTGGTCGACGTCTCCTTCAGCGGGGTCAGCACCCAGTACACGATCCGGATGCCGGGCCTGGGCCCGGTGGTCGTCTTCGCGCAGAACATGGTCTTCGGACCGGTCGTCGGCGAGGGAGCGGAGGTGTGGGTCGGCTTCAGCACCGAGCACGGCTTCGGACTCGCGGACGAGCCGGGCTCGGTCCCGCGCTTCGAGGCGGACGACTCCACCAGCGCCACCGCCGTGCAGCGCCGGGGGCTCCTCGCCGGCCGCAGCGGGGGAGCGTAGGGATGGCCTTCGCCGCCTTCGCCACGGGGCAGGCGGACCCGCAGGACGCTCCGGTCCGCCGGCGGTCGACGATCGCGCTGGTCCTGCTGCTGCCGGGCATCGCCTACATGCTGCTGTTCTTCCTCGCGCCGCTGATCTCGCTCGTGCTGACGTCCTTCCAGGCAGAGGTGCCGGACGGGGACATCGGCGAGTACGCGCCCGGTCTCGCCTGGCAGAACTACCTCGTGGTGATGGGCGACTACTGGCCGCACGTGCTCCGCTCCTTCGGCTACGCGCTGATCGCGACGGTGCTCGCGCTGGTGATCAGCTATCCGCTGGCCTACTTCATCGGAGTGAAGGCGCGACCCCGGCCGCTGCTGCAGAACCTGCTCCTCACACTGGTGATCGCGCCCTTCTTCATCAGCTTCCTGCTCCGGACGCTCGCGTGGAAGCAGATCCTCGCCGACGAGAGCCCGCTCGTGCAGGCGCTCAAGGCCGTGGCGGTGCTGCCGAGCGACGGCCACCTCACGGGGACGCCGATCGCCGTGATCTTCGGCATCACCTACAACTTCATCCCGTTCATGACGCTGCCGCTGTACACGACGCTCGAGCGCCTCGATGTGCGCTTCCTGGAGGCGGGGTCGGACCTCTACGCGCACCCCGCCTCCGTGTTCTGGACCGTGACCGTCCCCCTGTCGATGCCGGGCATCGTCTCGGGCACGCTGCTGACGTTCATCCCCGCCGCGGGCGACTACATCAACGCGAGCCGGGACTTCCTCGGCTCGTCGCAGACCTCGATGGTGGGCAACGCGATCGAGGCGAACTTCCTCACGCTCGAGAACTACCCGGCGGCCGCCGCGCTCTCGATCGTGCTGATGGCCGTCATCCTGGTCATCGTCGGCTTCTACGTGAAGCGCAGTGGAACGGAGGACCTCCTGTGACCGCGACGGCCGACCGTCCGCTCGCGAGCGCCCAGGAGGCGCTCGGCGCGCCGCCCCCCGCCCCGGTCCGGGGCCGTCGTCGCTTCCGGGGCCTGGGCCTCGGCGTCTACACGGCGCTGGCGCTGCTCTTCCTGCTCATCCCGATCGGGTACACCTTCGTCTTCTCCTTCAACGACTCCGGGAAGAGCAACCTCGCCTGGCGCGGCTTCACCCTCGACAAGTGGGTGTCGGCCTGGACCAGCGAGGAGGTGATGACCGCCTTCGGGAACAGCCTGCTGGTCGGGGTGATCGCGACCGTCCTGGCCACCGCGCTCGGCACGATGATCGCCATCGCCCTGGTGCGGTTCCGCTTCCGGTTCCGCTCGGCGATCAGCCTGCTGCTGTTCCTCCCCATGGCGACGCCGGAGGTGGTGCTCGGAGCCGGCCTCGCCGCCCAGTTCCTCAGCGTGGGCGCCGAGAAGGGGCTGGTCACGATCGTGCTGGCGCACACGATGTTCTGCATCAGCTTCGTCGTGGTCACCGTGAAGGCGCGGGTGGCGAGCCTGGACCCGAAGCTGGAGGAGGCGGGACGCGACCTCTACGCGTCGCCGAGCCAGGTCTTCTGGCGGATCACCTTCCCGCTGCTGCTGCCCGGCATCCTCGCCGCAGCGCTGCTCTCGTTCGCGCTGAGCTTCGACGACTTCATCATCACGAACTTCAACTCGGGATCGGTCACCACGTTCCCGAAGTACATCTACATCGCGGCGGCGCGCGGCATCCCGGCGGAGGCGAACGTCATCGCGTCGGCGGTGTTCGTCCTGGCGATCCTCGTGGTGGTGATCACGCAGGTCTCCGCGGCCGCCCGGGCGAAGCGCCTCGCGCGCGAGCAGTAGCGCGGAGCGTGCCGGGAGGAGCGGTCAGACGTAGGAGGCGCGGATCGCGCCGACCGGCCGCCCGCCGCCCGAGACGACCGGGTTCAGCCGCACCAGCACCTCGTTCGCCGCGGTCCGGTCCACCGCCTCCGCCTCGACGAGGAGCTTCAGCGCGACCACGGTCGCCGCGCGCAGGCTCCCGTCGAGGATCTTCAGAGCGACCGTGGTGCCGTCGGGCGAGGCCATCACGAGCACGCCCTCGGCGCCGAGCTTGGCGACGAGGCCCAGGCGCTCGATCACGACGGTGTTGTCCCTGCCCGGGCCGTCGATCGCCCAGGCGTTCTCGAGGATCGCGGCCGTGAGGACGCCGGCCTGGCGGTAGAGGCCGAACGGGGAGGCGGGGGAGGAGGACACGATCCGCGAGATGCCCTTCGCCAGCGCGGTCAGCGGCAGGGCGTGCACGGGAGCCCCGCAGCCGTCGATCCCGGTGGCCACGACGCGCTCGCCGGTGAGGCGCTCGATCGTGTCGACGATGTGCTGCTGCAGCGGGTGCGTCCGCTCGAGGTAGTCCTCGGTGCTCCAGCCGTTCTGCACGCAGGCCAGCAGCATCGCCGCGTGCTTGCCCGAGCAGTTCATGTAGAGCGGGTCCGGAGTCGCGCCCGCCCGCAGCAGCTGAGCGCGGGTCCCGGAGTCGCCGGGCCAGTCGGCCGGGCACTGCAGGGCGGTGTGGTCGAGGCCGGCGCGGAAGAGCAGGTTCTGCACCAGCGCCACGTGCTGGGGGATGCCCGCGTGGCTCGCGGTGGCGATGACCGCCTCCGCGCCGTTCAGCTCGACTCCGGCGGTCATCACCGCGAGGGCCTGGAAGGGCTTGAGGCAGGAGCGGGGGAAGACGGGGGCCGTCGGGGTGCCGAGGCTGCGGGCGACGCGGCCCTCGGAGTCGAGGAGCACGGCGGAGCCGGCGTGGCGCGACTCGACGAATCCTGAGCGTTCGACGACGGCCAGCTCGACGGACTCGGCGACGGTGAAGATTCCTGCTGGCATCCCCCCATCCTGCCCGATGCGCCGACCGGTCCCGCGCTCCCGCAGACGCCGAAGGCCACCGGAGAGCGCCTCGGCGCCCGCGGTGGCCTTCGGGGAATCGCGCCTAGAGGGCGGCGAACGCGTCGGCGATGACCGACACGGCGTCGTCGAGCAGCTCGTCGGTGAGGGCGAGGCTCGGCAGGAAGCGGACCACGTTGCCGTAGGTGCCGGCGCTCAGCACGAGGACCCCGTGCTGGGCGGCGTAGTCGATGATCGCCTGGACCGCGGCAGTGTTCGGCTCCTTCGTGGTGCCGGCGGTGCCGGGCTGCACGAGCTCCATCGCCATCATCGCGCCGATGCCGCGGACGTCGCCGATGATGTCGTAGCGCTCCTGCAGGCCGCGCAGCGCAGCGCCCAGGCGGGCGCCGATCCGGTCGGCCTCGGCGAGGAGGCCCTCGCGCTCGATGCGCTCGAAGACCGCGACCGCGGCGGCGGCGGCGACGGGGTTCCCGCCGAAGGTGCCGCCCAGGCCGCCGGCCTGCGCCGAGTCCATGATCTCGGCACGGCCCGTCACGCCGGCGAGCGGCAGGCCGCCGGCGATGCCCTTGGCCGACAGGACGAGGTCGGGGACGAGGCCCAGGTGCTCGCTGGCGAACCAGGCGCCGGTGCGAGCCATGCCCGACTGGATCTCGTCGGCGACGAAGACGATGCCGTTGGCCGTGCACCACTCCTGCAGCGCCGGGAGGAAGCCCTCGGCGGGGACCATGAAGCCGCCCTCGCCCTGGATGGGCTCGGCGACGAGGCAGGCCAGGGCGGAGGCGCCGACCGTCTTCTCGAGGTACGAGATCGCGCGCTGGGCGGCCTCGGCTCCCGACAGGCCGTCGTGGTACGGGTACGAGCTCGGCGCGCGGTGGACGTCGCTGGCGAAGGGCCCGAAGCCCAGGCCGTACGGCAGAGCCTTGAAGTTCATGGCCATCGTGAGGTTCGTGCGGCCGTGGTAGGCGTGGTCGAGCACCGCGACGCCGGGGCGGCCGGTGTGCTTGCGCGCGATCTTGACGGCGTTCTCGACCGCCTCGGCACCGGAGTTGACGAGGACGGTCTTCTTGGCGAAGTCGCCGGGGGTGTGCTCGGCGAGCAGCTCCGCCACGCGGATGTAGGGCTCGTACGGAGTGACGGTGAAGAGGGTGTGCGTGAGGCGCGCGAGCTGCTCTGCGGCGGCCGCGACGACGGAGTCGTCGGTGTGCCCGATCGTCGTCACGCCGATGCCGGCGCCGAGGTCGATGAAGCTGTTGCCGTCGACGTCGACCAGGATCGCGCCGTGCGCGCGGTCGATGTAGACGGGGAGCGCGGTGCCGACGCCGGTGGGCACGACGGCGAGGCGGCGCTCGTGCAGGGCCCGGGATCGCGGCCCGGGGATCTCGGTCGCGACGCGCCGCTCCTGGGGGACTGCGGACGTGGGAACCTGGGGGGCGAGCGTGTCTGTCATGGTCCTCCGAGTCTACCCGCGGGGGTCCCGCGTCCAGAGGTCCAGACCGGCGCGACCGGCCTGATCCACCGCCGTCCAGGAGGAGTCCGATGAAGTCCCAGCACGAGTACGCGGTGTCCGTCGTCTGGGAGGGCGACCGGGGCACCGGCACGAGCGGCTACCGCGAGTACGGGCGCCAGCTGACCGTCACAGCGGAGGGCCCGGCGCCCATCCGTGCCTCGGCCGACACGCCCTTCCGGGGCGACGCCGACCGCTGGAACCCGGAGCAGCTGCTCCTCGCGGCGCTCGCGCAGTGCCACCTCCTCTCCTACCTGCACGTGGCGGTCAAGAACGGAGTCGTCGTCACCGGCTACACGGACGACGCGGTGGGCTCGATGCTGCAGGAGGGGGAGAGCGGCCGCTTCACCTCGGTGACCCTCCGGCCCCGCGTGACGGTCGCCGAGGAGTCGATGGTGGCGGTCGCCCAGACACTGCACGCCGAGGCCTCCCGGCTCTGCTTCATCGCGAACTCCGTGAACTTCCCCGTCGCCCACGAGCCGGAGGCGTCCGCGGGCTGAGACTCAGCGGCGCTCGTGCGGGAGCGCGCGGCGGATGCGCTCGACCGTCGTCGTCGGCGGCGACTCGTTGTACGCACCGGCGAGCTCCTGCCCCGAGAGCGCGTGGATGGCCGCCATCACCTCGTCGGTGGCGTGGCGTCGGGCGCGGCCGGAGTCGGCGGAGCCGTGCCGCGAGAGGTCCAGCGGAGCCCCGAAGCGGACCGTGATCCGGTGCAGGCGCGGCACCCGCGTGCCCACCGGCTGGAGCTCCTGCGTGCCGATCATGCCGACGGGGACCACTGGTGCGCCGGTGGTGAGGGCGAGCCACGCCACTCCGGTGCGGCCCTTGTAGAGGCGCCCGTCCCGGGAGCGCGTGCCCTCGGGGTAGACGGCGAACGCCTCGTCGCGCTCGAGGATCGCCCGGCCGAGGTCCAGCGCCTCCTGAGCGGCCTGGCCGGCGCCGCGCTCGACCGCCACGGCTCCGACGCTCGTGAAGAAGGCGCGCGAGAGGGCGCCCCGCACGCCCGTCCCCGTGAAGTAGTCCGACTTGGCCAGGAACTGCACCGGCCGCGGGGCGAGCAGCGTCAGCACCGGAGAGTCGATGAACGAGAGGTGGTTGGCGGCCAGGATCACGCGTCCCTCGGCCGGGACGTTGTCGCGCCCCTCCACGATCGGCCGGTAGACCAGTCGGCCGATGCCGCCGATGGACAGGCGCGCCAGACGCGCGGAGAGGCCGATCCCCGGGGGAGTCGGCCTCTCTAGGTCGTCGTCGATCCGCATTCCGACGAAGCTACCGGGGCGTCCATGCCGCTCCGGTCATGCGGCGGCTCAGCCGAACTGGGCGAGCGCCTCCTCGATCACGGTCGCGGCGTCGTCGATGAGCTCCTCGCTGATGACCACGCTCGGCATGATCCGCAGCACGCTGTCCCAGCTGCCCGCGTCCAGGACGATCACGCCGTTCGTGGTGGCGTGCTCCAGGATCGCGGTGAGCGCCTCCGGGTACTGCTTCTTCGTGCCCGGGTGGACCAGCTCGACGCCCCACATGGCGCCCTTGCCGCGGACCTCGCCGACGACCGCGAAGCGCTCGGCCCAGTCGCCGATCCGCGCCTGCAGCAGGCGCTCGACGCGCTGCGCCTCCTCCAGCAGGCCCTCGGACTCGATGGCCTCGAACGTCGCGAGCGCCGCGGCGGTGGAGACGGGGTTGCCGCCGAACGTGCCGCCGATGCCGCCGGGCTGCACGGCGTCCATGATCTCGGCGCGGCCCGTGACGGCGGCGAGCGGGAAGCCGCCGGCGATGCCCTTGGCCGTCGTGATCAGGTCGGGGACCACGCCGTGGTGCTCGATCGAGTACCACGTGCCGGTGCGGGCGATGCCGGCCTGGATCTCGTCCGCGACGAACACGATGCCGTTCTCGGTGCAGAACTCGGACAGACGGCGGAAGTACCCCGGGGCCGGGATGATGATGCCGCCGTCGCCCTGGATCGGCTCGACGAAGAGCGCGGCCAGCTCCTGCGCGCCGATGTGGGTGGTGATGTAGTCGATGGTGCGCTCGGCCGCCTCCTCGCCCGTCATGCCCTCGGGGTCGCGGAACGGGTAGCTGATCGGGAGGCTGTAGATCTCGCCGGGGAAGGGCCCCATGCCCGCGCGCTCCGGCCAGGGGCGGTAGGTCATGGCCATGGTGAGGTTGGTGCGGCCGTGGAAGGCGTGGTCGAGCGTCGCGATGGCGCGCCTGCCGGTGAACTTCCGCGCGATCTTGACCGCGTTCTCGACCGCCTCCGCACCGGAGTTGACCAGGATCGAGTGCTTCTCGAAGTCGCCGGGGGTGATCTCGGCGAGCTTCTCGGCGACCCGGACGTAGTTCTCGTACGGAGTCACGGTGAAGAGGGTGTGCGTCAGCTTCTCGGCTTGTGCGGCGGCGGCGGCGGCGACCGCGGGGTGCGCGTGGCCGATGGTGGTCACTCCGATTCCGCAGCCCAGGTCGATCAGGCGGTTGCCGTCGACGTCGACCAGGACCGCGCCCGAGGCGTGGTCCATGTAGATGTTCGCGAGCGTCCCGGCGCCGCGGGAGACGCTGGCGACGCGGCGCTCCTGGAGGGCGACGGAGCGCGGGCCGGGGAGCTCGGTGACGAGCTCTCGGGACTGGGGGACCGAGAATTCACGCATGCCCCGATGGTAGGCCTGGACCGTTCGAGGACCCGCACCCAGCGCGCTGCGAGGCGCGCCGTGCAGGATGGAGCGATCCCCGAACGTCCACCGGCCCCGCCGGTCACGAAAGGTGCCCCTGTGCGCAGAACCCTCGCGATCCTCGCCGTCCTCGGCGCCTCCCTGAGCCTGGCGGCCTGCACCCCCGGGGAGCCGGATGCGGCCCCGTCCGCCTCGGCCACTCCGCTCGGCTGCGCGACCGAGGGCGATGCGACCGCCGCGGTGCAGACCAGCGGCGACTTCGCCACCAAGCCGGTCACCGTGTTCCCCAGCCCGGTCAGCGTGGACGCCACCGAGCGCTCCGTCGCGATCGAGGGCACCGGCGAGGAGGTCGCCGAGGGCGACACCGTGCTGGTCGACTACACGCTCTACAACGGGACGAGCGGTGCCGAGTTCTCGGCGAGCAGCTACGCGTCCGGCGGTCGCGCGGCCTTCGAGGTCGACACCGACCAGTACCTCGCGGGCCTCGTGAAGGCCGTCAACTGCGCGACCGTCGGCTCGCGCGTCGTCGCCGTCGTTCCCCCGGCCGACGCGTTCGGCGACGCCGGGCAGAGCCAGTTCGGCATCGCCGCGACCGACTCGATCGTCATGGTGATCGACGTCGAGCAGATCGTGCCGACCGCCGCCGACGGCGAGCCGCAGCCCCCGGTCGACGGCCTGCCGACGGTGGCGCTCGCCGAGGACGGGGCGCCCACCGTCACGATCCCCTCGACGGACCCGCCCGCCGACCTGCAGCTCGCCGTCCTCAAGAAGGGGAGCGGCGCGACCGTGGCCGACGGCGACCAGCTGATCGTGCAGTACCAGGGCGTGGTCTGGGGCACCGGCGAGGTGTTCGACCAGAGCTGGGGCAAGCCCGCTCCCGCCGCCTTCGGCACCGGCGACGTGATCGAGGGCTTCAAGGAGGCCGTGGTCGGGCAGACCGTCGGCTCGCAGGTGCTCGTCACCATCCCGCCGTCGAAGGGCTACGGCGATCAGGGCAACCAGAACGCGGGGATCAGCGGGACCGACACCCTCGTCTTCGTGGTCGACATCCTCGCCGTCAGCTGACCGGGAGGCGCTCGGCGCTCCGTGCCAGGATGGGCGGATGCGCAGGGTCATCATCCTCGGCTCGACCGGGTCCATCGGCACGCAGGCTCTCGACGTCATCGGCGCGAACCGCGAGCGGTTCGAGGTCGTCGGACTCGCCGCCGGCTCGAACCGGGCGGCGGTCGCCGAGCAGGCGTCCGCGTTCGGCGTCGAGCACACGGCGTTCGGCGCGGAGGAGGCCGAGCAGCTGATCCGCTCGGTCGACGCGGACGTCGTGCTGAACGGGATCACCGGCTCGGTGGGACTCGGTCCGACCCTCGCGGCGCTCGAGGAGGGGCGGACGCTCGCCCTGGCCAACAAGGAGTCGCTGATCGTCGGCGGCGAGCTCGTCACTTCGCTCGCCGCTCCCGGCCAGATCGTGCCGGTCGACTCCGAGCACTCCGCGATCGCCCAGGCCCTCCTCGCGGGCGAGCACCGGGAGGTCCGCCGCCTCGTGCTGACCGCGTCCGGCGGCCCGTTCCGGGGACGCGACCGCGCCTCCCTCCGCGACGTCACCCCGGCGCAGGCTCTCGCGCACCCGACCTGGGACATGGGCCTGGTCGTCACGACCAACTCCTCCACCCTGGTCAACAAGGGGCTCGAGGTGATCGAGGCGCACCTGCTCTTCGACGTCCCCTACGACCGGATCGACGTCACCGTGCACCCGCAGTCGGTGATCCACTCGATGGTCGAGTACGTCGACGGCTCGACGATCGCCCAGGCCTCGCCGCCGGACATGCGGCTCCCGATCTCGCTCGGCCTCGACTGGCCGCACCGCGTCGCCGGGGTCGGCGTCCCGCTCGACTGGACCCGCTCCCACTCCTGGACGTTCGAGCCGCTGGACGAGGAGGCGTTCCCCTCGGTCCGGCTCGCGAAGCGCGTCGGGGAGGCGGGCGCCTCCTACCCGGCCGTGTTCAACGCGGCGAACGAGCAGGCCGTGCAGGCGTTCCACGCCGGGCGGATCGGCTACCTCGACATCCTCGAGACGGTGGAGGCGGTGGTCGACGCGCACAGCGTCGACGGCGCGCTGACCCGCGAGTCCCTGGCCGCGGCCGAGGAGTGGGCGCGCCGCACGGCGGACGAGCGGATCGCCGCAGTCTGACCACGGGTCATCCGGACGGCTCCTTCTCCTCCTCCGTCGCGATCGGGTAGCCGTCCCGGCCGATGTCGCGCCTCCTATCCGCTCGGCCGCGGAGTTCATCGGATCCGTGCAGGCGCACCCCAGCGTGGACGGGCGGCCCCGGCCTACAGTGTGTCGGTGGAATCCGTGCTGCTCTTCGTTCTCGGCGTCGTCATCATCGCCGTCGGCGTCGCCCTCTCCATCGCCCTGCACGAGGTCGGGCACCTGCTCCCCGCCAAGCTGTTCGGGGTCAAGGTCACGCAGTACATGATCGGCTTCGGACCGACGCTCTTCTCCCGGCGCCGCGGCGAGACCGAGTACGGCGTCAAGGCGATCCCGCTGGGCGGCTACATCGCCATGATCGGCATGTACCCGCCGAAGCACCCGGGGGATCGGCCCACGGAGTCCAGCACCGGGTTCTTCAACGGCCTGGCGTCCTCCGAGGCCCAGCTCGAGGAGCCCCAGCGCGGCCGCTACGCCACGATGATCGACGAGGCCCGCGCCGCAAGCGCGGAGACGATCGGCGAGGGCGAGGACCACCGCGCGTTCTACCGGCTCCCCGTGTGGAAGCGCGTGATCGTCATGGCCGGCGGCCCCTTCATGAACCTCGTGATCGCCACGGTCCTCTTCACCGTCCTCCTCTGCGGCATCGGGATCCCGCAGAGCACCAGCACCCTCGCCGCAGTCTCGCAGTGCGTGGTCCCGGAGTCGCAGCGCGCGACCGCGACCTGCACCGCCGACGACCCGCTGGCGCCCGGAGCCGCCGCGGGCCTGCTGCCCGGTGACACGATCACGGCGATCGACGGCACTCCCGTGAGCACCTGGAACGACCTCACCCCGATCATCCAGCGCTCCGCAGGCGTCCCGCTCACCGTGTCCGTCCAGCGCGACGGCGCCCCGCTGACCCTCACGATCACCCCCGCCGAGAACGAAGTCGCGGTGACCGACGCGAACGGTGCCGCCGTCACCGACGCCTCCGGTGCGATCGAGACGCAGACGGTCGGCTTCATCGGCATCTCGCCCACGTCGGCCCTCGCTCAGCAGCCGATCACCGCGGTGCCCGAGACGGTCTGGTCGAACATCACGAGCGTCGCGCACGTCATCCTCAACCTGCCGCAGCGCCTCATCGACGTCGCCCAGGCGGCGTTCGGCTCGGAGGCGCGAGACGCCAACGGCCCGATCAGCGTCGTCGGAGTCGGCCGGATCGCGGGGGAGATCGCCGCCTCCGACCAGCTCCCCGTCGTGTCGAAGGTGCAGACGATGGTCGGCGTCCTCGCCTCGCTCAACATCGCGCTCCTCGTCTTCAACCTGGTGCCGCTGCTCCCCATGGACGGCGGCCACATCGCCGGCGCCCTCTGGGAGGGCCTGCGCCGCCGGATCGCCAAGCTCTTCGGCCGCCGCGACCCCGGCCCCGTCGACATCGCCCGCCTGCTCCCGCTCACCTACGTCGTCGTACTCGTCCTCGGCGGCATGAGCGCCCTGCTGATCTACGCCGACATCGTCAAGCCGATCACGCTGTTCTGAGTTCGATTCCACGCCGGTCCCTGCCCGGCGTGGCGCGGTCGGCTCGTCGAGGTGGTGCGCGGGTGGGGCGTGTTGCGGTCGGTTAGGGCGAATCGCTGGGACGCGATTCGCCCGTTCGCCTCGGGGGTGGCATGCCGGTCCCTGCCCGGCGTGGCGCGGTCGGCTCGTCGAGGTGGTGCGCGGGTGGGGCGTGTTGCGGTCGGTTAGGGCGAATCGCTGGGACGCGATTCGCCCGTTCGCCTCGGGGGTGGCATGCCGGTCCCTGCCCGGCGTGGCGCGGTCGGCTCGTCGAGGTGGTGCTGGGACGCGATTCGCCCGCGTGGCGGCGTCGGCGGGGCGAATCGCTGGGACGCGATTCGCCCGTTCGCCCGTTCGCCTCGGGGGTGGCATGCCGGTCCCTGCCCGGCGTGGCGCGGTCGGCTCGTCGAGGTGGTGCGCGGGTGGAGCGTGTTGCGGTCGGCTGGGGCGAATCGCTGGGACGCGATTCGCCCGTTCGCCTCGGGGCTGGTCGGACGGTCTGTGCCCGGCGTGGCGCGGTCGGCTTTTCGAGGTGGTGCGCGGGTGGAGCGTGTTGCGGTCGGCTGGGGCGAATCGCTGGGACGCGATTCGCCCGTTCGCCTCGGGGGCAGCCGGTCCCTGCCCGGCGTGGCGCGGTCGGCTCGTCGAGGTGCGGGCTTGGCGGAGTCAACGGTCAGGCGGATCGCCGGCACGCGATCCGGCCGCCTCCGGACAGGTGCACGCGCAGCGCTCTCCCAGCGGTCCTGCGCAGAGGTCACGGACGAGGCGTCACGAACGGTCGTCATCCGGGAGGGATGACCGCCGCTCGTGACGCCTCGCGGAGGACGAGCGCCGACGGAGCACGCCGAGCCGTGCGCAGAGGGGGCGGGTCCGGGGGGCTGCTGCGGTCGGCGGGCGGGCGCCGGTGGGCGAGCGGCGTGGAGGGGCGGCGGCTGGGAAGGTGCGGCGAGCGGACGAGGGGTCGCGCGGCGCGCGTACGATGGGGCGCGTGCCAGCAGTGAATCTGGGTCTTCCCAAGGTCCCCATGACCCTCGCCCCCCGCCGCAAGTCCCGCCAGATCAAGGTGGGCAAGGTGCTCGTGGGCGGTGACGCGCAGGTCAGCGTCCAGTCGATGTGCACCACGCCGACGACGAACATCAACGCGACCCTCCAGCAGATCGCCGAGCTCACCGCGTCCGGCTGCGACATCGTCCGCGTCGCGGTGCCGAGCCGCGACGACGCGGAGGCGCTGCCGATCATCGCCAAGAAGAGCCAGATCCCGGTCATCGCCGACATCCATTTCCAGCCGAACTACGTCTACGCCGCGATCGACGCCGGCTGCGCTGCGGTCCGCGTGAACCCGGGCAACATCCGCAAGTTCGACGACCAGGTCGGCAAGATCGCCGCCGCCGCGAAGGCCGCCGGCGTCTCGATCCGCATCGGCGTCAACGCCGGCTCGCTCGAGCCGAGCCTCATGCAGAAGTACGGCAAGGCGACCGCGGAGGCGCTCGTCGAGAGCGCCGTGTGGGAGGCCAGCCTCTTCGAGGAGCACGACTTCCACGACTTCAAGATCTCGGTCAAGCACAACGACCCCGTCGTCATGGTGAAGGCGTACCGTCAGCTCGCCGAGCGCGGCGACTGGCCCCTCCACCTCGGCGTCACCGAGGCCGGCCCCGAGTTCCAGGGGACCATCAAGTCCGCCACCGCCTTCGGCATCCTCCTCGGCGAGGGCATCGGCGACACCATCCGCGTGTCCCTCTCGGCCCCGCCCGCGCAGGAGGTCAAGGTCGGCCTGCAGATCCTGCAGTCGCTGAACCTCCGCGAGCGCAAGCTCGAGATCGTCTCCTGCCCCAGCTGCGGCCGCGCGCAGGTCGACGTCTATACGCTCGCCAACGACGTCACCGCCGGCCTCGAGGGCATGAGCGTCCCGCTGCGCGTCGCCGTCATGGGCTGCGTCGTCAACGGACCCGGCGAGGCCCGCGAGGCCGACCTGGGCGTCGCCTCCGGCAACGGCAAGGGCCAGATCTTCGTCAAGGGCGAGGTCATCAAGACCGTGCCCGAGGCCGAGATCGTCCAGACCCTCATCGAGGAGGCCAACCGCCTGGCCGCCGAGATGCCGGCCGACGACACCTCGACCGGGGCCCCGGTCGTCACCGTCGGTTCGAACTGAGACGGCGCGGGGCGGATCGACGTGGTCCGCCCCGCTCTGCGTCTCGCGCTCGTGGTCGTCGCCGCGGCGCTGCTCGCCTCCGGAGCCGCCGCGCTCCGCAGCGGCCCGTCCTCCGAGGCCGGCGAGTGCATCGACAGCCGCACCCCGCAGGACCCCTTCGGCTGCGACCGCTGGGTGCTGACCGCGGCCGAGGGGGAGACCCCGTACACGGCCTGGGTCGAGGACGCCCGCGTCCGTCTCCGCTCCGAGAGCGTCGGCGGGGCGGCGACCCTGGTCGTGGGCACCGGCTGCCTGGTGGTCAGCGCGGCCTACCGGATCGACGGGGGCGTGCTGGTTCCCGGCGACGAGGTGACCGGATCCGACACCTGCTCCGACGCGCCGAGCCCCGAGGCCATCCGGCTCAGGGCGCTCCTCTCCGGCCCGATGACGATCGGCGGCACCCCCGACGACGTGCTGCTGGACGGCACAGGCGGAGCCGTCGTCTTCTCGCGGATCCCCGACTGAGGCTCTCGGCGTCCTCGCGAGCCGGGGGAGCGCAGCGGATAGGATCGTCCCTCGTGGTCACCCGTCTCTCGCATCTGTTCGTCCGCACGCTCCGGGAGGATCCCGCCGACGCCGAGGTCGCGGGCCACCGTCTCCTCGTCCGCGCGGGCTACATCCGCCGTCAGGCACCCGGCGTCTTCGCCTGGCTACCGCTGGGCCTGCGGGTCAAGCGCCGCATCGAGCGGATCATCCACGAGGAGATGGAGGCGGCGGGCGCCCAGGAGGTGCACTTCCCCGCGCTCCTGCCCCGCGAGCCCTACGAGCTCTCGGGACGCTGGACCGAGTACGGCGACGGCGTCTTCCGCCTGAAGGACCGCAAGGACGCCGACTACATGCTGGCTCCCACGCACGAGGAGTTCTTCACGCTCCTCGTGAAGGACCTCTACTCCTCCTACAAGGACCTTCCCCTGTCGATCTACCAGATCCAGGACAAGTACCGGGACGAGGCGCGGCCCCGCGCGGGCCTCCTGCGCGGGCGCGAGTTCACGATGAAGGACGCGTACTCCTTCGACTACACCGACGCCGGCCTCGACGCGAGCTACCAGCGCCAGCGCGACGCCTACGAGCGGATCTTCGCGCGGCTGGGCCTGGAGTACGTGATCGTGCAGGCCGACGCCGGAGCGATGGGCGGCTCCCGCAGCGAGGAGTTCCTGCACCCCACCCCCGTCGGCGAGGACACGTTCGTCCGGTCGGCGGGCGGATACGCGGCGAACGTCGAGGCGTACCGCACGCCGGTCCCCGCGGCACTGCCCGTCGAGGGCCTGCCGGAGGCGCGCGTCTTCGACTCGCCCGACACCCCGACCATCCAGACCCTGGTCGACCTGGCGAACGCGACGCAGCCCCGGCCCGACGGCCGCGCCTGGACCGCCGCCGACACGCTGAAGAACGTCGTCCTCGCGCTCACCGCGCTCGACGGCACCCGCGAGCTCGTGATCGTCGGCCTGCCCGGCGACCGCGACGTCGACCTCAAGCGCGCCGAGGTGGCCTTCGCCCCGGCCGAGGTCGAGGCCGCCACGGCGGAGGACTTCGCGAAGCACCCCGGACTGGTCAAGGGCTACATCGGCCCCTGGTCGGCGGAGGGCGCCGTTCTGGGCGAGGAGTCGGCGACCGGCGTCCGCTACCTGCTCGACCCGCGCGTGGTCGTCGGCACGGCCTGGATCACCGGGGCCAACGTCTCCGGGCAGCACGTCCTCGACCTGGTCGCCGGCCGCGACTTCCACGGCGACGGCACCGCTGAGGTCGCGGACGTCCGCACCGGCGACGAGGCGCCCGACGGATCGGGCCCGATCGAGACCGCCAGGGGCATGGAGATCGGGCACGTCTTCCAGCTCGGCCGCAAGTACGCCGACGTGCTCGGGCTGAAGGTGCTCGACGAGAACGGCAAGCTCGTCACCGTCACGATGGGCTCCTACGGCATCGGCGTGACCCGCATCCTCGCGATCATCGCCGAGGCCACCCACGACGACCGCGGACTGCTCTGGCCCGCGAACGTCGCGCCGTTCGACGTGCACGTCATCGCGACCGGCAAGGACGCGGCGGCTCTCGAGCTGGCCGAGTCGGTCGGCGCCTCCCTCGAGGCCGCCGGCCGCGACGTGCTCATCGACGACCGCCCGAAGGTCTCGCCCGGCGTGAAGTTCGGCGACGCCGAGCTGATCGGCGTGCCCGTGATCGTCATCGCCGGGCGCGGAGCGGCCGACGGCGTCGTCGAGCTGTGGGACCGCCGATCCGGGGAGCGCGAGCAGCTCCCGGTCTCCGAGGCGCTCGCCCGGCTGGGCGCCTAGCCCCGACGTGCTGAGGGCCCCGCCACCGCTTCCCGCGGCGGGCGGGGCCCTCAGCACGTCGGCAGGATCTGCGGGTGGAACCCCGGGCCGCGTCGGGTACCCTTGAGGGCTGATCCGGGTGAGAGCCCGGCCGGCGAACGACCGCGGTCACCACCGCGGCATCCAAGTGAATAGAGAGAAAGGCCCGCCCGTGGACATCGACCTGAGCGTTCTGCGACTCATGGAGCGCGAGCGCGAGATCCCCTTCGAGGAACTCGTGCAGATCATCGAGCAGGCGATCCTGACCGCCTACCTCAAGCACATCGGCCAGGCCGACGACGCCGACAAGGCCACCGCCGTCGATGCCCGCGTGCACCTCGACCGCAAGACCGGTCACGTCTCGGTCTTCGTGCCCGAGCTCGACGAGGAGGGCGCCGTCGTGGGCGAGGCCGAGGACTCCCCGCGCGACTTCGGCCGCATCGCCGCCTTCGCCGCGAAGCAGGTCATCAACCAGCGCCTGCGCGACATCGGCGACGAGCGCGTCCTCGGCGAGTTCAAGGGCCGCGAGGGCGACATCGTCGCCGGCGTCATCCAGCAGGGCCCCAACCCGCGGATGATCCACGTCGACCTCGGCTCCATCGAGGCGATCCTCTCGCCCGAGGAGCAGGTGCCCGGCGAGGACTACAGCCACGGGCGCCGTATCCGCGTCTACGTCACGAGCGTCGGCCGCGGACCCAAGGGCCCGTCGGTCCAGGTGTCCCGCACCCACCCGTCGCTGGTGCGCAAGCTGTTCGCGCTCGAGGTCCCCGAGATCGCGTCCGGCGTGGTGGAGATCGTCTCCCTCGCCCGCGAGGCCGGCCACCGCACCAAGATCGCGGTGCGCGCGACCGAGCCCGGCGTGAACGCCAAGGGCGCCTGCATCGGCGAGCTCGGCCAGCGCGTGCGCGCGGTGACCGCCGAGCTCAACAACGAGAAGATCGACATCGTCGACTACTCCTCCGACCTGCCGACCTTCGTCGCCAGCGCGCTCTCGCCCGCCAAGGTGACCAGCGCGTTCGTGATCGACCAGAGCCTCAAGGCCGTTCGGGCCCTCGTCCCCGACTACCAGCTCTCGCTCGCCATCGGCAAGGAGGGCCAGAACGCCCGCCTCGCCGCCAAGCTGACCGGCGCGAAGATCGACATCCAGCCCGATTCGGTGATGGACGGGGAGTGATCCCCGAGCATCGGCCGTGCAGGGGAGCGGTCCCGGAGGGGAGGGAGTAGAGTGGATCCCGTCAGAACGTGCGTCGGCTGCCGTCTGCGCGCCCCCCGGGCCTCTCTTCTGAGGCTGGTCCTCCATTCGAACGTCCTCGCGGTAGACCCGCGTGCCGTCCGTCCTGGTCGGGGAGCGTGGCTCCACGACACAGCCGACTGCTACGAGCTCGCGGTCAAGCGCCGCGCGTTCGGAAGAGCGTTCCGGACGCGCGAGAGCGTGGACGCGAGCGAGCTGGAGCAGTACGTCGCACGATCCGACCGGCTCGGCCCCTCAACCGGAGGGCCCGGAGCAGCGCACGATCACACCATAGAGAACAGGCAGAACGGCCCGTGAACTGATCATGAGCGAAGACTGATGAGCGGCTCGAAATGAGACCCGTCCGTTCGTGACGCCTGCCCCCGTCTTGGGTGCAGGCCCAAGACAGGAGAGAAGTGGCAAAACCACGCGTACACGAGATCGCATCCGAACTCGGTGTCGATAGCAAGGTCGCACTTGCGAAGTTGAAGGAGCTCGGCGAGTTCGTCAAGGGCCCGTCCTCGAGCATCGAACCCCCGGTGGCGCGCAAGCTCCGCCAGGCCCTCCAGGGCCAGGGTGGATCCTCCGCGGGAGCGTCGGCGACGCCGGCCGCCCCTGCCGCCGGCGCGCGTCCCGGGGCCCCGCGCCCCTCCGGCGCCCGTCCGTCCGCGCCCACGCCCGGCCCGGCCAAGCCGCCCGCTCCGGCGCCGGCACCGCCGATGTCGGTCGCCGAGCGCCAGGCCCAGGCTCAGGCCGCTCAGGAGGCCGCGGCCGCTCAGCGCGCCCAGGCTGCCAAGGACGCGCCCGCCGAAGTCGCCGCTCCGGCTCCGACCGAGGTCCCCGCGGCCCCGGCCGCCGCCGCCGAGAAGCCGGCGTCCGGCCCCACCCCCGGCGGACCCAAGCCCGTGACCCCGCGTCCGGCGCCCGCCGCCAACACCCCGCGCCCCGGCGGCGCCTCGGGCGGCTCCAACCGCCCCGGCGGCACCCCGCGCCCGGGCAACAACCCGTTCGCCAGCAACCAGGGCATGGGACAGCGTCCCGCCGCCCCGCGCCCCGGCAACAACCCCTTCGCCAGCTCGCAGGGCATGGGATCGCGTCCGACCCCGGGCAACATCCCCCGCCCCGCTGCTCCGCGCCCCGGCGCGCCTCGACCCGGCGGACCCGGCATGGGCCAGCGCCCCGCCGGCTTCGGCCAGCGTCCCGGCGGACCCGGCGGCGGAGCAGGACGTCCCGGCGGTGCCGGTCGTCCGGCCGGCGGCGGCTTCCAGCGCCCCGGCGGCGCTCCCGGTGCCGGTGGCGGCTTCGCCCCGCGTCCCGGTGGCGGCGGCGGTCGCGGTCGCGGCCCCGGCGGTGGAACCGCAGGAGCCTTCGGTCGCGGTGGCGGCAAGAGCAAGGCCCGGAAGTCCAAGCGCACGAAGCGTCAGGAGTTCGAGCTCAGGGAGGCCCCGTCGCTCGGCGGCGTCAGCGTCCCCCGCGGCGACGGCAGGACGGTCATCCGTCTGCGCCGCGGCGCGTCGATCTCGGACTTCGCCGACAAGATCGAGGCCATGACCGGCGTGCCGGTGCCCCCCGGCAACCTGGTCACCGTCCTCTTCGCCCTCGGCGAGATGGCGACGGCGACCGAGTCGCTCGACGAGGCCACCTTCGAGGTGCTCGGCTCCGAGCTCGGCTTCAAGATCCAGGTCGTCTCGCCCGAGGACGAGGACAAGGAGCTCCTCGAGGGCTTCGGTCTCGACCTCGAGCAGGAGCTCGACGACGAGACGGACGAGGACCTCGAGATCCGTCCCCCCGTCGTCACCGTCATGGGTCACGTCGACCACGGAAAGACGCGCCTGCTCGACGCGATCCGCAACGCCAACGTCGTCGCTGGCGAGGCGGGCGGGATCACGCAGCACATCGGTGCGTACCAGGTCGTCGCGGAGCACGAGGGCATCGAGCGCCCGATCACCTTCATCGACACCCCGGGTCACGAGGCGTTCACCGCCATGCGAGCCCGCGGTGCCCAGGTCACGGACATCGCGATCCTCGTGGTCGCGGCGGACGACGGCATCATGCCGCAGACCATCGAGGCGCTGAACCACGCCCAGGCGGCCAACGTGCCGATCGTGGTCGCGGTCAACAAGGTGGACAAGCCCGACGCCAACCCGGCGAAGGTGCGCCAGCAGCTCACCGAGTTCGGACTCGTCGCCGAGGAGTACGGCGGAGACGTCATGTTCGTCGACGTGTCGGCTCGCGCGGGCACCGGCATCCAGGACCTCCTGGACGCCGTGCTGCTCACCGCGGACGCCGGTCTCGACCTGCGCGCCAACCCGAACAAGGAGGCACGCGGAGTCGCGATCGAGGCGAAGCTCGACAAGGGACGCGGTGCTGTCGCGACCGTGCTCATCCAGTCGGGAACGCTGCGCGTCGGAGACGCGATCGTCGCCGGAACGGCCTACGGCCGCGTCCGTGCGATGGCGGACGAGAACGGCAACGCCGTCCTCGAAGCCGTGCCGTCTCGTCCGGTGCAGGTGCAGGGACTCTCGTCCGTGCCCCGCGCCGGCGACACCTTCCTCGTCACCGAGGAGGACCGCACGGCCCGCCAGATCGCCGAGAAGCGCGAAGCCGCTCAGCGCAACGCCCTGCTGGCCAAGGCCCGCAAGCGCATCTCGCTCGAGGACTTCACCCGTGCTCTCGAGGAGGGCAAGGTCGAGTCGCTCAACCTCATCATCAAGGGCGACGTGTCCGGTGCCGTCGAGGCGCTGGAGGAGTCGCTCGTCAAGATCGAGGTCGACGACTCGGTGCAGCTGCGCATCATCCACCGCGGTGTCGGTGCGATCACGGAGTCGGACGTCAACCTTGCGACGATCGACAACGCGATCATCGTGGGCTTCAACGTCCGCCCCGACCCGAAGGCCCGCGAGCGCGCTGCTCGAGAAGGAGTGGACATCCGCTTCTACTCGGTCATCTACAACGCGATCGAAGAGGTCGAGAACTCGCTCACGGGCATGCTCAAGCCCGAGTTCGAGGAGGTCCAGTCCGGTGTCGCCGAGATCCGCGAGGTGTTCCGCTCCTCCAAGTTCGGCAACATCGCGGGTGTCATCGTCCGCTCCGGCACGATCACCCGCAACTCGAAGGCGCGCGTCATCCGAGACGGCGTCGTGGTCGGGGACAACCTGGCCATCGAGTCGCTGCGTCGCTTCAAGGACGACGTCACGGAGGTCCGTACGGACTACGAGGCCGGTATCGGTCTCGGAAAGTACAACGACATCCAGATCGGCGACGAGATCGAGACGATCGAGATGAAGGAGAAGCCGCGAGGCTGATCCGCTCGACTGGAAGGCCCGGGTCCGCCCGGGCCTTCCGGCGTCTCACCGCACGGTTCTGGAGGGATCGGGAGGGGACTCTCGTCCTCTCGCGCCCTCCCGCCGGCCTGCGGCCGGCCCGCCAGACCCGAGCCAGGCGCGAGAGGACGAGAGTCCCCTCCCTCCCTGCGGGAGGACACGGGGAGCTTCCTCCGTGCCGGAGGTGCGACCCTCCAACGGGCGCTTCCGCACCTCCGGGTGCGGTGAACCGACCGGGGACGGGCGTGCCCGTGTCGGGCGAGAGGAGTCCGTCCCGGTGGGTGCGCCCCTTGAGCGAGCGGCTCGCGAGCAGCGAGTCGGCGAGTCGACGGCCGACTCCCGATCCAGCACCTGAGCCTTCCCACCTCGGTCGCCGAGGATCCGGGGGCGGACCCCCACTCCCTCCGATCGCAGGCACGGGTGGGGTGCCTCCTCGCGGCTCCTGGCCGGGCCTGCCGGGCGGGCCGCAGGGCCGCGGGAGGGAGCCGCGAGGAGGCACCCCACCCGCGCCGTCGCAGACGCGCAGTGCCCCAGTCCATGCCCACGAAGCAAGGCCCCCCTCGGACGCGACCGGTCGTCCGGGCGGAGAGTGGTTGAATGGCGAGCTGAACGGTTCGCCGAGAGAGATGTGAGGACCAGCCATGGCAGATCCGGCCCGGGCGAGGAAGCTCGCCGAACGTATCCAGGTGATCGTCGCGAAGCGGCTCGAGCGCGGTCTCCGCGACCCGCGCCTCGGCTTCGTCACCATCACCGATGTCCAGGTGACCGGCGACCTGCAGCACGCCTCGGTGTTCTACACGGTCTACGGCACCGATGAGGAGCGCGCCGATTCGGCCGCGGCCCTCAAGGCCGCCACCGGCATGCTCCGCACCGAGGTGGGCAGGAACATCACGTCGCGGCTCACGCCGTCGCTCGAGTTCATCCTCGACGCGGTGCCCGAGAACGCGAAGCACATCGAGGACCTGCTCGCCGCCGCGCGCAGCCAGGACTCGCAGGTGCAGTCGCTCGCCGCCCAGGCGGACTACGCAGGAGAGGCCGACCCCTACGTGAAGCCGCGCGAGGACGACGAGGACTAGGCGCTGAGCCCGAACACCGCGGAGCCCGTGGCGACGTCGACCGATTGCAGGACGACGACGACACGGGCTCCCGGCGTGAGCGGGGTCGGGAGGTCGACGGTGATCTCGGGGTCGAGCAGCTGGACCGAGGAGCGGGTGCGCGCCGAGGAGACGACGATCCCGCTGAAGGAGGCTCCTTCGCGGCCGTGCAGGACGGCGGCCTCGACGATCGCCGTCGCCGCGCGGGAGGCGGCTCCGGCCCGGCGGTCGCTCGCGGCGAGCAGCGGCGGGAGCAGGGGCAGCGCCGCGCGCAGCTGCGGAGGGATCGTTCCTCCGCGGGACACCGCGAGGCAGACGGCGAGACCGAACCGGTCGACCAGGCGCCGCAGCGGCGCGGTGACGTGAGCGTACGGCGCGGCGAGGGCCGCCTGCTCGGGATGCTCGGGCGGGGCGCCGTCGAACGCGGTGTAGCCGGCGCCTCGGAACAGGCTCGCCGCGGCGTACATGATCGCGAGCTGTGCGGGGTCCTCGGTGTCGAGGCGGCGCAGGTAGGCGCCGTAGGACTCCTCCTCGGGCCACGGGACGCCGAGCGCCTCGGCCCGGGAGCGGAAGGCCGCGACGGTCGCCGGGTCGGCCTCGGGCATGGTCCGGAGGATGCCGACGCCCGCGTCGAGCATCATCGTCGCGGCCGCCATCCCTGTCAGCAGCGAGACCTGGGCGTTCCAGCCCTCGACGGCCAGGGGAGCACGGCGCTCGACCCGGTAGCCGCCGTCGACGGCGACGATCTCCTCCTCGGGGAGCGTCAGGCTCGCTCCTCCGCGCTCGGCCTCGCGCGCCAGGCGCTCGCGCCCGAACCAGGGGAGCAGGGCGAGGGAGGGGTGCGGGTCGCCCGCATCGACGCTGCGCTGCACCCCCTCGTAGTCGAGCCGGGCCACGCTGCGCACGAGCGCCCGCTCGAGGTGCACCGAGCGCGGCTCCGCCCGCTCGTCGAGGGTCAGCGTCCAGACCAGCGCGCGACGGGTCTCGTCCGGCAGGAGCGACGCGGTCCCCTCGGAGAGGACCGCGGGGTGCAGCGGGACGCGGCCGTCCGGGAGGTAGTAGGTCTGGCCGCGGAGGCGCGTCTCGGCGTCGAGCGCTCCGCCGGTGCGGACGACCGCGGGCACGTCCGCGATGGCGTAGCGGAGGACGACGCCCTCCGAGGTGCGCTCCAGGTGGAGGGCCTGGTCCAGGTCGAGCGAGCCGGGCGGGTCGATCGTCACGAAGGGGAGGTCCGTCCGGTCGACGCGGTCCTCGTCGTCCGCTCCGGCGTCCGCGTGCTCGGCCTCGGCCAGCGCGGCCTGCGGGAACGGGCCCGGCAGGTCGTTCTCGACGCGGACCGCGGCGAGAGCGCGTCGGACGTCCTGGGCGAGGTCGGCGTCGAGGGTGCGCTCGACGGCGGCGTCGGGGCGGGGGAGGCGGAGGCGGCGACCGGTCACGGCGCCGACCCTACCCGCCTCCTCCGACGCGGACGGCGGTCGACCGGCGTCTAGGAGCCGGGGAGGAGGTAGCCGTCCTCCGGGCCGCCCGTCGCCAGGCCGTCGGCGAGAAGCCCGGCGAGAGCGCGACCGCGCTGGTCGGGGTCCGGCCAGAGCGACTCCACCTCTGCCGCTGTGACCGGTCCGTGGGCGGCGCGCAGCTCGGCGAGGATGAGACCGCGGACCTGACGGTCGGAGCCCTCGAACCGCTTCTGCTTCGCCTTCACGGGCCCGGTGTGCTCGGGGTACCCCTCCGCCCGCCAGCGGCACAGGTCGCGGATCGGGCACTCGTCGCAGCGCGGAGCACGGGCGGTGCAGACGATCGCCCCGAGCTCCATCGCGCCGGCGTTGAAGGCCGCCGCCTCGGGGAGCGCCTCGGGCAGCAGGGCGGACATCGCAGCGAGGTCGGCCTTCGCGCGGGGCGGGCCGGGCTCCGCCGCTCCGTCGACCGCGCGCGCGAGGACCCGGCGGACGTTGGTGTCGACGACGGGGTGCCGTCGCCCGTAGGCGAACACGGCGATGGCGCGCGCGGTGTAGTCGCCGATGCCGGGCAGCGCGAGGAGGGTGTCGACGTCGTCGGGGACCACGTCGCCGTGCTCCTCGGCGATCGCCACGGCACAGGCGTGCAGGCGCAGGGCGCGCCGCGGATAGCCCAGGGACTGCCAGGCGCGCACCGCCTCGCCGGGCGGGACGGCGGCGAGTGCGGAGGGGGTCGGCCAGCGCTCCAGCCACTCCGCCAGACGCGGGACGACGCGGACCACCGGGGTCTGCTGCAGCATGAACTCGCTGACGAGCGTGCCCCAGGCGGGGAAGCCCTCGCGGCGCCACGGCAGGTCGCGGGCGCTCGTGCGGAACCAGGCGGTGATCGCGTCGGCGAGAGGGGCGGTGGGCATCAGCCCACACTAGGCGGCGGCGCGTATCGTGGGCGGATGACCAGGTGGGCTCCGCAGAAGGCCGATGTGCTCGACGCTCTCGCGGCGGAGGTGCTGCACAACTACGGGCGCGGACGGGTCAAGGTCGGGATCGACGGCGACGACCCCGCGGTGAGCGCGGCGTTCGCGCTCGACCTCGCGGAGGCGCTCCGCCGGGCCGGCAAGGACGCGATCGTCGCGCACCTCGCCGACTTCCGACGTCCCCGCGCCGATCGGGACGACCCCGCCGTGCCCGAGGAGCAGCGCTCCTACGCGGCCGGCTACGACTACGAGCTCCTGCGCCGCGTGCTGCTCGATCCGTTCACCCTCGGCGGCAGCACCGGTTTCGTGCTCGCGGGCTTCGACGCAGTGCGCGACGAAGCGCGGCAGGCGCGCTGGCGGACCGCCGGCCGCGACGCGGTGCTGCTCGTCGACGGCGAGTTCGCCCTCCGGCCGGAGCTGCGCGGTGCGTGGAGCACCAGCATCCGCCTCGACACGCAGGAGCCACCGGTGGACGCGGCGTACCGGGCGACGACGGACCCGCGCCGGCTGGCGGGGATCCTCGTCGACATCCGCGATCCGGAGCAGCCGCGGCGCCTCTTCGCCGACTCCTGCTGAGCCGCGGCACGGAGGCCGTCACCGCCGGGCGGGTGTCCGCCCGATGGGGCCGGACCGCGGGCTCAGACCAGGGCGGCGCGGCGCACGACCTCGGCTGGCGGCACGAAGGCGCCCGCCCGCTCGACCTCGTGCACCAGGTCGACCAGCAGCTGGTTGACCGGCGCCTCGCGCCCGCCGCGGTGAGCGGTGCGGACCACCGCCCCGGCCAGGTGGTCGATCTCGCTCGGCACCCCGCGGCGGACGCTCTGCAGCGTCGATCCGGGGTTCGGCACCTCGCCCATCCGCGCGGACATCCGGCGGGGGAGCAGCTCGACCACGGGCAGGGGAGCGGCGGCGAGGGCGCGGACGGAGGCGTTCGAGAGTCCCTGCAGCGAGCCGAAGCGGACGCCCGACGCGAGGCCCGTCCGGGCGGCCTCGCGCATCGCCCGGGCGAGGACGCGCCGCAGCCCCGCATCGGCGATCGTCTCCTGGACCGAGAGCCCGGTGATCGCGGGCAGGGCGTTGACCTCGTTGATCAGCAGCTTCGTCCACTGCGCTCCGGTGAAGTCGTCGGTGACGGCGGTGGGGACCGCCTCGCCGAGCACGGCGGCGGCCCGGCGCACGTCGTCGTCGGCCGGGCGGCCGGGGACGCCGAGCGTGGTCGTGGCGGGGGCCGTGACGGTGACGCGGCCGGGTTCGAGGTGGCTCGCGGCGAAGAGGGCGAGAGCGCCCACGAGCCGGGCGTCGCGCACCTGCCGGGCCGCCGCGGCGAGTCCGTCCAGTCCGTTCTGCACGACGACGACGAGGGTGCCGTCGACCGTGCGGCGGTTGGTGCGCAGCGCGTCCTCGGCGTCCTGCGCCTTCGTGCAGACGAAGGCGAGATCGGGCACCAGGTCGAGGGACTCGCCGCAGCGGACCCAGGCGGTGTGCTCGCCCCACGCCCCGTCCAGCCGGATCCCCGAGCGGCGGATCGCGGTGAGGTGGTCGCCGCGGGCGGTGACCTCGACGTCGTGCCCGGCGCGGTCGAGAAGGGCGGCGATGGTGCCGCCGACGGCGCCTGCTCCGAGTACTGCGATCCTCATCCGGACAGCCTAGGACGGGCGGGAGCGGGCTCCGGTGCCGCCCCGGGGGGACTCCCGATCCGTCCGTGTATCCTCGCACCCGTGCTCGAGACCCCCGCCCCGGCTCCGAACGGGATCCTCCTGCTGGACAAGCCCGGCGGCATCACCAGCCACGACCTCGTCTCGCGGACCCGCCGCTGCGCCGGGACCCGGAAGGTCGGCCACGCGGGGACGCTCGATCCGATGGCGACCGGGCTGATGATCCTCGGCCTCGGCCCCTCGACGCGGCTGCTCACCTACCTGGTCGGCCTCGACAAGCAGTACGAGGCGACGATCCGGCTGGGCGCCTCCACCAAGACCGACGACCAGGAGGGCGAGCTGCTCGCCTCGGCGGATCCCGCCCTCGTCGCAGCCCTCGCCCCGGAGCCGGTGGCCGACGCGATCGCGGCCCTCACCGGAGCGATCGAGCAGGTCCCGAGCACGGTCAGCGCGATCAAGGTCGACGGCCGCCGCGCCTACGCCCGCGCCCGCGACGGCGAGGAGGTCGTGCTCGCCTCCCGCCCCGTGACCGTCTCGGAGTTCACCGTGCTGGCGAGCCGCACGGTCGAGGGGTTCCTCGACCTGGACGTGCGCGTCACCTGCTCCTCCGGCACCTACATCCGCGCGCTCGCCCGCGACCTGGGCGCGGCCCTCGGAGTCGGCGGCCACCTGACCGCGCTGCGGCGCACCGCCGTCGGCCCCTTCTCCGTGGCGCAGGCCGGCGAGATCGACGAGCTCGACGTCCCCGCCGCCCTTCTGCCGCCGACGCTCGTGGCGGGCGAGCTGTTCCCCCTGCTGCGCCTCGACGCCCAGGAGGCGGGCGATCTCGCGAACGGCAAGCGCATCCCGGCCCCGGAGGCGGTGGCCGGCGCGAAGGGCCTCCTCGCCGCGGTCGGCCCGGGGGAGCGGCTGATCGGCCTCGCCGAGCGGCGCGGCACCCAGCTCAAGAGCGTCGTCAACTTCCCGACCGAGGACCTGCGGACGGCCGCCTCGTGATCGAGTGGTTCACGATCCTCCAGGTGGGGATCGCCGTCGCGGCCGGCCTGCTCTGCCTCGTCCTCGGGCTCCTCGCCCGCCGCCCCTCCGACGTCTCGGTCGGCGCGACGGCGATCGTGGAGCTGCTGCTGATCGTCCAGCTGGCGGTCGCGATCGTGTCGCCGCTGGTCGGCAACCGCCCGTCGGGGAGCCTGCCGGAGTACTACATCTACCTGATCTCGGCGCTGCTCCTGCCGCTCGCGGCCGGCTTCTGGGCGCTGATCGAGCGGAGCCGCTGGAGCACCGTGATCCTGGGCGTCGCCTGCCTCTCGATCGCGGTCATGGTCTACCGGATGCACCAGATCTGGTTCTTCCAGAGCGCCTGATCCCGCCCGCCACCGGGCGCGGCCCGGCGAGCGCCTAGCATGGACGTGCGATGTCGAAACCAGCCAGCGATGCGTCCGGACGGGCCGCTCACGACCCCTCAGTCCCCACGGCCCCCGGGAGCGGAGAGCCAACCCGTTCCGCCCGGTCGCGCGGGATCGGCAGCCTCCTCGTCGTGGTCTACGGGATCCTCGCGCTCGCCGCGACGGGGCGCTCCGTCTTCCAGATCATCGACCGGTTCGACGAGGCGCCGCTGGCGTTCTCGCTCTCCGCGCTCTCTGCCGTCGTGTACATCGTCGCGACGGTCGCCCTGGTCGTCCCCGGCCGCGGCTGGCAGCGCGTCGCGTGGGTGACGATCACCTTCGAGCTGGTGGGCGTGCTCGTGGTCGGCGCGCTCAGCCTCCTCGCTCCGCAGCTCCTCGGGCTCGCGAGCGCTGATCCGTTCGGGCGCCAGTCGACGGTGTGGGCGGCCTTCGGCGCCGGCTACCTGCTCATCCCGCTCGTCCTGCCCGTGCTCGGCCTCTGGTGGCTCCGCGTGCAGGGGCGGCGCACGGCCCGGGCGGCCGCCTGATGCGCGTCGAGACCCGCCCCGGGGACCTGGCCGGGATCGGACCCTCCGCCGTCACGATCGGCAAGTTCGACGGCGTCCACTCCGGGCACCGGGCGGTCATCGGCCGGCTGCACGAGCGGGCCCGCGAGCAGGGGCTCGCCGCCGTCGTCGTCACCTTCGACCGCAATCCGCTCAGCGTGATCGCGCCGGAGAAGTGCCCGCCCGTCCTGGTCGGCAACGAGCAGAAGCTCGAGCTGCTGGCGGGGACCGGCGTGGACGCGACGCTGCTGCTCACCTTCGACGAGGAGTTCCGGGCGCTCTCGCCCGAGCAGTTCGTCGAGCAGGTGCTGGTGGAGGCGCTCGAGGCCCGCGTGGTCCTCGTCGGCTCCGACTTCCGCTTCGGCGCCCGGGGAGCGGGCGACGTCGACCTGCTGCGCGTGCTCGGCGGGCGGCACGGCTTCGAGGTGGAGCTGATCGACGACGTGCGGCCCGAGGACGGCCGCCGCGTCTCCTCCACCTGGATCCGCGAGCTGCTGGCCGCGGGCGACGTGGAGCACGCGACGCGCCTGCTCGGTCACGAGCCCGTGGTCCGCGGCGTGGTCGTGCACGGGGCGAAGCGCGGCCGCGAGCTGGGCTTCCCGACCGCGAACCTCTCTCCGGAGTCGCAGGGCCTGATCCCGGCCGACGGCGTCTACGCGGGACGGCTCACGACCGACGGTGTCACGCACCCCGCCGCGATCTCGGTCGGCAGCAACCCCACCTTCGTCGGGGTGCCGCCCAAGCAGGTCGAGGCGTACGTGCTCGACCAGACGCTCGACACCCTCGACCTCTACGACCGCGTGGTCGACGTGGCGTTCGTCGGCCGGATCCGCGGCCAGGTCGCCTACGAGGGCGTCGAGCCCCTCATCCGCCAGATGAACCACGACGTGGTGCGGGTCCGCGAGGTCCTCGGCATCGCCTGAGCGGGTCGCCGGGCGGCGCCTAGCAGGGGCCGCGGGCCCGCACCAGCGGGAGAGGACGCGGGGCCATCGGCGTACCGTGGCCGCATGAGCGAAACCCCCTCCGACTCGGCGCGCCCCCTCGCGCTCGTCACCGGCGCGACCGGCTACATCGGCGGCCGGCTGACGCCGCGCCTCCTCGAGGCGGGCTTCCGGGTGCGCGTCCTGGTGCGCGACCCGCGCAAGCTGGTCGACGTGCCGTGGGCGGAGGAGGTCGAGGTCGCCCAGGGCGATCTCGGCGATCCGGAGTCGCTGGAGGCCGCGGTCGAGGGCGTGGACGTCCTCTACTACCTCGTCCACTCGATGGGCTCGGGCAACGACCACGCCCACTTCGAGGAGGTCGAGAGCCGCGCAGCGCAGAACGTCGCCACGGCCGCGAAGTCGGCCGGCGTCGGCCGCATCGTCTACCTCGGCGGCCTGCACCCGGAGGGCCAGGAGCTGTCGAAGCACCTCCGCTCGCGCGCGGAGGTGGGCCGGATCCTGATGGAGTCGGGAGTGCCGACGATCGCCCTGCAGGCGGGCGTGATCATCGGCTCCGGGTCGACCTCCTTCGAGATGGTGCGCCACCTCACCGACGTGCTGCCCTACATGCCCGCGCCGCAGTGGGTGCGCAACTTCATCCAGCCGATCGCCGTACGCGACGTGCTGCACTACCTGATCGGCTCCGCGTCGCTCGAGGACGCCACGCTCAACCGCACCTTCGACATCGGCGGGCCCGACGTGCTCCGCTACGGCCAGATGATGAACGGCTACGCGGTCGAGGCCGGGCTCCCGCAGCGGCCGATCGCGTCCCTGCCGGTGTTCACCCCGTGGCTGGCCTCGCAGTGGGTCAACCTGGTCACGCCGATCCCGCGCTCGCTCGCGGTGCCCATCATCGCCTCGCTCCAGTACGACTGCGTCGTGCACGAGCAGGACATCCGCGCGCTCATCCCCGATCCCGAGGGCGGACTGACCTCCTACCGCCGCGCGGTGCGGCTCGCGCTGGGCAAGATGCAGGCGGGCGAGATCGAGACGAGCTGGCAGAACGCGGAGGTCGTCGGCGCCCCCAGCGACCCGCTGCCGAGCGACCCGGAGTGGGCCGGCCACACGGTCTACGTGGACCTCAAGGAGCGCCGCACCCACGCCGATCCGGCCAAGCTCTGGCGCGTCATCGAGGGCATCGGCGGCACCAACGGCTGGTACTCCTTCCCGCTCGCGTGGGTGATCCGCGGCTGGATGGACCGCCTCGTCGGGGGAGTGGGCCTGCAGCGCGGGCGCCGCGACTCCGCCCGCCTGCACGCCGGCGACGCCCTCGACTTCTGGCGCGTCGAGGAGATCGAGCGGCCGAAGCTCCTGCGCCTGCGCGCCGAGATGAAGGTGCCCGGCGGGGCCTGGCTCGAGATGCGCGCCGAGCCCTCCGGAGACGGCGGCTCGGTCTACACGCAGCGCGCGGTGTTCTTCCCGCAGGGCCTCGCGGGCCGGCTCTACTGGTTCGCGATCCTGCCCTTCCATGGGGTCATCTTCAACGGCATGGCCAACCGCATCACGGCCACCGCGGCCGACCTGCCGGACTCCGGCGACGAGCGCTCCCCTGGCGGGCGCCGGGTGCAGCGGTGACAATGGAGGGGTCCGACGGCGGCGAGACCGCCCGGGACGCCGACGAGAGGAGCACGATGAGCGAACGGTCGAGTACGGACGCGGGGCGGGAACTCCAGCTGGGGAAGGTCCTCTTCATCGGGGACAGCATCATCCAGGCGGGAGCCTGGAGCGACTGGCTGACGGAGTCGACGGTCGTCGACGAGGGAGTCGGAGGGGCCACCACGGCGGACGTCGTCGCGCGGCTCTCGGAGCTGGTCGCGCAGGAGCCGGACACGGTGGTGCTGCTGGTCGGCACCAACGATCTCGCCTGGCACCGCACCACGGAGCACGTCGTGCGCAACATCGAGACGATCGTCGCGACGTTCCGGCGCGATCTGCCGGACGTGCGCATCCTGGTGACCTCGGTCCTGCCGCGCGGACACGAGTTCGCCCCGCAGATCCGCGAGATCAACCGCCACCTGTGGCAGTTCGCGCCCACGGCGCACGCGGGCTACCTCGACTTGTGGCCGGTGCTCGCGGGCGAGGACGGCGGGCTGCTCGAGCAGTACTCGCCCGACGGCCTGCACCTCAACGAGGACGGCTACCGCGCGTGGCGGGAGGCTCTGGGCCCGGCCCTCGAGGCGGTCGTGCGGATGCCTCCGCGGACCCGCCCGATCACGCTGCCCTACGACGAGTTCGCGCGGCCGAAGACGGCCTAGCGCGGAACGGAGGAGGGGGAGTCGACCGAAGGGTCGGCTCCCCCTCCCGTCATTCCACGGCCAGGGCGGCCTCGAAGGCGGCGAGGGCATCGGCGGAGAAGAGGACGAAGCGGACCTCGTCGAGGGCGCCGTCGGCGGTCGCCTCGCGGACCGACTCCACGGCGATGCGCGCCGCGTCGTCGATCGGCCAGCCGTACACGCCCGCCGAGACGGCCGGGAAGGCGAGCGTCCGCGCGCCGAGACCGACGGCCGTGCGCACCGACTCGCGGTACGCCGAGGCGAGGACGGCGCTGCGGTCCTCCGAGCGCGAGTGGACGGGCCCGACGGTGTGCACGACCCAGCGGGCGGGGAGTCGGCCGGCGCTCGTGGCGACGGCGGAGCCGGCGGGCAGGCCGTCGGGCAGCTCGGTCTCGCGGAGCCGACGGCACGCGGCGAGGATCCCGGGGCCGCCCGCGCGGTGGATCGCGCCGTCGACGCCGCCTCCGCCGAGGAGGGACGAGTTCGCGGCGTTCACGATCGCGTCGACGTGCTCGAGGGTGAGGTCGCCGCGCACGGCTCTCAGAACGGTCACGCCTCCTCCTCCAGGCTGCGGCCGAGAGCGGCGATCGCCGACGGGCCCACGCGGCAGCACCCGCCGATCAGGTCCGCCCCCGCCGCGCGCCAGGAGGCGACCAGTGCGGGATCGAAGGCGGCGTCGCCCGTCCAGCGGCGCTCGACGGCGTCCCACTCCTCGCCGCTGTTCGGGTACACGACGACCAGCTTGCCGGTGACGGAGCGGGCGATGCGGACCGCCTCCGCGACGTCGCCGGGCGGGCAGCAGTTCACTCCCACGCCGACCACCTCCTCGCAGGCGGAGGCGACGGTGAACGCCTCGGCCAGGGGCTCGCCGGCCGCGGTGCGGCCCGAACGGCCGCTCACGCAGATCCAGGCGGGGACCGAGGAGCCGGCGAGGGCCTCCACCACGCCCTGCACCTCCCGCACGGACGGGATCGTCTCGACGGCGAGCAGATCGGGCCCGGCCGCGGCCAGAGCCTCCAGGCGCGGGCGGTGCCAGGCGGCGAGCTCGCCGACGGTGAGGCCGTCGTCGCCGCGGTACTCGGAGCCGTCGCCGAGGCTCGCGCCGTAGGGGCCGACGGTGGCGGCGACCCAGCCGCTCTGCGCGCGCCGGGCCAGGGCGACGCTCTCCCGGAGGGCGCGCTCGGCGAGGCCCGGAGCCAGGCCCGCGGCCGCGAATCCGCTCGCGGAGACCTGGTAGCTCGCGGTCACCGCGACCCGGGCGCCCGCCGCGGCGAAGGCGCGGTGCGCGGCGACGACGCGGCCGGGCTCCTCGAGCAGGACCCGGGCGCTCCAGAGCGAGGAGTCGACCGCGGCGCCCTGCGCTTCCAGCTCGGTGCCCAGGCCCCCGTCGAGCAGCAGCGGGCGCTCCTGTGCCGCGGCGACGAGGCCGGCGGTCACGAGCGGTTGTTGGAGAGCTCGAAGATCTTCACGAGCTCGGCGATCGCCGCCTCCCGGGCGTCTCCGCCCTCCTCGAACATCGCAGTGATGTGCGTGCGGAGGTGGTTCTCGACGATGAGCTTGTTGAGCGAGCCGAGCGACTTCTGGATCGCGAGGGACTGCGTGACGATGTCGACGCAGTAGTCCTCGTTCTCGATCATCCGCTCGAGGCCGCGCATCTGGCCGCCCAGGATCCGGGCACGGTGCAGCGAGCGCTTCTTGAGGTCCTCGATCACTCCTCCAGCCTACGCGCCGGTGGCGGTACCCGGGCGGGGTATCGGCGCCCGTACGATCGAGGGGTGAGCACCCGCAAGCCGTCCCGCGCGACCGCCGCCCGCTACCCCTCTCGGGACCGGGCCCGCATGGCGCTCGCGCCCGGGATCCTCGGCGCGATCGTGCTGCTGGCCGGGCTCGCCCTCGTCGGCTCCGATGCCTACGACTTCATCCGCTACCCGGTCGCGATCCTCGCGGCGGTCATCGGCTGGTTCGCGATCCAGGCGCGCGCGCTCCTCTGGCTCATCGGGCTCGTGCCGGTGCTCGTCCTGTGGAACCCGGTTCTGCCGTTCGCGTTCCCGGACGCGATCTGGTCCTCACTGAGCCTCGCCGCGGTCGGCGTCTTCGTGGCGGCGGGCCTCGTCATCCGCGTGCCGACCCCGGAGTGAGGACGAGCGCGACCGACCGCGCGGCGGAGCGCTGTCGGGACCGCGCCGAGGAGTAGACTCGCTGTGCATCCGCACGCCGGGGATGCTGCGACCGGGTCCCAGACCCGTTGCTCGGAGCTCCCGACGGCCACCGGATGCACCGACGCCCGACGCCTCCCCGGAGGCGATCCGGCGGATGCACGGCGACGGCAGCGCGCGGGAACCCCTCCTCCGCCCCCCGTCACACATCGAGGAGGAGCATGGCTCGCAGCGGCCAGCGTCAGTCCGGTCAGACGCGACGAGCGTCGAACGCCGCCGGGAGCCGACCCCGATCGCGCTCGCGCGGCGTGGACAACGCGGGGATCATCCCGATCCTCGCCCGCCGCGTCCGCGAGGTGGAGGCGAAGGCCCAGACCGGCAAGGTCGGGCCGACCAACCGGACGAAGTTCCTGGTGATCGCCCTCCTGATGCGCGAGGAGCGCAAGCGGGTCAAGGTCGATCCCTCGCTCAGCGACGCGCAGCGCGCCGAGGAGATGAAGCGCCTCGACGGCATCGCCACGATCCTGGCCAAGACGGCCGCCCGCGACACCAGCCTGATCGCGCTGCTCGAGTCCGAGGCGGGCGTCACGGCGGCCGCGCAGAAGCTGCGCCGGGACTGGCTGCTCGAGGCGGGCGCTGAGCTCAGCCCCGACGAGCTCCTGATCGTGACCGAGCCGGAGCCCAAGCCCGAGGTGCCGGTCAACCAGGTCGTGCCGCAGTCGGTGCGCGCCCGCCAGCTGGCGAACCCCTTCCTCCCGCCGGACTTCTCGATCGCCGAGGCCTCGGCTCCGGCGCCGCGCCGCAGACTCGACGACTGGGAGCTGCTCGGGCCGCTCTTCAAGGCGTTCGAGTACGGAGCGGGCGGACGGGCCGCGAGCATGGAGCTCCCGGAGCCGCCGAAGCTCGACCGGGTCTCGCCGCGCGGCCGTGAGCTGATGCCGCACCAGGCGCGCTTCATCGAGAGCGCCCGCGAGGGCCACCGCAGCTTCCTGCTCGCCGACGAGCCGGGTCTGGGCAAGACCGCGCAGAGCCTCCTCGCCGCCTCGGTGGTCGGGGCGTACCCGCTGCTCGCGGTGGTGCCGAACGTCGTCAAGATGAACTGGGCGCGCGAGGTCGAGCACTGGACGCCGCAGCGGCGCGCCACGGTCATCCACGGAGACGGCGGCACGCTCGACGCGTTCGCCGACGTGGTCATCGTCAACTACGACATCCTCGACCGGCACATCGGCTGGCTCGGGAGCCTGGGCTTCCGCGGCATGGTCGTCGACGAGGCGCACTTCATCAAGAACCTCCGCTCGCAGCGCTCGCAGAGCGTGCTCGCGCTCGCGTCGAGGATCCGCGAGACCACGCCGGGGCACGATCCGCTGATGATCGCGCTGACCGGTACCCCGCTGATCAACGACGTCGACGACTTCCGCGCCATCTGGCGTTTCCTCGGCTGGATCGACGAGTCCAAGCCGGGGCCGGAGCTGATGGGCCGCCTCGAGGAGACGGGCCTCACTCCCGCCGACACGGGCTTCTACCCGGAGGCGCGCGAGGCCGTGATCGACCTCGGCATCGTCCGGCGCAAGAAGATCGACGTCGCCGCCGACCTGCCCTCGAAGCGGATCGTCGACCTGCCCGTCGAGCTGGACGACGACCTGGGCCGCTCCATCCAGAAGGCGGAGCGCGAGCTCGGCGCCCGGATGCTGCAGCGCTTCACGGCGGTCACCGCCTCGATCACGCACGAGCTCGCCGACGACGAGCGCGAGCGGTTCATCCGCATCGTGGCGCAGAGCGAGCTCGAGGAGTCGAAGTCGGCCAAGACCGGCGAGAACGTCTTCACCATGGTGCGCCGGATCGGCCAGGCCAAGGCGGCGCTGGCCGCCGACTACGCCTCGCAGCTGGCCCGCTCGGTGGGCAAGGTCGTCTTCTTCGCCAAGCACATCGACGTGATGGACCAGGCGGAGGACACCTTCGAGAAGCGGGAGCTGACGTCCGTCTCCATCCGCGGCGACCAGACCGCGGCGTTCCGCCAGACGCAGATCGACGCCTTCAACGAGGACCCCGACGTCTCGGTCGCCGTCTGCTCGCTCACCGCCGCGGGCGTCGGCGTGAACCTGCAGGCCTCCTCCAACGTGGTGCTCGCGGAGCTGTCGTGGACCTCCGCCGAGCAGACGCAGGCGATCGACCGCGTGCACCGCATCGGCCAGGAGGAGCCGGTGACGGCGTGGCGGATCATCGCGGCGCACACGATCGACGCGAAGATCGCGGAGCTCATCGACGCCAAGGCCGGCCTCGCCGCCCGCGCGCTCGACGGCGCGGACGCCGAGACGGCCTCGGCCGACACGGTGCAGCTGGACGCCCTCATGCACGTCCTGCGCGAGGCGATCGGCTGAGCACGTCCGCCCGGACCGGCTGAGTGCGCTCAGCCGGTCCGCGCGAGGGGTGCGGCGAAGAAGTCCCTCTCGAACAGGCTGGACCGCAGGAACGCGTCCCTCATCGCGACGCGCTCCCTCGGCGAGGCGTCCTGCGCGGCCTGCTCCGTGATCGCGATCGCCCGCTCGGTGGCGGTCGCGAAGACCGGGTCGCCGTAGGTGAGCAGCCAGTCCGCGTAGGGGTGCTCGGGGTGCCCCGAGGCGGCGAGGCGCGATCCGACGTCGGCGTAGAGCCAGAAGCAGGGCAGCAGGGCGGCGACGATCTCGCCGTAGCCGCCGTGCGACGCGACCGCGAGCAGATGATCGGTGTAGCCGCGGGTCGCGGGTGCGGGTGCCGACTCACGGGTCCCGAGCCGGTCGCGGTGCAGCTGCGCCTCCGCGGCGAGGGCGGACGCCGAGCCCTCGGCCCAGAAGACCTGCTCGGCGGTGGTCGGCGCACGCTGCGCCGCCACGGCCAGGACGCGGGCGTACTCGGTCAGGTAGAGAGCGTCCTGCTCGAGGTACCACTCGAAGTCCTCGCGCCCGAGGGAGCCGTCGCCGAGCGCGCGCACGAACGGGAGCGCGTCGATCTCGTCGCGGAGCGTCCGCGTCCGCTCCCACACGTCCGCGCAGAACGCCGGGGGACGGAGCCGGTGGAAGTGGTCGATCGGGCCGTTGCCGGTACCGACCTCGAGAGCGTCGGCGGCGCGCAGGGCGCCGGTCAGCCACTCCTTGGCCTCTGTCAGCGCCTCGACCAGGGCGTCGGAGGAGGCGTCTTGGCCGGCCAGGAGCGTCGCCATCGCGGACGAGAGCGAGCAGCCGGTGCCGTGCGTGTTCGAGGTGGCGACGCGCTCGCCCGGGACCTCGCGCACGAGGCCGTCGGGGGTGACGATCGCGTCCGGGGTGGCGGGGCCGGCGAGGTGGCCGCCCTTCACCAGCACGGCGGCGTCGAGGGCCCGGGCGAGCGCCGCTCCCTGCGCGAGCGCGGCCGGCCAGTCGGAGGCGGTCGGCTCTCCGGCGAGCACGCCCAGCTCGGGGAGGTTCGGCGTCACCAGGTCGGCTCGGCGGAGCAGGTCGCGCACGGCGTCCTCGGCCTCGGGAGCGAGCAGCCGGTGCCCGCTGGTCGCGACCATCACCGGATCCACGACCACGACCGGCGGCCGGGCCTCGTCGAGCCACTCGGCGACGACTCCGGCGTACTCGGCCGTGGCGAGCATCCCGATCTTCACCGCGTCGATCGTGACGTCGTCGCTCACCGCGTCGAGCTGCTCGCGGAGGAACGAGGCAGGCGGCAGGTGCACGGAGCGGACGCCGCGGGTGTTCTGCGCGACGAGCGCGGTGACGACCGCCATGCCGTAGCCGCCGAGCGCGCCGATCGACTTGAGGTCGGCCTGGACGCCGGCACCGCCGGTCGGATCGGTGCCGGCGATGCTGAGGACCCGGGGGATGCGGGCGCCGGCGGTCACCGGTCCCACTCCGCTCGCATCAGGCGGGCGGCCGCCGCGGGGTCGGCGGCCGTGCAGATCGCCGACACGACCGCGAGTCCGGCCGCGCCGGCCAGGCGGAGCGGGCCGGCGTCCGCGGCTCCGACTCCGCCGATGGCGACGCAGGGCAGCGCCGTGGCCGCGGCGAGGGCGGCGAACCCGTCCACACCGAGGGGAGCGGGGTGGTCGGGCTTGGTCGCGGTGGGCCGGATGACGCCGACGCCGAGGTAGTCGACAGTCCCCGCGGGCAGGGCCCGGACGGCGGCGAGGTGCTCGGGGGTGTTCGCGGTGAGCCCGATCACCGCGTCGGGCCCGAGCAGCGAGCGGGCGGCGGTGACGGGCAGGTCGGACTGCCCGAGGTGGACGCCGTGGACGCGGGCGCCCGAGAGGCGGGCGGCGAGGGCGACGTCGACGCGGTCGTCGACCAGCAGGGTCGTGCGTTCGTCGAGGACGGCGGCGACGGCCCGGGTCAGAGCGACGAGCTCGGCGGCCGAGGCGTCGTGATCGCGGATCTGCACGGTCGTGACTCCGCCTCGGACAGCTGCGGCGACCACGGCGGGCACGCCGCGCGGGCCGCACTGGGCGGTGTCGGTGACGAGGTAGAGGGAGAGGTCGAGGCTCATGCGATCCGCGCTCCGGACTCGGCGTCGGCCGGCTGGAGGGCAGCGAGGGCGTCGAGGAGGCCGACCGCGAAGGATCCGGGACCGCTGCTCGCGACTGCGGCCCGCTCGGCGGCGAGTCCCCAGACCGCGGAGGCGCTGACGGCCGCGTCCAGCGGGCGGGCGCCCGCGCCGAGGAACGCCGCCATCACGGCGCCGAGTGCGCATCCGCCGCCGGTCACGCGGGTCAGCAGCGCGTGGCCACCCGTGACCCGGACGACCCGCTCGCCGTCGGTGACGAGGTCGACCGCTCCCGAGACGGCGACCACGCCGCCCGTGCGGCGGGCGAGGACGCGGGCGGAGTCGAGCGCCTGCTCGGCGGTGTCGACGGCGTCCACGCCGCGGCCGCCCGCACCGGCACCCGCCAGGGCGAGGATCTCGGAGGCGTTGCCGCGGATGATCGCGGGCCGCGCCTCGAGCAGCTCCACCGCGAGAGCTGTGCGCACGGGCAGCGGGCCGACGGCGACCGGATCGAGCACCCACGGAGTGCCGGCGCGTCCGGCCGCGGCGACCGCCTCGCGAGCACCCTCGCGCTGCTCCGCTCCGGGGGTGCCGAGGTTGACGAGCACGGCGGAGGCGAGGCCCGCGAAGACGCCCGCCTCGCCGGGCAGGTCGCACATCGCCGGGCTGGCGCCGAGGGCCAGCAGGCTGTTCGCGGTGAAGCCGGTGACGACCGCGTTCGTGATGCACTGCACCAGGGGCCCGGCAGCGCGGAGCTCGGCGAGATCGCGGCCCACGGACGCCGGGTCGGGCGCCGTGTCGGAGGGGAGGGTCGGGTGGACAGGCGTGCGAATGCTCATTCGCGACATCCCTTCGCTAGTACGAACTAGATCAGGTTCAACGGGTCTTCTCTCAGCCCTGGCGGGCACCCCGTGTCACTGCGCACGACCCTAGCAGCGGGCGCGGGCGCACTCGCCCGCGCGTTCGAGTGGAGGGAGCGGGCGCGGGGCCTCGTCTCCCCGGAGCCCCGTCGTGATCGTTCAGCCGGTGAGGATCGTCGAGTCCCCGCGCGGCCCCACCGCCACGCGGAGGCCGATCGGCAGCCGCTCGCGCATCGCGTCGACGTGGCTGATCAGGCCGATCGTCCGGCCGCCCGACCGCAGCTCGTCGAGCGTGCTGAGCGCCGTCTCGAGCGTCTCGGCGTCGAGCGAGCCGAAGCCCTCGTCGATGAACATGGTCTCGAGCGAGATGCCGCCGGACTGCGCCGTCACCACGTCGGCGAGGCCGAGGGCGAGGGCGAGCGAGGCGAGGAACGTCTCGCCGCCGGAGAGCGAGGCGGGCTGGCGACGGACGCCGGTGAAGGCGTCGAGCACGTCGATCCCGAGGCCGGAGGCGGCGCCGCGGTAGGCGAGCGAGTCGTCGTGGGCGAGCGCGTAGCGGCCGCTGGTCATCGCGTCGAGGCGGAGGTTCGCCGCGGTCACGATCTCCTCCAGGCGACCGGCGAGGGCGAAGGCCTCGAGGTCCATCCGCCGCGTGTTCTGCCCGCGGCCGGAGACGGTCTCGGCCAGCGCGCGCAGCTCCTCGTGGCGGCGGAGGCGCTCGTCGAGCACGGCGAGGCGACCGGCGGCCGTCGCGGCGAGCTCGGCCAGGCGCTCGGAGCGGTGCTCGAGCACGGAGAGGCCGGCCCGCGCCTCGTCGCGACGGGCGGAGGCCTCGCGCGAGCGCTCCTCTGCGCCGGCGACGTCGACGGCCACAGCGGGCAGCTCGCGGAGCTCCGGGTCGGCGAGCACCGCCTCCGTCGCGCTCCGCCGCCGCTCGTGCTCGGCGACGACGGCCTCGGCCCGCGCCCGGTCCCCGCTCGCCAGCGCGGCCGACTCGGCCTCCTCGGCGGTCGCGAAGCCGCGCTCGGCGAGCACCTCGGCGAGCTCCTCCCGGGTGGCGGCGGCGGCCTCGGACCGCGAGACGGCCGCCTCCTCGGCCTCGACCAGGGCGACGGCCCGGCGGCGCTGAGCGCTCAGCTGCTTGACCCGCGAGGCGACGCTCGTCGCGCCGTCGCGGGAGGCCTCGACGCGCTCCCGCAGCACCCGCAGCGCTTCGGCGGCGAGGCCGGACTCGTCGGCGCGGGCCCGGTGCTCCTCGCGAGCGGCGTCCCGTCCGGTCGTGAGAGCGTCGATCCGGGTGCGCAGCCGGGTGCGATCGCGCCGCAGCTCCTCCGTGCGGGCGGCAGCGGCGCGGGCCGAGGCGAGCCGCTCCTCGTGCGCCGGGCGGAGCGACTCCGGGTCCGCGTCCCCGCCCACCCGCTCCTCGAGGGCCGCCAGGGCCCGGGCCGTGGCTCCTTCGCGCTCGCGGGCGCCGTCGAGGGCGGCGGCGGCGCGCTCCACGGCGACGCGGGCCCGGTCGAGGTCGTCGGTGCCGACCGTCGTCGGGCCGTCGTGCTCGGCCGGACGGGGGTGCTCGCACGAGCCGCAGACCGGGCAGGGCTCGCCCGGCTCCAGCCGCTCGGCGAGCTCCCCGGCGAACCCGGCGAAGCGGCGCGCGATCAGGGCGGACTGCTCCGCGGCGCGCTCGCCGTGGACGCGCGCCGCGTCGGCGTACTCCGTGCGGAGCCGCTGCAGGCTCGCCGCGGTGAGATCGCGCTCGAGGGCCGCGGCGATCCTCCGCTCGAGCGCGGCGAGCGCGTCGACGCGCGCGGGGACGGCGGCGGCCTCCCCGCCCAGGGACTCCTCCTCGGCGGCCAGCTCGTCGACCCGGGCGGGCAGCTCGCGCAGCTCCGCCTCGATCCCGGCGAGCGCGGTCGCCGCCGCCCGCTCGGCGCGCACGGACCGCTCGGCGGCGCGCTCCGCGTCGGGGAGCCGGCGCTCCTCGGCCAGCGCCTCGGCGAGGGCGCCGAGGACGGCGGCGAGCCGTTCGGCCGTCTCGGCGGCCGGACCTGCGGACGCGCCACCGAACGCCTCGGCGGCGAGGTGGCGCTGCTGCAGGGCGGCCCGCTCCTTCTCGGCGGCGGCGCGGGCCGAGCGGAGCAGCGGCAGCACTCCGTCGGCCCGGCGCGCGCGCTCGATCCCCGCCCGCTGCTGCTCGACGTGCGCCTCGGCGACCGCGAGCTCCTCCGCCTCGATGAGGGCGCGCCGGCGCCGCTCCTGGCCCCGGGCGATGCGCCGGGCCTCGTCGAGAGCGGTGCCCGCGGCCTCGTGCGCCGCGTCGGCCGCGGCGGAACCGGCCCGGGCGGCCTCGAGCGGAGCGGCGAGCCGCGCCGGCAGCCCGGCGAACCAGGCGGCGTCCGGCAGGGGTGGCTCGGCTCCGTCGTCCAGGAGCCGGACGGCCTCGTCCGCGAGCGCCGTCACGGCCGAGCGCTCCTCCTCGAGCCCGACGGCACTCGCATCGCGCTGCTCGAGCAGACGGCGGCGGAGCAGATCGAAGCGCTCGGTCGCGAAGAGCGTGCGCAGGAGCCGCTGCCGGTCGTCGTTCTTCGCGAGCAGGAACTCGTGGAAGCGGTTCTGCGCCAGCAGGATCACCTGGAGGAACTGGTCCTTCGTCAGCCCGACGATCCGGCCGAGGTCGGCGCCCACCTCCTTCGCGCTCGACGAGAGCCCGACCCAGGAGCCGTCGACCTGCTCCAGCAGCTCGACCTTCGCCGGCTGGGTCGTCGTGCCGGTGCCGCGACGCTTCGGCCGCTCGTACTCGGGTGAGCGCCGGACGCGGTAGACGCGCCCCGCCGCCTCGAACTCGAGCTCGGCGAAGGTCTCGTCCTCGGGGCCGCTGTGGTCGCTCCGGAGGCGCGAGGCGGTGCCGTCGAAGCGGGGGACCGAGCCGTAGAGCGCGAACGCGATCGCGTCGAGGATCGTCGACTTGCCCGCTCCGGTGCGGCCGGCGATGAGGTACACGCCCACGTCCTCGAGCCGGTCGAAGTCGACGCACTGCTCGGCTCGGAACGGTCCGAGTCCGGCGAAGGCGAGTCGGCGGATCCTCACCGCAGAGCCTCGGCCTCGACGGCCGCGAGCGCGTCGAGGGTGAGGGCCCGCTCGGTCTCCGTGGCGCCGTGGCCGCCGCGGACGTGGGCGAGGAAGTCGTCGACGACCTCCACGTCGCTCCGCCCGCGGATCCGCTCGGCGTACGCGCGCGGCTCGGCCGCGGCGTGCGGTGGCCGGTGCTCGAGCGTCGCGCAGCCGGGGAAGCGCGACTGCAGGCGCGCCATCGCGTCGAGCGGGCGCACCGGATCGGTGAGCACCGCCGAGACCCAGTCGCCCTCCACCTCAGCCAGGGACGGATCGCGCAGCAGCTGCTCGAGCCCGCCCTCGATCACGCTGAGCCTCCTCGGCACGGGGAGCGGCGACCACTCGACGCCCTCGAGCCCCTCGGGCCCGATCGTCACCAGCCAGGCGCCGCGCGGCTTCGACGCCTCGCCGAAGGAGTAGTGCAGCGGCGCTCCGGAGTAGCGCACGCCCGGCAGCAGCTCGGCGCGCCCGTGGATGTGCCCGAGCGCCGCGTAGTCGGCCGCGGCGAAGTGCTCGACCGAGACGTAGTCGAGCCCGCCCGCCGTGATGTCGCGCTCGAGGACCGCGGCCGGGGCTCCGACCGCGAAGCAGTGCGCGAGCACGACCCAGGGACGGCCCGCCGCCTCGGCGGCGGCGCGCACGCGCTTCATCGCGAAGGCGAGCACGTCCTCATGGCGGCGCAGCTGCTCCTCCGGGTGCCGGTGGCGGTAGAGGGCGGGCTCGAGGAAGGGGATGCCGTGGACTCCGACCTCGAGGCCGGACGCGTCGCGCAGCACGACCGGCTCGGTGTACGCCTCGGGATCGGTGAGGACGTGGACGCCCGCCCCGCGCAGGAGCCCGGCCTGGAAGCCGAGCCGGGCGGGGGAGTCGTGATTGCCGCTGGTGAGGACGACCTCGGCACCGGCCGCGCGGATCGCCTCGAGGGTGCGGGTGAGGAGGGTGTAGTGCTCTGCAGCGGGCACGGCGGAGTCGAAGACGTCGCCGGCGATCAGTACCGCGTCCACGCGCTCGGCCCGCACCGTCTCGACCAGGGCCTCGAGCACGGTCGCGAGCGCCGCCGTCGTGGAGTGCCCGTGGAAGGTGCGGCCGATGTGCCAGTCCGAGGTGTGCAGCAGCTTCACGGTCGTCCTTCCTCTGCGTCGTCCGGGGGAGCGACTCCAGGCTAGTGAGGCCCTCCGACACCGGCGGCGCAGCGGACACCTCCCGTTCACCGGGAGGTGCACAATAGGGCGTCGGTCGAGCAGAGGAGTTGATCGTGAAGCTGCCCCGCGTCCCCGCGACGATCCTGGGTCTGGGCTCGCGCACCCGCGCCGCCGCCGAGGACACCGCGCCCATCCAGCGTCTGCGCCCGGACGACGAGCCGGCCCGCACCAGCACGGTCGACAACGCGATCTACCAGGACGGCCGCCGGGTCGTCTCGCCGGGCAGCATCCCGGAGGCGCTCGCCGCCCTGCAGAAGCTGCCGGACGCGATGGCCTGGATCGGGCTGTACCGGCCGAACGCGGCCGAGCTCGCCGCGCTCGAGGACGAGTTCTCGATGCACCCGCTCGCCCTCGAGGACGCGATCAGCGCGCACCAGAGGCCCAAGCTCGAGCGGTACGGCAGCGACATGTTCGTGGTGCTGCGCGCCGCCAGCTACTCGGACCAGCGCGAGGAGGTCGACTTCGGCGAGCTCCACCTGTTCGTGGGGTCGAACTTCGTCGTCACGGTCCGCCACTCCGAGAAGCCCGACCTCTCGCTGGTCCGGCGGCGGATGGAGGCCGATCCGGAACTGCTGCGCGTCGGCCCGGTCGCCGTGCTGTACGCGATCCTCGACGCCGTCGTGGACCAGTACTCGCCCGTCGTCGCCGGACTCGAGAACGACATCGACGAGATCGAGGCGCAGGTCTTCGAGGGCGACCCGGCCGTGTCCCGCCGCATCTACGAGCTGAGCCAGGAGGTGCTGGACTTCCAGCGCGCGGTCGCTCCGCTGACCGGCATGCTCGGGCGGCTGGTCACCGACTTCGAGGTGTTCCAGTCGGATGTGGAGCTGCGCCGCTACATCCGCGACGTCGCCGACCACGTCGCGCTCGTCACCGAGCGGGTCGACGGCTTCCGCACCACGCTGCGGGAGATCCTGGCGGTGAACGCGACCCTCGTCGCCCAGCGTCAGAACGAGGACATGAAGAAGCTCGCGGAGGTGGGCAACCAGCAGAACGACGAGGTCAAGCGGATCTCCGCGTGGGCGGCCATCTTCTTCGCGCCGACCATGATCTCGAGCATCTACGGCATGAACTTCGACGTGATGCCCGAGCTGCACGTCGCGTGGGGTTACCCGGCGGCGCTCGCGGCGATGCTCGCCTCGAGCGTGGTGCTGCACCGGCTCTTCAAGCGGTGGGGCTGGCTCTGAGCCCGCGGCCCCCGGCGTGTCAACACCGTGACGGTCCCGGAGGCTCCGCGTAGCGTCGCTCGCGGGCCGTCCGGCCCCTGAGCGGAGGGACTCCCGATGACTCCAGAGGCCACGACCACGACCGCCCCGCCGCCCCGCTCCCTCTGGCGGGGGGGCGCGGCTCCGATCCCCTCCGACCAGCTCGTCCCGGGCGCGCACTACGACGACGTCGTGGTCGGCGCCGGGCTCACCGGGCTGGTCACCGCGCTCCTGCTGCAGCGGACGGGCCGGCGCGTGCTGGTGCTGGAGGCGCGGGAGGTCGGCGCCGTCACGACCGGGAACACGACGGCGAAGCTCAGCCTCCTGCAGGGAGCGCACCTCTCCCGGATCGCGGAGCGCAACACCCCCGCGGTGACCGAGGCCTACGTCGCGGCGAACCTGGCGGGCTTCCGCTGGCTGCTCGACTACTGCGAGGGCGTGGGCGTGCCGGTCCAGAGGCGCACCGCCTACAGCTACGCGCAGACACCCGCGGGCGTGGACGCCGTCCTGAAGGAGCACGCGACCGCGCGCCGCTTCGGCCTCGCGACCCGCCTCGTCGGTGAGCTCGACGTCCCGTTCCCCAGCACGGCGGCCGTCGCCCTCGACGACCAGGCCCAGTTCGACCCGATGGACGTCCTCACGGCGCTCGCCGCCGACTTCCGCGCCGCCGGGGGCACCCTGGTGCAGGGCGTCCGGGCCCTCGGGATGCGCGCGACCGATCCCGTCCGGATCCGCACCAGCGCGGGTCAGGTGACCGGGGACCGGGCCTACCTGCTCACGGGGGCGCCGATCCTCGACCGAGGCCTGTACTTCGCCAAGCTCGCCGCGCTGCGCTCGTACGCGGTCGCGTTCCGCACCGACGCGCCGATCCCCGACGGCATGTACCTCTCGGTCGACGAGCCGTCCCGCTCCGTGCGCGACGCCGAGCGCGACGGCGAGCGGCTCCTCCTGATCGGCGGCAACGGCCACCCCGTGGGGCGCAGACCCGCCACCTCGGAGGCCGTGGACGACCTGGTCGCCTGGACGCGGCGGTCCTTCCCGGGGGCCGAGCCGGTCGCGCAGTGGAGCGCGCAGGACTACGAGCCGTTCCACCGCGTGCCGTTCGTGGGCTGGCTGCCGCGGGGCCGCGGACGGATCTTCCTGGCGACCGGCTACGACAAGTGGGGGATGACCAACGCGGTCCAGGCCGCGCTGACGCTCGTCGCCGACCTCGAGGGCGAGACGCCGGCGTGGGCGAGGACGCTGCATCGTCGGCCCACGCTGCCGCGGGTGATGGCGGAGGGGCTGGGCGCCGGGCTCGCGGTGGGCGCCTGGTACGCCCGCGGCTGGTCCTCCGCGCTGCGCGCACCCCGCTCGGCCGGGGTGGTGCCGACGGAGGGCCGGGGCTCGCTCGCGCGCGACGGCCTGCAGCCGGTCGCGGTCTCGACCGTCGAGGGGAGGCGCTGCGCCGTGTCGGCGGTGTGCCCGCACCTGGGCGGGATCGTCACCTGGAACGACTCGGAGCGCAGCTGGGACTGCCCGCTGCACGGCTCGCGCTTCGCCGCCGACGGGACGGTGCTGGAGGGACCGGCGGTCGAGCCGCTCGCGCCGCTGGGCTAGGACGGCCGCGGGCCCCGCGGAGTCGATGACCGCCGCCGACCCCGCGGAGCCGGCGGCTCAGTCCTCGTCCGCTCCGGGCTCCGCGACCTCGTCGCCGTCGGCGCCCGAGGCGTCGCCGGTCGTGTGCAGATCGGTGTCGCCCGGGATGCTGAAGTCGCTCAGCGGGTCCAGGGGCTTTTTGTCATCGGTGTCGTCGCTCATGCCTGACACCCTACGAGCGTCCAGCGAGGCGCTGCACCGCGGCGACCGGGATCGACAGCCACTCCGGCCGGTTGCGCGCCTCGTAGATCGCCTCGTAGACGGCCTTGTCGAGCTCGAACGCGTCGAGCACCACCCGGTGCGCGGTGACCGCGTCGCCCGCCCGCTCGGTGTAGCCCTCGAGGAAAGCGGCCCGGCTCGCCGCCGCCCACGCCGCCCTCGAGGCGCCCGGCTCGGCCTGCTCGTGCGCTCCCGCCGCGTAGTCGAAGGAGCGCAGCATCCCGGCCACGTCGCGCAGGGCCACGTCGGGGAGCCGGCGCTCGTGCATGGGCCGCAGCGGCTCGCCCTCGAAGTCGAGGAGCACCCAGCCGCGATCGGGCACGGACAGGACCTGTCCGAGGTGGTAGTCGCCGTGGATGCGCTGCAGCCTCGGCCAGGGCGCGGTCTCGGCGGCGCGGAACACGGCCTCGATCGCCTCGGAGTCCTCCGCGATCACGGGGACCTCGGCCGACGCGATGCGCAGGCGCCGGCGCATGGTCGCGACCATCCGCTCGACGACCTCGGACGTGGTGTCCTCGGTCGGCATGACCTCGGCGAGCGTCGCGTGCACCTCGGCGGTGGCGCGGCCCAGCTCGCGGGCGGGGCCGGTGAAGTCGGAGTCGGCGGCGACCGCCTCGAGGGCGACGCGCCACGCGTCCTGGACGCCGGGGAGGAACTCCTGCGCGAAGGCGAGGTGCCCGAAGGCGCGGCCCGTCTCCTCGCCCTCGTCGTCCCACTCGCCGGTCACGTTGCCGATCACGGGCGGGACGAGGGCGCTCCCCGCGGCGTTGAGCGCCGACTGCACCGTCACGTCCGGGTTGTCGCCGTGGTGGAGGGCGCGGAAGACCTTGACGATGACCGGAGTCGCGTCGGATCCGTCGTCGGCGGTGGTGCGGACGATCACCGAGGTGTTCGACTGCTCGCCGCTGAGCACCTTCGAGGACGCGAACGCTCCGATCAGGGCCCCCGGCTGCCGGTGGCCCTCGGCGCGGGCGCCGCCCTGGGCGCCCTCCTCGTCGGAGCGGCCGCCGTCGGCGATCATCCCGAGCAGGGCGCGTGCGAACACCGGGTCGCGCGGAGCGTCGTACACCCAGTGCGCGTCGTCGGAGTAGACGAGGGCGTCCTCGAGCCCGGCGACCGGAGCTGCGTGGACGGTCACCGGCACCTGGTACAGCACCGGGCTCGTCCCTGCCCGGTCGATGAAGAGGTGGTCCACCACCTCCGCCTCGCCGGGGTGCAGCGACCACGCGCCGCGGACCTCCAGCTCGGGGCGCCGCCCCTTGCTCGCGTACCACCTCTGGTCCGCTACCCATGCGGCGATCCGGTCGATCGACAGGCCTGCGCTCATGCTCTTCCCTCCGTCGGCACCCCGAACCCTACTGGCCGCGGACGACGGGCGGAGGGGCTTGCGGCGGGGCCCTCAGGACAGCTCGAGCATGTCCAGCGTCCAGGCGTACTCGAACGCGATCTCGCGCCAGCGCTCGTAGCGCCCGCTGACTCCGCCGTGACCCGCGGTCATCTCGGTGCGCAGCAGCGCGGGGGCGCCGACCTCGCGGAGCCTGGCCACCCACTTCGCCGGCTCCACGTAGAGCACCCGGGTGTCGTTGAGGCTCGTCGTCGCGAGGATCCGGGGGTACTGCACGCCCTCGCGGACGTTCTCGTAGGGCGAGTACGACTTCATGTAGGCGTAGACCTCGGCGTCGTGCAGCGGGTCGCCCCACTCGTCCCACTCGATCACCGTGAGCGGGAGCGACGGGTCGAGGATCGAGGTGAGCGCGTCGACGAACGGCACCTGCGCGAGGATGCCGGCGAACGCCTCCGGGGCGAGGTTCGCGACCGCGCCCATCAGCAGGCCGCCGGCCGACCCGCCCTGCGCGACCAGGCGGTCGGGAGTGGTGAAGCCCGCGTCGACCAGGTGCCGCGCCGCGGAGACGAAGTCGGTGAAGGTCGTCCGCTTCGCGAGCGTCTTCCCGTTCTCGTACCAGGAGCGGCCCATCTCCCCGCCGCCGCGGACGTGCGCGACGGCGAAGACGACGCCGCGGTCGAGCAGCGAGAGGCGCGCGATCGAGAAGCCAGGGTCGATGCTCGCCTCGTACGAGCCGTAGCCGTAGAGGAGGAGCGGCGCGGGGGCCGAGTCCGGATCGGCGGCGTCCCGGCGCCAGACGAGCGAGAGCGGCACCCGCGTGCCGTCCTCCGCCACGGCCCACTCCCTCCGCTGCACGTAGAGCGCGGGGTCGTAGTCGCCGAGCACCGGCTGCTGCTTGAGCACGGTGCGCTCGCCCGTCGCGACGTCGAGCGCGAGCACGGTCGAGGGGGTGACGAACGAGGTGTAGGCGAGGCGGAGAGAGGGCTGCTCCCACTCCGGATTCCCCGCCAGACCCGCGTCGTAGAGCGGCTCGTCGAAGACGATCTCCTCGAGCCGCGCTCCGGCGTCGTCCTCGCGGAGCAGCCCGAGCCGGGTGGCGCCGTCGGCGCGGTAGGAGACGACGACGTGCCCGGCGAAGGCGTCGACGCCCTCGATCCGGCGGCCCTCGCGGTGCGGCACCACCACGCGGCGCTCGCGGGCGCGGGCGTCGGCGTCGAGCGACAGGTCGGCCGGCTCCTCGACGATCTCGAAGTCGAGCGCGCCGTCGTTGTGCACGATCAGCAGGCGGTCGCGCCCGTCGACGACGGCGTGCTCGACCTCGTACTCCACGCCCTCCCGGCGCGGCCACACCGAGCGGAAGGAGCCCGTCGGGTCGGACGCGTCCAGCAGCAGGCACTCGCTCGTGATCTTGCTGCCGATCTCGATGACGAGGAAGCGGCGGCTGCGGGTGAGTCCCACGCCGATCCAGTACCGCTCGTCGGGCTCGGCGAAGACGACCTCGTCGGGGGTCCCGGCGCCGACCTCGTGCCGCCAGATCGTGTCGGGGCGCCAGGACTCGTCGACGGTCGGGTAGAAGACGAAGCGCGCGTCGGCGCCGAAGGTCGCTCCGCCGCCGGTGCCCTCGATCACATCCGGCAGGTCCTCGCCGGTCTCGAGGTCGCGGATGCGGAGGGTGTACCGCTCGTCGCCCTCGAGGTCGGTGCCGAAGAGCAGCCGATGGCCGTCGGCCGACACGTCGAAGCTGCCGAGCGAGAAGAAGTCGTGCCCCTCCGCCTCCGCGTTGCCGTCGAGGACGACCTGCTCGCCCTCGAGCGGACCGCCCTCGGCGATCGACGGCGGCGTCCAGTCGTCGGGCCCGCTGATCGGCGCCCGGCAGTGCACGGCGTACTGGCGGCCCTCGTAGGAGCGCGAGAAGTACCACCAGGACCCCTCCCGGACGGGGACCGAGAGATCGGTCTCCTTCGTCCGCGACCGGATCTCCTCGAACAGGCGCTCGCGCAGCGGAGCGAGAGGAGCCAGCACCGCCTCGGTGTAGGCATTCTCGGCCTCGAGGTGCGCGATCACCTCGGGGCTCTCCTTCTCGCGCAGCCACTCGTAGTGGTCGACCACCACGTCGCCGTGGTGGCGGCGCTCGAGGGGGACGCGGCGGGCGACGGGCGGAACGGGCGCGGTCATCGCTCCAGCCTAGGGCGAGGGCGCGCCGTGCCGCCCCGGGGTGCCGCAGCGGCGCCGGGCGTGATCACAATGGAGCATGGCCAGCGGTGCGGAGAACGAGTCGGCGACGTCCCGGGCGGGCGGTGCGCGGAGAGTGCAGACCGAGGTCGAGCGCAAGTACGACGTCGACGCCGGCACCCGCCTGCCCGATCTGACCGGCACCGGGAGCGTCGCGAGCGTCCGCACGGAGGACCCGGTGACCCTCCGCGCCGAGTACTTCGACACCGCCGAGCGCGCTCTGTCCCGGGCGCGGATCACGCTGCGCCGCCGCGAGGGCGGAACCGACCAGGGCTGGCACGTCAAGCTGCCCGGCTCGAGCGGCCGCACCGAGATCCACGCGGAGCTCACGGCCTCGCGCACCGTCCCGTCCGCCGTCCGCGAGCCCGTGCTCGGCCAGGTGGGGCGCGCGCCGCTGGAGCCGCTGGCGCTCCTGGAGACTGTCCGCTCGATCACCCGCGCCCTCGACTCCCGCGGGCGGGAGCTCGCCGAGATCGCCGACGACCTGGTGACCGCCCGCGACCAGCGCACCGGCCGAGAGCGGCGCTGGAGGGAGTGGGAGGTCGAGCTCGTCGACGTCCCGGGGGACGAGGGCGAGCGGGTCCTCGACGCGATCGAGCAGCGCCTCCTCGCCGCCGGCGCCCGTCCGGCCGCCAGCGCGTCCAAGCTCGCCCGGGCCACCGGCGGCCCGGTCGTGGAGACGGTCCCGGATCCGCGGAACGGCGGGGAGGCGGCGCTCGCCGCGGTCCGCTCGCTCCTGCGCGAGCTGCGCGCCGTCGATCCGCGGGTGCGCCTCGAGGCCGACGACGCCCTGCACCGGATGCGCGTGCTGACGCGCCGGCTCCGCTGCGTCCTCGCCGCCGCCCGCTCCGTCCTCGACCGCGCGGCGACCGACCCGGTGCGGGACGAGCTGCGCTGGCTGGGCGGCGTCCTCGGCGCGGCCCGCGATCAGGAGGTTCTCGCCGAGCGGTTCCGCGCCTCCCTGGCGGCCGTCGAGGGCGCCCCGAGCATCCCCTCCGCCCTGCTGGAGGGGATCGAGCACCGGCACGCGGCAGCGCTGCGCCGCGTCGACCGCACTCTGCGCGGAGGCCGCTACCTCGCGCTCCTCGCCTCGCTCGACGCCCTCCTCGCGGATCCGCCCCGCACCGCGCGGGCGGGCTCGAGCGCGAAGGCGCTGGTGCGCCGCTCCGTCGCGAAGGACCTCGTGCGCATCTCCGCGGCGGGCTCCGCGGCGGCCGGCGGCTCGCTCGAGGCCCGGCACGACCTGCGGAAGGCGGCGAAGCGGCTCCGCTACACCGTGGAGGCGTGGCGGGCGGTCGTCCCCGAGGCCGTCGGAGCCCGTCGCCGCTCGCTCGCCGAGGCGGGCGAGGACCTCGCCGACGCCCTGGGGGAGGAGCGCGACGCGCTCGCCGCCCGCGCGCTGATCCTGGGGGAGGCCGACCGCAGCGGGGAGGGGGCCTTCGCGCTGGGGGTCGTCGCCGCCGAGGAGCGGCACCGCGCCGAGCGGGCCGCGAAGGCCGCGGAGAAGGTGAGGGACCGTCTGGGGTCGCTCTCGCGCTGACCGTGCGGCCCCGCGGTCGCTGTCAAGCCGACGGCCCGGTCACACAGACGAAATCCACGGCGGATAATGTGAATCATGCCTTCCGTCCGTGCTCTTCCGTCACCGCTCCTGCGCCCGCGCCACTTCGACCGCGACGACGTCGTGGTCCATGCCGGCCTGTTCTCGCTGGTGAACTCGAGTACGACGCCGCGCGCAGCCTGGACCGAGGATCTGATCGCGATCGGCGAGGTCCTGGACGCCGCCGAGTTCCCCTACCGCCTCATCCGCGGCACCGACGGCTCGCCCTTCCTCGCGGTGGACCGCGTGCTCGGCGCCGAGCTGGCGACGCTGCTGGCGCGCGCCTTCGCGACCGAGCCCTTCTACGCGAAGACTGTCGACAAGCGGGGCACCCCGCCGCAGCTCCTGGCCGAGGGCGTGCTCGCGCCGTACCCGCGCGCCTCCGTCTTCAAGCTCTTCCGTCCGCGCGTCTCCTCCACGGGATCGCTGCGCTACGGCGCCCGCAGCGGCGTCCGCCTCGAGCTGTGGAAGGTGGGCGAGGAGGAGATCATCACCCCCGCCGAGAACGCGCTCATGCGCAACAGCCTCCCCGTCGCCGAGGCCATCGACGCCCACGTCGAGGCGTACGGCCGCACCTGGCCGACCTTCGAGGGCATGTTCGAGCCGCTCGTCAGCGACATCCGCTTCGAGGTCGACATCGTCTTCTCGTGGGTCGACGGCACCGACCTGGAGTTCCAGCGCGCCCGTGCGGCCCGCATGGCCAGCTACGTGGTGGGCGAGGGCGACGACGCTCCGGCGCGCTTCCGCCAGATCGACGAGCTCAAGTACGCCCTGCGCAGCGTCTACATGTACGCGCCGTGGATCCGGCACATCTACATCGTCACCGACTCCCCTCGCCCGCGCTGGCTGGACGAGCACCCGGACGTGACGCTCGTGCGCAGCGAGGACCACTTCCGCGACCTCTCGGTGCTGCCGACCCACAACTCGCACGCCGTCGAGAGCCAGCTGCACCGCATCCCGGGGCTGGCAGAGCACTTCCTCTACTCCAACGACGACATGTTCTTCGGGCGGCCCGTCGACCCGTCGATCTTCTTCTCGCCCGGAGGCATCACGAAGTTCATCGAGGCGACGACGCGCATCGGCATGGGCGACTCCAACGCCTCCCGCAGCGGCTTCGAGAACGCGGCTCGCGTCAACCGGCGCCTGCTCCGCGAGCGCTTCGGCGCGATGACGACCCGTCACCTCGAGCACGCCGCCACACCGCTGCGCAAGAGCGTGATGTCCGAGCTCGAAGCGGAGTTCGAGCCGGAGTTCACCGCGACCGCAGCGAGCCGCTTCCGCTCCGCGAGCGACGTCTCCGTCACCAACTCGCTCTACCACTACTACGCCCTGATGACCGGCCGCGCCGTCGTGCAGGAGAACGCCTCGGTGAAGTACGTCGACACGACGATGCACCAGGGCCTGAAGGACATGCGCAAGCTCCTCAAGAACCGCGGAGTCGACTTCTTCTGCCTCAACGACGGCAGCTTCCCCGAGATCTCGGCGGAGGCGCGCACCAAGGCCGTCATCGGGTTCCTCGAGGAGTACTACCCGATCCCGGCTCCGTGGGAGCGCGAGGACTGACCGTGGGCTGGGCTGTCGGGGGAGCGGTGGCCGGGCTGCTGCTCGGCCTGGCGAGCTCGCTCGTGTTCCCGGGTATCGGAGTCGGCGCGGGCGTCGGCGTAGGCATCGCGCTGGCCGCGGCGCTGGCGTTCGCCGGATGGCTGTTCTCGCGGGACCGCGCCGGCGGGCGCTGACCCGTCCGCGGCTCCCGGCAGGAGACGTGCGCCGCGCAGGAGCTTGTGCGATCTGCAGGAGCTCGCGCGATCTGCAGGAGCCGATGCGATCTGCAGGGGTTCGTGCGATTCGCAGGGGATCTCGAGCATCGCGGCTTCCGCAAGCGGAGGAGAACGTTCTCCGGACAGGATCTCCTGCAGATCGCACGCTCTCCGAGCCGGATCTCCTGCAGATCGCACGCTCTCCGAGCCGGATCTCCTGCAGACCGCACATTTTCTCCGGGCCGGACAGCCTGCAGATCACGCGATCGCCTGCAGATCGCACGCCGCAGAAGCCGGGCCCGCCGATCGCGCGCTCCCCCTGCAGATCGCACGGCCGACCAGGCTCGAGCCCGGCAGGCCCTAGGCGCTGACCTCCACCCGCTCCACGAGCGGCGGGTACAGCTCCTCGTCCCGGGCGACCGGTGCCGCCGTCGCCGCGGCGATCTCGACGCCGTGGTCCGCGAGGATCCGCTGCGTCTCGTCCGCCGAGACGTAGGACACCTCGGTCGAGGCGCCTATCGGCACCACCGAGTGCAGCACCGTGCCGTCGTAGACGTGGATCAGGTTGAACGCCTGGGCGCCGTTGCGGGCGCGGGTCGCACCCACCGGCACGTTGAGGTCCTGCGTGTAGCAGGTGGCCGACGCGACCGAGACGGGGATGCCGGCGAACATCGCCGTCGACGAGTAGTGCAGGTGGCCCGCGATGATGCTGCGGACGTCGGAGCCCTCGAGCACCTCCGCGAGGGCGGGCTGATCGCGCAGCTCCACGAGGACCGAGAGGTCGAGCACGCTCGGCACCGGAGGGTGGTGCAGCGCGAGGATCGTGCCGTGCGGGGCCGGGCTGGAGAGCTCCTCCGCCAGCCAGTCGAGCTGCGCGTCCGAGATCTCGCCGTAGTGGGCGCCGGGGACGGTGGAGTCCAGCGCGATGATCCGGAGTCCGTTCACGTCGTGCACGCGGTCGACCGGCTGCGTTGTCGGGAGCTGGTCGAGGAGCTCCGAGCGGAACGCACCGCGGTCGTCGTGGTTGCCCATCACCCAGATCACCTCGGCGCCGAGGCGTGCGGCCGCGGGCTCGACGACGGTGCGCAGCTTCGCGTACGCCTGCGGCTCGCCCTTGTCGGCGAGATCGCCGGTGATGACGATCGCCTCCGGGCGGCCGCCGGACGCCTCCAGCTCGTCGAACAGGAGCCGCAGCTGGGCCTCGCTGTCGACGTCGGAGCCGTACAGGCCGCCGTCTCCGGCGATGAAGTGGGTGTCGCTCAGGTGAAGGATGAAGTGGTTGGGCCGGGGGTACTCGGCCTGGCGGAGGGACATGATCCTCGGGTTCCACGATCGGCGGGAGCCGGATCACGCGACCCGGCGTCGGCACTTGCGGTCTGTCTCAGCGGAGGCGACCCCGCTGGAACCAGTCCATCATCGCGGGGTGAACTCCCGGCCAACACCGGTCGGCGCGTCATCGAACGGTTCTCCCAGGTTGCCGGTCCGTGCGCGGGTCCTCCCGGATCCCGGACGACCGACCCGGATCAGAGCCGGGCGAGCAGTCGCGCGTAGAAGCCGATCGCGCGCTCGAACTGGTCGGCCTCGACCGACTCGTCGACCCCGTGGATCCCGAGCTGCTGCCGCGGGCTGATCTCGAACGGGATGAAGCGGTAGACGTGGTCGCTGATGGCGTGGAAGTGCCGCGCGTCGCTGCCGCCGGTCTGCACGTAGGGGGCGACGACGGCGTCCGGGAACGACTCCTGGACGACCCGGCGCAGCAGGTCGTACGGCCCGCCGTCCCCGGGCTCGCCGGTGGGGGAGACGGGGGAGGGCTCGTGGGCGACCTTCACCTCGACCTCGACCTCGGGGTCGTCGATGACGGCGCGGATGCGCTCGACCACGCCCGCGACGGTGCCGCCGGGATTGATCCGTACGTTCGCGGTGGCGCTGGCGCTGGAGGCGAGGACGTTCGCTCCGGTGCTGCCGCGCAGCTCGGTGATCGCGACCGTGGTCCGCAGCATCGCCGCCGAGCGGTTGGAGTGGGCGGCGAGCGCGCCGATGACGGAGTCCGGGTGCTCGTGCGGGCGGGCGTACCACACGGCGTGGGCCGCGTCCGCGTGGTCGGCCGCCGCGCGCACCAGCTGGGCGATCGGCTCCGGGAGGGTCGAGGGGAACGGGTTCTCGGTCAGGCGGTGGATCGCCCTCGCGAGCCGCTGGGTGGCGAGCAGCCCGGGCGGGGGCGGCGGAGCGGAGGCGTGGCCGCCGACGTCGCGGCAGGTCAGCTCGAGGTTCATGATCCCGCGCTCGGTGACGCCGATCACGGCGATCGGGGTGGTGACGCCGGGCAGGATGCCGCGCCGCACGTTCCCGCCCTCGTCGAGCACGAGGCGGGGGCGGACCCCGCGCGCGCCGAGCAGGGCGACGACCGACGGGGCTCCGTCGCCGGCCGTCTCCTCGTTGTGCGTGGAGAGGAGGTACACGTCGTTCCGGGGCCGCTCGCCCCGCAGGACGGCGGCCTCGACCGCCTCGAGGAGGGCGACGAGGGAGCCCTTGTCGTCGAGGGCGCCGCGCGCCACGACGGAGGTGCGGCCGTCCGCGGCGATGACCGTCTCGGCCGCGAACGGGTCGTGCGACCACTCCGCCGCCGTCACGCTGACCACGTCGTAGTGGGCCATCAGCACGGCCGGCTCGCCCGGCTCCTCGCCGCGCCAGCGCCAGAGGAGGGAGTGCCCGGCGACGGTCTCGAACTCCAGCGCCGCGTGCAGCGCCGGGTAGAGCTCGGCGACGAGCTCGCGGAACGCGTGGAAGCGGCTCCAGTCCGTCGCCGACTCGTCCGAGTGGGACACGGTGTCGACGCGCAGCAGGGCCTGGAAGCGCTCGAGCGCGGTCGTCGTCACCGGGCTAGCCTACGACGGCGGTGCCGGGCCCCCGGCCCGCAGGATCGGAGGTGCGCCGTGGGGCTGCCCGAGGTCTGCGTCGTCTACGTCCTCCGCGACGGCCCGCGGGGTGCGGAGGTGCTCCTCGGCCGGAAGCGCCGGGGACTCGGCGAGGGCCGCGTGGTCGCCCCCGGCGGCAAGCTCGAGCCCGGGGAGTCGCCCGTCGACGCGGCCGTCCGCGAGCTGCAGGAGGAGGCGGGGCTCGTCGCCCTGCCCGCCGACCTGGAGGCGCGCGGCGTGCTCGACTACTCCTTCCCCCACCGGCCGGCGTGGAGCCAGCGCTCGCACGTCTTCCTCTGCCGCCGGACGTCGGGCGACGTCGCCGCGTCCAGCGAGCTCGCGGCCGCGTTCGTCCCGGTCGACGAGGTGCCGTTCGAGCGGATGTGGGATGACGCGCGCCTGTGGCTGCCGGACGTGCTGCGCGGCGGCCCGCCCGTCCGCCTCCGCGTCGAGTTCGGCGCCGACCTCGCGAGCGTGACCTCCTGGGGCCCGGGGGCGGAGCCCGCCGCGGGGTCCTGACGACCCGTGCGAGCACCCGGCGGAACGCCCTCGGGCCGTGCCGGTCCCGCCGCGGGACGCGGGTCCGCCGGACCTGCCGCCGGGGGGCCATCCGCTAGGCTTCCGCTCGGCCGGGGCCCCGCCCATGGCGTCTCTGGACACCACGAAAGGGAAAGAATGACCAGCACGACGGTGATCGAATGGCGTGAGCAGGCTCCTGCCGAGGCAGTGGACGCGCTCGCCGCTCCCGGTGGACTGGTCGTCTGCGCGACCAAGGTCGGCTACATCCTGATGACGACCGACGGTGCGGGCCTCGAGCGCAAGTTCTCGGCCAAGCAGCGCAACCGAAACAAGCCCGGCGTCGTGCTCTGCTCCAGCATCGAGCAGCTCGCCGAGCTCGCGGAGCTCAACGACGAGGTCCTCGCCTTCTATCAGAAGCACTGGGACCAGGACGTCCTGCTCGGCTGCATCCTCCCGTGGAAGGCCGAGGCGGTCGAGCTGATCGACGAGGACGCCCGCGAGCTGGTCCGCGACGGACGCGGCACGAGCTGCTTCGTGATCCGCTTCGGCCGCCCCGCCGAGCAGCTGGTCGCCACCCTGTGGGAGCGCGACCGCACCCTCACCTTCGCCAGCTCGGCGAACCCCTCGGGCGTGGGCAATCGCGGCCGGGTCGCGAACATCGGCGAGCGGATCGAGAACGAGGCCGACATCATCGTCTCGGCCGACTCCTACGTCTCCTCCATCCAGCCCGACAAGGACGAGGACTCCCGCCACGAGCAGGGCGTCATGGTCTCGATGGTGGACGCCTCGGGCGCCCTCATCCCCGTGCAGGGCGGGAAGCGCTCGATCACCCCGGGCCCCGTGCTGATCCGCCGCGGCCTCGACTACGAGCGCATCATGCTCAACCTCGCCGAGCAGTTCGACTCCTGGGACTACCGCCAGGGCGAGTACTACTGATCCGCTAGCGGAACCGCTCGACGGCCGGGCCGGGGCTCACCCCCGACCCGGCCGTCGGCGCACCCGGCGTCAGAGCTCGAGCACGTCGCCGGGCTCGAGCGCGTGGTACTCGCCGCCGCCCTCCCGCACGGCCCAGCCGAGCCGGTCGTGGCCGAGCGCGCGCCCCGCCTCCGAGAGGACCTGCTCGTGGGTCGCGAAGGCGTGCCGCGGCGCGATCTCGAGCACGTAGTCCATCGCCTCGGCGATCTTCATCCACGGCGCTCCCGACGGAGCCGCGAGGACCTCGACGTCGACGCCCTCGGGAACGGTGAACGAGTCGCCGGCGTAGTAGACGCGGCCGTTCACGAGCACGCCCACGTTGTCGATGACGGGGATGCTGCGGTGGATCACCGCGTGGCGGGCGCCGAAGAAGCGCAGCTCGAACGGGCCGACCGTCACCACGTCGCCGTCCGCGACCGTCTCGACGTCGAAGCCCTCGGCGGCGGCGGCGACCCCGGCCGGGCCGAGGATCCGCAGCGACGGGGCCGCGTCGCGCAGGCGCTGCAGCTGATCCGGGGTCCAGTGGTCGGCGTGCTCGTGGGTGAGCACCACGGCGACGGTGCCGGCCGTCCCCTCGACAGGCCGGGTGAAGGACCCGGGATCGATCACCAGGCGGGCGCCGTCCTCCTCGATCAGGACGGCGGCGTGCTCGAGTTTCGTCAGTCTCATGCCCCGAGCCAACCGCCTCGGAGGGCGGCGGGCAAGGCCCGGGCCGCGCGGAGACCGGGTGGGCCGGGCGCTCGATTTGCATCGATGCGGATCCGTGTGCAACACTCTTCGAGTTGCAAAAACGCGGCCCCATCGTTTAGCGGCCTAGGACGTCGCCCTCTCACGGCGGTAACGCGGGTTCAAATCCCGCTGGGGTCACCACGGCAACACGAGAAGAACCCCCGGTCTGACCGGGGGTTCTTCTCGTTTAACGCCCGGGTGCTCGCCACTCGGCACCCGCTCGACACGCTGCGTCGATCGCCCCGGTCCCGCTCTGCCGCCCGGGCGCGGCACCCGGCCGGATCGGCGCTAGGATCGCATCCGCGAAGGGGAGTATCCCGCCTTTCCGCTCCCGTCAGTACGCACCGCCCCTGCGCGGCGCCGGGGGCGGGACGGGTGACGCGGACCGGCACGGCCGTCCGCTCCCCGGGGAGAGACTTTCGGCCCCCACCCACTCGGAAGGCCCTCATGCTCGATCTGCCCGTCTGGTTCGTGATCGGCTCGTTCGTCGTCCTCAGCCTGATCCTCGCCGCCGACCTGCTGCTGGTCTACAAGCGCCCGCACGTGCCGAGCCTGAAGGAGTCCGGCCTCTGGGTCGGCTTCTACGTCACGCTCGCGCTGATCTTCGCGCTGGCGATGCTGATCCTCGGCGGCGGCGAGCTCGCGGGCCAGTTCGTCGCGGGCTGGCTGACCGAGTACAGCCTCTCGATCGACAACCTGTTCGTCTTCGTCATCATCATGGGCCGCTTCGCGGTGCCGGCGAAGCTGCAGCAGGAGGTGCTGATGGTGGGCATCATCATCGCGCTGGTCTTCCGCGGGATCTTCATCCTGCTCGGCGCGCAGCTCATCGAGAGCTTCAGCTGGATCTTCTATCTCTTCGGCGCGTTCCTGGTCTACACGGCCTGGAACCAGGCGTTCGGCAAGGAGGACGAGGACGAGGGCACGGACAACCTGCTCATCCGCCTCCTCCGCAAGCGCGTGAAGATCTCGGACGAGTTCGACGGCTCGAAGATCCGCACGGTGAAGGACGGGAAGAAGTACTTCACGCCGATGCTGATCGTGTTCCTCGCGATCGGCTCCACCGACCTGCTCTTCGCGCTCGACTCGATCCCGGCGATCTTCGGCATCACGGAGAGCCCGTTCATCGTCTTCACCGCGAACATCTTCGCCCTCATGGGGCTCCGCCAGCTCTACTTCCTGCTCGGCGGCCTCATCGACAAGCTCGAGTACCTCAAGTACGGCATCGCGTTCATCCTCGCCTTCATCGGCGTGAAGCTCGTCCTGCACGCCCTGCACGAGAACGACCTGCCCTTCCTCAACGGCGGCGAGCCCGTGCCCGTGTGGGACATCGACACGATCACCTCGCTCGTGGTCATCGTCCTGAGCATGACCGTCGCGACCCTCGCGAGCCTGGCGAAGATGCGCCGCGAGCACCGCCACATCGAGATGCACGACGGGCACCCCGAGGTCGTCTCGGACGACGCCCGCTCGGCCGCCGAGGAGAAGTGACCCCGCGATGACGACCACCACCGTCGACCTGCCCCAGGGGGCGCTGCGGCTCGCCGTCAGCAGCAGCACCGACGTCGGAGCCGTCCGCCGGGTCAATGAGGACTCCCTCCTCGCCGACGAGCTGCTGCTCGCGGTCGCCGACGGCATGGGCGGGCACGCCCGCGGGGACCTCGCGAGTGCCGCGGCGGTCGAGGCCCTGCACGAGAAGCGGCCGACGGCCCTCGGGCCGGTCGACGCGGTGTTCGACCTGGTCGAGGGCGCCAACACGGCGGTGCGCGCGCTGGAGGTGGGCGGTGCGCTCTGCGGCACGACGCTCACGGGGCTGATGCTCGTCCTGCCCGAGCCCTCCGGGCCCGCCCGCTGGGCGCTCTTCAACGTCGGGGACTCCCGCGTCTACCGCTGGGACGGGACGGAGCTCGAGCAGCTGACCGTGGACCACTCGGCCGTGCAGGAGCTCGTGTCGGCGGGCCTGCTCACGCGGGAGTCCGCCGAGTCGCACCCCGACCGCAACATCGTCACCCGCGCCCTGGGCGCCGACGAGGAGGTGGAGACGGACGTCTGGACGCTCCCCGTCGTGCCGCGCGCCAGCTACCTGCTCTGCTCCGACGGGCTCACCAAGGAGCTCTCGGACGAGCGGATCGCGGCGCTGTTCGCGCGCCGCGACTCCGGCGACCCGGCCGACCTCGCCCAGGCGCTGGTGGGCGCGGCGGTGGAGGCCGGAGGGCGGGACAATGTGACCGTCGTCGTCGTCGACGCGGTGCTGGACGCCCGCGCCTGAACCCGGCGACTCCGCGCCGCCGGCTCCCGGGAGCGGGGGAGCGCGGTGCTATTCTCGGTCCATGCTGAGCGGCCCGCACCTCCTTCCGTGCCGCGACGAGACCTCGATCTGACGGCCTCCCTCGTCGCGGTGCCTCGCCCGGCCGAGCAGCGACTCTTGGAGGAGAAGGACCCGTCATGATCGAGAAGTCACCCGGCGCAGCCGCGCCCGCGTCGAGCGGAGCGGATCCCCGCTCCCACGCGGAGCCGATCCGCGCACCGAGGCCCCGCACCCTCGCCGAGAAGGTCTGGGACGACCACGTCGTCGTCAAGGGCGAGAACGGCGCTCCGGACCTCGTCTACATCGACCTCCACCTCCTGCACGAGGTGACGAGCCCCCAGCCGTTCGACGGCCTGCGCGCGGCCGGGCGTCCCCTCCGCCGCCCCGATCTCACCATCGCGACCGAGGACCACAACACGCCGACCCTGCAGATCGGCCGGCCCATCGAGGACCCGACCAGCCGGGCCCAGATCGAGGCGCTGCGCCGGAACGCCGGCGAGTTCGGCGTCCGCCTGCACTCCCTCGGCGACGTGGAGCAGGGCATCGTGCACGTCGTCGGCCCGCAGCTCGGCCTGACGATGCCGGGGATCACCGTCGTCTGCGGCGACTCGCACACCTCCACGCACGGCGCGTTCGGCGCGATCGCCTTCGGCATCGGCACGAGCGAGGTCGAGCACGTGATGGCCACGCAGACGCTGCCGCTGCAGCCCTTCAAGACGATGGCGATCACCGTCGAGGGCACGCTGAAGGAGGGGGTCACGGCGAAGGACGTCATCCTCGCCGTGATCGCCCGCATCGGCACCGGCGGCGGCCAGGGCTACATCCTCGAGTACCGCGGCTCGGCGATCCGGGCGCTCTCGATGGAGGGCCGGATGACGATCTGCAACATGTCGATCGAGGCGGGGGCGCGCGCCGGCATGGTCGCACCCGACGAGACCACGTTCTCGTACCTGCGGGGCCGTCCGCACGCCCCCGAGGGCGAGGACTGGGACGCCGCCGTCGCCTACTGGCGGACGCTGACGAGCGACGAGGGCGCGGTGTTCGACGCCGAGGTCGTGATCGACGCCGACGCGCTCGAGCCGTTCGTCACCTGGGGGACGAACCCGGGCCAGGGCGTCTCGCTCTCGCAGTCCGTCCCCGACCCCGAGGCGATCGACGATCTGAACGAGCGCACCAGCGCCCTGCGCGCGCTCCAGTACATGGCGCTCGAGCCCGGGACGCCGATGAAGGAGATCCCGGTCGACGTCGTCTTCATGGGCTCCTGCACCAACTCGCGGATCGAGGACCTGCGGGCCTTCGCCGCGATCGTCGAGGGGCGCACCAAGGCCCCGGGCGTCCGCGTGATGGTCGTCCCCGGCTCCGCCCGCGTACGGCTCGAGGCGGAGGCCGAGGGCATCGACCGGGTCGTCACGGCGTTCGGGGCGGAGTGGCGCTTCGCCGGCTGCTCGATGTGCCTCGGCATGAACACCGACCAGCTCCTCGAGGGGGAGCGCGTCGCGTCCACCTCCAACCGCAACTTCGAGGGTCGTCAGGGCAAGGGGGCGAAGACCCACCTCGTCTCGCCGCTCGTCGCCGCCGCCACGGCCGTGCGCGGCACGCTCTCGAGCCCCTCCGACCTGGAGCCGGCGCGCGAGAGGGCGGGGGTCTGACCGTGCAGAAGTTCGAGACCGTCACCGCGATCGCGGCGCCCCTGAAGCGCGCCGACGTCGACACCGACCAGATCCTCCCCGGCGTCTACCTCCGCCGCATCACGAAGACCGGATTCGAGGACGCCCTGTTCCACGGCTGGCGCCAGGAGGAGGACTTCGTCCTCAACCAGGAGCGGTACCGCGGCGCGGGCATCCTCGTGGCCGGCCCCGACTTCGGCACGGGCTCCAGCCGCGAGCACGCCGTGTGGGCGCTGCGCGACTACGGCTTCCGGGTCGTGATCTCGCCCCGCTTCGGCGACATCTTCCGCGGCAACGCCGGCAAGCAGGGGCTGCTGGCCGCCGTCGTGTCCGAGGCCGACGTCGAGCGGCTGTGGGACATCATCGAGAGCACCCCGGGAATAGAACCGACGGTCGATCTGGTTGCGCGTACGGTCACCGCCGGTGGCGAGGCCTTCGACTTCGAGATCGACGACTACACTCGATGGCGCCTGATCGAGGGCCTGGACGACATCGGCCTGACCCTGCGCGATGAAGCGCTCATTTCCGAATTCGAGACCCGCCGCGAGAGCTGGCGGCCCAAGACATTGCCGGTGAAATAGCGTGAACACACTTCTTCAGGACGCCAAGGCCCTCCAGGACGCCAAGGCCTCGGGAGCCCGCGTGGGGATGACGACGGAGCGGATCACCATCAAGGGCGGTCGGCCGCTGGTGGGGCGCATCGAGCTCAAGGGAGCGAAGAACCTCGTCACCAAGGCGATGGTCGCGGCGCTCCTCGGCGAGACCGCCTCCACCCTCCGCGACGTGCCCGACATCAGCGACGTCCGCGTCGTCAAGGGCCTCCTCGAGGTGCACGGCGTCAAGGTGAAGCAGGGTGCCGAGGTCGGCGAGCTGATCCTCGACCCCTCCAACGTCGAGTCCGCGCACTTCGCCGACATCGACGCGCACGCCGGCTCCAGCCGCATCCCGATCCTCTTCTGCGGCCCGCTCCTGCACCGCCTGGGCGAGGCGTTCATCCCCGACCTCGGCGGCTGCCGCATCGGCGACCGCCCGATCGACTACCACCTCGAGGTCCTCCGCAACTTCGGCGCGGTCATCGAGAAGCTGCCCTCGGGCATCCGGATGTCGGCCCCCGAGGGCCTGCACGGCGCCAAGGTGTCGCTCCCGTACCCGAGCGTCGGAGCGACCGAGCAGGTGCTCCTGACCGCGGTCCGCGCCTCCGGCATCACGGAGCTCTCGGGCGCGGCGATCGAGCCCGAGATCATGGACCTGATCAACATCCTGCAGAAGATGGGCGCCATCATCTCGGTCGACACCGACCGCGTGATCCGCATCGAGGGCGTGGACCGGCTCACCGGCTACTCCCACCGCGCGCTCTTCGACCGCAACGAGGCGGCCTCCTGGGCGGCCGCGGCCCTCGCGACCGACGGCGACATCTTCGTCGGGGGCGCCCGCCAGCAGGAGATGACCACCTTCCTCAACGTCTTCCGCAAGGTCGGCGGCGCGTTCGAGATCGCCGAGGACGGCATCCGCTTCTACCACCCGGGCGGCGAGCTCAAGCCGGTCATCATCGAGACCGACGTGCACCCCGGCTTCATGACCGACTGGCAGCAGCCGCTGGTCGTGGCGCTCACGAAGGCCAAGGGCGTCTCGATCGTGCACGAGACCGTCTACGAGCAGCGCTTCGGCTTCGTCGACGCGCTCGTCGAGATGGGCGCCACCATCCAGATCCACCGCGAGTGCCTCGGCGGTCAGGCCTGCCGCTTCGGGCAGCGCAACTTCATGCACTCGGCCGTGATCTCGGGCCCGTCGAAGCTGCACGGCGCCGACATCGTCGTGCCGGATCTGCGCGGCGGCTTCTCGCACCTGATCGCGGCGCTCTCGGCCGAGGGCACCTCGACGGTCTCGAACGTCGGCATCATCAGCCGCGGCTACGAGAACTTCCTCACCAAGCTCGAGCTGCTGGGCGCCGACTTCTCGCTCGACGCGTAGCCGCCCGCCGGGACCCCGGTGCCGCGGAGGACGACCGTCCTCAGCGGCCCGGGGTCCTGTCGCGTCCGGGCGCGCCCCACGCGGGCGGTTCCGCGTCCTCGTCCAGGCGTCCCCGGATCCGCTTCTCGAGGAGCGCGAGGGTCATCTCCGGCGCGGGCCTGAGGCCGAGCAGTCCGGGCGACTCGACCAGGACCAGCGTCAGCCGCCCGCGCCGCGTCCCGGCCAGGACGACGTCGAGGGCCTCGCGCGGACGCAGGCCCACCAGGACCCACCGCCGCTCCAGCCGCGCGATCCGCGCCCAGGGCACCACGACGCCCCAGTCGCCGAAGGAGACGGTCAGCCCCCGGCGGCGCGGGACGACCACCGCGTAGGGCCGCAGCGTCGGCAGCGGGAAGCGCGGCTCGATGCGCCGGAGACCCGCACCGAGGCGACCGCGCCCGAGGACGGCGACGCCGCCGGTCGCCTCCGCCTCGACGTGCGCGAGCGGTGCCACCGCCACGCGCCAGAGGGTGTCGACTCCGCCGATCACGAGGGCGACGGCCGCCGAGCCGCCGACGAGGACCGCGAGCGTCAGCAGGAGGCCGGCGCCGAGCGCGGCCGCGTCGCGCTCTGCCTGCGTGGCGAGGAGCACGACTCCCCACACGATCAGGAGCACCAGGCCGGACAGCGCGATCGGTGAGTCGATGAGGCGGCCGAGCGCCCTGCCGACGGCGTCCCACGGCGACGGGCGGCGACGCGGACGGGGCATGCCGGTACCGTACCCGGCGGCCGTGCGCTCCTCCTCCCGCCGCGGGGCCCTCTGCTCCCGGGCGTGGGGACGCGGCGCCTCCGATGCGGGATGCGAGGATGGGCGGGTGTCTGAGCGAAGCCGTCCGTCCATCTTCTGGTTCCTCGCGGCGGCGGTGATCCCCGTGATGACCGCCTCGGTCGACCTGCGGATCCGGAACGCCGACAGGATCCCGAGCACCGGGGCCTTCGTGTTCGCGCCGAACCACTACAGCGAGATCGACCCGATCATCACCGGCTGGACCCTGTGGCGCTCCGGCCGCGCACCGCGCTTCCTCGCCAAGGCCTCGCTGTTCTCGGTGCCCGTGCTCGGGGCGATCCTGCGCAGGTCCGGGCAGATCCCCGTCGAGCGCTCGGGCTCTGTCCGCGGCAGCGAGCCGCTGAAGACCGCGAAGGCTCTCGTGGACGAGGGCCGCTCGGTCATCATCTACCCGGAGGGCACCCTCACCCGCGACCCCGAGCTCTGGCCGATGCGCGGGAAGACGGGAGCGGTGCGGATGGCGCTGCAGTACGGCCTGCCCGTCGTCCCGGTCGCGCACTGGGGCGCGCAGCAGCTGATGGGCCGCTACTCCAAGCGGATCACCCTCTTCCGGCGCAAGCGCGTCGACGTCGTCGTCGGCGACCCCGTCGACCTGTCCGCCTTCCGGGGCCGCAGCCTCGACTCCGCCACCCTCAACGAGGCCTCGGCCGTCGTGATGGCCGCCATCACCGCTCTGCTCGAGGAGCTGCGCGGCGAGACGGCGCCCGAGAAGCGCTGGAACCCCTCCGAGCACAACCAGAAGGGCACGGGTCGCTTTGAGTCCGAGCAGTAGGAAGGCGCCCATCCCCGTGCCGCGCCGCGTCGCCGTCCTCGGCGCCGGCAGCTGGGGCACCACGTTCGCGAAGATCCTCGCCGACGGCGGCTCCGACGTCGTGATGTGGGCGCGCCGTGCCGAGCTGGCCCGCGAGATCACCGAGGCCAAGCGCAACAGCGACTACCTCCCCGGCATCAACCTCCCGCGCAACATCCGGGCCACGCCGCGCATCGAGGAGGCGCTGGAGGGCGCGGACCACGTCTACCTCTCCATCCCGTCGCAGTCGCTGCGGAGCAACCTCGAGGCGATCACGCCGTTCCTCACCGAGCGCACGGTGCTGGTGAGCCTGATGAAGGGCGTCGAGAAGGGCACCGGCCAGCGGATGAGCGAGGTGATCGCGCAGATGCTGCCGGTCTCGCCCGACCGGATCGCCGTCGCCTCCGGGCCCAACCTCGCCCTCGAGATCGCGAAGGAGCAGCCGACCGCGGCGGTCATCGCCTCCGAGAGCCTCGTCACCGCGCAGGAGGTGGCCCTCGCGGCCACCAACCGCTACTTCCGCTCCTACGTGAACACCGACGTGATCGGGACCGAGTTCGGCGGCGTGCTGAAGAACCTCATCGCCGTGGCGATCGGCATCGTCGACGGCGTCGGATACGGCGAGAACACGAAGGCGTCGATCATCACGCGCGGTCTCGCCGAGATGACCGACTTCGCGGTCGCGTACGGCGGACGAGCCGAGACGATGGCCGGGCTCGCCGGGCTCGGCGACCTCATCGCGACGTCGAGCTCGTCGCTCTCGCGCAACAACACGGCCGGGCGCCTGCTCGGCCAGGGCTACAGCTTCACCGACGTGGTGAAGTCGATGCAGCAGACGGCGGAGGGGCTCGCCTCCGTCGCGCCGGTCCTCGAGCTGGCCCGCGCCAGGGGAGTCGACATGCCCATCGTCGAGCAGGTGTCGCAGGTGCTCGCCGGTACGCTCGATCCGAAGGACATCGCGCCGCACCTGACCACGGATTCGGACGAGCCACAGGGTGAGAGGAACCTCGATGACCAGCAAGCTCCGCGTGGCCGTTCTGTTCGGGGGGCGCTCCAGCGAGCACTCGATCAGCTGCGCAACGGCGGCCGGGGTGCTGCGGGCGATCGACCGTGACCGCTTCGAAGTGATCCCCGTCGGGATCACCTCCGACGGCGCGTTCGTGCTCGAGGAGGACCGTCCCGAGAAGTTCGCTCTCGACGCCGCGTCGCTGCCCCGCGTCGAGGACGACGGCTCCCGCGTGCACTGGCCGGAGTCGGCCCTCTCGCGCGAGCTCACCGTGACCTCCGAGGACGGCGCGACGCGCTCGCTCGGCGAGGTCGACGTGGTGCTGCCGATCCTGCACGGCCCGTGGGGCGAGGACGGCACCGTTCAGGGGATGCTCGAGCTCGTCGGGCTGCCCTACGTCGGCTCGGGCGTGCTCGCGTCGGCGCTCGGCATGGACAAGCACTTCACCAAGACGGTCCTGCAGGCCGCGGGCCTCGCGGTGGCGCCCTGGTACACCGTGACCGAGGCGGAGTGGCGCGCCGACCCGGGCGACGCCTCCTCGGCGCTCGACGAGCTGGGCCTGCCCGCGTTCGTGAAGCCGGCGCGGGCCGGCTCGAGCGTGGGCGTCAGCCGGATCGACGAGCGCGAGCAGCTCGAGGCCGCGCTCGAGGAGGCGTTCGCGCACGACTCGCGGGTGCTGATCGAGTCGGGCATCGTCGGCCGCGAGGTCGAGATCGGCGTGCTCGGCGGCCGCCGCGGTGCTCCGGCCCGCGCCTCCGTCGCCGGCGAGGTGGTCGTCACCGGCCGCGGCTTCTACGACTTCGAGGCGAAGTACCTCGGGGCGTCCGGCATCGAGCTGGTCTGCCCGGCCGACCTCACCGGCGGCGAGCTCGCCGAGATGCGGTCCCTCGCGATCCGCGCCTTCGACGCGATCGGAGCCGAGGGCCTGGCCCGGGTCGACTTCTTCCTCACCGCCGACGGCTTCGTCGTCAATGAGATCAACACCATGCCCGGGTTCACGCCGGTCTCGATGTTCCCGCGCATGTGGGGCGCGAGCGGCGTGGACTACCCGGACCTCATCAGCGAGCTGCTCGACTCGGCGCTCGACCGCGTCCCGGTCGCCGCCCGATGACGCCGGCGCTCGCGGTCCGCGTCGAGGCGGGCGCGGCCGCGGCGCCCTTCGAGCAGATCCGCGAGCAGATCACCGCTCTGATCGCCGCGGGCGAGCTGCCGGTCGGCACGCGGCTCCCGCCGGTGCGCGCGCTGGCCGAGACCCTGGGCGTCGCCGCGGGGACGGTCGCCCGGTCGTACCGGGAGCTGGAGTCGGCGGGCCTGGTCGAGACGCGCGGCCGGGCCGGCACCGTCGTGGCAGGCGGAGTCGACGCGCTGGAGCGCGAGCTGCAGGCCGCAGCCGCCGTGTACGCGTCCCGCGCGCGCGAGCTCGGGGCGACGGAGGAGCACGCCCGTCGCGTCGTCGGGCTGGCCCTGGGTCCGGACCGCTGAGGCTCCTGATGATGCTCGACCGACGGCCGCGGGGAGGGGCCGCGACGGAAGTGGTCGTCGACGGGGACCGGGCGTCCGGCAGCACGGTGCTCCTCGACCTCGTCCCGGCGGTGTCGGCGCTTCCGGCCGACGCCGAGCACCGCTGCACGGGCCTCGCGGACGTCGCCGTCCGCTGAGGATCAGCCGGTGGGCGTGCCCGTGGGGTCGAGAGTGTCGGCGTCCGAGACGTCGGTGCACTCACGGGTCTGCGGGATGTAGGAGACGGCGTTCGCCAGGTCGAGCGCCGCGGAGGATCCGGACGCGCGGCTCTGGTCGACAGTGATCTCCACGGCGGGATCGCGCCCGTAGGTGGTCAGCGTGTAGATGTCCTCGTCCTTCTGCGTCTCGTCGATGATCCAGTCGACTCCGCTGACGTTCACGCAGAGGTCCGTCGTGGGGCCGGGAACCTCGACTCCGCAGTGCAGGATGACCGCGGCCGGGGTGCCCCAGGCGGCGGTGCCCTGAGCGTTCGTCTCGCGCTCGGGCTGCTCCGCGACCACGTCGGGCAGGCGCACCGAGACCTCGGCACAGCCGGTGCTCGTCGCGTCGGCGGCGGGCTCGAGGGCGACGCTGGCCGAGCAGCCCGAGAGCAGCAGGACAGCGGCGGCGGCGAGGAGGGGGGAGCGGAGTCGGCGGGGGGACATCGCCGTCAACGCTAGCGTGTGAACCATGGCAGAGGATCGAAGTCCCACCCTGGCCGAGCTCAGCGAGGGCGAGGTGCTCGCGAGGGTGCTGGCCCGCCTCGGCGGCCCGGGAGCAGAGACCCTGGTCGGGCCCGGAGACGACTGCGCGGTGCTGCGCGCTCCCGACGGCCGCTTCGTGGTGACCACGGATATGATGGTGCACGGCCCGGACTTCCGGCTGGCCTGGTCGAGCCCTGCGGACCTGGGCTGGAAGGCGGCGGCCTCGAACCTCGCCGACGTCGCGGCGATGGGGGCCCGGCCCACCGGGCTCGTCGTCGCGCTGGCGGCACCCCGGTCGCTGGGCGTCGACGTGCTGGAGGGGATCGCAGGTGGGCTCGCCGCCGGCTGCGCCGCGATGGCGCCGGGATGCGGAGTCGTCGGGGGAGACCTGTCCGCCTCCGCGACGCTGACGCTCTCGATCACGGCGTTCGGCTCACTCGACGGACGGCCGCCGGTGCTGAGGAGCGGTGCGAGGCCGGGGGACGTGCTCGCCGTGGCCGGTCCGCTGGGACGAGCGGGGCTCGGGCTGCGACTCTTGTTCGAGCAGGCGCGGCGGGACGGGGAGCCGTCGGCCGACCTCGCCGCCCGGCTCCGCGAGCGTCATCCGTCCCTCCTCGAGGCGCAGCTGCGGCCGACTGCGCCTATCTCCGCGGGCGAGGCCGCGGGCGGGACCGCCACCGCGATGATGGACGTCTCGGACGGCGTGGTGCTCGACGCCCGGCGGATGGCGCGGGCGAGCGGAGTGACGATCGACCTCGATCCCGCGGCGGTCGACGAGCACGCACGCGAGCTCACGGAGGTGGAGGGCGTGGACCTCGACCTGGCGAGGGCGCTGGTGCTGGGAGGCGGCGAGGACCACGCGATGCTCGCGTGCTTCCCGCCCGCCTCGGTGCTGCCGGAGGGCTTCGTCCCGCTCGGGGTCGTCAGCGACGGCGAGCCGGAGGTGCGGCTGGGCGGGCGCGCGCTCGAGGATCGCGGGGGCTGGGACCCCTACCTCGGCTGGGACGGCGCGGCGGGCTGAGGCCGGTCGCTCGGACCGGGGCAGAGGACCGCTACTCGGAGACGGGCGACGCAGGCGAAGCAGGCGAAGCCCACCAGATCGTGGTCTCGCCGTAGTCCTTCCTCCGCTCCCGCTCCAGGCCCGCGGGCCAGCGCGGCTCCGGGCTGCGGGAGCTCCGCTCCACGACGACCACCGCGTCCTCCCGCAGCAGCGGCAGCACGCCGGCGAGGTCGGCGGCGAGGTCGTCCTCGCCGAGGTCGTAGGGCGGATCGAGGAACACCGTGTCCGTGTTGAGGGCCGGCGAGCCGTCGAGGAACGAGCGGACCGAGCCGGTCACCACCTCGATCCGCGGGGCGGGCCGCTTGTTCTTGGTCGCGGCGGTCGCGATCGCCCGCGCGTTCTCGCCCGCGGTCCGCGCCGCCTTCGGGTCGCGCTCGACGAGGACGACCGCGCTCGCTCCGCGGCTGGCCGACTCGAGCCCGAGGGCGCCGGAGCCGGCGTAGAGGTCGACCACCGTCGCGCCGTCGAGGGCGTCCCGGGCCTCGAGGGCCGAGAAGACGGCCTCGCGCACGCGGTCGCTGGTGGGGCGGGTGCCCGCGCGCGGGACCCGGAGGGTGAGCGAGCCGGCGAATCCGGCGATGATCCTGGTCACCGGACCGAGCATAGGGCGGCTCCCGCGCCCGCGGCGTCCTGCGGCGGCCGAGCGGCTCCCGCCTGGCGGCACACTGCGAACTCGCGGAACCTGGACCCTTTTCCCGTCAGGACTGCGAGAATCCGTAGCTATGACGTCGCTCGAAGACACCCGCTCCGCTGTCGGCCGCCGAGCGGCACCCGAGACGCCCCTGACCCGCGAGGAGTTCACCGCGCACTGCGGCGCCGTCCTCGGGAACCTCACCCGCGTGATCGACGGCAAGTCGGCCGAGGTCTCGATGGCGCTGACGGTGTTCCTCGCCGGCGGGCACCTCCTGATGGAGGACGTCCCCGGCACCGGCAAGACGGTCCTGGCGAAGTCGCTGGCGGCCTCGGTCGGCGGCAGTGTCGCGCGCATCCAGTTCACGCCCGACCTGCTCCCCTCCGACGTCACGGGGGTCTCGGTCTACAACCAGGCGACCCGCGACTTCGAGTTCAAGCCGGGCCCGGTGTTCGCGAACATCCTGATCGGCGACGAGATCAACCGGGCCTCGCCCAAGACGCAGTCGGCGCTGCTGGAGTGCATGGAGGAGCGCCAGGTCTCGGTCGACGGCACCACTCACCTCCTCCCGCGCCCCTTCGCCGTGATCGCGACGCAGAACCCGGTCGAGATGGAGGGCACCTACTCGCTGCCCGAGGCTCAGCGCGACCGTTTCATGGCGCGCCTCTCCCTCGGCTACCCCGACGAGCGCGCCGAGCTCGAGATGATCCGCACCCGCGACTCGGCCAGCCCGCTCGAGGAGCTGCGGCCCGTCGTCGGCCTCGCCGAGCTCGAGCGGATGATGGCCTACGTGCGCTCCGTGTACGTCGCACCGCCCGTGCAGGAGTACGTGGTGGCGATCATGCAGGCCACCCGCGTCGACCCCGAGCTGCGGCTCGGCGGGAGTCCGCGCGCCACACTCCAGCTGATCGCCGCCGCGAAGGCGCTCGCCGCCCTCAGCGACCGCGACTTCGTCGTGCCGGACGACGTGGACGCGCTCGCCGTCCCCGTGCTCGGCCACCGCCTCCTGCCCGCCACGCGCCTCCCCGGCCGCTCCGGCGCCGGATCCTCGCACTCGGTCACCGAGATCGTGCAGCGCATCGTCGCGGCCACCCCCGTCCCTTTCGGCAACCGTGGCGACTGAGGCCCGCCCGACCGAGACGCCGTCGTCCCGTCTCGGCGGCCTGCCCGCGCTCCGCGGCGTCGCGCTGACGCTGCGCGGCTGGGCGCTCCTGCTCCTGGGCGTCGCGGGGGTGGTGATCGCGCCGCTGTCGGAGTTCCGCGAGCTGCTGTTCGTCGGCCTGGTGCTGCTGGGCCTGCCCGTGGGCGCGCTCGTCTCCCTGCTCCTGGCACCGGCGTCGTTCCGGGTGCAGCGCCGCTTCGCTCCACAGACCGTCGCGGCCGGCGACGTGGTGGAGGTCGACGTGCTGCTCGAGAACCGCGGCCGCGCTGTCCGCAGCGGAGCCCGCGCCCACGACCGGCTCGAGCGCGTGGAGCGCGGAGTCGTCGTCGGCCGGCCGGTCGCCGAGGGCGTCTTCGGGCTCCCGGGCGTCCCGTCGGGCGGCCGCGTGCGCGCCCGCTACCGTCTGCCCGCCGAGCGGCGCGGGATTCACCGCATCGGCCCGCTGCGCCTGGTGCGCGGCGACGGCCTCGGGCTCGCGCTCCGCGAGAGCGTCGTGGGGGCGGCGCAGCCCTTCGTCGTGACTCCGCGGGTCGTACCGCTCCAGAGCGACGTGCTCGACGCGCACGGAGCCGGCGGATCGAGCCCGGTCGCGCACGCGACGGCCGGCGCCGGCACGGACGACGTGATCCCGCGCGACTACCGCCCGGGTGACGCCATGCGCCGGGTGCACTGGCGGGCGAGCGCCCGCTCCGGCGAGCTCATGGTCCGCCAGGACGAGCAGAACACCGACCCGCACGCCTGGATCCTCCTCGAGACCCGGGCCGAGCGCGTGCTCGAGCGGCGCGGCGACGACCGGTTGGAGTGGGCGGTGTCGATGACGGCCTCTCTCGCGGTCCACCTGCTCGACCGCGGCTTCGAGACCCACCTCGTCGAGACGGGTGCGGACGGCGAGCCGGAGCACTCGGAGGACGAGCGCGAAGTGGCGCACGACGTGCTGCTGCGCCTGGCCGAGCTGGCGCCCTCGCGCGAGTCGGTCGCCGCCGTGACCCGGATCGCGGCCGACATGCGCGACACCGGGGGAGTGCGCCCGGTCTTCGCCGTGCTCACCCGCCTCCTCGAGTCGGACCTCGACGACCTCGGCTCCCTGGCTGCGCAGTCGCGCCCCGCGATCGCCTTCGTCGTCGCCGGCACTGTCGAGGAGGAGGCGGCTCTCGCCTCGCTCGGATGGTACGCCGTGTCCGTCGACCCGAGCGCCTCCGTCGAGGAGGCGTGGGCGCAGGCCCTCGCCCTGCGGGTGGTGGCGTGAGCCGCCGCGCCGAGAGCGATCCGCGCGCCGGGTCGGCTCCTCTGAGCGGTCTGCTCTTCCTCGCGATCACGGCCGCGGCCGCCGGGATCGGCCGGCTCCTCGTCGGCGTCGACTGGCTGGTGCTCCTCGCGAGCGCCGTCGCCGTGGTCCTCGGCGTCCCGGCCGCCGCCCGGGCTCTGCGCGTGCATCCCGTCGTCCCGCCGATCCTCGGCACGCTGACCGTGGTCGGCGTGCTGACCGCGATGTTCGTGCCCGGTCGGGCACTGCTGTTCGTGATCCCCACTCCCGGCGCCGTCGCTCAGGCGGAGGCGCTCGCGCAGGGCGGCTTCCAGTCCATCGCCCAGCAGGGGCTCCCGGCCGTCGCCGACGACGGCATCTCGTTCCTCCTGATCGGCGGGGTGGTCGTGCTCGCCTGGGCGGCGGACCTGTTCGCCTTCTCCGTCCGTCTCCCCGCGCTGGCGGGGCTGTTCCCCGCGGCGCTGCTCGCCGTGCCGGCGATCGTGGACCCCTCCGAGGTGTCCTGGGCGAGCCTCGTCGTGACAGCGCTCGCCTACGCGGGCGTGCTCGCCGCCACAGCCGCCCCCCGCCGCCCGAGCGGCCCGAGCGCGGCCTCGGCCGTGCTGCCCGCGTTCGCGGCCGTGACCGTGGTCGTCCTGGGCGCGGGAGTCGTCGCCGGATCGGCGGCCGGCTACGCGCGCACCAGCGCCCCCTCGGGCGTCTCCGGCAGCCTCTTCAACGGGGCGATCGACCCGGTGGTCGCCCTCGGCGCGGACCTGCGCCGCCCGAACCCCGTGACCGTGCTGCGCTACGCCACCGACTCGGACCTGCCCGTCTACCTCCGCGTGCTGACCGTCTCCGACTTCGACGGCGACGACTGGGCGCCGAGCGAGACGGAGCAGACCGCTCCGATCGACGCGCCGATCGCGCCCGAGGGGCTCTCCGAGAGAGTGCCGCGCGAGGCGGAGGAGGTCGACGTCTCGGTGGAGACGCTGCGGAGCCAGTGGCTCCCGGTGCCGTATCCGGTCTCGTCGCTGACGGGCGTCGGCGACGGCTGGCTCCAGGACGTGCAGGACGGCTCGATCCGCGGCGACGCGACGACCCGCTCCGGCGACGACTACCAGGTGCAGGCGCTGCGGCTCGAGCCCGACCCGCAGCAGCTGCTGGCCGCTCCCGCGCCGTCCGGCGTCGACCGCTACCTCTCGCTGCCCGACGACGTGCCCGAGATCGTCCGCACCACGGCCGAGGAGGTCACGGCGGAGGCTCCGACCGCCTACGACCGGGCGCGTGCGCTGCAGACGTACTTCCGCTCGTCCGAGTTCCGCTACTCCGAGGACACCCCGGCGGAGGAGGGCTACGACGGCGACGGAGTCGGCGTGCTCTCGGCGTTCCTGACGACGAAGGAGGGCTACTGCGTCCACTTCGCCTCGGCGATGGCGGTGATGGCGCGCGAGCTCGGGATCCCGTCGCGGCTCGCCATCGGCTACCAGCCCGGCTCCGTCGTGCCCTCCGGCGGCAGCGACCTGACCACCTACCGCGTCCTCTCCTCCGACCTGCACGCCTGGCCGGAGCTGTACTTCGAGGGGGTCGGCTGGCTGCCCTTCGAGCCGACGCCCAGCCGCGGGGCCCCGGCCTCGTACACCCTGCCGAGCGCGACGGCGTCCTCGGGACCCACCGCCCCGGGCTCGACCGCGACCACCGCGCCCGGCGCGACCAGCGCTCCCGCTGCGACGCCCACTCCGACCGCCGCCTCGGCCACGCCGACCCCCGGTGCCGTCGGCGCCTCGAGCACCACGGCGGCTCCTGCGGCGACGCTCTGGGTGCTCCTCCTGCTGCTCGTGCTCGTGCCCTGGCTGATGCGCGCCGTCCAGCGCGCGCTGCGCCGCCGGTCCGCCCGCTCCGGCTCCGTCGAGGCCGCCTGGGCCGAGCTGCTGGCGACCGCCCGCGATCTGGGCGTTCCCGTGGAGGACACGGAGTCGCCCCGCGCGCAGGAGGCCCGCATGGCTCCCGCCCTCGAACCCGGAGCGGCGGCACGTCTGCAGGGGCTCCGGGAGCGCGTCGAGCGCCGGCGCTACTCGCCGTCCGCGAGCGAGTCGGAGGCGTGGGACGACGCGACCGCCGTGGCCGCCGCGCTCCGCGGCTCCGCGGGTGCCGGTCGGCGGCTGCTCGCGTCGGTCGTCCCCCGCTCGGCGCTGGACCCGGTCGCCCGGCTCGCGCGTCCGAGGTCCGACCTATGATCGCTAGGTGATCCCGGACCCCCTCGACGCCTCGCTCGCGCCGCTGATCGGGCCGCGCACGGCGAGCGCGGTCGAGAAGGCCTTCGGGTACCGCACGGTCGGCGAGCTCCTGGGCCACTACCCGCGCCGCTACGCGAAGCGGGGCGAGCTGACGGCCCTCTCGCGCCTCCCCGTGGGCGAGAGCGTGACGATCGTGGCGGAGGTGCGCGAGGTGCGCGAGCGCCCGATGCGCAACCGGCGCGGCAACCTGCTCGAGGTCGTCATCTCGGACGGCTCGGGCACGCTCTCGCTGACGTTCTTCGGACAGCCCTGGCGCGCGGCGAAGCTCCACCGCGGCGTGCGCGGGATCTTCGCGGGCACGGTCTCGATGTTCCGCGACACCCCTCAGCTCACCCATCCCGACTACCGCCTGTTCGACGACGAGGAGGCCGCCGCGACGGAGACGGGAGGCGGCGAGCTCGCGAAGGACTGGGCCGAGCGGCCGATCCCGATCTACCCGGCGACCAGCGCGATCTCGAGCTGGCAGCTCCAGGCCGCGATCGGCGTGCTGCTGGACGGCCTGCGCGACGTGCCGGACCCGATGCCCGAGCAGGTGCGCGCCGGCCGCTCACTGCTGGGTCTCGGCGAGGCGCTGGAGCTGATCCACCGGCCGCAGCGCGAGGGCGAGGAGGCGCAGGCGCGCGAGACGCTGCGCTTCCACGAGGCGTTCCTCCTGCAGCTCGCCCTGCTCGAGCGCCGGGCGTCTGCGCGAAGCAGTCCCGCGACCGCTCGCGTGCCCGGCCCCGGGGGGCTGCTCGAGCGCTTCGACGCGGCGCTGCCCTTCGCCCTCACCGGCGACCAGACCGCGGTGGGGCACGAGATCGCCGCCGACCTGGCCGCCGAGAGCCCGATGACCCGGCTGGTGCAGGGCGAGGTCGGCTCCGGCAAGACCCACGTCGCGCTCCGGGCGATGCTCGCGACGGCCGAGAGCGGCGGGCAGGCGGCGCTGCTCGCACCCACCGAGGTGCTCGCCGGGCAGCACCTCCGCTCGATCGCGAGGACCCTCGGTCCGGAGCTCGCGGCCGAGCTGGTGCCGACCCTCCTCACCGGCGGGCTGGGAGCGGCGCAGCGTCGCGCGGCCCTCCTCCGGATCGTCTCGGGCACGGCGAAGATCGTCGTCGGCACGCACGCCCTCCTCGGCGACGCGGTCTCCTTCTACGATCTGGGCCTCGTCGTGATCGACGAGCAGCACCGCTTCGGCGTCGACCAGCGCGACGCCCTGCGCCGGAAGGGCGCCACCCCGCCGCACGTGCTCGTGCTGACGGCCACGCCCATCCCGCGGACCGTCGCCATGACGGTCTTCGGCGATCTCGACACCTCGACCATCCGCGAGCTGCCCGCGGGGCGCCCCGGCATCACGAGCCACGTGGTGCCGCTCGCCGACCATCCCGCGTGGATCGCGCGGGCGTGGGAGCGGGCCGAGGAGGAGATCCGCTCGGGTCACCAGGTCTACCTCGTCTGCCCGGCGATCGAGCCGGGGGAGCCCGCCGAGGGAGCGCAGCCGCCCGAGGAGGACGCCGCCGCGCCGCTCACGACCGTCGCGGCGACGCTGGAGGGCGTGCGCGCGCATCCGCTGCTCGGGAAGCGGCGGTCGGCCGCGCTGCACGGGCGGATGACGACGGAGGAGAAGGACGCCGTGATGCGCTCCTTCGCCGCGGGGGAGATCGACGTGCTGGTGTCGACGACGGTCATCGAGGTCGGCGTGGACGTGCCGAACGCCTCGATGATGGTCGTGCTGGACGCCGAGCGGTTCGGGGTCTCGCAGCTGCACCAGCTCCGCGGGCGCATCGGGCGCGGCGGCGTCGCGGGGGTGTGCCTGTTCGTGACGGCGGCGGAGGCGGGGACGGTCGCGCGCGAGCGGGTGGAGGCGGTCGCCGCGACGCTCGACGGCTTCGCGCTCGCCGAGGTCGATCTGGAGCTGCGCCGCGAGGGCGACGTGCTGGGCGACTCGCAGTCCGGCGGCCGCTCGTCGCTCCGCCTGCTGCGGGTGGTGCAGGACGCCGACGTGATCGTGGAGGCGCGGGCGCTGGCCGAGCGCCTCCTGGCGGAGGACCCGTCCCTCGCCGCGCACGACCGGCTGCGGGCCGCGCTCGAGCGCCGCGTGCAGGACCGCGACCGGGAGTTCCTCGCCAAGAGCTAGGCGGTGCGCGCCCGCTACTCTGTCGGCATGGCCCGCATCGCCGTCGTCCCCGGCTCCTTCGACCCCGTGACCCTGGGGCATCTCGACGTGATCGAGCGGGCCGCGCGCCTGGTCGACGAGCTGCACGTGGTGGTGGTGCACAACCCCGCCAAGACGGCGCTGCTGCCGATCGCCCAGCGCGTCTCGCTCATCGAGCAGTCGATCGTGGAGGCGGGGGTCGAGGGGCGGATCGTCGTCGCCTCCTGGAGCATGGGCCTGCTCATCGACTACTGCACCGACGTCGGCGCGAGCATCCTGGTGAAGGGCATCCGCTCGCAGGTCGACGTGGCGTACGAGACCCCCATGGCGATCGTGAACCGCAACCTCGCGCACGTCGAGACGGTGTTCCTCCTGCCCGATCCGGCGCACGCCCACGTGTCGAGCTCGCTGGTGCGGCAGGTCTCCTCCCTCGGCGGCGACGTGGCCCCCTACGTGCCGCCCGCGGTCGCCGCGTACCTCGCCGCCGGCTGAGGCGCCGCCGATCGTCCACCCGGGCGATCTCGGAGCCGTGGACCCGTGCGCCCGCGGCAGCCGGGAGAATGGACCGGTGAGCGAGACGCGCGTGCAGGCCTGGGCCCTCGACGGCATCCCGGAGGTGACACCCGGTGACGACCTGCTCGAGCTGATCCTCGCTGCCGTCGCCGCCGCCGCCGAGGAGGACCGGCCCGCGGACGGCGACATCCTCGTCGTCACGAGCAAGGTCGTCTCGAAGGCGGAGGGGCGCGTCGTCGCCGCCGCCGACCGCGAGGACGCGATCACGGCCGAGACCGTCCGCGTCGTCGCCACCCGGGCGCACGGCTCCGGCGTCACCCGCATCGTGGAGAACCGCCTCGGGATCGTGCAGGCGGCGGCTGGAGTCGACGCCAGCAACGTCGCGGAGGGGACGGTCCTCCTCCTCCCCGTCGACCCCGACGCCTCAGCGCGGGCCCTCTGTGCGGGCCTCCGGGAGCGGCTCGGCGTGGAGGTCGGCGTGCTCGTCAGCGACACCCTGGGCCGCGCCTGGCGCGTCGGGCAGACCGACGCGGCCATCGGAGCCGCGGGCGTCCTCGTGATCGACGACCTCCGCGGCGGTGTCGACGCCCTGGGGCGCACGCTCGGAGTGACCATGCCGGCCGTGGCGGACGAGATCGCCGCACTCGGCGATCTGGTGAAGGGCAAGGCGAGCGGACGACCCGTCGCCGTCGTCCGGGGACTCGCCCGCCTGGTGACGGGGGTCGAGAGCCCGGGCGCCCGCACGTTGACCCGCACGGGTCCCGACGACATGTTCCGCCTCGGCGCTGACGAGGCCTACGCCGAGGGCTTCGCGGCCGGGGCCGCCGCGAGCGAGGAGCGCGCGTGACCGGCTGGAGCGCGGTCGTCGTCTTCAAGGGCCGCGGCGGCTCGAAGACGCGCCTCGACGTGCCGGGGCGCGCGGCGCTGGCCGAGGCGTTCCTCCTGGACACGCTCGCCGCCGTGGCCGCCGCCGAGCCGGTGGCGAGCCTGCTCCTGGTCACGTCCGACGCCGGTGCGGCCGACCGCGCGCGGGCGGAGCATCCGCAGCTGGTGGTGGTGCCCGACCCGGGGACCCTCGACGCCGCCGTGTCCCGGGGAGCCGCGACCGCCCTGCACCGGCGGCCCGACGCCCCGGTGATCGTGCTGACCGGGGACCTGCCCGCGCTGCTGCCGGCGGACCTCGCCGAGGCGCTCGCGACGCGGTCGCTCCCCGCCGTCGTCCCGGACCGCGAGGGGAGCGGCACCACGGCGCTCCTGCTGGCGGCCGGAGCCCTGGTCGCTCCGGCGTTCGGCCCGGGGTCTCTGGCCCGGCACCGCGACGCGGGCTGCACCGTCGTCGTGCTGCCCGGCTCGTCGACGCTGCGCCTGGACGTCGACACGCTCGCCGACCTCGGCGACGCGGAGGAGGCCGGCGTCGGCCCGCACACCTCCCGCGCGCTGGCAGCGGCGGCCTGAGGCGCGGCGGATCCCGAGCCGCCGCCGCGGTCAGCCGCCGAGCAGACCCGCCTCGAACGCCGCCGTCAGGCCGGCGTCGATCCCGAGCGGTGCGCCGTCGACCGAGCGGACGGGGATCGCCCGCCGGGTGCTTGACACCAGCCAGGCCGCGTCGGCGCCGGTGAGCGCCGAGACGGGCAGCTCGCGGCGCGAGGACGCGAGACCGCGGCGCTCGCCCAGCGCGAGGATCCGCTCGACCGTCGTGCCGGCGAGCACGCTGCCCGAGAGCGGCGTCGCCAGCACCCCGTCGGCGAGGAGCACCAGGCTCGAGGTCGCCCCCTCGAGGAGCAGCCCGTCGCTCGTGCGCCACACCACGTCGTCCGCACCCCGCGTGGCCGCCTCGCGCAGCGCCGCCCGGGTGACGGCGCCCGAGGTGGTCTTGACGCCCGGGAGCAGCCACGGCGCGAGCGGGCCGCTCGCATACCCGCGGTCCAGCACGACGACGGCTGCGCCCTCCTCCCGGAGCGCGCTCGAGTCGGGAGTCGGAGCCGCGCGGACGGTGCACCGGGCGGAGTCGCCCGAGCCGTGGGCGGCGATGAAGCGGATCGTCAGGTCGTCCACCCGGTCGTGCTCCGCCACGGCGAGCTCGACCGCTCGGGACCAGAGCGATGCCTCCGGGATCGTCAGCCCGACGGCCCGGGCCGACCCGGCCAGCCGCTCGAGGTGCTCGGCGAGCGCGCGGGGACGTCCGCCGAGGACCGCGACGGTCTCGAAGACCCCGTCGCCGCGGAGGTAGCCCGCCTCGTCCACGCGGACGAGAGGACCCTCCGGGTCGCGGAGCACGACGGCGCCGGAGGTGATCTCGACCAGGACGGGGGTGCTCATCCGCCCATCCTGCCCCCGGAGGGGCCTCAGCGGGGGAGGAGGCCGCTCGCCACGTCGGACGGCTGCACGAGCTCGCGCCACGGCTCCGGCCGGAGTCCTGCGCCGCCGAGCACGTCTGCCTCGGCGAGGAGGTCCACGTCGAGACCGGTCAGCTCGCCGATGCCGGCGACGGGCAGCTGGAACGTCCTGAAGCCGCCGAGCGGCACCAGGCCCTCGCGCACCCGCTCCACGAGCTCGCTCTGGTCGAGCAGGTAGGCGCTGGTCGCGAGCGTCGATCCGTCCGGGCTCCACGCGGCGATCTTCCAGAAGCGGCGGGGGATGCCCGTGCCGCGGTAGACCGGGTCGTCGTCCGCGAGCACGGGCCCGGTGAAGACGCTCAGGCGCGTGCGCCAGGTCTGCGCGTACTCGAGAACCAGCGTCTCGAGCCCGAGCCACAGCTCCTGCGACTGATTGAAGCCGCTCGCCTGGGGCGCGGCGTTCGTGTAGCAGAAGCTGTCGCGGTTGGCCGCGGCGGCCTCGTCCCGGTCGCCCCAGACGGGGTCGCGGCGGCGGACGAGGTGGCCCCGGTCGAGGTCGTTGCGGGCGTACACCTCCGGCCCGGTCTGCTCGGAGGCGGGGATGCGCTCGTCGAGGTGCCAGTCGTCGCCGCGGCCGAGCTCGACCAGGCGCGCGCCGTCGATGTTCACGGCCGTCGAGACGGCCAGGCGCCGCTCCGGATCCAGCAGCACCTCGAAGTGCGTGTACGGCAGGAGCCGCACCGGGCGCTCGACCCTCAGGCACGGCGCCGCAGCAGGGACGCCGAGGAAGTCCGCGTCGAAGCTCACTCCTCGACCTCCGCCGTCGGAGTCGCTGTGGGCGTCGCTGTCGGAGTGGCCGTGGGCGTCGCCGGCGGAGCCTCGGTCGCCGGGACTCCCGTGCCGGTCGGCGCCGGAGCCGGTGCCTCGGTGGCGGCGGCAGGGACCTGCGAGCCGTTGCTGATCAGCAGGGCGATGTCGGAGTAGCGCGCGACGGTCGTCCCCGCGGCCGGGTCGGTGCCCGCCACCACTCCGGCGGGGAGCGACGAGTCGATGGTCGCCCCCTCCTCGACGTCGAAGCCGAGGTCCTCCAGCGCCTCCGTGGCGTCGTCGACCGAGCGGCCGGAGACGGTCGGCACCGCGATCTGGCGGCCGTTCAGCAGGGCGCTGCTGGGCTCCTCGAAGTCGTCCCCGCCGTACTTCTGGTCGGCGCGGGTCATCACCGAGTTCCAGATGTAGTGGCGGATGTTGGAGGCGTAGGGCCGGCTCTCGAGCTCGGAGTTCGGGAAGCGGACCTCGCGCATCGAGGTGTGGCCGTCGATGTTGCCCACCCAGACCACGGTCGCGACTCGCGAGCTCGCGCCGTCCATCCAGGTCGACTCCGCGTTGTCGGTGGTGCCCGTCTTGCCGATGTGCTCGATGCCGTCGTCCGGGTCGGACTGGGCGGCGGTGCCGCCGGTGACGACCCTCTGCAGGGCGTAGTTCGCGACCGCCGTCAGCTCCGGGCTGAGGGCCTGGTTGCAGGTGGAGGTCGGCGGCTGGACCGCGGCGCCGGTCGCATCGGTGATCGAGTCGATGGCGATCGCGGAGCAGGCGGTGCCGTTGTTGGCGAAGCCGGCGAAGGCGGTGACCATCGAAAGCGGCGAGATGAGCGTGTCCGAGCCGAGGACGGCGGACGGCTTGTAGTCGACCTCGCCGCCGTCGGCCGCCTTCACTCCGAAGCCGACCGCGCGGTCGCGGATCGCGCAGAGGTCGAGCTGCTGCGCCATCGAGACGTAGACCGTGTTGATCGACTGCATCGTGCCGGTCAGCACGCTGTAGCTGCCGTTCTCGCCGTCGTCGTTGTTGACCTCGTAGGAGGTGTCGAGCTCGCCGCCGGGCGCACAGCTGGCGGGGAAGCCCGAGAAGGTGCGCTCGCGGCCGTTGATCGTCTCGTTCAGGGTGCGGCCGCTCGCGAGCCACTGCGCGAGCGTGAAGACCTTGTACGTCGATCCGACCTGGAACCCGGCGGATCCGCCGTAGGCCGTGTCGGTGTTGAAGTTGACCGCGGAGAAGTTCGCGCCGTTCACAGCGCCGGCCGCGTCGTAGTCCTTGTTCTGCACCATCGCCAGGATCCGGCCGGTGCCGACCTCCATCGAGACGGTCGCGCTGCCGATGTTGGTGTCGAGGGTGGGGACCTTGGGGACGGCGTTGTTCGTCGCGTTGGCCGCGGTGTCCTGCAGGTCGCGGTCGAGCGTCGTGTAGATCTTGTAGCCGCCGCGCTGGAAGTTCGCGAGTCGGGTGTCCGCGTCGTCGCCGAACGCCGGGTCGTTCTGGACGACCCGGGTGATGTAGTCGCAGAAGAAGGCCGCGTTGCCGGCCGTCTGGCAGCCGGTGGGCGTCTGCGTGATGGCGGGGACGACCTCCTCCGCGACGGCGGCGTCGTGATCGGCCTGCGAGATCTTCCCCTCCTTCAGCATCTGGTCGAGGACGTAGTCGCGGCGGACCCTGTTGTCCGGGATGTTCTCGGGCTGGTCGATCCTGAGGCCGTTGGGGTTGTTGACCGTGGCGATCAGGCTCGCGGCCTGCGCGAGGCTCAGATCGGCCGCGGTGGTCGAGAAGTAGTACTCGGCCGCCGCCTGGATGCCGTAGACCTGGCCGCCGAAACCGGCGATGTTGAGGTAGCCCAGGAGGATGTCGTCCTTGCTGTACTTCTTCTCGAGGTCGACGGCGAGCTTCATCTCCTTGAGCTTGCGGCTCGGAGTGGTCGCGGTCGCCTCCTCGTAGGCGGCCTCCGAGGCGGCCTCGTCGGTCGCGCTCAGCGACTCCGCCTTCTGCACGAGGACGTTCTTGACGTACTGCTGGGTGATCGAGGAGCCGCCCTGGAGGTCCCCGCCGACGATGTTGCTGAGCACCGCGCGGATCGTGCCCTGCAGGTCGACGCCGCCGTGGTCGTAGAAGCGCGGGTCCTCGGTCGAGACCGCCGCGTCCTTGACGGACTGGCTGACCTGGTCGAAGGCGACCTCCTCGCGGTTCTGCGCGTAGAAGGAGGCGAGCAGCTCGTCCGAGCCGTCGGTGCGCTTCGCGTAGATCTCGGTCTTCTGGGCCAGCTGGCCGAGCTCGAGGTACTCGGGCACCGTCTCGAACAGCCCGATCGGGTTGTTCTCGGCGAGACCGGTGACGGCGAGGGCGGGAGTGACTCCGACCGTGATCAGCAGGCCCCCGGCGAGGCTGGCTCCGACGATCCCGAGGACCCGGGCGAGCACGCCGCCGCGGGCGGTTCCTTGCGCAGACATGGCTACGAGAGTAGGCGACGAGTCTGGATCCGTCGTGCGGCCGCGCTCCGGGGCGCGGATGCCCGTCCTCCGGGCCCCGGGAGCGGTGGTCGCCGGTACGGTGAGCGGGTGAGCAGAGCCCGAGCATGACCGCCTCCGCCGACCCCGCCGAGAAGCGCCGCCGCGCGGTGCTCGTGGTGGCCGTCCTCGCCTCCTTCGTCGCCTTCCTCGACGGCACCGTCGTCAACGTCGCCCTGCCCGCGATCACCCGCGAGCTCGGCGGCGGGCTCGCGGTGCAGCAGTGGGTGGTCGACGGGTACCTGATCACGCTCGGCGCGCTGATCCTCGTGGCCGGCTCGCTCGCCGACCGCATCGGCCGGGCCCGCAGCATGACCATCGGCCTGATCGGCTTCGGCATCACCTCGCTCCTCTGCGCGCTGGCCCCCACCGCCGAGGTCCTCATCGTGGCGCGGATGCTCCAGGGCGCCGCCGGGGCGATCCTCGTGCCCAGCTCGCTCGCCCTCATCATCGCGACGGTCCACGGCGCAGCGCAGGCCCGGACCATCGGCGCGTGGACGGCCTGGACCGGCACGGCGACGATCGCCGGGCCCGTGCTCGGCGGCCTGCTGGTGGACGCGGGCTCGTGGCGGTACGTCTTCGCCCTCAACCTGCTGCCGATCGCGGTGACGCTCGTCCTGCTGCGTAGGCTCGGCGCGGTCGACTCAGGGACCCGGGTGCCGATCGACGGCGTCGGCGCGGTGCTCGGGGTGATCGGCCTGGGAGGGCCGGTGTTCGCGCTGATCGAGCAGGAGCGGCTCGGGATCCAGCACCCGCTCGTGCTGACCGCCCTGATCGGGGGAGTCGCCGCCCTCGTCGCGTTCGTCGTGTGGGAGCGGCGCGCGGCGCACCCGATGCTCCCTCTGTCGCTCTTCGCGTCGCGGAACTTCACCGTCGGCAACGTCTCGACGGCGTTCGTCTACGGCGCGCTCTCGTTCGGCTTCTTCGCGCTGGGCCTGTTCCTGCAGCAGACCCTGGGCTTCTCGGCGACCCTGGCCGGACTCGCGACACTCCCGCCGACGATCCTGCTGCTCCTGCTCTCGCAGGTCTCCGGGTCGCTGTCGGCGCGGTTCGGTCCGAGGCTCTTCATGGGCGTCGGACCGCTGATCGCCGCAGCCGGGTTCCTCCTGCTGTCCTTCGTCGACGAGGGCGCCGACTACGCCACGCAGCTGCTGCCGGGGATCCTCCTGTTCGGCTTCGGCCTCGCGGTGACGGTCGCCCCGCTGACCTCGACGATCCTCGGCGCGGTCGAGGACGGGCACAGCGGAGTGGGCTCCGCCGTGAACAACGCGGTCTCGCGCATCGCCGGGCTGGTCGCCATCGCCGCCACCTCGCTCGTGGTCGGCGACTCGCTCGACGTCGAGGGCTTCTCCCGCGCGGCCGTCGCGACCTCCGCCCTCCTGGTCGCCGGCGGCGTCGTCTCCCTCCTCGGCATCCGCAACCCGGCCCCCGCCGACCGCTGACGACCGCCCCGGAGTGCGGGGCCGGCCCCCGTCCGGGGTGCGGCACCGCGTGTTCACGGGGCGTCCGCCGATCCTTCGACGGAACGTGGATGAAATAGTTGTCGCTACATGGAATACTGATCGACGTCGATGCGCTTGCATACATCGGACGGGGACGCTCTCCCCGCGACGACCGTCACACTCGAGGAGAAACCATGACCGACACCGTCACCATCCCCGGCTACAAGGCCGGCACCTGGGTCATCGACCCCACCCACAGCGAGGTCGCGTTCAGCGTCCGCCACCTGATGATCAGCAAGGTCAAGGGCAAGTTCGAGCGCTTCACCGCCACGTTCACCACCGGCGAGAACCCGCTCGACTCCAAGGTCGAGGCCACCGCCGAGGTCGCCTCCGTCAACACCAACGAGCCCAACCGCGACGGCCACCTCCGCACCGGCGACTTCTTCGAGGCCGAGCAGTACCCGGAGATCCACTTCGTCTCCACCGCCGTCCGCCCGAACGGCGACGACTTCCTCGTCGACGGCGAGCTCACCATCAAGGGCACCACCAAGCCCGTCACCTTCGAGGTGGAGTTCGGCGGCTTCGGCACCGACCCCTACGGCAACTACAAGGCCGGCCTCACCGCCAAGGCGACCATCGACCGCACCGACTTCGGTCTGACCTACAACGCGGCCCTCGAGACCGGTGGCGTGCTCATCGGCGAGAAGGTCACCATCACCCTCGACCTGCAGGCCGCCCACCAGGCGTAGTCAGAGCCGATCGACCGGAGCCGTCCCTCCCTCCGGGGAGCGGACGGCTCCGTCGTTCCCGGGGCCGGTGCCGGATCAGAGGATGCCGAGCTCCGTCAGCTGCTCGGAGATGCCGGCGCCGTCGGGCGCGTAGACCCAGGTCGTGCCGCTGGTCTCGGAGCGGTCCTCGGCCTTGGACCGGCCGCCCGCGAGCACCGCCTCGCCGGTGGAGAGCTGCCGGATCGCGATCGCCGCGACCTTGTCGGGGTGCTCGGCCGCGAAGTCGGAGTAGATCTCCTCGTCGTGCTGACCGTCGTCTCCGACGAGCAGCCAGCGCACGTCCGGGAACTCGGCCGCGAGACGGCGGAGGTTCATCTCCTTGTGCTGCTTGCCGCTGCGGAACCAGCGGTCGTGGGTGGGGCCCCAGTCGGTCAGGAGGAGCGCTCCGGCCGGGTACAGGTGCCGCGAGAGGAAGCGGGTGAGCGCCGGGGCGACGTTCCACGCGCCCGTGGACAGGTAGATGACGGGGGACCCCTCGTACTGCCGGGCGAAGCGGTCGAGGAAGACCGCCATGCCGGGCGTGGGCATCCGGGCGTGCTCGTCGAGCACGAAGGTGTTCCAGGCTGCGACGAAAGGGCGGGGGAGCGCGGTGACCATCACCGTGTCGTCGACGTCCGAGACGACGCCGAGCCGCGACTCCGGGCGCACGATGAAGACGGGCGCCTCGACGGGCTTCGAGCCCGCGGTCGAGAAGGTGATCGTGTGCCGGCCGGGCTCGAGCGTGATCGGGAGGTCCGCGTCGACGACTCCGCCGCGGTCGGCCGTCACCTGATGGGTCTGCCCGTCGGCCTCGACGGTCACGACGGCCCCGCTCACGAAGACGCTGGTGAAGCTCCGCCAGCCGCGCACGCCCTCGACGGGGCGGACCTCCTCGACTCCGGGAGGGGTCGGCCGCGTGTAGAGGACGCGGGCCAGGACCCGCAGCTGCGTGGTCGAGCCGTAGCCGGTGTACGGGATGACCCGTGGGACGTAGCCCTTGCGCTTGACGCGCCTCATCCGGAAGGAGTGGAGTCGGTCCTCGAGGCGGGCGGCGCGGTGCATGACCTCGGCCTTGCCTGCGCTCAGGGGCTTGCTCTCGGGCGTCAGCGGCATCCGCCCAGTCTGTCAGACCGGATGCCGGAGTGCGGATCGCGCTCTCACGCGATCGTCAGGCGCCGGTCGGCTCGATCAGCTCGGGGCCGTTCGCCGAGACGGAGCCCACCGCCGCCCCGACGCCGTGAACCTCGAGCTCCTCGGCCAGCTCGGCCGCGCCCTCGGCGGCCGCGCGCAGGAGCTCGCCGTCCCCGGGGGACGCCGGATCCAGCCAGTCCTCGATCAGCTCCGGCTGCAGCAGCACCGGCATCCGCTCGTGCACCTCGGCGAGCGGCCCGGCGGAGGGGCGGGTGAGGATCGTCGCCGAGAGCAGCCACGGAGCGCCCGGCTGAGCTGAGCGCCACCACTCGTAGAGGCCGGCGAAGAGGAGGAGCGAGCCCTCGCCCGGCGAGACGTAGACGGGAGCCTTCGCCCCGTCCGCGCCGACCCGCCACTCGTACCAGCCCGAGGCGGGCACGATCGCGCGACGGGAAGCGTAGGACTCGCGGAACGACGGCTTCTCGGCGACGGACTCGATCCGCGCATTGAACAGCGGCGGCCCCGCGGACGGGTCGGCGGCGGAGCGGGGCACCAGGCCCCAGCGGGCCCCGGCGAGCCGGCGACGCGGCGGACTGCCCTCCTCGACCCCCTTCATCGACTCCGCGACCACGGCGATCCGCTGGGTCGGCGCGATGTTCCAGGACGGATCCGGCAGGTCGGCGCCCGGCTCGTCGATGTCGAAGAGCGCCACCAGATCGGCGGTGGTCTGCGAGAGGACGAAGCGTCCGCACATGGTTTCTCCCGGGTTGATCGGACCCGCGGAGCCGTCGCCCGTCCGGGGGCGCGAAACACGAGGGACTTTCGATGAAACGACCCCGACCGATGGTCGGCGTGCGTACGATTGTAGGAACCACGACCGAAGGAGCCCGCCGTGCCTCTTGGAAACCTCGTCGACCGACCGTTCGGTGAATCGTCCCAGGTCCGCAACGAGCCGGTGCAGGTGCGCAGCGCCGCTCGTCTCGCCTCGCTGCTCGACGCGGCGGCCGCCGTCGTGGACGAGGTCGGCTTCGACCGCCTGACCACGGCGATGGTCGCCGAGCGCGCGGGAGCCGCGATCGGCACGGTCTACCGCTACTTCCCGGACCGCATCGCCGTCCTCCAGGCGCTGCGCGAGCGGGCCCTCGAGCGCTTCCGCCGCCGTGTCATCACCGAGATCCGCGACACCCACCCGGGCAACTGGTGGGGCGCGGTCGACTGCGCGATCGACGCCTTCTGCGAGATGCACCGCAACGAGCCGGGCTTCCGCTCCATCCGCTTCGTCGACACGATCCACGCCCCCGAGGTCGCGGGCGAGGCGTTCGAGGCCGGCTTCTTCGCGCGCCGCTTCGCCGAGATCCTCGCGTCCGAGTACGGACTCCCGGGCGGGGCGCAGCTGTCCTTCCGCCTCGAGGTGACCATCGAGGTCGCGGACGCGCTGCTCACGCGCGCGTTCCTCATCGACCCCAACGGCGACCAGCGCTTCATCGACGAGAGCCGCTCGCTGCTGCGCCACTACATGACCTCGCACTACGGAGCCGTCGAGGAGTCCTGACCTTTCCGGGCTGTCAAGGCCCTAGTCGCTCCCGGAACATCCCGCAACACTTCGCGGTCCGGGTTGGCAGGCGGCTGCTAATGATGTTTTCCTTGCCGCCTGGCCCCGTTCGGGGCCGCGGGCCGTGCAACGGCCGGACGCGCGGAGCGAGAGCGGGCACAGTCGTGGACCAGGGACAGATCGGCGCGCACGCCGCCGGACGGCGGGCGGCCTCGTGATCGAGTTCAGCAGCGTCAGCAAGCAGTACCCGGACGGCACGCGGGCGGTCGACGACTTCTCGCTCGTGCTGCCCTCCCGGCAGACCACCGTCTTCGTCGGCTCCTCCGGCTGCGGGAAGACCACGATCCTCCGCATGATCAACCGGATGATCGAACCGACCTCCGGCACCATCGAGATCGACGGCGAGGACATCTCCTCCCTGCCCGCCGTCGCGCTCCGCCGCCGCATCGGCTACGTGATGCAGAACTCCGGCCTCCTGCCGCACCGCAGGGTGATCGACAACATCGCGACCGTGCCGCGGTTGAACGGAGTCGCCAAGAAGCAGGCGCACGCCCGCGCGCTCGAGCTGATGGACACGGTCGGCCTGGACCGCGCGCTCGCCGCCCGGTACCCCAGCCAGCTCTCCGGCGGCCAGCAGCAGCGCGTCGGCGTGGCGCGCGGGCTCGCGGTCGACCCGAACATCCTGCTCATGGACGAGCCGTTCGGAGCGGTCGACCCGCTCGTGCGCGCCGACCTGCAGCGCGAGACCCTGCGTCTCCAGGACGAGCTCGACAAGACCGTGGTCTTCGTCACCCACGACATCGACGAGGCGTTCCTGCTCGGCGACCAGGTCGTCATCCTGGAGAAGGGCGGCCGGATCGCGCAGAAGGGCTCGCCCGCCGAGATCCTGGCGAACCCCGCGAGCGAGTTCGTCGCCGGCTTCGTCGGCGCCGACCGCGGCAAGCGCTCGCTCCGGATCGAGGAGCGCGACGGCGCCCGCATCGTGGTCGACGGCGACGGGCGCCCGACCGGCGTGCTGCGCGCACAGGACGGCCCCGCCGCGTGAACTGGGTCGTCAACAACACGGACGCGATCGTCGCGAACCTGCTGGCGCACCTGGCCCTGTCGGTTCCGCCGATCCTGCTCAGCTTCCTCGTCTCGCTGCCGTTCGGCTGGTTCGCGAACCGCTACCGCTGGAGCCGCGGCACCCTGCTGACGGGGCTCGGCGTGCTCTACGCCATCCCCTCGCTGGCCATGTTCATCCTGCTGCCGGTCCTGCTGGGCATCCCGCTCCGCTCGACCGCCAACGTGATCACGGGCCTCACCCTCTACGGCGTCGCGCTGATGGTGCGCACCACCTCGGACGCGCTGGGCGCGGTCTCGGACGACGTCCGCCAGTCGGCGACCGCGATGGGCTACTCCGGCTGGGCGCGCTTCTGGCGGGTCGAGTTCCCGCTGGCGGGTCCGGTCCTGCTCTCGGGCCTGCGCGTGGTCACGGTCAGCACGGTCAGCCTGGTGACGGTCGGCGCGGTGCTCGGGATCCAGAGCCTCGGCCTGCTCTTCACCGACGGCTTCCAGCGCGGCATCACCGGTGAGATCGTCACAGGCATCGTCCTCACCATCGTGCTCGCGCTGGTGCTCGACGGACTGCTGGTGCTGATCGGCCGGCTCCTCATGCCCTGGACGGCCCTGGAGCGCACGCGCCGCTCGCGCAGGCCGGTCGCGGTCGAGAGGGCGGTGACGTCGTGAACCTCATCGCCGAGGCCTTCGCCTGGATCGCCGATCCCGCGCACTGGACCGGGGTCTACGCGATCCCGACCCGTGTCGCCCAGCACGTCGGCATCAGCCTCCTGGTGCTCGTCATCGCGGCCGCGATCGCGATCCCGATCGGGTACCTGATCGGGCACACCGGGCGCGGCAAGGGCATCGCGGTGCCGGTCGCGGGCGGCCTGCGCGCTCTGCCGACGCTGGGCGTGCTCGTCCTCGCGGCGATGAGCCTGGGGCTCGGCCTCGGCGCTCCGCTGATCGCGCTGGTCGTGCTCGCGATCCCGTCGGTGCTCGCCGGCGCGTACTCCGGACTCGAGGCGGTCGACCGCCGCACGGTCGACGCGGCGCGCTCGATGGGCATGACCGAGTGGCAGATCCTGACGAAGGTCGAGATCCCCCTGGGCCTGCCCCTGCTCATCGGCGGGCTCCGCTCGGCGGCGCTGCAGATCATCGCGACCGCCACGCTCGCCGACTACATCGGCGCCGGAGGCCTCGGGCAGTACATCTTCCGCGGAGTGAAGTCGGGGGACTACCCGCAGATGCTCGCCGGCTCGATCCTGGTGATCGTGCTGACGCTCCTCAGCGAGGTCCTCTTCGCCCTCCTCCAGCGGCTCGCCGTGCCGCGCGGAGTCGTGCTCGGCCTGGCCGGCACCGCCGGCCGCACAGGTTCCCGCGCCTCGTCGCCCCGACGACGCGCGGTGATGGGAATCCCCATCGAAGAAGGGAAATAGCAATGTTCACAGCACATTTCACGAAGGGCCGTGTCGCGCTCAGCGCACTCGCGGTCGGTGCCGTCGTGGCACTGGCAGGGTGTTCCTCGAGCGATCCGCTCGATGAGGGATCGGGTGCGACTGCGGGCAGCGAGACCATCGTGGTCGGCTCGCAGGACTACTACTCGAACGAGATCCTCGCCGAGATCTACGCGCAGGCCCTGGAGAACGACGGCTTCACCGTCGACCGCCAGCTGCGCATCGGCCAGCGCGAGATCTACCTGCCCGAGATCGAGAGCGGATCCATCGACGTCTTCCCGGAGTACGACGGCAGCCTCCTGCAGGCGCTCGAGCCCGACGCGACGGCCACCACCGCCGACGACGTGTACTCCGCGCTCGGCGACGCGCTGCCGGACGGCCTCCGCGCCCTCGACGCCGCCGAGGCCAGCGACCAGAACTCGTACACCGTCACCCAGGCCTTCGCCGACAAGTGGGACCTGACCGACATCGCGTCGCTCAAGAACGTCACCGACCCGATCGTGGTGGGCGGCAACTCCGAGCTGCAGACGCGCCCCTACGGGCCCGACACCCTGCAGTCGAAGTACGGCATCACGACCACCTTCCAGGCGATCGAGGACAGCGGCGGATCGACCACCGTCGACGCGCTCACCAGCGACCAGATCCAGCTGGCGAACGTCTACACGGCCGACCCGAACATCCAGAAGAACGACCTCGTCGCTCTCGAGGACCCCGACGGCCTGTTCGTGGCCGACAACGTCGTGCCGATCGTCTCCAGCAAGATCACGGACGACGCGGCCGAGGTGCTGAACGCGGTCAGCGCGAAGCTCACGGCCGATGACCTCGTGGCCCTCAACTCCGAGAGCGTCAACGAGCAGAAGTCCGCGTCCGCGATCGCGGGCGAGTGGCTGAAGTCGGCGGGTCTCGTCGGCTGATCCTCCCCGGATCCACGCCCGGAGGCGCGTCACTCGTCGAGGTGGCGCGCCTCCGCTCTGTTCAGGAGCTTCTTCCCGAGGAGCACGAGCAGGGCGAAGACGACGATGACGCCCACGAAGACGTAGCCGGCGCCGTGCAGGCTCTCGGACAGCTCCCGGTAGCTGCCGGCTGCGGCCGCGCCGACGCCGACGTAGGCCGAGGACCACAGCACGCACGCCGGGATCGTCCAGGCCATGAAGGTCCGGTAGCGCATCCCGCTCATCCCCACCGTCAGCGGGATCAGCGAGTGCAGCACCGGCAGGAAGCGCGAGAGGAACACCGCGAACCCGCCGCGCCGCGCGAGGTAGCGCTCGGCCTTCAGCCAGTTCTTCTCGCCGAGCCGGCGCCCCAGGCGAGACGCGCGGATCCGCGGCCCGAACCAGCGGCCGAGGTAGAAGCCGACGGACTCGCCGCAGAGAGCGCCGATGACGACGGTGACGGCCAGCGCGACGAACTGGAGCGGGCTGGTGACGCCGGTCGCGCTGACGATCACGATCGTGTCGCCGGGCACGACGAGGCCCGCCAGGATCGTGGTCTCGAAGAAGATCGCCAGTCCCGCGAGGAGCGTCCGCCAGACCGGGGGGACGCTGACGACGAAGTCCAGGATCCCGGTGAGCGTGTCGTTCACCGGGAGCCCCCGCCCGCCGCGGACTCGGTCGGGGGCTGGGGCCGACGGCGGCTCCGGATGCTCGGCATGGCTCGATCGTAGGGGCGCACGGCTGGGCGGCGGCAGGGCTGGGCCCGGGAGGCCGGTGGACGCGGAGGGTCAGGGGACGGCGACCAGCGCGGAGGCGGCCGGGCCGGTGCCGCTCGCCGTGACCGCCTGCACCGAGAGCGTGTAGCTGCGGCCCGGGACCAGCTTCGTGAAGGTCTGCGAGCGCTTGGTCGCGGCGACGACGGCGCTCCAGGCTCCGGCTCCGCTCGTGTCGGACCCGTCGCGCGACACCCGGTAGCCGGTGACCGCCGAGCCCCCGGTCCCCGCAGGGGGCGACCACGCGAGCGTCGCCGTGCCGTCCGAGCCCGCCGTGGCGGTGACCGCGGTCGGAGCGCCGGGGAGCCCTGCAGCGACGAGGGTCGCCGTCAGCGTGGTGCTGCTCCCGGGAGTGACGACGCTGTGCGAGGCGGCGCCGCCGTCCGACCAGGACGAGAACCGGTAGGCCGTGCCCGACGCGTCGGTCTGGTCCGGGACCTCCAGCTGGAGAGCCGAGCCCGCCCACGAGACGACGGTCGTGCCTCCGGCCACCTCGGTGCCGTTGGCGACGACGGTCCGGCCGGCGGGAGCGGTGGCCAGGGTGACGGAGACCTTCTGCGGCGAGAACGTCCGCGTCGCCGTCGTCGACACTCCGCTCGAGTCGGTCGCCGTGACGCTGATCAGGAGGTCGCTGTCCGCGGCGGCGGCGAGGTCCTCCGGACCGGGGGCGACGAAGGAGAGGTCGTTCCCCGTCAGCGGCCCGAGGAAGGGATGCGTGTGCTGCGCGTGGCGGCGCTGGACCGTCCAGGTGAGCGCCGAGGCGGGCAGAGAGCCGTCCTCGGGATCGGTAGCCGTGGCGCGGAGACCGTAGCTCCGGCCCGTGACGAACACCCCTCCGTCGGCGGGTGCGGTGATGCTCACCGTCGGCGCGCTGTCTCCCGAGGTGATCCTCGTCGTCGCGGGCGCGGAGACGGCTCCCTTCGGATCGCGCACGCGGAGGGACGCGGTGAAGCTGCCGGCGGCGTAGCTGTGGGTGAAGGTCGGGCCGGTCGTGATGCGGTCGGGGGTGCCGTCGCCGAAGGACCAGAGGTAGGTGAGAGCGCCGCCCTCCGGGTCGCTGCTGCCGGAGCCGTTCAGCCGCGCGGCGAGAGGAGCCGCACCGGAGGAGGGGGCGGCGGTGAGGGTCGCGGTCGGGGCGCGGTTCGCCGCGGCGGTGTAGGCCAGTCGCCGGACCTCGCCGCCGTTCGCGTAGCTGGTGTAGAAGAGGTCCTGGGTCCCGCGCGAGGGGCCGAAGGCCATGGCGACGGCGCTGCTGCCGCCGAGGCCGGTCACGAGATCGCCTGCCGCGCCGGTGCGGCCGAGGGTCCGGATCTTCCCGCAGACGTAGTCGCCGAAGAGGTACGCGCCGTCGTAGGCGGCCGGCCAGACACCGCGGGGGACGTAGGCGCCGCCCGTGATCGAGGCGCAGCCGCTGCTGTGCGCGTAGTCGAAGACCGGGTCGGTGAGCCCGGCGGGCGCCGCGGCTCCGCAGTTCGAGGCCGAGCCTGTCTTCGCGCAGTGGCCCTCGCGGGTGTTCCAGCCGTAGTCGGCGCCGGCGACACCCTGGTCGATCTCCTCCCAGGCGTCCTGGCCCACGTCGTTGATGCGGAACACGGTGCCGGTCGCGTTCGGGTCGAACGCCATCCGGAACGGATTGCGCAGGCCGCTCGCGAACGTCTCGCGGCAGCGCACGCCCGCGGCGGCCGGGGCGAGCCGGCACGAGGCGGTTCCGGTGCCCAGGTACGGGTTGCCGGCCGGGACGCCGCCGGTGAGGGTGACCCGCAGGATCTTGCCGTTCAGGATGTTCGGGTCGCGCGCGGCGTCGTTCCGGCCGCCGCAGCCGCTGCCGCCCGGCGAGCCGACTCCGCCGCGGTAGTCGCAGCCGCCGTCGCCGACGCTGACGTAGAGCAGACCGTCCTTGCCGATGGCGAGGTCGCCGCCGTTGTGGTTGCTCGCGGGGGAGTAGATGCCGTCGAGGAGGACGCGCTCGGAGGCCGGGTCGATGCGGTCGTCGGTGCCGAGCTGGAACGAGGAGACGCGGTTGCGCGGAGCTCCCGCGGGATTGACCGTGCCGCCGGCGTTGGTCGGGCAGGAGGAGTCGGAGCCCTTCGCGGTGTAGTAGACGACGACAGTGCGCGAGCCCGGTGCGGGGTCGACCGCGAGGCCGAGCACGCCGCGCTCGCCGTTGGCGCAGACCTTCGAGCGCAGGTCGAGGGCCGGGGTGGCGACCAGGGCGCCGCCGCGGATCACCCGGATCGCTCCGGTCTGCGAGGAGACCAGGGTGCGCCCGTCGGTCGTGAAGGCGAGAGCGGTCGGTGCGGGGACGGCCGCCACCCTCGAGTCGGTGAATCCGGCGGGCACGACGGGAGCGGCGGACGCCGGACCCGCGGGACCGGTGACGAGCGCGGCGGCCGTGATCGCCAGGACGGTGACCAGGGCGAGACGACGGGGGAGGATCCTCGAGCGGGGCATCGGTGACTCCGAGACGGTCGGCGCTGCTGAGCGAGCGGCGGTCTGCGGCGGTGCAGAGGGCGCTGTCGGCGATGACGCGGGGCCAGGATAGGCGCGCGCGGGCGAGGGGCCGTGTCCCCCTTCAGGGTCAACACTGCGGGATCCGGGCGCGGTGTCCCCGAACCGCTCACGCGGAGCGGGGCCGCAATGCGGCGGTCCGCCCGCTCACTCCAGAGCGGGCAGGACCACCGCGCGGACCGCCTCCGAGAACCGGGCGTAGCCGGCCTCGTCGAAGTGCAGGCCGTCGTCGACGAAGAGGGACGGGTCGACCGCGCCGTCGGCGGTGAGGAGCGCCTCGGCGGTGGGGACGAAGGTGACGCGGTCGTCCGTCTCGGCGTAGGAGCTGACCGCGCTGTTCGCGGCGCGGACCTCGGCGCCGACGGAGGCGCGGGCGGGCGTCTGGGCGATCTCGACGTAGAACAGCTCGGCGTCGGGGGCGACCTCCTCCACGCGCTGGAGGTACTCGACGACGGCGCCCGCGGTCTGCGCGCCGGTGCGCGAGCCCTCCTCGCCGCTGATGTCGTTCGCTCCCACGTACACGATGACGGCGCGGGGATCGAAGGGGGCGACCATGCGGTCCAGCCACGCGAGGTGATCGGCGACCGTCGTCCCGCCGATCCCGATGTTGTAGGTCTCGAGCGGGCGCAGGTCCTCCTTCGAGGTCGTCCAGCGGCCGATCGTGGAGCTGCCCGTGAGGACGATGCTGTGCTGCGGGAACCCGGCGGCGAAGCGCTTCTCGAGCCCGGCGACCCTCTCGGCCATGTCGACGGAGGAGGTCGGACCGGGCTCGGAGGAGCCCGCGGCCGGATCGCCCCCGCCACCGCCCCGGGAGGCGAGCGAGAGGGCGATGCCCGCGCCGGCGAGGACCAGCGCGAGCACCAGCAGCACGACCAGGAGGCGGAGGCGGATGCGGCGGGGGCCGGGGGCGGAGCCGGAGGGCGTCGCTCGAGTCATGGCTCGATCATCGGGCATCGGCGGACGCGCGTCGTCCGCGAGAGGCCGTTCGAGGCCCCGCGCACCGGGTGGCCGTCTCCGCGTCACCGGATCGTCGCGATCGGATCCGCGCAGAACATCACAGAGGATGCACAGCCGTGCCACACTTGCACATCGCCATCGCCATCGTCGCCGCCGGCCGACTTCCGATGGACGATCACGACGAGGACTCATGGCACGCGCACGCATCACCTGGGTGGACACGGCGAAGGGCATCGCGATCATCCTGGTCGCCCTGGCCCACTCCGTTCAGTGGACCACGACGGCCGGGATCGCCCCCGACTCGTGGAACGACATCAACCTGCTCCTCATCACCTTCCGGATGCCGCTGTTCTTCCTCGCCTCGGGGCTGTTCGCCGGCTCGGTGCTCACCCGGTCGTGGTCGGAGCTCTGGCGCTCGCGGCTGAGCCTGCTGGTGTGGGCGTTCCTGCTCTGGTCGGTGGTGCGCTTCCTCTTCTTCCTGGTGGTGCCCAACCCGGGCGGGACGAACGAGTCCGACCCGCTCGCGCTCCTCCTCCAGCCGGTGATGCCGCACAACGGGCTCTGGTTCCTCTACGCGCTCACCATCTTCTTCGCGGCCGCCAAGCTCGCGCAGGGCCGGATCGACTGGCGGGTGCAGATCGGCATCGCGACCGCGATCGCCGTGGTCTGGTACGCCGTCCGCTCCAGCACCTCCGAGGGCACCGGGAACATCGCCTGGGACGGCATGGCCCGCTACCTGATGTTCTTCCTGCTCGGCCTCTACCTGCGGAACGCGGTGATCGCGTTCGTGGAGCGCCGCGGGATCGTCAGCGGACTCGGCTTCGGCGTGCTGTTCCTCGCGCTCGCCGGCGTCATCCTCGCCGTCCGCGGCCGCTTCCCGCTGCTGACGATCGGGCTGGTCCTGGTGAGCGTCCTGGCGGTCCTCGCCGGGCTCGTGGTCGCCCGCTTCCTCTCGACCAGGCGCGGCGCGGGCTGGATCACCTTCATCGGCCGCAACACGCTCCCGGTGTACGTAGTGCACGTCCTCTTCGTCTCGCTCGCCACGAGCGGCCTGCTGCTCTTCGAGGGACAGCGCTGGCTCGACGTCATCGGTCCGGTCGTGCCGCTCCTGGTCTGCGGGATCGGCGTCGCGGCGGCTCTGGGCTACTGGCGCCTCACGCGCGATCTGCCCGTGCTGAAGTACGGCTTCCAGGCGCCCGCCTGGTTCTCCGGCTCCCGCTCGCGCGTCGACGCCGGCTGACCCGCGGGGCGCCTTCCGACGGCGCCACGGCATCGGCGTCACCGAGTGCCCGCGCCCGACGCGTCCGTCGGCGAGGGCAGGCCCTGAACGGATTCCCACGACCGATGTCGCGGATGTGCGCCTGGGAAAGCGCTGGATCCGCGTGAGACGAACCCTCAGTACTCGGCCGGTCGCCTGATCGCTCGGCGTCGAGAGGTCGGCGGCGGCGCGTCCGACGGGGGCGAGCCCTGCTCGGCAGTCGCCTCGCGGGCGACTTGCTCGACGTCGAGAGGGACTGTCTCGACGTCGAGCGACCGGTCGGCGGTCCTGCTCGGAGGGGCGTCCGGGGCCACCCCGGAAAGGGTGTCGCCGGAACTCCGCGGAGGGCCGCACATCCGCCCCAGTACTGGGATCGGAGGCCGCCGGACCCCTCGCGCCGACCTACTCTCGGAGCTGTGAACGAACTCCTGGATCCGCTCCTGCTGTCGAGATGGCAGTTCGGTCTGACGACGATCTACCACTTCCTGTTCGTGCCGCTCACGATCGGCATGGCGCTCACCGTCGCGATCTTCCAGACCTGCTGGGTGCGCACCGGGAAGGTGCACTACCTGCAGCTGACGAAGTTCTTCGGGAAGCTCTTCCTGATCAACTTCGCGATGGGCGTCGTCACCGGGATCGTCCAGGAGTTCCAGTTCGGGATGAACTGGAGCGACTACTCCCGCTTCGTCGGCGACGTCTTCGGGGCGCCGCTCGCGTTCGAGGGCCTGCTCGCCTTCTTCCTCGAGGCGACCTTCATCGGCCTCTGGATCTTCGGCTGGGACAAGCTGCCCGAGAAGCTGCACCTGGCCACCATCTGGCTGACCACGCTGGGGACCACCCTCTCGGCCTACTTCATCATCGCCGCGAACGCGTTCATGCAGAACCCGGTCGGCTTCCGCATCAACGAGACCAAGGGCCGCGCTGAGCTCACGGACATCTGGGCGCTCCTGACCAACAAGGTCGCGCTCGCCGCGTTCCCGCACACGATCTTCGCCTGCTTCATGGTCTCGGCGGCCGTGATCGTCAGCGTCGCGGCGTACCACCTCTCGCGGAGCCAGCACCTCGAGACCATGCGCCCCGCGCTGAAGTTCGGCGCCTGGATGATGCTCATAAGCGGTGGTCTGACCCTGTTCACCGGCGACTCGCTCGGCCTGGCGATGGTCGACACGCAGCCGATGAAGATGGCGGCCGCGGAGGCGCTCTACAAGACGTCCACGGGCGTCGACGCCTCCTTCTCGGTCTTCACCTGGGGCACTCCGGACGGCTCGAGCGAGCTGTTCTCGATCCGCATCCCCTACCTGCTCTCCTTCCTCTCGACTCACACCTTCACCGGCACGGTCGAGGGCATCAACGACCTCCAGGCGCAGTACACCCGGGTCTACGGGCCCGGCGACTACACGCCGATCATCTGGGTCACCTACTGGTCGTTCCGCTGGATGATGGCGCTCGGCGTCCTCGCCATCGGCGTGGCCGCGGCGGGCCTGTGGTTCACCCGCAAGGGCCGCGAGCCGAAGCAGTGGATGTGGAAGATCGCGGTCTGGGCCGCCCCGCTGCCGCTGATGGCGATGATCGTGGGCTGGGTCTTCACCGAGATGGGCCGCCAGCCGTGGCTCGTGTTCGGACTGCTGAAGACCGCCGACGGAGTCTCGCCCGGAGTGAGCGGCCTCGAGGTCCTGATCTCGCTGCTCGCCTTCACCGCGATCTACGGCACGCTCGCCGTGGTCGAGTTCCGCCTGATCAAGCGGGCCGCGCAGGCCGGCCCCGACGACGCTCCCGAGGTCGACGAGGAGAGCGGTCGCCCGCAGCTCGTCGGCACCGTCTACTAGGAGGCACCCCCCATGGATCTCGCCGTTCTCTGGTTCTGGATCGTCGCGTTCTTCTTCATCGGCTACTTCGTCCTCGACGGGTTCGACTTCGGCGTCGGCATGTCGCTCCCGTTCCTCGGGCGCGACGACACCGACCGCCGCGTGCTGATCAACACGATCGGCCCGGTGTGGGACCTCAACGAGACGTGGGTGATCGTCGCCGGGGCCGCCCTGTTCGCCGCCTTCCCGGAGTGGTACGCCACGCTCTTCAGCGGGTTCTACCTGCCGCTGCTGCTCATCCTGCTCGCGCTGATCGCTCGCGGCGTCTCGTTCGAGTACCGGCACCAGCGCCCGGAGGCGCAGTGGAAGCGGCGCTTCGACGCGATGATCGTCGTCGGCTCCGCGGTGCCCGCCTTCCTCTGGGGAGTGGCCTTCGCCAACATCGTGCAGGGCGTCCCGATGGACGCCGACCACAACTACATCGGCACCGTCCTGGACCTGCTGAACCCCTACGCGCTCCTGGGCGGAGCGACGACCCTCCTGCTCTTCTTCACGCACGGAGTCGTCTTCGTCGCCCTGAAGACGGAGGGGGGGATCCGCGAGCGGGCGCGCCGCCTGGCGGCCCGCGCGGGGCTGCTCACCGTGGTCGTCGCCGCGGTCTTCCTGGCCTGGACCAACGTCGGCCAGGGGAGCACCGCCTCCTGGGCGCTCTCGGCTGGGGCGGCCGCCACCCTCATCGGCGGCTGGCTCGCCATCACGCGGGGCCGGGAGGGACGCGCCTTCGCGCTGCTGGCCGGCACCATCGCGCTCGCCGTGCTCGCCCTCTTCGCGACGCTGTTCCCCGCGGTGATGCCCGCCTCGAACGTCCCCGCCTACGGGCTGACGATCGAGAACGCCTCCAGCACGCCCTATACGCTGACGGTCATGAGCTGGACCGCCCTGGTGTTCGTGCCGCTCATCGTCGGCTACCAGGCCTGGACCTACTGGATCTTCCGCAAGCGCATCAGCCGCGCGCACATCCCGGTCGACGCCCACTGACGTGAAGCCCCTCGATCCGCGCCTGCTCCGCTACGCCCGGGCGGCCCGCGTGTTCCTCCTGCTCGGCGGAGCGCTCGCGCTGGCCAGGACCCTCGCGATCGTCGCCTTCGCGTGGCTCGTGGCGCAGCTGGTGGCCGGCGCGGTCGACGGGAGGAGCGCCGACGACCTCGCGCCGCTCCTGGCCGCCCTGCTCGCGGTCGTCGCGGCGCGGGCGGCCCTCGCCTGGGCGACCGAGGCGAACGCGGTGCGCGGCGGAGCAGGAGCGAAGGCTCAGCTGCGGCAGGCGGTCCTCGCCGCGCTGGTCGAGCTCGGCCCGGCCGGGCGCTCCGAGGGGGGATCGGGCGGTGTCGTCGCGCTGCTGGGCGGCGGACTGGACTCCCTCGACGGCTACTTCGCCCGCTACCTCCCGCAGCTGATCGCCACCGCGGTGGCGACGCCGCTCCTGACGCTCGTGGTCTTCCTCGCCGATCCGCTCAGCGCGGTGTTCCTGGTGGTGACCCTGCCGCTCATCCCGGTGTTCATGGTGCTGATCGGCTGGGCGACGCAGGCCGTGCAGGCGCGGCAGTGGGAGCGGCTGCAGGCCCTCGCGTCCGGCTTCGTCGACACCGTCGGCGGCCTCGCGACGCTCAAGATCTTCGGGCGGGCCGAGCGGCAGGCGACGCGGATCCGCGCGCTGACCGAGGACTACCGCGTGCACACGATGAAGGTGCTGCGAGTGACCTTCGTCAGCGGCTTCGTGCTCGAGCTCGCCGGCTCGCTGTCGGTCGCACTGGTCGCGGTCTCGATCGGGCTGCGGCTCGTCGACGGCTCGCTGGGGCTGGCCGTCGGGTTGTTCGTGCTGGTGCTGGCGCCGGACGTGTTCCTGCCGGTGCGCCAGGTGGGTGCCGAGTTCCACGCGGCGGCCGACGGGGTGCAGGCGGCGGACCGCGCCTTCGCCGTCCTCGAGCGCGCGGCGGCCCTGCCCCCTCGTGGGGCGGCCCCGGTGGCGACGGGAGCACTCGAGCTGCGGGGGCTCGCGGTCGACGACGGACGCGGCCGGACGCTCGCTCCTGTGGACGCGGTGCTGCCCGTCGGCTCGATCACCGTGGTGACCGGGCCCAGCGGATCCGGGAAGTCGACGCTGCTCGCCGCGCTCGCGGGCTTCGTGCCCTTCTCCGGCACACTGCTGCTCGGCGGGTCGCCGGTCGCGGATCTGCGCTCGATGCTCGCCTGGGCGGGCCAGCGGCCCGACCTGCTCCCAGGGACCGTCGCGTCCACGGTCGGGCTCGGAGCGCTCTCGCCGGACCCCGAGCGCGTGCGGCGGGCCCTGGCGATCGCCGCGGCCGACGTGGACCCGGAGCGCCGGCTCGACGCCGAGGGGACGGGCCTCTCGGGCGGGCAGAGCGCCCGCGTCGCCGTCGCCCGCGCCGTGCACCGCCTGCTCGAGCGCGAGTGCGCCGTGCTGGCCCTGGACGAGCCGACCGCCGCCCTCGACGAGGAGTCGGAGCGGGCCCTGCTCGCCGGGCTCCGGACGCTGGCCGAGAGCGGGACGATCGTCGTCGTCGCCAGCCACCGGCCCGCGACCGTCGCGGCGGCCGACACCGTGATCGCGCTGGCGCCCGCGGGGGTGGTCGCGAGGTGAACCGCTCCGACGTCCTCCGTGCCGCGATGCCCGGGCCGCGCCGCTTCCTGCCGGGCCTGTCCTTCGGGCTGCTCTCCTCCGCCTCCGTCGTGGCCCTGCTGGCCTGCTCGGCCTGGCTGATCGTCCGCGCGGCCGAGCAGCCCCCGATCCTGTTCCTCTCGATGGCCGTCGTGGGCGTGCGGGCGTTCGCGCTGGCGCGGGCCTTCTTCCGCTACCTCGAGCGGCTGACCGGCCACGACGCCGCCTTCCGCGCGCTGGCGGAGCTCCGGGCGGGCGTGTACGAGCGCCTGGTGCCGGTCGCGCCGGACGGGCTGGGCCGCGTGCGCCGCGGCGATCTGGTCTCCCGGGTGGTGTCGGACGTCGACGCCCAGCAGGACGTGCCGCTGCGCGTCGTGCAGCCGCTGGCCGTCGTGGCGGTAGTCGCGACGGTCTCCGTGGTCGGCGTCTGGCTGCTGCTGCCGGCGATGGGCGCCGTGCTGCTGGCGCTGCTCGTCCTCGCCTTCGCGGGCGGGGCGCTGGGCGCCGGCCGGCTCTCCGCGCAGGCGGACCGCGAGCTGGCGCCGCTGCGAGGGGAGCTCGCCGAGCGCCTGAACCTGCTGGTCACCCGCCTCGACGTGCTGATCGCCTTCGACGCGGCCGGAGAAGCTCTGGCGGACGTGGCACGCGCGGAGGAGTCGCTGGCCCGGGCGGCGCGACGACGGGCGGCCTCCGCCGGACTGGCCGCGGCCGTCCTCGCTCTCTGCTCGGGCGGTGCGGTCTGGGCGGGCCTCGCGCTCGGGATCCCGGTGGTCGGCGACCTCGGCGGTCCGGCGCTGGGAGTCGTCGCGCTCGTGCCGCTCGCGGTCTTCGAGGTCGCCGCCGCCGCGCCGCTCGCCGTGCAGGCGGCGCGCACCGCCCTCTCGAGTGCGCAGCGCCTGGCCGATCTGGACGCGGAGGCGGCGTCGCCGGCGCTCGCGACCGACGCGGACGTGGACCCGCACGCCCGGGCTCCCCGGGGCGCGGGCATCGTCATGCGCGACCTGTCGGTGAGCTGGCCCGGCGCGGACTCGGCCGCGCTCAGCGGTGTCTCGCTCGACCTGCCGGAGGGCGCCCGCGTGCTCGTCACCGGCGGCAGCGGCTCCGGGAAGACCACGCTCGCGCACGCTCTGGTGCGCTTCCTCGACCACTCCGGCAGCTACCTCCTGGGCGGAGTCGAGGCGCGCACACTCCCTCAGGCGGAGGTGCGGAAGCAGGTCGGGCTCGTGGAGCAGCAGCCGTACCTCTTCGACGACACGATCCGGCAGAACCTCCTCTTCGCGCGGCCCGAAGCCGACGACGCCGTGCTGGAGGCGGTGCTGGAGCGGGTCGGGCTCGGGCCCTGGGCCGCTGCACGCGGCGGGCTCGACGCGCGGGTGGGGGAGCGGGGCTCGCTCGTCTCGGGCGGCCAGGCGCAGCGGATCGCGCTCGCTCGCGCACTCCTGGCCGACTTCCGCGTGCTGGTGCTGGACGAGCCGACAGCGTCGGTGGACGCTCCCGTGGCTGACGCGCTGCTCGGGGATCTGCTCCGCGCCGCCGAGGGGCGGACGGTGGTCCTGATCGCGCACCGCGTCGATCCCGGCCTGGTGTTCGACACGCGGATCCGGGTGGCGGACGGCACGGCGGCCGTGGAGCACCTGGCCGCCTGAGGGACGCCCGGCTCCGCGAGGACGGTCGGCACGCCCGACCGGCCGGTCAGCCGTGCTCCGACCGAGCCGAGGCCCGCGCCAGGGAGGCCGCGCGCGCCAGGCGCCCGCCCTCCGCCTCCCAGCGGTCGAGGACCGCGTCCGCCCGGGTCAGCGCCGCACCGCGCAGCCCGGCCAGCATTGGAGCGACGACGTCGCGGGCCAGCGGGTCGCTCAGCTCGTCCACGCGCGAGTCGCGGACGAAGCCCTCGAGCCGGGTGAGGTCGGAGCCGCGCAGCCACTCGGCGCGGGACTGCAGCAGCACCACGGCCGCCAGGCGCGGCTCGAACACCGCCGGCTCCCAGAGCTCGGAGGAGAGGGCGGTCACGTCGTCGTGCTCGAGCGAGCGGAACTTCCTCAGCGCGTCGCGGACGGTGCCGCGGACCGCCCCGACCGAGGCCCCCGTCGAGTCCAGCCCTGCGCCCAGGCGCTCGCGCACGTCCTGCGCGCGCCAGACGTCGCCCTCGTACTCGAGGGCCGAGCGGATGAAGTCGCCGGGGTCGCTCACCCCTCCATCATGCGTCTCGCGTCAGCCCCGGCTCGCCCAGACGGCCCGGCCGAGGCCGTCGTACTCGACGAGGTTGCCGTCGTTCTGCAGCACGAGGCGGTAGGGCGCGACGACGCCGCTCGAGCCGATGCCGAAGAAGGTCTTCGGGAACTGCAGCCACAGGTTCCGGGAGTCGGCCACGGTCAGCCAGCCCTCGGAGTTCATCGAGAAGTCGGCACCGGAGGCGGAGGAGGTGTTCGTGGCCCAGTCCGCACCGTTCGGCCCGTAGACGACGAAGTTGCCGTCGCGCTGCATCTCGGCCCGCCACTGCCCGCTCGCCGAGGTCAGCCGCGTGCCCGCGACGACGCGGCCGCTCGGGGAGAGCGAATCGCGCACGACGAGCGCAGCACTGCTCCAGAGGACGCCGTAGTCGTCCGCGATCCGGAGATCGCCCTCGCGGAGGACCATCGTGGCGCCCGGCTCGCCGGCCGTGTCCGACGCCCACTGGGCAGCGCCGCTCGCGCTGTAGACCACGGCGTTGCCGTCGTCCTGCATCCGGAGGACGTTGCCCTGTCCGCGGGTCCCGCTCGCCCAGAGAGCTCCGCCCAGCCCGTAGACGACGAAGTTGCCGTCCGCCTGCATCACCGCCGTGGTGCCTCCCTGGGTGGCGAGCCGGTTCCCCGCGTACAGGGTGCTCCCGCGGCGGAGGGTGTCGGTGCGCGGCTCGTCGATCCGGCCCCCGACGCTGCTGGCCCAGGCGGCCGAGCCGCTGCGGCGGTAGATCACGAGGTTGCCGTCGTCCTGCATGCGCAGCTCGCCGCCCGGGTCCGCCACCGTGCCGCTCGCCCAGACGGGGCGTCCGTCGGCCGCGTACACGACGAGGTTGCCGTCGGACTGCATCCGCAGGCTGTCGCCGCGCCCCTGCGTGCCCGAGGCCCAGGTGGGCCGGCCTCCGGCGGCGGAGACCACGGCGTTGCCGTCGGTCTGCATCACGAGGGAGGAGCCGCCGTCGGGGGACACCAGGCGCTCGCCCCGCGCGAGCTGCTCGCCGGCACGGAGGACTGCGGCGGAGGCGACGGCGGAGGAGGCCGAGGGCGTGGCCTCGACCGCGGAGGCGGGCAGCGAGCCCAGCAGGAGGGCGCCCGTGGCGGCGAGCGCCGCGAGAGGGACGGCCAGGGAGCGGCCGGAGGGGAGGTGCGTCATCGGAGGGGTCCTGTCGGGAAGAGAGGCGGGGTCGGGGGAATCGTCCCACGGCGGGGGAGACGACGACGCCCCCCGGTCCGGGGACCAGGGGGCGTCGTGGCGAGGGGCGTCAGCCGCGGCTGGCCCAGACCGCGCGGCGGCTGTCGTACTCGACGAGGTTGCCGTCGTCCTGCATGACGAGCTTGTAGGGGCCGACCGACGCGGCGGGCGGGACGACCGACCATCCGCTCGTCGTCTCGGTGCCCACGGCGATCTGCCCGCTGGTGTCGATGGCGAAGAAGCCGCCGGCGCGGGTGGTCTTCGACGCCCAGATCGGGCCGTTCTTGCCGTAGACGACGAAGTTGCCGTCCGCCTGCATCACCGCTCGGTAGACGCCGTTCGCGGAGCGGAGGAAGCTGCCGGCCTCGAGCGAGTTCGCCGCGTAGAGCGTGGTCGAGGGGAACGCGGCCTGGCTGGTCCAGATCACGTCGTCGGACGGGTTCACGATGATGAGCGAGCCGGCGTTGTTGATGCCCAGCCGGAGATCCTTCCCGCGCGTGCCCGAGAACCACTTGACGGAGCCGTCGGACCCGTAGATGACGGCGTTGCCGTCCTTCTGCATGGTGATGCGGTTGCCGGAGCCGCCGGTGCCGGTGCCCCAGACGGCGCCCTGGGGGCCGTAGCCGACGAAGTTCCCGTCGTTCTGCATGACGGCGCTGAAGCGGCCGTCGGCGGAGGTCAGCTGGTGGACGGGGCGGAGGGTCTGCTCCGTGAACAGGGTGTCGGTCACCGGCTCGGCGATGACGCGGCGGACGCTGCTCGCCCAGGCGGGCGAGCCGTTCTCGCGGTAGACGACGAGGTTGCCGTCGGGTTGCATGATCACGGAGGCGCCCGCCTCGTTGGTCGTGTCGGTGCTCCACACGGGGCTGCCCTTGGCGGAGTAGACGACCATGTTGCCGTCGGTCTGCATCACCAGGTGGTCGCCGCGGCCCTGGGTGTTCGTGGCGAAGGTGGGGCGGCCCTGCGGGTCGTAGGTCACGGCGTTGCCGTCGGTCTGCATCCGGAACGAGTAGCCGTTCGTGCCCGAGACGATGCGCTGGCCGGCGGCCAGCTCCTCGCCGCCGACGAGGGCGTTGTAGTAGCTGACGGCCGCGCGGGCGGTCTGCTGGGCGGCCTCGGGCGACTCGCTCGCGGGGGCGAGGCCGGTGGGCGCCTCCTCGGAGGAGGAGAGCGGCTTCTGCGGGTTCTCGGCGGCGAGGGCCGGGGTCGCGCCGAAGAGCAGGGCGCCGGTCGCGACGAGCGCGATCAGCCCGGAGGCGAGGGGGCGGGGGGAGGGGGAACGCGTCATCGCAGGACTTTCTCGAGTGGCGGCGGGGCCGGGAGAGGGGGTACTCGATGCTCGCACGGCGGACGCCCGAGTGCGACCGGAACGGGGGCCCTCCGTCTGGGGGACGCGCGGGAGCTGGAGTCCTCCGCGGGTCAGAGCGCCGGGAGGGGCCGCCTGAGAGCGTCCAGCCGCTTCCGCCAGGCGTCCAGGCGGCCCGGCTCCGCGGCGAGCTCCGGTCCGTCCACCCAGGCGGTCGCCAGCCGCAGGCCGTGCAGGGCGTTCGCCGTCCAGACCTCCCGGCCCTCGAGCGACTCCGGCTCGGCCGGGGCCTCGATCACGTCCACGCCGAGCGCGCCCGCGAGCACCGAGACCGTGCGCGCCGTCACGCTGCGCACGCGGGTGCTCGTCGCCGGAGGGACGACCAGCGCGTCGCCCAGCCACCACAGGACCGCGCTGCTCGCTCCGTCGATGACGGCGCCCTCGGCGTCGAGCAGCACGGCCTCGTCCGCTCCCGCGGCCCGCGCGCGCGTGCGCAGGAGCGCCAGACGCGCGATGTCCGGGCCCTTCCAGGAGGGGGTCCGCCGCGGATCCACCGGGCTCGTCCACAGCACGACGGAGCGGGTCGTCGGCGGAGCCTCTCGCAGCCGGAGCCGCAGGGCGCCTCCGGAGAGCTCGACGCGGGGGAAGGAGCGGCCCTCGCGGGGCAGGGCGGCGATCGCGGCGTCGAGGAACGGCTCGACGTCCGGGTGCCCGCCCGCCGACACGACGGAGGCGGCGAAGCGCTCGCGGTGCAGGTCGAGCCCGCGGACCCGGCCCTCGTCGACCAGCCAGGAGTCGGCCGCGTCCAGGGAGGCGCCGGGCGGCTCGGGAAAGGTCGTCAGGGCCCGCCCGTCCCACACCTGAACCCGCTCGCCGTCCACGACCGCCTACGCTAGCCCAGTGGTCTCGGAGGATCAGCACGTCCGCTCGATCGAGCTGCCCTGGGTCGATCCGGAGCTCGCGCACGTCGCCCTGTTCGCCGCGGCCGAGACGTCGTTCTGGCTCGACTCGGGCCCCGGAGCGACGAGCGGCCGCTCCTACCTCGGCTCGTGCGCCCCGGAGGACGTGCTCCTCGTCGAGGCCGGCGGCGACGTGGCGGCGGCGCTCGCCGCGGTCGACGACGAGGCCTCCGCGGGCGACCGCGCGCTCGGCCGCTACGGCTGGATCTCCTACGAGGCCGGAGCCGCCTCCGTCTCCCTGCCGACGGCGCCCGCCGGCCCCGGGGATCCGCCCGCCCTCGCCCTGCTCCGGGGCGACCCCGTGCTCGAGTTCGACCACGGGGCCCGGACCGTCCGCCTGATCGCCACGGGAGAAGTGCAGGAGCTCACCGCGCGCATGCTCGAGCTCGTCGGCGGACCCGCACCCGCGGACCCCGCGGATCCCGAGCCCGCCGGCGTCCCGATCCGCCGTCACTCCGCCGCCGAGTACACGGCGCTGATCGGCCGCTGCCAGGAGGCCATCCGCGCGGGCGACGCCTACCAGCTCTGCCTCACCGACGAGATCGTCGTCGAGGGCCGGTTCGATCCGGTCGAGGCGTACCGTCGCCTCCGCCGCTCGAGCCCGAGCCATCACGGCGGGCTGATCCGCCTCGGCCCGCTCGCACTCGTCAGCGCCTCGCCCGAGCGGTTCCTCACCGGCGGCGCCGACGGACGCGTGGCCACGCATCCCATCAAGGGGACGCGCCCCCGGGGCCGGGACGCAGACGAGGACCGCGCGCTCCGGGACGAGCTCGTCTCGAGCGTGAAGGAGCGGGCCGAGAACGTGATGATCGTGGACCTCGTCCGCAACGACCTCGCCCGGATCGCCGCCCCCGGCTCCGTCGTCGTCGACCGCCTGCTCGAGGTGGAGAGCTACCCGCACGTCCACCAGCTGGTCAGCGAGGTCTCGGCCCGCCGGGCGCCCGGCGTCGGGACCTCCGAGCTGATCGCGGCCCTCTTCCCGGCCGGCTCGATGACCGGGGCGCCCAAGCGCCGGGCCGTGGAGCTGCTCCGCGAGTGGGAGGGCGGCCCCCGCGGCGTCTACTCCGGCGCCTTCGGCCGCCTGGGCTCGGACGGCTCGCTGGACCTCGCGATGACGATCCGCACCCTCGTGCTCGACGGTGAGCGCGCCCGCCTGGGCACCGGCGGCGGCATCACCGCGCTCTCGGTGCCGGAGGAGGAGGTCGAGGAGACGCGGCTGAAGGCCCGGGCGCTCCTCGCCGTGCTGGGCGCCGCCGAGGCGTGAGCGGGCGCCGCGTTCGTCTGCCGTGCGCGCAGGGCCAGTAGGGTTGATGGTCGAACGCAGCCGCCCACGCGTGCGCGTTCTCCCCCTCCTTCAGAAGTGAGAAGCACCTGTGGCAGAAGACACCTCCCGGCAGACCGGCGCGAGCGACGAGGAGCGCTACGACTTCCGAGCGCTCCAGGAGAAGTGGCTCCCGATCTGGGAGGAGACGCGCCCGTTCGCGACGGACGACCCCGACGACAAGCGCCCCCGCAAGTACGTGCTCGACATGTTCCCGTACCCCTCGGGCGACCTGCACATGGGCCACGCCGAGGCGTACGCGCTCGGCGACGTCATCGCGCGCTACTGGCGCCAGCAGGGCTTCAACGTCCTCCACCCGATCGGCTGGGACAGCTTCGGCCTGCCCGCCGAGAACGCCGCGATCAAGCGCGGACTGAACCCGGTCACCTGGACCTACGACAACATCGAGCAGCAGAAGCGCTCGATGAAGCGCTACGCCGCGTCCTTCGACTGGGACCGCGTGCTGCACACCTCCGACCCCGAGTACTACAAGTGGAACCAGTGGCTGTTCCTCAAGATGTACGAGAAGGGCCTCGCCTACCGCAAGGACAGCTGGGTCAACTGGGACCCGGTGGACCAGACGGTCCTGGCGAACGAGCAGGTCCTGGCGGACGGCACCTCCGAGCGCTCCGGCGCGGTCGTGGTCAAGAAGAAGCTCACGCAGTGGTACTTCAAGATCACCGACTACGCCGACCGCCTGCTCGACGACCTGAACCAGCTCGAGGGCTCCTGGCCGTCGAAGGTCATCGCCATGCAGCGCAACTGGATCGGCCGCTCCATCGGCGCCGACGTCGAGTTCGAGATCGAGGGCCGCGACGAGCGCGTCACCGTCTTCACCACGCGTCCGGACACGCTCTACGGGGCGACCTTCATGGTCGTCGCGCCCGACTCGGACCTCGCCTCCGAGCTGGTCGAGGGCTCCGAGCCCGCGATCCGCGACGCGTTCCGCAGCTACCTCGAGACGGTGCAGAAGTCGAGCGAGATCGAGCGCCTGACCGCCGACCGCCCCAAGACCGGCGTGTTCCTCGGCCGCTACGCGGTGAACCCCGTGAACGGCGAGCGGCTGCCGATCTGGGCCGCCGACTACGTCCTCTCCGACTACGGCCACGGCGCCGTCATGGCCGTGCCCGCGCACGACCAGCGCGACCTCGACTTCGCCCGCGCGTTCGACCTGCCCGTGCGCGTGGTCGTCGACACCAACGCCTCCGTCACCGGGGCGATCCCGGTCATCCCGGAGGACCCGGAGGAGCTGGCCGCGCTCGAGAAGGAGTACTCGCTCGACCCCGCCACGACCGGCGAGGCGCTGACCGGCGACGGCCGCCTGATCAACTCCGGTCCGCTCGACGGGCTCTCCAAGCGCACCGCCATCGAGCGCGTCACCAGGATGCTCGAGGAGCGCGGCCGCGGCCGCTCGGCCAAGAACTACCGCCTGCGCGACTGGCTGATCTCGCGCCAGCGCTACTGGGGCACCCCCATCCCGATCATCCACGGAGCCGACGGCGAGCTCGTGCCGGTGCCCGAGGACCAGCTGCCCGTCGTCCTGCCCTCCACCGACGGCCTCGATCTGCAGCCGAAGGGCTCGTCGCCGCTGGGAGCGGCGGAGGACTGGGTGAACGTGCCGCACCCGGTGGACGGCTCGCCCGCGCGCCGGGATCCGGACACGATGGACACCTTCGTCGACTCCTCGTGGTACTTCCTCCGCTTCCTCTCGCCGAAGGACGACACGCAGGCGTTCGATCCGAAGCTCGCCGAGAAGTGGGCGCCGGTCGACCAGTACGTCGGAGGCGTGACGCACGCGATCCTGCACCTGCTGTACGCGCGCTTCATCACCAAGGTGCTGTTCGACCTGGGCTACGTCTCGTTCACGGAGCCGTTCACGGCGCTGCTGAACCAGGGCATGGTGCAGATGGACGGCGCGGCGATGTCGAAGTCGAAGGGCAACATCGTCCGCCTGTCGGACCAGCTGGACGAGTTCGGCGTCGACGCCGTGCGCCTGACGATGGCGTTCGCCGGCCCGCCCGAGGACGACATCGACTGGGCCGACGTCTCGCCCGGCGGCAGCGCGAAGTTCCTGGCCCGCGCCTGGCGCCTGGCGAAGGACGTCACCTCGAAGCCCGACGTCGAGTGGAGGACGGGCGACGCGGCTCTGCGCCGCCAGACGCACCGCTTCCTCGCGGAGTCCCCGTCGCTGATCGAGGCGTTCAAGTTCAACGTCGTGGTCGCGCGGCTGATGGAGCTCGTCAACGCGACCCGCAAGGTCGTCGACTCGGGCGCCGGAGCCGGCGACCCCGCGGTCCGCGAGGCGGTCGAGGTGGTCGCGATGGCCCTCAACCTGTTCGCGCCGTACACGGCCGAGGACATGTGGCACCGTCTGGGCTACGAGGGCACCGTCGCGCACGCGCTGTGGCGCAAGGCCGACCCGTCGCTCCTGGTCGAGGAGAAGGTCACGGCGATCCTGCAGGTCGACGGCAAGGTCCGCGACCGGCTCGAGGTCTCGCCGAAGATCTCCTCCGACGAGCTCGAGGAGAAGGCGCGGGCCACGGCCGGCGTCGCCCGGGCTCTCGTCGGCCGCGAGGTCGTGAAGGCGATCGTGCGGGCGCCGCGCCTGGTGAACCTGGTGACGAAGGCGGTCTAGCCGCTTCGTGCTGACGGGGCTCCTCCTCTCGCGGGAGGGGCCCGGTCGTGCGTGCTGCGCCTGGGCCGCCCGCTCCTCCACAGGGAGGCGATCCGGCGGGCTCTCCCCGGGTCGGCGTCGGCGGCCGTTCCGGGCGGTGACTCGCGTCCTACCGTCGTCGGATGCCAGAGACCAGCGGGACGGACGACGAGCAGCCGACGGCGCTGCTGCGGCCCCGGCGCGCCCGCCCGCGCTGGCGCGTGGGGGTGGGAGCGGCGGTCGTGCTCGTGATCGGCGCCGCGGTCGTCGCGGTGCTGCTCGCCGGAGCGCGGTCGAGCGGGCACGAGCGCGTCCTGGAGCCCGCCGTGACGACGAATGCGCCCGCTGCGGTGGCCGAGTCGCTCTACGTGCACGTGGCCGGCGAGGTCGCCGCCCCGGGGCTGTACGTCCTGTCGCCGGAGGCGCGGGTGGCGGACGCGGTCGCCGCGGCCGGCGGGTTCCAGGAGTCGGCGGAGCGCGCCGCGGTCAACCTGGCCCGGAGGCTCGTCGACGGCGAGCAGATCGTCGTGCCGGCCGTGGGAGCGGCGCCGGCCGCGAGGGGAGCGGCGCCGGGCGGATCCGCTCCGGGAGGGGCCTCCGCCGCCGGATCCGTGCTGAGCCTGAGCACGGCGACGGCGGCCCAGCTGGAGGAGCTGCCCGAGATAGGCCCCGCGACTGCGAAGAAGATCGTCGCCCACCGGGAGGCGAACGGACCGTTCACCTCCGTCGACCAGCTGCTCGAGGTCCCCGGGATCGGCGAGAAGACGCTCGCCGCGTTCCGCGACCAGGTCGCGCCGTGAGGAGCGTCCGGGCGGCGGACCTGCGGCTCCTGCCGGCGGCGGCGGCCGCCTGGAGCACGGCGTGGGCGGCCGGGATGCTGCCGGTCGCGGCGGTACTCGAGTGGGGCCCCGCGTGGTGCGCCGCGGCCTGGGTGCTCCTCGGGACGGCGTGCGTCCTCCTCCGGCGCGGCCTCGGCGGACGGCTGGTCGGCGCGGTGCTCGTCGCGGGCGCCGGCGCCGCCCTCGCCCTCACCTCCGTCGTGGCCGCGGCGCCCGGAGATCATCCGGCGTCGCTGCGGACGGCCCAGGAGGACCGCGCCCTCACCCCGGTCACCGTGCGCGTCGACACGGGTGCCCGTCCGCTCGCCACCGGAGGAGTGTGGTTCGACGCGACGGCGCTGCGGGTGGGAAACGCGTCGACCGCGGCCCCGGTCCGCGTGCTGCTCGCCGATCCCGGCGGCCGGCTGTCGGTCGGTGCCGAGCTCGACCTGAAGGCCCGCGCAGGGGCAGCGGAGGGGCCGGTCGGCGAGGCGACGATGCTGAGGGCGGCGTCCGTCCAGGACCGGCGCGGTCCCGGAGGAGCGGCGGCCGTTGCGGAGGTGCTGCGCTCGCGCTTCCTCGACCGCGCGGGGGTGGTCGGCGGCGATGTCGCGGGGCTGCTGCCCGGGCTCGCGACCGGCGACACGTCCGCGCTCGACGCAGGGCTCGAGGAGGCGATGCGCACCGCGTCGCTCACGCACCTGACCGCCGTCTCGGGCGCCAACTGCGCAGTCGTGGTGGTCGCCGGCTGGACGATCGCGGCGCTCCTCGGTGCCGGGCGCCGCCTCCGGACCGTCGCCGCCCTCGCCCTGCTCGCAGGCTTCGTCGTGCTGGTGACCCCCGAGCCGAGCGTGGTGCGGGCCGCGGTGATGGCGACGGTGGTCCTCCTCGCGCGGCTCGGGCGGCGCTCCGGAGCGGCGGTGCCCGCCCTGCTCGCGACCGTCGTCGTGCTCGTGGCCGCCGACCCGTCGATCGCGGGGAGGCTCGGCTTCGTGCTGTCCGTCCTCGCCACGGCCGGACTCCTGCTGCTCGCCGAGCCGATCGCGAGCGCTCTCGGCCGGGTGCTGCCCCGGCCGCTCGCCCTGCTCCTCGCGGTGCCGACCGCGGCGCAGCTCGCCTGCCAGCCCGTGCTGCTGCTCGTGGACCCGTCGGTGCCGGTGTACGGAGTGCTCGCCAACCTGCTCGCCGAGCCGGCGGCACCCGCCGCGACCGGGCTGGGGCTCATCGGCTGCCTGCTCGCTCCGTGGTGGCCCGGAGCCGCCGACGCGGCGATCCGTCTCGCCGCCGTCCCCGCCTGGTGGATCGCCGCGATCGCCCGCGCCGTCGACTCGTGGCCCGCCCCCAGGATCGCCTGGTGGCCGGGAGTGGGAGGAGCGCTCGCGCTCACCGTCCTGACCCTGCTCGCGCTCGTGCTGGTCACGCGCGCGCCGCGGCTCGCAAGGGTGCGCAGGATCGCCGCGGTCGGGCTGGCGTGCGCGATCGCGGCCGCCGGCGGCACCACCGTCGCCACGCCGCTCCTCCGCGCCGCCTCGGTGCCCGAGGACTGGCGCGTCGCGATGTGCGACGTCGGGCAGGGAGACGCGGTCCTCCTCCGGGGAGACGCGGGCGTGCTGCTCGTCGACACGGGACCCGAGCCCGCACCGCTCGAGGCCTGCCTCCGCCTGATGGGAGTGGACCGGATCCCGCTGCTGGTGCTCACGCACTACGACCTCGACCACGTCGGCGGGCTCCAGGCCGTCCTCGGACGGACCGACGCCGCGCTCGTCGGGCCCGTCGCGGGCCGCGACGACGAGCGCGACCGGGCGGCGCTCACCGGCGCGGGGGTCGCCGTGCAGGAGGCGGTCCGCGGTGACAGCGGCGCCCTCGGCTCGCTGCGCTGGAGGGTCGAGTGGCCGGAGCGCAGGAGCGCGCTGCGCGGGAACGAGGCGAGCGTGACCCTCCGGGTCGACATCGGCCCGGACACCCGTGGCGGCCCGCTCTCCGTCGCGCTGCTGGGCGATCTCGGCGAGCAGGAGCAGGGGCGCGTCTCCCGGCTACAGGTCGGCCGGGTCGACGTGGTCAAGGTCGCGCACCACGGCTCCGCCGATCAGTCGCCCGCGCTCTACGACGCGCTCGGCGCGGGCGTCGGACTGATCTCCGTCGGGGCGGGGAACGACTACGGACACCCGAAGCCGTCGCTCCTCGCCCTGCTGGCCGAGCGCGGGGTCGAGGCGCTGAGGTCGGATGTCGAGGGTACGGTCGTGCTCGCGTCCCGCAGCGACGGGATCGCGGTCTGGGCGAGCGGCGCGACGGCTTCCGCGGCGGCCTCGGGGCGCCGCGAGCGGGCCGTAGGGTGGAGGGCGCTCGGACGGGCGCGGCACGGAAGGACACGGCATGGCAGGCAGGGCCCCGGCGCGCGCGAAGGCAGCGCCCTCGAAGGCCGCGATCCCGCAGCTCGCCTGGAACCAGACCCGGCCGGCGCCGATCGTGCTGATCACCGGCCCGGAGCAGTTCCTCGCCGACCGCGCGCTGCGCTTCCTCCGCGAGTTCCTCCGCGCCGAGGATCCGAGCCTCGAGGTCAGCGACATCGACGCCGGCGGCTACGCGCCGGGGGAGCTCCTGACGCTCGCGAGCCCGTCCCTCTTCGACGAGCCACGCCTCATCCGCGTGTCGAATGTCGAGAAGTGCACGGACGCGTTCCTCCTCGAGACCCTCGACTACCTCTCGGCGCCCGCGGACGGGGCGACCCTGGTGCTCCGCCACGGCGGCGGCAACCGGGGCAAGAAGCTCCTCGACGCCATCCGCTCGGGCACGGGCGGCGGAATCGAGATCGTCTGCGCCGAGCTCAAGCGCGAGAGCGACAAGGTCGACTTCGCGATCGCCGAGTTCCGTACCGCCGGCCGCACGGCGACCACCGGCGCCGTCCGCGCCCTGGTGTCGGCGTTCTCCGACGACCTCGACGAGCTCGCGTCGGCGTGCCAGCAGCTGCTGTCCGACGTCACCGGCGAGATCACCGAGGCGACCGTCGCGAAGTACTACGGCGGCCGCGTCGAGACGACGGCCTTCACCGTCGCCGACTCCGCGATCGCGGGTCGTCACGGCGAGGCGCTGCTCGGGCTCCGCCACGCCCTCGCCTCCGGCGCCGACCCGGTCCCGATCGTCGCCGCGTTCGCGAGCAAGCTGCGCACCATGGCGAAGGTCGCCGGCTCCCGGGAGGGCTCGGGCCAGGTCGCCTCGCGCCTGGGCCTCGCTCCGTGGCAGGTGGACCGGGCCCGGCGCGACCTGCAGGGCTGGACCGGCGAGGGCCTCGGCACCGCGATCCTCACGGTCGCCGATGCCGACGCCAACGTGAAGGGCGCCACCCGCGACCCCGTCTACGCCCTCGAGCGCATGGTCTCCGTCGTCTCCGCCCGAGGCCTCTGACCCGCCCGAGAAGCCCCCGCCGAGATCCGCTTCACAGGATCGACCTCGGAGCCGGCAGGTCCCGATACGCCGCTTCGCGCCTACTCGACCGGCCGTAAGTGATCAGCCCCTCCGCGGAGCGATCGGCGATCGGCGCTCGAGGGAGTCGTCCACCTCGCAGGGTCACCGGCGATCCGCGTGCCAGCGGATCGTCGTACCCGGATCGGAACCCGCTCCTCCCACCGCGACCACCCGTGGGAGCCGACTGCGCGACGGGCGACGAGGCACGAGGAGCCCGTCGAAGACGGCACCGCTCACCGGCGATCCGCGTGCGAGCGGATCGTCGTACCCGGAACGGGACCCGCTCCTCCCACCGCGACCACCCGTGGGAGCCGACCGCGCGACGGCCGACGAGGAACGAGGAGGCCGTCGACCGCGAAGCTGCAACGACGAAGGGCCCGGCCAGAGGCCGGACCCTTCGTCGTTGCAGCTTCGCGCAGTATTACAGCGCGGCGACCTGCTTCGCGATGGCCGACTTGCGGTTCGCGGCCTGGTTCTTGTGGATGACGCCCTTGCTGGCGGCCTTGTCGAGCTTCTTGGCGGCGAAGGCGAGGGCGGTGCCGGCCTTCTCGGTGTCGCCGGCGGCGATGGCGGTGTGGACCGAGCGGATGGCGGTCTTCAGCTCGCTCTTGACGGCCTTGTTGCGCTCGTTCGCCTTCTTGTTGGTGAGGTTGCGCTTGATCTGCGACTTGATGTTTGCCACGTGGATTACCTTCTTCTCGGATGTGCGTGTGTGCAGCCGGCTACTCGACGGAGTGCCCCTTCCGCGGGCGTCTGAACGCCCTGCGGTGCGACTGGAGGTCGCCGGCTTCTGATCACTCCACGCCTGCCGGGTGTCCGGAGGGGGAGCGCAAGCCAACAAGGAACTTTAGCGCACCCGTCGTCACCCTTCAACCGCGCCGCGCCCGCGGGTGCACCGCCGTCCGCGTCGAGGCCGCCGGGGCGACACGCCGGGGGATGCGGGGCGCAGTGGCGTCTCGCGCCTCGGGGCCGCCGGTAACGTGACGCCGGTGCCCCGTCTCGCCGATCACCTCTCCGCGGTGCCGCCCTCGGGCATCCGCCACCTGTTCGAGATCGCGCTGCGGCTCGACGGAGTCACCCTCCTCGCGGTGGGCGAGCCCGACGTGCCGACCGCGCCGCACATCATCGAGGCGGCCCGGGCGGCGTGGGCGGCCGACGACACCCGCTACGGGCCGAACGGCGGCGTCCCCGAGCTGCGGCGGGCGATCGTGGAGAAGCTGGCGCGCGACAACGGCATCGAGGCCGACGTCGAGCAGGTCTGGGTGACCGTCGGCGCCACGCAGGCGCTGCACCAGGCGATGACGCTCCTGCTCGGCCCCGGCGACGAGGTGCTGATCCCCGACCCCGGCTACACCGTCTTCACGACCAACGCGCGGACCATCGGCGCCGTGCCCGTGCCGTACACGCTGCGCGCCGAGAACGCCTTCCTCCCCGATCCCGACGAGATCGAGCGCCTCATCACCGACCGGACCCGCGTCTTGATCGTCAACAGCCCGTCCAACCCGCTCGGCGTGGTGTTCCCGAGAGAGGTCCTCGAGCGCCTGCTCGACATCGCCCGGCGCCACGACCTCTGGGTGCTCAGCGACGAGGTCTACGAGTACTTCACCTACGGGCGCCCGCATGTGAGCCTCGCGGCGATCGCGCAAGAGCGCGGGGACGATGCCGACCGCGTCCTCAGTGTCTTCTCCTTCTCGAAGACCTACGCGATGACCGGCGTCCGCGTCGGCTACCTCGTGACACCTCCCGGCTTCACCTCGATCATGGTCACCGTGCAGGAGGCGGCGATCAGCTGCGTCGCCACTCCGGACCAGCGCGCTGCCCTCGCCGCTCTGACCGGGCCGCAGGACGCGGTGGCCTCCGCCTCCGACCACTACCTCGCCAACCTGCGGCTCGCGACGGGAGTGCTCGACGAGCTCGGGATCGCCTACCGCGAGCCCGAGGGCGCGTTCTACCTGTGGATCGACATGGCGCACGCGACCGGCGGGGACGTCGCCTCGTGGGTCGAGTCGTTCCTCCTCGAGACCCTCGTCGCCGTCGCGCCCGGCAGCGCCTTCGGCCGCACCGGCGAGGGCTGGATCCGCGTCTGCCTCGCCGCGGACCCCGCCGCGCTCGAGCACGGGCTTCGCTCGCTCCCGGCCCCGGTGCGCGGATGAGCGCCGCCGAGGTGCTGGTCCGCCGCGTCCGGGCGGAGGAGTACGACGAGGTCTCGCGCCTCCGGCTCGCCGCCTACGCCCACGACTACGAGCTGGGCGAGGAGTACGCCGCCGACGTCGCCGCGGTCGCCCGCCACGACGCCGAGGGCGAGGTCTGGGTCGCCGTCGAGGGCGACGGGCGGATCCTCGCCACCGTCACCACCGCGCGCCCGGGCGCGAACCTCTACGAGCTCGGCCGCCCCGGCGAGCTGGACTGGCGGCTGCTCGCCGTCGCCCCGGAGGCGCGCGGGCGGGGACTCGGGCGCCTGCTCACCGAGTTCGTCGTGATGCTCGCCGCCGAGCGGGGCCTCCAGCGGGTCGTGATGAACAGCGGCACGCTGATGACCACCGCGCACGCCCTCTACGAGAGCATGGGCTTCGTCCGCCTCGGCGAGCGCGAGAACCCGCCCGGCGTCGAGCCCACCCGCACCTACGGACTCGATCTGTAGCGCCCGGTCCCGGCCTCCGCCGCCGGGCATGGGACACTGGTCCCACGATGTCTCCACGTGCACACTCCGGGCTCGAGCCCGCCGCGACCGATCCGGCGTCCATCCGCAACTTCTGCATCATCGCCCACATCGACCACGGCAAGTCCACCCTCGCCGACCGGATGCTCGGCATCACGGGTGTCGTCGAGGACCGGGCGATGCGCGCGCAGTACCTCGACCGCATGGACATCGAGCGCGAGCGCGGCATCACGATCAAGTCGCAGGCCGTGCGGATGCCATGGGAGCGCGACGGGCGCACGTTCGCCCTGAACATGATCGACACTCCGGGCCACGTCGACTTCTCCTACGAGGTCAGCCGCTCGCTGGCGGCCTGCGAGGGCGCGATCCTCCTGGTCGACGCGGCGCAGGGCATCGAGGCCCAGACGCTCGCGAACCTCTACCTCGCGCTCGAGAACGACCTCACGATCATCCCGGTCCTGAACAAGATCGACCTGCCGGCCGCCGACCCCGAGAAGTACGCGAAGGAGCTCGCGAGCCTCATCGGCGGCGAACCGGACGACGTCCTCCGCGTCTCCGGCAAGACCGGCATGGGCGTCGAGGCGCTGCTCGACCGCGTCACCGAGCTCATCCCGCCGCCCGTCGGCGACCCGTCCGCCCCCGCGCGCGCCATGATCTTCGACTCCGTGTACGACGCCTACCGCGGCGTCGTCACCTACGTCCGGATGATCGACGGCAAGCTCTCGCCGCGCGAGAAGATCCAGATGATGTCGACCCGCGCCACGCACGAGATCCTCGAGATCGGCGTGTCGAGCCCCGAGCCCGTCGCGACGCAGGGTCTCGCGGTCGGCGAGGTGGGCTACCTGATCACCGGTGTGAAGGACGTCCGCCAGTCGAAGGTCGGCGACACCGTCACCACGGCGTCCAAGCCCGCGACGCAGGCGCTGCCCGGCTACACCGAGCCGCTGCCGATGGTCTTCTCGGGCCTCTACCCGATCGACGGCAGCGACTACCCGGACCTGCGCGAGGCCCTCGACAAGCTCAAGCTCTCGGACGCGGCGCTCGTGTACGAGCCCGAGACGTCGGTGGCGCTCGGCTTCGGCTTCCGCTGCGGCTTCCTCGGCCTACTGCACCTCGAGATCATCACCGAGCGCCTGCAGCGCGAGTTCGGGCTCGACCTCATCACCACGGCGCCCTCGGTCATCTACGAGGTCTCGACGGAGGACAAGAAGACCGTCACCGTCACCAACCCGAGCGAGTTCCCCGTCGGCAAGATCGCCGCCGTCACGGAGCCGATCGTCAAGGCCGCGATCCTCGCGCCGAAGGACTACGTCGGCACGATCATGGAGCTCTGCCAGAGCCGCCGCGGAACCCTGATCGGCATGGAGTACCTGGGCGAGGACCGGGTCGAGATCCGCTACCACATGCCCCTCGGCGAGATCGTCTTCGACTTCTTCGACAACCTCAAGTCGAAGACCGCCGGCTACGCGTCGCTCGACTACGAGCCCGCCGGCTCGCAGGAGGCCGACCTGGTGAAGGTCGACATCCTGCTGCAGGGCGAGCAGGTCGACGCGTTCAGCGCCATCGTGCACCGGGAGAAGGCCTACGCCTACGGCGTGCTGATGACGGGACGCCTGCGCAAGCTGATCCCGCGGCAGCAGTTCGAGGTGCCGATCCAGGCCGCCATCGGCGCCCGGATCATCGCCCGCGAGTCGATCAGCGCGATGCGCAAGGACGTCCTGGCCAAGTGCTACGGCGGCGACATCACCCGCAAGCGCAAGCTCCTCGAGAAGCAGAAGGAGGGCAAGAAGCGGATGAAGATGGTCGGCCGCGTCGAGGTCCCCCAGGAGGCGTTCATCGCCGCGCTCTCGGGCGACGTCGAGACCAAGGACAAGAAGTAGCGCGAGCCCCGTCGCCCCGGCGCCGGCGCCCGTCCTCCCTCCCGGACGGGTGACGCACCCCCCGTCCGGGACATCGTGTCCGCGGGGATTGCGGCGCCTCTCAGCGGACCGATAGCTTTCGGACGCCAGGACGCGGCCGTGGATCGGGATCGATTCGCACGGGGGGCTGCAGCGTCGACGACCGGTCCTCCACCATGACGAAGGGTGGTAGTCCGTGGTGCCTACGAGCACGAGGAAGCGCTGGATCAGGACGGGGGCGGCGCTCGCGAGCATCGCGGCCGTCGCAGCGGGATCGCTGGTGGCGGCGGGACCGGCCTCCGCAGCGAACAGGGTGATCACGGTCGCGCCCGCGCCCTACTTCTGGTCGGACAACGGCCGGTTCGGCAGCACCGAGCCGCTGCCGGTGCCCGGAGACGCGACCACGCTGACCGTCGAGCTGCCCGACTCCACCGCACCCGACACCTTCACCGAGTGGTCGCACCCCGGCTACCGGGTCGTGGAGTGGCAGCTGGGCAGCACCGCGACGGACCTCGCGAGCGGCGAATCCGTCGTCGACACCGCCACCAATTCGATCGACATCCCGATCGGGCGCGCCGCCGGCTCCTTCGGCGGCACCTCGCTCTCGCTCCGCCTGAACGGCGTCGAGGACGAGGCGGCCGACGCCTACGCTCCGGCCGGCGTCGACCGGACAGGCTTCGTCCTCGGCCTCTCCGCCACCCTCGCCGTGGCTGCTGCGAGCGGATCCACGGAGGCCGACCTCGACCTGTCGACGTCCACCTCCTCCGATCGCGCCGGCGGCGAATTCTGGGCCGGCGGCGGCACCGTCACCGAGGCCGGCGCGGGCGACGTCATCGTCCTCGACTCCGGCGTTCCCGGCTTCTTCGACCTCGCGGGCCTCAGCGCCACGGTCGGCACGGACGACGGCGGCCGCCTGAAGGCCGCCCCCACGGTCGTGGAGGACGGACGAGGCGTCGCGATCCGGCCGACCCAGGAGTTCTTCGACCGCTACCTCAACTTCAGCGACACGTCGCCGCTCGGAGCCCCGTCCGTCGAGGTGAAGGGACTCAGCCGTGGCGGCGAGCAGCCGGCCGGCACCGGCGTCATCGTGCGCGCGCCGCTGCGCGTCGTCCCGTCGACGACCACCCCCACCCCGACGCCGACCTCGGGCACCGGCCCCGAGGTCGTCCGCCTCGCGGGCACCGACCGCCAGGGCACCGCCGTCGAGATCTCGAAGGCGACCTTCGACACCCCCGGCGTGCCCGTCGTCTACATCGCCACCGGCGCGAACTTCCCCGACGCGCTCAGCGCTGGTCCCGCCGCCGCGAAGCAGGGCGGCCCGCTCCTCCTGGTCGACCGCGACTCGGTGAGCCAGGTCGTCCGCGACGAGCTCACCCGTCTCAAGCCCCAGCGGATCGTCGTCGTCGGCTCCGACCTCAGCGTCAGCGACGCCCTCGCCACCGACCTCGGCCAGTACGCGAACGGGAGGGTCTTCCGCCTCGGAGGCACCGACCGCTACGACACGTCGCGGAAGATCATCGAGAGCGCCTTCGGAGGCGGCTCGCCGAAGGGGGCCTGGCTCGCGACCGGCGAGAAGTTCCCCGACGCGCTCAGCGCCACCGCCGCCGCGGGCAAGAACTCCGCCCCCGTCGTCCTCGTGAACGGCGGCCTCCCGGCGGCCGACCCGACCACCGTCGGGATCCTGAGGGGGCTCCGGCCTCCGGTGCTCACCATCGCGGGCTCCGAGCTGTCGGTCAGCGCCGGCATCCAGAACTCCCTCACGGTGCCGGCCGGACCGGCCGTGACCCGCATCGGCGGAGTCGACCGCTACGACACCTCGGAGCAGCTCAACCGGGCGGCCTTCCCCCGCGGGTCGAAGACCGTGTTCCTGGCCACCGGCGAGAACTTCCCCGACGCCCTGGCCGGAGCCGCGGCCGCCGGGCGCACGGGGAGCCCCCTCTTCGCCGTGCCCCCGACCTGCGTGCCGGTCAAGGTGCTGCAGGACATCAAGGCCGGCGGAGCGACGCGCGTCGTCCTCCTCGGCGGCACCGGCACCCTGTCGCCGGCCGTCCAGAAGCTGACTCCCTGCAGCTGAGCCGACCCGCACCACGACGAGGGCCCTCCTCCCGCTCCGGCGGGGAGGGCCCTCCGTCGTCTCCCGGCTCCGCGCCGCGAGCGTCGGATACGCTGAGTCGGATGGACAGCACCACCCGGCGCGCGGACTCGACGCGCGCCGCGCTCGAGGAGTCCGGGAAGAAGGTCGGGACGTGAGCATCCGCCGCTCCAACTTCGAGGGCCAGCCGCAGGTCACCTACGCGGCCGTCGGCGGCACGCTGGCCCCCGACCTGCTCGAGTACCCGCCGGACGGCTTCACGGCCGAGCGCTTCGAGGCCCGGCTCGGCTCGGGCGACGAGCGCTTCGCCATCACCACCGCGTCCCTGATGACCTGGGGCGTGCAGCGCGGCAGCGGCATCGAGGTGACCGACATCACCAGCGGCAGCGGCGTGCAGTACACCGGCGTCAACTTCGACGCCGCGGGCACCCCGATCGACCTCGTCAGCCGGCCGACGGAGGAGCACTTCGCCCCCGACGGCACCCCCTACATCACCGCCGGCGTCACCGCCGTGCTCCGTGTGACCCTGCTCGGCCGCGTCTTCGACGCCCCGGTGCGCGTGGTCTACGTCGTCGACGAACCCGACCAGGTCGGCTTCGCCTACGGCACTCTCGAGGGCCACCCCGAGAGCGGCGAGGAGTCCTTCGTCGTCGAGAAGCGCGCGGACGACTCGGTCTGGCTCGTCATCCGGGTCTTCTCGCGTCCCTCCACCCGCCTCTACCGCCTGGGCGCGCCGCTGCTGCGCGCCGTGCAGAAGCGCCAGGTCGCCAAGTACCTGCGCGCGCTGCTGCCGGCGCGCGTCAGCTGACGTGGGGAGCGCCCTCCCGATCGCCGATCCTGCTCCGCTCGACGGCGGACTGCCCGCGTCCGTCGTCGACGGCGTGGAGCAGCGCGACCTCGGCCTCTACGTGCACGTGCCGTTCTGCCGGGTCCGCTGCGGGTACTGCGACTTCAACACCTACACGGCGACGGAGCTCCGCGGGGCGAAGCAGCAGGACTACGCCGACGAGGCGATCACCGAGATGGCTCTCGGCGCCGAGGTGCTCGAGCGCGCGGGCCTGCCCCGGCGCCCCGCCCGCACGGTCTTCTTCGGCGGCGGTACGCCCACGCTGCTGCCCGCCGGCGACCTGGTGCGGATGCTGGACGGCCTCCGCACCCACTTCGGGGTCGCGCCCGACGCCGAGATCACCACCGAGGCGAACCCCGACTCCGTCGACGCCGCCTACCTCGGCGCGCTGGCCGAGGCGGGATTCACCCGAGTCAGCTTCGGCATGCAGTCGGCCGTGCCGCACGTCCTCGCCACGCTGGAGCGCACCCACGACCCGGAGCGGGTCCCGCTCGTGGTCGAGTGGGCGCGGGAGGCCGGCCTGCAGGTCAGCCTCGACCTCATCTACGGCACGCCGGGGGAGTCCCTGGCCGACTGGGAGCGGTCGCTCGACTCCGCGCTGGCCAACCGGCCGGACCACCTCTCGGCCTACGCCCTGATCGTGGAGGACGGCACGAAGCTCGCCCGGCAGATCCGCCGCGGCGAGGTCGCGACCCCCGACGACGACCTCACCGCCGACATGTACGAGCTCGCCGACGCGCGCCTGGCCGCGGCCGGGTACTCCTGGTACGAGGTCAGCAACTGGGCGCGCGACGACGCGCACCGCTCCCGGCACAACCTCTCGTACTGGCTCGGCCACGACTGGTGGGGCGTCGGTCCCGGCGCGCACAGCCACGTCGGGGGCGTGCGCTGGTGGAACGTGAAGCACCCGGCGGCCTACGCCGACCGGCTGAGCACCGGAGCCTCGCCCGCTGCCGGGCGCGAGACCCTCGACGCGGGCACGCGGCGGGTGGAGGACGTGCTGCTGCGCTCGCGCCTGGCGGACGGGCTGCCGATCGACTCGATCGACGCCGCTCGGCGCAGCGAGGTGGCGGGGCTCATCGCCGACGGCCTCGTCGACGGCCGGGCGGCGCTCCGCGGGCGGATCGTGCTGACCCTGCGCGGCCGTCTGCTGGCCGACGCGGTCGTGCGCCGGCTCACCGACGGCTGAGGCCGGGTCCCGGGGCGGCCCGCGAACGGCCGCCCCGGTGCCGCGGCTACTTGAAGAACGGGATGCTGAGCGGGTACGTGTAGTACTCGCCCGCGCTGGCGCGCACCGAGGCGATGATCGCGAAGACGATCACCAGGATCGGCACGACCAGGAACACGATGAAGCCGACGAGCACGAAGGACAGGATCGTCCCGGCGACGTAGGCGATCAGCGTCGTCAGGTGGAAGTTGAGGGCCGTCTTGGCGTGCGCCTCGAGGAACGGTCCGCGCCCCTTGAAGACCAGGAAGACGATCAGCGAGGGCAGGAAGCTGAAGAAGATGCCGGTCACGTGCGTGACGATCGCCCAGGTCTTCTCGTCGGCCGGGTTCAGCGGCGGAGCCGGGGTCCCGTAGACGGGGGGCGGGGGAGGGGTGGCCGACATGATGGTCTCCGTTCCGGCGGCGGCGACGGGCTTCCCCCGTGCACTCGGCGTCCATCGTGGCATGAGGCGACCCCCCGCGCACCGGGCCGCGCGGGACCTCCTCCTCGGGGATGACGGGGCTCCTCCCCGAGGCCCTGCAGGAGTGCACCCCGGCCGATCCCCGCGCAACCCCGCCTGGCGGTCTGCCTCCCGGTTATGATTGGCACTCAGAGTTGCGGAGTGCCAGGCTCCGCGCGGCGTCAGCGCCGCAGACGGTCGTGCCCGCGGGCACTCGGAGTCCGGCGGGAGGTCGGTCGTATGGTGACGGAGCGCGGTCTCCAGGTCCTGCGCGTGATCGTGCAGGACTACGTGGCGAACCGGGAGCCGGTGGGCTCCAAGTCGATCGTCGAGCGCCACGCGTTCGGCGTCTCGGCCGCCACCATCCGCAACGAGATGGCCCAGCTCGAGGAGGAGGAGCTGATCGCGGCTCCGCACACCTCCTCCGGACGCGTGCCGACCGACAAGGGCTACCGCCTCTTCGTCGACCAGCTGGCCGACCTGCGCCCGCTCACCTCCGCGCAGCGCCAGGCGATCGAGACGTTCCTCGGACAGAGCCCGGACCTCGACGAGGTGCTGGTCAAGACCGTCCGCCTGCTCTCGCAGCTCACCAACAGCGTCGCGCTCGTGCAGTACCCGTCGTTCGGAGCCGCGCGGCTGCGCCACGTGGAGCTCGTCGCCCTCGCGCCCCGCCGCCTCCTGTCGGTGCTGATCACCGACACGGGCCGGGTCGACCAGCGCGTGCTCGAGACCCCGGAGGACGTGGACGACGCGCTCCTCGGCGAGATCCGCGCGAAGCTCAACACGGCCGTGCTCGGCCTGGGGCTCCAGCAGGCGGCCGAGACGCTCGGCTCCGTCGCGGAGCGCTTCAGCCCCGAGCGGCGGCAGGTGCTGACGCCGATCGTGCAGACCCTGCTCGAGCAGGTCGGCGCCAATCGGCAGGACCGCCTGGTCATGGCCGGCGCCGCGAACCTCGTCCGCACCGAGGAGGACTTCTCGGGCAGCATCTACCCGGTGCTCGAGGCGATCGAGGAGCAGGTGGAGCTCCTGCGGCTCTTCGCCGAGATGACTCCGGATCCCCGGGGCATCTCGGTGCGCATCGGCCGCGAGAACGCCCCGTTCGGGCTGCAGGAGACCTCGGTCCTCACGAGCGGCTACAACACCGCGGGCGGCCAGATCTCGCGCCTGGGCGTGCTCGGACCGATCCGGATGGACTACTCCGGCAACATCACCGCGGTGCGCGCCGTCGCCCGCTACCTCTCCCGCCTCCTCGGCGAGGAGTAGGCCCGACCTCCCGGCCCCCGCCGGTTCCCCCGGTGCGCCGCGCCCGGCCCACCGACCCACGAACGAAGGACGAAGCCACCTGTGGCCGATCACTACGAAGTGCTGGGCGTCGACCGCGACGCCTCCGCCGACGAGATCAAGAAGGCGTACCGCCGACTCGCCCGCGAGCTGCACCCCGACGTCAACCCGAGCGCGGACGCCTCCGAGCGCTTCAAGCTCGTCACGCACGCCTACGACGTCCTGAGCGACGCTCAGCAGCGGGCGCAGTACGACCGCGGGCCCCAGGAGGGGTTCGGCGGCGGAGGCCAGGGCTTCGGCGGGTTCGGCGACATCTTCGAGACCTTCTTCGGCCAGGGCGCGCAGGGCTCGTCCCGCGGACCGCGCTCCCGCCGCGAGCGCGGTCAGGACGCCCTGCTGCGCGTGGAGGTCTCGCTCGACGAGGTCATCTTCGGCGCCCACCGCGACCTCGAGGTCGACACGGCGGTGCTCTGCGAGACGTGCCAGGGCTCGTGCTGCCAGCCCGGCACCTCGCCGGTGACCTGCGACATCTGCCACGGCTCCGGCCAGATCCAGCGCACGGTCCGCTCGCTCCTGGGCAACGTGATGACGGCGAGCCCCTGCGGCACCTGCCGCGGCTACGGCACCGTCATCGCGACCCCCTGCTCCACCTGCCAGGGCCAGGGACGCGTCCGCGCCCGCCGCACCATCCCCGTCGACGTCCCCGCGGGAGTCGACACGGGCCTGCGCCTGCAGATGCCCGGCAGCGGCGAGGTCGGCCCGGCCGGCGGCCCCAACGGCGACCTGTACCTCGAGATCAAGGTCAAGCACCACGACGTCTTCAGCCGCAACGGCGACGACCTGCTCTGCACCCTCGAGGTGCAGATGACGGACGCGATCCTCGGCTCCACGGCGTCGCTCAAGGCGCTCGACGGCGACATCGAGATCGAGATCAAGCCGGGCACGCAGAGCACCGAGATCGTCACGATCAAGGGTCGCGGAGTCACGCGTCTGCGCGGCAGCGGACGCGGCGACCTCCGCATCGGCATCCAGGTCGTCACCCCGACGAAGCTGGGCCACCGCGAGCGGGAGCTGGTCCAGGAGCTGGCGAAGCACTACAAGCCGCAGAAGCCCGCGCTGACCCACTTCCAGCAGGGCCTGTTCTCCAAGCTCCGCGACCGCTTCCTGGGCTGAGCCCGTGGCGCACCACTACATCGACGAGTCGCTGGACTCCGACGGCTTCGTCGTCGGGGGCCGGCTCGCGCTCACCGGCGCGGAGGCCCGGCACGCCGCGACCGTCAGCCGGATCCGCGCGGGCGAGAGCGTCCGGGTCGGCGACGGGCGCGGGCTCGTCGCGACCGCCCTCGTCGAGAGCGCGGAGCCGGCGCGGGTGGCGCTGGTCGTGGAGTCGGTGCAGGAGTCCCCGGTGCCGTCCCCGCGCCTGGTCCTCGTCCAGGCGCTCGCGAAGGGCGACCGCGACGAGCTCGCCGTGCAGGCGGCGACCGAGCTCGGGGTGGACGAGGTCGTCCCGTGGCAGGCCGCGCGGTCGATCTCGCGGTGGTCGGGCCCGAAGGAGGAGAAGGGGCGGGAGCGCTGGCGCGCCATCGTTCGCGAGGCGAGCAAGCAGTCGCTGCGCCCCTGGGTTCCCGAGGTCGCGCCGCTCGAGCAGGTGCGCGGTCTCGTCGCGCGCGCCGCGACCGCGCGCGTGCTGGTCCTCGAGCCCTCGGCGCAGGCGCGGCTCTCCCAGGTGGTCCCCGACGGACGCGATCTGGTGCTCGTCGTCGGGCCCGAGGGCGGCATCGCTCCGGAGGAGTTGCGGCTGCTCGCGGAGGCGGGCGCCGAGGCCGTCGCGCTCGGCGACTCCGTCCTGCGCACCTCGACCGCCGGGCCTGCTGCGATCGCCGTCCTCTCGGCCCGCCTGGGCCGCTGGTGACGCTCCTCCCCAGGCGCCTCGGGGCGCCGGAGCAGGGTGCCGTGGGCGAACGCGGCTCCCGCCGCGCACGGGCCCCGTTTAAGATGAGTGCATGAGCGAACCCACCGTCTTCACGCGCATCGTCCAGGGCGAGATCCCGGCCGATGTGGTGTTCGAGAACGAGCGCATCCTCGCGATCACCGACATCGAGCCGAAGGCGCCCGTCCACCTCCTCGTCTTCCCGAAGACCCAGGAGTACGCCACGGTCGCCGCCCTCGCCGCCGCCGATCCGGCCCTGCTCGCCGAGATGGTGCAGGTCGCCCAGTCGCTCGCCGACGCCCACAGCAACGGTCAGTTCCGCCTCGTCTTCAACTCCGGCGAAGAAGCGGGCCAGACCGTGTTCCACGTCCACGCCCACGTCCTGGGCGGCCACCAGACGGAAGGCTCCCTTGCCAGCGGTTGAGAACACGGGCGCGAGCCCCGACGAGCGTCCCGCCCCCGGCGCGGACGCGTCCGAGACGACGCGGCGCGTCGTCGCCGTCGACGGAGTCGCGATGGTGCGCCTCCTCGGACCCCAGGACCGCCTCATCCGAGCGGTCGAAGGACGATTCCCCGATGTCCGGGTGCACGTGCGCGGCAACGAGGTGACGCTCGACGGCGAGCGCGAGCCCGTCGCCGCGGCGACGCGCCTGGTGGAAGAACTGGTGCGCATGACCGCGAGCGGGCACGATCTCGACCCGGAGGGCGTGCGCGAGTCCGCCCGCATCCTGCAGAACGGCGGGCCGATGAGCCCGGCCGAGGCGTTCGGCCAGGCCATCCTCACCGCCCGCGGACGGAGTGTGAGGCCCAAGACGCTCGGCCAGCGCGAGTACGTCGACGCGGTCGATCAGAACACGATCGTCTTCGGCATCGGCCCGGCCGGGACCGGCAAGACCTACCTGGCGATGGCGAAGGCCGTGCAGTCGCTGCAGCGCAAGGAGGTCGAGCGGATCATCCTGACCCGTCCGGCGGTCGAGGCGGGGGAGCGGCTGGGCTACCTGCCCGGCTCGCTCACCGACAAGATCGACCCGTACCTGCGGCCGCTCTACGACGCGCTCAACGAGATGATGGACCCCGAGATCGTCCCGAAGCTGCTCGCGGCCGGCACGATCGAGGTCGCGCCGCTCGCCTACATGCGCGGGCGCACTCTCAACAACTCGTTCGTCGTGCTCGACGAGGCGCAGAACACCACGCCCGAGCAGATGAAGATGTTCCTCACCCGCCTCGGCTTCGGCTCCAAGATGGTCGTCACCGGCGACATCACCCAGGTCGACCTGCCGACCGGCGCGAGCGGACTCCGCCTCGTGACGCGGGTTCTCGACGGCATCGACGACATCCACTTCTCGCGCCTGACCAGCGAGGACGTGGTGCGCCACAGCCTGGTCGGCCGCATCGTGGACGCGTACACCGAGTACGACCAGCAGAAGCAGGCGCAGCACTTCGAGCGCGAGCAGGCCCGGGAGTTCGCGAACCGCGCCGAGCGCCGGGGCCAGGCCGCCCGTCCGCCCGGCGACCGCCAGCCTCCGCGCGGCTGAGTCCGCCCGCCCCTCCCGAACCGAAGGAAGACCCGCCCCCGTGAGCATCGAGATCAACAACGAGTCGAGCGTCCCCGTCGACGAGGCCGCCCTGCTGCGCCTCGCCGGCTACGCGCTCGACTCGCTCCACGTCCACCCCGACGCCGAGCTCGCGATCGTGCTGGTCGACGAGGGCGCGATGGAGCAGCTGCACGTGCAGTGGATGGACGAGCCGGGGCCGACCGACGTGCTCAGCTTCCCGATGGACGAGCTGCGCCCCGGCACCGAGGACGAGCAGACCCCCGCGGGGCTCCTGGGCGACATCGTGCTCTGCCCGCAGGTCGCGCAGTCGCAGGCCGAGGCGGCGGGCCACTCCGTGCTCGACGAGCTCCAGCTGCTGACCGCCCACGGGCTCCTGCACCTGCTCGGCTTCGACCACGCCGAGCCGGAGGAGGAGCGCGAGATGTTCGGCATCCAGCGCGACATCCTGGTCGGCTTCCACATCAGCGAGCGACGCCGCTAGAGCGCGCCGTGCCCACTCTCCAGCTCCTCATCGCCGCCCTCGCGCTCGTCGCCGTCGGCGGCTGGTTCGCGGCGACCGACGCCGCACTCGGCGTCCTCTCGCGCAGCGACCTGCTCGACATGGCCCAGCACTCCCGCAGCGCCCGCGCGCTCCGCGCGATCGCGGGCGACATGAGCGCCCACGTCAACGTCGTCAACTTCTCGCGGATCGCGGCCGAGACCACGGCCGCGGTGTTCGTCACCACGGTGCTGGTCGTCGAGGTGCCGCAGCTCTGGCTCGCGCTCCTGCTGGCGGTCCTCATCATGGCGGCGGTCTCGTTCGTCCTGGTCGGCTCCAGCCCGCGGAGCGTCGGGCGCGCGAACGCCCGCGCGGTCCTGTCCACCAGCGCCTCGCTCGTGCACGTGCTCCGGCTCGCGCTGGGCCCGGTCGCGCACGGGCTCGTGGCCCTCGGCAACCGGGTGACCCCGGGGACCGGGCGCTCGGCGGGCTTCTCCTCCGAGGAGCAGCTGCTCAGCATGGTCGACGAGGCCACCGAGCAGGACGTGCTCGAGCAGGACGACCGCGAGCTGATCCACTCGATCTTCGAGTTCAACGACACCTTCGTCCGCGAGGTGATGGTGCCCCGCACCGACATGGTGACGATCGAGGCGACCTCCTCCGTCGGCGCCGGCATGGGACTCCTGCTGAGCCGCGGCATCTCCCGGCTCCCCGTGATCGGCGACGGCGTCGACGACGTCCTCGGCGTGCTCTACCTGCGCGACGTCGCCCGGCACACCTACGAGCGGCCGGACGACGACGACACGGTCGCCGATCTCGCGCGCCCCGCGCTGTTCGTGCCCGAGTCCAAGAAGGCCGACGAGCTGCTCCGCCAGATGCAGCTCGAGTCCAACCACCTCGCGATGGTCGTCGACGAGTACGGCGGCATCGCGGGCCTGGTGACGCTGGAGGACCTCATCGAGGAGCTCGTCGGCGACATCTCGGACGAGTACGACCGCGAGGTCGATCTCTTCGAGGAGACGGCGCCCGGCGTCTACCGCGTCTCGGCGCGCCTGCCGGTGGACGAGCTCGGCGAGCTGTTCGAGCTGGACCTCGAGGACGACGACGTCGACTCGGTCGGCGGGCTCCTGACCAAGGCCTACGGGCGCCTCCCCGAGCGCGGCGCGACGGCGCGGATCGGCGGAGTGCTGCTCGAGGCCGAGCAGGCGGACCCGCGCCGTGGGACCATCTCCACGGTGATCGTCCGCCGCGATCCCGATCTGGACACCGCCGGCGAGCCCGGCACCGGCCCCGTCGCGATCATCGCGGACGGCGGCACCACCACCCCCAGCCCGAGCACGGCTCCCACCCGCGGAGCCACGGGCGATCAGCACGAGGACGCACGATGACCGACACCACTCCCGCCGCCGCTCCCTACCGGGCGGGCTTCGTGTCCTTCGTCGGCCGCCCCAACGTGGGCAAGTCGACGCTCACGAACGCCCTCGTCGGCGAGAAGATCGCCATCACGAGCTCCAAGCCCCAGACCACGCGGCGCGCGATCCGCGGGGTCGTGCACCGCACCGACGGCCAGCTGGTCGTCGTCGACACCCCCGGCATCCACCGGCCGCGCACGCTCCTCGGCGAGCGGCTCAACTCGCTCGTCACCTCGACCCTCGGCGACGTCGACGTGATCGGGATGCTGTTCCCCGCCGACGAGCCGATCGGCCCCGGCGACCGCTTCATCAACGAGCAGCTCGACTCCTTCCCGCGTGCACGGAAGGTCGCGATCGTCTCGAAGGTGGACCTCTCCTCGAAGAAGTCCGTCGCGAAGCAGCTGCTCGCCGTGTCGGAGCTGCGCGAGTGGGACACGATCGTGCCGATCTCGGCCGTGACCGAGGAGCAGCTGGACGTCCTGGCCGTCGAACTGCTGCGCCTCATGCCGGTCTCGCCCGCCCTCTACCCGGAGGAGGCGGTGACCGACGAGGACCTGTCCTCGCGGATCGCCGAGTTCATCCGCGAGGCCGCCCTCGAGGGCGTCTCGGACGAGCTGCCGCACTCCCTCGCCGTGACGCTCGACGACATGGTCGAGCGCGAGGACGGCTCGCTGATCGACATCTACGCCAACGTCTTCGTGGAGCGCGACAGCCAGAAGGGCATCATCATCGGCAAGGGCGGCCAGCGCCTGCGCGAGGTGGGCGCCGTCTCACGGGAGCAGATCGAGCGCCTGCTGGGCCGCCGCGTCTTCCTCTCCATCCGGGTGAAGGTCGCCAAGGAGTGGCAGCGCGACCCGAAGCTGCTGGGGCGCCTGGGCTTCTGACGCCGGAGGGACGACGACGGTCACCCTCCAGGACGACGCTCCCGGGCGCGCGGACCCGTAGCGTGGACCCCATGCGCGCCCTCCTCGACCGACCGGCGGCCCTGCCGATCGCCGGGGCGCTGCTCGCCGCCCTCCACCTGCTGCTCGGGCTCACCGGGGTCACTCCGTCCGAGCGCATCCCCGGCGGCCTCGTGCTCGCGCTGGCCCTCGCGGTCGCGGGCTTCCTGCCCGCGCTCGCGCCCTCGCTCGTCGCGGTCGGCGCGCTCGCCGACGGAGGCGTCCTGCTGGGCGGCGTCCCCGTCGACGGGGTGCTCGTCGGCCTGGTCGTCCTCTGGCAGACCACCCGCCGGGTGGGCCCCTGGACCCGTGCCCTGGCGCTCGCGGGCGGCCTGATCCTCGCCGGGATCGGCGGCGTCACCGTCGCGCTCGGTCTCTCCGGCCCGCTCGATCCGTCCGGGCTCCCGGCCCGCGTGGAGTTCGTGGTCCTCGCCCTGGTCGCCCTCGCGGTCACCTCCGTGCTCGGTGCTGCGAAGGTCCTCGTGTACCTCAACGCGCTGCGGGCGCCGGTCCTCGCGGGCGATCGGATCGATGCGCTGCTGACGCGGGTCGCCGGCCCGCAGGACCCCTTCGCGGTGGGGGTCGCCGGCGGTCAGGCGCTGCTGCTCCTCCTCGTCGCCGGCCTCCCGTTCGCCGGGGTGGACGGCGGGATGCAGCTGCTGGTCGCGGGCGTGCTCGCGGTCGCGCTCGTGCTGCACCGGCGGTCCCCGGCGCTCGCACTCTCGATCGCCTGGGCCGGTGCCGCCCTGCAGATGAGCGCGAGCCTCGCTCCCGGACCGGCGGATCTGGCCATCCTGGCGGTCCTCTTCGGCGCCGGAGCGTCGGAGTCGCGGCGGATCCGGATCGCGGGCGCGGTGTCGGCCGTCCTCGGTGCCGTGGTCGCCGTCGTCTACCTCGTCCTCGTGTTCGACCTCGTCGCGAACGCCTACGACGGCCTCCTGCCGGCCGGCGCCACCTTCGGCGGGATCCTCGCGACGCTCGGCCTCTCCTGGACCATCGGCCTGCTCTCCCGGTCGGTCCGCCGGGCCCGGGAGGGCCAGACCCTGCGCGCGCAGGCCGAGCAGGAGCGCGCCCGGGCGCAGCGCGAGCTCGACACCGTGGAGGAGCGCAACCGGATCGCGCGCGACATGCACGACGTCGTCGCCCACTCTCTCGCCGTGGTGATCGCGCAGGCCGACGGCGCGCGCTACCTCGGTGCCGGCAGCCCCGAGCAGACCGACGCCGCGCTGCTGACCATCTCCTCCGTCGCACGGGACGCCCTCGGCGACGTGCGCGTGCTGCTCGCCCAGCTGCGCCACTCGCAGAGCGACGGCCCGCAGCCCGGCGCCCGCGACCTGCCGGCCCTCCTCGACAGCGTGGGCGGAGCCGGCGCCCCCGTCCGCGCCGAGCTGGCCGTCGACCTCGAGGCGGTGCCGCGCGCCGTCGGTCTCGCCCTGTACCGCATCGCCCAGGAGGCGACCACGAACGCTCTCCGCCACGGCCGCCCGGGCTCGCCGCTCGACATCGCCCTGCGCCAGGACGGCGGCGAGCTCGCCCTGACCGTGCGCAACGCCCGCTGTGCCGACGTCGAGCGCGACTCCCTGCCGGGCGAGGGCCACGGCCTGGTCGGCATGCGCGAGCGGGCCGCTCTCGTCGGGGGAGTGCTCGCCGCCGGCCCGGTCGGGGACGACTTCGTCGTCGACGCGCGCCTGCCCTCCTCTCCGTCCCTCGCCCGCACCGCCCCACCCCTCGCCTCCGGAGGCAGCCCCGCATGACCGACACCATCCGCCTCGTCCTGGTCGACGACCAGGCCCTCTTCCGCGCCGGCATCCGCATGCTCCTCGGCTCGCAGCCCGACCTCGAGGTGGTCGGCGAGGCCTCGGACGGAGCGGAGGGCGCGGAGCTGGTCGCGCGACTGGCCCCGGACGTCGTGCTGATGGACATCCGGATGCCGGGCGTCGACGGGATCGAGTCGACCCGGCGGATCCTCGCGGACGCGCAGGAGCGGCGGGTCGAGCCTCCGCGCATCCTCGTGCTGACCACCTTCGACCTCGACGAGGCCGCCGCGCGTGCCATCCGGGCGGGCGCGAGCGGCTTCCTCCTGAAGGACACGGAGCCCGGCTTCCTCCTCGCCTCCGTCCGCACCGTGCACGCGGGGACCGCCGTGGTCGCCGCCTCCGCGACCCGCGAGCTCTTCGAGCACTTCGGAGCGGCGGGCAGCGGACGGGAGACCCCGCCCGCCTTCGCGACCCTCACCGACCGCGAGCGCGAGATCTTCCACCTGGCCGCGCGGGGGATGAGCAACACCGAGATCGCCCGCGCCGAGTTCCTGAGCGAGGCCACGGTGAAGACGCACATCAGCCGCACCCTCGGCAAGCTCGGCCTGCGCGACCGCGTGCAGCTGGTGGTCTACGCCTACGAGAACGGCCTGGTCTCGTAGAGCGGGACGCCGGGGTGACGCGCCGCGGGGGCGGTGCTACCCTGACCGGGTGCGCTTCGGACAGCTCCTCCTTCTCCGCCGCGACGAGATCTGATCCTCAGGCCATCCTCGTCGCGGAGTCCGTCGTCGGCTGAACCATCCCTCGCCCGCGAGGTCGATCCGCATCCGGGTCCCCGCGAGACCGCCCGACCGGCACCGCCCACCAGCGGTGCCGCGTGCGAGCGGGATCGGTCACGAGCGAGAACAGACACGTGCGCACCACTGCGCCGGGAGAGCACCTCATGCTGAACAACCAGAAGCCGTCGCCCATGCCGATCGGCAAGTACCGTCCCTTCCACGAGCTGATCGCCGTGGACCTGCCCGACCGCACCTGGCCGTCGAAGCGGATCACGTCCGCGCCCCGCTGGTGCGCCGTCGACCTGCGCGACGGCAACCAGGCGCTCATCGATCCGATGAGCCCCGAGCGCAAGCGCATCATGTTCGACCTGCTGGTCCGGATGGGCTACAAGGAGATCGAGGTCGGGTTCCCGAGCGCGAGCCAGACCGACTTCGACTTCGTTCGCAGCCTCATCGAGGAGGGCGCGATCCCCGAGGACGTCACCATCCAGGTGCTGACCCAGGCCCGCGACCACCTGATCGAGCGCACCTACGAGTCGATCCGCGGCGCGCGCCAGGCGATCGTGCACCTCTACAACTCCACGAGCGTGCTGCAGCGCGAGGTCGTGTTCCGCAAGGACCGCCAGGGCATCATCGACATCGCCCTGGCCGGCGCCCGCAAGTGCCGCGAGATGGAGTCGACCGTCCCCGGCACGGCCGTCTACTACGAGTACTCGCCCGAGAGCTACACCGGCACCGAGCTCGACTTCGCCCGCGAGATCTGCGACCGCGTGGTCGAGGTCTTCGAGCCGACCCCGGAGCGCAAGGTCATCCTGAACCTGCCCGCCACCGTCGAGATGGCCACCCCGAACGTCTACGCCGACTCGATCGAGTGGATGAGCCGCAACCTCGCCCAGCGCGAGAACATCGTGCTGTCGCTGCACCCCCACAACGACCGCGGCACGGCCGTGGCGGCGGCCGAGCTGGGCTACCTGGCCGGCGCCGACCGGATCGAGGGCTGCCTCTTCGGCAACGGCGAGCGCACCGGCAACGTCGACCTGGTCGCGCTGGGCGTCAACCTGTTCACCCAGGGGATCGACCCGCAGATCGACTTCAGCGACATGGACGGCATCAAGCGCACCGCCGAGTACTGCAACCAGCTGCCCGTGCCCGAGCGCAGCCCCTGGGCGGGCGACCTGGTCTTCACCGCCTTCAGCGGCTCGCACCAGGACGCCATCAAGAAGGGCTTCGAGGCGATGCAGGCCGAGGCCGAGCGCACCGGCCGCAGCGTCGACGAGCTCACCTGGGCGGTGCCCTACCTGCCGGTGGACCCGAAGGACCTGGGCCGCTCCTATGAGGCGGTCATCCGCGTCAACTCGCAGTCCGGCAAGGGCGGGGTCGCGTACCTGCTGAAGACGGACCACGCGCTCGACCTGCCGCGCCGGCTCCAGATCGAGTTCTCGGGCGTCGTGCAGGCCAAGACCGACGCCGAGGGCGGCGAGGTCACCAGCGAGCAGATCTGGACGGTGTTCCAGGACGAGTACCTGCCGGCGCCCGCCGAGCGCGCCGACGAGAAGTGGGGCCGTTTCGAGCTGCTGCGCACGAACACGTCGAGCGATCTGGGCGGCAGCATCGCCCTGGACGCGGTGCTCCGGGTGGGCGACGAGCGCGTCTCGGCCAGCTCGCGGGGCAACGGCCCGATCAACGCCTTCGAGGCCGTGCTGGAGCAGCAGGGCGTCGAGGTCCGGGTCCTCGACTACGTCGAGCACGCCCTCAGCGCCGGAGGCGACGCGCTGGCCGCCTCCTACGTCGAGTGCACGGTGAACGGCCGCACCCTGTGGGGCGTGGGCGTGGATGCCGACATCTCGACCGCCTCGCTCAAGGCCATCGTCTCGGCCGTCAACCGCGCTCTGCGCGAGGAGGTCCCGGTCCGCGAGCTGGCCGGCGCCTCGGCCTGACCCGCACCGCCGCGACGCCTCGAGCCGTCGGGGGAGCCCGCACCAGCGGGTCCCCACGGCGGCTCGCTCCGTCCGCAGCGGAGCAGCGGCCTCAGGTGCGCCGGCGCCAGCGGAGGCGCGGCACGCCCCTCAGGGCGCGCTGCTCGGGCAGGCTCCAGCCGTAGCGCACCGCGAGCAGGCGGATGAGCGTCACCACCGCCACGGCGAGGGGCGCCGCGAAGTCGATCGTCACCCCGAACCGCAGCGCCACGACGAGCACTCCCGTGCCGACGGACGCCGCGACCGCGTACAGCGAGCCCACGTGCATCAGCGCGATCGGGCGGTTGAGGAGGATGTCGCGCACGACCGAGCCGCCGACCGCCGACACCGTCCCGACGAACACGGCCGGCACCTCCGGCACGCCGAGCGACAGGGCCTTCGTGGTGCCGATCGCGCCGAAGAGCCCCAGGGTCAGCGCGTCGAGGGCGGTGATGGTGCCGTCGACCCGGTTGAGCACGTGCTGCAGCAGCATTCCGAGGAGCGAGGCGGTCACAGCGACGAGGAGGTAGGCGTTGGTGTGCAGCGCCACCAGCGGGGTCTGCAGCAGCAGGTCGCGGAGCACGCCGCCGCCGAGGCCGGTGGCCGTGCCGATGATCGTCACGCCGAGCAGGTCGATCCGGCGGTCGCGGAACTCGCCCGCGAACATCGCGCCCTGGAGGCAGCCGATGGCGATCGCGAGCAGGTCGGCCCAGGCCGGGATCTCGAAGAGGGAGGCTGCCACCCGGACATCGTTCCACGGCGCGAGCCCTGCTCCGGCCGGGCTGCCAGGCCGGTGTCGGGGGTCGGGGGGATAATCGGGGGATGCCCACCTATCGCGACGAAGCCGTGGTGCTACGCACGCACAAGCTGGGCGAGGCCGACCGTATCGTGACGCTGCTCTCGCGCAGCCACGGCAAGATCCGCGCGGTGGCGAAGGGCGTGCGCAAGACCGGCTCCAAGTTCGGCTCGCGGCTCGAGCCGTTCATGGTCGCCGACCTCCAGCTCTACGAGGGCCGGAGCCTCGACATCGTCACGCAGGCCGAGTCGCTCGGCGCCTACGGTGCGCTCATCGCCGCCGACTACGACAGCTACACCGCGGCGAGCGCGATGGTCGAGACGGCCGACCGCCTCACCGACGCGGACGCCTCCCTGCAGCAGTACCTCCTGCTCGTCGGGGCCCTGCGCTCGCTCTCGAAGCACGAGCACGAGCCGGTGCTGACCCTCGACTCCTACCTCCTGCGGGCGCTCTCGATCGCGGGCTGGGCGCCCAGCTTCGAGGACTGCGCGCGCTGCGGCGCCCCCGGACCCCACGGCGCGGTCGTGGTGCAGCTCGGAGGCGTCGTCTGCACCGACTGCACGCCGCCCGGCGCACCGCGGGTCGCACCGGAGGTCGTGGTCCTGCTGGGCGCGCTGCTCACGGGAGACTGGGCCCACGCCGAGACCACCGAGCCGACCACGCGGTCGCGGGCGAGCGGAGTGGTCGCCGCCTACACGCAGTTCCACCTCGAACGCGGTCTGAGATCCCTGGAGCACGTCACCCGATGAAGCCCTTCACCCACAAGGACGCCGAGCCGTACCGCCCCCTCGACTGGACCGGGATCCACCCGCCCGCGATCCCGCGGAAGGCCGTGCCGGGCCACGTCGCGATCGTGATGGACGGCAACGGCCGCTGGGCGAACTCCCGCGGCCTGACGCGGATCGAGGGGCACAAGCGCGGCGAGTCGGCTCTGCTGGACGTCGTGGCCGGAGCGATCCAGATCGGCGTGAAGCACCTCAGCGTCTACGCGTTCTCGACCGAGAACTGGAAGCGCTCGCCCGAGGAGGTGCGCTTCCTGATGGGCTTCAACCGCGACGTTCTGCACCGCCGCCGCGACCAGCTCAACGAGTGGGGCGTGCGCATCCGCTGGGCCGGCCGGAAGCCGCGCCTGTGGGCGTCGGTGATCAACGAGCTGCAGTTCGCCGAGCGGATGACCGCGGACAACGATGTGCTCACCCTCACGATGTGCGTCAACTACGGCGGGCGCACCGAGATCGCCGACGCGGTGCAGCGGCTCGCTTCCGAGGTCCAGGCAGGGCGTCTCAAGCCCTCCGGCATCTCCGAGAAGACGATCGCCCGGGCGCTGTACGTGCCCGAGATGCCGGACGTCGACCTCTTCGTGCGCTCCTCCGGCGAGCAGCGCACCAGCAACTTCCTGCTCTGGCAGAGCGCCTACGCCGAGATGGTGTTCCTCGACCGGCTCTGGCCGGACTTCACCCGGGCCGACCTCTGGGATGCGATCGAGCACTACTCCGGCCGCTCCCGCCGGTTCGGCGGCGCGGTCGACGTGCCGGGGGCCTCCTCGTGATCCGGGCCGGGATCGTCGGCTTCGGGCTCGCGGGCAGCGTCTTCCACGGTCCGTTCCTCGCGGCCGACCCGGCGTTCGAGGTCGTCGCCGTCTCCACGCGCGACGCCGGTCGGATCGCGGCGGCCTCCGCCGCGCATCCGCTCGCCAGGATCGTGCCCGACCTCGACGCGGTGCTCGCCGAGCGGCCGGAGCTGGTCGTGCTCGCCTCGCCGCCGTCGGTGCACCGGGAGCAGGCCGTCCGGGTGCTCGAGGCCGGTGCCGCCGTCGTGATCGACAAGCCCTTCGCACCGAGCACGGCCGACGCGGACGCGATCATCGCCGCCTCCGAGCGCAGCGGCGCGCCCGTCTTCGTCTTCCAGAACCGACGCTGGGACGCCGATCTGCTCACCCTCCGCCGCCTCCTGGGCGAAGGAGTCCTCGGTGAGGTCCTCCGCTTCGAGTCGACCTTCGAGCGCTGGAGCGCGCCGAAGACGGGCCGGTGGCAGAGTGGGACAGGTCCGGCGGAGGGCGGCGGGATCCTCTTCGATCTCGGCAGCCACCTGGTCGACCAGGCGCTGCTGCTCTTCGGCCCGGCGGTCGTGACGGCGGCCGAGACCCGGACCGTCCACGAGGGCTCGGCGAGCGAGGACGACGCGTTCGTCTCGCTCCTGCACGACAGCGGCGTGCGATCCCACCTCGCCATGAGCCGCGTCGCCCGGGCGACCGGCCCCCGCTTCCGCGTGCTCGGCACGCGCGCCGCGTTCAGCGTCGACGGTCTCGATCCGCAGGAGAGCGCGCTCCGCACCGGCGGCGCCCGGCCGGACGACGAGGGCTTCGGCGAGGTCACGCCGGAGGGCTGGGGCGTCCTGGTCGACGAGTCCGGCTCCCACCCCGTGCCGAGCGAGCGGGGACGCTACGCCGCGTTCCTCGAGCAGGTCGCGCGGTCGCTCCAGGAGGGCGCTCCCTCGCCGGTCGACGTCCGCGAGGCCCGCGAGGTCGTCGCCGTCCTCGAGCAGGCGCACGCCCTCGCCGCCCGCTGACCGGGCCCGCCGCCGACGCGCCCGGTCGCTCCCCGGTCTTGGCGATCCGGCTCCGGAGCGTCATCCTCGAGGGGTGAGCACCGCACTGCCGAACCACGCCGACCTGCGCGCGCGCTTCACCGGTGCCCGCGGCTACCACAACGCCTGCACCCTCGGCCTGCCGCCGCGGGAGACCGTGGAGGCGCTGCGCGCCGACCTCGACGTCTGGTCGTCCGGGGAGAGCACGGCAGCCGCCTACGGAGCGGTCGCCGAGCGCGCTCGGGCCTCGTTCGCCGCGATCGCCGGCGTTCCGGTCGACCGCGTCGCGATCGGCTCGCAGACCTCCGCCATGGCCGCCGTGCTCGCCGCCTCGCTCCCCGACGGGGCCCGCGTCCTCTGCGTGGACGGCGACTTCTCCTCCATCGTGTTCCCCTTCCTCGCCCAGGCGCACCGCGGAGTGGTCGTGCGCTCCGTCGCGCTCGAGGCGCTGGCCGACTCCGTCGAGGACGCGGACGACCTCGTCGTCTTCTCCGCCGTGCAATCCAGCAGCGGGGCCCTCGCCGATCTCGACGCCGTCCTCGACGCGGCCGCGCGGCACGGGGTGCGGACCGCGTGCGACCTCACGCAGGCCGCCGGCGTCCTGCCGGTCGACGCCTCCCGCTTCGACGCGACCCTCACCCACGCCTACAAGTGGCTGTGCTCGCCGCGCGGAGTGGCGTTCCTCACCGTTTCGCCCGCCTATGCGGCCGAGCTCGTCCCCGTTCAGGCGGGCTGGTACTCGGGGGAGGACGTGTGGTCGTCCTGCTACGGACCGGCGATGCACCTGGCCGAGAACGCCCGCCGCTTCGACGTCTCGCCGGCCTGGCAGGCGTTCGCCGGAGCCGAGGCGTCGCTCGCCCTGTTCCGCTCGCTCGACCTCGACGCGGTCTGGGCGCACGCCTCCGGTCTCGGAGACTCGCTGTGCGAGCGGCTGGACCGGGAGCCTCAGCACCGGGCGCTCGTGTCCTGGCCGGACGAGGGGGGAGCCGACCTGGAGCGGCTGCAGGCCGCGGGTCTGCGCGTCTCGGGCCGCGGCGGCCGGCTCCGCATCGCCTTCCACCTCTGGAACGACGAGTCCGACGTGGACGAGCTCGTCCGCGTGCTGCGGGAATAGCGGAGCGCCCCCTCCGTTGTCCTGGGGGTGAGTGCTGAGCCGAGCCCCCTGTCCGTCGACGTCTGGTCCGACATCGCCTGCCCCTGGTGCTACATCGGGAAGCGCCGGTTCGAGCGGGGCCTCGAGGCCTTCCGCGCCGCGCACCCCGAGGCTCCGGAGGTCGTCGTCGAGTACCGCAGCTTCGAGCTCTCGCCGGACACCCCGGAGGACTACCGCGGGGGAGAGGCGGCGTTCCTCGCCGAGCACAAGGGCGTCCCGGAGGCGCAGGCGCAGGAGATGCTCGACTCCGTCACGGCGATCGCGGCGAGCGTCGGCCTCGACTACCACTTCGAGTCGGTGCGCCACGTCAAGACGGTCACCGCCCACCAGGCGCTCCACCACGCCAAGGAGAACGGACTGCAGCTCGAGCTCGTCGAGCGGCTGCTGAGCGCGTACTTCATCGAGGGCCGCGACCTGGCCGACCCGGACGTGCTCGCCTCGCTCGCCGGCGAGGTCGGGCTCGACCCGGCGGAGACGCGCCGCGCTCTCGAGGACCAGCGCTACCTCGGGCGGGTGCAGTCCGACATCGCCCAGGCCCGCGAGTACGGGATCTCGGGGGTGCCGTTCTTCGTCCTCGACGGGCGCTTCGGCGTCTCCGGCGCCCAGGAGCCGGCGGCGTTCACCGAGGTGCTCGAGCACGTGCTGGAGCAGCGGGCGGCCGTCGCATGAGCGGACCGTTCGAGATGCTCGGCGGCTCCGACGGGCCGCTGTGCGCGGACGGTGTCTGCGCCGTGCCGCCGGACGCGGGAACCGGACCGCGGACCGTGCCGTCGATCAGCGCGGAGGCTCCTCCACGGTGATGTCGGCCACGGTCGCGCCGTAGGCGGCCACGAGGGCGTCCGCGTCGACGAAGGCGCTGCGCCCGTCGGCCCCCGCTCCCATCGCCACGCGGCGGCCGAGGATCCGCTCGTCGGCGTAGACCGGCCAGGCCGTCGTGGAGCCGATCGGGGTGATGGTGCCGCGCCGGTAGCCGGTCGCTTCGAGGGCGGCCGTCTCGTCGGGGAGGCGGAGCTTGTTCACTCCGACCACCGCGCGCAGCTTCGGCCATGCGATCTGCCGCCCGCCGGGGACGAGAGCGAACAGGTAGCCGCCGTCGTGGCGCTTCACCACGAGCGACTTCACGATGTCGCCGGGCTCGATGCCGAGCAGCGCGGCCGCCTCGTGCAGGCTGCCGGCAGTCGGCCTCTCCACGATCTCGACCGCCAGGCCACGGGCGGACGCGTCCGCCTCCAGCCGCTGCGAACCGTCCTCCACAGGTGTGCTCCCGCTCATCTCTCCACCTCTCCGCTCGTCACTCCGCCTTCCCCAACACAGGATCTGGGAGAATCGATACCGATGTCCTCCACTCTCACGGCCGCCCCGCCCGCGCGCACCGCGCCGGCGCTCCGGATCGGCCCCCTCGAACTCGACGCGCCGGTGGTGCTCGCCCCCATGGCGGGCATCACCAACACGGCGTTCCGCCGCCTCTGCCGCGAGTTCGGCAACGGCCTCTACGTCAGCGAGATGATCACCTCCCGCGCGCTCGTCGAGCGCACGCCGGAGTCGATGCGCCTCATCCGCCACCACCCCAGCGAGTCGGTGCGCTCGATCCAGCTCTACGGAGTGGACCCGGTCACGGTCGCCGAGGCCGTCACCATGCTCGTCGCCGAGGACCGGGCCGACCACATCGACCTCAACTTCGGCTGCCCCGTGCCCAAGGTCACCCGGAAGGGCGGGGGAGCGGCTCTGCCGTGGAAGCTCCCGTTGTTCCGGCAGATCGTCGAGGGCGCCGTGAAGGCCGCCGGCGACGTCCCGCTCACCGTCAAGATGCGCAAGGGCATCGACCCGGACCACCTCACCTACCTCGAGGCCGCCCGTGCCGCCGAGGGCGCCGGAGTCGCGTCGATCGCGCTGCACGCGCGCACCGCGTCGGAGTTCTACAGCGGGCACGCCGACTGGTCGGCGATCGCCACGCTCAAGGAGACGGTCACGAGCGTGCCCGTGCTGGGCAACGGCGACATCTGGTCGGCCGAGGACGCGCTGCGGATGATGGCCGAGACGGGCTGCGACGGAGTCGTCGTCGGTCGCGGCTGCCTCGGGCGCCCCTGGCTCTTCGGCGACCTGGCCGCCGCGTTCGCCGGCTCCGACGAGCGGTTCCGCCCCTCGCTCGGGCAGGTCGCCGAGGCGTTCCGCCGCCACGCGGAGCTGCTCGTCGACTTCTTCGAGAGCGAGGAGCGCGGCTGCCGCGACATCCGCAAGCACGTCGCCTGGTACTTCAAGGGCTACGCCGTCGGCGGCGACCTCCGCGCCCGCCTGGCGACCGTCGAGTCGCTCGCGCAGCTCGACGAGCTCCTGGCGACGCTCGACTGGACGCAGCCCTACCCCGGCGAGGCGGCCGAGGGGCAGCGGGGCCGCGCCGGCTCGCCGAAGGTCCCCTCCCTGCCGGACCGCTGGCTCGAGTCCCGCGAGCTCGACGCCGGGCAGCGCGACGCGGTCTCGGCCGCCGAGATCCACAACAGCGGTGGATGACCGCGCGCTCTGGGGGTACTCGCTCGTCGACACCGAGCGATTCCTGCCGGAGGACCACTCGACCCGCCGCTCCGACTTCGCCCGCGACCGCGCCCGGCTCTTCCACTCCAGCGCGCTCCGCCGCCTGGCCGCGAAGACCCAGGTGCTCAGCCCTACGGCCGGTGTCGACTTCGCGCGCAACCGCCTGACGCACTCGCTCGAGGTGGCGCAGATCGGCCGGGAGCTCGCCACGAGCCTCGACCTGGACCCCGACGTCGTCGACACGGCCTGCCTCGCCCACGACATCGGGCACCCGCCGTTCGGGCACAACGGCGAGCGCGCGCTCAACACCTGGGCCGAGGGGATCGGCGGCTTCGAGGGCAACGCGCAGACCTTCCGGCTGCTCACGCGGCTCGAGCCGAAGGTGTTCGGCGAGGACGCCCGCCCCTACGGGCTGAACCTCACCCGCGCCAGCCTCGACGCGAGCTGCAAGTACCCCTGGCCCGACACGCGCTCGGTCGCCGACCCGTCGGGCCGCGCCAAGTTCGGCTTCTACGCCGACGACGCCCCCGCGTTCGCCTGGATGCGGGAAGGCGCCCCCGAGGGGGTGCGCTGCATCGAGGCCGAGGTGATGGACCTCTCGGACGACATCGCCTACTCCGTGCACGACTTCGAGGACGCGGTGGTCTCCGGATACATCGACGTCGAAGCACTCGGCTCCCGCGCCGACCACGAGGACCTCGTGCAGTCGATGCACTCCTGGGTGGGCGGGGAGGTCGGACACGACGAGCTCGTCGCCGCCTTCGACCGACTCGACTCGCTCGACGTGTGGGTCTCCTCCTGGGACGGCTCCCGCCGCGACCAGGCCCGGCTCAAGAACCTCACCAGCCAGCTCATCGGCCGCTTCGCCGCCGCCGCCACCGAGGCCACCCGCGAGGCCTACCAGCACCCCGACCTCGTCCGCTTCGGCGGCCACGTCGTCGTCCCCCGCGAGCAGCAGGCCGAGATCGCCGTCCTCAAGGGCATCGTCGCGACCTTCGTGATGTCGCGGAACACCCGCCAGCCCATCTACGCCCAGCAGCGCGAAGTCCTCACCCGCCTCGCCGACACCCTCCTCGACCGCGGCCCGGGAACGCTCGAGCCCGGCTTCGCCGAGGACTGGCACGCCGCCGGCGACGACGACGCCCGCCGCCGCGTCATCGTCGACCAGGTCGCGAACCTCACCGACCAGAGCGCCCTCGCATGGTTCGAGAGGCTGTGTTGAATGCGCTGAGCCGGGCGGCGCCCGGCTCAGCGGTGCCGCCGGTCCTCGCCCGGCGTCACCGCGGTCGGCTTGTCGAGGTGGCGCGTTCCAGGGAGCGGGGTGCGTCCGCCTAAGGCGATCCGCTGGCACGCGGATCGGCCGTTCGGCGGCGCCGGTGCCACGCCGGTCCCTGCCCGGCGTGGCGCGGTCGGCTTCTCGACGGGGTGCGATTCGTAGAGCGGGGTGCGTCCGCCTAGGGCGATCCGCTGGCACGCGGATCGGCCGTTCGGCGGTGCCGGTGGCGCGCCGGTCCTCGCCCGGCGTGGCGCGGTCGGCTTGTCGAGGTGGTGCGTTCCGGGGAGCGGGGTGCGTCCGCCTGGGACGATCCGCTGGCACGCGGATCGGCCGTTCGGCGGTGCCGGTGGCACGCCGGTCCCTGCCCGGCGTGGCGCGGGCGGCTTGGTGACGGGGGTGCGTTTCGTGGAGCGGGGTGCGTCCGCCTGGGGCGATCCGCTCCACGCGGATCGGCTGTTCGGCGGTGCCGATGGTGGGGCGAGGCGCGAGCGGGCGCGGGAGCGGCGGGTACGGTGAGGGCGTGGGAGCGGAGCGGACACGGCAGCGGATCCTCGAGGCGGCGACGGAGGAGTTCGCGGCGCACGGGCTGGCGGGAGCACGGGTGGACCGGATCGCGGCACGGTCGGGGATGAGCAAGCCGATGCTGTACTCGCACTTCGGAGCGAAGGAGCGACTGTTCGACGCGGTGTTCGACGCGCACGTGCTCGCCAACGCCCAGCGGGTGCCCTTCACGGCGGCGGACCCCGCGGACTACGCGAGACGGCTCTACGACGACTACCTGGCCGACCCCGCGCTGATGCGCCTGGTCATGTGGAAGCGGCTCGAGCAGGAGCCGGCCGGCTACCTCTACGCGGGCAACGAGGGCATCGACGAGGCGAACCTCGCCGACATCGCGGAGCAGCAGCGCGCCGGCGTCCTCCGCCCCGACCTCGACCCCGCCGACCTCTGGACCCTCCTCATCGCGACCGCCGCGGCCTGGGCCCAGGGCTCCGTCACCGTGGTCGCCGACCGCGGCGACCCGCACCCGGTGCACCAGCGCCGACGAGCCGCGCTGGGAGAGGTCGTCGACGCGGCCCTGCGACTCCGCTGATGATCCTGCGTGACCTACCAACCGGTAGGTAGTCTCGCTGGCATGCTCACCACTGCACTCCTCGCCGAGCGTCCCGGCGACTCCCTCCGTCCCTTCGTCCTCGAGCGGCGCGAGCTGCGCGCCGACGACCTCGACGTCCGCGTCGACTTCTGCGGCGTCTGCCACAGCGACCTCCACGCGCTGGGCGCCGACGCGGGATTCCCGCTCGTCCCCGGTCACGAGTTCGTCGGCGAGGTCCTCGCCGTCGGCGCGGCGGTCACGGCGTTCCGCCCGGGCGACGCGGTCGCGGTAGGGAACATCGTCGACTCGTGCGGCGAGTGCGGCATGTGCCGCGCGGGCCAGGAGAACTTCTGCGAGAGCTTCCCGACCCTCACGTACGGCGGCAGGGACCGGGTCGACGGCACGCCCACGCTCGGGGCGTACTCCGGCCGGTACGTCGTGGGCGAGCGGTTCGCCTATGCGCTCCCCGAGGGGCTGGATCCGGCCGCGGCCGCACCGCTGCTCTGCGCGGGGATCACGGTCTGGGAGCCGCTGAGAGCGTCGGGAGTCGGCCCCGGGACCCGTCTGGGCGTGGCGGGCCTCGGCGGACTCGGTCACCTGGCGGTCCGCCTCGGCGCGGCTCTCGGCGCCGAGGTCACGCTCCTGACCACGTCACCGGGCAAGGAGGCCGACGCCCGCAGGCTCGGAGCGCAGCACGTCGTCGTCACGACCGACGCGGAGGCGCTCGCCGCCGCTCGCGACTCGCTCGACGTCGAGATCGACACGGTGTCCGCCCCGCACGACCCGGCGCCCTACCTGCGCGTCCTCGCCCTCGACGGCACCCTGTTCCTCCTCGGGCACCTCGGCACGGTGACGGTCGACGTCCTGGACCTGCTCGTCGGCAGGAAGAGGCTCGCCTCGGCCGGCAGCGGAGGGCGCCGGTACACGCAGGACCTGCTCGACTTCTGCGCCGCTGAAGGCGTCGCCGCGGAGGTGGAGGTGCTGCCGGTCGCGGAGATCGGGACCGCCCTCGACCGGCTGGCGAGGAACGACGTGCGCTACCGCTTCGTCCTCGACCTCCGCAGCATCGACGACGACCTCCGGTGACCCCGCCGAACGAGGATCAGTCGGCGAGCAGCTGCCCGTAGCGCTCCGCGGGGTCGAGAGCGAGGCCGGTCTTGACGCTGCGGGCGATGTCGTCGGCGAGCACCTCGGAGTCGCCGCGCTCGAGGCCGTCGAGGGCGGCGGTCACGATCGCGTCGGGCGAGGACTTGGGCGCGTCCGTCCAGGACGCCATGTCGGTGTCGACGAACCCCATGTGCAGGCCCAGGACCTGGGTGCCCTGCTCGGCGAGAGCGAGGCGGAGGCCGTCGGTCGCGCTCCACGCCGCGGCCTTCGACATCGAGTAGGACTCGGCGCCCGGGAACGACGTGAAGGACGACACGGACAGCACGTTGAGCACGGCGCCGCCGCCGGCGCGGCGCAGGTGGCCGGCGAAGGCGCGGGCCAGCAGGAGCGGTCCGAACGCGTTCGTCTCGACGGTGCGGCGGATCTCCGCGATGTCGCCGGTGAGGAAGGGCACGGTCGGCGCGATGCCCGCGTTGTTGACGAGGATCTGCACGTCGCCGAGCTCGGCGGCCAGCTGCTCGATGCGCGCCGGGTCCGTCACGTCGAGCGCGACGGGCACCACGCCCTCGCTCGCCTGGATCGAAGAGACGTCGCGGGCGGCGGCGTAGACGGTCCGGGCCCCGCGGGCGCGGAGCTGCCGGACGAACTCGGCGCCGATGCCCCGGTTGGCGCCGGTGACGAGGGCGATGGAGTCGTGGATCTGCATGGGGTCCCGCTTTCTGTAGCGATCGATAAAGAACGTGTGGCGAGGACGCTAGCACATTCCGTAGCGCCTGCTATAGATTGATGGGCATGGCAGGACGACCGAGGAGCTTCGATCGCGAAGCGGCGCTGCGGACCGCGATGAACCGCTTCTGGAGCGACGGCTACGACGAGACCACGGTCGCGGTGCTCACTCGCGACATCGGCATCTCGGCGCCGAGTCTGTACGCGGCCTTCGGCGACAAGGACGAGCTGTTCGAGGCCGCCGCGGACTGCTACTCCGGCACCGCGAACGCCGTGCTCGAGGAGCTGCTCGACAGGCCGACGGCGCGGGAGGCCGTCGCTGCCGTCGTCCGCGTCAGCGCGGAGGGGTACTCCGCGCCCGGCACTCCGGCCGGCTGCTTCGTGCTGAGCGAGCCGCGGCTCGAGGCTCGTCGCCGGGAGATGGAGGCGCTCGTCACCGCCCGTGTCGAGCGGGGCGTCGAGGAGGGCGACGTGTCGCCGGAGACGGACGCCGGATCCGTCGCCGCGTTCGTCGTCGCCGTGCTCAGCGGGATGTCGATGCAGGCCCGTGACGGAGCACCGGCGGACCGCATCGCCGGGATCGGCGAGCTCGCACTCGGCGCGCTGCCGGCGGCCACGGGGGTGCGAGCCGCAGGGCGCGTTCGGGCGGGGTCACCCGGATGAGGCCGCGTCGGCCCCGTCTCGGCCTCCTCGCCCTGGTCGTCGCCGGTCTGCTGCTGGTCCAGCCCGCCGCCGCCTCGGCGGCTCCGCTCCTCCCTCCCGCGAACGGCGTCCTCGACTACCAGCTGGGAGGCGCCTACGCTCCGGCGTCGAGCGTCACGATCGTCGACCGCGACCGCACGGATCCGCCCGCCGCCGGCCGGTACAGCATCTGCTACGTGAACGCCTTCCAGACCCAGCCCGGCGAGAGCGCCGCCTTCGCGAAGCGGCACCCCGAGCTCCTGGTGAGGAGAGCGGACGGGAAGCCCCTCGCCGACCCGGGCTGGCCGGACGAGTACCTCTTCGACGTCTCGACCTCCGCGAAGCGGACCGCTCTGCTCGCGATCGTGGGCGCCTGGATCGACGGCTGCGCCGAGGACGGCTTCGACGCCGTCGAGGCCGACAACCTGGACAGCTACACCCGCTCGGGCGGGAGGCTGACGACATCGCAGGCGCTGGCGTTCGCCACCCTCCTGACGGCGCGCGCTCACCGCTCCGGCCTGGCGATCGGCCAGAAGAACGGGGCCGACCACGCCGCTGCCGGGAGGAGGACGGTCGGCTTCGACTTCGCGGTCGTCGAGGAGTGCCAGGTCTACGACGAGTGCGCGGCCTACACGGACGTCTACGGGCGCCAGGTCTACGAGATCGAGTACACCGACAACGGCCGGTCCGCCTACGCCGAGGCCTGCGCCGAGCAGGGCCGGCGCATCTCGGTCACCCTCCGCGACCGCGACGTCGTCCCCCGTGGCGCAACGGGCTACGTGAACCGGCACTGCTGACGGAGAGCGGACGCTACTGCAGCGCTCCCAGCACGACGGCCGCGGCGCGGGCGACGAGCGCGTCGTCGTAGTCCGCCTCCGGGTCGTTCCGCGACGTGAGGATCGACAGTACGACCGCGTCCCGCCCGGGCGGCGTCACTACGGCGACGTCGTTGCGGATCCCGCCGGCGCCCCCGGACTTGTCCGCGACGCTCCAGCCGGCCGGTGCACCCGCCCGGACGAGCGTGTCGCCGGTGGCGTTGCCGCTCATCCAGTCGAGCAGGAGCGCGCGGTCCTCCGCGGACAGCACGTCACCCGTGGCGACCGCGGCGAGGTCCGCCGTGAACGCGGCCGGGGTGGTGGTGTCCTCGGTGCTGCCGGGCTCGATCGTGTTCAGCGCGGGCTCCTCGTTCACCACCTCGGTCGTGGTGTCACCGAGGGCCTCGAGTCCGCGGTCGAGGGCGGAGGGTCCGCCGAGGCGCCGGAGCACCAGGTTCAGCGCCGTGTTGTCGCTCCGGCGGACCGCTGCCTCGGCGAGCTGCGACAGAGGCAGGCCGGTGGCGGTGCTCGCCTCTGTGACGGGGGAGTAGCCCGCCGCCTCGATGTCGGCGGCGGTCCAGGTCACCACGTCGTCCCGCTCGGCGGCGGGGACGGTGCGCAGGAACTCCGCCGCGGCGAGAGCCTTGAGGCTCGAGGCGTAGCCGAAGCGCTCGTCGGCCCGGTGCTCGACCCTGCGGCCCGAGCCGGTGTCGACGGCGCTGACGCCGATCCGGGCGTCGAACTCCCTCTCGAGCGCGGCCAGGTCGGCGGAGACGTCGATCGGTGGAGGGGTGGCGGAGGACGCCGGAGACGGCACGGAGGTGGACGACGGCGGCGTGACCGGGGTGTCCGCCGTGCCGGCGCACCCGGCGAGGGCCAGGAGGAGGGCGGCACCCGCGAGTGCGCGGAGGGGCCGCGACGGCCCGGTCGAACGGCGGTTCACAGCGCGGAGTAGACGACGAAGAAGGCGACGGCGGCCGCCGCGGTGACGCCGAGAGCCGCGAGCGAGACGAGCACCCGGGGCCTCCTCCGCACGACGGCCAGGACGAGGAAGCCAGCACCCAGGACGATCTGGAGCCACCAGTACACCGGACTCGTGGTGTCGGCGACCGCGCCCAGCGCCCAGACGCCCTCGCCGATCAGCACGCCCGAGAGCGGCGCGACGGCCAGGACGCGCCAGGTCCTCGATCCGTGGAGGGTGAGCGCGGCGGCGGCCCCCAGGATCGGACCGGCGGGGACGGCGAGCAGCCAGAAGACGTCGGTGAAGGGGAGCGAGTAGCCGAAGCCGCGCGCCGCGGTCACCAGGTCGTAGCCCTCGAGGAGCGCCCAGAAGCTCAGCAGTCCGAGCGCGGCCGCCGCCACAGGCCGGGCGCCGCCGAGGCGCACGAGCGCGAACACGAGCATCGACCAGCCCCCGGAGGAGTTGGCGAACGAGCTCAGCGACGGCGGGAGGGAGCCCTGCAGCAGGCTGGTGAGCCCGCCCAGGACGAGACCGCCGAGCAGGGCGACGAGCAGAGCGCGCAGGAGGGGCGGGCGGGAGGCGGCAGGGGGCATGGGTCGATTCTCGGAGACGGCGGGCGGGGACGGATCAGGGATGACCCTGATCTCGGGTTGCGTGTCCCCTGAGACGCGCGGACACGGGCGGAGCAGTGCGGCCGCTCCGCCCGCGCCGCCTAGGCGAGACCGCCGTTGACGAAGACGATCTGCCCGTTGATCCAGCGGCCGGGTCCGGCCAGGAACGCGACGGTCTCGGCGATGTCCTCGGGCTGCCCGAGCCGCTCCAGCGGGACGGCGCCGGAGAGCCGGGCCACCTCCTCCTCCGACTTCCCGTCGAGGAACAGGGGAGTGGCGGTGGGCCCCGGAGCCACGGCGTTGACGGTGATGTCCCGGCCCCTCAGCTCGCGCGCGAGGACGAGGGTCATCGCCTCGACCGCCGCCTTCGACGCGACGTAGGGCGCGTAGGTCGGGAACGACGTGCGCGTCACGCTGGTGGAGAAGCCGATGATCGCGCCGCCGGGCCGGAGCCTCGCCGCGGCGAGCTGCGCGATGACGAAGGGCCCGCGGATGTTGGTGCGGTGCATCCGGTCGAGGTCCGCGAGATCGAAGGTCGCGACGGGCCCGAGGATCATGATCCCCGCGGTGTTGACCACCACGTCCAGACCGCCGAGCGCTTCCTCGGCCTCGCTGAAGGCTGCCGCCATCGCCGTCTCGTCCGCGACGTCGCCTCCGACGACGACGGCCTCGACGCCCGTCTCCCGGGCTCGCGCCGCGACGCTCTCTGCACGGTCGCGGTTGCCGGAGTAGTGCACCGCGACCGAGAAGCCGTCGCGGGCGAGGCGCTCGACGACGGCGCGCCCGATGCCTCCGGAGCCGCCGGTCACGAGAGCGGTGCGGGGCTGGTGCTGTGCGGTCATCGGGTCTCTCCCTGGGTCGTGGTGTCGGTGGGGGCGAGCAGGTCCTGCATGCGGATCCTCTCGTAGAACTCGCGGCGGACGGCGTCGCAGAGCTCGAAGACGCGGGCGGCGCCGTCGTCGGCCGGATCGATGACGATCCGGAAGGGGCGCGAGCCGCGGGGCAGGTCGACCACCCGCGCGATCTCGGCGGCGACCTCCTCCGGGTCGGCGTCGTCGGGGGCGAGCTCGGCGAGGCGCGCCGACACGTCCTCCATCAGACCCGGGTAGCGGTCCTCGTACGCGGAGGCGATGTCGTCGCGCTCCGCCCGGCCGGCGTGGGCGAAGTGGTTGGTCCCGGTCGTGTACGACCCCGGGACGACGATCACCGTGTCGATCCCGAAGCGCGCCACCTCCACCGCGTAGCCGACCGCGAGCGCGTCCTCCGCGGCCTTCGCGGCGAAGTACGGCCCGAGGTACGGCGGGGTGCCGCCGCGCGAGCTCGACGAGCCCACCCACACCAGCAGCCCCTCCTCCTGCGCGCGGAGGATCGGCAGGACCGCGTGGTTCAGCCGCTGCGTCGAGAGGACGTTGACGTCGTAGGCCGCGGCGAGCTGCTCCACCGTGAAGGCCTCGGTCGGCCCGAGGACCATGTGGCCGGCGTTGTGGACGACGACGTCGATCCCGTCGCTCTCGTCCGCGATGCGGGCGACGGCGGCGTCGACGGAGGCCTGGTCCGACACGTCGAGCTCGATCGGGCGGAGGTCCACGCCGTGCTGCTCGGCGAAGTCGCGGGCCTCCCGGGCGGCCGGAGCGTTGCGGGTGCCGAGGGCGCGCATCCCGGCGTACACGCGGTGCCCGGCGAGGGTGAGCCTGCGGACGGTCATCGCTCCGAAGCCGCTCGAGGCGCCGGAGACGATCACGACTTTCGACATGGTGGTCCTTTCATCGGGGAGGAGGGGCGATCCCACTCTCGGGCGGCCGGGTCCGCCGCGGTATCGCGGTCCTGCGGAGGACGAGCGCGATCCTGCGGAACGACGGTCACGAGGCGGTGGGCGAGCGGAGGGCCGCGTAGAGCTCCTCGGGCGAGCGGTCGAGCAGGGCCTTCACCTCGGCGGTCTCCTCGTCGAGCGCCTCCTCGCGGCCCGCCTCCAGAGCGTCGAGGGCGAGCGCGACCGCCGACTCCGGACTCGCCTTGGGGACGTCCCAGCCGGCCATCATGTCGGTGTCGGTCGAGGACAGGTGCAGGGCCAGGACCTGCGTCCCCTGTGCGGCCAGCTCGAGCCGAGTGCTGTTGGTCAGCTGCCATTCCGCGGCCTTCGCCGCCGCGTAGGCGCCGTTGCCCGGATAGGTGCGGAAGGACAGCAGCGACAGGACCGAGACGATCGCGCCGCCGCCGTTGCTCCCGAGGATCGGGGCGAAGGCCCGCGTCATCCCGAGGACTCCGTAGAAGTGGGTGTCCATCTCCGCCCGGATGAGCTCGAGATCGCCGGTGACGAGGTCCTGAAGGGTGGCGATGCCCGCGTTGTTGACGAGCAGGTCGACATCGCGGGCCCGGGCCGCGGCGGCGGCGACCTGCCGGGGGTCGGTGACGTCGAGCTCGAGGGTCACGACGCGCGGGTCGGCATCGAGCCTCGCGAGCGTCGGGAGCCGCCGCGCCGTCGCGTAGACGCGCTCGGCGCCCCGGTCGAGGAGCTGGTCGACGAAGCGGGCGCCGAGGCCCCGATTGGCGCCGGTGACGAGTGCTGTCGATCCTGTGATGTCCATGTCGTCGACCGTAGGATCTGACATCAGTGTCAGCTGCAAGGGGTCGGAGGAGAACGGATGAGGATCGGCGAGCTCGCGGAGCGCACGGGAGTGAGCGTGCGATCGCTCCGCTACTACGAGACGCGGGAGCTGATCCGCTCCTGCCGGACGGACGGCGGTCAGCGCGTCTACGAGCAGGACGCCGTCGACCGGGTCCTGCTGATCCAGCAGCTGTTCCGGGCGGGCCTGGGCAGCACCGAGGTCGTGCAGCTCCTCCCGTGCATCTACTCCGGCACCACCACCCGGGCGATGCTCGGCCTCCTCGAACGCGAGCACGCCCGCCTCGACGCGCAGATCGAGGACCTGCTCGCGACGCGCGACCGCCTCGCAGAGCTGCGCGTGGACGCCGCGGGGCGCCTGGCCGCCTGACCGCCTCACTCGAACCGGGCGCGGTGCTCGCGCGGGCTGACGCCGTGGTGGCGGCGGTAGGCGGCGGCGAAGGCCGCGGGCGTGCTGTAGCCGCAGGCGGCGGCGACCGCCGCGACGGGAGCGTCCGAGCGGCTCAGCAGCGCGCGGCCGTGCTCCATCCGCAGCGCCGTCAGGCGGCGCATCGGCGTGGACCCCGTGGCGGCGGAGAACCGGCGCAGGAAGTGGAACGGGCTGAGGTGCACCAGGGCGGCGAGCTCGTCGAGGGTCACGGCATCCGCGAGCCGGTCCACGAGGTGGTCGGCGACCAGGGCGAGCTGGGCGGGGGAGAGGCCGGGCTCGGCCCGCCGGGCGACCGGCTCGGGGAGCGAGAGCAGATGCGCCACCAGCGAGAGGGCCGCCGTCTCCCCGAGCAGGGCGGGAGCGCCGACGCGTGCGGCCCGGCCGATCGCGAGCATCGAGGCGCGCACGTAGTCGTCGCCGAGCGCGAGGACGTCGAGCCGCGCGGCCGGCGTGCCGGGGAACGCCTCGAGGACGCTCGCCACCAGCCTCGATCCGACGGCGACGTGCAGCGAGGCGAACCGCTCCGTGCTCCTGCTGCTCCAGGAGGCCCGGATCTCCCGCCCGGGCGGGGTCGCGGACGTGCGGCCCGGGGCCGCCTGCCCGGTCGCCCAGCGGCCGTGGGGTCGGGCGCTCTCGATCACGTAGGAGCCGGCCGTCACCAGGACGAGCCGGAGCTCGTCCCTCGGCGGCGCGTCGATCTCGTGGTCGTGCGGATCCACGACCTCCTGCACACGGACCGAGCCCGCGCTGTCGGGACCGGTCACCGCCCGCCGCCGAACGCCGCCGCCGAGACGTCCGACCAGGACCGCCAGGTGCGCAGCCGCTCCTCGTAGACGGCCTCGATCATCGGGAGCACCGAGCCGAGCACCAGGCGGGCGGGCGGGTCCGCCGCATCGACGAGGCGGAGGATCGCCGGGATCGTCGCGACCGGGTCGCCGACCGAGAACTCCGGTCCGTGCTCGCGCACAGTCGTGTACTCCTCCCGCTCGGCGCTGCGCCGCGACCCGCGCGAGAGCCAGTCGGTGGCGTAGGGGCCGGGCTCGACGCAGGTGACGCGGACGCCGAGCGCCTCCACCTCCTGCCGCAGCGATTCGCTCAGTCCCTCCAGCGCCCACTTCGACGCGTGGTACGCGCCGATCCCGGGGAAGGCGCGCACGCCGCCCTCGCTGGTGACCTGCAGCAGGCGCCCCCGGGAGCGCCGCAGCGCCGGGAGCGCGGCCTGGGTCACCCAGAGCGCCCCGAAGAAGTTCGTCTCCATCTGCTCGCGGATCTCCCGCTCGGTCAGCTCCTCGACCATGCCGAAGTGGCCGTAGCCGGCGTTGTTCACGACGATGTCGATCCCGCCGAAGCGCTGCTCCGCCTGTGCGACGGCGTCGAGCACGCCGTCGCGGTCGGTCACGTCGAGCTCGAGCGCGAGCAGCCGCTCCGGGAAGCGGGCGGCCAGGTCGGCGAGCCGGCCCGTGTCGCGGGCCGTGGCCGCGACCCGGTCGCCGCGCTCGAGCGCCGCCTCCGCCCAGAGCCGGCCGAAGCCGCTCGTCGTGCCGGTGATGAACCAGGTCCTCGTCGTCGTCATGCAGGCGAGTCTTCTCGGACCGAGCGCCTTCCGGTAGCGAATGCTCGTCACCTCCGGCATTCCACATCGGACTGCCTGACGCATACTGGCCCGATGCCCCTCGACGTGCACCCGCAGCTGCTCCGCGCCCTGGTGGCGGTGCTGCGCACGGGATCCTTCACCGGCGCTTCGGAGGAGACGGGCTTCACCCAGTCGGCCGTCTCGAAGCAGATCGCGGCGCTGGAGGAGGCGGCCGGAGTGCCGCTGTTCCAGCGCGGCCCGCGGGGAGTCGTCCCGACGGCCGCGGCTCTCGGCCTCGCCCGTCACAGCGCGGCCGTGCTCGACCACCTCGACGCCGCCGCCCGGGAGGTCGCGGCCCTGGACCGGCCTCTGCTCGGACGGGTCCTCCTCGGCGGGTTCCCGACCACCGCGATGCGCCTCGCGCCGGAGACGATCGCCCGGGTGCGCCGCGACCACCCGGCGATCGAGATCGTCCTCCTCGAGTCCTCCACGCCGGTGCAGCTGCGCCGCCTCCGCGCCGGACGCCTCGACCTGGCCGTCGTCGCGGTCGGCACGGAGCCCGACGAGCACGACCTGACCGGGCTCGAGACCGAGGTCCTGCCCTCCGGCGCCCTGCACCTCGCCGTCGCCGACCACCACCCCTGGGCCCGCGTCCGGCGCCTCTCCCTCCGCGACCTGGCCGACGCCGACTGGGTGGTCGGCCGCGGGGGGAGGGGCGAGCCGCAGTTCGGCGTCTGGCCGGACGCCGAGCGGCCGCGGGTGGTGGCCGAGATCGACGCGTGGAGCAGCCGCCTCGGCTTCGTCGCGGCCGGGCTCGGCGTCACGACCGTCCCGGCTCTCGCGATCGCAGGACTGCCGCGCGGTGTGGTCGCCGTGCCCGTCGACGCCGCCCGGCGCCCCGCGCGCTCCTTCCTCGTCGCCTCCTCGAGGCCGCTCGACGACGCCGCCGGAGTCGTCCGCTCGGCCCTGCACGAGGTCGCCGCCGAGATCGCCGCGGCGCCCGCGCGCTCGGACCGCACGTAGCCACCGCCGTCGCGACCGGGCCGCCAGCAGTTCTCCCCACCCCGGCTCGGCGGCCCCGGCGGCCGATACGATGGACCCCATGCCTCGGATCCGACAGTCAGATGTCGAGGAGGTCAAGGCGCGGGTGAACATCGGCGACGTGATCGGCGAGTACGTCACGCTGAAGTCGGCCGGCATCGGCTCGCTGAAGGGCCTCTGCCCCTTCCACGACGAGCGCAGCCCCAGCTTCCACGTCCGCCCGCAGGCCGGCTTCTACCACTGCTTCGGCTGCCAGGAGTCGGGCGACGTCTACAGCTTCGTCATGAAGATGGACCACAGCTCGTTCAGCGAGACCGTCGAGCGCCTCGCCGGGCGCATCGGCTTCCCGCTGCAGTACGAGGACGGCGACGGCCGCGCACCCGAGACCGGCGGGCGCGCGCGCCTCCTGGCCGCGAACGACGCCGCGGAGGAGTACTTCCGCGAGCAGCTGGCGACCCCCGGCGCCGACGTCGGCCGTCGCTTCCTCGGCGAGCGGGGCTTCGACCGCGCCGCCGCCGACCGCTTCGGTGTCGGCTTCGCGCCCGACGGCTGGGACGGGCTCACCACCGCGCTCAAGCGCCGCGGCTTCTCGGAGGAGGAGCTGACCACGGCCGGCCTGGTCAGCAGCAACAACCGCGGCGGCGTCTACGACCGCTTCCGGGGCCGCCTCGTCTGGCCGATCCGCGACGTCACCGGCCAGACCGTCGGCTTCGGCGCCCGCCGCCTCCTCGAGGAGGACAAGGGCCCCAAGTACCTCAACACCCCCGAGACGCCCGTCTACCACAAGTCCCAGGTGCTCTACGGGCTCGACCTCGCCAAGCGCGACATCTCCCGCGGGCACCGGGTGGTCGTCGTGGAGGGCTACACGGACGTCATGGCCTGCCACCTCGCCGGCGTCACCACCGCGGTCGCCACCTGCGGCACGTCCTTCGGCGTCGACCACATCAAGGTGCTGCGCCGGGTGCTGGGCGATGACAGCGGGGTCGGCGAGGTCGTCTTCACCTTCGACCCCGACGCGGCGGGGCAGAAGGCCGCGATGCGCGCGTTCCAGGAGGAGCACCGCTTCGCCGCGCAGACCTTCGTCGCCGTCGCGCCCGAGGGCCTGGACCCCTGCGACCTCCGCCTGAACCGCGGAGACGACGCCGTCCGCCGCCTCATCGACGACAAGAAGCCGATGTTCGAGTTCGTGATCCGTCAGCTGCTCGACCGGTACGACCTCGAGACGGTCGAGGGGCGGATCGCGGCTCTGCGCGCGGCCGCCCCGGTCGTCGCCGAGATCCGCGACCCGGCGCTGCGGCCCGGCTACTCCCGCGAGCTCGCCCGGATGCTCGGCCTGGACATGGCCGAGGTCAACTCCGCCGTGCGCTCCGCCGGATCCCGGCCCCGCTCCTCCGGACCCGAGGGCCGCGATCAGCAGGGCGGACGGGGCAGCGGCGAGTCGCCCGCGGCCGAGGCGCCGCTCGGCGCGCGCATCGCCGATCTGCCCGTCGACGTCGTCACGCGGATCGAGCGCGAGGCGCTGATGGCGATGCTCCAGCTGCCCCAGGCGATGGGCCCGGAGCTCCTGGCCCGGGCGGCGCACGCTGCGGTCACGAACGAGACCCTCCGCGTGGTCCGCGACGCCGTGGTCGCGAACCTCGAGCGGGCGGAGGACCGCGACTGGGTCGAGCACGTCGCCGACGACGTCCCCGGTCCCTTCGCCTCGCTGGTGCGCCAGCTCGCGGTGGCGCCGATCCCGGCCGCCGACGAGGAGGGGCTCGCCCGCTACTCCCGCGACGTGGCGATCTCGCTCATCGAGCGCGATCTGCTCCGCGAGATCGCCGAGCTGCGCGGGGCGCTGCAGCGCGCGTCCGCCGATCCGGTGATGGCGCGCGCGGTGCAGGTGCGCCTGGTCGAGCTCGAGCGCGAGAAGCGGGCGCTGCGCACGGAGTGAGCGTGTTGCGGTCGTGTGAAGAAATCGGCCGCACGCCCGTGCCGGTTCGGAGAGCGCTCACAACTGTGTTACCTATGAGGAACAGCAATGCGGGCGTCCAGTGTCGTGACGCCACAGCCCACAGGAGATCTGTGTGCCGAGAGTCCGCGCGCCCGGAGCGCGCCCGCATCCCATCCTTGACAGGAAGAGGCAGACGGAGATGAATTCCGCATCCACTCGCGGCACCCGTGCACTGGCCGCCGCCGCAGGCTTCGCCGCGGTCGCGCTCGTGCTGACGGGCTGCGCCGCCGGCGGGAACGACTCGTCCGGCGGCAGCGCCGGAGGGGCCCTGACCATCGGCACCACCGACAAGATCACGACCCTCGACCCTGCGGGCTCCTACGACAACGGCTCCTTCGCCGTGATGAACCAGGTGTTCCCGTTCCTGATGAACACCCCCTACGGCAGCCCGGACGTCGAGCCCGACATCGCCGAGTCGGCGGAGTTCACCGCCCCCACGGAGTACACCGTGAAGCTGAAGGAGGGACTGAAGTGGGCCAACGGCCACGACCTCACCTCCTCCGACGTGAAGTTCTCCTTCGACCGCCAGGTCGGAATCGCGGCGGAGAACGGCCCGTCCTCGCTCCTTGCGAACCTCGACAGCGTCGCGGCTCCGGACGACACGACCGTGGTCTTCACGCTCAAGTCCGAGAACGACCAGACCTTCCCGCAGATCCTCTCGAGCCCCGCCGGCCCGATCGTGGACGAGGAGGTCTTCTCGGCCGACGAGCTGACCGCGGACGCCGACATCGTCTCGGGCGACGCCTTCGCCGGCCAGTACACGATCGCGAACTACGACGTGAACAACCTCATCCAGTACAAGGCGTACCCGGACTACCAGGGCGTTCTCGGCGAGGCGAAGACGGACACCGTCAACGTCAAGTACTACGCGGATTCGTCCAACCTCAAGCTGGACATCCAGGAGGGGAACATCGACGTCGCGTTCCGCAGCCTCTCGGCGACGGACATCGACGACCTCCGCGGCAACGACACGGTCAAGGTCGTGGACGGCCCCGGCGGCGAGATCCGCTACATCGTCTTCAACTTCGACACCCAGCCCTTCGGCGCGACCACCGGCGAGGCCGACAGCGCCAAGGCCCTCGCCGTGCGCCAGGCCGTCGCCGACCTGATCGACCGCGACGAGATCGCCGACCAGGTCTACAAGGGCACCTACACCCCCCTCTACTCCTACGTCCCCGCCGGTCTGACCGGCGCGGTCGAGCCGCTCAAGTCGCTCTACGGCGACGGCAACGGCGCGCCCGACGCGGACAAGGCGAAGGCGACCCTCGAGGCCGCCGGCGTCACCGCTCCGGTCACCCTCAACCTGCAGTACTCGAACGACCACTACGGTCCGTCCTCGGGCGACGAGTACGCGCTGATCAAGGACCAGCTGGAGTCGACCGGCCTCTTCACCGTGAACCTGCAGACCACGGAGTGGGTGCAGTACTCGAAGGACCGCTCGAGCGACGTCTACCCGGCGTACCAGCTCGGCTGGTTCCCCGACTACCCCGACGCCGACAACTACCTCTCGCCGTTCTTCATCAAGGAGAACTTCCTCGCGAACCACTTCGACGACGCCGAGGTGCAGAGCCTGATCGCGCAGCAGGTCTCGACCACCGACGCCGACGCGCGCACCGCGCTGATCGAGCAGATCCAGGAGAAGGTCGCGGCGCAGCTCTCGACCGTCCCCTACCTGCAGGGCTCGCAGGTCGCGGTCGTCGGCAGCACCGTGAGCGGAGCCGAGGACACCCTCGACGCCTCGTTCAAGTTCCGCTACGCGGCACTCAGCAAGGGCTGATCCACCCCCCTCGCGGCCGGCGCCTCCCCGACAGGAGGCGCCGGCCGTTCTCCACGAAAGGCATCACGTGACGACAGCCACGACGGCTGCGGCGACGGCGCCCACCCGGCGACCGCGCGGCTCCGGGGGCGGACTCGGGCGCTACCTGCTCGTCCGCTTCCTGCTCATCATCCCCACCGTCTTCATCCTCGTGACGCTGGTGTTCCTCCTGATGCGCTCCACGGGCGACCCGATCACGGCGGCCCTCGGCGGCCGCCTGACCGCGGACCAGCTCGCCGAGCGCGTGTCCGCCGCCGGCTACGACCGGCCGCTGATCGTGCAGTACCTCGAGTACCTCGGCAAGCTGCTGACGGGCGACTTCGGCACCACCCTGAGCGACAACCGCCCCGTCACCGAGGTGCTCCTCACCTACGGCGCCGCGACGGTCGAGCTCGCCTTCTACGCCCTGATCGTGGCGTTCCTGGTCGGCATCCCGCTCGGCATGCTCGCCGCCTACCACCGCGACCGCACGCCCGACGCGGTGCTGCGCATCTTCGCGATCCTCTGCTACGCGACCCCGGTGTTCTTCGCGGGCCTGCTGCTGAAGCTGGTGTTCTCCGTCTGGCTGAAGTGGTTCCCCGTCGCCGGGCGCGCCTCGACGAGCACCGAGCTCTCGCTCCAGTTCCTCGAGAACAAGACCGGCATCTACCTCATCGACGCGATCCAGACCGGCGACCCGGCCGCGATCTCGGACGTGCTTTCCCACGCGGTGCTCCCCGCCGTCGCGCTGGGCCTGCTGACCGCGGGCATCTTCCTGCGCCTGGTGCGCACCAACGTGATCGGCACGCTCGGCACCGACTACGTCGACGCGGCGCGCTCGCGCGGCGTGAGCGAGTTCCGGCTCGTCCGCACGCACGCCTACCGGCCGGCGCTCATCCCGATCATCACCGTGATCGGCCTGCAGATCGCCCTGCTGCTCGGCGGCGCCGTCCTCACCGAGACCACCTTCGAGTGGAAGGGCCTCGGCTTCCAGCTGGCGGAGTACCTCCAGGCCCGCGACTTCGTGGCCGTGCAGGGCATCGTCGCCCTGCTCGCCGTCATCGTGGCGCTGACCAACTTCATCGTCGACGTCATCGCGGCGCTCATCGACCCGCGAGTGAGGTACTGAGCATGAGCACCACCTCCCCGGCGCGCCCGCGCCGCCGCCTCGTCGACCGCCTGCCGGTCGTCCACCAGCTCCGGCAGAGCGTCGGCCTCCAGCGGGGGATGCTCGTCACCGGCCTGATCATCACCGGTGCCTTCCTGCTGGTGGCCCTGTTCGCCCCCCTCATCGCGCCCTACGGCTACTCGCAGCTGCGGTCGGGCGGCGAGTCGTTCGGCGCGCAGGAGCCGCCGAGCGCGGAGCACCTGCTCGGCACCACCGTCGGCGGCTACGACGTGCTCTCGCGCGTGATCTGGGGAGCGCAGACCGCGTTCCTCGTGATCGTCGTCGCCGTGGTCCTGTCGATCTTCCTCGGCGTCTTCCTCGGCCTCGTCTCCGGCTACCTCGGCGGCTGGCTCGACCGCGTCCTCGTCGTGATCTGCGACGCGATCTACGCGTTCCCGACCCTGCTGCTGGCGATCGTGATGTCGATCGTCATCTCCGGCGGGCAGTCGAACCTCTGGGCCGGCATCTTCGCCGCGGCCGTCTCGATCACCGTGGTCTACATCCCGCAGTACTTCCGCGTCATCCGGGCCGAGACCGTGCGGATCAAGGGCGACGCCTTCGTCGAGTCGGCGAAGGTCATCGGAGCGTCGACGCCGCGGATCATGTTCCGCCACGTCCTGCGCAACGCGACGCGCACGCTGCCGCTGATCTTCACGCTCAACTCCTCCGAGGCGATCCTGACCCTCGCGGGCCTGGGCTTCCTCGGCTTCGGAATCGAGCCGACGTCGGCCGCCGAGTGGGGCTACGACCTCAACAAGGCGCTGTCGGACGTCACGAGCGGCATCTGGTGGACCTCGGTCTTCCCGGGGCTCGCGATCGTGCTCGTGGTGCTGGGCATCACCCTCGTGGGCGAGAGCCTGAACGACCTCGCCGACCCGCGCCTGCGCGGTCGGCGCGCGGTGGCCGCCGGTGCCGGCGACGTCGCCGCGACGTCCGTCGTGCCGGGCGGCGTCCTCGCCGCCGACGGCCTGGAGACGCCGGGGCACGACCCCGTCGCCGGAGTGGAGGGGACGCGATGAGCGACCAGCGCATCGTCCGGGACGCCTCAGCGCGTCCGATCGTGGACATCACCGACCTCGAGGTCGCCTTCGCGAGCGACCGCGGAGCCGTCCGCGCCGTTGCCGGGGTGAGCCTGCGCGTCGAGCGCGGCGAGGTCCTGGCGATCGTCGGCGAGTCCGGCAGCGGCAAGACCGTGACCGCGAAGACCATCCTCGGCCTCCTGCCCGAGACGGCCACCGCCTCCGGAGTGGTCCTGCTCTCGAAGAAGGACGGGAGCGCGGCGACCGACGTCGTCTCCGTGCCCAGGGCGCGCCTCCGGGAGCTGCGCGGCACCGACGTCGCCATGGTCTTCCAGGAGCCGGGAACCGCCCTCAACCCGGTCTTCACGGTGGGCTGGCAGATCGCGGAGGGGCTGCGCGCCCACGGCTCCGTCTCGAAGAAGGAGGCGCGGCAGCGCGCGATCGACGTCCTGCGCACCGTCGGCATCCCGGACCCGGAGAAGCGGGTCGACTACTACCCGCACCAGTTCTCGGGCGGCCAGAAGCAGCGCGTCGTCATCGCGATGGCCCTGGTCCTGGACCCCGGTCTGATCGTCGCGGACGAGCCGACCACGGCTCTCGACGTGACCGTGCAGGCCGAGATCCTCGACCTGCTCCGCCGGTGCCGAGACGAGTTCGGCACCTCGATCGTGCTGATCACCCACAACATGGGCGTCGTCGCCGACCTGGCCGACCGCGTCGCCGTGATGTATCAGGGCGAGCTCGTCGAGGAGGCGACGGTCTCCGAGCTGTTCTCGGCGCCGAAGGCCGAGTACACGAGGAAGCTCCTCGCCGCCGTCCCGCACGTGGGCCAGGGCGTCGAGCGCGCCCGCGTCCGCGCCGTCGAGCGCGCCGAGGCCCCCGAGGCCGAGACGCTCGTCGCCGCCGAGGGCCTGCGGATCCAGTACCCCGGTCGGCTCGGCCGCCCCGGCTTCGTCGCGGTCGACGGCGTCTCGCTGCGCATCCGCGCGGGTGAGGTGCTCGGCCTCGTCGGCGAGAGCGGCTCGGGCAAGACCACCATCGGGCGCGCCATCGCGGGCCTGACGCCGGTGACCGGCGGGTCGCTGACGGTCCTCGGCAAGGAGATGCGCGGCATCCGCGAGCGCGCCTTCCGACCGGTCCGCGGCGACATCGGCTTCGTGTTCCAGGACCCGGCGTCGAGCTTCAACCCGCTGCTCACCATCGCGGAGTGCGTGGCCGAGCCGCTGATCGTGCACGGACGGGCCGGCGACGCCGCCGGGGCGCGCTCCCGCGTCGACGAGCTCCTGGAGGCGGTGCAGCTGCCTCGCTCCTACGGCGACCGCTACCCGCACGAGCTCTCCGGCGGCCAACGCCAGCGCGCCAGCCTCGCCCGGGCCCTCGCCCTCGAGCCGAAGCTGCTGATCGCCGACGAGCCGACCTCGGCGCTCGACGTGTCGGTGCAGGCCCGCGTGCTCGAGCTCTTCGCCGAGCTGCAGCGCGAGTTCGGCTTCGCCTCGCTGTTCATCAGCCACGACCTCGCCGTGGTCGACCTGCTCGCCGACCGCATCGCGGTGCTCTACCGCGGCGAGCTGGTCGAGGAGGGGACGGGAGCCGAGGTGCTCGCGTCGCCGAAGCACCCCTACACGCAGCGCCTGCTCGCCTCCCTGCCCGTGCCCGACCCGGTCGAGCAGGCCTCGAGGCGCGAGCTGCTGCGCAGCATCGTCGAGGCGGAGCGCCGGGCGTGAGCCGGACCACCGGGGATCCGGCCCCCATCGTCGTCGACGACCTCAGCGTCGAGTACCCGCCGCGCGGCATCAGCCGCCGGTGGACGGCGCTGCGGGGAGTGAGCCTCCGGGTGGAGCCGGGCGAGGTGCTCGGGATCCTCGGCGGCAGCGGCTCGGGCAAGTCCACCCTCGCGCGCGTGCTCGGCGGCGACGGCCTGGGACACGACGGCGGCCGCACGCGCCCGGTGATCATCGGCGGGGACGCGACGGTCGCGGGGCACCGGCTCCGCTCGCTCCCCGCCCGCGAGCTCAAGCGCTTCACCGTCGACGTCGCGCATCTCGCGCAGGACGCCGGCGCGACCCTCCGCCCCGAGCTGACCGTCTCGGAGCTGATCGCCGAGCCGATCTTCGTCCGCGACCGCCACTACGACCCGAAGGCGGCGGCGGTGCGGGTGGCGACGCTGCTCGACTCCGTGCACCTGCCGCTGTTCCTCCTGGACCGCTACCCTTACGAGCTCTCCAGTGGGCAGCGCCAGCGCGTGGCCGTGGCCCGCTCGCTCGTGCTCGGGCCGAAGGTGCTGATCGCCGACGAGCCGACCTCGGGCATCGACGCGACGGTGCGCGAGTCGATCGTCGACCTCCTCGCCGACCTGCGGCGCCGGGAGGGCTTCGCGGCCGTCGTGGTCAGCCACGACATCGACGTGCTGAGCCGGGCGACCGACCGGATCGCGGTGCTCGTCGGCGGCGAGGTCGTCGCCTACGGTCCGCTGCTGGACGTGCTGATCGAGGCGCGGCACCCCTACGTGCGCGAGCTCGGAGCGGCCTTCGCCGAGTACGAGCGCTTCGACGCCTCTCGAGCGCAGCGCGTCGAGGCGGCCGACCAGTGACCGTCCCGCGCGTCGCGGTGCTCCCGCGGCCGAAGCCGGTGTTCGCCGAGGCGGTCGAGTCGGGCGGGGGAGTGGTCGTCGGACTCGACGAGAGTCCGGACGCGCTGCTCTGGCTGTCCTACGGCCGCACCGACGAGCTGGCCGCGGTGCTGGAGGAGCACCCGTCGATCCGCTGGGTGCAGCTGCCCTGGGCCGGCGTCGACGTCTTCGCGCCCGTGCTCGCCGCGTCCCGCGAGGACGTCGTCTGGACCAGCGCCAAGGGCGCCTACGCGGAACCGGTGGCCGAGCACGCGCTCGCGCTGGTGCTGGCGCTGCTCCGCTCGCTGCCGGAGCGGGCGCGCGCCGAGTCGTGGGGGCCGAAGAAGGCGGTCACGCTGCACCGCGCCTCCGTGGTGATCGTCGGAGCGGGAGGGATCGCTCGCGAGCTCCTGCGGCTGCTCGACGTCTTCGACTGCCGGGTGACGATCGTCCGCCGCGGCGGCGAGCCGGTGGAGGGCGCCGAGCGCACGCTGCCGACGTCGCGGCTCGCCGAGGCCGCGGCGGAGGCCGACGTGCTGGTGCTGGCCGCCGCCGCCACCTCGGGCACGGAGCGGATGGTCGACGCCGGTCTCCTCGCACGGCTCCCCGCTCACGCCGTGCTCGTCAACGTCGCACGGGGGAGCCTCGTCGACACGGACGCGCTCGTCGCGGCCCTCGCCGAGGGCCGTCTCGCCGGCGCCGCCCTCGACGTGACGGACCCCGAGCCGCTGCCGGACGGGCATCCGCTCTGGAGCGAGCCCCGGTGCCTGATCACGCCCCACAGCGCGGACACCCCCGAGATCACCGCGCCTCTCCTGGCCGAGCGCGTGCGCGCCAACGTGGCCGCGTCCGCCGCCGGCGAGCCGTTCGTCGGCCGCGTCGACCCGGGCTCGGGCTATTGAGTGCGGCGCCGATTTTGCGTTCGCGAAGAGTTTGCTAAAGTAGTACCGCGCTGATCGCCTCCGGGTGGTCGGATGATCCTCGATAGCTCAATTGGCAGAGCAATCGGCTGTTAACCGGTAGGTTCTTGGTTCGAGTCCAAGTCGGGGAGCGAAGGGTCCGGGACTCCACTCTCGGGCCCTTTTTTCGTGCCCGCGGGCGGTCGCCCTCGACGGCCCGCTCGGATCGACGATCGGAGGCGCGATGCGCGAGGACGTGCTCGCCCTCCTGCGCCGCCGCCCCGACGTCGAGGCTCCGGATCTCGTCGCCGTCGACGCCAGCGACCGGCTGCTGCTCGACCTCGCCGCCGATCGGGGCAGCCTCGCCGTGATCGGGGACGCCTACGGGGCGCTGAGCCTCGGCCTCGCCGCCGACGGCCGTGCCGTGCGCGTCGTGCAGGACTCGATCACCGCCGAGCGCGCTCTGGCGCAGAACCTCGAGACGGTGCGCACGTCGGGCGTCGATCCCGCGCCGATCGAGATCGTCGACTCCGTCGCGGAGGCCGTCCGCGACGCCGACACGGTGCTCCTGCGTCTGCCGCGCTCGCTCGATGCCCTGGCCGCGGTCGCGGCCGAGACGGCACTCGCGAATCCGGCCGCGACCCTGATCGGCGCCGGCCGCATCAAGCACATGACCCGCACGATGAACGACGTGCTCGCCGCCCGCTATGAGCGGATCGACGTCTCCCTCGCCCGGCAGAAGTCGCGCGCCCTGCTCGCGAGCGGCGCGCTCCCCGACCAGCCGCCCGCGCCCGTGCCCGAGCGGCGCCGTCTGGACGAGCTCGACCTCGAGGTCGTCGCGCTGCCGGGAGCCTTCGCCGGCGCGCGACTGGACTTCGGCACCCGCGCCCTCCTCGCGGCCCTCGACCTCGACTCCCTCCCCGCGGGCACCGCCCTCGACCTCGGCTGCGGGACCGGCGTGCTCGCCGCCGTGGTGGCCCGGGCCCGCCCCGACCTCGCCGTGACCGCGACGGACACCTCCCGTGCCGCGGTCGAGTCCGCCCGGGCGACCGCGGCGGCCAACGGGCTCGCCGTCCGCGTCCTCCGCGACGACAACGCCTCGACCCTGGAGCCGTCCTCGGTCGACGCCGTGCTCTGCAATCCGCCGTTCCACTCCGACGGAGCCGTCACCGACCTCGTCGCCCGGCGCATGCTCCGCGCGGCCGGCCGCGTGCTGCGCCCCGGGGGCGTGCTCTGGACGGTCTTCAACTCCCATCTGGCGCACCCGGCCGAGCTGCGCCGCGCGGTCGGGCCGACCACGGTGGTGGCGCGCGACCGCCGCTTCACCGTGACCCGCTCCGTGCGCTCGGACGGCTGAGTCCGGGTCCGCAACCCCCTCCGCGGCCTCAGGTCCGCCGTCCGCGGCGCGGGTACGATCTCTCTCCGGCACTCCCGTGCCGAACCCGTCCCGTCCCCCGGAGGCCGTCGTGCTCGAAGTCGTCCTCGTCCTCGCCCTGATCGCCCTGGTCGCGGTCGTCGTGCTGTGGCGCCGCGCCGTCGGCGCCGAGCGCCGTGCCGCCGAGAGCCGTGCGGAGGAGGCGGCGCGCGTCGTCCGCCTCGAGCTGGCGGTCGGCGAGCAGGAGGCGAGGCTCCGCATCGTCGGCGAGCTCGAGCAGCTCGCGGTCCGCAGCGCCGCGCACGTCGTCGAGGAGGCCGAGAGCGTCCGGCTCACGATCGACCGCGACCCGGCCGCGGCCGCGCGATCGGCGCAGCGGGCCGTGCGGGCGGCCGAGGCCTCGCTGGCGCAGCTGCGCCGCATCGCGACCGTCGCCTCCGTCGATCCGGGGGAGCTGCCGCGCACCGGCGGCTCCGTCCCCCTGATCGAGGGCGCCCGCGAGCGCGGCCTGAGCGTCCGCGAGGAGTCGTTCGGCGAGCCGTTCCCGTTGCAGGACGGCGCCGAGGTGGCCGTCCTCCGGGTGCTCGAGTACGCCTTCGACTCGGCCCTGGAGTCCGGCGGTGCAGGGACCGAGGTCCGCATCAGCTCCCGGTGGACGACCACGGGCCTGCGGGTGGAGGTCGACGACGACCGCGAGCAGCACGGCGCGGCGGAGCAGGACGCCAGCGCTCTCGAGGCGGATCTCCGCTCGCTCACCGAGCGCATCGACAGCCCCGCGCTCGCCGAGCTGCGCGAGCGCGCCGCCCTCTTCGGCGGCGACGTGACCGAGAAGCGGACGCCCGGCGTCGGCCGGAGCGTCACCGCCTCGTTCCCCGCGATCCGCCACCACAACGGCGTGCACGGGGTCGACCTGTCAGGGCTTCCCGGCTAGCCCGACAGGACCCGCTCCGCGGAACGCACCTCCTCGGGAAGCCGACCGCGAGCAGTGAGGCCGCCCGCCCGCCTCCCGAGTCTGCAGGAGTTATTGCACTCGGGCTCGAGTGCGACGACTCTCGGGGACTCGCGGCCCGCGTCAGTCCTCGAGGTGCTCCACGCCGGGCAGCCACGAGACGCCGGGGCCGCCCCAGCCGCGCTTGCGGGTGATCTTCGCGACCGGCTTGTGGTAGTCGTGCTCGAGGCGGTCGATGTAGAGCACGCCGTCGAGGTGGTCGAACTCGTGCTGGAACACGCGCGCGAACCAGCCGTCCGCGACGATCTCGAACGGCTCCTGCTCGAGGTCGACCGCGCGGAGGATCGCGCGCTCGGAGCGGCGGAGCGGGAAGCGCTCGCCGGGGAAGGACAGGCACCCCTCCGAATCCGTGTCCTCGTCCGCCTCGCCGAGCGGGGTCGGCGTGACGAACAGCTCGGGGTTGATCGCGACGCCGCGGCGGGGGGTGCCGTCGTCGTCGGCGTAGTCGTAGACGAACAGGCGCAGCGGGACCCCGACCTGAGGGCCGGCGAGGCCGACTCCGGGGGCGGTGTCCATCGTCTCGAACATGTCGGCGACGAGGGTGCGCAGCGTGTCGTCGAACTCGGTGACGGGGGCGGCGGGGGAGTGCAGGACGGGGTCGCCGGCGATGCGGATGGGGAGGACGGCCATGGGGGACAGGGTACCGCGGGCCCGCCGACCGGGTCCGCGAGGATCATCCGCTGGGCTCAGCCCCTCACCCGTGCGTCGGAGGACTCCCGGAGGCGTTCTGGGTAGGGTCGTCCCCATGCCCGCCGATCTCGCCGAACTCCTCAACGACCCGGCGAAGTTCATCGGCATCCCGATCGCCCTCGTGGGCGCGGTGTTCCTCTCCCTCGGCGCGCAGTTCCAGCACCGCGGAGTGGCGAAGGTGGAGCGGTTCTCGAAGCGCTCCGGCTCCTCCGGCCTCAGCGGCGGCCAGCTGGTCGCCCTGCTCTCGCGCCCCTCGTGGGTGATCGGCACCCTGCTCCTGGGCCTGGCGATCGTCTTCCAGCTGACGAGCCTCGGCTTCTCCCCGCTCATCGTGGTGCAGCCGCTCGGAGCGGTGGCGCTCGTGATCACCGCGGTCGTGAACGCGCGGGTCAGCCGGGTGCGCCTGAACGCGGCGTCGATCCGGGCGATCGTGCTCTGCGTCGGGGGTGTCGGCACGTTCGTCCTCGTGGCGGCGTTCAACGCCGTCGACAAGTCCATCCAGACGCCCGAGCTCATCACGATCCTCGTGATCCTCGCCGTGGTGCTCACGGTCTTCGTCATCGCCTTCCGCGTCTTCCGCCGCGGAGCGAAGGCGATCTTCTACATCGTGGGCGCCGGAGTGGTCTACGGCTTCGTCGCGACGCTCGCGAAGGTCGTGCTCAACCGCATCAAGTACGGCGAGTTCGACCCGCTGACGGTGGTCTGCATCGTGGCGCTCCTGGCCGCGACCGCCCTCGGCGGGTACTTCGTGCAGAACGCCTACTCCTCCGGCCCGCCGGACCTCGTCGTCGCGGGCCTCACCGTCATCGACCCGCTGGTCGCCGTCGCGATCGGCATCGTCGTGCTCGGAGAGGCGCAGTACGCGGCCCCGTGGGCGATCCCGCTCTTCATCGCGGCCGGCGCCGTCGCCATCTACGGCGTCTTCCTCCTCGCCAAGCACCACCCGCAGGCGCGCTGACGGCGCGGGATCCCGGGTGGTGAGGACTCCTCTGCCTACAATGGGTCCGCGCCGAGAGCCCCGAAACCGACCGACCTCCGCCGATCGCTCCCTTCTCTCCCCGAGCGGCACGACACCGATAGGACCTCCCGTGTCAGATCCCCGCGACGCGTCCCGACCGGGATCGCCCGACTCCCGACCGCTGACGGTCGTGATCGGCTGCGACACCTTCGCCCCCGACGTGAACGGAGCCGCGAAGTTCGCCGAGCGCCTCGCCGCCGGTCTCGCGCAGCGCGGCCACGAGGTGCACGTCGTCGCCCCGTCGGCCGACGGCTGGAGCGGCACCCGGGTCGAGACGCACGAGGGCCAGCGGATCATCGTGCACCGCCTCTACAGCTGGCGCTGGTACCCGCACGACTGGCTGCGCTTCGCGATGCCGTGGCGGATCCGTCAGAACAGCGCGCGCATCCTCGACGAGGTGAAGCCCGACGTCGTGCACTTCCAGTCGCACATCATCGTCGGCCGCGGCCTCGGGATCGAGGCGGCCAAGCGCGGCATCCGCATCGTCGGCACGAACCACTTCATGCCCGAGAACATGCTCGAGTTCACCCTCCTGCCGAAGGCCGTGCAGGCGAAGGCCGTGGCGATGGCGTGGCGGGCCGCGCGCCGCACCTTCGGCCGGGCGGAGGCGGTCACCACGCCGACCCGCAAGGCCGCGCAGTTCCTCGAGAAGTACACGGGCCTCCGGGGCGTCCACGCCATCTCCTGCGGCATCGACGCCGACAACTACACGCCCGACTTCGAAGCGCGCGCCGGCAACTCGATCCTCTTCGTCGGCCGCGTGACCGGCGAGAAGCACATCGACGTCCTGCTCCGCGCCGTCGCCCTGCTCGACTCGGCGCTCGACGCGAAGCTCGAGATCGTCGGCGGCGGCGACCAGATGCGCAACCTCCAGCAGCTCGCCACGACCCTCGGCATCGCCGACCGAGTCCGCTTCACCGGCTACGTCTCGGACGCCGAGCTGAAGGAGGCGTACACCCGCGCCACCGTCTTCGCCATGCCGTCCATCGCCGAGCTGCAGAGCATCGCGACGATGGAGGCGATGGCCTCGGCCCTCCCCGTCGTCGCCGCCGACGCGATGGCCCTCCCGCACCTCGTGCACGACGGCGAGAACGGCTACCTCTTCGCGCCGGGCAGCGCCGAGGCCCTCGCCGAGCGCCTCACCGCCGTGCTCACGGCCGATCAGGAGGACTTCGAGGCGATGAAGCGCGCGTCCCTCCGCATCGTCGCCGCGCACGACATCAACCGCACGATCAGCACCTTCGAGAGCCTGTATCGTGGGGAGCCGGTGGCCGATCCGGCCTCCGACGCTGCGTCCGCACCCGCCGCCACTTGACGGCCGCTCGGACGGCCGCCGCGGGGCGTTAGCTCAGCCGGTCAGAGCAGCGGACTCATAATCCGTCGGTCACGGGTTCAAGTCCCGTACGCCCTACTCCGCTCCACCAGCGGCGGTTCCGTCCCTCCAGCGTCGGGTCGGGCATCGTCGTGATGTCGGTCTCGTCGGAGCGTGCGGGCGGTCCGGCCCCGTCAGACCGACGGGCAGCGCCTCAGGACGCCGCCGAGGCGGTCCTCGCCGGCACGCCGACCGCGGACGAGTCGGAGGCGACGTCGCGGACGACGACGGCGCCGGCTCCGATCCGCACCCGGTCACCGACGGTCACGGCCCCGACGATCGTCGCGCGGGCGCCGATGTATACGTCGTCGCCGATGACGGGAGTCCGGCCCTTCGACTCGCCGATGGTGACGCCGTGGTAGATGAACGCGTTCCTCCCGATGACCGTGCGCGGGTGCAGGATCACCCCGCGGCCCCAGTGGGGCAGCCGCAGGCCGGGCCCGACCTGAGCGGTCGGCGGCAGCTCGGCTCCGACGATCATGCGGGTCCAGACGAGATCGACGAGGCGGTAGACGATGTAGAGGGGGAGCCGGGTCCTCCGGGAGCTCGAGTACTGCCCGAGTCGGAGGACGAGGACGGTGAGCCGGTCGGAGGCGTGGCCCTTGGCGGCCAGGTCCCCGCGGACGACGGCCCGGAGTTCGGCGAGATCCATGGGGACAGTCTGCGCGGGAGCCGCGTCGGACCGACGGGACCGTCGGGGATCCTCCTGTCGGTGGCGAGTATCCGCGCGCGTCCGGTGCCCGCGTCCCGCGGCTCCTCGGTCGTGGCGCGACCCCCTGTGATGCGGTGGCGCGATGCGCTAGCACGTCCCGACGCGCCGCGCCCGTACTGGCCGCTCTCCGCTCGACGTGATTGCCTGAACTCGTGCCTGATCTTCCGATGTTCCCGCTCGGCTCCGTGCTCCTGCCGCACATGCCGCTCCCGCTCCGGCTGTTCGAGCCGCGGTACCTGCGGATGCTCGGCGACGTCCTCGAGGACGAGACCCTCGCGTTCGGCGTCGTGCTCATCGAGCGCGGCCAGGAGGTGGGCGGCGGTGACCAGCGGTTCGCGGTCGGCGCCCGCGCGCGCATCCTGAACATCGACGGTGCGGAGTCGTTCGTCACGCTGGACTCCGTCGGTGAGGAGCGCTTCGAGGTCGTCCGCTGGTACGAGGACGACCCGTACCCGCGTGCCGAGGTCCGCCTCCTGCCCGATCTGGAGTGGGACGAGAAGCACGCCCCCGCGCTGGCCGCAGCGGAGTCGGCGGTCCGCACGGCACTGGCGGTCGCCAGCGAGTTCGTCGAGCAGCGTTACGGCGCGGTCGTCGAGCTCGCGGAGGATCCGGCCGCGCATGCCTGGCAGCTCGCCGGCGTCGCACCGGTCACCGAGCTCGACCGCCTTGTGTTCCTCCGCAGCTCCACCATGGAGGAGCTGCTGGAGTCGGTCCGGGAGCGCTCCGCCGAGGCGACCGAGTCGTTCCGCGCCGGCTGGGCCTGAGCCCCGGCCGATCCCGGCGTCGGACCGCCCCCGCCGAGCCCGTCAGTCCTCGAGGCTGACGCCGCGCTCCTCCGCCAGCTTGACCAGATCGTCGACGACCACGAGCGCCATCCGCACCGAGCGGTCGCGGCGGTACTCCTCGTCGTCGGGGTCGATCCGCGAGGTCCGGTCGAGAGTCTCCTCGATCGACTGCGCTAGCTCGCGCCACGCGTCCTGGCGGGCGTCGTCGACGAGCGTCGCGAGGTACTCCTCGTCCTGTGCCCGGCGGTGGAGGGAGTCGGCGACCAGGAGCGAGAGCCGTTCGCGATGGTCGAGGTTGTCGACGTCGGCGGAGCGGTAGTCGTGCACGTGATCGGAGCGGCCGCCCACCGAGGTCACATCGGCGGCGATGCCGCGCAGGCGCTCGGCGGCCGCCTCGGACTCGCGCGCCAGCTTCTCGAGCTCCTCAGCGGCGACGACGGAGTAGCGGCCGGAGTCGAAGGGGACGTCGGCGCCGAGGCCGTCCATCAGCACCCGGTTCTTCACGGCCATCCGGCTCGCGTACTGCGCGAGCATCAGGCCCTCCTCGGCGGCCTCCTCGACGGAGGCCGGCTCGCGCGACGGGTTCTCATCGGGGTCGTACGGCTCCATCTTGAACCTGCGTCGACGCCGGAACCACACGTGCGTCACCTACATCCCGGAGCAGGCGCCCCGCCCGCCGGAGCACCCCTTCGAGAGTACCCGGCGGGCGGGCGCCGTGGTCGGGACTCGCGCCGGTCCGCCGGCTCGTGGAGGAGGCCGACGGCGGCCGAGCCGGCCCGAGACGCGTGGCGGTGTCGCCGTTGAACGCCCCGATCCCGTTGACTGGGCGGATGGATCACCGGCGCATCTCGGTCGTCGTCCCTGTGAAGGACGACGCCCGCCACCTCGAGCAGCTGCTCGAGCTCCTCCGCGAGCAGACGCTCGCTCCGTTCGAGATCGTCGTGGTCGACGACGGGAGCACCGACGACAGTGCTGCCGTCGCCCGGGCGGCGGGCGCGCGGGTGGTGCGGCACGACGGCGCCGGGATCCCGGCGAGCACGGCGCACGGCTTCGACGAGGCGCACGGCGACGTCCTCGCGCGGCTCGATGCGGACTCGCGCCCGGGACCCGACTGGCTGGCGCGTCTGGCCGGTCACTTCGCCGATCCCGAGGTCGGAGCGGTGACCGGTCCCGGTCGCTTCGACGAGCTCGGCCCGATCGCCCGGGCGATCGCGCGGGTCGCCTACATGGACGCCTACTTCGTGCTGATGGGGTCGGCTCTGGCCAACTGGCCGCTGTTCGGCTCGAACTGCGCCGTCCGCCGGTCCGCGTGGGAGGAGATCGCGGAGGAGATGCACCGGCACGACGCCTACGTGCACGACGACGTCGAGATCAGCGTGCACCTGGGACTCCGGCACCGGATCGTGCTCGACCGTCACCTCGAGGTCGGCATCTCGGCGCGTCCCTTCGACGCCTTCGCCGACATGCTCCGCCGCTTCGACCGCGCTCTGCACACGCTGGCGCGGCATCCCGGGATGGGATCGTCCCTGCAGCGCTGGACGCACCGCGTGCGCCGCACCCACCGCGACCGCCTGCGGGCGACGGCCGCGGCGCGCCGCTCCGGCTGACGACTCCGCGGACGACTAGGGCTGGACGGCGTCCGGCCGGGCCGGGTCGGGCTCGGCCTTCGCTGCCCGATCCTCGTCGGGCGCGGGGCGCCCCTCCTTCGGCATGGCCCAGACCGCGGCGAGCATGCCCACGGCGAGGACCGTCAGCGCGATGCAGACGAAGCGGGTGCCCTCGGCGAGGTCCGCGGGTGCGGGGACGCCGCCGCCCGCCTTCGCGTTCACGATCGCGCCGAACACGGCCACGGCGACGGCGCTGCCGATGTTCCGGGCGAAGAAGTTGGTCGAGGAGACCACTCCGCGCTCGTTCCAGTCGACGCTCGACTGCGCCCGGATCAGCGTCGGAGTCGCCACGAGCCCCATGCCGGCGCCGATCAGCACGCAGAAGCCGGCGATCTCCCACAGCGTCGAGGAGGAGCCGAGCAGGACGGTCAGCGCCGTGCCGATCACGACGAGCCCCGCTCCGAGGAAGCCCGTGTTGCGGAAGCCGATGCGCAGGTAGAGCCGGCCCGACAGGCTCGCGGCGACCGGCCAGCCGAGCGTCATCGCGGCGACGGCGAATCCCGCGCCGAGGGCGGAGCTTCCCAGCACGCCCTGCGCGAAGGTCGGGAAGTACGAGGTGACGCCGAGCGTGATCGCGCCGACGGTCACCGAGACCAGGCTGGTCGAGATCAGCACGCGCCGCGTGAGGACCCAGAGGGGGAGCACCGGGGCGGCCGCGCGCCGCTCGATCGCGACGAAGCCGGCGAACGCGAGGGCCGAGACGACGAACACGCCGACTCCGGCGGGGGAGAGCCACGGCCAGGCGCTGCCGCCCTCGAGCAGTCCGAGGATGAGCAGCGCGGTGCCCACGGCGAGCACGGAGGCGCCAGCCACGTCGATCCGCTGCTTCTCGCCCCGCGTGGTCTCGCGGAAGCTGCGGATCAGGAGGAACGCCGCCAGGAGGCACAGGGGGATGTTGACGAGGAAGATGCCGCGCCAGGCGCCCAGGTCCGAGAGCACGCCGCCGAGGGTCGGCCCGACGACCGAGGAGATGCCCCAGACGCTCGCGAGGTAGCCCTGGGTCTTCGCGCGCTCGGCGACCGTGTAGATGTCGCCGGCGATGGTGATGCCCATCGGCTGGATCGCTCCGGCCCCCAGGCCCTGCAGGGCCCGGAACGCGATGAGCGCAGGCATGCTCCAGGCGAGGCCGCACAGGAGCGAGCCGACCAGGAACAGGGCGATGCCGATCAGCATGATGGGCTTGCGCCCGATCACATCGGCGAGCTTGCCGTAGAGGGGGACCGAGACGGCCTGGGCCAGCAGGTAGATCGAGAACAGCCAGGGGAACTGCTCGAAGCCGCCGAGGTCGGCGACGATGGACGGCACGGCCGTCGAGAGGATCGTGGCGTCGAGGGCGACCAGAGCGGTCGAGATCATCAGGGACAGCAGGATCGGGCCGCGCTCCGAGCGCAGTCCGACACTCGCGCGGGTGGGGGCGTCGGTCACTCTGCCCAGGCTATTCCATAGCCGGGGGATGGATGCGGGGCGGAGAGGATCCGCTCCGGGGCTCGGTAGACTGGCGGCATGGAACTCGTTCTCTGGCTCGTCGTGTCCGCCATCGCCGGTGTCGGCCTCGTCTCCGGAGTCGCGGCACTCATCGCCATGACGCGGGCGCCCTGGTCGGCCGACAAGTAGCCGCCCGGCCGGCCCCGCGCCGGCACTACTCGTAGATCCGCACCACGCTCCACTGCGGCTCCGTCGACGCGACCACGTCGAGCACGAACGCTCCGCCGGTCGCGAGGTCCGTCGCCTGGAAGCGCCAGCCGCCGATGCTCACCGGCGTGCGCCCGAACGTCGGCGGGAACCCCGCGAGGGGCGCCCACCACTCGCTCGTGCAGGTCCACACCGTCGGCCGATCGGTCACCCGGTAGCTCCCGCCCCGCCACTCGAGCGCGATCGGCACTCCCTCGCCGTCGGTCGAGACCAGCGCCGTCTCGTCGATCACCGCCATCGTCGTGCTCCCGTTCACTCGCCGGACCCGGTTGGCCGTTCGAACATGTGTTCGATAGTCTGCGAGTGTACGCCGCGGCGCTCGTGCTCGCCACGGCCGCGGATCGACCGGTGGGAGGCGCGATGATCGAGTGGAGTCCGCTCCAGATGCTGCGCAGCAGCGGGCAGGACGAGTGGGTGATGGTCGACGCCCTGCGCACCGGCCGGATCGGCCTGGTGCGCCGCATCGAGACCGGCCCGTACCGCGAGACCTGGTTCCGCGCGGTGACCTGGGCGGCCGAGCCGGAGAGGCGCACGCTCGTGGGCTACTCCCGCTCGATGGACACCATCGCGGCCGCCCTCTGGGCCCATCAGCCGCCGACGGCGCAGGAGAAGCCCTTCCCCGGCTACCCGCCCTCGCGGCCGTCGCCGTGACCCCCGTCGAGATCGGGAGCCCGGCCGTCCCTGCGGCGGCGGTCTCCACGTCCGCCGCGGGGGAGAATGGCCCGATGCTCCTCGCACTCGTCGGCGGCCCCACCGGGGCGTGGCGGGCGCTCGACCCCGTCGGCGGCGCCGAGGCCGGGAGCGGTCGGGGACCGGCCGAGCTGGCGGCGTTCGTCCGGGAGCGGGAGGCGGAGCGCCCGCGCTGGGTCTGGGACGACACCGCGCGCTGGTACCCCGCCCTGCTGTCGGCCGGCGTGGTCGTCGCCCGGTGCCACGACCTCCGGCTGGCCCGCGCGATCCTCCGCCGCTCCGTCGCCTCCGCAGGATCGGCTCTCGCGCGGTCGCCCCTCGACGCGTGGGACGCGGGAGCCGCCGCCCCCGCCGCGCTGGACACGCTGATCGGCTTCGAGGAGGCCTCAGGCGGCTCCGACGAGCTCGACCCCGTCCTCGAGCTGGCCCGGCAGGAGGAGGCGCTCTCCGGCGCCGCCGAGGCGGGCCGGCTCCGCCTGCTGCTCGCGGCGGAGTCCGTGGGTGCGCTGATCGCGCGCGAGATCGCCCACGCAGGACTGCCCTGGCGCGCCGACGTGCACGACCGGGTGCTCACCGGGATGCTCGGCCCCCGACCGCTCTTCGGCGGCCGCCCGGCCCGGCTGGAGGCGCTGGCCGTCCGCCTGCGCGACGAGCTCGGCGCGCCGGAGCTCAACCCCGACTCGCCGGCCGAGCTCCTCAAGGCGCTGCGGCGCGCGGGACTGCCGGTCGAGTCGACGCGCTCCTGGGAGCTGCAGTCCATCGAGCACCCCGCGGTGCCGCCGCTCCTGGAGTACAAGAAGCTCTCCCGCCTGCTCACCGCCAACGGCTGGGCCTGGCTCGACGCGTGGGTGCGCGACGGGCGGTTCCGGCCGGAGTACGTGGTGGGCGGCGTCGTCACCGGCCGCTGGGCGACCTCGGGCGGAGGGGCGCTGCAGCTGCCGCGGCAGATCCGCGCCGCGGTCACCGCCGACCCGGGCTGGAGCCTCGTGGTCGCCGATGCGGCGCAGCTCGAGCCGCGCATCCTCGCCTCGCTCTCGGCCGACTCGGCGATGGCCGCCGCCGGGCGGGGCCGCGACCTCTACCAGGGCATCGTCGACGCCGGCGTGGTCCCCGACCGGCCGCGGGCGAAGGTCGCGATGCTGGGGGCGATGTACGGGGCGACGAGCGGGGAGGCCGGGCGGCTGCTCCCGAGGCTCGCCCGTGCCTACCCGCGCTCGGTCGCGCACGTCGAGGCGGCGGCTCGGGCGGGGGAGCGCGGCGAGAGTGTCTCGACGTGGCTGGGGCGCAGCTCGCCGCCCGGCCCCGAGGGGCTCTCGGCCGATGCGCCGCGAGCGCGCGAGTGGGGACGCTTCACCCGCAACTTCGTGGTGCAGGGGACCGCGGCCGAGTGGGCGCTGTGCTGGATGGGCGAGCTGCGGGCACGACTCCGCGCCGAGGGCGGTGCGGTCGGCCGGGCGCACCTCGTCTACTTCCTGCACGACGAGGTGATCGTGCACGCTCCCGCCGACGCCGGCGAGCGGGTCGCCGCGATCGTCCGCGAGGCGGCGGTGCGCGCCGGACGCTCGCTCTTCGGGGAGGGCGAGGTCGACTTCCCGGTCACCGTCGCCGTCGTCGACTCCTACGACCAGGCGAAGTGAGGCGCGGGCTCAGTACCAGTGCGGCGAGCGGCTGTTCCAGCTCGACCACGCGTTGCAGGGCGAGCCGTAGGCGCTCTTGATGTACGAGAGCCCCCAGTCGACCTGCGTCGCCGCGTTCGTCTGGTAGTCGGCTCCGGAGTTGGCCATCTTGCTCGCCGGGAGGGCCTGGGGGATGCCGTAGGCGCCCGAGGAGCGGTTCAGCGCGTTCCATCGCCACCCCGACTCGCCGTTCCACAGCGGGATGAGGCAGCGGTCGACCTGGTCCGCTCCCCAGCCGAAGCGGCCGACGGCGGTGCGGGCGTAGGCCTGGGCCTGCGCGGGGGAGAGGCCGTCCGTGCGGCCGGCGTAGGTGCCGAGGGCGGCGATCGTCTTGGCGGAGCTGTTGCGCGCACCGGTCGGGTCGTCGTTGCCGAGCTCGACCGGTCCTCCGCCTCCTCCTCCACCTCCGCCGTTGGAGGGCGCTGCCGGAGCCGCGGCCGCAGCGGGGGCCGACGCCGCGCGCTGGCGGGCGGCCTCGGCCTCGGCGGCGAGACGGGAGAGGCGCTGCTGCTCCTCGAAGGCCGACTTGGCGTCCTGGCCGTCGGCGTACTCCCGCTCGATCTCGGCGGTGGTGTTCTTGAGCGAGGCGAGCTGCGTGTAGAGCTCCTGGCTGTACTTCTCCTGGTCGGCGACCTTGGCGTCGGCCTCGGCCTGCGCGGAGCGGGCGGCGGAGAGCGCGTCGGCCGCGGCGGTGGCGAGGGAGACGCGCTCGCCCCGGGCCTGCTCGGCCTGGGCGGCGAGGGAGACGGCCTGGTTCTCGGTCGACTGGGCCGCGGTCTGGAGCCGGCTGGTCTGCTGCGTGAGCTGGGTCATCGTGCCGAGGCGGTAGAGCAGCTCGCTCGACTCGTCGCCGCCGATGAGGAGGTTGAGCGTCGCGTCGGTCCCGCCGTTGCGGTAGAGCTGCGCGGCGAGGCGGCCGGCCTGCTCCTTCGCGGCATCGGCGTCCGAGCGGGCGGCGGAGGCGCGCTCCTCCAGGGCGCTCACCCGCTGGGTCGCCTCGTCGAGAGCGCTCTGCGCGGCGTCCGCCTCAGCGGCGCGGCTGATGGCGGCGTCGGTGAGGGCTGCGGCCTGGTCCCGCAGGTCGGCGAGGAAGGCGGTGATGCGGTCGACCTCGGCGGCGGTGGCGCTCTCGCTCGACTTCGCGGCCTCGACATCGGACCACGAGGGGTAGTCGGACGGGTCGTAGGCGGCGGACGCGGAGAGCGGGGCGGCGAGGGCGGCGCACAGGACGAGGACCGTGCCCGCTCCGGCGGCGACGAGGCGCCGGCGCGCCCGGGAGGGGACGCGGAGACCGAGGGGGGTGCGGGACATGCGAACCACCCTAGGCGACGGCACCCGTGCCTGTCTCGTCCCGGCTCGAGGCGGGACGGCCCCGGCGGGGACGCTCGAGGGCGTACCCGCGCACGCCCCGTCCCGGCCCGTCGCCCGTGAGCTCGTCGCGGGCCGCCTCGAGAAGGCGCCGCAGGGCCTCCTCCCGCACGCGGGCGGCGATCGCGGCGAGGCGGCGCTGCGGGTGCGGGTCCTCCTCCTCCGTCTGCTCCGCGGCGGCGGCGGGCAACGAGCTCTCGTACGCGTCGAGGACGGCGGCGAGGTCGGCGCCGGACAGGCTCGACGCCAGCAGCACCCGGTCGAGGACGTCGTCCCAGTCCTCCTCGGGGGACGCTCCGTCACCCGTCAGCCAAGCGGCGGCCTCCGCGCGGCCCTCGTCGGTGAGGGCGTGCAGGGGGAGACCGTCGTCGGTGGACCCTGCCGAGACGACGAGTCCCCGCTCGCGCAGGCGCTCCAGCGTCGAGTAGATCTGGCCGACGTTGATCCGAGGCCGGTGCGCCGCACGGTCGAGGAGCTCGGCGTGCAGCTGGAGGCCGTAGGCGGGGCCGAGCGTGAGCAGGGCGAGCAGGCCGTCGCGGACGGACACGGTGCTCCTCCCGGCGGGCGTCTGGCGGTGTGCGGCATCCGGCGGGGCGGACGACCCGAGTATAGGCAGGAGCCGCCCGCGGCCGGTCGAGCAGGCGCGGCGAGCCGCCTTGACGGAGGTGCGCCGCTCCTGCATGATCGGGCGTGGTGGCACGTCCACCGTCATAATCGAAGAAGGCGCACCGCAGAGTGTTCCGTGGTCCGGGTCGTTGGGGAAGACGCACCGGGACGAACGGAGGACACCATGGTGGCGCAGCAGACTCGGGGTGTGCTCTTCGTGCACTCCGCCCCCCGCGCGCTCTGCCCCCACCTCGAGTGGGGGACAGGTCGCGCTCTCGGTCGTGCCGTGAACTTCGCCTGGATCGAGCAGCCCGTGCTCCGCAGCACGCTGCGCGCCGAGTTCGCCTGGGAGGGCCCGGTCGGAACCGGTGCCGTCATCGCGTCCGCTCTCCGCGGCTGGGCCGACGTCCGCTACGAGGTCACCGAGGAGCCCTCTCCCGGCGTCGACGGCGGCCGCTGGATGCACACGCCCGAGCTCGGCATCTTCTACGCGCAGACCGACAGCGCGGGCAACACCGTCGTGCCCGAGGACCGCATCCGCTCCGCCATGGAGCTCGCCGGCGCCGATCCCATCGAGCTGCACCGCGAGCTGCGCCTCGCCCTCGGCCAGGCCTGGGAGGACGAGCTCGAGCCCTTCCGCTACGGCGGCGACTTCGCCCCCGTCGTCTGGATGCACGGGGTCGGCTGAGCTGTCTCGACGCCGCTCCCTGCGCGGCGTCGCGCGGTCGGCTCGGTCAGGTGGTCGCGTTCCGTAGAGCGTCTCGCGTCCGGCGACGCCGATCCGCTGGCACGCGGATCGGCGGATACGCCTCGCGTGTCCCGCTCGCTCCCGCACCTGCGACGCGCTGAATCGTCTCGACGCCGCTTCCTGCGCGGCGTCGCGCGGTCGGCTGGGGGAGGTGGTCGGGTTCCGTAGAGCGTCCGGCGTCCGGCGACGCCGATCCGCTGGCACGCGGATCGGCGGATACGCCTCGCGGTGCTGCTCGCTCCGCACCCTCGATCAGGCGGCTAGCGGAGGTCCCCACATTCCCGAAGGGGTTCGTGTCGAACTCGCGCGGTCACCCGCACCACCGTTCCACCCGACACGAACAGCCGGAGTCGCGGCGTGGCGCGTGCTTCACACGAGCGCGACTGTCCTGGTCCGAGCATCTGACCCGAGCCGCGGCGAAGCCCGCGCTCCCCTCCAGCACAGTTGCTTCAACCGAAGCATCCGACCCGAGCCGCGGCGAAGCCGCGCTCCCACCCGGACAGCTCCCTTGGTCGGACCGTCCGACCCGAGTCGCGGCGAAGCCCGCGCTCCTCACGAGACGGTGTTCTCGCCAGCCCGCACCAGACGGAGGCGCAGGGCCCTCGCGGCACGAGGCGTATCCGGGGATCCGCGTTCCAGCGGATCACCGTCGCCGCACCGCACCGGCCCTCGGAGACCCCGCCCCCTCCTCGAGCGGACGCGCCTGCGCCGCGCGAGGAGCGGCGCAGCCCGCTTTCCGCACGGTGGAGCGGGGCTACGCCCCGCTACACCGTCCGGAAAGCGGCAACAGCATTGTGCCCCCCGAACCCGAACGAGTTCGAGATCGCGACCAGCGGTCCGTCGCCGAGCGCGCGGGGGCTGGTGACGACGTCGAGGGGGATCTGGGGGTCCTGCTCGACGAGGTTGATGGTGGGGGGTGCGGTGCGCTCGTGGAGCGCGAGCACGGTGAAGATCGCTTCGAGGGCGCCGGTGCCGCCGAGGAGATGGCCGGTGGCCGCCTTGGTCGCGGAGACGGCGATGTTCGGCAGGTGGTCGCCGAAGACGCGCAGCAGTGCGCGGTACTCGGCGATGTCGCCGACCGGGGTGCTCGTCGCGTGGGCGTTGACGTGGGTGACGTCGGTGAGGGCGGCTCCGGCCCGCTCGAGGGCGCCGATCATGGCGCGGGCGGCGGCGGAGCCCTCGGGATCGGGGGCGGTGATGTGGTACGAGTCGCTGGTGACGGCGCCGCCGGCGAGCTCCGCGTAGATGCGGGCTCCGCGGGCGAGGGCGTGCTCCTCGGTCTCGAGGATGAGCGTTGCGGCGCCCTCTCCGAGGACGAAGCCGTCGCGCGAGACGTCGTAGGGGCGCGAGGCGGTCGCCGGGTCGTCGTTGCGCCGAGAGAGGGCCTGCATCGAGGCGAAGGCGGCGATCGGGAGCGGGTGGACGACCGACTCCGTGCCGCCGGCGATGACCACGTCGGCGAGGCCGAGCTGCATGTGCTCGTAGGCGTTCGCGAGGGCCTCGGTGCTGGAGGCGCAGGCCGACACGTCGGTGCGGGCGTAGGCGCGGGAGGGGATGGCCATGCTGATCGCGGCGGCGGCCGCGTTGGGCATGAGCATCGGGATGGTCATCGGCAGGACCCGGCGGGCTCCGCGCTCGCGGAGGGTGTCCCACGCGTCCATGAGAGTCCAGAGGCCGCCGATGCCGGTCGAGTAGTCGACACCCACGCGGAGCGGGTCGACGTCGGTGATGCCGGAGTCGGCCCAGGCCTCGCGGGCCGAGATGAGCGCGAACTGGCTGGAGGGGTCGAGGCGCTTGGCCTCGGGGCGGGCGAGCACCTCCTCCGGGCGCACCTTGGCCTGCGCGGCGAAGGTGACCGGGATGTCGTACTGAGCGACCCAGTCCTGCTCGAGGGAGCGGACACCCGATTCGCCGGCGAGGAGTGCGTTCCAGGACTCCCGGGCGGTCCCGCCGAGGGGAGTGCTGGCACCGATTCCGGTGACGACGATCTTCTTGGTCATGACGAGCTTCTCTGTTCCGTGTGGGTGGGTGCCGGGCTCACCCCGGCCGACGGTCGCCGGCCGGGGTGTCCGCACGAGGGCGGGGTGCGCGGGCGCTGACTACTCGGACGCCTTGACGATGAAGCGGACCGCGTCGCCGACCGTCTTGAGGTTCTTGACCTCGTCGTCGGGGATCTTCACGTCGAACTTCTCCTCGGCGTTGACGACGATCGTCATCATCGAGATGGAGTCGATGTCGAGGTCGTCGGTGAACGACTTGTCCATCTCGACGGAGTCGGTGGCGATGCCCGTCTCGTCGTTGACAAGCTCGGCCAGGCCGGCGAGGACTTCTTCGTTGGACAGTGCCATGGTTCTCTCCTTGGGGGTTTCTTCGGGTGTTCGTCAGTGACCGTAGGTCAGTTTAGGGGTGGGGTCGCGCCGGTCACGGGAGCACCACGACCTGCGCGCCGAACACCAGACCGGCGCCGAAGCCGATCTGCAGCGCGAGTCCGCCGTGCAGCTCCGGGTGCTCCTCGAGCAGGCGGTGGGTGGCGAGCGGGATCGACGCGGCGGAGGTGTTGCCGGTCGTCTCGATGTCGCGGCCGATCGCGACGGTCTCGGGCAGCTTCAGCTGCTTCGCGAGCTCGTCGATGATGCGCATGTTCGCCTGGTGCGGGATGAACGCGGCGAGGTCCTCGGGCTGGACTCCCGCCTCCGCGAGCGCCTGCTTGGCGACCTTGGCCATCTCCCAGACCGCCCAGCGGAAGACCGACGGGCCGTCCTGACGGAGGGTGGGCCACTCGGCGGTGCCGTCGCGGTAGGCCGCGAGCGGGTTGTCCATGCCGACGGTGTCCCACTTGGAGCCGTCGGATCCCCACACGGTCTTCGAGATGCCGGCGGTGTCGCTGGGTCCGACGATCGCGGCGCCCGCGCCGTCGCCCAGGAGGAAGGAGATGCTGCGGTCGGTCGGCTTGACCAGCTCGGACAGCTTCTCGGCTCCGACGACGAGCACGTACTCGGCCAGGCCGGAGCGGATGAAGGAGTCGGCCTGGGCGATGCCGTAGGTGTAGCCGGCGCAGGCGGCCGAGATGTCGTAGGCCGGGGCCGGGTTCGCGCCGATGCGGTCGGCGAGGAGCGCTGCCAGCGACGGGGTCTGCACGGTGTTGCTGATCGTGGAGACGAGCACGACGCCGATCTGGTCCGGGCGGATGCCCGCCTTCTCGATCGCCTCGAGGGACGCGGCGGTCGCGAGGTCGACCGCGTGGATGTCGGCGGAGGCGCGGCGGCGCTCGATGATGCCGGTGCGCTGGCGGATCCACTCGTCGGAGGAGTTGATCGGCTCGATCAGGTCGTCGTTCGGGACGACGAGGTCGCCGCGGGCCGCGCCGATGCCGAGGATCCGGGTGTACGCGCTGCCGCTGGACTGGGTGAGGGAAGGGGTCGTCATGGGGTCTCTCCTGCTAGGCGGCGTGCTCGTCGAGGAAGGCGCGGGCGGCGTCCACGTCGTCGGGGGTCGTGATGGCGATGCTCGGCACGCCCTTGAGGCCGCGCTTGGCGAGGCCGACCAGCGCGCCGGCGGGTGCCAGCTCGATGATCCCGGTGACGCCCGCGTCGGCGAAGGCCGCCATGCAGAGGTCCCAGCGGACGGGGGAGGCGACCTGGCCGACGAGCAGCTCGAGGAACGCGGCGCCGGAGTCGACGACCGACCCGTCGCGGTTCGTCCAGAGCCGGAGCGTCGGGTCGGAGGGGGTCAGCCCGGCGGCGACGCCGACGAGGGAGTCGCGGGCGGGCGCCATGTAGCGGGTGTGGAAGGCGCCGGCCACCTGCAGGGGGATCACGCGGGTCCCGCGCAGCGGCTCCGCCTTGAGGGCCTCGAGCGCGTCGACCGCGCCGGCGACGACGATCTGCCCGCCGCCGTTGTAGTTGGCCGGCTCGAGGCCGAGCTCGTCGAGCCGGGCGATCAGGGCCTGCTCGTCGCCGCCGAGGACCGCGCTCATCGCGGTCGGCGCGGCGGCGGCCGCGGCGGCCATGGCACGGGCGCGCTCGCGGACGAACACCAGCGCGTCGGCCTCGGTGAGGACTCCGGCTCCGGCGGCCGCGGTGATCTCGCCGACCGAGTGACCGGCGATGCCCGCGATGCGCTCGCGGCGTCCGCCCTCGAGGAGGGCGGCGAGGCTCACGAGGCCCGCGGAGACGATCAGGGGCTGGGCCACCGCGGTGTCGCGGATGGTGTCCGCATCCGAGACGGTGCCGTGCGCGGCGAGGTCGATGCCGACCGCCTCCGAGTGCGCGGCGACCTGCTCGGCCACGGAGGGGATCTCGAGCCAGGGCGCGAGGAATCCGGGGGTCTGGGAGCCCTGACCCGGGGCGACGACGACGATCACGGTATCCAGTCTTCCGATCTGCGCTCGCACATGCGGCGCGTGGAGCCACTGACAAAGCACAAAGAGCTTGTCGCGGGTCTACAAGTGGTCAGTAGCGGGAGGCGTTCTGAGGAGGGAGGGGCTCAGCGGCGGGACGGCTTCCGGCGGACGGCGCCGTCCGGGTCGCTCATGGAGCCGAGGATGAGGGCGGACTGGAGGATGAGCGCCTCGCGGGCGCCCGTCGCGTCCCATCCGATCACCTCGGCGACCCGCTTGAGGCGGTAGCGCACCGTGTTCGGGTGCACGAACAGCTCGCGCGCGGTCGCCTCGAGGGAGCGGCCGTTGTCGAGGTAGGCCCACAGCGTGGTCAGGAGCTCGGTCGAGTGCTTCTGCAGGGGGCGGTAGATCTGTGTGATGAGGCTCTGCCGGGCGAGCGGGTCGCCGGCGAGGGCGCGCTCGGGGAGGAGGTCGTCGGCGTTGACCGGTCGCGGCGCGTTCCGCCAGGAGCGGGCGACCGCGAAGCCGGCGAGGGCCGCGCGGGCGCTGCGGGACGCCTCGACCAGGGTCGGCACCTCGTGGCCGAGGACGAGGTGGCCCGTCCCGAAGCCGGGCTCGAGCGCCTCCGCGATCTCGAGGAACGCGACCGGCGGACCGGTCTCCTCCGTGGCGTTCTCGCTCGGCTCGGCGCGGCCGATGACCAGGACGAGACGGCTGCCCTGCACGCCGATCAGCACGTCGGCGTCCATGTGCCGGGCCGTGCGGCGCAGCTGATCGACGTCGAGCATCTTGGGGGCGGTGCCCACCAGGACGGCGACCTCGCCGTGGCCGTGCCAGCCGAGCGCGGCGATGCGGCTGGGCAGCTCGTCGTCGGCCTCGCCCGTGAGGATCGAGTCGACGACCAGCGCCTCCAGGCGCGCGTCCCACAGCCCGCGGGCCTCGGCGGCGCGGGCGTAGACATCGGCCGCGGCGAAGGCGATCTCCCGCGAGTAGAGCAGGATCGCCTCGCGGAGGTCCTCCCCGCCGTTCTTGATCCGGTCCTCGACGACCTCGACCGTCACCTTGATCAGCTGCAGCGTCTGCGTCAGCGACACGGAGCGCAGCAGCTCGCGGGGAGCGGCTCCGAACACGTCCGCCGCGATCCACGGCGTGGCCGACGGGTCGTCGAACCACGAGATGAACGAGGTGATGCCGGCCTGGGCGACGAGGCCGACCGCGGAGCGCCGGCCGGGGGGCATGCTGCCGTACCAGGGCAGCGTGTCCTCGAGGCGCTTGATCGTCTGCGTCGAGAGCTCACCGGCGAGGGTGCGCAGCCAGGCGAGGGTCTGCTCCTTCGTGCGGGGAGCGCCCGGCCGGATGGCCGGACGCTCCGCCGCAGGAGCAGGACCCCGCGCACTCGACGGTGCGGGTTCCTGCGAGAGCACGGACTCGTCCGTCAGCTCTCGCCGCCCGCGTTGCCGGTGGTGCCGGCGTTGACGTCGAGGAGGCGGTACTTCTCGATCGCCTGGACCGCGAGCGAGGGGTCGACCTCGCCGCGCTTGGCGAGCAGCTGCAGCGTCCGCACGACGACCGAGGGGCCGTCGATCTGGAAGTAGCGCCGCGCCGCTGCACGGGTGTCCGAGAAGCCGAAGTCGTCCGCGCCGAGCGTCGCGAAGTCGCCCGGGATGAACTGGCGCAGCTGGTCCGGGACCTGGTGCGAGAAGTCCGAGACGGCGACGAAGGGGCCCTTCGCCTCGGCCAGCTTCTGCGTCACGTACGGCACCTGCTCGGCGTCCTCGGGGTGGAGGAAGTTGTGCTGCTCGGCCTTGATGCCGTCGCGGCGCAGCTCGTTCCACGAGGTGACCGACCAGACGTCCGCCGAGACGCCCCAGTCCTCGGCGAGGAGCTTCTGCGCCTCGATCGCCCACGGCACCGCGACGCCCGAGGCGAGGAGCTGGGCCTTCGGCCCGTCCCACTGGCCCCAGGAGATGCGGTGGATGCCGCGGACGATGCCCTCGACGTCGACGTCCTCCGGCTCCTTCGGCTGCACGATCGGCTCGTTGTAGACCGTGATGTAGTACATGACGTTCGGGTCGGAGTGCTTCCCGCCGTACATGCGCTCGAGTCCGGACTGCACGATGTGCGCGATCTCGTACCCGTAGGCCGGGTCGTAGCTCACCACGGCCGGGTTGGTCGCCGCGAGGATCGGGGAGTGCCCGTCCGCGTGCTGGAGCCCCTCGCCGGTCAGCGTGGTGCGTCCCGCGGTGGCTCCGATCATGAAGCCGCGCGACATCATGTCGCCGGCCGCCCAGATCGCGTCGCCCGTGCGCTGGAACCCGAACATCGAGTAGAAGACGTAGACCGGGATGAGCGGCTCGCCCTGCGTCGAGTACGAGGTGCCGATCGCGGTGAACGCCGCGAGGGCGCCCGCCTCGTTGATGCCGACGTGGAGGATCTGGCCCTGCGGGCTCTCCTTGTAGGCCAGGAGGAGCTCGCGGTCGACCGACGTGTAGTGCTGGCCGCGCGGGTTGTAGATCTTCGCGTTCGGGAAGAACGCGTCCATGCCGAAGGTGCGCGCCTCGTCCGGGATGATCGGGACGACGCGGTTGCCGAAGTCCTTCGAGCGGAGGATGTCCTTCAGGATGCGGACGAACGCCATGGTGGTGGCGATCTCCTGCGTCCCGGAGCCCTTCTTGCCGACCGCGTACGCCGAGTCCTCGGGGAGGTTCAGCTGCGTGTACTTCGAGCGGCGCTCGGGGAGGTAGCCGCCGAGCGCGCGGCGGCGCTCCTGCAGGTACTCGATCGCCTCGTCGTTCTGACCGGGGTGGTAGTACGGCGGGAGGTAGGGGTTCTCCTCGAGCTGCGCGTCCGTGATCGGGATGCGCATCGTGTCGCGGAACGACTTGAGGTTGTCCAGCGTCATCTTCTTCATCTGGTGGGTCGCGTTGCGGCCCTCGAAGCTGCGGCCGAGACCGTAGCCCTTGATGGTGTGGGCGAGGATGACGGTGGGCTGGCCCTTGTGCTCCGTCGCGGCCTTCATGGCCGCGTAGATCTTGCGGTAGTCGTGGCCGCCGCGGCGCAGGCCCCAGATCTGCTCGTCGGAGTAGCCCTCGACGAGCTTCTTGGCGCGCGGGTCGCGGCCGAAGAAGTTCTCGCGGACGTAGGCGCCGTCCTCCGTCTTGTAGGTCTGGAAGTCGCCGTCGGGCGTCCTGTTCATCAGGTCGAGCAGCGCGCCCTCGGTGTCGCGGGCGAGCAGGTCGTCCCACTCGCGGCCCCAGATGAGCTTGATGACGTTCCAGCCCGCGCCGCGGAAGTACGACTCGAGCTCCTGCACGATCTTGCCGTTGCCGCGGACGGGTCCGTCGAGGCGCTGAAGGTTGCAGTTGACGATGAAGTTCAGGTTGTCGAGGCCGTCGTTCGCGGCGACCTGGAGCTGACCGCGCGACTCGACCTCGTCCATCTCGCCGTCGCCGAGGAACGCCCAGACCTGCTGGTCGGAGGCGTCCTTGATGCCGCGGTTGGTGAGGTACTTGTTCGCCTGCGCCTGGTAGATCGCGTTGATCGGGCCGAGGCCCATCGACACGGTCGGGAACTGCCAGAACTCGGGCATGAGGCGCGGGTGCGGGTAGCTGGAGAGCCCGCCGCCCTGGTGCGACTTCTCCTGACGGAAGCCGTCGAGCTGGTGCTCGCTCAGGCGTCCCTCGAGGAAGGCGCGCGCGTACGGGCCGGGGGAGGCGTGGCCCTGGATGAAGATCTGGTCGCCGCCGCCCGGGTGGTCCTGGCCGCGGAAGAAGTGGTTGAAGCCGACCTCGTAGAGCGACGCGCTCGACGCGTACGTCGAGATGTGGCCGCCGACCCCGATGCCGGGACGCTGCGCGCGGTGCACGAGGATGGCCGCGTTCCAGCGGATCCATGCGCGGTAGCGGCGCTCGACGTCCTCGTCGCCCGGGAAGTCGGGCTCGTTCTCGGGCGCGATGGTGTTGATGTAGTCCGTGGTGGGCACCATCGGCACGCCGAGGTGGAGCTCCTTGGAGCGCTTGAGGAGGCTGAGCATGACGTCGCGCCCGCGACCCCGGCCCCGCTCCTCGACGAGCGCATCGAGCGACTCGTTCCACTCCGACGTTTCCTCGGGGTCCGAGTCCACGTGACCGACGGAATACGGGTCCTGATCGTTAACAGTCACCCTCGACCTCTCTCTGGGGGCAGATCGTGCCCGAGACATCACTCTCATGAAGCGGTGCGGATCCGCGGATCCGGGGCTCGGATGACGAGCCGCGCGCGGGCACCTCCGTCAGCCTAGCGATTCCCGTGCCCCGAACCTGGAATCGCACTGTGGTGATCCACGAGGGATGGGCGCGGGCGACTGTAGGAGAGCGCCAGACGGGACGTGCCGACCGGCCCGCGATCGGGGGATACGGGCTGTTCCTTGGAGTCTGCGCGGAGCGGGTCTAGCATTGCCCCTCGTGCTCGCGCGACTCTCGTGCGCACGGAAGGACATCGGACCGATGGCTCTCGAGAAGCTGACCCTGGCTCCCGACTTCGAACTCGCGAACCAGTACGGCGAGCGCATCCAGCTGGGCGACTTCCACGGGCGGCGCAACGTCGCCCTGGTGTTCTTCCCCCTCGCCTTCTCCGGCACGTGCACGGGCGAGTTCTGCGCGTTGCGCGAGAACCTCTCCCTCTTCGAGCACGCCGACGTGGAGCTGATCGGAATCTCGGTCGACTCCAAGCACACGCTGCGCGCCTGGGGCGAGAAGCAGGGCTACGACTTCACGCTCCTCTCCGACTTCTGGCCGCACGGCGACGTCGCCAAGCAGTACGGCGTGTTCACCGAGGCGAAGGGCTACGCGACCCGCGCGACCTTCCTCATCGACAAGGCCGGCGTCATCCGCGACACCTTCATGACCGCCCCGGGCGAGCCGCGCTCGATCGACGCGTACCGCGCCGCGATCGACGCCCTCGCTCCCGCGCGCGTCTGACCCTCCGGAGGCGGACCGGTCGTCAGCTGAGGATGTTGACCGCCCGCGAGATCACGAGGGCCAGCAGGACGAAGCCGGTGAACGCCTCGACGATCATCAGGAGCTTCATCCGGCTCGACAGCGGCATCGTGTCGGTCGGGCTGAACGCCATGGTGTTCGTCGTCGAGACCGAGAGGTAGTCGACGAACCCGGGCCGCCAGTCGGCGCGCTCGGAGGAGGTCGCGGCGACCTCCGGCGCGGTGTCGCGGTAGGTGTCCTGCGGGAAGGCGAAGTCGGCCGCCGGCAGCTCGGTGCGGGGGAGCGTCCCGCGAGCGACCGGACCGCCGCGGTCGAGCTCCCAGAACAGCAGCGCGTACGCGACGACGTTGGTGACCCAGACCTGGAGCGCGGTGAGCAGCAGCGGCGGGCCGTCGGCCGTGCCGTCGACGAGGTCGACGACCACGGCGACGACGTTCACCTGGTTCGCGACGGCGAGCACGACCGCCAGCGCGATGGAGATTCCGCGCGACCAGCGCGTCTCGCTGTCGAGCCGGTGCGGGTTGACGACGAACAGCGGCACGAGCAGCGCGAGCGTGATGCCCGCGGCGACGAGGCGGACGACCGAGGTGTCTGCGCTGTGGCCGGCCACGTTCAGGGCGACGGCCACGAGGATCGCGGCGGAGGCGGGCCAGCGGCTCTCGGCGCGCCGCCTCGCCCGGGAGTCGCTGTGGGCGGTCATGTGCCGAGGCTAGTGCCCGCAGGCGGCCGCTCCGCCTGCCGTAGGATCGGAACGATCGTCCGCGGGTGCGCCCGCGACGGGGGCCTTTAGCTCAGTTGGTAGAGCGCCACGTTTACACCGTGGATGTCATCGGTTCGAGCCCGGTAGGGCCCACACTCCGGCGATCGGACGCTCCGCGTCAGCGGGACTGGCGGCGCTTGTAGGGCTTGGGCTGGCCCTTGACGATCGGGGCGCGGCCGGTCCCCTTCGAGGCCTTGGCCTTGCCGCCCGACTTCGGGGCCGCCTCCGGCTCGTCGCCGAGCGCGGCGAGCTCCTCGCGGGCCGAGGCGAGGCGCTGCCGCCCGGCCGCAGTGAGGGTCGTGGCGGCGGCTCCGGGCTCGAAGAGCGGCTTGCCGAGGTCGAGCTCGACGGCGGCGACGGAGGAGTCGAGCTTCTGCCGAGAGATGCCGAGGCGCTCGGCGGCGCGCACGAAGTGCAGCTCCTCGGCGACCGCCACGAAGTGGCGCAGCTGGCTGATCTTCATCCCGAACCCTTCACGTCCGCTCCCTGCGGCACGACCACGGTACGCGGTCCGGGAGACAGCGCGGACCGCCGGGAGCACCGGCCGGTGCAGCGGCGGCCCGTCGATTCGCGCCAGAGACCTCGGTGGTCATTGCCGGACGGAGGGGGGAGGCCTACGGTCGCGCCCGTGGACGGTCCCGAAGCCGGCCACGGAGAGAGGCCGACGTGGGCGCGCTCATCTACAGCTCGATCGCGTCGCTCGACGGCTACGTGAACGACGCGGACGGCGGGTTCGCCTGGGCGGAGCCGCGACCCGCCGTGCACCGCTTCATCACCGAGCGGGAGGGGCGGGTGCGCACGTACCTGTACGGGCGGCGCATGTACGAGGTCATGCGCGCCTGGGAGGAGACCTGGGTCCTCGCGGAGGAGTTCGCGTTCATCCGCGACTTCCAGGAGATGTGGCGGGCGGCCGACAAGGTCGTGTACTCGACCACGCTGGAGTCGGCAGGCACCCGCCGCACCCGCGTCGAGGGCGGTTTCGACCCGGTCGTCGTCGCCGCGCAGGTCAGCGCCGCCGACCACGACGTCTCGATCGGCGGGCCGACCCTCGCCGGCCACGCGCTTCTCGCCGGGATCGTCGACGAGGTGCAGGTCTACACGGTGCCGGTGGCGGTGGGCGGCGGCACCCACTTCCTCCCGTGCGGGTTCCACGCGCGCCTCGATCTGCGCGAGGAGCACCGCTTCGCCGACGGCACGGTCTTCACGCGCTACAGCGTGCGGCGCTGAGACCGGCTACTCGGCGCCGACCAGCGCGGCGATCCGCGAGGCGAGCCGGGCTCCCTGAGCGCGACCGGCGCGGGCGGATGCTGCGCGGACGGCCGGGTCGAGCGAGTTCGGGCCGAAGGCGCGCACCGACTCCTCGTCGGCGTAGAGCACCTCGACCCGCGAGTCCGCGAGGGCGTCGAGCTCGCCGGTCGGGATCAGGCCCGCTCCGGGCGTGCCGACTCCCGGCAGCGGAGTCACGATGAGGACCCAGTCGGCTCCCGCGGCGAGGTCGGCGTTGCTGCCCGAGCGCACGCCGCCGTCCATGTAGCGCACGCCGTCGATGCTGACGGGCGGCCAGACCCCGGGGACGGCGCAGCTGGCGGAGATCGCGTCGACGAGGCCGACGCCGCTCTCGCGGTCGAACACGCGCAGCTCGCCGGAGGCCGTGTCGACCGCGGTGATGAGCAGGCGCTGCTCGGGCCAGTCGGCGTCGCCCACGCGGGCCGAGATGACCGCCCGGCGGGTGTCCTCGGGGAGCGTCTCGGCCTCGAGCGCGAGGGTGCCGATGCGGCGCCGCGCGTCCTGGGGCGAGGTCGCGCCCTCGACGGCCGCGGCGAAGAGGGCCTGGAGGCGCTCGCCGTCGACGTCCGCCCCGATCTCGGCGGACTCCTCCTGGAGCTGGGCCTCGTACGACTCGTCGAGGCCGGTGCCGGTGCTCAGCTGCGCCGCGACCGCGGAGCCCGCGGAGGTGCCGATGAAGGTCGTCGACGCATCGAGCAGGAGGCGGGCCGCCTCGGGGGAGGCGTCGGCGAGGCCGCGGAGGACGCCGAGCTCCCAGGCGATTCCGGCGAGGCCGCCGCCGGCGAGGACGAGTGCACCAGGCATGGGGGAGGTCCTTTCGATCAGGATCAGGAGGGGTAGGGCGCTGCGGAGCGCCGCAGCACCAACGCTGTCACATCGTCGTGCGCGTCGTCTGCGAGAGCGTGCAGACGCTCGAGGAGAGCGGGGTCGTCGTTGCTCCGCACCAGCTCGGCGAGGCGGTCGAGCGCGTCGAGGCGCCCGCCGAAGACGTCGAGCAGGCCGTCGCTGCAGGAGAAGAGCGCGTCGCCGGGGGCGAGCACGCGCTGCTCCTCCTCCCAGGAGACGTCGGCGGCGATCCCGAGCGGGACGCCGGTGGAGGCGAGCCGCTCCGTGGCGCCGTCGGCTCGGAGGAGGAGGGTGAGGCCGTGGCCGCTGTCCACGAACGAGAGGGCACCGCTCGCGAGGTCGACCCGGGCGATCAGCGCGGTCGCGAACATCCCGGTCGCGGTCAGGTCGGGCAGGAGCTGGCGGTTGACGGCCTCGACGGCCGCCGCGGGAGCAAGCTCCGGCCGCGCCTGGAACGCGGAGCGGATCGCCGAGGCGACGATCGCGGCCGACACCCCCTTGCCCATCACGTCGACCAGCTCGAGGGAGAGTTCGTCGCCTTCGCGGCGCCACGCCGTGTAGTCGCCGGCGACGTCGTGCAGCGGCGTGGTCAGCGAGTCGAGGCTCCACTCGCCGAGGTCGAGGCGCTCGGGCCGGAGCCGCTCCTGCGTCTCGCTCCCGCGTCCGGAGAGGGCGATCTCGCGCAGCTCCCGCTCGGCCCACCGGCCGAGGTCCTCGAGGATCTCGCGCTCCTCCTCCGAGAAGCCGCGCACCTCGCTGTCGATGATGCAGATCGTGCCGACGCGGAGGCCGTCCCCGACGACGAGCGGGCGGCCCGCGTAGAAGCGGACATGGGGGGATCCGGTGACCACGCCGCGGTCGGCGAACCGCGGATCGGCGGTGGCGTCCTCGACGACGAGGATGTCGCTCTGCTGGACCGTGACGTCGCACATCGAGTCGGCGCGCAGCATCCTGCTCGTCCGGGCCGAGCGCTGGGGCGACTTCGTGAACTGCGTCGACTCCTCGAGGATGTTGATCTCGGCGAGGGGGACGCGCAGGAGCCGGCGAGCGACGCGGGTGATCCTGTCGAAGCGCTCCTGCGGGGTGCTCAGGCCGATCCCGAGCTCGGCGACAGCGGCGAGGCGGGCGCGCTCGGACGACTCGCTCACGTGCGGGTTCGGGCGAGGACCCAGAGGTTCTGCCCGTCGACCCGGCGGTAGGAGAACTCGGTGACGAGGGCGTGGATGAACGGGATCCCGCGGCCGGCCTCGTCCCACTCGTCCGGCATGTCGCGGGGGTCGGCGACCTCGGCGGGCGCCTCCTCGGCGGAGTCGTTGAGCGAGGCGCGCAGCTCGGACGCGTCGACGCGGATCTCGACCAGGCAGATGATGTGCCGGTACGACCGGGCGTGCTGGACGATGTTCGAGGTCAGCTCGACCAGCGCGGTCTCGAACGACATCCGGTCGACACGCGTGACGCCCGGCTCCTCGAGCCACAGCTCCTCGAGGGCCTCGTGGACGGCGGTGACGCCGTCCTCCGGCGGCGTGCGCACGACGAAGGAGCGCTCAGGCACGGCAGGCCTCCTCGACGGTCTCGGCGCTCCCGAGCAGGCGGTCGAGGTTGGACAGGCCGAGCACCATGGCGGGCTGCTCGCCGGCGGCGGCCACGCGCAGCTCGCCGCCCGCCTTCCGCGCCTCCTTGAGGCCGGCGACGAGGACTCCGAGCCCGGACGAGTCGAGGAACTCGACCGCGGCCAGGTCGACGACCACCCGGACCTCTCCCGCCTCGAGCGCGCGCTGGAGGACCGCTTCGAGCTCCCACGCCGTGGAGAGGTCGAGCCGGCCGACGGGGCGGATGACCACGATGTCGGGCTCGATCCGCTCGGTGGTGATCCTCGAGCTGGGCTCCATGGTGTCCTCCTGTGTTGCCGATGCACGGCTCCGCGGGGCTCGGAGGTGTGCTGAGGACGCGGTCGAGGGCACGACCGAGGGGGGTCCGGATCCGATGCGGGGGTGAATCGGGGAGTTCGTCCGCCTCCGACCGTACAAGGGAACGGGACGCCCCGTGGGAGGCGTGACCGGATCCGCGGTGCGACCCGCGACGCGCCGCCCTGTGGAGGAGGCTCCGCTCAGCCTCTCGCGGCGGCCAGAGCGTCGGCGGCGAGCCGCACGGAGGCCTCCCGGCCGGTCAGCCAGAGCGGCACGGAGCGGGTGCGGAGCCCCGCCGACTCGAGCGCCGGGACCGCGTCCGCGTCCTCCTCGCCGACGAGCCAGGCGTCGAGGAGGCCGCCCTCGCTCCGCGCTCCGTAGTGGCGGCCGACGGCCGCGGCGGAGGTCTCGACGCCGATCGCGGCGAGGCAGGCGTCGGCCATGCCGCGCACCACCGCGCCGCCGATGACGGGGGAGACGCCCACGACGGGTGCCGAGGTCCGGCGGAGGGCGTCCGCGATCCCGGGGACGCCGAGGATCGTGCCGATCGAGACGACGGGATTGGAGGGGGCGACGAGCACCGCGTCGGTGTCGGCGATCGCCTCGAGCACGCCCGGGGCGGGACGGGCGCCCTCCACCCCCTGCTGGACGAAGCGGCGGGCGGGCGCGGAGGCGCGCAGCCGCACCCACCACTCCTCGAAGTGGAGGAGCCGCACACCCTCACCGGGCAGCTCGACCTCGACGTGGGTCTCGACGTCCTGGTCCGACATCGGCAGGAGGCGGACCCCCAGCGGCCAGCGGGCGGTGATCCGGGCGGTCGCCTCGGAGAGGGTGAGGCCGTCGCGCAGCATCGAGCTGCGGGCGATGTGGGTGCCGAGGTCGAGGTCGCCGAGGGTGAACCACGGCCAGCCGACGCCGAAGGCGGTGAGCTCGGCCGAGACCCGCTCGCTCTCGCCGGCCCGGCCCCAGCCGCGCTCGGTGTCGTTCACTCCGCCGAGCGCGTAGGTGATCGAGTCGAGGTCGGGGCAGACCTTGAGGCCGGTGAGCCACATGTCGTCGCCGGTGTTGACGACGACGGTGATCTCGCTCGCCTCGCCCCCGGCGGCCTCGAGATCGCGGAGGTGCTCGCGGACCGCCGAGGTGAAGCGGGCGCCGCCGACGCCTCCGGCCAGGATCGTGATGCGCATCCGCCCACGCTAGCGGCACCGACGGATTCCTCACCCGGCGAGCCTTAATGCTGCGGATCCGCGCCGGAAACACCGGGGAAACGTCGAACCCCGACGATGAAGCCCTGTCCGCGGAGCCGGACGGTCCGTCATTGCCTTCCGGCCCGGCGGGGACCACAGTGGGTCCACGTCCCCGGCTCCGCACCGCCCGGCGGAGCACGACCGGAGCCGGACAGGGACGCCCGAGCATGGAGGTACCGATGACCATCGTCCGCGCAGCGATCACCCAGACGACCTGGACCGGCGACAAGGAGTCGATGCTCGACAAGCACGAGCGGATGGCCCGGGACGCCGCGGCCGACGGCGCGCAGATCGTCTGCTTCCAGGAGCTGTTCTACGGCCCGTACTTCGGCATCACGCAGGACAAGAAGTACTACCGCTACGCCGAGCCCGCCGACGGGCCGATCGTGCAGCGCTTCGCGGCCCTCGCGAAGGAGCTGGGCGTGGTGATGATCCTCCCGATCTACGAGGAGGAGCAGACCGGCGTCTACTACAACACCGCGGTCGTGGTCGACGCCGACGGGACGATCCTCGGCAAGTACCGCAAGCACCACATCCCGCACCTGGACCGCTTCTGGGAGAAGTTCTACTTCCGGCCCGGGAACCTCGGCTTCCCGGTCTTCGACACCGCGGTCGGCAAGGTCGGCGTCCACATCTGCTACGACCGCCACTTCCCCGAGGGCTGGCGCGAGCTGGGCCTGAACGGCGCCCACCTCGTCTTCAACCCCAACGCCACCAAGCCCGGCCTGTCGAACCGGCTGTGGGAGGTCGAGGGTCCGGCCGCCGCCGTGGCGAACGGCTACTTCGTGCTGCAGCCCAACCGGGTCGGCCGGGAGGACAACGAGTACGGCGAGCTCGCGGTCGACTTCTACGGCACCAGCCAGATCATCGATCCGCGGGGGGAGTTCGTCGGCGAGCGGGGTTCGGGAGAGGCCGAGGAGATCCTGATCCGGGATCTCGAGATGGACATGGTGCAGGAGATGCGCGACGACTGGCAGTTCTACCGGGACCGCCGGCCGGAGTCGTACACCAGCATCCCGAAGCCGTGACCGCAGTTCGAGACGGGGAAGACCGATGAAGACCCTCATCACCGGCGGGACGGTCGTCAACGCGACCGGCACCGGAGAAGCAGACGTCCTGATCGACGGCGAGACGATCGCCGCGGTCCTCGCTCCCGGCTCCACGCTGCTGGGCTTCGACCTGGCGGCGAACGTGGACCGGGTGATCGACGCGAGCGGCAAGTACGTCATCCCGGGCGGGATCGACGCGCACACGCACATGGAGATGCCGTTCGGCGGCACCTCCGCCTCGGACACGTTCGAGACCGGCACGCGGGCCGCGGCCTGGGGAGGCACGACGTCGATCGTGGACTTCGTGGTGCAGTACCCGGGCGAGAAGGTTGTCGACCGCTTCCAGGCGTGGCAGGAGAAGGCGGCCGGCAACTGCGCGATCGACTACGGCTTCCACCAGATCCTCTCGGACGTGCAGGACTCCTCGCTCGTCGCGATGGACGAGCTGATGCGCGAGGGCGTGACCAGCTTCAAGCTGTTCATGGCCTACAAGGGCGTGTTCCTCTCGGACGACGGGCAGATCCTCCGGGCGTTCCAGAAGGGCGCCGAGAACGGCGCGATGATGATGATGCACGCCGAGAACGGCGCCCTCATCGACGAGCTGGTGAAGCAGACCCTCGCCGCCGGGAACACCTCGCCGTACTTCCACGGCACCTCGCGGCCGTGGCAGGCGGAGGAGGAGGCGACGCACCGGGCGATCATGATCGCCGACCTCACCGGCGCGCCGCTGTACGTGGTGCACGTCTCCGCGAAGCAGGCGGTGGAGCAGATCGCGCAGGCCCGCGACCGCGGCATGAACGTCTTCGGGGAGACCTGCCCGCAGTACCTCTACCTGTCGCTCGAGGAGCAGCTCGGCGCGCCGGGCTTCGAGGGCGCGAAGTGGGTGTGCTCCACGCCCCTGCGCTCGAAGGCGGAGGGGCACCAGCACCACATGTGGCAGTCGCTGCGCACCAACGACATCCAGATGGTCTCGACCGACCACTGCCCCTTCTGCATGAAGGGCCAGAAGGACATGGGCGTCGGGGACTTCTCGAAGATCCCCAACGGCATCGGCTCGGTCGAGCACCGGATGGACCTGATGTACCAGGGCGTGGTGTCCGGGCAGATCTCCCTGCCGCGCTGGGTGGAGCTCACCTCGACCACTCCCGCGCGGATGTTCGGGATGTACGGGAGGAAGGGCGTCATCCAGCCCGGGGCCGACGGCGACGTCGTCGTCTACGACCCGAACGGGCACACGTCGATCGGGATCGGCGAGGGCCGCAGCCACCACATGAATATGGACTACTCGGCCTGGGAGGGCTTCGAGATCGACGGCCACGTCGACACGGTGATCTCCCGCGGCAGGGTCGTCGTCGACGACGGCTCCTACGTCGGCACGAAGGGCGACGGCAAGTACATCCCGCGCGGTCTGAGCCAGTACCTGATCTGAGCCGAGCCGGCGTCCGATCCGAGCCAGTACCTGATCCGAGCAGAAGGAACCCCATGGACTTCGGAGTCGTCCTCCAGACCAACCCGCCCGCCTCGCGCACCGTCGCGCTCGCCGTCCTCGCCGAGACGCACGGCTTCGACTACGCGTGGACCTTCGACTCGCACCTGCTCTGGCAGGAGCCCTACGTGATCTACTCGCAGATCCTCGAGAGGACGCACCGGATCACGGTCGGCCCGATGGTCACCAACCCCGCCACGCGCGACTGGACGGTCATCGCCTCGCTGCACGCGACGCTCAACGAGATGTACGGGAACCGCACAGTGTGCGGGATCGGCCGCGGCGACTCCGCGGTGAGGGTGACCGGAGGAGCTCCGACGACGCTCAAGACGCTGCGGGAGTCGATCCACGTCATCCGCGAGCTCGCCAACAGCCGGCCGGTCGAGTACAACGGCCAGACGCTGCAGTTCCCGTGGAGCCGGGGCTCGTCCCTGGAGATGTGGGTGGCCGCCTACGGCCCGCTCGCCCTGAAGCTCGCGGGCGAGGTCGGCGACGGCTTCATCCTGCAGCTGGCCGACGTGGACATCGCGCGATGGATGATCGGCGCCGTCAAGGAGGCGGCGGCGAACGCCGGCCGGGATCCCGAGTCGCTGCAGTTCTGCGTCGCGGCGCCGATGTACATCGGAACCGACCGGGAGCACATGCGCGACCAGTGCCGCTGGTTCGGCGGGATGGTCGGCAACCACGTGGCCGACATCGTGGGGCGCTACGGCGCCTCCGGAGCGGTGCCGCAGGCGCTGACGGACTACATCGTCGGCCGCGAGGGCTACGACTACAACGAGCACGGCCGCGCGGGCAACAGCCACACCGCCTTCGTGCCGGACGAGATCGTCGAGCGGTTCTGCGTGCTGGGCACGGCGGACGAGCACATCGAGAAGCTCCGGGCGCTCGCCGACATCGGCGTGACGCAGTTCGCGGGGTACCTCCAGCACGACAACAAGGAGGAGACGCTGCGCGTGTACGGCGAGCGGGTCATCCCCGAGCTGCGCGAGCACATCGTGGCCCGCGCATGAGACCGGCCCTCGCGCGCGGGCTCGTGCTCGGCGCCGGCGGGCTGCTCCTGCTCGCGCTGGTGTGGGAGGGCTGGAAGGCTCTCGGGCCCGAGGCCGGCGTGGTCGTCGGAGGCGTCACGGTGCTCCCGCGCACCAGCGCCATCGCGATGCCCCACCTCTGGGAGATCGCGGCGCGGCTCGGCGAGCCGGTCACCGGAGCGCGCAACGCTCCGGCGCTCTGGTCGGCCGTCCTGGGGGCGAGCGCCTTCTCGCTCGGGATCGCCGCCGTCGGCTGGGTGGTCGGCACCGTCGTCGGACTGCTCCTGGCTCTCGTGATGCAGCGGTTCCGCACGGCGGAGTCGGCGGTGCTGCCCTGGATCGTGCTGAGCCAGACGGTGCCCCTGATCGCCATCGCCCCGCTGGTGCGGCGCTGGGGGTCGCAGCTCGAGCTCGGACCGGTGACGTGGGAGAACTGGATGTCGGTGGCTCTGATCGCCTCCTACCTCGCGTTCTTCCCCGTCTCGATCGGGGCGCTCCGCGGGCTCGGCTCGCCGACGGCCCACCAGGTCGAGCTGATGCACGTGTACGGCGTCGGCTGGTGGAAGACGCTGGTGCGCCTGAGGCTCCCGGCGAGCGTGCCCTACCTGCTGCCGGCCCTCCGGCTCGGAGCGGTCAGCGCCGTCGTCGGCACGATCGTCGCCGAGGTCTCGATCGGCCTGCGCGGCGGGATCGGCCGCATGATCATCGAGTTCGCCTCCGCTGCCGGAGGCGACCCCGCCAAGCCCTGGGCGCCGATCCTCGGGGCGGTGCTGGTGGGCCTCGCGGCCGCAGGCGCCGTCGCCCTGCTCGGCACCCTCCTCCGTCCGTTCCGCCGAGGGGAGCAGCCCGCATGAGCACTGCAGGATCCGCGGTCGTCGTCGACTCCGTCACGAGGACCTTCACCACCGCCCGCGCCGCGAGCGTCACGGCGCTCCAGGACGTCTCGCTCGAGGTGGCCGCGGGGGAGTTCGTCTCGCTGATCGGCCCGTCCGGCTGCGGAAAGTCGACGCTGCTGCGGCTCATCGCCGACCTCGACGAGCCGGACTCCGGGTCGATCGCGGTGTTCGGCAAGACGGCCCGGCAGGCGAGGCTCGACCAGGACTACGGGATCGCGTTCCAGCAGGCGGGTCTCCTGCCGTGGCGCACGATCCGGGCGAACATCGCCCTGCCGCTGGAGCTGCACGGCGTCGCCGCCGGCGCCCGGCGGTCGCGGGTCGACGAGCTGCTGGCGCTGGTCGGGCTCGGCGACTTCGCCGACTCCTACCCCGACCAGCTCTCCGGCGGGATGCAGCAGCGCGTCGCCATCGCCCGGGCGCTCGCCGAGAGCCCGCGCCTGCTCCTCATGGACGAGCCGTTCGGGGCGCTCGACGAGATGACCCGCGAGCGGATGCAGACGGAGCTGCTGCGGATCCGGCGGGAGACCGGCGCCGCCGTCGTCTTCGTCACCCATTCGATCCCGGAGGCGGTGTTCCTCTCGGACCGCGTCGTGGTGATGTCGCCGCGTCCGGGCAGGATCCGCGACGTGCTCCCGGTCGGACTCCCCGGAGCGTCCGAGCGCGACGCGGCGGTCCGGGAGGACACGGCGTTCTTCCGCGACGTGAGCGCCGTGCGCGAGCTGCTGCACGGCGACCTCGCCGCCGTGCCGCGCGGAGTGGAGAACCGGTGAGCACGACGGCGCTGGCGCGCAGCGTGCTCGCTCCGCTCGTGCTCGGGATCGCCGCGGTCCTGCTCTGGCAGGCCGGGGTCACCGCTCTGGCGATCCAGCCGTTCGTGCTCCCGTCGCCGCTCGCGATCGGACGGGAGTTCGCCGCGAACGTCGGATCCGTCGCCGAGGGCAGCGCGGTGACCGGCCGCAACGCGCTGGTGGGCCTGCTGGTCGGCGCGGTGCTGGCGGTCGTGGTCGCCGGGCTCTCGGCGCTCGCGAGGGTCTTCGACGGGCTGGTCGCGCCGATCGTGGCCGCGGCCGCCGTCGTGCCGATCGTCGCCCTCGCTCCGGTGCTCTACACGATGTTCGGAGCGAACGCCGAGACCGCGCGGCAGCTCGTGGCGGCACTCGCCGTGTTCGTGCCGGTCTACGTCACGACGCTGCGCGGGCTGCGGCAGGCGGCCCCCGTGCACCGGGACCTGCTGAAGGCCTACGCGGCGACGCCGTGGCAGACCGCCCGCACGATCACGCTGCCCGGAGCGGTGCCCTACGTCTTCACCGGGCTCCGCATCGCCTCCTCGCTCGCGGTGATCTCGGCGCTGGTCGCCGAGTACTTCGGCGGACCCGTGGGCGGGCTCGGCAAGTCGATCACCACGGCGGCCTCGGGCAGCGACTACGCGCTCGCCTACGCCTACGTCCTGGGCGCCGTGCTCGTCGGCCTCGCGTTCTACTGCGTGACGGCCGCGCTCGAGGCGTTCGCGCTCCGCCGCAGCCGGCTGCGCTGAGCGCGGCGCCGCGCGTCCGGGCTCCCTCCTCGATCCTCACCCGATTCCCGTTACCCGATTCCCGATTCCCGTTTCCCGTTTCCCGTCTCCCGTCTCCCGTCTCCCGACGAGCGACTCCACCCGACGCACCATCCGCACCGCTGCACCACCGCACCGCCCGCATCACCAGCGCCACCTGCACCACAGCACCACCTGCACCGCCGCACCACGGGGCGCGCCGCACCGGCGACCCCGCAGACCGCACCAGGAGGACCCGTGACCAGACGCACCCGCATCACCCTGACGACGACCGCCGCCTTCGCGGCCGTGGGCCTCGCGCTCACCGGCTGCAGCGCCTCCGGCGGCTCCGACCCGGGATCCGACTCCGGCTCCGACGGCCTCACGCCGGTCACCCTGCAGCTGCAGTGGGTGGCCCAGGCGCAGTTCGCCGGGTACTACGCCGCCGTCGACCAGGGCTACTACGAGGACGAGGGCCTCGACGTGACGATCGCCGAGGGGGGCGGCGACATCGTCCCTCAGGACGTGCTCGCCTCGGGCGACGCCGACTACGCGATCTCCTGGGTCCCCAAGGTCCTCGGCTCGATCGAGCAGGGGGCCGCGATCACCGACGTCGCGCAGATCTTCGAGCGCAGCGCCACCACCCAGATCTCCTTCAAGGACAAGGGGATCACCTCGCCCGCCGACCTCGCCGGGAAGAGCGTGGGCAGCTGGGGCTACGGCAACGAGTGGGAGCTGTTCGCCGGCATGCAGAAGGACGGCGTCTCCCTCGACGACATCTCGCTGGTGCAGCAGCAGTTCGACATGAACGGCTTCCTCGCGGGCGACATCGACGCGGCGCAGGCGATGACCTACAACGAGTACGCGCAGGTCCTGGAGACGGTGGACCCGGCGACGGGGGAGCTGTACCGGCCCGAGGACCTGAACGTCATCAGCTGGAACGACGTGGGCACCGCGATGCTCCAGGACGCGATCTGGGCGGACGCGGGCAGGCTCGCCGACGACGACGCGTACGCCGAGCAGACGGTCGCCTTCATCAAGGCCTCGATCAAGGGCTGGATCTACGCGAAGGACGACCCGCAGGCGGCGGCCGACATCGTCACCGCGGCCGGGTCCACGCTCGGCACCAGCCACCAGCTCTGGATGACCAACGAGGTCAACAAGCTGATCTGGCCCTCGACAGACGGCGTCGGGATGATCGACGAGGCTGCATGGCAGCAGACGGTCGACATCGCGAAGGAGACGGAGAACGAGACCGGCGCGACGATCATCAGCGCGGACCCGCCCGCCACCGCCTACTCGAACGAGTACGTCGAGAAGGCGCTCGCGGAGCTCGCCGACGAGGGAGTGGACACGAGCGGCGCGGACTACGCGCCGATCGACGTGACGCTGGAGGCCGGCGGCGCCTGAGCCCCGGCGCCGCTCCTCCCGGCCCCTCCCGCCCAGGGGCGGGCCGGGAGGGGTAGGCTGGATCCTCGTGACTACTTTCAAGAAGACGCCGTTCACCGTGAACGTGCGCGACCTCGTGAGGCGGCCGGGCGAGATGCGCGAGCACCGCCTCGAGCTCGAGGCGCCGGAGCAGTTCGGCGAGGGGATCGTCGCGGTCCGCAAGGGATCGGCCGTCGATCTCGACGTCCGGCTCGAGTCCGTGCACGAGGGGATCCTGGCCAGTGTCGAGGTGTCCGCGAGGGCCGACGGCGAGTGCAGCCGGTGCCTGACCGACATCTCCCTGCCTGTCGATGTCGAGTTCCAGGAACTTTTCGCGTACTCTTCTGACGAAGCTTTCGACTATGAGGTTCACGACGACCACGTGGATCTTGAACCTCTGGTCAGGGATGCGGTGGTTCTGTCGCTGCCGTTCCAGCCGGTCTGCCGGCCGGACTGTCCGGGCCTCGACCCCGTCACGGGGGAGCGGCTGGCCGATTCCTCCACGCCCGAACCCGAGGCGCCGCGCGACTCCCGGTGGGCCGCGCTCGCAGGGTTGAGCGAGGGGGACGGCGGGGCCGCAGCGCCCGGAGCTTCCACCGACAGAGCTTCCGCAGACAGCGGTGAGGGCGCGACCGCCCGCACCGAATCCGACTAGAGGTAGAGAAGAGAGAATCATGGCTGTTCCCAAGAGGAAGAAGTCCCGCGCGAACACCCACGCCCGTCGTTCGCAGTGGAAGGCCGAGGTCCCCACCCTCGTCAAGACCATCGAGAACGGCAAGGTCGTCTACAGCCTTCCCCACCGCGCCAAGGTCGTCGAGGACTCCGCGGGCACCGCGCTGTTCCTCGAGTACAAGGGCCGCAAGGTCGCCGACGTCTGATCCCGCTCCTGGTCCGCACGGCGCGGGGCGCACCGCCTCTCGACGAACGGACCGCGGTCCATGGTGAACCAGACCTCCGCACGACCCTCCAGCGACGACCGGTCGCGTCTGGAGGCCACGCTCGGCGTGAGCCTCGACGGTGAGCTCTTCGAGCTGGCCCTGACGCACCGGTCGTTCGCTTTCGAGCACGGCGGCATCCCGCACAACGAGCGCCTCGAGTTCCTCGGCGACTCGATCCTCGGGCAGGCCGTGACCGTCATGCTCTACACCGAGTACCCGGCCCTCAGCGAGGGCGACCTGGCCAAGCGCCGGGCGAGCCTCGTCTCGACCGTCGCACTCGCCGAGATCGCCCGCGGCATCGGCCTCGGCGAGTTCCTCCGCCTCGGACGCGGCGAGGAGCTGACCGGCGGCCGCGACAAGGCGTCGATCCTCGCCGACACCGTCGAGGCGATCATCGGCGCCGTCTACCTGGGCACCGGACCCGACGCCGCCCGCGATCTGGTGCTGCGCCTGATCGCCCCTCTGCGGGCCGATCCGCTCCGCTTCGGCGTCTCGATGGATCCGAAGACGAGCCTCCAGGAGGCGGCCGCCGAGCGCGGTGCGCCGGCCCCGCGCTATGAGATCGCCGCCACCGGCCCCGACCACAACAAGGTCTTCGTCGCCACCGTGATCGTCGGCGGACTCGTGACGGCCCGCGGCGAGGGGACCAGCAAGAAGGCGGCCGAGATGGCCGCCGCGCTGGACGCGTGGACGCGTCTGGCGGCCCCCGGTGCACCCGCCGCTCCCGCGGTCCCGGACTGACCGTGCCCGAGCTGCCCGAGGTCGAGGTGGTGCGGGCGGGCCTCGCTCCCGCGGTCACCGGCTCGCTGGTGACCGGCGTCGAGATCGTCGACGAGCGCTCGCTGAAGCGGCATGTGCATCCAAACGGGACCTTCGAGCGCCTGCTCGTCGGGCGCCGTCTCGAAGCGGCGGTGCGGCGCGGGAAGTTCCTCTGGCTGCCGGCGGGCCGCGACGAGGCGCTGCTGGTGCACCTCGGCATGAGCGGACAGGTGCTGCTGCGCACGGCGGATGCGGCGCTGCCGCGGCTGGCGCGCATCCGGATCGGGATCGAGCACCCCGAGCACGGCGAGCTCGCCCTGCACTTCGTCGACCAGCGGATCTTCGGCTCGATGGCGGTCGACGCGCTGGTGCCGACCCCGGACGGAGCGCCGGGCGGCTATGCGGGCGAGGAGGCTCGCGGAGGCGGCTGGCTGCACGCCGTGCCCTCGCAGGTCGCGCACATCGCCCGGGATCCGCTCGATCGCTCCTTCGACCTGGACGCGGTCGTCGCGTCGCTGGCCAGGAGGAGCAGCGGGATCAAGCGGGCGCTGCTCGACCAGACGCTGGTGAGCGGCATCGGGAACATCTACGCGGACGAGTCGCTGTGGGCGGCGGAGCTGCACCCGGAGCGGCCGAGCTCGTCGCTCGGGGAGGCGCGCATCCGCCGCCTCTTCGCCGAGGTCCGCTCGGTGCTCGAGCGGGCGCTGGCCGAGGGCGGCACCAGCTTCGACGCGCAGTACGTGAACGTGAACGGCGCCTCCGGCTACTTCTCGCACAGCCTGCACGCCTACGGGCAGACCGGGAAGCCGTGCGCCCGGTGCGGCGAGGCGATCGTTCGGGTGCCGTTCATGAACCGCTCCTCGCACCTCTGCCCGCACTGCCAGCAGCTGCCGCGCTGAGGCGCCGGGAGGTGTCGCGTCAGGCGGCGGCGTCGGCGGGCGCCGGAGCGTACCGGGAGTGGACGACGAGCTCGCCGAGGAGCGTCGCGACGAGAGTGATGACCGCGGCGATCGCGAGGCCGAGCCAGAGCCCGACCAGCAGGGCGAGCGCGCCGACACCGGCACCCGCGGCGATCAGGGCGATTGCGGCGGCGCGGCGGAACCACGGCTGACCGGAGCCTCCCGCGAGGCGCGAGTCCGCGGCGAGGCCGGTGATCGTCGAGGTGACGACGACCGTCGTGACGTCCTTCACGGCGAGGTGGCGGGCGGTCGCGGCCTGGAGGCCCATCGCACCGCCCAGCACGCCGGTGACGGTGAAGGCGAGCGGCTCGGGGTGCTCGGGCACGACCGCGAGCACGATCGCCAGGGCGCCGAGCAGGATGCCGACCACCGCGAAGAGCCAGGTCGAGCGCGACGTCCAGCCCTTCTTCACCGGCCGCAGTACCCGGCCGCCGATCACGGCGCCGATCATGAAGGCTCCCAGCGCGATCAGGGGTCCGATCACGGGCAGGTCGGCCGCGCCGGAGAGGGCCATGCCGAGGATGACGACGTTGCCGGTCATGTTGCCGGCGAAGACGCGGTCGAGCCCGAGGTACCCGACGGCGTCGATGATGCCGGTCGAGAAGGTGAGGGCGAGCATCAGGCCGAGGGTCGCGCCCTCGGAGCGGGTGCGCAGGCGTCGGAGCACAGGAGTCCTGTCGTCGGGGGCGGGTCTGGAGAATCGTGGCACACGCGTGCACCTGCTCGAAACACGGCGCGGTTAGGGTCGGACGGCGCGGACGGGCCGCGCGGGAGGCGGTCGCGCATGCGGTGGACGGAGTGGGCGGTGCAGCCCGGTGAGGGAGTGCCGCCGGGGGTGGACTACCTGCCGGCCGAGCCGGGGTCGGTGCTGTGGGGGCGTCTGCCCTGCGCGGCGGACGCGCCCGTGCTCACCGTCGACTCGGGGGCCGAGGTCGTCATCGACACGCTCAGCCACGAGGGCGTGCTGGAGGACCAGGGCCGCGATCCGGTCGCCTTCTTCGGCCGCCACGGAGTCGCTCCGGAGGGGGTGCTGCGCGACGCGGTGGCACTCGCCGCCGACGGGCCGTTCCGCGACGGCGAGACGGACGGACCGCACGTGATCACGGGACCGATCGCGGTCCGGGGAGCGCTGCCGGGGGACCTGCTCCGGATGACCCTGCTCGAGGCCGAGCCGCGCGTGCCGTACGGAGTCGTCTCGAACCGGCACGGCCGCGGGGCGCTGCCGGGCGAGTACCCGCTGCAGGAGGGGCCGTTCAGCGTCTTCGCGCGCGTCGACGAGGACGCGCAGGGCGGGCTCCGGGGCGTGATCCCGCTGGTGCCGGGAGGGGAGCGGGCCGCCCGGTTCCCGCTCCGGCCGTTCCTCGGCATCATGGGCGTCGCTGTCGCGGGGGAGGAGCGCCCGCACTCGGTGCCGCCCGGTGCGCACGGGGGCAACATCGACATCGCGCTGCTGACGGCCGGCACCAGCCTCTACCTGCCCGTGCAGGTCCCGGGCGCCCTCGCGTACGTCGGCGATCCCCACTTCGCGCAGGGCGACGGCGAGGTGGCGCTGACGGCGATGGAGGCGAGCCTGCGCGTCCGGGTGCGCCTGGAGGTCGTCCCGCGCGCCGAAGCGCTCGCGGCGTTCGGGGAGATGCTCGGACCGATGGGGGAGACCGGCGAGTTCCTCGTGCCCACCGGGATGGACGAGGACCTGGACGTCGCCGTGCAGAAGTGCGTCCGCGCCGCCATCGCGCTGCTGGCCGCCCGCTACGGGATGGACCCGGCTCACGCCTACGCCTACCTCAGCGCGGCGACCGACTTCGACATCTCGCAGGTGGTCGACCTGGTGAAGGGCGTGCACGCCCGCGTCCGGACGGCCGACTTCGATGACTGACCCGCGGGTGACGACCCTCGAGGGCGATCTGCCGGACATGCTGGTGGACGCGGTCCTGGCGTACGAGGCGGCGCTCGGCGCGGACGACGTCGCGGCGCTCGCCGACGCGTTCGTCGACGCGCCGACGACGCTCCGGGGCGACCCTTCCGGGCTGCTCGTCGGGCACACGGCGATCACCGGCTTCCGGGGCCGTCGGGGCGGTGCGCCGGTGCGGGAGCTGGTCGAGCTGCACGTGCGGGCGATCGACGCGGACACGGCGCTCGTGGTGAGCGTGAACGCTCCGGTCCGTGGTGGGCGCGGGCTCGTCACGCAGCTGTGGTCGCGGGAGGGCGGGACCTGGCGGGTGCGCGCCGCGCAGGTGCAGGCGCCCGCGCCGGCGCTCGACCCCCGCGTCTGGCGGGCCGTCGGCGCGCCGCTCGTGCCGGCCGCCGGTTCGGGGACCCTCGACGGACTGGACGTCGCGGTGAAGGACCTCTTCGCGATCGAGGGCCAGCGGATCGGCGCGGGAGTGCCGGCCCGCCTCGCCTCCGCGCCGATCGAGGCGGCGACCGCTCCGGCCGTCGCGCAGCTGCTCGCAGCGGGAGCGTCGGTGCGCGGGATCGCTCAGACCGACGAGTTCGCGTACAGCATCGCCGGCCGGAACTCCGGCTACGGGACGCCGCCGAATCCGGCCGTGCCCGGGGCGATCCCGGGCGGATCGTCGAGCGGACCGGCGACCGCCGTGTCGCTCGGGCAGGCTGCCGTCGGGCTGGCGACCGACACGGCGGGCTCGATCAGGGTCCCCGCCTCGTACCAGGGGCTGTGGGGTCTGAGGACGACCCACGGTGCGGTGCCCGTCGAGGGGCTGCTGCCGCTGGCTCCGAGCTTCGACACCGTGGGGTGGCTGACGCGGGATCTCGGCACGCTGAGGCGGGTGGCCGAGGTCTGCCTGACGGCCGGCACGCCGGTTCGGAATCTCGCGGTGGCACCGGCACTGCTGGGCGGGGTGGACGCGGCCGTCGGGGCGGCGTTCCGAGCGGCCGTCGTGGGTCTGAGCGCCGACGAGGTGGAGCTGCCGCCCGTCGCGGAGATGCTCGAGGCGTTCCGGCTCGTGCAGGCGGCGGAGGCGTGGCGGTCGAGCGGCTCGTGGGTCGCTGCGCACCCGGGGGTGCTGGCGGCGGACGTGCAGGCGCGCTTCGACGCGGCCTCGCTCGTCGACGAGGAGACGGAGGCGGGCGCGCGGGCGCGTGTCGCGGGCTTCCGGGAGGCGCTCGACCGCGCGCTCGACGGGCGGGTGCTGCTCCTGCCGTCGACGTCGTCGGTGGCGCCGGCCCTGGACGCGTCGGCCGACGCGATCGACGCGGCGCGGACGGCGACGCTCGGCCTGACCTGCGTCGCCGGGATCGGCGGGTACCCGGCGCTGTCGGTGCCGCGGCTGAGGGTCGACGGCGCTCCGGCGGGTCTCTGCCTGGTGGGACCGCGGGGGTCGGATCTCGCGCTGCTGGAGCTGGCAGACGCGATGTGAGGTCGGCCGAGCCGCGCGCTCCTTGCCTCTGTGCCTGCGTGCCTCTCTCCCTCCCTCCTCCCTCGTCGCGAATCCGGAACCGGAGCTGCGCTGCACTCTCCCTCCCTCGTGGATCCGGGGCGGGAGCTGCGCCGTCGTGCCCGTATCGCTGCGGTGATCGCCGTCCCCGGGTGCGGATCCGGCTGTGGGCAGGAGCGCCGAGCCCGGAGGGTGGAACGATCCCGGGTGCAGCGAGTGCAGGTTCCGCAGGCCGGTTCGTCGGCGGGCGCTTCGAACGACCGGCTTCCACGGGCTGGCCATCGGGCGATGCCGGCCGCCGGATCAGCCCTGCACGGCAGGCGCGGGGCCGGGCACACGCCCGCGTGCGCACGCCCGCACGGGCGCGGCTCCTTCCGCCGTCAGAACGGAGGCGGCGCATCGCTGAAGCTCGGTCTGCGCGTCGGCGGTGGGGGCGGTACGGGCGGATCGGGCGGACGGGTGACCACGCGGCGGCCCGTGGGGGTGGTCCAGTCGGCTGATCCGTCGGGGTGGAGCGTGTAGGTCCAGCGGTCGCCGTGGCGGACGTGGTGGTGGGCGACGCAGAGCGACGCCAGGTTGTGGAGGGCGGTGGCGCCGCCGTGACGCCACTCCAGCGTGTGGTCGGCCTCGGCGATCGCCGCGGACCGGGTGCAGCCGGGGAAGCGGCAGGTCCGGTCGCGCAGCTGGAGGGCGAGGCGCATCCGCGGGGGAGGGAGGCGGTGCGTGCGTCCGACGGAGACGACGGCGCCCGTGCTCGGCTGGGTGAGCACCGGAGTGACGCTCGAATCGGCTCCGAGGAGCTCGCGCGCGACGCCGGCCGGGACGAGGCCGTAGCCGTCGAGCTCCGCGGGAGTCTCGTCGCGTCCGGTCGCGGTGCTCGCGGCGAGGATCAGGCGCACCTCGGCGCGGATGCCGGGGGCGGAGGTGCGCGGCCGATCGTCGCCCGGCGCCGTGCCGGACACGTCGCCGTCGCAGAGGAGGTCGACCAGGGCGTCGGCCCGCAGCTGCGCGAGCGTGCGCTCCTCCACCGGATCGCTCCCGTCGCCGTTCGAGTCGCGAAGGGTGCGGGCGATCCGGTCGAGCCGCGCGAGCGCACCGAGCGCGGCCGGAGCGGGGAGGGTCGCGCAGAGCGTGGCCATGCCGTCCTGCTCGGGCGAGACCCAGACGGCCCGGTCCTCCCGAGCGCGGGTGTGCCGGTCGGCGAGAGGACTGTCGTGCAGCTCGTCCCGCAATCGGGCGAGGCGTCGGCGCAGCTGGGTGGGCGTCATCGAGGCGGCCAGTCCAGCGGCACGCTCGTCGAACTCCGGCAGGGAGGCCGGCGGCAGGGTGGCCGCGACTCCGCAGATGATCTGCCCCGCCTCCCAGCGCAGCCGGGCATCGGCCAGCGCGGCGCGCGTGCACGGCAGGTGCTCGACCAGCAGGCGGGCGTGGTCGAGCTCGCGGGCGGCCACGCGCTCGGACACGGCCAGCGCCACGGCGAGCTCGGCCCGAACGGAGCGCTCCACGAGGTCGCGCGACTCGGCGGGCGACCCGCCGCGGGCGAACGCCTCCGGGCGACGCACGGCAGCCGTGTACGCCTCGTGCAGCGCCTCGGCGGAGGCGAGGTGGAGCGGAGCCGCGGAGCGGGCGAGCAGCGCCGCGCGGTCGCCGAGGGCGCGGACCTCCTCGAGTCCCTGCTGCATCCGATCCGCCATACCTGTATTGAACCAGCGACCACCGACACACGGGCCGCGGGTGCGTCCGGTCGGGAGAACCCGCTCCCGGAACACCCCTGTGGAGGAAGGTCTGTCGAGGATCTCGACCCGATGAACGCCTCGAAACACCGGCGAAACGTCTGTCGCATAGGCTTCCCGGGTGAAACGACTGTTTCTCTCCCGCTCGTGAAGAGGTGGCCCATGACCGCGCCCGCACCGTTCCTGCCCGTCGATCCGCCGCCGCGCCTGCTGATGGGCCCGGGGCCGATCAATGCGGATCCGCGCGTCCTGCGCGCGATGTCGGCGCAGCTGGTCGGGCAGTACGACCCGTTCATGACGGCGACGATGACGGAGACGCAGGAGCTGTACCGGCAGGTGTTCCGCACCCGCAATGAGAAGACGATGCTCGTCGACGGCACGAGCCGCGCGGGCATCGAGGCGGCGCTGGTCTCGATGCTGGAGCCGGGCGACCGCGTGCTCGTGCCGATCTTCGGACGGTTCGGTCATCTCCTCCGCGAGATCGCGGAGCGGTGCGGCGCGGAGGTGCACGTGATCGAGGCCGAGTGGGGGCAGGTCTTCCCCGTGTCGGCGATCGCCGAGGCCCTGGCCCGGGTGAAGCCGAAGATGCTGGCCGTGGTGCACGGCGACACGTCGACCACCATGGCGCAGCCGCTGGAGGAGCTCGGCGCGCTCTGCGAGAAGCACGGCGCCCTCTTCTACACCGACGTCACCGCCTCCCTCGCGGGCAACGCCTTCGCGACCGACGAGCTCGGGCTCGACGCGGTCACCGCGGGGCTCCAGAAGTGCCTGGGCGGCCCGTCCGGATCGGCGCCGGTCACCTTCTCCGAGAAGGCCGTCGCGGTGATCGAGTCGCGCAAGAGCATCGAGGCGGGTATCCGCGACGAGGGCGACGCCGTCAGCGCCCACCGCGTCCGCTCCAACTACTTCGATCTCGGCATGGTCTTCGACTACTGGGGGCCGCGCCGCCTCAACCACCACACCGAGGCGACCACGATGCTCTACGGCGCGCGCGAGTGCGCCCGCATCGTCGTCGAGGAGGGCCTGGACGAGACGGTCGCCCGCCACGCGCTGCACGGCTCGGCGATGCTCGCCGGAGTCCGCGGCCTCGGCCTCGAGGTGTTCGGCGACGTCGGGCACAAGATGACGAACGTCGTCGCGGTGCACATCCCGCAGGGTGTGAACGGGGACGCGGTGCGCGGGGAGATGCTCGCCGACTTCGGCATCGAGATCGGCACGTCCTTCGGCCCGCTGCACGGGAAGGTCTGGCGCATCGGCACGATGGGCTACAACGCCCGGACGGACGCTGTGCTGACCACCCTGGCGGCGCTGGAGGCGGTGCTGCGCCGCGCGGGCGCCTCCGTGCCGGTGGGCGGCGGAGTCGCGGGAGCCTACGAGGTGTACGGGGCGGCGCGGGCGTGACCGGCACCACCACGGATCCCGCCGCCACGGACCCGGCCTCCACGGCCGAGGCCCGCGCGACCGCCCTCGACGCCGCCGCGATCATGGCCCGCTGCGACGAGCTCGCCGCGGTCTCCTCGAGCCGCGACGGCATCGAGCGGGTCTACCTCTCGCCCGAGCACGCCCGGGTGAACGCGATGGCCGCGCGCTGGATGACCGAGGCCGGCATGCGCACCTGGCAGGACGCGGCCGGCAACCAGTGCGGCCGCTACGAGGGCGCGACTCCGGGACTCCCGGCGCTCCTGCTCGGCTCGCACCTCGACACCGTCCCGGACGCGGGCCGCTACGACGGGATCCTCGGCGTGATGCTGGCGATCGCCGTGGTCTCGCGGCTGCACGGGGCGGGCCGGCGCCTGCCGTTCGCCGTCGAGGTCGTCGCGTTCGGCGACGAGGAGGGCACCCGCTTCGGCACGGCGCTCCTCGGCTCCCGCGCCCTCGCCGGCACCTGGGACGAGCACTGGTGGGAGCTCGAGGACGCCGACGGGACCACGCTCGTCGAGGCGTTCTACGGGTTCGGGCTGGACCCCTCGCGCATCCGCACCGCCGCGCGCGACGCGCAGGACGTGCTCGCCTACCTCGAGGCGCACATCGAGCAGGGCCCCTACCTCGAGGAGGCCGACCGCGCCCTCGCGGTGGTCTCCTCCATCGCGGGTGCCCGTCGCTTCGCGCTCACCCTCACCGGCAAGGCCGGGCACGCGGGCGGAGTCCCGCTCGACCGCCGCCGCGACGCGCTCACCGGAGCGGCCGAGGCCGTGCTCGCTGTGGAGCGGATAGCGCGGGAGCAGGGCGTGATCGCCACCGTCGGCCGGCTCGAGACCTTCCCGGGCGCGGTCAACGTCATCCCGGGCCGGGTCGAGTTCAGTCTCGACCTCCGCGCCGAGACCGATGCCCAGCGCGACGCGGCGTGGGACGCCATCGAGCACGCGATGTCGGAGTCGGCGTCGCGCCGCCGTCTCGCCCTGACGGTGGAGGAGACCCACTCGGCCCCCGCCGTCGTCGCCTCCTCGCGGCTCCAGGACGTCGTGCGGGCGGGCATCCGCGCGACCGGGGACGCGGAGCCGATGGTGCTGTTCTCCAAGGCCGGCCACGACGCGATGGCGGTCGCCGACCTCGCCGAGTACGCGATGCTCTTCCTCCGCTGCGAGGGCGGTGTCAGCCACCACCCGGACGAGAACGTGACCGAGGCCGACGTCGCGACCGCGCTCGACGCCTTCGAGGCGGCCGTCCTGGCGCTCGCCGACGGGACGCCGACCGCGTGACCGCCGCCCCCGCCCCCTCGACGAGCATCGGCCACCGCATCGATGCCGGCTACGCCGCGCTGTCGCGGCAGGAGCAGCGGGCGGCCGACTTCATCCTCGACCACCTCGGCGATCTGGCGGTCTACACGGCGACCGAGCTCGCCCAGCACAGCGGAGTGTCCAAGGCCACGGTCTCGCGGCTGTTCCGCCGCCTGGGGTTCTCGAACTCGCAGGAGGTGCGCGAGCACGCCCGGGCGCTGCGGTCCTCCGGGGTGCCGGTCGGTCCTGCGCGGGGGCAGGGGGATCCGCTCGCCGCGCACCTCGAGGGCGAGCGGGCGAACCTGGCCCGGCTGGCCGCCGCGTTCGGCGGCGGGCGGCTGGAGGAGGCGGTGCGGCTGATCGCGGGAGCGCGCGAGGTCGTCGTGATCGGACTGCGCAACAGCTACCCGGTGGCGCTGCACTTGCGCCAGCAGCTCGCGCAGGCGCGCGGGCGCGTCCGGATCGCCCCGCAGCCGGGCCAGTCGCTCGGCGAGGAGCTCGAGGGGCTCGGAGCCGACGACGCCGTCGTGCTGGTCGGCTTCCGCCGCCGCCCCGCCTCCTTCGCCGCCCTGATCGGGACGCTCGCCGCGCGAGAGGTGCCCGTGGTGCTCCTCGCGGATCCGCCCGCCCGGCGCTACGCGGAGCATGCTGCGGTCTGGCTGGAGTGCCCGGTCGACAGCGGCACGGCGCTCGACAGCTACGCGGCGGCGATGAGCGCGGTCGCGCTCGTGGCCTCCGGAGTGCTCGGCGCGTCCCCGAGGGAGTCGCGCGAGCGGATCGCGGGGATCAGCACCGCCTACGCGGAGCTCGCCGAGCTGGAGGACCGGCCGTGAGCGAGGCGGCGGAGCTGATCCGCGCGCACGCCAAGGATCCCGTCGGGCAGGCCGACCCGGCTCCGTCCCTCGGCCGCGCCGAGCTGATCACCCCCACCTGCGGCGATCGGATCGAGCTGCGCGTCGACGGCGGCGCGGAGCAGGTGCGCCTCGCCTGGAGCGGGCGGGGGTGCGAGGTCTCGCGGGGCTCCGCCTCGCTGCTCGTGGACGGCCTCGACGGGCTGCCGGCGTCGGCGGTGCGGGAGCGGATCGACGCCTTCCTCGCGGCGATGGCGCTCCGGGAGGGTGCTCTCGCCGGCGAGGAGCAGGCGCTGCTCGCGGTGGCGGGCAACCCGGTCCGATCCGTCTGCGCCACGCTGGCGTGGCGGGCGCTGGCCGCCGCCCTCGACGACGCGGGCCTGACGTGACCGGCTCAGTCCGGCCCGTCGCGGTCGGCTCCCGTCCACAGGTCGCCGCACTCGACCCCGCGCGCGCCCCTCGCGCGGAGCAGGTCGCGCGCGCCGGCGTCGCCGTGCGCGCCGGTGAGGAGCTCCGGCCAGTGGTCACGCCCCAGCAGCACCGGATGACCGGGCCGACCGCGGAAGAGCGCGCGGGCGAGCACGTCCGGCGCGACCGGCGCCTCCGCGAGCAGTCGCGCCCCCACGCTCGGCGGCTCCTCGGGCAGGTCGACCAGGGCGATCAGAGCGGCGACGCCCTCGGCCGCGGCGAGACCCGCGAGGAGCGACGCCGAGAGGCCGGTCTCCCACTCGGCCGCGACGACCACGTCCGCGGACGGCGGCACCAGGAGCCGCGCCCGTCCGGCCTCGGCGCCCAGGACCACGAGCACCCGCCCGCAGCCGACCGCGCGGAGCCTCTCGGCGGCCCGCTCCACCCAGGGCACTCCCGCCGCGTCGCGTCGCAGCGCCTTCGGGCCGCCCGCCCGGCGTCCCGCGCCCGCCGCGAGCACCAGGCCGACGAGGTCCCGACTCCCGACCAGTTCCATCCGACCATCGTGCCGCAGGCCGAGCCCCCGCTCCGCCGGACGAAGGAGACCGCATGACCGACACCCGATCCGAGACCGCCCGCGACGTGCTGCTCGCCTGCCTCGCCGTCCCGCGCTGGGCCGACGAGGTCGCCTCCGGTGCGCCCTATCCGTCGGCCGACGCGCTGGCCGACGCCGCCGGGCGGGCGGCGCGCACGCTCACCGAGGAGGAGGTGGAGGCGGCGCTGGCCGACCACCCGCGGATCGGGGAGCGGCACGCGGGCGCGGGGCGCTCCTCCGCGTTCTCGGCCGCGGAGCAGGCTGCGAGCAGCACCGGCGACGAGGAGCTGACCCGGCGGCTGCTGGCCGGCAACCGCGCCTACGAGGAGCGGTTCGGACGCGTGTTCCTCCTCCGCGCGGCCGGCCGCGACCGGGCCGAGGTCGTCGCGGAGCTGGAGCGGAGGCTCGGGCTCGACGACGAGACGGAGGCGCGCGTCGTCGCGGAGCAGCTGCGGGAGATCACGGTGCTGCGGGTCCGCGGGCTCGAGGACGGGCGCCTCGTCCGGGCGGAGGCGGGACGATGAGCGGGCACGCCAGCCGCGTCACCACCCACGTGCTGGACGCCGTCCACGGCCGCCCCGCGCGCGGCGTCCCGGTGGCACTCGACGCCCGCGTCGGCCCCGGCTGGGAGCGCCTCGCCGAGGCCCTCACCGACGACGACGGCCGCGTGACGGCCTTCGGGCCGGAGCGCCTGCCCGCCGGGGTCCACCGGGTCGTCTTCGACACCGGCGCCTGGTTCGCCGCCTCGGACACCGAGTCGTTCTACCCCGAGGTCGTCGTCGCGTTCCGGCTCGACGACGAGGAGGCGCACTTCCACATCCCGCTCCTGCTCAGCCCCTTCGCCTACTCGACCTACCGGGGCAGCTGATGCAGCTGCAGGACGTCCTCGACGCGCCGCAGCTGCGGCTGCGCGTGCTGGTCGCCGGCGACGGAGCGCTCGCGCGGCCGGTCGACGGCATCTTCACGACCGATCTCCTCGATCCGCGCCGCTACCTCTCGCGCGACCAGCTGGTGCTGACCGGTCTCGTCTGGCGCCGGGACGCCCAGGACAGCGCGGCCTTCGTCGCTGCGGTCGCGGATTCCGGCGCCAGTGCTCTGCTCGCGGGCGAGGGACTGCTGGGCTTCGTGCCGGACGACCTCGTCGTCGCCTGCCGCGCGCACGACGTCCCGCTGATCGCCGTGCCGGCCGACGTGTCGTTCGGCGCGATCACGGCGCACCTCTCGAACGCTCTCGCCGGCGACCGCGTGGCCCGGCTGACGGCCGCGCTCGCCCGCCAGCGGGAGCTGCTGACCGAGGTCTACCGGGGGCAGCAGCTCGACGAGCTCGTCGCGCGCACCTCCCGCGAGCTCGGACTCCCGGTGTCGGTGCTGACCGCGACCGGCCGGACCGCGGCCTCCGCCTCGCCCCTCGGGCTGGGCGAGGTCGAGCGGGTCGTCCACGGGGCGCTCACGGCCCGGCGCAGCCCGGTCGTGGTCCCGGACGCCCGCGGCGGCGCGCTGTCGGTCCTCACCGTCGCCGGTGCGGGCGAGCACCGCGCCACCTCCTGGCTGGTCGTCGTCGGGGGCGACTGGAACGACTGGCCCGCCGCGGTCCTCGACGCCGTGACCGAGCTCGCCGGAGTCGTGGGGGTCTACCGGCTGCAGCGGGAGGCGGCGCTCTCGGCCGACTCCGCTCTCGCCGACCGCCTGCTCGAGCTCGTGGAGGAGGACAGCGAGCAGCCCGAGGCCGCGGTGTACCTGCGGCAGCTCGGACTCGGCGGCGCCGGGCGGTGCGCCGTGGTCGCCGCCGAGTTCGAGGGGGACGCGCCTCCGGACCTGGCGCGCCGGGTGCTGGTCGACGCCGCCGCGCACCTCGGCCGAGCCGTGGTCGGACGCGACGCCCAGGGCTGCGCGGTGGCCGTGCTGCCCACCGAGGCGACCGACGCGATCCCGACCGGCGCGGATCCGCTCGCCGTCGTCACCTCGGCGCTCCGACGAGCGGGAGCCGCGTGGCCGGGCGCCGTGCTGCGCGTCGGGACGAGCGCCGCGACTCCGCTGCCCGCGCTCGGCGGCGCCCTTCGCTCGGCGCGCTACGGGATGCTGCTGCCGGGCTCTCCGGGCGACGACGCGCCCGTGCGGGTCAGCGACTCCGGGGAGGTCACCTCCGCCGTGCAGCTGCTGAGCGCGGTCCCCGACCACCTGCGCTCGGTGTTCGTCGAGCTGGTGCTCGGGCGGCTGGTGGAGCACGACGCTCGGTACGGCTCGCAGCTGGTCGCCACGCTCGCGGCGTTCCTCGACTGCGGCGGCTCGTGGGTGCGCACGGCGGAGCAGACGCACCTGCACCTGAACACGGTGCGGTACCGCATCGCGAGGGTGGAGGAGCTGACTCAGCGCGACCTGTCGGACACGGCGGACCGCGCCGACCTGTTCCTGGCGCTGCGCCTGCGCTGACGGCCGGCGGCGCGCGGTCCGTACCGTGCCGCCCCGGCCCGCCCCGTCACTCCGGAGCCGAGACCCGCCTGCCCCGGACGTGCACCGCGGCGATCGCCGGCTCGCGCAGGGTCATCAGCAGGGCGAAGAGAAGCTGGGCGGTCGCCTCCTCCTCGTCTTCCGCGCGGATGCCGTGGGCGAGCACGTCGGCGAGCGGCTCCCACCGGTCGGGTTCGATCCGGAGGAAGTCCGCGTCCTTCCCGGGGTCGAGGCTGCCGAAGCGGTCCTCCTGGTCGAGCGCCCGCGCGCCGGCGAGGGTCGACGTGAACAGGAGCTCGGCCGGATGCAGGGCGACGGCCGCGTCGCCGGGCTCCGAGAGGTGCACCTTGAAGGCGTCGTTCGCCACTCGCGCCAGCAGCCACTCGTCTCCCGCGCCCACGTCCGTGCCGAGAGCGACGGTGACCCCCGAGGCGGCGGTCCGACGCCAGGGCATGGTGCCGGAGCCGAGGAACTGCTGGGAGGTCGGGCAGTGGGCGATCGAGGTGCCGGTCTCCGCCATCCGGTGCAGCTCCGCGTCCTGGCAGTGCACGGCGTGGGCGAGGATCGTGCGCGGCCCGAGGAGCGAGGAGCCGCCGCGCGCGGAGCCCGGCAGGAAGAGCCCGTCGTAGGTGTCGAGATAGCTGCGGGTGCCGAACGAGCCGAGCACGGCGGCGATCTCGCCGTCGCCGGGCCGGTCGTTCTCGTTGAGGTGGCTGTGGACGTAGACGCCGCGTCCGCGGACGTCGTCGTAGAGGTCGCCGAGTGCTCCGAGGGTCCGGGGAGTGACGGACAGCGAGAACCGCGGGACGAGCGCGACCTGCAGGAGCGGGTCTCTCCCGTGCCAGCGGGCGATCTCCTCGGACGCGAGCGTCAGCGCCTCCTCCTCCGAGGTGATCAGGGGAGCCGCCGAGGCCGGGCCGACGGTCTGGATGCCGCGCCCGGACACGATCCGCAGCCCCGCCTCGCGGGTGCGCTGGAAGAGGGCGTCCTGCGCGGCCGGGAACGCGGAGCCGAAGACCATCGCGGCGGTCGTGCCCGCGGCCACCCGCCGACGCGTGAAGGCGCGTGCGACCACGTCGGCGAACTCCGGGTCGGCGAGCCGCGCCTCCGCCGGGAACACCGTCCGGTCGAGCCACTCGAGCAGCTGGCCGCCGCCGAACCCGTCGGTCGAGAACGTCTGGGGGAAGTGCACGTGCGCGTCGACGAAGCCGGGCAGCAGGATCGACGCGGCGTCGCCGGAGACCGGCCGGCGCGCGAAGCGGTCCGGCAGCTCGCGGTACGGACCGATCCAGGCGATCGTGCCGTCGTCGTCCACGGCGAGAGCACCGTCCGGGATCGACACCAGCGACTCGCGGGCGGTCTCGAGGGTCGCGCCTCCGGAGACGTGCAGGACGTGCCCCCGGTGGACGCCCCCGGCGCCGGTCACACCAGGCCCGTGTAGGCGGTCCAGGCGGAGCCCGCGGGCGGCGCGTCGTCTCGGGTGACGCTCGCCTGGATCAGCCCGTACGGGCGGTCGTCGGCGTGGAAGACCTCGTTGTCGTTCTCGACGCCGAAGGGCGAGAGGTCGTAGACGAAGTGGTGCTTGTTCGGTGCGGAGAGGCGGATCTCGACGATCTGCGGGTACTCCTCCAGGACCGCCTTCCCCATCTCGAAGAGCGTCTGCTGGAGGGCGAGGGAGTGCACGGTCGCGAAGCGGCTCGTCATCAGCGCCTTGACGCCCGCGTAGACCGCTTCCCAGTCCATCGCCGCGATCTCGTCCTCGGTGAGGGCGAAGCGCCACTTCGCGACCAGCGAGGTCGCCATCACCCGGTCGTTCGTCGGCTGGAGGACCGTGTACGGATCGGTGAGGAAGCCGTGGAACTCGCTCCCCGTCGACTTGAGGATCGTGAGGTCCTTGAAGCCGCCGGTGATCCAGATCCGCCGCTCCTCGCCCGAGCCCTCGACCGTGACCGACGCGATCCGCGTCTCCTGGCCCTTCCGGACCCAGGTGTGGTCGTGCTCGCGCCCGTCCACCAGCACGCGCTCCCAGGCGAACTCCTCGATCTCGATGCGGGCGCCGTGGACGGGCTCGTAGCCGTCGACGAAGTGGCGGGCCAGCTCAAGACCGTACGGCTCGATCGAGCGCAGACCCTTCTCCTTGGCGAAGGCGTAGGCCGTCTGCTTCTGCGTGTCCGTGGGCAGGACGGCCGATTGGTCGCCCTCGCGGTGCGCGGCCTCGAAGTCGCCCCGGAGGGCGGTGGAGACGTTGACGTCGTGGATCTCGTGCCGCGGGGTCTCGCGGTAGATCCGCACGACGCGGTTCTCGGCCTTCCCGTACTGGTGGTCCCCGAGGATGATCGACATGTCCGCTCCTGTCCGTTCCGTGCGGCCGGGCCAGGTCACGCGGTGGTGCCCGTCCTGCTCGCGGCTCCTGCGAGCCCGTCTGCCAGCCTCGCGCCTGCCGGGGGCTCCGCGCACCGGCGGAGCATCCCGAGCAGCCGTCGCCGAGACTCCGAGTCTTGTGCGATCCGCCCGCTCCGCGGCCCCGACCCGCCTCCGTTCACACGCTCGAAACGTGCTGATGACACGGGGGCGGCCGCCGCGAGTGACGGGGCTCCCCGAGATGTGGTCGTCATGGGCGCGGGAGATCGGCGGGACGAGGTCAGGGGCGGGTGAGGAGGCGTCCGGCGGGCGGGATCGTCTCGGCGGTGACGCGGCGCCCGCCGACCCAGGTGGCGGCGACGGCGCCGCGGAGGACGCGGCCCTCGTACGCCGAGACGGGGTTCCGGTGCGAGAGCGCGTCGACGTCCACGCGCCACTGCGCCTCCGGATCGAACGCGACCAGGTCCGCGTCGGAGCCCGCGTGCAGCAGTCCCTTCTGGCCGAGCCCGGCGAACGCGGCGGTCGCCGTGGACATCCAGGCGACGACCTGCTCGAGCGGGATGCCCCGCTCGCGGGCCCCGGTCCAGACCGCGCGGAAGCTCAGCTCGAGTCCGGAGATCCCGCCCCAGGCGACGCCGAAGTCGCCGCCCGCGGGGAGCTTCAGCTCGGCGGTGGCGGGGGAGTGGTCCGAGGCGATGATGTCGATCGTCCCGTCGAGCAGCCCCTTCCAGAGCAGCTCGCGGTTGCGCTCGTCGCGGATCGGCGGGCAGCACTTGAACTGCGTGCCGCCGTCGGGGATCGAGCCGGCGTCGAAGGTGAGGTAGTGCGGGCAGGTCTCGGCGGTGATCGGCAGCCCCTCGGCCTTCGCCTCGCGCAGGAGCGGCAGCGCATCGGCGGAGGAGAGGTGCAGGATGTGCGCCCGGCAGCCGGTCTCGCGGACGGCCTCGATCACGTGCAGGATCGCGCTGCGCTCGGAGGCGGGCGGGCGGGAGTCGACGAACGCGCCGTAGGAGGCGCCGGGCTCCAGCGCGCTCGCCTCCAGCTCGGCCGGGTCCTCGGCGTGCACGATCAGCAGTCCGTCGAACCGGGCGATCTCGCGCATCGCCTCGACGAGCTGCTCCCGGCTCAGGTGCGGGAACTCGTCCACGCCGCTCGGCGAGAGGAAGCACTTGAAGCCGAAGACGCCCGCGTCGTGCAGCTCGCGCAGCGTGCCGAGGTTCGAGGGGATCGCCCCGCCCCAGAAGCCGACGTCCACCTGCGCCTGCGGCCCGGCGGCCGCGCGCTTGGCCTCGAGCCCCGCCACCGTGGTGGTCGGCGGGATCGAGTTCAGCGGCATGTCGATGATCGTGGTGACGCCCCCGGCGGCGGCCGCGCGGGTGGCGGAGGCGAAGCCCTCCCACTCCGTGCGGCCCGGCTCGTTGACGTGCACGTGGGTGTCGACGATCCCCGGGATCAGGACCTGGCCCTCGGGCACGACGATCTCCTCCGTCGTCCGCCAGGGGGCGTCCCGCTCGCCGACCGCGACGATCAGGCCCTCGGCGATCGCGATGCTGGCCGGACGCCGGCCGTTCTCGGTCAGCACGTCGGAGGCGCGGATCACGAGGTCGAGGAAGGGAGCGTCGTCAGGCATGGATCGACCCTATACTCGGCATGTTTCCTGCGTGTGAGCGCCCGTCGGCGGCTCCGCCCGGCCTCCCCGCAGCCCCGGCGCCGTCGCCTCCCGTCCGAGAAGAGGAGGCCGTCGTGCTCGACATCGCCGCCGCCCTGCTCGAGCGCGTCGAGGAGGGCGGGCGCGTCGCCGTCGTCACCGTCACGCACGTCTTCGGCTCGGCTCCCCGCGCTCTCGGCTCCTCCATGGCGGTCGACGCCGACGGGCGCGCGATCGGCTCGATCTCCGGCGGCTGCGTCGAGGCGCAGGCGTACGCGCTGGCCCAGGAGGTGCTCGGCACCTCGGGCAGCGCGTCCGAGCACTTCGGCTTCGACGACGAGGCCGCTTTCGCCGCGGGCCTGTCCTGCGGGGGGCAGCTGCGGGTGTTCGGCCAAGTCGTCGACCCCGGCTCCACCGCGGTCCTCGCCGAGCTGCGCGCCGCCCGTGCCGGCCGCTCGGCCGCGCTGGCGATCGTCGTCGGCGGCCCGGAGGAGCTGGTCGGCCTCGTGCTCACCGGAGCGACGCGCCTCCAGGACGTCGTCGGCCCGCACCTGGACGAGGACACCGCCCGCCGCATCCTCGCCGAGCGCGAGGCGCGCCTGGCCTCCGGCCGCTCGGCCACGGTCGAGACCTCCTGCCGGGGCGCCGAGCTCGAGATCGCCTACGTCGTGAACGCCGAGCGGCCGCGTCTGCTGATCTTCGGCGCCGTCGACTTCTCCGCCGCGCTCTGCTCCGCGGGCTCCCTGCTCGGCTACCGCGTGACCGTCTGCGACGCGCGTCCGGTGTTCGCGACCGCCGAGCGCTTCCCCGGCGCCGACGAGGTCGTCGTCGAGTGGCCGTCCGACCACCTCGCCCGCGCCGCGGTCGACTCCCGCACCGTGATCGCGGTGCTCACCCACGACGAGAAGTTCGACATTCCGCTGCTCGAGACCGCGCTCGCGCTCCCGGTCGCCTACGTCGGCGCGATGGGCTCGCGGCGCACCCACGAGCGGCGGCTGCGGCTGCTGCGCGAGGCGGGGGTGCCGGAGGAGGCGCTCGCCCGCCTGCACTCGCCGATCGGTCTGGACATCGGCGCGTCGACGCCGGAGGAGACGGCCGTGTCGATCCTCGCGGAGGTGCTCGCCGCGCGTACGGGGACGTCGGGGGAGCCGCTGGTGGGGCGCTCGGGCCCGATCCACGCGGTGCGCTGAGCGCTGCGTTCCGTGCGATCTGCAGGCGCCTGTGCGATGTGCAGGTCCCGTGCGATCTGCAGGCCTTTGTGCGATCTGCAGGGTTTAGTGCCGTCTGCAGGAGTATGTGCGATTCGCAGGGAATGCTGCTCGTCCTCCACGGATCGCGCGGAAGGATAAGCCTTCCGGCGCGAATCCCCTGCAGATCGCACCCACGCCACCTGCAGACGGCACTCCCTCCTGCGAATCGCACACTCCGCTCCTGCAGATCGCACGCGCCGGTCCTGCGGATGACACAGCCCCCTGCAGATCGCACGCACCCTTCCTGCAGACGGCACAGCCCCCTGCAGATCGCGCGCACCTTTCCTGCAGACGGCACAGCCCCCTGCAGATCGCGCGCACCGGCGGGAAACGGCCGCGAAACACCGCGCTGCCATGCTCGGGGCATGCAGCGCCACGTCCTCACCGGAGCCCACGTCGCCACCGTCGACGCGCACGCGACCGAGCACCCCGTCGGCCACGTCGTCGTCGACGACTCCCGCATCGTCGCGGTCGGGGCCGGCGACCCGCCGGCCTGGGCCCTCGACGGACGGTCCCCGACGGGTCTGCCGGCGCAGGAGGCGATCGCGCTCACACGGGTCGACGGCCGCGGCCACCTGCTCACTCCCGGGCTCGTCAACACGCACCACCACCTCTACCAGTGGCTCACCCGCGGCTGGGCGCAGGACTCGATCCTCTTCGACTGGCTGGTCGCGCTCTACCCCGCCTGGTCCCGCATCGACGCCGACCTGACCCGCTCCGCCGCCCTCGGCGCGATGGGTGTCCTCGCCCGGTCCGGCTGCAGCACCGTCGCCGACCACCACTACGTCTTCCCGCGGGGCTCCGGCGACATCGTCGGCGGCATCGTGGACGCGGCAGGCACCCTCGGCCTCCGGCTGCACGCGACCCGAGGGTCGATGGACCTCGGCGAGTCCCGGGGCGGCCTCCCGCCGGACTTCGCCGTCGAGACCACGGCGGCCGCGCTGCAGGCCAGCGGAGAGACGGTTCAGCGCTACCACGACGCCTCCGCCGACGCGATGGTGCGGGTCGCGATCGCGCCGTGCTCGCCGTTCTCGGTGACCACCGACCTGCTGCGCGAGTCGGCGGTCCTCGCCCGGCAGCTCGGGGTCCGGCTGCACACCCACGGCTCCGAGACCGTGGAGGAGGACGCCTACACGCGCGAGGCGTTCGGCCTCTCGCCCACCGACCACCTGGAGTCGCTCGGCTGGCTCGGCGACGACGTCTGGATGGCGCACTGCGTGCACCTCGACTCCGACGCGATCGCGAAGTTCGCGGCCACGGGCACCGGAGTCGCGCACTGCCCGTCCTCGAACGGCCGGCTCGCGGCGGGCATCGCGCCGATCCCGCAGCTGCTGGCGGCAGGAGCACCGGTCGGCCTCGGCGTGGACGGCGCGGCGTCCAACGAGTCCGGGCAGCTCGGCTCCGAGATCCGTGCCGCTGTGCTGATGAACCGCTTGCGTGCCGGCGCCGACCGGATGAGCGCCCGGCAGGCCCTCTCGGTCGCCACGATCGGCGGGGCCCGAGTGCTCGGCCGGCAGGACGAGATCGGATCGATCGAGGTCGGCAAGCTCGCCGACCTCGCGCTCTGGCGGATCGACGGGATCGAGCACGCGGGCATCGCGGACCCGGTCGCTGCCCTCGCTCTCGGAGCGCAGCCGCCGCTGAGCCTGCTCCTGGTGCAGGGGCGCCCGACGGTGCGGGAGGGACGGCTGGTGAACGCGGACGAGGACGCGATCGCCCGCGAGGTGGCCCGGGCGAGCGCGGAGCTGGCGTCGCGCGTCTGAGCGGCGGCAGCCGATCGGCGTGCAGCCGGGCGCCACTCGGTCGGTCGGCGCTCGACCCGCCGTCGCTCAGCCGGGAGGCGCCTCCGCCTCGACGGTCGCGACCGGGGCCGCGCCCGGGTGCAGGAGCCGCCAGATCCGGTCACGGGAGAGCGGCAGCTCGGTCGGCCGGACGCCGATCGCGTCGCGGACGGCGTTGGCGAGTGCGGGGGCGACCGGGTTGTAGGGCGCCTCACTCATCGACTTCGCACCGAACGGCCCGAGGTCGTCGGCGGTGTCCGCGAAGAGGACCTCGGTCACGGGCACGTCCGCCATCTGCGGGATGTGGTAGTTCCGGAGGATCGCCGTGGTCACGGTGCCCTCGCCGTCGAGGATCACCTCCTCGTACAGCGCCGAGCCGATCGCCTGCGCGACTCCGCCCTCGACCTGCCCGCGGCACTGCGCCGGGTTGATCACGAAGCCGGCGTCGGCCGCCTGCACCGACTGCAGGATCCGCACCTCGCCCGTGGGCTCGTGCACTGCGACGCGGAAGCCCTGGACGTTGAACGCGAGCGAGCGCTGAGCGCCGTCCTCGCTCCCGGTCGCGGTGACCGGTCCGCCGGCCGCGCGCACCAGGTCGGCGAAAGCGACCCGGGTGCCGTCCGGGGCGAGCAGTCCCTCGTCGTCGGGCTCGAAGGTCTCGTCGTGCCCGGTGAGCCGCTTGGCGAGCGCCTGCAGCTCGGCGAGGAGGCGCGTCGCGGCCGAGTACACGGCCTTGCCCGCGACCACCGTCCCCGCGCTGCCGAACGCCCCCGTGTCGTAGCGCGCCGCGTCCGTGTCGGACTGGCGGATCCGCACCCGGTCGGCGGAGGCGCGGAAGGCGCTCGCGACCAGCTGCGTGTGCACGGTGGTCGTCCCGTTGCCGAACTCCGCCGTGCCGACGCCGATGGTCAGCACTCCCTCGCCGTCGACGGTGACGGTCGCCTCCGAGAAGTGGCCCCGCGGAGGGATGGTGGCGATCATCGCCAGCGCGGTGCCCTGCCCAGTCCGCCATCCCGGTCCGTCGAGGGCGGGGGAGCCGCCGCCGCCGGCCAGCGCGGCCTCCGTGAGGTCGAGGCACTGGTCGAGCCCGTAGGAGGCGAAGCCGATGTCGTCGCCCTCGACGTGCGTGACCACCAGCGGCTCGCCCGGGCGCACCGCGTTGATCCGCCGCAGCTCGAACGGGTCGATCCCGAGCTCCGAGGCCAGATCGTCCATCGCCGACTCGATGCCGAAGATCACCTGCCCGAGGCCGTAGCCGCGGAACGCCCCCGAGGGGAGGTTGTTCGTGTAGACGGCCTGCGCGTCGACGCGCTTGCTGGGCGCGCTGTAGACGGCGACCGACTCCGAGGTGCCGTGGAACATCACGCCGGGTCCGTGGTTGCCGTAGGCGCCGGTGTCCGAGAGCACGTCCACGGCGAGGGCCGTCAGCCGTCCGTCGCGCCGGGCGCCGAGGGTGACGCCGACCCGCATCGGGTGACGGCACGGGGCCATCGTGAACTCGTCGCTCCGGGTGAACTCGAACTGCACCGGCCGACCGGTGGCGAGCACGGCGAGGGCGACGACGTCCTCGGTCAGGATCTCCTGCTTGCCGCCGAAACCGCCGCCCACCCGTGCCGTGAAGACCCGGACGGTCGACGGGTCGCGGTCGAACAGGCGCGCGATCTCGTCGCGCACGAGGAAGGGCACCTGCGTCGAGGTCCGCAGCACCAGCTCTCCGCCCTCGAGCCAGCCGATGGTGCCGTGGGTCTCGAGCGCCGTGTGCGCGACTCGGGAGGTCGAGTACCGGCCCTCGACGACGACATCGGCGTCCGCGAGTCCGGCGGCCACGTCACCGTACTCGCCGTGCAACTCGGCGACGACGTTCGCCCCCGGCCGGGCGATGCGCGAGGCGATCGGGTCCTTGTCGGCGTGCAGGAGCGGCGCGCCGGGGGAGCGCGCCTCCTCCGGGTCGAAGACGGCGGGCAGCACCTCGTAGTCGACCTCGACGGCGCGGCAGGCCGCCTCCGCCTCGGCAACCGACTCCGCGACCACCACGGCCACGCGCTGCCCGCGGAACCGGACCACCGTGTCGAGCATGCGGGTGTCGTCCGGGTCGTCGAGCCGGGACTCGTGGCGGGCGGTGGAGTAGAGGACGTCCGGAACGTCCTCGGCGGTCAGGACCGCGACGACGCCCGGCATCGCGCGGGCGGCGGTCGTGTCGATGGAGCGGATGCGCGCGTGGGCGTGCGGGCTCTGGACGACCTTCAGGTGCAGCAGGCCGGGCACGGCGACGTCCAGGGTGAAGGGCTCGCGGCCCTGGACGATCCGCCGGCCGGCGGGCGCGCCGAGCGAGCGGCCGACCCGCGACTCCTCGGCCGACGGGCGACCGGTGCGGCGGACGGGCGTGAGACCCGACGGCGGGGCCGCGTGCCGTCCGTGAGCCGGGGCCTCCGTGCGACCCGATCCGGACGGCTCGGCCGTATGCGCGCCGTGCTCGGACGCACAGGCGCCCGTCACGGCCTCGCGGATGGGACGGTAGCCCGTGCACCGGCAGAGGTTGCCCTTCATCAGCCGCGGCACGTCCTCGGCGCGGACTCCGTCGAGCGCCGTGGCCGTGACCACCATGCCGGCCGTGCAGAAGCCGCACTGGAACGCGCCGGCCTCGACGAACGCCTCCTGCACAGCGCTCGGCTCCTCGGGCGTGCCGAGGCCGGCTGCGGTCGTCACCTCGCGCCCCTCGACGCGGTGGGCGGGGTAGAGGCAGGAGTGGAACGGCGTCCCGTCGACGAGGACGGAGCAGGCGCCGCAGTCGCCCGCGTCGCACCCCTTCTTCACCTCGAAGTGCTCGTGGTCGCGGAGGAGGGTGCGCAGCACCTGGCCGGGGCGGGGGGAGGCGTCGACCGGCTCCCCGTTGACGGTGAACCTCATCGGGCGCCTCCGGTCAGCTCGGTGCGGATCTCCTCGGCGAGGACGCGGACGACGGCGTGGCGCCAGTCCGCGGCTCCGTGCGGGTCGGTGAACCAGGTCGCGACGCCGTCGACGGCCGCGCCGAGCTCGGCCGCGGAGGGAGTGGCGGCGAAGCGGAGCAGCTCCGGCCGGACGGTCGCCGCCGTGATCGTGAGCACGAACGCTCCGTCGGTGTCGAGGCGGCCGATGACGACGGCGCCGGAGCGTCCGAGAGGCGAGAGCGCCGTCTTGCGGAACGCGGTGCGCGCCCGGAGGGAGGAGAGCGGGAACTGGATCGAGCGGATGACGTCGTCCCGGGCGAGGGAGGTCGTCATGTTGCCCGTCACGAGCTCGGCGACCGGCACGGCGACGTCCGAGCCGTCGGCCCGCCAGACGAGGGCGGTGGCGCCGAGCGCGGCGGCGAGGCTGATCATCGGTCCGGCGGGCAGGGCGTTGGCGATGTTGCCGCCGACGGTGGCGACGTTCCAGATCTTGAACGAGCCCAGCAGCGCCGTGCAGCACTGGAAGAAGAGCGGATGGGCGGAGTCGCCCGCGTCGGGCATCGCGGCGAGCTCGCTGAGCGTGCAGGTCGCGGCGATCGAGAGCCCGTCGTCCGTGCGCACGATCGGCTCCCACTCGAATCCCTGCAGGTCGAGGAGCTCGTCGAGGTGGTCGTGGGGGAGGGAGAACACCCAGGAGCCGCCTCCGATGACCGCTGAGCGCGGTCCGCGGTCGGCCAGCTCGGAGCGCTCGCGCACCACCCGGACGCGCTGGATCGTATTCAGGTCCATGCCGCGCCTCCGTCCCGCGCCCGTCGGGCGCCTCCCCCCAGTGAACCCCACCCGTGTGACGCCCGTGTTTCCCCACCACGTCCTCCCGCGGCCCCGCCCACCGTCCCCCCGGCGGATCCGCCATGAGACGCCCGTCCTCGCAGCCGCCCGGACGTCGGAACCGCCTGCACCCTCCCGCTCTCGAGCAGCGCCCCCTCCGCTCTCGCCCATGAGCCGAACGGTCGATCCGCGTGCCAGCGGATCGATCGAGGCGGTCGTCCCTCGCTCTGCGGGACGCGACCACCTCGGAAGGCCGACCGCGCCGAGCCCGGCAGGGTCGGGTTCGGAGATCAGCACCGTTCGAACGGTCGATCCGCGTGCCAGCGGATCGATCTAGGCGGTCGTCCCTCGCTCTGCGGGACGCGACCACCCCGGAGGGCCGACCGCGCCGAGCCCGGCAGGGACGGGCTCGGAGTTCAACCCAAGCTCGCGACCCACTCCGAGCTGCCGTCGACGAAGGACTGCTCCTTCCAGATCGGCACCGACGCCTTGATGTCGTCGACCAGCGCTGCGCAGGCTTCGAAGGCCGCCGCGCGGTGGGCAGATGCCACGGCGCAGGCGAGGGCGAGGTCGCCGACCACGAGGTCGCCCACCCGGTGCACGGCGGCGATCCGGACGTCCGGCCAGCGCTCGGCGATGCGGCGGGCGGAGGCGAGGAGTGCGGCGGGGGCGTCCGGGTGCGCCTCGTAGGACAGGCGGAGCACGCCGCGGCCCTCGTCGTGGTCGCGGACGACCCCCGCGAAGGTCACGACGGCGCCGTGCGTCGGCGATTCGACCGCCTGCTCGCACTCGTCGACGGTGATGGCCTCGGCCGCGAGGCGGGCGAGGGCGACCGGCTCAGCGGGCATGGTCGCCGCCTCCGAGCTGGTCGAGCAGGTGCCCGATCACCGGGTCGAGCACGTCGATCCCGTCGCGGACGCCGCCGGGGGAGCCGGGGAGGTTCACCACGACGGTGCGGCCGCTGACGCCGGCGAGTCCGCGGCTGAGCACGGCGGTCGGGACGTGGGCGGCGCCCTTGGCGCGGACAGCCTCGGCGAGGCCGGGCAGGGGCCGCTCCAGGAGGGGAGCGGTCTGCTCCGGGGTGACGTCGCTCGGGGCGACACCCGTTCCGCCGGTGGTCACGACCACGTCGACTCCGCCGCCGATCGCGTCGGCGATCGCCTCGCCCACCGCGTCGCCGTCGGCCACGACGACCACCCGGGACTCCCAGCCGCGGGCGGTGAACCAGGCCTCGAGTGCGGGCCCCGTCCGGTCCTCGTACACGCCGGAGGCGGCTCGGGTGGAGGCGACGACCGCCACCGCCCGCCGCGTCACGGGGCTCATTCGCTCGTCCACGAGCCGCTCCTCCCGCCCGCTTTGGCGAGCACACGGATCCCGGTGATCGCAGCACCGCGATCGACCGCCTTGATCATGTCGTAGACCGTGAGGGCGGCCACGCTGACCGCGGTCAGCGCCTCCATCTCCACGCCGGTGCGCCCGGTCGTGCGCACGCGCGCCTCGATGCGGACGCGGCCGTCCTGTGGCTCGAGGTCGACGTCGACGCCGTCCAGCGCCAGCGGGTGGCAGAGGGGGATGAGGGTCGAGGTCGCCTTCGCGCCGAGGATCCCGGCGATCCGCGCCACGCCGAGTGCCTCGCCCTTGGGCAGCTCGCCCTGCTCGAGCAGCCGCACCACCTCGGGCGAGGTCTCGACGTACCCCTCGGCGACGGCGGTGCGGGCCGTGACCTCCTTCGCGCTCACGTCGACCATGTGCACGGCTCCGTCGCCGCGCACATGGGTGAGCCGGTCGCTCTCAGTCATCGATCCTCCAGATCTCGACCGTGTCGCCGGTCGCTGCGTGGTCCGTCCCGACAGGGACATGGATGAGCACGGTGGAGCGGGCGTACGACGCCAGCAGGTGCGAGCCCGGTCCGCCGACCGGGTGGACGAGACCCTCGTCGTCGAGGACGCCGCGGCGGATCTGGTGCAGGTGCGCGGGCGAGTCGAGCGCCGTGCCCAGGCGCGCGCGCAGCCGTGGCCTCTCGGCGGGCGTCCGTCCCGCGAGCGAGCGCAGCACGGGCCGGAGGAACACCTCGAACGAGACCAGGGCGCTCACCGGGTTCCCGGGCAGCGAGACGACCGGCAGGTGCAGCCCCTCGGCCACGCGCACGAGCCCGAGGCCCTGCGGACCGCCCGGCTGCATCTCGACGTGGCCGAACTCCGACCCGGCCGGGCCGAGCGCGTCGCGGACGACCTCGTAGGCGCCGGCGCTGACGCCGCCGACCGTGATCACCAGGTCGGCCTCGCCCGCGTGCTCCTCGAGCAGCGCCAGGAGGTCCTCGGCCCGGTCGCTGGTGCAGGCGGCGACGACGGGCAGCGCGCCCGCCTCGCGGACCGCCTCGGCCAGCAGGGCGCCGTTCGCGTCGTGGATCTGCGCCTCCTCGAGGACCGCTCCGGCGGGGCGGATCTCGTTGCCGGTGGGGACGATCAGCACCCGGAGCCGCGGCAGCACCTCCGCCTCGGTCAGGCCGAGGGAGGCCAGGAGTCCGTAGTGGGCCGCGCGGAGGACCGTACCGGCGGGGAGGGCGAGCTCGCCGAGGCGGGCGTCGCTGCCCCGGGCGCGCACGAAGGTCGCCGGTACCACCGGGTGCGCGAAGGCGACGCTGCCCTCCGCGGGGAAGCGCGGAGGATCGACGCGCTCGACCGGGACGACGGCGTCGGCCCCCTCCGGCAGCGGCGAGCCGGTCATGATCGGGGTCGCCGTGCCGGGCTCGTGCCGGGGCGCGCGGTCGCCTGCGGGGATCGGCGCCGAGACGGGCAGGGCGACGGGATGCTCCGGAGCGGCGGCGTCGAGGTCGGCCGCCCGCACCGCGAAGCCGTCCATCTGCGAGTTGTCGAAGCGCGGCAGGTCGAGCGGGGAGTCGACGGAGCGGGCGAGGACCCGCCGGTCGTAGGCGCCCGGATCGGCGGCGACGGCGGCCGGATCCAGGCTCAGCGTCTCGCGGGCGCCCCGCGTCGCCAGCGGCGCGAGCAGCGCCCGCACCCGGGCGGCGTGCAGGTCGATCGAGGTCATCGTGTCCTCTCGCGAGCGGCGGTTCCCGACCGGCGGCGGGACCGAGTCCATCTTGCCGGGTCGCGCCCGGTTCCGCGGCGTAGTGTGAGCGGATGAGCACAGCACTGGGGATCCCGGGCTTCCGGCCCCGACAGCGCAGCGCGGTCCTCCCGGCCGACCGCCCCGACACTCCGCTCCTCCTGGACAGCTACGGGCGCGTCGCCGACGATCTGCGGATCTCGCTGACGGACAAGTGCAATCTGCGCTGCACGTACTGCATGCCGGCCGAGGGCCTGCCGTTCCAGCCGCCCGCGTCCCTCCTCAGCCGCGAGGAGATCCTCCGCCTAGCGCGCATCGCCGTGGAGCAGTTCGGCGTCCGCCAGATCCGCTTCACCGGCGGCGAGCCGCTCCTGCGGAAGGACCTCGTCGACATCATCCGCGACGTCGCCTCCCTCGAGCCGCGTCCCGAGATCTCGCTCACCACGAACGCGATCGGACTCTCGGGACGGGCGGTGGCGCTCGCCGAGGCCGGGCTCAACCGGGTCAACGTCTCGCTCGACTCGATCTGCGCCGAGACGTTCGCGAAGGTCACCCGGCGGCCGTTCCTCGACCGTGTGCTCGCCGGCATCGACGCGCTCGGCCCCGCGGGCCTTGATCAGACGAAGATCAACGCGGTGCTCCTGCCCGGGATCAACGACCTCGAGGCTCCGGAGCTGCTCGCCTGGGCCCTCGCGGGCGGCCACCAGCTGCGCTTCATCGAGCAGATGGCTCTCGACGCCGACCACGGCTGGGACCGGGAGACGATGATCACGGCGGCGGACATCCGCACCCTGCTGTCGGAGCGCTTCACCCTCAGCCCCCACGCGGCGCCGCGCGACGGAGCGCCGGCAGAGCTCTTCGACGTGCGCGAGGCCGGGGGAACCGAGGTGCTCGGCCAGGTGGGGATCATCGCGTCCGTCACCGAGAACTTCTGCGGCGACTGCCGCCGCACCCGGCTCACGGCCGAGGGCGGTGTCCGCAGCTGCCTCTTCTCGAACGAGGAGACCGATCTCCTCGGCCCGATGCGCGCGGGGGCGGACGACCACGAGGTCGCCCAGCTCTGGCGCGGCGCGATGTGGGCCAAGCCCGCAGGACACGAGATGAACGTCGCGGGCTTCGTCCAGCCCGAGCGCACGATGAGCGCGATCGGCGGATGATCGTGCGGGTCCGCTACTTCGCCGCGGCGAAGGCCGCCCTCGGCCGCGCCTCCGACGAGCTCGACGAGGTGCCCGACCTGGGCGCGCTCGAGGAGCGCCTCGTCGCCTCCGCTCCCAGGGCCGCCGATGTGCTCGCGCGGTGCACGTACCTCGTCGACGGCGTGTCGACGGCGGACCGGGCGACTCCGCTCCGCCCGGACTCCGCGGTCGACGTCCTGCCCCCGTTCGCCGGCGGCTGACCCGCGACCACCGGCGCTCCTACGGTCGTCGCAGTCCTCTGGAGGCGGGCCGAGATCTCGGTGGTCGGTCGCGGCTGCGCCGGGACTCCCGGAGTGATCCAGGCGCCCCGGCGCAGCTGTGGACGGCATGGCCGCCGACGGCGAGCGCATGTCGAGAGCGGGGGACCGCGACGATCCGTCGCGTCCCACCTGCGCGTCGCCGGCCCCGCGGCCTGGGCTCGGCTCAGCGGCCGACCGACCGGATCACGGGCAGATCGCGTTGGTCATCGTGTCGAAGACCGTGCGGCCCTGCACATCGCGGAAGCTGAACGCCGACGCCACTCCCGTGGCGATCAGCTTCGTGCCGCTGAACGCGCGGCCGTCCTTCGTCACGTAGCAGTCCGGCGCGTAGGCGGTCGCGTCGGAGGGCACGCCGGACGCGATCCGCGTCTGCGGCACGGTCACGTCCGCGAACACGCCGTACCGGACGAGCGCGCCGTTCTGGATCACGTCGGCGATGTTGCGGCCCTGCTGATCGCGGAACACGTCGGCACTGGTCACCCCGGTGGTGATCAGGATGGAGCCGTTGAAGAGGCGCCCGTCCGGGGTCAGGTGGTACCCGGGCGCCAGGACGGTCGATCCTGCTTGAACACCCGTGGCGATGACCTGGTTCTTCGTCGTGCCGATGTAGCGGACGATCTCGGTTCCGGTCAGGACGTCGATCACGTTCTGGTTGCTCGCATCGCGGAAGGAGTCCGCACTCGTCACTCCCGTGGTGACGAGTGTTCCGTCGGCGACCCGCAGCTCGCCGGACGGAGTGACGTAGTACGCCGGGGCGTGCACCGTCGAGCCGGCCGGGACGCCCGTGCCGAGGGCCTTCGGCGCCGGATCGCCCGAGACGAATCGGTAGAACACTCCGTCGGCGACGAAATCGGCGACGTCGCGGTTCTGCTGGTCTCGGAAGCCCTGGGCGCTGGTGACGCCGCTCGCCACCTTCGTCGAGCTGTGGTAGAGATCGCCGGACGCCGTCAGGTACAGCCGGGGTCCGACGGTCGCCGCGCCCGAGGGGACGCTGCCGTTGGACGTCGTGGACGTCGCCTCGTTGTTGAGGACGTACCGGATGGCACTCCCCTCGGTCGCCGTGGTGCTCGCCGACGCGCCCGCGGTCGTGGCGCCGGAGACGGCGGTGAGGGCGAGGCCGGTCTGGGCCACGTTGCCGGCCGTGACTGGGATGCTGACCCGTCCGTCCGAGCCGGTCGTCGCCGAGACGGTCTGCGCGCCGCCGCTGGTCAGGCCGGCGGGCAGAGTGATCGTGACCGCGGCTCCCGCCGCCGGGGTGCCGCCGGTCGTCGCCAGGACCGACACGCTGCGCGTCGTGCAGGCGGCGAAGGTGTAGGCGGGGGCGTCGAAGGCGAGCGCGAGGGGGGTCGAGGCGGCGAAGGCGGGCGTGGCCACGGAGGCGGCGACCACCGGGATGGTCCACGCCGCGCCCTGCACGATCGTCCGGCGGGCAGGCCGCCCCGAGGTCTGAACGGTCCAGGAGTCCGGGGTGCCGGAGGGCTCCGCGCTCGGGTCCACTGAGTCGATGTGTGTCATGGGGTGTCCGTCTCTGTCGGAGGTGTCAGGGGTGTCCGACGCGCTGATCCTGCCCAAGAGCGGACCTCTGCTCGACGAGGAACGGGGTGCGACGACGTTCGATGCCCGTTCCCGGAGATTCCGTCGCCGTCGGCGTCATCCCACGTCGTCGATCCGGCGGAAGGTCCGCTGCATGTGGATGCGCGAGCTGAACCCGGCCGACTGCGCGACGCGGTCCAGGTCCGCCCCCGATCGGGAGCCGAGCTCGTCGAGGAGGCGCTGCGCCTCGAAGGCCCGCCACCGCTCGATCTGCTGGCGCGGTGTGGTGCCGGCGGAGGAGAACGCGCGGTGCAGGTGGCTGACCGACACTCCGAGGGTCTCCGCCAGCGTCTCCACCGTGAAGGAGCGGTCGCGGTAGTGGCGCTCGATCAGTCGAGTGCCCGCGGCGAGGACCCCCGCTGCGGAGCGGTCCTCGCGGTCGAGAGCGGGCAGGAGCGCTGAGAACGCCGACGCGATGAGGTGCTCGCTCGCGATCTCGAAGTGCTCGAAGGCCGCGTCGGACGGCTCGACGTCGACGTTGAGGACCGTGTTCGCGGCGCCGATGAGAGCCCGCCAGTAGGGCTCGGGAAGATCCAGCACCGTGTCCATGATCGACGAGAACGAGCTTCCCCGGAGCACGGACGGACGCAGCTGCCACTCGAAGCGGGCCCAGGGGCTCACCGCCGCCGCGTACTGGACGGTCGAGGCGCGGGTCATCAGGGCGCTGCCGGGCGGGAGCCGGTGGTCGACGTCCCCGATCCTCACGCGACCGATCCCGTCGGCACTGAACAGCACGCGGAGCCGCCCGGGGTGGGGGAGGACCTCGAACTCCCCGCTCTGCAGCCAGGCACGGCTGAGGCTGAGCCGGGGCGAGGTGATCGCATCGACGACGGCACCGTGGGGGAGAGGCCGCTGCGGGATCCAGCCGAGGCGTCGGAGCCGTCTCTCCGCTGCGCTCCAGGACTGCGGCATCACCGCACCGCTCGCCGCGGGACGGGGTCGAACGGATCGAGGAGGGCCGCGCGCCGCGCAGAGCGGAGGGTGTGGGACGACATCGATGCTCTCCTCGGGACAGCGGCCGTGACCACGGCGCCACCTCTCAGCATCCGACGGCGCTCGACGCGATCCCGCGATCGAGCACGATTCCTCGTCGGGACGTGCCCGAAACCTCGCCGATCCCGGTCGACGGCGACGGAGCCCGCGCCCCCGTCGACGACCCGGGGGCCGATGCGCTTCAGAGGGCGGTCACCGCGCCCACGCTGCCGCGCCACCGTCGAGCGAGTCGGACGCCACGCCCGCCGCTGCCGCCCGCTCCGCTGCCAGCCGCGACCGCACGCCGGAGGCGCAGTGCAGCACGAGCGGACCCGACGGCAGCGCTGCGGGATCGAAGCGCGACATCGGCATCCGCACCGCTCCCGGCACCGCCACGGAGCGGTCCTCGTCGTCCTCGCGGAGGTCCACCACGGTCGGGGGCGTCGGCCCGGCCAGCCGCTCCCGCAGCTCGGCCGCCGTGATCGAGCCGGCCGAGGCCCGCCTCTCCGGTACCGCGGGCACCCGCCGCTCGAGGGGGAGCTCGGCCCAGGAGGCGTCGAGAGCGTCGTGCACCAGCACGCGCCCGAAGAGCGGCTCTCCCGCCCCGGTCACGAGCTTCACGACCTCCGCCGCCATCGCCGAGCCGATCATCGCGCAGAGCGCGCCCAGCACGCCGACACTCGCGCAGCTGTCGCCCGCGTCCTCCGCCTCGGGGTGCAGCGCTCGCAGAGTCACCCCTCCGCCCGGAGCCGCGGCCCAGAAGGTCGACAGCTGGCCGTCGAAGCCGAGCGCCGACCCCCAGACGTGCGGGATCCAAGCTCGGGTCGTCGCATCGGAGGCCAGGTAGCGCGCGCCGAAGGTGTCGAAACCGTCGACCACCACGTCCCAGCCGGCGACGAGGGAGTCGACGTTGGCCGAGGTCAGCGAGACGGGGAACGCGCGGGCGTCGATCCCCGGGGACAGCCGCCGCGCGGTCGCCGCAGCGGACTCCGCCTTCGACCGGCCCACAGAGGAGTCGTCGTGCGCCGTCTGCCGCGCCAGGTTCGAGAGCTCGACGACGTCGCCGTCCACGATGCCGAGCCGCCCGATCCCGGCCGCGGCGAGCGCCGTGATCACCGGCGAGCCGATGCCGCCCGCTCCGAGGACGAGCACGCGTGCGTTCCGGAGGCGCCGCTGCCCCAGCTCCCCGATCGGCCCCAGGCGGATCTGCCGCGCGAATCGCTCCCGCTCGGCGGCGGTCAGCGGTGGTCCGGGTTCGACGAGCGGAGTCATGCGAGCTCCTTCCTCCACTGGCCCTCGTGGGCGACGGGGACGAAGCCGACGGCCTCGTTCACGGCGAGCATGGGGCGGTTCTCCTCGGCGTTCCAGGTGTAGACGGCGCCGCACTCCGGCGCGGTCAGGGCGAGATGCTCGAGGGCGTCGAGCTTGAGCAGCATCCCCAGCCGGTGTCCGCGGTGCTCGGGCAGGACGAGGGTGTCGCCCCAGAGGGCGGCGCGGCCCGGGATCACGTCGACGGTGCAGTATCCGGCCAGGCGCCCGCTCGCGCGGTGCAGTGCCGCGGAGGTCAGCTCGATACGCCCTCCGGCCGCGGCGCCGGTCTCGTGGGCGGCGAGCCTCGCGCGGGTCCACGTCTCCTCCGGCACGGAGAGGCCGGCGGACGGGGCCTGGACCGACATCCGCGAGCGCAGGAGCAGGAGGTCCTCGATCCACTCCTCCGGCGCCGCGCCTCGCCAGTGCAGCAGGTCGAAGCCGGAGGCGTGCTCCGACGCCGCGGCCCGTCGCGACGCCGTGACCTCGCCGTCGAGGGGGAGCCGGGCGACGCTCACCCGCTCCACCTGCTCGAGCGACCAGCCGCGGGCGGCGAGCCGTCGCGACCCGGGGTCGGCGGAGGGGACGGATCCGGCTCCCGAGAGCGCGTCGATCCGCGGGCCCGAGGCGTCGGCCCGGTGGGCCGTCCAGGTCTGCAGGACACGGCGGCCGAGAGCGACCGCCTCGCCGCTCAGGCGCTCCATCAGCGCCGTTCCCACTCCTCGCCCGCGTTCGGCCGGGAGGACCGAGATCGACACCCAGGCCGCGTCGTCGTCCGGGGCGGTGCTCCAGTGCAGCTCGCCGCTGCCGACGGGACGGCCGCCGGACTCGGCGAGGAAGGCGCGGCGGGGGGAGTGCTCGCGCTGCTGCCACTCCCCGAGGCTCGCCTCGGCGGGGAAGCCCAGATCGGCGGTGCCGGTCCCCTCCGCCTCGACCGCGTCGCCGATGGCGGTGAAGGCGAGGAAGTCGCTCCAGCCGGTGCCCCCCACTCGCTCGGGGATCACGAGCTCGCGGATGCGCGGCGTCGGGTCGGAGGAGCGGTTCACCACCCCAGTGTGCACTCCCGAGCGCCGGGAGCGCCCGTCCGGCCCGTTCCGTCCGCCCAGCGTCGCAGCAGGTCCGCGCGATCGGGCTCCGCCTCCCGGTCCCGGCGCGGCCGTCGGCTACCGTGGAGGCGTTGTGGACGGGAGCGAGGCGGCCAGGTGTACCTGAAGAGCCTGACCCTCAAGGGTTTCAAGTCCTTCGCTCAGCCGACCACGTTCGCCTTCGAGCCGGGGGTCACCTGCGTCGTCGGCCCCAACGGCTCGGGCAAGAGCAACGTCGTCGACGCGCTCGCCTGGGTGATGGGGGAGCAGGGAGCGAAGACCCTCCGCGGCGGCAAGATGGAGGACGTCATCTTCGCGGGCACTTCCACCCGCGGTCCTCTCGGCCGCGCCGAGGTGGCTCTCACCATCGACAACTCGGACGGCGCCCTGCCGATCGAGTACACCGAGGTGACCATCACCCGGACCCTCTTCCGCAACGGCGGCAGCGAGTACGCGATCAACGGACGCGGCTGCCGACTGCTCGACGTGCAGGAGCTGCTGAGCGACTCCGGTCTCGGGCGTGAGATGCACGTCATCGTCGGACAGGGGCAGCTCGACGCGGTGCTGCACGCGACCCCCGAGGAGCGGCGCGGGATCATCGAGGAGGCCGCCGGGATCCTCAAGCACCGCCGCCGCAAGGAGAAGACGCTCCGCAAGCTCGAGGCGATGCAGGCGAACCTCACCCGCCTCTCCGACCTCGCGGGCGAGATCCGGCGCCAGCTCAAGCCGCTCGGGCGACAGGCCGAGGTCGCGCGGCAGGCGCAGACGATCGCCGCCGTGGTGCGAGACGCCCGGGCACGCCTGCTCGCCGACGACGTGGTCGCGCTCCGGACCGCTCTGGACCGCTTCGCCCGCACCGAGAGCGAGCGGCACAGCGAGCGGGTGGTCCTGCAGCAGCGGCTCGAGCAGGCGACGCTGCGGCGAGCGCGGATCGAGGCGGAGGCGGTCGGCGACGCGGTCGACGACGCGCGGCGCACCTCGTTCGAGCTGGAGTCGGTGCAGGAGCGGCTGCGGAACCTGTCGGCCCTCGCCGGGCAGCGGCTCGCGATGCTCGAGCTCGAGTCCGAGCAACCGCAGATCCAGCCGCGGGTCACGCCCGCGCAGGTGGAGGAGGCACGGATCGAGCTGGAGCGCCTGCGGCAGGCCGTCCTCGACGCGGAGACGGCCTGGCTCGAGGCTCAGCGCACGACCGTCGCGGCCCGCTCCGCCCTCGACGCCGTCGACGAGGAGATCGCAGCGCAGGCGGCCCTCGTCTCGCGGTACGACCTCGAGCTCTCGACTCTCTCGGGGCAGGCCGACACCGCCGCGTCCCGTCTCGCGTCCGTCCGAGGCGAGGTCCTGCGCGCGCAGAACACCCTGGACGCGGCCGACCGGCGGAAGGAGGCGGCGCGGCGGGCGCTCGATGCTCTGGAGGCGGAGCTGGACGAGGCGGGCCGCGGCCCCGACGGCGGCCTCGACGAGGGCTACGAGCTCGCCCAGTCCGCGGTCTCGGCCGCCGAGGGCGGGATCGATCGGCTGCGCGAGGAGCTGCACGCCCTGGAGCGCGAGCGCGAGGCGCTGGCCGCCCGCACCGGTGCTCTGTCTCTGGCCCTCGACGTCTCGGACGGCTCGGCCGAGCTGATCGCCGCCCGGGTCGAGGGGGTGCGCGGGCGGGTCGCCGACGGGATCCAGGTGCGGCCGGGGTCCGAGGCCGCGATCGCCGCCGCCCTCGGCGCGATCGCCGACGCCGTGCTGGTCGAATCGACCGCCCGGGCCGACGCTGCAGTGGACGCCGCGCTGGAACGCGACCTCGGACGCGTCGAGCTGCTGGTCGCCGACGCCGCGCGCCCGCACGTCGCCCTCACCGTTCCCGAGGGAGCGGTCCGCGCGGGCGACCTCGTCACGGCGCCGGCCGGCGTCCTCTCGCTCCTGGAGCGCGTGCTCGTGGTCGAGGACCTCGCCGCGGCGCGGCGCCTGCGGGAGCGGACCGATCCCGGCACCGTCCTGGCCACCCGGGACGGAGCGATCCTCTCCGACGCCGTGCAGAGCGCCGGTTCCGGCGGGCAGCGCAGCCGGATCGAGCTCGTCTCCGAGCGCGACTCGGCCGCCGCCCGGCTGAACGAGGTCGAGGGCGGGATCGACCGGCTCCGCTTCGAGCTGGCCGAGCAGACCGGCGCACTCCGCGGAGCGAAGGAGCAGGCCGCGAGCGCTCTCTCGGCCCTCCGCGAGCACGACGCCGCCCGCGCTGCCCACACCGAGCGGCTCGGCGGCGTGCGCGCCCAGCTCGAGGCGGCCACCGCCGAGCACGGCCGGGGCTCGAGGGCGCTGGCCGTCGCCTCGGACCGGGTCGGCGACGCCGAGCGCGCGGCTCAGGAGGCGAAGTCGGCGCTCGACGCCGCGCGCGCCCGGCCCCGGCCGGTGCTCGACGCGAGTGCCCGCGACGGTCTGCAGCGCGACGTCGAGACCGCGCGCGAGCGCGAGATCGAGGCGCGGCTCGGCGTCGAGACCGCCAAGGAGCGGGTGCGCGCGGAGCAGTCCCGCGGGGAGGCGCTGGCCCGCCAGCTGGCCGCCGACCGCGCCGCCGCCGACGAGGCCGCGCGCCGCGCCGTGATCCGCCGCCGCCAGCGCGACGCGGCGGCCGAGGTGACCGCCGCGCTCCCCGCCGTCCTCTCCTCCGTCGACCGCTCCGTCCAGCACGCCCGGGCCGAGCTCGTCGCGGCCGAGGCGGCGCGCGCGCAGCAGAACGCCGAGCTGCAGGGGCTCCGCCGCGAGGAGGGGAGCCTGCGCGACCGGCTCCAGTCCGTGACCGAGAGCGTCCACGGCCTCGAGCTGCAGATCTACGAGAAGAGGCTGCAGCTCAGCGGTCTGCTCGAGCGCGCCGCGTCCGAGCTCGGGCTCGCCGAGGACGTGCTGGTGGAGGAGTACGGTCCCGGAGTCGGCGTCCCCGACGAGACGGACGAGGAGCAGGAGCCGCGGCCGTACGTCCGCGAGGAGCAGCGCCGCCGCCTCGAGAAGGCCGAGAAGCAGCTCGGGCAGCTGGGCCGCGTCAATCCGCTCGCGCTGGAGGAGTTCGCCGCCCTGGAGCAGCGGCACGCGTTCCTGACCGAGCAGCTGGCCGACCTCACCGGGACCCGCCGCGACCTCCTCACCATCATCGAGGAGCTCGACGAGACGATGCAGACGGTGTTCGCCTCCGCCTTCGACGACACGCAGGCGGCGTTCGCGGACGTGTTCCCGATCCTCTTCCCCGGCGGCACCGGCAGCATCCGCCTGACCGACCCGGAGAACCTGCTCACCACCGGCATCGAGGTCGCAGTGCGGCCGGCCGGCAAGAAGATCGAGCGGCTCTCGCTCCTCTCCGGAGGGGAGCGCTCGCTCGCGGCCGTGGCGTTCATGGTCGCCATCTTCAAGTCGCGCCCGAGCCCCTTCTACATCATGGACGAGGTGGAGGCCGCGCTCGACGACGCCAACCTCGGCCGGCTGCTCAGCATCTTCGAGGACCTGCGCACCTCCAGCCAGCTGATCGTCATCACCCACCAGAAGCGGACCATGGAGATCGCGGACGCCCTCTACGGGGTCTCGATGCGGCAGGACGGAGTCTCGGCCGTCGTCGGCCAGCGGGTCGCCGCGCCCCCGGCCTGAAGCAGCCGCGCGCGGGGGATCTCCAGGACCTGGTGCGATCTGCAGGCCCTCGTGCGCTCTCCAGGCCCGTGCGTGCTCTCCAGGACCGTGCGCGCTCTTCAGGCCCGCGTACGTTCTCCCGGCCCCTGTGCGATCTGCAGGCTCGTGTGCGATCTGCGGGCCCCTGTGCGTTCTCCAGGCCCCTGTGCGATCTGCAGGGAGGCGTGCGATCTGCAGGGACGATCTGCAGGGGTCCTGTGGAAGTGAGCGCTCTCCTCCGCGAGGACTGCGCGCGAGGGCGGGTCGGTCCTGCAGATCGCACCCGCGCATCTCGCACCCGCGCGTCTGCACCGGCGCCGCCAGCACCTGCCCGCTCAGCCAGCCCCCGCCCAGCCAGCCCCCGCCCAGCCCGCGCCGACCGTGTCCGCCGGTAGCCTGGACCCATGGCAGAACGCACCTCCTGGTCGCTCGGCCGCGCACTGCGCGGCCTGTTCGAGAAGCGCACGATCGACGACCAGACCTGGGACGACCTCGAGACGGCGCTGATCACCGCCGACTTCGGACCCGACATCACCGAGGAGATCGTCGACGACCTCCGCGCCAAGGTGGCCCGCTACTCCACCACCGACCCGCGCGACCTGCAGCGGATGCTCCGCGAGTCCCTCGAGGAGCGCCTGTCGAAGTACGACACGACCCTCAAGCTCAGCGAGCGCCCCGCCGTGATCCTCGTGGTCGGCGTGAACGGCGTCGGCAAGACCACCACCATCGGCAAGTTCGCCAAGTTCCTCCGCAACTACGGCCGGAGCGTCGTGGTCGGCGCGGCCGACACCTTCCGCGCCGCCGCCGTCGACCAGCTCGCCACCTGGGCGCAGCGCGCCGACGCCCAGATCGTCCGCCCGCAGCAGGAGCGCCAGGATCCCGCGTCCGTCGCCTTCCAGACCGTGCAGTTCGCGAAGGACACCGGCGTCGAGATGGTCATCATCGACACGGCCGGCCGCCTGCACACCAAGGGCGGGCTGATGGACGAGCTCACGAAGATCAAGCGCGTCATCGAGAAGCAGGCGCCCATCTCCGAGATCCTGCTCGTCCTCGACGCGACGACCGGTCAGAACGGGTTGAGCCAGGCGGAGGCGTTCATCGAGCACGCCGGCGTCACCGGCCTGGTCATCACGAAGCTCGACGGTTCCGCGAAGGGCGGCTTCGTCCTCGCGGTCCAGGAGCGCACCGGCATCCCGATCAAGCTCGTGGGCCAGGGCGAGGGCATCGGCGACCTCACCGGCTTCACCCCCCACGTCTTCGCCCAGCAGCTCGTCAGCTAACGCTTGGACGCTTGATATCCGTTGGCATTATTCGACGATCTTGGTGTCATTTCACTTAATATGACCATGTAGTGTCTCCTTGCGAGCTCTTTTCCGTTCGTACATGATCTCGTCGGCGGCGGTGAGAACTGTGTTGAAATTGTCATCATGCTGTGGCCAAGATGCCGAACCCCAACTAAACCATATGCCATCCTCGAGCTTCGCCATGGACGACTCGATAGCCTTATCTAAAATTAGTGCTCCATTCTCACCAACACGGCAGATAATCCCGAACTCATCTCCGCCATAGCGGAAGCAGTCGAGTTGGCTCTCAAGTATTTGCGTTTGCAGATGCTTTGCAACCTTCCGAAGGAGGGCATCTCCTGCGGAATGGCCGCCTGGCCCATCATTGACTGCTTTGAGACCATCTACATCGATTGACGCATATTCGAATGCTACTCCCGCATCCGTCAGTGCACGAGCGGTCGTCTCCATGCGCCGTCGATTACCCAGTTGTGTGAGACTGTCTTGCTCCGCCTCTCCCCTCCACACCTCAAGTAACATCGTCACTGATGCGTCTCCCAGTGCTGCAAGAACTCCAAGCGCTTCCGTAAGATCCGCGTCAGGTGCGCGAGCGGCCTCTTGAACTAGAGTAGCAAGTTGCAGGTACGCAGCCTCAGGAAACGAATCCCAAGTTGATACGGCAAAGCCGACCGCCAGGCCCTTAAGGACTGTTAAAGATGGACGTCCCTCGCCCTTGACTCTGCTAAGGACGGCTGCAACGAGCTGCTCACTGCTCGCGGGAGCATCGAAGCGCTGCAAAAGCGCGTCATTTCGGCAGGCGCGTTGCCAATTTTCTCCGAGCTCGCTCGCGTCCATCAAATAGCTCCACCTAGAGGCTCGGAAGGCCAGACACTTACAGCTCGTGCTGCCATGAGACGCTGGCGCTCATTGATTGTTCTCTCAGAAATAGAGTTCCAAAGGCGGTATTCTTCCGGCATTTTGTCATGTTCGGCGAGAAACTTAAGCCTGTCTTCAGGCGCAACGGGGACATTCGCAGACTCCTGCGCGCGGATGAGAGCAAAATTCCCAATCCGTGAACTGAGCTGGACTCGAAGATCTTCCTCGACTACACCAAGCCAAAATCCCGAAGGGTCCGAGCGGGGAAAGAGTCCTATTGGGACGCAGTCATTGAAGGCTTCAATTTCTACTGCGTCTTCGCTAGCTAAGGATCTAAGGAAATAGCGAAGGTAGTTAGTGCGCAATATCCGACGTGAAGTGAAGGCCGTTTCAAACTCTCGATCGCTGGCTACAATGGGGAAAACTTCGTGGAGTATATGCCTTACTGATTCCGCCCTGCCGTTGCGCACTCGCACGGCTGCTTCGGCGTACACCCTCTCCGCTGTCCCGCCTCCAATACCGCCCCCAATTATTCCTCGTGTCGACCAATTTAAGACGGCACGGAGAAGAGTGTCGACTGTCTGAGTTGGTAAATGTTCCAGTGCCGCAAGTGCAAGTGGTCGATATTGCTCGAGACCGAATTCAAGCAAAAGTGCAACGGTCTTGCGCGTACGAGGATCGTGGTCTCCCCACAAGTAGTGGTCAGCGTCGAGTAGTGCAGAATACAGCGGGGCTGAGGTCGCTAGCCCTTCGAGCGTGTTGAGTGCGCTCGTCTCGGAGAACACCTTCTTCCGGAGCGATCTGTATAAATCTCTCTCTCTGGTGGCTCCATTGCTCGAGTTCCACCACTGCCGAATGAAGTTCGTCACTTCCTTTGAAGTTGCGACTTGCTCTATTGTTTGAACCAGCCGAACCCATTCGTCTTGAGCGATGTCAATATTTGATCGGCTAAGCCCAAGAAGATAGTTCTTGATCAGATCAGCCACCGATAATTCGAGACCACGATCATTTAATGTCTCAAAAATGACGAATGCGTCAGCGTCATCTGCAACCGCAACGACGATCAGTTGCGCTTTATCTTCGAGGAGTCTAATCCAACGAAGAAGTCGATCCTCCCATCGCGGACCAACGCTCTGAATATCGCGTTCTAGATGATAGTTCAGTCGATCGTATGCTCGTTCTATTTCGAGTCGTGCGCTCTGTGGCTGGACGGGGCTAAGTCCGAGTACCTTCTGCTCAAAGTAATGCTGATCGACCGCGTTCAACCGAAGTTTCGGGAGGATTCGGTTTTCAAAAAGTGAAGGTGCGGCCAAATACTGACGCTGAATAGTTTCAGCGCGGCCAGTATCTTCATGTGTAGTGAATTGCTCTCGGATTGCTGCAATCAACATCGACGTGGTAGCAAGGCGCTGTTGCCCATCTATCACGGAGGTGAGGCCGCTTTGGGATTTGCCGACGACGACGGTCCCTAGAAAATAGAAAGGTTGATCCGCCGATAGTGCTGCAAGAAGGTCGAACCAGTACTCGTCAACTTGCTCGAGACCCCATGCATAATTGCGTTGATAAGCTGGAACCTCCAGGGATTGGTCCCGGAGGATATGTCCAATTCCCTTAAGGCCTATCGAAAGCTTCGTAGGATCTTCCATGAAGTCGCGTCCTCGCTTGGCAGTTGGTGTTATCGGAACTAACGCGCTTTGGTTGGCGTTCGCCGATTCTAGACCCTGAGGTATGTTAGGGGAACGCACTGATGTCATGCCCGGATTTAGGTGCGGCGGCTCACACGGCCTGCGAGAAGCCCAGCGCCGCGTCGGCGAGGTGGCGCAGGTGCTCCGGAACCGGCAGCCCCTTCGACTCCATCGAGCGCGCCCAGAGGCGGCCGGCCCGGTAGGAGGAGCGGACCAGGGGCCCGGCGAGGACGCCGAGGAAGCCGATGTCCTCGGCCTCCTCCTTGATCGCCACGAACTCCTCCGGGTGCACCCAGCGGTCCACGGGCAGGTGCCGCGGCGTCGGCCGGAGGTACTGCGTGATGGTCACGATGTCGGTGCCGGCGTCGTGGAGGTCCTGCAGCGCCTGCGAGATCTCCTCCCGCTCCTCGCCCATGCCGAGGATGAGGTTCGACTTCGTGATCAGCCCCGCCTCCCGGCCCTGGGTCAGCACGTCGAGCGAGCGCTCGTAGCGGAAGGCCGGTCGGATGCGCTTGAAGATCCGCGGCACCGTCTCGACGTTGTGGGCGAACACCTCCGGCTCCGCGTCGAACACCCGCTGCAGGTGCTCGGCGCGCCCGGTGAAGTCCGGGACCAGGATCTCGACGCCCGTGCCCGGAGCCTGGGCGTGGATCTGGCGGATGGTCTCGGCGTAGAGCCAGGAGCCCTCGTCCGGCAGGTCGTCGCGCGCGACTCCGGTGACGGTCGCGTAGCGGAGGTTCATCCGCGCCACGGACTCGCCGACGCGCCGGGGCTCGTCCGCGTCGTAGTCCGCGGGCTTCCCGGTGTCGATCTGGCAGAAGTCGCAGCGGCGGGTGCACTGGGCGCCCCCGATGAGGAAGGTCGCCTCCCGGTCCTCCCAGCACTCGAAGATGTTCGGGCAGCCCGCCTCCTGGCAGACCGTGTGCAGCTCCTCGCTCTTCACCAGCGACTGCAGCTGCCGGTACTCGGGGCCCATCGACGCCTTCGTGCGGATCCACTCGGGCTTGCGCTCGATCGGCGTCTCGGCGTTGCGGATCTCCAACCGCAGGAGCTTGCGACCACCGGCCTCGGCGCTCACGCGAAGACGTCCTCGACGCGGGCGGAGAAGGCGGGAGCCGCCTCCGCGAAGCGCGTCGCGACCCGCGCGCGCACCGCCTCCATGGGCGGAGCCTCGCCGCGCACGCGCTCGAGTGTGGTCACTCCGGCGTCGGCGATGCCGCAGGCGACGATGCGGGAGTAGGGCTCGAGGCTGTTCGCGACGTTGAGGGCGAAGCCGTGCATCGTCACGCCCGAGGCGACGCGGATGCCGATCGCGCCGATCTTGTCGGCGCCGCCGTCCCTCGGGATCCACACTCCCGAGCGCCCGTCGACGCGCCGACCCTGCACGCCCAGGTCGTCGAGAGCGGCGATCAGCACGCCCTCCAGCGAGCGGACGTAGGCGACGACGTCGACCGGCTCGCCGAGACGCACGATCGGGTAGCCGACGAGCTGGCCCGGGCCGTGCCAGGTGATCCTGCCCCCTCGGTCGACGTCGACCACGGGCGAGCCGTCGTCCGGGCGCTCGTGCGCCTCGGTGCGCTTGCCGGCGGTGTAGACGGAGGAGTGCTCGCAGAGCACGAGGGTGTCCGGCCTCGCGCCCGCCACCACCTCGGCGTGCAGGCGGCGCTGGAGCTCCCAGCCGTCGCGGTAGTCCAGGGGGTCCGCGGAGTCGCCCGCCACCAGTGTCTCGATCACCGGGACACCCTAACCTCGTTCTTGGACCGGGACCAGTTAATCCGCCACACCGCGATCGCGCCGTTAACGGGCCGATCGGCGGCCCCGCCCGCCGACCCTCCGGGCCTCCGGTAGAATTCCGGGCATCATGGCTACTTTCGGCACCCTCTCCGATCGACTCGTCGAGACCTTCAAGAACCTCCGCACGAAGGGCAAGCTCTCCGCGTCGGACGTCGACGGCACCGTCCGCGAGATCCGGCGCGCCCTGCTCGACGCCGACGTCGCGCTGGAGGTCGTGAAGGAGTTCACCGGCAAGGTGCGCGAGCGCGCCCTCGGCGACGAGGTCAACAAGGCGCTCAACCCGGCCCAGCAGGTCGTCCAGATCGTCAACGAGGAGCTCGTCGCGATCCTCGGCGGGCAGTCCCGCCGCCTCGAGTTCGCCAAGCGCCCGCCGACCGTCATCATGCTCGCCGGCCTCCAGGGCGCGGGCAAGACGACCCTCGCGGGCAAGCTGGGCAAGTACCTCGGCAAGGACGGCCACACGCCGCTCCTCGTCGCGGCCGACCTCCAGCGCCCCAACGCGGTGCAGCAGCTGCAGGTCGTCGGCGAGCAGGCCGGAGTCGCGGTCTACGCGCCCGAGCCGGGCAACGGCGTCGGCAGCCCGGTCAAGGTCGCCCAGAACGCGATCCGCTTCGCGACCGACAAGCAGTACGACACGGTCATCATCGACACGGCCGGACGCCTCGGCGTCGACGCCGACATGATGAAGCAGGCCGCCGACATCCGCCGCGTCACCAATCCCGACGAGGTGCTGTTCGTCATCGACGCGATGATCGGCCAGGACGCGGTCGCGACCGCGAAGGCCTTCCAGGAGGGCGTCGACTTCACCGGCGTCGTCCTGTCCAAGCTCGACGGCGACGCCCGCGGAGGCGCGGCGCTCTCGGTCGCCTCGCTCACCGGCCGCCCGATCCTCTTCGCCTCCACGGGCGAGTCGCTCGACGACTTCGAGCAGTTCCACCCCGACCGCATGGCGAGCCGCATCCTCGACCTCGGCGACGTGCTGACCCTCATCGAGCAGGCGCAGTCCGCGTTCGACGAGGACGAGGCCCGCAAGATCGCCGAGAAGATCATGGGGGACACGTTCACCCTCGACGACTTCCTCGGCCAGATGCAGCAGCTGCGCAACATGGGCTCGATCAAGAAGATGATCGGCATGCTGCCCGGCGCGAAGGGCATGCGCGAGCAGCTCGACCAGTTCGACGAGCGCGAGATCGTGCGCACCGAGGCGATCATCCAGTCGATGACGAAGGCGGAGCGGGTCAACCCGAAGCTGCTCAACGGCTCGCGGCGCCTGCGCATCGCCCGCGGCTCCGGCATGACGGTCACGGACGTCAACCAGCTCGTCCAGCGCTTCGAGCAGGCCGCCAAGATGATGAAGACGGTCGCCAAGGGCGGCATGCCCTCGGTCCCCGGCATGGGCCCCGTGCCCGGAGCCGGGTACCAGGGCCGCCCGAAGCCGCAGAAGAAGAAGAGCAGCAAGTCCGGCAACCCCGCCAAGCGCGCGGCCGAGAACGCCGCGATCACCTCCGGGCCCCGCCCGGGCGACGCGGGCGGCTCCGGCTTCGGCCTGGGCGGGGGGGCCGGCAAGGGCGCCCAGCCCACGCCGGAGGAGCTCGAGCAGCTGCAGAAGCTCCTCGGCCGATGAGGTGGGTCGCGGCCGGGCGCGCGGGCGGGGTCCTCGTCCTCGCGGCCGTGCTCGGGCTCACCGGCTGCGCCGAGGGCTCCGGGGTCGACGCGATGACAGCGCCCTCCCCGGAGGACCTCGTCGGGCGCTGGGTGACCGGAGTGGCCTACGACGCGCCCGACGTGCCGTTCCTCCTCATCGCCGAGGACGGGACCTGGACCGGCTCCGACGGCTGCAACGGCGCGCAGGGGGAGTGGTCGATCGACCAGGAGGGCGCGCTCACCGTCTCGGCCGGGCCCAGCACGCTGATCGCCTGCGACGGCGTCGCGCTGCCGATGATCTTCTCGGAGGCGGCGATGGCCTCGCTCGACGGCGGCCGGCTCCGCCTCTTCGACGACGAGGGGGCCACCGTCGTCAAGCTCGCCCGCTCGACCAGCGACGAGGCGCCCTCGGCCTCGCCGGATCCGGCGGGGGAGTAGCGCGCCATCCCTCCTGCGCCGCACCGGGGATCCCCGTGAGGCGCCCCGCTCGCTAGCGTGAGGGCATGACAACCGCACACGCGCGCCCCGTCCGCATCGGCGTCCAGATCGCACCGCAGCACGTCCCCTACGAGGTCATCCGCGACACGCTCGCCGAGCTCGAGGACCTCGGCGTCGACATCGCCTTCAACTGGGACCACTTCTTCCCGCTCTCCGGAGAGCCGAACGGCCTGCACTTCGAGGGCTGGAGCATGCTCGCGGCCTGGGCGGAGCAGACCAGCCGCATCGAGTTCGGCCCGCTGGTCACCTGCAACAGCTACCGGAACCCCGACCTCCTCGCCGACATGGCGCGCACGGTCGACCACATCAGCGCCAAGGGCGCCGAGGGCCGTCTGATCTTCGGCATCGGCTCGGGCTGGTTCGAGCGCGACTACGAGGAGTACGGCTACGAGTTCGGCACCCCCGGCTCGCGACTCGACGAGCTCTCCGAGGCGATGCCGCGCATCCGCAGCCGCTGGTCGATGCTCAACCCGGCGCCCACCCGCGACATCCCGGTGATGATCGGCGGCGGCGGCGAGAAGAAGACGCTGCGCATCGTCGCCGAGCACGCCGACATCTGGCACAGCTTCTCGGACGTCCCGACGCTCGAGCGCAAGCTCGGCGTGCTGTCGGAGTGGTGCGGCCGCGTCGACCGCGACCCGGCGGCGATCGAGATCTCGACCGGCGCGAGCGTGCGCGGCGGGGTCGGCGACGCCTCCTTCGATGTTCTCGACCAGCAGTACGACCTCGGCGCCCGCCTGTTCACGCTCGGCATCACGGGCCCGGACATCGACCTGGCGCCCGTGCGCGACCTGCTCGGCTGGCGCGACGGGAAGAACAGCACCGCGCGCTGACCCGTCGGACGCCGTCGTCGGGCGGCGTCCCGCGTCGGCGTCAGGCCGCCGGAGCGTCCGTCGCCTTCTGGCCGGTCGGCACGGCGCGGGCGAGCCCGGACTTCTCCGCTGCGACCTCGAACGCGTCGGCCAGAGCCCGCTGGCCCTCGACGGTCGGATGCACGCCGTCCTCGCCGAGCAGGCCGTCATCGCGCAGCGGGTCCGGGTACTCGAGCGCGCCGCCGCCGGCGGCGGTGACGGCCTCGACCAGCGCCGCGTCGTACTCGTCGAGGTCGGTGGGGCGCGGGTCCGGGCCCCAGACCGAGTCGAGCGCGATGAGCCGGGCCGACGGCGACGCGGAGGCGATCGCGTCGACGGCCGGGCCGATCGCCGCGTCCACGTCCTCGGGATCCCAGCCCAGGTCGTTGCTGCTGGCGATCAGGACGATCGCGTCGGGCTCCGTGTCGGCGATCTCCTCCGCGCGGTCGCCGATCGCGATGCCGCAGTCGCCCGGCTCGATGAAGCCGCCGCCGTCGCAGCCCAGGTTGGTGACCGCCCAGCCGAGGTCGTCGCCGACGATTGCGGGCCAGGCCTGGTCCGGGTCGACGTTCAGACCGCGCACGATGCTGTCGCCGACGACGGTCACCCGGGAGCCGGCGGGCAGCGAGCCGCCGATCGACAGCGGCAGCGGATCCGCGGTGACGGTGGGGAGGGGAGTGGCGGTGCCGGCGGGCGACGCGCTCGCCGGGCCGGTCGTGGTCGAGGACGAGCAGCCGGCGAGGCCGAGGGCCAGAGCGCCGATCGCCGCAGCGGCGAGGAGGACGGGACGCGTCATGAACGGGGGTCCCGGAGCCCGTCGCGCAGCTCGCCCGCGAGCGCCCGGACCACTGCCTTCAGGTCGCCGTCGTTCGCCGCGGCCGTCCGCAGCTGGCGCTGGTAGCTGGCTCCGGCGACCAGGATCAGCTCGACGTCGGCGAGCTCCTTCACGCAGTCGAGCCGCTCGGCGATCGGCGCGAGGGTGACGAGCAGGTCGCGGATGTCGTCGGTGACCAGCCGCTCCGCTCCGGCGGCGTCGAGGATGATCTCGGCGTCGAGTCCGTAGCGGGCCGCGCGCCACTTGTTCTCGCGCACGTACCAGGGCTGCATGGTCGGCAGGTCCTCGCCGGCGTCCAGCCGCGACGAGAGGTGCTCGACGAGGCACTGGATCAGCGCCGCGACCGCTCCGATCTCCTCCGCGGAGGAGAGGCCGTCGCAGGCGCGCATCTCGAGCGTGCCCCACTGCGGCGACGGGCGGATGTCCCAGCGGACCTCCGTGTGGTCGTCGATGACACCGGTGCGCATCATGTCGTCGACGTACTCCTCGTAGTTCGCCCAGGCTCCGAACTGCGGAGGCAGGCCCGCCGTCGGCAGCTGCTGGAACATCAGCGCGCGGTTCGAGGCGTAGCCCGTGTCGACTCCGCCCCAGAACGGGCTCGACGCCGAGAGCGCCTGCAGGTGGGGGTAGTAGTCGAGCAGGGAGTTGAGGATCGGCAGCACCTTGTCGCGGTGCTCGATGCCGACGTGTACGTGGATGCCCCAGATCATCATGTTCCGGCCCCACCACTGGGTCCGGTCGATGAGGCGGTGGTACCGCTCCTTGTCCGTGATGGTCTGGTCGAACCACTGCGCGAACGGGTGCGTGCCCGAGCACACGAGGTCGAGTCCCATCGGGTCGGTGATCTCGCGCACCTGCCGCAACTGGTCCTGCAGGTCGGCGACCGCGTCGCGGACGGAGGTGTGCACGCCCGAGACCAGCTCGACCGTGTTGCGCAGGAGCTCGCCGGTGATGTGCGGGTGCGGGGCGCCGTCGTCGCCGCGGAGCGCCTCCAGCACCACGTCGGCGACGTTGGCGAGATCACCCGTCTGCCGGTCGACGATCGCGACCTCCCACTCGATCCCGAGCGTGGAGCGGTCTGATGCGGCGAAGCTGATCTCCATGGCGTGGTCCTCATCGGATCCGGGCGTCCGCCGATCGGGACGCGCCTCGCCATCCTGCCACCTGTGGCCGGGGCGGACGCCGAGCCCCGGCGGAGGCCCTCCCGGCACCGCCCGGCCCGCTCCCGGGCGGGCGCTGGACGGCGGCGGCGTGCCGGGCCCGCACCGGGGCGGTTTTTCTGGCAGAATGATCCGTCGGGTCCGAGGCGGTCGACCCTCTACTCACCGCCGACGAAACCCCCTCGAGCTTCCGCCGGGTGTGCCCCCACGCTCACGGCTCAGTTCATCCATCATCGACCGGACACCGGTCAACGACCACACAGGAGAATTGTGGCTGTCAAGATTCGTCTGAAGCGCCTCGGCAAGATCCGGGCGCCCTACTACCGCATCGTCGTCGCCGACTCGCGCACCAAGCGCGACGGCCGCGTGATCGAGGAGATCGGCAAGTACCACCCCACCGAGCAGCCCTCGTTCATCCAGGTCGACTCGGAGCGCGCGCAGTACTGGCTCGGAGTCGGCGCGCAGCCGACCGAGCAGGTCGCCGCGATCCTCAAGCTGACCGGCGACTGGGGCCGCTTCCAGGGCGACGCCGACGCCGTCAGCACCGTCCAGGTGAAGGAGCCCAAGGCTCCGTTCGTCGTCGACGCGAAGAAGAAGCCCGTCCTCAAGCCGAAGTCCGAGGCTCCGGCCAAGGCCGCCCCGGTCGAGGACACCGCCGACGAGACCTCCACCGAGGCGTAGTTCGTGCTCGCTCCCGCCGTCGAACACCTCGTCAAGGGGATCGTCGAGAACCCCGATGAGGTCAGTGTCGTGGCCACGAGCTCCCCGCGCGGAGAGGTCCTCGAGGTGCGTGTGCACCCCGAGGACCTCGGCCGCGTGATCGGACGCTCCGGTCGCACCGCCAAGGCCGTCCGCACTCTCGTCGCCGCGCTCGCCGACGGGCGCCGTGTGCGCGTCGACGTCGTCGACACCGACAAGTAGAGGTGTCGGTCACCGGACCGGGCACGACGCAGCTCCGCGTCGCCCGACTCACCAAGGCCCACGGGCTCAAGGGCGCCATCAAGCTCGAGCTCTACACGGACGAGCCCGACAAGCGCTTCACCCCCGGATCCACGTTCACGCTGCAGGTGCCCCGCACCTCCGAGTGGCACGGCAAGAAGCTCGAGCTCGTCGAGCTGCGCTGGTACAACAGCCACCCCGTCGCGTTCTTCCGGGGCGTCGACGACCGCAACGCCGCCGAGACCCTCCTGAAGGCGATCCTCTGGATCGACGAGGAGGTGCAGACCCAGCCGGGCGAGGACGACTCCTGGTACGACTACCAGCTGGTCGGCATGAAGGTCGTCCGCGACGGCGTCGAGGTCGGCACCGTCCGCCGGGTCGACCACTTCCCCGCGCAGGACCTGCTCATCGTCGGCACTCCCTCCGGCGAGGTGATGGTGCCGTTCGTGAACGCGATCGTGCCCTCCGTCGACGCCGCCGCGGGGATCGTCACGGTCACGCCGCCGATCGGACTGTTCGAGGAGGCTCCCGAGGAGGAGCCCGCCGCGGTCGACCTCAGCGGTGTCGACCTCGCGGACCCGGCGCTGAGCGCGCCCGCGGACGCCGACGAGTCGGACGCCGACGCCGCTCCCGTGTCGCCCGCGGACGACGAGCCCTCGGCCGCATCCGACGCCGACGCCGCCTCCGCCCCCGCCCCCGCCCCCGAGGAGGAGCCCCGGTCGTGAGGATCGACATCGTCACGATCTTCCCGGAGTTCTTCGGCGTGCTCGACATCAGCCTGCTCGGCCGTGCGCGGCAGAGCGGGCTGATCGAGCTCGGCGTGCACGACCTGCGCGACTTCACCCACGACCGCCACCGCACTGTCGACGACACGCCCTACGGCGGCGGCGCCGGAATGGTGATGCGACCAGAGCCGTGGGGCGAGGCGCTCGACACGATCCTCGACGGCACCGACGACCCCGTCGTGATCTTCCCGTCGCCCGCGGGCGAGCTCTTCACCCAGGCGACGGCCCGCGAGCTCGCGGAGGAGTCCTCCCTCGTCTTCGGCTGCGGCCGCTACGAGGGCATCGACCAGCGCGTCGTCGACCACACCGCCGAGCGCGCGCGCGTCCGGCTGATCAGCCTCGGCGACTACGTCCTCAACGGGGGAGAGGTCGCCGTGATGGCGATGATCGAGGCCGTCGGACGCCTGGTCCCGGGCGTCGTCGGCAACCCGGCGAGCCTCGTCGAGGAGAGCCACTCCGACGGGCTCCTCGAGTACCCGAGCTACACCAAGCCGGCGTCCTGGCGCGGCCTCGACGTCCCTCCAGTGCTCCTCAGCGGCAACCACGGAGCGATCGCCGCCTGGCGCCACGAGCAGAGCGTCGAGCGCACGCGCCGCGTCCGCCCCGAACTGCTGCCCTGAGCCCCGCCCGCCGCGAGATGCCACCTCTGACGCGGCGCCGCGGCGTGTCGTCCTCACAGGTGGCATCTCGCGGCGGCGATCACCGGGTCGCGAGGGCCAGGTGCCGGTCCCGGAGGGCGAGGAAGAGCGGGAACGCGAACGCCAGGGCGACCAGCGGCGCGAGCAGCACCAGGATCCACACGCGGCGCATCCCGATCCGACGGCCCTCCACCACCATGAAGGCGACGGCCGCGATCGCGACCACCAGCAGATCGGTCGAGAACGACGACACCCATGGCCCGCCTGCGGCGAGGCCGGCGACGACGTCCGCACCGTCCAGGACCGCTCGCACGTTCCAGGTCCAGGTGCCGACGAGTCCGGCCGCCGCGAGCACGAGGTAGACCACGCTGAGCGCGGTCCACCCGTTCCTCCAGCGCCGCACGTCAGTCCCGCGCGGACAGGACGATGTTCCCGGTCTCGGTGATCGCGATGGTGTGCTCCATGTGGGCGCCTCGCGAACCGTCGCGGCTGCGGAGGGTCCAGCCGTCCTTGTCCGTGTAGATCTCGTCGGTGGTCTGCAGGAACCACGGCTCGATCGCGACGACGAGGCCCGGGCGGAGCGGGTAGCCGCGCCCGGCGCGTCCGTCGTTGGGGATGTGCGGATCGCCGTGCATCGTGCGGCCGACGCCGTGGCCGCCGAAGTCGGTGTTGATGGACAGCCCCTCGGCGTGCGCGACGGCCGCGATGGCCGCGGAGATGTCGCCGATCTTCTTCCCGGGCTGCGCGGCGGCGATGCCGGCCTCGAGCGCGCGGGTGGTGGTGTCGATGAGGGCGAGGTCCTCCTCGCGCGGCGTCCCGACCACGACGCTGATCGCCGAGTCGGCGACCCAGCCGTCCACGGAGGCGGCGAAGTCGAGGGTGAGCAGGTCGCCGTCCTTCAGGCGGTAGTCGAAGGGCAGGCCGTGCAGCACCGCGTCGTTGACGGAGGTGCAGATGACCTTGCCGAACGGGCTCGCGCCGAAGGAGGGGTGGTAGTCGATGTAGCAGGACTCGGCGCCGGCCGCGCGGATCATGTCGTGGGCGAGCCGGTCGAGCTCCAGCAGGTTCACGCCCACGGCGGCGGCGGCGGAGGTGGCCTTCAGGACCTCGCCGACGAAGCGGCCGGCGGGACGCATCTCCTCGATCTCGGCGGGCGTGCGTAGCTCGATCATCCTGATCCTCTCGGGGTCCGCTGAGCCGTCGCTCAGCGGTGGTGGGTACGGTCGGTGCATGCGCACGCGACGGGCATTCGGTTCCTGGCAGTTCCCGGCGGCGATCGTGCTGCCCTTGTGGATCCTCCTCGGGTACGGGGTCTTCGGAGGATCGAGCGGCTGGACCGTGCTCGGTCTGGTGATCGCCCTCCCCATTCTGGCGGTCGCGCTGGCGGCTGTGGCCGCGATCGTCGCATTCCGGGTGACCGTGCGGCCCACGCGCACTCCCGCCTGGGGCGACGTGGCCGTGGTCGGCGCCTGGCACCTCTCCCTGATCGCCTTCGGCTTCTTCCCGCCCGGCGCCTGGGCACTGGGCCTGCTCTCGGTGGTCCTCGGAGTGGCGGCCTTCTGGCACTCGGCGTGGCGGTTCCTCACGGACGCCCGCGCCACTCTGCTCGCCTTCACGGAGGCGGCCACCGTCCAGGCCGAGGGCGCTCACCGTCCGGTCGCCGGCGAGGGCTTCGACCCGGAGCGCCCGCAGGACGGGCAGACGATCGTCCTCTGAGGGGTCAGACCTCCTGCGAGACTCCGCCTTGTCGCGAGGCCCGCCCTCTCGACGGCCCCGCTTTGACGCGGATCGACGCCGCATGGCAGAATGAGCGCTTGTGCCTCGCGCAGGCTCTGCCACAGGGGAGCCGCGACGACGTGGGCACGACCGACTTCCATCAACGAAACGGTGTTCGACCTGTGGCGGGCACGGAGAGCGATACAGCATGCACATCCTCGATTCCGTCGATGCGGCGTCCCTCCGCAGCGATGTCCCGGACTTCCGCGCCGGCGACACCGTCAAGGTCCACGTCAACATCGTCGAGGGCACCCGCTCGCGCATCCAGGTCTTCCAGGGCGTCGTCATCGGCCGCTCCAACGAGGGCGTCCGCGAGACCTTCACCGTCCGCAAGGTGAGCTTCCAGGTCGGCGTCGAGCGCACGTTCCCCGTGCACTCGCCGGTCATCGACCACATCGAGGTCGTCACCCGCGGTGACGTCCGTCGCGCGAAGCTCTACTACCTGCGGAACCTCCGCGGCAAGAAGGCCAAGATCAAGGAGAAGCGCGACGCCTGAGCGGCATCCGCACGACTTCTCGGGAACCCCGGTCCACCTATGATGGACCGGGGTTCCTCCCTTTCTCGGGGGCGATCCGTCCGGGGAGTCCACCCGGTGATGCACAGTAGGGGCGACGGCGAGCGATGACAGACAGCACGGCCCCGGTCCGCCTCCCCGGAGGCGAGGATCACGCCCGCCACTCGGCGGATCCGTCCGAGAAGCGCCCGCGCAGGCGCCGGGGAGTCCTGCTGTTCCTCCGCGACGTGCTGATCATCTTCGTGGTCGCAGTGCTCGTCTCCTTCCTCGTGAAGACCTTCCTGATCCGCTCGTTCTACATCCCGTCCTCCTCGATGGAGCAGACCCTCGTCGAGAACGACCGGATCCTCGTGAACGAGCTCGTGCCGGGAGTCGTGCCGATCTCGCGCGGCGACGTCGTCGTCTTCCGCGATCCCGGCGGATGGCTCTCGCCGAGCTCCGAGCCCTCCGTGCCGCCGTTCCAGGCCGCGGTCGACTCGGCCCTCGCGCTCGTCGGCCTCACCGCTCCCGACAGCAACGATCACCTGATCAAGCGCGTCATCGGCCTGCCCGGCGACCACGTGACCTGCTGCACTCCGCTCGGCCAGGTCGAGATCAACGGCAACCCGATCGACGAGCCCTACGTGAAGCTGCCGGACGGGGTGCAGGCCGTCTCGGCCACCCCCTTCGACGTCGTGGTGCCCGAGGGCTCGCTCTGGGTGATGGGCGACAACCGCTACAACTCCGCCGACTCCCGCTACAACACCGACAAGCCGGGCGGCGGCTTCGTGCCGATCGACAACGTCGTGGGCCGCGCGATCCTCGTCACCTGGCCCGTCCAGCAGTGGGCGTGGCTCGACGACTACCCGTCGGTGTTCCGCGGAGTCGACACCGAGGCCTCCGAGGAGGGCTCGGACGACGCGCAGAGCGGGCAGGGCTAGGTGGTCGTCGCCGAGCCGACGCTGACGCAGGAGCGGCGCCTCTTCCGGCAGGGCTACGAGACGGTCATCGGCTGCGACGAGGTCGGCCGCGGCGCGATCGCCGGCCCGGTCTCGGTCGGTGTCGTGTCGATCGGCAGCCGCTGCGGGCGCTTCCCCGAGGGGCTCCGCGACTCCAAGATGCTCGCCCCCGCCCGCCGCGAGGCGCTGCTGCCGGGAGTGGCGAAGTGGGTCTCGGCCTGGGCGATCGGCGAGTCCTCGGCGGACGAGATCGATGAGACGGGGATCATCGCCGGCCTCGGCCGCGCGGCCTCGAGGGGCATCGAGCGCCTCGCCGACCAGGGCGTCGACCTCGCCACCGCCGTCGTCCTCCTCGACGGCGCCCACGACTGGCTGACGCCCGCGCTGGGCGAGTGGGCGGCCGAGCTGACCATCGTCACCCGCGTGAAGGCCGACCGCGACTGCGCCGCCGTCTCCGCCGCCTCCGTGCTCGCCAAGGTGGGCCGGGACGGCCAGATGGTGCGCCACCACGACGACTTCGCCGACTACGCCTGGGACAGCAACAAGGGCTACGGCAGCGCTGCGCACTGGGCGGGGATCGAGCGCGTCGGCCCGTCCCCGCTGCATCGGGTGACCTGGCTGTCGAAGTCGCGGGAGAGCGTCGAGGAGCCGCTCCCGGCGCTCGGGCCCGTCGGCGCGGCGTAGGATTGTCCAACAATGGATGAGGACGAATTCGAGGACTACGACCGCGAGGTCGAGCTGGCACTGTACCGGGAGTACCGCGACGTCGTCTCGCAGTTCTCGTACGTCGTCGAGACCGAGCGCCGGTTCTACCTGGCAAACGAGGTCGACCTGGTCCGCCGCGACACCGAGCACGACTTCTACTTCGAGCTGACCATGCGCGACGTCTGGGTCTGGGACGTCTACCGCTCCGACCGCTTCGTGAAGTCGGTGCGCGTGCTGACCTTCAAGGACGTCAACGTCGAGGAGCTCTCCCGCAAGGAGTTCGAGCTCCCCAAGGAGCTCGCACTCGACGAGTAGGGCGCCGTTCGTCTTCTGCATCGCCCGCTCCTCACTGGACGAGCCGAAGAACCCTGCTGGTCGAGTAGCCGCCCTCGGCGGCGTACCGAGACCCCGCTCCGACATCCCTCCACACCCGCCTCCTCAGCCCTCCTCTCCCCGGATCAGCCTCCCGGCCGTCCAGCGCTCCTCGCCGCTCCGGCACGCTTCCGGCAGGAGGACGCATGGACAAGGACGAACTGGGGCGGCGCGGCGAGGAGATCGCGGCGGCGCACCTGAGAGACAGCGGATTCGAGATCCTCGACCGCAACTGGCGGGTCCGAGAGGGCGAGCTCGACATCGTGGCCCGCGACGGGTCGGCACTGGTCGTGGTGGAGGTGAAGACGCGCTCGTCGACGCGCTTCGGCCTGCCGGTCGAGGCCATCACCCGGGCCAAGGCGCAGCGTCTGCGCCGGCTCGCCTACGCCTGGGCCGACGAGCACCACGAGCGCTCCCGCCACCTGCGGATCGACGCGGTCGGCATCGTCGCACCCGGGGGAGTCCCGTCGCAGATCCGGCACCTGCGGGCGGTGGCGTGATGGGCCTGGGGAGGACGTCCGCCGTCGGTCTCGTCGGCTTCGCGGGGGCCGTGGTCGGGGTGGAGGCGCACTCGGCCGACGGCACGCCCGGCATGGTGATCATCGGGCTGCCCGACGCGGCGCTCGCGCAGGCGAAGGAGCGGGTGCGCTCGGCGGCGATCAACTCCGGCAGCACCATCGCCGAGTACAAGATCACCGTGAACCTCTCGCCGGCGGCGATGCCCAAGCACGGCTCCGCCTTCGACCTCGCGATCGGGCTGGCCGCGCTCGCGTCGCTCCGCGAGGTCGATGCGGAGTCGGTCGCCGCGGTCGTCCACATCGGGGAGCTCGGGCTGGACGGCCGGCTCCGATCCGTCCCGGGCGTGCTGCCCGCGGTGCTCGCGGCCGCCCGCGAGGGCAGGCGCCATGTCATGGTCCCCGTCGAGGACCGGCTCGAGGCGGAGCTGGTCGACGGCGTCGAGGTGATCGCGGTCTCCTCGCTGGCGGCGGCCGCGGTCTGGCACGGAGCGGAGTGGGAGGTGCCGGTACTCCCGGAGGCCGCGCCGTCACCTTCGGCCGTGTCCGAGCCGGAGGCCCGCCTCGACCTGTCCGACGTGGTGGGGAACGAGGAGGCGGCCGAGGCGATGATCGTCGCGGCGGCGGGCGGGCACCACGTGTTCCTGCTCGGGCCTCCCGGCGCCGGGAAGACGATGCTCGCCTCGCGCCTGCCGGGCATCCTCCCCGATCTCGACGACGGTGCAGCGCTCGAGGCCACGTGCATGCGCTCACTCGTCGGAGCGCCGACGGGTGGCGCGTTGGTGCGCAGGCCGCCGTTCGAGAGTCCGCACCACTCCGCCTCGTCCGCAGCGATCGTCGGCGGAGGCAGCGGCCGCATCCGCCCCGGCGCGGTCGCCCGCGCCACCCGGGGAGTGCTGTTCCTCGACGAGGCCCCCGAGTTCTCGTCCGTGGCCCTGGACGCGCTCCGCCAGCCGCTCGAATCCGGAGTGATCCGCATCCACCGCGCGAACGCCGTCGCCGAGTTCCCCGCGCGGGTGCAGCTCGTCCTCGCGGCGAACCCGTGCCCGTGCGGCCGATTCGGAATCCCGGGAGAGACCTGCACCTGCGCTCCTGCGGTACGCCGCAGATACCTCGCGCGGCTCAGCGGCCCGCTGCTCGACCGCGTCGACATCCGCCTGACGGTCCGCCGGATCAGCGCGGCTCAGCTGGCCGCTCGCCGCGACTCGTCCGGCGTGACGACCGCGCAGGCCCGCGCCCGTGTCGCCACGGCGCGGTCCCTGGCCGCTGCCCGCCTCTCCTCCACTCCGTGGACGCTCAACTCGGAGGTCTCCGGCGCCTGGCTGCGCTCGGACGCGGTGCGCCCGACCAGTGCCGAGTCCCGCACGCTCGACCGTGCCCTCGAGCGCGGGCTTGTGACCATGCGCGGCTACGACCGGGTCCTGCGCCTGGCCTGGACGCTCGCGGACCTCGACGGGGCCGACCGGCCGACCGCAGCTCATCTCTCGCGCGCACTCGTCCTCCGAGGAGGTGCCGCATGATCCTGCCCGATTCCCTCTTCGACGCCGCGGAGCTCGGCGCCGTCCGCCGACTGCTGCCTCGCACTGCAGCCGAACCGTGTCCAGCTGCCGGCGGTGAGCCGGCGGACGAGTCCGACCGTGCTCGGCGCGCGCTCATCGACGCTGCCGCTCGGTGCGGCTGGAACTCGCTGACCGAGCCCGGCGACTCCGTCGCAGCTCTCCTCGTCGAGCGATTCGGTGCGGCGGCGGCCTTCGCTCACGTCGTGTCCTCGTGCTCCGCGGAGGAGATCCTCGCGCCCCCGCATCGCGCTCCCTCCGAGGAGGGCGACCCGGCGCGCGCGCCCCTCGACTCCGAGGTCGCCGCCCTGCAGTCGGGGCTGGCCCGATGGCGTCCGCGCCTGGATCGCAGGCTCCTGTTCCGCCGTCTCGAGATCGCCGAGCGCCTCGGCGCCCGGCTGCTGCTTCCCGGGGCTCCCGAGTGGCCCGAGTCGCTGGACGACCTCGGGCCGCACGCACCCCTTCTGCTCTGGCTGCGCGGTGATCCCGCCGCCTTCGCTCCGCCGCACCGCCTCGCCCTCGTCGGCGCACGCGCTGCGACCGGCTACGGCGAGCACGTCGCCGCCGAACTCGCCGCGGGCGTCGCGTCGCGAGGCGTCTCCGTCGTCTCGGGCGGCGCCTTCGGGATCGACGCGGTCGCCCACCGCGCCGCCCTCGGCTCGGGAGGCCGCACCGTCGCTTTCCTCGCCGGGGGAGCGGACCGCCTCTATCCCACGGCCCACGCCGACCTCCTCCACCGGATCATCGCCACCCCCGGCTGCGCCGTCGCGACGGAGGTACCGCCCGGCACCACCCCCACCCGCTGGCGCTTCCTGCAGCGCAACCGCCTCATCGCCGCCTCCACGTCCGCCAGTGTCGTGGTCGAGGCCGGCGCCCGCTCCGGCTCCCTCAACACCGCCGGCCACGCCGCCGCCCTGGGCCGCCCCCTCGGCGCGGTCCCGGGCCCGGTGACCAGCGCCTCCTCCGCCGGCTGCCACCGCCTCCTGCGCGAGTACGCGGCGACCTGCGTCACCTCGCCGCCGGACGTACTCGAACTGGTCGGTGTGGGCGACGCCGACGAGCCGAGCACGGCGCTCTCGGAGGAGCAGACCCGGGTCCTCGATCTTCTCCGCAATCGGGGACCTTCGGAGGCAGCGGCGGTCAGTGAGGCCTGCGGCCTCGGAGCGACCGCTGCGTCAGCGCTCCTCGGAGTACTGCTCTCCGAAGGACTCGTCGAGCGGAGGGACGACGGCCGGTGGCGCGCGACCGGCGCCCGGTAGGTCCGGTCGACCGCGATCCGTCCAGTAGCACCACGCCGTCTTCAGGCGCGAGGCGCGGCACTGATGCGCGCGAGGGCCGTGGCGCGGACGGCGCGCATCGCCGACCCGTAGGGACCGTCATGAGCGAAGACGTCGTTGAGCGGTGGATGCAGGCGGCTGACGATTGCGCGCTCGTGCTCGCCGGGATGCGGGACGGCGACGGAGGACACCCGAAGATGCTCCACCATCCAATCGATCAGGACGCTCTCACCGTCCGGCCGTAGTCCGAACTTCGTCCCACCCGAGGGGAGGATGTACGAGGAGAGGTCGAGCTCGTCGAGCAGGAGCCCGACCAGCGACCGGCGGAGGGTCGACATCCTGGTCTTCTTGAGGTGCATCTGTCCACCACGGACGGCGAGGCTGGTTCTCGCGATGCCGACGTAGAGCGGCACGTCTTGTCCGACGACGGGGAAGCCTTCAGGCCACCGTCCATCGAGGGCTCCGAAAGGATCCCACCAGGCGTAGAGCCCGGATGCGTGCGCAGTGAGCAGCTCCTCCAGCGACGTCCGATCGCGCACCATCAGAGCGGCGAGTTGCGAGTCCAGATCCATCCCACGAGCGTAGAGCGGCCCCGCCGCCGCGGCGCTGTCGGCGGTCCGCCCTACGCTGAAGGGGCATCGGCGAGGGGAGCGGCATGGACGCCACGGCAGCAGGACACGGCGGGGAGCGCCCGCAGCTCGGGTACTTCCGCGCGGCCGACAGGGTCATCGCGCATCTCAGCGACACGCACCTGCTGGCCGGCGGTGCTCCGCTCTACGGGAAGGTCGACACGGTCGCCCGTCTCGCGCAGGCGGTCGGCCGGCTGACCGAGCGCGGCGGACGCCTGGACGCGATCGTCGTCACCGGGGACGTCGCGGACCGCGGCGAGGAGGACGCCTACCGGCGCGTTCGGGAGCAGCTCGACCCGATTGCAGAGCGGTTCGGCTGCCCGATCGTCTGGGTGATGGGCAACCACGACGAGCGCGGAGCCTTCCGGCGGGTGCTCCTCGACCAGGACCCGGCGGGCGCAGGACCCGTGGACCAGGTCGTCGACCTCGGCGGGCTCCGGCTCATCGCGCTCGACAGCGCGGTGCCCGGCTTCCACCACGGCGATCTCACCGAGGCCCAGCTGGCCTGGCTGAAGGAGGAGCTCGCCGCACCGGCGCCGCTCGGGACCATCCTCGCCCTGCACCACCCTCCGCTGCCCACACCGCTCGGCGCGATGACCGTGCTCGAGCTGCGGGGCATCGACCGGCTCGAGGAGGTGGTGCGCGGCACCGACGTCCGCGCGATCCTCGGCGGGCACCTGCACTACCCCACCGCGGCGGCCTTCGCCGACGTGCCCGTGCTCGTCGCCGGCGCCACCAGCTACACGATGGACCTCGGGGCGCCCGAGCGGGAGCTGGCCGGCATCGATGGGGCGCAGAGCCTCTCGCTCGTCCACGTCCACCCGGAGACGGTGGCCGCCTCGTTCGTGCCGACGGCGCCGGCCCCCATCGCGACGCGGTTCGGCACGGACCTGATCGAGCGGCTCGAGGGGCTCGACGAGCAGGGGCGCATCGACCTCTGGTCGCGGATGCCGGACGGATCATGAGCAGCGAGACGCTCGCCGACTCGGTCGAGCACTTCCTCCGCTACGTCCTCGACGAGCGCTCGCTCTCGCCCGCCACGGCGAAGGGCTACCGCTCCGACCTCGCGCGCCTCGTCGCCCACGCGGAGGAGAAGGAACGGCTCCTCACCGCCAAGCTCGACCTCGAGCTGCTGCGCGACTGGCTCTGGCGCGAGTCGGAGTCGGGGATCGCCCGTGCGACGCTCGCCCGGCGTACCGCCGCCGTCCGCTCCTTCTCGTCCTGGGCGCAGCGGACCGAAAGGCTTCCCCTCGACGTCGCTGCACGCCTCAAGACGCCCAAGTCAGGACGGACTCTGCCGCGGGTCCTGACGCACCCGCAGGCGGAGCAGGTGCTGGACGCGGTCGCGGCGCGCGGCGCGACGGAGGACCCGGTGGCGCTGCGGGACCTCGCGATCGTCGAGCTGCTCTACGCCTCGGGCATCCGCGTCTCGGAGCTGGTCGCGGTCGACGTGGGAGACGTCGACCTCGGCCGGCTCACCGTGCTCGTCACCGGCAAGGGCGCGAAGCAGCGGGTCGTCCCGTTCGGCGTCCCCGCGAAGGAGGCGCTCGTCGCCTACCTCGACCGCGCCCGCCCCGCCCTCGCCACCGGCGACGGCAGCCGCGCGCTCCTGCTCGGCCGACGGGGGGCGCGGCTCACCCCGCGCACGGTCTACGGCGTCGTGGCCAGGCTGCTCGACGGCGGCCAGGGCTCCGGGCCCTCCGGCCCGCACACCCTCCGCCACACCGCGGCGACCCACCTGCTCGACGGGGGAGCCGACCTCCGCGCCGTGCAGGAGCTGCTGGGTCACGCGAGCCTGGGCACCACGCAGATCTACACGCACGTCTCGACCGAGCGCATCCGCGACGCCTACCGCCTCGCCCACCCCCGCGCCTGACCGGGTCCGCGAGACACCGGACGCGGCCGCCGCGCCCTCCGCACCCTGCGCCGCCTCGTCCATCGGCAGCAGCACCGCCCGGGGGATCCCGCCGAAGAACCGCATCGGCGACACGTAGTCTCCGCCCTCGCGAACGCCGAGGTGCACGCACCGCCCGTCGCAGTGGCCCCCTCCTCCGACCACTCCGACCGGCTGCCCCGCGTCGAGGACCTGCCCCGCGGTCACCGATCCGTCGACCGGCTCGACCGTCGACACCAGCCCGTCGGCGTGCACGATGCTCACCACGGACCGGTCGACCACTCTGCCCGAGAAGGAGACCGTCCCCGACGCGACGGCGACCACCGTCTGCCCGGCCAGGGCCGCGAGGTCGATCCCGCGGTGCCCGGGGGCGTAGCGGTGGGCCGGCGCGCCCCACGGCTCCACGACGGAGAAGCCCGCGACAGGCGACGTCCACCGCGGGTCGGACCGGCCGGGAGACGGGGCACCGGGAGTCGAGGCGCCGAGAGGCGCCCCGACGAGCAGAGCGGCGAGGGCGAACACGCCCGGGCGCAGAAGAGAGGAGTGGATCATCCGGCCACCCTCGCGGCACCGGTCCACGGGCGCACGCCGGCCGAGCGGATCAGGGGAGAGGAGCGCGATGAGCCCGGCTGTGGAGGGAGGGCATTCGGCCGGGGCGGAGCGCAACCCGTCCCAGCGATACCACGGCGAGGAGTAACGTGCCGGTGATCCGGCTCGGGAGCGGCACCCCGCCCCACCGGCGGCGAGAATCGGAGACGACCATGACCAGCGGACGATCTGACACGACCAGCGGGAGAGCGGACATCCCGAACCCCTCGGCGGCGAAGCTGAAGAGGAAGGTGATCGGCCTCGCGATCGCGGCGGCGGTCGGCGGCTTCCTCTTCGGCTTCGACTCGTCGGTGGTGAACGGCGCCGTGGAGGCGGTGCAGGGCGAGTTCCAGCTCTCGGCCGCCCTGATCGGCTTCGCCGTCGCCTCCGCCCTGCTCGGCTGCGCGCTCGGCGCGTACCTCGCAGGCCGCCTGGCCGACCGCTGGGGCCGGATCAAGGTGATGCTGCTCGGCGCCGGGCTCTTCTTCATCTCCTCCATCGGCGCCGGTGCGGCATTCGCGGTCTGGGACCTCGTGCTCTGGCGCGTCGTCGGCGGCCTCGGCATCGGCATCGCCTCCGTGATCGCTCCGACCTACATCTCGGAGATCGCGCCGAAGGCCATCCGCGGCGCCCTCGCGTCGCTGCAGCAGCTGGCGATCACGCTCGGCATCTTCGCCGCCCTGCTCTCGGACACCCTCATCGCGACCAGTGCCGACGGTGCCTCCGAGCCCTTCTGGTTCGGCGTCGCCGCCTGGCGGTGGATGTTCATCGCGTGCGCCGTTCCCGCGGTGATCTACGGCCTCCTGGCGCTGACCCTGCCGGAGTCGCCCCGCTACCTCGCGACCCGCGGCCGGTCGGAGGACGCCCGAGCAGTGCTCGCGACGGTCACTCCGCGCGACGAGGTCGACGAGGCGCTCGCGGACATCCAGAAGAAGATCGACGAGGACGCCGAGAACGCTCAGCGCTCCAGCCTGCGCGGCCCTGCGCTCGGCCTGCTCCCGGTGGTCTGGGTCGGCATCCTGCTGTCGGTGTTCCAGCAGTTCGTGGGCATCAACGTGATCTTCTACTACTCCACCTCGCTCTGGAGCGCGGTCGGATTCGACGAGTCGAACTCCTTCGCGATCTCGGTCTTCACCTCGGTCGTGAACGTCGTCGTCACCTTCGTGGCGATCTTCCTGGTCGACAAGGTCGGCCGGAAGCCGCTGCTGCTGGTCGGCTCCGCCGGCATGGCGATCTCCCTCGCGCTGATGGCGATCGCCTTCAGCCAGTCGACGATCAGCGGCGAGGACGTCTCGCTGCCCGGTGCCTGGGGCCCGATCGCCCTCGTCTCGGCGAACGCGTTCGTCGTCTTCTTCGGCGCGACCTGGGGGCCGCTGGTGTGGGTCCTCCTCGGCGAGATCTTCCCGAACCGGATCCGCGCGGCCGCGCTCGGCCTGGCCGCCTCCGCCCAGTGGATCGCCAACTTCGCCATCACGGTGACGTTCCCGATCCTCTCGCAGGACGTCTCGCTGACCCTGGCCTACGGCCTGTACGCGACGTTCGCGGCTCTCTCGTTCGTCTTCGTGTTCATGTTCGTCCCCGAGACGAAGGGCCGGTCGCTGGAGGAGATGGACACGCTGCACATCCGCACCGTGATGAAGTCGGCGCGCAAGTAGCACCGGCCTCCCGAGCCCCGACGGCCGCCCTCCTGCAGCAGCGGGGGAGGCGGCCGTCCTGGTGCTAGACTCCACGGAGCACCTCGCTCGTCGGGGTGACTACGCGCGCCCATTCGGCCTCCGCTCCCCACGGTCCCTCTCCGCTCACGCGGCCGGGGCGGGAGTGCGCCGGGCGCCAGGGCGACGTGCCGACCGGCCGTCGCAGACAACCGAACGGGAGTTCGGCGCCGTCGTGCGCCCGGGCCCCGAGACAAGGAGAACGACTCATGGCAGTCGTCACCATGCGCCAGCTGCTCGACAGCGGCGTCCACTTCGGGCACCAGACCCGTCGCTGGAACCCGAAGATGAAGCGCTTCATCCTGACCGAGCGCTCGGGCAGCTACATCATCGACCTCCAGCAGTCGCTGGCGTACATCGACAAGACCTACGACTTCGTCAAGGAGACGGTCGCCCACGGCGGCACCATCCTCTTCGTCGGCACCAAGAAGCAGGCGCAGAACGCGATCTCGGAGCAGGCCACCCGCGTCGGCCAGCCCTACGTCAACCAGCGCTGGCTCGGCGGCCTCCTGACCAACTTCCAGACGGTCTCGAAGCGCCTCGCCCGCATGAAGGAGCTGGAGGAGCTCGACTTCGACGACACGTCGAAGAGCGGCTTCACCAAGAAGGAGCTCCTCATCAAGAAGCGCGAGCTCGACAAGCTGCACAAGTCGCTCGGCGGCATCCGCAACCTCTCGAAGACGCCGTCGGCCCTCTGGGTCGTCGACACCAAGAAGGAGCACCTCGCGATCGACGAGGCCAAGAAGCTGGGCATCCCGGTCATCGGGATCCTCGACACGAACTGCGACCCGGACGAGGTCCAGTACCCGATCCCGGGCAACGACGACGCGATCCGCTCGGTGAGCCTGCTCACCCGCATCGTCGCCGACGCCGCGGCCGAGGGCCTCATCCAGCGCCACCAGAAGCCCGAGGCCGAGGGCAACGTCTCCGCCGTCGAGCCGCTGGCCGAGTGGGAGCAGGAGCTGCTCTCCACCGGTGCGCCCGCCGCCGACGTGCAGGAGCCGAACGAGCAGGCCGGCGCGGAGACCGAGAAGGTCGCCGACGCCGAGGCCGAGACCGCCGACGAGGCCGTCGTCGAGGCCGAGACCCCCGCCGCGGAGGAGGCCCCTGAGGCCGACGTCGCCGCGACCTCGACCGACGAGACCGCCACCGCCTGACACCCCGTTCCGTGACGGGGGTCGGACGCCGCACCCGCGGTCGTCCGGCCCCCGCTCGGTCGGTGCACGTTCACCACGAGTAAGAACCGCCGTCACCTCGGCGTGCTGGGCTCCTCCCGTGAGCCCGCCGCCGCGAGAGACGGCGCCACAGGGTTTCCGAACCAAGAGGAGTTCCGAGAACATGGCAAATTTCAGCCTCGCTGACGTCAAGACGCTGCGCGAGCAGCTCGGTACCGGCATGGTCGACACGAAGAACGCGCTCGTCGAGGCCGACGGCGACCTGGACAAGGCGGTCGAGATCCTCCGCCTCAAGGGCGCCAAGGGCAACGCGAAGCGCGCCGACCGCTCCACGAGCGAGGGCCTCGTCGCCGCCGCCGAGAAGGACGGCGTCGCCACGATGATCGAGCTCGCCTGCGAGACCGACTTCGTCGCCAAGGGCACGAAGTTCATCGCCCTCGCCGACGCCGTGCTCGCCGCGGTCGTCGCCGCCGGCTCCACCACGGTCGAGGAGGCCCTCGCGGCCCCCGCCGACGGCAAGACCGTCGCCGGCCTCATCGACGACGAGGCCGCGATCCTCGGCGAGAAGGTGGAGCTGCGCCGCGTGGCCTCCGTCTCGGGCGAGCACTTCGCGATCTACCTCCACAAGACGAACAAGGACCTGCCCCCGCAGGTCGGCGTGGTCGTCGGCTACGCGGGCGAGGACGCCGAGACCGCGCGCTCCGTCGCCCAGCACATCTCGTTCGCGAACCCGTCCTACCTCTCGCGCGAGGACGTGCCGCAGTCCGAGGTCGACAACGAGCGCCGCATCGTCGAGGAGATCTCGCGCGGCGAGGGCAAGCCCGAGGCCGCCCTGCCGAAGATCATCGAGGGACGCGTGAACGCGTACTTCAAGCAGGTCGCCCTGCTCGACCAGGACTACGCGAAGGACAACAAGCTGTCCGTCAGCAAGGTCCTGAGCGACGCGGGCCTGACCGTGTCGGGCTTCGCCCGCTTCAAGGTCGGCGCCTAACAGCACTGCAGGAGGGAGTCCGGGTCGTTCAGTCGACCCGGGCTCCCTTCGCTCTGCCCGGGGCGGCCCCGGGCGTGGTCGCGGGGCCCGCTCCGCGCGGGATAGGTTTGTACGGGTCTACGGGAGGAAACGTCCATGACGGAGACGGATGCGATGACGACGGGCAAGCGCCGCAGGGTGCTTCTGAAGCTGTCGGGGGAGGCGTTCGGAGCCGGCACGCTCGGCGTGAACCCGGACGTGATCAGCGCCCTCGCGCGCGAGATCGCCGATGCCGCCACCGAGGTGGAGATCTCGGTGGTCGTCGGCGGCGGCAACTTCTTCCGCGGAGCCGAGCTCTCGCAGCGCGGCATGGACCGCGGCCGGGCCGACTACATGGGCATGCTGGGCACGGTGATGAACGCACTCGCCCTCCAGGACTTCCTCGAGCAGGCGGGCGCCGAGACGCGCGTGCAGTCCGCGATCGCGATGACGCAGGTCGCGGAGCCCTACATCCCCCGCCGGGCGATCCGGCACATGGAGAAGGGCCGCGTCGTCATCTTCGGCGCCGGCGCCGGACTCCCGTACTTCTCGACCGACACGGTCGCCGCGCAGCGTGCGCTCGAGACGCACGCCGACGTCGTCCTCGTCGCCAAGAACGGCGTGGACGGCGTGTACGACGCCGACCCGCGGACGAATCCCGACGCGAAGAAGCTCGACGCGCTGACCTACCAGGAGGCGCTCCAGCGGGGCCTCAAGGTGGTCGACTCCACCGCATTCAGCCTCTGCATGGACAACGGTATGCCGATGCAGGTCTTCGGGATGGAGCCCTCGGGCAACGTCGCGAAGGCCATCCGCGGCGCCGAGCTCGGCACGCTCGTCTCGAACTAGACTGACCACTTCCCTCTCTTAAGGAGCTCCCTGTGATCTCGGATGTACTGGCCGACGCGAAGACCAAGATGGGCAAGGCCGTCGAGGTCGCCAAGGAGGACTTCTCCACGGTCCGCACCGGACGCGCGAACCCCGGCATGTTCCAGAAAGTGCTGGTGAGCTACTACGGCACTCCGACGCCGCTGTCGCAGCTCGCCTCGATGCAGAACCAGGAGGCCCGGACGCTCGTCCTGACGCCCTACGACAAGGGCTCGCTGCGCGACATCGAGCAGGCCATCCGGGACATGCCGAACCTCGGCGCCAACCCGACCAACGACGGCACGATCATCCGCGTGACCCTGCCGGAGCTCACCGCCGAGCGCCGCAAGGAGTTCGTCAAGATCGTCCGCACCAAGGCCGAGGACGCCAAGATCGCGGTGCGCAACATCCGCCGCAAGGGCAAGGACGACCTCGACGCGCTGAAGGGCGACATCGGAGACGACGAGCTCGCCCGCGGCGAGAAGGAGCTCGAGGCGCTCACGAAGCAGCACGTCGACGCGATCGACGAGGCGCTCAAGCGCAAGGAATCCGAACTGCTCGAGGTGTAGCGGTGCCCGAGATCCCCGAAGGACCCGAGGGCGGCGAGAAGAGACCGTCTCCGCACGTCCCGGGTGCCCGGGGATCCCGGATGGTCACCCGCGACGCGCTGCGTGCGCGCGCCCAGCAGGGCCGTGCCGACGTCGAGCGCCAGCTCGAGGCGACCCGCGCGCAGCTCGAGGCGACGAACGATCGCCTGACCGCCCGCTCCGGCCGGAACCTCGTCTCCGCGACCGCGATCGGCCTCCTCGGCGGCGGCGCGATGGTCGTCAGCCTGCTGCTGGTCAAGGAGCTCTTCATGGTGCTCGCCGGGGTGGTGGTGCTGCTCGCGGCGCTGGAGCTCTCGAACGCGTTGCGCCACGCTGGTCGCGACATCCCGCGCGTCCCGACCGGGATCGCCGCGGTGGTCGCCGTGCCGGCCGCCTACTATGGCGGACTCGGGGCCGCGTGGGCCACGGTCCTCGGCGGATCCGTCCTCATCGGCCTCTGGCGCCTGGGCGAGCAGCTCTTCCGGCGCACGGCCTCCAGCCGACGGGACCTCGTCCTCGACATCGGCCTCGGCGCGTTCGTCCAGGGCTACACGACCTTCCTCGGCGCCTTCGCGATCCGCCTCGTCGCCGAGCCCGGCGGCCAGCTCTGGGCGTTCGCGTTCCTGGTGCTCGTGATCGTCGTCGACACCGGCGCCTACGTGAGCGGACTCACCTGGGGCAAGCATCCGATGGCGCCGCGGATCAGCCCGAAGAAGACCTGGGAGGGCTTCGCCGGTGCCGCCGTCGCGGGGATCGTCGTCGGCGTCGTGCTCGCTCTGCTCATGCTGGGCCAGCCCTGGTGGGTCGGCGCGGTGTTCGGGGCCGTGGTGCTGCTGACCGCGACGCTCGGCGACCTCGCCGAGTCGCTGATCAAGCGCGACATCGGCATCAAGGACATGAGCTCCTGGCTGCCGGGCCACGGGGGAGTCCTCGACCGGTTGGACTCGATCCTGCCGTCGGCCGCAGCGGCCTACGTGCTGTACTTCCTCTTCGCCCACTGAGCGGGCGCCTCCGCGGGGCGTGCCGATTCCGCTCCCGGCGCGCGGCTTGGCATGATGTCGGGATGACCGCTCCCTTCCCCCGAGCCCGCGAGTCCCGTCCCGGCTACGACACGGCCGAGGTCGACTCCTTCCTCGCGTCGGCGCGCGAGGCTTATTCGCAGCTCTCCGGGGGGCCGGCGGACCTGCTCGCCGCCGACCTGCGGCACACCGCCTTCACCCTGCGCAAGGGCGGCTACTCAGCGCCCCACGTCGATGCGGCGCTCGAGCGCCTCGAGGACGCCTTCGCCCTGCGGGAGCGCCAGTACGCGATCGCGGCCCGGGGCGAGGAGGCGTGGCTCGCGGACGCGCGGGCGACCGCGCAGGAGATCGTGAACCGGCTGGCCCGTGCGCCCCGCGAGCGGTTCACCCGGGCCGGCGCTCTCACGACGGGCTACAACATCCGCCAGGTCGACGCCTTCGCCGACAGGATCTCGGGCTACTTCCGCGACGGATCGGTGCTGACCGTCGACGACGTCCGGACCGTCTCCTTCGCCCCGCAGCGCGGCGGGTACGCCGAGGCGCAGGTCGACCTGCTGCTCGACACGGTCGTCGACGTGATGCTGGCGGTCCGCTGACCGGAGCCGGATCTGCTGGCCGATCAGGTCATCGTCCGTTATGCTTTCGTAATCGTGGCTCAGCATCCTCAGACCTCCGTCGCCCGCACGCCCGCGAACCGCACCAGCGGTCGCCCGGCGGTCCCGCACCAGACCCCGGTGCGGCGCTCCTGGGCTCGGATCCCGGTGACGGTGCTGGCGTTCACGGCCTCGATCGCGTTCGCCATGGTGAACGTCGTCGATCCGTCCAGCGGTGCGGTCGCGTCTCCCTACTACCAGGCCCCGGCACGCTTCAACGGCGACTCCGCACAGCGGCTGGTCGTCGCGGACGCCGTCGAGCGGACCGTCCAGCGCGACTCGTTCGGCGCCGAGGCGAAGCCGACGCCCACTCCGACCCCGACGCCCACCCCCACCGAGACGCAGACCGCCTCCGCGACCGCCGACGAGGAGGAGTCGGGCTCCGCCGAGGCCGAGACCGCCGCTCCCGTCCAGCGCGCCGCCGCTCCGGATCCCGGATCCGCGAAGGCCATCGCGTACGACATGATCGTGCAGCGCGGCTGGGCCGACAGCGAGTACGACTGCCTCGTCCTGCTCTGGAACCGTGAATCCGGCTGGAACGTGTACGCCGAGAACAAGTCCAGCGGCGCGTACGGCATCCCGCAAGCGCTCCCCGGCAGCAAAATGGCCACGGCCGGCGCCGACTGGGCGACCAACGCGAGCACCCAGATCACCTGGGGCCTCGGCTACATCTCCGGCCGCTACGGCTCGCCCTGCGGTGCCTGGGCCCACTCGGAGTCGGTCGGCTGGTACTGATCGGTCCCCTCGGCTCGGCACCGCGTCCGGCGGGCTGAGCCTCTCGCTACCCTGGTGCCGTGGATTACGCGCTGCTCGGGGTCGTCGGGATCATCACGGTCGTCACCGTCGCGCGGTTCTCGAGCCGCCTCGGGATCGCCGCGCCGCTGCTCCTGGTCGTCATCGGGATCGGCGCGTCCTACCTCCCCGGGGTCCCGGACATCGAGGTCGAGCCGGAGCTGATCCTCGCAGGCGTGCTGCCGCCGCTGCTCTACTCGGCGGCGATCCAGGTGCCGCTCACCGATTTCCGGCGGAACCTGCGCTCGATCTTCGGGCTCTCGGTGTTGCTGGTCGTCGTGACCGCCCTCGTGGTCGGCGGCTTCCTCTACCTCGTGTTCCCCGATCTGAGCCTGCCCGCGGCGATCGCCCTGGGCGCCGTCGTGAGCCCGACCGACGCGGTGGCCGCGACCTCGATCGGCAAGAAGCTCGGACTCCCGCCCCGCCTGGTGACGGTGCTCGAGGGCGAGAGCCTCGTGAACGACGCGTCGGCGCTGGTGCTGCTGCGGGCCGCGACGGCCGCGGCCGCCGTGGTGGGCGCCTCCGTCACGACCGACGCGATCGACGTGGGCGAGGTGGGCGTCCTCTTCGTCTACTCCGTCCTGATGGCGATCGCCCTCGGACTCGTTATGGGGTTCCTCACCGTCTTCGTCCGCTCGAAGCTGCGCGACCCGGTGCTGGACACCGCCGTCTCCTTCGCTGTGCCCTTCCTCGCCTACATCCCGGCCGAGGAGCTGGGGGCGTCGGGCGTCCTCGCGGTCGTCGTCACCGGCATCTACACCGGCCACAACAGCGCGCGCTTCCTCTCGCCGCAGTCGCGGATCAGCGAGCGGGTCAACTGGCGGACAGCGCAGTTCCTGCTCGAGAACGGCGTCTTCCTGCTGATGGGCGCCGAGATCAAGGCGATCGTCTCGGGGGTCGTGGACCCGGGTGAGTTCGGAGTGGGCACCGCGGTGCTGCTGGGGCTGGCGACGGTGGTCATCCTGATCGTGCTGCGGACGCTCTTCGTGTGGCCGCTGCTCCTGTGGCTGCGCAGCTCCGGTCGGCGGGCGGAGCGGATCAACCGGCGGCTGGCGGTGGGCGTGATGCGGCTGCGCAACAGCGCCACCAGCGATGAGCGCTTCCGGCGGCGGCAGGTGCGAGCGGAGCGGCTCTACCTCCGGCGCGAGACCGATCTGGCCGCGACCACGAGCGAGGCGTTCGGCTGGCGAGGCGGAGTCGTCCTGTCCTGGTCCGGGATGCGCGGCGTGGTCACGCTCGCCGCGGCCCAGTCGCTGCCGGACGAGACTCCCTACCGCTCCCAGCTGATCCTGATCGCCTTCACCGTCGCCGTCGTGACCCTGCTCCTGCAGGGTGCCACGCTCCCCGCGCTGATCCGGCTCACCGGCATCCAGGGCACCGACGGCGAGGCCGACCGCCGCGAGCTCGCGACCCTGCTCGACGAGGTGGCGGCCACGGGCATCCAGGCCCTCCCCGAGGCGGTGGCGGAGCTGCCCGACGGCGAGGCGGGCGAGCGCGTCCTCGAGCGCGTGCGCCGCGACACTCTGACCCGCTCCCAGGTGGCCTGGGAGCAGGTCGGCCGCGCGGAGGACGCCCCTCTCGGCCCGCACGCGCAGTACCTGCGGCTGCGCCGAGCGGTGCTGCTCGCCGAGCGGGAGGCGCTGCTGGACGCCCGAGGGCGCGGCGTCTACGCCTCGCGGACGCTGCGGCGGGCGCAGCTGATGCTCGACGCCGAGGAGACCCGGCTCGAGATGGACGACAGCTCCCACTGACGGGAGGAGCCCGGCGGCGGCCTCCTAGACTGGGGGGATGCCGCGCAGCAACAGACCCCGGGGCAGCCGCCGTGACGACGACGACGAGCAGCGCGATCTCTCGCAGATGCTCGCCGGCTTCCGGCGCACCGAGTCCCACGCGGGCCGGGAGTGGAACGTCCAGCCCGTCTCCGCCGCACGGGCCGTGAAGAACTACCTCTGCCCGGGCTGCGGGCTCACCATCGACATCGGCCAGGCGCACCTGGTCACCTGGCGCGCCGACGGCGCACTCGGTGACGCGGCCGACCTGGCCGGCCGCCGCCACTGGCACACGCACTGCTGGAGAATCCGAGGAGCACGATGAGCCACGAGATCCGCGGAGGCGTCGTCCTCCCCGCCCGCCGCGAGGACGTCGAGCTGCACACGTCCGACGGGCTGACCCTCGTCGGGGAGCTCGCGCTGCCCCTGGAGCGCGAGCCGGTCGCGACGCTGGTGACCCTGCATCCGCTGCCCACCCACGGCGGCTTCATGGACTCGCACATCCTGCGGAAGGCGGCCGCCCGGCTGCCCGCGCTCGCCGATCTGGCCGTCCTCCGCTTCAACACCCGCGGCACCGCGTCGCCGCGGGGCACGAGCGGGGGCGCGTTCGGGCACGGCACCGACGAGCGCGCCGACGTCGCCGCCGCCCTGGCGCTCGTCGCGGAGCGCGGACTGCCGCACCCCTGGCTGGTCGGCTGGTCCTTCGGCACCGAGCTCGCGCTGAAGTGGGGGAGGGAGCACCCGGTCGAGGGAGCGATCCTGCTCTCGCCGCCGCTGCACCGCACGAGCGCGGAGGAGGTCGCCGCCTGGGGCGAGGACGGCCGTCCGCTCGTGGCGCTCGTCCCGGAGTTCGACGACTACCTGCGGCCGGAGGCGGCCGCCGAGCGCTTCGCGAGCGTGCCGCAGCTGGACCTCGTCGCCGTGGAGGGCGGGAAGCACCTCTGGGTCGGCGAGGCGCAGACCCGCCGGGTCCTCGACGAGATCGTGCGCGTCGTCGCGCCCGCCTCGTCCCCGCTGCCGACGGAGTGGGCGGGCGAGCTCGGCTGAGCCCGCCCGCGCGGCGACCGCCTAGCGGCCGGACGAGCCGCCGTCGGAGTCGCTGCCGTCGGAGTCGGAGTCGTCGCTGTCGCTGTCGTCCGCGAGTCCGTCGATGTGGCCGATGAGACCGCGCAGTCCGGACACGTAGCCGGCGATCGCGTCGCGCTCGGTGCGGATCTCGTCGAGGCGACGCTCGGCGGTGTCCATCAGCTCGCGGCTGCGGCGCTCCGCGTCCGCGACGAGCTTCTGCGCCTGGTCGCGAGCGTCGTCGAGGAGGGCGTCGGAGTCGTCCTGGGCCTTCCGGCGCAGCCGCGTCGTGTCGTCGAGGGCGTCGCTGCGGAGGGCGTCCGCCTCGAGGCGCTTGTCGTTCGCGCGCCGGATCGCGTCGGCGAGCTGCAGGTTCGACTCGTCGAGGTAGCGCTGGGTCTGCGCGACGGCCTCCTGGTGGCGGAGCAGGTCGTCGCGGTCGGCCTCCTCGCGGCGCGCGGCGAGCTCGACCACCAGGTCGATGCGGGCCTGCTCGACCTCGCGCGAGAGCGCTGCAGCCTCGTCGGCGGACGCGGCGCGCAGGCCCGCCAGCTCGGCGTCGAGCACGGCGACGGCCTCGGCGCGCTCCTGGGTGAGCCGGGTGCGCTGGTCGGCGATCTCGCGCGCTCCCTCGGCGCGGACGGCGGCGACCTCGGCGTCGAGCGCGGCGCGAGTCGAGAGCACCTCGGCCTCGACCGCCGAGCGCGCCTGGGCGACCTCGGCCTCGACGGCCGCGCGGAGCCGGTCGACCTCGGAGGCGACCTCGGCCCGCAGGAGCTCGTTGGCCTGGGCGAGGCGGGCTGCCTCGGCCCGGGCGACCTCGATCTCGCGGGCGGCGACGGCGCGCATCTCCGCGGCCTCGCGCTCGGCCTCGGAGCGGATCGCCGCGGCCTCGCGCTTCGCGGTCGCGCGGGTCTCGGCGGCCTCGGTCGCCACGGTGCCGCGGATCGCGGCGGCCTCGCGGACGGCGTCCTGGGTCATCACGTCGCGGTCGTCGGCGGCCTTGCCGAGCGTCGCCGCGGCCTGCGCCTCGGACTCGTCGCGGGTCCGGTCCGCACGGCGGCGCGCCTCGGTCACCAGGCGCTCGGCCTCGTCGCGCGCCTCCTGGACGATGCGGTCGCCGTCGTCGCGCGTGGAGCGGCGGAGAGCGGAGGCGTCGTTCTCGGCCTGCGCGATGATCCGCTCGGACTGCTCCTCGGCCACGCGCAGGGTGTGCTCGAGCTTGGCGCCCAGGCCGGCGTAGGTGGGGGTGCCGACCTGCTGCAGCTCCTTCTCGAGGCCCTCGATCCGGGAGGAGAGGCGCTTCACCTCGCGGCCGCTCTCGGCCGCCTGGGTGTTCGAGTGGATGAGCTCGCGGCGCAGGCCCTGGACGGCCTTGTCGACCTCGTCCCGGTCGTAGCCACGGAACACCTGGGTGAATTCGGCCTCGTCGTTCGCCACGTCGTCTCCTTCAGAGCAGGACCGCGGTGGGGCTCGCGGCACTCGGAAAGTGTATTCAGCGCGGAGGCCGCGGCCGGGGCGACACCCGCACCGCGCGCCGGTCGGGCCGCACTCTCGGCTTCTCCCGGGCATCGGAGCGAGGGCATCGGCTATCGTGGACTGTCTTTGTCTGTTGCCGTCGCGCCCCGGTCCGGCTGCGTACCCCGAGCCGGCCCCGGCCGTCACCCCGATCCGGCAACGCAGGAGGAGTTCTTTCGTGCGGTTCGTCTTCGCCATCATCGCCACCGTCATCGCTGCCGCGATGATCGTGCTCGGCATCGGTCAGCGGACGGTCTGGGCTCCTCCGGAGTCCCTCACCGCCGAGACCGCGCTCGACTCCTCCGCTCCCTACGCGGTGATCGGAGGCAGCACCCTGGGCGCCAACCCGGGCCGCCAGACGATCACGGTCGAGGGCAGCGGCGACCTCGTCGTCGCCTACGCCCCGACCTCCGACGTGCTGGGCTGGGTGGGCGGCTCGAGCTACGACGCCATCGGGTACGAACGCGCCGACGACACCCTCACCTCCGCGGAGGAGACGGGGGAGCGCGTCCAGCTCTCCTCCGACGTCGAGACCGCCGACGCGGCCGTCGTCGACCCGCGCGGCTCCGACCTCTGGCTCGAGCAGTTCGAGGGCAGCGGCAGCGTGACCCTGGCGCTCGACGTCCCGGAGGACGTCTCCATCCTCATCGCGAGCGACGGCACCGCGCCGGCAGCCGACTCCGTGCGCGTCAGCTGGCCCGTGGACACGGCGACGCCCCTCGCCGGCCCGCTGCTGCTCGGCGGCGCCGTGTTCCTCCTGCTCGGCCTCGTCCTGTACATCTGGGCCTTCGTCCACCTGCGCCGCCAGCACGGCCCGCGCCGGAAGGGACCGCAGGGCCGGATCCCGCGCGGCGCCCGCCGCCCCCGGCCGCGCGCCGGCATCCAGGCCTCCACGGCGTCGCCGGCGCCCTCGCGACGCCGGGCGGCCCTGGTGCTGCCCGTCGTCCTCGGGACGACCGTGCTCCTCTCCGGCTGCAGCTCCGACTACTGGCCGGATCTCGCTGCGGGCGCGAGCGAGGCGCCGACGGCGACCGCCACGGCGACCGCGGGCGCCGAGCCGGTCTCGGCCGAGCCGACCCCCGTGGTCACCACGCAGCAGGCGGAGGACATCGTCGCCGAGGTCGCCGACGTCGCGTCGCGCGCCGACGCCGCTCGGGACGCCGGGATCCTCGCCGAGCGCTTCCAGGGCGAGGCGCTGACCGAGCGCACCACCAATTACGACGTCGTCGCCAAGGGCGGGACGATCGACCCGCCGCAGACGATCCCGGCCTCGCCGGTGAGCCTGGTGCTCCCGCAGGACACGGAGTCGTGGCCGCGCCTGGTGACCGCCGTCGTGCAGAACTCGGCGGACACCACCCAGGCCCCGATCGCGCTGATGATGAGCCAGGCGAGCCCGCGGGTCGACTACAAGGTCGACTACGCAATCTCGCTCGAGGCCAACGCGCGGATCCCCGACGTCGCGCCGGTCACCGTCGGCACGTCGATCGTGGCGCCGGACTCGCGCCTCATGAAGCTCGCCCCGCAGACGGTCGGCTCCGCGTACGCGGACGTGCTCGCCAACGGCGACTCGAGCCAGTACGCCGAGCTCTTCGCGGCCGACGGCGACACCCTCCGGGGCCAGGTCGGCGTCGACAAGAAGAACGCCGACCGCGAGGCGCTGCCGGACACCGCCTCGATCGAGTTCTCGAACGCCGCCGGCACGTCGCCGACGATCGCGCTCGCGACGAACGACTCGGGGGCCCTCGTCGCGGCGAGCATCGCCGAGACGTCGACCGTCCGCCCCACCGCCGAGGGCTCGACCGTCTCGACCTCCGGCGCCTCGCAGACCCTGCTGGGCACCGACAAGTCGACGACCGGCATCGAGACCACCTACGGCTACCAACTGCTGTTCTACGTACCGCCCGTCGGATCGGAGGAGAAGATCGTGATGCTCGGATGGAGCCAGGGACTCGTCTCGGTGGTGCAGCTGCCGTGAGCACCGTCCCGCCCCTGCCCGGAAACCTCCGCGGCGCCGTCGACCTCTCATCGCTGGTGAACCGCCGCACCCCGCCCGCCGCCGCCGGTTCTCCGGCCGCGCCCGCCGCCCCCGGAGGCGCGCCCGGCGGGAACCCGCTGCTGCTGACCGCCGGCGACGCCGAGTTCGACCAGGTGGTCCAGCTCTCCTCGCGCGTTCCGGTGATCGTCGACCTGCGCGGCTCCTGGTCGGACCAGAGCCAGAGCATGACCGCTCTGCTCGAGAAGGTCGTCGTCTCGTACGCCGGCGCGTTCGTGCTGGTCGGGGTCGACGTGGAGTCGAGCCCGCAGCTGGCGCAGGCGTTCCAGGTGCAGTCCGTGCCGACGGTCGCTGCGATCATCGGCGGCCGCCCGGTGCCCCTGTTCAGCGGCCTCGTCGCCGAGGAGCAGCTGCGCGACCTGCTCGACCAGGTCCTCCAGCTCGCCGCTCAGAACGGCGTCACGGGCACCGTGCCCGTGGAGGGAGCCGCTCCCGCCGAGGGCGCGGAGCCCGAGCCGGAGCCGCTGCCGCCACACCACCAGGAGGCCTACGACGCGATCGACCGGGGCGACTACGCCGCGGCGATCACCGAGTACGAGACCGCCATCGCGCAGAACCCCCGCGACGACCTCGCCGTCGCCGGTCTCGCCCAGGTGCGGCTGCTGGCTCGCCTCCAGGGCCGCACGCTCGACGACATCCGCTCGACCGCCGCGGCCGAGCCGTCGAACCTCGACGCGCAGCTCGCCGTCGCCGACCTGGACGTCTCCGGGGGACACGTCGAGGACGCCTTCGACCGGCTGCTCTCGATGTTCCCGCGCCTCGACGCCGACGGGAAGGCCGCCGTCCGGGCGCGCCTCCTGGAGCTCTTCGAGATCGTCGGCCAGGCCGACCCGCGCGTCACCAAGGCACGGGCCCGGCTCACCGGCCTGCTCTACTGACGCCGGCCGGAACGCCGAGAGGCCGCCCGCTCGCGACGATCGTCGCGGCGGGCGGCCTCTTGCGTGCGGGGACCGGTCAGTCGGCGGGTCGCAGGTAGAGCACGGCCAGCGGGGGCAGGACCAGCTCGGCGGACGCGGGGCGGCCCGCCCACGGCTCCTCGCGCGCGTCGACCGCTCCGAAGTTCCCGACTCCGCTGCCGCCGTAGATCTCGGCGTCCGTGTTGACGAGCTCCTCCCAGCGGCCGGCCGTGGGCAGGCTCACGCGGTAGCCGTGCACGGGCGATCCCGAGAAGTTGGCGATGACGGCGATCGGGCGCCCCTCGCTGTCCTTCCGCAGGAACGAGACGACGTTGGCCGCGGCCGCGCCGCCGTCGATCCACTCGAAGCCCGCCTGCTCGTGGTCGAGCTCCCAGAGCGACGGGGAGTCGCGGTAGACGCGGTTCAGCTGCCCGACGAGGCTCGAGAGGCCGCGGTGGCTCGGCTGGTCGAGGATCCACCAGTCCAGGCCCCGCTCCTCGCTCCACTCCGAGTACTGGCCGAACTCCTGGCCCATGAAGAGCAGCTGCTTGCCGGGGTGCGCCCACATGAAGGCGAGATAGGCGCGCACGTTGGCGAGCTGCTGCCAGTGGTCGCCGGGCATCTTCTGAATCAGCGAGCCCTTGCCGTGCACGACCTCGTCGTGGCTGATCGGCAGGACGAACTTCTCACTGAAGGCGTAGACGAACGAGAAGGTGATCTCGCCCAGGTGGTACTGGCGCCAGAGCGGGTCGTTCGCCATGTAGTCGAGCGAGTCGTGCATCCAGCCCATGTTCCACTTGAGCCCGAAGCCGAGGCCGCCGGAGCTGGTGGGCTGGGTGACGCCGGGCCAGCTGGTCGACTCCTCGGCGATCATCATGATGCCGGGGTGGAGCTTGTAGGCCGTGGCGTTGACCTCCTGGAGGAAGCTGATCGCCTCGAGGTGCTCGCGTCCGCCGTACTGGTTCGGCAGCCACTCGCCCTCCTTGCGGGAGTAGTCGAGGTAGAGCATCGAGGCGACGGCGTCCACGCGCAGGGCGTCGACGTGGAACTCCTCGAGCCAGAACAGGGCGTTCGCGACGAGGAAGTTGCGCACCTGGGTGTGCCCGAAGTCGAAGACGTAGGTGCCCCAGTCCATCTGCTCGCCGCGGCGCCAGTCCGGGTGCTCGTAGAGCGGCTCGCCGTCGAAGCGGGCGAGGGCGAAGTCGTCCTTGGGGAAGTGCCCGGGCACCCAGTCGACGATGACGCCGATGCCGGCCTGGTGCAGGCGGTCGATCAGGTACTTGAGGTCGTCGGCCGTGCCGAAGCGGCTGGAGGGCGCGTAGTACCCGGTGACCTGGTAGCCCCAGGAGCCGCCGAACGGGTGCTCGGCCAGCGGCATGAACTCCACGTGGGTGAAGCCGAGCTCGGTGACGTACTCGATCAGCGGGTCCGCGAGGTCGCGGTAGCCCAGTCCCGGACGCCAGGAGCCGAGGTGCATCTCGTAGACGCTGAGCGGCTGCGTGTGCGGGTCGACCGAGGCGCGCTTCTCCATCCAGCCGGAGTCGCGCCACTGGTGGTGCGAGACGGGGACCTTCGAGGCGGTCGCGGGCGGCACCTCCGTTGCGCGGGCCATCGGGTCGGCCTTGCGGACCCAGTGGCCGTCGCGCGAGAGCAGGTCGAACTTGTAGGAGGCTCCGGGCTCGACGCCCGGCACGAAGATCTCCCACACCCCGGTCGTGCCGAGGTTGCGGAGGGAGTGGCCCTCGCCGCTCCAGTCGTTGAAGTCGCCGACGACCCGAGCGGCCTGGGCGTGCGGGGCCCAGACGGCGAAGCTCGTGCCCCAGACCCCCTCGTGCTCGCGGTGGCGGGCACCGAGCGCCTCCCAGAGCCGCTCGTGGCGGCCCTCGCCGATGAGGTAGAGGTCGAAGTCGCCGACCGTCTTCGAGAAGCGGTAGGGGTCCTCCGCGGTCCACTCGCCGCCGCCGCTGTAACGGGCCTCGACGGTGTACGCCTGCGGGCCGAGGATGTGGAAGCCCTGCCAGATCCCGTCGCTGAGGTGGCTGAGTTCGACGCGGGCTCCGGTGGCGAGCACCACAGCGACCTTCTCGGCGAGCGGACGGCGCACGCGCACGACCGTCACCGGGTCGGAGACGCCGGGGGCCGCGACGAGGTGCTGGCCCAGGACGTCGTGGGGGAGCGCGTTGCTGCCGGTGGCGAGCTGCTGGAGCACCCACTCGGGGATGTCGGGCAACGCGATCGCCGCGGTGCCGTCGACGGAGCCGGCGGCGGACGCGGGGTCCGCAGTCGTCCCGTCGGAACCGGCGGTCGTCTCGACGGGAGCCGCGCTGTCGGCGGCGACGGAATCGGCGGCGTCGGAACTGGCGGAGACCGCGTCGTCGTGCAGGGCGTCCTCGGAGCCGCTGCCGACCGGGGCGGAGTCCGCGTCCTCGGCGGCGTCGGGCTGCTCGGTCGCGGCGTCGTCGGCCGTGTCCGGCTGCGGCGCCTCCGGGACCGTCTCGACCGCGTAGCTGCGCGCGTTCTCGCCGTCCCCTCCCGGGTGCTGCGGAGCGTCGGGCGCCGCCTCGGCGACGTGCGCGCCGCGGCCGGAGGTGGTCGCCGAGCTGGTGCCCGTCGTGGGGACCGTCTCGGCGTGCGCGCCGAGGCCCGCCTCCTCGGCCGGGCTCGTGCCCTCGGGAGTGGTTCCGCTCATCGCTCGTCCGCCTTCACGCTCAGGATGTGCACGGGCTCGACGAACGAGTCGAGCCGCACGTAGTCGTCGCTGCCCCAGGTCCAGACGGCGCCGGTGATCAGGTCCTCGACCTCGAAGGTCGCGCTCCAGTCGAGGCCGATCGCGGGCAGGTCGAGGTGGACCGTGGTCTCGCGGGCCGAGTGCGGGTCGGTGTTGACGACGACGATGATCGTGTCGTCGGTCCCGGTGCCCGTGAACGCTGCCTGCAGGTGCTTGGAGTAGACGAGGATCGCGTCGTCGTCGCTGCCGTGGACGTGCAGGTTCCGCAGCTGCCCGAGCGCGGGGTGCGAGCGCCGGATCTCGTTGAGGCGCGTGATGTACGGCGCCAGCGAGCGGCCCGACTCCTCGGCTCCGGCCCAGTCGCGCGTCTTGTACTCGTACTTCTCGTTGTCGATGTTCTCCTCGGCGCCCGGGCGAGCTACGTTCTCGACCAGCTCGTAGCCGGCGTAGACGCCCCACAGCGGCGACGCGGTCGCGGCCAGGGCCGCCCGCACCTTGTACGCCGAGCGGCCGCCGTACTGGAGGTACTCGGTGAGGATGTCCGGCGTGTTCACGAAGAGGTTCGGCCGCATGTAGTCGGCCGTCTCGTGGGAGATGCTCGTGAAGAACTCGCCGAGCTCCTCCTTGGTGTTGCGCCAGGCGAAGTAGGAGTACGACTGCTGGAAGCCGACCTTGCCGAGCGCGCGCATGATCGCGGGGCGCGTGAACGCCTCCGCGAGGAAGACGACCTCGGGGTGCTCGGCGTTGACCTCGTGGATGATCCACTCCCAGAAGTCGAGCGGCTTCGTGTGGGGGTTGTCGACGCGGAAGATCCGCACGCCCAGGTCGATCCAGTGCCGCAGGACCCGCAGCGACTCCTGCCGGATGCCCTCGGGATCGTTGTCGAAGTTGATCGGGTAGATGTCCTGGTACTTCTTCGGCGGGTTCTCGGCGTAGGCGATCGAGCCGTCGGGGAGCGTCGTGAACCACTCGGGGTGGCTGGTGACCCAGGGGTGGTCGGGCGAGGCCTGCAGGGCGAAGTCGAGGGCGAGCTCGAGGCCCGCGTCCTCGACCGCGGCGTGGAAGGCGCGGAAGTCGTCCTCGGTGCCGAGGTCCGGGTGGATCGCGTCGTGCCCGCCCTCGGCCGAGCCGATCGCCCACGGCGAGCCGGGGTCGTTCTCGCCGGCGTCGAGGGTGTTGTTCGGGCCCTTGCGGAAGGAGCGGCCGATGGGGTGGATCGGCGGCAGGTAGAGCACGTCGAAGCCCATCGCGGCCACGGCGGGGAGGCGGTCGATCGCGGTGCGGAAGGATCCGCTGGTCACGGTCCCGTCCTCGTGGCGCACGGCGCCCTCGGAGCGGGGGAAGAACTCGTACCAGGCGCCGACGCCGGCGCGGGTGCGCTCGACGTGGACGGTGCGCGGCTCCGAGACGCTGGTGAGGCTCATCACCGGGCGGGCGTCGAGCGCGCCGTGGACGGCGGGACCGGTCGCCGCGGCGAGGCGCTCCTCGGTGCTCAGCGAGGCGTCGCCGATGCGGGCGGCGGTGTCGGAGAGCAGGCTGCGCTCGCTCTCGGGCCGCGAGGAGTCGTCGGCGCCGCTGCGCAGAAGGCCCTCGCCGATGGCGAAAGTGACGTCGATGTCCAGGCCCGCCGGGATCTTGACCTCGGCGGTGTGCAGCCAGGTCGCCCAGTCGTCGGCGAAGGCGCGGATGCGGTAGCTCCAGTCGCCCTCCTCGTCGAGGGCCACGAGACGCCCGTAGCGGTCGGTGCCGGTCGCGAGGAGCGACATCCGGTGCTCCGACTCGGCCCCGGAGGGCGAGCTCAGCAGGAGGTCGACGCCGATGAGGTCGTGCCCCTCGCGGAAGGCGGTCGCGGCGAAGGGGACGACCTCGCCGACGAACGCCTTCGCGGGCCAGCGGTCGTCCTCGAGCCGCGGCTGCGGGTCGATGATCGGCAGGCGCTCGGCGCGGACGCGGTAGCCGCTCCCGGTCGTCGCGGGCGCCGGCGACACGTCGGGTGCGTCCGCGGTCAGCGGGGCGGCCGGAGCGCTGTCGGCCGCGGGGGGAGCAGGAGCCGCCTCGGGGGCGGCGGCGGGCGCCGGAGCGGCCGTCTCGGGAGGCGCCGACGCCTCCTGGGGTGCGCGTCCGCGACCCGCTCGCCGTGCGTCCTTGCCGTTCTGAGCCTTGCCGAAAGGTATCTGAGCCACGTCACGACAGTAGCGACCGGCGACGGCTCGCACACGACGCTTGCGCCCGCGCTCGGGCCTGTGCAAACGGACCCGGGGTGAGCGCGCCGGAGCGTCGAGGGGGGTCCGCGTCCCGCCGATCCGCGGTGGCCGGGGTCCGCTAGGGTGACCGAGCGCGACCGCCCCGGTGCTCCGCGACCGGGAGATCCGGGGTCCGCAGAGAGTCGAGGGGTGCCGTGAAGGCGATCCGCCGCTTCATCGTCCGCTCCGTCCTCCCGCCCGAGCTCTCGGCTCTGGGCGATCTGGCGGGCAACCTGCGCTGGGCCTGGCACGAGCCCGCCCGGCGGCTGTTCGAGCGGGTCGATCCCGAGCTGTGGCGGCGCGGGGGAGCGGACCCCACCGCCCTGCTCGGAGCGGTGAGCCCCGAGCGCCTCGCCGAGCTGGCGGGGGACCAGGGCTTCGTCGACGAGGCGTGGCGCCTCCGCGACGAGCTGGAGCGCTACCGCGCCGAGCCGCGGTGGTACCAGTCGCTCCCGGAGTCGGCTCCGCGCTCGATCGCCTACTTCTCGCCGGAGTTCGGCATCGCGGCGGCTCTGCCCCAGTACTCCGGCGGACTCGGCATCCTCGCCGGCGACCACCTGAAGGCGTCCTCCGACCTGGGCGTGCCGCTCACCGGTGTCGGCCTCTTCTACCGGTCGGGCTACTTCTCGCAGAAGCTCTCCGCCGACGGCTGGCAGGTCGAGTCCTACCCCTCGCTCGACCCCGACGGGCTGCCGTTGCGCGTCGTCCGCCTCGCCGACGGCTCGCCCGCCCGCATCGTGCTGGCGCTCCCCGAGGGCCGCGCGCTCTACGCCCGGGTCTGGCGCGCCGAGGTGGGCCGGGTGACCCTCCTCCTGCTCGACACCGACATCCCCGAGAACGAGGACTCGCTCCGCTCGGTCACCGACCGCCTCTACGGCGGCGGGGGCGAGCACCGCCTGCTGCAGGAGCTTCTGCTGGGCATCGGCGGGGTCCGCGCGCTCGAGCTCTGGGCCGAGGTCTCGGGCGGCGCCCTCCCGGAGGTGTTCCACACCAACGAGGGGCACGCCGGCTTCCAGGGGCTCGAGCGCATCTCCGGCCTGATCGGCGCGGGCCTGGACTTCGACCAGGCGCTCCAGGTGGTGCGGGCGAGCACGGTCTTCACCACGCACACTCCGGTGCCGGCGGGCATCGACCGCTTCGACCGCGGGATGATCGAGGAGTACTTCTCCACGGAGCTGCTCCCGGGCGTGCAGGTCGAGGACGTGCTCGCGCTGGGCGCCGAGCCGGGGGACTCCGGGACGGCGTTCAACATGGCGTACATGGGTCTGCGCCTCGCGCAGCGCTCCAACGGCGTCTCGACGCTGCACGGCGAGGTCAGCCGCTCGATGTTCTCGAGCCTCTGGCCCGGCTTCGAGACGGCGGAAGTGCCGATCGGCTCGGTGACGAACGGCGTCCACGCGGCGACCTGGACCGATCCGATCCTCCGGCGGCTCGCCGAGGAGCGGCTCGGCACCGACGACACGACGACGGCCGACTGGGCCTCGGGCGCGCTCGGCGACACCGAGCTGTGGGCCGCGCGCCGGGCGATGCGGGAGCAGCTGGTCCAGGACGCCCGCCGCCGCGCCGCCCGCTCCTGGCGCGAGCAGAACCCGGGCGGCCTCCCGCCGGCCTGGCTCGACGAGCTGCTGGACCCGGACGTGCTGACCATCGGCTTCGCCCGGCGGGTGCCGACCTACAAGCGGCTGACCCTGATGCTCCACGACCCCGAGCGCCTGCGCGCGCTGCTCACCCACCCGCAGCACCCGATCCAGATCGTCATCGCGGGCAAGTCCCATCCGGCCGACGAGGAGGGGAAGCGGCTGATCCAGCGGCTCGTCCGCTTCGCGCAGGAGCCGGACGTGCGCCGGAGGATCGTCTTCCTCCCGGACTACGACATCGCGATGGCGCAGCTGCTCTACCCGGGCACCGACGTCTGGCTCAACAACCCGCTACGACCGCTCGAGGCGTGCGGCACCTCCGGGATGAAGGCGGCGCTCAACGGCTCGCTCAACCTCTCGATCCTCGACGGCTGGTGGAACGAGTACTTCGACGGCGAGAACGGCTGGGCGATCCCCTCCTCCGACCGCGCGCTCGACCCGGAGGCCCGCGACACGCTCGAGGCCGAGGCACTCTACGAGCTGCTCGAGACCGAGGTGGTACCGCGCTACTACGAGCGCGATCACGACGGCGTGCCCAGGCGCTGGGTGCGCTCGATCCGGCACACCCTCGCGACCCTCTCGCCCGAGCTCTCGGCCGAGAGGATGGTGCGCCAGTACGTCGAGGCGCTCTACTCGCCGGCCGCCGAGGCCGGGCGGGCCGTCGCCGCCGACCACTTCGAGCCGGCCAAGGAGCTGGCGAACTGGAAGCGGCGCGTCCGCGCCGGCTGGCCCGGGGTCGCAGTGGCGTCCGTCGAGTCCGGCGGGATCGACGCGGTGCCCCAGCGCGGGGACCGGCTCGCCGTGCGGGCGGGCGTGCGCCTGGGCGAGCTCTCGCCGGAGGACGTCTCGGTCGAGGTCGTCTACGGGACGACGTCCGCCGACGGCTCGCTCACGGAGGTCCGCCACCACGAGCTCGAGGTGGTCGAGGAGTCGGGTGCCGTGGTGCCCGCCGACGCGGTCGGCCGCGTGCCGTACGCCGGAGTGGTCACCCTCGACCGCAGCGGCTCCTTCGGCTACACCGTCCGCGTCGTGCCGCGGCACCCGCTCCTGGCCCGCTCCGCCGAGCTGGGCCTGGCCGCCGCCGCAGGCTGACCCCGCGCCCGAGTGGCATCTCGCGGGAGGAGGACGGCACCCGGAGGGGGAGGGCGCAGGGGTCAGCGCGCGATGTCGGCGAGGAGGGCCGACGTCGCAGCAACGAGGTCGGCGGGGGCGAGCTCGATGTCGAAGCCCCGGCGCCCGCCCGAGACGAGCACCGTGTCGTGGAGCTCGACGGTCTCGTCGATCACGGTGCGGTGCCGCGTCCTCTGCCCGAGCGGTGAGATGCCGCCGAGCACGTAGCCGGTCCTCCGCTGGGCGAGCGCGGGGTCGGCCATCGCCGCCCGCTTGCCGCCGACCGCGGCCGCGAGCTCCTTCAGTCCGAGCGAGCCGGTGACGGGCACGACGCCCACCACGAGCTCGCCGTCCACGTCGACCACCAGCGTCTTGAACACCCGCTCCGGCTCGACGCCGAGCGCTTCGGCCGCCTCGAGCCCGTAGCGCGTCGTGGCCGGGTCGTGCCGGTACTCGTGGGCTGTGAAGGGGATGCTCGCCGCCGTCAGCGCGACGGTCGCCGGGGTCCCCGGCCCGCTCCGCGCCATCAGGCGTCCTGCTCGGCCGCCGGCCCGTGCGCCGCGAAGAGCTGCATCGAGGTGCCGGCCACGCGGATGACCTGCCCCGGCTCGAACGACTCGCCGTGCTCCAGCGGCTCCGGCTCCTCGCTGTTCCACAGGCGCGTGTAGCCGGTGATCCCCTCGCCCTCGGCGAGCACGACCGCGGTGTCCTGCTCGACGCCGTGCACCACCAGCAGGACGCGGTCCGGCTCGCCCTCGACCGGGGTCGAGGCCGCGAGGTACTGCAGCGTCCGGTTGGCGGCGGAGGTCCAGTCGTGCTCGCTCATCCCGCGCCCATGGGCGTCGAACCACGTCATGCTCGTGGCGCCCGGCTCGCTCGCGTCGCCGCTTCCGTAGCGGGAGGGACGCAGCGCCGGGTGCTCGCGCCGCAGGCGCAGCAGGGTCCGCGTGTGCGCGCGGAGCGCGAGCTGCCAGTCGGCCAGGCCCTCCCAGCGCACCCAGGTCAGGTCCGAGTCCTGGCAGTAGGCGTTGTTGTTGCCGCGCTGGCTGCGCCCGGTCTCGTCGCCCGCCGTGATCATCGGCACGCCGGCCGACAGCAGCAGGGTGCCGAGGAGGTTCCGCATCGCCTTGCGCCGCGCCTGCGTGATCCGCTCGTCGGTGGTGGGGCCCTCGAAGCCGTGGTTGAAGGAGCGGTTGGTGTCGGCTCCGTCGCGGTTCGACTCGCCGTTGCCGATGTTGTGCTTGACGTTGTACGAGACGAGGTCCGCGAGCGTGAAGCCGTCGTGCGCAGTGACGAAGTTGACCGATGCGAGGGGTCCCCGCTCCGCCGAGAAGGTGTTGGAGGAGCCCGAGAGCCGGGTCGCGAAGCCGCCGATGCCGACGGGCGCGGTACCGGCCCGGCGGGCGTAGTCGATGTCCGAGAGCCAGAAGTTGCGGGCGCGGTCGCGGTAGCGGTCGTTCCACTCCGACCACCCTGCGGGGAAGTTCCCGGTCTGCCAGCCGCCCATGCCCACGTCCCAGGGCTCGGCGATCATCTTCACGCCGGCCAGCGCCGGATCCTCGACCGCGGCCCGCAGCAGCGGGTGGTCGCTCCGGAAGTGCGCGATCTCGTCCCGGCCGAGGGTCGCGGCCAGGTCGAGCCGGAAGCCGTCGATCCCGACCTCTCCGGACCAGTAGCGCATCGAGTCCAGCGCGAGGCGCTGCGCCGCGGGCCGGCCGAAGTCGATCGTGTTGCCGCAGCCGGTCACGTCCACGTAGTGGCCCTCGGGCGTCTGGCGGTACCAGCCGGCGTCGTCGATGCCGCGCAGGCTCGACATCGGCCCGCCCGGCCCCTCCTCGGCGGTGTGGTTGTAGACCACGTCCAGGATCACCTCGAGGCCGGCCTCGTGGAGGAGCTTCACCATCCCCTTGAACTCGCGGAGCACGGCGGTCGGTCCGCCGCGCTGCGCGGTGGAGGAGGCGTACGCCGCGTGCGGGGCGAAGAAGTTCAGCGTGTTGTAGCCCCAGTAGTTGGTCAGGCCCTGCCGCAGCAGGCGCTGCTCCGACACGAAGGCGTGCACCGGCAGCAGCTCGACCGCCGTGACGCCCAGCTCGAGCAGCGCCGAGACCGTCGACTCGTGCGCCAGGCCGGCGTAGGTGCCGCGCAGCTCCACGGGGAGCGCCGGGTTCAGCCGGGTCAGCCCCTTCACGTGCGCCTCGTAGATCACGGTGCGGTCCATCGAGGTGCCGGGCTGGGAGGAGGAGCCCCAGTCGAACGCGTCGTCCACGACGACCGAGCGCCACTCGTTCTCCGCCACCCGGTGCAGGCCCCGGGAGTACGGCTCCAGCAGGGCCCGGCGCGGGTCGAAGCGGTGCCGGGGGCCGGTCGGCCCGTCGACGCGCAGAGCGTAGCGGCGGCCGGGAGCCAGCAGATCGGAGCGCGCGGACCAGACCGCGTCGTCGTCGCGCGTCAGCGGGACCGTGCGGGTCACCCAGGTCGGGTCCTTCTCGTCGTACAGCAGCAGATCGACGGCGCTCGCGCTCTCGGACCAGACCCGCAGCCCGCCGCCCTGATCGTCCACGGTCACGCCGAGCCGGGCCAGGGGATCGTGAGAGGTCATGCGACTTACAGTAGTGACGGGCACCGGCTCCCTCCGTGCCCCCGATGCGGGACGAAGGGCTGCTGTGATCTACCTCGACCACGCCGCGACCACCCCGCTGCGCGCCTCGGCGCTCGCCGCGTTCGCGGAGGCGTCCGCGCACGCCGGCAACCCCTCCTCCGTGCACGGCTCCGGCCAGGAGGCGCGCCGCCGCCTGGAGGACGCCCGCTCGGCGCTCGCCGGGGTGCTCGGCTGCGAGCCGATCGAGGTGATCCTCACCGCCGGCGGCACCGAGGCGGTCAACCTCGGCATCAAGGGCCTCTACTGGCAGCGCCGGAGCGAGGATCCGGGCCGCGTCCGGGTCCTGGTCGCCGAGGGGGAGCACCACGCGACGCTCGACTCCGCCGCCTGGCTCGCCGAGCACGAGGGCGCCGTCCTCGAGTGGCTGCCGCTCGACGACGAGGGCACCCTGCGACCGGAGGCGCTCGCCGCGGCGCTGGAGGAGGACCCGGCCTCGGTCGCCCTGGTCACGGTGCTCTGGGTCAACAACGAGATCGGCACGATCAACCCGATCGGTGAGCTCGCGGCGGTGTGCGCGCGCGCCGGCGTCCCCCTGCACGTCGACGCGGTCGCCGCCCTCGGGCACGTGCCGCTGCGGATCGCCGAGATCCGCCGCGCCTCCGGCTCCGGTCGCGGTGCAGGACTGGCCGCGGTCAGCGTCTCGGGTCACAAGGTCGGCGGCCCGATCGCCACCGGTGCACTCGTGCTCGCCCGCGACGCCCGCGTGGTGCCGGTGCTGCACGGAGGCGGACAGCAGCGGGGCGTCCGCTCCGGCACCCAGGACGTGCCGGGCGCCGCGGCCTTCGCCGCCGCCGCGGTCGAGGCGGACGCCGAGCTGCCGGCGGAGGCGCAGCGCCTCGCCGCCCTGCGCGACCGGCTCGTCGCGGGCGTCCTCGCCGCCGTGCCGGGCGCGACCCTGACCGGGCCCGCCCTCGACTCCGGACGCCGGGTCGCCGCCAACGCGCACCTCGCCTTCCCCGGCGCGCAGGGCGACTCCCTCCTCTTCCTCCTCGACACGGCGGGCGTCTCCGTCTCGACCGGGTCCGCCTGCACGGCGGGGATCCCGGAGCCCTCGCACGTGGTCCTCGCGCTCGGCCGGAGCGAGGACGAGGCCCGCGGGGTGCTCCGGATGACGCTCGGCCACACCTCGACCGACGCCGACGTCGACGCCCTCCTGGCCGCGCTGCCCGGCGCCTACGCCCGCGCCGCCCGCGCCGGGCTCTCGAACCGCGCGGTGCTGCCCGCCTGAACCCCTGCCGGCCCGCCCGCGGGAAACGTAGACTCGCACGGTGAAGGTTCTGGCGGCGATGAGCGGTGGAGTGGACTCGGCGGTGGCCGCGGCCCGCGCGGTGGAGGCGGGGCACGATGTGGTGGGCGTGCACCTCGCCCTGAGCAGGATGCCCGGCACGCTGCGCACCGGCAGCCGGGGGTGCTGCACCATCGAGGACTCGATGGACGCGCAGCGCGCCGCGAACGTCCTCGGCATCCCGTACTACGTGTGGGACTTCTCCGAGCGGTTCAAGCTCGACGTCGTCGACGACTTCGTCGCCGAGTACTCGGCGGGCCGCACCCCGAACCCCTGCATGCGCTGCAACGAGCGGATCAAGTTCGCCGCCCTGCTCGAGAAGGCTCTCGACCTCGGCTTCGACGCCGTCTGCACCGGCCACTACGCCTCCCTCCGCACCGCCGGCGACGGCTCCCCGGAGCTCCACCGTGCGAGCGACGAGGCGAAGGACCAGTCCTACGTCCTCGGCGTGCTGACGGAGCAGCAGCTGCGGCACTCGATGTTCCCGCTCGGATCCACGCCGTCCAAGGCGATCGTGCGCGCGGAGGCGGCGGAGCGCGGGCTCAGCGTCGCGAGCAAGCCCGACAGCTACGACATCTGCTTCATCCCCGACGGCGACACCCGCGGCTGGCTCGCCGAGCGCGTCGCCCCTGCGACCGGAGCGATCGTCGATCGGGACGGCGCGGTGGTCGGCTCCCACGAGGGCGCCCACGGGTACACGGTGGGCCAGCGCCGAGGCCTGCACCTCGGCGTCCCCGCGCCCGACGGACGGCCGCGCTTCGTCCTGGAGGTGCGGCCGGTGAGCAACGAGGTCGTGGTCGGTCCGCGCGAGGCGCTGCGCATCGGCGAGATCGCCGGCGAGCGGTTCACGTGGGCGGGCGCCGCTCCCGAGGACGCGGACGCGCCCTTCCGCTGCGACGTCCAGATCCGCGCGCACGCCGACCCGGTCCCCGCCTCCGCGGTGGTGTCGGACGTCGATGGCAGGGTGGAGCTCGTGATCACTCCGGACTCGCCGCTCGACGGCGTCGCCCCCGGCCAGACGGCCGTCGTCTACCTCGGCACCCGCGTGCTGGGCCAGTGCACGATCGACCGCACGGTCGCGGCCGACGCCGCGGTGCTCCGATGAGCGCCGTCGAGCCCGCTGCCCGCGTCGAGGAGCTGCGGGCGCGGATCCGCTCGGCGAGCGACGACTACTACGCGGCCGACTCCTCGCCGCTGTCCGACGCCGAGTACGACGCCCTGGTGCGCGAGCTCGCCGCGCTCGAGGCCGAGCACCCCGAGCTCGGCGCCGAGGACTCGCCGACGCAGACCGTCGGCGGGATCGTCGGAGCGGGCCTCGCCCCCATCTACCACGCCGAGCGGATGCTCTCCCTCGACAACGTGTTCTCGGCCGAGGAGCTGCGCGAGTGGTGCGAGAAGACGGTGGCCTCGGCCGACCGCCCCGTCGCCTGGCTCACCGAGCTCAAGATCGACGGGCTCGCGATCTCCCTCCACTACGAGCACGGCCGCCTCGTCACGGCGGCGACCCGCGGCGACGGCCGCACCGGCGAGGACGTCACCGTCAACGCGCTCCGCGTCGCGGGCATCCCCGAGCGCCTCTCCGGCGAGGGCCACCCCGCCCTCGTCGAGGTCCGCGGCGAGGTCTTCATCCCCGTGGCCGCCTTCGCCGAGCTGAACGCCCTCCAGGAGACGCTGCGCGACGAGGCGGTCGAGGAGGCGCGGGCCCGCTGGTCGTCCCGCCCGGCCGCCACCCGCGGCGCCTTCGAGGAGGAGAAGGCGCGCACGAGCGCGCTACGGCGCTTCCCCACCTTCGCCAACCCGCGGAACGCGGCCAGCGGCGGCCTCCGCCAGCAGCTCGACAAGAAGTCCGGTCTCGACCTGCGCGCCGGCGAGGCGCGCGTCGGGTCCCTCGCGCTCTACGTGCACGGCATCGGCGCCTGGCCGGACCCGCCGGTCGCGACCCAGTCCGAGGTCTACGGGCTGCTCTCCTCCTGGGGACTGCCGGTCAGCGGCCACAACCGCGTCTCGGCCTCGGTGGAGGAGGTGCTCGCCTTCGTCGAGCGCTTCGGCCGGGAGCGCCACTCGGTCGAGCACGAGATCGACGGCGTGGTCGTGAAGGTGGACGAGCTCGAGCTGCACGACGAGCTCGGCGCCACCAGCCGGGCTCCGCGCTGGGCGATCGCCTACAAGTACCCGCCCGAGGAGGTGCACACGAAGCTCCTTGACATCGTCGTGAGCGTCGGGCGCACCGGCCGCGCGACTCCGTTCGCCCAGATGACCAAGGTGAAGGTCGCGGGGTCCGAGGTGCGCCAGGCCACGCTGCACAACGCCGACGTGGTCAAGGCCAAGGGCGTGCTCATCGGCGACACGGTCGTGCTGCGGAAGGCCGGGGACGTCATCCCCGAGGTGCTCGGCCCGGTGGTCGAGCTCCGCGACGGCTCCGAGCGCGAGTTCGTGATGCCGACGCAGTGTCCCGAGTGCGGCACCACCCTCGCTCCGGCCAAGGAGGGCGACGTCGACCTGCGCTGCCCCAACGCGGAGTCCTGCCCCGCGCAGGTCCGCGGGCGCGTCGAGCACATCGGCAGCCGCGGCGCACTCGACATCGAGGCGCTCGGCGAGGTCAGTGCCGCCGCCCTGACCCAGCCTCTGGTGCCCGCCGAGCCGCCGCTGCGGACCGAAGCGGGCCTGTTCGAGCTCACGGTGGCCGATCTCTTCCCGATCGAGGTCGTCGTCCGCGACTCCGAGACGGGTCTGCAGAAGCTCGACGCGAAGGGCGATCCGAAGGTCGTCACGCCCTTCAAGCGCAAGCGGCAGCTCGCCAAGGACGGCGCGTTCGACCCGGAGGCGGGAGCCTTCGCGGGGGACGCCGCCTCGGTGCCCAGCACCAACGCCCTCCGGCTGATCGAGAACATCGAGCGGGCGAAGACCAAGGAGCTGTGGCGCCTGCTGGTCTCGCTCAGCATCCGCCACGTCGGCCCGGTCGCGGCGCGCGCGCTGGCGGGCTACTTCGGCTCGCTCGAGGCGATCCGCGGGGCGAGCCGCGACGAGCTCGCCGCCGTCGACGGAGTGGGCGGGATCATCGCCGACGCGCTGATCGCCTGGTTCGAGGTCGACTGGCACGTCGAGATCGTCGAGCGCTGGGCCGCGGCCGGAGTGCGCTTCGCCACGCCCGGCCACCCCGGGCCCGGCGCCGCGGACGCCGCCGGCGGGGTGCTCGCAGGTCTCACGATCGTGGCGACCGGCAGCCTGGAGGGGTACTCCCGCGAGGGGGCCCAGGAGGCGATCCTCGCGGCCGGCGGCAAGGCCGGCTCGAGCGTCTCCAAGAAGACCGACTACGTCGCCGCCGGGCCCGGCGCCGGCAGCAAGCTCGGCAAGGCCGAGGCCCTGGGCCTCCGGATCATCACCGCGGCCGAGTTCCACCTGCTGGTGACGGAGGGACCGGCTGCGATCGCGCTGCCGGAGGAGGCTTCCGTCGACGCTCCGGCGGAGGCGGCTGCCGGCGACGCGGACGAGGACGTCGCGTCGCGGTCCGAGGTCGAGAACGACGCCGTCACGGAGGACGACGCCGCGCCGGACGCGGCCGCCCCGACCACGGAGGAGCCGACCGGGCCCGATGCCTGACGCGGGCGGCGGAGAGCGGCGCGCGTTCCTGCGCCGCTCCCTCGCCGATGCCGCATCGCTCGCGCTCGACGCCGCGGCTCGACCCACCGCCGCCGAGCGCCGGACCGCCGAGGTGCTCGGGCGGATCGACCACCTGGTCGTGCTCTCCTTCGCCGGCCGCAGCCGCGACCAGGTCCTCGGCGCCCTCGACGATGAGGACGGCCCGGTGTTCACCGGCGGCACGGACGCCGTGATGACCGCGCCAGGCCCGGACGATCCTCCGGGCGCGCGCTTCGCCCCCGAGATGCTCCCGGTGCACGCGCTCCTCGCCACGGCCTTCGCCCGGGCCGACCATTGGCGCGCCGACGGCCGCGATCCGCTGCTGGCGGCCCTGCGCGCGGCCCGGGAGACCGGCACCGGCTGGGCTCTCGCGATCGACGAGCGGCAGGGCGTCTCGACCACGCTCCTCGCCGATCCGGAGTGGCCCCACCGCGATCCGGGGGCCGCAGACTCCGGCGGCGGGCGCCTCCTGCCCGTCGAGGCGCTGGCCGCCGAAGCCGCCGCCGGCACCCTTCCTCCGCTCGTCCTGGTCGAGCCGCGCTCCCTCGTCGATCCGGCCGACTTCGCCGACGCCGCAGCCGCCGGCACCGAGCGCTCCGCCGATGCGCGCCTCGCGGAGCAGCTGCTGCACGTCGTGGCCGACGCCGTCCGCGGCGGTGAGCGGGCGGGTCGGCGGATGATGCTCCTCGTCACGGCGCGGGGGAGCGCGGACCGGCCCGCTGCGGTGCCGGCCCTCGTCCTCGCCTCGGCGGTCCCCGCGGGTGCCCGGAGCGAGGTGCCGCTCGGTCCGGAGACTCCCGCGCAGCTCGTGCGCGCCCGGGCAGGCGTGCGCCGCGCCCTCGTCGATCCGCAGGTCCGAGAACTGGCCGCACTCCTGAGCGGTCCCGACCGGCCTCTCGCGCGCTGGCCCCGCACGGCGCCGGCGTTCGCGCCGCCCGCGCCGGTCGGACGGCGCCTCCGCGAGGCGGCCCGCCGCGCACACGTCGACCCGGAGCCGGACACCGGACTGCTCGCCCGCCTCCGGGCCGCCGCCCCGGGCGCGTCGCTACACTCCGAGCAGGCGCAGGCGGCGCAGGAGAGGCGGCGGAGATGAGCAGCGAGCGGACTCCCTCGGAGCACGACGACGGAGCGCCCCGCTCCCGCTCGCGCCGCCGCTTCCTGGCCGGTACCGCGGCCGCCGGAGTCGGAGCCGGAGCCCTCGCCGGCGGCGCGATCGGCGCGGCCGTCGCCTCCGGTCCCCGCCGCGAAGAGGAGCCGCGACTGCCCGCCCGCACGGAGCCGGGCTTCGACCACGTCGTCGTGATCATGTTCGAGAACCGCTCCTTCGACAACGTCCTGGGCCGCCTCTACGGACCGGACGACCTGCCAGCGGGCGAGAGCTTCGAGGGCCTCCTCCCCGACGAGCGGACGAACACCAGCGCCGGGGGCCTGACCGTCGGCACGCACGTCTACGAGGGGGCCACCGACTCCGTGATGCGCCAGCCCGATCCGGATCCCGGCGAGGAGTACCCGCACGTCAACACCCAGCTCTTCGGCACGGTGGATCCTCCCGAGAACGCCGGCCGCACCGTCGGCGCGATGACCGCGCCCTTCAACGCGCCCGCCGACGCCTCCGCCCCGACGATGACCGGCTTCCTCGAGGACTACGTCCAGCACCTGCGGGTGATGAAGAAGGGGCAGGAGCCGACGGCGGAGGAGGCTCGGACGATCATGGGCGGCTTCTCACCGGAGATGCTGCCCGTCTTCTCCACCCTCGCCCGCGAGTTCGCCGTCTTCGACCACTGGTTCTGCGCCGTCCCCTCCCAGACCTTCTGCAACCGGTCCTTCCTGCACGCGTCGACCTCGCACGGCTTCGTCACGAACAAGCAGGGCGGCGGCTACGAGAAGTGGCTCGCCGACGATCTGGCCGACGCGCCGACCGTCTTCAACCGCCTCGAGGAGGCGGGGAAGACCTGGCGCGTCTACTTCGACGCGCTGCAGGTGGTCTCGTACACCGGGTTCCTGCACGCGCCGGTGCTCGAGAAGTACTGGAAGACGCACTTCTCGACGATGGACCGCTTCTACGCCGACGTGGAGAACGGCGAGCTGCCCGACTACGCCTTCCTCGAGCCGCGGCTCGTCTTCGACCACAACGACATGCACCCGCCGACCGGCGTCCTGCACGAGGACGAGGTCGACGGCACGCCCGTCTACGACAGTGCGCTGTCCGACGTCCGCGCCGGCGAGCTGCTGCTGCACCAGGTGTACTCGGCGATCCGGGAGAGCGCGAGCGCGACCGGCTCGAACGCGATGAACACGCTCCTGCTGGCGACCTTCGACGAGCACGGCGGCCTCTACGACCACGTCCCCCCGCCGTCGGCGACTCCGCCGGGCGACGGCCGCGAGGGCGAGATGGGCTTCGCCTTCGACCGGCTCGGCTGCCGCGTGCCGGCGATCGCCGTCTCGGCGTACACGAGGGCCGGCACGATCGTGCACGACGAGCTGCACCACGGCGCCGTGATCCGGACCCTCAGCGCCCTGCACGGCCTCGAGCCGCTGACCGCTCGCGACGCCTCCGCCCCCGACCTCTTCGGGGTGCTGACCCTCGACGAGCCGCGGCAGATCGGCGACTGGCCGACCACGGTGCCGCAATACCTGCCTCCGAACCCCGAGGCGGCGCCCGCGCATCCGGCTCACGTGAACCGCGACAAGCCGCTGAGCCCGCCCGCCGTCGGCCTGATGGGCCTGCTGCTGGCCCGGTACGGCGAGCCCGGCGAGGACCTGCCGACCACCTACGAGGGGGCGTACAACGCCCTCCTGAAGCACGGCGCCAGCCTCTTCGGCGGCTCCTGACGGGCGGGCGGCGCAGGCGGAGGCGGTGCGGGCGCGCCGAGTAGACTGGCGGCCGGAAATCCCCCCGAACCACCAGACGGAGACGCATGTCCGAGATCACGGCCGACACGGTCGCCCATCTGGCCCAGCTGGCCAGGATCGACCTCACTTCCGACGAGATCGGGAGCCTCACCAGGGAGCTCGGCCAGATCGTCGACTCCGTGCGCGCGGTCCAGGCCGTCGCCACGCCCGAGGTGCCGGCGACCAGCCACCCGATCCCGCTCGAGAACGTCTTCCGGCCCGACGTGGTCGGCGAGACCCTCACGCTCGAGCAGGCCCTCTCCGGCGCCCCCGAGCACGACGGCAGCCGCTTCCAGGTCTCCGCGATCCTGGGGGAGGAGCAGTGAGCGCGCACGGCGACGAGCTCGTCCGCCTCAGCGCGTCCGCCCTCTCCCAGAAGCTGGCCGACGGCTCGGTCTCCTCGGTCGAGGCGACCCGCGCCCATCTCGAGCGCATCGACGCGGTCGACGGAGCGGTCCACGCCTTCCTCCACGTCGCGCGCGAGGGCGCCGTCGCGTCCGCCGAGGCGATCGACCGCCGCCGCGCGGACGGCGAGTCGCTGCACCCGCTGGCGGGAGTGCCTCTCGCGGTCAAGGACGTCATCGTCACGAACGACATGCCGACCACGAGCGGCTCCCGCATCCTCGAGGGCTGGCGCCCGCCGTACGACGCGACCGTGATGCGCAAGGTCCGCGAGGCCGGGCTGGTCCCGATCGGCAAGACCAACATGGACGAGTTCGCGATGGGCTCGACCACCGAGCGCAGCGCATACGGCCCCACCCACAACCCCTGGGACCTCGACCGGATCCCCGGCGGCTCCGGCGGCGGGTCCGCGGCGGCCGTCGCGAGCTACGAGGCGCCTCTGGCCCTCGGTTCCGACACCGGAGGGTCGATCCGTCAGCCCGCGCACGTGACCGGCACGGTCGGCGTGAAGCCGACCTACGGCGGCGTCTCGCGCTACGGAGCGATCGCGCTCGCCTCGAGCCTCGACCAGATCGGCCCCGTCTCCCGGACGGTCCTCGACTCCGCCCTGCTGCACGACGTCATCGCGGGCCACGACCCGCGCGACTCGACGTCGCTGCGCGACTCCTGGCCCTCCTTCGCCGACGCGGTCCGCCGCGCCGACGTGACGGGCCTCCGGATCGGCGTGGTCAAGGAGCTCGACGGCGGCGAGGGCTTCCAGCCCGGCGTGCTGGCGCGCTTCCACGAGGCGCTCGAGATCCTCCAGGGCGCCGGTGCCGAGGTCGTCGAGGTGAGCCTCCCGAGCGTCGAGCACGCGGTCGCCGCCTACTACCTGATCCTCCCGGCGGAGGCCTCCAGCAACCTGGCCAAGTTCGACTCGGTGCGGTTCGGCCTCCGCGTCACGCCCGAGGGCGGCGGCACGGTCGAGCAGGTCATGTCCGCGACCCGCGAGCAGGGCTTCGGCCCCGAGGTCAAGCGCCGGATCATCCTCGGCACCTACGCCCTCTCGGCCGGCTACTACGACGCCTACTACGGCAGCGCGCAGAAGGTCCGGACGCTGGTGCAGCGGGACTTCGACGCGGCCTTCGCGAGCGTCGACGTGATCGCCTCGCCGACCGCGCCGACCACCGCCTACCGTCTCGGCGAGAAGCTCGACGACCCGCTGGCGATGTACCGCGGCGACGTCGCGACCATCCCGGCGAACCTGGCCGGCATCCCCGGCATCTCCGTCCCCGCCGGCCTCGCCGACGAGGACGGGCTGCCCGTCGGCATCCAGTTCCTCGCTCCCGCCCGGGAGGACGTGCGCCTCTACAGCGTGGGCGCCGCGCTCGAGGCCCTGCTCGAGGAGAAGTGGGGCCGCCCGCTGCTCGCTCAGGCCCCCGACCTGACCCACTCCGTGCTCTCCGCGACCGAGGAAGGTGCCGTCTGATGGCCTCCGCGCACACGTCCGCTCCCGAGCTGATGGACTACGACGAGGTCTTCGAGACCTTCGAGCCGGTGCTCGGCTTCGAGGTGCACGTCGAGCTCAACACGAAGACCAAGATGTTCTCGGACGCGCCGAACGAGTTCGGATCCGAGCCCAACACGAACGTGACCCCGGTCGACCTCGGCCTCCCGGGATCGCTGCCGGTCGTGAACGAGCAGGCCGTGCGGTACTCGATCAGCCTCGGCCTCGCCCTGGGCTGCTCGATCGCTCCGTCCAGCCGCTTCGCGCGCAAGAACTACTTCTACCCGGACCTGGCGAAGAACTACCAGATCTCGCAGTTCGACGAGCCGATCGCCTTCGAGGGCTCGGTCGAGATCGAGCTGGTCGACGGCTCGCTCGTGCAGATCCCGATCGAGCGCGCGCACATGGAGGAGGACGCCGGCAAGCTCACGCACGTCGGCGGCGCCACCGGCCGCATCCAGGGCGCCGAGTACTCCCTCGTGGACTACAACCGCGCAGGGGTCCCGCTCGTCGAGATCGTCACGAAGCCGATCTACGGCGCGGGGAAGAGCGCGCCCGAGTACGCGAAGGCCTACGTCGCGACGATCCGGGACATCGTGCTGGCGCTCGGCATCTCGGACGCCAAGATGGAGCGCGGCAACCTCCGCTGCGACGCGAACGTCTCGCTCCGCCCGATCGGCCAGGAGAAGCTCGGCACCCGCACCGAGACCAAGAACGTCAACTCGCTCCGCTCGGTCGAGCGCGCCGTCCGCTACGAGATCCAGCGCCAGGCGGCGATCCTCGCCGCAGGCGGCACGATCACGCAGGAGACGCGCCACTGGCACGAGGACACCGGCCGCACCTCCGCGGGCCGGCCCAAGAGCGATGCCGACGACTACCGCTACTTCCCGGAGCCCGACCTGCTCCCGGTCGTGCCGAGCCGCGAGCTGATCGAGGAGCTGCGCGCGGCGCTGCCCGAGAAGCCCGCCGACCGCCGTCGCCGTCTCAAGGCCGAGTGGGGCTTCACCGACCTCGAGTTCCAGGACGTCGCCAACAGCGGCCTGCTGGTCGAGATCGCCGAGACCGTCTCCGCGGGAGCCGCTCCGCAGGCCGCCCGCAAGTGGTGGACCGGCGAGATCGCGCGCCTCGCGAACGCGGCGGGCGAGGACCCGGCCTCCCTGGTCACCCCGGCCCAGGTCGCCGAGCTCGCCGGTCTGATCGAGAGCGGCACGCTGACCGACCGCCTCGCGCGCGAGGTCCTCCAGGGCGTCATCGCCGGAGAGGGCACCCCGCAGGAGGTCGTCGACGCCCGCGGTCTCGCGGTCGTCTCGGACGACGGAGCGCTCATCGAGGCGATCGATGCGGCACTGGCCTCGCAGCCCGACGTGCTCGCGAAGATCCGCGACGGCAAGGTGCAGGCCGCCGGTGCCGTGATCGGCGCCGTGATGAAGGCCATGAAGGGCCAGGCCGACGCGGCCCGCGTCCGCGAGCTCGTCCTGGAGCGCGCGGCCGGCTGAGCCGGTGCGCGGGGAGGTGCGGTCATGAGCGGTGGATCCGGCGTGGCGCCGCTTCCCGCGCGGCTCGAGCTGCCGGCGGGCGCGCTCCTGCGTCCGCTCGTCTCGAGCGACGCGGACCTCCTGCACGCGGTCATCGGCGAGCAGCGCCCGTGGCTCGCGGCTCTCCTCCCGGGGGACGATCCGGCTGCCCTGCCGTCGGCGTCCCTCGGCGACGACGTGCGCGGCCTCCTCCGCCTCGAGGAGGAGGCACGTGCCGGGCGGGCGCACGCGTTCCTGCTCGTCGGTCCGGACCGCACCGAGGCGCTCGGCGCCCTGAGCATCCGACCGGGCGGCGGCGACTCCGCCGAGGCCTCCTGGTGGGTTGTGCCCGCCGTCCGCGGGTCCCGGCTCGAGGAGGAGCTCGACGCGTACGCGCGCCGCTGGCTGCAGCAGCACTGGCCGTTCGAGATGGTGACCACGCCCGACAACCACCCCGATGATCCCGCCTCCCTCGCCGGTGCGAACATCGTCGCCCTCGTGCCCGCCACTCCGGAGCGCACGGCGCTCCCCGAGCCGGACGTGGCCTCGGCGGCGCGTCTGTGGGAGGAGTACCGCTCCGCGCATCCGGGCGTCGACCGAGCGCTCCCGCCGGTCGAGTCCTTTGGCGACAGCACGGCGATGGCGGACGAGCTGCTGGGCCTCGTGCGGCGCGGAGTGAAGACGGCCACCGCCTCCCTCGCCGAGGAGGGGGCGCCCGCTGCGGGCGACCACTGGATCGTCTGCGACGGCGCGGGAGCGGCGCGGGCGGTCCTCGTGACGGACGAGGTGCGGACCGGTCCGCTCGACTCCGTCGACGACGCGTTCGCCTGGGCCGAGGGCGAGGGGGACCGCACGCGCGCCTCCTGGCTCGACGGGCATCGGCGGTACTTCTCCCGCGTCTCACCGGGCGGCATGGGCGACGTGGTCTTCGAGCGCTTCCGCGTGGTCTGGCCGGAGGCCGACGCCGAGCGCGCGGCCGCCTTCGCCCGCTCGGTCGGAGCGTCCCGGCCCGAGGAGCTCGACGGGACTCCCGCGCGGGACTAGGGGGTTTCCCGGATGCCCCGCTCAGGCGCCCTGCGCCAGAGTGGAGTCATGGCTACTCTCGTGCGCCCCCGTCGGGGCAGGATCATCGCCGGCGTCTGTGCCGGTCTCGCCCGCCGATTCGGCTGGAGCCCCTTCGTGGTGCGTCTCCTGTTCGTGCTCTCGTGCCTCCTCCCGGGGCCGCAGATCATCGCCTACCTCGTGATGTGGGTGGTCATCCCGAAGCAGAAGTGATCGCGGCCATCGCTCCGAGCAGCCTCTGAGAGAACGCTCAGCACCCGGAGCGCTGGCAGGCCTACGGTGGCGGTGTGCGTCCGTCGGGCGCCGAGGAGGAGATCATGGGATTCCTGGACCGACTGCTGGGCCGCGACGAGCAGCCCGAGAGCGCACGCCGCTCGACGTACGCGCCGCCGCAGGCCGCGGACCGCAGGCCCGAGTACGGCTCTCCGCCGACGACGTCTCCGCGCAGCGATGACGAACGGGCCATCGAGCGCTACCGCTACCTCCTCCGCACCGCACCGCCCGAGGCGATCGAGCAGGTGCACCGCGAGGCGTTCGAGCAGTTGACCCCTGAGCAGCGCCAGCAGGTCTTCCGCGAGCTCAGCGAGGGCGCTCCGGTCGGCGACGCGCCGAAGGATGACGACCCGCGCACCCTCGCACAGTCCGCCACCCGGAGCGAGCTGCGCCAGCCCGGATTCATGGAGCGGCGCTTCTCCGGCGGCGGCGGCATGGGCTTCGGCGGCGTCCTCGCCTCCTCGATGCTCGGCACGATCGCCGGGTTCGCGATCGGCTCGGCCATCGCGGGTGCGTTCCTTCCCGACGCGGGGGGCGACTACGCGGGCGGTGACGGCGGGGGAGACGCCTCGGCCGACGGCGGAGCGGACGCGAGCGGAGCGGACGCCTCCGGCGCGGACGCCGGTGACGGCGGCGGCTGGGGCGACTCCGGCGGTGGCGACTTCGGAGGCGGCGGCGACTTCGGAGGGGGCGGCGACTTCGGAGGGGGCGGCGACTTCGGGGGCGGCGATTTCGGCTTCTAGCCTCGACGAGAGAGCCCCCGATCACGGAGCGTGGTCGGGGGCCTCTCTCGTTCCGGGCTAGTCCTCGTCGGTCAGCATGGCCTTCACCTGGCGCCGGAGGACCTTGCCGATCATGCTCCTCGGCAGCTCGTCGACGACGGTGATCCGCTTGGGGACTTTGTAGGGGGTCAGCGCCTCCCGGACGGCCCTGCGGGCGGCCGCGACGTCGAGCTGCGCGCCCGGCTCCAGGACGACCGCCGCCGCCACGGCCTCGCCGCTGCGCGGATCGGGCAGGCCGACCACCGCCACCTCCTTGATCTCGGGGAGGCGGAGCAGCACCTCCTCCACCTCGGACGGCGAGACGTTGAAGCCGCCCGTGATCACGAGCTCCTTGATCCGGTCGACGATGCGCACGAAGCCGTCCTCGTCGATCGTCGCGATGTCGCCGGTCCGGAACCAGCCGTCGCCGGTGAAGGTCGCGGCCGTCTCCTCGGGCTTGCGGTGGTAGCCGCGGAACACCTGCGGGCCGCGCACGACCAGCTCGCCCTGCTCGCCGGCCGCCACCTCCGTGTCGGGATCCTCGGGGTCGACGATCCGCACGTCGGTGCCCGGCAGGGGGAGCCCGACCGTCCCGGCGCGTCGGGTCGGACCGACCGGGTTGGCCATCAGGACCGGAGAGGTCTCCGAGAGGCCGTAGCCCTCGACGAGCGTCCCTCCGGTCAGCGCCTCGAACGACTCGACCAGCGCCGGGTCGAGCGGCATCGCGCCGGAGATGGCGATCTCGATGCCGTGGAGGGAGACGCCCCGCTGCTGCGCGCTGCGCGCCAGGCGCTCCGCGATCGGCGGAACGGCCGGCAGGAAGGTGGCGGGGTGCTTCTTGACCACCTTCAGCACCAGCTCAGGGTCGAACTTCGGGAACAGCACCAGGCGCGCGCCCATGCTCATCGCGAAGGTGAGGCAGAGCGTCAGCCCGTAGGCGTGGAACATGGGGAGCACCGCGTAGACCACGCAGTCGCCGCGGCGGACCGTCGGCACCCAGGCGCGCGATTGGGCCGCGTTCGCCGTCAGGTTCGCGTGGGTCAGCTCGGCGCCCTTCGGCGTGCCGGTCGTGCCGCTCGTGTACTGGATGACCGCGAGGTCCTCGGCGACCGGGCGCGGGTGCGCCGCGTCGATCCGCCGCCGCAGCAGCGACTCCCACTCGATCGCGCCGCGGACCGGCCCGGTCAGCGCGGCGCGCGACTCCCGGGCCTTCTTCAGCGGAAGGCGGAGGGCTGCGCGCATCGAGGCGGGCATCGCACGGGTGAGGTCGACGGCGACGACCGTCTCGACGCCGAGATCGGCCGGGAGGTCCTGCACCGTCGGCACGACGCGGTTCCAGGCGATCGCGACACGGGCGCCGTGGTCCTCGAACTGGTGGCGCAGCTCGCGCGGGGTGTAGAGCGGATTGTGCTCCACCACCACCGCGCCGAGCCGGAGGACGGCGTAGAAGGCGACGACGTGCTGCGGGCAGTTCGGGAGGACGAGGGCGACCGGGTCGCCCGCGCGGACGCCCAGGCGGCGGAGGCCCTCGGCGGCCCGCTCCACCTCGTCGGCGAGCTGGGAGTAGCTGGTCGAGCGGCCGAAGAACTCGAGCGCGACCTGGTGGGGATAGCGCTCGGCCGACTCGGTGACGATGTCGACGAGCGAGCCGGTCGGGAGCTCGAGCTCCGTCGGCACGCCGGGAGCGTAGCTGCGGGTCCAGGGGCGGGGCGGGTGGGTGCTCACCCGCCCCACTCTAGGAGGCGGTGCGGGGCTCAGGCTCCCTGGGCGACCGCGTCCTCGATCGGGGTGGGACCGGAGACGATCTCCCACGTCTTCGCGATGGAGGTCGGCTGCGCCAGGGCGGCGATCACCGTGGCGGCGACGTCCGCTCGCGGGATGCTCCCCTTCTCGACGGAGGTGCCGAGCGTGATCGTGCCGGTGCCCTCGTCGTCCGTGAGCCCGCCCGGGCGGAGGATCGTGTAGTCGAGGCCGGAGTCGCGCAGTGCCGCGTCGGCGTCGCGCTTGGCCTCCACGTAGGCCTTCCAGCCCTCCTCCGTGTCCTCGGGCAGCGGCTCGTCCACTCCGATGGCGCTGACCTGCACGAAGTGCTGGACTCCGACGATCGCGGCGGCCTTCTGGCTGAGGACGGACGCCCCCAGGTCGACCGTGCGCTTGCGCTCCGGGCCCGAGTCGGGTCCGGCTCCGGCGGTGAACACCATGCCGTCGACGTGGCCGAGCGCTTCGGCAAAGGCCTCGGGCGTCGTGTCCTCGAGGTCGTGCACGAGCGGCTCACCGCCCAGCCGGACGATGTCCTCGGCGTGATCGGGGTTGCGGATCACTCCGACCGACTCGTGGCCGGCGTCGTAGAGCAGGTGCAGGATCTGCTGCCCCACCTTGCCGTGGGCTCCGATGACGGCGATGCGTGTCATGGATGTTCCTCTCCTCGTCGGGGCGGGTCGCCCCGGGTTCGTGGTCCCCTCCATCCTGCCGCGACGTCCCTGGACGCCCCAGGCCTTGACGGCGCTCGGGCGCCGGCCGTCAGGCGGCCAGGCGGTCGTCGCGTCCGGTGATGGCGAGCAGGCGGCTCTGGAGGGAGGCGGCGTCGTCGACCGGCACCGGCGCGGCGTAGAGGCCGCTCGCTCGCAGGGTCTCCTCCTGGGGTGCGAAGAGCTCCCACACCGCTGCGACGAGCTCCTCGTCGAGCCGCTCATCGCTGCCGGTGGCGCGGGCCAGGTCCCAGGCGTGGACGGTCAGGTCGGCCGTCTGCTCCTGCACCAGCTCGACGACGCTGACGGTGTCGCGCCCCAGCTGCACGGTGGCGACAGGGTCGACAGTGCGGACCGCGATGCGCAGGCGGTCGGTCACGCGGCGCCACTCGCTCCGCAGATCAGTGGCGACGGACTCGAGGCGCAGTGACGACTCGTCGCCGCCCGAGAGGAGCGTGTGCGCGCGCTGCTGCTCGCGGACGACGTGCAGCACCAGCGCGCGCGTGTCCCACTCGGTGTCGGGCGTGGAAGCGGACCAGTCCTCGACGGCGCTCAGCCGGAGCTCGAAGGCGCGGTGGGCGCGGTCCTGCAGATCGAGCCAGCGGCTCATCTCGGCGCCGGCGCCGGTCTCGGTGGCGGTGGGGGAGTCGGGCTGCTCGTGCGTCATGGTCTCTCCGGAGCGTCGTGGTGCTCGGGTCAACCGCGAGGCGTCGGCGCTCATTCCCGGCCGGCCCGGGCGCAGCGGTCGAGCGGCCGATGTCGGTGGTGCGTGCGACCATGTCTGAGGCGCGGGCGAGCAGGACGGAGCGGCGTGAGCGAGCAGGACGGCACCGCATGAGCAAGCAGGACGGCACCGGGCGGCAGGTCACGACCGAGCCCTTCGACGACCCGCGCGCGAGCATCATGCACATCGACATGGACGCGTTCTTCGCCTCCGTCGAGCTGCTCGACCGGCCGGATCTGCGCGGGAGGCCGGTCATCGTCGGCCACCACGGAGCGCGCTCCGTCGTCACGGCGGCGACCTACGAGGCGCGCCGCTACGGCGTCAACTCGGCGATGCCGATGGCGGTCGCCCTCCGCCGCTGCCCGCAGGCCGTGGTCCTCGAGCCGCACATGGAGCGCTACCGCGAGGCCTCCCGCCGCGTGATGGCGATCTTCGACTCCTTCACGCCGCTGGTCGAGCGCCTGAGTATCGACGAGGCGTTCCTCGACGTCGCGGGGGCCCGCCGCATCTCCGGCTCCCCGTTCGCGATCGGCACCGAGATCCGCCGCCGGGTGCACGCCGAGCTCGGGCTGACCTGCTCGGTCGGGATCGCCAGCACCAAGTTCGTCGCCAAGCTCGCCTCGGGCCGCTCCAAGCCCGACGGCCTGCTGGTCGTCCCGGCCGACGGCGTCCGCGAGTTCCTCGATCCGCTGCCCGTGAGCGCGCTGTGGGGAGTCGGCGCGAGCACGGAGGAGGCTCTCGTCCGCCGCGGTCTGCGCACCGTCGCCGACGTCGCGACCACCCCGCTGCCGTCGCTCGTGTCCGCCCTCGGCGAGGCGACCGGGCGGCGCCTGCACGCCCTGGCGAACGGGGCGGATCCGCGGCCGGTCGACACCCGTCAGGTCGAGAAGAGCGCCGGGCACGAGATCACGTTCGCCGACGACGTGGCCGATCCCGAGCTCGTCCGCCGCGAGCTGCTGCGGCTCTGCGACAAGGTCGCCGTGCGGATGCGCCGCTCGGGAGTGCGCTGCCGCACCGTCGCGGTGAAGGTCCGCTTCGGCGACTTCAGCACCCTCACCCGCTCCCGCACGCTCGTCGAGGCGACGGACGTGGCCCGCGTCCTCTACGAGGCCTCCTCCGCGCTGCTCGAGGCGGCCAACCCGATGCGGCGGCCCGTGCGGCTGATCGGCGTGCGCGGCGAGCAGCTGGTCGAGGGCGACGACGTCGCCTTCTCCCTCTGGAGCGACTCCGACGACTGGCGCGACGCGGAGCTCGCGGTCGACGGAGTGGCCGCCCGCTTCGGCTCCGGGGCCGTGCGCCCCGCCTCGCTCCTGTCCCGGTCTGCTCCCGAGTCGGCCAAGGGGATCGACCTCAGCGACACGCTCGCTACGCGGAACCGATCGTCAGACTGATCGGGCGGTGGTCCGAGCCGTTCGGCGGCAGGACCGCGACGGTCGCGGCGGCGACGCCGTCGGCGAGCGCGTGGTCGAGCGAGACGAGCGGCAGCAGCGACGGCCAGGTCGCCGGGAAGCCGACTCCGCCGGTGCGGACGAGGCCCGCCTCCGCCAGCACCGGAGCGAACAGGTGGTCGTCCGTCGGCGTGTTGAAATCGCCGATGACCAGCGTCCGCTCCGACTCGTCGTCGCGGAGGGCGGTGGCCAGGTTCGAGAGCATGGTGTCCCGCTCCTCGTGGTCGCCCGGCCGGAACGAGGCCAGGTGCACCACGAACAAACGCGCGCTGCCGACCGGTGTGTCGACGTCGACGGCGAGCGCGCGCTCCCAGCCCAGACCGAGGTCGAGCGGCTCCTGGGCGGTCAGCTCGGTGCGGCTCCAGACGCCGACGGTGCTCGAGACGGACGAGTACGGGTACTCGTCGGCCAGCTCGGCGTCGACCGCGTCCACGGCGGCTCCGTCGAGCTCCTGCAGCGCGATCACGTCGGGGCCGCGGGCGGCGAGCGAGGCGGCGAGCTCACCCGCGTCGCCGCTGGTCTCGATGTTCTGACTGACGACGGTGAACGAACCGGAGCGCACGGCGGGTGCCGGCAGCGCGACCGGCAGCACCAGCACGCCGTAGACCATCGCCAGCACGGTGACCGCGGCCGCCGTCCGGCGCGACCGGAGGGCCACCGCGGCCGCGATGAGGAGCAGCACGAGCAGCCCGGTCCACGGGATCCCGACCTCGAGGACCGACAGCCAGCCGATCGGATCGGGCAGCGCACGGTGGAAGGCGAGGAAGGCGGCGAGCACGAGGCTCGCGACCGCCACCACGGCCGAGCGCACGGGGCGGCGGCGGGTGCGGGCGGACATCCGTCGATCATGACAGCAGGTCCCCGGAGGTCCATGGACGAGTCCTGTGCGCCCCGGCGGGCCGCTTGTCGCCGCGGAGAGCCGCGGAGTACCGTCGCACCATGCCCAACATCGCAGTCTCCCTGGCCGACACCGTCACCACCGCGGGTACCGCGACGATCTACGGCGAGCCCGTCACCGTCGACGGCGTCTCGCTCGTCCCCGTCGCCCTCCGCTGGTTCGGCTTCGGCGGAGGCAGCGGCTCCGAGGACGGCCAGGAGGGCGGCGGCGGAGGCGGCGGCGCCACGGTCATCCCGATCGGCGCTTACATCAAGGACGACCTCGGCCTGCGGTTCCAGCCGAACGTGATCTCGGTCCTCGCCGTCGGCATCCCCTTCGTGTGGGTGACCGGCAAGGCCCTCGCGCGCATCATCCGCGCCCTCAAGAAGTAGTCGGAGCGGCCCCGCGTCAGCTGGCGCGCTGCTGGCGCGCGGGGTACCACTTCTTCTTCGTCCGGCCGAAGCCGACGATCAGCCGCTCGGCGTCGTCCGGCCGACGGGGGTCGTAGATCACCGCGGCCGGCTCGCCGGCCATCCACGCGTCCCCGCGCTTCAGCGGGTACTTCTGCGCGCGCTTCTCCACACCCTCCGCGGTCCGGTAGACGACCAGGAGCCGACCCAGATCCCGCGCCGAATCGCGGTCGCCGCGCGACGGATCCGGCCCGACGACGCGCGCCGGCACCCGCGTGCCGTAGCTGAGCAGCTCGCGCCGGATCCGCGCACGGCGCTGCCAGAGCAGGGCCTGCAGCAGGACGATCAGCAGCACGGCCAGGACGACGACCACCGACCACGACATGACGTCTATGATTGCCGACGAACACGGGAGTCCGGTGCACCGGGCTGAGAGGAAGGCAGCAGCCTTCGACCGTCGAACCTGATCTGGGTCATGCCAGCGAAGGAACGTTTCGATCTCCTCTTACCAACCCGTGCCCTCCATTCGCTTCCACGAAAGGGCACGTCAGTGCAGAACACGAACGCGCAGAACACGAACGCGCAGAACACGAACGCGCAGAACACGAACGCGCAGAACACGAACGCGCAGAATCCCACCTCCTCCGCCCCGGCCCGGCGCGATCTGCGCTGGCGGGTCGTCGACATCGTGGTGGCGAGCGTCGTCGCCGTCGCGAGCGGGATCGTCTTCTGGGCCTGGGGCCTGGCGACGAACGTCCTCGGCCTCGCCTTCGAGTTCCTGCCGGGGCTCGGCGGTCTCCTCGGCGGCGGCTGGCTCTTCGCCGGCGTCCTCGGCGGCCTGATCATCCGCAAGCCCGGAGCGGCGCTCTACACCGAGCTGGTCGCCGCGGCCGTCTCGGCTCTGATCGGCACTCAGTGGGGCTTCACCGTGCTGATCTCCGGACTCGTGCAGGGACTCGGCGCCGAGATCGTCCTGGCGCTCTTCCTCTACCGCAGCGGCCGTCCGCTCGTCGCGATGCTGGCCGGCGCCGGTGCGGGGCTGGCCCTCGCGATCAACGACCTGCTGTCGTACTACGCCGTCAACGACGCGCTCTTCAAGACCGTCTACGTCGCCTCCTCGATCGTCTCGGGCGCGCTCCTGGCCGGGCTGCTGTCCTGGTTCGCGGTGCGGGGGCTCGCGGCCTCCGGAGCGCTGGACCGCTTCGCCTCGGGGCGCGAGGGCCGAACGGTCGAGGGAGTCGGCGCGGGCGCTCGATGAGCGGCGCCTCCGTCCGGGCGAGGGGCTGGAGCTGGCGGCACGCGGGACGCTCCCGCGACGCCCTCTCCGGCCTCGATCTCGCGCTGGAGCCGGGGGAGCGCGTGCTGCTCCTCGGCCCCTCCGGCGCGGGCAAGAGCACGCTGCTGCACGCCCTGGCCGGCGTCCTCGGCGGGGAGGAGGACGGCTCCGCGGCCGGGGAGCTCGAGATCGACGGAGCGGCACCGCTCACCCGGCGCGGTGTCGCGGGGCTCGTGCTGCAGGATCCGGACACCCAGGCGGTCCTCGCGCGGGTCGGCGACGACGTCGCCTTCGCCTGCGAGAACCTCGGCGTGGCGCGCGAGGAGATCCCCGCGCGCGTGCGGGAGGCGCTCGACGACGTCGGTCTCGACGTGCCGCTCGACCACTCCACCTCGGCGCTCTCGGGCGGGCAGAAGCAGCGGCTCGCCCTGGCGGGAGTCCTCGCCATGCGTCCGCGGCTCCTGCTCCTCGACGAGCCCACCGCCAACCTCGACCCGGACGGCGTCCGCGAGGTGCGGGCGGCGGTCGAGCGCACGGCCGCCCGCACGGGAGCGACGCTGATCGTCGTCGAGCACCGGGTCGACGTCTGGGTCGGCCTCGTCGACCGGGTCGTGGTGCTCGGGAGGGACGGCGCGGTCGTCGCCGACGGCGCTCCGGCGGAGGTCCTCGACCGGGCGCACGACGTGCTCCGCGCCTCCGGCGTCTGGCTGCCGGGTGACACCCCCGCACGGCGCGCAGCGAGCGCGCTGCCGTCGCCCGCCGCCCTGAGCGCGCACGACCTCGCCATCGGCCGGCCCGTCCTCGGGCGGCGCCGCTCGAGTGTCGTGGCCTCCGGGCTCGACCTCGCCGTCGACTCCGCGCGGGCCACGGCCGTGCTGGGACCCAACGGCGCGGGGAAGTCGACCCTCGCGCTCACTCTGGCCGGCCTCCTGGCGCCGGTATCAGGGCGGGTGACCGCCTCCGAGTCGCTCCGCGCCGGTGCGGGCCCCGAGCCGATCCGCTGGACCTCGGCTCAGCTCGCCGGACGGATCGCGATGGTGTTCCAGGAGCCGGAGCACCAGTTCCTCACCGCCCGCGTCCGCGCCGAGCTCGCGCTGGGCGCCCGCGACGAGGCGGAGCGGAGGCGGGCGGAGGACCTCCTGGAGCGTCTCGGCCTCGCGCACCTCGCCGACGCCAACCCGTTCACCCTCTCCGGAGGCGAGAAGCGGCGCCTGGCTGTCGCGTCCGCCCTGACCCGATCGCCGTCCGTGCTCGTCCTCGACGAGCCGACGTTCGGGCAGGACCGCCTGACCTGGGAGGTGCTCGTCGACCTCCTCGCCGAGCAGCGCGACGAGGGAACGGCGGTGCTCGCCGTCACCCACGACGGGGCGCTGGTCGCCGCTCTCGCCGACTCGGTCGTCACCCTCGGCGCCCGTGAGGCGGTGTCGGGATGACGCTCCTCGACTCCGTTCCCGCGCGCAGCCGGATCGCCCGGGCCAACCCGGTCGCCAAGCTCCTCGCCAGCCTGGTGATCGCGTTCGCGCTCCTCCTCACGGTCGACGCGGTCTCCGCAGCGACGGCGCTGGTGCTCGAACTGCTGGTGCTGCCCTTCGCGGGGCTCCGGGCGGGAGAGCTCGTCCGCCGGACAGCGCCCGTCTGGATCGCGGCTCCGCTCGCCGGGCTCTCGACGGTCCTCTACGGGCGCGACAGCGGTGCCGTCTACGCGGAGTTCCTCATCGTCTCGGTCACGGAGGGATCGGTCGCCCTCGGGCTGGCCATCGCGCTGCGCGTCCTGGCGATCGGACTGCCGAGCGTTGTGCTGATCGCCACCACCGACCCGACCGACCTGGCGGACGGCCTCGCGCAGATCCTGCGCCTGCCCTCGCGCTTCGTGCTCGGCGCTCTCGCCGGCATGCGGCTCGTCGGGCTGCTCGTCGACGACTGGCGCACGCTCTCGATGGCCCGCCGGGCCCGCGGGGTCGCCGACGGCCGCGGGCCGGTCGAGGTGCTCCGCAGCCTCGCCTCCCGCACGTTCTCGCTGCTCGTGCTGGCCATCCGCCGGGGGAGCAGGCTCGCGACGGCGATGGAGGCGAAGGGCTTCGGCTCCGGTATCCCGCGCACGTGGGCGCGGCAGTCCCGCCTCGGAGCCGGCGACCTGCTGCTGCTCGCGGGCGGAGTGCTCATCGCGGCCGTCGCCGTGACGGCCTCCGTCGCCACCGGCTCCTGGAGCTTCGTCCTGCATGGCTGAGCGGGTCCTGCCGCTCACGGACAGGACGGCGCGCGACCTCGCCCGCTCCGTGATCGCGCGGCGGCGTCGGACGGTGCTGCTGGACGGACCGAGCGGCTCCGGCAAGTCGACGTTCGCGCGCGCGCTGGTCGAGCACCTCCGTCTCGCGCCGCCGGCACCGTCCGTCGCGCTCGTGCGGATGGACGACCTCTACCCCGGCTGGACGGGCCTGGGCCGGGCGTCGCGGGAGACGGCCGGGACCCTCGTCCGCCCCCACGGCCTCGGCCTCACGGCGCACTGGCGGCCCTGGAACTGGGCCGCGGGGACGACGGCCGGTCGCCGCGTCGTCCGCGAGACCCTCCTGGTGCTGGAGGGCTGCGGGTCGGCCGGCGCCGCCGCCCGCCGTCACGCCGATCTGGTGGTCTGGCTCGAGGCGGACGACGAGGTGCGGCGCACGCGCGCGCTCGACCGCGACGGCGAGCTCTTCGCTCCGCACTGGGACGCCTGGGATCGCGACTTCCGCTCCTACTGCGCGGGGGAGCGACCCCGCGAGCACGCGGACCTCGTGCTGGACACGGGCGGCGGGGGAGCGGTGCGCGGCTGAGGGGTCCTCTCCGAGCGCGGCGACGCGCGGATGCCGGCGACGCGCGGATGCCGGCGGGCGGCTCTCCCTCGGCGGCGGTCAGGCCCAGCCGAGCTCGTGCAGCCGGTCGTCGTCGATGCCGTAGAAGTGGGCGATCTCATGCACGAGGGTGACGTGGATCTCGTCGCGCAGCGCGTCCAGATCCTCGCACACGGCGAGGTGCGGCTCTCGGAACAGCACGATGCGGTCCGGCATCTCGCCGAAGCCGTAGCGCTCGCGCTCGGTGAGGGCGACTCCGTCGTAGTAGCCGAGCAGATCGAGCGTCCCGTCCTCGGGCCGGTCCTCCACCACGAACACGACGTTGTCGAGCCCGTCGACCATGTCGTCCGGGAGCGCGTCGAGCTCGGAGACCACCAGAGCTTCGAAGGCGTCCTCGCCCAGGTCGAGCATCCGGGACCTCTCTCCGTCGGCGACGCTGCAGGTCGCCGGATGTGCGAAGAGGCCCGGAGTCGGAACTCCGGGCCTCTTCCGCTGCATGCACAGCCACTGGGGTGAGTAACGGGGCTCGAACCCGCGACCTCCTAGACCACAACCAGGCGCTCTGCCAACTGAGCTATACCCACCAGGAGCGTGTTCCGCCGGGGTGACCCGCCGAAGCAACTGTACGAGAGTACTACATCCGGGAGGCGAACTCGTCCACGACCGCGGCCGACACGGCCTGCACCTCGGCGGTGCTCGGCCCCGGCTGCTCCACGAACACGGCACGGCGGTAGTACTGCAGCTCGCGGATGCTCTCGAGGATGTCGGCGAGCGCGCGGTGCCCGCCGTGCTTCTTGGGCGCGTTGAAGTAGATGCGCGGGAACCAGCGCCGTGCCAGCTCCTTGATCGTGCTGACGTCGACGTTGCGGTAGTGCAGGTGGCCGTCGAGGCGCGGCATGAACTTCGCGAGGAAGGCGCGGTCGGTGCCGATCGAGTTGCCGGCGAGCGGAGCCTGCTGCTCGGCCGGGACGTGCTTCAGCACGTACTCGAGCACCTCGTACTCCGCCTCCGCGACACTGACGCCGGAAGGGATCTCGACCAGCAGGCCGGAGGTCTCGTGCATCGACCGGACGAAGTCGCCCATGTTCTCGAGCGCGGTCGCGTCGGGCCGGATGACGAGGGAGAGCCCCTCGTCGAGCGGGTTCAGCTCGAAGTCGGTGACGACGACGGCGATCTCGACGAGCTCGTCGACGGAGAGGTCGAGCCCCGTCATCTCGCAGTCGATCCAGACAAGACGGTCGGGGGCGCTACTCATGCCGGGCAGTCTATCGGCGGCCGCCGACACCCGGTCCGGCCGCCCCGCTCCTCCTACACTGGATCCTCGTGATCACGCTCGCCTGCTGCCTCCTGATCGTCAACGCCGTGTGGAACGCGATCGTCTGGCCGCCCTTCCTCCGCCGCGTCCGTAAGGACCCGCGGGCGCGGGACGCGAACGGCCGCGCGACGACCTTCCTCCGCGTGCACACGGTCCTCATCGGCATCTCGCTCGCCCTCGCCGTCGTCTCCCTGGTCGTGGGAGTGCTGGGACTCGTCCGGGGCGCGTAGGCCCGGGCGGGCGCGGCCCCCGCGCTTCGGTATCGTGGTCGAGTCCGCCCCCGTAGCTCAGCGGATAGAGCAGGAGCCTTCTAATCTCTTGGTCGCAGGTTCGATTCCTGCCGGGGGCACCATCGAGATCCTCGCCGGGGGCACCATCGGGTCGGAAGCGCGTCGGTCGCCGCCCCGCGGCCTCCTCCGCGGCCGCGGGTGGCTCACCGACGACGTGTCGCCCTCGTCTCCGGACCGTGTCGCGGCTGCGCCTCGAGCGGCACGACACGCCTTCGGGGGTGAGGTCGGGGGCCAGCGGGGTTTTCCTCCGCCCGGGTGCCCCTCGGACGAGGACTCGCGGTCACTGCACCAGTAACACACCGGCAAATCGGAGGCAACACCGGCGTGTTTCCCACCCGATGTCGTTTGAGTGTCGTTCAGGCACCTAGTCTTGGGGTGTCCGGAATTACAACGACGTAACGAACGGAGGTACGACCATGCTGCTCCTCGCCATCCTCGGTGGAATCGCCGTCGCGTGGACGATCGTCGCGGCGCCCCTCGCCGTACTGGTCGGCCGAGTCGCCCGTGCACGAGATGCACACAGCTAGTCAGTACACGCACCGCCCGCACCACGGAGAAGGCCCCGATCGCACTCGCGATCGGGGCCTTCTTCTCGTGGTCGGTCGGGGACGCTCAGATCGAGCTGCGCTCCTCGCGGCGGTCGTCGTCCGAGGCGGGCCGCTCGAACCGCGCTTCGTCCGCCCGGACGACGTCCTCGTCGTCGGCCGGCACGTCGTCGCGGTCGCCCTCGGCCGGAGCCGACGGCGTCGCGTCGTGCTCCGCGTCCGGCTGCGGCTCCGCGGAAGGAGCCGATCGCTGCGGGTCGACGGGCGGAAGCTCCTCGACGGGGCGCTCGCGCGAGGGCACCTCCAGGCGGTCGACGTCGGCGAGGAGGCGGCGGGTCTCCTCCTGCGAGGCGTCCCCGGCCGATGCAGGGAGGACGATCGTGGGCGTCTGCGCGGCGGCCGCGCCGGAGCCGGAGCCCGCACCGACGACGACCGGAGCGACGGCGGCGGGCGCGGAGGCCGGGGGAGCGGTGCGCTCCGGCGTGGAGTCGCCGCTGCTCGCCGCACGATCGGACGACGACGCGGACTCGGCGGAGCGGTCGCGACCGGTCTCCGAGAAGCGCCAGCGCTCGAGGTCGGCGAGGAACGCCTTCCGGGCGCGCCCGGGCTTGTCCCGCCACTGCACGAGGCGGTCGCGGAACTCGCCCACGCTCGCCTGCGTCTGATAGCCGCCGGTGCTCGAGGTGTGCTTCAGCTCCGCGAGCTCGTGCGCGGCCCAGTTGGCCGCGACCCCGGAGCCCTTGACGGGGAGCAGGCGCAGGTGCGTCTCGGCCTGCGCGGACGCGCGGTCGCTGAGGACGCGCTCCGGGCTGCTGAGGACGTTCCAGGCGGAGGCGTCGACCGCGGCGTCGACGAGCGTCGCGATGACCGCGTTCTTCCGCTCGTGATCCTGCTGTTGGATCAGGCGCGCGATGGACGCACGGAAGACGGAGCCGATCACGATCGCTCCGACCACCACGGCCAGCAGGACCACAGCGGCCGTGAAGACCGCCTGGTGCCCGTCGCTCGTGCGGATCCAGGACATGAACTCGTTCCACCACTGCATGGGGCGAACGCTATCCGGGGCGGTCGCCGCGGCCCGGTCGGCACGCCGCCGACCGGCCGGATCGGCGCGTCAGGCGACGCGGAAGACCTCGATCGCGTCGTCGACGCTCCAGAACTCGCCGAGCTCGGCGCCGGCAGGCATGCCCGCCCGCAGCAGCCGGGCGCGGTACCGCTCGCCGAGCGGATCCTCGACCAGCTCGATGTGGCCGACGACGGCGCCCGAGCCGGTGCTCACGCGCCACAGCCGGGCGTTGACCCGGGTGAGCGTCGGCGGGGTGCGGGTGGCGTGCAGCGTGGACAGGGACATCGGTTCCTCCTGCTCGAGTCTCGGAGCACCCACCGGCCGAGTGCTGTCGCAGACTACGGCCGACCACCGACATCCCCGCCGAGGCGTCAGCGCAGGGTCGTGCCGTGCACCGCGAACTCCTCGATCGCGTCGATCTCCTCCTGCGAGAGGGGGCCGGCGTCCAGCGCGGCGACGTTCTGCTCGAGCTGCGCGACGCTCGACGCGCCGATGATGGCGCTCGTGACGGTGGGCACCCGGAGCACCCAGCTCAAGGCGAGCTGGGCCAGCGACTGGCCGCGCTGCTGCGCGATCGCGTTCAGGCCGCGGGCCCGGGTGAGGTACGCCTCGTCGATCCGGTCGGAGGAGAGGAAGCGCGACGTCGCCGCGCGCGACCCCTCCGGCACGGTGCCGTCGAGGTAGCGGTCCGTCAGGAGCCCCTGCGCCAGCGGCGAGAAGACGATGCAGCCGGTGCCGAGCTCGTCGAGCACCGGGAAGAGGCCGTCCTCGGGTCCCCGGTCGAAGAGCGAGTAGCGGGGCTGGTGCAGGAGGAGCGGGACTCCGCTGCCCGCCAGTGCCGCCTGCGCGGCCCGGGTCTGCTCGGGCGAGTAGTTGGAGATGCCGGCGTAGAGCGCCTTGCCCGACTCCACCGCCGAGACGAGAGCGCCCATGGTCTCCTCGATCGGAGTCTCCGGGTCCGGCCGGTGCGAGTAGAAGACGTCGACGTAGTCGACGCCGATCCGCTGCAGGCTCTGGTCGAGCGAGGAGAGCAGGTACTTGCGCGAGCCGCCGTCCCCGTACGGGCCGGGCCACATGTCGTACCCGGCCTTGGACGAGATGACGATCTCGTCGCGGTACGGGCGGAGGTCCTCCGCGAGGATGCGGCCGAAGGCCGTCTCGGCGGCGCCGTAGGGCGGTCCGTAGTTGTTCGCGAGGTCGAAGTGGGTGACGCCCAGGTCGAACGCGCGGCGGAGGATCGCGCGCTGCGTGTCGAGGGAGCGGTCGGATCCGAAGTTGTGCCAGAGGCCCAGCGACAGGGCGGGCAGCAGCAGACCGCTCCGTCCGGTGCGTCGGTAGTCCATGCGGTCGTAGCGGGCGGGGGCGGCGTCGTAGCTCACGCGGCGACTCTATTGCAGGGGGAGGATCCGCGGAATGCAGGGGGCGGGGAGCGTGTTGGAGGGACTGACGCCTCCGGCACCCCGGACGCGTCGATGCGACAGGAAGTGAGTCACACGCAATGCGCACATTCGTACTCGCCGGAGGATGCTTCTGGTGTCTGGACGCCGTCTACCGCGTCCTCGACGGCGTGACCGACGTCGTCTCCGGCTACACCGGCGGCCGCACGACCGAGCCCGACTACGAGGACGTCTGCTCCGGGCGCACCGGTCACGCCGAGGCCGTCGCCGTCACCTTCGACCCGGACGTCATCCCCGAGCAGGTGATCCTCGACGTCTTCTTCACCCTGCACGACCCGCGTCAGCTGAACCGCCAGGGCAACGACGTCGGCACGCAGTACCGCTCGGCGATGTTCTACTCCTCCGACGAGGAGAAGGAGCTGTTCGAGTCGGCGCGCGACCGCGCCGCCGAGTGGTGGGACGGCCCGATCGTCACCGAGATCTCGCCGCTGGGCGTCTACTACCCCGCCGAGGACTACCACCAGGACTTCTTCGCGAAGAACCCCGGCCAGGGCTACTGCATGGCGGTCGCACTGCCCAAGGTGAACAAGATCCGCAAGTCCTACTCCGCGTACATCACCGCCTCGTAGCGCTCCTCCACAAGGGTCGACTCGATCGTCCTCTCCCCAGAAGGGCCCGCCTCCACCTCGGAGGCGGGCCCTTCGTCGCGACACTGGCTCTGCGGCGCCCGAGCGGTACCAGCCCCCTCCGCCCGGGCGCCGTCCCCGTCGCAGCCTCGGCGGGGCAGGAGTAGAGAGGACACGACCATGACCGACACGCTGACCGTCATCGGGACCATCGGCACCGAGCCCCGGAGCATCGACACCTCCAGCGGCACCGCGATGACCAGCTTCCGGCTCGCCTCGACGCAGCGGCGCTACGACCGCTCGGAGCAGCGCTGGGTCGACGTCTCGACCAACTGGTACACCGTCACCGCGTTCAACGGCCTGGCCGGCAACGCGCTGTCCTCCCTGTCGCGCGGCGACCGGATCCTCGTCACCGGGCGGCTCGGGGTGAGGGCCTGGGAGGCGGGAGGCAAGGCCGGCACCGATGTGGTCCTCACCGCCGAGGGCATCGGGCACGACCTCGCGTGGGGGACGAGCAGCTTCACGAAGACCGTCGGCCGCGCGTCCGCTCCCGCCCCCGCCGCCGAGCCGGCCTGGAGCGAGGAGGCGCCGCGCGAGGGCGCCTCGGCGGGGGACTGGGGAGCCTCGGGCCACAGTCGCGGTGATGCCGCGCCCGAGCCGCCGGTGGCGGTGGGCGTCGGCGGAGGCGCACCCGGTCTCTCGGTAGGATCCGGGGAGACCCCGTTCTGATCCGGGGGACCGGAGCGAGAGCCGTCCCGGTCGGGAGGAGCCGGGCGTGACACGGAACCGGGCGGCTCGCATCGCTGTCGTGCTCGGCGGTCTCGCCGTCTGCCTGGCCGGATGCACTCCGCCGTCGGCGCCGGACCCCGTGATCTCCTCCTCCGCGGCCGAGGCACCGGCGCCCGCGGAGTCCAGCGCACCCGTCGCTTTCGTGCCGGACGGGACGACGGAGCAGAACCTCCCCGTGTTCGAGCAGACCCTCCGAGCGGCGGCCGAGCCCGATCCGGAGGTGAGCGGCTCGAGCGTGGTCGACGCTCTCGTCGCGGCGGGGTTCGCCCGCGAGTCGATGCAGCTGACGGCCGACGAGACCTCGGTCGGTCTCGACGCGGACTCGGTGCAGGTCTCCGTCAAGCTCGGCGAGTCGTGCCTCATCGGCCAGTACGGCCCCAAGAGCGGCGGAGTGCGGGCGGTGATCGCGGCGCCAATCGCGACCGGCGCCTGCCTGGTCGGCCGGACCGTCCCGATCGAGGGCTGACGCGCCGACGTCGATCGGGAACGGCTCGACCCCGCGCCCCGGTCGGGGACGGAAAGGGCGAAAGGATCCTCGACACCGTCCCCGTCCCTCGGTCGCGAGGGCGTCGAGGCGCCGTCCGCCATGGCCGGAGGACCACGTCGACCGGTGCGGATCCGAGCATCGGCTCCCACCCTTGTGGGCGAGGCGGCCGGCGGGGGAGGCGGTCGGCGCCGTCCCGCCCTCCCCTGAACGCCGCTCCGCACGGTTAGGCTGCCCTGACCGACACGTGTGCCCCGGCGCGGGCACCGGAGCGGACGTGCCGACGGGAGCGCTCGGCACGAGGACCACGACGAGGGGGAACTCGCCATGACCACATCCCGACCGCAGACGACGACGCGAGCGAGGTGGATGCGCACCGCCGTCGCGGTCGCGAGCACGGCAGCCGTCGTCCTCGGAGTGACGACCGGAGCCGGAGCGGCCGCCGCCGCGGAGAGCCGGATGGTCGCTCTGACGAGCCCCTACAACTGGTCGACCACCGAGACGTTCTCGGCCGCCCAGATCAGTCCCGTCGCGGGCGACGTCACCGGGCTCGACGTCACGCTGTCCGACTCCGCTCGGCCGACGGGTTCCTACCCGGCGTTCACGACCTACAACTGGGCGATCGGGGACTACGACCTGGTCGGCTCGGCGAACCTCGCGTCCGGGAGCCGCAGCTTCCGCATCGACCTGAAGCAGCCCCTCGCCTCGTTCGGCGGCGGGACCGTCGCTCTGCAGATCACCGCGCAGAAGCAGCCGATCAAGAACCCCCGGGAGCCGATCGGCCAGCCCGTCGACAGCGGCTACGAGCTGACCACGTCGGCCACCCTCTCCGTCGCCGGAGCCTCCGGCAGCGGCGGCGTCGGCGGGGTCGACCTCAGCGGGACCGCGCAGACGCTCCAGCGCAGCGCCGCGTACTTCGCGTACAGCAACGCCGCCGAGGTGCCGGAGGTCAAGGGCGGCGACACCGTCGTCCTCGAGTCCAACCAGCCCGGCTTCTACGACCTCCAGGGACTCGCGGCCTACGTCGGATCCAGCAGGACCGAGCGGATCCCCGCCCAGGTGACCGCGGACAACGACCAGTCCAAGGTCACCGTGACGATCCCCTCCAGCGCCTACGACGCCTACAAGGACCGCGCGAGCAGCCTGCTCCAGGTCACCGGGGTCAGCAACGGCAGGGTGCAGCAGCCCCGCGGAGCGACCATCACGTCGGACGCCGCTGTCCGCGTGACGGGAAGCGGACCCACCACCCCGCCCGTCACGCCGACCCCGACCCCCACGGCCACCGCGACCACCCCGCCGGTGACGCCCGCGCCGACCACCACTCCGACGGCTCCGCCCGTCGGCTCGCCGGTCGTCTCGCGCATCTCGGGCACCGACCGTCAGGGCACCGCGGTCGAGGTGTCCAAGCGCACCTTCCCGGCGAACGTCCCCGTCGTCTACGTCGCCACCGGGCAGAACTTCCCGGACGCGCTCAGCGCCGGACCCGCAGCGGCCAAGGCGAACGGGCCGCTGCTCCTGGTCGACCGCGACTCGATGAGCCAGGTGGTCCGCACCGAGCTGACGCGCCTCAAGCCCGCGAAGATCGTCGTCGTCGGCTCCGAGCTCAGCGTCGGCAGCCAGGTCTACAGCGACCTGGCCGGATACGCGACCAACAGGAACATCACGCGCCTCGGCGGAGTCGACCGCTACGACACGTCGAAGAAGATCCTGCAGTACGCCTTCCCCGCCGGCTCCTCGAGGGCCTGGCTGGCGACGGGCGAGAAGTTCCCCGACGCACTGAGCGCCAGCGCCGCGGCCGGCGCGAAGGACGCACCGGTGGTGCTGACCAACGGCACCGGCTCCACGGTGGACCCCCTCACCCAGCAGATCATCAGCGGCCTCAAGATCAGGACGCTGACCATCGCGGGTTCCTCGCTCTCGGTCAGCGACGGCATCGAGCGCTCGATCACGGGCCCGGTGATCACCCGCATCGGCGGGACCGACCGGTACGACACCTCGGAGAAGCTGAACAAGGCGGCCTTCACCTCGGCGGAGACCGTCTACCTCGCGACCGGTGAGAAGTTCCCCGACGCCCTGGCCGGAGCCACGGCGGCGGGCTACACCGGGAGCCCGCTCTTCGCGGTTCGGCCCACCTGCGTGCCCCGGGCGGTCCTCGCCGACATCTCCGCGTCCAAGGCGACTCAGGTGATCCTGCTCGGGAGCACCGACACGCTGTCCGAGGCGGTGGAGCGCCTGACGCCCTGCAGCTGATCCGCCCCGTCGGCCGCTGACGCGATCCGCCCTCCCCACCGGCTCCGGCCGGAGCGGAGGGCGGATCTCGTCGTGGCGGTCCCTCCGACGCGGACCGGTGAGTTCCCGTTATCCTCGACTGGTGCGGACGGTCCCGCGGCCCGCGCACCGCGTCGGCCGGGGCCCGGCGTCCCGCCCCGGTCCGAGCCTGCGTCAGCGCCTCCGCGCGGAGCAGGGGACCGGCGGGCGAGGCGACTCCGCGCAGACCGACGGACTTGAGGACTGGGTATGGCTGAATACATCTACTCGATGGTGCGCGCGCGGAAGGCGGTCGGCGACAAGCTGATCCTGGACGACGTGACCATGTCGTTCCTTCCGGGAGCGAAGATCGGCGTGGTCGGGCCCAACGGCGCCGGCAAGTCGACGATCCTGAAGATCATGGCGGGGCTGGACACGCCGAGCAACGGCGAGGCGAGGCTGAGCCCGGGCTACACCGTCGGCATCCTGATGCAGGAGCCAGAGCTCGACGAGACCAAGACGGTGCTCGAGAACGTCCAGGAGGGCGTGGGCGAGATCAAGGGCAAGATCGACCGCTTCAACGAGATCTCCCTCGCGATGGCCGACCCGGACGCGGACTTCGACAGCCTCCTCGCCGAGATGGGCACCCTGCAGGAGGCGATCGACGCCGCCGACGCCTGGGACCTGGACTCGCAGCTCGAGCAGGCGATGGACGCCCTGCGCACCCCGCCGGGGGACTCCCTCGTCACCAACCTCTCGGGCGGCGAGAAGCGCCGCGTGGCGCTCACCAAGCTCCTCCTGCAGAAGCCCGACCTGCTGCTGCTCGACGAGCCGACCAACCACCTCGACGCCGAGAGCGTGCTCTGGCTCGAGCAGTTCCTCTCTAAGTACCCCGGCGCCGTGCTCGCCGTCACCCACGACCGGTACTTCCTCGACAACGTCGCGGAGTGGATCGCCGAGGTCGACCGCGGCCACCTCTACCCCTACGAGGGCAACTACTCGACGTACCTCGAGAAGAAGAGCGCCCGACTGGAGGTCCAGGGCAAGAAGGACGCCAAGCTCGCCAAGCGCCTCACCACCGAGCTCGACTGGGTGCGCAGCAACGCCAAGGGCCGACAGGCCAAGTCGAAGGCGCGCCTCGCGCGCTACGAGGAGATGGCGGCGGAGGCCGAGAAGACGCGCGTGCTCGACTTCGAGGAGATCGTCATCCCGGTCGGCCCCCGCCTGGGCGCCCAGGTCATCGACGCGAAGAAGCTGCACAAGCAGTTCGGCGAGCGCGTCCTGATCGACGACTTGAGCTTCACCCTGCCCCGCAACGGCATCGTCGGCGTCATCGGCCCGAACGGCGTCGGCAAGACCACGCTCTTCAAGACGATCGTCGGCTTCGAGCCGCTGGACTCCGGCGACCTCAAGATCGGCGAGACGGTCGACATCTCCTACGTCGACCAGAGCCGCGGCGGCATCGACCCGCAGAAGAACCTGTGGGAGGTCGTCTCCGACGGGCACGACTACATCACGGTCGGCAAGACCGAGATCCCCTCCCGCGCCTACGTCTCGCAGTTCGGCTTCAAGGGCCCGGACCAGCAGAAGAAGGCCGGAGTCCTCTCCGGCGGCGAGCGGAACCGCCTCAACCTCGCGCTGACGCTCAAGCAGGGCGGCAACCTGCTCCTGCTCGACGAGCCCACCAACGACCTCGACGTCGAGACCCTGGGCAGCCTCGAGAACGCGCTCCTCGAGTTCCCGGGCTGCGCCGTGGTGATCACGCACGACCGGTGGTTCCTCGACCGGATCGCGACCCACATCCTCGCGTACGAGGGAACCGAGGAGGACCCGGCCAACTGGTACTGGTTCGAGGGCAACTTCGAGGCGTACGAGGAGAACAAGATCGAGCGCCTCGGCCCGGACGCGGCGAAGCCGCACCGCTCCGCCTACCGCAAGCTCACCCGCGACTGATGCGCCTGCACGTCGCCATCCCGTTGCGCTGGTCGGACTTCGACGCCTACGCGCACGTGAACAACGCCGAGATGCTGCGCCTGCTCGAGGAGGCGCGCATCCAGGCGTTCTGGAAGCCGGACTCGCCGCAGCCCGGCGGGATGGCGACGGCGGTGCTCGACGCACGGCCGGGTGCCGAGTCGATCAGCCTCATCGCCCGGCAGGAGATCGAGTACCTCGCGCCGATCCCCTACATGCGCGCGCCGATCGACGTGGAGCTGTGGATCGGACGGATCGGCGGCGCGAGCCTCGAGGTCTGCTACGAGCTCTACTCACCGGCCGGCGTCGTCCCGCGGGTGCTCTTCACGAAGGCGGCCACCACTCTGGTGCTGGTCACCGCCGCGACCGGCAGGCCCCAGCGCATCCCGGAGGAGCTCCGCGAGGCATGGGGCCCCTACGTCGAGGAGCCCATCACGTTCTCGAAGCGGAACTGAGCTCAGCCCAGCGGGACGCGGATCATGCCCTCCTGGGCGACGCTCGCCACGAGCACGCCCTGCTGCGTGTAGATGCGCCCGAGCGAGAGTCCGCGTCCGCCGGACGCGCTCGGCGCCTCCTGCACGTAGAGGAGCCACTGGTCCACGCGCGCGGGGCGGTGCCACCACATCGCGTGGTCGAGGCTCGCGATGCGCAGGCCCGGCGTCGTCCAGGCCGCGCCGTGCCTGCGGAGCGTCGACTCGAGGATCGTGTAGTCGCTCGCGTAGGCGAGGGCGGCGCGGTGCAGCATCGGATCGTCCGGCAGCGGTCCGAGCGAGCGCATCCACACGCTCTGGTGGGCGACCCGCTCGGGGTCGGCCCGGAGGTACACGGGCTGCTCGACGTGCCGCACGTCGAAGGGGCGCTGCGTGGCCCAGAAGCTGCCGACCGGGTGGTCGACCCCCGCGAGGATCTCGGCGGTGCTCGGCAGCGACTCCGGGTCGGGGATCCCCTCCGGCATCGGCGCCTGGTGGTCGAGCCCCTCGTCCTCGGTCTGGAACGAGGCGATCATCGAGAGGATGGGGCGGCCGTTCTGGTAGGCCTGCGTCCGCCGCGTGCAGAAGGAGCGGCCGTCGTGGATCCGGTCGACCGAGAACGTGATCGGCAGGGAGACGTCCCCGGGGCGGAGGAAGTACCCGTGCATCGAGTGCACGGAGCGCCCCGCCACGGTGCGACCGGCCGCGATCAGCGACTGCGCGAGGACCTGGCCGCCGAAGACCCGCCCCTCGGGCATCCACTGCGAGGGACCCGTCGAGATGTCCTCGCTGGTGCGGGCGCCGGTGTCCGTCAGGTCGAGCGCGGTGAGGAACGAGGACAGGGGATCGGGCACGGTACCTCCGGGGTGTCGGGCGGTGGGGCGAGCGGCGCGGGGTAAGTTTATCGACGCGATGAGTTCGTCCTTCTCCCTGGCGGATCCGCCGAGCCTGTCGGATCTGCGCGTCTTCCTCGGCCGTTCGGCTCGGGTCGAGGACGGTGCGGTCCGGCTCCTCGCTGACGACCACGTGCTGGCCGTCTACACCCCGATCCTCCAGCCCCGCGGTCTGCTGGACCGCTCCGCGACCGTGCTGGGCCTGCGCGTCTTCGCGCTCGACGAGCCCGCCGGCTTCGACCGGGTCGTGCCGATCCGGGCCCTGTCGGATCGTCTCGCCCGCCTGCAGTGGGAGCCGGGCGGAGCGGACGGCAAGCCGGTCGTGCTGCCCGACGGCGACGACGCGACGGCCGGCCCCTGGGCGGGCGTCTCCCCGCCCCGCGGCGGGTGGACCCGACGCGAGCCCGTGGACCCCGGATTCCTGGAGCGCGTCGCGCGCGAGGGCATCGACGAGATCGCGGCGGCCGTCGGCTCCGAGACGGGCGAGCAGATCGTCGGACGCGTGCGGTCGAGCGTCTGGGGCCGCCCGCTCGACGGACTCGAGGACGTCCCGGCGGGAGCGGCGTTCGCCCTCTTCGCGCTCGGGTTCCTCGGCGCCGACGACCCGGTGGCCCTTCTCGAGAGCGGCGCCTGGCGCCGGCTCACCTCGCGCCGCGGGCACGTGCTGGTCCGCACCCCGGGCTGAGCGGCTACTCCTCGAAGGTGTTCACCATCGCGTGGGCGGCGCGCTCCAGGTAGTCCCAGAGCAGAGCGTCGTCGGCCGGAGCGAGCTCGAGCCCGTCGACCGCCGTCCGCATGTGCTGGAGCCAGTGGTCGCGGGCCTCGGGGTTGATCCGGAAGGGCTGGTGCCGCATCCGCAGGCGCGGGTGGCCGCGCTCCTCGCTGTACGTGCCCGGCCCGCCCCAGTACTGCTCGAGGAAGCCGGTGAGGCGCTGGATCGCGCCCTCGAGGTCGTGCTCGGGGTACATCGGCCAGAGCACCTCGTCCTCGCGGACACCCTCGTAGAACCGGCGGACCAGGCGCTCGAACGTCGGCCGGCCGCCGACGTGCTCCCAGAAGCTGCGCAGCGGAGGCGTGCCGCCGATCTGCAGGCCGCTCACGAGCGCGGTCCCGTCGGGCCGGACGTGCCGCCGCCGTCCTGGGGCGGCGTTCCGCTCCCGCGCCGCAGCGCCCGGGGGAGGCGCACGGGCTTGCCGTGCTCGGTGCTGATCGTGGGGGAGGGCGTGGTGCGCGGCGGCTTGGCGCCTCCGACGCTGGTCGCTCCCTCGAAGCCCTCGAGGACGACGGTCGCCAGCGAGGGGAGCTTCACGTCGAGCGCGTCGAGCGACCTCTTCAGGCGCAGGCGCAGCTCGCGGGCGACGTCGTCCTTCGCGGTGGTGCGGGTCTTGACCACGACCCGGATGACCAGGGCGTCGTCGGCGATGGACTCCAGGCCCCAGAGCTCCGGCTTGTCGATGATCCGTGCCCGCCAGCGGCTGCTCGCCGCCAGTTCGTTCGCGGTGGCGAGGACCGTGGACTGTACCTGCTCGAGATCCGTCTCGTAGGGCACGGCCAGGTCGACGATGACGCGCGACCAGCCCTGCGACATGTTCCCGACCCGGACGATCTCGCCGTTCCGGACGAACCAGAGGGTCCCGTTGACGTCGCGGATCTGCGTCACCCGGACGCCGACCGACTCGACCACGCCCGTCGCCTGCCCCGTGTCGACGACGTCGCCGACCCCGAGCTGGTCCTCCGCGACCATGAACAGCCCGTTCAGGACGTCCTTCACGATGTTCTGCGCGCCGAAGCCCAGGCCCGCGCCGAGGGCGGCGGTCAGCAGGGCGAAGGAGCCGATGAGGTCCTTGTCGATCGTCGTCACGATCATGACCAGGGCGATGACGACGATCAGGATCGAGCTCAGGTTGTTGAGGATCGACCCGAGCGTGCGCGTGCGCTGCACGACCCGCACGGCCGCGAGCGGCGACGCGGCGATCGACTGGGTGTCCTCGACCCGCTGGCGGCGCTTCACTCCCGACACGATCTGGTCGACGACACGGCCGATCACGAAGTGGGCGATGACGCGCACCAGCAGCGCGCCCAGCACGATCCCGAGGATCGCGACCACCTTCCAGAAGGGCTCGGACTCGAAGAAGGAGACGGTGGCGGCGACAGGGTCCGGGGTGGAGGTCTGAAGAAGCAGCATGACCGCTCCAGGCTACGGGACGCCTCCCTCCGAGTCGGGTGCACGGGCCCCGCGCGCGTATAGATTCGAGGCGGGTCCGCTCGGACCCGGACACCGCCCTGGGAAGGACGCCCGATGCTCCACTCCACCCGGACTCCCGCCGAGAAGCGCCGCCTCTTCCGCGAGCGCCTCGCCTCGGGCGAGCTGCTGCAGCTGCCCGGCGCGTTCACTCCGCTCTCCGCGCGCCTCATCGAGGCGAAGGGCTTCGACGGGATCTACGTCTCGGGCGCCGTGCTCTCGGCCGAGCTGGGGCTCCCGGACATCGGGCTCACCACGCTCAGCGAAGTGGCCGGCCGCTCGCAGCAGATCGCGCGCCTGACCGACCTGCCGGTCCTCGTCGACGCGGACACCGGCTTCGGCGAGCCGCTGAACGTCGCGCGCACGGTGCAGATGCTCGAGGACGCCGGAGTCGCGGGGCTGCACATCGAGGACCAGGTGAACCCCAAGCGGTGCGGGCACCTCGACGGCAAGGCGGTCGTCGACGAGGCGACCTCGGTGCGGAGGATCGCGGCGGCCGTCGACGCGCGCCGCGACTCCGATCTGGTGATCATGGCCCGCACCGACATCCGCGCCCTCGACGGCCTGCCGGCCGCGATCGACCGCGCCAAGCGCCTCGTCGACGCCGGAGCCGACGCGGTGTTCCCCGAGGCGATGCGCGATCTGTCCGAGTTCGAGGCGGTGCGCGCCGCGATCGACGTGCCGATCCTCGCCAACATGACCGAGTTCGGCAAGAGCGAGCTGTTCACCGCGCAGCAGCTCGCCGACGTCGGCGTGAACGTCGTGATCCACCCGGTCTCGCTGCTCCGGATCGCGATGGGGGCCGCGATGCGGGCGCTCGACGCCCTCAAGGCCGAGGGGTCGCTCCGCTCGGAGGTCCCGGGCATGCAGACGCGCGCCGAGCTCTACGAGCTCCTCGACTACGCGTCCTACAGCCGCTTCGACGAGGGCGTCTTCGACTTCTCGCTCGCCGACCACTACGGCGCCTGAGCGCGCCGACCCGCACGAACCGGCGGCGCCCCCCGGCGCCGCCGCCCGCCTCTCGCGAAGGAGCGAAGGATGAGCACGACCGATCAGGACATCCGCAAGGGACTCGTGGGGGTCGTCGTCGACACGACGGCCGTCTCGAAGGTCGACCCGGCGTCGAACTCGCTGCTCTACCGCGGCTACCCCGTGCAGGAGCTCGCGGCGGGGACCTCGTTCGAGGACGTGGCCTGGCTGCTCTGGCACGGCGAGCTCCCGACTCCGGAGGAGGCGGCCGGGCTGGCCGCCGTGGAGCGGTCCCACCGCGGCCTGGCCCCCGAGGTGCGCACCGTGATCGACCTGCTGCCGCTGTCGGCGCACCCGATGGACGTGGTGCGGACGGCGGTGAGCGTCCTGGGCGCCCTCGACGAGGATGCTGACGCCGACACTCCCGAGGCCGTGCTGGAGCGCTCCGTGCGGCTCTGGGCGGCGCTGCCCGCGATCGTCTCCTACGCCCAGCGCCGCCTGCGCGGCCTCGAGCCGATCGAGCCGCGCGACGACCTCGACTACTCCGAGAACTTCCTGTGGACGACCTTCGGCGAGGTGCCGGAGCCGGTCGTCGTCGACGCGTTCCGCGTCTCCCTGGTGCTCTACGCCGAGCACTCCTTCAACGCCTCGACCTTCACGGCCCGCGTCGTGACGTCGACGCTGTCGGACGTCTACTCCGCGGTGACCGCCGCCGTGGGAGCGCTCAAGGGTCCGCTCCACGGCGGGGCGAACGAGGCCGTGCTGCACGTGCTCGACGAGCTCGGGACCGGACCGGAGGCGGACCGGCGGTCCCGCGAGTGGCTCGCCGAGGCTCTCGGGCAGCGCCGGAAGGTCATGGGGTTCGGCCACCGGGTCTACAAGTCCGGCGACTCGCGGGTGCCGACCATGGACGCCGCTCTCCGGCGGCTCGCCGAGCACGAGGGGGCCGGCGAGCTCATGGAGCTCTACGACGCTCTGGCCGAGGCGATGGCCGAGCGGACGGGGATCCTGCCGAACCTCGACTACCCGTCCGGCCCCGCCTATCGCCTGATGGGGTTCGACACCGAGATCTTCACCCCGCTGTTCGTCGCGGCGCGCGTGGTGGGCTGGACGGCCCACGTGATCGAGCAGCGGGGCTCGAACGCGCTCATCCGGCCGCTGTCCGCCTACGACGGGCCGGAGCGCCGCTCGGTCCCGCAGCGGTAGTCCCCGACGGGTCGAGGGGCGCCGCTCGGTCCCCGCAGCGCTGGGCGCCGGGGGACCGAGCGGCCGCGGGTCAGCCCCGGGCGTCCCGCTCCTGGGCGCGGAGCGCGCGCTCCACGCCGGCCAGGTTCTCGATCACGAGACGGCGCAGCGCCGGGACCTCCGGGTTCGCGTCGAGCCACGCGCGGGTGGCGTCGACGATCTCCCGCGAGGGCGTGGCGGCCGGGTAGAAGCCGACGACCAGGTACTCGGCGATCTTGTAGCTCTTCGACTCCCAGAGGGAGCGGAGGGCGTCGAAGTAGACCGGGACCATCGCGTCGAGCAGATGCGGGTCGGCGGCGCGCTGGAAGCCCAGGCCCGTCGAGCGGACGATCGTGTTCGGCGCCGAGTCGTCGGCCGTGACCGAGTCCCAGGCCGCGCGCTTCGCCTCCGCGGTCGGCAGCGCGGCACGGGCGTGCGCGGCCGACTGCTGGCCGGTCGCCGTGTTGTCCGAGGCGAGCGCCGCGTCGATGTCGCCCGCGCCGGCCCGCCCGCCGGCGACCAGAGCGATCAGCAGCTCCCAGCCGAGGTCGGTGTCGATGTCGAGGCCGTCGAGCGCGGTGGAGCCGTCGAGCAGCGCCTGCACGGCCTCGATGTGCGCCGGGGTCGACGCGATCGCGGCGAAAAACTTGACGAACTGGAACTGCGCGTCGCTGCCCGGCTCGGCGCTCTGCGCGAGCGTCCACAGCTGATCGCCCGCCTCCTCGACGACCTCGGCCCGGTACTCCGGAGCGACGTACTGGGTGGCGGTGGCGACGAGCTGGTTGAGCACCGTCCGGAGGGTCGTGGACTCGGTCTCGGTGGCGATGTTGCCCAGGACGAGGCGGACGAAGTCGCGCGGAGCCGACTCGGCGTCCCGGGTCGAGTCCCAGACCGAGCCCCAGACCAGCGAGCGGGCCAGCGGGCTCTCGATGCTCGCGAGGTGCTCGACGGCCACGGCGAGCGAGGCCTCGTCGAGGCGGACCTTCGCGTACGCGAGGTCGTCGTCGTTGAGCAGCACGAGCGCCGGGCGCGTGCGGCCGATCAGCTCGGGCACCTCGGTGCGCTCCCCGTCGACGTCCAGCTCGAGGCGGTCGACGCGGACGAGGCGCTCGCCCTCGAAGTCGTACAGGCCGATCGCCAGGCGGTGCGGGCGGATCGTCGGGTACTCCTCGACCGCGCTCTGCAGGATCGCGAAGGAGGCGATCGCTCCGCTCTCGTCGACCGCGATCTCCGGGCGGAGCGTGTTCACGCCGGCCGTCTCGAGCCACTGCGCCGACCACTCGGAGAGGTCGCGCCCGCTGGTGGCCTCGAGCTCGACCAGCAGATCCCGCAGCTCCGTGTTGGAGAACGCGTGCTTGACGAAGTACTCGTGGACGCCGGCGAGGAACTCCTTCTCGCCGACCCACGCGACGAGCTGCTTGAGCACCGAGGCGCCCTTGGCGTAGGTGATGCCGTCGAAGTTGACCTGGACGTCCTCGAGGTCGTTGATGGTCGCGACGATCGGGTGGGTCGAGGGCAGCTGGTCCTGGCGGTAGGCCCAGCTCTTCTCCATCGCGGCGAAGGTGGTCCACGCCTCGGTCCACTCCGTCGCCTCCGCGGTGGCGAGGGTGGAGGCGTACTCGGCGAACGACTCGTTGAGCCAGAGGTCGTTCCACCACTTCATCGTCACCAGATCGCCGAACCACATGTGGGCGAGCTCGTGGAGGATCGTGACGACCCGGCGCTCCTTGATCGCGTCCGTCACCTTCGAGCGGAACACGTAGGTCTCGGTGAAGGTCACCGCTCCCGCGTTCTCCATCGCGCCCGCGTTGAATTCGGGGACGAACAGCTGGTCGTACTTCGCGAACGGGTACGGGACGCCGAACTTCTCCTCGTAGAAGGCGAAGCCCTGCTTCGTCTTCTCGAACACGTAGTCGGCGTCGAGGAAGGGCGCGAGCGAGGCCCGGGCGAAGACCCCCAGCGGGATGGTGCGGCCGTCGGAGGAGACGAGCGAGTCGGTCTCCACCACGTAGGGGCCGGCGACGAGGGCCGTGATGTAGGAGGAGATGCGCGGGGTGGGCTCGAAGCTCCAGGTCGCGATCCCCTCGCCCGCCGGGACCGGCTCGGGAGTGGGCTGGTTCGACACGACCTGCCACTGCGCGGGCGCGGTGACGGTGAAGCGGAACTCGGCCTTGAGGTCCGGCTGCTCGAACACCGCGAAGACGCGGCGGGAGTCGGGCACCTCGAACTGCGAGTAGAGGTACACCTCGCCGTCGACCGGGTCGACGAAGCGGTGCAGGCCCTCGCCCGTGTTGGTGTAGAGCGCGTCGGCGACGACGGTGAGCTCGTTGTCCGCGGCCAGGGAGTCGAGGCGGATGCGGACGCCGTCGGCGACGTCGGCCGGGTCGAGCTCCGCGCCGTTGAGGGTGACGGAGTGGACCGTGCCCGTGACGGCGTCGATGAAGCTCGAGGCGCCCTCGGTGGCGGAGAAGCGCACCGTGGTCGTGCTGAGGAAGGTCTCGGCGCCACGGGTCAGGTCGAGGGCGATGTCGTAGTCGTGGACCCGGATCAGGGAGGCGCGCTCCTGCGCCTCGCTCCGGGTGAGGTTGTCTCCTGGCACGGGGGTGCTCCATCCGTTCGTCTCGGGCGCTGCCGGGGGCGCCGGGGTGGGGGCGCCGCCGATCCACCCTAGGGCTGCCGGGACCCGCCGTGGAGTTCCCGTGGCGCCGATCCTGCGGAGCCGCCGGGGAGCGCGGACGCGGCCGCGGCGAGCGGCGTACCGTGTCCTCATGACCTCTGTGGACTTCTGGTTCGACCCCTCCTGCCCGTGGGCCTGGATGACCTCACGATTCGTGGACGAGGTGACCCCCGCCCGCGACCTCGACGTGCAGTGGCACATCATGAGCCTCGCCGTCCTCAACGAGGACAAGGACGTGGACGACTCGTACCGCGCCTTCCTCCCGCGCGCGCTGCGCTACACGCGCCTGGTCGCCGCCGTCGCCGAGCGCGAGGGCCGCGAGCACGTGAAGCCGCTCTACGACGCGCTCGGAACCCGGATCCATCCGGGCGGCCGCACGGACGTCGACGCGGTGATCGCCGAGTCGCTCGCCGAGCTCGGCCTGCCCGCGGAGCTCGCCGCGTACGCCGACTCGGACGAGTACGACGAGCCGATGCGCGCCTCCCACTTCGACGGGATCGAGCGGGTCGGCCAGGACGTCGGCACCCCGGTCATCGCGATCGGCGACGTCGCCTTCTTCGGTCCCGTCATCTCGCCGATCCCGAGGGGGGAGCAGGCGCTGACGCTCTGGGACGGCATCGTCGCGGCCGCCTCGTTCGACGGCTTCTTCGAGCTCAAGCGCTCGCGGACCCGCGACCCGCGGTTCGACTGAGCCGACCCGCGGTACTCTGGCTCCCGGCCCGGGCACCGCGGGCCCCAGACGGCTCTTCCGGAGGAGTTCTCTCGTGCGCATCCACATCGCCACGGACCACGCAGGGCTGGACTTCAGCCGTCACCTGATCGAGCACCTCGGCGCCGCCGGTCACGACGTGATCGACCACGGCCCCACGTCGTACGACCCGCTGGACGACTACCCGTCCTTCTGCATCAACGCCGCCGCTGCGGTCGTGCGTGATCAGGAGGCGGGGGTCGAGGCCCTCGGCATCGTCTTCGGCGGCTCGGGCAACGGCGAGCAGATCGCGGCGAACAAGGTCGCGGGCGTGCGCGCGGCGCTCGTCTGGAACCTGAGCACCGCCGTGCTGGCCCGCCAGCACAACGATGCGAACGTCATCTCGATCGGGGCGCGCCAGCACTCCGTCGAGGAGGCCACCGGCTTCATCGACGCGTTCGTCGCCGAGCCCTTCACCTTCGAGGAGCGCCACGTGCGCCGCATCGCTCAGCTCGCCGAGTACGAGGCCACCGGCGACATCGCCGGCCGGGTCGTCGACTCCGCCGCGAAGGAGCGCTGAGTGCCCGAGGGGCACTCCGTCCACCGGATCGCCCTGCAGTTCGAGCGCGACGTCGTCGGGCACCGCGTCTCGACCAGCAGCCCCCAGGGCCGCTTCACCGAGGGAGCCGCGCTCCTCGACGGCCGCGAGGTCCTCGACTCCACGGCCGTCGGCAAGCACCTGCTGCTGCGCTTCGAGGGCGACCTGACGCTGCACGTCCACCTCGGCCTCTACGGCGCGTGGGACTTCCTCGGGCACGTCTCTCCGCTGTTCCCGGACGGGAAGGCCGGCAGCAGCATCGGCGCTCCCCGGCGCCGCCGGGCCGTGCGCCTCTCCGAGACGGAGCACGAGACCGACTCCGACCTCGACGAGTTCCCGCCGCCGCCCGTGGGCGCGGTGCGCGTGCGCATCATGACGGAGGAGACCGTCGCCGACCTGCGCGGTCCCACCGCGTGCGAGGTGATGGACCCCGCCCAGGTCGAGGCCCTCCTCGCCCGCCTCGGTCCGGATCCGGCCGACGACGACTCCGACGAGGCGCGCGACCGCTTCGTGAACCGGCTCCGCAGGACGGCGACGCCGGTCGGGCTCGTGCTGATGGACCAGTCCGTCGTCAGCGGCATCGGCAACATCTACCGGGCGGAGCTGCTCTACCGCGCCGGTCTCGACCCGCACACTCCCGGCAAGCAGGTGCCGCTGGAGCTCGCGCAGGAGCTGTGGCGGGACTGGGCGGACCTGCTCGAGGACGGCATCCGGACCGGGATGATGATCACGCGCCGGGGCCTGACGAAGACGGAGCGGTCGAAGGCCGTCCGCAGCCGAGCCGAGCGCAACTACGTCTACAAGCGCGAGGGCCTGCCCTGCCGGGTCTGCGGCACGAACGTGCTGCTCGAGGAGATCGGCGCGCGCAAGCTCTACTGGTGCCCGGTGTGCCAGTCGTGAGCGCCGGAGGAGAGGCACTGCCCCCGGCCCGCGCCCGCCGAGCCGTCCATGCCGCGCTCCGCGAGGCCGTCCGATGACCGGCGGTCTCCTGCTCCGCGGCGCCCGTCTCCTCGGCTCGCCCCGTCCCGGTGCCGTGCTCCTGCGCGACGGCCGAGTGGAAGCGGTCGGGCCGGAGGCTGCGGCCGCCCCGGGCGACGAGGTGCGCGACCTCGACGGGCGCTGGGTGCTCCCCGGCCTCTGGGACGAGCACGTCCACTTCTCGCAGTGGGCGATGACGGCTCCGCGCCTGGACGTCTCGTCGGAGGAGTCGGCCCGCGGAACGGCGGACGCGGTCCGACGGCGCCTGACGGAGGAGCCCGGCACCGGCACGCTGATCGGCTTCGGCTTCCGGGACGGGCTCTGGCCCGAGGCGCCGACGACAGCGCTCCTGGACGAGGTGTCTCCCGAGCGGCCCGTCGTGCTGATCAGCGGCGACCTGCACTGCGCCTGGCTGAACTCCGCGGCGTACCGGCGCTACGCCGTCGCTCCGGAGCCCGAGCTGCTGCGCGAGGACGCCTGCTTCGAGCTGGTCACCGCCCTCGGCGCCCTCGGCGACGACGAGCTCGACGCACTCGCCGACGCGGCGGCCCGGCAGGCGGCGTCCCGCGGAGTGGTCGGGGTCGTCGACCTCGAGATGCGCTGGAACGCGGGGGACTGGCCGCGTCGGGTCGCCCGCGGGACGCGCTCCCTCCGCGTCGACACCGGCGTCTACCGCGACCACCTCGACCGCGCCCTCGCAGAGGGACTGCGCACGGGCGACGAGCTCGACGGCGGCGACGGACTGCTGCGGATGGGCCCGCTCAAGGTCCTGATCGACGGCTCCCTCAACACGAGGACCGCGTACTGCGCCCACCCCTACGCCGACCACGACGGCTACGGCGTCCTCACCGTGGAGCCGGCCGAGCTCGACGACCTGCTCGCCCGCGCGGCCGCCGGGGGCATCCGCTCCACTGTGCACGCGATCGGCGACGCCGCGGCGACTCTGGCTCTGGACGCGCTCGGCCGGGTCGGCGGAGGCCGGATCGAGCACGCTCAGCTGCTCGCGGAGGCCGACCTGCCGCGGTTCGCCGCGCTCGGCGTGGAGGCCGGAGTGCAGCCCGCGCACGCGCTCGACGACCGCGAGGTGGCGGAGCGGTACTGGCCGGGACGCACCGGCCGGGCGTTCCCACTGCGCTCGCTGCTCGACTCCGGAGCCCGCGTGGTGCTCGGCTCGGACGCCCCGGTCGCTCCGCTCGACCCGTGGATCGCGATCTCGGCCGCGGTCGCGCGGGCGCTGCCGGGCGACGAGCCCTGGCACCCGGAGCAGCGGGTGAGCGTCGAGGAGGCGATCGTGGCCTCGACCCGGGTGCGCCGTCTCGCGCCCGCGGCAGGCGATCCCGCCGATCTCGTGGTGGTCGACCGCGATCCGCTCACCGCCGATGCGGGAGCCCTCCGGTCCATGCCCGTCGCCGCGACCCTCCTGGCGGGCCGCTTCACGCACGGCGGCTGACCGGCGCCCGTCGCGCAGGATGCTCCTGATCGCGCGGACGGGTTTGGCGACGACGACGGCCCGCGGGTCCGAGGATCCGCGGGCCGGTCGAGGCGTGGTGCTCAGCTCTCGCTGACGTGGGCGAAGAGGAACCAGCGGTCCTTCTCGAGGCCGCGGCCGATCTCGATCGCGACGTCCTGGCTGCTCGCGTCGATCTCGGCGAGCTCCGCGATCGCCGTGTTGACGGTCGCGATGGCGACGTCCATCTGGCGGATGATCTCGACGATCGCGTTCTCGGAGCGCTGGAAGCCGGGGGTGAGGGGCTCGGACAGCGTCGCCGAGGCGACGGTCTGGATGCGGGCGTCGACCGGGAGGCCGAGGGCGACGACGCGCTCCGCGGCGAGGTCCGCCCACTCGATGGCGCGGCCGACGATCGCGTCGAGGAGCTCGTGGACGCCGATGAAGTTGGCGCCGCGGACGTGCCAGTGCGCCTGCTTGCCGTTGACGGCGAGCGCGGTCATCTCGACGACGACGGGGCTGAGGAACTGGGCGACTCCGGATGCGACATCCGGGTTCGACGAGGTGAGCGACGTGACGGACGTGGTGGACATCGTCTGGTCCTTTCGAGAGGGGGTGACTGATCGTCAACAGTACGCAGATCCCGCGGCGTCGCAAGGAAGCGCAGGCTCGGCTCAATCGGGCGAAGGACAGGCTCACCTCGGTCGCGGAGTGCTGTCACGGGGGCTTCCCCCCGGGTGCCCGGAGCCGTGCCGCCGGTACGCTCGACCCGGTCGCCGCGGCGGCGGGAGCGGACGGGAGGCGCGGATGAGCGGAGCATCGACGGCCCTCGGCGAGGCCTCGCGCGCCTACCTCCGGCTCTGGTGCGGACTGCCCCGGGAGGTGCTCGCGCTGGTGGCCGCGATCCCGGTCGCGCTCCTCGGCGCCTTCTGCTCCGGCGTCGCGCTGGCCGTCGGGCTCGGGCTCGTCGGAGTCCTGATCGGCCTGGTGTTCCTTCCCGCCGCTCTCTACACGGCGCGCTTCTTCTCTCGGGCGGCCGTCGGCCTCGACGTGCTGGCCGGACGCCCCGCCGTCCCCCGGCCGCAGTGGCGGCGACCGCCCTCCTCCGTCACTCCAGCGACCTTCGCCCTCTACGGTCCGGTGATCGACGGCCACTACTGGCTCGCTCTCCTGCACACGCTCGTCGTGGCTCCGGTGCTCGCGGTGCTGTCCGGCCTGCTCCTCGCGCTGTGGACCTGGGCGGGCCCGGGCACGGTGGCCGCCGCGCTCACGGGCGCCCCCGGTCCGGCCCGGCTCCTGGCCGAGAACGGAGCCGCTCTAGTGGGCGCCCCGCAGCCGCCGGCGGGACTGGTCGCCGCGGCGACGGTCGCCACGACGGTCCTCTTCGTCTCGACCCTGCCGTTCGCCACCCGCGGTCTCTCCCTCCTCCACTGGCTGGTCGACCGGCTCCTGCTCGGCCCGTGGGAGTCGGAGGCGCTCCAGCGCGAGGTCGCCGAGCTGAGCGCCTCCCGCGGCGCGGCCGTCGCCGCCGAGGACCGCGCGCTGCGCCGGCTCGAGCGCGACATCCACGACGGCCCGCAGCAGCGCCTGATCCGGGTCCAGATGGACCTCGCCTCGGCGCGCAACCGGCTCGACGCCGACCCCGAGTCCGCCGCCCGACTGGTGGACGAGGCGCGCGAGCACGTCCGGGCCGCACTCGACGAGCTGCGAGCCCTCTCCCGCGGAGTGGCGCCGCCGATCCTGCAGGACCGGGGCTTCGAGGCGGCGGTGCACTCGCTCGCCGAGCTCAGCCCCGTGCCGGTCGAGGTCCTCACCGAGCACCCCGTGGCGGACGTCCCGCCCGAGGTCGAGCGCAGCGTCTACTTCGTCGTCGCCGAGCTGCTCGCCAACGCCTCCAAGCACTCCCGCGCCCGATCGGTGCGGGTGCACCTCGACACCCGCGACTCCGGCACTCCGGGGGAGCGCTGGCTCGACGCCTGGGTGGTCGACGACGGAGTCGGCGGAGCATCGCCGGTCGCCGGTCACGGTCTCGAGGGGGTGGGCGGCCGCGTCCGGGGCCTGCGCGGGATCCTGAGCGTGGAGTCGCCGATCGGCGGGCCGACCACGGTCGGGGTGCACGTCCCGTACCGCCCGGCCGTCCTATCCTGAGGGCGTGCCCGTGATCCGCGTCGCCATCGCCGAGGACTCGGTCCTCCTGCGCGAGGGCCTGGTCCGCCTCTTCGAGGACGCCGGGTTCGCCTCCGTCGGAGCCTTCGGGGACGCGGACTCCCTGCTCGCCGATCTGGCGCGGGACCCCGCCGCGGTCGACGTCGCTGTGCTCGACGTCCGGATGCCGCCGACCTTCCGCGACGAGGGGGTCCGCGCGGCGCTGGACATCCGCCGCCGCCACCCGCGCGTCTCGGTCCTTCTGCTCAGCCAGTACGTCGAGGTCACCTACGCGCAGGAGCTGCTCGGCTCCGGCGACGGAGGACTCGGCTACCTGCTGAAGGACAGGGTCGCCTCCGTGGAGGAGCTGCGCGACGCCGTCGAGCGCGTCGCGGCGGGCGGCACCGTCCTCGACCCGCAGGTCGTCGCCTCGCTCCTGCAGCGCAACCGCGACCCGCTCGCCTCGCTGACCCCGCGGGAGCGTGAGGTGCTGGAGCAGATGGCCCAGGGGCGCACCAACGCGGGCATCGCCTCTGCTCTCTTCGTCGGGGTGGGCGCCGTGGAGAAGAACGTGACCGCGATCTTCCAGAAGCTCGGGCTCGAGGACTCGGGCTCCGATCACCGGCGGGTGCTGGCCGTGCTCGCCTTCCTGCGCGCCGGGCGCTGACCACCGGAGAAGAGGAGCACCCGATGCCGTCGAGTCCTGCGGAGGGCGCCCGCGTCCTCGCCCTGACCGGGGGACGCGCCCCGGAGATCGCCGACACCGCCTGGGTCGCTCCGGGCGCCACCGTGGTCGGCTCCGTGAGAGTGGGGGAGCGGGCCAGCGTCTGGTACGGCGCCGTCCTGCGCGCCGAGCACGCGCGGATCGAGCTCGGTGCCGGCAGCAACCTCCAGGACGGCGTCGTCGTCCACGTCGACGCCGACTACGACGCCGTCATCGGCGCCCGCGTCTCGGTCGGCCACAACGCCGTGCTGCACGGCTGCACTCTCGAGGACGACGTGCTGGTCGGCATGAGCGCGACCGTCCTGAACGGGGCCGTGATCGGCACCGGCTCGCTCGTCGCTGCGGGCGCCGTCGTCCTCGAGGGGACGGTCGTCCCGCCGGGCTCGCTGGTGGCCGGCGTCCCCGGGAGGGTCCGGCGGGAGCTGACGGAGGAGGAGCGCGAGGGCATCCGCCGCAACGCCGCCTCGTACCTCGCCCTGACGGAGGAGCATCGCGGCGCGGTCGGCTGAGCACGCCGGGGAACGTCCCGGAACGACGAAGAGCCCCGGACATCCGGGGCTCTTCGAGAAGGAGAGGGGCTGACGAGAATCGAACTCGCATCATCTGTTTGGAAGACAGAGGCTTTACCACTAAGCTACAGCCCCGGATCGGCTGCCTGACGGCTGCGAACCGGTGATGCCGGGTCTGTCGACCGGGCACCAGGACAGCGTAGTACATCGCGCGAGCACCGTGGACACCCCGGTCGGCCCCCGCCGCGCGGTTCCGGTCGTCGCTGCCGCGGTGCAGTACACTTGCGAAGGCCATTTCGGCGTGTCGCGCAAGCGCACGTGCGGGGACGGCTCGACGAGAGTCTCACGCACGGTGCCCAGGCCCGCGCATCCGGGGCGTAGCTCAGCTTGGCTAGAGCGCCCGCTTTGGGAGCGGGAGGTCGCAGGTTCGAATCCTGTCGCCCCGACCACGAGTACTCATCGTGACGACATCGACCCGTGACGACCGTCATCCGGCGCCGACACCAACCAGCACAGGAGATCCCCTCACGTGAAGACCACGGTAGAACAGCTGAGCCCGACCCGCGTGAAGCTCGCGATTTCGGTCACCCCGGACGAGCTCGGCCCCAGCATCACGCACGCGTACGGCCACATCGCCGAGCAGATCAACGTCCCCGGCTTCCGCAAGGGCAAGGTCCCGCCCGCCATCGTCGACCAGCGCGTCGGCAAGGCCGCGGTGCTCGAGCACGCGGTCAACGAGGGCCTCGACGGCTTCTACCGCGAGGCCGTCCGCGAGACCGAGGTGCGCCCCCTGGGCCGCCCGCAGGCCGACATCGTCGCCTGGCCGAGCGACAAGGACTTCACCGGCGACCTCGAGCTCGCCATCGAGGTCGACGTGCGCCCCGAGATCACCGTCCCGGACTACGACGGCATCGAGCTCACCGTCGAGGCGGCCGAGGTCACCGACGCCGACGTCGAGGCCGAGCTGGACAAGCTCCGCAGCCGCTTCGGCACCCTGGTCACCGTGGACCGCCCGGCGAAGACCGGCGACTTCGCGCAGATCGACCTCGTCGCCTCCATCGACGGCGTCGAGGTCGACACCGCCAACGCCATCTCCTACGAGCTGGGCTCGGGCGAGCTGATCGAGGGCATCGACGAGGCGCTGGACTCGCTCACCGCGGGCGAGAGCACCACGTTCACCGCTCCGCTTCTCGGCGGCGACCACGCCGGCGAGCAGGCCGAGATCGCCGTCGCCCTCACCGCCGTCAAGGAGCGCGAGCTCCCCGACGCCGACGACGACTTCGCGCAGATCGCCAGCGAGTTCGACACCATCGCCGAGCTGCGCGAGTCGCTCAAGGAGCAGGCCGCTCAGCAGAAGACCTTCGGCCAGGGCGGCGAGGCCCGCGAGAAGCTCGTCGAGGCGCTGCTCGCCCTCGTCGAGGTCCCCGTGCCCGCCGGTCTCGTCGAGGACGAGGTGCACCGCCACCTCGAGGGCGAGAACCGCCTCGAGGACGACGAGCACCGCGCCGAGGTCAAGGAGGCCAGCGAGAAGACCTTCAAGACCCAGATCCTCCTCGACCACGTCGTCGAGCAGGAGAAGGTCCAGGTCAGCCAGGACGAGCTCACGCAGTACCTCATCCAGGGTGCGGCGCAGTACGGCATGGAGCCGAACGAGTTCATCAAGATCCTGTCCGAGAACAACCAGATCGGCCAGATGGTCGGCGAGGTCGCCCGCAACAAGGCGCTCGCGATCGTCCTGGGCAAGGCGAAGGTCACCGACACCGAGGGCAACGCCGTCGACCTGACCGCGTTCACCGCGGTCCCCGGTGACGACGAGGCCGTCGAGGCCTCCGACGAGGCCGTCGCCTCGGACGAGACCGAGGTCGCGGAGGAGGCCCGGGCCGCCGCCGACGCCGAGGTCTCCGCGGAGTCCGCCGCCGAGGAGCCCGCCGCCGAGGAGGAGCCCGCCCCGGCCCCCAAGAAGAAGCGCGCGCCGGCCAAGAAGAAGGCCGCCGCTCCCGCCGAGGAGACCCCCGCCGCGGAGTAGTCACCGCGAGCACGTCAGGAGCCGCCCCCCGATCCGTCGGAGGGCGGCTCCTGTCGTTGCAGGGCTCCGGTCCGCCCCGGGCGAACACGGGGGACTCCCGCTCCGCCCCGGGCGAACACGGCCGGATCGGCCCGGCGGCGTCCGATAGATTCGCCTCCGAAGCGACAACTGAAACGGAGCAATACATGGCCGACATGGTTATGCCCAACAGTGTTTTCGACCGCCTGCTCAAGGACCGGATCATCTGGCTCGGTTCCGAGGTGCGCGACGAGAACGCGAACGAGATCGCCGCGAAGCTCCTGCTCCTGGCAGCCGAGGACTCCGAGCGGGACATCTACCTCTACATCAACTCGCCCGGCGGCTCCATCACCGCGGGCATGGCGATCTACGACACGATGCAGTTCGTCCCGAACGACATCGTGACCGTGGGCATCGGGATGGCGGCCTCCATGGGCCAGCTGCTCCTCACCGCCGGAACCCAGGGCAAGCGCTACATCACCCCGAACGCGCGGGTGCTCCTCCACCAGCCGCACGGCGGCTTCGGCGGCACGGCCTCCGACATCCAGACCCAGGCGCAGCTCATCCTCGACATGAAGAAGCGCCTCGCCGAGATCACCGCCAAGGCGACCGGCAAGACCGTCGAGCAGGTCAACGAGGACGGCGACCGCGACCGCTGGTTCAGCGCCGAGGAGGCCCTGGCCTACGGCTTCGTCGACCACATCCGCTCGTCGGCGACCGACGTGGCCGGCGGTGGCGGAACCGCCATCGACGAGTAGTCCAGCGAACGCGCCGAGAGATCAGGAACAGACAATGACCACACCCACCTTCGGCGGAACGGCGTTCGGCTCCGGAGCCGCACCGTCCTCGCGCTACATCCTCCCCACCTTCGAGGAGCGCACGGCCTACGGCTACAAGCGCCAGGACCCGTACGCCAAGCTCTTCGAGGACCGCATCATCTTCCTCGGAGTCCAGGTCGACGACGCCTCCGCGGACGACATCATGGCCCAGCTCCTCGTGCTCGAGAGCCAGGACCCGGACCGCGACATCGTCATGTACATCAACTCGCCCGGTGGATCCTTCACCGCGATGACGGCGATCTACGACACGATGCAGTACATCCGCCCGCACATCCAGACGGTCGTGCTCGGCCAGGCCGCCTCGGCCGCCGCCGTGCTCACCGCCGCGGGAACGCCCGGCAAGCGCCTCGCGCTGCCGAACGCGCGCATCCTCATCCACCAGCCCGCCGTGCAGCAGGGCGGAGGCCAGGCCTCGGACATCGAGATCCAGGCCGCCGAGATCATGCGCATGCGCGAGTGGCTCGAGGAGACGCTGTCGCACCACTCGAACCGCTCGATCGAGCAGGTCAAGAAGGACATCGACCGCGACAAGATCCTCGGCGCGAGCGACGCGCTCGAGTACGGGCTGATCGACCAGGTGCTCACCAGCCGCAAGAGCCTCCCGGCTCTCACGGCGTAGGGCGCCCAGGAGGGGCCGGGCGGCGGAGCGATCCGCCGCCCGGCCCCTTTCCGCGTCCTCCGTCGCCGTAGCAAAGCGCCACACGAGGCGCAAGGCACGGCGAATCCGGCCCGCCTGCCGAGCCCCCGCGGCTCAGCGGCTAGGCTCGGAGCAGTGCCAGGGGGCTCGTCCCGCTCGCACTCGCCGGACCCCCGGGCTCCGGAGCACGACCCGACCGACGCACGACAGACGCACGACAAGGAAGTGGGGCATCCCCGTGGCACGTATTGGCGAAAGCGCCGACCTGCTGAAGTGCTCCTTCTGCGGCAAGAGCCAGAAGCAGGTCCAGCAGCTCATCGCGGGACCGGGCGTCTACATCTGCGACGAGTGCGTCGAGCTCTGCAACGAGATCATCGAGGAGCGCCTCTCCGAGTCGAGCGAGGAGACGAGCCACGAGTTCGACCTCCCGAAGCCGAAGGAGATCTTCGGCTTCCTCGAGGAGTACGTGATCGGGCAGGAGCAGGCCAAGAAGGCCCTCGCCGTCGCCGTGTACAACCACTACAAGCGCGTGCGCGCCCGCAACACCATCACCGCCGCCGACGCGATCCACGACGAGGTCGAGATCGCCAAGAGCAACATCCTGCTCATCGGCCCCACCGGCTGCGGGAAGACCTACCTCGCCCAGACCCTCGCGAAGCGCCTCAACGTGCCCTTCGCGGTCGCGGACGCCACCGCCCTCACCGAGGCGGGCTACGTCGGCGAGGACGTGGAGAACATCCTGCTCAAGCTGATCCAGGCCGCCGACTACGACGTCAAGCGGGCCGAGACCGGCATCATCTACATCGACGAGGTCGACAAGATCGCGCGGAAGGCCGAGAACCCCTCGATCACGCGCGACGTCTCGGGCGAGGGAGTGCAGCAGGCGCTGCTCAAGATCCTCGAGGGCACCGTCGCCTCCGTGCCGCCGCAGGGCGGGCGGAAGCACCCGCACCAGGAGTTCATCCAGATCGACACGACGAACGTCCTCTTCATCGTCGCCGGCGCCTTCGCCGGACTCGAGGACATCATCTCGTCGCGAGCGGGCAAGCGCGGCATCGGCTTCGGCGCCCCGCTGCACAACAAGGAAGACGAGATCAACATCTTCAGCGAGGTCCTCCCCGAGGACCTGCACAAGTTCGGGCTGATCCCCGAGTTCATCGGGCGCCTCCCCGTCGTCACGACGGTCACGCAGCTCGACCAGCACGCGCTCATGCAGATCCTCACCGAGCCGCGCAACGCTCTCGTGAAGCAGTACCAGCGGATGTTCGAGATCGACGGCGTCGAGCTCGAGTTCGACCGGGGCGCTCTCGAGGCCATCGCGGACCTGGCGGTCCTGCGTCAGACCGGTGCCCGCGGACTGCGCGCGATCCTCGAGGAGGTGCTCGGCCCGATCATGTTCGAGGTGCCCTCCTCGGACGAGGTGGCGCGCGTCGTCGTCACCCGGGCGGCGGTGCTCGACAACGCGGCCCCGACGATCGTGCCCCACGCCCCCCGTCGCCAGGAGAAGAGCGCTTAGGCGCTCCCCGTCCGCCGCGCCAGTTCACCGGGATTGGCCCGTTGGTTCGTCGGGTGAGCCGCTCCGGCTTCCCTAACCTGGCCGAGCGCGCCGACGGTGCGTCCGGCCGCCTCGGGCGCCGGTCGATCCTCCGGGAGGCTCCGCCATCGTCCAGCCGCTGCTCGCCGGGATCGTCGCCGCCCTCACCGGCTTCTCGAGCTCGTTCGCGATCGTGCTCGCCGGAGTGGTCGCGGTGGGCGCCACGGACGCGCAGGCCGCCTCGGGCCTCCTCGCGGTCTGCGTGTTGCAGGGCGTCCTCTGCATCGCGCTGAGCATCCGCTACCGCGTGCCGATGACCTTCGCCTGGAGCACGCCGGGCGCAGCCCTGCTGGCCGCGACCGCGACGCTCCCCGGCGGCTTCGACCGCGCGGTCGGGGCGTTCCTGGTCGCCTCCGCTCTGCTGGTGGTCACCGGGCTGTGGCCGGCGCTCGGGAGGCTCGTCGCGCGCATCCCGCGGCCGCTCGCGAACGCCATGCTCGCGGGCATCCTGTTCCCGCTCGTCCTGGCGCCGGTGCGCGCGGCCGTCGAGATCCCCGCGCTCGCGCTGCCGGTGATCCTGCTCTGGCTGCTGCTCCTGCGGCTCCTGCCCCGCTGGGCGGTGCCGGCCGCGATCGCCCTGGCGATCGTGCTGCTGGTCGTGACGGACGGCGCGGCACTCGCCGGTGCTCCGCTGCTCCCCGTGCCGCAGGTCGTCGCGCCCGTGTTCGAGATCGGAGCGATGGTCGGGATCGGCCTGCCGCTCTACGTCGTGACAATGGCGGGGCAGAACATCCCGGGCATCGCGGTGCTGTCGAGCTTCGGCTTCGCGGCGCACTCGCGTCCCGGGATCGTCTCGACGGGTGCTCTCTCCGGGATCTCCGCGGTCTTCGGCGGAGTGCCGATCAACTACGCCGCGCTCAGCGCCGCGCTGACCGCGGGTCCCGAGGCCTCGCCGCGGCCGGAGCAGCGCTGGATCGCCTCTGTCTCGGCGGGCGCCTCCTACCTCGTGCTGGGCGTGTTCGCCGGGGCGGCCGCCGCACTGGTGTCCTCCGCGAGCCCGCTGCTGATCGAGGCGGTCGCCGGGCTGGCGCTGCTGGGCGTGTTCGTCTCGGCTGTGCAGGCCGCCGTGGAGGACGCGCGGCTGCGACTGCCGGCGGCGGCGACGCTCCTGGTCACCGCCTCCGGCACGACCATCGCAGGGATCGGCTCGGCCTTCTGGGGCCTGGTCGTGGGGCTCGTCCTCCTCGCCTGGCTCGTCCCCCGGCGCCGCTAGAGGAGGCCGCGGCGCGCGAGCAGCGGCTCGGTCCGCGCATCCCGCCCGCGGAACGCGCGGTAGGCGTCGAGCGGATCGCGGGAGCCGCCGAGCTCGAGCACCCCGCGGCGGAAGCGCTCGCCCGCAGAGCGGTCGAGGCCGCCGTTCTCCTCGAACCACTCGACCGTGTCCGCGTCGAGGATCTCGCTCCAGATGTAGGAGTAGTAGCCGGCGGAGTAGCCGCCGGAGAAGACGTGCGCGAAGTACGTGCTGCGGTAGCGGGGCGGCACGGCGGGGAGGAGAAGACCTGCGGCGTCGAGAGCGTCGCGCTCGAAGGCGGCCGCGTCGCGCGGCTCGACCGGAGCCGGTAGGGAGTGCCAGGCGAGGTCGAGCAGGGCGGACGCCAGGTACTCGCTGGTCGCGAAGCCCTCGCCCCACAGCGCGGACGCCTCGAGGCGCTCGACGGTCCCCGCGGGCAGGGCCTCGCCGGTCTCGACGTGGCGGGCGTAGTCGGCGAGGAGCTCGGGGCGGCGGACCCATGTCTCGTTCACCTGGCTCGGGAACTCGACGAAGTCGCGGAACACCGCGGTTCCGGCGAAGCGCGGGTAGCGCGTGCTCGCGAACAGGCCGTGCAGGGCGTGCCCGAACTCGTGGAAGAGCGTCTCCACCTCGTCGAGGCTGAGAAGGGCGGGCTCACCCGGGCCCGGAACCGAGAGGTTCAAGTTGTTCACGACGACGGCGGAGTCGCCGAGCAGCGAGGTGCGGCTGGAGAGGGAGTTCATCCACGCCCCGCCGCGCTTCGAGTCGCGGGTGAAGGGGTCGAGCAGGAACAGGCCCAGCGGCGTCCCGTCCTCCTCCTGCACCTCGAACACGCGCACGTGCTCGCTGTAGCCGGCCAGGTCGCTCCGCTCCGAGAAGCGGACGCCGTAGAGACCGGTGGCGGCGGCGAAGACGCCGTACCGGAGCACCCGCTCCAGCTCGAAGTAGGGACGGAGAGCGCTGGAGTCGACGGAGTAGCTCTCCGACCGCACGCGCTCCTCGTAGTAGGCGCGGTCCCACGCCTCGATCGTGAAGCGCGGTGATCCGGCGGCGTCCTGCTCGGCGTCGGCGGAGGCCTGCATCCGCTCGACCTCGATCCTCGCGTTCCGGGCGGCCGGAGCGGCGAGCTCGTGCAGCAGCGACAGGACGCGCTCCGGCGAGCCCGCTGTCTGACCCGAGATCACGAACTCGGCGTGCGTGGCTGCACCCAGCAGGGCTGCGCGCTCGGCCCTCAGCGCGACGATCTCCTGCAGGGTCGCGGTGGTGTCGTGCGCTCCGCCCTCCGCACCGCGGCCGGTGGACGCGCGCAGCACGCGCTCGCGGACGCCGCGGTCGCGCAGACGCGCGAGCCAGGGGTGGCCGGAGTAGAGGGGCAGGGTGATCAGCCAGCCGTCGACGCCGCGGTCGGCGGCGGCGCGCGCGGCGGCCGAGACGTCGGACTCGTCGAGCCCGTCGAGGGCGGCGACGTCGTCGAGGAGGACGGCCCGGTCGTTCGACTCGGCGAGCAGGTCCTTCTCGAAGCGCGTGGTCAGCGTCGAGAGCTGCTCGTTCAGCTCGCCGAGCCGAGCCTTCCCCGCGTCGTCGAGGAGCGCACCGGAGCGCTCGAACCCGGTGATCCTCCGCTCGAGGAGGTAGGCCGTCTCGGCGTCGAGGTCGAGCTCCGTCGACTGCTCGGCGAGGGTGCGGAGCCGGGCGAACAGGCGCGGGTCGAGGCTGATCGCGTCGCTGTGGGCGGAGAGCAGCGGAGCGAGCTCGGCCTCGAGAGCGTCGGTGAGCGGAGTGCGGTCGGAGGCGGCGACGGTGAAGAAGACGGCGCTCACCCGGCGCAGCTCGCGGCCCGCCCGCTCGAGGGCGACGAGGGTGTTCTCGACGGTCGGCGGCTCGGAGGCGCCGGCGATCGCGTCGATCTCGGCGCGGTGCCGGCGGAGGGCCTCGAAGAAGGCCGGGCGGTAGGCCCGGGGATCGACGGCGGCGAAGTCGGGGAGCCCGTGGGGGAGTCCGCTCGGCTCGAGCAGGACGGCGACGGGATCGGGAGCGCTCATCCTGCGAGCCTAAAGCGCGGGCGGGGGAGAGGGTTACGGCTCAGGATCGCGGGACGCGCACCGCGCTCCTGGATCACCGGGCTCGGCGACTGCGCCGCGTGAGGGGCGTCAGCCCCAGTCGTCGTCGTCCTCGCCCTCCACCCGGCCCTGCGGCTGTGTGATGTAGGCGGCGTCCTCGTCGGGACGGTAGGTGATCGTGGTGCCGTCGTCGAGCTCGAGGACGGGCTTCCCCTCCAGCCAGGTGAGCGTCCAGCGCCAGTCCGCGGTCGCCGTGCCGGTCGCGGCGAGCTCGCCCTCGACGTCGCCGATCGCGGTCACGACGATCTCGGGGAGGGTCTGCGGCGGCACCTGGCCGACCGCCCAGCGGGTTCCGAGCTGCATGGGAGGGGTCCTCTCGACGGTGGGGAGGGAGGCGGGACGGTTCCCGCCTCCCGGGAGCGGCTCTACGCCTCGGTCTCGAGCTCGATGCTCACGGCGAGGGCGTCGCCCTCGGCGAAGTCGAGCGCCGCGATCCTGCCGACGGCCGCGAGGTCGCCCGCGGCGAGCCGGAGCGACGCGGCGAGCTCGGCGGGCGCCGTCACCACGGCGGAGCGGGCCGGCGTCTTCTGCGACGCCTTCGCGTCGGTCTTCGCGCGCCGGATCGCCGTGAGGACGGAGCTCGCCGCGGACAGGACCGCGGGGTCGCCGCCCAGGCCCTCGACGGCCGGCCAGGGGCGCAGGTGCACCGAGTCGTCGTGCGACCACGACCAGGTCTCCTCCGTCGCGAACGGCAGGAACGGCGCGAAGAGGCGCTGGAGGACGTCGAGCGCCCGGTGCAGCGCGGCCGCGGCGGATGCTCCGTCCTCGCTGTACACGCGCTCCTTCACCAGCTCCAGGTAGTCGTCGCAGAACGTCCAGAAGAACGCCTCCGTCGTCTCGAGGGCGCGGGCGTGGTCGTAGTTCTCGAGCGCCGTCGTCGCGTCGGCGACCACGGTGTCGAGGGTGGCCAGCATGCTGAGGTCGAGCGGGTCGGTGACCTCGGCGCCCTCGGCGAGCGGGAAGCCGTGGATGAACTTCGCCGCGTTGAGGATCTTGATCGCCAGTCGGCGGCCGATCTTGATCTGCGTCGGGTTCTGCGGGTCGAAGGCCGCGTCGGTGCCCAGGCGCGAGGAGGCGGCCCAGTAGCGGACCGCGTCCGAGCCGTGCTGCTCGAGCATCGCGGCCGGAGTGACCACGTTGCCCTTCGACTTGGACATCTTCTTGCGGTCGGGGTCGACGATGAAGCCGGAGACGGTCGCCGTGCTCCACGGGGCGCGGCCGTCCTCGAGCTGGGAGCGCAGGAGGGTCGAGAAGAGCCAGGTGCGGATGATGTCCTGGCCCTGCGGGCGCAGGTCGTAGGGAGCGACCAGCTGCCAGAGCTCGTCGTCCCGCTCCCAGCCGCCCGCGAGCTGCGGGGTCAGCGAGGAGGTCGCCCAGGTGTCCATCACGTCGAGCTCGCCCTGGAAGCCGCCCGCCGCTCCGCGCTGGTCCTCCGAGTAGCCGGGGGCGGGGTCGCTGGAGGGGTCCACCGGCAGCGCCGCCTCGTCGGGCACGATCGGGGAGTCGAAGACGGGGTTGCCGTCGCCGTCGAGCGGGTACCAGACCGGGATCGGCACGCCGAAGAAGCGCTGACGCGAGATCAGCCAGTCGCCGGAGAGGCCGTTCACCCAGTTCTCGTAGCGGACGCGCATGAACTCCGGCACGAAGCGCACGTCGCGGCCGAGCTCCAGCAGGCGCTCCTTGAGCACCGCGTCGCGAGCGCCGTTGCCGATGTACCACTGGCGCGTCGACACGATCTCGAGCGGCTTGTCGCCCTTCTCGAAGAACTTGACCTGGTGCGTGATGGGGCGCGGGTCGCCGATCATCTCGCCGGACTCCTTCAGCAGCGCCACGACGGCCTGCTTCGCCGAGAAGACGGTCTTGCCGGCGAGCTGCTCGTACGCGGTGCGGCCCGCGTCGCTCGTGATCGCGGCGGGCGCGTCCGAGATCAGGCGGCCGTCGAAGCCGATGATCGCGCGGTTGGGCAGGTCGAGCTCGCGCCACCAGACCACGTCCGTGATGTCGCCGAAGGTGCAGATCATCGCGATGCCCGAGCCCTTGTCCTTCTGCGCCAGGTGGTGCGCGAGCACCGGGACCTCGACGTCGAAGAGCGGCGTGCGAACGGTGGAGCCGAACAGCGCCTGGTAGCGCTCGTCGTCGGGGTGCGCGACGAGGGCGACGCAGGCCGGCAGCAGCTCGGGACGGGTCGTCTCGATGAAGACGTCCTCGCCGCCGTCGCGGTGGAAGCCGAGGCGGTGGTAGGCGCCGGGCTGGTCCTTGTCCTCGAGCTCCGCCTGGGCGACGGCGGTCCGGAAGGTGATGTCCCAGAGGGTCGGGGCCTGCGCCTGGTACGCCTCGCCGCGGGCGAGGTTGCGGAGGAAGGCGCGCTGCGAGGCGGCCTGCGACTCGTCGCCGATGGTGCGGTAGCTCTGCGACCAGTCGACGGACAGGCCCAGCGCCCGCCACACGTCCTCGAACTGCTTCTCGTCCTCGACGGTGAGGCGCTCGCACAGCTCGACGAAGTTGCGGCGCGAGATCGGCTTCTGGTCGGCGGCCTTGCTGCTCTTGTTGTCGCCGCCCTCGAACGGAGGGGTGAAGCCGGGCTCGTAGGGGAGCGTCGGGTCGCAGCGAACCCCGTAGTAGTTCTGCACGCGGCGCTCGGTCGGCAGGCCGTTGTCGTCCCAGCCCATCGGGTAGAAGACGCTCTTGCCATGCATCCGCTGGAATCGCGCGACGACGTCGGTGTGCGTGTAGGAGAAGACGTGCCCGATGTGCAGCGACCCGGACGCGGTGGGCGGCGGGGTGTCGATCGAGTAGACGTCGGCGCGGGTCAGGCCGGTGCGGTCGAACCGATAGGTCCCGTCGGTCTGCCAGCGGAGGCCCCACGTGCCCTCCAGGCCCTCGAGGGCGGGCTTCGCGGGGAGGCGGTCGGCGAGGGTCATGATGCTCCGGTTCGCTATGGGCGGCACCGTGTCGGTGGTGATGGTGCCTGGATGGGGGCTCCGGGGCGAGTCGCCCGCCGGCCGCGTCGATTCTACGGGAGCCGCGGGAGCCGGGTCAGTCGACGACGGGGGCGAAGCCCGCCCGGACGGGCGCGAGCGCCTCGTCGAGGTAGGGCACGAGCTCGCCGCGGGTGGGACCCGCCGCGGCCCAGGCCTGCACGGCCGCCACCGCGGCTCCCACGCTCGCGTAGGCGATCGCGCGGGAGAGGTGCGAGGGCAGCGGGCGCGCGCTCCGCTCCTCCACGAAGCGGGCGATCACGGCCGCCTGCCGGGCGAGACGGCCGAGGGCCGACGCCTGCAGCTCGTGGACGCTGCCGATCATCTCGGACTGGGTGAGCACCCACGGCACCGTCGCGGGTCCGAAGCCGGAGCCGATCGCGAGCAGCGCGTCGCCGAGCGCGTCCATCACCGGCGCCCCGGCCGCCGTCTCGGCCAGCGCCTCCGGGAGCTCGGCCAGCCGGTCGTCGACCAGGACCCAGAAGACGTCGCTCTTGGACTCGAAGTAGTTGAAGAACGTGTTGCGCGAGACGCCCGCCCGCTGGGCGATCTGCTCGATCGTCGTGCCCGCGTAGCTCTGCTCGACGAAGAGGTCCAGTGCGGCGTCCTCGAGCATGGAGCGCGACGACGCGCGGGGCCGTCCGCGCTGCACTCCTCGCACCATGACCCGCTCCTGCTCCGCTTCCTCCGACGCGCTAGGATAGCGCCGGACGACTTCGACCCGGCCATCACCGGTGAGTCTCCGGAAGAACGGCGCCGGCTCCGGCCTGTGCCCAGTAGACCCGGACGGGTGCGGCCCGTGACAGCCGATCGAGTGGGAACGCGTCAGCGGGCACTCCTCCGGGAGCGTCCGGCCGACCGGTCCAAGCGAGGTGGTACCGCGACCCGGCCCGGGGTCTGAGATCCGGGCGGGCCGTCCTCGTGCAGACCAGCAGCACTGCCAGGAGACCGCACGTGACCTACCCCCTGACCCCGCCCACCCCGCACGGAGCCGAGCCCGCCGAGGGCTCCGCGTTCGGCCGGGGCGTGACCCCGTCGCCGCGCTTCCCCGAGATCGAGGAGCGCGTGCTCGCGTACTGGAAGGCGGACGACACCTTCCAGGAGTCGATCCGTCAGCGCGAGGGCGCGCCGGAGTGGGTCTTCTACGACGGCCCGCCGTTCGCCAACGGCCTGCCGCACTACGGGCACCTCCTCACCGGCTACGCCAAGGACGTCTTCCCCCGCTTCGAGACGATGCGCGGACGGCAGGTGCACCGCCGCTTCGGCTGGGACACCCACGGCCTGCCCGCCGAGCTCGAGGCGGAGCGGCAGCTCGGCATCACCGACAAGTCCCAGATCGAGGAGATGGGCGTCGCGGCCTTCAACGCCGCCGCGAAGGAGTCGGTGCTGCGCTACACCGGGGAGTGGCAGGACTACGTCACCCGCCAGGCGCGCTGGGTCGACTTCGACGACGACTACAAGACGCTCGACCCCACCTTCATGGAGTCCGTGATCTGGGCGTTCAAGCAGCTCTACGACAAAGGCCTCGCCTACGAGGGCCACCGGGTGCTGCCGTACTGCTGGCGCGACCAGACCCCGCTCTCGAACCACGAGCTGCGGATGGACGACGACGTCTACAAGATGCGCCAGGACCAGACGGTCACCGTCACCTTCCCGCTGGTCGGCGAGACGGCGGAGGCGCTCCAGCTGACGGCGGTCCGCGCTCTCGCGTGGACGACGACGCCCTGGACGCTGCCGACCAACCTCGCACTCGCGGTCGGGCCCGACATCGAGTACGCGGTCGTCCCCGCCGGCCCGAACGGCGCGGCCGACGGCAAGGGCGAGCCCGAGGAGCGCGAGCTCTCGGCGGAGTACCTGCTCGCCATCGACCAGGTCGGCGCCTACGCGAAGGACCTCGGCTACCCGGATGCGGAGTCGGCGCTGGCCGCCGTCTCGCGCACGCACCGCGGCTCCGAGCTCGAGGGGATCAGCTACGACCGCCTCTGGGACCACTACGCGGACACCGAGGCCTGGGGCACGCAGAACGCGTGGCGGATCCTCGTCGCCGACTACGTGACCACCAGCGAGGGCACCGGCATCGTGCACCAGGCGCCCGCCTACGGCGAGGACGACCAGAAGGTCTGCGAGGCGGCGGGCATCCCCGTCATCATCTCGGTCGACGACGGCGGCCGCTTCCTGCCGCAGATCAGCGAGGTCGCCGGCCTCCAGGTCTTCGATGCGAACAAGCCCCTCACGCAGCTCCTGCGCGCGAGCCACCGCCTGCTCCGCCAGGCGAGCTACGAGCACTCGTACCCGCACTGCTGGCGCTGCCGCAACCCGCTGATCTACAAGGCGGTCTCGAGCTGGTTCGTCCGCGTCACTGCGATCCGCGACCGCATGGAGGAGCTCAACCAGGAGATCACCTGGGTCCCCGAGAACGTCAAGGACGGCCAGTTCGGCAAGTGGCTCTCGGGCGCGCGCGACTGGTCCATCAGCCGCAACCGCTACTTCGGCTCGCCGATCCCGGTGTGGAAGAGCGACGACCCGGAGTACCCGCGGATCGACGTCTACGGCTCGCTGGACGAGCTGGAGCGCGACTTCGGCGTGCGCCCGGACGACCTGCACCGGCCTTTCATCGACGAGCTGACCCGCCCGAACCCCGACGACCCGACCGGGCGCTCGACGATGCGCCGGATCAGCGACGTCCTCGACGTCTGGTTCGACTCCGGATCGATGCCCTTCGCCCAGGTGCACTACCCGTTCGAGAACGCGGACTGGTTCGACACCCACAACCCCGCTGACTTCATCGTCGAGTACATCGGGCAGACGCGCGGCTGGTTCTACACGCTGCACGTGCTCTCGACCGCGCTGTTCGACCGCCCGGCCTTCCGCAACGTGGTCAGCCACGGCATCGTTCTGGGCAACGACGGGCAGAAGATGTCCAAGTCGCTGCGCAACTACCCGGACGTGGCCGAGGTCTTCGACCGCGACGGCTCCGACGCCATGCGCTGGTTCCTGATGTCGAGCCCGGTCCTCCGGGGCGGCAACCTCGTCGTGACGGAGGAGGGCATCCGCGAGGGCGTCCGCCAGGTGCTGCTGCCGCTCTGGAGCACCTGGTACTTCTTCTCCCTCTACGCCAACGCCTCGGCGGGCGGCGGCTACGAGGCGACCAGGCGCACCGGCTCCGAGGACGTCCTCGACCGCTACCTGCTCGCCAAGACCCGCGATCTGGTCGAGACCGTGACCGGCCGCCTCGAGGCGCTGGACTCCACGCTCGCGGCCGCCGCGCTCCGCGACTTCTCCGACGTGCTCACCAACTGGTACGTGCGCCGCTCCCGCGACCGCTTCTGGCAGGGTGTCGGCGAGGACGGCCGCGGATCGGAGGCTTTCGACACGCTCTACACGGTCCTCGAGACCGTGTGCCGCGTCGCCGCCCCGCTCCTGCCGCTCGTCACGGAGCAGATCTGGCAGGGCCTGACCGGCGGCCGCAGCGTCCACCTCACCGACTGGCCGGAGGCGGACGAGTTCCCCGCCGACCCGGCGCTCGTGCACGCGATGGACGCGGTCCGCGGCATCTCGTCCACCGCGCTCTCCCTCCGCAAGCAGGCGGGGCTCCGCGTCCGCCTGCCGCTCGCGCGTCTGACCGTGGTGGTCGCGGACGCCGACGAGCTCGCGCCGTTCGAGGCGATCCTCCGCGACGAGCTGAACGTGAAGGAGGTGTCGCTGGTGCCGCTCGTCGACTCCAGCGCCGCCGACTACGGCGTCACTTCCCGTCTCGCGGTCAACGCGCGCGCGGCGGGCCCCCGCCTCGGCAAGGGCGTGCAGACCGTGATCAGGGCCGCCAAGGCCGGCGACTGGAGCGAGACCGACGGCGTCGTCACCGCAGGCGGAGTCGAGCTGGTCGAGGGCGAGTACGAGCTCACGCTCGAGGTCGGCGGCTCGGCCGGAGACGACCGCGCCATCGCCCTGCTCCCGCGCGGGGGCTTCGTGCTCCTCGACACGGCGACCACCCCCGAGCTCGAGGCGGAGGGGCTCGCCCGCGACCTCATCCGCGCGGTGCAGGACGCCCGGAAGGCCGCCGGCCTCGAGGTCAGCGACCGGATCGTCCTGGAGGTCGTGCTCGACGAGCCGAGCCTGCAGGCGCTCGAGCCGCACGCGGTCTGGATCGCGGAGGAGACCCTCGCGACCGGCTGCGCGTTCACTCCGCTCACCACGGCGCTCGAGGGCGGCGAGGGCGCGATCGCCGTCGGCCCCGCCGGCACCGCCATCATCCGCGTCGAGAAGGTCGAGGCCGCCGATGTCTGATCCGTTCGAGCCGGACGACGCCGACCGCGCGGCCGCCGACGCCGTCTACGCGGCGCTGCTGGAGCGCCTGGGCGAGGCGAGCATTCGCCCGCGCCTCGCTCCGACCCGGCGCGCCGTCGAGATCCTCGGCGACCCGCAGCGCGCCTATCCGGTGATCCAGATCGCCGGGACCAACGGCAAGACCTCGACCAGCCGCATGATCGAGAGCCTGCTGCGCGCCCACGGGCTGCGCGTGGGCCTGTTCACCAGTCCGCACCTCGAGCGCTTCAACGAGCGGATCGTCATCGACGGGGAGCCGATCTCGGACCGGAGCCTCGCCGACAACTGGCAGGACGTCGAGCCGTACCTGCGGATGACCGACGCCGAGCTGGCCGAGCAGGGCGAGGCGCCGCTGTCCTTCTTCGAGGCGATCACCGTCCTGGCCTACGCGGCCTTCGCCGACGCGCCGGTCGACGTGGCCGTCGTCGAGGTGGGGATGGGCGGCGAGTGGGACTCGACGAACGTCGCCGACGCGCAGGTCGCCGTCTTCACGCCGATCGCCCTCGACCACACCGACCGCCTCGGCTCGACGATCGAGGAGATCGCGCGCACCAAGTCGGGCATCGTCAAGCCGCTCGCCTCGGTGGTCTCCGCGAAGCAGGTCCCGGAGGCGGAGGCGGCGCTGCGGCACGCGGCCGAAGCCACGGAGTCGACGATCGTCGTCGAGGGGGCGGAGTTCGACGTCGAGTCGACGACCGTCGCCGTCGGCGGCCAGGTCGTCACCGTCCGGGGCCTCGTCACCACCTACGAGCAGCTGCTGCTGCCGTTCTTCGGCGATCACCAGGCCGAGAACGCCGCCGTGGCCGTCGCCGCGGTTGAGACCTTCCTCGGCGGCGGGACGCAGGAGCTCACCGGCGACGTCCTCGACGAGGGCTTCGCCGCTGCGACCTCCCCGGGCCGCCTGCAGCTCGTCGGACTGGCTCCGCGCACGATCGTCGACGCGGCGCACAACCCGCACGGCGCCGCGTCCCTCGCCGCCGCGCTCGGCCGCTACTTCGACTTCGACCGCGTGACGGCCGTCCTCGGCGTGCTGGCCGAGAAGGACGCCGAGGGGATCCTCCGGGAGCTCCGTCCCGTGGTGGACGAGCTGATCGTGACCACGGCGCCGAGCGATCGGGCGATGCCCGCCGAGGAGCTCGCCGCGCTCGCCCGCACCGTGTTCCCGGAGGAGGCGGTCCGCGTCGCCGAGGATCCGCTGGGTGCTCTCACGGCCGGTCGCGTCCTCGCCGCGCGCACCGACAAGGGCGCTCTGCTGGTCACGGGCTCGATCACCCTCGTCGGCCGCACGATCACCGCGGCCCGCGACGAGAACTGGCTGGGCGCGTGAGGGCCGGACGCCCCCGCCGCTCGCGGACCGTCCGGGAGAGCCTCGGCTCGATCGTGCTCGGCTTCGAGGCGGTCATCGTCTTCCTCGCCACGCTGGTCGCCTTCGGGCTGAAGGCGGCCGACCCCGTGGTCGTGCTGGTCGGGGGAGCGGTGGTCTGCCTCGCACTCGTCGCCACTCTCGGCCTGCTGAACCGGTCGGTCGGCTTCCGCATCGGCTGGGTGCTCCAGTTCGTTATCGTGGCCTCGGGCCTGCTGGTCCCGATCATGTACGTCATCGGCGCCGCGTTCGTGGCGCTGTGGACGTACTGCATGGTGACCGGCACCCGCCTCGACGCTCAGACGCGCCGGGCGGCGGGGCCCACCGACCCCACCGAAGGAGACCGCTGAACCATGGCCACTCAGGAGACCCTCGTCCTCGTCAAGCCCGACGGCGTCGCCCGCAACCTCACCGGCGAGATCCTCCGCCGCATCGAGGCGAAGGGCTACTCCCTCGTCGACGTGAAGCTCGTCGAGGCCGACCGCGAGCTGCTCGCCGCCCACTACGCCGAGCACGAGGGCAAGCCCTTCTACGAGCCGCTCGTCGAATTCATGGAGAGCGGCCCGATCGTCGCCCTGCGCATCGCGGGCGACCGCGTGATCGAGGGCTTCCGCGCCCTCGCCGGCACCACCGACCCGACCACGGCCGCTCCTGGCACCATCCGCGGCGACCTCGGCCGCGACTGGGGCCTCAAGGTCCAGCAGAACCTCGTGCACGGCTCCGACTCCGAGGAGTCGGCCGCGCGCGAGCTCAGCCTCTGGTTCGCCTGAGCCGCACGGCCGCCTGCCTCTGACGCCGTCCGTCAGAGGTAGGCGAGCACGTTCAGCCTCACCTGCGCGATCACCGCGATCAGCAGGTAGCAGAGCAGCGTGATGAACGGGACCCAGCCGTAGGCGGCGCCGGCGAAGCGGCGCACCCCGGCGGGCACGGGGAGGACGCCCTCGCGGAGGTTGCGGAGCGTCACCAGCCAGAATCCTGGGATGACAACGGCCCAGGTGAGCATGCACCACGGGCAGAGCGTCCCGAGCGCGAAGACGCTCGTCGCGATGAGCCAGCCCACGAACACGAGGGCGAGCAGGAATCCGATGTTGAAGGCCGCCCAGAACCAGCGGTCGAAGCGGGCGCCCGCGAGCAGGCCCAGCCCCACCACGATCGGCGCGATCCACGCCGCGAGGCCGATGAGCGGGTTCGGGAAGCCGAAGACGGCCCCCTGCGCCGAGTTCAGGTTCGCACTGCACTGCACCAGCAGGCTGAAGTCGCAGCCGAGACCCGCATCGGGGTTCTCGAGAGCGGCGAACTTGTCGTTCGTGAGAGCGAAGGCGGCGGTCCAGCCGATCACGCCGAGGACGATCAGCAGGACGGCGAAGAGGACGGGGCGCTGCTGAGTGGGGGCGTCGCGCACCCCGGGATCGCTGGACACCGGGGGATTATGGCACGCGCCGGATCGGCGCCTCTGGGAATGCGTGCGATAATCAGAGCCGTCGGTCCGGGGGATCCCGCATCGACGCGAAGAAGGTTTACCGGGCGAGTACCGGGCCACAGGAGATCGACAGCGTTCCGCGAATGGACGCGCCGGATCTCCGCTCCGCCGGGAGTCGACCGCAGGTCGCACCGCGGGGGAGCGCGTGTCGGATAGTCAGTTCCGAGAGTGCAGCTGCAACCGGAGTCCCGCGCCACGAGCGCGACGGGACCGGGGGAGCGGAAGGATTCGCGTCGGGCCGAGGCCCCTCGCACGAGAGAAGCATCCGGGAAGACGACGCGGCGGACGACCCGGCCGAGGAGTGCACCAGGAATGGTGGAAGACAACAGTACGAGCGGATCCGATCCGGACCGCGACGAGCCCCGCAGCGGGGCCAGGAAGATCAGCCGCCTCTTCGGTGGCCGCCGGGCGACCCGGCGGACCGAGTCGAGCGCGCCAGCGACAGGGGAGACCATCATCGACAGCAACGAGACCGACCAGACAGGCGCCGAGGGCGCGGAGCTGCCTGAGAACGGGAGTGCCGCGGAGGCGGCCGAGCCGTCGACGTCGACGGGCGCGGTGTTCTTCAACGCCCTCCCGCAGACCCCGGGCGCCGAGCAGGAGGAGCCGCGACGGCCCGCGCTGCCGAGCCCGTCGCTGCTGTTCCAGGCGCCGATCCTGCCCGACTACGTCGAGCTGGCTCCGCTGCCTCCCCGCGGTGCGCCGCTGGGCGTCCAGGAGGAGCGCGAGAGCCCGGCCGAGGAGCAGGGCTCCGTCCGCCGCCGCTCGCGCCGCCGCAGCGGCGAGAGCGAGAGGTCCGGCTCCGACGACCCCGAGAACACCGTCGTCCGGGTCCGCCAGCCGCGCGAGCAGCGCGAGCCCCGCGAGCCCGAGCTCATCACCGAGCCGCAGCGCATCAAGGGCTCCACCCGCCTCGAGGCCAAGAAGCAGCGCCGCCGCGACGGCCGCGACGCCGGCCGGCGCCGCACCGTCGTCACCGAGTCCGAGTTCCTCGCCCGCCGGGAGGCCGTCGACCGCGTCATGGTCGTCCGCTCGAAGGAGGACAGCATCCGCATCGGCGTGCTGGAGGACGGCGTGCTCGCCGAGCACTACGTCGCCCGCTCGCAGGAGGCGTCGCTCATCGGCAACGTCTACCTCGGCCGCGTGCAGAACGTCCTCCCGAGCATGGAGGCCGCCTTCGTCGACATCGGACGCGGTCGCAACGCCGTGCTCTACTCCGGCGAGGTGGACTGGGACGCCGCGAACAACGCCGGCGGCCCCCGCCGGATCGAGCTCGCGCTCAAGCCCGGCGACCGGGTCCTCGTCCAGGTCACGAAGGACCCCGTCGGCCACAAGGGCGCCCGGCTCACGAGCCAGATCTCGCTCCCCGGCCGCTACCTCGTCTACGTGCCCAACGGCTCGATGAACGGGATCTCGCGCAAGCTCCCGGACACCGAGCGCGCGCGCCTGAAGAAGATCCTCAAGGAGGTGCTGCCCGAGAACGTGGGCGTCATCGTCCGCACCGCGGCCGAGGGCGCCACGGAGGAGCAGCTGACCGTCGACGTGGAGCGGCTCACCGCGCAGTGGACGGCTCTCAGCGCGAAGGCCGCGACCGGACAGGCTCCCGCTCTCCTGCACAGCGAGCCGGACCTGCTGATCAAGATCGTCCGCGACGTCTTCAACGAGGACTTCGAGAAGATGGTCATCGCCGGCGACGACGCCCGCGAGACGATCGAGCTCTACCTCAGCCAGGTCGCCCCCGATCTGCTCGAGCGCGTCGAGGTCTACACCGGAGAGAAGGACGCGTTCGACGAGTTCCGCATCACGGAGCAGATCGAGAAGGCGCTGGAGCGCAAGGTCTGGCTGCCCAGCGGCGGCTCGCTCGTGATCGACCGCACCGAGGCGATGACCGTGGTCGACGTCAACACCGGCAAGTTCGTCGGCTCGGGGGGCAACCTCGAGGAGACGGTCACGAAGAACAACCTGGAGGCGGCCGAGGAGATCGTCCGCCAGCTGCGCCTGCGCGACATCGGCGGCATCATCGTCGTCGACTTCATCGACATGGTGCTCGAGTCCAACCGCGACCTCGTGCTCCGCCGCCTGGTGGAGTGCCTCAGCCGCGACCGGACGAAGCACCAGGTCGCCGAGGTCACCTCGCTCGGCCTCGTGCAGATGACCCGCAAGAAGCTGGGCCTGGGCCTGCTCGAGACCTTCAGCGAGAACTGCGAGGTCTGCGCCGGTCGCGGCGTCATCGTCCACCACGACCCCGTGCTCAAGCACCGCTCCACCGCGGCCCCGCAGCAGGAGCAGCGCCGCCGGGGCAAGGGCGGCGAGCAGCAGCCCGCCGCCTCCGGCCGATCAAACGGAGGCCAGAACGGCCAGGGTGCGCAGGCGGCCAAGCCGATCAGCACCCACGCCATCACCGACGACGCGAAGAACGCGCTCGCGCAGATCGCGGCCAGCACCATCCACCCCCAGGCCGTGCGCCAGGCGGCGGAGGAGGCGGCCGCGCTCGTCGAGGACGCCGCCGAGGCCGTCGAGGCCCAGGCGCCGGAGGAGGCCGCCGCGGCATCCGAGGAGCAGCCGTCCGAGCCGAGCCGTCGCGGCGAGCGTCCCGCACGGGGCGAGCGCCGCCGTCGCAGCCGCGACCGCGAGCCGCGTCAGGAGGCCGCCGAGACGGCGCCGGTCGAGTCGGCACCCGTCGAGAGCCCGGCCGAGAAGGAGGCCGAGCCGGCCGCTGCCGCCGCGCCGATCCTCGACATCCCGATCGCGCCGGTCACGCCTCCGCGCCGCGTCCGCAGCGAGGTCGCCGAGCACCTGCTCGACTCCGTGCTCGACGCCCTGCCGGCCCCGAAGCAGCCCGGTCAGGGCCGCGCGAAGAGCCGCCGCGTCACGACGGCCGCGCTCACCGGAGTCGCGGTCATCCCCGAGCAGACGCCGCGCCGCGCCGACCAGTAGCGCGACCCGGTGTCAGGAGGGCCCGGTGCCCGGCGAGAGCCGGCGCCGGGCCCTCTCGGCGTCCCGGTCGCGACCGCGGACGCGCAGCCCGCTCCGCCTCAGCCGCTCGACCAGCTCCCGCGCGCCGACGGGGACCGCGCCCGCGGCGACGAGCTCGTCGATCCGCTCCTCGGGCACGTCGTAGTGGTCCAGGTCGAAGCCGCGCTCGGGCACGCCGAGGCGGCGCGCGAAGTCGTGGAGCTCCTCGAGCGAGACGTCGCTCACGAGGTGCGCCCACAGCCGGCCGTGCGCCGGCCAGCGCGCGGCGTCGACGAGGATGGCCATTCCCCGATCGTAGGCGGCGCGCCGTCCGTCCACGCGCCCCCTGCTCGACTATCGTGACGGGGTCGCCGGTCGGGCGGACACGGCTTCGCAGCCGTGTCCGTTTGACCGTGGAGCACGGATCCCGTACTCTTGACCGTTGGTGTGGCGCGATCCATGTGCTCACGCAGATTTCCGTTGTCGCTCCGCCCCTCACGGGGCGCGGGCCGCGGTGCCGGTTCCCTCGTGTCGTGAGGAGACGGGTACGAACCGGAAGACCGGGGCTCAGCCCCGTCCCTACAAGCCCCGGACGAGGCCTCCGCTCCGTCCAGACGAGAAACAGGTACGAGAAGTGGTTTACGCAGTTGTGCGCGCCGGCGGTCGGCAGGAGAAGGTCGAGGTCGGCACCATCGTGACGATGGACCGCGTCAAGGCCGACGAGAACGGCACCGTGCAGCTTCCTGCCGTGCTGCTCGTCGACGGTGAGTCGATCACCTCGGACGCGGCGACCCTCGCGGGCGTCACCGTCACCGCCGAGGTGCTCGAGGACCTCCGCGGTCCGAAGATCATCATCCAGAAGTTCAAGAACAAGACCGGTTACAAGAAGCGCCAGGGGCACCGTCAGGACCTCACGCGCGTCAAGGTCACTGGCATCAAGTAGTCCTGCAAAGGAATTGAGCTGACCTGCGGAGCGAGCCATCGCCCTGCAGGGCAACAGCACGGGGCTGCGGCCCCCCGGTCTCGAGGAGATGAGAAATGGCACACAAGAAGGGCGCGAGCTCCACTCGCAACGGTCGCGACTCGAACGCGCAGCGTCTCGGCGTCAAGCGCTTCGGCGGCCAGGTCGTGAACGCGGGCGAGATCATCGTCCGCCAGCGCGGCACGCACTTCCACCCCGGCGCGAACGTCGGTCGCGGTGGCGACGACACCCTGTTCGCCCTCTCGGCGGGCGCTGTCGAGTTCGGCAGCAAGGGCGGCCGCAAGGTCGTCAACATCGTGGCGGCCGCCCAGTAGGGTCGACCTCCTCGGCCGCACAGGCACAGGACGCAAGGGGCGGGCTTCGGCTCGCCCCTTGCGCGTTTACCGGGGCACAGCCCCCCGGCGCCGGCATCCCGGCGCCGCACGCACTCACGGACGGATTCACACCATGGTCACCTTCGTCGACAACGTCACGCTGCATCTGCGTGCCGGCCACGGCGGCAACGGCTGCGTCTCCGTCCGTCGCGAGAAGTTCAAGCCGCTCGCCGGCCCCGACGGGGGCAACGGAGGGCACGGAGGCGACATCGTCCTCGTCGCCGACCCGCAGACGACGACCCTGCTCGCCTACCACCGCCACCCGCACCGGAGCTCCGACAACGGCGGCCCCGGCATGGGCGACCACCGTGCGGGCGGCAACGGCGAGCTGATGGAGCTGCCCGTTCCGGTCGGCACGGTCGTCAAGTCGCCCGACGGCGACCAGCTGATCGACATGGACGAGCCGGGCCTGCGGTTCGTCATCGCTCCGGGCGGACAGGGCGGGCTCGGCAACGCGTCGCTGGCCACCACGAAGCGCAAGGCGCCCGGCTTCGCGCTGCTCGGCACGCCGGGCTGGGAGGGCGACGTCGTCCTCGAGCTGAAGACCGTCGCCGACGTCGCGCTCGTCGGGTTCCCCTCGGCGGGCAAGTCGAGCCTCGTCGCCGCGATCTCGGCGGCCAAGCCGAAGATCGCGGACTACCCGTTCACGACCCTCGCGCCCAACCTCGGCGTCGTGCAGGCGGGGGAGTCGCGGTTCACCGTCGCCGACGTCCCCGGTCTCATCGAGGGTGCGAGCGAGGGCAAGGGGCTGGGCCTGGAGTTCCTCCGCCACGTCGAGCGCTGCACCGCGCTCGTCCACGTGCTCGACTGCGCCACGCTCGAGCCCGGCCGCGACCCGCTGACCGACCTCGACATCATCCTCGGGGAGCTGGCGGCGTACCCCGTCGGCGACGGGCAGGTGCCGCTGATCGAGCGGCCGCAGCTGATCGCCCTCAACAAGGTCGACGTGCCCGAGGCCCAGGAGCTGGCCGACTTCGTCCGGGCCGACCTCGAGGGCCGCGGCTACCGCGTCTTCGAGATCTCGACGGTCAGCCACTCCGGACTCCGCCAGCTGACCTTCGCCCTCGCCGAGATCGTCGAGAAGCACCGCCTCGAGCTCGCCGCCGTGCCGCGGGTGGAGCGCATCACCATCCGCCCGCGCGCCGTGGACGAGAAGGACTTCGAGATCCGGGTCGAGGGCGGCTCGTACGGCAACGTCTACCGGGTCCTGGGCACCAAGCCCGTGCGCTGGGTCGCGCAGACCGACTTCACGAACGACGAGGCCGTCGGCTTCCTCGCCGACCGCCTGGCGAAGCTCGGCGTCGAGAACGGCCTGTTCTCGGCCGGAGCGGTCGCCGGCTCCACCGTGGTCATCGGCCCCGGCGACGGCGTCGTCTTCGACTGGGAGCCGACCCTCACCTCGACGGCCGAGCTCATCACCGCGCCCCGCGGAACGGACCTCCGCCTCGAGGACAACCGGCGCAAGACCCGCAACGAGCGTCGCGAGGACTACTTCGAGCGGATGGACGCCAAGGCCGAGGCCCGCGCAGAGCTCGAGCGCGAGCGCCAGGGCGGCGTCTGGCGCGTCGCCGACGAGGGCGACGGCACGGAGGCCGGCGGGGAGAGCTGACTCCCGCCGCCGGGGTCGTCTGCCTCTACACTGGCCGGATGCCGCAGACGACCCCCGACAGCAGTGCGCTGACCGAGCGGTTCGCCGCCTCCCGCACCGCGTCGCGCTCCCTCCGCAGTGCGACGACCGACCTCAAGAACCGGGCTCTGCTCGCCATCGCCGACGCGGTGCGCTCGAGCGCCGAGCGCGTCGTCCCGGCGAACGAGCTCGACCTCCAGCGGGGTCGCGGGAGCGGGATGAGCGCGGGCCTGCAGGACCGCCTCCGCCTCGACGCGGCGCGCCTGGGCTCCCTCGCCGACGCCGTCGTCGCGGTCGTCGGGCTCACCGATCCGGTCGGGCAGACGGTGCGGGGCTCGAACCTGCCCAACGGCGCCTCGCTCACCCAGGTGCGGGTCCCGTTCGGCGTGGTCGGAGCGATCTACGAGGCGCGCCCGAACGTGACCATCGACATCGCCGCGCTCGCCCTCAAGAGCGGGAACGCCGTGATCCTGCGCGGAGGCACGGCCGCGGAGAACACGAACCGGGTCCTGGTGGAGCTGCTGCAGGAGGCCGTAGCGTCCGTCGGCCTGCCCGCCGAGCTGGTGCAGACGGTCGACGACCACGGCCGCGAGGGCGCGAAGGCCCTGATGCGCGCGCGCGGCTACGTCGACGTCCTGGTGCCGCGGGGGAGCGCGGGCCTCATCGAGTCGGTCGTGACGGAGTCGACGGTCCCCGTCATCGAGACGGGCGCCGGTGTCGTCCACGTCTTCCTCGACGCCAGTGCCGACGAGCAGTGGGCCGTGGACATCGTCCACAACGCCAAGGTGCAGCGCCCGAGCACCTGCAACGCCCTCGAGACCCTCTTGGTGCACCGCGACGCCGCCGAGCGCCTCCTCCCGCCCGTCCTCGGCCGGCTCGCGGAAGCGGGAGTGACCGTGCACGGCGACGAGCGCGTCGCGGCGCTCTGGCCCGACGCGGTGCCCGCCACCGACGAGGACTGGTCCGCCGAGTACTACTCGCTCGACGTCGCCGTCGCGATCGTCGACGACCTCGACGCCGCGATGGCCCACATCGACCGGTACTCCACCCACCACACCGAGTCGATCGTGACGAACGACCTCCGGAGCGCCGAGCGCTTCCTCGCCGAGGTCGACTCGGCGGTCGTGATGGTCAACGCCTCTACGCGCTTCACCGACGGCGGGGAGTTCGGGTTCGGCGCCGAGGTCGGCATCTCGACGCAGAAGCTGCACGCCCGGGGACCCATGGGCCTGCCCGAGCTGACCAGCACGAAGTGGCTGCTGCGCGGTGCGGGACAGGTCCGCGCCTAGCGCCCGGACCGGCGATCCGGCGTCGAGCGGCGTCCGGGTAGACTCGTCGGAGCCCCGCCGGGGCGACCACGACCTCCAAGGAGCACTGCATGTCCCTCGCGACGACCGTCCTCGCCGAAGCAGCGGCCCACACGGAGCTGCCGTTCCCCCCGATCGTCTTCGGCCTGATCGCCGCCGTCGCCTTCACGGCCCTCGGCTTCGTCACCTGGAGCTACCGCGACGTGGCGAACCGCCACTCCCACAAGACCGGCGCCGGCTCCCACGACCAGCACGGTCACGGCCACTAGGCGGGGAGCCCAGCGATCGTGACGTCCGCCGCGAGCGGAGGCCCGCGGCGTCCCCGCATCGGCGTGATGGGCGGCACCTTCGACCCGATCCACCACGGTCACCTGGTCGCCGCCTCCGAGGTGGCCCAGTCGTTCGACCTGGACGAGGTCGTCTTCGTGCCCACCGGCCAGCCCTGGCACAAGAAGACGGTGACCTCCGCCGAGCACCGGTACCTGATGACGGTGATCGCGACGGCGTCGAACCCGCGCTTCACCGTCAGCCGCGTCGACGTCGACCGCATCGGGACGACCTACACGATCGACACCCTGCGCGACATCCACGCCGCGCACCCCGACGCCGAGCTGTTCTTCATCACCGGCGCGGACGCCGTCGCCCAGATCCTGAGCTGGAAGGACTACGACGAGCTGTGGGAGCTGGCCCACTTCGTCGCCGTCAGCCGGCCGGGGCACGTCCTCAACGTTTCGGGATTGCCGGCCCAGGACGTATCCTTGTTGGAGATTCCGGCACTGGCGATCTCCTCGACCGACTGTCGGAGCCGCGTCAACCGGGGTCATCCGGTCTGGTACCTGGTTCCCGACGGTGTCGTCCAGTACATCTCGAAGCACCACCTGTATCGGAGCACGTCATGACAGTTCAGCCCGAGGAGAAGCCGCTCACCCGGCGCGAGATCCGCGAGCGCGAGAGGCGCGAGGCCGGTGCGGCCCCGACCGCCGCCGTTCCGACGACGTCCCGCCGAGCTGCCACCGCGACCGTCACCACCGCCGGCGACATGCCCGTGCTGACCCCCACCCAGGCCCTGCGGATCACCCCCGTCGAGCCCAGCCCGGCGAGCGAGCCCGACCTGCGCACCTCCTCGATGGAGATCGTCGCCACCGAGAACGCCACGGGCCGCCAGCTGACCCGTCGGGAGCTGCGCGCGCTGCTGGCGCAGCAGCAGGCGGAGAAGGTCGCCGCCGCCCCGGAGGCTGAGCCGCCTGCGGACGAGGAGCGGTCCGACGACGAGCGCTCCGACGTCGAGGGCGCTCTCGAGCGCGCATCGGCGCTCCCGCCGACCGGGGCGGTCCCCGTGATCGAGGCGGCCGATGAGTCGCGCGATGCGGAGCCGGTGCCCGAGGGCGCAGTGGAGCAGGAGCCGGAGGCGGACGAGGACGTCGCCACCGGGGACGCTCCTGAGGCGTCTGCGCAGGACGCGGACGAGTCCGCATCCGGCGCGACCACGGACGTCGACGAGTCCGAGGTGCACGAGGCCGAGATCGAGAGTTCTTCCTCCGACGACGAGGCGCCGCACACGGACGCCTCGGACGAGCGGACCGCGGAGGACGAGCGGAACGCGGACGACGAGCAGCCGGCAGCCGACGAGCAGCCCGAGCAGCCGCACTTGAACACCGCTCTCTTCGCGTCGGTGGGCGGATCCCTCGACATCGTCGACGAGAAGGCCACCGAGATCACCGGGAGCTTCGAGCCGCCGATCGAGCACCTCGCCATCACCGAGGAGCTCGACAGCAAGTCGAAGGAGGAGGTGGACGCCTCGTTCGACTCCCTCATCGCGAGCGGAGTCGCCGCGACCGGAGCCGCCACCACCACCAACGCGCTGATCCTGCCGACCACGGGCCCCGGTGCGACCGTCGGCACCGAGACGGGGGAGATCCTCGTCACCGGCTCGTTCGACCTCCCGCGCAGCCTCGGCTCCACAGGCCAGCACCCGAACCTCTACGACTCGCCCGATGTGGACCGCTACGTCGACCGCATCGACCGCGAGCAGCCCGCCGGCGAGTCCGAGCCGGTCCGGGCGTCCAGCGCGGTCTCCACCCATGCCGCGGGCACCTCGATGATCGCGCCGCAGAAGCGCGCCGGCGTCAGCGTCCCGGTGGTCCTCGCGATCACCGCGGCCGTCCTGCTGGTCGGCGCGATCGCGCTGTTCATCGGCGGCTTCGTGCTCAACATCTTCTGATCTCCACCACCGACACTGAAGGCTTCATGACTGCGACCGATTCCGCCCGCGCCCTGCTCCAGCTCGCGGCCACCGCCGCCGACTCCAAAGGCGGTGAGGACCTCGTGGCCCTCGACGTCTCGGGGCCGCTGCCGCTGGTCGACATCTTCCTCCTCGCCACCGGCCGCTCCGAGCGCAACGTGGTCGCGATCGCGAACGAGGTGGAGGACCGTCTGAACGACTCCGGCGCCAAGCTGCTGCGCCGCGAGGGCCGCGCGGAGGGCCGCTGGATCCTCCTCGACTTCGGCGACCTCGTCGTGCACGTCTTCCACGAGGAGGACCGCATGTACTACTCGCTCGAGCGCCTCTGGAAGGACTGCCCGACGGTGCCGTTCACCCTCGACCAGCCCGTCGCCGTCGACTCGTCGACGTCCTCGAACTGACGAACACGCCCGGCGTCGGCGCTCGATTTCACTTCACGCGGTTCGTGTTGTAGTTTATTCGAGTTGCTTCCGCCGGGCGGAGACAGCGCAAGACAGCACGAAGCACGACAGAACAACGCAAGGGTCCGTGGCGCAGCTGGTAGCGCACCTGCATGGCATGCAGGGGGTCAGGGGTTCGAATCCCCTCGGATCCACCGAACAGGTCCGCACTCCTCCGGGAGTGCGGACCTTCGTCGTTTCCGGTCGAGCGCTGTCCGGAGAGGCGTTGACCGGAGAAGCCCTGTCCGGCCGGCTCAGCCATGACCGGACCGGTCAGGTCGCCGCACGCCGCCGTCAGCGGTGGTTCGGCCCGACCGGCTCCACGTGGCCCCCGCACCCGGCGAGGAAGCCGGCGAGCTCATCCCACGCGTCCTCCCCGATCGTGGTGCTCGGGCGCCGTGCGAGTTCGGCCAGGGCGTCCGTCAGCTCCTCCGCTCCCGTCACGATCCTCGTGCGGGCCGGTCCCGTCCCCTGCCATCCCGGCGCGTACGTCCGGACGTCGGGGTGGCTGTAGAGCACGGCCGTCTCGAACCACGGCGTCGGCAGCCCCTGCAGGGCGAGGTGCTCCTTGAGCCTGGCCGCCTGGATCCGGACCTGCAGGGCGGGGACGCGCTGCTCGGTGTGAGTGCGGACCGTCCACCGCGACGCCGTCTCCGGTGCGATCTGAACCGCGAAGGCCTCGGGCAGGGCGTCCTCGTCGACGAGGACGCCGTAGGAGGGGTGGACGGTGCCGGGCCGGACGCCGTCGAAGACGACCCCCTGCCAGTACTTGGCCTCGATGATCAGCGCTCCGTGCCGGGTGAGCAGCAGATGGTCGATCTGAGCGAGGAAGCGGCGCGTCGTGCGCGCCTCGACCGGCACGAACACGACGTTCGTGGCGAGGAGGCCGGACAGTCCCGCCGAGGCGCACGCCTCCCGGATCAGAGTGTGCGAAACGGCCTCGCTCCTCCAGGTCCTGGCGAGCGCGGAACGGGTCTGCTCGGCCTCCTCCTGCGCCGTCTCGAGCTCGGTCCGGCCGACGACGAGCTCGGCGTCGTGCGTGCGCGTCAGGGCCCCCAGCGCCTCCTCATGGCTCCGGTCGCGCTGGGCGATCGACCGCTCGTGCTCTTCCGCGGCCTCGTCCGCGGCCTGCTCCGCCGCCGCTCTCGCTGCACTGCGCAGCCGGCGGCCGGTGAGGACCGTGATCAGGAGGGCCAGGAGCAGGACGGCCGCGACGGCCCAGGGCAGGTACTCGTTCATGGTCCCCAGGCAAGCACGGACCACCGACCGTGCGCCGCGACGGCTCCCGATCGCGCCGGTCCGGCAGGTCGGCCGCGTGCCGACTCCCTCCGCCCCGCGCGGTCTCATCACCCCGTTCTCGATCGTCGACGCGCTGCTCGCGGGACTCTTCGACGGAGTCCTGACCCGCCGCGAGGTGGACGCGCACGGCGATCCCGGCCTCGGCCGCGGCGACCACAGGGACGGCGAGCTCGTGACCCTCGACGGCGTGCACCGGCTCCTGCGAGGGGACGGCACCGTGGCCGTCCTCGCGCCCGACGACGTCATCGCCGTCCGCCTGCCCGATTCGGACGACTTCCTGCGAGCAGACCTGGACGTTGCGGCCGACGCCGACGCCGCGATCCGCGCCGTGGAGACCGACCATCCGCGGTGAGCGGCCCTACCCTGGACGCATGCCCACACTGCGCGACGTCCACGCCGTCATCGACCGCCTCTGGCCCGAGGCGGCCGCCGAGAGCTGGGACGCGCCCGGCCTGGTCACTGGCGACCCCGACTCCGCTGTGGAGCGGATCCTGCTCACGGTCGACGTGGTCTCCGACACCGTGGCGGAGGCCGTCGAGGGCGGATACCAGCTTCTGGTCGCGCACCACCCGCTGCTGCTGCGCGGCGTCACCTCGATCGCCGAGGACGGCTACAAGGGCCGCCTGCTCGCGGACCTGATCCGGAGCGGTTGCGCACTGATCTCGGCCCACACGAACGCCGACATCGTGGCCGACGGGGTCTCGGACGTGATCGCCGCCCGCCTCGGCCTGACCGGCACGACTCCGCTCGTCCCGGGCGCCGACCCCTCGGTCGGGCTCGGCCGGGTGGGCGACCTGCCCGAGGAGGTGACGCTCGGACGCCTGGCCGGGGCCGTGGCCGAGCTCCTGCCGGCCACCGCAGGGGGAGTGCGGGCCGCGGGCGGCTACGAGACGCCCGTGCGCCGCGTGTCGCTCTGCGGGGGAGCGGGGGACTCGCTCCTGGACGCGCCCGCCGTCCGCACGAGCGACGTCTTCATCACCGCCGACCTCCGGCACCATCCGGCGTCCGAGGCGCGTGAGAAGGCCCTGCACGGCACCGGGCCCGCCCTCATCGACGTCTCGCACTGGGCGAGCGAGTGGCTGTGGCTCGACGTCGCCGCGACCGCACTGCGGGAAGCCCTGCCCAGGGTCACCGTCGAGGTGAGCGAGACCCGCACCGACCCGTGGGATTTCGCGATCGTGCACTGACCCGCCGCGGGCACGGGAGAATGGACGCGGCGCGCCTGTACTGCGCGCCGGGAACGAGGACCGCCACGTGAAAGCCAGCCCCGCACACCAGCGCGAACTCCTGACTCTGGCGAGTCTGGACACGAGGGGCGCGCAGCTGCGCCACGCCCTCGCGACGCTTCCGCAGATCGCGCGGATCCAGGCGATGCAGGCCCGCGACAACGAGACCCGCCGCTCCCTCGCCGAGCGCACCGGGCGCCTCGAGGACGTGCGCACCGAGCTCGGCCGCATCGAGTCCGACGTCAGCGTGGTCGAGAAGCGCCTCACCCGCGATCGCGACCGTCTGCAGACCGCGTCCGCGGCCAAGGACATCGCTGCGCTCGAGAGCGAGATCACCTCCCTCGTGAAGCGCCGGGGAGACCTCGAGGACATCGAGCTGACCCTGATGGAGCGGATCGAGGGCATCGATTCCGAGGTCGCTGCGGCACAGGCCGAGCGCGACGAGGTCGTCGCGTCGCTCGGGACCCTCGCCGAGGAGCGCGACGCGCAGGCCGAGAAGCTCCGCGACAAGCAGGAGGCTCTCGCCCGGGACCGCGCGGACCTGGTCACGACGCTTCCGGAGGACCTGGTCGAGCTGTACGAGAAGCAGCGCGCCCGCTACGGGGTCGGCGCGGCCCTCCTCCGCGGGAAGGTGTCGGAGGGGAGCGGCGTGGCCCTCACCGAGTCGGACCTCTCCTGGATCCGCGCCTCCGCTCCCGACGAGGTCGTCCTCTGCCCCGACAGCGGCTGCATCCTGGTCCGCGGCGAGGAGTCGACGCTCGCCTGAGCCGTACACTGGACGGGCGAACGGGCCGGCAAGACGGTCGCGTCACCACGGCGAGAGCCGTGGTGCCGAGGAACGTCCGGGCTCCGCAGAGCAGGGCGGTGGGCAACACCCACCCGGGGCGACCCGCGAGACAGTGCCACAGAGAACAGACCGCCGTCGGCTCCGGCCGGCGGTAAGGGTGAAACGGTGGTGTAAGAGACCACCAGGGGCCGGAGTGATCCGGTCCGCTCGGTAAACCTCGCCCGGAGCAAGGTCAGACAGAGGACGATGCGGCTGCTCGTCGGGTCCTCGGGTAGACCGCTGGAGGGTCACGGCGACGTGGCTCCGAGAGAGATGGCCGTCCAGCGCCCGCCGAGAGGCGCGGCGTGAACAGAACCCGGCGTATCAGCCGACCCCTTCGCCACGAGATGCCCCGCCCCGGCGGGGCATCTCGCGTCTCCGCCTGCCGCAGTCCTCGCGCGACCGTCCGCGCTGGCAGCACGACGGCCGGGCGCGGCGGCTCCGGGGTCTCGACACGCCGCTCCGCGGCTCCTCGACCAGCACGACGCGGCCCACGTCCCGCCCTGCACGGGCGGACGCAGCGACTCCTCCACCGGCGTCCGGCAGGCGCCGATCCGGCGGAGGGGTCCCCCGGTCCGCTGTCCGGCCAGTCGACCAGCACCGCCCGGACGTGCCGCGCCGCACTCCGTCGTCGCTCATCACTGAGACACGACCGCTGAGCCTGTACAGGCCGCCCACGTCCGTCCACCGCCGCGCCGCTCGCAAGGCGAACCGGTGAAACGCGTCCCAGCGTTTCGCCGTAGCCGTCCGCACCCCGCTCCCCGGAACCCGCCGCCCGCCTCAGCCGACCGCGCCGTGGCGGGCGGTGACCGCCGCGGGAAAGGGTTCAGCCCCGTCCTGCGAGCGCGGCCGCGCCGAGGATGCCGGCGTTGTTGCGGAGCGCGGCCGGGACGATCGGGGTGCGCAGGTCGAGCAGCGGGAGGAACTCGTCGTGGTGCTTGGAGATGCCGCCGCCGACGATGAAGAGGTCGGGCCAGAGCAGCGCCTCGAGGTGGGAGTAGTAGCGCTGCAGGCGCTTCGCCCAGTGCTTGTAGTCGAGGTCGTCGCGCTCCTTGGCGGCGAACGAGGCCTTCTTCTCGTAGTCGCCGCCGTGGATCTCGAGGTGGCCGAGCTCGGCGTTGGGGATGAGGATCCCGTCGTGGATCTGCGCCGTCCCGATGCCGGTGCCGAGCGTGGTCATGATGACCAGGCCCTTCTTGTCCTTCGCCGCTCCGAAGCGCGACTCGGCGTAGCCCGCCGCGTCGGCGTCGTTGACGAAGAAGATGTTCCGGCCGATCGCGTCCTCGAACAGCTTCTCGGCCTCGAGGCCGATCCACTCGTCCGATACGTTCGCCGCCGACATCGTGCGTCCGTGGACGACGACGGCGGGGAAGCAGATGCCGACCGGGGTGTCCGAGGGCAGGTCCGGGATCTTCTCGAGGATCTGCTGGACGGTGGCGACGATGTCCTTCGGCGTGCCGCCCGGGGGAGTGGCGAGCTTCATCCGGTCGCTGAGCAGAGTGCCCGCGGCGAGGTCCACCGAGGCCCCCTTGATGCCCGTTCCCCCGATGTCGATCCCGATGGCGGTCGCCGCAGCAGTCATAGCGGCCATGCTAGCGAAGGGCGGGGGGTGCGGACCGACGCGGGCTGCGGCGTAGGATCGCGGCATGGCTGACGGCGACGCGAACTCCTGGTGGTACAACCTCAAGGCCGGCACGGTGGAGCAGGGCTTCGTGTCCCCCTCCGTCGACCGGGTGGGGCCCTTCTCCTCGCGCGAGGAGGCGGAGCACGCCCTCGAGCGGCTGCACGAGAACAGCCGCAAGTGGGCCGAGGAGGACGCCGCCGAGGACCGCTGACCGCGGCTACTCGTAGCTGTGCTCGGCGCCGGGGTAGGCGCCGGACTCCACGTCGTCCCGGTACGCGGTGACCGCTCCGGTGAGCACGCCGCGCAGATCGGCGTACTGCTTCACGAAGCGGGGGATGCGGCCGGTGGTGAACCCGGCGAAGTCCGTCCACACGAGCAGCTGTCCGTCGACGTGCGGTCCCGCTCCGACTCCGATCGTGGGGATGCGCAGCTCCTCCGTCACCTGACGCGCCGCGTCGGCGGGCACCATCTCGAGGACGACGGCGAACGCGCCGGCCTCCTGGACGGCGTGCGCGTCGGCGAGCAGCTGCTCGATGCCCTCGCCGCGCCCCTGGACCATGTGGCCGCCGAGCCCGTGCTCGCTCTGCGGCGTGAAGCCGATGTGCGCCATCACGGGGATGCCCGCCTCGACGATGCGCCGGATCTGCTCGGAGGAGCGGACCCCGCCCTCGAGCTTCACCGCGTGCGCGTGCGTCTCCTTCATGAAGCGGAACGCCGTGTGCAGCGCGTCGTCGGGGCCCGACTCGTAGGAGCCGAAGGGCATGTCGGCGACGACGAAGGCCCGCTCGACGGCTCCGGCGACGGCGCGCGCCAGCGGGATGAGCTCGTCGACGGTGACGGGCAGAGTGGTGTCGTAGCCGAGCACCGTGTTGCCGGCCGAGTCGCCCACGAGGAGGAAGTCGATCCCGGCGTCGTCGAAGATCTTCGCCGTCAGCTGGTCGTAGCTGGTCAGCCCGGTGATGCGGACACCGGAGTCCTTCGCGTTCTGGAAGTGGCGGGTTCGAACGCGTTTCACGGGCTGCGCTGACATGGGCGCCAGTCTACGGCGCGCCTCGGGCGCCCTGCGGGCCCCGGTCGGAGGCAGTAGCCTGAGGGTCGAAACAGGAGGGTCTGGATGGACAAGCAACGGGACTTCGTTCTTCGCACCATTGAAGAGCGAGGGATCAAATTCGTTCGCCTCTGGTTCACCGACGTCGTCGGCACGCTGAAGTCCGTCGCCATCGCGCCTGCCGAGGTGGAGGGCGCGTTCGCGGAGGGGCTCGGCTTCGACGGCTCCGCCATCGAGGGCCTCACCCGATCCTTCGAGGCCGACGTCCTCGCGCATCCGGATCCGTCGACCTTCCAGATCCTCCCGTGGCGCGGAGAGATCGACCCGACGGCACGGATGTTCTGCGACATCACCACGCCGGACGGCCAGCCCGCCGTCGCCGACCCGCGCAACGTGCTCAAGCGCACGCTGGCGAAGGCGGCCGAGCGCGGGTTCACCTTCTACACGCACCCCGAGATCGAGTTCTACCTCCTCAAGTCGTCGTCCTTCGGCGCCGAGGGCCCGGAGCCGGTCGACTCCGCGGGGTACTTCGACAACGTCCCCGGAGGCACGGCGCACGACTTCCGCCGCCGCTCCGTGCGCATGCTGGAGGACCTGGGCATCTCGGTGGAGTTCAGCCATCACGAGGCGGGCCCCGGCCAGAACGAGATCGACCTCCGCTACGCGGACGCGCTCACCACCGCCGACAACATCATGACCTTCCGCACGGTGATCAAGGAGGTGGCGATCGAGCAGGGCGTCTACGCGACCTTCATGCCGAAGCCGCTCTCCGGGCACCCCGGCTCGGGCATGCACACGCACCTCTCGCTCTTCGAGGGCGACGTCAACGTGTTCTACGAGCAGGGCGCCCAGTACCAGCTCTCGAAGCTCGGCCGCCAGTTCATCGCAGGCCTGCTGAAGCACGCCCCCGAGATCACCGCGGTGACGAACCAGTTCGTCAACTCGTACAAGCGCCTCTGGGGCGGCGACGAAGCGCCCAGCTACGTCTCGTGGGGCCACAACAACCGCTCCGCGCTCGTGCGCGTTCCGCTCTACAAGCCGAACAAGGGGCAGTCCTCGCGCATCGAGTACCGGGCGCTGGACTCCGCGGCGAACCCCTACCTGGCGTACTCGCTGCTCCTGGCGGCCGGGCTCAAGGGCATCGAGGAGGGCTACGAGCTCCCCGCCGAGGCCGAGGACAACGTGTGGGCCCTGTCGGACGCGGAGCGCCGGGCACTCGGCTACGGCGCGCTGCCCGCCAGCCTCGACCGCGCCATCTCGCTGATGGAGGAGTCGGAGCTCGTCGCCGAGACGCTGGGCGAGCAGGTGTTCAACTTCGTGCTGCTCAACAAGCGGAAGGACTGGGCCGAGTACCGCGCCCAGGTCACGCCGTACGAGCTGCGCAGCAACCTCGAGATGCTCTGACCCCTCGGCCATGCCCCGCGAACGCTCCCTCCGCGATGTCGCACGCCTCGGCTTCGCCGCGCTCGGCGAGACCGGGGAGCGGCTGGCCGAGGCGGAGGCGCTGGCCGGGCGGCAGCTCGAATCGGTGCTGCCCTCCTTCGCCCGGGTGGCGGATCCGGACGAGGCACTGCTCGCTCTGATCGACCTGCTGCGGCGGCACCGCGACCGGATGGACGCGGTCCTCGCCGACGACGAGGCTCTGACGCGGCTGCTGCTGGTGGTCGGGGCCTCCTCCGGCCTCGCCGACTTCCTCCAGCGCCGGCCCGACGAGCTGGCCAGCGTCCTCGAGCCCGTGCGCACCCTCCCGGGGCGCGCCGAGATGAAGGCCGAGCTGCTCGAGTCGGTCGGCGCCGTCGACGGCTTCTCGTCGCTCCGGGAGGAGGCGGGCTGGACGGCCCTGCGCGTGCGGTACCGCCGCCTCCTCACCAGGATCGTCGTCCACGACCTGAGCCAGGCCGACCCCGTCGCGGCGATCGACCGGGTGACGAGGGCGCTGGCCGACCTCGCCGGAGCTGCGCTGGAGGCGTCCCTCGCCGTGGCGCGGACCGAGCTGGTCGAGGGCACGGGCCCTGGCCGCTTCGGCCGGGACGAGGTCGCCGCCACCCGTTTCGCCGTCATCGGCATGGGCAAGGCGGGGGCGTCCGAGCTGAACTACGTCAGCGACGTCGACGTGATCTTCGTCGCCGAGGGCGACCCGGAGAAGGAGCTGTCGAACGCCCGCGCGATCGACGTCGCCACCCGGCTCGCCGTGCTCCTCATGCGCGGGACGTCCGCGCTGGCGATGGAGCCGGAGCTCTGGGAGGTCGACCCGAACCTCCGCCCGGAGGGCAAGCAGGGCGCGCTCGTGCGAACCCTCGAATCGCACATCACCTACTACGACAGGTGGGCGAAGAGCTGGGAGTTCCAGGCGCTGCTGAAGGCGCGCCCGCTCGCCGGCGACCAGGAGCTGGGGCGGGCGTACGTCGACGCGGTCGCGCCCAAGGTCTGGTCGAGCGCCTCCCGCGAGAACTTCGTCGAGTCGGTGCAGCGGATGCGGGAGCGGGTCACCGAGAACATCCCGCAGAACGACGTCCATTACCAGATCAAGCTGGGGCCCGGCGGCCTGCGCGACATCGAGTTCACGGTGCAGCTGCTCCAGCTCGTCCACGGGCAGACCGACGACGAGATCCGCATGCCCGGGACCCTCCTCGCCCTCGGCGCCCTCGCCGACCGCGGGTACATCGGCCGCTCCGCCGCCGAGGAGTTCGCACAGGACTACCGAGCCCTCCGGCTGCTCGAGCACCGCCTCCAGCTGCGGCGTCTGCGACGCACGCACCTCATGCCGCGGGACGAGCACGAGCTGCGGACCCTCGCCCGCTCCAGCGGCCTCGCCCGCACCGCGGAGGAGCTGCTGACCGTCTGGAACGGCATCAAGCACCGCGTCCGGGGCCTGCACGAGCGCCTGTTCTACCGTCCGCTGCTCTCCGCGGTCGCCGCGCTCTCCGACGGCGGCGCCGAGCTGTCCACCGGTCAGGCGGAGGCGCGCCTCGCCGCCATCGGCTTCGCGGACGCCCGCGGGGCGCTCGGCCACATCGCCGCGATGACCTCCGGCGTCTCGCGCCGCGCGAGCATCCAGCGCCACCTCGTGCCGGTGATGCTGCAGTGGTTCGCCGACGGCCCTGACCCCGACTACGGCCTGCTCGCGTTCCGGCGGCTCAGCGACGCGCTGGGCGGGACGCCCTGGTTCCTCCGGATGCTGCGCGACTCGTCGGGAGCGGCGAAGCGTCTGACCACGGTGCTCTCCGGGTCGCGCTTCGTGGGCGAGCTGCTCGACCGCATCCCGGAGTCGGCGGCCTGGCTCGAGGACGACGGCGCCCTCCGGCCCCGCAGCGCCGCCCAGCTCGCCGAGGAGGTGCGCGCCGTGCTCGCCCGGCACGAGACGCCCGACGCGGTCGCCTCGGTCCTCCGCTCGATGCGCCGGCGCGAGGTGCTGCGGACCGCCATGGGGGGCGTGCTCGGCCTCAGCTCGATCGAGGAGATCGCGACCAGCCTCACCGACATCATCAGCGCGCTGCTGGGCGGAGTGCTCGCCGCGATCCGGCGCGGCAGCGCGACCCGGCCCGGCGCCGACGCGGAGTTCGCGATCATCGGCATGGGCCGGTACGGGGGAGCAGAGCTGGGCTTCGGCTCCGACGCCGACGTGATGTACGTCCAGCGCCCCGGCACGGCCGAGCCGCATCAGGCCCAGCTCTACTCGCAGTTCGTCGTCGCCGAGCTGGTCCGGCTCACCGAGGACTCCCGCTTGCCGCTCGATCTCGACGCCGACCTGCGGCCCGAGGGCAAGAACGGGCCCCTCGTGCGATCCCTCGACTCGTACCGCGCCTACTACGCCCGCTGGTCCCTGACCTGGGAGGCGCAGGCGCTGCTCCGGGCGCGGGGAGTGGCGGGGGACCCGGCGCTCATCGAGGACTTCGAGGAGCTGGCCGACGGGGTCCGCTACCCGGGAGCGGTCTCCGACCGCGACATCCGCGAGGTGAAGCGGATCAAGGCACGGGTCGAGAGCGAGCGCCTGCCGCAGGGCGCCGACCCCCGCCGTCACCTGAAGCTCGGCCGCGGATCGCTCAGCGACGTCGAGTGGCTGGTGCAGCTCCTCCAGCTGCAGCACGCACGGCGGACCCCGGCGCTCCGGACGACCTCGACCCTCACGGCCCTCGCGGTCGCGGAGGAGGAGGGCATGGTCGGCTCGCAGGACGCGGAGCGGCTGCGCGCCGCGTGGATCCTCGCGTCGCGCGTCCGCTCGGGCACCACGCTCTGGGGCAACCGCACCAGCGACGTCCTCCCGACCGACCGCCGTCAGCTCGAGGGCGTCGCGCGCCTGCTGGAGTACCCGGCAGGATCCGCGACGGCGCTCGAGGACGACTACCTCGGCGTGACCCGCCGCTCCCGTGCGGTCTTCGAGCGGCTGTTCTACGGGCCGGCCCCGGAGGACGCCCCCTCCTACCGCTGACGCCGGGAGCCGGGAACGGCGAAGGGCCGCCCCTCCGAGGAGGAACGGCCCTTCGGCAGTGCTGCGGGATCAGACCCCGTAGTACAGCTCGAACTCGAACGGGTGAGGACGCTGCGCGAGCGGCTTGATCTCCTTCTCGCGCTTGTACTCGATCCAGGTGTCGATGAGCTCCTGAGTGAACACGCCGCCCTGGAGGAGGAAGTCGTGGTCGGCCTCGAGGGCGTCGAGCGCCTCGCCGAGGGTCGCGGGGACCTGCGGGATGAGCTTCGCCTCCTCGGGGGGCAGCTCGTAGAGGTCCTTGTCGACCGGCTCGTGCGGCTCGATGCGGTTCTTGATGCCGTCGAGGCCCGCCATCAGCTGGGCGGCGAACGCGAGGTACGGGTTGCCGGAGGCGTCGGGCGCGCGGAACTCGATGCGCTTGGCCTTCGGGTTGGTGCCCGTGATCGGGATGCGGATGGACGCGGAGCGGTTGCCGGCCGAGTAGACCAGGTTGACCGGCGCCTCGAAGCCCGGGATCAGGCGGTGGTACGAGTTGACCGTCGGGTTCGTGAACGCGAGGACGGCGGGGGCGTGCTTGAGCAGGCCGCCGATGTACCAGCGCGCGACGTCCGAGAGACCGCCGTAGCCGTTCTCGTCGTAGAACAGCGGCGTGCCGTCGTTCCACAGCGACTGGTGGGTGTGCATGCCCGAGCCGTTGTCGCCGAAGAGCGGCTTCGGCATGAACGTGGCGGTCTTGCCCCACTGCTCGGCCGTGTTCTTGACGATGTACTTGAACTTCAGGATGTCGTCCGCCGCGTGGACCATCGTGTCGAAGCGGTAGTTGATCTCGGCCTGGCCGCCGGTGCCCACCTCGTGGTGCGAGCGCTCGAGGATGAGGCCGGCGTCGATCAGCTTGAGGCAGATGTCGTCGCGGAGGTCGGCCTGCTTGTCGACCGGGCTGACGGGGAAGTAGCCGCCCTTGTAGGGCGTCTTGTTGCCGAGGTTGCCGCCCTCCTCGACGCGTCCCGAGTTCCAGGCGCCCTCGACCGAGTCGACGGAGTGGAACGCGGCGTTCTGCGTGACCTCGTAGCGGACGTCGTCGAAGATGTAGAACTCCGCCTCGGGGGCGAAGAACGCGGTGTCGGCGATGCCGGTCGACGCGAGGTACTTCTCGGCCTTCTTCGCGACCTGGCGCGGGTCCTTGGAGTAGATCTCGCCGTTGCGCGGGTTGTAGATGTCGAAGACGAGGATCAGCGTGCGCTCGACGCGGAACGGGTCCACGTAGGCGGTGGTCACGTCAGGGATCAGCTGCATGTCCGATTCGTGGATGTTCGCGAATCCGCGGATCGAGGACCCGTCGAAGAGCTGGCCGACGGAGAAGAACTCCTCGTCGACCGTCGAGGCGGGGATGTTGAAGTGCTGCTGGACACCGGGGAGATCGGTGAACCGGATGTCGAGGAACTTGACGTCCGTGTCCTTGATGAACGTGAGCACCTCGGAAGAATCTTTAAACATGCAAAGGTCTCCAATGGCGTAACGGGGTGCTGCAGAGCGCAGCCGTTCCAGGGTAGTGACAGGGGGTTTCCCCACCGTGTCCCTGTTGTTTCCGACATGTTACGGGGCCCGTCCGGGGTCGGGCTCCACGTCGCGGGCCGGACCACCCGCCCTCGGGCCGCGCCGAGACGCCGCGGATAGGATCGGAGGATGCCAGCCGCCGACCGCAGGACCTTCGCCGACGCCGCCCCGAGCTCGTACCCGGGGGAGCGCCTCGGCCTCCCCCGAGAGGGCCGTCTCTCGATCGGACGCTCCGGCCGCCGCATCGCCGCCCTGGCCGTCGACTTCGCCGTCGCCGCGCTGCTGTCGCTCGCATTCTTCGACTACGACCGGTGGGCGAGCCTGCTGCTGTTCGTCCTGCTGCAGGTCGTCTTCATCCCCACCATCGGCGGCAGCATCGGTCACCGCATGCTCGGGATGCGCGTCATCCGGCTCGGCGGGGGCTGGGTCGGCGTGTGGCGCCCGATCGTGCGCTCGGTGCTGCTGGCCGTGCTGGTGCCGGCGCTCGTCTGGGACTCGGATCAGCGCGGCTTCCACGACAAGGTGGCCGGGACGGTGCTCGTCCGCTACTGACGGGTGCCGCAGACGGAGCAAGCCGGCCGGGAGGGATCCCGACCGGCCTGCCGTGTCGTGCGTCAGCGCGAGCGCTGCGGGCGCACCTTGAAGGGGTCGACGCCCTTCGGGATGGGCAGCGACGTGTTGAGCGAGGAGAGGCGGTTCTTCACCGCGAGCACCTCGGCCTTGGTGAGGACCTTCTTCGTCTTCGAGAGGCGGCTCGGCACCTTGTGCAGCGGAGTCGCGTCGGCGTCGGAGCCGACGTGCACGAAGGTGACGGGGACGTTCGGCAGGATCCGCGACACCTTGCGCCGCTCGTCCTCGAGCATGCGCTTGGTGCGGGAGGCGGGGCCCTCCGCGATCAGCACGACGCCGCCACGCCCGACCGCGCGGTAGACGGCGTCCTGGGTCTTGCCGTTGACGGCGACGGGCATCTCACCGCCGGTCCAGGTGCCGCGCAGGCCGCTGCGCAGGACGGCGCCGACCGCCCCGGGCTGCCCGGCGATCTGACCGTAGGCGGCGCGCTCGGCGCGACGCGAGAGCACGGCGAGTCCGGCGACGAGGCCGGCCATCACGCCCACGATGATCCACAGCGCGATCACGAAGCCGTTGCCGTTGCCGAGCAGGATGCCGAGGAGCACGCCGAGCAGGATCGGGAGCAGGAGCGCGAGGAGGATGATCCAGACGGCGCTGCTGTCGTAGCGGCGGGTCATCTGGAACACCTGCCACATCTGCTTGAGACGTCCGGGTTCCTTGACCGCCTTCGTCGACGGTTCCGTGCTGCGTGCCATGACGTCAAGGATACCGAGCGGGAGCGCGGCGGCGGACCCCGGAGGCGGATCCGGCCCCTCCACAGAGGACGCGTGCGCCGATCCCTCCACCGATCGGGATCGGCGGGCCTCCTCCGCCGCTGTCTGCGGCCAGGCTCCCCTCATGACGAGCAGCGGGACGGTCCAGGGCCGGAGGATCGGCGGAGTGCGGGCGGGGAGGCGGCGGACGCCTGCGCCGGACGCCGCACCGCCGGTCGAGAGGACGATGCGGCCCCGGGACGCCGTGGCGCTGCAGGCCTCGCCGGTGGCTCGGCTCGCCGAGCACCGCCACCGTGAGCGCATCGTCCGGGTGGAGTCGTCTCCGAGGAGGTGCGTCGTCTCGACCGCTCCTGTCGTCGTCGCCACGCTCGAGAGGTTCCTGCGGGTCGAGCGGGGGATCGGACTCGGCGCGGCGGTCACCCTGCTAGCCCCCGTGGTCGGAGCCGTCCGCTCGGCCGCACTCGAGGGAGCCTGGCTGGGTCCGACGACGGACGACATCGGCCTGACGGAGGAGGGCCGGCCCCTGCTGCTGCTGACGACGCCCGCCGTCGACACCCCGCGTGCGGCGCGCGACGCGCTGCAGCGGGTCCTGGAGCGCCTCGGGATGCTCTGTCCGGAGCTGCCGGTCGCCGCACTCGCGCGGCACCGCGACCTGCTGGCGCTGGAGGGCGGCCTCTACGGACTCGCGGATCCGCAGGGGATCGGAGGAGCAGTGCGGGCCCTGCCGACGTCCGCGGCGGATGGACGGGGACGGGAGGCGGCGCCGGTCCCGGCTGCCCGGCACCGGCGGGTCCATCCGCTCGACGGCTGGCAGCACCACCTCCGGGCGTTCGTCGTCCGGCGTCGGGGACCGCTGTCCGTCGGGACGGCGATCGTGCTGGGAGCGGTGCTCGCCGGTTCGCTCGCGGGCGGGCCCGGTCGGCAGGGGCAGGATGCGGAGGCGTCCACCGGAGCCCGACCCGTCCCGACGCGGTCGACTCCGTCGGCGGTGGCGACGACCGCAGCACCGACGGCTCTCGTCGCGGCGCCCTCGCTCGACGCCGAGCAGGCGGCGAAGGTTCTGATCGACGCGGCGCGCGGATGCGGGGACGGGGAATGCGCCCGCGAACTGGTCACGGCGGACTCGCCGCTCGGAGTCACGGCGGACGGCCCCGCGTCCGCCGTCCCGGCGACGGGGGAGGTGTCGGCGGTCCTCGTCGACGTGAACGGCGCGTCGGCCGTCGTGCACCTCCGGACGGCCCCGGGAACGACAGCGGCCTCCGTCCTGATCATCAGGACGGAGGCCGGCTGGCTCATCCGCGACGTCTACGCCGGAGCGGCCTCGTGAGAGGCGCGCTCAGGGGGAGCGTGTCAGATGCCGAGGTCGTTCTCGAACGAGCCCTCCTCGAGGCGCTCCTTGATCGCGACCAGGAAGCGCGCCGCGTCGGCTCCGTCGACCGTGCGGTGGTCGTACGACAGCGCGAGGAAGACGGTCGAGCGGATCGCGATGGCGTCCGCGCCGTCCACCTGCACAACAGCCGGCTTCTTGGTGACGATGCCGGTGCCGAGGATCGCGGTCTGCGGCAGGAACACGACGGGCGTGTCGAAGAGGGCTCCGCGCGAACCGGTGTTGGTCAGCGTGAAGGTGCCGCCGGCGAGCTCGTCGGGCTTCAGCTTGTTGTTGCGGGTGCGCTCGGCCAGGTCGCCGATGGTGGAGGCGATCTGCGCGAGGTTCAGCTCGGACGCGTTCTTGAGGACCGGGGTCAGCAGGCCGCGCTCGGTGTCGACGGCGATGCTGATGTTCTCGTGGTCCGGGTAGACGATCGACTCGCCGTCGAGGGTCGAGTTGATCACCGGGTAGGCCTTGAGCGCCTCGGCCGCCGCGAGGGCGAAGAACGGGAGGAAGGACAGCTTGGCGCCGGTCTTCTCCTGGAAGCTCTTCTTGACCGAGTCGCGGAAGCGGGCGACCGCCGTGACGTCGACCTCGATGACCGAGGTGAGCTGGGCGCTCGTCTGCATCGACTCGACAGCGCGCTGCGCGAGGACCTTGCGCAGGCGCGACATCGGCTGCGTGGTGCCGCGGAGGGGCGAGGTCTCGAGCGGGGTCCGCGCGGCCTTGGCGGCTGCGGCGGCGGGCGCCGAGACAGGGGCGGCCGGAGCCGACTTGGCGGCCTCGACCGCGTCGAGGACGTCCTGCTTGCGGATGCGGCCGCCGACTCCGGTGCCCGTGAGGGTGGAGAGGTCGATGCCGTTCTCGCCAGCGAGCTTGCGCACGAGCGGGGTGACGTAGCCGGGGTTGGAGTCGGTGGGCTCCGGGGAGGCGGCGGGCGCGGCGGCAGCGGGGGCCGGGGCGGCGGCGGCCGGGGCGGGAGCCGACGGAGCGGGGGCCGCGGCCTCGGGGGCGGCGGGCTTCTCGGCAGCCGGGGCGGGCTCGGGCTCGGCCGGGGCGGGAGCCTCGGCGTCGCTCTCGGCGTCGACCGACGGGGTCGCCTCGTCGGTGGCCTCGGTCTCGGCGGCCTGGACCTCGGGGGCCTCCTCGGCGGGAGCCTCGGGCTCGGACGCCGACGCGGCTCCGGAGCCGTCGCCGATGCGCACCAGCTCGGCGCCGACCTCGACGGTCTCGTCCTCCTGGACGAGGATCTCCTCGATCACGCCCGCGACGGGGGACGGGATCTCGGTGTCGACCTTGTCGGTCGAGACCTCGAGCAGGGGCTCGTCCACCTCGACGCGGTCCCCGACGTTCTTCAGCCAGCGGGTGACCGTTCCTTCCGTGACACTCTCTCCGAGTGCCGGGAGGCTGACGGATTCGCTCATGAGCCTGTCTCCTTAAGACGCTTGTGTTTCGATGTCCAGCTTACTGATGCGGAAGCGGCGGGTCGCCGCACCGCAGTGGTTCTACAGGGCGTGCAGCGGCTTCCCGGCCAGAGCGAGGTGCGCCTCGCCGAGCGCCTCGTTCTGAGTGGGGTGCGCGTGCACGAAGGGCGCGACGTCCTCGGGGTGCGCCTCCCAGTTCACGATGAGCTGAGCCTCGCCGATCAGCTCGCCGACGCGGGCTCCGATCATGTGCACGCCGACGACGGGACCGTCGACCAGGCGCACGACCTTCACGGAGCCGGTGGTCCCGATGATCGTGCTCCGGGCGTTGCCGCCGAGACCGTAGTCGTACACGGCGACGCGCTCGGCGCCGTACTCGGCGATCGCGCGGGCCTCGCCGAGGCCGACGGAGGCCACTTCCGGGTCGCTGTAGGTCACCTTCGGGACGTTGACGTCCGAGACGGCCTGCGGCCCCAGGCCGGCGATCTCCTCCGCGACGAAGATCCCCTGCTGGAAGCTCCGGTGCGCGAGCTGGAGCCCCGGCACGATGTCACCCACGGCGTACACGCCGGGGACGGAGGTCTGCAGGCGCTCGTCGGTCAGCACGAAGCCGCGGTCGAGTCGGACCCCGGCCTCCTCGAGGCCGATGCCCGCGGTCACCGGGCCGCGGCCGACGGCGACCAGCAGGAGCTCGCCCTCCACCGTGGCGCCGCTCTCCAGCGACACGGACACGCCGCCCTCGCTCTGCGAGACCGATGCGACGCGGGATCCCAGCTGGAAGGCGATGCCCCGCTTGCGGAAGGCGCGCTCCAGCTGCTTGCTGACGCTCTCGTCCTCGTTGGGGACGAGGTGGGGGAGGGCCTCGACGATCGTGACCTCGGCGCCGAACGAGCGCCAGACGCTCGCGAACTCGACGCCGATCACTCCGCCGCCGAGGACGACGACGCTGGCGGGCACGTGGTCGAGCTCGAGCGCCTGGTCGCTCGTCAGGATGCGGCCGCCGATCTCGATCCCGGGAAGAGTGCGCGAGGCGGACCCGGTGGCGACGACGACCGATGCGCCGTGGAGCACGTGCTCGCCGACCGTCACGGTGCCGGGCGCGGTGAGGCGGCCCTCGCCCGTGACGACCGTGATGCCGCGCGAGGACACGAGGCTCTGGAGCCCCTTGTACTTGCCCGCGACGACGCCTTCGCGGTAGCGCGTGACGCCGGCCATGTCGATCCCGGTGAAGCTCGAGAGCACACCGTACTTCTCGCCCTCGCGGGCGCCGTCCGCCAGCTCGGCGGCGTGCAGGAGGGCCTTGGTGGGCACGCATCCGCGGTGCAGGCAGGTGCCGCCGAGCTTGTCGCGCTCCACGAGCGCGACGCTCATCCCGAGCTGCGTCGCCCGGAGGGCCGCCGCGTACCCGCCGCTGCCACCTCCGAGCACGACCAGGTCGTAGCGCTCTTCCGACACCCAGTGACTCCCTCGCGACGTGCGGTCCCGCTTCCCGGCCGACCGGCTCCGGCGCTGAGCGCCGAGCGGATCGGGAGGGGGGACGAGGCGGGATCTCCCGCCCCGTCGACCCTACTACGCGCTCGCGAAGCCCTCGGCCAGGGCGATCAGTGCGCGCACCGAGACGCCCGTGGCGCCCGCTCCGGTGAAGCCGTAGCCGCTGCCGCCGTTGCTCGAGGGACCGGCGATGTCGAGGTGCGCCCACGGGATCGTGGTCGCGTCCTCGCCCTCGCCGCGCTTCCCGACGAACTCGCGCAGGAAGTGGGCGGCGAGGAGCATGCCGCCGGCGGTGTTGCCCGGCTTGACGTTCGCGATGTCGGCGATGTCCGAGTTGAGCAGCGGCCGCAGCTCCGCGGGGAGGGGCATCTGCCAGAAGGGCTCTCCCGCCGTGCGGGCGGCGTCGAGGACGCGCGAGACCAGCTGGTCGTCGCCCAGGGCGCCGACGGTCCGGTTGCCCAGGGCGACCACGGAGGCGCCGGTCAGCGTCGCGACGTCGATGATCGCGTCGGGCTGCTCCTCGCTGGCGGCGACGAGGCCGTCGGCGAGCACCAGCCGGCCCTCGGCGTCGGTGTTCAGCACCTCCACCGTGGTCCCGCCGCGCACGGTCAGCACGTCGTCGGGGCGGATCGCGGTCCCGGAGGGGAGGTTCTCGGCGATGCAGAGCCAGGCGGTCGCGCGGAGCGGGAGACCCAGCTCGGCGATGGCGCGCACCACCGCGTAGACGGTCGCCGCGCCCGCCATGTCGGTCTTCATCCCGATCATCGAGGCCGGCGGCTTGAGCGAGAGTCCGCCGCTGTCGAAGGTGATGCCCTTGCCGACCAGTGCGAGGTGGGTGCTCGCGCCCTCGGGCGCGTAGGCGACCTTCACGAGGCGGGGCGGGCGCGAGGAGCCGCTGCCGACTCCGAGGATGCCGCCGAACCCCTCCTCCGCGAGGGCCTTCTCGTCCCAGACGGTGACCTCGAGGGGCAGTCCCTCGGCGCCGGTCTGCACGGCCTCGGCCAGCGTCTGCGGGTAGAGGTGCGACGGGGGAGTGTTGACGAGGTCCTTCACCGCGCCGACCGCGCGGCCGAGCACGAGGGCGCGGTCCAGGACGGCGGGGTCGGCCGACTCTCCGCCGCCCAGCAGGACGACGTGCTCGACGGGCGCCTTCGCGGAGGCGGCGGTGCTCCCGCGGAAGGCGGTGAAGGAGTAGGAGCCGAGCGCGGCGCCCTCGGCGACCGCGGCGAGCGTGCCGTCGGAGCCGGCGGGGAGGGAGAGGGCGACGGAGGCGGACCCGGCGAGCAGGCGGACGGCGGCGCCCGCCGCGTTCCGCAGCGCGGCGTCGTCGGGCTCCGCGGAGCCGAGGCCGACGAGGACGATCACTCCGGCTCGGACCGAGGACGGCACGCGCACCAGCGTCTCGGCCGCACCGGTCGCGCCGAGCGCGCTCAGCGAGGGGGCCAGCTCCTCGAAGCCCTCCGCGCCGACGAGCCGGGGACCGTCGGGTCCCGGGGCGACGCCGAGGACGAGGGCGTCGGTGTCGATGTCGGAGGCGGGAACGGTCGAGTACTCGAGAGAGGAGAGGGGCATGGCGGCAATGCTAGGCGCTGTTCGCTGAGGGCTCAGCGGACCCGGCCGGGGCGCCGGGACCCCCGTTTACACTGGAAGCATGCTGGATCCGGAAGACCTGTTCGAGATCGAGGGCGACCTCTCCGAGATCCCGCGGGGGCTGCACCTCGTCGCGGGCCTGACCGGCTCGGCGGACGCCGGGGGAGCCGTCGGGCAGCTGGGCGAGTACCTCTTCGAGACCCTCGAGCACCGCGAGGTCGCGGTCTTCGACCAGGACCAGCTGCTCGACTACCGGGCCCGCCGCCCCGTCATCACGTTCGACCAGGACCACCTGACGGACTACCGCCCGGCGATGCTCCGGCTCTCGCTCGCGCACGACGAGCTGCACCAGCCGTTCCTCCTGCTCACCGGCTTCGAGCCCGACTTCCAGTGGGAGCGGTTCACCCGCGCGGTGGTCTCCCTCCTCGAGCGGCTCGACGTCGCCTCGACCACATGGGTCCAGGCGATCCCGATGCCCGTCCCGCACACCCGGCCGGTCGGCGTCACCGTGAGCGGCAACCGCGAGGACCTGATCGAGGCGATGTCGGTCTGGAAGCCGCACACGCAGGTGCCCTCGAACGTCCTCCACCTGCTCGAGCTGCGCCTCTACGAGCGCGGCCTGACCGTGGTCGGCTTCGCCCTGCTCATCCCCCACTACCTGTCGGACACCGAGTACCCGCAGGCGGCTGTCGCGGCACTCGAGAGCATCTCCGCGTCGACCGGGCTCATCTTCCCCACGGACCGCCTGCGCGAGAGCGGGCGGGAGTTCCTCGGCAAGGTCGACGAGCAGGTCGGCGGCAACGACGAGCTGCAGAAGCTGGTCGCGGCCCTCGAGGCCCGTCACGACACCTACATGGAGGGGACGAGCCTCCGCTCGCCGCTCACCGACGAGGACGGCTTCGTCCCCAGCGCCGACGCGATCGCCGCCGAGCTCGAGAAGTTCCTCGCGATCCGCCGCCCGGGCGAGGAGCCCACCGCCTCCTGACCGGCCGTAGGATCGGACGAGTGCGTGATCGTCGAGCCTGGTTCGTCTTCGGTGCCGGAGCTTTCGCCTACCTCGTGGCGGTCCTGGACCGCACGACGCTGGGCGTCGCGGGAGTGGACGCCGCGGAGCGGTTCGGAGTGGCGGCCGCCGTCCTCTCCTCGCTCGCCGTCGTCCAGCTGATCGTCTACGCCGGGATGCAGATCCCGGTCGGGATCCTCATCGACCGGTTCGGCCCGCGGACTCTGATCCTCTCGGGCACGGCCCTGATGATGGCGGGCCAGATCGTGGTCGCGATCGCGCCGAGCATCGGCGTCGCGATCGTCGGACGGATCCTGCTCGGAGCGGGGGACGCCGCGATCTTCACCTCCGTGATCCGCCTCACGGTCACCTGGTTCAACGGACCGATCGTTCCGCAGCTCTCGCAGTGGATCGGCAACATCGGCCAGGTGGGCCAGATCCTCTCCGCGCTCCCGTTCGCGGCGATCCTCCACACGTTCGGCTGGGAGCCCGCGTTCCTCAGCGCCGCCGGACTCGGGGCGGTGTCCTTCCTCGGCGTGCTCCTCCTGGTCGCCGACGTCCCGCCGCGGACCGAGCCGATCACCGTGGTGCCGCCGACGCTCCGGGCGACGATCGCGCAGCTCGGAGTGAGCCTGCGCCGGCCGGGGACGCAGCTCGGCTTCTGGTCGCACTTCGTCACGCAGTCCTCCGGCACGGTCTTCACGCTGCTCTGGGGCTACCCCTTCCTCGTCTACGCGATCGGCCTGCCGCCGACCGTCGCCGCGCCGACCCTCACGATCGTCGTGATCGCGGGAATCGTCGTCGGGCCGGTGCTCGGCGTCCTGACCGCCCGCCACCCCATGCGCCGCAGCAACCTCGTGCTCGGGATCGTGTCGGCGATGGCGGTCGCCTGGACCGTCGTGCTGCTCTGGCCCGGCGTTCCGCCGTACTGGCTCGTCGTGCTGCTCCTGATCGTCGTCGGAGCGGGCGGCCCCGGCTCCATGATCGGATTCGACTTCGCCCGCACGTTCAACCCCTCGAGGAGCCTCGGCGCGGCCAACGGAGTGGTCAACGTCGGCGGGTTCCTGGCCAGCTTCACGATGATGTTCGCGATCGGCCTGATCCTCGACGCGCTGGCCGGTCCCGGCGCCTCCTCGGAGCAGACCTACTCGCTCGAGCACTTCCGCCTGGCGTGGTGCGTGCAGTACGTGGTGGTCGGCGCCGGAGTCGTCGGACTCGTCGTCGCGCGCCGCCGGACCCGCCGTCGCCTGGCCGAGGACGAGGGAATAACGGTGGCCCCTCTCTGGGTTGCACTGAGTGATCGGATGCGCCGCGGCCGCGCGGGGCGCTGACGGTCGCCCCCGTCGATCCGCCCTTCTGCAGACGCGATGTCCCGTGGAACGGCCCGGATCCCGTCGGATCGAGCCCCACTCGCACCGCACCGCACGGCTGCACTACTCAGACGTGCAATAATTGTCAATAGGACCCGTTCGGGTCGAGGAGCACCAGGCCCGCCTCGCGCGTGCGACGTCCTCGACTTGACATGGGTCCTCGTAATGCCCACCGACGGACGACGCCCTCCCGGCGCCGCCCGCCTCCGGGACGCAACGGATGGAGAGGTGCCGCCATGGCCACCAGAGCTACCAAGACCGCAACGCTCGACGCCGTCGACGACGACGTGACGACGACTACGAAGAAGCCCGCGACGCGCAAGCCCGCGGCCAAGACCACGGCGGCCAAGACCACCGCGGCCAAGACCACCCGCTCGCGCGCCACGACCAAGGCCGCCGCTCCCGCCGAAACCGAGGAGGAGCCGACCGACGCCGTCGGGCCCGACGAGGCCGCGGAGGACGAGGAGACCGAGGTCGTCGCCGAGGACACCGAGACCGACGCGAAGGACGACGCGGAGACGCCGGAGGCCCCGGCCGCCGCTGCCGCCGCCGCTCCGGCCGAGCCGCTCCCCAGCGGTGCGCTCGTGCTGTCCTTCGGCGGAGAGGACGACGAGGTCCCGGTCTACTCGACCGCGATCACGGGCGCCACCGCCGACCCGGTCAAGGACTACCTCAAGCAGATCGGCAAGGTCGCGCTTCTGAACGCGGCCGAGGAGGTCGAGCTCGCGATGCGCATCGAAGCCGGCCTGTTCGCCGAGGACAAGCTCGCCAACTCGACCGACCTCAGCCCGGAGCTCGTCCGCGAGCTGCGCTGGGTCGCGAAGGACGGCCAGCGCGCGAAGAGCCACCTGCTCGGAGCGAACCTCAGGCTCGTCGTCAGCCTCGCCAAGCGCTACACCGGTCGCGGAATGCAGTTCCTCGACCTCATCCAGGAGGGCAACCTGGGCCTCATCCGTGCGGTCGAGAAGTTCGACTACACCAAGGGCTTCAAGTTCTCGACCTACGCGACGTGGTGGATCCGCCAGGCGATCACCCGCGCGATGGCCGACCAGGCCCGCACCATCCGCATCCCGGTGCACATGGTCGAGGTCATCAACAAGCTGGCCCGCGTGCAGCGCCAGATGCTCCAGGACCTGGGCCGCGAGCCCACGCCCGAGGAGCTCTCGCGCGAGCTCGACATGACTCCCGAGAAGGTCATCGAGGTTCAGAAGTACGGCCGCGAGCCGATCTCGCTGCACACGCCCCTGGGCGAGGACGGCGACAGCGAGTTCGGCGACCTCATCGAGGACACCGAGGCGGTCGTGCCGGCCGACGCCGTGGGCTTCACCATGCTGCAGAAGCAGCTGGAGTCGCTGCTCGACTCGCTCTCGGAGCGCGAGGCCGGCGTGATCCGCATGCGCTTCGGCCTCGGCGACGGCATGCCGAAGACGCTCGACCAGATCGGCGACACCTTCGGCGTGACGCGCGAGCGCATCCGCCAGATCGAGTCCAAGACGATGGCCAAGCTCCGCCACCCGTCCCGCTCGCAGTCGCTCCGCGACTACCTCGAGTAGGCCGGTGATCCGCTACGCGCCGGCGGTCCTCCTCGGGAGGGCCGCCCGGTTCGCCGCGCGGGTCCGGAAGCCCGGCGGGGGATCCGCCGTGCCCGGACTCGTGGTGAACCGCCTCGCGCCCGGATTCCTGCCCGCGGTGCTCGACGGGTTCCGGGACGGCCTCGTGGTCGTCACGGGGTCGGCGGGCAAGTCGACCACGACGAAGATGCTGGTCGCGGTCCTCCGCGCGCACGGGCTCCGGGTCTTCACCAACCCCTCGACGGCCAACATCGCCCAGGGGCTGACCTCCGCGCTCCTGGAGCGGGCCGACCTCCGCGGACGGATCGACGCGGACATCGCCGTCCTCGAGATGGACGAAGGTCACGGCGCGCGCCTCGCGCCCCGGATGCGCCCTCGCGTCGTCCTGCTGACGAACGTGGTGGTCGACCAGATCGACCGCTTCTTCGATCCGGCCATGGTCGCCCGGATGCTCGGCACCATCGCCTCCCGCGCCACCGGTCCCGTCGTGCTGAACGCCGACGACCGCCACGTCGCCGATGTCGCGACCTCTCTCCCCGACGAGCGGATCCGCTGGTACGGCGTCTCCGCCACCGTCCGCGACTCCGCGTCCGGCGGCCTGGGCTACGCCGCGGAGGCGGAGGCCGGAACCGACCGTGCCACCACCGTCGTCGAGAGCACGAGGGGAGCGGACGCGCGCATCGTCAGCGACGGCGACCCGCTCGAGGTGCGACTCCCCGCGCGGGGCGTCCACTACGCGGTCGACGCCGCAGCGGCCGTCTCCACGGCCCGCGCCGTGCTCGCCGAGCGCTTCGATCCGGCTCTCGCCGCCTCCGCGCTCTCGAGCATCGACCCGGTCTTCGGGCGGGGCGAGATCGTCACTGTGCGCGGCCAGGAGGTCGAGTTCGTCCTGGTTCAGAACCCGGCGAGCTACCGCCTCAACATCGCGGAGATCCCCGAGGGGACCGAGCAGATCATGCTCGCGATCGGCTCCGACGTGCGGGATCCCTCCTACTTCTGGCCCGTGGACACCTCCGTGCTCGGGCACGTCAGGGTCGTCTCGGGGTCGAAGGCGCACGAGGCGGCTCTGCACCTGCGCTACGACGGTGTGCGCGTCGATTCCGTCGACGAGGACCTGGGCCGCGCGCTCGACGCGTTCCTCGCTCTGCCGACCCCCGCCTCCGGCCGGAAGACCATCGTCTTCTCGGCCGATTCGATGCGCCGCACCCGTGCGCACCTGCAGCTCGTCACCAACCGCGAGGAGACCGCGTGACCACCCTCCGCATCGCCGTGCTCGCTCCCGATGTCCTGGACAGCAACGGCGACGCGGCGAACGCCCGGGTCCTCGCGGCTCGGGCGCGCTGGTCGGGAATCGAGGCGGAGGTGGTGCCGCTGGCGACCGCCTCCGACGCCGGGATCCGTCCGGACGTCCTGGTCGCCGGGACAGGAGCGGACGAGGACCTCCCGGGAGTCCTGACGCTGCTCCACGAGATCGCGCCGACGCTGCAGACGTGGGTCGACCAGGGCACTCAGGTGGTCGCGGTCGGAGCCGGCTGGGAGTTGCTGGCCGGGTCGATCAGCACGGCCGCGGGCGGCGCCCGGGGGATCGGGCTGTTCCCGGGCGACTCGGTCACCGGCGAGCGCGCGACCGACGACCTCCTCGTAGAGACACCGGGCGGTGTCCTCGTCGGCTTCGAGAACCACGAGCGCCGGATGGCCGGGATCGCGCCCGAGCATGCGCTGGGCCGGGTGCTGCACGGCACCGGTGACGGCGCCCGACACGAGGGCTACGCGGTGGGAGGCCTTCTCGGCACGCACCTGCACGGCCCCGTCCTGGCGAAGAACCCCTCGCTCGCGGACGCGATCCTCCGGCGCGCACTCGGCGACGCCTACGCCCCGTCGGACGAGCGTCTCCGACTGGTCGATGAAACGGCACGAGCCGCTCGCGAAGTGATCGCGAAGCGGCTCGGTGTCGTTCGGTAGGGCGCTGACGCGCCGTCCGGGCTGATCGGGGACGCGCTAGGGGCGCTGCTCCTCGAAGAGCCGGGCGGACTCGTCGTGCCAGCTCTGGGCGATGCTGGAGAGCTTCTCCTGGTACTTCTTCCCGTGGTGTGCGCAGAACAGCAGTTCTCCGTTGTTCACGACCACTCGGATGTACGCCTGCGCACCGCAGCTGTCGCAGCGGTCGGCGGCGGAGAGCTGGTGGGCACCGGCGAGCTCGTCCACGCCGTTCTGGGTTGCTGTGGTCGACATGACTTGGCCTCCTGCACTCGGTCTTCGATCTCTGCTTAGTGGAACCCATCCAAGCACGCGATTGTTTCCGCACGGAGACGATCGGTCGGCATTTCGCTCTGCGCGTAGGGGCCCCGCGCCGAGCGGTCGTCGTGCTGTCGCCGGGTGCCGCGCCACCGCGGCCGGAGCGGCTCCCGAAAGTAGACTGGGCGGATGGCCTCCACCGACTACAACGCCCGTCACCTCTCCGTCCTCGAGGGTCTCGAGGCGGTCCGGAAGCGGCCCGGCATGTACATCGGGTCGACCGACTCCCGTGGGCTCATGCACTGCCTCTGGGAGGTCATCGACAACTCCGTCGACGAGGCGCTGGCCGGGCACGGGACCGAGATCAGCGTGCTCCTGCACAAGGACGGCAGCGTCGAGGTGCGCGACCGCGCGCGCGGGATCCCGGTCGACATCGAGCCGAAGACGGGGCTCACCGGAGTCGAGGTCGTGTTCACGAAGCTGCACGCGGGCGGCAAGTTCGGCTCGGGGTCCTACGCGGCGTCCGGCGGTCTGCACGGCGTCGGCGCCTCCGTGGTCAACGCGCTCTCGGAGCGCCTGGACGTCGAGGTCGACCGGAACGGCCGCACCTACCGGATGTCGTTCCACCGGGGGGAGCCCGGGCGCTTCGCCGATACGGGCGAGCCCACCCCCGACGCTCCGTTCACACCGTTCGAGAACGGGTCGGAGCTGACGGTCGTCGGCAAGGTCGCCAAGGGCGTCACCGGCACGCGCGTGCGCTACTGGGCCGACCGCCAGATCTTCACGAAGGGCGCCTCGTTCCAGACGGACGATCTGGTGACGCGCGCCCGGCAGACCGCGTTCCTCGTCCCCGGCCTCACGATCGACATCGTCGACGACCGGGCGGACGAGCGCCGCGCCGAGATGTTCCGCTACGACGGCGGCATCTCGGAGTTCGTCGAGTTCCTCGCCCCCGACGCACCCGTGACCGAGGTGCTGCGCCTCACCGGCTCGGGCACCTTCACCGAAACCGTGCCGGTGCTGACCCCCGGCGGCGCGATGGTGCCCACCGAGGTGGAGCGCACCTGCGAGGTCGACATCGCCCTGCGCTGGGGCACCGGCTACGAGACGGTGATGCGCAGCTTCGTGAACATCATCTCCACGCCCAAGGGCGGCACGCACCAGACCGGCTTCGAGCAGGGCCTGCTGAAGCTGCTCCGCTCGCAGGTGGAGGCGAACGCCCGTCGCCTCAAGGTCGGATCGGACAAGCTCGAGAAGGACGACGTGCTCGCCGGGCTCAGCGCCGTGCTGACGGTGCGCCTCCCGGAGCCGCAGTTCGAGGGCCAGACGAAGGAGGTGCTGGGCACGCCCGCAGTCCGCGCGATCGTCGCCTCCACCATCGCCTCGACGCTGGGCGCGGTGTTCTCCTCCCCGCGCCGCGAGGACAAGGCGCAGACCTCGCAGCTCCTCGAGAAGGTCGTCGCCGAGATGAAGTCGCGGATCTCGGCGCGCGCGCACAAGGAGACGCAGCGACGCAAGAACGCGCTGGAGTCCTCCTCGCTCCCGGCGAAGCTCGTGGACTGCCGCAGCAGCGACGTCGAGAACAGCGAGCTCTTCATCGTCGAGGGCGACTCCGCCCTCGGCACCGCCAAGCTCGCCCGCAACAGCGAGTACCAGGCCCTGCTGCCGATCCGCGGGAAGATCCTCAACACGCAGAAGGCGAGCATCGCCGACATGCTCTCGAACGCCGAGTGCGCCTCGATGATCCAGGTGATCGGAGCCGGCTCCGGCCGCTCCTTCGACCTCTCGGCCGCCCGCTACGGGAAGATCATCCTGATGAGCGACGCCGACGTCGACGGCGCGCACATCCGCACCCTGCTGCTCACCCTCTTCTTCCGCTACATGCGGCCGCTCGTCGAGGCGGGGCGCGTCTTCGCCGCCGTGCCTCCGCTGCACCGGCTCGTGGTGATGAACGCGGGGAAGAAGCCGAACGAGACGATCTACACCTACTCCGAGAAGGAGCTGCAGAGCGTGCTCGCGGCCCTCGGCAAGGCGGGCCGTCGCTACCAGGACCCGATCCAGCGCTACAAGGGGCTCGGCGAGATGGACGCGGACCAGCTGGCCACGACGACCATGGACCGCTCCCGCCGCACCCTCCGCCGGGTGCGGGTCGCCGACGCCGAGAACGCCGGCCGGGTGTTCGAGCTTCTGATGGGCAACGACGTGGCGCCGCGCAAGGAGTTCATCGTCCGCGGGTCGGAGTCGCTCTCGCGGGACCGCATCGACGTCTGAGCCGCGGGGCTCAGAACAGCTCGGGCGCGGCTCCGATCGTCGCGATCGGCGCCGCGAGTGCCACTCCGGAGCCGTCGCGCTTCATCCCGGAGTCCGGCAGCGCGGCGACCGAGCCGTCGGCCTCGAGGGCGTGCGCGGGACCGGGGCCGACCCAGGCGACTCCGAGGGCCGTCTCGCCCTTGAGGAAGCGCTGCGCGCGGACTCCGCCGGTGGCCCGGCCCTTGGCGGGGAACTCCGAGAACGGCGAGACCTTCGCGCTGCCGGTGTCGGTGCCCGAGAGGGCCCAGCTGTCGACGGCGACCGTCGCGACGACGGCCTCGTCCCGGTCCTCGGAGGTGACGACGGCGAAGTGCACGACGTCGTCGGTCTCGGCCAGCTTCACCCCGGCCATCCCCGCAGCCGTCCTGCCCTGGGGGCGGACGGCGGACGCGGAGAAGCGCAGCAGCTGGGCCTCGCCGGTGACGAAGACCAGCTCGTCCTCCTCCGCCGACGCGGCCGCGCCCACCACGGCGTCCTTGGGCTTGAGAGCGATGAGCTCGATGTCCGCGCGGTTGGGCAGCTCGCCCGGCGCGACGCGCTTGACGACGCCCTGCTGGGTGCCGAGGGCGATCGGCCGCTCGTCGTCGAGGGCGACGAGCGCGAGCACCCGCTCGTCCTTCGCCAGGTGCGGGAGGTAGTCGCTCATCCGCACGCCCGCGCCCAGCTGCACCGAGGAGGAGGGGACCGCCGGCACGTCGACCGCCGAGAAGCGGAGGAGCCGGCCGGCGCTGGTGACCGCGCCGATCTCCGTCCGGGTGGTCGTGTCGAGCACGCTGAGCACGGCGTCGTGCTTCGAGCGGCGCGTGGCGCGCTCGGGGTGGGGAGCGGCCTCGGGGTCGCGGTCGATCCGCACCATGCGTCCGGTGGTGCTCAGCAGCACCCGGCAGGGCACATCCGCGATCTCGAGGACCGCGGCTGTCTTCCGCCCGGTGGTGGCGACGGAGGGACGCGCCTCGGTCAGCAGGGTGCGCCGCGGGGTCCCGAGGCGCTGGGCGACCTCGTCGAGCTCGTCCGAGACCAGCTCGTCGATCCGGGAGCGGCTGGCGAGCAGGGCCTCGAGCTCGGCGATCTCGGCGAGGAGGGTGTCTCGCTCGGTCTCGAGCTCGATGCGCGAGAACCTCGTGAGCCGCCGGAGCTGGAGCTCGAGGATGTAGTCGGCCTGAAGGGTGCTGAGGTCGAAGACCTCGATCAGCCGGGCCCGCGCCGCCGCGGTGTCGTCGCTCCCGCGGATCAGCTGGATGACCTCGTCGATGTCGAGGATCGCGACGAGCAGGCCCTCGACCAGGTGCAGCCGCTCCTGGCGCTTCCGCAGACGGTAGCGGGTCCGCCGAGTGACGACCTGCACCCGGTGGCCGATGTAGACCTGCAGCAGCTCCTTCAGGCCGAGGGTGCGCGGCCCGCCGTCCACCAGCGCGACGTTGTTGATCGAGAACGCGTCCTCGAGGGGCGTGTAGCGGTAGAGCTGCTCGAGGACGGCCTCGGGACTGAAGCCGGTCTTGATCCCGATGACGAGCCGGAGGCCGTTGTCGCGGTCCGTGAGGTCGGTGACGTCCGAGATGCCGCTGAGCTTCTTGTTCTGGACGCCGTCCTTGATCTTGTCGATGACCTTCTCGGCGCCGACGAGGTAGGGCAGCTCGGTGACGACCAGGCCGGACTTGCGTGCGGTGATGCTCTCGACCGAGACGCGGGCGCGGGTCTTGAAGCCGCCCCGGCCGGTCGCGTAGGCGTCGCGCACGCCGGCGAGGCCGACGATCGTGCCACCGCTGGGGAAGTCGGGTCCCGGGACGAACGACATCAGGTCGTCGAGGGACGCGTCGGGATGGGCGATCAGGTGCCGGGCCGCCCCGATCACCTCGACGAGGTTGTGGGGCGCCATGTTCGTCGCCATCCCGACGGCGATGCCGCTGGCGCCGTTCACGAGCAGGTTCGGGAACGCGGAGGGGAGGACCTCGGGCTGGTCGTGCGAGTTGTCGTAGTTGGGGACGAAGTCGACCACATCCTCGCCGAGGTGCTCGGTCATGGCCGTGGCGGCCGGGGCGAGGCGGGCCTCGGTGTACCGGGCCGCGGCCGGGCCGTCGTCGAGGGAGCCGAAGTTGCCGTGGCCGTCGACGAGGGCGACCCTCATCGTGAACGGCTGGGCGAGGCGCACGAGGGAGTCGTAGATCGAGGCGTCGCCGTGCGGGTGCAGCTTGCCCATCACCTCGCCGACCACGCGGGCCGACTTCACGTGGCCGTGATCGGGCCGCAGCCCCATCTCGCTCATCATGTAGAGGATCCGGCGCTGCACCGGCTTGAGGCCGTCGCGGGCGTCGGGGAGGGCCCGCGAGTAGATGACCGAGTACGCGTACTCGAGGAAGGACCCCTCCATCTCGGCCGAGACGTCGACGTCCTCGATGCGCTCGGTGAGCGAGGATCCGGAGGAGGGGGCTGCAGCGTTCATGACTCGATTCGGTGGCGGGCGCGGGACGGCGGCGGAGGACTGCACCGCCCTGCGGCGCTCGACGGGACGGGCGGAGCGGAGACGGCGCCTCGCGGACGGGACCGGCCCTCCCGTTCACGCGGACACTCCGCCGCACCGGCCCGGCGGGGACGGCGGCGCTGTGCGAAACTGGGCGCGATGACCCACATGCTACCGCCAGCCCCCGACGGGCGGCGGAGCCTCGCCGACGTCCTGCCGGGCGCCCTCGACGCGCTCCTGGGCCGCCCCGGCCTCTTCGGCTCGCCCCGCGTCGAGCGCATCGTCGTCGTCCTGGTCGACGGCCTGGGAGCCGCGAACCTCCGCCAGCGCTCGGGCCACTCGCGCACGCTCGCTCCGGCCCTCAACCGCGGCACCACGCTCGTCTCGGGCTTCCCGACGACCACCGCGGCGGCCCTCGCGAGCCTGACGACGGGCTTGCGCCCGGGCGGGCACGGGATGGTGGGCTACCGCGTGCTCGACCGCGCCTCCGACCGCCTGGTCAACCAGCTCTCCGGCTGGGACGACCGCATGGTGCCCGAGGCGTGGCAGCCCCACCCCACGGTCTTCGAGCAGGCCTCGGCCGCCGGTGTCCGGGCCGGAGTGATCGGCCCCGCGCGGTACGCCCGCTCCGGTCTCACGCGGGCGATCCTGCGCGGCGCCGAGTACCACTCCGCCGGCGGCGTCGCCGAGCGCTTCACGGCCGCGCGCGCCCTGCTCGACGAGGGCGGCCGGCAGCTCGTGTACCTCTACGTCCCCGAGCTCGACCAGGCGGCGCACGCTCGCGGCTGGGAGTCGCCGGAGTGGACGGCCGCGCTCGAGCTCCTGGACGGCGAGGTCGGCGGAGCGGTCCGCGGGCTCTCCGCCCGGGAGAGCGTGCTGGTCACCGCCGACCACGGCATCGTGGACGTCCCGGCGTCCTCGCACGTGCTCGTCGAGCGGGGACCGCTGCTCGAGGGCGTCCGCCACCTCGGCGGAGAGCCCCGCTGCCTCCAGCTGCACCTCGAGCCCGGCGTCGACCCCGACGAGGTGGCGCGGCGCTGGATCGAGGCGGAGGGCGCGCGCGCCTGGATCGCGACGCGCGACGAGGTCGCCGCGAGCGGCTGGTTCGGCGAGGTCTCGCCGGCGGCGGCCGAGCGGATGGGCGACGTGTTCGTCGCGGCGCGGAGGACCATCGCCTACTACCCGGCGGACGACTCCTCGGGCCGTTCGATGATCGGGCAGCACGGCTCGCTCACGCCGGAGGAGACGCAGGTTCCGCTCCTCCGCTTCGGCGCGCTGGCCTGAGCCGGGCCGAGGGCCCGGACCCGCTTCGCGGAGCCGCGCGCCCCCGGAGGGTCAGTCGTCGCTGCGCGCCCCGAAGACGATCTCGTCCCAGCTCGGCATCGACGCCCGTCCCCGCCGGACGCTCCCGCGCACGCCGGACGGCTGCTCGGGGACCGGGGGAGCGGTGCGCGGCGGCTCCGGCGCCTTCTCGACAGGAGGAGCGGCCTCCGCCTCGGGCTCCGGCTCCTCGCGGACGCGGAGGCTCGAGGCGTGGTCGCGCTCGCCCCGGCGACGCCGCAGGGCGTCGAGCAGGTCGGCGGTGTCGTTGAGGTTGCGCTCGCGCTGCTCCGTCGTGCTGGTGACGGGGCGGGGGAGCGTCGAGATCGGCCGCGGCGTCTCGGAGAGGGCCGGCTGCGGCTCCGTGTCGGAGGGGCGGACCGCGGCCGGACGGGCGTGCGGCATGGCGGCGGGACGACCGGCCGTGGGGTGATCGGCCCGAGCGGAGCGGGTCGGCGCCTCCGCGGACTCGGGGTCGAAGCGCGTGGCGAGCTCGTCGACGGCGGCGGGAATGACGGCGCGCAGGCGCGGGATGAGGGTCGGCCGGATCTCGCCCTGCTGCGAGAGCGTGATCGCCTCGGAGGTCAACGGCGACAGCAGCGCCTTCCGCGGGTCGAAGCGCCAGCGGGCGTCGTGGTCGATCTCGTCCGAGCGGAAGAGGAGCTTGACGACCCAGCCCTCCTCCTCCTTCCAGCTCGACCACTGCTCGCCCTCGGCGCCGAGGGACGCGAGGCGGTCGCGGATGACGTCGCCGAACGGCGTGCCCTCCTCGAGGGGATCGGGGTCGGTGGTCGTGTAGACGCGCACGGCGAGAGCGGAGGCGACGATGTGCTCGCGCTCGGCCGTGACGGGTCCCTCGAAGCGCTGGACGTAGCCCAGGTCGGCGCCCGTGAGCTCGGCGACCTCCTCGGCGGAGAGCCCGGAGCGGATGTGGGCCTGGATCTCGCGGGGGGAGACGCGCTTCTCGCGCGGCGGGAGGGTGTGGACCCGCGGCCGCAGCTGGCTCTGCAGCGTCTCGTCGATGCGGACCGAGAAGCGCTCGCCGCCCTCGGACACGAGGACGAGCGACCCGCCCTCGACGCCGATCACCTTCAGTTCCATCATCGTGGGGACCCTCCTTCTGGACGCGGACCGGGCAAGGATGCCACGCGCCCGGGCGATCGGCCGGGAATACCCCGGGCGGGTCGAAAGTTGGTGCGGAAGGAGGCGAGGCGAGCGGGTGTCAAGAGCCGTTCGAGGTGGTTTGCGAATCGATGCGTCGTGATGCACACTGACCCCGCCGATTTGTTGAACAGCAGAAATAAGAAGTGGATGGGAATGGCTACGGACTACGACGCCCCCCGCAAGACCGATGACGACTCCGAGTCGATCGAGGCCCTGAAGGAGCGAGTCCCCGACAAGATGTCCGGAGTCGTCGACGTCGATGACGCCGACAACCCGGGCGGATTCGAACTGCCCGGTGCCGATCTGTCCGACCTCGATCTGGACGTCGTGGTCCTTCCGCCGCAGGCGGACGAGTTCACGTGCGTGAGCTGCTTCCTCGTGAAGCACCGCTCGCAGATCGACCACGAGGAGAAGCTCGGACCGATCTGCCTGGAGTGCGCCGCTTAAGCGCCTCCCGGCCCCGAAGGACGACCGCTCCGTCGCCGTGATCCCCGGATCGCGGCGACGATGTCGTCCGGGCGGCGGGTGGAGACCAGCCAGTACGGCGTCGGGTCGGCCGGGTCCTCGATCGGGACCCGCACCACGTCCTTCACCCAGCCGCGGATGACCAGGTAGGCCCGCGCGTCCAGGCGCGTCCCCCGCTCGGCGAACGCCTGGTCCCCCGTGTACGAGGACGGCTCGCCCACGAGGTCCAGCGGGATGTGCGCGCGGCCGGCGCGCAGCTCCCCCTCCGCCACCTCGATCACGGGGGAGAGGGCGAGCAGCGAGAGCACGCAGCCCGCGTACAGCACGACCGCGACGATCACCCCCACCGCGAAGTCGATGGGCGCGAACACCAGGATGCTGGCGGGGATCACGAGGGCGGTGGCGACGAAGAGCCAGGGCGCGGGCCACAGCCTCTCTCGGTAGGACGGCATGACCCTATTGGATCAGACGTTTGGTCTACCCTCGTCACGTGCCTGCAACCGTCGACGTCCCGATCACCGCGGAACGGCTCCCCTCCTACGCCCGTCCGGGCGACGCGGGAGCCGATCTCCACTCGACGGAGGACGTGGTGCTCGCCCCCGGTGAGCGCGCCTCCGTCGGCACCGGAGTGGCCGTCGCCCTCCCGGAGGGCCACGCCGGCTTCGTCGTCCCCCGCAGCGGGCTCGCCTTCAAGCACGGCATCACCGTCGTCAACGCCCCTGGCACGATCGACGCGGGCTACCGCGGCGAGATCCGGGTGGCGCTGCTGAACACCGACAGCCGCGAGACCTACCGCGTCTCGGCGGGGGACCGGATCGCGCAGCTCGTGATCGTCCCCGTCGTCCAGGCGAGGTTCACGGCCGTCGACGAGCTTCCCGAGTCGGTCCGCGGCACGGGCGGCTTCGGATCCACCGGGTACGCCGCCGGCGCCCAGGAGACCAGAATCCACGAGGAGAGCGCATGAGCGACATCCAGCCCACGGCCGGCGAGGCCGCCGAGCCCGTCCAGCAGGACTTCGAGAAGTCGGCGCCGGAGGACCGGGCGGAGGCCGGACCGCTGGACGAGCGCGAGGCCAACCCGGTCCGCCCGTACATCGACCTCGGCGGGGTGAAGGTGCTCCCGCGCGAGGGCATGCACATCCGCCTCGAGGTCGAGGAGGGGACCAAGCGCGTCATCGCCGTCGGCCTCGACTACGCCGGGTCGACGCTGCAGGTCCAGCCCTTCTCCGCGCCGCGGTCCTCGGGCCTCTGGCACGAGATCCGCGGCCAGATCGCCGAGCAGATCGGCCGTCAGGGCGGATCGACGACGGAGCGGGACGGCGTCTTCGGTCCGGAGCTCGTCGCCGAGCTCCCGATCGCCGGCGGCCAGACCCGCGTCGCGCGGTTCGTCGGCGTCGACGGTCCGCGCTGGTTCCTCCGCGGCGTGATCGCCGGAGCCGGAGCCGTCGATGAGCAGGCCGCCGCCTCGATCGAGGAGCTCTTCCGCAGCATCGTCGTGGTCCGCGGCAGCGGCCCGATGCCTCCGCGCGACCTGATCCCGCTGAAGGTGCCGACCGGCAGCCAGACCCAGCAGAGCGCGAGCTGACCGGCATGGAGCCGGTGCGGCCCGAGGACCCGGCCCGCCCGGAGGAGCCGGTCCGGCCCGAGGTGGGCGACGCGATCGCGCAGGCGGCCCGCCGCTCGGGCCTCGGCGCGGTCGCCGACGGCGAGCCGTTCGACGGCAGGGCGCTGCTGCGCACCATGGGCGGTGTCCGCGGGATCCTCGAGGCCGTCGTGCCCGGCATCGCCTTCGTCCTGCTCTACACGGTCACCGCGGAGCTGGTGCTCTCCCTGGTCGCGTCCGTCGGGCTCGCCGTGGCGTTCACCGTCGCACGGGTGCTCGGCCGGACGCCGGTGATCCAGGCCGTCGGCGGACTGCTCGCCGTGGTGGTCTCGGCCGCACTGGCGCTGTTCACCGGGCGGGGCGTCGACAACTTCGCCCTGGGGCTGCTCACCAACCTCGTCTACGGGCTCGTCTTCCTGATCTCCGTCCTCGTGCGCTGGCCCCTGATCGGCGTCGCCGCCGGCTTCCTCATGGGGGACGGCACGACCTGGCGGTCCGACCGGCGGAAGCGGCGCCTCTTCGGCGCCCTCACTCTCGCGTGGGCGGGACTCTTCCTCCTGCGCCTGGCCGTGCAGTACCCCCTGTTCCTCGCCGAGGACACCACGGCGCTGGGCATCTGGAAGCTGGCGCTGGGCCTGCCCCTGTACGCGCCGCTGCTGGTGCTCACCGTGCTCGCCGTCCGGGCCGAGTACCGCGGGGCCGCCGAGAGCGCCGATGCGGGCGATGCTCCGGATCGTGCGTAGAATTGTCTCGACGTCGAGATAAATAGCGCTCGCCTCCCCGCACCGTCGCGGCGAGGTCGACCGGGCGCCTCGGCGTCGAGGAGTTAGGTCCTCCTTGGTGGCAGGCCGCTGTGCGCGGTCGTCAAGATGAGGACGGAGAGCGGCTCCGCCCGTCGGCGGACGCTGCAGTCAGCGAAGGAGAGGGCGACGTGTCCGCGGTAGACAGCTTTGGATCGAAAGACACCCTGAAGGTCGGCTCGACCGACTACGAGGTGTTCCGCATCGACCGGGTCCCCGGTCACGAGAAGCTCCCGTTCAGCCTCAAGGTGCTGCTCGAGAACCTCCTCCGCACGGAGGACGGCGCGAACATCACCGCCGACCACATCCGCGCCCTCGGCGAGTGGGTCCCGGAGTCGGAGCCCGACACCGAGATCCAGTTCACGCCGGCCCGCGTGGTCATGCAGGACTTCACCGGCGTGCCCTGCATCGTCGACCTCGCCACCATGCGCGAGGCCGTCGCGGCCCTGGGCGGCGACGCGAACCGGATCAACCCGCTCGCGCCCGCCGAGATGGTCATCGACCACTCCGTCATCGCCGACCTCTTCGGCACCGAGGACGCGCTCGAGCGCAACGTCGAGCTCGAGTACGAGCGCAACGGCGAGCGGTACCAGTTCCTCCGCTGGGGCCAGACCGCCTTCGACGACTTCAAGGTCGTCCCGCCTGGAACCGGCATCGTGCACCAGGTCAACATCGAGTACCTGGCCCGCGTCACCATGACCCGCGAGGTGGGCGGCGCGCTGCGCGCCTACCCCGACACCTGCGTGGGCACCGACTCGCACACGACGATGGTCAACGGCCTCGGCGTGCTCGGCTGGGGCGTCGGCGGCATCGAGGCGGAGGCCGCGATGCTCGGCCAGCCCGTCTCGATGCTCATCCCGAAGGTCGTCGGCTTCAAGCTCACCGGCTCGATCCCGACCGGCGTGACCGCGACCGACGTCGTGCTCACCATCACGCAGATGCTGCGCAAGCACGGCGTCGTCGGTAAGTTCGTCGAGTTCTACGGGGCCGGCGTCGCCGCGGTGCCGCTCGCGAACCGAGCCACCATCGGCAACATGAGCCCCGAGTTCGGCTCCACCGCCGCGATGTTCCCCATCGACGACGTGACCCTCGACTACCTGCGCCTCACCGGCCGCAGCGACGAGCAGATCGCCCTTGTCGAGCAGTACTCCAAGCTGCAGAAGCTCTGGCACGACCCCGCGGTCGAGCCGGTCTTCAGCGAGTACCTCGAGCTCGACCTCGGCACCGTCGTCCCCTCGATCGCCGGCCCCAAGCGCCCCCAGGACCGCATCGAGCTGACCTCGGCCAAGACGCAGTTCGAGGCGGACCTCACCAACTACGCCGACGTCACCCACGACATCGTCGACCTCACCCTGACCGAGTCCTTCCCGGCCTCCGACCCGGGAGAGCTGCAGCCGCAGGACGAGCACAGCATGCACGAGCACACGCACCGCTCGCACGCGCCGGCGACAGTCTCCAAGCCGACCACCGTCGAGCTGGGCGAGGGCGGCACGTTCACGATCGACCACGGAGCCGTCGCGATCGCCGCGATCACCTCCTGCACCAACACCTCCAACCCGTCGGTCATGCTCGCGGCCGGCCTGCTGGCCCGCAACGCGGCGCAGAAGGGGCTGAAGGCCAAGCCGTGGGTCAAGACCACGCTGGCGCCCGGGTCGAAGGTCGTCACCGACTACTACGAGAAGGCCGGCCTGACCGAGTCGCTCGAGGCGCTCGGCTTCTACACCGTCGGCTACGGCTGCACGACCTGCATCGGCAACTCCGGCCCGCTGCTCGAGGAGATCTCGGCCGCGGTGCAGGACAACGACCTCGCCGTCACCGCCGTGCTCTCGGGCAACCGCAACTTCGAGGGCCGCATCAACCCGGACGTGAAGATGAACTACCTGGCGAGCCCGCCGCTCGTCATCGCCTACGCGCTCGCCGGCTCGATGAACTTCGACTTCGAGGTCGACGCGCTCGGCACCGACTCCGACGGCAACGACGTGTTCCTCAAGGACATCTGGCCCGACGCTGCCGAGGTGCAGGCGACGATCGACTCGTCGATCGACAAGTCGATGTTCGACACCCAGTACGCGGGCGTGTTCGACGGCGACGAGCGCTGGCGCGCGCTGCAGACCCCCGAGGGCTCGATCTTCGAGTGGGACGAGTCGTCGACCTACGTGCGGAAGCCCCCCTACTTCGACGGCATGACGATGGAGACGACCCCGGTCACCGACATCGCCGGTGCGCGCGTGCTCGCCAAGCTCGGCGACTCCGTCACGACCGATCACATCAGCCCCGCCGGCTCGATCAAGGCCGACAGCCCCGCCGGCCGCTACCTCGACGAGCACGGCATCGACCGCAAGGACTACAACTCCTACGGCTCGCGTCGCGGCAACCACGAGGTGATGATCCGCGGCACCTTCGCGAACATCCGCCTGCGCAACCAGCTGCTCGACGGCGTGGAGGGCGGCTACACCCGCGACTTCACGCAGCCGGACGCCCCGCAGTCGTTCATCTACGACGCGTCGCAGAACTACCAGGCCGAGGGCACCCCGCTCGTCATCCTGGGCGGCAAGGAGTACGGCTCCGGCTCGTCGCGCGACTGGGCGGCCAAGGGCACGAGCCTGCTGGGCGTCAAGGCGGTCATCGTCGAGAGCTTCGAGCGGATCCACCGCTCGAACCTGATCGGGATGGGCGTCGTCCCGCTGCAGTTCCCCGCCAGCGAGAGCTGGGAGTCGCTGGGCCTGGACGGCACCGAGTCGATCAGCATCTCGGGCATCGAGGAGCTGAACGAGGGCGTGACCCCGAAGACGGTTCACGTCGTCGCCGAGCCGACCGAGCACTCGGCCGAGGGCAAGCAGACCGTCGAGTTCGACGCGGTCGTCCGCATCGACACCCCCGGCGAGGCGGACTACTACCGCAACGGCGGCATCCTGCAGTACGTGCTGCGCTCGCTCGTCTAGATCAGCCGCAGAACGTGTGCGCCTCCCCTCCGGGGGAGGCGCACACGCGTTCCCGGGGACCCCGTGCGTAGACTCGGGAGACGTCCCACCTCGCTCACGACCCCGGAAGGCGGCGCGCATGGCTGTTCTCGAGACCATCGGCGGTCCTCGCGATCTCGATCGCCTGACCGCGGCCGAGCTCGAGACGCTGGCGCAGGAGATCCGGGACTTCCTCGTACGCGAGGTCTCGAAGACCGGCGGTCACCTGGGTCCGAACCTCGGTGTCGTCGAGACGACCATCGCGATCCACCGGGTCTTCGACTCGCCGCACGACGCGATCGTGTTCGACACCGGCCACCAGTCGTACGTCCACAAGCTGCTCACCGGTCGCCAGGACTTCTCTAAGCTCCGGCAGCGCGGCGGCCTCGCCGGCTATCCGCAGCGGAGGGAGTCGCCGCACGACATCGTCGAGAGCTCGCACGCCTCCAGCTCGCTGTCCTGGGCGGACGGCATCTCCCGCGCCTTCACGATGACCGGCCAGACCGACCGCCACGTCGTCGCGGTCGTGGGCGACGGCGCCCTCACCGGCGGCATGACCTGGGAGGCGCTGAACAACATCAGCGATGACAACTCCCGCGGTCTGGTCATCGTGGTCAACGACAACGGGCGCTCCTACGCCCCGACCATCGGCGGCATGGCCCGCTTCCTCAACGGCGTCCGCACGCGGCCGACGTACCGCACGATGCACCGCGGCTCCAGGGCCGTCTCCGAGCGGCTGGGCGGCCCCGCCGCCGCCGTCTACCGCGGCGTGCGCGGCGGCCTCCACGGCTTCCTCAGCCGCTTCATCAACAACGAGGCCCTCTACTCCAACCTCGACATCAAGTACCTGGGGCCGATCGACGGCCACGACCTGACGGCGATGGAGGAGGCCCTCCAGCAGGCGAAGGACTACGGCCAGCCGGTGATCGTGCACGCGATCACCCAGAAGGGCAAGGGCTTCGGCCCGGCCGTGCACGATCTCGCCGACCAGTTCCACGCCGTCGGGCAGATCGACCCCGAGACGGGCGAGCCGCTGAGCGGGGCCGGCGCCCGCTCGTGGACGTCGGTGTTCGCCGAGGAGATCGTCACCCTCGCCGACGAGGACCCGACCATCGTCGGCATCACGGCCGCGATGCTCCGGCCCGTCGGTCTCGACCGCCTCGCCGAGAAGTACCCGGAGCGCGTCTTCGACGTCGGCATCGCCGAGCAGCACGCCGTGACCTCGGCCGCCGGTCTCGCCTTCGGCGGGCTGCACCCCGTGGTCGCGCTCTACGCGACCTTCGTGAACCGCGCCTTCGACCAGGTGCTGATGGACGTCGCGCTGCACCGCGCGGGCGTCACCTTCGTGCTGGACCGCGCCGGAGTCACCGGGCCTGACGGTCCGAGTCACCACGGCATGTGGGATCTGGCCATCCTCCAGGTCGTCCCGAACATCCGCCTCGCCGCGCCGCGCGACTCCGTGCGCTTGCGGGAGGAGCTGCGCGAGGCCGTCGGCGTCACCGACGCGCCGACCGTGGTGCGCTTCTCGAAGGGGAGCGTCGGCGACGAGATCGAGGCCGTGGAGCGCCTCGGCGACGGGGTCGACGTGCTCGCCCGCGCCGAGCGCAACGACGTGCTGCTGGTCACGGTCGGGCCGATGGCCGCGATGGGCCTCGAGGTCGCCCAGCGGCTCGCCGCGCAGGGCATCGGCGCCACCGTCGTCGACCCCCGCTGGGTCGTGCCCGTGCCCACCAGCATCATCGAGCTCGCCCGCGAGCACCGCATCGTCGTCTCGATCGAGGACGGCGTGCGCGTCGGCGGGATCGGCACGCGGATCCGCCAGGACCTGCGCGAGGCCGGCGTGGACACCGCGGTGACCGAGCTCGGGCTGCCCGACCAGTTCCTCGACCACGCCAAGCGCGAGGAGATCCTCGAGGACGTCGGGCTCACTCCCCAGCACATCGCCCGCGACGTCGTCGCTCAGGTGCTGGGCAGCAAGATCCCGGTCGCCCGTCCGCTCCCGGACGAGGTCGAGGCCCGGGACGACGCCCGCAGCGACTGAGCGGCCGTCGTGCCGGGCGCGGAAGCCGGGCGCAAGCGCTGATCGCAGGCGCTGAGGGCGCCGGTCGCGGTGCCGTCTGCAGTCGCGGGTGTCTTCTGCACGCGCGTGTGCGATCTGCAGGGGACTGTGCCGTCTGCAGGAGCCTGTGCCGTCTGCAGGGGATCGTCTCCTGTGCAGGTGCGATCTGCAGGCGTTCTGCGCCGGAACGGTGCTTCTGCCGCGTGGAACGAGCTCTATCGAATCGATCCCCTGCACACGGGACGTTCCCCTGCAGATCGCACGTGTCCCTGCACACGGGACGTTCCCCTGCAGATCGCACGTGTCCCTCAACACGACACATTCCCCTGCAGATCGCACGGTCCCCGGCGGATCGGGCGAGCCGGACGAGCGGATAGTCGGCGAAGGGGCCGGGCAAGAGAGGAGACGCCGACCGCGGAGCGGCGCCCCCCTCCGCGTCAGTCGACGCCGCGGATCGCGGGGTGGTGGAACGTGTCCCCGAACGCCCGCTCGCTCGCTCCGACGCGGTCGAGGTAGGGCGTGAGCCCGCCCATCTGGAACGGGTAGCCCGCGCCGAGGATCAGGCAGAGGTCGATGTCCTCGGCGGCGTGCACGACGTCGTCGTCCAGCATCCGCTTGACCTCGTCCGCGAGACCGGTCTCGACGCGCAGCCGCAGCTGCTCGGCCGTCATCGGCTCCGTGCCGCCGGCGACGATCGCGACCGCGCGCTTGTCGACGCCCTTCACCCGCCCCTTCGCGTCGCGCTCGAAGACGTGACCGAGCTCGGCCAGGCGGTGCAGGTTGGGGCTGTCGAAGAAGCGGTCGGGGAACGCGGCGTGGTGGGTGTCGAGCACGTGCGCGCCGACCTTCAGGCCCACCAGCTCGAGCAGCTCGAACGGGGTCATCGGCAGGCCGAACGGAGCCAGCGACTGCTCGACGACCTCGAAGGGAGTGCCCGTGTCGACCGCGTGCATCGCCTCGCCCAGGACCTTCGCCAGCACGCGGTTCACCACGAAGCCCGGGGTGTCCCGCGTGATGACGGCGTTCTTCTTGAGCTTCGCGGCGGTGACCATCGCGGTCGAGAGCGTCTCGTCGTCGGTGTGCGGCGTCCGGACCACCTCGATCAGCGGCATGACCGCGACCGGGTTGAAGAAGTGGAAGCCGACGAGGCGCTCCGGGTGCTGCAGCCGCTCGCCGATGCGCTCGACCGAGAGCGACGAGGTGTTGGTCGCGAGGACCGCCGTGGGCGAGACGTAGCGCTCGATGTCGGCGAACACCTCCTGCTTCACCGACAGCTCCTCGAAGACCGCCTCGATCACCCAGTCGGCGTCGGCGAAGTCGGAGCGGTCGGTCGTGCCGGTGATCAGTGCGCGGAGGCGGTTCGCGTCGTCGGGGGAGACGCGTCCCTTCGCCAGCAGCGCGTCGATCTCGGCGCGGATGCCCGCGACGCCCTTGTCCACGCGCTCCTGGTCGAGGTCCGTGATGACCACGGGGACCTGGAGGCGGCGGAGGAAGAGCAGCGCGAACTGCGAGGCCATGAGGCCCGCGCCGACGACCCCGACCTTGGTGACGGGCTTGGCCAGCGCCTTGTCGGGCGCTCCCGCGGGACGCTTGGCGCGCTTCTGCACCAGATCGAACGCGTAGATGCTCGCGCGGAACTGGTCACCCGAGATCAGATCGGCCAGCGCCTCGTCCTCGGCGGCGAAGCCCTCCTCGCGGGTGGTGTTCTTCGCGGCCTTGAGCAACTCCAGCGCGCGGTACGGCGACGCCGCGACCGTGCCGATCCGCGACTCCAGCTGCTTGCGCGCGATCGAGATCGCGACGTCCCACTTGACCAGCCGCTCCAGCTTGCCGGGCGCGTTCGGCCGCTCCACCTTCACGGAGCCGCCGATCACGCCGTCGGCCCAGCGGAGCGAGTCCTCGAGGAAGGCGGCGGGCGGGAAGACCGCGTCGGCGATGCCCAGGTCGAACACCTCCTGGCCCTTGAGGGTGCGGTTGTTCTTCAGCGGGTTCTCGACGACGACCTTGAGGGCGTTCTCGATGCCGATCAGGTTCGGCAGGAGCCACGCGCCGCCCCAGCCGGGGATGATGCCGAGGAAGACCTCGGGGAGCCCGAGCGCGGGGATGGAGGAGTCGACGGTGCGGTAGTCGGCGTTCAGGCCGATCTCGGTGCCGCCGCCCAGGGCGAGCCCGTTGATGAAGGCGAACGACGGCACGCCCAGCTCGGCCAGCATCCCCAGCGTGCGGTGGCCCAGGCGCGCCAGCTGGCGGCCGAGCTCACGGCTGGGGATCGCCCCGACCTTGCTGAGGTCGGCTCCCGCGGCGAGGATGAACGGCTTGCCGGTGATGCCGACCGCCTGAATCTCGCCGCGCGCAGCGCGCTCCTTCTGCGCCAGGAGGACGTCCGCCAGCTCGAAGAGCGACGCCGGACCGAAGGTGTTGGGGCGGGTGTGGTCGCGGTCGTTGTCGAGCGTGATCAGGGCGAGAGTGCGGCCGCTGGGCAGCGGCACGTCGCGGACGTAGGAGTGGGTGACGACCTCGCCCTCGGCGAGGTCCACGAGGTTCTCGAATCCGTCGAGCATGTGTCAGCGTCCCTTCCGTCGTCCGCGCTTGCCGTCGTAGTGCGGGTTCTCCCAGATCACCGTGCCGCCCTGGCCGAGACCGACGCAGAGGGCCGTCACTCCGTAGCGCACCTCGGGGTGCGCCTCGAACTGCCGGGCGAGCTGGATCATCAGCCGGACGCCGGAGGAGGCGAGCGGGTGCCCGATCGCGATCGCTCCGCCGTACTCGTTGACCCGCGGGTCGTCGTCGTCGAGGCCGAAGTGGTCGAGGAAGGAGAGCACCTGCACGGCGAACGCCTCGTTGAGCTCGAAGAGCCCGATGTCCTCGATGCCGAGGCCCGCCTTGCGGAGGGCCTTCTCGGTGGAGGGGACCGGGCCGATGCCCATGATCTCGGGCTCGACCCCGGCATAGGCGAAGCTCACCATCCGCATCTTCGGGGACAGACCCAGCTCCTGCGCGGCCTCGGCGCTGGCCAGGAGCGACACCGTCGCTCCGTCGTTGAGCCCGGAGGAGTTGCCCGCGGTCACCCGGCCGTGGGGGCGGAACGGGGTGCGCAGGCCCGCGAGGCCCTCGAGGGTCGTCTCGGGACGCGGCGCCTCGTCGGCGGTCGCGAGGCCCCAGCCGGCGGCGCTGCGCGTGGCGACGGGGACGAGGTCCGGCTGGATGTCTCCGGCGGCGTACGCGGCGGCGAGCTTCTGCTGGCTCCGCAGGGCGTAGTGGTCGGCGCGCTCCTTCGTCAGGTGCGGGAAGCGGTCGTGGATCCGCTCCGCCGTGCGGCCCATGTTGAGCGCGTCCTCGCCGACGAGGCGCTCGGAGAGGAAGCGGGGGTTCGGATCGGCGCCGAAGCCCATCGGGTGACGGCCCATGTGCTCCACACCGCCGGCGAGGACCACGTCGTAGGCGCCGAACGCGATGCCGCCCGCGGTCGCGGTGACCGAGGTCATCGCTCCGGCGCACATGCGGTCGATGGCGAAGCCGGGCACCGACTTCGGCAGCCCGGCGAGCAGCGCCGCCGTGCGGCCGAGGGTCAGGCCCTGGTCGCCCTGCTGGGTGGTCGCGGCGATCGCCACCTCGTCCACCCGCTCCTTCGGCAGCGCGCCGTTGCGCTCCAGCAGACCGATCATCGCCTTGACGACGAGGTCGTCGGCTCGGGTCTGCCAGTACATGCCCTTCTCGCCGGCACGCCCGAACGGAGTACGGACTCCGTCGACGAACACGACTTCGGATCTCTCGGCCACAATGCCTCCCAGGAACTCACGGTCGCCGTCGATCGTAGGAACCGGCACCGCGCAGCCGGAATCCTTTGCCGCTTCCTACGAAGGGGTTTCGGTGCCCTCGGCCGGCGCTTGGGCCGCTTCGACAAACGCGGTGGCGATCGAGCCCGATGTGGCCTCGACCTGCCAGGCGCGGGCGCCGGCGCGGTTGAGCTCGGCGGCGACCGACTCCGCGGTCAGCGGCTCGGGCGGGTTCCAGGCCACCCGGCGCAGCAGCTCCGGCGTGAGCAGGTTCTCGACCGGGAGCGAGAGCAGCTCGGCGATCTCGGTGACCACGGCGCGTCCCGCCTTCAGGCGGGCGTCGGCGGCCGGGTTGCGATCGCTCCACGCGCGGGGCGGGGGGAGCGTGTCGGCGGCCGGGCGGGTCGGGCTCGGCAGGTCCTCGGTCGTCGTCCCGCGCTCGATCGCGGCCCACCAGCGCTCGACCTCGCCGCGGCTGGCGCGGCCGGTGAAGTCGCGGCGGCCCGAGAGCTGGCCGATGCTGGTCGGGATGTTGCGGGCGACCGCGATGATCGAGGAGTCGGGGATGAGGCGGCCGGGAGCGATGTCGCGCTCGCGGGCGAACGCGTCCCGGGCCAGCCAGAGCTCGCGCGCCACGGCGAGGGGGCGCGGGCCGCGGAGCGAGTGCATGCCGGAGAGGCGGCGCCACGGATCCGGCGGGACCGCCTTGGGAGCGCGCGCGAGCGTCGCCTCGAACTCCTCGCGGGCGATGCGCGTCTTCCGCGCGGCGATGAGCATCTCCTCCATGCGGTCGCGGAGGTCGACGAGGAGCTCCACGTCCTTCGCGGCGTAGACGAGCCAGCTCTGCGGGAGGGGGCGGGTCGACCAGTCCGCGGCCGAGTGCTCCTTCGCCAGGTGGATCCCGAGGAGGTCCTCGACGACGGCGCCGAGGCCCACCTTGGGCAGTCCGAGGAGCCGGGCGGCGAGCTCGGTGTCGAAGATCCGCACCGGGTCCAGGCCCACCTCGCGCAGGCAGGCGAGGTCCTGGCTGGCGGCGTGGAGGACCCACTCCTCCTGGCCGATGACCGCCTGCAGGGCGTCCATCCGGCCGATGGCGGGGGGATCGAAAAGGAACGCGCCGGCGCCGCGCCGGTAGACCTGGATCAGGTACGCGCGCTGCGAGTAGGTGAAGCCGGAGGCGCGCTCGGCGTCGACGGCGACGGGACCCTCGCCGGCGGCGAGGGCGTCGACCGCGGCGAGGAACTCGTCGGGCGTGGAGAGGACACGGTAATCAGTCACGGTTGTTCCGTCGGAAGGCGAGCGGGGTCACACCGTCGCTCGATACGGGCGGGAGACCCGCGAGCATGCACAACAGCTCCCCCCACCCTTCCACGTGAGCGGCGAGCTGCGCATCATCCGGGCTCCAGGAGGCGCGGATCTCGATCTGCGCACCGTCCCCCTGAGCAGCGAGCTCGCCGAAGCCGGTGGAGAGCACCTTGGTGGCCGTGCCGGACGCGGCGGAGTAGGAGGCGCCCCGCGCCCCGAGGGCGTCGATGAGCCAGGACCAGGCGACCTCGGCGAGGAACGGGTCGGTGCCGATCTCGACCTCGAGCGGGGCCTGGGCGAAGCAGACGACGCGGAAGGGGCCGCCCCACTGCTCGGGCTCCTCGGGGTCGTACAGCAGGATGAAGCGGCCCGTGCCCAGCTCGGAGTCGCGTCCGTGCGCGTGCGGCGAGACGTCGCCCGACAGGGCGAGGGCCCAGGGCGCGAGGCCCGACGGCGAGGCGATCTCGGACACGGTGAGCTCGGCGCGCGTGGCAGCAGCGCGGATCGACTCCGTCGCGACCCGGAACTCCTCGGGGAGCTGGGACGACGCTGGGAATTCGGGCACGATCGCAGACTAGGGTTCCGACGCGCCCGGGACGCGGAGGCACGCCGGGTGGTCGGCTCTCAGCGCGTGCGGCTCCAGCGGGCGTAGACGGCCCCGGAATAGTCCGCGGCCAGCAGCGTGAGGGCGTAGGAGTCGTCGACGGCGGCCGTGCCCGTCGCGACCGGGAGTCCGGGGAGGACGACCCGCGGCGAGGTGGTGAGGCACAGCTCGTCGACCCGGCCCGAGGCGAGGAACTGGCCCGCCAGCGAGGCGCCGCCCTCGCAGACGACGCGGTGGAGGCCGAGCCCGGCGAGAGCGTCCAGGAGTTCGTCGACGCCGATCCGCTCCGAGGAGGACGGGACCCGGACGACCTCGACGCCGGAGGGGAGACCCTCCACCGCGCCGCGCGTCTCCGGCACCAGCAGCAGGACCCGGGAGCCCTCCTGCAGCTCCAGGCGGTGCCCGGCGAGATCGCCCGAGGCGGAGACCACGGCGAGCGGGACCCGCCGGGGCACGCGGTAGCCCTCGGCGCGGACGCTGGCCGCTCCGACGAGGACCACGTCGGCCTGCTCGCGGATGACTCCGAGGATCGTGCGGTCGACGCGGTTGGTGAGCGTCTCGCTGGTGCCGTCGGAGCCGATGCTGGAGCCGGTGACGCTCGCGATCATGTTCAGGCGCACGCGCACCGTCTCGTCGGGGCGCCAGGCGTCCGCGACCGCCGCTCGAGCGCCCTCCTCGCCGATCTCGATCGGGGGACCGGCGGGGACGAGCGGCCGGAGGATCATGCGGCCAGGTGCGCGCGGACCTGCCGCTTGGTGCGGCCGAGCAGCGCGGTCATGCCGCGCAGGCGCAGCGGCGAGACCGCCTCCGAGAGGCCGATGGTCTGCGGGAAGTCGTCGGGGACGGCGAGCACCTGGTCGGGGGTGAGCCCGGCCAGGCCCTGCGCCAGGATCGACGCGAAGCCGCGCGTCGTGGGCGCCTCGCGGGGAGCCGTGGCGTGCAGGTGCACGATCCCGCCCTCGACGTCGACGACGATGAAGACGGGCGCCTGGCACTCCTCCACGCGCTCGAAGAGGTCCGGGTGGTCGCGGTAGCGCTCGGGCAGGTCGGGGAGCTCGTTCGAGAACTCGAGCAGGAGCTGCAGGCGCTCCGGCTTCTCGAGGGCGAGGAACTCCTCGCGGATGTCGCGGAGAGCGTCGGGGAGCGTGGTGTCGGTCATCGGGTCCAGTGTCTCATCGGGAGGCGGCGGGCGGTCGCAGCGGAGGCCGGGAGCCCGGATCCGGCCTCTAGGGCGGATCGGCGCTCCCGGCCTCCGTCGTGACGCGTCAGCGAGCCGCGGGGGCCTCGCCGGGCTCGGCACCCTGCACGATCGGGACGCGGACGGCGCTGCCCCACTCGGTCCAGGAGCCGTCGTAGTTGCGGACGCCCTTAAAGCCGAGGAGGTGGGTCAGCACGAACCAGGTGTGGGCGGATCTCTCGCCGATCCGGCAGTAGGCGATGACGGAGTCGCCGTCCTTCAGCCCTGCACCCTCGCGGTAGATGCCGTTCAGCTCGTCGAGGGGGCGGAAGGTGCCGTCCTCGGCGGCCGCCCTGCCCCACGGCACGTTCTGCGCGCTCGGGATGTGGCCGGCGCGCAGAGCGCCCTCCTCCGGGTAGGCAGGCGCCGTGGTGCGCTGCCCGGTGAACTCCTCCGGGGAGCGGACGTCGATCAGCGGGTTGCCGAAGTGGGCGAGGACGTCGTCCTTGAAGGCGCGGATCTCGGCGTCGCTGCGCTCGACGACCGGGTACTCGGCGGGCTCCGGGGAGGAGGCGTCGGTGGTCGTCGGGCGGCCCTCGGCGAGCCACTTGTCGCGGCCGCCGTCGAGCAGGCGGACGTCCTCGTGGCCGAAGAGGGTGAAGACCCAGAGCGCGTAGGCGGCCCACCAGTTGTTCTTGTCGCCGTAGATCACGACGGTGGTGTCGCGGGCGATGCCCTTGCCGCCGACGAGCGCGGCGAACGCGGCGCCGTCGATGTAGTCGCGCTGCACCGGGTCGTTGAGGTCGGTGTGCCAGTCGATCTTGACGGAGCCGGGGACGTGGCCGGTCTCGTAGAGCAGGACGTCCTCGTCGGACTCGACGACGACGAGACCGGGAGTTCCGAGGCGCTGCTCGAGCCAGTCGGCGCTGACGAGCCGTTCGGGGTGCGCGTAGGAGGCGAACTTCGGCGACGGATCGGTTTCGACGGACAAGGAGGACCTCCAGGATGGTGCGCGGAGCGCGGGCGTGATTCCACGGCGGGCTACGCTGGAGCCCGCCCTTCAGCGACAGTACGCGTCCGCGGACGACGCCGCACGGAGGGCGCCGTAAGAGTTCGACACAGAACCGCGGCGGCTCCGTGCCCGGTGCGGCCGCCGCCACTGAGCGCACGGACCCCCGCCGTGCGCAGGATGCGAGACGCGAGTGAGCCCCGACGACGTCCGATCGACGAGCAGCCTGACCGCCCGCTCGCCCCAGATCAGCGGGCACGAGATCGCGTCGACGCTGGTGCCCCCGCGCCAGTTCGAGGGCGCCACCTTCGAGAGCTACCGTCCCGACCCGGAGTACCCCTCGCAGGCCGGCGCGGTGGAGGCACTCCGCGCGTTCGCCGCCGGCGGCGGGTCGAAGGGCGGCGGAGGCGGCTTCCTGGGCTTCGGCCGGAAGAAGGCTCCCGCGGTCAAGCCGGGCGTCTACCTCGACGGCGGCTTCGGCGTCGGCAAGACCCACCTGCTCGCGGCGATCTGGCACGCGGTGCCGGGCCGCACCTACTTCGGGACGTTCATCGAGTACACCGCGCTCGTCGGCGCCCTCGGCTACGCGGCGACCGTCTCGCTCCTCAAGGGCTCGGCGCTGCTGTGCATCGACGAGTTCGAGCTGGACGACCCGGGCGACACGATGCTGATGACCCGGCTCCTCGGCGAGCTCGTCGCCTCCGGGACCCGCATCGCCGCGACCTCGAACACGCCGCCCAACGCGCTGGGCGAGGGGCGCTTCGCCGCGGCGGACTTCCTCCGCGAGATCCAGTCGATGGCCGCCCACTTCGAGACGATGCGGATCGACGGCACCGACTACCGGCGCCGCGACATCGAGGGCCACGCCGTGGTGCGCACCGACGAGGAGATCGACGCTCTCGTCGCGGCCGCCCCGGCCGGCTCCGTCGTCACCGACGACCCGTTCGCGGACGCCGTGCACCACCTGGGCACCGTGCACCCCTCCCGCTACATCAAGGTGATCGACGGCGTCGACACCATCGTGCTGCGGGGCGTCACCGCTCTGACCGACCAGACCGACGCCCTGCGCCTCGTGGCCTTCATCGACCGGGTCTACGACGCGCAGATCCCGGTGCTCGCCTCCGGGACGCCCCTGGACGAGGTCTTCGGCGGGGACATGCTGAGCGGCGGCTACCGCAAGAAGTACCTGCGCTCGATGTCGCGCCTCATCGCGCTCACCTCGATGGCGCCCCGCTCCTAGGGGCGGATCCGCTCTCCTCCCGGCGATCCCGGGGTCGTCGTCGTGCCGTCCGCCAGCGTGGTGTAACGCGCTTTTTACACAGGGGCCGCGGCCGTAACCTCCGCGAAACGCGGTGCCTCACGGGACGAAACCTCGCGCCACCAGACTGTCGGCTACCCGAGGTGACCCGACACCCGCGTGTCTCCAGGCCGTGCACCGACGCAGCGTCCTCGCTCCGGGCTTTTCTCTGCACACTCACGAGAGGTTCAACAATGGATCAAGGCAATACCGCGTTCCTGCTCATCGCAGCCGCGCTGGTCCTGCTCATGACCCCCGGGCTCGCCTTCTTCTACGGCGGCCTGGTGCGTGCGAAGAGCGTCATCAGCATGATGATGCTCAGCTTCGGAGCCATGGGCCTCATCGGGGTCCTCTGGGTCCTCTACGGCTACGCGATCGCGTTCGGCAACGGCCCGTCCGGCCCCGCGGGCACCGACACCTTCGTCGGCATCGACGGCGTCCTCGGCATCGACACCGCCCAGATCGGCCTGCAGGGCATCTACAACGACGCACTCGGCGAGCAGACGTCGGCCTACCCGACGCTGGCCTTCGCCGCGTTCCAGGCGACGTTCGCGATCATCACCGTCGCGCTCATCTCCGGCGCCATCGCCGACCGCGCGAAGTTCGGCGCGTGGATGGTCTTCGCCGGCGTCTGGGCCACCGTGGTCTACTTCCCGGTCGCCTCGTGGGTCTTCAACTTCACCCTCGGCGACGACGCCACCGTCGTCGACGGCGGCTGGATCGCTTACGGCGTCGGCGCGATCGACTTCGCGGGCGGCACCGCCGTCCACATCAACGCCGGAGCGGCGGCCCTCGCCCTCGCCCTGGTGCTCGGCAAGCGCGTCAACTTCACCAAGGGCGCGCACCAGCCGCACAACCCGCCGTTCGTGCTCCTGGGCGCCGGACTGCTCTGGTTCGGCTGGTTCGGCTTCAACGCGGGCTCCGAGCTCGCTGCCGACGGCATCGCGGCCGTCGCCTTCCTCAACACCATCGCCGCTCCGGCCGCCGCGATCCTCGGCTGGCTCGTCGTCGAGAAGATCAAGGACGGCAAGCCCACCTCCATCGGCGCCGCCTCGGGCGCGGTCGCGGGCCTCGTCGCGATCACCCCGGCCTGCGCCAGCCTCTCGCCGTTCTGGGCGATCGTCCTGGGCGTCATCACCGGTGCCGTCTGCGCGCTGGCGATCGACCTCAAGTACCGCCTCGGCTACGACGACTCGCTCGACGTGGTCGGCGTGCACCTGGTCGGCGGCCTCATCGGAACGCTCTACATCGGCTTCTTCGGCACCGGCGTGGGCCTGTTCCTCACCGGCGACGCGAGCCAGCTCGGCAAGCAGGCCCTCGCGGCCTTCACCGTCCTCGCCTACTCCTTCGTCATGACGCTCCTCATCGGCTGGATCATCCAGAAGACGATGGGCTTCCGCGTGAAGAACGAGGACGAGATCGCCGGCATCGACACCGCCATCCACGGCGAGGCGGGCTACGTCCTGGCGGACTGACCCCTCTCCTCGCAGCACCCGACGGGGTGCCGGCTCTCCGGAGCCGGCACCCCGTCGGCGCGTCCGGGACGGCGGACCGCTGGGCGCGCCCCCGCGGGCGGGCGGCCGCGGATCCGGGCTAGGGTTCCGGAGTGCCCTCCTCGCGCTCGGTCGTGTCCCTGCTCCTCCGACTCCTCGGCCGCGCGGTCGCCCCGCGGCCGGACGCCGGGCCCCGCCCGCAGCGCCCGTACCTGAGCACGACGGCGCCGACGCCGGGCGCGAGCGGAGTGGGACGCACCGTCGAGGTCGACCCGACGCGGCTCCGCGGGGTCCGTCCGGGCTACGCGCCCACGCCCGACGGCGACCCGGACCCGGGAGAGGTCGTCTGGACCTGGGTGCCCTACGAGGAGGACGACGGCCGCGGCAAGGACCGCCCGGTGCTCGTGCTCGCGGTCGAGAAGTCGGGCACGGTGCTCGCCGTGCGGCTGAGCTCGAAGGAGCACTCCGACTACCTGGCCGTCGGCACCGGCGGCTGGGACCCGCACGGGCGTCCCAGCTGGGTCGACCCGGAGCGCGTGTTCCGGGTGCATCCCGCGGGGATGCGCCGGGAAGGAGCCGCTCTGGAGCGCGCCCGGTACGACGCCGTCGCCCGGGTGCTCTCGGCGCGGTACGGCTGGCACTGAGCGCTCGACGCCGTCGAGCCGTCAGCGGCGCTCGGCGCTGACGGATCAGGGGAGACTGCGACCCGGCCGGCCCCGCCTCCCCGCCGGTGGCGTCAGACCGGGTCGATCGGCACGAATCCGGCGTACTTCGCGGCGCGGCCGTCTCCCGAGGACGTGCCGGTGAGCCTGCGCTGCACCCACGGCGCGACGTGCTGCCGGTAGTACTGCACGGTTCCGCCGCACCGGAGCGCGGCCACGGGAGCGTCGGGGAGCGCGGCGGGCGGGGTGAGCCCGAGCGCCCGCAGGACCCGGTCGGCCACCCGCCGGTGCCCCCGCGGGCCGAGGTGCAGGCGGTCCTCCGACCACAGCGCCGGGTCGGCGAACGCGGGGTCGTGCCAGTTGTCGGCGACCACCACGTCGGTGCGGTGGCTCGTCCGGCGCAGGACGGCGTCGGTCAGCGCGTCGCCGCGGCGGCGGATGAGCGAGCCGAGCGGGAGCCGCGGCGACGGGTCGGCGCCGGCCAGGGCGATCAGCACGACGCCCTGCTCGTCGCAGCGCTCGAGGACGCGGAGGTACGCGTCGGCGATGCGCTCGATGTCGGCCCGCGGGCGCAGCATGTCGTTGCCGCCTCCGTTGAAGGAGAGGTGGGTCGGGCCCAGGGCGAGCGCGGGCTCGAGCTGCTCGGCGAGGATCGGTGCGATGAGCCGACCCCGGATCGCGAGATTGGCGTACTCGATCCGCTCGCCCGTGGCCGCCGCCCATCCCGCAGCGGTCAGGTCGGCCCAGCCGCGCGGGGTGCCGTCCGGCCTCTCGTCGCCGACGCCCTCCGTGAAGGAGTCGCCGATCGCGACGTAGCGGACGGCCGTCATCGGCGGGTTCCGGAGGTGCGCATCGTGGCACTGTACCGTTCCGCGGCCGGGCTCAGGCGCGGCGCCTCAGCGGGGTGACCGGTGCCGAGCGGACGCTGCCGAGGGGGGCCGGCGTCGCTGCGCCCGGCGCTGCGCCGAGCAGCTCCTCCTCGGGCGGGGTGCCGGGCCGGGGCTCGCGCTCGGGACGCGGGGCGGCTCGGAACCAGGCGGCCAGCGCGGAGGACCGATGGTGCCTCCGGTGGTCGCGGTCCAGCTCGGCGGTGCCGCGGTAGCCGGAGCCCCGGGCGATGCGGTCGAGGCCGCCGAGCGCCACGGGGGTGCTCGCCATCAGGACGGCGGCCAGCTCGAGGCGGCGGAGGGCGAGGTGCTCGTCGAGGCCGAGCCCGTAGCAGCGGCGGAACCGCAGCCGCAGCAGCAGGGCGGGCATCCGCAGCTCGGCGGCGAGGCGGGGGACGGTGAAGCGCCGATCGAGGTAGCGCTCGTTGACGAGGGCGGCCGCTGCAATGGCGACGACGTCGAGAGGCCGGCGGGAGGCGGCGGGGCGGGAGACGGGGGCTCGGGTGTCCAGGGTGGGCATGCAGAGGAGACGCGCGAGGCCGCTCTTCGTGACGCGGAGGCGTGGAATCCGCTCGGGGTGGCGCAGTGACCGGTGTCGGACCGGCTCGACCGACGGGGGCTGTGCGATCGTCGGGAGGGGCGCGGAGTCCCCGCCGATCCCGAACCGACACCCCAGGAGACGACCGCATGGCGCACGCCGCGCTCATCATCCACAGTGCACGGAAGGTCGACGCGGCCGGGACGGTGGAGGACCACTGGCTCCTCGCGCTGGGCGGTGCGATCACGGTGACCGGCACCGGCTCCGGCTGGCGCGCGCACGCGGAGGGGGCGGAGCTGCACGACGCGCGGGGCCTGACCGCTGTCCCGGGCTTCATCGACCTCCACGTGCACGGCGGCGGCGGTCACGGCTTCGACGGGGGAGCGGAGGCGATCCGCGCGGGCCTCGCGCTGCACCGCTCCCGCGGCACCACGCGCTCCCTGGTCAGCCTGGTCTCGGCGCCGCTGGAGCGGCTGGAGACCTCGCTGGACGCCGTCTCGACCCTCGCGGCCGTCGACCCGCTCGTGCTCGGCGCGCATCTGGAGGGCCCGTTCCTCGCGCCCTCGCGCAGGGGAGCACACGACCCCGCGGCTCTCGTGCACCCCTCCTCGGACGCGGTCGACCGACTGCTGGACGCCGCCCGCGGACGGCTCGCGCAGATCACGCTCGCGCCCGAGCTGCCGGGTGCGCTCGCCGCGGTGGAGCGGCTCGCGGGCGCCGGCACGGTGGTCGCCGTGGGCCACACCGAGGCGGACGCCGACCAGGCGCGGGCCGCGTTCGACCGCGGGGCACGGCTGGTCACGCACGCGTTCAACGCCATGCCCGGGATCGGCCACCGCTCGCCGGGCCCGATCCCGGTGGCCCTCGGCGACGAGCGGGTCGTGCTCGAGCTGATCCTCGACGGCCGGCACGTGGACGTCGAGGTGGTGCGGCTCGCGTTCGCGGCGGCTCCCGGGCGGATCGCGCTCGTCACCGACGCGATGGCGGCGGCGGGGGCGGGCGACGGCGTGCACCGCCTCGGCCCGCTCGACGTCGAGGTGCGCGGAGGAGTCGCACGGCTGTCGGGCACCGATGTGCTCGCCGGATCCACGCTGACTCAGGACCAGGCGCTGCGCCGAGCGGTCGGTGCCGGTCGGCTCGGGCTGGAGACGTCCGTCGTCGCGCTCACCGCCACTCCCGCCCGGGTGCTCGGCCGGAGCGACCTCGGCCTGCTGGCGCCCGGGCATCGCGCCGACGTCGTCCTGCTCGACGCATCGCTCCGCGTGCAGCGGGTCTGGGCCGACGGGGCGCCCGTTCGCTGATTCCGGTGCCGGCGCGTCCTGACCCGGAGTCAGGGCGTCGGGGCGACCGTCCAGCTCCCGTCGGTCTGGATGGCCATCACGCCGGGGAGGTCGGCCTCGAACACCTCGGAGAAGGCGTCGGAGTCTCCGAACAGCTGCGGCTGATCGGAGGTCGTGAACACGCGTCCGGAGAACGAGTCGTCCGGTCCCGCGGGCGTGTAGTCGACCGTCACGCGCGGGACGTCGTCGGAGAAGAAGAGGACGGCCGGGCCGGTGCCAGACTGCGTCCCGCTCACCGTCGCGAGGTCGTTCCAGCTCTGGAGGCCGAGCGTCCACGGTCCGTCCGCCCGGACGATCACCTGCTGCTCGACGGGGTCGTCGCGGAAGATCCCGGTCAGGAACGACCCGGTCATCGGAGCGGCGGCCTCGCCGAAGGGCGACATCCGGCCCGCCGCGGTGACGATCGCCGTGCCGGTGCAGGCCGAGCAGTCCAGGCTCAGCACGACCGCGAACTCTCCCTGCCGCTGGAACGACACGTCGGCCGGGCCGGTGCCCGAGACGGTGGCGGGGACTCCCTCGCCGACCGGACCCGCGTCGACCACGGTGCCGACCGGCTCGGCGGTCGGCGGAGCGGAGGGAGTCGGGCTCGGAGTGATCAGGTCGGTGATGGCGGGTTTCGGCGTCCGCGAGGCGGGTGCGGATGCCGTGGCGCCCGCCTCGGCCGCTTCGTCGGCCGTGCACCCGCCCAGCAGCAGGAGTCCCGCCGCTGCCGTCATCGCCACTGCCGCTGTCGTCCCCCGAGCCCTCATGCCTCCAGCCTGCCAGGAGCCGCTCCGGATCGTCGCCCCCGGAGGGAGTCAGAGAAGCAGAGCGCCGAGGCCCGCGGTGGCGAGGACGACGATCCACGGGGGCACGTTCCAGCGCGTCAGCGCCACGAAGGCGCCGATCGCGAGCGCCAGAGCACCGGTCGATCCGATGCCCTCGGTCAGCACCGGGTCGTAGAGGGCGGCGCCGAGCAGTCCCACCACTCCGGCGTTCACGCCGGCCAGCGCCCGCTGCGCGACCGGCAGGTGCCGCAGCCGCTGCCAGAACGGGAGCACGCCGACCACGAGCAGAGCGCCCGGCAGGAAGATCGCGACCAGAGCGATCGCCGCCCCCGCGACTCCGTCCGGCGTCCCCGCGCCCACCGCGCCGAGGAACGCCGAGAAGGTGAAGAGCGGGCCGGGGACCGCCTGCGCCGCCCCGTAGCCGGCCAGGAACTCGCTCTGGCCGACCGTGCCGGCGCCGACCGTCTGCGCCTCCAGCAGAGGCAGCACGACGTGACCGCCCCCGAACACCAGAGCGCCCGCGCGGTAGAAGACGGAGGCGAGACCCGCCGCTCCGTCGCCGGTGAGCGCGGCGAGGAGGGGGAGGCCGGCCAGGAGGAGTCCCCAGAGGGCGAGGGCCGAGACCGCGAGCGCCGTCGGGATCCGGACCGCGAAGCCCGAGCCGTCGTCCGGAGCCGCCTCCTCGTGACGCAGCCACAGGACGCCGGCCACGCCCGCCGCCGCGATCACCGCCACCTGCAGCGAGGGCTCCGGGGCGAGGAGCACGGCGACGGCCGCCGCGCCGGCGATCGTCGCGCGGCGGCGGTCCGGCGCGAGTGAGCGCGCCATCCCGAGCACGGCCTGCGCGACGACAGCGGCCGCCGCCGCCTGCAGGCCGAGGAGCCAGCCGGCGGAGGCGACGTCGCCCGCTCCTGCGACGAGACCGGCGACGAGGACCAGGGCGATCGCCGAGGGGAGCGTGAATCCGCACCACGCGGCGACGAGTCCCGGGAGTCCCGCGCGCTGCAGGCCGACCGCCATCCCGACCTGGCTGGACGCGGGTCCGGGGAGGAACTGGCACAGCGCCACGAGGTCGGCGTACTCGCGATCGGTCAGCCAGCCGCGGCGCACCACGAACTCCTCGCGGAAGTAGCCGAGGTGCGCGATCGGCCCGCCGAACGAGGTCAGCCCGAGGCGGAGGAACACGAGGAGCACGGGGAGGGCGCCGCCCCGCTGCAGCCGACCCGCCTCCGACACGGGGGCATCCTGCCAGACGGTGGTGTCCGGCAGGAGCGGTGTCCCCGGAAAAGGGACGATAAACGACGGAAGAAGTGATTCCTCACGCATTCACTTCCAGAAGATGAACCGGCTGAAAGAAATATCGAATCGCTTCTCCTATCCTCTGTTAGCCTGATCCGGCTTCCCCGTTCTCTTCGAGGAGAAAGTGATCCGAATAGGTCGCGCGAGCACTGCCGCTCGTTCGCTGAACGCCTTCTCCTCCTCTTTCGATTCGTGTACCTCTAACGGTGACGATCGGAAAGGCGTTCTCTTTCGTGACTCCCCAGGACACTGCCGTCGGCGATTCCGGCGACTCCTCCCGCTCCGACTCCCGCACCGGCGTCAAGGCTCTCTCCGCCCTTACGCGCCGCACGATCCTCGCCGGATCCGTCGCCGGCGCGGGCGCCCTCGCCTTCGCGACTCCGGCCCTCGCAGCCGGCGACCTCACTGCGGTGCCCCGGCTGCCCGGCGAGGTCTCGCGCCTGTCCACCGCTACGTCGAAGACGGGCGGGAAGCGCTACAAGATCATCGACGTCGTCGTCGCGGGGGACCGGGCGCGGCTGTTCGTGCCGCACGCGACGCCTCCGTCGCAGACCAGGGGCGCGTCGATGCTCTGGTACTACCACGCCCGCAACGGCACCCACACGGCGCTCTCGAGCGCCTTCGCCTACTCCGCCGACCTCGCCGTCGACCGCGGCATCGTCAGCATCTGCCCGACCTACGGCGGCAGCATCTGGTCGAGCCCGCGAGCGATCGAGATCCAGGCCGCGATCGCCGCCTGGGCCTCGTCGGTGTGGCGGATCGACGCGAGCCTCCTGCGCTCCGATTCCGGGGGCGGACCGCTCCTGGCCTGGGCCTACGGGAAGCGGATGGTGCCGAACATCCGGGGCGCGTACCTCTGCAGCAGCTCCTACGACATGGAGGAGCGGGCGGCGAGCGAGCCGGACAAGATCGGCCCCGAGTACGCGGACGCCGCGGCGATCATCGCCACCAATCCCGCGCGACTGCCCGCGTCGGTGTGGCGCGGCGCACGGCTGAGGATCACCGGATCGCCCGACGACGTCATGGTTCCGCTCGCCCTGCACGGCGCCGCTCTGCACGCCGCGGCCCTGCCCCTGGCGAAGGAGGCGACGATCCGCACCCACCCGGGGGAGGGCGCCGACGGCCACAAGGTCCCGAGCTTCACCAACAGGGAGATGATCGACACCTTCCAGCGCTGGATCGTCGAGGGCCCCGTGCCGCAGACGGAGCCCGCGCCCGAGACCCCGCCCGTGTCCACGCTGCCCGGCGCGGGCACCTACGAGAACGGCGCCGCGCAGATCGTCACCACCGGCACCTGGACGACGCTGAAGGCCACGGCGGACAGCGGCGGGAGCATCGCCTACTCCACCAGCTCCGGCGCCTCCGCGACGCTCGCCTTCACCGGCACGAGCATCGCCTGGGTCAGCCGCCTCACGTCGTCCTCCGGGATCAACGACGTCGAGCTCGACGGAGTGAAGGTCGCGTCCGTCGACCGCTACAGCGCGGCCACCCGCTCGAAGCAGACCGTGTGGAGCAGCGGACAGCTCACCGCGGGACCGCACACGCTGACGATCCGCCGGGGGAGCAGCCGCAACCCGGCCTCGACGGGAAGCAACCTGCTGCTCGACTCCTTCGTGGTCGGGGACGCGACGCCTCCGCCGGCGACGACGCTCCCCGGTGCGGGCACCTACGAGAACGGCGCCGCCCCGATCGTCACGACCGGCACCTGGTCGACGCTGAAGGCGAGCACGGACAGCGGCGGCAGCATCGCGTACTCGACCACGGCGGGCGCCTCCGCCACCCTCGCCTTCACGGGTACCAGCGTGAGCTGGATCAGCCGCCTCACCGGCTCGTCCGGCACCAACGACGTCGAGCTCGACGGCGCGAAGGTCGCGTCCGTCGACCGCTACAGCGCCGCGACGCGGTCGAAGCAGACGGTCTGGAGCAGCGGACAGCTCGCGGCCGGGCCGCACACGGTGACGATCCGCCGCGGGAGCGGGCGCAACCCGGCCTCGAGCGGCACCAACCTGATCCTCGACGCGTTCGTCGTCGGCGACGCCGCTCCGGTCCCCGCGGTCACCGTGCCCTCGCCGATCGCAGAGTGGTCCTTCGCCGAGAGCGCCGCCCCCTTCGCCTCGGCCGTCGCGGGCGCTCCGGCGCTGCAGCAGGGTGCCGGCTCCTCCGCCCGTGCCGTCGCCACGCCGTTCGGCACCGGTGTCGCCCTGAACGGGACGACCGATCACCTCCTCGTGCCCAAGGGCGAGGTCGGCCCCCTCAACCTGGGCGCCTCGACCGGCCAGGTGACGATCGCCGCCTGGGTGCTCAACTCCGACCCGGACGGCGCCTGCATCGCGGGCGTCTGGGAGGAGTCGACGGTCGGGCCGCTGCGCTCCTACGCGCTGTTCAACAACCTCCCCGAGTACGGCGGCTGGGAGCGCGTGTGCATGCACGTCTCGAAGCTCGGCGGGCCGACGCCCGGCTACCCGTACTCGCGCGACTACTCGGTGGAGCCCCGCCGGATCACGCGCGGGGTGTGGCAGCTGCACGTCGGGACGTACGACGGCGGTGTCGCTGTCTCCTACCTCGACGGCTCCGCCACCGCATACCCGGTCTACACCGACAAGCTCGGCGCGACCTACGCCAAGAACCCGTATGTCTACCCCGACGGCCTCAACGCGGCTCCGGGCGACTTCGTGGTCGGAGCTGTCGGCCGGGACGGCACGATGATCAACCGCTTCGCCGGCTCCCTCGCCCGGTTGCGGGTGTGGGACCGGGCGCTGACCGCGGAGCAGGTGAAGCAGCTCTACTCGGCCGAGAAGGGCGCTCTCGGCTGATGACCCGGGGGCGGTGACACGAGTCTGGGAAGCGGCTGATCCGCTTATCGGACAGAGCCGCGTGATCGATATCGCGGCTCCCTCTTCCGGGGGTGATTGCACTGGGCGGCCATCGCCGCTTCCGTGGCCGGATCGCGATCGTCGCGTCGTTCTCGGCCGCCTTTCTCCGGAGCCGGGAAGTCCGGCGCCTTTCTCTCAAAAAGGCGCCGGATCCGGGCCGGAATCACGTGGACGTGCATGTCCGGAGAGACGATCGGCGAGGACTTCCCTCCGATGACGGAGCCGCCCTGTCCCAGATCTCAGAGCGCGACTCCGCGCCAGATGCGCACCGGCGCGACCACCTCCCAGCCGAGGGCGAGGTAGAGGGCGCGGCCGTCGGTGCTCGCGACGAGCAGACCGCTCCGTGCACCTTCGGCCCGGCCCCAGGCGGTGAGGGCGTCGACGACCTGCCGTCCCAGCCCGCGTCGGCGGAACCGCGCGTCGGTCTCGATCCGGTCCAGGACCGCGACCGTCCCGTGCACGGCGGCGCTGCCGCGGGCGGCGACGACCCCGTCGACCAGCAGCCGGACGCTCGCCACTGCGTCCGCGGCCTCGAGCACGGCGCCCTCGACGGTGCGGCCCGGGCCGAGGAGCGCCGCCATCAGGCTCTCGTCGCCCGCGACGAGCTCGAGCCCTGCCAGGGGAGCGAGGCGGGCGTCGTCGCCCTCGCCCACGACCGTCAGCCACTCCTCGGGCCCGGCCGTCCGCTCGGCGCCCCGCTGCAGCACGGAGGGCGACGGATCGACCAGGATCCGCTCCCTCCTGCGCGACTCCGCTCCGACCTCGACCAGCCAGGCCCCGTCGTCGCGGACGCGCTGCACGCCGCGCGCGCGGCACCAGCCCTCGATCCAGTCGTCCACCCGCTCCGTCGTCGTGATCACGCCCCGAGAGTAGCCGCGACCGGACAGGCCCGGGCGGGTGCCGTGCACCCGGCGCCGGCCCGGCAGGTGAGCAGCGCCGCCCGCGAGCTGCTCGGCCTTGCGGAGCGGGAGCCGCTGCGCCTGCGCGCGCGGATGCCGACCCTGATGGTCCCGCGCTCGGTCGTGGACGAGGTGCCCGACCCGCCCCCGGTGCCGCCCGCCGCGCTCCGACCCGACGGCGCTCGTACACTCGGACGATGCGACACGGCATCGTCATCCTCCCGCAGGACCCGTGGGCCGAGGCCCGCCGGAAGTGGCAGTCGGCCGAGGGCCTGGGCTTCGACCACGCGTGGACCTACGACCACCTCTCCTGGCGCTCCCTCGCCGACGAGCCGTGGCACGCCACCGTCCCCACCCTCACCGCTGCCGCGATGGTGACCGGCACGCTCCGCCTGGGCACATTCGTCGCCTCCCCGAACTTCCGTCACCCGGTGCCGTTCGCCAAGGAGATCGCGACCCTGGACGAGATCTCGGGCGGTCGGACGATCCTCGGGGTCGGCTCGGGCGGCACCGGCTTCGACGCGCGCGTGCTGGGGCAGCCCGAGTACTCGCCCCGGCAGCGGCACGAGCGCTTCGCCGAGTTCGTCTCGGCCCTCGACGCGCTCCTGCGCTTCGAGGAGCCCGGCTCGGGCGGCGTGGACGTCGAGGGGGAGTGGTTCACCGCTCGCTCGGCGCGCATGGTGGGCGAGCCCGCGCAGCGACCCCGCGTCCCGTTCGTCCTCGCCGCGAACGGGCCGAAGGGCCTCGCGCTCGTCGCGGAGCGCGGGCAGGGCTGGGTCACCACCGGCCCGGACGGGGTGTCGAGCGAGGAGTGGTGGCGGGCGGTGGCGACCCTCTCCCGGCGGCTCGACACAGCGCTCGAGGCGGCCGGGCGCGACCCGCGGACCGTCGAGCGCCACCTCTCGCTCGACTCCGGGAGCGACTACTCCCTCGAGAGCGTCGCCCGCTTCGAGGACATGGCCGGCCGCGCGGAGGAGCTCGGCTTCACGGACGTGATCGCGCACTGGCCGCGGCGCGGCGGGGTCTACGCGGGCGACGACGAGGTCCTCTACGAGGTCGCCTCGCGCTTCTGACCGGGCCTCAGGCGCCTCCGAGCGGGCCTCGGACTCGTCGGCCGGTCCTCAGACCGCCCGGGCGCTCCCGCGGTCGACGAGACGCGCGGGCAGGAGGCGGATCGACGGCTCCTCGCCGAAGGACGGCTGCTCGATCCGCTCGACGAGCGTGTCGACCAGGTGCGCGCCGAGCTCGGCGGCACCCGTCTCGACGTAGCTGTAGGGGAGCGAGAAGTCGCGGGCGAACTCGGCCGAGTACAGGCTCACGACGGACAGCTGCTCGGGCACGGCGACAGCGCGTCGGCCGAGGATCGCGGGGAGCATCGCGATCGTGCGGTCGCTGTGGACGACCAGCGCCGTGAGGCCGGGGTGGTCGTCGAGGAACGCCGAGACCATCGGCTCGACGGCGTCGGCGGCGGTGGCGGCCGGGCGCAGCACCAGCTCGATCCCGAGCCGGTCGGCGGTCTCGAGAGCCGACTCCCGGAACCGGAGCCCGTAGGTCCCTCCGCGGTCGAAGACGCGCTCGGGAGGGGTGAGGAGACCGACGCTCCGATGCCCGAGGTCACCCAGGTGCTCGATCAGCAGGCGGGCCGCGTCGCCGAAGTCGAGGTCGAAGACGTCCACCCCGGAGGCGTCCGCGGGCACGCCGAGGGCGGCACCGGGCCGCTGCGACGCGCGCAGGACCGGCAGCCGGTCGTCGTCGTCCGCGACGCTCAGGAGGATCAGTCCGTCGACCTGGCCGGAGCGCGTGAGCCGGCGGACGGCGGCGGCCCCGTCGGCCTCGGTGGCCAGCAGCACGTCGTAGCCGAGCTCGCGGGCGCGGGCCGTGATGGGGAGCACGTACTCGACCATCGCGGGCGCGAACTCGTCCGGATCGAAGTGGACGAGCAGGCCCAGCGCCATGGTGCGGCGCGTGGCGAGCGCTCGTGCTCCGGCGTTGACCGTGAAGTCGAGCTCGGCGATCGCGTCCTCGATCCGCTTGCGCGTCTCGGGGGAGATGCTGCGCTTGCCGGAGAGGACGTACGACACCGTGCTGCGCGAGACCCCTGCCGCTTTCGCGACGTCTCCGATCGTGGCCATCTCCACCCCCGCTCGAACCGTGTCGAGAGTGGCAGTGCCGCGCGGCGCACGCAACTCGGGCGCCGACGTGGCCGGGCGCACGAGGTGCCCGGCCGCGTCGGCTGCGCTCTGGACGGGATCAGCCGCAGCGCCCTGCGCTGTAGGCCGGCGTCGCGGATCCGCTCGCCGCATCGCCGTCGACCGTCCCTGCGATCCGCACGTCGAGAGCGCCGGCTCCGACGCTCGCCGCGCGGGTGCTGAACGCGGCCGACACCGTCCTGCCGGGGGCGACCCCGGTGAAGGTCTTCGTGCCCCAGGCCGAGCTGATCGTGACGTCAGCGGCGACCGCGCTGGTGTTGGTCGCCGTCCCGGTGATCGTGACCTTCCCCGCCGTGCAGCGCGAGGCCGCCGTGCCGGTCACCGTCAGGCCCGCGGTCCGCCCGACGAAGGGCGTGACCGAGATCCTGTCGATGTTCGGCGCATACTGCGAGGTGAGCAGGACGCCGGGGAACGTGTCGGAGAGGTAGGTCGTCCCGTCGAAGCCCGGGAGCTCCTTCGAGGTGATCGCGATGGTGTTCGAGCCCTTCCTGAGCGTGACCGGCACGCTCAGGTCCCACAGCTGGTTCTGGTGGAACGTGTGCGGGAAGAGGACGCGCTGCGTCACTCCGTTGACCGTGATGTCCGCGTGGCGGGCGAGCGGATCGGGGTTGTAGTGCGTCGCGGGGGACTGCTCCTCGTTGGAGTAGCGCAGCGTGAGCGCATAGGTCCCGTCCTGCTCGGCCCTCACGTCGCCGAAGGTCAGGGTCGAGTCGCCGTCGCGTCCGCCGCCGATGCTCCCGACTGCCTTGCCTCCCGAGGCGAAGGACAGGTCGCGGACCGTGGCGGGGCCGGTGATGGTGGCCGCCTCCGCCTCGTAGCTCGTCGTCCCGGGCGGGTTCGCGCTCGCTCCGATGACGATCCGGTCGACGAGGAGGGTGCCGCTCGTGCCGACGACCTCGATCTTGTTCACGCCGCCCGAGAGGAAGACCTGACGGGTCGAGCTCGCGCCCACCGGCCCGACCTTCACGTCGTTGACGACGAGGTCGCCGGTGCCGCCGCCCAGGGTGTCCACCGTCACGGAGGACGGTGCGTCCTTCGCGGAGTAGCCCCAGACGGTGGTGGAGGCGCCGGTGGCGAGCTCCGCCGTGCCCGAGCCGGAGACGCCGGTGCGGGAGTAGTCGGCCGTCGCTCCGTTGTCGAGCGTGCCGGTCTCGGCCTCGTGGATCGAGGTCGCGGCGGCCGCGCTGGGGAGGGAGAGCTCGATCTTGTCGACGATCGCGTCACCCACGGTGGACTTCGTGCCGGCGAGGTTCTTCGCGGCGAGCGAGATCGTGTGGGTGCCGGCGGTCAGCGTCACCTTCGTGTCCGCGTGGTCCCAGACCACGAACTTGTAGGCCAGCGGAAGCAGGATCTCCTGCTCCGCGGCTCCGTCGACGCTCAGGAAGGCGTTGATCGGACCCTGCTGGGCGTTGGCGGCATAGGTGTTGAGGGAGTTGGCGAACACGCTGAGGTCGTACTCGCCGCCCTGAGGGACGGTGACCGCGAAGTCCAGCTTCAGGTCGCCGCCGGTGCGGATCCCGCCCACGTTGCGTCCACCCGAGGTGTAGAAGCCGCCGACGTTGGTCGGTGAGCCCTCGGGTCCGTTGAGGTTCCGCGATCCGGTGTAGCGGGCGTCCTCGGCCTCGTACTTCTGGCGGAAGTCGACGGGCGAGGCGGACGGCGACGACGCGTTCGCGCCCGGGGTCAGGACGACCTCGTAGGCCGAGTCGACGTCGAGCGCGGGGAGGGAGCCGCCGAAGTCGAGCGAGAGCCCGCCGTTCACCACGGACGCGTCGAACTCCTTCACCGTCTGCGGGGCTCCCGAGTCGCCGACCTGGCCGGTCCAGCGGATCTCACTCACCTCCACGTGGACCTTCGAGCCGAAGACGGCGGCCGGAACGCGCTCGAACGCGACCTTCTGCGAGCCGCCGACGCCTCCGAAGAGGGCTCTCGCCTGCGCGGCCTCGGTGTCGAGGGTGGCGACGCCCTGGAGGGTGTAGCTCTGGCCGGGCTTGGGCGGGGTGACCGCGACGGTGTCGCCGGTCATCGAGGCGTAGGCGTTCAGGAGCCACCACTGGCCGTTGGCGCGGTTGGCCTGCACCGCGGAGTCGGAGAGGTTGCCGTCGATGTTCCAGTAGGCGATGTCGCCGTCGACCTTCTTGTCCTCGAGCGCGCTGATCCACTGGACCATCTGGCCGGGCACGGAGGTGTGGTAGTTGAAGGCGTACTCGTTGAGGTTCACCGGCAGGTGCTTCCCGGCGTAGGACGTGCCCGCGTACAGCTCGTCCTCCCAGGCCCGGAAGCGGTCGACGTTGGTGCGGATCTCGCCCGGAGCGCTCAGCTCGTGCCAGGTCATCACGTCGGGGACGGTGTTCTGCTCGAGCGTGTGGGTCATGAATCCGCGGACCTGGTCGTAGAGGACGCTGGTGTTCGGTCCCGCGATGCGCGCATCGGGCATCCTGTCGCGGATCAGCGCGTACGTGCTGTCCCAGGCCGCGAAGAACGCGGTCGGGTCCTCCAGCCAGCTCTTCCCGTCGTAGCTCCACGTCCCGTTGCCGAACATGTTGCCCTCGGGCTCGTTGAAAGGCACGAACACGATGTTGTCCTGGTACTCCTCGGGGAGCGCGAGCACCTGGTCGACCTGCGTGGCGATCTTCGCCTGGTAGTCGGCCAGCTTCTCCTGGGGCGTGCTGCCCGGCCACTCGTAGGGGAAGCCGCGGTAGATGTCGGTCATGTAGATGTAGGTGTCGCCGTCCGAGGTGTCGGCGACGGCCTTCGCGACGCTGAGCGCGTCGGCGCCCGGGTGCTGCGGCCCGTCCTGCGCCTTGGTCGAGACCGTGCGCAGGTCGATCCCCTCGAGGAGGTTGTCGGAGGGCAGGCCCTCGCCGTAGACCCCGTAGAGGGTGCCGGACGCGCCGCCCATGAACTCCCCGGTGCTCGTGCCGAGGTCGATGGTCATCTCGTCGAGGGCGCGTACCGTGACGGTCGCCGTGACCGCGGTGCCGAGGCCGGTGACGGTGCCCTTCACGGTGAAGGTGCCGCGGGTCGCGTAGGCGGAGGCGGGGACGCTCTCCCAGGTGACCGGGGCGTCGCGGTCCACGCCGTCGGAGTAGGTGGCGGGGACCCCCGGCAGCGCCGGCGCGACGCCGATGCCGGTGGTGACCGCGACGCTCGTGGAGAGCACGCCGGTGACGGCGGGCGCGGCGTCGCCCGCCAGACCGCGGACCTGAGCGGCGGTCAGGGCGCGGTCGTAGACGCGGAAGTCGTCGATCGCTCCGTCGAAGTAGGGGTGCACGTCCCAGAGCGCCCGGCCGATGTTGCCGCTCTTCGAGGCGGAGGCGGAGTAGAGCTGCTTCGCGAGGTCGACGGAGGCAGGGGCCGTCCCGACCTGCAGACCGTTGAGGTACAGGGTCACGGTCGTGCCGTCCATCGTCGCGGTGACGTTGACCCACTGGTCCTTCTGCAGCGGCGACGAGCTGGAGACGCCGGTCTCGCCGCCGTCCTTCAGCTGCTTGATGATCGCGCGGGCGCTGCCGCCGTCGAACGACGGAGCGAAGGCCGACGCGGCGTCGGGGCTGATGCCCAGGCACCAGAGCCACTGGAAGCCTCCGGTGCCGGACCACGTCGTCCAGGCGGAGACGGTGGTCTGCGTCACGCCCTGGAAGAGCCCGTTCGGCACGGTCAGGTAGGGCGCCGAGGTCGAGTCGGCCGCGCCTCCGGGAAGGTCGATCGCCGTCGTGCCGGCCTTCCGACCCGCGACGTAGGCCGCTCTCGCGCTGTTGACGACGGTGCCGTCGAGCTTCTTGGACGAGAGGTCGGCGACCGTGGAGCCGGACACCTGCCCCTGCTCGAAGTCGTACTGGAGGATGAGCGCGTCGGCGGGGACGGAGGTGTCGGCCGCGGAGGCGGACTCGGCGCTCGGGAGAGCGACGGCGAGGGCGGCGAGTGTCGCGGCACTCAGCGCGAGGGCGAGGGAGCGGGTACCCCGCCTCGGGGAGGACATCGTTGTCACGCTGGTCACTTTCTGTGGGGACAGCCGGCCGGACGACGGCGGGCGTCGGTCCGGGGTCGGAGCAACAGTGCTTCGAACCGGTTCGACGAATCTAGGTTCCCGCGCCCGCGATACGCAAGAGGACCTGAGAAGTTCCTCGTCCGGCTCGCAGGCCCCTCCGCACAGGATCGCGAGCTCTCGAGGGCTCGGGTCTCAGGCAGGCCGCCCGGCCGGAGGGGTCGGTGCCGCGTGCGGGAGGATGAGGGCATGACGCTTCCTCGGCCGACGCTCCTCTCCCCGCCGCTTCAGGACCGGCTGGCCCGGTGGTTCGACGAGGAGGCGCCGCCGGCCCCCTCGCTGAGCTGGGCCCTGTTCGACCGCACCGGGCTGCTCGTCCACCACGGCCTCGGCGAGCACCGCCTCGACGGCGCCGCTCCCGGACCCGGGACCGTGCACCGCATCGCCTCGATGTCGAAGAGCTTCGAGGCGGCGGCGGTGCTGATCCTGCGCGACCGCGGGCTGCTCCACCTCGACGACCGGATCGCCGACCACGTGCCGGAGTTCGCCGACCCGGTCGACTCCGCGGGCCGGACGCTGCCCGTGACGATCCGGATGCTCCTCAGCAACTGCTCGGGGCTCCCGGAGGACAACGGCTGGGCCGACGACGTCATGGCGCTGACGCGGGAGGAGTTCCTCGAGGTCGTCGGCCGCGGGCTGGCCTTCACGGAGCGTCCGGGTGAGGTCTACCAGTACTCCAACATCGGCTTCTGGCTGCTGGGCGTGCTCGTTGAGAACGTGACCGGAGAGGACTTCCCCTCCTTCGCGTCGCACACGATCCTCGAGCCGCTCGGTCTCCGCGACACCCGCTACGACAGCGCCGACTACCCCGACGGCACCGACCTGGCGCGCGGCTTCAGCACCTTCGACGACGGAGCGACCTGGGAGCCCCGCCCCGTCACCGGCACCGGAGCGGGTGCCTGCGCAGCGAGCATGTTCAGCACCGTCGGCGACATCGCCCGCTGGAGCGGCTGGCTCTCCTCCGCGTTCGAGGGCGCGGACGGCGCGGACGACGACGCGGTGCTGAGCCGCGCCTCCCGTCGCGAGATGCAGCACGGCTGGACGCCGGTTCCCGCGCTGAGCCCTCGCGCCGTCGAGAGCACGCTCGACGGGTCCGCCTACGGGTTCGGCCTCGTCGTCGAGCACGACGTCCGCTTCGGCGGGATCGCCCATCACTCCGGCGGCCTGCCGGGCTGGTCCTCGAACATGCGCTGGCACCTCGAGTCGGGCCTGGGGGCCGTGGTCTTCGCGACCGCGAACGGGGCGAAGCTCGCCGCCGCCGCGACGGGACTGCTCCGCGCGGCCCTCGAGGACACCGCTCCGCCTGCGCGGACCATCACGCTCCTCCCGTCGACCCTCGCCGCGGCCGCCGCCGTCGAGGCCGCGATCGTCGCCGGCGACCTCACCCGGGCGGGGGAGCCGGGCAGCGGAGCCCTGTTCAGCCCCAACCTGCTGAGCGACGTGCCGGCCGACGTGCGCGCCCGCCGCCTCGCCGCGGCGATCGCCGAGATCGGCGGACTCGCCGAGGACCCGACCGCGCGGCCGCTGCGCGAGCGGCTGCTCTGGAGCGCCTCCGCGGCTCAGGCGGCCTTCCTCCTGCCGGGCCGCGACGGGGAGATCGAGTGCCGGGTCGAGACCACGCCGACCGTCCCGGCGCTGATCCAGCGCCTCGAGATCGTCGTGCGCGAGGCGCAGACGGCCCCCCTCCCGGTCGTCCGCTACTACCGCCCGCAGGCCGGCTAGCGGCCGGGGACGGGGCGCGGGCGCTCCGGACCTCGACGCTCCCGGCGCCCTGAACGGCGGGCGGGCCTCGAGGGACCGCCCACCGTCGCGCTCCCGCGGTCAGCGGATCGTCGTGCTCGCCGTGTCCGCGTTGCTGCGGACGGACGGGTCGGGGGTCTTCGTCGAGAACGCCGCCGCCAGCGCGGTCGCCGTGCCCGAGACGGTCGCCCTCACCGTGATCTTCTCCGACACGGTCCGCCCGTCCGCCAGGCCGGCTCGCTGGAACACCACGACGTTCCCGACCCTGGTGTACGAGCCGGTCGCCGACACGAACTGCACGCCCGCGGGCAGGACGACCTGCGAGAAGACCGACGCCGAGGCGGCCCGACCGGCGTTCGTCGTGATGAGGGTGTAGGTAAGAGTCCTCCCCTTCACCGCCGAGGCCGGCGCGGAGAGGTCGACGCGCAGATCGGCCTTCGTCGCGACCTGCTTCGGCGAGACCGTCAGCGTGCTCGTCGCCCGCGCCGTGCCCACCGAGTTCGCGGCCTGGATGCTGAAGGTGGTGGTCCCGGCCGTGGTCGGCGTCCCGGAGAGGCGCCCGGTCGCGTCGAGGGTGAGTCCGGCGGGCAGGGCGCCGGAGACCAGGGAGACCGACGGAGCGGGCGTGCCGCTCACCGCGTAGTGGAAGTCGTAGGCCGAGCCGACGACGCCCGCCGCGACCGTCCCGGAGAGGGTCGGCGCGCCCGTCGGCGCCGTGACCGTGACGGTGCTGGTGGTCTCGGCGCCGGCGGTGTCGGTACGGGCTGCCAGCGTGAACATGAAGGTGCCCGGCGTGGACGGAGTCCCGGACAGGCGCCCGGCCGGGGTGAGGGTGAGGCCGGGCGGGAGCGCACCGGCGGAGACGGCCACCGACGGCACGGGGAAGCCCGAGACGGTGTAGCCGAAGTCGTAGGGGGTGCCGACGACGCCCGCTCCGGGAGTGCCCGAGATCGCCGGTGCAGCGGCGGCGGGGGAGACGACCACGGTGCTGGTGGTCTCCGCGCTCCCGGCGGCGCTCGAGGCCCGCAGGGTGAAGGTGGAGCGGCCGGCTGTGGTGGGCGTCCCGGTCAGTCCGCCTCGATCACCGAGACTCAGGCCGGCGGGGAGCCGGCCGGAGACGAGCGAGACCGTCGGCGCGGGGGTGCCCGTCACGCTGTAGTCGAAGTCGTACGGGGCGCCCACCGTCGCGGCGGGCGGGTCGCCCGTCAGCGTCGGCGCGACCGTCGTCTCCGACACGGCGAACGTGTGCGAGGCCCCGACGGTGGCGCCGAAGGGGTTCCGGGCGGAGACGGCGAAGGTGGACGTCCCCTTGGTCGTCGGCGTGCCGGTGAGCAGGCCGGACGCGCTGAGGGTCAGGCCGTCGGGGAGGGAGCCGGAGGCGACCGCGAACGAGGCCGGGTTGTCGGCCGCGAAGGTGTACGACGCGGCGGCACCGAGCGATCCGGACGCGGGGGGAGCGTCCGCCGTCAGAACGGGACGCGGCCCCCGGGCGAGGACGTGATCGGGCCCGGCCGCGAGAGCGGTCGTGCCGGCGAGGCCGGCGGGGAACTGCAGCTGCCCGGCCGAGCTCCGTCCCCAGCCCACGACCGTGCCGTCGCCCTTCAGCGCGAGGCTGTAGTCGGACGCGGCGGCGATCGCCACGACTCCGGACAGCCCGGCCGGCACCGTGGTCTGGCCGTAGTCGACGACGACCGAGTCGGAGCTCGCACCCCAGGCGACGACGGTGCCGTCCTCCTTCAGCGCGAGGCTGTGGGTCTCTCCCGCGGCGACGGCCACCACGCCCTCCAGTCCCGCGGGGACGTCGGTCTGCCCGTAGAGGTCCCAGCCCCAGGCGACCACCCTCCCGCTGGACACGGCGAGGCTGTGGCGCTGTCCCGCGGCGATGGCCGTGACGCCTCCGAGCCCGGCCGGGACCAGGCCCTCGCCCAGCCCGTTGCTGCCCCACGCGGTCACGGTGCCGTCGCCTCCGAGCGCGAGGCTGTTGTCCCGGGACGACGAGATCGCGACGATCCCGGTCAGCGCGGCGCTCCTCGAGACCTGCCCGTCGCCGTCGTACCCCCAGGAGACGACAGTCCCGTCGCTCTTCAGGGCGTGGCTGCTGTAGTCGCCGGCGGACACCGCGACGACCCCCGTGAGCCCGTCGGGGACGCTGGTCTGCCCGTACGATCCGCGGCCCCAGGCGACGACCCCGCCGTCGCCGTTCGCGGCGAGGCTGTGGGTCCGGCCCGCGGCGAGGGAGAGGACGTTCTCGACCCCGGCCGGCACCGTGGTCCTCCCGTCGGCGCTGCTTCCCCAGGCCGCCACCCCGAGGACCGGAGCGGACGCAGCGGCGACCGCCGCGAGAGGAACGGCGGCGCCGACGAGGAGCGCGACGGTCGCGGTCAGCCCGAGCAGGCCCCGCCGGAGCCGTCGCGCCGCCCCTGGATCCCGCGGCGGCGTCGTGCCGTCCTCGACGGCGGGCGGACGAGGGACGGTGCTGGAGCGCATGTGCTGCCTTCGATCGGGACGGCCCTCATCGGCCGTCCTCGAACCGTGACACGGCCGTCCCGCCGCTGACAATGTCCTCTAGCGGACCTGTCCGGAAGAGGGCGCCGAGGAGCGCCGCGGAGGGGATGCAGCCCCGGTCGCGCGGCAGACGAGCGCTCGGCGTCGAACGCCGCGGCGCTCGCCGGTGGTGCTCAGCGCTCCCTGAGGGACGCGGTCGCCTCCGGACCGCTCAGCGGGGTCGGAACGGGGACCCCGGCCCCTGCACGAACGGGGCGTCCGCCTGATCGAAGTCCCAGCGGCCCGCGGTGGACGGGCGGACGACCGGCGTCCTGGTGGGTGCGGGCGTCGCGGACGGCGCCGGTGCGGCGGCCAGCCCGGCGTGCCAGCGGAAGATCGCGTCGATGCCGTCCTGGTTCACCCACGACGGCGCGTTGTGACCGAGCGCGTGCGTCCGGACAGTCGCCTCCCGGGCCGTGGGCGTCGCCTTCGCCACGAGGGCGAGCCCGTGCAGAGCGGGCGGCACGCTCGGGTCGGGGTGAGCCGTGTCGGAGACCACCGCGCGGATGTTCGCGCCCGCCCAGCCGGAGGCGGGCAGCCGCTTCGGGTTGTGGGAGTCGATCTGAGCGGTGCTGCCGCCGAAGGCGCCGCCGATCGAGAAGCGTCCCCGCGCCGTGCGGTCGTGGGTGTCGCGGAGGTCGTAGACGCCGTTGACCAGGTAGACGCCGTTGATGCCGGGGAAGACCCGGGCGCCGTAGTCCTCGCACGCGAGCGCGCCGCCGGCCGACATCGCCCAGAGGTAGCTCGCGGCGATCGGGAACTGGCCGGAGAGGTAGGCGTAGCCGTTCCGCTGGTGCTTCTGCGCGGTGTCGTTGGTCCAGATCGTGCCGCCGAGGGTCTGGCAGATCGCGATGGCGCCCCGCTCGACGGCGAGCTCGGCCGGGTACTTGAACACACTGGACAGCGAGGTGTGGTCGGCCTGTGCGGAGTGGATGAACCAGATCACCGGGACCGCTGCCGCCTGCCGCGGCTTCACCGTCTGCGGCACGAAGACCCGGGCGAGGTCGCCCGCGATCGAGATGGTCAGGACGTCGTAGAGCACGCCCCGGTTCTTCGTCCTCACGTTGATCGTGCGGGTCTTCTCCCCGGGCAGGCCGGGCACGGGGGAGGCTGCGGCGGAGACCGCCGGGAACGCCGCCGCCCCCAGGGCGAGAGCACCCGTGAGGGCGCCGCCGACGACGGTGCGCCGCCGGAGGCCGGGAGCTCGGGAGGGGGGTCCTGCTGGATCGTCGGGGGACACGGGAGCTCCTCGTGCAGGGGCCGCGGGCCGACGAGGTCGGCGGAGCGGTCCGGGTCGGCGGGGTGTGCTCACAACGCTAGCCCGAGGACGGGCCGGACGATCCGTCGATGCGCGCCAGTCGCGGGACGACGGAGGGTCGACGACGCCGGGGCGGAACGGTCGGCGGTCCGGCGACCGCATCGGCGGTCGATCGCGACGCCGCCCCACCGCTGCCGGGCCCGTTCCTGATCGCCCGCCCCGCCGCTTCCGACTCTTTCGCCCCGTTCCGGAGCACTTCCCCGCACCGGTCTGGGCCCCCGGTGTGAAGGCTCCCAGGTTCCTCGCGCTCGTCCGCGGACCGGTGCCAGCGTGAAGGGACCGAGAAGCAGAAGGAGAAACGATCATGACTCTTCGACGAACTCTTGCCACCCTCGCCCTCACGGGCGCCATCGCCTCCGTCGGCGTCGTCGCCGTCGCGACGCCCGCCTCCGCGGCCGAGGTCGCGAACGGACAGTACGTGAACGCCTCGAACTACGCGTGCGGAGCCCAGGAGGTGGCCACCGGTGCCACCCTCGGACCCGAGGGCGTCCTGCGCCAGCGCGCTCTCGTCTTCCGCAACTGCGGGTCGAGCACGGTCGAGCGCAAGGCCGACATCATCGCCGACTTCGACGGCAGCTGCTACTCCGTCGCGCCGGGCAAGGCCCGGGTCCTCGACGCGCTGTTCGTGGCCGCCGGACGCAACACCTACCGCGCGTCCAAGGCCTGCTGAGGTCGCGTGCTCCGCCGGAGGGGCGGGTCGGGGGCATCCCCGGCCCGCCCCTCCGGCCGTCCGGAGCGACGACGCCGACCGGAACGACGACGCCGACCGGAACGACTGCCTCGTCCGGCCCGTCCTCCCGGTCGACCCGCCCGGGCCTCATTCCAGCACCGGCCCCAGCTCCGCCAGGACCTCCGCGACCCGGACCCGCGCCGTCGCATCGAGCCCGCGGACCGGACGCGGCAGGCAGCGCGCCTCGGCGAGACCGAGCTGCTCCGCCATCGCCGCGATCACGCGGTAGCTGCCGCCGTGCTCCGCGAAGAGGTCCCAGACGGGCTGCAGGCGCGCCGATCCCGCGATCGCCGCGGCTTCGTCGCCCGACTGCGCCGCCCGGGCGATCGACAGCGCCGTCCGCGGCAAGAGGCCGCCGACCACCGAGTACCAGGCGTCGCAGCCGCCGAGCAGCCCGCGCGCGCCGGCGGCGTCCCCCGAGACCCCGACAGTGACCCCCTCCGGCACCCGCGCCCGGATCTCGCGGACACGGGCCGCAGCCGCACCCGGCTCCCCCGGCACGCCGGGGATCTTGAGGGAGGCGACCTGCGGCAGCCGGGCGACGGCCCCGTAGAGGTCGTCGGAGAACGAGAAGCGCGTGGTCCCGGGGTTGTCGTACACGACCAGCGGCACCGAGAGCTGAGCCGTCACGTCCTCGTAGAGCCCGAGCACGTCCTCGTCCGTCAGCGGCTGGTAGCTGAGCGGCGCCAGGAGCACCGCGCTCGCCCCGGCGCTCTGCGCGTCCTCGGCGAGCGCCAGCACGTCCGAGGTGCGCAGCGCTCCGATCCCGACCACGACCGGCACCGGGCCGGCGCAGCTCACAGCGATCTCGGCGGCCCGGCGGCGCTCGCCGCGGTCCAGGTACGGAGCCGAGCCGGTCGAGCCCAGAGCGCCGATCGAGTCGACTCCCGCCCGCGCGAGCCGCTCGACGAGAGCGGCGAACGACGGCTCGTCGATGCTGTCGTCGCGCAGCGGTGTGAGGGGGAAGGCGCTGAGTCCGGTGAGCACGTCGGTCCGTTCGCTGGGGGCGGGAGGGGTCCGGCCAGTCTCCCCGGAGGCGGGGGCCCGGTCGAGGCCGGAACCACCGGGGGCCGGGGGACCAGCCGTCACTGCGCGTCGAGCACCACTCGGGAGTGGAGTCCGAGCCGGTCGAGGAACGCCTCGTCGTGGCTGACGACGACCAGGCCGCCCCGCCAGGCGGCGAGCACCTCGACGAGGTGGTCGGTCGTGACGAGATCGAGGTCGTTCGTCGGCTCGTCGAGCACGAGCAGCTGCGGAGCCGGCTGCGCCAGCACGAGCCCGGCGAGCGCGACGCGGAACCGCTCGCCGCCCGAGAGCGTCGCGATCCTCCGGTCGACCACGTCGCCGCGCACCAGGAGCCGCGCGAGGGCGTTCCGCAGCTCGACCGCCGGCAGATCCGGTGCGGCCCGCGCGACGTGCTCCCGCACGGTCGCCTCCTCGTCGAGGAGCCCCTCGCGGCGCTGGGGGAGCCAGCCGACCCGCTCCGTCAGCGCTCGGGCCGTGGTGCCGGCGAGCGGATGCTCCCGCGCGCCCGGAGCCCCGACGAGGTGCTCGAGCAGGGTCGTCTTCCCCGTCCCGTTCGCGCCGACCACGGCGATCCGCTCCGGACCCTGCAGCACCGTCGTCCGGCCCCGCACCGTCAGCTCCGCCAGACGGCGCCCGGCCGCGACCCCGGGGTCCGGCAGGTCGAGGCGGACCCGGTCGTCGTCCCGCACTGCTCGCGACGCGGCATCGACCTGCTCGCGCGCCCGCGCCTCGGCGGCGCCGTGCCCGGAGCGCAGCCGCCCCGCGGTCGCCTCGGCGCGGCCTCTCCGCGCGTTCGCGAGGATCGCCGGCATCGACTCCGCCGATCGCGCTCCCGCCCGCGCCCGTCGCGCGATGGTCGTCTCGGCCTCGATGCGCTGCCGGCGCTCGGCGCGGAGCAGCCGGTCGGCGTCGCGCAGATCGCGCTCCGCGGCCGCCTGCTCGAGGGCGAGCCGCTCCTCGAACGCCGAGAACGTCCCGCCGGAGGTGCGGACCGCCCCGTCGCGCAGCTCCGCGACCTCGTCGACGTGCTCGAGCAGCTCCCGGTCGTGGCTGACGAGCACGAGCGTTCCGCGCCACCGGTCGACGAGGTCGAGCAGCAGCCCCCGGGAGCGGCGGTCGAGGTCGTTCGTCGGCTCGTCGAGCACGGCGATCGGCCGGTCGCGCAGGCGGACGCCGGTCACCGCCGTGAGGACGGCCTGCCCTCCCGAGAGGGTCGCGACCGGGCGCAGCAGGTCCGCCTCCTCCAGGTCGAGACCGGCGTCGCCGAGGGCGGCGAGCGCCCGGGCCTCGAGGTCCCAGTCGTCCGCGAGCACCTCGAAGTGCCGCGGATCCGCGTCGCCGCGGAGGATCGCGTGCAACGCGTCGAGGCGCTGCCGGATCCCGAGGAGATCGGCGACGGTGTCGTCGGGCCCCCGCCGGAGCCGCTGGGGCAGCAGGTCGACGGGTCCCGTCGTCGAGACGCTCCCGGCGGTGGGGGAGAGGTCGCCCGTGACGAGGCGGACGAGCGTCGACTTGCCGGCGCCGTTCGCGCCGACGAGACCGGTGCGCCCGCGGCCGAACGCAGCGGTGACGCGGTCGAGGACGACGGAGCCGTCGGGCCAGGCGAACGTGCAGTCGTGGAGGACGACGGCGGGCGGGGTGGTGCGGGAGACGGAGGGCACGGTGCTCCAGGGGTCGGTGTCGGCGCACGACGACCACCGGGCTCCGAGGGAGCAGCGGCTCGCCCTTGAGGGGCGGGCACGGGGGACGTCAGTGCGAGAGCAGCTGCTGCGTCGTGGACGCAGTACCGGTGCTGGAGCGCAAGAGTCCGTCTTCCGTGCGGGGAGCCCCCGTGACCGCGAGCCGCTGGATCGGCCGGTGTGACGGCCGCACCGACGTCGCGGCTCGCGACGAGGTACCCGTCGACCGTACGTGCCCGCCGGACCCGCGCGCAACCGTGATCGCCTGCTCGTCCGCGTCCGGCGTCCGTCGTCGGCGCCCGCCGCACCGCTCGTCGCGGACTGCTCTCATTCCCCCGCGGGACGGCCGGATCGCCGGGGTGTGCACGCTGCTCCCCACCGGTCGAGGGAGCCGATGGCGGGCCCTCCCGACGCCGGGCCCTCACTACGCTGAGCCCATGGTGACCATTCGCGACGTCGCGGCCGATGCGGGGGTGGCCCGCAGCACGGTGTCCTACGTGCTCTCCGGCAACAAGAAGCTCCCGGAGGCGACCCGCCTGCGCGTGCTCGCGAGCGTGGAGCGGCTCGGCTACCGGCCCGACCCGATGGCGCGGGCCCTCGCGCTGCGGCGCACGAACATCCTCGGCTTCTTCGCCTCCGTCGATCCGGAGTCGCGGCAGACCGACGTCGACGTCTTCATGCGCTTCGTGCGGGCGGCGATGTACGCGGCCCGTGCCCGCGGCTTCGACCTGCTGATGATGGGAACCGGCGAGGGGGAGCTCTCGCGCGACGTCCTCGCCGATGCGCTCGTGGTGATGGACATCCGCCGGGACGACCCCCGGCTGCCGGTCCTCGCGAGCATCGGGCTGCCCACCGCCCTGGTCGGCTATCCGGGCGAGGGCAGCCCGTTCAGCGCGATCGACCTCGACTTCGACGGCGCGGCGCGGGTCGCGGTCGACCACCTCGCCGACCTCGGGCACGTGGAGATCGCGGTCCTCGGGATGGGCCCGGACGCCTACGAGAGCGGCTACGCCTTCGCACTGCGGTTCCGCGAGGGCTTCCTCGACCAGTGCCGCCTGCGCGGCGTGCGCGGTGCCGTCATCCCCAGCACCGACGACGTCGACGACTGGTTCGAGCAGGCTCAGGAGCAGCTCCCCGGCCTGAGCGCCGTGGTCACGCACGGGCCGGGCGTGCTCGAGCCGTTCCTGCAGCGCCTCAGCAGCCTGGGCCTGCGCGTCCCGGAGGACTGCTCGATCATGACCATCGCGCCGGAGGCGGTGATGCGGCACGCCGATCAGCCGGTCACCGTGGTGGACCTGCCCGGCGACGAGATGGTCTCGCGGGCGGTCGACCTGGTGCTCGACGAGCTCGCCGGCACCGCGACTCCGGGAGTGACGGAGCTGCTGCCCGCGGTCGTCGTGGACCTGGGCACCACCGCGCCCTTCTCGCCGGGCACGAGCCGGGGCGTCGTCCCCTCGTGGCGGCGGGCGCGCGGCTGACGAGGAGCCGGTCGTCCGTGACGCTCCGACGTCGACCGGAGAACCGGTTCTCCGGAATCTATTGAACCGGTTCTCCAACTCGGTTAGGCTCGCCACGACTTCCGGACGGACCGCCTCAGCGGGCGCCTCCGGAGGGTCTTCCCGGCGCGAGCGCTCCGCTCGTTCCGACCGTATTCAGAGAGGAATACCGTGAAGAACAGCATCCGACGGGCCGCAGGCGCCGCCTCCCTCGTCCTCATCGCCGGAGTCGCTCTGAGCGCGTGCAGCGCACAGGGAGCGGGCGACGACTCGTCGAAGTCGCTCACCCTCTGGGACAGCTTCACCCAGTACGACGCGTCCTCCCCCTACGGCCAGCTCCTGGCCGGCTGCGAGGCCTCGACCGGGATCACCCTCGAGCGCACCTCCGACCCCGACCTCACCACCAAGCTCCTGCAGTCGGCCGCGTCGAAGACCACGCCGAACCTGGTCGTCCTCGACAACCCCAACGTCGCGAAGTTCGCCGACACCGGCCTGCTCGTCGACAACGCCGCCTCCGGGCTCGACACCAGCGACGTCCTCCCGAACGTGCTCGCCGCCGGCCAGCTGGACGGGAAGACCTACGGCTCGTCGATCGGCTCGAACACCCTCGCGCTCTTCTACAACACGGCGCTCTTCGAGGCCGCCGGCGTCACTCCGCCGACGACCTGGGACGAGCTGACCACCGCCGCGAAGGCCCTCACCGCGGGCGACGTCACCGGTCTCGGCTTCTCCGCGATCGGCACCGAGGAGGGCACCTTCCAGTTCCTGCCCTTCTTCTGGGGCTCCGGCGCCACCCTCGAGGACATCTCCTCCGACGACGCCGTCTCGGCGCTCGCGCTCTGGACCGACCTGGTCAAGAGCGGATCGGCCTCGCAGGCGAACGTCAACGCCAACCAGCAGGACGTCCGCGACCAGTTCCTCGCGGGCAAGCTCGGGATGATGGTCAACGGCACCTGGCAGCTCTCCGCCCTCGACGAGGCGGGCATCGACTACGGCGTCGTGCCGATCCCGGCGAAGGACGGGGGAGCGGCCCCGAGCCCGCTCGGCGGCGAGTTCGTCGAGGTGGTCGCCTCCGACGCCGCGAAGCAGACCCTCGCGACGGAGTTCGCCCAGTGCGTCATCCAGCCCGACAGCCTGAAGGCGTGGGCGGCCGGCCAGTCGTACATCATGCCGTACGCCGATGCGGCCGCCGAGCAGGCGACAGAGGACCCCGCGCTCCAGCCGTGGGTCGAGGCCATCTCGGTCGCGCAGGGACGCACCAGCGACCTCGGCGTCGCCTACCCCGACACCTCGAAGGCGCTCTGGACCGCGATCCAGGAGTCGCTGACCGGCTCGAAGACGCCGCAGGCGGCCCTCGACGACGCCGCGGCGAGCCTGAAGTAGCGGCCGCATGACCGACCCCGCCGTGCTCACGGCGCCGGTCGCGGGCGGGGCGGCCACGCGGCCGCCCGCCCGCCGCCGACCCCGCTCCCACCTCCGCCTCGCCGCCGCCGCCTTCATGGCACCCGTGGTGATCTTCCTCGCCGTCTTCTTCGTCTACCCGATCATCCGCGGCGTCGTCCTCAGCCTCCAGGACTTCGGACCGTCGTCCTTCGTCACCGGGATCGCCCCCTTCGTCGGCTTCGACAACTACGTCACCGTCGTCACCGATCCGATCTTCGCGAGCATCGCGTGGCACACCGTGGTCTTCACGGTGGTCTCGCTGGTGGGGCAGTTCACGATCGGCATGGCGCTGGCGCTGTTCTTCAGCCGCCGGTTCCCGCTCTCGGCGACCTTCCGCTCCCTCATCCTGCTGCCGTGGCTCCTCCCGCTGATCGTCTCGGCGACGGCCTGGCGCTGGATCTTCGACCAGCAGTTCGGCATCCTGAACGCCGCGATCGGCACGCCGGTCGGCTGGCTGACCGATCCGTCCGTCTCACTGTGGGCGGTCATCATCGCGAACATCTGGCTGGGCATCCCGTTCAACATGGTGCTGCTGCACGGAGGCCTGCAGGGCATCCCCGAGAGCCTCTACGAGGCCGCGGCGCTGGACGGCGCCTCGCACTGGCGGTCCTTCTGGAGCATCACCTGGCCGCTGCTGCGACCGGTGACCTCCGTCACCCTCCTGCTCGGCCTCGTCTACACGATCAAGGTGTTCGACGTCATCTGGATCCTCACCAAGGGCGGTCCGGCCAACAGCTCGCACACCCTCGCGACCTGGGCCTACGAGCAGTCCTTCACCGACCTGCAGTTCGGAGTCGGAGCGGCGGCCGGCCAGATCCTCGTGATCGTCGCCCTCGTCTTCGGCGTGATCTACATCCGCGCCCAGCGCAAGGAGGACCTCGGATGAACCGGCACACCACAGGGCTGCGCCGCGGGATCGACGTGGTCATCGCGATCGTGCTCTGCGGCTTCCTCCTCTTCCCGCTCTACTGGATGGTCAACGTCTCGCTGACCAAGCCGCAGAACCTGATCCAGACCCCGCCGAGCCTGTTCCCCGGCGACCCGACCCTCGACGGGTACGTGCAGGCGTTCTCGACGCAGCTGCCGAACCTGATCACGAGCCTCGTGATCTCGATCGGCTGCGTGATCCTGACGCTGGCGATCGCCCTGCCCGCCGCCTTCGCGATGGCGAAGTTCCGGGTGCGGGGGACCGGCGTCGTGATGTTCGTGTTCCTGCTCGCCCAGATGATCCCCGGGATCGTCCTGGTCACCGCGCTGTTCGCGATCTACAACGCGCTGGGGCTGCTCAACACCTATCCGGGCCTCATCCTCGCCGACGCCACCGCCTCGGTGCCGTTCGCGGTGATCATCCTCCGGGCCTTCATGCTCGGCATCCCCGACGAGCTGATCGAGGCCGCTCGGATCGACGGCGCGAGCAACTGGCGCTCCTTCGTCTCGATCGTCATACCGCTGAGCCGGAACTCGATCGTGACCGCGGGCCTGTTCTCGTTCCTGTTCGCCTGGGCCGACTTCCTCAACGCGAACTCGCTCACCTCGGGCAACAGCATCGTGCCGTTCACCCTCGGCCTCTACCGCTACATCGGATCGACCACCACCAACTGGAACGGGATCATGGCGACCGCCGTGATCGCCTCCCTCCCGGCCGCCGTGCTGCTGATCGTGGCCCAGCGCTACGTCGCCGCCGGGGTCACCGCCGGCGCGGTCAAGGACTGAGCGCCGTGCCCGACTCGAGGAAGCAGGAGCACATGGACACTGACGCGTTCGCGCTCGAGGACGACCGTCTCGTCTGGCGCGGCGACGGCGAGACCGTCGTCGTCGAGCCCTGGGGGAGGGACAGCGTCCGGGTCCGCGCCCGCCGCTCGGGGGAGGTGCTCGACACCGACTGGGCGCTGATCGCCCCCGAGCGCCGCGCGCCGGAGGTCTCGATCGAGGGACCCCGGGCGACGCTGCGCACCGGCGGCATCACCGTCGTCCTCGAGCAGCAGGAGGGCTACGGGTACCAGACCGGCTACCACGAGCTCTCCTGCTCCCTCTCCTTCTACGACCGTCGGGGGGAGCTGCTCTTCCGGGAGCTGGGGAGCGGGGGAGCGCTCAAGCTGCGCGCCCGCGAGCAGCGTCCGCACCTGGGCGGCGACTGCCGGCTGACCGCGCTGTTCGAGACGGCCCCCGACGAGAAGCTGTACGGGATGGGGCAGTACCAGCAGGACATCCTCGACCTGAAGGGCTGCACGCTCGAGCTCGCGCACCGCAACTCCCAGTCCAGCGTCCCGTTCGTGCTCTCGAGCCGCGGATACGGCTTCCTCTGGCACAACCCGGCGATCGGCCGCGCGACCTTCGCGGCCAACCGCTCGGAGTGGTCCGCCGAGTCCTCCCAGCAGCTCGACTACTGGGTGACCGCGGGCGAGACCCCGGCCGACATCACCCGCGCCTACGCCGACGCGACCGGGCACGTCCCGATGATGCCCGAGCACGGCCTGGGCTTCTGGCAGTGCAAGCTGCGCTACTGGAACCAGGAGCAGCTGCTCGAGGTCGCCCGCGAGCACCGGCGGCGCGGCCTCCCGATGGACGTGATCGTGGCCGACTTCTTCCACTGGCCCCGCATGGGCGACTTCCGCTTCGAGGAGGAGTTCTGGCCGGATCCGTCGGCGATGGTCGCCGAGCTGCGCGAGCTCGGGATCGAGCTCATGGTCTCGGTCTGGCCGCAGGTGTCGGTCGAGTCCGAGAACTACGTCGCGATGAAGAAGGGGAATTTGCTCGTCAAGGCCGAGCGGGGCCTGGACCTGCACATGCAGTTCGAGGGCCCGAGCGCGTTCTACGACGCGACGAGCCCCGCCGCCCGGAGGTTCGTCTGGGAGGCGTGCCGGCGCAACTACGGCGAGCACGGGATCCGGCTCTTCTGGCTCGACGAGGCCGAGCCCGAGTACGGCGTCTACGACTTCGACAACTACCGCTACGCCGCCGGCCCTGCCGTCCAGGTCGGCAACCTCTACCCGCAGGCGTTCTCCCGCGGCTTCTTCGAGGGGCAGCGCGAGAGCGGGGAGACCGCGATCGTGAACCTCGTCCGCACGGCCTGGGCGGGCAGCCAGCGGTACGGTGCGCTCGTGTGGTCGGGTGACATCCATTCGACCTTCGCGGACCTCCGCCACCAGATCACGGCCGGCATCCACATGGGCGTCGCGGGGATCCCGTGGTTCACGACCGACATCGGAGGATTCGCCGGGGGAGACCCGTCCGACCCGGAGTTCCGTGAGCTCCTCGTGCGCTGGTTCCAGTTCGGAGCGTTCAGCCCGGTGATGCGCCTGCACGGCGACCGCGCGCCGGCGGCCCCGGTCACGGCCGCCGACGGCACCAGGCGAGCGCCGACCGGAGCCGCGAACGAGGTGTGGAGCTTCGGCGAGGAGGCCACGCCGATCCTCACCCGCCTGCTGCATCTGCGCGAGACCCTGCGCCCGTACACGCGCGAGGCGATGCGGGAGGCGCACGAGCTCGGTCAGCCGGTGCTGCGCGCGGTGTTCCACGAGTTCCCCGGCGACCCGGAGGCCTGGGACCTCGCCGACCAGTACCTGTTCGGCTCGGACCTGCTGGTCGCTCCGGTCACGCACGCCGGAGCCGTCTCCCGGAGGGTCTACCTGCCCGCCGGGGCGCGGTGGACCGAGCTCTCGACAGGCGCCGAGCACGAAGGCGGGCAGTGGATCGTCGCCGACGCGCCCCTTGCCGTCATCCCGGTCTTCGCGCGCGACGGCCGGCAGGCGCACCTCGTCGGGCAGCTCTGACCGGGGGCTCCCCGCCGTCCGGAGCGTTCCGCCGAGAGGAGCGTCCCCCGTCAGCCCGTCCCCTCGAGCCAGAAGTCGACGGCGTCGGGGGACGGGCGCCCGGTGACCCGGACGACGTCGCCGAACTCCAGCACGCTGTCCGGATCCTCCTGGACGGCGGGCCACCGCTCCCGGCCGGGGGCGTCCGGATCGCCGCGGGAGACGAACGCGAGCCAGCGCGCGGTCATCTCCTGCTCGAGCCGGCGGTCGAGATCCGTGTAGTCGGCGTCGCCGTCCGCCCCGAGGTTCCCGTAGGCGTACATCACCTCGGCGCCGTGGTAGGCGCCGAACCGCTCGAGTCCGCTCTCCGGGGGAGTGCGGGTGAAGACGTAGAGGTGGACGGCCGCCCGCCCGGTCCGGGCGGCCGTCAGCGCCCAGAGGCGCATCGGCGCGGTCATCGTCCGGTCGGTGCCGGCACGTAGTCGGGAGTCGACGACCTGATCCTCGTCGGCACCCGGGTACAGCGCGAGGAAGCGGTCCGCGTCGTCTCCGTGCTCCCGGCGCACCTCCTGCTCGTAGTCGTCCGGATCCGAGTCGACGCCTCCCAGCAGATCGAGCGAGGTCTCGTCGGAGTTGCTGCCGAGCAGGAGGGGGACGTCGTTCTGCCGACCGGCCTCGTAGACGGCGAGCGGCGTGTCCGGGAGGACGACGCCGTCGATCGACGGCCACCAGTGCTGCGAGAGGCCCGCAGCGGCCGAGACGATGCGCTCGGCCGGCAGGGCCCGCATCTCGGCCAGGCTCGCCCCGCCGAGCGCTTGGCTCAAGCGCGCAGCCGCCTCCCGTGCGGTGGCGGCGTCGTCGTAGAGGTCGCCGGCCTCGCGGTCTCCCGCCGTCCCCAGGCATCCTCCGCTCTCCCCGATGATCCCGTGGAGGAGGCCGGCGGCGAGCGGCGAGGCGCCGAGGATGCAGGCGCTGCCCGAGCCGGCGGACTGGCCGGCGACCGTCACCCGCCCCGGGTCTCCTCCGAAGGCCGCGATGTTGTCCTGCACCCACTGCAGAGCGGCGACCTGGTCGAGCAGTCCCTGGTTCCCCGGGCTGCCGCCGCCGAGAGCGTCACCGGAGAGGAAGCCGAAGACGCCCAGACGGTAGCCGACGGTGACCACCACGGCGCCACGGGAGGCGAGCGCCGCGCCGTCATAGGCGGGGAGGGCGCCGGATCCCGAGACGAAGGCGCCGCCGTGGAGGTAGACGAGGACCGGGCTCGCATCGCCGGCCCCGCCGGCCGGCCTCCAGATGTTCAGGCGGAGGCTGTCCTCGTCCGTCGCGTAGCCGCCGAGGAGCGTCTCCTCCAGCGGCAGGTCGAGCACGCGCGTCGCCGCTCGGGAGAGGAACGTCGGCTCCGGCTGGACCGCGGAGGGGCCGAAGTCGTCGGCCACGAGGGTCGCCGACCGCTGCGGGGCCGGACGGGGCGCCTCCCAGCGCAGCGGGCCGACCGGGGGAGCGGCGTAGGGGATCCCCGCGAACGCGTCGACCCCGGCCGCGGCATCGTGCACTCCGACGACGTCGCCCTCCCGGGTCGTGACCGGAGCGGTGTGCGGACCGGCGAGCGTCCGCGTCGCCGGGAGAGGACCCGCGGCAAGGGCAAGGGCTCCGACGAGCCCTGCGGACGCGAGCCAGGCCGCCGCCCTCAGCGCTCCGTGCCGGCGCCGCCAGCTCCTCGAGACGGACACGATCAGGGACGCGGCCGTCCCGACGACGAGCCACCCCCACCACGGCACCTGATTCAGCCAGGCGAGGACCGCCCCGATCAGCACGACGGTCGCCGCCGGCAGCCACTGGACCCGTCGTCGCGGTCCGGTCGTCTCAGCTTTCGATACAAGATGCATTGAACACGGAACGTACTGAAAAGGCGCGGAGTGCGCAAGGACCCGCATAGGCTGGGGGCGTGGACACAGGCGAGCAGGCTCCGGTCCGGCGGAGGAGCGAGACGCGACGGCGCCTCCTCGCCGCGGCCGCCGAGCTCTTCGAGAGCACGGGCGCCATCGGCCAGCGCGTCGAGGACATCTGCGCACAGGCGGGCTTCACCCGAGGCGCGTTCTACTCGAACTTCGCCGGCGTCGACCAGCTCTTCCTCGCGCTCCACGAGGAGCAGGCCGCGAGAGTGTGGGGGAGTCTGCAGGAGGCCCTCGACGTCCAGCTGCAGGAGGAGCACCGCGAGGCGACCCTCGACGGCGCGGTCCGCTCCCTCCTCGACGCCCTCCCGTCCAGCCGAGAGTGGTTCTCCCTGCGGTCGGTGCTCCTGGCCCGCGCCGCCGCGGACCCGGTGTTCGCCGAGCGGATGATGATCGACGACGACCGCGTCTCGCGCGAGCTGGGCGAGCGCTTCGCGGCCCTCGCCGCCGTGCACGGACGCGTTCCCGCCGTCAAGTCCGCCGTCCTGGCCAAGGCGGTCGTCGCGGCGCACGTCGGATCGGTGAGCCAGTGGCCCGTGGACACGAGCGCGGCGCTCACGCAGCGGCTGGTCGTCGCCGCGGTGATCCGAGGCCTCACCGTCGACGCGGCCGGACGGTCACCGGAGCACGACGGCGAGCGGTGATCACGTGTGGTGACGGTGACCAGGGGGATCCGACCGGCATCGCTGCCGACGGGGAAAGCACTCGAACTGACATAATGTGCATTATCGGATAACGGAGAGGGAGCTCGGCGGGCCGTCACTCCCACCGTGTGACCGTCCGGCCCGGCTTCCGGCGGTCGGATGAGAACCGGTCGTCGTGGTGGGCTCGTCGACGCAAGACGACGTCGGATTCCCGGCCGGATCTCCGGACGACGGGGCGCGAGTCACCCGGTCGGCCGCCGGACGCCGCGGCAGCGAAAGGGCGATCGCTTCCGCCTCTCCGTCACCGCGACTACCAATTCTGACGAAAGCTCAATGCGCCCTCCGTCTCGGGATCCCGACGCCGCTCCGATGGCGTCCGTCGAGATCGTCCGTCGGTGGTCGCAGACGTGCGCAGGGACCGGCTCGCGCGTGGGATCAGGCGAAGTCGGAGACGTCGCCGACGAGGCGCGTGTTGTCCGCGGGGATCGGCTCGACGGCCGCCAGAGCGACCTCGGCCGCGAACTCCTGCACGTTGTAGAGCTTGCCGGCCGACTCGCGACGCGAGCTGATCGCGCCCGGGTTCGCGCGCTCCAGCAGGGTCGCTGTGATGGTGCCCTCGATCATGTCGCCCGAGACGACGACGAACTCGATCCCGCGCTCGGCGAGCTCGCCGATCCGCTCGCGCAGGGCGTCCTCTCCGGCGCGCTTGGACAGCGCGACGGGCTCGTACTCGGGCATCGTGGGCGTGGTCCGGATGAAGTGCGCCTGGTGGCTCGTGACGAACACGACGCGCGAGCCCTCCCCGAGCAGCGGCAGTGCCGCGTCGAGCACGGCGACCTGCGAGTCGCGGTTGAGGACCATCGCGTAGTCCTCCCCCATGTTGCTCTCCATGCCGCCGGAGGCGTTCAGGACGAGCACGTCGAGTCCGCCGTACTCCTTCTCGATGCGCGAGAAGAGCTCGGCGCGCGAGGCGGCGTCCGTGAGGTCGGCGCCGACGGCGATGGCGGTGCCGCCGGCCTCGACGATCTGCGCGACGAGCTTGTCGGCGCGCGGCGCCTTCGAGCGGTAGTTGACGACGACGCGGGCTCCGGCCTCGGCCAGGTAGCGGACCGTGTCGGCGCCGATGCCGCGGGACGACCCGGTGACGAGAGCGCGCTTGCCGTCGAAGGAGCCGGGGGCGAGGGGGTTGGACACGGGTATTCCTCCAGAACGCCGGCTCGGAGACCGGATCGGGCACGATGACGGGCCGTGGCCCGACGGAGGAGTCTACCAAGCGCCTCGAGACCCTCGGCGCACCCTCTCTCCCAGCCCTCGTCCGGGGGGCGTTGATAGCCTGGGAATGCTCGTCGAGGGGAAGGAGCGCACAGCATGGACGCTGTCACCCAGTACGCATGGATCCTCTGGCTCGCGCTGATCCTCATCTTCGTGATCGTCGAGATGATCACTCTTGAGTTCACGTTCCTGATGCTCGCCGTCGGCAGCATCGGCGGACTGCTGACCGGGCTGGTCGGGGCTCCCTTCTGGGTCCAGGTGCCCGTCGCGGCTGTCCTCGCCGCCCTTCTGCTGTTCACCGTCCGGCCGCCGCTGCTGCGGCTGCTGAAACGGGGCGGCGATCCCACCCCGAGCGGAGCGGATGCTCTTCTCGGCCTCGCCGGCAGCGTCGTCCTCGCCGGCCCCGGAGCCGGCCAGGTCAAGCTCGCCAACGGCGAGACCTGGACGCTCCGCCTGTCCCCGCTCGTCGAGGACCGCACACTCGGAGTCGGCGAGAGAGTCGTCGTCACCGCCATCGAGGGCGCGACCGCGGTCGTCGTCCCCGCCGAAAGGAGCACACCGTGACACCGTCCTCCGTCGTGACGATCGTCGTCGTCGCCGCCGTCGTCCTCTTCGCGCTCGTCGTCCTCTTCCGGGCGGTCCGCATCATCCCCCAGGCCACGGCCGGGGTCGTGGAGCGCCTCGGCAAGTACCACAAGACCCTGCTGCCGGGCCTCAACCTCGTCGTGCCGTTCATCGACCGGGTCCGCCCGCTGATCGACCTGCGCGAGCAGGTCGTCTCGTTCCCGCCCCAGCCCGTGATCACCGAGGACAACCTCGTCGTCTCGATCGACACGGTCGTCTACTTCCAGGTGACGGACGCCCGGGCGGCGACGTACGAGATCGCCAACTACCTCGGCGCGGTCGAGCAGCTGACCACCACCACGCTCCGCAACGTCGTGGGCGGCCTGAACCTCGAGGAGGCGCTGACCTCCCGCGACAACATCAACGGGCAGCTGCGCATCGTCCTCGACGAGGCCACCGGCAAGTGGGGCATCCGCGTCGGACGCGTGGAGCTCAAGGCCATCGACCCGCCCCTCTCCATCCAGGACTCGATGGAGAAGCAGATGCGCGCCGAGCGCGACCGTCGTGCCGTGATCCTCACGGCCGAGGGCACCAAGCAGTCCCAGATCCTGAACGCCGAGGGCCAGCGCCAGGCCGCCATCCTCGCGGCGGAGGGCCAGGCGAAGGCGGCGGTCCTGCGGGCCGAGGGTGAGGCCAAGGCGATCACCACCGTCTTCCACGCCATCCACGAGGGCCGCCCCGACAGCGAGCTCCTCGCCTACCAGTACCTCCAGACGCTCCCCAAGATCGCCGAGGGCAGCGCGAACAAGCTCTGGGTCATCCCGAGCGAGCTCACCGAGGCGCTGAAGGGCATCGGAGGCGCGCTCGGCCAGCGCAGTCAGGCCGCTCCGACGGTCCGCCCGCAGGACGCGACGCCCACGGCGGCGCCGCCTGCCGCGTCCGCGACAGCCGCTTCCGGGTCTGTCGGCTCCCCGCCTGTCGGGTCCGGATCGGACGCGTCCGCGCCGATCGACGGAGCCCCCGACTCCGCGCGCACTCCCCCGCCGGCGGCCGTCTGAGCCCCGGGAGCCGGCCCGCGATGCGCGCCTCCGAGCGACCCCTCGTCCTGAGCGGGCCGACGCCCCGGGTGATCGCGCACCGCGGGTTCGGCCCGCCTGCGGAGGGCAACACGCTCGCTGCTTTCGAACGCGCCCTGGCAGCGGGCGCTGAACTCCTCGAGACCGATGCGCGGGCCTCCCTCGACGGTGTCGCCGTTCTCGTCCACGACGCCGAGGTGGTCGACCGCTCCGGCCGCCGCCACGCCGTCGCCGCGACCCGGTGGGAGGAGCTCGCCGACCTCGGGCTGTCGGGAGGTGCCCGGCTCGCCTCTCTCGAGCAGGCCCTCGCCGCGCTCCCCCGGGCGCGCTTCAACATCGACGTGAAGTCGCGGGACGCGATCGACCCGGTCGTCGCCGCGGTCGCCGGCGCCGCCGCTGCAGAGCGGGTCCTGATCACCTCGTTCTCCGAGGGCCGTCGATCAGCGGCCGTCAGGCGTCTTTCCGGCGCCGCGACCTCGGCGTCCGCCCTCCGCTTCCTCGTCGCGCTGGTCGCCGCGCACCTCGGCGCCGCCCTCCCCCTGCGTCTCGCTCTCCGCGGCATCGATGCACTCCAGGTGCCCGAGAGCGCGCTCGGCCTCCGCGTCGCCGAGCCGCGGATCCTCGCCCGGCTGCGGGCGACCGGCTGCGAGATCCACCTCTGGACCATCGACGATCCGGAGCGGATGGACGAGCTCCTCGCGCTCGGGATCGACGGGCTCGTGACCGACCGCACCGATCTCGCCCGAGTGGCGGTCGACGCCCTCATCGACGCCCGTCGGGGCCGCCCTCAGGAGTCGCGGAATACGCCTCCGACCTGAGGATTCTCTGGCAATGGCAGGGACGGGAAGACCACCTCCAGGTACGACGTTGACACTGAGGAAGCACAGCGAGAGGAGACCACACAATGGCAGATCGAAGCCTGCGAGGAATGCGGCTCGGATCCCAGAGCCTGCAGAGCGAGGAAGGCGTCGTCTTCTCCCCGCGATCGACCTACGAGTACCACTGCGCGAACTGCGGCCACGACACCGACATGGTGTTCTCGGCCGACGCGGAAGCACCGGAGACCTGGGAGTGCCGCTCCTGCGGTCACGAGGCCACTCTGATGGTGGACTCGAAGCCGGTCGTCGTGGACAGGGGCGAGCAGAAGGCTCCGCGCACCCACTGGGACATGCTGCTCGAGCGGCGGACCCGTGCGGAGCTGGAGGAGCTGCTCGAGGAGCGGCTCGCCTATCTGCGGGCCAGGCGCGGCGAGCACAAGATCGGCGCGTAGCGCCGGTCAGCGGGAACGGCGTCGCGGCTCGCGAGTCCTGAGGACGAACGAGACCATGCCGATGAGACCGGCGGCCAGGAAGTACCAGCCGAGGTCTCGCGCCCACACCAGAGCCGGGGTCGTGGTGGAGCTGAGGGGGACCTCGTCCACCATGGCACCCGGCTCGAACCATGTCAGGGAGTCGATCGTCGCGCCGTCCGGCCCGATGATCGCGCTCGTCCCGACGGTCGAGATGTTGACCACGCTGCGCCCGGTCTCGATGGCCCGCAGGCGCGCGATGGCGAGCTGCTGGACGCTCTCGTCGGTCCGGCCGAAGTCGGCGTTGTTGGTCTGCCCGAGGATGACCTGGGCTCCCCCGTCGACCATCGCGTTCGTCAGCGCGTCGTCCGAGATGTCGAAGCAGATCGCGATGCCCGCGAGCACGCCGTTCACGTCGAAGACGTTGGGACGCGTGCCGATCGAGTAGTCGCGGCTCACCAGGTCGACCAGGTCCGGGGCGAACATCCGCCAGAACGCGCGGTCCGGCATGTACTCGGCGAACGGGACGGGGTGCACCTTGTCGTAGACCTGCGTCGCCCCCTCCCCCGCCTTCCAGAGCAGCGAGCTGTTGTAGAAGACGTCGTCCGACGGGTTCGTGATCGTGCCCACGATGAACGGCGCGTCCATCGTCCTGCTGAGGTAGTCGAGGACGGCGGCCGACTGGGCGTTCCGGGTCGGATCGATATCGACCCCGTTCTCGGGCCACACCACCATGTCGACGTCCTGGTCGAGGATCGGCAGCGTCGCCGAGGTGTGGTCCTCGAGGATCTGCCCGCGGTAGCTCTGCGAGAACAGGCCCGCATCGGAGTCGCCCTGCACGGCGGCGATCCGGGTCGTGCCCTCCGTCGGTGCCGGCCAGGCGGGGAACACCAGTGCCACGATCGCGAAGCCCGCGAGAGCACTGACGCGGGCGGAGGCCGGGACGGACACCTCGCGAACGGCCTGCGCGAGCACGGCGGCGAGGAACGCCACGATGAAGCCGAGCCCGGCGAAGCCGATCCACGCTGCGAGACCGGCGAGCGGGCTGAGGGACTGAGAGATCGCGAGCCTGCCCCAGGCGAAGCCGCCGTAGGGCCAGACGCTGGTGATCGACTCCCGGCCGATCCAGAGTGCCGCCAGGAGGGCGGGGAGGCCGACCATCCGGCCGAGCGGCCCCGTCCAGACGCGGTGGCCGCGCGTGGAGACGACCGCCATGAGCCCCGCGGAGAGAGCGAAGAAGATCGCCTGCAGGCCGGCGAGGGCCGCCCACGGGACCGGGCCGAGGTAGAGCGTCAGCCACTCGATGTGGACGCCCCAGAAGACCGCCCCGCCGACGAGGCCGACGAGGGCCCCGCTCCAGAAGCCGCGGCCCGCCAGCGCGAACAGGATCGCCGCAGCGCCCACGATCGCCAGCGGCCAGACGTCGGAGTCGGGGAAGCCGCGGTCGAGCACGGCACCGCCGAGGGCCGCGAGGGGCAGCGCCACCCACAGCGGAACGGTCCGCCCACCGGGCGGAGGAGCGACCGGCGTCATGCGACGGTCGAGTACGCGACGATGCCGCGGCGCACCAGGTCGAGGGCGGTCCGGGCAGCGCGGCCCACCTTGCCCTCGGCGACGACGGAGAGCTGGTCGAGGAGGTCGATGGTCTGCTTCGCCCAGCGCACGAAGTCGCCGGCGGCCATGTCGGACTCGCGGAGCACCATGTCGAGCGGCATGCCCTTGGCCCACATGTTCATCGAGAGCGCGAGGCTCGTCGAGATCGGGTTGCTGCCCGGCAGGCGGTGGTCGCGCTCGACGTCGTCGAGCCGGGCCCACAGCAGCTGGGTCTTCTCCAGCGCCTCGGGGAACGCGCCGCGGGGCAGGAACCGCTCGCCCAGCGTCCCCTCCTCGCGTCGCGGCTCGAAGACGAGGCAGCACGCCATCGCCGCGAGGCCGGCCGGGTCGAGCTCCGTCCACGCCTGCTTCCGGAGGCACTCGGCGACCAGCAGGTCCCGCTCCCCGTAGATCCGGCGGAGCGTGCGTCCGTTCGGCGTCAGCGAGAGCTCGCCGACCTCGTCGCGGCGGAAGTATCCGAGCTCGAGCAGCACGTCCGTGATGTGGTCGAAGATGCGGGCGACGGCTCCGGTCCGCGAGCGGATCTGGCGCTCGATCTCGTCGGTCTCGCGGCGCAGCTTCCACCAGCGCTCGGCCCAGCGGGCGTGCTGCTCGCGGTCGGAGCAGGCGTGGCACGGGTGGGCCTTCATCCGGCGCCGCAGGCTCGTGAGCTGGCCCTGGCGCTTCTCGCGCTCGGCGTGGGAGGCCGATTCGCCGCGCACTGCGCCCCGGCGCTCGAGATCGCCGATCTCGCGGCGGATCGCCGCGTACTGCTCGAAGTCGCCCAGGTGGCACTGCATCGCCGCCACGTAGCCCGCCATCGACTCCTCCTGCTGGCGGACCCGGCGGGCGAGATCGACGACGGACCGGTCGGCCTGGAACTGCGCGAAAGACGACTCCAGGATCTCGCGCGTGCGCACCCGTCCGAACTGCTCGATCAGGTTCGCGGCCATGTTGTAGCTGGGGCGGAAGCTGGAGTTGAGCGGGTAGGTCCGCCGCGAGGCGAGGGACGCGACCGCCTGGGGGTCCATCCCCCCGCGCCACTGGATCACCGAGTGGCCCTCGACGTCGATGCCGCGTCGGCCGGCGCGGCCCGTGAGCTGGGTGTACTCCCCCGGCGTGATCGGGACGCGCGCCTCGCCGTTGAACTTCTCGAGCTTCTCGAGGACGACCGTGCGGGCGGGCATGTTGATGCCGAGCGCGAGCGTCTCGGTCGCGAAGACCACGCGCACGAGCCTGCGCAGGAACAGCTCCTCCACGACCTCCTTGAAGGCGGGGAGCATCCCGGCGTGGTGGGCGGCGACGCCCCGCTGGAGTCCGTCGAGCCACTCCCAGTAGCCGAGCACCGCGAGGTCCTCGTCGCGGATCGTCCGGCAGCGCTCCTCGACGATCGCGCGGATCTCGTCGCGCTCGTGGCGCTCGGTGAGGCGCACGCCCGACCGCAGCACCTGGCGGACGGCCTGGTCGCAGCCGGCGCGGCTGAAGACGAAGAAGATCGCGGGGAGGAGGTTCTTGCCGCGGAGGATCTCGACGACCTCCGAGCGCAGCACGAGCTCCTCGGTGCGCTGCTCCGGGTAGCGGCCGCGACCGCCTCGGCCGTTGCGGCCGCCCCGGCCGCCGCGCTCGACCCGCGAGCCGCCCTGGGCCATGCGGGCGAGCTCCGGGTTCACCCGGTTCGTCGCCGCCCGTCCGGAGGAGTCGAAGAGGTCGACGAGCTTGCCGCCCACGAGGACGTGCTGGTCGAGCGGGACGGGACGCTCCTCGGAGACGATGACCTCGGTCTCGCCCCGGACGGTCTGGAGCCAGTCGCCGAACTCCTCGGCGTTCGACACGGTCGCGCTGAGCGAGACCAGCCGCACGCGCTGCGGGAGGTGGATGATGACCTCCTCCCAGACGGCGCCGCGGAAGCGGTCGGCGAGGTAGTGCACCTCGTCCATCACGACGTAGGCGAGGTCGTGCAGGAGGTCCGAGTCGGCGTACAGCATGTTGCGCAGCACCTCGGTCGTCATCACGACGATGCGGGCGCGCGCGTTGACGTTGGAGTCGCCGGTCAGCAGGCCGACCTCGGAGGCTCCGTAGTCCTCGACGAACTCCTGGAACTTCTGGTTGCTCAGCGCCTTCATCGGCGTCGTGTAGAAGACCTTGGCCGTCGGGTCCTGCATGGCCAGGTGGATCGCGAACTCCGCCACCGCGGTCTTGCCGGCACCGGTGGGCGCGGCGACGAGGACGCTGTGGCCGTCGTCGAGCGCGCTGCAGGCCTCGTACTGGAAGGGGTCGAGGTCGAACGCGAGGGTCGAGCGGAACGCCTCGACCCTCGCATGGCCCTGGCGCGTCCGGAACGCGGCGAACCGCTCGGCGGGAGACGGTCCGGTCACGCGGGCAGGTCGGAGGGGCTGCCGTCGAACACCAGCTGGCGCTTGGCGGCGCGCCGGTCGTGCAGGATCGCGATCCCGCAGGCGAGGAAGAACAGGAAGATGATCGGGATGGCCAGGAGGAACATCGAGATCGGGTCGGCCGCGGGGGTCGCGATCGCGGTGAAGAGCACGATCGCCATGATCGCGATGCGCCACGACTTGAGGATCAGCATTCCGGGGAGGATGCCGAGGAAGTTGAGGAGCACCAGGAAGACGGGCAGCACGAAGGCGATGCCGACCACCAGCACGAGCTTGAGCACGAACTCGTAGTAGATCTTGGCGTCGAGGAAGCTCGCCGCGTCGCTGCCGGTGAAGCTCGTCAGGAGCTCGACGATGTGCGGGAACACGAACCAGCCGGCCGCGCAGCCCGCGAAGAACAGCGGGATGGCGGTGAGGATGAAGCCGAGGCCGTACCGCATCTCCTTGCGGGTCAGGCCCGGGACGAGGAACGCCCAGATCTGGTAGAGCCAGACCGGGCTCGCCAGGACGATGCCCACCGTGATGGCGATCTGCAGCCGCAGGTCGAAGGCTCCGGCGATCGTCGGGAAGTTGAGGATCGCCTCCTTGCCCTGGGTGGCGGCCACCTCGGAGATCGGAGCCTTGAGCGCCTCGAAGACCCACTCCGAGACGAACCATCCCGCGACGCACGCGATGACGATCGCGATCGCCGACTTGAAGAGCCTGTTGCGAAGCTCGACGAGGTGGGCCCCGAGCGACATGCGCCCGTCGGGGTTCTTCGTCCGCTTCGTCCGTGGCTTCTTCGCTGCCACGGACGTCATTACTTGAGCGGGGACTCGGGCGGCGTGGTGGAGCCGGTGCCGGTGGTCGTCCCGGTGGATCCGGCGACGGTGCCGGTGGTCCCCTCGGTCGACTCACGGCGCTCGGTGCCGTCCTCGTCCTTCATGGTCTTGACCTCGCTCTTGAAGATCCGCATCGACTGCCCGACACTGCGGGCCAGCTGCGGGAGCTTGGGCGCACCGAACAGGAGGAGGATCACGGCGAGGATGATGAGGAGGTGCCACCCCTGGAGGCCAGCGAACATTGCAGACTCACTTCACTTGTCGGTTGCGGTGTACGAGGAGCTTACCCCGTTCGACTCTTCCTGACCGGCGGAGATCGATCCTGTCGCGACGTGCGTCACGCCGCCCCTCGTGCGCGCGCCTCACGTCGTCGCGATCGGCGAAGAGCGACGAGGGCGGCCGGGGCGGCAGGTCGTCCGTCACTCCGGGACTCAGCGTCTCGAGTTTCGCGGTGACCTCGGCCAGCCGGCCGAGCAGAACCCTGCCCTTGCGCCAGTAGGAGAGGGCGAAGAGGGCCAGCATCGCCAGTGCGCCCAGCGCGAGGCCGAGCCAGATCAGGATCCACGACCACCAGGTCACGACGGCTCCCCCTCGTTCGCGGCGAGTGCGGCGGCCGCCCAGTGCCTGACAGCGGCGCGCGCCTCGGGGGGCGCCACCACCGTGGCGAGTCCCGCCAATGACGCCACCAGGCGCGTCAGTCCCTCCAGATGGGCGACGCGCAGGCGGACGAGGACACCTCGGTCAGCCTCCCCCGGCACCGGATCGGGGAACTCGGCGTCGGCCGCGTAGTCGCCCAGCAGCACGACAGCGCTGGGGGCGACGCGCAGATCAACGACCAGATCGGAGGCGGAGGCCTCGAAGAGGCGCTCCGAGAGGGTCACCTCGTTGCGGCGCCGGACGATCGGCGCCCCCCTGTCGCGGAGGGAGCGCATCCGGTCGACGCGGAACGTCCTGACGCCCTCGCGGAGGTGGTCCCACCCGCGCAGGTACCAGTCCCGGTCGACGGATTCGAGCACGAAGGGGTCGACGAGCCGGGACTCGGTCTCGCCGCGGGCGCTGCGGTAGTCGAACGCGACCTGCGTCGCGGAGGCCATCGCGGTCCGCAGGAGCGCCACGGCGCTGTCGGCGCCCGTGCCGCGCGAGACCGCCACCGCGCTCGGGGCCGACGAGGCGCCGCGCGCGAGCTTCCCCATCAGCGAGGCGATCCGATCGTTGCCCTGGTTCTCCGGCAGCGCCGCGAGGTACTGCATGCCGGCGATGAGGGCGGCGGCCTCGCGCGCCGAGAACCTCGGCGAGTCGTCGATCGCGACCTGGTGGGTGAGGACGACGTGGTCGTTCTCCTCGAAGTCGTCCCAGCCGATGTCGAACAGGTCGTTCGCCTGGTACTGCGCGGTCTCGCCCGGGATGCCCGAGACGGCGATGAGGCGCACCGCGCGGCGCACCTCCTCCTCCGGGATCTCGAAGTGCGCAGCGACCTCGGCGACGGAGACGCGGCCCCGGTCGAGCAGATAGGGCACGAGGGAGAGCAGGACGGCCAGGCGGTCGCGCGCCTGCAGGGAGCGGGGTCTAGCCACGGGGATCCCCTCCATGGTCGTCCAGGGTGCGGCGGAGGCGGTCGAGGACGCGTCGCCGGAGCTCCTCCGGCTCGAGCACCCGCACCTCGGGGCCGTGGCCGGCGAGCTCGTCGGCGAGCACGTCCGGGTCGGTGTAGTGCAGGCGCAGCAGATCCTGGCCCTCGCCCTCCGCCTCGGCGCGCCCGCCGAGCCGGAGGGCGGCGTCGGAGTCGGGAGCGACGCGCAAAAGAGCGCTGTTGCGCCGCAGGATCTCGTCGAGCTGGGCGAGGGCGGTCGCGGCGTGGTCCCCCTCGGCTGGAGGCGCGGTGCGTCCGGTCGGGGCGACGGGTCCGACGATCCGCGACAGGAGGAAGGTCCGCGTGCCCTCGGCACCCTCGTCCCAGCCGTGGAGGTGCCAGCGCCCCTGGTGGTTCACCAGGGCGCGGGGCTGCACGGTGCGCACGCGCGGCTCCTCGCCGCCGGGCTTGAGGTAGGGGAACCGGACGACCTGGCCGCGGTCGAGCGCGGTGCTGAGCGGCTCGAACGAGGCCTCGCGGACCCGGATGGAGGGGCTGATGCCGATGACGGGGTCGACGGACTCGACGCCGATCGAGCGCAGCTTGATCAGCGCGCGCCGCGACTCCGCCGAGAGCGTCCCCTCGCGCCAGACCGCCCCGGCCAGGCGGAGCAGCGCGAGCTCCTCCGGATCGAAGGTCAGGTCGGCCGGGAGGTCGTAGCTGCGCTTCGCGATGCGGTACCGGACGGTCTGGGTGTTGCCCGGATCGCCCGGGGCGTCGACCGTCTCGATCGGGATGCCCAGCTCGCGCAGGTCGTCCTTGTCGCGCTCGAACTGGCGCTCGAGCGAGGTCCGGTCGCCCCGCCCCACCCGCTGCCGGTAGCCCTGCACCGTCGAGAGGACGTCGGCCTTCGTCAGTCCGCTCTCGGCCGCGACGAGCGCGAGCACGAGGTTGAACAGACGCTCCTCGGCCGGGACGCGGCTCGAGGACGGGGCGTCGGAAGGCACGCCCTCCAGTCTAGGGCCGGGTCCGGTCAGACCTTTCCGAGGATGTCGGCGACGAAGATCAGCGTGGCGCCGCCGGGGATCCCGCCCTGGGGCGAGCCCTGGTCGCCGTAGCCCTGGTCCGGCGGGATGACCGCGATGACCTGGGAGCCGACGGGCTGGCCGATGAGGGCGTCGGCGAATCCGGCGATCACTCCGCCCTGGGTGGTCGAGCCGTCGGCGGCCGTGAAGACGGCGGGAGCGCCCTTCTCCCAGCTGGAGTCGAACACCTTCCCGTCGCTCCACTGCCAGCCGGTGTAGGCCACGACGACCTGATCGCCCTCGGCGACGACGTCGCCGTCGCCCTTCTTGAGCTGGGCGATGCGGAGGTCGGTCGGCGCATCGCCGGAGGGCTTCGCGAGCCCCGGGCGTCCGTCGTCGCCGAGGGTCACCGTCGGGAAGCCGTCGGGCACGGGCTGGGCGGCGCCGTTCGCGCGGGCCAGCGAGGCCTCGCGGACGTCCGCGACGAGCACGAGGGTGTCGTCCTCCGAGATGCCGAGCTGCGAGGAGGACTGGCCGAAGCCGTCCTCGGGGGCGATCGCGATGGCGACGCGCGAGCCGACCTGCGTGCAGAGGAGGCCCTCGTTCAGGCCGACGAGCCCGGCTCCGCCGACGCCGAAGCGGGCGGTGCTCGACCCGTCGTAGGGCGAGGTCTCGAGGACGGTGCCGTCCGCTCCGTTGACCAGGGTGTAGTCGATGGTGACGAGCTGGCCCTTCTCGAGCGGTGCGCCCGAGCCCTCGATCAGGGTGCTGACCTGCGTGCCGTCCGCCTTCAGCGGCGTCGGGACGCTGACGTCCGGCTTCGCTCCGAAGTCGCCCGTGGCGCTGACAGCCGCCGAGGAGTCGCCGGAGGAGAACGGAGCGTCGCAGTCGGTCTGCGAGGAGGACGCGGTGCATCCGGTGAGAGCGGCGACGATGCCGATGCCGGCGATGAGCGCGGTGGTCCTGCGCACGGGTCCTCGATTCGAGAGAAGGGGAGCGGTGACGCCCGGAGTGGAGACGGCCCGGAGGCCGGGAACAGCTTAGAGGATGCCCTCGTCGTCGGGCTCCGCGGTCTCCTCGCCGAAGCCGCGGGCACGGGAGAGCTCGGCGCTGGTGGCGGACTCGCGGACCCGCTTGCGCAGGCTCTTCGGGCTCACGGCACGCTCGCCGAGAGCGCCGGGGGTCCACGCCTCCACGTCCTCGTCGCTGAAGTCCGTCTTCGACGGGCGCCGCTTGAGCTCGGGGAGCACGGTGTCCGGAGCGAGCCGGCGGGCGGTGATGAGGAAGCCGGTGTGGCCGATCATCCGGTGGTCCGGCCGGACCGCCAGGCCCTCGACGTGCCAGCCGCGGACCATGGTCTCGTTCGACGACGGGTTCGTGAACAGCCCTGAGGCGCGGATCGCCTCCGCCGTCCGCGAGAGCTGCGTGACGGTGGCCACGTAGCAGAGGAGCACTCCCCCGGGCGTGAGAGCCTCGGCGGCGACATCGAGGCACTCCCACGGCGCGAGCATGTCCAGCACGACGCGGTCGGCCTCGCCCGACGGGACCGTGCCGGGCAGGGCCTCGACCAGGTCGCCGACGGTGACGCTCCAGTTGTCGGGCGTGTAGCCGAGGAAGGTCTCGATGTTCGCCCGTGCGACGTCGGCGAACTCCTCGCGCCGCTCGAACGACGACAGCCGGCCGGTCGGCCCGACCGCCCGCAGCAGCCAGAGCGAGAGCGCGCCGGAGCCGACACCGGCCTCGACGACGCGGGCGCCGGGGAAGACGTCGGCGAGGGCGAGGATCTGGGCGGCGTCCTTCGGGTACACGATCGCCGCTCCGCGGGGCATCGACATCACGAAGTCGGCGAGGAGGGGGCGCAGCGCCAGATGCTCGACGCCGACGGTGTTGGTCACCACCGAGCCGTCGGGCAGCCCGATCACCGTGTCGTGCTCGATGCCGCCCCGGTGGGTGTGGAACACCTTGCCGGGCACGAGCGTGATGGTGTTCATCCGCCCCTTGGGGCCCGTCAGCTGGACGCGGTCCCCCGCGCGGAAGGGTCCGGAATGCTGCAGTGCCTCACCGGTCATCGGCGGGCCTCCGTCTCGGTCGTGGCCGGGCCGGAGCCGCGGTGCTCGGAGGACACCGTCGCGAGGTCCGCGACGGTGCGGCCCGCGAGGGTGGGCCAGAGGGCGTAGGGGGCGGCGGGGTCCAGCTCGAGCTGGTGCGGGACGCCGATCGCCGCGGCTCCGGAGGCGACAGCCGCGCCGAGGCCCGTGAGCGAGTCCTCGATCGCGACGCAGGCGGCGATGTCGACGCCGAGAGTGCTCGCAGCGAGGAGGTACGCCTCGGGGTGGGGCTTGCTGCGCTCGACCATGTCGCCGCTGACGACGGCCGCGAAGGCGGGGAACGGGATCCGGTCGACGACGGCCGCGGCCATCCGCGAGATCGACATCGTGACCAGCGCCTGCGGCACTCCCGCGTCGGACACCGCGCGCAGCAGCTCGAGCGCGCCCGGGCGCCACGGGATGCTCACGGCCAGCTGCTGGACGACCTCGTCGGTCATCCGGTCGATGATCGCGTCGACGGAGAGGTCGACGCCCTTGCCCTGCAGGATCCGGGCGGCGGCGGGCAGGCCCGAGCCGACGAGGCCCATCGCGTCCTCGTGCGTCCACACTCCCCCGAAGGACGAGACGAGCGCGTGCTCCGACGCCATCCAGTACGGCTCGGTGTCGACGAGCGTCCCGTCCATGTCCCAGAGGACGGCGGCGGGGGCGGCCGCTCCTTCGAGCGGCTCGGAGGACAGCGGCCGGGCGGAGGTCTCGGGAGTCACGAGCGACCATGGTACCGGCAGGGCCGCGCCCCTCCCCGGCCGCGGGCCCAGAGCGAACAGCGCCCCCGATCCCGCCGGGCGGGACGGGCGGGGTCGGGGGCGGTCCTATCCTGGACGGAGGGACAGGCGCGCTGTGCGCTCCCCGGACATCGAGCCGAACGCGGAGATCCTGCCTATGAACGTGATCACGGGGAACGTCCTGGTCGTGGCCTTCGAGGGCTGGAACGACGCCGGAGACGCCGCCAGCGGCGCGCTGCGGCTGGTCAAGGACGCCGGGGAGTACGTGCCCCTCTTCGCCGTCGACGCCGAGCAGTACTACGACTTCCAGTACACCCGCCCCCTGCTCTCGATCGGCGAGGACGGCCGTCGCAGCCTCTCCTGGCCCGGCACCCAGATCTTCGGCCCGGCCGACACCTCGGTCGACGCCGAGAGCGCGCTGTACCTCATGATCGGCACCGAGCCCTCGCGCAGCTGGAAGAGCTTCGCCGCCGAGGTCGTCGACGCCATGCTCGCGATCGACATCTCCGCCGTCGTCTTCCTCGGCGCGATGCTCGCCGACGTCCCGCACACCCGGCCGATCTCGATCTTCGCCTCGAGCGAGAACGCGGAGCTGCGGAGCTCGTTCGAGCTCGAGCGCTCCAGCTACGAGGGGCCGGTCGGCATCCTCAGCGTGATCGGCGAGGCCGCGCAGAAGGTCGGCATCCCCGCCGTCTCGATCTGGGCCTCCGTCCCGCACTACGTGCACAACGCCCCGTCGCCCAAGGCGATGCTGGCGCTGCTCGAGAAGCTCGAGGAGGTCGTCGGCCTGGCGATCCCCCGCGGCGACCTCGTCGAGGAGGCGGAGGAGTGGGAGCGCGGCATCGACGCCCTCGCCGCCGAGGACGAGGAGATGGCGGCGTACATCGCCCAGCTCGAGCAGGCGCGGGACACCGTCGACTCGCCCGAGGCGAGCGGCGAGGCGATCGCCCAGGAGTTCGAGCGCTACCTGCGCCGCCGCGGCGACGGCCGCTCCGGCGAGGAGCCCTGGCGGCCGTAGCCTCCTCCGCCGACTGCTCGTCGGAGCCGGTCGGCGATCCCGCGACTGCTCGCGACCCGTGATCGACGACCGGTCCTGACAGGACTCGTGCCCGGACGGATCTCCGGCCGGGCGGGCCTCGGACCCGACGTGCCTCAGGCCGGACGGACTCCGAGCAGGGCGTCGACCGCGTCGCGCAGGAGCGACGGGTCGTCCACGCCCTCGGTCAGTGCGGCGTCCACGACGGCGAGGGCGGCCGGAGTGTCGAGGTCGTCGGCCAGCGCCTCGCGCAGCTGCGCCAGCACCTCCAGCGCCGAGCGCGGTCCGACGGAGGCGAGGGCCGCCTCCCAGTGCGCCAGGCGCGCCTCGGCCGATGGAAGGTCCTCGGGCAGCCACTCCCAGTCGGAGCGGTAGTGGTGCGCGAGGAGCGCCAGGCGGACCGCTCGCGGGTCCGCTCCCTCACTCCGCAGACGGGAGACCAGCACCAGGTTGCCGAGCGACTTGCTCATCTTCTCGCCCTGGTAGGCGACCATCCCGGCGTGCGCGTAGGCACGGGCCAGAGGACGGCCGGACAGCGACGCCGCGTGGCCGGCGCTGAACTCGTGGTGCGGGAAGACAAGGTCGCTCCCGCCGCCCTGCAGGGTGAACTCGGGTCCGAGCCGGTCGAGGGCGATCACCGAGCACTCGATGTGCCAGCCCGGGCGACCGCGGCCGACCTCGGCCTCCCAGGCGGGCTCGCCGGCGCGCTCGGCCCGCCAGAGCAGCGGATCGAGGGGGTCGCGCTTGCCGGCACGCTCCGGGTCGCCCCCGCGCAGCGCCGAGAAGCGGGCCATCGTCTCCGCGTCGAGCCCGCTCTCGCTGCCCAGGTGCCAGACGGCGCTCTCGGCCGCGGCGATGTCGTAGTAGAGGTCGCTCGCCCCCTCCGCCGCCGCGTCCGGAGCAGCGACGCGGTAGGCGACGCCGTCGCGCTCCAGTCGGGCGACCGCCTCAGCGATCGGATCCACGGTCTCGGTGACGCCGACGTAGTGCTGCGGAGGCAGGACGCGCAGGGCCGCCATGTCGCCGCGGAACAGCTCGACCTGCTCCTCGGCCAGGTCGCGCCAGTCGACGCCGGTGGCCGTCGCCCGCTCGAGCAGCGGGTCGTCGACGTCGGTCACGTTCTGGGCGTACTCGACCGTGTAGCCCGCGTCGAGCCAGACGCGCTGGACCGTGTCGAAGGCGAGATAGGTCGACGCGTGCCCGAGATGGGTGGCGTCGTAGGGCGTGATGCCGCAGACGTAGAGGCTCGCGACTCCGCTGGGCGCGTCGAGCTCGACGGGGGCTGCGGTCGCGGTGTCGTGCAGTCGCGGGGCGCTCCCCCGGCCGGGGAGGGCGGGGACGTCGGCGGCGGTCCAGGCGCGCATCTAGGCGGCGATCAGGCCGGTGGCGAGCGCGATCATCAGGACGACGCCGAGCACGATGCGGTAGACGACGAACGGGAGGAAGCTGCGGCGGGAGATGTAGTTCATGAAGAACGCGATCACGACGAAGCCGACCACGAACGCGACGATGGTCGCCACGAGGGTCTCGAGCCCGCCGACCTGGACCTGGTTCGGAAGCACCACCGGGTCGCTGATGCTCTTGTACAGCTGGTAGAGCCCGCTGCCGAACACCGCGGGGATCGCGAGGAGGAAGGAGTAGCGCGCCGCAGCCTTGCGCTCGTAGCCGAGGAAGAGGCCGGCGGTGATGGTGCCTCCCGAGCGCGAGACGCCGGGGATCAGGGCGAGCGCCTGCGCGCCTCCGTAGATCAGGCCGTCGCGGACGCCCAGGTCGCGCAGGCGGCGCTTCTTCGCGCCGACCGCGTCGGCGATGCCGAGCAGGATGCCGAAGAGGATCAGCGTGGTGGCCACCACCCACAGGGAGCGGAGGGTCGTCTCGATCGCGTCCTGGAAGACGAGGCCGAGGACGATGATCGGGAGGCTGCCCAGGATGATCAGCCAGCCCATGCGGGCGTCCGGGTCCGAGCGCGGGACCCGGCCGACGAGGGAGCGGGACCAGTGCGACACGATCCGCACGATGTCGCGCCAGAAGTAGATGATGACTGCGGTCTCAGTGCCCAGCTGCGTGATCGCGGTGAACGCGGCTCCGGTGTCGCGGCCGCCGAGACCGGGCAGCAGCTCGCTGACGATCCGGAGGTGGGCGCTGGAGGAGATGGGGAGGAATTCGGTCAGACCCTGGACGAGTCCCAGGATCAGCGCGTCGAGCAGGCCCATGCGTCACTTTCGAGGAGGGCTGGGGCGTCGTCGGCCAGCAGTCGGTCGGGATCGGTCGGTGCTGACCCGGTCCGCGGCGCCGTCAGGAGCTCAGCAGGAGATCGGTCAGGACCTTCCTGCCAAACACTAGTGCGTCCAGTGGAACGCGCTCGTCGACCCCGTGGAACAGTGCCGGGAAGTCCAGGGACGACGGCAGCTGGAGGGGCGCGAACCCGTATCCGGTGATGCCGAGCGTCGAGAGCGCCTTGTTGTCGGTGCCTCCGGAGAGCAGGTACGGGAGGACCTCGGCGCCCGGATCGAACCGGCGGATCGAGGCGGCCATGCTCTCGACGAGGGGGCCGGCGAAAGGCACCTCGAGCCCGATGTCGCGGTGCTGGACGAGGATCTCGACGTGCTCGCCGGCGAGGACCTTCAGGCGCTCCAGCACCGCGTCCTCCTCGCCGGGGAGGACGCGCACGTCGATGGTGGCCTCCGCCGAGTCCGGGATCACGTTGGCCTTGTAACCGGCCGACAGCATCGACGGATTCGCCGTGGTGCGCAGCGTCGCGGCGATGAAGCGCGAGGCGGTGCCGGTGGCGAGCGCGAGCTCCTCCGGGGTGCTGCGCTGCGGGTCGTGGCCGAGCAGGCGGGCGACCTCGTCGAGCAGCTCGCGCGTGGTGTCGGTGAGGCGCGTGGGCCACTCCTCGCTGCCGATGCGGGCGATCGCCTGCGCCAGCCGGGTGACGGCGTTCTCGGAGTTGATCTGCGAGCCGTGCCCCGCCGTGCCGTGCGCGCGGAGGGTCAGCCACATCAGCGCCTTCTCGCCGGTCTGCACGAGGTAGGCGCGCTTGCCGGCCAGCTCGATCGAGTAGCCGCCGACCTCGCTGATGGCCTCGGTCGCTCCCGCGAAGAGCTCGGGCCGCTCCCGGGCCAGGAATCCCGAGCCCCGCACGCCGCCCGCCTCCTCGTCGGCGAAGAAGGCGATGACGAGGTCGCGGGAGGGGCGCTTCCCCTCGCGGAGGATGTCGCCGAGCGAGGCGAGGATCATCGCGTCCATGTTCTTCATGTCGACCGCGCCGCGGCCCCAGAGCATGCCGTCCTTGATCTCGCCGCCGAACGGGTCGACGCTCCAGTTGTCGGCGATGGCGGGCACCACGTCGAGGTGCCCGTGCACGACGAGGGCGCCGCGCTCGCGGTCCTCCCCCGCGACCCGCGCGACGACGCTCGTGCGTCCCGGGTCGGAATCGATCAGCTCGGGCTCGAGGCCGAGATCGCGCAGCTTCGCCGCGACGTACTCGGCGGCCGGGCGCTCCGGCTCCGCCTTCCCGTCGCCGTAGTTGCTGGTGTCGAAGCGGATGAGATCGCGCGCGATGAGCGCCGTCTCGTCGAGGGTGCTGTCGGTCACGGGCGCGCTGTCGATGCTGTCGGACATGCGGGCAACGGTACCGGCGCGGGCTCGACGGCGCGCGGAGGCCGGTGGGCCGGGAGGTGGCGTGAGAGGCTCCGGAACCGTGCTAATGTCTTCTTCGGCCGCGGAAACGCAGGTCGAAGGAAACACTCGTCCGGGTGGCGGAAATGGCAGACGCGCTAGCTTGAGGTGCTAGTGCCCGTATAGGGCGTGGGGGTTCAAGTCCCCCCTCGGACACACTGACCGGAACCCCTCGTCTCTCTTCGGAGAGGCGGGGGGTTCCGTCGTTTCCGTCACCGTCCCCTCCTCGCGTCGGCGAGAGGGATGCGAGGGGCGGAGAACGACGAACGCCCCGCCTCTCCTCGAGGAGACGGAGCGTTCCGGCATCGGGCCCCGGCGTCAGACTCTCACGGTCGCCGGCGACCAGCCGAGAGCCGGGGCGATCGACTCTGCCACGGTGCGCAGGAGCCGCGCGTTGTACTCGACGCCCAGCTGGTTGGGCACGGTGAGCAGCAGCGTGTCCGCCTCCTGCACGGCGACGTCGGCGGCCAGCTCGGCGGCCACGGCGTCCGGCTCGCCCGTGTAGCTGCGGCCGAAGCGGGCGCGGACGCCCTCGAGGGTGGCGACCTGGTCCTGCTCGCCGCGGCCGCCGAAGTACAGGCGGTCGAGATCGCTCGTGATCGGAAGGACGCTGCGCGAGACGGAGACACGCGGGGCGCGCTCCCAGCCCGCGTCGCTCCACGCGGCGCGGTACTCGCGGATCTGGCGCGCCTGCAGCTCGTCGAAGGGCACGCCCTCCTCCTCCAGGAGCAGGGTCGACGACTGCAGGTTCATGCCCTGCTCGGCGGCCCAGCGAGCGGTCGCGAAGCTGCCCGCACCCCACCAGATCCGGTCCGCGAGCCCGGGCGAGTGCGGCTCGATCGAGAGCGGGAGCGACTGGCGCGTCATCGCCGGATCCGACTGAGCGACCGGCGCCCCGGCGAGCGCCTCCCGGAAGATCCGCACCTTCTCCCTGGCGAGGTCGGCGTCGGTCATCCCCTCAGGCGGGACGAAGCCGAACGCCTCGGACCCGCGCAGGGCCGTCTCGGGCGATCCCCTGCTGACGCCGAGCTCGAGCCGCCCGCCCGAGATCAGGTCGGCGGCGGCCGCCTCCTCCGCCATGTAGAGCGGGTTCTCCTAGTGAGCTAGTAATCTGTTCCTCATGCGCGCCGTCCTCTATCTTCGCCTCTCCGCCTCCGCTGACGACTCGACCTCGATCGCCAGGCAGGAGGCCGACCTCCGCGAGCTCGCCCAGCGCGAGGGCTGGGAGGTCGTCCGCGTGCTCGCCGACGACGGGATCTCGGGCCGGAAGGTGCGCGCGAACGTCGCCGAGGCCTTCCGGATGCTCACCGCCGGCGAGGCTGCCGTGCTCGCCGTCTGGAAGCTCGACCGGCTGACCCGGCAGGGCCTCGGCGCCGTCGGCGAACTCGTGAGCACCCTCGACGCCGTCCCCGGCTCCCTCTTCGTCGCGCACCGCGACGGCCTCCGCTCCGATCAGCCGGCGTGGAGGATCATCGCGGCCGTCCTCTCGGAAGTCGCGCGCACGGAGGCGGAGAACACGAGCGCCCGAGCCAAGAGCGCGATCGCCTACCGCAAGACGGTCACTCACCGATTCACCGGCGGCGGGACGATCCCCTTCGGCTACTCGTCAGCGCCGGCCGAGGACGGCCCGGGCCGGGTGCTCGTCGTGAACGAAGAGGAGGCGGCGGTCGTGCGGGAGGTGGCCGAGCGGCTCCTCGCCGAGCGCGAGCCGCTCTCCGCGATCGTCGCCGACCTGACCGCCCGAGGCGTGCCGACGTCGAAGTCCGCGCACCGGCGAGCCGCCTACCGCGGCGCCCCGACCGAGGGCCTCGACCGCGGGCGCTGGACGGCGTCGACGGTCCGCGCGCTCTGGACGGCCCCGACGATCGTCGGCCGCGTCCCGCTCGGCGACGACGTCGTCCGCGATACCGACGGGCTGCCGGTGACCGTCTGGCCCCCGCTCGTCGAGCTCGAGACTCTCGAGCGCCTCCGGGCCCGCTTCGGCGACCGCGACCCCGACCGCGCCCGCCCTCGTCGGGCAGCCCGTCTCCTCTCGGGCCTGGCCTACTGCGCCCACTGCGGACGGAAGCTCTACGTCACGACGGCCGGCGGCAAGCCGATCTACTTCTGTCCGGCGAACCGCAACGGCCAGGCCTGCCGCTCGCCCCGGATCGACGCGGTCCTCCTCGAGGAGTTCGTGATCGAGGACACGCTCGCTCTCGACGGCGCGAAGCCGCACCGGGAAGTGATCGAGGTCGTCTACGGCGAGGAGGCCTTCGGCGCGCTCCGGGAGGTCGAGGCTGCCCTCCGCGAGGCGACGGCGGCAATGATGGACGACGACGCCGACACCTCCGCCCTCCTCGCTCGCGTCGCCGCCCTCAAGGAGCGCCGCTCGGAGCTCCGCCGGGTCGAGCCCTCGTCGGAGACGATCGAGCGCGCGTCGGGCCTGACGATCCGCGAACACTTCCTCTCCCTCGTCGACGTCCCCGAGCGCCGAGCCGAGCTCGCCCGCCACTTCGACCACCTGACGGTTTCGTCCTACGACCCGGCCCACCGCCGGGGCGACGTCCGCGCCCGCGTGCGCTTCATGCGCGAGAGCGCCGACGCCGAGTAGCCCCCGCCGAGCGCGAAGCGCCTCCCTCCCGACGCCGGGGCGGGGGCGCTTCGTTGTTCCCGGGTGTCGAAGGTGTCGGAAGTGACCCCTTCTCTCTATCTCCTCTTAAGGGGTCTCTCTCTTAACAGCAGATGGTAACTACCCCTAGAACCGTCACCTTCGACACCCCGGACGGCGCCGGGGGCGCCTCCGGCGCCGACCCTGGGTCTTCGCCGCGGATCCGAGCCGCGCTAGCCCTCCTGGCCCCCTCCTCACGCGTACCCGATGGATCCGCCGTCGGCTGTCAAGAAGGACCGCCAGCCCATGCCCGCGCCGCTCCCCCTCCCGATCTTCCTCCGCGCCTTCGCCGAGGAGGTCCTCGTCCTCGCCCGGCTCCTCGCGACAATTGAGGACGCTCAATGGCAGCCCGCCCCCGCCCTGCAGCCCCGCGACGACTCCGGCATCCGCGCAAGCGGCGGGCACGGCGACCCAACGGGCGAGACCGCCGTCGACGCTCGACGACTCGCCGCCCGGGCTGCCGTCGTCGACGCGGAGGTGACGCTACGTTCCTCCCTCGGCGAGCTCCGGCGGTGTGTTGACACCCTCGACGGTGCGATCGGCCGATGGACCGGCGAAGGTCCCGCCGTCCGCGCTGCAGCATGAGCGCCGAGCGCCTGATTCGGGCCGCGGCGCTCGCGCATGGCGAAGATGGCGTCCTCGCGGACGGGGCGCTCCGGCTCCTCGAGCGGCTGACCGCGGGCAGCGGGAAGACGTGCGCGAAGTGCGGCGTCCGCCGGCCCCTCTCGTCCTTCGGCCGCGACGGGCGCGAGCGCAACGGCCTCCACCGGCTCTGCCGCGGCTGCCGCTCTCGTCGAGTCACGGCGCTTGTCGGGCCCGTGGCCCCCTCCTCAGTCGGGAAGAGTTCCAGCTCCGCCAGGCCCGTGGACTCTTCCTCTTTTTTCGGCCCAACAACCGGTGTCACACCTGATCGGAGCTCGCCCGTGTCCTGCCCGATGTGCGGCGCCGCCCTGTCTGGGGCACAGACAGTGTGCTCCGACCGCTGCCGCCAGCGCCGCTCCCGCGCGAACCGCTCGGCAGCCCGTGACGCCGCCCTCGCGCTCCTCGAGCGCCGCGACTGCCTCGCCGCGGCCGGCGGAACCGCTGAACAGGTCGCCGCCCTCGACGACCGCGCTCGCGCGCTCCTGCGCGCTTCCTAGACCCGCAGCGTCAACGCTGCACACCGCTTCGGCGCTTCCTTTCGGGCGTCGAAGGTCCCGGAGGACCCGGGCGGCGTCAGGCCGCTCCCTCGCGAGGCCGCGCCGCTCCTGGCCTGAGCGCGGCCTCGCCCCCTCCCGCCCGCTCCTCCCGACCCCTGGAGACCCCATGCCCAACGCATTTCTAACGCCCAACAACATCGCGACCGTGGCCGCCAACCTCGTCGGTCGCGACCTGAACCTCGGCGCACTGATCGCCCGCGACCTCGAGGCCGACTTCGAGCCGGGCAAGGGGATGACCGTCAAGGTCCGTGTCCCCGGCGCAATCGCCTCGCAGACGAAGCCCGCAGCCGACACGACCACTCCGCTCGTCACTGGCAAGATCGCAGAGCAGTTCGTCTCGGTGGAACTCACCGATCACGTCTACAACGCGGTCGTGCTGTCGGAGGCGGACCTCGACCTCGAAATCGGGGACTTCACGCGCCAGGTGCTCGATCCGCAGACCTCGGCGATCACGAAGCACGTCGAGCGCGCCGTCGCTGCCGCTCTCAAGGCGACGCCCGAATCGACCACGATCACCTACGACGCGACCAACCCCGCGCGCACCTTCACGGCGATTCGCTCGGCGCTCCGCGCCAAGGGCGTCACCGCCGAGACCCCGATCGTCGCGGCCGTCGGCAGCCAGGTCTACGCCGACCTCCTCGACGGCCCCGTCGGCTCGGCCGGGACGACCTTTGACTCTCCCGGCGTCGTCCGCGGTATCAAGGTCGTGGAGTCGACTCGCCTCGCCCCTGACGAAATCGTCGCCTTCGTGAAGAACGCGTTTAGCCTCGTCGTCCGCGCTCCGGAGGTGCCGGAGGGCGCTCCGTTCGGCGCCTCCGTTGTCGACCGGACCGGCGCCGAGCCTTTCGCCCTTCGCTGGATCCGCTCCTACGACGGCAACGTCGCGGTGGACCGCTCGGTCGTCTCGGCCTTCGTCGGCGTCAACGCCCTGCCACTGCCCGTCGACAACGAGGACGGGACTGTGACCCTCGTCCCCAACGGTGGGGCTGTCCGCGTCCTGACCGGCATTCCGGCCGCGGTGTAGTCCTCGCCCTCCCCGACCCCCTCCACAGAGAAGAGCCCAGCATGACCAGCTACAACGCCGACGAGCGCTCGCGCGCCCTGACCGCCTCTATCGTCGCCGACGTCCTCGAAAGCCACCCGCTGCCGACGACCGTCGACGAGCTCGCCCCGTCCGACCGCCGCCGCCTCGAGGACGCCGCTCACGAGCTCGGCATCACGCCGACGGCGCTCCTGCACCGTCGGCGCGCGGAGCAGACTCGCGAGATTGCAGAGGCGCGGGAGCTCGCGGCGCTCTCCAAGTTCCGCAGCTAGGAGCGCCGCTTCCGCTTTTTTCCGGGCTTAACCGAAGCGGGCTTCGGTTGCGTTCTCGGACCTTCAAAATGCTGTGGCTTCTGAACCATGTCCGGAGCTTTCACCTCCGCACGGTCGAGCGCCCACGCTGCCCACACAAACTCAAAAAACAGAGCCACTACCGACACCCACAGAAACGTTCCGGCGAGTCCAGCCAGTGCCGCCCACCAACTGCGCAATTCAACTTGGGTCACTACAGAAGTGACTAGACCATATGTTGCGATAAGGGCCGGAAGCGAGAGCGTGGCGATCATCCCCGCAGAAGCTCGTGAATACAGACCCACTCTGGAAGCCTTCGACGGGTCAGCCCCTCTCCGCACAACGCGTCGGCGCGCCGAGCCCCCTAGGAATCGCACTTCGATGACTGCGAAGAGGATCCCAAGAGGATAAACCTGCGCCAGCAAAGCTGCCCCGTCCAAGGGAATTCGGTGGTGTTCGATTTCTGAAACAAGGTCGGCCCACCACTGCATCTGACGAGCGTACCTCAGGGCAGCCACCGCCTTCCCTCCGACTGGAGCACCCGCCGAGTCCGGGTCCTGCGCCGCGACGGCTACCGATGCCAGGCCCGCGACTCGACCGGGCAGAAGTGCGAAGCGCCGGCCAACCAGTGCGACCACGTCAAGCCGGGCGACGACCACTCGCTCGACAACCTGCAAGCGCTGTGCTCATGGCATCACGGACGCAAGAGCAGCGCCGAGGGTGCCGCTGCACGTCGGCCTGCGGTCTCGCGCTACCGGCGCCCCGAGGCCCATCCCGGGGCCCTCTAGCTCCTCCTCCCGCGCTGACAAACCGCTGACGGATTGCTGGCGTCCCTGGGGGCGACCCCCTCCCCTCCCCCCCTCCTAGAAGCCCGAAACGGCATAGCGCCTCTCTGTGCGCGCGGGTTCCGGGGTTTCAACAAACCGCCCAAGGCCGCCACCCCGGCCCGTCGAGCCTGCCTCAGGCCCGTTTACACGCCCAGGAGGCGCCTTGCCCGTCGCTCCGTCTGATCTCGTCTACGGCTACGTCCGCGGTCGGTACATCCTCGCGGTCGGCGACACCGTCTCCGACTTCGACCGGCTGCCCGACATTCGCCCCGCGGTCGGGACCGTGCGCTTCCGCTGGCTCGGCTCGGCGCTCGTCGCGACGCAGCCCATCCCGACGGCCGTCGTCCCGCTCATCGTCGACGCGAGTATCGACCCGCTGACCGGCGACCTCCTCGACGAGGCGGGCGGCGTCGGAGTCTGTTTCGTCGCCGGGCGCTACGAGGTGACCTTCCGCTTTGTCGGCGTGACCGTCCCGTCGTTTCAGATCGAGGTCTTCAACACTCACACCGAGCGAGCGCCGCTGGACCTTCCCGGAGCGGCTCCGCTGACTCCGGCTCCCGGCGAGCGCTTCGTCGTCAACGAACAGGTCTACCGCGACACCCTGGCAGCCGTCTTGAAGGCGCAGGTTGTCGCCCGGCGAAGAAGTGCGGACTAAAATCTCATCAGACTCAACGCCGTACATCGTCAGCGGGCCACCCGGAGTGCAACTTGCACCGCCTCGACTGTGGCAGAACCACGCAGCGTCACGAGCGCTAAGGGATGGCCGTCACCTAAGACCACCGACACGCACCGATCGATCGTCCCACGCACGATGCCGATGCCTTTGCAGCGCACACGACTGCGACAGGCGCTCGCTCGGCTTAAAGGCCGAGTTCTTCCGCTGCAAGGACGCCTCTTAAGACGCCCGATAGGGCGAAGCGTTCAGGCTTCTTAGGCAAGCGGGCCTGGAGGCTTCCAGGGCACCCCCGTGAGTCGCCGCAGGTTTGCTCGTCCGATCGTCCGACCTGCCGGGGTCGCTTCGAAATAGGTCGGTAGATCCTGAAGCCAGGATGCAACCTCGCCAAGAATTTCTCTCGAGTTTAAGTCGGCAATAAAACGCCTTTGGCTCTCCGCTTCAATTGTGCCCACTCCCCCGAAAGTGATTGCCGCATCGATCGCCTTCGATATCTCTTCCTCATCGAAGCCATCCTCTAGCCTGTCAGAGCGAAACACGTCCAAATTGCTAACAGATACTCTGACGTATCCCGGCCGATAGGAGTGCGCAACGAGTGGGAGTGCGCATCGGATTTCTCTACAAGTCTCGTTATATAGACGCATCTCCTCTTCGCCTCTACGCATTCCGGGAGCATAGATTCCAGCCATGTTGCTCGTCCAAATCGCCGTTGCTGAGTTGAACGTTGTCCCTGACTGTTGGCGGACAGCGCCTACGGCGTCAAGGTGATCGATCCACGCGCGCCCCTTTGGTAGTCCACTACCGACAAGGACCTTGAAGTCATTTTCCATAGTGTCGAGGATCTGTTCGGTGGTTATTGACGAATGAACTACGTTTAGCGCGAGAACCACCGTCAGCGCCCGCAGCGCATTTGGGTCAATTCGACCCGCGATTGCTATCGCATCCGAAACCTCTACTGCAGCAATTCGGTCTGCGACCGTCTTGGCGCGCTCTGTCAGTAGGTCGGCGATTATCTCGTAATCATCCGCGGTGCCACTTGCCGCCGCAGCGGACTCGGCCTTTGCAACATCGTTGTTGAATCCGGGGTCTCGGAACGCGTCCAGGACACCAGCGGCGTCAAGCTGTCGAATTGCGATCGGAACAAATTCAGTCACGCGATCTCGAACAACCCTCGCCGCCTCCGCGTGGTACCCATTCGCAATCTCGAGCGCGACTTCCATAGCGATTTCCGTAGCGCGTTCCTCAGAGACCCCGACGACGTAGTCCCCTTGCACCATCACCTGAACCGAGTGAGCCCCGGCGCGCTGTGCCTGGCGATCAAATGTCACTTCGAACCCGAAAGGTCTCGCCCCGCCATGGTCTGAGTTGAATTGCGCCCAGCTCGCTGGCTCTGTCGGTTTCGACGGGTGACTACTCGCCAAGTAATCGCCGAGCCCCCTCCTGCCCCCAAGGCAAGCCCGATGAGCAAAGTTCCCAGGCCATCAAAGAACCAGTCCATGTAAATGTCCCCTCGCTTCAAGCGAGGATACTGCCTAGCGGCGACTTTTGGCCAGGCCAGCAAGCGTGGCGTAGTGCGCTCCTCCACGAAGCAGTCGCGTCAGCGTGACTCGAGCTGTTCGAATTCGCAGACCCGCTGTCATACGAGATGCGGCCCGTCGGGGCGCGTCGCGTCGTCAAGCTTTGCGCCGAGGACCTGCGCCGTAGCCTCAGCCACAGGCAACACCGAGCATCCCACGGCGTCTAGTCCGGCCAGAATCGACGATGCCTCCTTCGGTTGCCTCGCCAGCTCTCTTGACCCAGTCCAGGATGCCATCAGCCGCCTCGCCGACGGTCCGGCCGCTCGTCGCGCCGACCGCCGGCTTCGCCTCTCCGACCGCCGAGGCGTCTCGCGCGGCTGCCCTCGCGGCTGCAGCGCCGGCGCCCGCGCCGGTCTACGTGCAGAACCCCTGGACGGGCGAGTACCTCCTCGCCCAGACCGCGGCCGTCGCCGACGAGCGGATCGACGTCTACGACCAGGACTCGGCGCGTGCCGCCTCTACGGGTGCCTGGCCGACGTTATAGCAGTCCGGCTCCACCCAAGCATCCCTCTGACAAACCGCAGGTCGTTTGTCAGCGGCTTACGCCCCTTCCTCCGCATCCGTGGAGGGAGGGGCTTTTCGTCGTTTCTGAGCCTCGTCTACCGCTGCGGCTCTGATCCATTGGGCGGGGCTCACTCCCGCCGCGGCGGCAGCAGCGAGGACGAGGCTGTACTCCTGCTCCGTGAAGCGCACGCCTCTGACTTTGCTCAGCGGCTCGGCCACCCTTGGCCTGCCGCGGGCAGCCTTCTCGCTCATGCCGCCACGCTAGCGGGTTGCGCGACCGAATTTGTTGGGTAACAATAAATCCAGCCGCACCGCGCGGCTCGAGCAGCCAAGGAGCACCGATGAACGCCGACGCCACCGCCAACCTTTCCTACCGCATTGAGCCCTGGCCCGGCGGCCCCGAAGAGTTCCGCGCGATCTTCCGCGACGGGTCGTACGGCCCCGCGTCGGCGTACCGTCGGGACTGAGCTCGTTGCAGAAGAGGCCCCTACCCTCCACGGGTGGGGGCCTTTGATGCGCCCGGGCCCTATTGGTCGGCAGGCCGACACGCCGTGGCGCGTTGTGCACAGTGAACGGGATCCTTCTGTCCACACCTGTGGATGGTTCGTGCTGACCCGCGTCCTTCCGCGGTTCCGCAGGCTCCGGCTTGTGGATGAACGGGGGAGAAACCGGGGGATAACTACACGGCTGTAACTACTACGTCTAGCGGGCTTAAACCGGCCCGCACCCTATACGTAGTATTGGTAGCGCGGAATCGAAAGTTTCTTCTCAAGGGCGCCTTCGCGTTCCGCTGCGCTCACCCGCATGTATGCGGTTCGTCGACGAGAGGTCAACATATGGATACTGTCTGCCCCGAGGACCCCGACATGATTCGAGGTGCTTCGAAGCGGTCGTGTCAACTTATCACCAATGTGGGTCATGAGTACACACCCCCCGATCGCTTCGTGTGGCCTCCCTACTTGGAAGGGGAGCTTCGAAAGACGTACGCAATGTGCCGGTACTGCATGTTGCCTCTGTGGGAGTGTGAGAACTAGGTCGAGGCGGGGAGGCGCTTCGGAGCGACTCCCCGTCGGGCCCCCTCGCCTAGATCACTAGCTCGGACGGACTTCTCGTAGCGCATGTCGATGACCCCGGTGCCGATCTCGATGCGGCGGGTGCGCGCGGCGATCGCCGCCAGCAGCGGGAACGGCGAGGCGAGCTGCGGCGCGAAGTGGTGCACGCGGACGTAGGCGCCGTCGATTCCGATCTCCTCCGCCGCCTCCGCGAGCTCGATCGTCTGGAGGAGGACGTCGCGGGCGGAGCGGGTCTGCGACCCGGGAACCGGTTGGTAATGGCCGAAGGAGAGGAAGCCGATGCGCGAGACCATGCCTGCCTCAGCGCTCGGAGGTCCACCGCTATTCCCGGTGGTGCGCACTCTGGACGCCGAACCGCGACAGAGCTGCCGAGGACTCCTCAATACTCGTATGGTGGTCGAGTGCCCGGTGGTCAGGCGGAGAGGGGGGCGTCGTGGAGCAGACGGATGAACGCTTCGAGCCGCTCACGGTCGGCATCGAGACGATCAGCGGGCAGCGGGTGCCGGTGCGCGCTCTCGGACCGCAGCGGGATCGCACGCCCGGGCGCGGCTCCGCGTCAGTGCGCCTCGAAGTCGGCGGAGACCGAGGCGGTGACCTCGATGTCCTCCGGCTTGAGGGCCAGCGGCTCCTCCGACGAGGAGAACGCCTTGGCGCGGCTCATCAGCGCCGAGCCGCCCTCGATGCGCGTGTGCGGCCGCAGTCCCGGCTCGAAGAGGGTCAGCACCCGTACCTCGGTCAGGCCGAGGGCCGCCGCGTAGGCCTCCGCCCGCTCGAGCGCGTCGCGCACGGCAGCGGTGCGGACCTCGCGCTCGATGCCCGCCCGTCGAGCCGCCGTCACGTCCCAGTCGACGCCCGAGATCTGGATCCCCGGCACCTCCGAGATTGAGCCGACCCAGCGGCCGAGAGCCGCGAAGTCGCGGTACTTCACCCGGACCCCGGCGGCCGCGACGTGGAAGAGCTGCGTGACGTCCGAGTCCTTGATGTACCGGCGGATCGAGGACACCGAGATCTGGTCGGAGGACCACCAGGTGGCGGCCCCGGACGCCTGCTCGGCGGCCGCCTCCTCACGGACCCGCGCGTGCAGGGCGGTGACCTCGGCGAGCGCCTGGGGCCGGGACCGCGACTCGCGCCGGATCTCGAGGCGGACGGTGCCCCGCTCGGCGGGGTGGAAGTGCTGGGCGAGACCGGCGACGGTGATGGTGACCATGGCCCCATCGTGCCGTACGCACCCCGTCAGCTCCGAGCGGCGAGTATCGCCCGGATGCGATCGGCGAGGGCCCGCTCCGTCGTCAGGTTGCTGACCAGCTGGGCGCGGTGCCCCCCGCAGGCACCCGGGAGGGGATCTCCGGTTCTCGGATCGACCCGGCCGAGAAGAGCCCGCTCTCCCTGGACGATCGACGCCTCGAGCAGGGCGAGCCGCCGCTCGAGCCGCTCGGTCTCGAAGCTCTCGGGCGTGATGTCGGACTCGCGGAAGTGGCCGGCTGTGGAAGGGGGGACGCTCATCGATGATCCGTTCCGTCGGGGCGCCCAGGAGCGGCGCCATCACCAGGAAGACACCGGAGAACGGAGATCATGACGCGAAGGCGCGAAATGCACTGAGGCGTGGCGCGCCTCCGGCGGTCAGGAGCGGAAGACGGCCAGGTTCTCGTTCTCCACGATGGCGAGGGTGCGGACGAGCCGGGTGTAGCGCTCGACCAGCTCGCCCTCACCCGCTCCCTGACCCAGCAGGGCCGAGATGCTCTCGGCGGGAAAGAGGGAGACGATCTCCATCGCTACCGCTCGCGCATGCTCGGAGGAGAGAGTGCGCGCGTACTCCAGGGCGCGGGTCAGCTGCGGCCTCTCCTCCCCCTCGGGACTCGCCGACGGCGACGTCGCGGCCGCATGGCCGAGGACCGCCACGAAGACCCGGGCGATCTCGTCGACCCGGAGCGCTCGGACCAGGGTCAGCAGACGCGAGGAGACGCGGGAGACGCCGCGTGCGAGGAGCTCTCCGCTGAGGGCGCGCACCTCGATCACGTCGCCGCCGCCGAACTCGCCCGAGACGCGCTTGATGCCCGAGGCGAACAGGCTCGAGCCGGCTCCGATGCTCCGCTCGGCCTCGAGGTTGATCTCGACGCGGCCGCGGCCGGTCGCCACTCCGGAGATCCAGCGCTGCTCGACGGGCGGGTGCGCGTGCACCGCGCGCACGAGGGTGCCCGGGCCCGGACCGCCCAGGGCACCCAGGATCACCTCGGGGGTGCGCGCCCCGGCGATCCTGGTCGAGACGCCGTTGTGAGCGGCGAGCTCGGCGGCCCGCAGCTTGGAGCGGATGCCCCCTCGTCCGGTCCCGCCCTTCTGCACGCCGATGCGGCGCAGCTCCGAGATGCCCAGCTCCTCGAGGTGCACGCCCTCGGCGATGCTGCCGGCGAAGACACCGGGCACATCGGTGAGGAGCAGCAGCAGGTCCGCGCCGAGGAGCATCGCCAGTCCGCCGGCGACGCCGTCGTTGTCCGAGCCGGCGGAGTCGATCGTGTCGTTGCCGTTGACCACGGGCACGACTCCGGCGTCGAGGGCGTGGCGGATCGCCTCGGCGACGTGCGCCATCTGCCGGGGCGAGGCGAGGTCGGACTCGCCGATCAGGATCTGCGCGACCAGGGCACCCGAGAGCTCGGCCACCGAGCGGTAGAAGCCCATGAGGACGGTCTGGCCCACCGCTGCCGCCAGGCGGGCGCTGATCGGCTCCTCCTGCGAGCGGGCGAAGAGCGCCCGGCCCGAGGAGACGGCGCCGGAGGAGACCAGCACGACGTCCCAGCCCAGCGCCCGGGCGGCGAACGCGCTCTCGAGCGCACTGGCCAGGAGCACGGGATCCGGGCCCGACTGCTTGGTGACCGAGCTGGACCCCATCTTGACCACGAGGGTCCGCCTGCGCGGCGCGGCCGGGGTAATGGCGTCGGAGTCGGCGGGATCGGGCAGGGCGTCGGACATGGCTCCCATGGTAGAGGCGCGGGCAGAGGCCCTCCCTTGACGAGACCAGGCGGAGGACGCCGCCGCACGGCGATGTCGGGGTCGCATGCGAGACTGCCCGGCACGCGTCGAACCTCCTCCGCAGAGCCCTGGACAGGGCTGTCGCGGAAGGGTCCAAGCGGCTCGCCGGTGGATGTCGGTGGCGATTGACATACTCGAACACATGTTCGAACATGGGCAGATGAGCCCCCCTTCACCCCTCGTCTCCGCGGAGACGGCCGAGGCCGCAGAGCCCCTTCTGCGGCAGCTCGCGTCGGTGAAGGAGCTGCAGTCCCGCATCCGTGACATGCAGGCGACGACCCTCGAGACCAGGAGCCTCGCCACCCTGCCGGCCTTCTCCTCCGTTCTCCCGGGCGGCTCGCTCAAGCAGGGCGCGGCCTACTCGGTGGAGGGCTCGATGAGCCTGGCGATGGGGCTGCTCGCCGGCCCGTCCGCCGAGGGCTCGTGGTGCGGCGTTGTGGGCGTCCCGGAGTTCGGGGCCGAGGCCGCGGCCGGCATGGGGATCGACCTCGAGCGCCTGGTTCTCGTGCCCGCACCCGCCGAGCACTGGCTCACCGTCACCGCCGCACTGGTCGATGTGCTGACCGTCGTGCTCACCCGTCCTCCCGCCTCCGTCTCCTCGGCAGACGTCTCACGTCTGGGAGCACGACTGCGGCAGCGGGGGGCCGCGCTGGTGGTCCTCGGCGAGTGGCCCCAGGCCGAGGCGCGGCTCAGCCTCCGCAGCAGCCGTTGGGAGGGGCTCGGCGACGGCCACGGCTACCTCCGCTCCCGAGAGGCTATGGTCGATGTGGTCGGTCGGGCCGGCACCCGGGTGCGCACGGTGAGGATGAGCATGCCGGGCGTCGAGAGCGTCTTCGGCTCCCGGGTCGAGCACGGCCGCCTGCGCGAGCGGGCGGTCTGAGATGGCGAGCGCACCCGAGCTGCGGCGGACGATCCTCGTCTGGTGCCCCGACTGGCCCCTCCTCGCGGCCGCTGCCGACGCCGGCCTCGGCGCCGAGCACCCCCTGGCCCTCACCGAGAAGAGCCTGGTCTTCGCCTCCTCCCCCGCTGCCCGGGCCGAAGGGGTCCGGCGGGGCATGCGCGTGCGCGAGGCGCAGTCCCGCTGCACGGGTCTCGCCGTCCTCCCGTACGACCCGGTTCTCGACCACCGGGCGTTCGAGCCGCTCATCCAGGCGCTCGAGGAGATCACCCCGGGCGTCCAGCTGATCCGGCCCGGTCTGTGCGCGATCCGCGCCCGCGGTCCTCGCCGGTACTACGGGAGCGAGCAGAGCGCGGCCGAGGCGATCCTGCAGCGTCTGGCCGAGCTGGGTCTGCCCGATGCCCGTATCGGGATCGCCGACGGGCTCTTCGCCTCCGAGCTCGCCGCGAAGCACTCCGGCCGTCCCATCGCCGTCGTGCCCGCAGGATCAGCGGCCGGGTTCCTCTCCCCGCTCCCGCTCGACTCGCTCGAGACCGAGTCCGTCGCAGCGCCTGCCCGCGTTCCCCACCGGGGGGACGACCTGGTGGCGCTCCTGCGCAAGCTCGGCGTCCGCACCCTCGGCGCCTTCGCCGCGCTCCCTCGAGAGGACGTCGCCGCCCGGTTCGGACCGGAGGGCGCCCACGCGCACCTCCTCGCCGCCGGAGCGGAGTCGGAGACGGTGGTGCCCCGGCTTCCGCCCGAGCGCCTCGACCGGGCGATGGAGTTCGAGCCTCCTCTGGACCGCATCGACCAGGCAGCCTTCGCCTTCCGCGTGCCGGCGGAGGAGTTCGTCGCCGGGCTCACCCGCGCACAGCTGGTCGCGACCGCCATCCGCATCGAGGTCGTCAGCGAGCGCGGTGAGGTCTCCTCCCGGAGCTGGCTGCACCCGAGATGGTTCAACCCGGGCGACGTGCTCGACCGGGTCCGCTGGCAGCTCCAGGGCAGCGGGGCGATCGACACCGGTCTCGGAGCGCCGATCTCGCGGCTGTGCGTCGAGCCCGAAGCCGTCGACGCGATCGGCAACCACGAGCAGGGCCTCTGGGGCACCGCCCCGGAGGAGCGCGTCCACCACGGGCTGAGCCGCGTGCAGAGCATGCTCGGGCACGAGGCCGTGATGACCGCGTCGATCGGAGGCGGTCGGTCCCTCCGCGACCGCCAGCACCTGATCCCGTGGGGAGACCGGGAGCCGGGCGACGCCCGTCCGAGGGCCCTGCCCTGGCCCGGCTCCCTGCCGCCGCCCCTGCCGCCGACCGTCTTCGCGGAGCCCGCCGCCGTGCTGGTCCGCGGACCGAGGGGCGAACCCGTCGCGGTCGACGAGCGCGGCACCCTCAGCTCCGTGCCCGCCTACTTCACCCCCGGGACGTCCCAGGCCCGCCTGGAGCCCCTCGCGGGATGGGCGGGTCCCTGGCCGATCGACGAGCGCTGGTGGGATCCGAGCACCGCCGTCCGCTACGACCGCTTCCAGGTGGTCGACGCCGCCGGTGTCGCCTGGCTGCTGCTCTGCCTCGACGGGGTCTGGGCCGCCGAGGCCCGCTACGACTGACCCGGAGAGTCCCTCCACCACCGCGAACGAGAACCGAAGGAGCCCCGATGGGCTGGAACAACCCGCCGATCCCCTGGTCGGAGTTCGAGCGCCGCCTGTCCAGCGGCAAGCGCGCCGACGGCACGGTCGTCCGCGGCGACGGCGGCGACAGCCCGGCCTGGTCGCACAGGCGCCCCGCCTACGTCGCCGGGGACGACGTCCTGCCGCCGGCGCATCCGGTGCCCTACGCCGAGCTGCACGCCCACTCCCACTTCAGCTTCCTCGACGGCGCGAGCAAGCCGGAGCAGCTGGTCGAGGAGGCGGTCCGGCTCGGCATCGACACTCTGGCGCTCACCGACCACGACGGCCTCTACGGCATCGTGAGGATGGCCGAGGCCGCGCAGGGGCACGCAGTCCGCACCGCCTTCGGAGCCGAGCTCTCCATCGGGCTCACCTCGCCCCAGAACGGCGTCGCCGACCCGGAGGGGACCCACCTGCTCGTCCTCGCCCGCCGCGAGGAGGGCTACCACCGCCTCGCCCGCGCGATCACCACCGCCCAGCTCGCCGGAGCCGAGAAGGGCAAGCCGAGCTACGACCTCGAGGAGCTCGCCCGCGCCGCCGACGGGCACTGGATCGTGCTGACGGGCTGCCGCAAGGGAGCGGTCCGCCAGGCCCTCGCCGCCGCGGGAGAGGCCGCCGCCGAGCGGGAGGTCCGCGAGCTCGTCCGGCTCTTCGGTCCCGCCAACGTCCTCGTGGAGCTCTATGACCACGGCGACCCCCTCGCCTCGCGGGCCAACGACCACCTGGCGGCGATCGCCGAGAAGCTCCAGCTCCGGACGGTCGCCACCGGCAACGTGCACTACGCCCGGCCGGAGGAGCGCCCCCTCCAGACCGCCCTCGCCGCGGTCAGAGCACGCCGGAGCCTCGACGAGATGGACGGCTGGCTCCCCGCCGCCGGCGGGGCCCACCTGCGCTCCGGCGCCGAGATGGCCGAGCGCTTCTGCCGCTACCCCGGCTCCGTCGAGAACACGGTGCGCGTCGCCGACGAGATCGCCTTCGAGCTCGGCCGCGTCCGGCCCCGGCTCCCGCGCCAGGAGGTCCCCGAGGGGCACACCTCGATGAGCTGGCTGCGCGAGCTCGTGCGCGAGGCGGTACCGGCCAAGTACCCCCGCGCCGACGCCGACGTCCTCGCCCGTCTCGAGAAGGAGCTCGCGGTGATCGAGCAGAAGGACTTCCCGGGCTACTTCCTGATCGTCCACGACATCGTCCACTACGCCAAGCGGAACGGCATCCTCTGCCAGGGACGCGGCTCGGCCGCCAACTCGGCGGTCTGCTACGTCCTGGGCATCACGGCGGTCGACTCGATCTTCTACGACCTGCCGTTCGAGCGGTTCCTCTCCAGCATCCGCGACGAGGAGCCCGACATCGACGTCGACTTCGACTCGGAACGGCGCGAGGAGGTCATCCAGTACGTCTACCGGAAGTACGGACGCCTGAACGCGGCCCAGGTCGCCAACGTCATCACCTACCGGCCCAAGTTCGCCGTCCGCGACATGGCCAAGGCGCTCGGGTACAGCGCCGGGCAGCAGGACGGCTGGTCCAAGCAGGTCGAGCGGTGGGGGTCCGTCACTGAGAGCACCGACCACGACATCCCCGAGGACGTGGTCGCCCTGACCACCCGGGTGCTGGGCACGCCCCGTCACCTGGGCATCCACTCCGGCGGGATGGTGCTGACCGACCGGCCCGTGGGCGAGGTCTGCCCGATCGAGCCCGCGCGGATGGAGGACCGCACCGTCCTGCAGTGGGACAAGGACGACTGCGCCTGGATGGGCCTGGTCAAGTTCGACCTCCTCGGGCTCGGGATGCTGGCCGCTCTGCAGTACACGTTCGACCTCGTCGCCGAGCACGTCGGCGAGAAGTGGGACCTCTCCACCATCCCCCGCGAGGAGAAGGGCGTCTACGACCAGCTCTGCCGAGCCGATTCGATCGGGGTGTTCCAGGTCGAGAGCAGGGCGCAGATGGGCACCCTCCCCCGGCTGCAGCCGCGCCGCTTCTACGATCTGGTGATCGAGGTCGCGCTCATCCGCCCCGGCCCCATCCAGGGCGGTGCGGTCCATCCCTACATCCGCCGCAAGCTCGGCGAGGAGCCGGTGACGTACCAGCACCCCCTCCTCGTGACGCCGCTCAAGCGCACCCTCGGCGTGCCGCTCTTCCAGGAGCAGCTCATGCAGGTGGCCGTGGCCGTCGGCGACTGCAATGCGGAGGACGCCGACCTGCTGCGCCGGGCGATGGGGTCCAAGCGCGGGACCGAGAAGATCGAGACCCTCCGCGAGCGGCTCTACCAGGGGATGGCCCGCAACGGCATCACCGGCGAGGTCGCGGACGACATCTACCTGCGGATCCAGGCGTTCGCGAACTTCGGCTTCGCCGAGAGCCACGCGATCAGCTTCGCCCTGCTGGTCTACGCCAGCGCCTGGCTCCGCCTGCACTACCCCGCCGCGTTCACCGCCGCGCTGCTGAGGGCGCAGCCCATGGGCTTCTACGCCCCGCACACCCTGGTCGCCGATGCCCGCCGACACGGAGTGGAGGTCGTCCCGCCCGACGTCAACCGCTCCCTGGCGCCTCCCGGGCTCGAGGCGAAGGAGGACGCCCCCGCACGCCGGAGAAGCGGCGCCGCCTACGGGAGCGACGACTGCCTCCGCTCCGATCAGCCGCCCACGGGCCTGTTCGACCGCAGCGAGCACTTCCACTCGGACGACCACCGGCGCGACAGCGGATTCGTGATCCGGCTGGGGCTGGCCGGAGTGAAGGGTATCGGCACCGCGCTCGCCGAGCACATCGTCGCCGAGCGCGAGCGCGGTGGACCCTACGCGAGCATGGCCGACCTCTCGCGGCGGGTCGGAACGACCGCGGCTCAGCTGGAGGCCCTCGGCGCGGCGGGAGCCTTCGACTCGCTCGGTCTCCAGCGCCGGCAGGCGCTCTGGGAGGCCGGCACCGCCGCAGGCGACCGCGAGGAGTTCCTCGCCGGCTCGACGGTCGTCGTGCAGCCCCCGCTCCTGCCGATGCTCTCCCCTCAGGAGCGCGTGGTCTTCGACTTCTGGGCCACCGGCATCTCGCCCGACGACCACCCGCTGCGCCACCTCCGCGAGGGGCTCGCCCGGCGCGGAGCCCGCTCCTCGGCCGATCTCCCCGGCATCCCCTCGGGGACCCGGATCGAGGTGGGCGGGGTCGTGATCCACCGCCAACGTCCCTCCACAGCCGGTGGAGTGACCTTCCTCAACCTCGAGGACGAGCACGGGATCCTCAACGTGATCTGCTCCGTCGGAGTATGGAACCGCTATCGCCGCGTGGCCCGCGAGGCACCCGCCCTGCTGGTCAGGGGGATCCTCGAGCGCTCCGACGAGGGGGTGACGAACCTCCTCGCCGACCGGTTCGACACCCTCACGGTCGGCGCTCGCACCACCTCACGCAACTTCCGATGACCCCTCAGCGGCACCGCCCGCTCGCCCCACGAGAAAGCGACACCATGACCACTCTCGACCACGCCGCTCCCGCTCCGCACCTGGATGCGCCGCTCCTGAACGACCGCGAGCTGCGCGAGCGCGTCTCCTCGCTGATCGGGCCGGCCTACCGCCGGGCACTGTGGCCGATCTTCCTCGACCGCGACGGCGTGCAGCTGCCGATCCTCTATCCGGTGGACGGGCTCCCCGTGCACCCCGACGAGGAGAAGACCGAGCGGATCGTCGCCACCCTCGCCAAAGCCGTGGCGCACCAGGACGTGGGCTCGCTCGCCTTCGCCCTCGAACGTCCCGGGCGCGCCTTCCTCGGCGAGACCGACCGGGTCCTCGCCCGTCACCTCGCCGCGGCCTGCCACAAGCGGGCCATCCCCCTGCGGGCGCTCCTGCTCGTCCACGACGAGGGAGTGCGGGTCGTGACCCCGACGGAGTACGCCGCGGTCACGATCTGAGTGCTCGGGCTCGAGGACGCCCCTCAGGCGCTCAGGCGGCCGGCCACCTGGACAGCCGGCCGCCGCGGAGCTCAGCCGCTCAGCGTCACCAGCAGCGAGGAGGCACCGAGATCCACCTCGGTGTCCCCCGGCCGGACCGCGTACTCTCCGACGCCGAGCAGCGTCTCCGCCACCTCCGGCAGAGCGACGCGCGCGGCGGCCTCGCCCACGTTGATCGCCACGGTCACACGACCACGGCCGAGAGTCAGCCAGCGGGCCTTCTCATCGACATCCACATGGAGCGACCCGAAGCGCGGGTCGGTCAGCTCCGGGTAGCGGCGGCGGATCGCCGCCAGCTCGCGGTACACCTCGAGGGTGCGGGCGTGACGCCCCTCCCCGACCTCGGACCAGTCGAGCCGCGAGCGCAGGAACGTCTCCGGGTCCTGCGGGTCGGGCACGACCTCCGGGTCCCAGCCCATCTTCGCGAACTCCTCGATGCGGCCCTTCGCCGTCGCCTCGCCCAGATCCTTCTCGGGGTGCGAGGTGAAGAACTGCCACGGCGTCGACGCCGCCCACTCCTCGCCCATGAAGAGCATCGGAGTGAAGGGGCCCAGCAGTGTCAGAGCGGCCGCGATCGCCAGGCGCCCCTCGTCGAGGGTCGCCGTCAGACGGTCGCCGACGGCCCGGTTGCCGATCTGGTCGTGGTTCTGGCTGCAGACCACCAGGCGCCAGGTCGGCATGTGCTCGGTGTCCACCGGACGGCCGTGGTGACGGCCGCGGAACGTCGAGAGAGTGCCGTCGTGGAAGAAGCCCCGGGTCAGCACCTTCGCGAGGGCGCCGAGCGGCGCGAAGTCCTCGTAGTAGCCCGTGGTCTCCCCGGTCAGTGCGACGTGGACCGCGTGGTGGAAGTCGTCGCTCCACTGCGCGTCGAGCCCGTAGCCGTGCGCCTCCCGCGGAGTGATCAGCGTCGGATCGTTGAGGTCGGACTCCGCGATCAGCGTCAGAGGGCGTCCGACGTGGGCCGACAGCACGGCCACCTCGCTCGCCATCTCCTCGAGCACGTGCACGGCCCGCTCGTCCGAGAGGGCGTGGACCGCGTCCAGGCGCAGGGCGTCGACATGGTAGTCGCGCAGCCACATCAGGGCGTTGTCGATGATGTACCCGCGGACGGTGTCGGAGCCCTCGCCGTCCAGGTTGATCGAGCTGCCCCAGGTGTTGGCCTTCTCGTTCTTGAGGTAGGGGCCGAACTCCGGGAGGTAGTTGCCGCTCGGGCCGAGGTGGTTGTAGACGACGTCCTGGACCACGCCGAGACCGGCGCGGTGGGCGGCGTCCACGAAGCGCTGGTACGCCTCGGGTCCGCCGTACGGCTCGTGCACGGCGTACCAGAGGACCCCGTCGTAGCCCCAGTTGTGCGTTCCGTTCACCGCGTTGACCGGCAGCAGCTCGATGAAGTCCACGCCGATCGAGCGCAGGTGCTCGAAGCGCTCCGCCGCCGCGTCCAGGGTGCCCTCGGGCGTGAAGGTCCCGAGGTGCAGCTCGTAGATGACGGCGCCGGCCAGCTCGCGCCCGGTCCAGGCGGAGTCGCCCCACACGTGCGCCGAGGGGTCGAACGTCCGCGAGAGCTCGTGCACGCCCTTCGGCTGGCGGCGCGAGCGGGGGTCCGGCAGCGGACCGCCGCCGTCCACTCGGTACCCGTAGTCGACCTCGCCGGTGGCCGGGGCCGACGCGGGCGCCCGCCACCATCCCTCGTCTCCGTGGCGGGTCATCGTCAGCGACGAGTCGCCGCCGAGCAAGAGCTCGACCGTCGAGGCCTCGGGGGCCCAGACGTCGAACCGCTCGGGACCGGTCGTCGGGAGGGCGTAGCGGTAGGGAGTCGTGCTGATCACTGCTGTCTCCAGGAGGGGTCGGGTCGGTCTGCGGTGCGGTGGCGGAACCGGTCAGGAGACCGGGGCGAGCAGGGCCACGGGGTAGTCGGCGAGGATCTCGGCGACCGGGGTCACCCCTCCCGCGAAGGTGCGGCCGGTGAGGACGTCCTCCATCGGGTGCCCGGGCAGGACCACGACCGTGCCGTCCCAGCCGCCCTCGGCGGCGAGGCCCTCGGGGAGCCGGGTCGCGACGGTCAGTGCGCCGCCGCGGTCGAAGGCGATCGCGTGCTCGGCGGCGGGCCCGATCGCGGGCACGGCGGCGTAGCGGGTGAAGAGCTCGGGGCGGTCGCGGCGGAGCCGGAGGGCGCGCGAGGTGACGAGCAGCTTCGCGGCTCCCTCGGCGTCGACAGCGGGCTTCCAGCCGCCGTCGATCCGCTCCAGCAGCGCCCGGCGCTGCCCGAAGTCGACCTCGCGGCGGTTGTCCGGGTCGACGAGGGAGGTCTCCCAGAGCTCGCTGCCCTGGTAGACGTCCGGGATGCCCGGGGCGGTGATCTGCACGAGCTTCGCGGCGAGGCCGTTCGACCAGCCGGCGGCCGACACCCGCTCGACGGTCTGCTCCACCAGCCGGCGGACGGCGGGCTCGTCGAACGCCGCGTCGATCGCCGCGTGCATCCGCTTCTCGAACTCCTCGTCGGGAGCGGTCCAGTGCGTCGAGTCGTCGGCCTCGCGCGACGCCTTCTCGGCGTACGCGTGCAGGCGCTCGCGGCTCGCGGGCCAGGTCCCCACGACGGCCTCCCAGAGCAGGTGCTCGACCGGGCCGTCGCCGATGCCGACGAGGGCGTGGAGCTCGCGGAGCGTCGCCGCCCACGCCTCCGGGTCCTCGGCCAGCGCGGTGATGCGGGCACGGGTGTCCTCGCCGCGCTTCGTGTCGTGCGTCGAGAGCGTGGTGAGCGAGGCGGGGAAGGAGGCCTGGCGCACGGCCTGGCGGCGGTGGAACTCGACCAGGTCGATCGCGAACTCGTCCGGGTCCGCTCCGACCTCGTTCAGCGAGGTGAGGCGGCTGAAGCGGTAGAACGCCGTGTCCTCGACGCCCTTCGCCATCACCATGCCGGAGGTCTGCTGGAAGCGCACGGACACCGGGGTGCCGGTCTCGCCGAGCGCCGCGGCGACCTCGTCGATGGTCGCGCGGATCTCGGGGCGGCGGCGCACGGCGTCGACGCGGGCGTGCTCGAGGTGCTCCGCTCCGTAGGGCAGGTAGCTGCGGTAGACGGGGTAGGTCGCCAGGAGCTCCGCCAGCGCGTCGTCCGCTCCCTCGATGCCGGGGATCAGGCGGGCCAGCCGCAGGACCTCGGAGCGGAGGATCCCGTCGGCGATGCCGCGCTTGGTGTCGTGGATGAGGTCGGCCCACTGCAGCGGGGCGCCCTTCCCCGTGAGCTCGGCGTCGAGCCCCTCCAGCACGGGGCGCGCGTCGGGGTCGACCAGGATGCGGTCGACGTCGGCCAGGGCGTCGTAGCCCGTGGTGCCGACGGTCGCCCAGTGCGGCGGGAGCTCCTCGTCGCCCTCGAGGATCTTCTCGACCCAGACCGGGGCGCCGCCGATCGCGCGGGCCAGGTCGTCGAGGTAGCCGCCCGGGTCGGCCAGGCCGTCCGGGTGGTCGACGCGCAGGCCGTCCGCGAGCCCCTCCGTGAACCAGCGGACGATCTCGGCGTGCGAGGCGTCGAACACCTCGGGCCGCTCGACCGTGATGGCGGCGAGGGTGTTCACCGCGAAGAAGCGGCGGTAGTTCAGCTCGGCGTCAGCACGGCGCCAGTTCACGAGCTCGTAGCTCTGGCGCTCGTGCACGATGCGGCCGGAGTCGCCGGGCTCGGCGGTCCCGGGAGCGATCGGCAGGCGGTTCTCGTAGTAGTGCAGCTCGTCGCCGACGACCTCGAGCGCGTCGAGCTCACTGTCGCTGTCGCCCTCGCTCGCACCGTCGCCGAGGATAGGCACGCGCAGCTTTCCGCCCCCCGCCTCCCAGTCGATGTCGAACGCGGTGGCGTAGCGGGAGGACTTCCCGTTCTTCAGGAGGTCCCACCACCAGGAGTTCTCGCTCGGGGTCGCGACGCCCATGTGGTTCGGGACGATGTCGATGAGGACGCCGAGGCCCTCTGCCCGCGCCGCGGCCGAGGCGTTCGCCAGGCCGGCCGCGCCGCCACGGTCAGGATCGACCTCGGTGTGGTCCACCACGTCGTAGCCGTGGTCCGAGCCGGGCTCGGCCTTCAGCAGCGGCGAGAAGTACAGCCAGTCCGCTCCGAGCGCGCGCACGTAGTCGGCGACGCGGGCGGCGTCGTCGAGGTCGAACGCCGACCGGATCTGGAGGCGGTAGGTGGAGGCGGGCAGACGCACGTCAGGCTCCTGTCGAGGGGGCGGTCGCGGAGTCGGTCGACTCGGCGTGGGGGCTGGTGGGTCCCGTCGAGGTGACGATCGGGATGGCCGACGTCGCGGCGAGCGACGCGAGCGAGGCGGCGACCGAGTGGTCGACCTCGGGCTCGGGGGTGCTGTGCTCCTGGAGGATGACGAGCGACTTCGCCTGGACCGTGAGCATCGCCCCCGCCGGGCGCGGGATCGAGTCCGCCTCGGCGCCGGCGGTGTCGACCAGGACGCTCCACTCGAGGGCGTACTCGTCGCTCGGGATCGAGAACTCGACGTCGACGTCGTCGGCGTTGAAGTACAGCAAGAAGCTGTCGTCGGTCACCGGGCGCCCGCGCTGGTCGCGCTCGCGGATGCCGTTGCCGTTGAGGTAGATCCCCACGGAGCGGCCCAGTCCGGTGTCCCAGTCGGACGGCGCCATCTCGGTCCCGCCCACGGTGAACCAGACGATGTCGGGCAGGGGCTCGCCGGTCCCGCGCAGAACGGGACGACCGTCGAAGAAGCGCATGCGGCGGAAGGTCGGGTGCTCGGCACGCAGGCGGATGAGCGCCGCGGTGAACTCGAGCAGCGGCCGGTCGGCGTGCGCCCAGTCGATCCAGGTCAGCTCGCTGTCCTGGGCGTAGGTGTTGTTGTTGCCGTTCTGGGTCCGGCCCAGCTCGTCGCCGTGAAGGATCATCGGGACGCCCTGCGAGATCAGCATGGTCGCGAGGAAGTTCCGCTGCTGGCGCGCCCGGAGCGCGAGCACCCGCGGGTCGTCCGTGGGCCCCTCGACGCCGTGGTTCCAGGAGCGGTTGTGCGACTCCCCGTCGTTGCCGTCCTCGCCGTTCGCGTCGTTGTGCTTCTCGTTGTACGAGACCAGGTCGCGGAGGGTGAAGCCGTCGTGCGCCGTGACGAAGTTGATCGAGGCGACCGGGTAGCGGCCCGAGTGCGCGTAGAGGTCGGCCGAGCCGGTGAGGCGCGAGGCGAACTCCCCCAGCGTCGACGGCTCGCCGCGCCAGAAGTCGCGGACCGTGTCGCGGTACTTGCCGTTCCACTCCGTCCACTGGGGCGGGAAGTTGCCCACCTGGTAGCCGCCGGGGCCGACGTCCCACGGCTCGGCGATCAGCTTCACCTGCGACACCACCGGGTCCTGCTGGACGAGCTCGAAGAAGGTGGAGAGCCGGTCGACGTCGTAGAACTCGCGTGCCAGCGCGGAGGCGAGGTCGAAGCGGAAGCCGTCGACGCGCATCTCCGTCACCCAGTAGCGCAGGGAGTCCATGATCAGCTGCAGCGAGTGCGGGTGGCGCACGTTCAGCGTGTTCCCGGTGCCGGTGTAGTCCATGTAGTAGCGCTTGTCGTCGTCGACGAGGCGGTAGTACGCCTCGTTGTCGATGCCGCGGAACGACAGGGTGGGGCCGAGGTGATTGCCCTCCGCCGTGTGGTTGTAGACCACGTCGAGGATGACCTCGATGCCGGCCGCGTGCAGCGCCTTCACCATGCTCTTGAACTCCTGGACCTGCTGGCCCTGGTCGCCCGTGGAGGAGTAGGTGTTCTGCGGCGCGAAGAAGCCGATCGTGTTGTAGCCCCAGTAGTTCGAGAGGCCCTTGTCCATCAGCGTGGAGTCGTTCACGAACTGGTGCACGGGCATGAGCTCGATCGCCGAGACGCCCAGGTGCTTGAGGTGGTCGATCACCGCGGGGTGGGCGACTCCGGCGTAGGTGCCGCGGAGCTCCTCCGGCACGTCGGGGTGCGTCTTGGTGAGCCCCTTCACGTGAGCCTCGTAGATCACCGTGCTGTCGTAGGAGGTGCGCGGACGGCGGTCGCCGGCCCAGTCGAAGAAGGGGTTGATGACGACGCCCATCATCATGTGCGGCGCCGAGTCCTCGTCGTTCGTCGAGTCCGGGTCGCCGAACGTGTACGAGAACAGGGACTGGTCCCAGTCGATCTCCCCCGAGATCGCCTTCGCGTAGGGGTCCAGCAGCAGCTTGTTCGGGTTGCAGCGGTGGCCCGAGTCGGGGTCGTACGGCCCGTGGATGCGGAAGCCGTAGCGCTGGCCCGGCTGGACCTGCGGGAGGTAGCAGTGCCAGACGTACGCGTCCGACTCCTGGATCTCGACGCGCGTCTCGGTGCCGTCCTCGTCGAAGAGGCACAGCTCGACGTGCTCGGCGATCTCGCTGAACAGGGCGAAGTTCGTGCCGCTTCCGTCGAACGTCGCGCCCAACGGGTAGGCGGTTCCGGGCCAGGTCTCCACGAGACTCCTCAGGGGATAGTTCTCGGGCAGTCCGGAAGACGCCGATGTGCGGTCTGCGGATGCCCGACGTCGGGGGTGATGGTCCGTCACTTCCGCGACGGACCGACTGCTCAGCTTAGCGAGCGGGTCTCGAGCATTCCCCTGACGGTCAGCGCTCATCGCGCGGACCTCCTCCGGTGGGCACGACCAATGGTCGGAACCGCCGTCCGGATCGTCCTGCCGGCGCGTGCGCGGGCAGGTCGTTCCGGTGGGTCACTCTCGAACAGTACGGTCGCGCCCGGTCCGCCGGGGAGGGCTGGCGCCGCGGCGTGTGCATCGGCTAGACGCGCCGGAGGGACCGGCCCGGCCCCCCGGGGCGTCGGTCGGGCCCGCCCTTCGCGGTCGCGGCGACTCCCGGACCGGCAGGCGCGGCGGGATCAGTGCGAGCCGAGCCTGCGCCGCAGGAGGTCGATCCGCGCCTGCAGCTGGGTGACGCTCGCCTGCGCCACCGCGGGCCCGCCGCAGAGGCGTCGCAGCTCGGTGTGCACCTGGCCGTGCGACTCGCCCGTCCCCCGTGCCCACAGCCCGACCAGGGAGTTGAGCAGGCTCCGCTGCTCCTTGAGCGTACGGTAGAGCGGTGCCGGGATCTCGCTCGCCGGCTCGGCCGGGGCCGCCGCTCCCGTGCGGCTTCCGGCGCGCTTGGCCTGCCGCTGCTGCCGGTGCTGGAGCAGCTCCCGCACCTGGTCGGGCTCGAGGAGCCCCGGCAGGCCGATGAAGTCCAGCTCCTCCTCGCTCTCGACCTCGACCTCCATGCCGAACTCCGCGCCCTCGTAGACGACGCGGTCGAAGGTGGCGGCCGAGCCGATCGACTCGAAGCGGCCCTCCTCCAGCAGGTCGGAGGACGCCTTGTCGCTGCGTTCGGCGTCGGCCATCAGGTCGGGCTCGGGGTACTCCTCGTCGTCGGAGCTCTTCCGATCGAGGGCGTGGTCGCGCTGCAGCTCCATCGAGCCCGCCAGCGCGAGCAGTCCGGGCACGTTCGGGAGGAACACCGAGGCGGTCTCGCCGCGGCGCCGCGCGCGCACGAAGCGGCCGATCGCCTGGGCGAAGAAGAGCGGAGTCGACGCCGACGTCGCGTAGACGCCGACCGCGAGCCTCGGCACGTCGACGCCCTCGGAGACCATGCGGACCGCGACCATCCAGCGGCTGGTGTCCTTCGCGAACTCCTCGATCCGGTCGCTCGCCTCCTTCTCGTCGGAGAGCACGACCGTGACCGTCTCGCCGCTGATCTCGCGGAGCATCGCGGCGTAGGCGCGAGCGGTGTAGTGGTCGGTCGCGATGACCAGGCCCCCGGCGTCGGGAACGGCCCGCCGCACCTCGGTGAGGCGGGTGTTCGCGGCGCGGAGGACCGAGGGGATCCAGTCGCCCTTCGGGTCCAGCGCGGTCCGCCAGGCCTGGGAGGTGATGTCCTTGGTGTTGCCCTCGCCGAGCCGGGCCTCCATCTCGTCGCCGGCCTTGGACTTCCAGCGCATCTGCCCGGCGTAGACCATGAACAGCACCGGCCGGACGACGCCGTCCGCGAGCGCGCGGCCGTAGCCGTAGGCGTAGTCGGTGAGCGAGGTGCGGATGCCCTCCTCGTCCGGGAGGTAGCTGACGAAGGGGATCGCCGCCGTGTCCGAGCGGAACGGCGTCCCGGTCAGCGAGAGCCGGCGGACGGCGGGCTCGAAGGCCTCGCGCACGGCGTCGCCCCAGCTGAGCGCGTCGCCGGCGTGGTGCACCTCGTCGAGGATGACGAGGGTGCGGCCGGACAGGGTGAGCTCGCGGTGGAGCTCGGCTCGGACGGCGACCTGGGCGTAGGTGACGGCGACGCCGTGGTAGTGGCGGGCGTGGCGGCCCATGCGGTTGGTGAAGGTGGGGTCCAGACGGATGCCGACCCGGTGCGCGGCCTCGGCCCACTGGCGCTTGAGGTGCTCCGTCGGCGCGACCACGGTGATCCGGTCGACCGTGCGGTTGTGCAGCAGCTCGGCGGCCAGCCGCAGAGCGAAGGTGGTCTTGCCCGCGCCCGGGGTCGCGGCCGCCAGGAAGTCGCGCGGCTCGTGCTGGAAGTAGGCCTCGAGCGCCTCCGCCTGCCAGGCGCGGAGCTTGTTCGCGGTACCCCACGGGGCCCTGCCCGGGAACGACGGGGACAGGTGCTCAGCGGCGGAGGTGCCGACCTGATGACCGAAGCTCGAGGGACTGTTCACGTGGATCGAATCTAGCCGACGCCTCCGACAGCGGCTCGGTCTCCGCGCCCCGCCGGGAGGCGCCCGGCGTGTCGCGCGGTGACACCCGCCGCCGGGTGCGGAGCATGATGGAGGGATGGTCGAGCAGCGTCATCCGTGGTCCCGCTACGTCGCCCTGGGCGACTCCTTCACCGAGGGGATCGGCGATCCCGAGCCCGGCAGCCCCGGCGGGCACCGCGGCTGGGCCGACCGCGTGGCGGAGGTCCTGGGCAGCCAGAACGAGGACTTCGCCTACGCCAACCTGGCCGTGCGCGGCCGGCTGCTGCAGCAGATCGTCGACGAGCAGGTCGAGCCCGCGCTGGAGCTGCGCCCCGACCTCATCACCATCTCCGCGGGCGGGAACGACGTCATCCGACCGGGGACCGACCCGGACGACATCGCCTCCCGCTTCGAGTCGGGCCTCGCCCGGCTCCGCTCCGACGGGGCGACCGTCGTCCTCTTCACCGGCGTGGACGTGGGCTTCTCCCCCGTGTTCGGGCGGATCCGCGGCAAGGTCGCGATCTACAACGAGAACCTGCGGGCGCTGGCCAAGCGGTACGACTGCATCGTCGCCGACCAGTGGTCCCTCCAGGAGATCCAGGACCTGCGGATGTGGGCGCCGGACCGCCTGCACCTGAACCCGCACGGCCACCACGAAGTCGCACGGATGGTGCTCGAGGCGCTGAACGTCGAGAACGACCTGCGCCCCCTCGCGCCGGAGCCGCTGCACGCCCGCACGTGGCGCGCCGCCCGCACGGAGGACATCCAGTGGGCGCGGGAGTACCTCGTGCCGTGGGTGCTGCGCCGCGTCCGCCACCAGTCCTCCGGCGACTTCATCACCGCCAAGCGGCCCTCCGCCGAGCGCTGGCGCACGGATCCCGCGGCCTCGGAGCCGGGCTCGGTCGTGCCGGGCAACGCGACACCGGAGGAGGTCGCCGAGGACATCGCGACCGCGGGCGTGCGGATCGTCGGCGACCAGGCCGCGGACCCCCGGGACTGATCCTGCCCGGGGAGGCCGCCGATCACCCCGGGACTAGCCGAACAGCTCGGCCGGGTGGCCGAGGCGCCAGGCGAAGCCCGGGTCCTCGATGGATCCATCGGCGACGAGAGGAAGGTCGTACGGGGTGCCGTTGACGTCGACGGTCGCGGTCCCCACGCGCCCGCCGTCGGCGACCGTCTCGAGCGGGTCGAGGGCGACCGTGGTCGTCGTCGACACCGCGCCCCACACCAGCACGGACCGCGCCTCCTCGGTCTCGGCCGTCGCCGCCTCCCCCCAGGCGCTGGTGAGAGTGCCGTAGTCCTGGCCCTCGACGGTCAGCGGAACGGTCCGGAAGCCCGCCTCGACGGTCGGGACGAGGGTCAGCACGTCCGCGGCGAGCTGCGGATGCGTGCGCGCCCCCACCACCACGCCGACCAGGGTGACCGGCTGCCCCTCGACGGTCGCGTCGAGCGAGAACAGCAGGCAGGAGCCCGCCTCGTCGGTCGTCCCCGTCTTGATCCCGTCGACTCCCGAGCGGCCGAGGAGCGAGTTGGTGTTGTCGACCTCGCCGACCCCCGGGATGTCCGCGGTCGGCATCGCGACGATCGGAGCGAGCACCGGGTCCGCGATCAGCAGCTCGCCCAGCCGCACCATCTCGGCCGTCGTGCTGACCGTCGCCGGCGAGAGCCCGCTGGTGTCGGCGAGGGAGGTCCGCTCGAGTCCCCGCTCGTCGAGCCAGCTGCGCGCGGCGGCGAGGAAGGCGTCCTCCGAGCCGTACGCCCAGATCGCGAGCGACTTCGCGTAGTTGTTCGCGGACGGGAGCATCATGGCGGTCAGCGCCTCCCGCTCCGTCAGCTGCAGACCCGCGGTGACCGGAGCGTTCGAGCCGTTCTCGGCCAGGGTGTCGTCGTAGTACTGCACGTCCGCGTTCGTGAAGGTGATGGTCTCCCCGTCCGTCCCCTCCGCGATCGGCTTCGCCGCGAGGACGACGAGAGCGGTGACGACCTTGGCGATGCTCCCCGTCGGCACGGTGCCGGTGGAGCCGTAGCGGGCGAGCAGCCCGTCCTCCTCCGTGCCGTCGACGCCGACGGCCGCCACGGCGCCGGAGCCGTAGGCCGGCCAGGCCAGAGCGGGCGCGTCGACGGTGCTGGAGACGGGCTCGACCGCGACGGCGCTCGCCGTCGGCAGCTCCGCCGTCGCCGCGTTGGTCGCGTAGGCGCCGCCTCCGCCGACCAGCACCGTCGCGGCGACGAGGCCGGCGACGACCGCTCCGCGCCGTCGACGCGGTCGCGGCTCCGGCGCGGCGGGCTCCCCGAACAGGTCGAGGGCGTCGTCGGATCGGGTCGGGGAGGTCACCCCGTCATCGTACGGGCGGGCCCCGCACCCGCCCCGGACGCCGCCCCGGCGTCAGGCGCGGCGGGGCGACGCACGGCGCCGACGCCGATCCCGCGCCCCGAGCGTCAGCGGCCGCTCACCGCCGGGTCGACGCGGGCCGGACCCGGCGGGTCAGCGTCCGCGGGTCAGCGCCCACAGTGCGACGGCGCTCGCCGAGGCGACGTTGAGCGAGTCGACGCCGTGCAGCATCGGGATGGTGACGACGGTGTCGGAGGCGTCCAGCGCTGCGCGGCTGAGCCCGTCCCCCTCCGCGCCCAGGACGATCGCGACACGCTCGGGGCGGGCCGCCGCGTACTCGTCGAGCGGCACCGCGTCCGGGGCGAGCGCCAGCGCGGCGACCGAGAACCCGGCCTCCTCCAGAGCCCGGCGAGCCGGTGCCCACTCGGGCGTGCGCGTCCACGGCACCTGCAGGACCGTGCCCATGCTCACTCGGACGCTGCGCCGGTAGAGGGGGTCCGCGCAGCGCGGCGTCACGAGCACCGCGTCCGCGCCCATGCCGGCGGCGGCGCGGAAGACGGCGCCGACGTTGGTGTGGTCGACCAGGTCCTCCAGGATCACGACGAGGCGCGCGCCCTCCAGCAGCTCGGCCATCGGCCGCAGCGGCGGACGGTGCATCGAGGCGAGTGCTCCGCGGTGGAGGTGGAACCCGGTCAGCTCCTCGATCAGCGGATCCGGCGCCACGAAGACCGGCACCTCGGGATGACGCTCGAGCACCCCGGCCGCATCCGGAAGCCGCTTCTCCTGCACCAGGACCGAGCGGGGACGGTGCCCGGCGTCGAGCGCTCGCTCGATCACCTTGGCCGACTCGGCGACGTACAGGCCGCCCTCCGGCTCCAGCACCCGCCGCAGCGCCACGTCGGTGAGGCGGTGGTAGTCGGCGAGGAGCGGGTGGTCGAGGTCGGTGATGTGCACGATCGGCATCCCGGCAATCTAGGGCACGGCGCGGACTAAACTCGTCCAGGGGCCGCTCGAACGGCCCTCGAAGGAGGCGCGGATGGAGTCGAGTCCGACACCGGTCGCCGAGGGCCCCGAGGCACTCGCGGTCGAGCAGGCCGTCGAACTCCTCAGCGGGCGCCGCATCGCCGCCGTCACCGGCGCGGGCATGAGCACCGACTCGGGCATCCCCGACTACCGCGGAGCCGGGGCACCTGTGCGCAGCCCGATGACCTACTCGCAGTTCGTCGCCGATCCCGACTACCGCCGCCGGTACTGGGCCGGCAGCCAGCTCGGCTGGCGCCGCTTCACCAGCACCCTCCCGAACGACGGCCACCGAGCCCTGGCCCGGCTCGAGGAGCGGGGCCTGCTCACGGGCGTCGTCACCCAGAACGTCGACGGCCTGCACGTCCGCGCCGGCTCGCGCCGCGTGGTGGATCTCCACGGCTCGGCGGACCGCGTGCGCTGCATGACCTGCGGCCAGTACTTCGCCCGCGACGCAGTGGCCGAGCGGATCGAGGCGCTCAACCCCTGGCTCGACGACCCCGACGTCTCCTCCCTCAACCCCGACGGCGACGCCGAGGTCCACGACGTCTCGGCGATGACCGTCCCCGAGTGCACGGTCTGCGGCGGGATCCTGAAGCCGGACATCGTCTTCTTCGGCGAGTTCATCCCGACCGAGCGGTTCGAGGAGGCGCGCGCCATCGTCGCGGGCGCCGACGCCCTGCTCGTGGCCGGCTCCTCGCTCGTGGTCAACTCCGGGATCCGCTTCCTCGAGATCGCCCGCCGCGCCCGGATGCCGATCGTGATCGTCAACCGCGGCACCACCAAGGGCGACACGCGCGCGAGCATCAAGATCGACGGCGGCACCAGCGAGGTGCTCCGCGAGCTCGCCGAGCGCCTGCCCGCCCGGCGCACCGCCGCCCTCTGAGCTCCCGCCCGCTTTCGCACCCGACCTCCCGAGAGGCCCCTGTGACCCAGCTCACCCTCGTCCGCCACGGCCAGACCGACTGGAACGCCGCCCGGCGCATCCAGGGCAGGAGCGACATCCCGCTGAACGCGACCGGGCGCGCCCAGGCGCGGGCGGCGGCGCGGCTGCTCGCCGAGAAGCGCTTCGACGCTGTGGTCGCCAGTCCGCTGCAGCGCGCCTTCGACACCGGAGCGATCATCGCCCGCGGTCTCGGCCTCGATGAGCCTCTGGCCGTCCCGGGGCTCGCCGAGCGCGCCTACGGCGAGGCGGAGGGGATGACCGGCCCCGAGCTCGCCGAGCGCTTCCCCGGAGGCATCGAGCGCGCACCGATCCCCGGCTGCGAGACCCGCGCCGAGGTCGTCGAGCGGGCGACCGCCGCGCTGCTCGAGGTGGCCGAGCGCTTCCCCGACGCGTCCGTCGTCGTCGCCACGCACGGTGCGGTCATCGGCAGCCTGATCCGCGCGCTCAGCAGCGAGGACCTCCCCGTGCACGGCATCTCCGTCGGCAACGGCTCCCGGCACGACTTCGCGATCGTCGACGGGGCCCTGCGCATCGTCGGCGTCGACGACTCCGGCGACGTGGTCGTCGCGGACGTCGACCTCGACGACGTGCTCAGCCCGGCCCCGGGAGCCTGACGGCCGCTTCCCGGAGGCGGCCCGGACGCCGGCCCTGCGTCAGCGCCGACCGAGATCCTGCAGGAGCCCGAAGAGCACCCGGGCGGAGTCGCGCCAGGAGAAGGCCGCGGCGCGCTCCCTCGCCCGTGCCGACAGCGTCCGCCACACGGCGCCGTCCTCGAGCGACCGCACGCCGTCGGCGATGCCCTTCGCGCTCGACGGGTCGACGTACACGGCGCCGTCCTGGGCGATCTCGCGGAAGATCGGGATGTCGCTCACCACAACCGGTGTCCCGAGCGCCATCGCCTCGACGAGCGGGATCCCGAAGCCCTCGTCGCGGCTGGCCGTCACGAGGGCGGTCGCCCGCGCGAGCACCGCGCGGTACTCCGCATCCGGCGCCCCCTGGTGGAACACCAGCTTCGCGGTCGGCGCCAGGGCCCGCAGCGTCTCGACGGTCTCGTCGCTCGCCCGGCTCATCAGGTGCAGCTCGTAGTCGGGCAGCAGCCGCATCGCGCGCGCCAGCGTCTCGACGTTCTTGTAGGGCATGAAGGAGCCCATGTAGACCAGCGAGCGCGCGGCCGATCGGTCGGGCAGCGATCCCGCCAGAGCGACGCTCGCCTCGTCGGGCTCGGTCGCCGCGTTAGACACGACGACCACCGGCCGCGTGGTGAGGCGGTGGGAGCGGATCAGGTCGCGGGTCGTCTCGGAGACGGTGACGACCGCGTCGGCGCGCTGGAGGAGCCTCCGCTGCGGCCACCAGGCGAGGTGGTAGAGCCGCCAGATCGCGCGCACGGGAGCGGCCAGGTCGCGCGGCGGAGTGCGGTGGCGGTAGTAGATCAGGTCGTGCACAGTCAGCACGAGCCGGTAGCGGCGGCCGAGGGAGCCCATGGTCTGCATCGGCGAGAAGACCACGTCGGGCCGCAGCCGGTTCACCAGCAGCGCGACGAACGGCTCGAACGGGCTGGTCGGCCCGGTCACGCGCTCCCACGGGAGGGACGGGAGCATCGCGAGCTGACGGCGGTCGCTGATCAGCATGGTCACGTCGTGCAGCTTCGCGAGCTCGCGGACGAGCTCCGCGGTGTAGCGGCTGATCCCGTCGTGCCGCTCGAGCCGGGTGTACCGGCAGTCGACGACGATCCTCATCGGTCGATCCCCTCCTCGAGAGCCGTCCGCAGCACGGCGGCGGCCTCGTCCGGCGTCTCGTAGTGGATCAGGTGGCCGACTCCGTCGATGACGTGCAGGCGGGCGTGCGGCAGCCTCTCGAGCAGCCGGTACTGCGCCGAGAGCGGAGTGATGTCGTCCTGCGCCGCGGCGATCAGCTGCGTCGGCACCCCGATCCGGGCCGCGTACTCGCCGACGTCGTGCGAGACGGAGGCGCGGAACGCCTCGAGGACCGTGTCGCGGGAGGCGAACGCGCTGAAGTAGCGGTCGTGCTGGTCGTGGACGAAGCGGCGCAGCGCCGGCTCCTTCGTCTTCACCATGGCCAGGCTCATCACCCGCACGATCAGCGGGTCGCTGAGGAGGCGGCGTCCGAGGGGCCCCGGCAGGAGCGCGCCGAGCCGGTAGTAGAGGACCGCGAGCCGGGTCAGGACGCCGCGCGGACCCTGCAGGGCGGGCGCGCCGATCGGGTTGACCAGGACCAGGAGCGGAGCGGGCAGCCCGTCGGCGACGGCCGCGGCCGCGACGATCGAGCCGAAGGAGTGGCCGAGGACGGCCGCCCCGCCCCGGAGCCCCAGCGCGTCGAGGAAGGAGCCGAGCCAGGAGGCGTAGCCGTCCACGTCGTGCGCCACGCGCGTCATCGGGGTCGAGGCGCCGAAGCCGGGAAGGTCGGGGGCGACGACCCGCACATCCGCTCCCCCGGCGAGGAGGCGGGCGACGACGGGCTCGAGGCCGTGGTGCTCGCCGCGGAACCCGTGCACCAGCACGAGGACGCTCGACGCGTCCGGGGCGCCGTAGGTCCAGTAGGCGGTGCGGGATCCGGCGACGTCCACCGCGGCCTCGCGGACGGGGACACGGCCGAGATCGGAGGCGTAGGGAGAGGGAGTGGTCATCGCGTTCCTTATCGTAGGGAAAGCCCGTCGAAGATCTGGCCGCAACGCCTTGCGTGGCCTCGATCCGAGCCGGGAGCATGATCACGCGCTCGCAACACGGCGCACCGCCCACCCGTCTCGCGAGACGGTCATCCGCTCAGGCAGCAGCAGAAGGAGCACCGTGAGCTTCACGTCGCCGATCCAACTCCCCGGACTCGCCCTCGACCCCCAGTGGTACCGCCGGGCGGTGTTCTACGAGGTGATGATCCGGTCGTACTACGACTCGAACGGCGACGGCGCCGGCGACATCAACGGGCTCGCCTCCAAGCTCGACTACCTGCAGTGGCTCGGGATCGACGCCCTCTGGCTCCCGCCGTTCTACATGTCGCCGCTGCGCGACGGCGGCTACGACGTCTCCGACTTCAAGGCGATCCTCCCCGAGTTCGGCACCATGGAGGACTTCCGCGACCTCGTCCGGAAGGCCCACGAGCGCAACATGCGCATCGTGATGGACTTCCCGCTCAACCACACCAGCGACCAGCACGAGTGGTTCCAGCAGTCGCGCTCCGACCCCGAGGGCCCCTACGGCGACTTCTACGTCTGGAACGACACCGACGACAAGTGGCCGGACATCCGCATCATCTTCGTCGACACCGAGGACTCGAACTGGGCCTTCGACGCCGAGCGGCGCCAGTTCTACTTCCACCGCTTCTTCTCGCACCAGCCGGACCTCAACTTCGAGAACCCCGCCGTGCACGAGGCCATCCACGACGTGGTCAAGTTCTGGCTCGACCTCGGCGTCGACGGCATCCGGCTCGACGCGATCCCCTACCTCTACGAGTCCGACGAGGGCAACGGCGAGGGCGAGCCGCCGACGCACGAGTTCATCAAGAACCTCCGCACCATGGTCGACCGCGACTATCCGGGCCGCATCCTGATCGCCGAGGCGAACCAGTGGCCGCGCGAGGTCGCCGCGTTCTTCGGCACGGAGGAGGAGCCCGAGTGCCACATGGCGTTCGACTTCCCGGTGATGCCGCGCATCTTCTACTCCCTCCGCGCGCAGACGGCGAACGAGCTGAAGAAGGTGCTCTCCGAGACGTTCGACATCCCCAGCGGCGCCGCCTGGGGCGTGTTCCTCCGCAACCACGACGAGCTCACGCTCGAGATGGTGTCCGAGGAGTACCGCCAGGCCATGTACGGCTGGTACGCCTACGACCCGCGGATGCGCTCCAACATCGGCATCCGCCGCCGGCTCGCGCCGCTGCTGGACAACTCGCGCGCCGAGCTCGAGCTGATCAACGCCCTGCTGTTCTCCCTCGCCGGCAGCCCGTTCCTGTACTACGGCGACGAGATCGGCATGGGCGACAACATCTGGCTCAACGACCGCGACGCGTCGCGCACGCCGATGCAGTGGACGCCCGACCGCAACGCCGGCTTCTCGGCCGCCGACCCCGGCAAGCTCGTGCAGCCGATCGTCCAGTCGCTCGTCTACCACTACAACCAGGTCAACGTGGAGGCGCAGCTGGCGCAGTCGCGCTCCCTGCTGCACTGGATGCGGAACGTCCTACACGTGCGCCGCGGCCACCCGGCGTTCGGCCTCGGGTCGATGCGCGTCCTCGAGACGGACCACGAGTCGGTCCTCGCGTTCGTGCGCGACTACGCGGGCTCGGGCACGGCGATGGGCGACCAGCCGGAGGAGGTGCTCTGCGTCTTCAGCTTCAACCACAACCCGGTCTCGGTCACCATCACCGACCCCGAGAACCCCGGGTCGACGCTGAGCGACCTGTTCGGCGGCGGCCGCTTCCCCGGATTCTCGGACGACGGCACGCTGACGATGACGCTCGGCACGCAGGGCTTCTTCTGGCTCCACGTCGCCAAGGCGCACGAGGCCCGCTGACCCGGCAGCACGCCGAGGGGCCTCCGGCCGATGTCGGAGGCCCCCTTTAGGCTGTCCGCGTGAGCACCACCGGAACGACCGAGACGCAGACCGAGCCGATGCTGTTCGACGACCCCGAGCAGGCGCTCGTCCCCTCCGAGAGGGCGCGCTGGTTCGACCTGCTCGCCGTGTTCGACCTCGAGACCACCGGCATCGACGTCCGCACGAGCCGCATCGTCACGGCGCACGTCGGCGTGATCGACGCGGCGGGCGAGCCGATCGAGGGCACGAGCTGGCTCGCCGATCCCGGGGTCGAGATCCCGGCCGGCGCCTCCGCCGTCCACGGCATCAGCACCGAGCACGCCCGTGCGCACGGCCGCCCCGCCGGCGAGGTCGTGGCCGAGATCTCCGAGGCGCTGCGCTCGCTCTTCGCGCGCGGCATCCCGGTCGTCGTCTACAACGCCCCCTACGACCTCTCGCTCCTCGCCCACGAGGCGCGGCGCTGGGGCGTGCCCGTGCTGCTCGACCCGAGCCCGGTCGTCGATCCGCTCGTGATCGACAAGGCGGTCGACCGCTACCGCAAGGGCAAGCGCACCCTGACCCTCGCCGCCGAGCACTACGGCGTCGCCCTCACCGAGGCGCACGACGCCGGCGCGGACGCGGTCGCGGCGGGCCGTGTCGCACAGGCGCTGGGCCGGGCCTTCGCCGACGAGCTCGGAGTCGGTGCGGAGGCCCTGCACGCGCTCCAGGTCGACTGGTGCCGCACCCAGGCCGAGTCCTTCCAGGAGTACATGCGCCGCGTCCGCGACGAGTCCTTCGTCGCCGACGGGGGCTGGCCGGTCCGCCGCTGACGCCTCAGGTCAGTGTGCGCCCCTCGCGCAGGAGCGCCACGTACTCCGCGATCCGCCGCTCCCGCGTCGCCGCCCGCTTCAGCTGCGAGAGGCGGAAGAGGAACGCGAACCGCTTCTGCCCGCCGACGGTCGCGAAGAAGGCCAGGGCCTGTGGATCCGTATCGAGCGCCCGCTGGAAGTCGTCCGGCACCTCCGCGTCGCGCTGCCGGTAGGCCGCGTCCCAGCGCCCGTCGGCGCGTGCCCGCTCGACCTCGGCCAGGCCGCCCGGCAGCATCCGTCCCTCCGCGAGCAGCCGCGCGACATGGTCGCGGTTGACCTTGGACCACGGGCTCGCCCGACGCCGCGGGGTGAAGGCCTGGAGCTTGAACTGCTCGTCGAACGCTCCCGCCTGACCGTCGATCCAGCCGTGGCAGAGCGCGACGTCGAGCGCCTCGGCGTAGGTGATCCCCGGATCCACGGCGGCCTTCTTGCGCAGCTTCAGCCGGACCCCGTCCGGGTCGGGCTCGCCGCGGAGGTAGGCGTCCCACTCCTCGGGAGTCGTGAACGGCAGGATCGGCTTGTCGGCGAAGGACACCATGCCGGGACGCTACCGCGTCGACTCCCCGACGGCCACGGGCGGCCCGTCGGCGCAAGCCCTCGCTCCGCGGACCCGGGCGCTGTGGGATCGAAGGACCACGTGTCCCCCCACCCCCTCTCGCAAGGAGAAGTCATGCCCACGATCCGCACGGTCACCGTCCTCGGCAGCGGAGTGCTCGGCTCCCAGATCGCCTTCCAGTCGGCCTTCCACGGCTTCGCCGTCACCGTCTACGACCTCTCCGACGAGGTCCTCGAGTCGGCGCGCGAGCGGCTCCGCGGTCTCGCGGGGGTCTACGAGTCGGTGCCCGGCGGCGTCGCCGGCGGACCGCAGGAGGCGCTCGACTCCCTCCGTCTCACGTCCGACCTGGCGGAGGCGGTCGCCGACGCCGACCTCGTGATCGAGGCCGTCCCCGAGGACCTGAGCCTGAAGCAGGAGCTGTACGGCCGGCTGGGCGCGCTCGCTCCCGAGCGCACGGTCTTCGCGACCAACTCGTCCACGCTGCTCCCCAGCGATCTGAAGGCCGCGACGGGCCGGCCCGACCGGTTCCTCGCCCTGCACTACGCCAACCACGTCTGGGCGCAGAACACCGCCGAGATCATGGGGACGGCGGACACGGACCCCGCAGTCGTCGACGCCGTCGTGGAGTTCGCCGTCTCCAGCGGCCTCGAGCCGATCCGGCTGCAGAAGGAGAAGGCCGGCTACGTCCTGAACTCCCTGCTGGTGCCGCTCCTCAACGCCGCGTCGGGTCTGCTCATGGGCGGCTACGCCGATCACGAGACCATCGACAAGACCTGGAGGATCGGCACAGGAGCCCCGCTCGGGCCCTTCCAGATCTTCGACGTCGTCGGTCTGCGGACCGCGTACAACATCGCCGCCGCGGCACCGGACGAGGCCTCCCAGGCGTTCGCCGCCCATCTCAAGACGGAGTACCTCGATCGCGGCCGCCTCGGCACGGCCACCGGCGAGGGCTTCTACCGCTACTGAGGCCGACGCCCTGCGGGAACGACGAAGGGCCCCCGACCGTGAGGTCGAGGGCCCTTCGAGAAGTGCTACTTGCCGAAGTTCTTGTAGCGGCTGTTGAACTTCTCGACACGGCCGGCCGAGTCCATGATGCGCTGCTTGCCCGTGTAGAACGGGTGCGAGGCGGAGGAGATCTCGACGTCGATGACGGGGTAGGTCACGCCGTCGAGCTCGATCGTCTTGCTGCTCTTCGCGGTCGATCGGGTGAGGAAGGTCTCACCGGACGCGAGGTCGCGGAAGACGATCGCGGAGTACTCGGGGTGGATGTCGGTCTTCATGGTCGTGTCCTGTCGTCGATGGTCCTGAACCGCACCTGTCGTCGACGGGAACGGGTGGAAGGAGGGCGGGCGCACCGCGAACGGGCCCGAACCAGCTACCGAGGATACCAGACCGGCAGCGCGTGCAGAAGTCGCGCCGCGCCCGGATCCCGGAGCCGGGGTCAGCCGCGGGCGCGGGCCGAGAAGCGCCCGTTCTCGCGGGTCAGCGCGATGTCGAGCCCGAAGGTCTCGGCGAGCGTCGCCTCGGTCAGGGACTCGGCCAGCGGGCCCGCCGCCACCACCGCTCCGTCGCGGAGGAGCAGGGCGTGGGTGAAGCCGTCGGGGATCTCCTCGACGTGGTGGGTCACCATCACGATCGCGGGCGACGCCGGGTCCTTCGCGAAGCCGCCCAGCAGCTGGACGAGCTCCTCGCGGGCGCCGAGGTCGAGGCTCGCGGCCGGCTCGTCGAGCAGGAGCAGCTCGGGGTCGGTCATGATCGCGCGGGCGATCTGGACGCGCTTCTGCTCGCCGTCCGAGAGCGTCCCGAAGGTGCGCTCGGCGAGGTGCTCGAGCTTCCACTCGGACAGCACCCGGCGGGCACGGCGCTCGTCGATCGCGTCGTAGCCCTCGTTCCAGCGGCCGGTGACGGCGTAGGCGGCGGTCATGACGACGTCGAGCACGGTCTCGCCGGCCGGGAGGCGGCGGGCCATCGCGGTCGAGGCGTAGCCGATGCGCGGCCGCAGCTCGAACACGTCGACGCGGCCGAGGGTCTCCTCGAGCAGGTGCGCGGCGCCGGTCGAGGGGTAGTTCTGAGCGGCGGCGATCTGCAGGATCGAGGTCTTGCCCGCCCCGTTGGGGCCGAGGATCACCCATCGCTCGTCCTCGGCCACGTCCCACGACACGTGGTCGAGGATCCGCTTGCCGTTCCGGACGAAGGACACATCGACGAACGAGACAACGCTGGGCATGGGAGCCATTCTAAAGGGGGCGGCCGGGAGGCTCAGACGAGCGAGTCGTAGATCGCCCGGGTGTCCCGCGCGATCTGCGTCCAGCTGAAGTGGCTCTGCGCACGCTCGCGGCCCGCGGCACCCATCCGCTTCGCCGCCTCCGGGTCCGCGACGACCTCGGCGAGGGCGGCGGCCAGGTCCGCGACGTAGCGATCCGGGTCCACGGGGGTGCCGGTGCCGTCGGTGACCTGCTCGATCGGGACGAGCCGACCGGTCACTCCGTCGTCGACGACCTCCGGGATGCCGCCGGTCGCCGTCCCGACGACCGCTGCACCGCAGGCCATCGCCTCGAGGTTGACGATGCCGAGCGGCTCGTAGATCGAGGGGCAGACGAACGTGGTCGCGTTCGTCAGGACCGCGGAGAGCTGGTGGCGCGGCAGGTGCCGGTCGATCCAGACGACGCCGGTGCGCTCCTCCTGGAGGCTGCGGACGAGCGAGGTGACCTCGGCCATGATCTCGGGGGTGTCGGGGGCGCCGGCGCAGAGCACGAGCTGCACCTCGGGCGGCAGGGTCGCCGCGGCACGGAGCAGGTAGGGCAGGCCCTTCTGCCGGGTGATGCGGCCGACGAAGACGACGGAGGGGCGCGAGGGGTCGATGCCCAGCTCGGCGAGGACCGCCTCGTCCTCGACGGGGTGCCAGGCGTCGAGGTCGATGCCGTTGTAGACGACGTGGACCTTCGCCGGGTCCAGGGCCGGGTAGGAACGGAGGATGTCCTCGCGCATGCCGCCGGACACCGCGATCACGGCGTCGGCGTTCTCGTACGCCTCCCGCTCGATCCAGCTCGAGACGCGGTAGCCGCCGCCGAGCTGCTCGGCCTTCCACGGACGCAGCGGCTCGAGGCTGTGCGCCGAGACCACGTGCGGGATGCCGTGCAGGAGCTGGGCGAGACGCCCCGCGGCGTTGGCGTACCAGGTGTGGGAGTGGACCAGGTCGGCCCCTGCCGCGTCCTGCGCGATCTGCAGGTCGACCCCGAGGGTCTGCAGGGCGCCGTTCGCCTCGGCGAGCTCTGCGGGGACGGAGTACGCGAACGTGCCCTCCTCCTCGCGCGGCGCGCCGAAGCAGCGCACCACGACCTCCAGGTCGCTGCGCAGCGCCTTGGTGAGCTCGGCCACGTGGACACCGGCTCCCCCGTACACCTCGGGCGGGTATTCCTTGGTCAGCAGATCGACTCGCACCCCCGAACCGTAGTACAGGGCACTCCCCCGGCGACAGCCGGGGTCCACGGGAAAGCCCGAGCCCCTACTGTGGTGCCATGCAGTCAAAGAAGATCTTCGGCATCGTCCTCGCCGGCGGCGAGGGAAAGCGCCTCATGCCCCTCACGGCGGACCGGGCCAAGCCCGCGGTGCCGTTCGGCGGGCAGTACCGGCTCATCGACTTCGCGCTGTCCAACCTGATCAACTCCGGTCTGACCCAGATCGTCGTGCTGACGCAGTACAAGTCGCACTCGCTCGACCGCCACGTCTCGCAGACCTGGCGCCTCTCCGGGCTCCTGAACTCCTACGTCGCCTCGGTCCCCGCGCAGCAGCGCCTGGGCAAGCGCTGGTTCAGCGGCTCAGCCGACGCGATCCTGCAGAGCCTCAACCTGATCCGCGACGAGAAGCCCGACATTGTCGTCGTGGTCGGCGCCGACCACGTCTACCGCATGGACTTCTCGCAGATGATCGACGCGCACATCAGGTCGGGTGCGAAGGCGACCGTCGCGGCCATCCGTCAGCCGATCGAGCTCGCGGATCAGTTCGGCGTCATCCAGCTCGCCGGCGACGAGGCGGGGGACGGCATCGTCCCGACGATGATCTCCGAGTTCCTCGAGAAGCCCAAGGACGCGGTCGGCCTGGCCGACTCGCCGCACGAGGTCCTCGCCTCCATGGGCAACTACGTCTTCGACGCCGACGCCCTGATCGACGCGGTCATCCGCGACGGCGAGTCCTCCACGTCGGATCACGACATGGGCGGCGACATCATCCCCGACTTCGTCGCGCGCGGCGAGGCCGGCGTCTACGACCTCAAGCTCAACGACGTCCCCGGCTCGACCGACCGCGACCGCTACTACTGGCGGGACGTCGGCACCATCGACTCCTTCTTCGAGGCCCACCAGGACCTCATCTCGGCGCTGCCGGTCTTCAACCTCTACAACCAGCAGTGGCCGATCTTCTCGTCGCAGCTGAACTCCCCTCCCGCCAAGATCGTCCGCGACGGCAAGGGCAACATGGGATCGACGGTCGACTCGGTCGTCTCGCTCGGGGCCGTCATCTCGGGTGCGCACATCGAGCGCAGCGTCGTCGGGCCCTGGACGGTCATCGAGTCGAACGCGACGGTCACCGACTCGGTGGTCTTCGACAAGGTCCGCATCGGCCCGGACGCGCTGGTCGTCCGCGCTATCCTCGACAAGGACGTCGTCGTCGAGCCCGGTGCTCGAGTCGGCGTGGACCACGACCGCGATCGCGAGCGCGGGTTCACCGTCACCGAGTCGGGCATCACCGTCGTCGGCAAGGGCGTCGTCGTCCACCCGTAGCACCCCCGCGGGTCGAGCTCTGCGCCCCGGCGCGCCCACCCGACCGATCGGACCGGCCCATGAGTGAGCGTCCTGCGACGCCTGCCCGCTTCCTCGTCGTCCTCGACGCGGACTCCACCCTCCTCCAGGACGAGGTGATCGAGCTCCTCGCGGTGCACGCCGGCTCCGAGGGCCGCGTCGCCGCCGTCACCGAGCGGGCGATGCGCGGCGAGCTCGACTTCGGCGAGAGCCTCCGCGAGCGCGTCGCCACTCTCACCGGGGTCCCGGAGTCGGTGCTCCCGAGCGTGAGCTCGGGCGTCCGCGTCACGCCCGGCGCGGCCGAGCTCGTGGCCGGCGTGCACGCCGCGGGCGGCCGCATCGGAGTGGTGTCCGGCGGCTTCCACGAGGTCCTCGACCCGGTCGCCGGCGCGCTCGGTCTCGACTTCGTCCGGGCCAACCGCCTCTGCTGCCGGGGCGGCCTGCTCACCGGAGTGGTCGACGGGGCGGTCATCGACGCCGCTGCCAAAGCGGACGCGCTCCGCGAGTGGGCGGCACTCTCGGGCGTCCCCCCGCAGCGCACGATCGCCGTCGGCGACGGCGCAAACGACCTGGAGATGATGGCGGTCGCCGCCCTCGCCGTGGCCTTCAACGCCAAGCCCCTGGTCCGCGAGCGCGCGGACCTCGTCGTCGGCGGTCTCGATCTCTCGCAGCTGCTGCCCGTCCTCGGCCTCCGCGGCTGACGCCGCCCCCGCCCCTCGCCCTCAGGGCGGTCAGCGCCCCGCGATCGCGACGAGCCCGGCGCAGCCGAGCGCCAGCGCCCAGCTGACGAGCGAGCCCACGAGGAAGTACTCCGCCTTCTCCCCGCTGCCGCCGTCGCGGGAGATCTCGGGGAAGCGCACGATCCCCTTGGCCGCGAGCACGGCACCGGCGAGGCCGAACGCTCCGGCGAGCGTGAGGCCGGCGATCAGCAGCCGCTCCAGCGGCCCGATCGTGCGCCCGCCCTGGAGGTCCGGCAGGCGGGCGTCCGCCGGCTCCCGGCGGGCGAACCGCTCGCTCCAGCGGGGACGCGGCGCGGGCTCGGGCTGCGGGAGCTCGCGGAACAGCGCGGCCCGCACGATCACGTTGCCGCTCTCCAGCAGGAAGAGCCCCGCTCCGACCGCCAGGGCGAGCTGTGCGAGCGGCGGGAGCCGACCCGCGACGGCGGTGGGCGTGAGCAGCCCCGTCGGGACGCCGGCGGCGCGGTCGACAGCGGTCAGCACCAGGACCGCCGCGACGAGGGCGACGGCCGGACGCAGGCCCCCGGGCGGCCGAGCGTTCTCGACGGTCGTGGTCGTGAGCAGCCAGGCCCCGACCAGGACGAGGACGATGGCCGCACCGAGCGGCGGGGCTCCGACGAGGAGCGCCGCGGTCACGGCGGCGGCGGCGAGCACGGGGATCGCGAGGAGCGCCGCACGACGGCGGAGGTGCGTGCGCGCGAGGTCGCCGAGGCCGATCACGGCGAGCAGCAGCGCCGTCAGCACGCCTCCTCCAGCAGACGCGCTCCGGCGAGGAGGGCGCCCGCTCCCGCGCGCCGCAGCGCCTGCGAGACGGCGGGCTGGGAGATCGACTCCTGCTCGCCCAGCTCCTTCTGCGACGCCCCGCGCAGGCTCCCGAGCACGAGCCGGCGATCGCGCGCGCTGAGCGCTCCGACCAGGGCGTCGCGGGAGAGGAGGTAGGCGTTGACCGCCGCCTCGCCGGACCTCCCGTCTGCGTCCCCGGCGACGAACCACCCGCGCGCCGTGGGCACCGCACCGTCCTCGAGGGCGTGGGCGCGATCGATGGCCTCGCGCGCTCGCCACCAGCCGGAGCCGTCCTCGAGGTCCCCGGCGACCCCGGACCCGACCACCCGCACCTCGCCCAGGCCGATGCCCGCGCGGCAGTCGACTCCGGCCGGGAGGGAGAGGCGCGCCTGCAGCGTCGCACGGAGCGCGGCGTGGACGGAGGGGTAGATCGCCTGGAACTCGTCCCCGACCGTCGGATGCAGGGGCTGGATCGCCGGAACCGCGGCCTCCACGTCGGCGAAGCCGCGCTCGATCTCGCGCTGGGCACCCGCGCGGTCGGCGAGGGAGCGGGAGGTCACCAGGTCCAGGAGGACGGCGACGACGTCGGAGGAGGTCATCGCATAAGCCTAGAGCTTATATCCCACCGATATAAGCCCAGGGATTATCGGTCAGTGGCCCATCCCGAGGCCGCCGTCGACCGGGATCACGGCGCCGGAGATGTACGCCGCCTCATCGCTGGTCAGCCAGCGCGTGACCTTCGCGACCTCGGCAGCGGTGCCGTAGCGGGCGAGCGGGATGCTCGTGCGGTACTCCGCCTGCTGCTCCGGGGAGAGCTCGGCGGTCATGTCGGTCTCGATGAAGCCGGGAGCGACGACGTTGGCGGTGATGTTCCGAGCTCCGAGCTCGCGGGTCAGCGAGCGGGCGAAGCCCACGAGGGCGGCCTTCGACGAGGCGTAGTTGATCTGGCCGGGCGACCCGTAGAGGCCGACCACGCTGGAGATGAGGACGACGCGGCCGAAGCGCTGCTTGAGCATCCCCTTCGACGCGCGCTTGACGACGCGGAACGCCCCCGTGAGGTTCGTGTCGACGACGGAGGTGAAGTCCTCCTCCGTCATGCGCAGCAGCAGGGTGTCGCGGGTGATGCCCGCGTTCGCCACCAGGATCTCGACGGGGCCCAGCTCGGCCTCGACCTGCGTGAACGCGGCGTCGATGGAGGCGGCGTCGGTCACGTCCGCGACGACGGTGAGGGAGCCCTCCGGACCCGAGCCCGAGCGCGCCGTCACGGCGACCCGGTGACCGGCGGCCACGAACTCCTGGGCGATGGCGAAGCCGATCCCCCGGTTGCCCCCGGTGACGAGGACGGTGCGCGGCGTGGTCATGGTGTCCCTCCTGCCGGCGCTCGTGCGGCGCCGGGCGACCCGTACATCCTAGAGGCGCGTCGCGCAACAGATTCCGGGATGAGGCCCTCCCGGCCTCCACCCGCCCGCCGCGACGTAGGCTTGCAGGGCTGTGAAACCACGCGAGACACTCACCTCCCTACCGCCGTCGCCGAGCGCCGAGCGGCGCTCCCGCGCGATCAAGTACTCGATCGCCATGGGCATCAGGATGCTCTGCGTCATCTGCCTCCTCTTCGCCCACGGCTGGTGGCTGCTGTTCTTCGCCATCGGCGCCGTGGTGCTGCCCTACTTCGCCGTCGTACTGGCCAACGTCGGCAGCGCGGGCGAGCGCGGCAACGTCGAGCGGCCGGGCGCGATCGTCCTCTCCCGGCCGGTCCCGCCGGCTCCGGCCCCCGCCCCCGACTCCGAGGCGCCGACCGGCCCCGAGGGCGGCGACCCGCGGGGAGACCGGCCGTGATCCCCCTCGGCCGGGTCCCCGATGCACACGCCTGCTCCCGAGCGGGCTGCCCGAGGACGGCGACCTACGCGATCGAGTGGCGGAACCCGAGGATCCACGCGGAGGACCGCCGGAAGACCTGGCTGGCCTGCGGCGAGCACCTGGAGTTCCTGCGCGAGTTCCTCCTCGCCCGCGACTTCCCGCTCGAGGTGAAGCCGCTCTACACGGTCGATCGCGGAGCGGAACGGTGAGCGGCGACGCGCCCCGTCCCTCCTGGCGCTTCGTCTTCTCCCGGCGCTGGTGCGGCTACCTCGCCCTCGCGATCGTCTTCGCCGTCGCGTGCGTGCTGCTCTCGCGCTGGCAGGTCGCGCGGCTCGACCAGGCCGCCTCGACCAACAGGCTGGTCACCGCGAACTGGACCGCCGACCCGGTCGCCCTCGACGGACTGCTCCCCGCCGACTCCTCCTGGGACGACGCGCTCGAGTACCGCCCGGTCGAGGTCACCGGCGTCTACGAGACGCAGGGGCAGACCCTCGTCCGCAACCGGCCCTACAACGGCAACCCCGGCTTCGAGATCCTGACGCCGCTGCGGCTCGACGACGGCAGCGTGTTCGTCGTCGACCGCGGCTGGGTGCCCGTCGGCTCGACCCAGGACTCCCCCGACGCCGTCCCCGCGCCGCCCGAGGGAGAGGTGACCGTCGTCGCCCGCCTGAAGCCCGCGGAGGGGCGGATCGACGGACGCTCCGCACCGGCCGGCCAGATCGCCACGATCCAGCTCGACGACCTGTCGGCGCAGCTGGACGAGCCCCTGCGGACCTCGGCGTACGGCCTGCTGGTCGCCGAGGCGCCGGCGCCGATCGACGCTCCCCCTCTGGCCGCGATCAAGCCGGTCGCCGACGAGGGCCTGCACATCAGCTACGCCATCCAGTGGGTGCTGTTCGCGGTCATGGGCTTCGGCGGGCTCGGCTGGGCGATCCGCCACGAGTACCGCATCCGCAACGCCGACGACCCCGAGGTCATGGCGGCCGAGGAGCGGCGCGAGGAGCGCCGCCGACGCCGCGGCCGCAGCGACTCCGAGGTCGAGGACGAGCTGCTCGACGCCCGCTAGGCGAGCGTGATCAGGTCGAGGTAGTCGGCCGCCCAGTGGTCCTCGGTGCCCTCCGGCATGATCAGGACGCGCTCGGGGTTCAGCGCCTCGACTGCTCCCTCGTCGTGGCTGACCAGGACGACGGCGCCCTCGTAGTGCGCCAGCGCGTCGAGGATCTCCTCGCGGCTCGCGGGGTCGAGGTTGTTGGTGGGCTCGTCGAGCAGGAGCACGTTCGCGCCCGAGACCACGATCATCGCCAGGGCGAGGCGGGTCTTCTCCCCGCCCGAGAGGACCCCGGCCGGCTTGTGCGAGTCGTCTCCAGTGAAGAGGAACGAGCCCAGGACCCGGCGCGCCTCGGTCTCGGTGAGGTTCGGGCTCGAGGAGACCATGTTCTCGAGCACCGATCGCTTGACGTCGATCGTCTCGTGCTCCTGCGCGTAGTAGCCGATACGGAGGCCGTGCCCGGCCTCGATCACTCCGGTGTCGGGCTGGTCGACGCCGCCCAGGATGCGCAGGAGCGTCGTCTTGCCCGCTCCGTTGAGCCCGAGGATGACGACCTTGGAGCCGCGGTCGATCGCGAGATCGACGGCGGTGAAGATCTCGAGCGAGCCGTAGCTCTTCGACAGGTTCTGGGCCTGCAGGGGGGTGCGACCGCAGGCGGACGGAGTCGGGAACCGGAGCTTCGCGACGCGGTCGACAGCGCGGACCTCCTCGAGTCCGCTGAGCATGCGCTCGGCACGTGCGACCATCTGGTGCGCCGCCGCCGCCTTCGAGGCCTTCGCGCCGAACTTGGCGGCCTGCAGCTGGAGGGCGCCGGCCTTCTTCTCGACGTTGACCCGCTCCTTCTTGCGGCGCTCCTCGTCCGCGGCGCGCTGGCGCTGGTAGTTCTTCCAGTTCATGTTGTAGACGTCGATGACCTGGCGGTTGGCGTCGAGGTAGAAGACGCGGTTCACGGTCTCGCCGACCAGCTCGATGTCGTGGCTGATCACGATGAAGCCGCCGCGGTAGTTCTTCAGGAACTCGCGGAGCCAGACGACGGAGTCGGCGTCGAGGTGGTTCGTCGGCTCGTCGAGGATCAGCGTGCTCGCGTCGGAGAAGAGGATGCGTGCGAGCTCGATCCGGCGCCGCTGGCCGCCGGAGAGCGTCTTGAGCGGCTGGTCGAGGATCCGGTCGGGGAGGTTGAGGTTGCTCGCGATCGACGCGGCCTCCGCCTCCGCCGCGTATCCGCCCAGGGAGAGGAAGCGGTCCGTGAGGTTCCCGTACTTCTTCATGCCGGCCTCGCTCACGGAGGTGTCGCTGCTCGACATCGCGATCGTCGCCTCCTGCATGCCGAGCACCAGCTGCCCCAGCCCGCGGGCGTCGAGGATGCGGGTGCGCGCCAGCTCCTCCGGGTCGCCCGAGCGCGGGTCCTGGGGGAGGTAGCCGATCTCGCCGCCGCGGTCGACAGTGCCCTTCGAGGCGATGAGGTCGCCCGCGAGGACCTTGGTCAGCGTCGTCTTCCCCGCCCCGTTGCGGCCGACGAGGCCGACCTTGTCGCCGTCGCCCACCCGGAAGGAGACGTTCTCCATCAGGAGTCGGGCGCCGACTCGGAGTTCGAGATCGTGCACGCTGAGCACAGTGCTGTCCGTTCCCGCCAAGAAATGGCGTTCGGTTCGGGAGGAGTGGGGCAAGGGGCCGCGATGCGGCAGCCCCCTAGTATATTTCCTGAGCCGCGGGGCGGATCCACGTCCGCTCACCGCGGACGCGCTCGCTCCTCGCTCTCGGGCGACCAGGACTCTCGGAGATCACCCATGTCCCCTTCCTCTTCCGCCCTTCCGCGCCCGGTCCTCGCCGACCGGCTCGTCACCCGCTCCGTCGCGACCGACGCCCTGCTGGTGCTCGCGGGTGCGGGTCTCACCGCGGCGATGGCGCAGCTGTTCATCCCGATGTGGCCGGTCCCCTTCACGGGCCAGACCTTCGCGGTCCTCCTGGTCGGCACGACGCTCGGCGCGCTCCGCGGCGCGCTCTCCATGCTGGTGTACGCGCTCGTCGGCGCTCTCGGCGCCCCGGTCTTCACCGAGGGCTCGCACGGCTGGGCCGTCCTCGCGGGTCCCACCGGCGGCTACATCGTCGGCTTCGTCCTCGCGTCGGTCGTCACCGGATGGCTCGCCCAGCGGCAGTGGGACCGCCGCGTCCTCGGCACGCTGGTGACCTTCCTCGCCGGCACCGCCACCATCTACCTCGTCGGCCTGCCCTGGCTGGCCGCCGCCCTCGCCTCGCTGGGGCTGCCCGCCGACCTCGGCTCCGTCCTCTCCGCGGGGCTCGTGCCCTTCCTGGTCGGCGACGCGCTCAAGGCGCTGGTCGCCGCCGCGCTGCTGCCCACCACCTGGGCGATGCTCTCGCGCCGCTCGCGCTGAGCGGTCGCACGGACGCCGAAGGGCCGGGAGGACGATTCCTCCCGGCCCTTCGGCGTCGGCGTGCAGCGGCTAGATCGAGAAGCCGAGTGCGCGCATCATGTCGCGGCCGTCCTCGGTGATCCGGTCGGGACCCCACGGCGGCATCCAGACCCAGTTGATCCGGAACGCCTCGACGATGCCGTCGAGCGACTCGGCGGTCTGCTCCTCGAGCACGTCGGTCAGCGGGCAGCCCGCCGAGGTGAGGGTCATGTGGATGACGAGGGCGTCGTTCTCGTCGTCCCAGCCCAGGTCGTAGATGAGTCCCAGGTCGACCACGTTGACCCCGAGCTCGGGGTCCATGACGTCCTTGAGCGCCTCCTCGACCTGGTCGAAGAGCTTCGGCTCGAGAGTGGTGACCGCCATGATCAGACCGTCGCCGAGGTCAGGAAGCGGTCGTAGCCCTCGTCCTCGAGCCGGGTGGCGAGCTCCTTGCCGCCCTGCTCGGCGACGCGGCCGGCGACGAAGACGTGGACGAAGTCGGGCTGGATGTAGCGAAGGATCCGCGTGTAGTGCGTGATCAGCAGCACGCCGAGGCCCGTGCTCTGGTGGGCGCGGTTGACGCCCTCCGACACGATCTTGAGCGCGTCGACATCGAGGCCGGAGTCGGTCTCGTCGAGCACGGCGAACTGCGGGGCGAGCAGCTCGAGCTGGAGGATCTCGTTGCGCTTCTTCTCGCCGCCCGAGAAGCCCTCGTTGACGTTGCGAGCCGCGAAGGACGAGTCCATGCGGAGGTTCGCCATCGCGGACTTGACGTCCTTCGTCCACGTGCGGATCGCGGGCGCCTCGCCGGCGATCGCGGTCTTGGCGGTGCGGAGGAAGTTGGTGTTGGTCACGCCGGGGATCTCGACCGGGTACTGCATGGCGAGGAAGAGGCCCGCGCGAGCGCGCTCGTCGACGGACATGTCGAGGACCTCGATGCCGTCGAGGGTGATCGAGCCGCCGTCGACGTGGTACTTGGGGTGTCCCGCGATCGTGTACGCGAGGGTGGACTTGCCGGACCCGTTGGGGCCCATGATCGCGTGGATCTCACCCTGGTTGATGGTGAGATCGACACCGCGGAGGATCTGCTTGGTCCCCTGCTCGGTCTCGACACTGACGTGGAGATCGCTGATCTGGAGAACGGACATTCAGACTTCCTTCGTGACGGTCGGGTCGATGTAGACGTCGCCGTCGATGATCTCGACGACGAAGACGGGGACCGGCTCGTAGGCCGGGAGGTTGAGCGGGGTGCCGGTGCGGAGGGAGAACTGGGAGCCGTGCGCCCAGCATTCGAGGCTCTCGCCCTCGACGAAGCCCTCGGAGAGCGAGATCTCGCCGTGGGTGCAGGTGTCGCCGATCGCGTGGATCTCGCCGGCGGAGTCCTGCACGACCGCGATCGCGACTCCGTCGACCTCGACCCGCATGGCCTGGTTGGGGACCAGCTCGGAGACCGAGCAGATCATCGCGGCGTTGCTCATGCGGTGACCGCCGCTCCGCGGGAGGAGCCGGTCTGGCCGGCGCTGCCGGCGAGCTCCGCCTCGATCGCGAGCTGCAGGCGGTCCTCGAGCTCGGCGACCTTGATCTGCTGCACGATCTCGCTGAGGAACCCGCGCACGACCAGGCGTCGCGCCTCGTCCTCACGGATCCCGCGGGACTGCAGGTAGAAGAGCTGCTCGTCGTCGAAGCGGCCGGTCGCCGAGGCGTGCCCCGCTCCGGCGATGTCGCCGGTCTCGATCTCGAGGTTCGGGATGGAGTCGGCCCGCGTGCCGTCCGAGAGGACGAGGTTGCGGTTCTGCTCGTAGCTGTCGGTGCCGGTCGCGCTGTTGCGGATCAGGACGTCGCCGATCCAGACGGTGCGCGCGCCCTCGCCCTGCAGCGCGCCCTTGTAGGTCACGCGGCTGCGGGTGTCGGGGGCGTCGTGGTCCACGTACACCTGCTGCTCGAGGTGCTGGCCGCCGTCGGCGAAGTACAGGCCGAAGAGCTCGCCGTCCGCTCCGCGCTCGACGAGGTGCGCCGAGGGGTTCACCCGGACGATGGACCCGCCGAGGGTGACCACGATGTGCTTCACCTTCGCATCGCGTCCGACCCGCACGAAGTGGTTGGCCAGGTGCCGGGCGTCGTCCGCCCACTCCTGCACGGTCACGACGGTGAGCTGGGCGCCCTCGCCGACGAGGATCTCCACGTTCTCCGCGAGGGAGGCGTCGCCCTCGTTCTGCAGTACGACGACGGCGCGGGCGTAGGGCGCCGCCTCGATGATCGTGTGCGCGGCGCGGGGCGCGGAGCCGAGGCCGGAGCGGACGAGGGTGGCGACCTTCTCGTCCTCTCCCGTGACGCGGACGGCGAGGGCCTTCTCGAAGCTCGACCAGGCGTTCGCGGCGGCGCGGTCCTCGGGGAGGCCGGCGGTGCCGATCCGCTGGTCGTCGCGGCCGACCCACGAGACGTCCACGCCGTCCACCGCCGCGTGCTCGAGCGGGGCGGGCGAGCCGTCGAGCGTGCCGTCGATCAGGTCGCCCAAGCGGGCGACGGGCGTCAGCTTCCAGGCGATCTCGCGGCCGGTGACGGCCTCGAAGGCCTCGACGTCGGCCGAGGCGAAGCGCTCGGATCGCGTCTGCACGGGCGTGAACGCCCCGTCGGAGTGGGCGCTGATGCCCAGGCGCTCAGCGGCGGCCGCGCCGTCGATCTCGGGGGTCGCGGCGCTCGTGGGGACCGTCATCTGGCGGTGGTTCCTTTCGATGGGTGCGGGGCGCCCCGTCCGGGCGCCCCTTCGAGGGGGGAGGCGGGCGTCAACCGACGCTGCCCTCCATCCCCATCTCGATCAGCTTGTTCAGCTCGAGGGCGTACTCCATGGGCAGCTCGCGCGCGATCGGCTCGATGAAGCCGCGGACGATCATGGCCATGGCCTCGTCCTCCGGCAGGCCGCGCGACATCAGGTAGAAGAGCTGCTCCTCGCTGACCTTCGACACCGTCGCCTCGTGGCCGAGCTGCACGTCGTCGACACGGATGTCGATCGCCGGGTAGGTGTCGGACCGCGAGATGGTGTCGACCAGGAGTGCGTCGCAGCGCACGGTGTTCGCCGAGTGGTGCGCGTTCGCGTCCACCCGGACCTCGCCGCGGTAGCCGGCGCGGCCGCCGCCGCGGGCGATCGACTTCGAGACGATCGACGACTGCGTGTACGGCGCCATGTGGACCATCTTCGCGCCGGCGTCCTGGTGCTGGCCGGGGCCTGCGAACGCGACGGAGAGGGTCTCGCCCTTGGCGTGCTCGCCGACCAGGAAGATCGACGGGTACTTCATGGTGACCTTGGAGCCGATGTTGCCGTCGATCCACTCCATCGTCGCGCCCTCGTGCGCGATCGCGCGCTTGGTGACGAGGTTGTAGACGTTGTTCGACCAGTTCTGGATCGTCGTGTAGCGCACGCGGGCGTTCTTCTTCACGATGATCTCGACCACGGCGGAGTGCAGCGAGTCCGACTTGTAGATCGGCGCCGTGCAGCCCTCGATGTAGTGGACGTAGCTGTCCTCGTCCGCGATGATCAGGGTCCGCTCGAACTGGCCCATGTTCTCGGTGTTGATCCGGAAGTAGGCCTGCAGCGGGATGTCGACGTGGACGCCCTTCGGGACGTAGACGAAGGAGCCGCCGGACCAGACAGCCGTGTTCAGCGCCGCGAACTTGTTGTCGCCCGCGGGGATGACGGTGCCGAAGTACTCCTCGAAGATCTCAGGGTGCTCGCGCAGGGCAGTGTCCGTGTCCATGAAGATGACGCCCTGCTCCTCCAGGTCCTCGCGGATCTGGTGGTAGACGACCTCGGACTCGTACTGGGCCGCGACGCCGCCGACGAGGCGCTGGCGCTCCGCCTCCGGGATGCCGAGCTTCTCGTACGTGTTCTTGATGTCGTCCGGGAGGTCGTCCCAGGTCTGAGCCTGCTTCTCCGTGGAGCGGACGAAGTACTTGATGTTGTCGAAGTCGATCTCCGACAGGTCGGCGCCCCAGGTCGGCATGGGCTTGCGCTCGAAGAGCTTCAGGGCCTTCATGCGGCGGTCGCGCATCCAGGCGGGCTCGTTCTTGAGCGCGGAGATGTCGGAGACGACCTCGGGCGAGATGCCGCGACGTGCGGAGGAGCCGGCGGAGTCCGAGTCGGACCAGCCGAACTCGTAGACGCCCAGGCTCTCGAGCTCGGGGCGGTCGATCAGGATGTCTGACATGTGTACCTCGTTTCCTACCCACTGCTAACCGGTCGGGTCCCGGAGTCATTCCCCCGGGGATGGCCCGCGGGTGCTCTCCGGCCGGTCGCGCGATCGATCTGATGCGCGGAGCGGATGGTGTGCGTCCCTGGGGTTCCGGAGGTGTGCGTCGGCGCCCCATCGAGCCGTGTGCGGATCACGTGCGCAGGGTGCGTCGAACCGTGACCAGCTTCTCATTCTACCGGCGTCCGCCCTTCAGCGGAACCTCCGCACCTGGGTGTCGGCCGGGCACCGGGGAGCGATCGCCAGACGCGCATGACCATACCGGTGTCAGTGGTCCGTGATTCGGTTCCTCCATGACGAACGACGGATCGATCCCGCTCCCCGCCCGACTCGTGACCGCACTGATGGGCGCCGGCCTGCCGGCCGGACCCGCTCGGGCGTTCGGTCCTCTCGCCCGCGCCGTTGCGGCGGACCTCCCTCTGCGGGCACTCCCCCGGGTGCTCCTGCGCCTCCGGCGGCACCTGCTCTCCGCCGAGCCGGATCCCGCGGTCAGACGGCGGCCTGGAGCTCCTGAGCGGCGTCCCGGCGCTGGGCGCGCACGGTGAAGAGCCTCGGGTTCACGTCGAGCAGCACGCGGACCGCGCCGACCCAGACCAGAGCCGAGCCGAGGAGGTGCACTGCGACGAGCGTCTCGGGCAGCGCGGTGAGCGACTGCGCGACTCCGACCAGCGCCTGCAGCACGACGACGACGAGGAAGGTGACGACGCGCCGCCGGGCGAGCTCCGAGCCCGCCGCCCGCGACAGGCGTTGGAGCAGTGCGGCACCCGCGACGAGCACCGCCGTGCCGAGCACGCCGTGCACGACGGTCACGCTCTCCCAGTGGAACTGCATCCGGGGCACCTCGGCGGAGTCGCCGGCGTGCGGCCCGGTGCCCGTCACGAGGGTCCCCACGAGGATCACGAGGAGGGTCAGGCCGACGAGCCCGATGCTGAGCGCCCGCGTCGTGCGGTCGGGCTCGAAGGCCACGGACTGCGAGCGGTGGGCGCGGTGCCAGGTCAGGGCGGTGGTGGTGAGCAGGGCGATGGCGAGCACGAAGTGCCCGGCGACGATGTACGGGTTGAGACCGGAGTGCACGGTCGCGCCGCCCGCGAGCGCGTTGGCGACGACGAGCCAGAACTGCGACCAGGCGAGCCGGGTCATGGTGCGGTCGCGCGGCTTCTGCAGGCGGGCTGCCGTGATCGCCCAGCCCACCGCGACCACGAGGACGCCGGTGAACGCGCGGTTCGTGAACTCGATGAAGCCGTGGATGCCGAGCTCGGGCGTCGAGGTGAGCGAGCCCGGCTCGCACGCCGGCCAGGTGGGACAGCCGAGGCCCGAGCCGGTCAGCCTGACGACGCCCCCGAAGAAGATGATCAGGATGCTCGCGACGAGCGCCGCGGTGGTCCCCCAGCGCAGTGCGCGCGGACCCAGGGTCACCCGCTCGGCGAGGAGGGAGAACGGGGTCACCATCAGAAGGGCAGCAGCGGGTCGATGCCGACGGCGAGGAAGAGCAGGGTGAGGTACCCGATGGACCCGTGGAAGACGCGCATCGGCGAGACGTGCTCGTGACGGATCGCGAGGCTGTACAGGCGGTGCGTCTCGGCGATGAACCAGACTCCGCTGCCGAGGGCGACCATCGTGTAGAGCACGCCCATCCCGGCGACGGGGATCAGCAGGAGGGAGCAGGCGACGGTCGCCCAGGCGTAGAGGATGACCTGGAGCCCGACGATCGTGCGTCCGCGGACGACGGCCAGCATCGGCACGCCGGCGGCCTGGTAGTCGTCCCGGTACTTCATCGACAGCGGCCAGTAGTGCGGCGGCGTCCAGAGGAAGATGACGGAGAAGAGGATGACAGGGGCCCAGTCGAGCGAGTCCGTGACCGCCGCCCAGCCGATCAGCACCGGCATGCAGCCCGCGATGCCGCCCCAGACGATGTTCTGCGGCGTCCGGCGCTTGAGGAAGAGGGTGTAGAACACGACGTAGATCAGGATCGCGGCGAGCGACAGGCCGGCGGAGAGCCAGTTGGCCGTGAGGCCGAGCCAGACGATCGACAGGACGCCGATCGTGGTCGCGAAGACGAGCGCGGAACGGTCCGAGATCTCCCCGGTCACGAGCGGCCGGTTCTTCGTCCGGTTCATGATCCGGTCGATGTCCCGGTCGAAGTAGCAGTTGAACGCGCCCGCGGAGCCGGCGCTCAGGGCGCCGCCGATCAGGACGTTGAGGACCAGCAGCAGGTTCGGGATCCCGCCCTGCGCCAGGATCATCGTCGGAGCGGTCACCACGAGGAGCAGCTCGATCACGCGGGGCTTCGTCAGAGCGACGAAGGCCTTCACCTTGCGCGAGAGGGTCGTCGTCGACGCCCCGTCCCGCTCGACGGCGGTGGTCTCCACGACTGCGTCCATTGCTCCTCTAACGATTCGATGATCCCGAACGAGTGTAATGCGCCCGTCCGGGAGCCGGGCCCGGCGTGCACGCTTGTCCAATCGCGCGCAGACATATGCGACCACGCAACCCCCGGTCCCCGGCGCACCCCCCTCCGTATACTCGGGACTGCTCGCCAGAGCGCCCGGCACGCACCCGAGCCCGCCCGACCGTCGTCGGCACGGGGCCGAGAGGGCCGTCGCCGGAGCATCGTGTCGAAGTCGTCATGCGGCGTGCTCCACCATGCGAGAGGGCGGACGGTCCCCGTCTGCCCCACGTCTCGAGAAGGGTCAGTACCAAGTGTCAGAACTGCAATGGGAATCCATTGACGAGAAGGCAGTCGACACGGCGAGGGTTCTCGCCGCGGATGCGGTCGAGAAGGTCGGCAACGGCCATCCCGGAACCGCCATGAGCCTCGCGCCCGCCGCGTACCTCCTGTTCCAGAAGGTCATGCGACGCGATCCGTCCGACGCGACCTGGATCGGCCGCGACCGGTTCATCCTGTCGGTCGGCCACTCCTCGCTGACGCAGTACGTCCAGTTCTACCTGGGCGGCTACGGACTCGAGCTCGACGACCTCAAGGCGCTGCGCACCTGGGGCTCGAAGACCCCGGGCCACCCGGAGTACGGCCACACCGACGGCGTCGAGATCACCACCGGGCCGCTCGGCCAGGGCCTCGCCTCCGCCGTGGGCTTCGCCTACGCCTCGCGCTTCGAGCGCGACCTGTTCGACCCGGAGGCCGCCGCGGGCACCTCCCCGTTCGACCACTTCGTCTACGTCATCGCCGGCGACGGCGACCTGCAGGAGGGCGTCACCAGCGAGGCCTCCTCGCTCGCCGGCCACCAGAAGCTCGGCAACCTGGTCGTCATCTACGACTCCAACCAGATCTCGATCGAGGACGACACCAACATCGCCTTCACCGAGGACGTCAAGGCCCGCTACGAGGCCTACGACTGGCAGGTCCAGGTCGTCGACTGGAAGAAGACCGGCGAGTACCACGAGGACGTCGCCGAGCTGCACGCCGCGATCGAGGCCGCGAAGGGCGAGACCGACAAGCCGTCGCTCATCATCCTGCGCACCATCATCGGCTGGCCGTCGCCGAAGAAGCAGAACACCGGCAAGATCCACGGCTCCGCCCTGGGCGCCGACGAGCTCCGCGGACTCAAGGAGGTGCTCGGTTTCGACCCCGAGAAGACCTTCGACGTCGCCGACGAGGTCATCGAGCACACCCGCAAGGCCGTCGAGCGCGGCCAGGCCCAGCACGCCGAGTGGGACGAGCAGCTCGCCGCCTGGGCGTCCGCGAACCCCGAGAAGAAGGAGCTGCTCGACCGGGTTCTCTCGGGCGAGCTGCCCGAGGGCGTCCAGGAGGCGCTCCCCGTCTTCGAGCCCGGCAATGAGGTCTCGACCCGCGCCGCGTCCGGCAAGGTCATCAACGCCCTCGCCGGCGTGATCCCCGAGCTGTGGGGCGGCTCCGCCGACCTCGCCGAGTCGAACAACACGACGATCGAGGGAGCCGGCTCCTTCGTCCCGACGGAGTTCTCGACCCACGAGTGGACCGGGAAGAAGGGCGGCCGCGTGCTGCACTTCGGCATCCGCGAGCACGCCATGGGCGCGATCCTCAACGGGATCGTCCTGCACGGCAACACCCGCCCCTTCGGCGGCACCTTCCTGATCTTCTCCGACTACATGCGCCCGGCCGTCCGTCTCGCCGCGCTCATGAAGGCGCCGGCCATCTACGTCTGGACCCACGACTCCGTGGCTCTCGGCGAGGACGGCCCGACGCACCAGCCGGTCGAGCAGTTGTCGACCCTCCGCGCGATCCCGGGCCTGGACATCGTCCGCCCCGGCGACGCGAACGAGGTCGCCTACGCCTGGAAGACCATCCTCGAGCGCCGCGAGGGCCCCGCCGGCCTCGCGCTCACCCGTCAGAACATCCCGGTGTTCGAGCGCGGCGAGGGCGACGCGGAGGGCGAGACCTTCGCCTCCGCCGCGAACGTCGCCCGCGGTGCCTACATCCTGGCCGAGGCGCCGGGCGGCACCCCGGACGTGATCTTCATCGCGACCGGCTCCGAGGTCCAGATCGCCGTCGAGGCGCGCGAGGCCCTGAAGAGCGAGGGCGTCAACGCCCGCGTCGTCTCGGCTCCGTCCCTCGAGTGGTTCGAGGAGCAGGACGCCGAGTACCGCGAGAAGGTCCTGCCGTCCTCGGTGAAGGCCCGTGTCTCGATCGAGGCCGGCCTGAGCCTGGGCTGGCAGAAGTACGTCGGCGACGCCGGCCGCTCCGTCTCGATCGAGCACTTCGGCGCCTCGGCCGACTACAAGACCCTGTTCCGCGAGTTCGGGATCACCACCGAGGCGGCACTGTCCGCCGCCAAGGAGTCGCTCGCAGCCTCCTGACCCGAAGGCCGCGTCCACCACGGACGCGGCCTTCGCCGTCGGAGCAGCGGCTCCCCCTCACACCACGCACCACCTACGCAGAAGAAGAAGAGACATGACCGAGAACACCCCCACCGCAGAGCTCTCCGCCGCCGGCGTCAGCATCTGGCTCGACGACCTCTCCCGCTCGCGCATCTCCACCGGAGGGCTGCAGAAGCTCATCGAGGAGAAGAACGTCGTCGGAGTCACCACGAACCCCACGATCTTCGCCGCGGCCCTGACCAACGGCGAGTCCTACGACGCCCAGGTGCGCGAGCTCGCCGCCGCCGGCACCTCGGTGACCGACGCCGTCTTCGAGATCACCACCGACGACGTCGCCGCGGCGTCCGACATCTTCCGCCCGATCTACGACGCGACCAACGGCTACGACGGCCGAGTGTCGATCGAGGTCGAGCCCGGCCTGGCGCACGACGCCCAGGGCACCATCGAGCAGGCCAGAGCCCTCTGGACCAAGGTCGATCGCCCCAACGCGATGATCAAGATCCCCGCGACCGTCGAGGGCCTCGAGGCCATCACCGAGGTCATCGGCTCGGGCATCTCGGTGAACGTCACCCTGATCTTCTCGCTCGCCCGCTACCGCGCCGTCATCAACGCGTACCTGGCCGGCCTCGAGAAGGCCAAGGACGCCGGCATCGACCTGTCGACCATCCACTCCGTCGCCTCGTTCTTCGTCTCGCGCGTCGACACCGAGATCGACAAGCGCCTCGAGGCCGTCGGCACCGACGAGGCCCGCGCCCTGAAGAGCAAGTCCGGCGTCGCCAACGCGCAGCTGGCCTACGAGGTCTTCGTCGAGGCGTTCGCCACCGAGCGCGCGCTGCTGCTCCAGGAGTCCGGCGCCAACCGCCAGCGCCCCCTCTGGGCCTCGACCGGCGTCAAGTCGACCGACCTCCCCGACACCCTCTACGTGACCGAGCTCGTCGCGGCCGGCGTGGTCAACACGATGCCCGAGAAGACCCTCGAGGCGACCTTCGACCACGGCGTCATCACCGGCGACACCGTCACCGGCTCGTACGCCGACGCGAACGCCGTCCTCGACGCCGTCGCGGCGCAGGGCGTCTCGTACGCCGACGTCACCGAGCTGCTCGAGAAGGAGGGCGTGGAGAAGTTCATCGTCTCCTGGAACGAGCTGCTCGACACCGTCACCGCGGCGCTCGAGGGCGCGAAGGCGCAGGCCTGATCATGGCCATCCAGATCCACGTCAGCGGAGACGCCGAGAAGGCCGTCGACCGCGTCGTCCCGGAGCTCGTCGCCGACGAGGTCGCGTCCGGCATCACCGCCCAGGTCCCCACCCTGTGGGGCACCGCGGCGGAGGAGGAGGCGGCCAAGCGCCTCGGCTGGACCGAGTCGACCACCGTCTCCCGCCCCCTGATCCCCCAGATCCTCGCCCTGCGCGAGGAGTTCCGGGCCCAGGGCGTCGACCACATCGTCCTCGGCGGCATGGGCGGCTCCTCGCTCGCGCCCGAGGTCATCACCCGCACCGCCGGCGTCGAGCTCACCGTGCTCGACTCGACGGCGCCCGGCCAGGTCCTCGCGGCCCTGAACGACCGGCTCGCGTCGACCGCGGTCGTCATCTCCTCCAAGTCCGGCTCGACCGTCGAGACCGCGAGTCAGAAGAAGGCCTACGAGAAGGCGTTCACAGAGGCGGGCATCGACCCGCTCGACCGCATCGTCATCGTGACGGACCCGGGGTCGCCGCTGGACACCTCCTCCCGCGAGGCCGGCTACCGCGTGTTCAACGCCGACCCGAACATCGGCGGGCGCTTCTCGGCGCTCTCCGCGTTCGGCCTCGTGCCGTCCGGGCTCGCCGGCGCCGACATCGAGGCCCTCCTCGACGAGGCGGCCGAGGCCTCCCTCGGGCTCGCCGTGGACTCCCCCGAGAACCCGGGTCTGATCCTCGGAGCGGCGATCGCCGCGACCAGCCCTCGCCGCGACAAGCTCGCGATCGTCGCCGACGGGACCGACATCGTCGGCTTCGCCGACTGGGCGGAGCAGCTCATCGCCGAGTCCACCGGCAAGGACGGCACGGGCATCCTCCCCGTCGTCCTCGGCACGCTGGCCCCCGAGCTCTCGGAGGATCTGCCCGACGTGCAGGTCGTCCGCCTGGTCGAGGACGCCACGGCGCTGCACCTGTTCCCGCGCGACCGCCACGAGGGCGAGATCCTCCTCTCCGGCTCGCTCGGCGCGCAGATGCTGACGTGGGAGTACGCCGTCGCCGTCGCGGGACGCCTCCTGGGCATCGACCCGTTCGACCAGCCCGACGTCGAGTCGGCGAAGGTCGCGACCCGGGCCCTGCTCGAGAAGCGCCCCGAGCCCGAGGCCCCCGCGTTCACCGACGCGGGCATCGAGGTCACCGGCACCAGCAGCGTCACCGAGGGCGTCTCGACCGTCGCTGCCGCTGTCGACCGCCTCCTCGCCCAGCTGGGCGACGGCGGCTACGTGTCGATCCAGGCGTACGTCGACCGCCTCGCGCTCCCGCAGCTCGAGGGCGTGCGCGACCTCCTCGCCGCGCAGGCTCAGCGCCCCGTCACCTTCGGGTGGGGCCCGCGCTTCCTGCACTCGACCGGGCAGTACCACAAGGGCGGGGCGCCGACCGGCGTGTTCCTCCAGATCACCGAGCGCTCCGACGTGGACCTCGAGATTCCGGACAGCCCGTTCACCTTCGGCCAGCTCATCCTGGCCCAGGCCGCCGGCGACGCGAGCGTGCTCGCCGAGCACGGCCGGCCGGTGCTGACCCTCACGCTGACCGACCCCGAGGCCGACCTCGAGGCGCTCTTCGAGGCGCTCAACACCTGATCCGAGGGGCACGCCGCCGCCGCGCTCTCGAGCGCGCGGCGGCGTGCCCTCGGTCGTCCCGCGACCACTTCCCGGGGCAGGAGCCGGCAGCGCCCGCTCCTCCCCCTCCCTCACCGATAGCAGTGCGCCGGTCCCACCGGCACACAGAAGGACACTGCACATGTCTGTGGACATCACCCCCGAGTTCAACCCGCTGAGGTTGAGCTTCGACCGCCGGTTGAACCGGATCGCCGGGCCCAGCGGGCTCGTCATCTTCGGCGTGACCGGCGACCTCTCCCGCAAGAAGCTCATGCCCGCGGTCTACGACCTCGCCAACCGCGGCCTCCTGCCTCCCGGCTTCGCCCTCGTCGGGTTCGCCCGGCGCGACTGGGACGACCAGGACTTCGAGCAGGTCGTCCACGACTCCGTGAAGAAGCACGCCCGCACCGAGTTCCACGAGGAGGTCTGGTCGCAGCTCGCGCAGGGCATCCGCTTCGTGCAGGGCGAGTTCGACGACCCGGAGGCGTTCGCCCGCCTGAAGACGACCGTCGACGACCTCGACCGCGAGCGCGGCACGAACGGCAACTTCGCCTTCTACCTCTCGATCCCCCCGAAGTCCTTCCCGCAGGTCACCGAGCAGCTGCGCAGCTCGGGCCTCGCCGAGCAGAAGGACGGCCAGTGGCGCCGCGTCGTCATCGAGAAGCCGTTCGGCAGCGACCTGAAGACGGCCCGCGAGCTGAACGACGTCGTCGAGTCGGTCTTCCCCCCCGACTCCGTCTTCCGGATCGACCACTACCTGGGCAAGGAGACGGTCCAGAACATCCTGGCCCTGCGCTTCGCCAACATGATGTACGAGCCCCTCTGGAACTCGAACTACGTCGACCACGTGCAGATCACCATGGCCGAGGACATCGGCGTGGGCGGACGCGCGGGCTACTACGACGGCATCGGAGCGGCGCGCGACGTCATCCAGAACCACCTGCTGCAGCTGCTCGCCCTGACCGCCATGGAGGAGCCGATCTCGTTCGACGCGGCCGACCTCCGCGCGGAGAAGGAGAAGGTCCTCGCGGCCGTCCGCCTTCCCGCCGACCTCTCCACCGCGACCGCCCGCGGGCAGTACGCCGGCGGCTGGCAGGGCGGCGAGAAGGTGCTCGGCTTCCTCGAGGAGGACGGCATGAGCCCCACCTCGACCACCGAGACCTACGCCGCCATGCGCTTGGACATCGGCACCCGCCGCTGGGCCGGCGTGCCCTTCTACCTGCGGGCCGGCAAGCGCCTCGGCCGCCGCGTCACCGAGATCGCGGTCGTGTTCAAGCGGGCACCGCAGCAGCTCTTCGCCGAGAGCCAGACCACGTCGCTCGGTCAGAACGCGCTCGTCATCCGGGTCCAGCCCGACGAGGGCGTCACCATGCGCTTCGGCTCGAAGGTGCCCGGCGCCGGCATGCAGGTGCGCGACGTGACGATGGACTTCGGCTACGGCCACGCGTTCACCGAGGCGAGCCCCGAGGCCTACGAGCGCCTCATCCTCGACGTCCTCCTGGGCGAGCCGCCGCTCTTCCCGCGGCACGAGGAGGTCGAGCTGTCCTGGAAGATCCTCGACCCGATCGAGGAGTTCTGGGCCACGCAGGGCCAGCCCGAGCAGTACCGCCCCGGAACCTGGGGCCCCGATTCCGCCGACGAGCTCCTCGCCCGCGACGGCCGCACCTGGAGGCGTCCATGATCGTCGATCTGCCCGACACCACGACGAGCGAGGTCTCGAAGACCCTCGTCAAGATCCGCGAGGAGGGCGGCGCCGTCGCTCTCGGCCGCGTCCTCACCCTCATCATCGCGACCTCCCGGGGTCACGAGGAGGAGGCCATCGAGGCCGCGAACGACGCGTCCCGCGAGCACCCGATGCGCGTCATCGTGGTCTCGAAGGACGACGGCACCACCACCGTCCCGGTCGACGCGACGGCCCGCGTCGACGCGCAGATCCGGGTCGGAGGCGACGCCGGCGCGAGCGAGGTCGTCGTGCTCCGCCCCTACGGGGACGCGGCCGAGGACGAGGAGAGCCTGGTCACGGGCCTGCTCCTCCCCGACGCCCCCGTCGTCGCCTGGTGGCCGAACAGCGCTCCGGACAACGCCTCGGCGTCCCCGATCGGCCGGATCGCCACCCGCCGGATCACCGACGCGTCGGCCCAGTCGAACCCGGCGGAGGCGCTGCACCACCTCGCCTCGACCTACGCCCCCGGCGACACCGACTTCGCCTGGACCCGCCTCACCCTCTGGCGCGCGCAGCTCGCCGCCGTGCTCGACCAGCCGCCCTACGAGCCGATCACGGCCGTCGAGGTCTCGGGTGCGCCCGACTCCCCCTCGACGATCCTGCTCGCCGCCTGGCTGCAGCTCGAGCTCGACATCCCCGTCGACCACGAGCTCACGATCAGCGCCACCGGGTCCAGCGGGATCCACGGCGTGCGGCTCATCCGCGACTCCGGAGTGATCGAGCTCGAGCGCTCGGTGCCCAACGTCGCGACGCTCACGCAGCCCGATCAGCCGGTCCACGACATCTCGCTCCCCCGCCGCAGCCTCCGGGACTGCCTGGCGGAGGAGCTGCGCCGGCTCGACCCGGATGACCTGTACGGTGAAGTGATCTCGCGCGGGGTCGACATGCTCACCGAGAAGGCCGAGGCCCGCAGCGCCTCCTGAGGCGTGGGCGCCCGTCCCGGGGCGCCCACGCCTCAGAGCTTCCCGACACGGAGCCGAACCCTGCCGATCGGCACCCGAACCCGAAGGAGTCCCCTGAGATGACCACCGAACGCCGCGTGCTGGTCCACCGCGACAAGCAGACCCTCGCCGGCTCGGTCGCCGCCCGGTTCCTCACCAAGACGATCGACGTCCTCGACGACCTCGGGTCGGCGAACGTCGTGCTCACCGGAGGGACCATGGGAGCCGCCACGCTCAAGGAGATCGGCTCCTCCTCCGCCGCCGGCAACGTCGACTGGTCGCGCGTGCACTTCTGGTGGGGCGACGAGCGCTGGGTGCCCCGCGGCCACGAGGACCGCAACGACGTGCAGGCGGGAGACCTCTTCAGCGTCCTCGACGTGCCGGCGGCGAACGTGCACTCCTACCCGGCCTCGGACGAGGGCCTGGACCTCGACGGCGCCGCTGCCGCCTACGACGCGGCGCTGCGCGAGCACGCCTCCGAGGGGCGCGAGTACCCGCGGTTCGACATCACCTTCCTCGGCGTCGGGCCGGACGGGCACATCGCCTCGCTGTTCCCCGAGCGCTCCGCGATCCGCTCGACGACGCCGGGCGTCCTCGCGGTCCGCAACTCGCCGAAGCCGCCGCCGGAGCGCCTCACGCTCACGCTGCCGCTGATCAACCAGTCGGACCGCATCTGGATGGTGCTCGCCGGCGCCGACAAGGCCTCGGCTCTGGGCCTCGCGCTCGCGGGTGCCAGCACGAACGAGGTGCCTGCGTCCGGCGCCTTCGGTCGCAAGCGCACGGTGTTCTTCGTCGACCAGGAGGCTGCTGCCGAGGTCCCGGAGTCGCTCATCGCTCCCAGCTACTGAGCCCGGCGCGGAGACGACGGAAGGCCCGTCCCCCGAGGGGGCGGGCCTTCCGTCGTTCGTGATCCGATGAGGATCAGGACGGGGTCGCGGTCCCCCGGCGGGCGCGCAGCTGCTGCAGCGCCTCCTCGAGGAGCTGAGCCGCCTCGGCCTCGGTGCGGCGCTCCTTCACGTAGGCGAGGTGCGTCTTGTAGGGCTCGGTCTTCGCGACCTGGGGCGGGTTCGCCCGGTCGCGGCCCGCGGGAAGACCGGACTGCGGCGAGTCGATCACCTCGGGGATCTCGTCCTCGGGGAGGGCCGCCGAGAAGTGGCGCACCGTCTCGTTGCCGAGAGCGTCCCAGTAGGAGATCGCGACCCGCTCCGCGTGGAAGCCCCGGTCCTGCTCGCCCATGGGTCCTGCGCCGACGCGCGAACCGCGGATTGCACTGCCGCCTGATGCCATTGCGAGTACCCCTATGCTCCGGTGGTGAACTTGGTGATGAGGCCGAGCACCACGATGCAGGCGAGCCAGACGAGGCCCAGGATCACGGTGATGCGGTTCAGGTTGCGCTCGGCGACGCCCGAGGCGCCGAGGTTGGAGGTGACTCCGCCCCCGAACATGTCGGACAGACCGCCGCCGCGCCCCTTGTGGAGCAGGATCAGCATGGTGAGCAGGAGGCTCGTGATGCCCAGGATGACCTGGAGCACGACCTGGAGGATGTCCACGCGGTACCTTTCGAAGTTCTGGCGCGTTGCGCGCCCCGACGAGTATAACGGCGCCTGCGAATCCGCGAGGAATGCGTCGTCCCGTGTTCGGGGCGATGTATACGGCTGTCCGGCGAGGGGGCGGAGGGGGCGGCCTCGTTCGCGGTGACCGCCGCTGACCGCTGCCCTCGACCCTGCGTCCGCAGCGGTGCGCCGAGAACCGCTGATCGACGTCCCACCCGATCGACGCCGCCCACCGCACCCCGCTCCCCGGAACGCCCCGCGCGACCGAGCCGACAGTGTGGCGCCGCCCTACGAAGGAGACCGGCGCGGGACTGTCCACGGCGAACCCGTGATCCGCATCGGAGCGGATCGACGTAGCCGAACGCACCCCGCTCTGAGAGCGCACCCCGTCGCGAAGCCGACCGCGCCACGCCACGCAAGGAGCGGCGTGGACGACAGCACGGCGAACCGACGATCCGCGTGCAAGCGGATCGGCGTAGCCGGACGCAGGACGCTCTCCGGGAAGCGACCATGCTTGAAAGCCGACCGCGCCACGCCACGCAGGGAGCGGCGTGGACGACGAAAGGGCGGGCCGATGGGCCCGCCCTTTCGTCGCAGCAGCTCAGACCCCGACGTGGTTCCGGAATCGTGCGATCGCCGCGAACTCGTCGACCTGGAGGCTGGCGCCTCCGACGAGTGCTCCGTCGACGTCGGGCTCGCGCATGAAGCCGGCGATGTTGCCGGACTTCACGGAGCCGCCGTAGAGGATGCGGGTCTTCGCGGCGGTGTCGGCGCCGAGGACGTCGGCGACGACACCGCGGAGCGCCTTGCAGACCTGCTGGGCCTGCTCGGGCGTCGCGGCCTGTCCGGAGCCGATGGCCCAGACCGGCTCGTAGGCGACGACGAGGTCGGCATCCGCGGGGAGGCCGGTGAGGGCCTCCTTCAGCTGCGCGACGGGCACGGCCGAGGGGCCGTGCTTCTCGAGGTCCTCCGCGGTCTCGCCGACGCAGATGATCGGAGCGACGCCGTGGGTGATGGCCGCAGCGGACTTGGCCGCGATGTCCGCGTCCGTCTCCCCGTGCAGCGTGCGCCGCTCCGAGTGGCCGACGATCACGTAGTCGCAGTCGAGCTGCTTCAGGAACTGGCCTGAGATCTCGCCGGTGTAGGCGCCGCTGTCGTACTTCGACACGTCCTGCGCACCGTACTTGAGCGGCAGCTTGTCCGAGTCGACGAGGATCTGCACAGGGCGCAAGTCCGTGAAGGGCGGGAACACCGCGACCTCGACGCCGTCGAAGTCGTGATCGGCGTCCTTGAGGCTCCACGCCAGCTTCTGCACGAAGGCGATGGCCTGGAGGTGATCCAGGTTCATCTTCCAGTTGCCGGCGATGAGCGGGATGCGTGCGGTGGTGTCTACCATCCGAGGACCTCCAGTCCGGGGAGGCGCTTGCCCTCGAGGAATTCGAGGCTCGCTCCGCCTCCCGTCGAGATGTGGCCGAACTGGTCGTCGCGGAACCCGAGGGCGCGGACGGCCGCGGCGGAGTCGCCTCCGCCGACGACGCTGAGACCGTCGACCTCGGTGAGCGCCTGCGCGACGGTCTTCGTGCCCGCCGCGAACGGCGCGAGCTCGAAGACGCCCATGGGACCGTTCCAGAACACCGTCCTGGACGCCGCGATGATCTCGGCGAAGTGCGCGGCGGTGTCCGGTCCGATGTCCAGGCCGAGGCCCTTGTCACCGAAGGGCGTGCCCTCGATCGCGTCGGCCGAGGCGACCTGGTGCTCGGCGTCGGGGCCGAACTCGGACGCCACGACGACGTCGGTCGGCAGGACGATCTCCACACCCAGCTCCTCCGCCTTCGCGAGGTAGCCGAGCACGGTGTCGACCTGGTCGGCCTCCAGCAGGCTGGCGCCGACCTCGTGGCCCTGGGCCTTGAGGAAGGTGAAGAGCATCCCGCCGCCGATGAGGATCGAGTCGACCTTCGGCAGCAGGTGCTCGATCACGCCGAGCTTGTCCGAGACCTTCGAGCCGCCGAGGACGACCGCGTAGGGGCGCTCGGGCTTCTCGGTGAGGCGCTCCAGCACCTCCAGCTCGGCCGCGATCAGCGTGCCGGCCGCGCTGGGAAGCAGCTCGGCGAGCTCGTAGACGCTCGCCTGCTTGCGGTGCACGACCCCGAACCCGTCGGAGACGAAGGCGTCGCCGTAGGCGGCGAGCTTCTCGGCGAAGGCGCGGCGCTCGGCCTCGTCCTTGCTCGTCTCGCCGGCGTTGAACCGGAGGTTCTCCAGAACGACGACCCGGCCGTCCTCGAGCGCGTCGACGGCGGCGGAGGCCGCTTCGCCGACGGTGTCCTCGGCGAAGGCCACCGGAGCGTCGAGCAGCTCGCCGAGACGGGCGGCGACGGGAGCGAGGCTGTACTTCGCCTCGGGCTTCCCCTCGGGGCGCCCGAGGTGGCTCACGACCACGACTCGGGCGCCCTCGGAGACCAGACGCTGGAGCGTGGGCACCGACGCGCGCACGCGGCCGTCGTCCGTGATCGTTCCGTCCTTCAGGGGGACGTTCAGATCGCAGCGGACGACGACGCGCTTGCCTGCGAGGGAGCCCAGTGAGTCCAGAGTGCGGAGCGTCACTGCGCGCAGCCCTTAGAGCTTGCCGGCGACGAACTCGGTGACGTCGACGAGGCGGTTGGAGTAGCCCCACTCGTTGTCGTACCAGGACGCGACCTTGACCTGGCTGCCGATGACCTTCGTGAGGCCCGCGTCGAAAATCGACGAGTGCGGGTCGGTCACGATGTCGCTCGAGACGATCGGGTCCTCGGTGTACTTGAGGATGCCCTTGAGGTCGCCCTCGGAGGCCGCCTTGTACGCCGCGTTGATCTCCTCGACGGTGGCGGGCTTGGTCAGCTCGACGGTGAGGTCGGTGATCGAGCCGGTCGGCACCGGGACGCGGAGGGCGTAGCCGTCGAGCTTGCCGACGAGCTCCGGGATGACCAGGCCGAGCGCCTTGGCGGCACCGGTCGAGGTCGGGATGATGTTGACGGCGGCGGCGCGCGCGCGACGCAGGTCGCTGTGGGGGCCGTCCTGGAGGTTCTGGTCGGCGGTGTAGGCGTGGACCGTGGTCATCAGTCCGCGCTCGATGCCGAAGTTGTCGAGCAGCACCTTGGCGAGCGGCGCGAGGCAGTTCGTGGTGCACGAGGCGTTCGAGATGATGTCGTGCGTCGCCGGGTCGTAGGTGTTCTCGTTCACGCCGAGGACCAGGGTCGCGACGTCGCTGCCGGTGGCGGGAGCGGAGACGATGACCTTCTTGGCACCCGCGGTGATGTGCTTGCGCGCATCCTCCGACTTGGTGAAGCGGCCGGTCGACTCGATGACGACGTCGACACCCAGCTCGCCCCAGGGGAGGTTCGCGGGGTCGCGCTCCTCGAGGACGATGATCGGCTTGCCGTTGACGACGATGCGGTCGCCGTCGAGCTCGACGGTCGCGTCGAGGCGGCCCGTGATGGAGTCGTACTTCAGGAGGTGCGCGAGGGCCTTGTTGTCGGTGAGGTCGTTGACCGCGACGATCTCGAGGTCGCTGCCCTTGGCGAGGGCTGCACGGAAGAAGTTACGGCCGATACGGCCGAAGCCGTTGATGCCGATCTTGACGGACACAGATATCTCCTGGTGAGGAAAGGCACCTCGACGGTGCAGTGGAGGGGTGGAAGCCGACGACAGGGCGTCCCGGACGCGGGGCCCGGGACGCCGAGATCGCTACGACAGTAGCAGCAGGCCCGAAGTCTTCTCGCGGGCCTTCTCGAAGCGCGCGGAGACGTCGGCCCAGTTCACGATGTTCCAGAACGCCTTGACGTAGTCGGCCTTCACGTTGACGTAGTCGAGGTAGAAGGCGTGCTCCCACATGTCGAGGAGGAGGACCGGGACGGTCGCCGCGGCGAGGTTGCCCTGGTGGTCGTAGAGCTGCTCGATGATGAGCTTCTCGCCGAGCGAGTCCCAGGCGAGGATCGACCAGCCGGAGCCCTGGATGCCGAGGGCCGAGGCGGTGAAGTGGGCGCGGAACTTGTCGAACGACCCGAAGTTGTCGTCGATGGCCGCGGCGAGCTCGCCGATGGGCTTGTCGCCGCCGTCCGGCGAGAGGTTGTTCCAGAACACGGTGTGGTTCACGTGACCGGCGAGGTTGAAGGCGAGGTCCTTCTGGAGCTTGTTCACGTTCGCGAGGTTCTCGCTGTCGCGAGCCTCCTGCAGCGAGGCGAGGGCCGTGTTCGCCCCGGCCACGTACGTCGCGTGGTGCTTGTCGTGGTGGAGCTCCATGATCCGCCCACTGATGTTCGGCTCGAGGGCCGAGTAGTCGTAGGGCAGTTCGGCGAGCGTGTAGTCAGCCATGTGCGATCTCCTGTTCGTGGTCGTCGCTCCCGTGCGACCCGCCGGTGTCTCGGCGTCCTCCGCGAGGAGGAGGAGGAGGGCCGGGAGTGTCCTGAGCGACCCGACCAGTCTAGCGAGGGAGGCCCTCCGCGTTCGGAGGGCTTGCGTTGTTCGACCAGGAGACACTCAGCGTTCGCCGGGCGGGGCGCGCCGTGCGGCCGGGCCTACAGGTCCTGCAGCTCGGCCGGGAGGTTCGCGTCGGTGCCCGGGATGTCGAGGTCGGACGCCCGCTTGTCGGCCATCGCGAGGAGGCGGCGGATGCGGCCGGCGACGGCGTCCTTCGTCATCGGCGGATCGGCGTGGTGGCCGAGCTCGTCGAGGCTCGCGTCGCGGTGGGCGAGGCGCAGGCGCCCGGCGTAGCGGAGGTGCTCGGGGATGTCGTCGCCGAGGATCTCCATCGCGCGCTCGACGCGGGCGCACGCCGCGACGGCGGCCTGAGCGGAGCGGCGGAGGTTCGCGTCGTCGAAGTTGACGAGGCGGTTCGCGGTCGCCCGCACCTCGCGGCGCTGGCGCAGCTCCTCCCAGCTCGCGACGGTCGCGGTCGCGCCCATCAGGGTGAGCATCGCGCTGATGCTCTCGCCGTCGCGGATGACGACCCGGTGGACGCCGCGCACCTCGCGGGACTTGGCCTGGACACCCAGGCGTCCGGCCGCTCCGACGATCGCCATGGCCGCCTCGTTGCCGGGGCAGACGATCTCGAGCGCTGCGGAGCGGCCCGGGTCGGTCAGCGAGCCCTGGGCGAGGAAGGCACCGCGCCACAGGGCGGCGAGCTCCTCGCGGGAGCCCGTGGTCAGCCGGTTGGGGAGGCCGCGGACGGGCCGGCCCCGCTGGTCGAGGAGTCCGGTCTGCCGCGCGAGGGTGTCCCCGCCCTCGACGACGCGCACCAGCCAGCTCGTGGTCCGGCGGGATCCGCCGGCCGAGACGATGCTGCCCTCGCTGCGCACGCCGTACAGCTCGGCGAGGTCGCGGCGCACACGGGTCGCGAGCGGGGCGGAGTCGAGCTCGACCTCGACCGCGAGTCGGTTGGAGATGATGTGCAGTCCTCCGGAGAAGCGGAGGATGGTCGCCAATTCGGCGGCACGGACGGTGTTCTTGCGCGAGACGATCGCGACCAGTTCGCCCTTGACGTCTGCGGTGAGGGCCACGGAGTCTTCCTTACGTCGGGTGCGCGGCGGAGCGCGCGGGGATCATTCTCGGCCGAGGTCGCGGTGCGCCACGTTGACGGCGACGCCCGGCAGCTCGGCCAGACGGGCCGCGACACGGCCCGCGACCGCGACGGAGCGGTGCTTGCCTCCCGTGCAGCCGATCGCGATGGTCGCGTGGCGCTTGTTCTCGCGCTGGTAGCCGTCGAGCACGGGGCGCAGAGCCCGGGAGTAGGAGTCGATGAACTCCTCGGCGCCCTGCTGGGCCAGCACGTAGTCTCTCACCTCTTCGTCGAGACCCGTATGCGGACGCAACTCCGGGATCCAGTACGGGTTGGGCAGGAACCGCGCGTCGGCCACCATGTCGGCGTCCGTCGGAAGCCCGTACTTGAAGCCGAAGCTCATCACCGTGACCTGGAGGCCCGCGCGGCCGGCCTCGGCGAAGCGCTCGGTGATGCTCGTGGCCAGCTGGTGGATGTTCAGGTCCGAGGTGTCGATGACGATGTCGGCCGATTCCCGCAGCTGCGCGAGGCGCGCGCGCTCGGCGGAGATGCCGTCGAGGAGGGTCCCCCGGCCCTGCAGCGGGTGTGGACGGCGCACCTGCTCGAAGCGGCGGACGAGCGCGGCGTCGGTGGCCTCGAGGAACACCACGCGCAGGTCGACCCCGGCGCGCAGCTCGCGGACGATGTCGCCGAGGTCCTCGAAGAAGTCGCGTCCGCGGACGTCGACGACCGCCGCGATCTTCGGCAGCGTGTCGCCCGCACGCTGCGCGAGATCGACCAGCGGGCGGAGCATCTGCGGCGGCAGGTTGTCGACCACGTACCAGCCGAGGTCCTCCAGCGCGTTCGCGGCCGTGGACCGGCCCGCTCCGGACATCCCCGTGACGATCAGCACGTCCTGCTGCTCGCTCTCCGTGCTCATGCGCTCTCCGTGCTCGTGTCTGCTCGTGTCCGCGGTGCCGGGCACCGGCCGCTCTCCCCCGGAGCGCGGGCCTCCAGCCTAGGGCGTGCCCCTGACGGCGAGCCCGTCCGGGTGCAGGTGCGCATGGATCGCGCCCGCCAGCGTCGGGCCGATGCCCTTGACCTCGGCGATCTCGGCCTCGCCCGCCTCGCGGAGCCGCGCGACGGATCCGAAGTGCTTCAGCAGATCGCGCACGCGCGTGCCTCCGAGCCCGGGCACCTCGGCCAGCTGGGAGGAGATGTCGCGCTTGCGACGCGTCCTCTGGTGGGTGATCGCGAAGCGGTGCGCCTCGTCACGGATCCGCTGGAAGAGGAACAGCGCATCGCTGTTCCGCGGCAGGATGACGGGGAAGTCGGAGTCCGGCAGCCAGATCTCCTCGAGCCGCTTGGCGATCCCGCAGAGGGTGATGCCGGTCACGCCCGACTCGTCGAGCGCGCGCTGCGCCGCTGCGACCTGCGGCTGGCCCCCGTCGACGATCAGCAGCTGCGGGGGGTAGGAGAACTTCCGTCGCCTGGCCTCGCCGGTCTCGGGGTCGACGGCAGCGGGCTCGGCCGGCTCGCGGAGGTAGGCGAGCCGGCGGGTGAGCACCTGATGTAGCGACTCGGTGTCGTCCGTCGACTCCGCGATGGAGAACCGCCGGTACTGGTCCTTCCGCGCGAGCCCGTCCTCGAAGACCACCATCGAGGCGACGATGTTGGTGCCGCTGAGGTGGGAGACGTCGTAGCACTCCATCCGGAGCGGCGCCTCGCTCATGCCGAGGGCGTCTCGGATGTCCTCGAGGGCCTGCGTCCGAGCGGTGAAGTCCGCGGAGCGGCGGGTCTTGTAGAGCATCAGCGAGTGCTTCGCGTTCTGCGTCGCCGTCTCGAGGAGGGCGGCCTTGTCACCGCGCTGGGCCGCTCGGAGGCGGACGTTCGTGCCGCGCAGTCCGCTCAGCCACTCCTCGAGCGCCTCGGTGTCCTCGGGCAGCTCCGGCACGACGACCTCCCGGGGCGGGACGTCGCCGGTCTCGTAGGCGGCCTGGAGGGCCGTGTCGACGAGCTCCGCCGTGCTCATGTCGAGCTCCTTGTCGACGACCCAGCCCCGCTCGCCGCGGATGCGCCCGCCGCGGACCCGGAACTGCTGAACGGAGGCGGCGAGCTCGTCGTGGACGATCGCGTAGAGGTCGACGTCCACGTTGTCCTTGAGCACGACCGCGCTCTTGGCGAGGACGGCGTCGAGGGCGGCGGCCTGATCGCGCAGCTTGCCCGCGCGCTCGTACTCCATCGCGGCGGCGGCCTCGCGCATCTCCTTCTCGAGCTCCCCGATCATCCGGCGGTCGTGGCTGCCCATGAAGGCCACGAAGCGGTCGACCATCTCGCGGTGCTCGGCGAAGGTGACGCGGTGGGAGCAGGGTCCGCCGCAGCGGCCGATCTGCGACGCGAAGCAGGGCTTGCCGCTCTGCATCGCGCGCTTGTAGTTCGAGTCGTTGCAGGTCCTGATCGGGAACGCCTTGATCATCAGGTCGATCGTCTCGTGGATCGCCCAGATCTTCGGGTAGGGCCCGAAGTAGCGGGCCTTCCGGATCTTCGCGTTGCGCGTGACCATCACCCGCGGAGCCTCGTCGCCCAGCGTCACCGCCATGTAGGGGTACGACTTGTCGTCGCGGAACTTGACGTTGAAGGGCGGATCGAACTCATTGATCCAGGTGAACTCGAGCTGCAGGGCCTCGACGTCGGTGCCGACGACGGTCCACTCGACCCCGGAGGCCGAGGTGACCATCCGCCGGGTGCGCTCATGCAGGCTCGGCAGCGGAGCGAAGTAGTTGCTCAGCCGCGCGCGGAGGTTCTTGGCCTTGCCCACGTAGAGCACCCGCCCCCGGGCGTCTTTGAAGCGGTACACGCCCGGGAGGGTCGGGATCTCACCCGGCTTCGGCCGGAAGTCGACTGTCTGCGTCATGCCTCTCGCTCGCGTCAGCCGAGGATCTCGGCGAGGAACATGCCGGTGTGGCTGCCCTCGACCTTCGCCACGTGCTCGGGGGTGCCCACCGCGACCACCTGGCCGCCGCCGGCGCCGCCCTCGGGACCCATGTCGATCAGCCAGTCGGCCGACTTGATGACGTCGAGGTTGTGCTCGATGGTGATCACCGTGTTGCCCTTGTCGACCAGGCCGTTGAGGACCAGGAGGAGCTTGCGGACGTCCTCGAAGTGCAGGCCGGTCGTCGGCTCGTCGAGCACGTAGACGCTGCGGCCGTTGGAGCGGCGCTGGAGCTCGGTGGCCAGCTTGACGCGCTGCGCCTCGCCGCCGGAGAGCGTCGTCGCGCTCTGACCGAGGCGGACGTAGCCGAGGCCCACGTCCACCAGCGTGCGGAGGAAGCGGTGGATCGCCGTGATCGGCTCGAAGAAGTCGGCCGCCTCGGCGATCGGCATGTCGAGCACCTCCGCGATGTTCTTGCCCTTGTAGTGCACGGTCAGGGTGTCGCGGTTGTAGCGCGCTCCCCCGCAGACCTCGCACGCGACGTAGACGTCGGGCAGGAAGTTCATCTCGATCTTGATGGTGCCGTCGCCCGAGCAGGCCTCGCAGCGGCCGCCCTTGACGTTGAAGCTGAAGCGCCCGGGCAGGTAGCCCCGCGCCTTCGCCTCGGTGGTCTCGGCGAAGAGGTTGCGGATGCGGTCGAACACGCCCGTGTACGTGGCGGGGTTCGAGCGCGGCGTGCGGCCGATCGGGTTCTGGTCGACGTGCACGACCTTGTCGAGGTTCTCGAGGCCGGTGACGCGGGTGTGCTTGCCCGGGACCTTGCGGGCACCGTTGAGCTGGTTGGCGAGCACGCGGTAGAGGATGTCGTTCACGAGGGTGCTCTTGCCGGAGCCGGAGACGCCGGTGACCGCGACGAAGGTGCCGAGCGGGAACTCCGCGTCGACCTTGCGCAGGTTGTTGGCGTTCGCGCCGACGACCTTGATCATCCGCTTGCGGTCGATCCTCCGCCGCTTCTTCGGGACCTCGATCGCCTTGCGGCCCGAGACGTAGTCGCCGGTCAGCGAGTGGGTGTTCTCGAGCAGCGACTCGTAGGAGCCGGAGTGCACGACCTTGCCGCCGTTGACCCCGGCGCCCGGGCCGATGTCGACGATCCAGTCGGCGGTGCGGATGGTGTCCTCGTCGTGCTCGACCACGATCAGGGTGTTGCCCAGGTCGCGCAGCTTGATGAGGGTGTCGATCAGGCGGCGGTTGTCGCGCTGGTGCAGGCCGATGCTCGGCTCGTCGAGCACGTAGAGCACGCCGGTCAGCCCGGAGCCGATCTGGGTCGCCAGGCGGATGCGCTGCGCCTCGCCGCCCGACAGGGACGCTGCGGCGCGCGAGAGGTTGAGGTAGTTGAGCCCGACCTCGATGAGGAAGTCGATGCGCGCGCGGATCTCGCGCAGCACCTGCGCGGCGATGTGCGCCTCGCGGTCGGTCAGCTCGAGCCGGCTCATGAAGTCCTGGGCGTCGCCGAGGCTGAGGTCGGCGACGTCCGCGATGCTCGCCCCGTGCACGAGCACAGCGAGCACCTCGGGCTTCAGGCGGGAGCCCTTGCACACGGGGCAGGGCACCTCGCGGAGGAACTCGGACCAGCGGGTGCGCTGCACGTCGGTCTCGGCCTGGACGAACTGGCGCTCGATGTAGGGCACGACGCCCTCGAAGCCGGAGGTGTAGCTCATCTCGCGGCCGTAGCGGTTCTTCCACTTGACCTTGACCTCGAAGTTGTCGCCGTGGAGGACGGCCTGCTGCACCTCGGTGCTGAGGCGCTTCCACGGGGTGGTCAGCTTGAAGCCGAGGTCGCGGGAGAGGCCGTCGAGCAGCTTCTCGTAGTACTGGAAGAGGCCCTTGCCCTGCGTGGTCCAGGGGATGATGACGCCCTCGGCGATGCTCAGGTCGGGGTCTCCGAGCAGCAGCTCGTCGTCGACCGACATGCGGGTGCCGAGGCCCGAGCACTCCGGGCAGGCGCCGAAGGGGGCGTTGAAGGAGAAGGTCCGCGGCTCGATCTCGGTGAGCGAGATCGGGTGGTTGTTGGGGCAGGACAGCTTCTCGGAGTAGGTGGTCCAGGCGCCGTCGCCCTCGCCGTCGACGTAGTTGATCTGCACGATGCCGTCGGTGAGCCGCAGGGCCGTCTCGAGCGAGTCGGTGAGGCGCCCGAGGATGTCGGGGCCGGCGACGAGCCGGTCGACCACGACGGAGATGTCGTGCTTGTACTGCTTCTTGAGCACCGGCGGCTCGCTCAGCTGGATGAGCTTCCCGTCCACCATCGCGCGGGAGTAGCCGCCCGCGGTCAGCTCCTTGAAGAGGTCGACGAACTCGCCCTTCTTCTGCGAGACGACGGGGCTGAGGATCTGGTACCGGGTGCCGGTCTCGAGCTCCATCAGCTGGTCGGCGATCTGCTGCACGGTCTGCGCGGAGATCCGCTCGCTGCAGATGGGGCAGTGCGGGACGCCGATGCGCGCCCAGAGCAGGCGCATGTAGTCGAAGATCTCGGTGATCGTGCCGACGGTCGAGCGCGGGTTGCGGTTGGTCGACTTCTGATCGATCGAGACCGCGGGGCTGAGGCCCTCGATGAAGTCGACGTCCGGCCGGTCCACCTGCCCGAGGAACTGGCGGGCGTAGGCGGAGAGGGACTCGACGTAGCGCCGCTGGCCCTCCGCGAAGATCGTGTCGAAGGCGAGGGAGGACTTGCCCGAGCCCGAGAGACCAGTGAACACCACCATCGAGTCGCGCGGGATCTCGAGGTCGACGTTCTGCAGGTTGTGCACCCGCGCGCCGCTCACCACCAGCTTCGAGGACGACTCGTCGAGCGAGGAGACGAAGCGGTGGAACGAGGGAGAGGGGGTGGAGGAGGGGTCCGTAACGGCGTTCAGGATCGACACTCCGAAAGTGTATGCGGAGCCACCGACATCGCCCGTGGCGTTCGCTGGGCGCTGATCCGCAGGCCCCTCCCCTTGCGGATCAGCGCCCCCGATCAGGACAGGTGTCCGGCCTTCTCCATCTGGCGGAGCTCGCGCTTGAGCTCCTGGACCTCGTCGCGCAGGCGGGCCGCGAGCTCGAACTTGAGCTCGCCCGCCGCCTGGAGCATCTGCCCGTTGAGGTCGGAGATGATCGCCTCCAGGTCGTTGCCGCCGTTCGCGGCGAGACCCTGTCGACGCAGGTTCGGCGTCGGGCTCTTCTTCTTGGAGTCGCGCCCGGCGAGCAGCTTGGCGGTGTCGGCCCCCTCGCGGGCGAGGGCGTCGGTGATGTCGGCGATCTTCTTCCGCAGCGGCGTCGGGTCGATGCCGTGGTCGAGGTTGTAGGCGACCTGCTTCTCGCGTCGGCGGTCGGTCTCGTCGATCGCGAGCCGCATCGAGTCCGTCACCTTGTCGGCGTACATGTGGACCTCGCCCGAGACGTTGCGCGCCGCACGGCCGATCGTCTGGATGAGCGACGTGGACGAGCGGAGGAAGCCCTCCTTGTCGGCGTCCAGGATCGCCACGAGCGAGACCTCGGGCAGGTCGAGCCCCTCGCGCAGCAGGTTGATGCCGACCAGGACGTCGTACACGCCGGCCCGCAGCTCCGAGAGGAGCTCGACGCGGCGCAGGGTGTCGACGTCGGAGTGCAGGTACCGGACGCGGACGCCTGCCTCCGTGAGGAAGTCGGTGAGCTCCTCGGCCATGCGCTTCGTCAGCGTCGTGACGAGCACCCGCTCGTCGCGCTCGGTGCGGCGCTTGATCTCCTCGAGCAGGTCGTCGATCTGGCCCTTCGTCGGCTTGACGACGATCTCGGGGTCGATCAGGCCGGTCGGACGGATGATCTGCTCGACGATGCCGTCGGCGATGCCCATCTCGTAGCGGCCCGGGGTCGCGGAGAGGTAGACGGTCTGGCCGACGCGCGACTTGAACTCCTCCCACTTCAGGGGCCGGTTGTCCATCGCCGAGGGCAGGCGGAAGCCGTGCTCGACGAGCGTGCGCTTGCGGGACGCGTCGCCCTCGTACATCGCGCCGATCTGCGGCACCGTCACGTGCGACTCGTCGATCACGACGAGGAAGTCGTCCGGGAAGTAGTCGAGCAGGCAGTGCGGTGCCTCGCCCGACTCGCGGCCGTCGATGTGGCGGGAGTAGTTCTCGATGCCGGAGCAGAAGCCGATCTGCTGCATCATCTCCAGATCGAAGGTCGTGCGCATCCGCAGGCGCTGGGCCTCGAGGAGCTTGTTCTGCTTCTCGAGGTCGGCCAGGCGCACCTCGAGCTCCTGCTGGATCGTGTCGATCGCGCGGTGCATGACGTCCTGGCTCGCGACGTAGTGCGAGCCGGGGAAGACCGACACGGAGTCGAGCTTCCGGACGATGTCGCCGGTGAGCGGGTGGAGCGTGTAGAGCGCCTCGATCTCATCGCCGAACATCTCGATCCGGATCGCGAGCTCCTCGTACATCGGGATGATCTCGATCGTGTCGCCCCGCACCCGGAAGGTGCCGCGGGCGAAGTCGACGTCGTTGCGCGCGTACTGCATCGACACGAACTTGCGGATGAGGCGGTCCCGGTCGACGCGCTGGCCGACCTGGAGCGCCACCATCGCCTCGAGGTACTGCTCGGGCTGGCCGAGGCCGTAGATGCACGAGACGGTCGACACGACGATCACGTCGCGTCGACTCAGGAGCGAGTTCGTGGTGGAGTGGCGCAACCGCTCGACCTCGGCGTTGACCGAGCTGTCCTTCTCGATGAAGGTGTCCGTCTGCGGGACGTAGGCCTCGGGCTGGTAGTAGTCGTAGTACGAGACGAAGTACTCGACGGCGTTGTTCGGGAACAGCTCGCGGAACTCGTTGGCCAGCTGCGCGGCGAGGGTCTTGTTGTGCGCGAGCACGAGCGTCGGGCGCTGCACGGCCTCGACGAGCCAGGCCGTGGTCGCGGACTTGCCGGTTCCGGTGGCGCCCAGGAGGACGACGTCGGTCTCGCCGGCGTTGATGCGGGCGCTCAGATCGGCGATCGCGCCGGGCTGGTCACCGCTCGGCTTGTACTCGCTGATGACCTCGAACGGGTGCACGGCACGGGTTGGCTCCATGGTTCGAAGCGTAGCCGCGACCACCGACACCGGGCGGCGCGTGCGCTGGCGGCGAACGGGGGTGCGCTCCCCGACCGGGCGGCTCCGCCCGGAGGGAGGGTGCCGGGGAGGCCCGTCAGCGGGCGAGCCGCTCCCACAGCGCGTCGGTCCGAGCGAGCGTCTCCTCCAGGGTGCCGGAGGAGTCGATCACGACGTCGGCGAGGGCGAGGCGCTCCTCGTCGCTCGCCTGCGACGAGACCCTCGCCCGCGCCTCCTCCTCGGTCATTCCGCGGAGGGCGACGAGGCGCTCGATGCGGATGTGCCGCGGCGCGTGCACGACGACCACCTCGTCGAACTCTCCCGCTCCGCGGCCCTCGGCCAGGAGCGGGACGTCGTAGACGACCACCGCGTCCGGGTCCGCCTCGGCGGCCGCCGCGAACAGCCGCTGCGAGCGGAGCGTCACCGCCGGATGGGTGATCGCGTTGAGGTCGGCGCGGGCCGCCGCATCCGAGAAGACGATCGCGCCGAGTGCCGGACGGTCGAGCGCTCCGTCCGCGCGGATCACGGCCGGGCCGAACCGCTCGGCGATCGCCGCCAGCGCCGGCTCCCCCGGCTCGACGACCTGCCGCGCGAGGACGTCGGCGTCGACCACCACCGCTCCGCGCTCGACGAGACGGCGGGCGACGGTGGACTTGCCCGAGGCGATGCCTCCGGTGAGGGCGACGAGATGCACCCGGCCACCCTACCCAGCGCCGTCGCCCGGAACGCCGAACGGCCGGCCCCCGAGGGGACCGGCCGTTCGATGCGATGTGCTCGCGATCAGTTGTTCGAGGACAGCTTCTCGCGGAGCGCGGCGAGCGACTCGTCGTCGGCGAGGGTGCCGCCGGTGGTCGACTCGCTGGTGAAGCCGGCGCCGACCGAGACGCCCTCGGAGACGGTGGCCGCCTCCTCCTGCGACTTGGCGACCTGGGCCTTGTGGGCCTCCCAGCGCGCCTGAGCAGCGGCGTACTCCTGCTCCCAGGCCTCGCGCTGCGACTCGAAGCCCTCGCGCCACTCGTTGGTCTCGGGGTCGAAGCCCTCGGGGTACTTGTAGTTCCCCTGGTCGTCGTACTCCGTGGCCATGCCGTACAGCGCCGGGTCGAACTCGGTGCCCTCGGGGTCGACGTTCTCGTTCGCCTGCTTGAGCGAGAGGGAGATGCGGCGACGGTCGAGGTCGATGTCGATGACCTTGACGAACACCTCTTCGCCGACCGACACGACCTGCTCGGCGAGCTCGACGTGCTTGCCCGACAGCTCGGAGATGTGGACGAGTCCCTCGATGCCGTCCGCGACACGGACGAACGCACCGAACGGGACCAGCTTCGTGACCTTGCCCGGCGCGACCTGTCCGATCGCGTGGGTGCGGGCGAAGACCTGCCACGGGTCCTCCTGGGTCGCCTTGAGCGAGAGCGACACGCGCTCGCGGTCGAGGTCGACCTCGAGGATCTCGACGGTGACCTCCTGGCCCACCTCGACGACCTCGGAGGCGTGCTCGATGTGCTTCCAGGAGAGCTCGGAGACGTGGACGAGACCGTCGACGCCGCCGAGGTCGACGAACGCACCGAAGTTGACGATCGACGACACGACGCCCTTGCGGACCTGACCCTTGTGCAGGTTGTTCAGGAACGTGGTGCGGCTCTCGGACTGGGTCTGCTCGAGGAGCGCGCGACGCGACAGGACCACGTTGTTGCGGTTCTTGTCGAGCTCGAGGATCTTCGCCTCGATCTCCTGTCCGAGGTACGGCGTGAGGTCGCGGACGCGGCGCAGCTCGATGAGCGAGGCCGGGAGGAAGCCGCGGAGGCCGATGTCGACGATGAGACCGCCCTTGACGACCTCGATGACCGAGCCGGTGACGACGCCGTCCGACTCCTTGATCTTCTCGACGTCGCCCCACGCGCGCTCGTACTGCGCACGCTTCTTGGACAGGATCAGGCGACCCTCCTTGTCCTCCTTCTGGAGGACGAGGGCCTCGACGCTGTCGCCCACGTTGACGACCTCGGAGGGGTCGACGTCGTGCTTGATGGAGAGCTCGCGCGAGGGGATGACGCCCTCGGTCTTGTAGCCGACGTCGAGGAGGACCTCGTCGCGGTCGATCTTCACGACGGTGCCTTCGATGAGGTCTCCGTCGTTGAAGAACTTCAGAGTCTTTTCGACCGCGGCAAGAAAGTCTTCAGCAGACCCGATGTCGTTGATCGCGACCTGCTTGGTTGCCTTGTCGGTCGTTGCGGTTGTCATTAAGGGATGCTCCAGGATGGATGGGTCTCGGGCGGCGGCCGCCTGCGGGCCTCGCGGCTCGGCGGAGTGGTGACCACTGCGGTGGTGAGGGATGTGCCTCCGGCCCGGGAGCCGCGCTCGGCCGACCGGGTGACCGGCCTTCCTCGCGCGCCGCGGGCACGGCGGCGCCACAGATGTGACACCCCAGCTTAGACGCCCCGAGAGGCGCACGGCAATCTCGCCGCGCCCGTCCGGATGCGGGCGCCGGGGTCAGTCGGCGAGGGAGGAGCGGAGGGTGTCGAGACCGACTCCGCCGAGGTCGAGCGCCCTCCGGTGGAAAGCCGCGAGCGAGAACGCGGCGCCCTCGCGCGCCTCCGCCTCGTCGCGCAGCTGCTCCCAGATCCGCTGCCCGATCTTGTAGGACGGAGCCTGCCCCGGCCAGCCGAGGTACCGGTTCACCTCGAAGCGCACGAAGGCGTCGTCCATGTTCACGTTGGCGCGCATGAAGTCGAGGGCGGAGTCGGCGGTCCAGACGGTGTCGGTGCCCGGCATCCGCTTCTGGAGGTGCACGCCGATGTCCAGCACGACGCGCGCCGCGCGCATCCGCTGGCCGTCGAGCATGCCCAGGCGGTCGGCCGGGTCGTCGAGGTAGCCGAACCGCTCCATCAGGCGCTCCGCGTAGAGCGCCCAGCCCTCGGCGTGGCCGGAGGTCCCGGCGAGCTGACGGCGCCAGGTGTTGAGGCGGGCGCGGTTGTGCACGGCCTGGCCGATCTGCAGGTGATGGCCGGGGACGCCCTCGTGGTAGACGGTGGTCAGCTCGCGCCAGGTGGCGAACTCGGTGACCCCGGCCGGGACCGACCACCACATCCGCCCCGGGCGCGAGAAGTCGTCGCTCGGACCGGTGTAGTAGATGCCGCCCTCCTGGGTCGGCGCGATGCGGCACTCGAGGCGGCGCACCTCCTCCGGGATGTCGAAAGCGGTGCCGGCGAGCTCGCGGACCGAGCGGTCGCTGGTCTCCTGCATCCAGGCCTGCAGAGCGTCGACACCGTGCAGAGTGCGGGCCGGGTCGGCCTCGAGGTGGGCGATCGCCTCGGCGACGGAGGCGCCGGGCAGGATCTCCCGCGCGATCGCCTCCTGCTCGGACGTCATCCGGGCCAGCTCCTCGATCCCCCACTCGTAGGTCTCGTCGAGGTCGACGACCGCGCCGAGGAAGCGGCGGGAGTGCAGCGCGTACAGCTCTCGCCCGACGGCGTCCTGCTCGGTCGCGGCAGGGGCGAGCTCGCCCCGGAGGAACTGCGCGAGCGACCCGTAGGCGGCCGAGGCGCGGCGGGCGCCGTCCTCCAGCCGCTGGGCGAGGGACGCGGGCAGGGATCCCGCTGCGGGAGCGGCCTCCGCGGCCAGCTCGGCGAAGAACCCGCGGGGAGCCGCGATCTTCCGCGCCTGCTCGGCGACGAGCTCGACCTGGCGGCGGGCGGGGACCACGCCGGTGCGGATCCCCTCGCGCAGGGTCTCCGCGTATCCCTCGAGCGCGGCCGGCACGGCCAGCAGCCGCTCGGCGACCGCCTCCCAGTCGGCGACCCCCTCGGTCGGCATCAGGTCGAAGACGTCGCGCAGCTCCTGCGCCGGGGACGCGATCACGTTGAGGTCCCGCAGCGGCAGGCCGGCGTCGTGCCCCTCCAGGGAGAGCCGGAGCTCGGCGCCGAGGTCGGCGACCGTGACGCGGTCGACCTCGTCCACGGGATCGGCGGCCTCGAGCTCGGCGAGGGCCGAGGCGGTCGCCGCACGGGCGCGCTCCAGACCGGCCGGCGAGTAGTCGCCCAGGCGGTCGTTCGCGCCGCTGCGTCCGATCGCGGTGCCGAGGGTGGGGTCGAGGTCGACGAGCGTGTCGACCCAGCGCTCGGCGACGGCGTCGACGGCGGTGGGCTCGCGGGGGAGGTCGGTGCTCATGCCTCCGAGCCTAGCCAGGCGCTGCGGCCGGCTCAGTGCGCGGCGACGTCCCAGTCGGACCCGTGTCCCACCTGCACCTCGAGCGGCACGCTCAGGTCGGCGGCCCCCGCCATCCGGCCGCGGACGATCGCCTCGAGCGACTCCTCCTCGCCGGGGGCGACGTCGAAGATCAGCTCGTCGTGCACCTGGAGGAGCATCCGCGAGCCGAGCCCCTGCTCGTCGAGGTCGGCCTGCACGCCGATCATCGCGCGCTTCATGATGTCGGCGGCCGACCCCTGGATCGGCGAGTTGAGCGCCGCCCGCTCGGCGTTGTCGCGGAGGACGCGGTTCGCGCTCTGCAGGTCGGGGAACGGACGCCGGCGACCGAAGATCGTCTCGGTGTAGCCCGTCTCGCGGGCCTGCTCGACGACGCTGCGCAGGTAGTCCCGCACCGCGCCGAAGCGCACGAAGTAATCGGTCATCAGCTGCTTGGCCTCGGCGCTCGAGATGCGCAGCTGCTTCGACAGGCCGAAGGCGCTGAGGCCGTAGGCGAGGCCGTAGGACATCGCCTTGACCTTGTTGCGCATGGCCGAGGTGACGTCGCCCGGATCGACGCCGAAGATCCGCGATCCGACGAAGCGGTGCAGGTCCTCGCCGGAGTGGAAGGCCTCGATCAGGCCGGCGTCCCCGGAGAGGTGCGCCATGATCCGCATCTCGATCTGCGAGTAGTCGGCGGTGAGGAGGGTGCTCGCCTCTGCTCCGTGGACGAAGGCGGTGCGGATGCGGCGGCCCACCTCGCTGCGGACGGGGATGTTCTGCAGGTTCGGGTCGTTGGAGGAGATGCGGCCGGTGGCCGTGCCGGTCTGGTCGTAGCTGGTGTGGATCCGGCCGTCAACGGTGACCGACTTCTCCAGCGTCTCGATGATCTGCTTGAGCTTGGTCGCGTCGCGGTGCTCGAGCAGCAGCCCGAGGAACGGGTGCGGGTGCGACTCCTGCAGGTCGGCCAGGGCGGAGGCGTCGGTGGTGTAGCCCGTCTTCGTCGCCCGGGTGCGCGGCATGTCGAGCTCCTCGAAGAGGACCTGCTGCAGCTGCTTCGGCGAGCCGAGGTTCATCTCGTGGCCGATCTCGGCGAACGCGCGGCTCGCGAGGTCGGCGGCGGAGACGGTCAGCTCGGCGCGGAGGCGCGCCAGCACGTCGGCGTCGATCGCGACGCCGGTGAGCTCCATCGTCGCGAGGACCTGGACGATCGGCAGCTCGATGTCGACGAGCACCGAGAGCATCCCCTCGCCCAGGCGCTCGCGCAGCGGAGCGACGAGCCGGTACGCGTACCAGGCCTCGATCGCGGGCCCCATCGGCTCGACGGTGGGGACCAGCTGGTTCGGGTCGCCCTGCGCCATGGTCTCGTCGAGGTGCTGCGCGACCTGCGCCGCGAGCGTGGCCGGATGCCCGGTGGGCTGCACCAGCCAGGACGCGACGCGGGTGTCGAACGCGAGACCCCCGACGGGGAGGCCGGCTCGCCGGAGCGCCTTGATCTGGGGCTTCGCGTCGGCGAAGTACTTGGGGGCGGGCCCGGCCAGCCACTGCTCGAGCGCGGTGTAGTCGGGCCTCTCGGCGGCCCACGGGACGAACGCCGTCTCCTTCTCGACCGCGAGGCCGACGCCCTCGAGCCCGTCGGCTCCGACCCGGACCTGGACGGCGACGGGCGCGGTGCCCGTCGCCGAGACCCGGTCGAGCCAGTGCGCGAGCTCCTCGTCGACCAGGGTGCGGACGGCGGGTGCGGAGGTCGTGACCACGTCTCCCGCCAGGGCCGCGGCGGCGCCGTCGACGCCCTCCTCCGCGGCGATCGTGAGCACGCGCTCCTGCAGGGTCTTGAACTCGAGGCGGCTGAAGATCTCGCGCACCGCGTCCGGATCGATCGGGCGGCGCGTCAGGTCGTGCGGGCCGAGAGGGAGCTCCACGTCCGTCACCAGCCGGTTGAGGCGGCGGTTGCGGAGCGCGTTCTCCTTCTGCTCGCGCAGCTTCTCGCCGACCACGCCCTTGATCTCGTCGGCGTGGGCGATGATGTCGGCGACCGTGCCGTACTGGTTGACCCACTTCGCGGCCGTCTTCGGGCCGACCTTGTCGACGCCGGGCAGGTTGTCGCTCGTCTCGCCGACGAGGGCGGCGATCTCGGGGTACTGGTGCGGCTCGACGCCGTACTTCTCGAACACCTTGTCGCGGTCGTAGCGGGTGAGCTGCGAGACGCCCTGGGTGGAGGGGTAGAGCAGGGTGACGTCCGGGGTCACCAGCTGGATGGTGTCGCGGTCGCCCGAGACGACCAGCACGCGGAAGCCGGCCTCGGCACCCTGGCGCGCGAGCGTCGCGAGGATGTCGTCGGCCTCGAAGTCCTCCTTCGAGACGGTCCGGATGTTCATGGCGTGCAGCGCCTCCTCGAGGAGGGGGACCTGGCCCTTGAACTCGGGCGGCGTCTCGCCGCGGGTGCCCTTGTACTCCGGGTACTCGCGGGTCCGGAACGAGTATCGGGAGATGTCGAACGCGACGCCGAGGTGGGTCGGCTTCTCGTTCTTCAGCAGCAGGATCAGCATCGACAGGAAGCCGTGGATGGCGTTCGTGTGCTGGCCCTCGCGGGTCTGGAAGCTGTCGACCGGGAGCGCGTAGAACGCCCGGAACGCCAGGGAATGGCCGTCGACGAGCAGGAGGGTAGGCTGTTCCGGATCTGACACAGGGCCAGACTACACAGCGCCTCCGACACCGGATCGGCCCGCTCGCGCCCGCCGGTCAGGGCGCTCCGAGGCTCCAGCGCGAGGAGCGACGTGACCGATCCGACCCCCACCACGACCGCCTGGATCCGCCCGCCCGCGCTCGACCTGGTCGCCGGGATCGGCCGCGGCATGGGCGAGCTCGCCGAGCGGATGGGGATCGTCTGGCACGAGCTCACCCCGCAGCACTCGGTGGCCTCCATGCCCGTCGAGGGCAACCGGCAGCCGGTCGGCCTCCTGCACGGCGGCGCGCACGTCGTGCTGGCCGAGTCGATGGGCTCGATCGCGGCCAACGTGCACGCCGGCGAGGGCCGGCTGGCGATGGGCATCGAGCTGAACGCGAGCCACAGCCGCTCGGTCCACTCCGGCTTCGTGATCGCCACCTGCGACGCGATCCACCTCGGCTCCACCCTCACCACCCACGAGATCGTCGTACGCGATCAGGAGGGGCGCCGCCTTTCCACCGTGCGGATCACCAACATCATCCGCGACGCCCGCTGACAGGGGCGGGCGGGGACACCGGACTCGCCGGGCGAGGCCCGGGACGGTTTGCTGCACCGGAGCGAGCGGGGCTGTCAAGCGACGGCGCGCGACTGTGCCACGTGGCGCACGAAGGGCGACACTGAGCGGGTGAGCCTTCGCCAACTCCTCAAGAGCCTTCCGTCCATGCCCTCCGAGCTGCCGTCGTTCGACGCGGAGGCGGCTCCCGCCGATCCTCTCGAGCTGTTCGCGCAGTGGCTCGAGGAGGCGAAGGACGCGGGGCAGCTCCTCCCCCACGGAGCCACCCTCTCCACTGCCTCCGACGACGGCACCGTCTCGGCGCGCGTGCTCGTGCTGCGCGAGATCGACGAGGCGGGCTGGGCGTTCTCCACTCACGCCACCAGCCCCAAGGGACGCGCCATGGAGGAGAACCCGCATGCCGCGCTGACCTTCTTCTGGCCGGTCCAGGGCCGGCAGGTCCGAGTCGAGGGCCGAGTCGAGCGCGCTTCCGCGCAGGAGTCGGCCGACGACTTCCGCCGCCGCTCCGAGCCCGCTCGCACCGCCCTGCTCGTCGGACGCCAGAGCGAGCCGATGCGCAGCGCGCAGGACTTCGGCCTCGTCACGCTGCAGACCAGCGTCGCCGTGGGCTGCTCGCCCGCGACGCTCGACCGGGAGTGGGCCGTCTACCGCGTCGTCCCCGAGCGCATCGAGTTCTGGCAGGGCTCGACCGCGCCGGAGCAGGACCACACGCGTCTCGAGTACCGCCCGCGAACGACGGAGGCGGGCGGCTCCCCGTGGGAGCGCACCCGCCTCTGGCCCTGAGGCCGTGGGCCCTCGGGCCAGACCTCGCGCTAGGCCTTCTTCGGGCTCAGCTGCTCGATGATCGCCTGGGCGACGTCGTGCATGGTGAGTCGGCGGTCCATGGAGGCCTTCTGGATCCAGCGGAACGCCTCGGGCTCGGTGAGGCCCATCTTCTCGTTGAGCAGGCCCTTGGCGCGGTCGACGAGCTTGCGGGTCTCGAAGCGCTCGACCATGTCGGCGACCTCGGCCTCGAGCGTGAGGATCTGGGCGTACCGCGAGAGGGCGATCTCGATCGCGGGCAGCAGGTCGTTGGGCGTGAAGGGCTTCACGACGTAGGCGAGTGCTCCGGCCTCGCTGGCGCGCTCGACGAGCTCCTTCTGGCTGAAGGCGGTGAGCAGGACGACCGGCGCGATGTGCGCCTTCGAGAGGCGCTCGGCCGCCGAGATGCCATCGAGCTGGGGCATCTTGACGTCCATGATGACGAGATCGGGGCGCAGCTCGGTGGCGAGGGCCACAGCGGTCTCGCCGTCGCCGGCCTCGCCGACGACCTCGAAGCCGTTGTCGCGGAGGATCTCCACGATGTCGAGGCGGATGAGGGATTCGTCTTCGGCGACGACGACCCGACGGGGTGCGGTCGACGAGGGTTCCTGGTCAGTCACGCCGATGAGCCTACGGTATTCTCGACGGGCTGGTGCTGAGCCGGTGTGGCGGAATGGCAGACGCGGGGCACTCAAAATGCTCTGTCCGAGAGGGCTTGTGGGTTCGAGTCCCACCACCGGTACCCCCGGGTCGCGCGGTGCGCGCCTCCGCTCGCTAGCGTCGTCGGATGAGCACCGACCCCTGGCCCCTGTTCTCGCTGGAGCTGCGCACGCCGCGGCTCGAGCTGCATCCGGTCCGCGACGCCGATCTCGGCCCTCTCGCCGACGCCGCTCTCGCCGGCGTGCACGAGAGCGGCCGCTCGCCGTTCCCCTCCCCCTGGGCGGAGGCGCCGGCGGAGCGCCTGCCCGGCGAGCTCGCCCGCTTCCACTGGTCGCAGCGCGCGCAGACGACGCGGGAGTCGTGGCGCGTCGCGTTCGCCGTGGTCGAGGACGGCCGGGTCGTCGGCTGCCAGGACCTGGTCGCCGAGTCCTTCGCCGCCACGCGCACCCTGACCTCGGGCTCGTGGCTCACCCGCTCGGCGCAGGGCCGCGGCCTCGGGCAGGAGATGCGCGCCGCGGTGCTCCTCCTGGCCTTCGACCATCTCGGAGCCGAGGTCGCCGAGAGCGCCGCCCTCGCCTGGAACACCCGCTCGATCCGGGTGTCGGAGGCCCTCGGCTATCGCCCGAACGGGACGCACCGGATCGTCGGTTCGGACGGGGCGGCGGTCGAGGAGCTGCGGTTCCGCGTCACCCCGGAGACCCTGGTGCGGCCGGAGTGGACGCTGGCGGTCTCGGGGCTCGACGCCGCACGGGCGGCGCTCGTCTAGAGCCCTCTCCGCCGGACCCCCGGAGCCAGGATCACCAGAACATCGTGCCCGGAGAGCCCTTGAACGGCCCGACCACGCGCGACGTGATCCAGCCGCCGTAGAAATCGCCCGGCTGCGGCTCGACCGCCTCGCCGTCGACCAGGCAGGAGTCCATCCGGCCGGGATAGAGGGCGACCGTGTCGACCAGGGCCTCGAAGCCCGCCATCGGCTCGGGGTACGTCCAGCCCGCCGCCTCCGCGACCGCTCCTCCTCCCCCGCGGACGGTGAGGTAGGAGGCCGCGCCCTTGAACTCGCAGATGCTGCGGCCCGGCGCGGGCTCGAGCGCCCCGGGCGCGAACGAGGACACGGGGAGGTAGTAGACGGGAGGATGGCTCGTCTCGAGGACGCGGAGCGCGTCGCGGGTCTCGGCGACGACGACGCCGCCCAGCCGCACGACCACGTGCTCGGTGGTGGTCTCGACCCTGGGGGGTCGCGGGTAGTCCCAGACGGATTCCTGGCCCTCGGCGGGCGGCACGCGCTTCATCCCGCTCACGCTACGCGGCGGGGAGCGGCGCTCCGGCGCCTCCCAGAGGATGCCCGGCGGGCGCCGCGGCTCCGCGGATCGCCGCCGCCGGGACGCGCGGGGGCCCCGGTCGCGTAACGTCGACCCTGCGGCGGAACCCCGAGCCCGCGCGCAGAAGGAATCCAGAGTGCCCACCGAATGCATCCACGGCCTCGACATCGCGCTCTGCGACGTCTGCACCCCCAAGAAGCTCCCCGAGCAGGTCGGCCGTGCCACCCGCGCCCCCGCGCGCGTGCCCGGCACCTCCCGTGCGGCCACCGCCCGCGCCGCCGCCCGCGGCACGGCGCGCGAGAAGCCCCTGCCGAAGGTCGACATCGCCGCGCAGCGGATCTACCACGTCACCCACCTCGACAACCTCGAGGCGATCGTCGCCGCCGGCGCGATCCTGGCGGACCAGCAGCTCCAGGAGCGCCCTGCGATCGACGTCAGCGCCGAGACCACCCGCGAGCACCGCCGTGCCGTGCAGGTGAAGGACGGCATGAGCGTCGCCGGGTTCGTGCCCTTCTTCCTCTCCCCCGACGCCGCGCTCTGGGCCGATCTGCGCGGCGAGCGGGTCGCTCCGCACTGGTCGCCGAGCGCCCAGAAGACCACGGCCTCGCAGTTCGTCGTCCTGGTGGGCTCGCTCGCCTCCGCCCCGGTGCTCAGCGACGGCGACGCCTCCCACGTCCTGACCCGCTTCACCGAGGGCGACGCGCTCGTGCGCACCTTCGCGCGCCTCCTGGTCGACGAGCCGGCCCTGCGCAGCGCCGAGGCGCTCGTGCCCGAGCGCTTCCCGCTCGAGGGTGTCGCGACGGTCGGCGTGGCGTCGGTCGCCGCCCGCAACCGCGTCAAGGCTCTCTTCGAGGGCATCGACGCCTCTCCTCGCGTCGCCGTCTACCCGCCGTGGTTCCACCCGGTGGCCGAGGAGGAGTGACCCGGGCCTAATCGGCCTCGAGGAGGTCGAGGCGGTCGGCCAGGTACCGGCGCAGGGGCATCAGGCCCTGCTCGCCGAGGCCGGGCGCCCAGCGCACGAGCACCTCGGAGCCGCGCAGGGTCAGCGGCTCCTGGCCCGATTCGAGCGCTGCGGCGTCCCGTGCGAGCCGTCGCCAGCCGTAGTTGACGATCTCGCCCTCCTGGAACGGGCCGTCGAAGGCGGCGCGCCGGATCTCGCGGCGCGCCTCCTGCGACTCCGACTGATTGTTGGCGTGCAGCGGAGCGACGGCACGCGTGACCGAGCCCGTCGCGAAGAGCTCGCCCTCGTGCCCGAGGAGCACCACGCCGAGGCGCCACGCCCGGGTCACCGGTGCCATCACGGGCTTGCGCCGGAAGCCGAGGATCGCCCGCGGCGTCCGCAGCTCGGCGACGGCCTGATCGGCTATGCCGCGGGCGTCGAGCTCGGCGGAGACCTCGCGCAGGAGCGCGGCCAGATCGGCCGCGGCCTGCTCGGCCCCGGGTGCTGCGGTCATCGCTCCTCCTCGGCTCCTCCCGCCAGCCTACGGGCGCGGTGCGCACCGGCCTCCCCGCTCCGCACCGCTAGCATCGCCTGACGACACCGAGGAGGACGAGCGATGCGCGTCATCATGATGGGCCCGCCCGGCGTGGGCAAGGGCACCCAGGCGGCAGTGCTGTCGCGCGAGCTGGGGGTGCCGGCGATCTCCACCGGCGATCTGTTCCGCGCCCACGTCGCCGACGGCACCGACCTCGGACGGCGCCTGCGGGCGCTCGTGGAGGCCGGCGAGTACGTGCCGGACGAGATGACGAACGCGCTGGTGGCCGAGCGGATCGCCGAGGAGGACGCCCGGGACGGGTTCATCCTCGACGGCTACCCGCGCACGCTCGCCCAGGTGGACGCGCTGGCGGAGCTCCTCGAGGAGCGGGGGACGCCGCTCTCGTGCGTCGTGCTGCTGACGGCCGACGCGGACGTGGTCCTCGAGCGGCTGCACGTGCGGGCGCAGGAGCAGGACCGCGCCGACGACGACCCCGAGGTCGTACGGAACCGGATCGAGGTCTACGAGCGCGAGACGGCTCCCCTGGCGGAGGTCTACGACGAGCGCGAGCTCCTGGTGCGGATCGACGGCTCCGCCTCGCAGGACGAGGTCGCCGCGAGGATCATCGCGGCGTGCCGGCCAGTGTGAGCCGACCCGCCGCGACGCGAGGTCAGATCGCCGAGGCGAGGACCTCGTCGAGCTTGGCCGAGGCCTCCTCATCGGTGCCCTTCAGGGCCAGCGACAGCTCCGACACGAGGATCTGACGCGCCTTGAGGAGCATCCGCTTCTCGCCGGCCGAGACGCCGCCCGCCTGCTCGCGGCGCCACAGGTCGCGGACGACCTCGCTGACGCGGTACACGCTGCCGCTGGCCATCTTCTCCTGGTTGGCCTTGAAGCGGCGGGACCAGTTGCTGGCCTCCTCCGCGACGTCGCTGCGCAGGACGTCGTAGACCGCCTGGACTCCGGCGTCGTCGATGATCTCGCGGACGCCGACGAGCTCGGCGTTCTCGACGGGGAGGGTGATGGTGAGCTCGCTGGTGTGCACGTTCATGGTCATGAACGTCTTCTCGACGCCCTTGACCGAGCGCTTCTCGAGCCCGGTGATCGTCACCGCTCCGTGGTGCGGGTAGACCAGGGTCTCGCCGACCTCGAATGTCATCATGTCGTGCCTTTCGTCGTGGGGCGTGGTGGGAGTGAGGAGACCAGAGGGCGCAGCGGCGCCTCGGCGAGCCAGGCCGGGAGCAGCGCGACGAGGTGCTCGACCAGCTCCTCGTCGGTGCCGTCGAGAGTGCCGGCGAGCCAGGCGCCGACCACGGAGAGGACGCCCCCGGCCGCGAAGACCGCGGTGAGCTCGGGATCGACCGATGCGGGGACGTCGACCCGGGCGAGCACCTCGCGGTGGAGGGCGAGCGCCGTGTCGAGCACGGCGTCGTCCGAGGCGACCCGGGCGGAGGCGCGCGCGCGGAGCCGGGCGTGGAAGGCGTGGCGGTCGACCAGCCGCTCGACGAGCCGCGAGTAGCCGCGCTGCAGCGCCTCGGCCCCGGAGGAGTCGGCGGGATCGCCCGCGGCGACGTCGGCGACCACGAGGTCCTGGCGGAGCAGCGCGGAGGCGACTCCCGCCGCGTCGTCGAAGTGGGCGTAGAACGAGCTGCGGCTGATCCCGGCCTCGCGCACGATGTCGCTCACGGCGATGCCCTCGGCCCTCTCGCCGTCGCTCTGCATGACGAGCCGCTCGACCGCGTCGAACACGCGACCGCGGGTCCGCCGGGCTCGCGGATCAGCGGAGCCGAGCACCGAAGGGGACTCCGCCGCGGGCACGGAGGCGAGGCGGGCGGAAGTCATCGACGGCAGTCTACCACTTCCCGGACAGGTGTACGGGAAGAGGGTCAGGCGCCGGTGCGCACCGGATCGAGGCCGGCGATGCGGTCGATCGCGGCCTGCTCGCTCGGCGAGACCCGGCCGAGATACCGGCCCAGGAACACGAACAGCAGGCGGTTCGCCGTGATCGCGGGCCACCACGGGCGCCGGAGGCCCAGGAGCCTCCGCACCTCGGGACTGAGCGAGGCGACCGCGCCGGCGAACAGCAGCGGGTACACCACGCCCGCCTCGCCCGGCAGCCGGATGTCGCGGAGGAAGCCGACCGCCTCGTGCACCCGGGCGTCGGGCTTGAGCTCGCCGGCGAATCCGGCGAGCTGCGCGCGGAGCTCCGCGACGCTCGCGGGCGGATCCTCCACTCCGAGCAGTCGGCCGGAGGCGGCCCACTCGCGCACGTAGGCGTCGGGGCCGCCGGGGATCGGTCCGCCCCAGATCTCGTGGGCGCCGAGGAAGGCGTCGGTGAAGGCGTCGTGCACCCAGAGCAGCAGGCGGGGATCCTGCGCCGAGTAGGAGCGCTCGCGCCCACCGGCGTCCTCGTAGGAGCCGACGATCCGCTCGTGCACGCCGGTCACCCAGCGCGCTGCTCCGCTCGCCGCGGCGGTGTCCCCGAAGCTGGTCGTCAGGACCCAGCGGACCGTGTTGTCGAGCCGGCCCATCGGGTCCTCGCGGTAGCGGGAGTGGTCGTGCACCCCGGCCATCGCTCCCGCGTGGAGGGTCTGCATCAGCAGGGCCCGCACTCCGGCGATCATCGTGGGCAGGCCGCCGTTGACCGCCCAGACCGCGCTGCCCGGTCCGAAGAGCCCGGCGTCGTCGCCCTTCTCGAGGGCCACGATCCAGTCGGCGCGGGGGCGGGGGCGGCGGCGTCTCATCCGCTCAGTGTGCGCCCGGACCCTGGGTCGCGGCTGGCCGTTCTGCCACCCTTCGTGGGGCCATGGTCACTCGGACAGCAGTTCGCGGACGTCGTCGGCCGTCAGCGAGCGGGCGAAGAGCTCGCCCTCGTCGAGCACCGCCGTGCTGAGGCGACCCTTGCGCTCCTGCAGGCGCACGATCTTCTCCTCGATCGTGTCCGTCGCCACCAGCCGGTAGACGTTCACCCGCCGCTCCTGGCCGATGCGGTGCGCGCGGTCGACGGCCTGCGCCTCGGCCGCGGGGTTCCACCACGGGTCGAGGATGAAGACGTGGTCGGCCTCGGTGAGCGTGAGTCCGGTGCCGCCCGCCTTGAGGCTGATCAGGAAGACGGGCGCGGCTCCCGAGCGGAACTCCTCGATCACGCCCGCACGGTCCCGCGTGGAGCCGTCGAGCTGCACGAAGGGGATGCCGCGCCGGCGCAGTCGCTCCCCCGCCCGCTCCAGGTACGAGGTGAAGGTGCTGAAGACGAGCGCCCGGCGGCCCTCCGCGATCACGTCGTCGAGCTGCTCCACGAGCACGTCGAGCTTCGCGGACGGAACGTGCCGGTAGGCCGGGTCGACCAGGGACGCGTCGAGCGCGAGCAGGCGCAGCAGGGTGAGCGAGCGGAACACCGTGAAGCGCTGCCGGTCGAGGTCGTCGACCAGGCCCAGGAGCTTCCGCCGCTCGCGCTGGAGGTAGCCGTCGTAGAGCACCCGGTGGCCGGGCGTCAGCGCGACCTCGATCGTCTGCTCCTGCTTCTCGGGGAGCTCCGGCGCCACCGCCTCCTTGGTGCGCCGGAGCAGGAACGGACGCAGTCGCCGGCGCAGTCTCTCGAGGCGGCGGCGCGCGCCCTCGGTGTGGCTGACGGTCCGCCCCTCGGACAGGTCGGGCGAGGCGATGCCGACGGGCGCCTCCGCGTGCAGGATCGGCCGGGTGTACTCCTCGCGGAAACGACGCAACGGCGGCAGGAGCCCGGGCGCTACGAGGGCGAGGACCGCCCAGAGCTCGTCGAGCGAGTTCTCCAGCGGGGTGCCGGTGAGCGCGAGCGTGACCGGCGCGCCGACCCCGCGGGCGGCCCGGTGCGTCTGCGACGCGGGGTTCTTGACGAACTGGGCCTCGTCGAGGATCAGCGCCGACCACTGCTTCGCCGCCCAGCGCTCGCCCCCGAGGCGCAGGACCGCGTAGCTGGTGAGGACCACGTCCGCGTCGGCCGGGATCGCCTCGAGCGCGCCCTCCCGCGAGCTCGCGACGACGTGGACGCGCAGGGCGGGCGCGAAGCGCTCGGCCTCCGAGCGCCAGCCCGGCACGACCGATGTGGGGGCGACCACGAGGAACGGCGCGCGGCGGACCCCGACGCGGCCCGCCTCCTCGACCGCGTCGAGCATCAGGGCCAGCGCCTGCAGGGTCTTGCCGAGGCCCATGTCGTCGGCCAGGATCCCGCCGAGCCCGTGGCGGAGGCGGTGCACGAGCCAGGCGTAGCCCACCCGCTGGTACGGGCGCAGCCGGGCGGTGAGGCCCTCCGGCGGCTCCACGTCCTCCGGCGAACCGGCGGCCAGGGCGGAGTCGAGCACGGCGCGCCAGGCGTCGGAGGGGACGCTCTCGTCGGCGAGCTCCTCCAGCTCGTTCCAGAGCTCGGTCTGGTGCCGGCCGAGCCGCGGTCCCGTCTCCCACTCCTCGAGCTCGTCCGCCCGGGTCAGCAGCTCCCGGAGCCGGTCGAGGCCGGGGTGCGCGAGCGAGAGGTAGGAGTGGTCGACCAGGCGGATGCGGTCGCCGCCCGCCGCCAGAGCGCGGAAGAGGGGCAGGAACGGCACAGTCGCGTCGCCGATCGTCACGACGACGCCGAGGTCGAACCAGTCGGCGCTCTCGGTGTCGACGGCGGTGATGGTGAGGGTGAGCGGCCCGTTCAGCAGGCGGTAGTCGGGGGCCGCGCCCTCGCGCTCGATCCGGACGCCGCCGATCCCCTCCAGCTGCGGGAGCTGCTCCACCGCGAAGACCGCCGCCTCGGCTCCGCGCAGGACCGCGCTCGTCCCCGGCTCCGGCACGAGGGCGGATCCGGCCTCGCCGAGCACCGAGCGCACCCGGCGGAGCACCGCGCGCTCGAGGGCCGCATCGGCGGTGCCGTCGAGCTCGCCGGCGCGATCGGGCGAGCGGCGCCAGTGCCAGCCGACCCGGACGGCGCGCCGCGGCTCGAACGAGACCGTGCAGACCAGGCGCGGCGGCTCCGGATCGTCCAGCACGAGGTCGACGCCCTCCTCGCGGACCGCGACCCGGCCGCGGAGGGCGGGGAGGTGCTCGCCGACGAACTCGGGCACGTCCTCCGCCGGGACCTGCGTCTCCTCGGGGTGGTCGAGGAGACGCAGCTCCTCGTCGTCGAAGGGCAGGGACGCGGGCGCGAGCAGGAGCGTGGACGGGTCGTCGCCCTCGACCGCGTAGACGCCGTTCCGGGCGACCGGACGCGCGGACTCCGGTGCGTGCTCCGCGCCGTCGATCCGCAGGACGGGCCGCAGCCGGAGGCCTCCCTCCTCGACCGAGACCGTCACCGCCACGTGGGCGGGACCCGTGAGGCGCACCGAGCCCTTGTCCGGGGCGAGCAGCGGGATCCCGGCCGCCTGCGCCTGCTCGAGCAGCCGCCACAGCAGCGGGCTCTCGTAGTCGTCGAGGTGGATCCAGTCGGGGTCCTGCCCCAGGTGGACGGTGCGCGTGGCGCGGTGCAGGGCCGCGAACTCGGCGAACCAGCGCTGGTGGGCGGGGTCGAGCGAGAGCCGGTGGGTCTGGAAGTTCAGGGACTTCCAGGTGAGGGTGGTGCGGTTCCATGCGCCCCCGCGCCCGCGGACGACGGGGCGGGTGGCCAGACGGTGGTCGCGGCGCTCGGCGGGGTCGTAGGTCTTCGCCGTGACGCGCTCGCTCGCCGGCGCCCGCCACGGATCGTCGGCGCGGCGCACGAGCCGGCGCAGCTCGAACTGCAGCCCGATCGGTGTGAGGACCGGCGGTGACTCGGCCTCGGCGGAGCCGCTGAGCTCGCCGACACGGGCGCGCCAGGAGGAGGGGGTCGACTCGGGAGGCACCGCCCCATGCTGCCACGCGCCGCCGACACGCCCGCCCGCACCGCGCGACGGGCAGAATCGGAGGATGACCAGCAGCGACTCCCCCGCACCGACCGTCCTCACCCTCGGCAGCGAGAGCCTGCGCCTCGCCCTGACGACAGCCGGGGCCGAGATGACGTCCCTCCGCGACGACGAGGGCCGCGAGTACCTGTGGCAGGCCGGCCCGGAGTGGCGCCGGCACGCTCCCGTCCTGTTCCCGATCATCGGCCGCCTCCCCGGCGACACGCTGCACCACGACGGCGCGGACCACCGGATGGGGCAGCACGGCTTCGCGCGGGACCGCGTCTTCGAGCTCGCGGGCGTCTCGGCGGACGAGGCGGTGTTCCGGCTCCGGAGCGACGACGCCACGCGCGCGGTGTTCCCCTTCGACTGGACGCTCCTCATCGCCTACGCCGTGACCGGCGCCTCGCTCCGGATCACCCAGACCGTGGAGAACAGGGGGCCCTCTCCCCTGGGCTTCTCGCTCGGCAACCACCCGGCTTTCGCGCTGCCGCTGCCCGAGGGCCGCGGCGAGCACCGCATCCGCTTCGCGCAGCCCGAGCCGGAGGGGTACCGCCGCGCTCCGGAGAACCTGCTGCTGGAGGCGCGCCACCCGGCACCGCTCGAGGACGGGGTGCTGACGGTGGACGACGCGCACTTCGAGGAGGGCGTGATGATCTTCGACGAGCCGCGCCGCCGGACCCTCCGGCTCGAGGCCGACGGCGCCGCCCGCGCGATCGTCGTCGACACCGGGGACTTCGACGTGGTCGGCGTGTGGAAGCCCGTCGGGGCCCCGTTCGTCTGCCTCGAGCCGTGGCGGAGCGTCCCGACGCCCGAGGGCTGGGACGGCGACATCGTCGACAAGCCGCGCCAGATCGTCCTCGAGCCGGGCGGCCGGCGGTCGCTGTCCTACGGCATCGCGCTGAGCTGAAGGTCGTCGCGCTGGATCTGCGCGTCGAGCAGCTCGAAGCGGCGGATGATCAGCCCCTCACGGGTGGCCCAGGGGCAGATCACCAGCGTCTCGAGGCCGAGGGCGTCCATGGCGGCCTCCGCGACGAGAGCGCCCGCGAGCAGCTGCGGAGCCCGCAGAGCGGAGACGCCTGGGAGCGCTGAGCGGTCGGCCGCGCTGATCGCGGCGAGGCGGGAGGACCACAGCCGGAGGTCGACCAGGTGCAGCTCGCGGCGCACCAGCGGACCGGCCGCGCTCGGAGCGGCGCCGGTGATCCGCGCGAGGGAGCGGAAGGTCTTCGAGGTGCCCGCGACGAGGTCGGGGCGCCCGAGGGCGAGGAAGCCGCGGACGGGCTCCGCGAGCACCTCGCGGGCGTGACGGCGGGCGGCCTTGACGCTCGTCGCCGAGGCGGGATCGCCGACCAGCAGGTCGCGGGTCACCCTGCCCGCTCCGAGCGGGACCGACACGGCGAGCTCGGGCACTTCGTCCACGCCCATCGAGAGCTCGAACGAGCCGCCGCCGATGTCGAGGTCCAGGATCGAGCCGGCACCCCAGCCGAACCAGCGGCGCACGGCGAGGAAGGTGGCCGAGGCCTCCGCCTCGCCGCCGAGCTCCTGGAGGTGCACGCCCGTCTCGGCGCGGACCCGGTCGAGGACCGCCGCGCCGTTGCCGGCCTCGCGGATCGCGGAGGTGGCGAACGCCAGCAGGTCCTCGGCGCGGTGCTCGCGGGCGACCTCGGCGGCCTCGGCGACGAACGCGATGAGCTCGCGCTGGCCCCGCTCGGTGATCTCGCCCGCCTCGTCGAGGTGCGCCACGAGAGCGAGGCTCCGCTTGTGCGAGCGGTAGGGCACCGGGCGGGCGCCGGGGTGCGCGTCGACGAGGAGCAGGTGGACCGTGTTGGAGCCGATGTCGAGCACGCCGAGTCGCATGGTTCCACGGTATCCGCCTGCAGAGGCGAGTCCCGCCACGCGGACCGCCGGGGAACGGCGGAGGGCCCGGCCGCTCGCGCGACCGGGCCCTCCGGGGATGCTGGACTCAGTGGTCCCAGTTCTCGGCCCTGTCGGCCGAGCTGGACGAGCCGACGATGTGCACCCGCATGTCGTTCGTCGTGCCGGCGCGCCCGGGAGGCGATCCGGAGACGACGACCACGGTCTCGCCCGCCTGGGCGAGGCCCTCGCGGAGCAGCACCGCGTCCACCTGCGCGAACATCGCGTCCGTGTGGTTGACGCGCGGCGTGACGAAGGACTGCACGCCCCAGTTCAGCGCCATGCGGCGGCGGACGGCGGGCTCAGGGGTGAAGCCGATGATCGGGATGCCGTGGCGCAGGCGCGTCATGCGGCGGACCGAGTCGCCCGACTCCGTGAAGACGCAGAGGAACTTCGCCTCGACGAACTCCGCGACCTCGGCGGCGGCCAGCGTGACCGAGCCGCCCTGGGTGCGGGGCTTGCTGCCCAGCGGGGGGATGCGCTCCAGGCCGTGCTCCTCGGTGGACTCGACGATGCGGGCCATGGTCTGCACGGTGACGACGGGCCAGGCGCCGACGCTGGTCTCGCCCGAGAGCATGACCGCGTCCGCGCCGTCGAGGATCGCGTTCGCGACGTCCGAGGCCTCGGCCCTCGTGGGGCGGGGGCTCTCGATCATCGACTCGAGCATCTGGGTGGCGACGATGACCGGCTTCGCCCAGCGGCGGGCGAGCTCGACGGCGTGCTTCTGCACGATCGGCACCGCCTCGAGGGGCAGCTCGACGCCGAGGTCGCCGCGGGCGACCATGATGCCGTCGAAGACGTCGATGATCTCCTGCAGGTTGTCGACCGCCTGCGGCTTCTCGATCTTGGCGATGACGGGAGCCTTGCGGCCCTCCTCCGCCATGATCTCGTGCACGCGCTCGATGTCGCTGGCGTTGCGCACGAAGGAGAGGGCGATGATGTCGGCCCCGAGGCGGATCGCCCAGCGGAGGTCGTCCTCGTCCTTCTGCGAGAGGGCGGGGACGTTGACCGCGACGCCGGGCAGGTTGATGCCCTTGTTGTTCGAGACGTTGCCGGGGACGACGACCTCGGTGACGACCCGGGGGCCCTCGACGGCGGTGACGCGGACAGCGACCTTGCCGTCGTCGATGAGGAGCATGTCGCCCGGGTTCACGTCGTCCGGGAGGCCCTTGAACGTGGTGCCCGAGAGCTCGCGCGTGCCGAGGACGTCCTCGGTGGTGATGGTGAAGACGTCGCCCTCGGCGAGAGCGTACGGGCCGCCCTCGAACTTGCCGAGTCGGATCTTCGGACCCTGGAGGTCGACGAGGATCGCGACCGCGCGCCCGGCGTCGTCCGCGGCCTTCCGCACGATGCGGTAGATGCCTTCGTGGACGTCGTAGCTTCCGTGACTGAGGTTCATGCGGGCCACGTCCACGCCGGCGTCGATGATCGCACGAATGGTCTCGTACGACGACGTTGCCGGGCCGAGGGTGGCGACGATTTTCGCTCGTCTCATTGAGGGGGTGCTCCGTTGTTCTGCGCCCGGAGGCGCGTCGTTAGCGGGGAGGGTGAGCTGATTGCTGGCGGGCCGAGACTATCGCGTCCCGCGGACTAGAGCGTGAAGCCCCGGTCGTTCGGGCCGACCGGCGCCGGCAGCTGGGTCGTGCCCTCGAGGTAGCGGTCGACCTCGGCCGCGACGGAGCGGCCCTCCGCGATCGCCCAGACGATCAGGGACTGGCCGCGCCCGGCGTCGCCGGCCACGAAGACGCCGGGGACGCTGGTCTCGAAGGCGTCGCCGCGCGCGACGTTGCCGCGCTCGGTGAAGGGGACGTCCAGCTGACGGCCGAGGTGGTCCGCCTCCGGGCCGGTGAAGCCGAGGGCGAGCAGGACCAGGTCGGCCGGGATCTCGCGCTCGGTGCCCGCCTTGGGGACGCGGCGTCCGTCGAGGTACTCGGTCTCGGCCACGCGCACAGCGCGGACCTCGCCGCCCTCGTTCGCGAGGAACTCCACGGTCGAGGCGAGGAACATCCGCTCCCCGCCCTCCTCGTGGGCGCTCGAGACCTCGAACACGGTGGGGTCCATCGGCCAGGGCTGGCTGTCCGGGCGCTGCGACGGCGGCTGCTGCCCGATCGCGAGGTTCGTGACCGACGCGGCCTTCTGGCGGTGAGCGGTGCCGATGCAGTCCGCTCCGGTGTCGCCTCCGCCCAGGACGACCACGTGCTTGCCCTCGGCCGAGATCTGCTCGAAGACGCGGTCGCCCGCGATCGCGCGGTTCGACTGCACGAGGTACTCCATCGCGAAGTGCACGCCGTCGAGGTCGCGGCCGGGGATCGGCAGGTCGCGCGGCACGAGAGCGCCGGTGGCGACCACGACCGCGTCGTAGCGCGCCCGCAGGTCGTCCCAGGTGATGTCGGAGCCGATGTCGACGCCCGCGCGGAACCGGGTGCCCTCGGCCTTCATCTGGTTCAGGCGCAGCTCGAGGTGCTTCTTCTCCATCTTGAAGTCCGGGATGCCGTAGCGCAGGAGGCCGCCGATGCGGTCGTCGCGCTCGTAGACCGCGACGGTGTGCCCGGCGCGGGTGAGCTGCTGCGCGGCGGCGAGTCCCGCGGGTCCGGAGCCGACGACCGCGACGGTCTTGCCGGTCAGGCGCTCCGGCGGGTGCGGCTGCACCCAGTCGTTGCCGAAGGCCTGATCGATGATCGAGACCTCGATCTGCTTGATGGTGACGGCCGGCTGGTTGATGCCGAGCACGCAGGACGACTCGCACGGCGCCGGGCAGAGCCGGCCCGTGAACTCCGGGAAGTTGTTCGTCGCGTGCAGGCGCTCGATCGCCTGGCGGCCCTCGCCGCGCCACATCAGGTCGTTCCACTCGGGGATCAGGTTCCCCAGCGGGCAGCCCTTGTGGCAGAACGGGATGCCGCAGTCCATGCAACGGCCCGCCTGCCGGCGCAGCACGGCGGAGTCGCCCTGCTCGTAGACCTCTTTCCAGTCCATCAGGCGGACGGACACGGGACGCCGCTTGGGCAGCTCCCGGTCCTGCACCTTCAGGAACCCCTTGGGATCAGCCACCGGTCACCTCCAGAATCCGTCCCCAGACGACGTCGCCGTCGGGGTCGAGCCCCTCCTCCACAGCGGATGCGCGCGTCGCGAGCACCGCGGCGAAGTCGCGGGGCAGTACCTTGACGAAACGCGAGACCGTTCCGTCGAAATCGTCGAGCATCCCCTGGGCCAGGGTCGACTCGGTCTCGGCGACGTGCCGCTCGAGCAGGTCGCGCAGGATCTCCACGTCGGCGCTTCCGAGCTCGGAGAGGGTCAGCTCGCCGGAGGCGATCGCGTCGCGGTTCACGAGCTCGCGGCGCAGGCCGTGGATGTAGGCCGTGCCGCCCGACATGCCGGCGCCGAGGTTCCGCCCGGTCTCGCCGAGGATCACCGCCAGGCCGCCGGTCATGTACTCGAGCGCGTGGTCGCCCACTCCCTCGACGACCGCGGTGGCGCCGGAGTTGCGGACCAGGAAGCGCTCGCCGACCATCCCGCGGATGAACATCGTGCCCTGGGTCGCCCCGTAGCCGATCACGTTGCCCGCGATCACGTTCGTCGAGGCGTCGAAGGTGCTGCGGCGGTCCGGCCGCACCACGATCTGACCGCCCGAGAGGCCCTTGCCGACGTAGTCGTTGGAGTCGCCCTCGAGCCGCAGCGTGATGCCGGCGGGGAGGAACGCTCCGAGCGACTGCCCGGCGGAGCCGCGGAGGGACACGACGATGGAGTCGGCCGGCAGGCCGTTCTCGCCGAAGCGGACGGTGACCTCGTGGCCGAGCATGGTGCCGACGGCGCGCTCGGTGTTCTTGATCTCGCGCTCGATCCGGACGGTGCCGCGGTGGTCGAGCACGTTCGCCGCGAGGCGGATCAGCTCGTTGTCGAAGTGGTGCTCGAGCTCGTGCTCCTGCGCGCGGCAGTGACGGCGCGGCTCCTCGGCCGTGAAGACCGGTCCGACGAGGATCGGCGTCAGATCGAGCCCGCTCGCCTTCCAGTGCTCGATCGCCTGGTCGACGTCGAGCAGCTCGCGGTGGCCGACGATCTCGTCGACGCTCCGGAAGCCGAGCTGCGCGAGGTACTCGCGCACCTCCTGGGCGATGAACTCGAAGAAGTTGACGACGAACTCGGGCTTGCCGGAGAACCGCTGACGCAGCTCCGGGTTCTGCGTCGCGACGCCCACAGGGCAGGTGTCGAGGTGGCAGACGCGCATCATGATGCAGCCCTCGACGATCAGCGGAGCCGTCGCGAAGCCGAACTCCTCGGCTCCGAGCAGCGCGCCGATGACGACGTCGCGACCGGTCTTCATCTGGCCGTCGACCTGCACGACCACGCGGTCGCGCATGCCGTTGAGCATCAGCGTCTGCTGGGTCTCGGCCAGGCCGAGCTCCCAGGGCGTGCCCGCGTGCTTGAGCGAGTTCACCGGGCTCGCACCGGTTCCGCCGTCGTGGCCCGAGACGAGGATCACGTCGGCGAGGGCCTTCGCGGTGCCGGCGGCGACCGCTCCGATGCCCGACTGGCTGACCAGCTTCGCGTGGATGCGCGCCGACGGGTTCGCCCGCTTGAGGTCGAAGATCAGCTGCTTCAGGTCCTCGATCGAGTAGATGTCGTGGTGGGGCGGCGGCGAGATCAGGCCGACGCCGGCGGTCGCGTGCCGGGTGCGCGCGATCCACGGGTACACCTTCGTGGGCGGCAGCTGACCGCCCTCGCCGGGCTTGGCGCCCTGAGCGAGCTTGATCTGGATGTCGTCGGCGTGGGTGAGGTACATGCTCGTGACCCCGAAGCGGCCCGAGGCGACCTGCTTGATCGCCGAGCGGCGCTCCGGGTCGAGCAGCCGCTCGGTGTCCTCGCCGCCCTCACCGGTGTTCGACTTGGCGCCGAGGCGGTTCATCGCGATGGCAAGGGTCTCGTGCGCCTCCGGCGAGATGGAGCCGTAGCTCATCGCGCCCGTCGAGAAGCGCTTGACGATCGTCTCGACCGGCTCGACCTCGTCGATCGGGATCGGCGTGCGCCCGGCGGTGTCGAGCTTGAACATGCCGCGGAGGGTCATCAGCGAGCTCGCCTGGTCGTCGACCATTTTCGTGTACTCGCGGAAGACGTCGTAGCGGCGGTTGCGCGTCGAGTGCTGCAGGCGGAAGACCGTGTCCGGGTTGAACAGGTGGGGAGCGCCGTCGCGGCGCCACTGGTACTCGCCGCCGACCGCCAGGCGCTCGTGAGCGACGATCGCGCCGTCCTCGGGGTACGCGGCACGGTGGCGCGCGGCGTTCTCCTCGGCGACGACGTCGATGCCGATGCCGCCGAGCTTCGAGACGGTGCCGGTGAAGTACTGGTCGACGAACGCCTGGCTGAGGCCGACGGCCTCGAAGGTCTGCGCGCCGGCGTAGCTCGACACGGTGGAGATGCCCATCTTGGACATGATCTTCAGCACGCCCTTGCCGAGCGCCTTGATCACGTTCTTCACGGCCTTCTCCGGCGAGATGTCCGACAGCATGCCGCTGCGGACCAGGTCCTCGCAGGTCTCCATCGCCAGGTACGGGTTGACCGCGGAGGCGCCGTAGCCGATCAGGGTCGCCACGTGGTGCACCTCGCGGACGTCGCCCGCCTCGACCACGAGCCCCACGCGCATCCGGTTCTCGGTGCGGATGAGGTGGTGGTGCACGGCGGCGAGCATCAGCAGCGACGGGATCGGCGCGAGGTCCTTGGTGGAGTCGCGGTCCGAGAGCACCAGGAACTGCGCTCCCGCGGCGATGGCCTCGTCGGCCTCGTCGCACATCTCGTCGATGCGGTCCTGCATCGCGCGGGGCCCGGCGTCGACGCGGTAGAGGCCGCGGATCGTCGTGGTGATGTGGCTCAGCGGGCGCGGCGCGATGTGCTGGATCTTCGCGAGCTCGTCGTTGTCGATGACCGGGAAGTCGAGGACGACCTGGCGGGCGTGCTCGGCACCGGCGGTCAGCAGATTGCGCTCGGGGCCGAGGCCCAGGCGGAGCGAGGTCACGACCTCCTCGCGGATCGAGTCCAGCGGCGGGTTCGTCACCTGCGCGAAGGCCTGCGTGAAGTAGTCGAAGAGCAGGCGAGGGCGCTTGGACAGCACGGCCACGGGGGTGTCCGACCCCATCGCTCCGAGCGGCTCCGCACCGGCGCGCGCCATCGGCAGCAGGAGGAGGCGGACCTCCTCCTCCGTGTAGCCGAAGGTGCGCTGGCGGCGGTTGACCGACGCGGGCGTGTGCACGATGTGCTCGCGCTCGGGGAGGTCCTTGAGGTTGATGCGGCCCTTCTCGAGCCACTCCTCGAACGGACCGGAGGCGGCGAGCTGCCCCTTGATCTCCTCGTCCTCGACGATGCGGCCCTGCTCGGTGTCGACCAGGAACATGCGGCCGGGCTGCAGGCGCCCCTTGCGGACGACCTTCGCGGGGTCGATGTCGAGCACGCCGATCTCGCTGGCGAGCACCACGAGCCCGTCGTCGGTGACGACGTAGCGGCCGGGGCGGAGTCCGTTGCGGTCGAGGGTCGCGCCGACGAGCTCGCCGTCGGTGAAGACGATCGCGGCCGGGCCGTCCCACGGCTCCATGAGCATCGAGTGGTACTCGTAGAACGCGCGGCGCTTCGGGTCGAGCGCGCCGTCCTGGTTCTCCCAGGCCTCCGGGACCATCATCATGACCGCGTGCGGGAGCGACCGGCCGGCCAGGTTGAGCAGCTCGACGGTCTCGTCGAACGAGGCGGAGTCGCTGCGGCCGGGCGAGACGATGGGGAACAGCGGAGCCAGGTCGCCCAGCTCACGGCTCTTCAGCTGCGACTGGCGCGCGCGCATCCAGTTGCGGTTTCCCTGCACCGTGTTGATCTCGCCGTTGTGCGCGATCATGCGGAACGGCTGAGCGAGCGGCCACGACGGGAAGGTGTTGGTGGAGTAGCGGGAGTGCACCAGCGCGAGCTTCGACGCGAAGCGCTCGTCGGACAGGTCCGGGTAGAACGGCTCCAGCTGGAGCGTCGTCACCATGCCCTTGTAGACGAGCGTGCGGCTCGAGAGCGACATGAAGTAGACCTCGAGCTCGCGCTCGACGCGCTTGCGGAGGCGGAAGGTCAGGCGGTCGAGGCGCACGGAGGAGAGGGGCGTGCCGCTCTCGTCGGTCAGCTCGCTCCGGATGAACAGCTGCTCGATCGCGGGCATGGCGGCTCGGGCGAGCGTGCCGATCTCGTCGGGCTGCACGGGCACGGAGCGCCAGCCGACCACGGCGAGGTTCTCCTCGCGGGCGATGTCGGCGATCGTCGCCTTGACCCGCTCGCGCTCGAACACGTCGACCGGGAGGAAGGCGTTGCCGACGGCGTACTGGCCCAGCGGCGGGAGCTCGAAGGGAGCGACCGCGCGGAGGAAGTCGTCCGGGATCTGCGTGATGATGCCCGCGCCGTCGCCCGTTCCCGCGTCGGAGCCGACGGCGCCGCGGTGCTCGAGGTTGCGCAGCGCGTTCAGCGCGGCGTCGATGATGTCGTGGCCGGCGGTGCCGCGCATGGTGGCGACCATCGCGAGACCGCACGCGTCCTTCTCGGCGGCCGGGTCGTACATCCCCTGCGCCGGCGGCATGCCCAGGAAGGGCACGGCGCGGGCCGGGGTCGAGGGCTGGGCGGAGGCCATGGGAACCGTCCTCACGGGGGTGATGGCTGATCGGGACGTCGCTGGCCCGCGGTGGTGGAGGAGGGGCGGCTCCCCGATCGGGAGGGCCGCAGGGTTCTGCCGCGGCGCGAGCGTCGCGCGCCGTCGGCGGTGCCTGCACGACGACCCGCCCGCGGCAGCGCTCGTGGCTGCGCCGCGATGGGGCGGTCGTGGAGGTGTCGGGCACCCGGGAGGCGGTCGCGGAGGCTCCGCGACCTCCGTCAGGTGCGGGAGACCGTCGGCTTCTCGGCGTCGGTGCCGGAAGCAGGGGTGGTGGTGTCGTCGGAGTCGGACTCGACGTCCTCGAATTCTACCGCAGCCGGGGCGGGCGTCCACTCGCGACCCGGCCGGTAGGCCGAGGGCTCGGCGCCCGGGTGCTCGCGCTTCTGGATCACCACGAGGACCAGGCCGATGACCACGGCGATGAGCGCGGCCCAGACGTTGGTGCGGATGCCCCAGAAGAACTCGCTCGGGTCGATCCGGATGGACTCGAACCAGACGCGGCCGATCCCGTACCAGATCAGGTAGGCGGCGAAGACGGTGCCCCACTGCAGCTTGAGACGGCGCTCGAGCAGCAGGATGACCGCGATGCCCACGACGTTCCAGAGGATCTCGTAGAGGAAGGTCGGGTGGAAGAGCGTGCCCGCCGGGAGGCCGACGGGGAAGGCCGGGTTGGTGGTCTCGATCTCGAGTCCCCAGGGCAGGGTGGTGGGCAGGCCGAAGAGCTCGTGGTTGAACCAGTTGCCCAGGCGCCCGAGCGCCTGCGCGGCGAGCATGCCGGGAGCGAGGGCGTCGGCGAAGGTCCAGAAGCGCACGCCGGTCCAGCGGCAGCCGATGAACGCGCCGACCGCGCCGCCGATCAGCCCGCCGAAGATGGCGTTGCCGCCGTTCCAGATGCGGACGACCTCCCACGGGTCGGCGCCGTCGTAGAAGTAGTCGCCGGGGTGGGTGAGCACGTGGTAGGCGCGGGCGCCGACGATGCCGAGCGGCACCGCCCAGATGATGATGTCGAGGACGACCCACGGCTCGGCACCACGGCGCTTCAGGCGCTGGTTCGTCATGATCGTCGCCACGATGATCCCCGCGAGGATGCAGAGCGCGTAGGTGTGGATCGCGAGCGTCCAGTTGCCGATCGTGAGGTCGTACTGACTCCACGCGTCGGGGGGGCTCGGAATGCTCAGCGGTACGGACACCGGTACTCGACCTTTCGAAGGAGGGGGTCCCCCGGGCACGGCTCGGCCGCGCCCCGGTGGGCATCCCGATTGTAGCGGGAGGGTGTCAGCGCGCGGAGCGCAGGCGGGTGCCCTCGGCGAGGCCGCGGGAGGTCTCGGCGACCGCGTCGACCCCTCCGGACGCGAGGGCCCGCACCAGGGCTGAGCCGACGATGGCGCCGTCCGCATAGGCGAGGATCTCGGCCACCTGCTCGCCGGTCGAGATGCCCAGGCCGACGCACGCGCTCTCGGAGCCGGCGGCGCGGAGGCGGTCGACCAGGGTGCGGGCCGCGGAGTCGACGTCGGTACGCGCGCCGGTGATGCCCATCGTCGACACCGCGTAGACGAAGCCGCGGCTCGAGTCGACGGCCTGGCGCAGGCGCGTGTCCGTCGAGGACGGTGCCGCGAGGAACACGCGGTCGAGTCCGAGCCGCTCGGAGACGGCGAGCCACTCGGCGCCCTCGTCCGGGATCAGGTCGGGGGTGATGAGCCCCGACCCGCCGGCCTCAGCCAGATCGGTGGCGAAGCGCTCGACCCCGTACTGCAGGACGGGGTTGTAGTAGGTCATCACCAGGACCGGCACGTCCACGCGCGCCCGGATCTCGCGGACCGCCTCGAAGCCGTGGCGGAGGCGGAAGCCGCCCGCGATGGCGGCCTGGGTCGCCTCCTGGATGACCGGTCCGTCCATCACCGGATCGGAGTAGGGCAGGCCCAGCTCGATCGCGTCGACGCCGTTCTCGGCCATGGCCACGGCGGCGTCGATGCTGGTCGGCAGGTCGGGGAAGCCGACGGGGAGGTAGCCGATCAGGGCGCCCGCCGCCTCCTCGTTCCGGCGCCGGACGGTCTCGACGACGCTCGGTCCGCGGCCGCTCACGACTGCACCGCGCCCTGGTCCATGAGGCCGAAGTAGTGCGCTGCGGTCGTCATGTCCTTGTCGCCGCGGCCGGAGAGGTTCACCAGGATGGTGGCCTCGGGGCCGAGCTCGCGCCCGAGCTCCAGCGTGCCGGCCAGCGCGTGCGCGGACTCGATCGCCGGGATGATCCCCTCGGTGCGGCTGAGCAGCATGAGCGCGTCCATCGCGGCCGAGTCGGTGACCGCGCGGTAGTCGGCGCGGCCGATGCTCGAGAGCCACGCGTGCTCCGGGCCGATGCCCGGGTAGTCGAGGCCGGCCGAGATCGAGTGCGACTCGACGGTCTGGCCGTCCTCGTCCTGGAGGAGGAAGCTGCGGGCGCCGTGCAGGACGCCGGGGCGGCCCTTGCTGATGGTCGCCGCGTGGCGGGGGGTCTCGATCCCGTCGCCGCCGGCCTCGAAGCCGACGAGGCGGACCTCGGGGTCGTCGAGGAACGCGTGGAAGATCCCCATCGCGTTGGAGCCGCCGCCGACGCAGGCGGTGACCGCGGTGGGCAGCGAGCCGGTGAGCTCGAGGACCTGCTCGCGCGCCTCCTCGCCGATGATCTTCTGGAAGTCGCGGACGAGGGCCGGGAACGGGTGCGGGCCCGCGACGGTGCCGAAGATGTAGTTGGTGGTGCCGACGTTCGTGACCCAGTCGCGCATCGCGTCGTTGATCGCGTCCTTGAGGGTGCGCGAGCCGGTCGTCACGGGGATGACCTCGGCGCCGAGCAGGCGCATGCGGGCGACGTTGAGGGCCTGGCGCTCGGTGTCGACCTCGCCCATGTAGACGACGCAGTCGAGGCCGAACAGCGCGGCGGCGGTGGCGGTCGCGACGCCGTGCTGGCCCGCTCCCGTCTCGGCGATGACGCGGGTCTTGCCGATCCGCTTGGTGAGCAGCGCCTGGCCCAGCACGTTGTTGATCTTGTGCGAGCCGGTGTGGTTGAGGTCCTCGCGCTTGAGGATGATCCGCGCACCGCCGGCGTGCTCGGCGAACCGCGGCACCTCGGTGATGATCGACGGACGGCCGGTGTAGCTGCGGTGCAGCTCCATCAGCTCGGCCGCGAACGCGGGGTCGACCTTCGTGCGCTCGTACTCGGCGCTCAGCTCGTCGAGGGCCTCGACGAGGGACTCGGGGACGTAGCGTCCGCCGAACTCGCCGAAGTAGGGGCCGAGTTCATCCCGGAGTGCCATGGGGGTACCGCCTATCGGTGTGGTCAGTGCGCCAGGAAGCCGGCGAGGGTGGAGACGGGGTCGCCGCCGGTGACGAGAGCCTCGCCCACGAGGACGACGTCGGCTCCGGAGCCGCGGTAGTGCGCGACGTCGTCAGCGGTGAGGACGGCCGACTCGGCCACCTTCACCGCGTCGTCGGGGAAGCGCTCGGAGAGGCGGCCGAAGAGGTCGCGGTCGAGCTGGAAGGTGGAGAGATCGCGGGCGTTCACGCCGATGAGCCGCGCGCCGAGGTCGGCGGCCCGCTCGAGCTCGTCGGCCGAATGGGTCTCGACGAGCGGGGTCATCCCCAGCTCGAGGACGAGGGCGTGCAGCTCGGCGAGCAGGGGCTGCTCGAGCGCGGCGACGATGAGGAGGACCAGGTCGGCTCCGGCCGCGCGGGCCTCGAGGACCTGGTACGGCTCGGCGACGAAGTCCTTGCGCAGGACGGGGATCGACACGCGCTCGCGGACCGCCTCGAGGTCCGCGAGGGACCCCTTGAAGCGGCGCTCCTCGGTGAGGACGCTGATCGCGCTCGCTCCCCCGAGCTCGTACTGCCCGGCCAGCTCGGCGGGGACGGGGATGTCGGCGAGGGCTCCGCGCGACGGGCTGGCGCGCTTGACCTCGGCGATGATCTTGACGCGCTGGGCCGGGGCCAGCGCGGCCAGGGCGTCGAGGGCGGGCGCCTGGGCCAGCGCGCGGCGCTCGACCGCCTCGAGCGGGGCGCTCTCGCGGCGCCGGGCCGCGTCGGCCAGGGCGCCGGCGGTCAGGTCGGCGAGCACCTAGGCGCGCGCCTTCGGGTTCGCCTTCGCGCCGTCGACGCCGTAGCCCGCCTTGGCCATGCCCATGCCCACGAGCAGACCCACCACGACCAGGCCGGCCGAGAGCCAGACGACCAGGGGCACGTCGAACCAGAACGCGATCGTGCCGATCGTGAATCCGACCAGCATGATGACGACGGCCGTCCACGCTGCGGGCGAGTGGCCGTGGTTGTCGTCGTCGTGCTCGGTGCTCATGGGTCTCCTCCTGGGGGTGCATCGGGACCAGAGCAGTCTAGCGTGAGGCGCCTGAGCGCCCGGCCCCGGACTCGCCCTGCGCAGCCGCCCGCAGCGGGCCGGCATGACCGCCGGACGCGGGCCCGGCCGGTGTCAGCGGCCGGAGGTGGGGTCGTCGCCGCGCGAGAGCTCGTCCCAGGAGACGACCGGATCGATGTCGCCGTCGTCCGTCTGCACGGTCGACGCCCCGTGGCCGTAGCCGTCGGCGGGCTCGAAGCGCGACGCGCGCTTCTGAGCCGCTCCCGGCCAGCGGCGGGAGGTCGCGAGGACGCCGATCCCGAGCAGCGCCGTGAGGACGCCGCAGACCAGGGCGACGACGGGCCAGGCCGTCACGGACGACGAGGCCACCAGCGCTGCGACAGACTGCTCCCCCGCGATGGCGGTCGCCTCCGTGACGAGCGAGGCTCCGGCGCGCACGGGATCGCCCAGAGCCGTCGCGGCCGCGAGCACCACCGAGGCGCCGAGGACGGCCTGGAGCAGACCGAGCACGATCCGGAAGACGGGGCCGGCGATGGCGAGGGCCGCGGCGAGGGCGAGGCCCGCGAGCGCCAGGGCGGAGAGCGCGGGCGCGGCGACGGTTCCGGCCACGTCGATCCGCTGGCCCTCGCCCTCCGTCGCGGCCAGGGTCAGCGTGGACCAGGTCTGCGTGGAGGAGGTCAGCTCGAGCGCGGCGAGCAGCACGACCCCGAGGATCGCGGTGTACTTCAGCCGCCGTCCGCTCATGCTCACTCCGCCGGGCCGAGGCCGGTGAACGGCACGAGGGGATCGACGTCGAAGCAGGCGTGCTCGCCGGTGTGGCAGGCGGCGCCGATCTGCTCGACCTGCACCAGCAGGGTGTCGGCGTCGCAGTCGAGGGCGGCACCCCGCACGTACTGCGCGTGCCCGGACGTGTCGCCCTTACGCCAGTACTCCTGACGCGAGCGAGACCAGAAGGTGACGCGGCCCTCGGTGAGGGTCCGCCGGAGCGCCTCGCGGTCCATCCAGCCCATCATGAGCACCTCGCGGGTGTCGTGCTGCTGGATGATCGCGGGCAGCAGCCCGGTCGGATCGAAGGCGGCGCGGTCGAGGACGGCGTCGAGCTCGGCGGGGGTCATCGGATCTCGATCCCGGAGGCGTCGAGCGCTCGCTTGACGTCCCCGATCGTCAGCTCGCGGTTGTGGAAGACGGAGGCGGCGAGCACGGCGTCGGCTCCGGCGTCGACGGCCGGGGCGAAGTGCTCGACGGCGCCGGCGCCTCCGGAGGCGATCACCGGCACGGAGCTCAGCTCCCGCATCGCGGCGATCAGCTCGAGGTCGAAGCCCTGCTTGGTGCCGTCGGCGTCGATGGAGTTGACCAGCAGCTCCCCGGCGCCGCGCTCGACGGCCTCGGCCGCCCAGGCCAGGGCGTCGAGCTCGGTCTCGCGGCGGCCGCCATGGGTGGTGACGACGAAGCCGGACGCCGTGGCGTCGCTCCGCTTCACGTCGAGCGAGAGCACGAGCACCTGCGCGCCGAAGACGTCGGCGATCTCGCCGAGGAGCTCGGGCCGGGCGATCGCGGCGGAGTTGACGCCCACCTTGTCGGCCCCGTGCGCGAGCAGCCGCGAGACGTCCTCGGCGCTGCGCACGCCTCCGCCGACCGTGAGCGGGATGAAGACCTGCTCGGCCGTCGCCCGCACCACGTCGTAGGTGGTCGAGCGGTCGTCGACCGTGGCGGTGACGTCGAGGAAGGTCAGCTCGTCGGCGCCCTGCTCGAAGTAGAGGCGGGCGAGCTCGACGGGGTCGCCCGCATCGCGCAGGTTCTGGAAGTTGACGCCCTTCACGACGCGGCCGGCGGCGACGTCGAGGCAGGGGATGACGCGGACGGCGAGACTCATCGGCTCCCCCTCTACAGGCGCGCGGCGTGGATGGAGGTGACCAGGATCGCGCGGGCGCCCAGGTCGTACAGGCGGTCCATCACCTGGTTCATGTCCGAGCGCGGCACCATCACGCGGACGGCCACCCACTCGGCGTCGTGCAGCGGCGAGACCGTCGGCGACTCGAAGCCGGGCGCGATCGCCGTGGCGCTCTCCAGGAGCGCGACGGGGCAGTCGTAGTCGAGCAGCACGTACTCGCGGGCGACCAGCACGCCCTGCAGGCGGCGCAGCAGCACCGGGATGCCCTCGGGCTCCCCCGCGGCGGACACGAGGACGGCGGTCGAGTCCAGGATGACCGGGCCGAAGATCTCGAGGCCGGCCTTGCGGAGCGTGGTGCCGGTCTCGACGACGTCGGCGATGACGTCGGCGACGCCGAGCTGGATCGCGGACTCGACCGCGCCGTCGAGGCGGATCAGCGTCACCTCGACGCCGTGCTCGCGGAGGAAGCGGCCGACGAGGCCCGGGTAGCTGGTCGCCACGCGGAGGCCGTCGATCTGCGCGAGCTCGTCGTAGCGGCCGGCGGGCCCGGCGAAGCGGAAGGTGGAGTTCGCGAAGCCGAGGCTCGCGATCTCGCGCGCCTCGGAGCCGGAGTCGATCAGGAGGTCGCGGCCGGTGACCCCGACGTCGAGAGCGCCGGAGCCGACGTAGGTGGCGATGTCGCGCGGGCGCAGGTAGAAGAACTCCACCCCGTTGCGCTCGTCGACGACGTGCAGCTCCTTCGGGTCGCGGCGGCCGGTGTAGCCCGCTTCCGCGAGCATCTGACCGGCGGTCTCCGAGAGGGAGCCCTTGTTGGGGACGGCGACGCGCAGGAGCGCCGGGGCGGGGGTGGTGGTCACGGGACGTCCTTCATGACTCGACGGCTGTTCAGGGGGCGGCACAGCTCCTCGGGGAGCGTGCGGGCGCGACGGCGCGGAGCGGAGGCGCACCCCGGCGAGCGGGGCGGGGCTCACAGATGCCGGTAGACGTCGGCCGTCGTCAGTCCCTTGGCGAGCATGAGCACCTGGAGGTGGTAGAGCAGCTGCGAGATCTCCTCGGCGGTGCGCTCATCGCCCTCGTACTCGGCGGCCATCCACACCTCGGCGGCCTCCTCGACGATCTTCTTGCCGATGAAGTGCACGCCGGCGTCGAGCTCGCGGACGGTGCCCGAACCCTCGGGACGGGCGGCGGCCTTCTCGCCCAGCTCAGCGAAGAGGTCGTCGAAAGTTTTCACCGGGGAAGTCTATACGGCGGCCGGGGCGCTGCCGCGTGGGGCGGCGGCGCAGGAGTGACGGACGCTGTCCCTCCGCGGTGCGGCCCGCAGGCGGTGGTGCGATCCGCAGGCGACAGTGCCGTCTGCAGGGGGGCGTGCCGCGAGCAGGGCGGCGTGCCGTGTGCAGGGGGGCGTGCCGCGTGCAGGGCGGCGTGCCGCGTGCAGGGCGGCGTGCCGTCTGCAGGGGATGCTCGCTCCCCCGCGGCTCGCACGCGGCAGGATCGACCGTCCGGCGAGGAGATCCTGCAGATCGCACACCACCCTGCAGATCGCACACCACCCTGCAGGCGGCACGCGGTCCTGCAGATCGCGCGAGCCCCTGCAGATCGTGCGGGTTGCCGGCGAGCGGTCGCCGCCTCCGCGCGCGCGGCCGCCTCAGTGCCGGTGCAGGTGCGCGGTCGCCGTCTCGCGCAGCGACGCGATCGCGGCCTCCGGGTCGTCCGCGCCGAAGACCGCGGAGCCCGCGACGAAGGTGTCGGCTCCCGCCTCGGCCGCGATCTCGATCGTGCCGGGAGCGATCCCGCCGTCGACCTGGAGCCAGACGTCGAGCCCGGTGCGGTCCACCACGTTCCGGAGCGTGCGCAGCTTGGGCATCGTCTCCTCCATGAAGGACTGGCCCCCGAAGCCGGGCTCGACCGTCATCACGAGGACCTGGTCGAACTCGGGCAGGAGGTCGAGGTACTCGTCCACCATCGTTCCCGGCTTGAGCGCGATCCCCGCCCGCGACCCGATCTCGCGCAGGCGCCGCGCGAGGGCCACGGCGTCGCGCGCGGCCTCGGCGTGGAAGGTCACGGAGTAGGCGCCGGTCTCGGCGTAGTCGGGGGCCCAGCGGTCGGGGTCCTCGATCATCAGGTGCAGGTCGAGCGGGCGGGGCGAGACCTCCTGGAGGCGCTGGACCATGGTCAGCCCGAAGGTGAGGTTCGGCACGAAGTGGTTGTCCATCACGTCGACGTGCACGAGGTCGGCTCCGGCGATGCGCTGCAGCTCGGCCTCGAAGTTCACGAAGTCGGCGGAGAGGATGCTGGGGTTGATCCGTGCGGGCATGCCTCCAGCCTAGATCGGCGCGTGCTCCGCGTCCGCCCGGCGCCGCGCGCTTCCGCTCCGGACGTCAGGCGCCTCCGGACGCCGCCTCGAGGGGTGGTCGGCGGCGCAGGAGCTGGACGAACATGGCGTCGGTGCCGTGCCGGTGCGGCCAGAGCTGCGCATGAAGGGGGCCCTCCGGCAGCGGGAGCGGGTCCGCCGTCACCTCGCGCAGCACGGCCGGCGTGTCGACCAGCTCGAGCGCGTGCCGCTCCTGCGCGAGGGCGAGCACGCGCCGGGTCTCCCCGAGGTGCGGCGAGCAGGTTACGTAGGCCAGCAGCCCGTCGGGAGCGAGAGCCCTCACCGCGGAGTCGAGCAGCTCGCCCTGGAGGGCGGCCAGCGGCTCCACGTCGGCCGCGGACTTGCGCCAGCGCGCCTCGGGCCGGCGCCGCAGCGCACCGAGACCGGTGCAGGGCGCGTCGAGCAGGATGCGGTCGAACGATCCCGGCTGCTCGTCACCCAGGTCGCGCCCGTCGCCGGTGCGCACCTCGACCGACGGATCGACGGCGGCCAGTGCCTGCCGCACCAGGCCCGCGCGGCCCGGGACCACCTCGTTGGCGAGCAGCGCCGCCCCTCCCGCGCGCGCCTCCGCCGCGAGCAGCGCCGCCTTGCCGCCGGGTCCGGCGCACAGGTCGAGCCAGCGCTCGCCCGGGCGGACCGGTCGTGCCCGGGAGAGCGCGAGAGCGGCGAGCTGGGAGCCCTCGTCCTGCACGCGCACGCGGCCCTCGTGCACCGCGGGGAACGCCTCCGGGTCGCCGCCGGTGCTGGTCATGCCGACCGGCGAGAACCGGTCGGGCTCGGCGTCGGCGATCTCACCGGGAGACGCCAGGCCCGGCAGAGCGACCAGGTTCACCCGCGGAGCCGCGTTGTCGGCGGCGAGCAGCGCGTCGAGCTCGTCGGCAGCCCCCTCCGCCGCCAGCGCCCGCCGCAGGGCGCGCACGATCCACACGGGGTGCGAGCTCAGCGCGGCGATCCGGTCGTCGCCAGAGACCGCGGCGTCGGAGACCCGCTCGCGCCACTCGTCCGCGCTCGAGCGTGAGACCGCGCGCAGCACGGCGTTGGCGAAGGCCACCGCCCCCCGCGAGGAGCCGGCGGCGACGAGCGCGACGCTCTCGTTCACCGCGGCGTGCGGGGCCACGCGGGTCGCGAGCAGCTGGTGCACGCCCAGGCGCAGCGCGTCGAGCACCGGCGGGTCGATGCTCTCGACGGACCGGCCGGCCGCGAGGGCGATCACGCGGTCGTAGTAGCCGGACATTCGCAGGGTGCCGTAGCAGAGCTCGGTGGCCAGTCCCGCGTCGGCGGGCGAGAGGCCGGCGGCGCTGATCCGCGCGGGCAGGACCAGGTTCGCGTAGGCGTCCGACCCGCTCACGGCGAGCAGGACGTCGTAGGCGACCCGGCGGGCGGGAGCGGCCTCGCGGCGCGCGCTCACGCGAGCACCGTACTCTCGCGCAGGCCGCGGACCCAGGCCGCGCCGGCCATCGGGTTCTTGCCGGCGGGCTGGACGGTGACCAGCTCGACCGCTCCGTCCGCGGTGCCGACGAGGGCGCGCCCCGAGTCGAGGCGGACGACGCCCGGACCGAAGTCCCCCTCCGCCGCGCGGACCGCGAGCACCTTGAGGCGCGCGTCGCCGACCGCGGTCGAGGCTCCGGGCTCGGGCGTCGTTCCGCGCACGAGGGCGAGGACCCGCGCCGTCGGAAGGGTCCAGTCGATCCGGCCGTCCGCCGCGTCGAGCTTCGGAGCGGGGGTCGCCTCTCCGGCCTGCGGAGTCGCGACGGCCGTGCCCTCCTCCAGCGCGTCGACCACGCCGAGGGTGAGGCGGGCGCCGCTCTCGGCCAGCTCCGCCAGCAGCTCGCCCGCGGTGCGCTCCCCCGCGTCGACGGCGAGCTCGGCGTACACGTCGCCCGCGTCGAGCTCGGCGACCAGCTGGAAGACGCTCGCGCCGATCCGCGCGTCGCCGGCCATCAGCGCCCGCTGGACGGGAGCCGCCCCGCGCCAGCGCGGCAGCAGCGAGAAGTGCAGGTTGATCCAGCCCAGGCGCGGCACGGTCAGGAGGCGCTGCCGCACGAGGCCGCCGTAGGCGACGATCACGCCGAGGTCGGGGGCGAGCCCCGCGATCCGGTCCGTCACGTCCTCGTCGAGTCGGTTGGCCCGGATCACCGGGATGCCCAGCTCCTCGGCCGCGACGGCGACCGGCGAGGGGGTGAGCACGCGCTTGCGGCCCACCGGGGCGTCCTCCCGGGTGACCACGGCGACGACCTCGTGCGCGGAGGCGGCGAGGTCGCGGAGGGTCGGGACGGCGGCGGCGGGCGTGCCGGCGAAGACGAGGCGCACGGGGATCTCCTGGGGAGTCAGAGGATGTCGGGGTCGTCGAGACGGACCCGGAGCTGGGGGGCCGGCCGGAAGCGGCCGGGCGTGGTCGGCGGTCGACGACGGCGCGTGGCGTTGCGGATCACGGCGGAGCGGAGGCGCGCGGCCACCTCCGCACCGCGAGCGTAGTCGAACCGCACGATCGCCCTGACGGAGCCGTCCTCGAGCCCGACAGGTCCGAGCACCTCGTGCCGGTCGTCCTCGTCGAGCGCGTCGAGCGCCTCCTCCACCGCGTGCGCGTCGCCGCTCACGGTCGCCAGGCGGACCGCGGGCGGGAAGCGCAGAGCGCGCCGCTCCTGCAGCTCGGCCCGGAGGTACTCGGCCTGCCGCCAGGTCGCCAGGGCGGTCGCGAGCCTGCCGCCGACCCCGACCAGCAGCACCGGCGCGCCCGGGCGGGCCAGTGCCGCGGCGTTGGACCAGGTGCGGAGCGCGTCGTCGGCGACCCGCAGGCTCTCGCGGGCCAGCATCCGCTCGCCGTCCAGCAGCAGGACGGCGTGGTAGCCGCCGTCGGCCCGCGGCTCCGCTCCGCGCGTGGCCACGACGAGCGCGGGCTCGTCGGGGAGGGTCAGCACGGGGCGCTGCCCGTCGGCGACGATCACCCTGGCACCCGGGAAGGCGCGCCCGAGCTCCTCCGCGGTGCGGCCGGCGCCGAGGGAGACGAGGCGCAGAGCCGTCGCCTCGCAGACGGAGCAGGTCCAGTCGGCCGCGATCAGGCCGCACCAGCCGCAGCTCGGTCGCCCGCCCTCGGAGTGCACGCCGAGCGGACCCTGGCAGCGGTTGCAGCGCGCGACGGTCCGGCAGCGGGCGCACGCGACCACGGGCGCGTAGCCGGGGCGCGCGACCTGCACCAGCACCGGGCCGGAGTCGAGGGCCTTCCGCGCCTCCCGCCAGGCGGAGGAGGGGATGCGCGCGGCCGCGTCGTGCTCGTCGGCCGCCCACTGCTGCGCGGTCGGCACGACGTGCGGGCGGCGGCTCGGCCGCGGCTCCACCTCGGTCGCGAAGCCGATCTCGACGAGCCGCTCGACCTCGACCGTGCGCGTGTTGCCGAGCAGGACGAGGCCGGCGCCGCTCTGCTCCTGCCGCACCAGAGCGACGTCGCGGGCGTGCGCGTAGGGCGCGAGCGGCTCGGCGAAGAGCGGATCCCCGTCGTCCCAGAGCGCGACCAGGCCGAGGGCGGAGGAGGGCGCGTAGAGGACGGAGCGGTTGCCGACGACGATACGCGGCCCGGGATCGAGGCAGCGGACGAAGGCGGAGTAGCGCTCGGCGCCCTTCTGCCGCGCATCGAGGCGCACCACCGCCTCCGCGGGGACGAGGGCCGCGAGAGCGAGCTCCAGCTGCTCCTGGTCGCGGTAGTCGGGGACGGCCAGGATCGCGTCGCGGCCCGCGGCGATCGTGTCGCGGGCGAGCTCGGCCAGCGTGACGGCCCACCCGCCGACCCACGCACCCGAGTCGAGCCTCACGGGAGCCGGCACGGCGCCGACCGCCAGCCGGGCCCCTCCGGCCAGTCCTGCGAAGGAGGCGTCGGGGTAGCCCGTCACGCCGCCCGCCTCGACCGCGGGCACCGCAGGAGCGGGACCCGCGGCGAGGCGCGCCTTCTCGACGCGGACGTGGCGGCGCGGCACGGCCAGGCGCAGCACATCGCTCGCGCCTCCGGACGCGCGGTCGGCCACCCGGCGGGCGAGGGCCCAGACCTCCGGAGTCAGCACGACGAGCGGCGAGACCAGCTCCTCGATGTCGCTCAGCGCTCCGGCGTGCTCGGTCCCCTCCCCCGTCTCGACGACGAACGCGTCGGCGATCCGGCCTCCGGTCCGCAACGGCACCCGCACGCGCACGCCGGGGACCACGTCGCCCCGCAGCGCCTCCGGCACCGCGTAGTCCAGGAGCCGGTCGAGCTGCGGGAGGGGAGAGTCCAGGAGCACGCGCGCGACGGCTCCGCTCGTCGCCATCGCCGCCGCGCCCGCTACGAGAGGCCCGCGGCGGAGCGCAGGTCGTCGACCCGGTCGAGGCGCTCCCAGGTGAAGTCGGGGAGCTCCCGGCCGAAGTGGCCGTAGGCCGCGGTCTGCGCGTAGATCGGGCGGAGCAGGTCGAGCGCGTGGATGATCGCGGCCGGGCGCAGGTCGAAGACCGAGCGGATCGCCTCGGTGATCGTCTCGTCGGAGACGGTGCCGGTGCCGAAGGTCTCGACGTAGAGGCCGACCGGGGCCGCCTTGCCGATGGCGTAGGCGACCTGCACCTCCAGCCGCGAGGCCAGCCCCGCGGCGACCGCGTTCTTGGCGACCCACCGCATGGCGTAGGCGGCCGAGCGGTCCACCTTCGAGGGGTCCTTGCCGGAGAACGCGCCGCCGCCGTGGCGGGATGCTCCGCCGTAGGTGTCGACGATGATCTTGCGGCCGGTGAGCCCGGCGTCGCCCTGCGGACCGCCGATCTCGAAGCGGCCGGTCGGGTTGATCAGCAGGCGCACGGCGGAGGAGTCGAGGTCGACCGTCTCGAGCACGGGGCGGATGACGTGCGCCTCGATGTCCGCGTGGATCGTCTCGGTGCTGACGTGCTCGGCGTGCTGGGTGGACAGCACGACCGTGTCGATGGTGGACGGCGTGGTGCCGTCGTAGCCGATGGTGACCTGGGTCTTGCCGTCGGGACGGAGGTAGTCGAGCTCGCCCGACTTGCGGACGGCGGCCAGGCGCTCGGCGAGGCGGTGCGAGAGCCAGCTCGGCAGCGGCATGTACTCGGGGGTCTCGTCGGTCGCGAAGCCGAACATCAGGCCCTGGTCGCCCGCGCCCTGGCGGTCGAAGGCGTCCTCGCCCGCCTCGGAGGAGCGGACCTCGAGCGCCGTGTCGACACCCGCCGCGATCTCGGGCGACTGCTGGCCGATCGACACGGAGACGCCGCAGGAGCGGCCGTCGAAGCCCTTGTCCGAGGAGTCGTAGCCGATCTCGACGATCGTGTCGCGGACGATCTTGGGGATCTCGACGTAGCCGCTCGTGGAGACCTCGCCCGCGACGTGCACGAGCCCCGTCGTGACCAGCGTCTCGACGGCGACCCGGCTGTGCGGGTCCTCGCGGAGCAGGGCGTCGAGGATGCGGTCCGAGATCTGGTCGCAGATCTTGTCCGGGTGGCCCTCGGTGACGGACTCGGAGGTGAACAGGCGGAGGGGACCGGAGGTCATGCTTCTCTTCTCGTCCCGGCTCGTGCGGACCGGGGTCGTTCGTACCGGGAGTGGCCTGGCGGGCGCGATGCCGGGCGGCAGGCGATCGGCGCCTGGGCGGGCGGACCGGCGGGGCTAGCGCACGACCGCGTCGAGGACGCGGTCGGCCACCTCCGCCTTGCTGCCCGAGGCCTCGCCAACTATATCGCCGGCCCGATCGAGGACCACGACGGCGTTGCTGTCGCTCTGGAAACCCTCGGCCCAGCCCACCCTGTTGAGGACGAGCAGGTCGCAGCCCTTGCGGACGATCTTGGCGCGGCCGAGGGCGAGCATCGCGTCCCGGTCCGGCTCGGTCTCCGCGGCGAAGCCGACGACGATCTGCCCCTCGTGCCTGGAGGCGGAGAGCTCGGCGAGGACGTCCGGGTTCTTGACGAGCTCGAGGACGAGCCGGTCGCCCTGCTGCTCCTTCTTGATCTTCGCGTCGGCGACCGCGGCGGGCCGGTAGTCGGCGACGGCCGCGGCCATGATCACGACGTCCGCCCCGGGGGCGGCGGCGAGGGCCGCCTCGCGCAGCTCCAGCGCGGTGCCCACCGGGAGGACCGTGACGCCCTCCGGCGCCGGCACGTCGAGGTTCGCGGCGAGGAGGGTGACCTCCGCGCCCCGGGCCGCAGCGGCCAGCGCGAGCGCGACGCCCTGCCTGCCGCTGGAGCGGTTGCCGACGAAGCGCACCGGGTCGAGCGGCTCGCGGGTGCCGCCCGCGGTCACGAGGACGCGCACCCCCGCGAGGTCGCGGCGGGCGGAGGCGGAGCGGGCGTGGACGGCGAGGGCCTCGGCGACGATCGTCTCGGGCTCCTCCATGCGGCCGGGGCCCGAGTCGGCGCCGGTGAGGCGCCCGACCGCGGGGCCGACGACGTGCACGCCGCGGGAGCGGAGCACCGCCATGTTCGCGACGGTGGCGGCGTTCGCCCACATCTCGGTGTGCATCGCCGGGGCGACCACGAGCGGGGCGGTGCTCGCGAGCACCGTGTTGCCGAGCAGATCGTCGGCGAGTCCGGTGGCGAGCTTGGCGAGCGTGTGCGCCGTGGCAGGCACGATCACGATGAGGTCGGCGGCCTGGCCGATGGCGACGTGCCGGACCTCGGCGACGCCCTCGTAGAGCTCGGTGTGCACCGGGTTCCGCGAGATGGCCTCGAGGGTGGGCTTCCCGACGAAGCGCAGCGCCGCCTCGGTCGCGACGACGTGCACGTCGTGCTCCGCGAGGACCAGCGCGCGGACGACTCCGACGGCCTTGTACGCGGCGATGCCGCCGGTGATGCCGACGACGACGTTGAGCCGTCGGCCGGCCTCGAGAGAGGAGCCCACCCGGAGGTGACTACTCGGCGAGGGGCTTGGCGACGAGCTTGTCCTCGTTGATCTCGTGCAGCGCGACCGAGAGGGGCTTGTCGTCGATGGTGGAGTCGACCAGCGGGCCGACGTTGTCGAACAGGCTGCCCTCGTGGAGGTCGGCGTAGTAGTCGTTGATCTGGCGGGCGCGCTTGGAGGCGAAGATCACGAGCGCGTACTTCGAGTCGACCTTCGAGAGGAGCTCGTCGATAGGCGGGTCGATGATGCCGAGGTTGTTGGCCATGGGTGTCTCCTTGCAGGCGCATCAGCGCCGATCTGCGGCTCCGGAGCAACACGGCGCGCGGGCTCCGAGGGGCGTGAGCCCGGTGGGACCCGGGGCGTCGGCCCGGAGGTGGTCGGTGGCCCGGTGTCAGCGGCCCGGGTCAGCGGGCGCGCCGTCGGCACGAGGCGACATCAATTCTACGACCTCGCGGGCCGCTTCGGGCACGGTGCTGTTGACGACGGCGAAATCGAACTCGTCCTGCGCGGCCAGCTCCACCTTCGCGGTGGCCAGGCGGCGCTCCTGCTCCTCCGCGCTCTCAGTGCCGCGGCCGACCAGCCGACGGACCAGCTCGTCCCAGCTCGGCGGCAGGAGGAAGACCAGCCGCGCGTCCGGCATCCGCTCGCGCACCTGACGCGCGCCCTGGATGTCGATCTCGAGCATCACCTGGCGGCCCTGCTCCAGTGCGGCGTCGATGGGGCCGCGGGGCGTGCCGTACCGGTGCGCGTTGTGGACGACGGCGTACTCGAGGAACTCCCCCGCCGCGACCATCCGGTCGAACTCGGCGTCGTCGACGAAGTAGTAGCTGACGCCGTCCGTCTCGCCCGGACGCGGGGCCCGGGTAGTGGCCGAGACCGAGAGCAGGACGTCCGGGTAGTTCTCGCGGATGTAGGTCGACACCGTGCCCTTGCCGACCGCGGTCGGGCCGGCGAGAACGAGCAGGCGGTTGCGGGCGGGGCGGCGCTGCCGCGATTCCCGCTCCTCCAGGAACGACGCCAGGCCCTCGACCTGGCGCCGGCCGAGCCCGCCGAGGCGCTTCGACTCGGCGATCCGCAGCTGGTCCATCACCCGGGGCGTCTTCACCACGCCGAGCGCGGGGACGGCGCGGAGCAGCTCGCTGACGCGCATCCGCCCCTCGACTCCGAGCGGCTCGGCCTGGGCCGCCGCGAGCACGGCGGTCGCGGGGCGGCGTCCGGCGGCGACGGCCTTCTTCACGGCGGCGCGGGCACGGCGCGCCGCGATGGCGGCCTCGGAGGCGGCACGCCGGTCGACCTCGGGCGGCGAGGGACGGCGCACGGCCTCCGGGCGCGACGAGGCGCCGGGATCGGGGCTGACGGTTTCAGCGGACAAGGGTCTCCTGGATGTCGGTCGCGCGGCGGGTGATCTCGGCCGCGATCCCCGAGGGGCCGGCGCCGAGCACGCTGCGCGACTCGCTGACGATGGTGGCGGCGCTCAGCGCGCCGAACAGCCGCTGCGCGTCCGCGACGGCCGCGCCCTGGTGGCCGAAGCCGGGCGCGAGCACCGGGAGTGCGGGGTGCAGCGGCTCGTCGATGCCGATGCCGAAGTCGCCCAGGGCGACCGTGGCGCCGAGCACCACGCCGACCGAGCCGATCGACGCGCGAGCGTGAGCGTCGTTCCAGGATGCCACGTCCGCCACGACCGCGCGTGCCACGGTGGATCCCGCCCGGCCGCCGTCCTGCACGAGCGCGCGCTGCACGGGGCGGGCCTCGAGGTTGGAGGTGGCCGCGAGGACGAACACGCCCTTGCCCGCCTCCTCGGCGAGGGTCAGCATCCCCTCGAGGGAGCCGAGCCCCTGATAGGCCGCCGCGGTCATGGCGTCCGCCTCGAGCGGCGAGCCCGGCCGGAGCCACGCCTCGGCGTAGGCGGTGACGCTGGTGCCGATGTCCCCGCGCTTGACGTCCGCGATCACGAGCAGTCCGGCCTCGCGGGCGTCGGCGAGCACGCGCTCGAGCGCGGCGTAGCCCGCCGAGCCGTGCCGCTCGAAGAACGCGATCTGCGGCTTCACCACGCCCACGCGGCCCGCCGCCGCCTCGACGACCGTGCGGCCGAAGCTCTCGAGCCCGGCCGCATCGTCGGAGAGGCCCCAGGCGTCGAGCAGATACGCGTGCGGGTCGATCCCGACGCAGAGCCGGCCGTGCGCGGCGAACGCCGCCTCGAGGCGCGAGCCGAAGGAGGCGGTGCCCGCCGCGCCGCCGCTCACGCCGTGCGCTCCGCGCGGCGCAGGGCGTAGTCCTGCAGGCTCGTCACCTCGAAGGGCTCGTTCGCCGCGTCGAGCGAGGCGACCGCGGCCGCGAGCTGGGCGATCGTGGTGAACAGCGGCTTGTCCGCGGCGACCGCGGCGGCGCGGATCTCGTACCCGTCGGCGCGGGTCGCTCCTCCGCTGGGCGTGTTGATCACGACGTCGACCTCGTCGCGGGCGATCAGCTCGACGATCGAGGGCGCGTCGCCCTCGGCGGTCTCGCTGTACTTGCGGACCACGCGGGCCTGGATGCCGTTGCGGTTCAGCACTTCGGCCGTGCCCTCGGTCGCGAGGATGTCGAAGCCGAGCTGGCGCAGGCGCAGCGCGGGCAGGACGATCGAGCGCTTGTCGCGATCGGCGACCGAGATGAACACTGTCCCGCTCGCCGGCATGCCGCCGTACGCGGCGTCCTGGCTCTTCGCGAAGGCGCGCGGGAAGTCTCGGTCGATCCCCATGACCTCGCCGGTGGAGCGCATCTCGGGCCCGAGCAGCGAGTCGACGATCTGGCCCTCCTTGGTGCGGAAGCGCTTGAACGGCAGGACCGCCTCCTTCACCGCGATGGGAGAGTCCATCGGGACGTCGGAGCCGTCGCGCTCAGGGAGCAGGCCCTCGGCCTTCAGCGCGGCGATGGTCTCGCCGACCATCAGGCGCGACGCGGCCTTCGCGAGCGGGATGCCCAGCGCCTTCGACACGAACGGGACGGTGCGCGAGGCCCGGGGGTTCGCCTCGAGCACGTAGAGCACGCCCTGGCCGATCGCGAACTGCACGTTGAGCAGTCCCCGGACGCCGACGCCCTGCGCGATCGCGAGGGTCGCGTCCCGCACCTGGTCGATCTGGCGGCGGCCGAGCGTCACTGGCGGGAGCGTGCAGGCCGAGTCGCCGGAGTGGATGCCGGCCTCCTCGATGTGCTCCATCACGCCGCCGATGTAGAGCTGCTCGCCGTCGAAGAGCGCGTCGACGTCGATCTCGATCGCGTCGTCGAGGAAGCGGTCCACCAGCAGCGGGTGCGCCTCGTCGATGATCCCCTCGCCGGCCATCCGCTCGAAGTAGTCCTCGAGCTGCGGCGTGCCGTAGACGATCTCCATGCCGCGCCCGCCGAGGACGAACGACGGACGGACGAGGACCGGGTAGCCGATCTCCACGGCGACCTCGCGGGCGCCGTCGAGGTCGGTCGCGGTGCCGTTGCGCGGAGCGAGCAGGCCCGCCTCGTCGAGGATCCGAGAGAACGCGCCGCGCTCCTCCGCGAGGTCGATGTTCGCGGGGGTGGTGCCGAGGATGGGCACGCCGGCGGCCTCGAGGCCCGCGGCGAGGCCGAGCGCCGTCTGGCCGCCCAGCTGGACGACGACACCCACGAGCTCGCCGGACTGCGACTCCGCGTGGATGACCTCGAGCACGTCCTCGAGCGTCAGCGGCTCGAAGTAGAGGCGGTCCGAGGTGTCGTAGTCGGTCGAGACCGTCTCGGGGTTGCAGTTGATCATGATCGTCTCGAAGCCCGCGTCCGAGAGCGCGAACGAGGCGTGCACGCAGGAGTAGTCGAACTCGACCCCCTGGCCGATGCGGTTGGGGCCGGACCCCAGGATGACGACCTTGCGGCGGTCGGCGGCGACGACCTCCGTCTCCTCGTCGTACGAGGAGTAGTGGTACGGCGTGAGCGCCGGGAACTCCCCCGCGCAGGTGTCGACGGTCTTGTAGACCGGGCGCACGTCCAGCGCGTGGCGGGTGCGGCGCACCTCCGCCTCGTCGAGCCCGCGGAGCTCGGCGATCTGCGCGTCCGAGAAGCCGTGGTCCTTCGCCAGACGGAGGAGCCCGGCATCGAGGCCGTCGTGCTCGCGCACCAGGTCGGCGATCTCGTTGATCAGCACGATCTGGTCGAGGAACCAGGGGTCGATCTTCGTGGACTCGAACGCCTGCTCGACCGTGGCGCCCCGGCGCAACGCCTGCTGCACGGTGACGATGCGGCCGTCGGTCGGGGTCTTCGCGATCTCGAGGAGCTCCTCGACCGAGCGCTCCTGCGCGCCCCAGTGGAACGACGACCCGCGCTTCTCGAGCGACCGGAGCGCCTTCTGCAGCGCCTGGGCGTAGTTGCGGCCGATCGCCATCGCCTCGCCCACCGACTTCATGGTGGTGGTCAGCGTCTTGTCGGCGGCCGGGAACTTCTCGAACGCGAACCGCGGGACCTTCACGACCACGTAGTCCAGCGTCGGCTCGAAGCTCGCCGGGGTCACCTTGGTGATGTCGTTCGGGATCTCGTCGAGGCGGTAGCCGATGGCGAGCTTCGCGGCGATCTTGGCGATCGGGAAGCCGGTCGCCTTGGAGGCGAGGGCGGAGGAGCGGGAGACGCGCGGGTTCATCTCGATCACGATGATCCGGCCGTCCGCCGGGTCGATCGCGAACTGGATGTTGCAGCCGCCGGTGTCCACGCCGACGTCGCGGATGATCCGGATGCCGATGTCGCGCAGCTTCTGGTACTCGCGGTCGGTGAGGGTCAGCGCCGGAGCGACGGTGATCGAGTCGCCGGTGTGCACGCCGACGGGGTCGACGTTCTCGATCGAGCAGACGACGACCGTGTTGTCGGCCGTGTCGCGCATCAGCTCGAGCTCGTACTCCTTCCAGCCGAGGATCGACTCCTCCAGGAGCACCTCGGTGGTGGGGCTCTGGTGCAGGCCGTCGCCGACCATCCGCACCAGCTCCTCGCGGGTGTAGGCGAAGCCGGAGCCCAGGCCGCCCATGGTGAACGACGGGCGGATGACGAGGGGGTAGCCCAGGTCCTCGGCGTACTCGATCGCCTCGTCGACGGTGTGCGCGATGTATGACTTCGCGACGTCGGCGCCCGCGTCCAGGACCAGCTGCTTGAAGATCTGGCGGTCCTCGCCGCGGTTGATCGCCTCGAAGCTCGCGCCGATGAGCTCGACGCCGTACTTCTCGAGGATCCCGAGGTCGTGCAGCTGGATGGCCGCGTTCAGCGCCGTCTGCCCGCCGAGGGTCGGCAGGATCGCGTCCGGCTTCTCCTTGGCGATGATCGCCTCGATCGCCTTGGGCGTGATCGGCTCGACGTAGGTGGCGTCGGCGAAGTCGGGGTCGGTCATGATCGTCGCCGGGTTGGAGTTGACGAGGATCACGCGCACCCCCTCGGCGCGCAGCACGCGGCAGGCCTGGGTGCCGGAGTAGTCGAACTCGACGGCCTGTCCGATGACGATCGGGCCGGAGCCGATGACGAGGACGCTCTGGATGTCTTCCCTGCGCGGCATTACTTCTGCTCTCCGATGCTGCTGGTCGTGGGGATGTCGGTGGGCTCCGAGCCTGGGCGCCCGGCCGTGCGCTGCACGACCATCTCGCGGAAGCGGTCGAAGAGGTGGTTGGAGTCGTGCGGGCCGGCCGCCGCCTCCGGGTGGTACTGCACCGAGAAGGCGGGGATGTCGAGGCAGCGCAGACCCTCCACGACCGAGTCGTTGAGGGAGTAGTGGCTCACCTCGACGCGACCGAAGCCCTCGGGCGAGTCCAGCTCGCCCTCGATCGGCGCGTCCACGGCGAACCCGTGGTTCTGCGAGGTGATCTCCACGCGGCCGGTGAGCTTGTCGAGAACGGGCTGGTTGATCCCGCGGTGGCCGAACGGGAGCTTGTAGGTGCCGAAGCCGAGCGCGCGCCCCAGCAGCTGGTTGCCGAAGCAGATGCCGAAGAACGGCAGATCGGCGCGCAGGGTGGTGCGCAGCAGCTCGACGTGGCGGTCCGAGGCCTCGGGGTCGCCGGGGCCGTTGGAGAAGAAGAGCGCGGACGGGTCGAGCGCGAGCACCTGCTCGGCGGTCACCGACTCGGGCAGCACGTGCACGTCGAAGCCGCGCTCCGCGAGGTAGGTGACCGTCGAGGTCTTCACTCCCAGGTCGATCACCGCGACCGAGCCGACGCGCTCGCCGCGGGCGGGGACCGTGTACTGCTCGTCGGTCGAGACCGAGGAGGAGAGGTTGAGGCCCTGCATCTGCCGGCCGCCGAGGACCAGCGCGAGCTGCTCCTCCTCGGGGAGGGCGAGGTCCTCGCCGGAGAACACGCCGGCGCGCATCGAGCCGGCCGAGCGGATGTGGCGGGTGATCGCCCGGGTGTCGACCCCGGAGATCCCGACGATGCCGTCGGACTCCAGGTCGTCGCCGAGGGAGCGCTGCGCGCGGAAGTTGGAGACGACGCGGGAGGGGTCGCGGACGACGTAGCCCGCGACCCAGATGCGGCGCGACTCCATGTCCTCGTCGTTCGTCCCGGTGTTGCCGATGTGGGGCGCGGTCTGCACGACGATCTGGCCGGCGTAGCTCGGGTCGGTCAGCGTCTCCTGGTAGCCGGTCATGCCGGTGGCGAAGACGATCTCGCCCAGGGTGCGGCCTCGGGCGCCGTAGGCCTGTCCCCGGAATCGTCGTCCGTCCTCGAGGACGAGGACGGCGGTGGGTTCGGTGCTGAGGCGTGTCGTTGGCACGGACTAGGAGCCCTTCTGGGTCGTGTCGGGGCCGCCGTCGGCGGCCCCGGGGTGGGAGGGGGAGGAACGGGGGCCGGCGAGGCGCTGCAGCTCGGCGAGCAGGTGCGCCCGGAGGGCGGGCTCGGCGACGCGGAGGTAGCTGTCGACGGTCTCGTCGCCGCGGGGGGACCAGGAGATCACGAGCAGGCCGCCCTCCTCGACGACGCGGTCGATCACGTAGCTGCCCTGGCCCGCTCCGCGCAGGAGGGAGGCCGGGATCACCGTCTCGCGCTCGCCGACGGGGGCGATCACGACGCCGCGCTCGTGCAGGCGCAGCACCGCGTTGCCGCGGAAGCCGAGCCCCGGCAGCACGACGCGCTCGAGCGGCTGCTCGAAGCGGGTCGTGGCCACGTACGGGAGGTCGACGCGCTCGACCTCGGCGCCCAGCGAGGACGCGGGCACGGGCTCCGGCGCGAGGCCGGCCGAGCGGCGGCGCCGCGCGCGCCAGGAGAGCAGCATGCCGACGAAGACGAGGACGACGACCGCGGCGATGACGATCGTGATCGCGGCCCTATCCACGGGAGGCCTTCGCGGAGGCGGCGACGACCATCGCGTCGACGAGCTCGCCGTCCAGCACGGTCGGGAAGCCCCGGTGGAGGGTGGCGACGACGCGGCCGGGGAGCTCTCGTCCGAGGTACGGGGAGTTGCCGCTGCGCCCGCGCAGGTCTCCGGCCGAGAAGCGGCGGCGCGCCTCCGGGTCGTAGAGCACGACGTTCGCGGCGGACCCGACGGCGAGGCCCCGGTCGTAGCCGTCGAGCCGGCCGATGCGGGCGGGAGCGGAGGAGAGCACGCGCGCGACGTCGGACCAGCTCATCCGGCCGTCCTCGACGACGGCGGCGTGCACCACGCTCAACGCGCTCTCGAGGCCGACCATGCCGAACGCCGCGGCGTCCCACTCGCAGTCCTTCGCCTCGACCGGGTGTGGCGCGTGGTCGGTCGCGACGATGTCGATGGTGCCGTCGGCGAGGGCCTCGCGGAGGGCGAGCACGTCCTCGTCGCGGCGCAGCGGCGGGTTCACCTTGAAGCGGGCGTCGTAGCTCGGCCCGTCCTGGCCGGCGACGGCCTGCTCGGTGAGGAGCAGGTGGTGGGGGGTGACCTCGGCGGTCACGTCGATCCCCCGGGCCTTCGCCCAGCGGATGACGTCGACCGAGCCCGCGGTCGAGACGTGGCAGACGTGCAGGCGGGAGCCCACGTGCTCGGCGAGGAGCACGTCGCGCGCGATGATCGCCTCCTCGGCCACGGCGGGCCAGCCCTGCAGGCCGAGGGCGCTGGAGACGGCGCCCTCGTTCATCTGCGCGCCGACGGTGAGCCGCGGCTCCTGCGCGTGCTGGGCGACGACTCCGTCGAACGCCTTGACGTACTCGAGCGCGCGGCGCATCAGCAGCGCGTCCGAGACGCACTTCCCGTCGTCCGAGAAGACGCGCACGGCCGCGCGGCTGCGGGCCATCGCGCCGAGCTCGGCGAGCGACTCCCCCGCCAGCCCCACGGTCACCGCGCCGATCGGGCGGACAGTCGCGTAGCCGGCGTCCTCGCCCAGGCTCTGGACCTGCTCGACCACGCCCGCGGTGTCCTGCACCGGCGAGGTGTTGGCCATCGCGAAGACGGCGGTGAAGCCTCCCGCGGCCGCAGCGCGCGTGCCGGTGAGGATCGTCTCGCTCTGCTCGAACCCCGGCTCGCGGAGGTGGGTGTGCAGGTCGACCAGGCCGGGCAGCGCCAGCAGGCCGTCGGCGTCGATCACGCGCGCCCCGCGCGAGTCGAGGTCGGCGCCGATCCCGACGATCACGCCCCCGTCGATCAGCAGGTCGGCGGTCGACTCGTCGGCGAGCGTCGCCCCCGAGATCAGGATCCGCTCCGGCGCCGTGCTCGGACGTTGCTGGGCAGTGCTCATCAGTGGACCTCCCGTTCGCCGGACAGCAGCAGGTAGAGCGCGGCCATCCGGACGGACACTCCGTTCGTGACCTGTTCGAGCACCGTGGAGCGGCTCGAATCGGCGGCCGCCGAGGAGATCTCGACGCCCCGGTTCATGGGCCCGGGGTGCATGACGATGGTATCGGGACCCAGCCGGGCGAGCCGCTCGTCGTCGAGGCCCCAGATCCGCGCGTACTCCCGACCGTTGGGGAAGAACCCGCTCGACATCCGCTCGAGCTGGATGCGCAGGAGCATCACGACGTCGGGGAGCCCGGTGTCGATCGCCTCGTCCAGATCGAAGCGGATGGTCGCGGGCCAGTCGCGCGTGTCGACAGGCACGAGGGTCGGCGGAGCGACCAGGGTCACCTCGGCGCCCAGCGCCGTCAGCAGCCAGACGTTCGAGCGCGCCACCCGCGAGTGCAGGACGTCGCCGACGATGGTCACCGCGACGCCGTCGAGGCTCTTGCCACGGGACGCGGACGCGCCGTGCAGGCGTCGGCGGATGGTGAACGCGTCCAGGAGCGCCTGGGTCGGGTGCTCGTGGGTCCCGTCGCCGGCGTTGAGGATGGACGCGTCGATCCAGCCGCTCGCCGCCAGCACCGCGGGGGCTCCGGAGGCGCTGTGGCGGATGACCACGCCGTCCGCGCCCATCGCGGCGAGCGTCTGCGCGGTGTCCTTCAGGCTCTCGCCCTTGGAGACGCTGGAGCCCTTCGCGCTGAAGTTGATGACGTCGGCCGAGAGCCGCTTCGCCGCCGCCTCGAACGAGATCCGCGTGCGGGTCGAGTCCTCGAAGAAGAGGTTGACCACGGTCTTCCCCCGCAGCGTCGGCAGCTTCTTGACCTCGCGGTTCTGCACGTCCGCCATGTCCTCGGCGATGTCGAGGAGGGCGACCGCGCTCGCGCGGTCGAGGTCGCGGGTCGAGAGCAGGTGCTTCACGGAGCCGCCTCCTCGCCGGTGGTGTGCGACTCGATCGCGACCAGGTCCTCGCCGTCCGTCTCGACGAGCCGCACGTTGATCCGCTCGCTCAGGCTGCTCGGCAGGTTCTTGCCGACGAAGTCGGCCCGGATCGGGAGCTCGCGGTGCCCGCGGTCGACCAGCGCGGCCAGCCGCACGGCTCGCGGACGCCCGATGTCGCTGAGGGCGTCCAGGGCGGCGCGGATGGTGCGGCCCGAGAAGAGGACGTCGTCGACGAGGACCACGGTCCGCCCGTCGATGCTCGCGGGAACAGTGGTGCGCGCAGGAGTGCGGACCGGGTGCCGGGAGAGGTCGTCGCGGTACATCGTCACGTCGAGCGAGCCGGCGAACACGGGGGCCGCGTCCGGCTCGATCCGCGCGATCGTCTCGGCGATGCGCCGCGCGAGGGCGACGCCGCGCGTCGGGATCCCGAGGATGACCAGCGACTCGGGGCCGCGGTTCGACTCGAGGATCTCGTGGGCGATGCGCGTGAGCGCTCGCGTGATGTCAGCGCCGTTGAGCACGATACGTGCCGTCACACCGACCTCCTTCCCCGCCTCACAGGACGGCTGTTAAAGGAAAAGCCGTGTCGAGTATAGGGGCCGTCGCGCGCCTCGCCGGACGGGCTCCCCGGGAACGGCCTCGGCCCGCCGGGTCACGGGGATCCGGCGGGCCGAGGAGGGCTTCGAAGCGGGTCAGGCCGTCGTGCGGGACTCCGCGACCGAGGCGAGGAGCCCGTTGATGAAGCCCGCCGAGTCGTCGGTCGACAGCGACGTGGCGGCCTCGACGGCCTCCGAGATCGCGACGCCGTCGGGCACCGCGTCGTTGTGCAGGATCTCCCACACCCCGATCCGGAGGATCGCGCGGTCGACCAGGGGCATGCGCGAGAGCGTCCAGCCCTGGGCGAGCCGGGCGATCAGCTCGTCGATCTCGTCGGCGTGGTCGATGACCCCGTCGACGATCTCGCGGGCGTAGAGCCACGAGGCCTCACGGGCCGGCTCGTTGACCGCACGCTCGGCCTCGGCGCGCAGCGACTGGGCGAAGCTGATCTGCCGGACGTCGGCGTTGTAGAGGATGTCGAGGGCGCGCTTGCGCGCCTTCGTGCGAGCACTCACGGGAGGCCCGGCTCAGCTGACGCGGCCGAGGTAGTCGCCCGTGCGGGTGTCGACCTTGACCTTCGTGCCCTGCTCGAGGAAGAGCGGGACCTGGATCTGGTAGCCGGTCTCGACCGTCGCGGGCTTGGTGCCGCCGGTCGAGCGGTCGCCCTGGAGGCCCGGCTCCGTGTAGGTGATCTCGAGGACGACCGAGGCGGGGAGGTCGATGTAGAGCGGGTCGCCGTCGTGCAGGGCGAGGGTCACGTTCTGGTTCTCGAGCATGAAGTTCGCCGCGTCGCCGACGACCGCCTCGGGGACGGTGATCTGGTCGTAGTCGCTGGTGTCCATGAACACGAAGTCCGCGCCGTCGCGGTAGAGGTACTGGAAGTCGCGGCGGTCGACGTTGGCCGTGTCGATCTTGGCGCCCGCGTTGAAGGTCTTGTCGACGACCTTGCCGGTGAGGACGTTCTTCATCTTGGTGCGGACGAAGGCGCCGCCCTTGCCCGGCTTGACGTGCTGGAAGTCGATGACGTTCCAGAGCTGGCCGTCGATGCTGAGGACGGTGCCGTTCTTGATGTCGGTGGTAGAGGCCATGCGAAGGGGGATCCGTTTCGGTGGAAGTCTGCGCCGGCGAGCCCGGTACGCGGGCGCGGCGATATCGGCCGGTCCGGCTGACCCGTCGAGTGTAGTCGACGAGGCCTCTCCGGCCGAGGAGTCTGGACGCCGCATGCGAATGTGTCGACAGCCGCGCCCGGCTGCGGGACGGTGGAGACCCGGACACGAGGAGGAGCACCATGGGACCTGCACCGGACATCGGCGCACCGGGATGGATCGCCGCGGCCTTCACGATCGTCCCGATCGTCATCGCCCTCGTCCTCGCCCTGATCGCGGTGCTGATCGTCGTGAACGTCCGCCGCGCGAAGCGCCTCGGCGTGAACCCGTTGACGGTGCAGACCGACGTCGCCGCGCGGATCGCGCGGGACGGCCTCGGCGGTGGCCGCCCGCTCGCCGACCGGCTCGCCGAGCTCGACGCCCTGCGCGCCGCCGGGACGATCAGCGAGGCCGAGCACGCCTCCGCCCGCAGAGCCGCGCTCGGGGGCGGCTGACGACGAGGGCTACGAGCCGATCTCCTGGTACGCCGCGAACAGCAGCGACGTCTCCGGACCCTGCAGGATGCTCGGCCGGGCGATGTCGTCCAGGACCACGAAGCGGAGCATCCCCGCGCGGGTCTTCTTGTCGCGCTGCATGGCGGCGAGGAGCGTCTCCCACCGGCCGAGCGGGTAGCTCGTCGGCAGGGTCAGGGACTCGAGGACGCGGCGCTGGCGGTCCACGACCGCATCGCTGAGCGATCCGGTCAGGCGCGAGAGCTCGGCCGCGAACATCATCCCGACGGAGACGGCCGCGCCGTGGCGCCACTGGTAGCGCTCCGCGTGCTCGACCGCGTGCCCGAGGGTGTGCCCGTAGTTCAGGATCTCGCGGAGGCCCTTCTCGGTGAAGTCCTCGCCGACGACCCGCGCCTTGATGCCGATCGACAGCTCGACCAGGCTTCGGAACTCCTCCGACGTCGGGTCGGTGGCCAGGTCGATGTCGGACTCGATGATGTCGAGGATGCGCGGCTCGGCGATCATCCCGTACTTCACGATCTCGCCGAAGCCGGCGAGGATCTCGTTGCGCGGGAGGCTCGTCAGCACATCGAGGTCGGCGACGACCGCCCGCGGCGCGTGGAAGGCGCCGACGAGGTTCTTGCCCTCGGCCGTGTTGATCCCGGTCTTGCCGCCGACGGCCGCGTCGACCATCCCGAGCACCGTGGTCGGCACCTGCACGAGGTCGACCCCGCGGAGCCAGGTGGCGGCGACGAAGCCGGCCAGGTCGGTGATCGCTCCGCCGCCGAAGCCGACGACGACGTCCGTGCGGGTGAAGTCGGACTGCCCCATTACCTGCCAGCAGAAGGCGGCCACCTCCACGCGCTTGGCGGCCTCGGCGTCCGGGACCTCGGCGAGCAGCACCTCGTAGCGCTCGAGCAGGCTCTCGCGGATCTCGGCGGCGAGCACGGCGAGGGTCGGCGGGTGCACGATGAGCACCTTCGCGGCGCGGGGGCCGATCGCGTCGGCGAGGCCGTCGAGGAGTCCGCGCCCGACACGGATGTCGTAGCCGTTCTCTCCGGCGACGGGAATGGCGGTGGTGCCGTCGTTCATGACTGTCTTCCGCTCGGGCGGCTCGTGGCCGCCGGGTCCGATGGTGCAGGGGTGGCGGAGGGGCGCTGCGTGCGCACCCACTCCGCGATCTCGGCGGCGATCAGGGTGATCGGCCGCCGGGACGTGTCGACCACGGTGTCCGCGAGGGACTCGTAGACCGGGCGCCGCTCGTCGAAGATGCGGACCCAGTCGCCGACCCCGCCGCGCACCAGCGGGCGGGAGCCGGAGCCGAGCCGGTCGCGGACGGCCTCGGCCGTGGTGGTGAGCAGCACGACGGGCACGTCGGCGAGATCGGCGCGGGTCGCAGGATCGAGCACCGCTCCCCCGCCCAGGCTCAGCACCACGTCGCGGCGGACGGCCCGCTCGACGACGCGGCGCTCCTCGCGGCGGAAGGCCGGCTCGCCGTGGGCGTCGAAGTAGGGGGCGATCGGGCCGTGGGTGCGCACGAACTCCGCGTCGGAGTCGACGAACCCGGCGCTCAGCGTTTTCGCGACCCGCTTGCCGATCGTCGTCTTGCCGGCCCCCATCGGGCCGATCAGGACGACGCGAGCGCGGGCCGCGCCGGTATCGTGACCCGCCATCAGCGGGCCGCCGAGGACGCGGCCATCAGGCGAGCCCGAGAGCGGGGTCGCTCGCGGCGGCCGTGCGGAGCTCGTCGGGGAGGGCGGCGAGGTAGCCCTGCAGGTTGCGGCGGGTCTCGGTGACGCTGTCGCCGCCGAACTTCTCGAGCACGGCGTTCGCGAGCACCAGGGCGACCATCGCCTCCGCGACGACACCGGACGCCGGCACCGCGCAGACGTCGGAGCGCTGGTGGTGGGCGCCCGCCGCCTCGCCCGTGGCGACGTCGACGGTGCGCAGAGCGTGTGGCACGGTCGCGATCGGCTTCATGCCGGCGCGGACCCGCAGCACGGTCCCCGTGCTCATCCCGCCCTCGGTGCCGCCGGCCCGGTCGCTGGCCCGGGAGATCCCGGCGGCGGCCTGGAACAGCTCGTCGTGCGCCTCCGAGCCGCGGCGGGTGGTGGTGAGGAAGCCGTCGCCGACCTCGACGCCCTTGATCGCCTGGATCCCCATCAGGGCCGCCGCGAGCTGGGCGTCGAGACGACGGTCCCAGTGCACGTAGGAGCCGAGTCCGGGCGGGAGGCCGTACGCGAGGACCTCGACCACGCCGCCGAGGGTGTCGCCGTCGTCGTGCGCGCGGTCCACCTCGGCGACCATGAGGGCACTGGTCGCGGCGTCGTGGCAGCGCAGCGGATCCGCGTCGAGGGCGGCGACGTCGGCCGGCGCCGGCAGCGGCGAGCCCTCGGGTACGCGGACCGGCCCGATGGCGAGGGTGTGGCTGACGAGCGAGATGCCGAGCTCGCCGAGGAAGCGGCGGGCGACGGCGCCGAGGGCGACGCGGGCCGCGGTCTCGCGGGCGGAGGCGCGCTCGAGCACGTTGCGGGACTCGGGGAAGCCGTACTTCTGCATCCCGACGAGGTCGGCGTGGCCCGGGCGGGGACGGGTGAGCGCGGCTCCGCGGCCCTTCGGCAGGCTCTCGGGGTCGCGGGGCTCGGCCGACATGACGTCCACCCAGCGCGGCCACTCCGTGTTGCCGATGCGCAGGGCGATGGGGCTGCCCATCGTCGCTCCGTGCCGGACGCCGGAGGAGATCGTCAGCTCGTCCTGCTCGAAGTTCATCCGGGCGCCGCGGCCGTAGCCGAGCTTGCGCCGCGCCAGATCGGCGCGGATGTCGTCGAGGGAGACGGGGACGCCCGCCGGCAGTCCTTCGAGGACGGCGACGAGTTCGGGACCGTGGGATTCCCCGGCCGTGAGCCAACGGAGCATCCTCCGATTCTGGCACACGAGGTCAGTGCGCCGGGGCCGCCGAGACGGCTCGGCGCATCGCCGCGAGCACCTCGTCCTCGCGGTCGAGCGGCAGGGCCGGGTCGCCGCCGACGAAGATCCGCACCTGCACGAGGGCCTGGTGGAGCAGCATCCCGAGCCCCGAGACGACCGGGGAGCCGCCCTCCTCCCAGCGCCGGGCGAGCGCGCTCGGCCACGGGGAGTACGCCACGTCGAACAGGGTCGAGCCGGCGACCGCCGCGTCGGGCACGTCGAGGCCGTCCGCCGCTCCGCCGGGGAGAGTCGAGATCACCAGCGGCGCCCCGGTGGACCAGTCGCCGAAGGAGCGGACAGAGAGCGATACGCCGAGCGACTCCGCGAGGGGAGCGAGCTCGGCGGCCCTCGCCGCCGTCCGCAGGACGAGGTCGACCCGCACCGCGCCCAGCTCGGCGGCGGCGGCGAGGGCGGAGGCGGCGGTCGCTCCCCCGCCGAGCACCTGGACGCGCTCCGCTGAGACGACGCCCGCCTCGGCGAGGGCGCGCAGGATTCCCGCGACGTCGGTGTTGAACCCGCGGAGGCGGAGTGCCGGGCCGGAGCGGTCGACCAGCACGGTGTTGACCGCCCCGGTGACCCGGGCGACGGCGTCCTCCTCCGCCAGCAGCGGGCGCACCGCGTGCTTGAGCGGCATCGTCAGCGACAGGCCGTGCCAGGGCTCGCCGGACACGACCTCGGAGAGGGTCGCCTCCGTCGTCTCGACGGCACGGTAGCTCCAGTCGAGTCCGAGCACCCGGTAGGCGGCCGCGTGCAGCGCGGGCGACTTCGAGTGCGCGATCGGCGCGCCGAGGACCGCGAGGCGGTACCCGGCGGCCGTCACTGGTACTCCGGGTGGTCCCGCATCCAGGCCTGCCACTGGTCGACGGCCGCGTTGTGCTCGGCGTCGGTGGTGGAGTAGACCGTCTCACCCGTCTCGAGATTCACCGTGACGAAGTACATCCAGGTCCCGTCCGCGGGGTGCATGACCGCGTCGATCGCCACGTCTCCCGGGTTCGAGATCGGCGCGGGCGGCAGTCCGTCGCGTTGGTAGGTGTTGTAGACGTTGCCGGCGTCGTTCCGCTCGGCGTCCGTGGTCGAGACGCGGTCGGTCGCTCCGGTGCCGTAGGCCACGGTCGCGTCCGACTGCAGGCGCCACCCCTGGTCGAGGCGGTTCTGGAACACGCGCGCGACCTTCGGGAAGTCCTCGGCGACGCGGGCCTCGCGCTGCACGAGGGACGCGAACACCACGACGCGGTAGCGGTCGTCCACCGGCACGCCGGCCTGGTCGAGCGCCTGGTACATCCGGTCGACCAGCGTCTTCAGGATGTCGTGCGCGGGCGTCGACGGGTCGATGTCGTACGTCGCGGGGAACAGGAACCCCTCGAGGCTCGTCGCGCCGGCCGGGAGCCCGAACGAGCCCCAGTCGGCGGCTGCTGCCTCGAGGTCCGTCAGCGCGACCCCGGTGCCGTCCGCGATGAGCGGCAGCGCCTCCTTGAGGGCCGTCCCCTCGGGGATGACGAAGGTGTTCGCGAGGCGCGTCGACTCGGAGTCCAGCAGCGCCGAGAGCGCGGCCTTGGCGCTCATCTCGGCCTTGAGCGAGTAGGCGCCGGGCTGGAAGACGGGCTCCGGGCTCTGGGCGAGGAGGAGGTCGTAGAAGGGGTCGTACGACTTGATGACCCCGTCCGAGACGAGGTTGTTGGCGATGTCGCTGCCGCCGTCGCCCTGGTGGATCGTGAAGAGCACCTCGCTCGAGCCGGTGCCGGTGTAGTCGGTCGGCTCGGGCTCGGCGAACAGGCCGCGAACGGGCTCGAGGAAGATCGTCACCGCGATGGCGACGAGCGCGGCGAAGACGCCGAAGGCCAGAAGCCCGCCGATCAGCCCGCGGCGGCTGCGGCGCTTCTTCGCGCCGCCCGTCGCACGGGCCGCACGGCGCCGCTTCGGGCGCGCGTCCGGGTCGAACGCGGCCGCGTCGTCGCGGCCACGGGGCTCGGGCACGTCGGGCCCGGTGAAGAGGCGGCCCAGCGGATCGTGCGCCTCAGTCGGCGCGGGCTGCTGCTCCTGAGTCGGGTCGGGCGGGGTCGGCTGCGCCTGCTCGGCGGCGCGGGCGTCGCGGCGGCTCGGGGGGACGTCGGTCACGAGGAGGTCCTTCGTTCGGTTCGAGCAGGACTCCGGCCGGGGTGCCGGCCGAGCGCTCGGAATCGATGGCGTGCTGCAGGATCACCACGGCGGCGACCTGGTCGATCACGGCTCGGGAGCCGCGGGTGGTGCGTCCGGAGCGGTGCAGGGCGCTCTGAGCGGTGACCGTCGACAGCCGCTCGTCGACGAGCCGCACCGGAGCGGTGGGGACCGCCTCGGCGAGCAGTCGAGCGAATCCGCGCGCGTCCTCCGTCGAGGCCGTCTCGGCCCCCGACAGCGACAACGGCAGTCCGACGATGATCGCCTGGGCATCGTACTCGGCGGCGAGGTGCGCGATCCGGGAGACGTCCGAGGATCCGCCGTCAGTACCCGCCCGCGCGACCGTCTCGACGGGCACCGCGAGCAGGCCGTCGGCGTCGCAGCGGGCGACCCCGATGCGGGCTCGGCCCACATCGATGCCGAGCCGGACGCCGAACCGGCCCATTCAGCTGGTCGCTTCCTGCACCACGGCCTCGAGCGCCGCGCCGATGGCGGAGACGTCGGAGCCGCCGCCCTGGGCGACGTCGTCCTTGCCGCCTCCGCCGCCGCCGAGGATGCCGGCGGCGCGCTTGGCGAGCGCACCCGCACGGCGGCCCTGGTCGCGGGCGGCCTGGTTGGTCGCGACGATCACGGCGGGCTTGCCCGAGACGTCGGCGGCCAGCGCGACGACGGCCGGCTCCTGGCCGAGCCGCTCGCGGACGGAGGTGACCAGGGAGCGCAGCTCGTCGGTCGAGCCCGCGGTGCCGATGCTCTCCGCGACGACGGTCGTGCCGCCCACCGTGCGACAGGTCGCTGCGAGGGCGGGCACACGGTCGGCGAGGGCCTTGGCCTCGAACGCGGCGATCCGCTTCTCGGCTGCCTTGAGGCTCGCGACGAGCTCGCCGATCCGCTCGGGAAGCTGCTCGCGCGGGGTCTTCAGCGAGGACGAGATCGTGCTGACGAGGGCGCGCTCGGCGGCGAGCTCCTGGAAGGCCTCGCGGCCCACGAGCGACTCGACGCGGCGGTTGGTCGAGCCGACCGAGGACTCGCTGACCAGGCTGATCACGCCGACCTCGGACGAGCGTCCGACGTGGGTGCCCGCGCAGAGCTCCCGCGACCAGGGCCCGCCGATGTCGACCACGCGGACGACGTCGCCGTACTTCTCGCCGAAGAGGGCCATCGCGCCGAGCGCCTTGGCCTCGTCGATCGGGAGCTCGCGCGTGACGACCTCGAGGTTGTCCCGGATGGCCGTGTTGGCGATCTCCTCGATCTCGCTGCGGGTCTCGAGCGAGAGGGCCTGGTTCCACGAGAAGTCCAGGCGCAGGTAGCCCGCCTTGTTGTAGGAGCCGGACTGGTGCGCCTGCGGGCCGAGGACCTGCCGCAGCGCGGCGTGGATGAGGTGCGTGCCCGAGTGGGCCTGCGTGGCGCCCCGGCGCCAGTCGCGGTCGACGACGGAGGTGGCGGCGTCGCCCACCCCGACCTCGCCGCTGGCGACCTGGACCTTGTGGCTGATGAGCCCCTTGACGGGCTTCTGCACATCGAGGACCTCGAGGTCGAAGCCGGAGCCGACGATGCGGCCCGCGTCGGCCTCCTGGCCGCCCGACTCCGCGTAGAGGCTGGTCGCCTCGAGGACGACCTCCGCGATGTCGCCCGCGACCGCCTTGGTCACGGAGTGCCCGCCGACGATGAGTCCGAGGATGCGCGTCTCGGTGTCGAGCACGTCGTAGCCGGTGAAGAGCGTCTCCCCGCGGGCGCGGAAGTCGGCGTAGACCGAGAGATCGGCCAGCGCCGACTTCTTCGACTTCGCGTCGGCCTTCGCACGCGTGCGCTGCGCGGTCATCAGGGAGTCGAACGCCTCGCGGTCGACCGTCAGGCCCGACTCCTCGGCGATCTCGAGGGTGAGGTCGATCGGGAACCCGAAGGTGTCGTGCAGGAGGAACGCGGTGTCGCCCGGCAGCGTCGGCGACTCGGCCTTCTTCGTCTTCAGCACGGCGAGGTCGAGGATCTCAGTGCCGGCCTCGAGGGTGCGCAGGAACGCCTCCTCCTCGCCGTAGGCGCTGGTCGAGAGGCGCTCGAACTCCGTGGACACCTCGGGGTAGGCCGACGCCATCGCGTCGCGCGAGGCGGTGAAGAGCTCGGGGAACGTCGCGGTGTCCACTCCGAGCAGGCGCATGGCGCGCACGGTGCGGCGCATCAGGCGGCGGAGGATGTAGCCGCGCCCCTCGTTGGACGGCGTCACGCCGTCCGACAGCAGCATCAGCGAGGAGCGCACGTGGTCGGCGATGACGCGCATGCGGACGTCGTCCTCGTGGACGGCTCCGTAGCGGCGGCCCGAGAGCTCGGCGGCGCGGTCGAGGACCGGGCGGACCTGGTCGATCTCGTACATGTTCTCGACGCCCTGCTTGAGGAAGGCGACGCGCTCGAGGCCCATGCCGGTGTCGATGTTCTTGCGCGGCAGCTCGCCGAGGATGTCGAAGTCGACCTTGCTCGTGCCCTCGCCGCGGAGGTACTGCATGAAGACCAGGTTCCAGATCTCCACGTAGCGGTCGTCGTCCGTCGCCGGACCGCCGTCGATCCCGTAGGCGGGGCCGCGGTCGAAGAAGATCTCGGAGCAGGGGCCTGCGGGGCCGGGCTGGCCGGTCGACCAGTAGTTGGTGTCCTTGTCCAGGCGCTGGATGCGCTCGTCCGGCAGTCCCGCGATCTTCTTCCAGAGCGCGATCGCCTCGTCGTCGTCCTTGTAGACGGTGACCCAGAGGTCCTTCTCGTCGAAGCCCAGTCCCCCGTCGCTCTCGGCGCCCGTGAGCAGCTCCCAGGCGTAGCCGATCGCCCCCTCCTTGAAGTAGTCGCCGAAGGAGAAGTTGCCGTTCATCTGGAAGAAGGTGCCGTGACGAGGCGTCTTGCCGACCTCCTCGATGTCGTTGGTGCGGATGCACTTCTGCACGCTGGTCGCGCGCGGGTACGGCGCGGGAACCACTCCGGTGAGGTAGGGCACGAACGGCACCATGCCGGCGACGGTGAAGAGGAGGCTCGGGTCCTCGCTCACGAGGGAGGCGGAGGGGACCACGGTGTGGCCGCGGCTCCCGAAGAAGTCGAGCCAGCGGTTGCGGATGTCTGCGGTCTGCATGGGTTCCGTTACGGTTCGGTCGGTGACGACGAGGATGTCGGGCGGCGGGGCGTCAGCCCTCGCCGATGGCGGCCTTCAGTTCGGCCTCGCGCTGGTGGTAGCCCTCGGAGACGGCCTCGCCGAGCTCCTTCGCGGTGCGGTTGATGTCGGCGAAGAGCCGGGCGCCCGCCTCGGTGCGCGAGACCTGGTGGGCGACCGCGAATCCGAGGCCGATCCCGATGACGATCAGGAGGATGTTCTTCACGGGGTGTCCTTCCACAGCGGTGGGGCGGGCGCGACGGGGCGACGACCCGTTCGATTCTAGGGCGCGGGCGCGGCGCTACTTCGAGCGCGGCCGCTTGGTGCGCTTCTCTGCGGAGCGGCCGACCGCGGCTCCGGCCTTGTCGGCAGTGCGTCCGGCGACGAGCACGGCGCGGACTCCGGCGGTGAAGCCGGCGAGCTTGATGAGCGGACCGCCGACGGTCGCGGCCGTGAGGGCGACGAGCGCGTTGACGTTTCCGGTGACCTCGGCGACGTCCTTCGTGATCGTGTCCACCCGCGCGAGCTGGTGGTTGGCCTCGCGGAGGGTGGAGGCCGACTCGTCGAGGATCGGCGTCAGGCCGTCGCTGGCCTGCTTGATGGCCTCGCTCGTGCTGTCGAAGACGCGTCCGAGCTTCCAGAGCGGGACGGCGGTGATCGCCACCAGTATCGCGAACACCCCCGCGGCGATGAGCCCTGCGATGTCTCCACCGGTCACGGTGACCTCCGTTCGATGCCGCCCAGCGCGGCACTCCAGCCTACCGACGGGCCGCGGAGCGGGCGTGCGCGCCGGGACTCCGCGCGCGAGCTGCAGGGCTCTGTGCCGTGTGCAGGAGACCGTGCAGTCTGAGGTGACTGTGCCGTTTGCAGGAGGCTGTGCAGTCTGCAGGTGACCGTCCCGTTTGCAGGAGACTGTGCCGTTTGCAGGGCACTGTGCCGTCCGCAGGGGGCGGGCGTGCCGTCTGGAGGTTCTGCTGTGCGGATCCGCCGTTCCTCCGCATCATCGGAGCCGAAACCCCGACATCCCCTGCAGATCGCACCTTCCCCTGCAGACCGCACCGGCTCCTGCAGATCGCACGGCGGCTGCACCCGGGAACGGGAAAGGCCCCGGTGCGGACACCGGGGCCTTTCTCTGCGGGGCTGGATTCAGCGGGCCGCGTAGTACTCGACGACGAGCTGCACTTCGCAGGTCACGGGGACCTCGGCGCGCTTCGGGCGGCGCAGGAGCGTCGCCTGCAGCTTGTCGATCTCGACCTCGAGGTAGCCCGGGGTCTTGGGGAGGACGTCGACGTGTCCGCCGGCGGCGGCGACCTGGAAGGGCTCGGTGCCCTCGGAGCGGGTCTTGACGTGGATGACCTGGCCCGGCTTCACGCGGAAGGAGGGGCGGTCGACCGTCTTGCCGTCCACCATGATGTGGCGGTGGGTGACGAACTGGCGGGCCTGCGCGGTGGTGCGGGCGAAGCCCGAGCGCAGGACGAGGGCGTCGAGGCGCATCTCGAGGAGCTCGACCAGGTTCTCACCGGTCAGGCCCTGGGTGCGTCGCGCCTCCTGGAAGGCGATGCGGAGCTGCTTCTCGCGGATGCCGTACTGGGCGCGCAGACGCTGCTTCTCACGCAGGCGGACCGCGTAGTCGGAGTCGGCCTTGCGCTTCGAGCGGCCGTGCTCACCGGGAGCGTAGGGACGCTTCTCGAGGTAGCGGGCGGCCTTCGGGGTCAGGGGGATGCCGAGGGCGCGCGAGAGGCGCGTCTTCGAGCGGGTACGGGACGTGGTCGACACGGTGGTCCTTCCAAGGTCTGAGAGGTTCGGTCGCAGCTCTCGACCGCCGGCTCCGGGAGGAGGGCGGACGCCGCGGTCGTGTCCTCCGCGGGTGCGGGGGAAGGGTGACCGCAGTGGCGGGCTGCGCGATTCAGAGGGATGTGCTGCTCCGCTCGGCTACAGAGCGGTGGGCAACCTCGCAAGACTATCAGGCCGCGGCCTCCCGTGCGGGTCGCGGGAGCACGCGGTCCTTCCTCGGGTCGCAGGAGCACGCGGTCTTCCTGGTCAGCCTCCGGTCGGAGCGTTCACCCGCGGTCGCCGCGGATGATGCGCAGGAGCTTCGCCAGCCGCGCCGAGACGTCGCGCTCGTTGCCGTGCTCGGTGGGCCGGTAGTACCGCGCGCCCTGGAGGGGGTCGGGGAGGTACTGCTGCTCGAGCACGCCGAGGTCGGCGTCGTGCGGGTACCGGTAGCCCTTGCCGTGGCCGAGCTTCTTGGCGCCGGGGTAGTGCGCGTCGCGCAGGTGCGCCGGCACCCGTCCAGCCCTGCCCGCCCGCACGTCCGCGATGGCCGCGTCGATGGCGGAGTACGACGCGTTCGACTTCGGGGCCGTCGCCAGGTGCACGACCGCCTGGGCGAGCGGGATGCGCCCCTCCGGCATGCCGATGAACTGCACGGCGTCGGCCGCGGCGATCGCGACGACGAGAGCCTGCGGGTCGGCCATGCCGATGTCCTCGGACGCGGAGACGATGATGCGGCGGGCGATGAAGCGCGGATCCTCCCCCGCCTCGATCATCCGGGCCAGGTAGTGGAGCGCCGCGTCGACGTCCGAGCCCCGGATGGACTTGATGAAGGCGCTGATGACGTCGTAGTGCTCGTCGCCGTTGCGGTCGTAGCGCAGCAGGGCGCGGTCGACGGCACGCGCGACGACCTCGGTCGTGATGACCGGGAGCGCGGGCTCCTCGGCGGCGGCGACGGGAGTGGGCTCGTCGTCTTCGTCGTCCTCCTCATCCGGCTCCTCAGCGGCGGCGGCCCGGGCGACCCGGTCGGCCTCGCGCGCCTCCGAGCGGGCGGACGTGGCGGCGGCCTCGAGCGCGGTCAGCGCCCGCCGGGCGTCTCCGGAGGCGAGCCGCACGATGCTCGCGCGGGCCTCCTCCTCCAGCGTCACGGAGTCGCGGAGGCCACGCTCGTCGTGCAGGGCGCGGTCGACCAGGACGCCCAGGTCGTCGTCGCTGAGCGGCTCGAGGGTCAGCAGGAGCGAGCGCGAGAGCAGCGGCGCGATCACCGAGAACGAGGGGTTCTCGGTCGTGGCCGCGATGAGGATCACCCACCCGTTCTCGACCCCGGGCAGCAGCGCGTCCTGCTGGGCCTTGGTGAAGCGGTGGATCTCGTCGAGGAACAGCACCGTCGACGTGCCGTAGAGGTCGCGGGTGGAGAGGGCCTCCTCCATCACCTGCCGCACGTCCTTCACGCCCGCCGTGACGGCGGAGAGCTCGACGAAGCGTCGGCCGCTGGAGTGGGCGACCGCCTGCGCGAGCGTGGTCTTGCCGGTGCCGGGAGGGCCCCAGAGAATGACGGACACCGCTCCCCGCTCCCCCGTCGTGTCGGCGGCGAGGGCGACCAGGGGTGACCCGGGCGTGAGGAGGTGGCGCTGACCGGCGACCTCCTCGAGGCTGCGCGGCCGCATCCGCACGGCGAGCGGAGTCGCCCCGGAGCGGAGTCCGGCCTGCTGCATGGTCATGCCCCCAGCGTAACGAGGGCCTCCGACAGAGCCCCGGCCCGACTGCTCGGCGCGACGGAGCGGCGTTTGTCGCGCCTCCGGCGGTTCTCGTAGGCTCGACGCGGCCTGCGTGCGCGGGCCGCCGCGCCGAAGCCGCGCGGACGAGGACGTCGGAGGAACACGTGGCCCAGGGCAAGTCGAACGACCGCGAGGCGCGCACCCGGCTCCGGGCCTACCAGGCCCGTCAGAGCCTCCACCGCTCGAGGCAGAAGCGGCGCGTGCGCGACAACGTGATCGCGGCGATCGCGGCCGTCGTCGTGATCGGCCTCGCTGTCGTCGCCCAGATCCTCTACTTCTCCGGCGGCCCCGGCACCCCGGTCGCCGCGCCGACCTCGTCCTCCTCCGCGACCCCGACGCCCGCTGCGACGGGCGAGAACACCGGCGACGTCCCCTCCTCCGACATCGCCGAGGGCCGCGACTGGACGGGCACGCTCACGATCGGCGAGGACCCGCTGGGCATCACGCTCGCCGGGGCCGCGGCCCCGCAGGCCGTGTCGTCCTTCATCTCGCTCACGCAGTCCGGCTTCTACGACGGCGTCTCCTGCCACCGCCTCACCACCGAGGGCCTCTACGTCCTCCAGTGCGGCGACCCGAACGGCGACGGCACCGGCGGACCGGGCTACAGCTACGGCCCCGTCGAGAACGCACCCGAGGACGGCGTCTACCCGGCCGGGACCATCGCGATGGCCCGCCAGGGCGGCAACGGCTACAGCCAGGGCAGCCAGTTCTTCGTCGTCTACCAGGACACGACCCTGCCCGCCGACGCGGCCGGCGGGTACACCGTGCTCGGTCAGGTCACCTCGGGGCTGGACGCGCTCGTCAGCGACGTCGTGTCGAAGGGCACGGCCGACGGATCGGGCGACGGCGCCCCCGCCGAGCCCGTGACCATCACCTCCGTCTCCGTCCAGTAGCCGCACCGGCGGCGTCGTCACGGTCCGCCCGCGCGGGGAGTGCAATAGGCTGGTCGTCACTGCCCGTTCGCGGCCGAGCGCGGTCTTCGGCCCTCCGGCCGTCGAGCCCCACCGGCCGACGACGCGACGGGCACCGAGAAGCACGACATCGAACAGCAAGGTGAGGCTCCGAGCGATGAGTGACCAGCAGCCGTGGGGACGGGTCGGCGACGACGGGACGGTCTACGTCCGCGTCGGCGACGGGGAGCGAGAGGTCGGCCAGTACCCCGATGCGACTCCCGAGGAGGCGCTCGCCTACTACGAGCGCAAGTACACGGAGCTCGCCGGGCAGGTCTCCCTGCTCGAGCAGCGCGCCAAGCGGGGCGCGCCCGCCGGAGACGTCGCCCGCACGGTGCAGTCGCTGTCCGCGGCCATCGCGCAGGCGAACGCGGTCGGCGACCTCGAGTCGCTGCAGGCCCGGGTCGACGCGCTGAGCGGCTCGGTCGAGGATCTGACCGAGCAGCAGGCGGCCGAGTCGAAGGCCGCGCTGTCCGAGGCCCTCGCCTACCGCGAGGCCATCGTCGCCGAGGCCGAGACCCTGGCCGCGGTCGACCCGGCGAAGACGCAGTGGAAGCAGGCCAGCGCCGCGATCGACGACCTCTTCGCCCGCTGGCAGAACCACCAGCAGCAGGGTCCGCGCCTGCCCAAGAACGACGCGAACGAGCTGTGGCGCCGGTTCCGCGGTGCGCGCACCACGATCGAGCAGAACCGCAAGGCGTTCTTCGCCGACCTCGACTCCGCGCACCGCGAGGCCAAGCAGGCCAAGCAGGCGCTCATCGATCAGGCCGAGGCGCTGGTGCCCCAGGGCGCCGACGCCATCCCGGACTACCGGGCGCTCCTCGAGCGCTGGCGGGTCGCCGGCCGCGCCGGCAAGCGGTTCGACGACGCGCTCTGGGCCCGCTTCAAGGCCGCCGGCGACGCGATCTACGGCGCCAAGGCCGAGATCGTCGCGCAGGAGAGCGTCGAGTACACCGAGAACCTCGACCTCAAGCTCGCCCTTCTCGAGGAGGCCGAGCCGCTCCTGCAGGAGCAGGACCGCGAGAAGGCCAAGCGCGTGCTGCTCTCGATCCAGGAGCGCTGGGACGCCGTCGGCCGTGTGCCGCGCGAGCAGGTGCGCACCGTCGAGGACCGCCTCCGCAAGGTCGAGGCGCACGTCCGCAAGCTCGACGAGGAGCACTGGAACCGCAGCAACCCGGAGCGCAAGGCCCGCTCCGAGGGTCTCGCCTCGCAGCTGACCGCCGCGATCCAGAAGCTCCAGGACGAGCTCGACGAGGCGAAGGCGCGCGGCGACCGCGACGCCATCGCCCAGGCTCAGGAGGCGCTCGACGCCCGCAAGGTCTGGCTCGACGCGATCGGCTAGACCCGCTCCGGCGGATCCCTCCACAGATCCGCCCGCAGCGCTCCGGAGGGGAGGCGCATCGGCCAGCATGGCCGGATGCGCCTCCCCTCCGTGCTCCTGCCCGGGCACCTCCCCCTCGCGGAGCTCTGCGCCGCCCGCCTCGACGGCGAGCTGATCGCGCTCGACGAGGGCTTCCTCGTCGCGGACCTGCCCCTGGGGGCGTCCGAGCGGGCCGCCGCCCTGCGCTCGCTCCTTCCCCGCGGCGCCGTCGCCGACCGTCTCTCCGCAGCATGGGTGCACGGAGCCACGGACAGCCCGCCGCCGGTGCACAGCGCCTCTCTCGACCGGCGGAAGCGCCGGCAGGCACCCTCGACCCCGCGCCTGCGCTGCCACGAGGTCCTGCTCGACGAGGACGACGTCGTCCTCCTCGGCGGGACGCCGGTCACCTCGCCGGCCCGCACGCTGATCGACCTCGCCCGCACGGAGGGCACGGGCCGGATCCTCCGGGCGCTCTCGCGGAGCACGCGGACCGGCCTCGACGCCGTCCTCGCGAGACTCGAGGACGGCAGCGCCGTCGCCGGCCGGAGGATCGTCGGACGACGGCTGCGGGCGGCGCTCGACGAGCCTCCGCCCGGGGATCAGCCCGCGTTCACCCGGTAGACGTCGTAGACGGCGTCGATTCGGCGCACGGCGTTCAGCACGCGGTCCAGGTGGGTCGTGTCGCCCATCTCGAAGACGAACCGGCTGATCGCCAGCCGGTCGCTCGAGGTCGAGACCGTCGCCGAGAGGATGTTGACGTGGTGCTCCGAGAGCACGCGCGTCACGTCGCTCAGCAGGCCCGAGCGGTCCAGCGCCTCGACCTGGATCTGCACGAGGAAGATGCTCTTGGAGGACGGCGCCCACTCGACGTCGACGATCCGCTCCGGCTCCTTCAGCAGCTCCTGCACGTTGTGGCAGTTCGCCTGGTGCACGGAGACGCCGGCGCCCCGCGTCACGAATCCGACGATCTGGTCGCCCGGAACCGGGGTGCAGCACTTCGCGAGCTTCACCAGGATGTCCGGCGCGCCCTTCACGAGGACGCCGGACTCGCTGCTCCGGCTCCGCGGCCGGGGCGAACGCGGGAGGGTGACCTCGTTCTCGTCCGACTCCGGATCGCCCTGGATGGACGAGACGACCTTCTCGAGCACCGACTGGGTCGAGACGTGGCCCTCGCCGACGGCCGCGTAGAGCGCCTCGACGTCGTTGTAGCGCAGCTGGCTGGCCACCTCGGTGAAGGTGTCCTGGCTCATCAGCTTCTGCAGAGGCAGGTTCTGCTTCCGCATCGCCCGGGCGATCGAGTCCTTGCCCTGCTCGATCGCCTCGTCGCGCCGCTCCTTGGTGAACCACTGGCGGATCTTGTTGCGGGCCCGCGGGCTCTGCACGAAGTGGAGCCAGTCCTGACTCGGCCCCGAGTCGGGGTTCTTCGAGGTGAAGACCTCGACCACGTCGCCCGTCGTCAGAGCGGACTCCAGCGGCACGAGGCGCCCGTTGACCTTGGCGCCCATCGTCCGGTGCCCGACCTCGGTGTGCACGGCGTAGGCGAAGTCGACCGGCGTCGCTCCGGTCGGCAGGCCGATCACGCGTCCCTTCGGAGTGAAGACGTAGACCTCCTTCGCGCCGATCTCGAAGCGGAGGGAGTCGAGGAACTCGTTCGGGTCGGTGGTCTCGGACTGCCAGTCCGAGAGGTGCGCCAGCCAGGCGAGGTCGGTGTCGTTCGATCCGGAGGTGGGCACCTTGCCGGTGGCCATCTGCTCCTTGTACTTCCAGTGCGCCGCGATGCCGAACTCCGCGTGCTGGTGCATCTCATTGGTGCGGATCTGGATCTCGACCGCGCGGCCCTTCGGCCCGACCACCGTCGTGTGCAGCGACTGGTAGAGGTTGAACTTCGGAGTGGCGATGTAGTCCTTGAACCGGCCCGGCATCGGCGTCCAGCGGGCGTGGATCGAGCCGAGCACGGCGTAGCAGTCGCGCACCGAGTTCACGAGGACGCGGATGCCGACCAGGTCGTAGATCTCGTCGAACTCACGGCCGCGGACGACCATCTTCTGGTAGATCGAGTAGTACTGCTTCGGCCGCCCGACGACGCGGCCGCGGATCCGTCCCGCCCGCAGGTCCTCGCTGATCAGGTCGATGACGTTCTGCACGAACTCCTCGCGCTGCGGCGTCCGCCGCTTCACCAGGCTCTCGATCTCGTTGTAGATCTTCGGGTAGAGGACCGCGAAGGACAGGTCCTCGAGCTCCCACTTGATCGCCTGGATGCCGAGGCGGTGGGCCAGCGGCGCGTAGATCTCGAGGGTCTCGGTGGCCTTGCGGGCGGCGGACTCGGCGGGCACGAAGCCCCAGGTCCGCGCGTTGTGGAGGCGGTCGGCGAGCTTGATGATCAGGACGCGGATGTCCTTCGACATCGCCACGATCATCTTGCGGACGGTCTCGGCCTGCGCGCTGTCTCCGTACTTGACCTTGTCGAGCTTGGTGACGCCGTCGACGAGCATCGCGACCTCGTCGCCGAAGTCCGCGCGGAGCTCGTCGAGCTGGTAGTCGGTGTCCTCGACGGTGTCGTGCAGCAGCGCGGCGGCGATCGTCTTCGAGCCGATGCCGAGATCGGCGAGGATCTGCGCGACCGCCAGCGGATGCGTGATGTAGGGCTCGCCGCTGCGGCGCTTCTGGTTCGCGTGCGCCCGCTCCGCGACCGAGTACGCCCGCTCGATGAGCGCGATGTCGCTCTTGGGATGGTGCATCCGGACAGTGCGGACGAGGGTGTCGACAGCACCGGAGGGCTGCGCACGCGAGAAGATCCGCGGGACCAGTCTGCGCAGGGCAGCGGTCGAGGACGTCGTCGTCGTTTCCGTCACGCGAGGATCTCCATCGCCCCATTATCGCCCGTGCGGACGGTGCCGATGACCGTTCCGCCCGGGGCGGACGGCACCGGTGTCAGCCGATGCGCCCCGGGCGCCCCTCGCCGTCGACCACGTCGCCGCCCGCTGCGGCCCAGGCGGTCATGCCGGCGTCGACGTTGGCGACCTCGTAGCCGGCGCCGTCGAGAGCCTGCGTCACCATCGCGGAGCGCACTCCGGAGTGGCAGACCACCAGGATCGCCGTGTCGGCCGGGAGCTCGTCCTGCCGGGCGCCGATCTCCCCCATCGGGATGTGGTGGGCAGCAGGAGCGTGCCCCGCCGCCCACTCGTGCAGCTCCCGGACGTCGAGCAGCCAGACCTCGTCGCGCTCGACCAGTCCGACGGCGTCGGCCGCGGTGACCTGTGCGTAGTCGGCCACGACTCAGCCCTGCACGGCCGGCGCCGCGGGAGCGGTCGCCTTCGCCCGGGCCGACTCCACGCGCTTGTCGTGCTTGGAGATCTCGGGCTCCCGGCTGCGCAGCTGCGCGTACAGCGGCGCCGCGACGAAGATCGTCGAGTAGGTGCCGACGATGATGCCGATCAGCAGGGCGAGCGAGATGTCGCGGAGGGTGCCCGCGCCGAGGACGAACGCGCCGATCACGAGGATCGCGGCCACCGGGAGGGCGGCGACGATCGAGGTGTTGATCGAGCGCACGAGGGTCTGGTTCTCGGCCAGGTTCACCGTCTCGGAGAAGGTGCGCGTCGTGCTGCCGAGCGCCTCCACGGTGTTCTCGCGGATCTTGTCGAAGACCACGACCGTGTCGTAGAGCGAGTAGCCGAGGATCGTCAGCAGCCCGATCACCGCCGCCGGCGACACCTCGGTGCCGGTGATGCCGTAGACGCCCGCCACGATCACGAGGTCGTGCAGGAGCGCGACGATCGCCGCGAGCGACATCTTCCAGGTGCGGAAGTACGCCCACATGGCCAGGGCTGCGAGGACCACGAAGATCACCAGGCCGCGCAGGGCCTGCTGGGTCACGTCGTTGCCCCACGCCGCTCCGATGAAGGAGGAGGCGACCTGGTCGGTGGGCACGTCGTACGCCTCCGACAGGGCGTTCCTCACCGCGGTCGACTCGTCGGTCGAGAGCTGGCCGGTCTGCACGCGGATGGAGTCGTCGCCGACGATCGACACACGCGGCACGGTCTCCGGGGCGACCGAGGTCACCGCGTCGGTGGCCGTCGCCTGCTCGAGGCTCGACGGAGAGGACACCGTGAACTGCGAGCCGCCGGTGAACTCGATCCCGAAGTTGAAGCCGCCGCGGGCGACCGTCCCGAGCAGCGTGATCAGGATCAGGGCGAGCGAGACGAGGTACCACGTGCGGCGCCGGCCGACGAAGTCGATCGATCGCGCACCGGTGTAGAGGTCGTTTCCGAACTGCGAGAAGCTGGCCATCACGCGTCCTTCCCGTTCGAGTCGTTGGAGTCGCGCAGGCCGGCCGCCTCGGCGGCCTTCCGCTCGGCGATGGTCTGGCGCTTGGCCGCCTCGCGGGACGCGGAGGCGCGCTTGCCGGCGACCACCTGGTCCTGGGGACGGAAGGCGGCGCGTCCGCGGTAGACGGCTCCGAGCGCCCGGGGATCCAGGCCAGAGGCCTTGTGCCCCTCGGCGAAGAACGGTCTCGTGGCCATCAGCTGCAGGATCGGGTGGGTGAACAGCGCCACCACGATCAGGTCGATGATCGTCGTGATCCCGAGCGTGAGCGCGAAGCCGCGGACGCTGCCGACGGCCAGGAGGAAGAGGACGACGGCGGCGAGCAGGTTCACCATGTCGGACGCGAAGATCGTGCGCAGGGCGCGCCGCCAGCCGGACTCGACGGCGGACTCGAGCCCGCGCCCGTCGCGCAGCTCGTCGCGGATGCGCTCGAAGTACACGATGAACGAGTCGGCCGTGATGCCGATCGCGACGATCAGACCCGCGACGCCCGCGAGCGAGAGGCGCAGTCCCTCCCGCCAGGACAGCAGCGTGACGACGAGGTAGGTGACGATCGCCGCGACGAGCAGCGACGCGATCGTGACGGCTCCGAGCACGCGGTACTGCGCGATGGAGTAGACGATGACGAGGATCAGGCCGATGAGGCCCGCGAGCAGGCCGCTGGCGAGCTGGGCGGAGCCGAGCGTCGCCGAGATGCTGTCCGAGCTCTGCACCTGGAAGCCGATCGGGAGCGCGCCGTACTTGAGCTGGTCGGCGAGCGTCTTCGACGACTCCTGGGTGAAGGAGCCCGAGATCTGCGCGTTGCCGTCGGTGATGGCGGCGTTCGTCGACGGGGCCGAGATGACGCGGCCGTCGAGGACGATCGCGAACTGGTTCTGCGCGCCCTGCAGCGCCACCAGGCGCGAGGTCACGTCGCCGAAGGCCTGCGTGCCCTGGTCGTCGAACGAGAGGTTGACGGCCCAGGTGCCGGTGCTGGCGCCGGAGGAGGTCGTCATCAGGCCGTTCGAGGCGTCCGAGATGTCCTCGCCGGTGATCTCCACCGGGCCGAGGACGTACTTGACCGTCCCGCTGTCGTCGCAGGTGATGAGCGGCTGGTCGGCCGGGGCGAGGTTCGGGTCCTGGCCGTTGAGGAAGGCGCAGTCGAACGAGGTGTACTGGGCCTCGAGCGCCGGCGTGAGGTAGGCGAGGTCGCTCGCGTTCGTCGGCGAGGCGGTCGGCTCCGTCGAGAGGGACGGGTCGACCGGCGTCGGCGTGGGCGAGGACGTCGCGTCGCCGCCGACCGAGCTGTTGGTGGCCTGGCTCGCGACGAGGACCGGGCGGAAGTCGAGCTTCGCCGAGGCCTCGATACGCTGGAGCGTCTCGTCGTCGGGCGTGCCCGGGATGGAGACGACGATGTTGCTCGAGCCCTGGGTCGTGATCTCGGCCTCGGAGACGCCGGACGCGTCGATGCGCTGGCGGATGATCGAGACGGCCTGGGTCAGCTGCTCCGACGAGACGGTGTCGCCGTCGTTCAGCTGCGGCTGCAGGACGATCTGCGTGCCGCCCTCGAGGTCGAGGGCGAGCTTCGGGGTCCAGGAGCCGCCGCCCCAGAGGACGGCCGCCGTGTTGAGTCCGACGAGAGCGAGGATCAGGACACCGAGCCAGCTCAGGGAGCGGCGGGCCTTCCGGACGGGGGTTGATGCGGCCACCCAGGGCTCAGCTTTCTCTTCGGTCGACGGTGATCGGCCCGGGGTCGCCCGGGCGTGGAGAAGGGCGGGCGGACGCCGATGCGCCCGGCCCGCCCAGGAGACTACTGCGCGTCGGGACGGCGGTCGCGCTCGACCGGGTCCACCAGCGGGTCGCGGTGCGCGGAGTCGCGCTCGCCGAACTCGGGCGAGCCGGTCGCGGTCAGCGGGTCGGCCTCGTCCTCGGTCTCGACGACGACGACGTTCTCGCTCGGATCGATGAGGCGGGCGATCGCCTGACGGTGGATGGTCAGCAGCGTGCCGGGGGTCGACTCGATGACGATCTTGTTCGCCTCGTCGTCGATCGAGACGACGGTGCCGAAGAGGCCGGAGCCGGTCATCAGCTCCACCCCCGGCTGGAGGTTGTTCTTCATGTTCTCGGCGTCGCGCTGGCGCTTCTTGTTGTTGCGGAACATGAAGATGATCATCACGGCGAGAAGCAGGACGAGCAGGATGATCGTCGGATCCATGGGTGGGCCTTCCGGAGTGGATGGGCGATCCGCCGCGCGGCCTCAGGTCGAGGCGGAGCGGATCGAGCGGCCCGTCGGGCCTAGAGAATCATAGGTCATCGGGGAACAGGGGCGGCTGAGCCGCGGTTCCCCGGGGGTCGATGCCGAAGTGGCGGTAGGCGGCGGGAGTCGCCACCCGGCCCCGCGGCGTCCGCGTCAGCAGGCCGATCCGCACGAGGAACGGCTCGACGACGGCCTCGACCGTCTCGGCCTCCTCCCCCACCGATACGGCGAGGGTGTTCAGGCCGACCGGCCCGCCGTCGAAGCGGGTCAGCACGATCTCCATCACGGCGCGGTCGAGCCGGTCGAGTCCGAGCGCGTCCACGTCGTAGAGCTCCAGCGCCGCGCGGACGGCGGTCACGTCGGCCCGGCCGCCGTGGACCAGGGCGAAGTCCCGCACCCGCCGGAGCAGCCGGTTGGCGATGCGCGGGGTGCCCCGGCAGCGGCCGGCGATCTCGGCGATCGCGTCCGCGTCGATGTCGAGCTCGAGCAGCCGTGCCGCCCGGGCGAGGACCTGCCGCAGCTCGTCCTCCGCGTAGAACTCGAGGTGGGCGGTGAAGCCGAAGCGGTCGCGGAGCGGGTTGGGCAGCAGGCCGGAGCGGGTCGTGGCGCCGACAAGGGTGAACGGGGCGAGATCCAGCGGGACGGACGTCGCTCCCGCCCCCTTGCCGACCATGATGTCGATCCGGAAGTCCTCCATCGCGAGGTAGAGCATCTCCTCCGCGGAGCGCGCCATGCGGTGGATCTCGTCGATGAAGAGGATCTCGCCGGGCAGCAGCGAGGAGAGGACGGCGGCGAGGTCGCCCGCGTGCTGGATCGCGGGGCCGCTGGAGAGCCGCAGGGGTGAGGAGCTCTCCTCCGCCACGATCATCGCGAGGGTCGTCTTGCCGAGCCCGGGCGGGCCCGCCAGCAGGATGTGGTCGGGGGTCCGGCCCTGCATCGCCGCGGCCTTGAGCAGCAGCTCGAGCTGGCCGCGCACCTTGCGCTGGCCGACGAACTCGCTGAGGTTCCTGGGGCGCAGAGCACCCTCGAACGCGACCTCGGCCTCCGAGGCGACTTCCGCGCCCAGCACGTCGTCGCTCACGAGCGGGCCGCCGGACCGAGGCGGGCGAGGGCGAGCCGCAGCAGCGCCTGCACGTTCGCGGCGTCGGAGGCCTGCGCGTCGAGCAGGATCTCGTCGACCACGTCGGCCGCGGTGCGCTCGGGCCAGCCGAGGCCGACGAGCGCCGCGAGCACGTTCTGCGCGGCGGTGGCGGCGGGACCGGAGCCGCGGGCGGCGCGGGGACGGACGGTCACCTTGCCGGCGAGCGACAGGATGATCAGCTTGGCCGTCTTCGGGCCGATGCCGCTGACCTTCCGGAACACCCCGTCGTCCTCGTCGGCGACCGCCTGCGCGATCCGGTCCGGCTCGACCGCGCCGAGCACGCCGAGAGCGGACTTCGGGCCGACGCCGGTCACGCCGATCAGCAGCTCGAAGATCTCCAGTTGCTCCTCGTCGGGGAAGCCGTAGAGGGTGAGCGAGTCCTCGCGGACGACGAGCACGGTGCTGACCGTGGTCTCGTCGCCGACGCGCATCTCGAGCGCGTGCTGCGGGGTCACGTTCACCGCGTAGCCGACGCCGTGGACGTCGAGGACGGCGAGACTCCCGCGGGCGGAGAGGACGGTGCCGCGGAGGGAGGAGATCACCGCGTCAGTCTAGATGCTCGAACAGGCGTTCGACTCGCGGCCTCGGCGGCGCGCCACGCCCGCTGGGCGGCCGTGCCACCCGTCGCTCCGCCGGCACCGGCGCCAGCCGTCCCGGAGGACGGCGCGAGCGGCGCCCGCCAGGCGTGGCAGACGGCCAGGGCGAGGGCGTCGGCCGCGTCGGCCGGCCGCGGCGGGGCGTCGAGCCGCAGGACGCGCTGGATCATCGCGGTGACCTGGCGCTTGTCCGCGGCTCCGTAGCCGGTGACGGCGGCCTTCACCTCGCTCGGCGTGTGCATCCCGACCGGGAGCCCGCGCCGGGCGGCCGCGACGAGCGCGACGCCGCTGATCTGCGCGATGCCCATGACGGTGCTGACATTGTTCTGCGCGAAGACCCGCTCGATCGCGACGGCGTCGGGGCGGTGCTCGTCGAGAAGAGCCTCGAGCCCGTCGCCCAGCGCCAGCAGGCGGCGCTCCAGCGCGTCGTCGGGCGGCGTGCGGAGCACCGTCACGTGCACGAGGGTCGCACGGCGGTCGCGGGCGACGTCGACGATGCCCACGCCGCAGCGGGTGAGCCCGGGGTCGATCCCGAGGACGCGCATCAGGCCGCCCTCCGGGATCGGGCCGGGCTCACCGCGTCACTCCTCGTTCTCGAGCTCGGCGCGCACCTCTGCCGTGATGTCGAGGTTGGTGTAGACGTTCTGCACGTCGTCCGAGTCCTCGAGCGCGTCGATGAGGCGGAAGACCTTGCGGGCCGTCTCGGCGTCGGCCTCGACCTGGAGGGAGGCGACGAACTCGATGTCGGCGGAGTCGTAGTCGATGCCCGCCTCCTGCAGCGCGGAGCGAGCCGGGACGAGCTCGCTCGGCTCGACGCGGACCTCGAAGCTCTCGCCGTGGTCGAGGACGTCGTCGACGCCGAAGTCGAGGACCGCGCCGAGCACGTCGTCCTCGGTGACACTCTCGCCGTGGGGCACGGAGATGACGCCCTTGCGCGCGAAGTTGTAGGCGACGCTGCCCGGGTCGGCCATGGTGCCGCCGTTGCGGGTCATCGCGGTGCGGACGTCCGCCGCGGCACGGTTCTTGTTGTCGGTGAGGCACTCGACGAGCAGGGCGATGCCGTTGGGGCCGTACGCCTCGTACATGATCGTCGTGTAGTCGATGACCTCGCCGGTGAGGCCGGCGCCGCGCTTGATCGCGCGGTCGATGTTGTCGTTCGGCACCGAGGTCTTCTTCGCCTTCTGCACGGCGTCGACGAGAGTCGGGTTGCCGGAGAGGTCGGCGCCGCCGGTCTTGGCGGCCACCTCGATGTTCTTGATCAGCTTGGCGAAGGACTTCGCGCGGCGCGAGTCCTTGATCGCCTTCTGGTGCTTGGTCGTGGCCCACTTGGAATGCCCGGACACGGTGCTCCCTCGGAAATCTCGTTGCGTGCGGCCCCCGAGGGCGCCGCTGATGGCAGGGGCCAGTCTATTCGAGAGCCGGTCCCTGCCCGGCTCTCCGCGGTCGGCCCGACGAGGTGGTCGCGCAGGTGGAGCGGGAAGCGTCCGGCTACATCCCGTCGAGCCGCTGCACCGCCGAACCTGCGATCCGCGTGCCAGCGGATCGCAGTAGGCGGACGCGACCCGCTCCACCCACCCCGCCACCTCGAAGAGCCGACCGCGGCGAGCCGGGCAGGGACCGGCTCACCACAGGCACCGCCGAACCTGCGATCCGCGTACCAGCGGATCGCAGTAGGCGGACGCGACCCGCTCCACCCACCCCGCCACCTCGAAGAGCCGACCGCGGCGAGCCGGGCAGGGACCGGCTCACCACAGGCACCGCCGAACCTGCGATCCGCGTGCCAGCGGATCGCAGTAGGCGGACGCGACCCGCTCCACCCACCCCGCCACCTCGAAGAGCCGACCGCGGCGAGCCGGGCAGGGACCGGCTCGCTATTTGATCAGCCGCGACAGCAGCCGGTCGGCGAGGATCTTGCCGCCGGTCTGGCAGGTGGGGCAGTACTGGAGCGTGGAGTCGTGGAAGACCACCTGGCGGATCGTGTCGCCGCAGACGGGGCAGGCCTCTCCCGCGCGGCCGTGGACGCGCATGCCGAGCTTCTTCTCGCGCTTGAGGTCGGCCGCGTGCAGCCCCTCGGCGCGGGCGAGCGCCTCCTCGAGGGTGTAGCGCAGGGCCGCGTAGAGCCGGTCCAGCTCGTCGGCGGTGAGCGCGGCGGGCTTGAACGGCGACATGCGCGCCACGTGGAGGATCTCGTCGGAGTAGGCGTTCCCGATGCCGGCGATGCGGGACTGGTCGCGGAGGACGCCCTTGAGCTGCGCCCGGCCCGCCGTGGCGAGGATCGCGCCGAGGATCTCCTCGGTGAACTCCGGGTCCAGCGGATCGGGGCCCAGGCGGGCGACGCCCGGGACGTCGAGCGGATCCGCGACGATCGACAGCGCGAGGCTCTTCTTGGTGCCGGCCTCCGTCACGTCGAACCCCGACCCGTCGTCGAGGACCAGTCGCGCGGCGAGCGGGCCCCGGCCGGGCTTCGCCGGCGCCGTCGGCCGCTCGGGCCGCCACCGGACCCAGCCGGCACGGGCGAGATGCAGCAGGACGTGGGCCTCGCCGACGGCGATGTCGAGGAACTTGCCGTGCCGCGACACTCCGTGGACGGTCTCACCGGACAGGGCCGACGGCGGGATGGCCACGGTCTTGAGTGCGGAGATCGCGAACACGTCGAGCCGCTCCAGGACGCGTCCGCCCAGGCGGGCGTCCAGATCGAGGGCGAGGGCCTGGACCTCGGGGAGTTCGGGCATGCGACCACCCTGGCCCGCGGGTCCGGCACCGTCCACCCCTGGCGGAGGGGACGGCAGCGGCTCAGTCGCCGAAGCGCGTCGCCGCGACCTTCCGCAGGAAAAGCTCGTGGAAGCGGTAGTCGCCGGTGATCTCGGGGTGGAACGCCGTCCCGAGGAGGTTGCCCTGCTCGACCGCGACGACACGCCCGTCGGCGACGCTGGCGAGCGCGGTCGCCCGCTCCCCCAGCTCCTCCACGACGGGTGCGCGGATGAAGACCGCGTGCACCGGAGGATCGCCGACGGCCGGCACGTCCAGATCCGTCTCGAAGGAGTCGAGCTGGTTGCCGAACGCGTTCCTCCGGACCGAGACGTCCAGGCCGCCGAAGCTGCTCTGGCCGTCGATGCGGTCGAGGACCCGGTCGGCGAGCATGATCAGCCCGGCGCAGGTGCCGTAGACGGGCATCCCCGCCCCGATCGCCTCGACGACCGGCTCCGCGAGTCCGAAGAGGCGCGACAGCTTGTCCATCACCGTGGACTCGCCGCCCGGGATGACCAGCCCCGCGACCGTGGCGAGCTCCTCCGGGCGGCGCACCAGCACCACCTCGGCGCCCAGCTCGCGCAGGACGTGCGCGTGCTCGCGGAAGTCGCCCTGCAGCGCGAGGACGCCGACGAGGAGACCCTCGAGGGACTCCCGCGTCAGTCCCGCGCCGGCGAGCGGCGCGTCGGCGCTACCAGCCACGCTCGGCGAGGCGGTGCGGCGCGGGCACGTCGGCCACGTTGATGCCGACCATCGCCTCGCCCAGGCCGCGGGAGGCCTCCGCGACGACCTTCGCGTCGTCGAAGAAGGTGGTCGCCTTCACGATCGCGGCCGCGCGCTTGGCCGGCTCGCCCGACTTGAAGACGCCGGAGCCGACGAACACGCCGTCGGCGCCCAGCTGCATCATCAGCGCCGCGTCGGCCGGGGTCGCGACCCCGCCGGCGGTGAAGAGGACGACGGGGAGCTTGCCGGTCCGGGCGATCTCGACGACCAGGTCGTAGGGGGCCTGCAACTCCTTGGCCGCGACGTAGAGCTCGTCCTTGGTCATCGCCTTCAGGCGGTTGACCTCGCCGGAGATCGTGCGGATGTGCTTGGTCGCCTCGGAGACGTCGCCGGTGCCGGCCTCGCCCTTCGAGCGGATCATCGCGGCGCCCTCGGTGATGCGGCGCAGCGCCTCGCCCAGGTTGGTCGCTCCGCAGACGAAGGGGACGGTGAAGTTCCACTTGTCGATGTGGTTCACGTAGTCGGCGGGCGAGAGGACCTCGGACTCGTCGATGTAGTCGACGCCGAGCTCCTGCAGGATCTGCGCCTCGACGAAGTGGCCGATGCGCGCCTTCGCCATGACGGGGATCGACACGGCGGAGACGATGCCGTCGATCAGGTCGGGGTCGCTCATGCGTGCGACGCCGCCCTGCGAGCGGATGTCGGCGGGGACGCGCTCGAGCGCCATGACGGCGACCGCGCCGGCGTCCTCCGCGATGCGGGCCTGCTCGGCGTCGACGACGTCCATGATGACGCCGCCCTTGAGCATCTCGGCGAGACCGCGCTTGACGCGGCTCGAGCCGAACTGCTCGGGAGCGGACGAGGACGGAGTGGTGGTGTCGGTCATGTTCGCGAGTCCTGTTCTGTGCGGCGACTTCCGCCGACGGCAGCTCCGAGTCTACGAGACGGCGCCCGCCGCCCGCGGCGCTGGACAGGGGGCCGGGAGGCGGTCTAGAGGCTCGGCCAGGCCGCCGAGAGGCTCGCCCGGACGTCGCCCAGCAGCTGCGGGAGCGCCTTCGTGCGGGCGATGATCGGGAAGAAGTTCGCGTCGGTCGCCCAGCGCGGGACCACGTGCTGGTGCAGGTGGGCGGCGATCCCCGCTCCCGCGACCGCGCCCTGGTTCATCCCGAGGTTGAAGCCGTCGTTGTTCGAGACCGAGCGGACGACGCGCATCGCCGTCTGCGTGAGCGCTCCGATCTCGGCCACTTCCTCGGGAGTGGCCTCGTCGTAGAGCGGGATGTGCCGGTACGGGCAGACCAGGAGGTGGCCGGAGTTGTACGGGAACAGGTTGAGCAGGACGTAGGCGTGCTCCCCGCGGGCGACGATGAGGGCCTCCTCGTCGCTCAGCGTCGGCGCCACGCAGAAGGGGCAGTCGTCGGCTCCGGGCTGCCCCTTCTGGATGTAGACCATCCGGTGCGGGGTCCACAGGCGCTGGAACTCGTCGGGCACCCCGGCGAGGTGCGCCGAGCCCTCCGCCCCCTCGGGCACGAAGCCGTCCGCGCCGTCGCTCACGCTCAGACCTGCGCCTTCGAGGCGACGGCCTCGCGGATGCGCGCGACGGCGTCGGCGACCGGGATCCCGTTCTCCTGCGTGCCGTCGCGGAAGCGGAAGCTGACGGCCCCGGCGTCGCGGTCCTTCTCCCCCACGATCATCTGGAACGGCACCTTCTGCAGCGTGGCGTTGCGGATCTTCTTCTGCATCCGGTCGCTGGAGTAGTCGATCTCGGCGCGGATGCCCGACCGCTTGAGCTCGCCGACGACCTCCTCGAGGTAGGGCAGGTACTCGTCGGCGATCGGGATGCCCACGACCTGCACCGGCGACAGCCAGACCGGGAACGCCCCGGCGTAGTGCTCCGTGAGGATGGCGAAGAAGCGCTCGATGGAGCCGAAGAGCGCGCGGTGGATCATCACGGGCCGCTTCTTCGAGCCGTCCGAGGCCGTGTACTCGAGCTCGAAGCGCTCGGGCTGGTTGAAGTCGAGTTGGATGGTCGACATCTGCCAGGTGCGGCCGATGGCGTCGCGCGCCTGCACCGAGATCTTCGGCCCGTAGAAGGCCGCTCCTCCCGGGTCCGGCACCAGCTCGAGGCCGGAGGCGACGGCGACCGCGCGCAGCGACTCGATCGCCTCCTCCCACTGCTCGGGCGCTCCGACGAACTTCGGGTTGCCCTCCTCGTTGGTGGACAGCTCGAGGTAGAAGTCGTCGAGGCCGTAGTCGCGCAGCACTTGCAGCACGAACTCGAGGTTGCGGGTCAGCTCGGCCGACACGTCCTCCTGCGCGACGTAGATGTGCGCATCGTCCTGGGTGAGGCCGCGCACGCGGGTGAGGCCCTGCAGGGTGCCGCTCTTCTCGTAGCGGTACACCGTGCCGAACTCGGCCAGACGCAGCGGGAGCTCGCGGTAGCTGCGGCCGCGCGAGCGGAAGATCAGGTTGTGGAACGGGCAGTTCATGGGCTTGAGGTAGTAGTCCTGGCCCTGACGGGTGACGTTGCCGTCCTCGTCCTGCAGCTCGTCGAGGTGCATCGGGGGGAACATCCCCTCGGAGTACCACTGCAGGTGCCCGCTCGTGAGGAACAGATCGCCCTTGGTGATGTGGGGCGTGTAGACGAGCTCGTAGTCGTGGGCGAGCAGCTGCTCGCGCATGTACTGCTCGATCTCGTAGCGGATGATCCCGCCCTTGGGGTGGAAGACCGCGAGGCCGGAGCCGATCTCGTCCGGGAAGGAGAACAGGTCGAGCTCGTGGCCGAGCTTGCGGTGGTCGCGGCGCGCCGCCTCCTCCAGGCGGGCCTGGTGCTCGCGCAGCTCGTCCTTCGTGGGCCACGCGGTGCCGTACACGCGCTGCAGCTGCGGGTTCTTCTCCGAGCCGCGCCAGTAGGCGGCCGCGTTGCGGGTCAGGGCGTAGCCGTTGCCGATCATGCGGGTGTTGGGCAGGTGCGGGCCGCGGCAGAGGTCCTTCCAGACCGTCTCGCCGGAGCGCGGGTCGACGTTGTCGTAGATGGTGAGCTCGGCGCCGCCGACCTCGACGCTCTCGTCCTCGGCTCCGCCGCCCTTGATCCCGATCAGCTCGAGCTTGTAGGGCTCGCCGGCGAGCTCGGCGCGCGCCTCCTCCTCGGTGACGACGCGGCGCACGAACCGCTGGCCCTGGCGCACGATGCGGTCCATCGCCTTCTCGAGCGCCTTCATCGCCTCGGGCGTGAAGGGCTCCTCGACGTCGAAGTCGTAGTAGAAGCCGTCGGTGACGGGCGGGCCGATGCCCAGCTTCGCCTCCGGGTTGATCTGCTGCACCGCCTGCGCGAGGACGTGGGCCGCGGAGTGGCGGAGGATGTTCAGCCCGTCCGGCGAGGAGATGAGCACCGGCTCGATGCGGTCGCCCGGGACGACGTCGGCGGCGAGGTCCTTGAGCTCCCCGTTGACGCGGATCGCGACCACGGCCCGGTCGGTGAAGTGCGTGAATCCCGTGCCCGCCTCGGTGACGACCGAGTGGGACTCGTTCTCTGCGGGATTCGACGGTTCGTTCGACACGTGCGGGCACTCCTCGGGCTCGGTTGACCCCTCGACTGTAGTCGGCGGCGGCCTCTACCCGAGCGCGTCGCGCACGCGGGCGCCGAGCGCGCGCAGGGCGGAGGCGAGCTCGTCCCGGTCGGCGCCGGGCAGCACGAGCGAGCTGCGCTCCAGCTGGTGCAGGAGGACCTCCTCCAGGCCGGGCGGCAGGGAGTCCACGGCGAGCGCCCCCTCGAGGGAGGCGAGCACGGCGACGACGGCCACCGCGTCCCGGGCCGCGAGTCTGCGCGCGCTGATCTCCATGCGTCTCCGTCCGAGTCGTCCGACCCCGTCACCCTGCCGACAGGACGTGCCCCGGACAGGGGCGCGGGGGCGACCGGTGCGCAATCCGTCCAGGTGGCATCCTGGTCCGATGGGTGCCGGTCCTGCGCTGCAGCGCTTCACGCGCGCCGGGGCCGACCTGGAGGAGGCGCGGCGCTTCTACTCCGACGGCTACGGCGGGTCGGGCTTCCGGACGGAGACGGTCGAGCGGCCCTTCTCCTTCCGCTACGACGCCTCCGGGAGCGAGGGCGTGAGCCTGCGGACGTCCGTGTTCCGCGGCTCCGTGTCCGGGGAACTGCGGCCGGAGGGCGAGTACGTCGTGTCGTGGTTCCTCTCCGGCACGAGCGTGGTGGACCCGGAGGGCGATCGGATCGTGCACCTGCCGGGGCGGCCGGTCGTGTTCCCGAGCGCGCGTCCGTTCGCGTTCGTCTCCCGCGACTTCCAGCAGCGGCTCGTGCACGTGGCCACCGGCCTCCTCGAGCAGGTCGCGTCGGAGGCCGGCGACGGCGTGCCGCTGCCGCTCGTCTTCGACCACCGCTCGATCGCCTCCGCCTCGACGCTGCCGGGCTGGTGGCGGGCGGTCGACGACTTCGCCCGCGTCCTGCGGTCGGGCCGCGAGGCGACCGCGCTGCAGCTCGTGGCGGCCGAGCGCGGTGTCGCTGTGCACCTGCTCGCGACCTTCGCGCACCGGCCGGTCGTCGTGCCGGCGCAGGTGCTGCGGCCCGGGCTCGAGCACCTGCTGCGGGCCGCCGAGTTCCTGCACGCGTTCGCCGCGTCGCCCGTCACCGTGGCCGACATCGCTGCAGCGGCGGGGCTCACTCCGCGGGCACTGCAGGCCGCGTTCCGGCGCCACTTCGGCGACACTCCGCTCGGCTACCTGCGTGGCGTGCGCCTCGACCGGGCTCGCGTCGAGCTGCGCGAGGCCGCTCCGGGCGAGGAGACCGTGCGCGCCGTCTCCGCGCGCTGGGGCTTCCTCAACCAGGGCCGCTTCTCGGGGGCGTACCACCGCCGCTTCGGCGAGTACCCGGTGGAGACGCTGCGCCGCTGATCCTCAGGCGCCGGGAGCGAGATCGCGGGCGTAGCAGACCGAGTGCTCGGACCCGATGTAGGGGCCGAACGGCGGGATGGAGTGGTAGCCCTCCCGGAGGTAGAACCGCATCGCGTCGGGCTGGAGCGTCCCGGTCTCCAGCACCAGGCGCGTCGTGCCCAGAGCGGCAGCCCGCTCCTCGAGGGCGCGCAGGACGGCCGTGGCCGCTCCGGTGCCGCGGGCGGCGCGGTCGGCGAACATCCGCTTCACCTCGATCGCGCCCGGTCCGAGGACGTCGTCGTCGAGGGGGCGCAGCCCGCCGCAGGCCACGGCCGTGCCGCTCGCGTCGCGGGCGAGGAGGAAGACGGGCACGTCGTCGGCCGAGGGCGGCGTGCCGGGCTCGTGGTCGTCGCTGCCGTAGCGCTCGTCGAGCTCGCGGCGCTGCGCGTCGCGCAGACGCTCGGCGTCCGGGTGGGTCCACGCCACCTCGTCGATGGTCCAGCTCATGAGGGCTCCTCCCTTCCGCGCGGCGGGCGCGGCCGAGGCCATTCTGCCGCGCCCTCCCCCTCCGGTCGGCCCGGTGGCAACCCCTTCCGCGCTCTGCCGCGGCGGGCGTCGACTGAAGGCCCACCGACGAAAGGACGCTCCGTGCTCTCCGACTCCCCCATCGGCCCCGTTCTGCTCTCCCGGGACCTCGCCGCCTCCCGCGCCTTCTACGCCGACTCCCTGGGCCTGGAGGTCCTCGAGGAGAGCGAGTCGGCGATCGCCTACTCCTGCGGCGGCACCCGGCTCACCGTCACCGCCAGCACCACGGGCTCGAAGGACGGGCAGACCAAGGCCGCCTGGCGGGTGGCCGACCTGCGCGCCGAGCTGGACGCGCTGGCGGCCCGGGGCGTGACTCCGGAGGACTACGACAGCGACGAGCTGCGCACCGAGAACGGCGTGGCCGACCGCGGCAGCGTCTGGGCGGCCTGGATCCTCGATCCCGACGGGAACGCGCTCGGCATCGAGCAGCCGAAGAGCTGATCGGCGCCGCTCTAGACTCGCCCCATGCCCGACGACTCCGCTCCGCTGCCCGCGCCCGGGTGGTATCCGCATCCGGCCGACCTCGGCTCGGAGCTCTACTGGGACGGCGCGGCGTGGACCGACCGGTCCCGCCCGTCCTCCTCGGCGCCCGCTCCCGCCTACGGCACGCCCGCGGGCGCTCCCGAGCAGGAGCTCTACGCCTACCCGTCCGCCCCGTCCTCCGCGGCGGGCCGCAACCCGATGGCGATCGCGAGCCTCGTGCTCGGCGTCCTGAGCCTGCTGATCAATCCGCTGCTGATCCCCTCGATCCTCGCCATCGTCTTCTCGGCGAAGGGCCGGGCGGCCGCACCGGTTGTCGGAGGCGGTCGCGGGCTCGCGACGGCAGGACTCGTCACCGGGATCCTCGGACTGGTGTCGGGCGTCTTCACCTTCGTCGGCAACCTCTCGGCCGGGGTCCCCGGCCTGGCCGGCTGACCGGAGTGCTGCGGCGCTCGACGCCCCGATGACCCCGCGCCGGAGCGCTCCCTGGCTCCTGGTCGTGGCGGTCGCCCTGGTCGCCCTGGTCCTGCGCGGTCCGATCGTCGCGGTCGCGCCGATCATCGACGCGGTGCGGGAGGACCTCGCGCTGTCCGCGGGCCAGGCGGGGATCCTCACCAGCATCCCCGTCCTCTGCTTCGCCCTGGCGACACCGCTCGCCCTCCTGGTGATCCGCCGCGCGGGCCCCGACGCCGCGGTGACCGTCACGGTGGTCGGCGTCGCGCTCGGCACGATCGTCCGCTCGATCGGCGACGTCGGACCGGCCGTAGCAGGCACGATCCTGATCGGCGTCTCCATCACCATCGGCAACGTCGTGCTCCCCGTCGTGATCCGGCGGGACGTCGCGCCCGAGCGCGTCGACCTCACAACGGGCGTCTACACCGCGGCTCTCAACATCGGCTCGACGATCACCTCGCTCGGCACCGCTCCGCTCGCTCTGGCCCTCGGCTGGCGCGGCGCCCTGCTCGTCTGGCTCGTCCTCAACGTTCTCGCGCTGGCCGGCTGGCTCCTGGCCGTGGGTCCCCGAGCGGCCCTGCGTCCGGCTCCCCGCCCGGCCCGCGCCGACCGCGCACCGGCCGCACCGGCCCCGCGGATCTTCCGCAGCGCGACCGTGCTCGCGCTCGCGCTCTGCTTCTCGAGCCAGGCCTTCTCGTACTACGGAGTGACGGCGTGGCTCCCCTCGCTGCTCGTCGACCGCCACGGCTTCTCGATCGAGACCGCGGGCGCGAGCGCCTCGGTGTTCCAGCTCGCAGCGGTCGCCGGGGCCCTCGGCGTCCCGCTCCTGGTCCGCAGGCTCGGACCGCTGGGGAGCATCGTGCTCGTCGGCGTCCTCTGGTGCACGGTGCCGGCCGGGCTGCTGCTCGCACCGCAGCTCTGGGCGCTCTGGTGCGTGCTGGGCGGCGCGGCCCAGGGCGGCGGATTCACGGTGGTGTTCGTGCTCGTCGTGCGGCTCTCCCGCTCCGACGCCCACGCGTCGCGACTCTCGGCCGCGGTGCAGGGCATCGGCTACGCCGTGGCCGCCACCGCCCCGACCGTCATCGGCTTCGCGCACGACGCGAGCGGGGGCTGGGAGGCGCCCCTGCTGGCCGTCCTCGCCGCGACCTGCTCCTTCCTCCTCTTCGGCACCCTCGCCGCCGCGCGCCAGCGCCGAGCTTGACCCCCGACACGACCGGCCGCGCCGTCAAGGGGGCCGCCCGACGGCTGTCGGCCCCGTAGCGTGTCCGCATGGCCGAGCAGAGCACGACCCGCGAGAAGACAGCGCCCGATCCCGACGACTCCCGGAAGCCCGACGACGTCACCGACATCACCAAGCGCTCCTGGTTCTACGTCCTTAAGAAGACGGCCCGCGAGTTCGGCGCCGACCAGTGCACCGACCTCGCCGCCGCGCTCACCTACTACGCCGTGCTCGCGCTCTTCCCCGCCCTGCTCGCGATCGTGTCGGTGCTGGGGCTCTTCGGCCAGGCGCAGGCCACCACCGATCTGGTCCTCGACCTGATCGGCAACCTCGCGTCAAGCGAGGTCGTCGACCTGCTGCGCGATCCGATCCAGGCGCTGACCAGCTCCTCCGCGGCGGGTCTCGCCTTCGTGACCGGTGTCGTCGGAGCAGTCTGGTCCGCCTCCGGATACGTCGGCGCCTTCGGCCGCGCCATGAACCGCGTCTACCAGATCGACGAGGGGCGCCCCTTCTGGAAGCTCCGCCCGACGATGCTCGGCGTGACCGTGGTGACGGTCGTCCTGATCGTGATCGCGGCGCTCATCCTGGTGCTCAGCGGACCGGTCGCGAGCGCCGTCGGCGACGTCGTGGGCCTGGGCCCCGCCGCCCTCACCGTGTGGAACATCGCGAAGTGGCCGGTGCTCGTGGTCATCGCGATCGTGATCATCGCGATCCTCTACTACTGGGCGCCGAACATCCGCCAGCCGAAGTTCCGCTGGATCAGCATCGGGTCGATCGTCGCCCTGGCGATCTGGCTGATCGCCTCGACCGGCTTCGCGTTCTACGTGGCCAACTTCTCCAACTACAACAAGACCTACGGCTCGCTCGGCGCCGTGATCGTCTTCCTCCTCTGGATCTGGATCACCAACATCGCCCTGCTCTTCGGCGCGGAGTTCGACGCCGAGCTCGAGCGCGGACGCGAGCTGCAGGCGGGCATCGAGGCGGAGGAGACCATCCAGCTCCCGCCGCGCGACACCGCCGCGAGCGACAAGAAGGCGGCCGTGCACGAGAAGGACGTCCGCGACGGGCGGTGGCTGCGCCTGGCGAGCGAGAACCGCAGCGATGAGGGCGCGGCCCAGGACGACGAGGCGAAGAAGAAGTGACTCAGGACTCGGACGACCAGAGCGCGCGGTAGTACGCCGCGCGCTCGTCGTCCGGATCCGCTCCGTACTCCGCGAGGAGCAGCGGGGTGAGGCCGGGGCCGTAGTTCCAGCCGAGGCTGACCGCGGCGACCGCCAGATCCGCCCAGCGGTCGCCCACGCCCAGGTCGCCGACGTCGACCGTGCCGCTCCAGCGTCCGTCGTCGTCGACGAGCGTGTTCGGAGCGCACGCGTCGCCGTGCACCACGACGGGGTCCACGAGCTCCGGAGCCGCGCCGAGCGCCGACGGCCGGCGGGCGAACCAGGAGTCGCCTCCCAGCTCCTCGGGCATCGCGTCGACGGGGAGCGCGTGGACCGCCCGCAGGCCGGCCGCGATCGCTCGGACGGCCTCCTCCGGCCGGGCGACCCACTCCGGATCGACGGCGCTCCGCCCGGGCAGCGGTCGGGTGAGGAGCCACTGCCCCTCCTCGTCCTCGCCCGCCTCCAGGATCCGGGGCGCGTCGATCCGCCCCTCCAGCCAGCGCAGACGTGAGATCTCGCGCCGGAGGTCGACGCCCGTGGACCGGGGATTCCATTTCAGGTACCCGGCGGCTACGCGGAAGGTCAGCCCGTCGAGCTCGTTCCGCCAGACGAGCGCCGGATCGGTGCCGCCGTTCAGGCGCTTCGCCAGCGCCGGGATCCGCACGCCCTCGAGCGAGGACTGCCGTGCGAGATCCGGTCCGCTCATGCCCCCAGGGTAGGCGCCGCGATCCTGAGAGGATCCGCATGCCGCGGAGCGCGCCACCCGGGTCCTCCGAGCAGGGCGCCCGTACCCTGACGGGCGTGCCGGAGCAGCCGCCCGGCGCGATCCGGTGACGAGGGAGCCTCCGTGACGCAGAGCGACGACGACCGCGGGCCCGCGCAGCCCGACTTCTCGAAGGAGCAGGAGGGCTACCGTCCCGGGCTCAAGCCCCGGCAGCTGCAGATGATCGCCATCGGCGGCGCGATCGGCACCGGCCTCTTCCTCGGCGCCGGCGGCCGTCTCGCCACCGCCGGTCCGTCGCTCGTCGTCGTCTACGCGGTCTGCGGCGTCTTCGCGTACCTGATCCTCCGCGCGCTCGGCGAGCTCGTGCTGCACCGGCCGAGCTCGGGCTCCTTCATCTCCTACGCCCGCGAGTTCCTGGGCGAGAAGGCCGCCTTCGTCGCCGGCTGGATGTACTTCCTGAACTGGGCGATGACCGCGATCGCCGACGTCACCGCGGTGGCCCTGTACGTGAAGTACTGGTCGCTCTTCTCCTCCGTGCCCCAGTGGCTCCTCGCGCTCATCGCCCTGGTCGTCGTGCTCTCGCTGAACCTCGTCTCGGTCAAGGTCTTCGGGGAGCTGGAGTTCTGGTTCGCGCTGATCAAGGTCACGGCGCTGGTGGTCTTCCTGGTGATCGGCGTCGTCGTGCTCGCGGCGGGCTGGCCGCTGCAGTCCGGCGGCGTCGCGGTGGACCCGGGGATCAGCCTCTGGAACGACAACGGCGGCATCCTGCCCGGCGGCCTGATCGCCAGCGTCCTGGTCGTCCAGGGCGTGGTGTTCGCGTACTCCGGAGTCGAGCTGGTCGGCACGGCGGCGGGCGAGACCGCGGAGCCCGCGAAGGTCATCCCGCGCGCGATCAACTCGGTCATCCTGCGCATCGCCGTCTTCTACGTCGGCTCGGTGCTGCTGCTGACGCTGCTGCTGCCCTACACGGCCTACTCGAAGGGTGAGAGCCCGTTCGTCACGTTCTTCGGCTCCCTGGGCGACGGCTCCTCCGGCGAGATCGCCGGATCGATCATGAACTTCGTCGTGCTGACGGCCGCGCTCTCGAGCATCAACGCCGGGCTCTACTCGACCGGCCGCATCCTCCGCTCCATGGCGCTCAACGGCTCCGCCCCCGCCTTCACCGGCCGGATGAACAAGCAGGGCGTGCCCTACGGCGGCATCCTGCTCACGGCGAGCATCACCCTGATCGGGATCGTCCTCAACCTCTTCGTGCCGTCCGAGGCCTTCGAGATCGTCCTCAACGTCTCGGCGCTGGGGATCGTGACCGGCTGGGGCATGATCGTCCTCTGCCAGTTGCAGCTGCAGCGCTGGGCGGCCCAGGGGCGCCTGGAGCGACCGTCCTTCCGGATGCCCGGCGCTCCGGTGACCTCGTGGCTCACCCTGGCGTTCCTGGTGATCGTCGTGGTCCTGATCGCCGTCGACTTCCCGACCGGCACCTGGACCGTGGGCATCGTCGCGGTGGTCGGCGTGCCCGCCCTGATCGTGGGGTGGCACGCCGCGAAGCCGCGCATCCTGGCGATCGCCTCCGCCCGCGACGGCTTCACCGGCGCCCACCCCGTCATCGCCGCTCGCCCGGCCTCCGAGGCCAAGCGCGACGAGAACGAGCGGCGCCGCGAGTAGGGCGGGTCAGCGCCGGCGGAGGTAGCGCAGGAGCAGCGTGTCGCCGGCGCTGAGCACGTGCGCCAGGTGCTGCGGGCGCGGTCCGGGGACCTCGCCGCGGGCGAGCCGCCCCGAGTCCCCCGCCTCGAGCGTCGGAGCGACGGTCAGGCAGAGCTCGTCGACGGCGTCCGCGGCGAGGAGGGTCCCCAGCAGCGACGGACCGCCCTCGCAGTGGATCCGGCCGAGCCCCCGCTCCGCGAGTTGCGCCCGCATCCTGGTCGCGTCGAGCTCCTGGTCGCCGCAGACGAGCACGTCGGCGACCTCGGCGAGCTCCGCGCGGCGCCGGGCCGGCGAGGATCCGGTGGTCACGACGATCGGGCGCACCGGCGCCTCCGTGAAGATCCGCGAGGCGGGATCGAGGTCGAGCGACCCCGAGACGATCGCGAAGACGGGCTGCGGGGCGAGCCCGCTGCCGAGCCGAGCCTGCACGGACTCGTCGCTCAGCACCATCGGGCCGTAGCCCTCGGTCCGCACCGTGCCGGCCGCGACGAGCACCACGTCGGCGAGCCGTCGGAGCAGGTCGAACACGCGCAGGTCCGCCGCGCCCCCGAGATCGCCCGAGACGCCGTCGCGGGTGACCGCTCCGTCGACGCTCGCGACGAAGTCGACGCGGAGCCACTGCTCGCCCGCCCCGTCCGCGTAGAGGGCCAGCAGAGCCTCGTCGGACAGGTCCTGCCCGGCCGGAAGCAGCCCGTCGATGCGGGCGCTCACGCCGCCGGCTCCACGTTGTGGCGGAGGAAGGCGGGCGCTCGCCAGCCGAGCACCGCCTCCGTCATCCGCACGGCGTCGACCGCCTGGCGCACGTCGTGCATCCGCACGATCCGCGCGCCGTTCAGGATGCAGATCACCGCGGCGGCGAGGGAGCCCTCGAGGCGCTCCCCCTGCGGCCGGTCCAGCGCCTCGCCGATGAAGTCCTTGTTGGACACCGCGGCGAGCACCGGGAAGCCGAGCGCGGCCACCTCGCCCAGCCGCCGGGTGAGCTCGAGCGTGTGCAGGGTGTTCTTGTTCAGGTCGTGGCCCGGATCGACGATGATCCTCCCGGCCGGCACGCCTCCCGCGAGCGCGCGATCGACGCGGCCGCGCAGGTGGTCGACCACGGTCGCCACGACGTCGTCGTACTCTGGCCTCTCCGGCTCGCTGCGGGGAGCGCCCACGCTGTGGGTGATGACGAGCTGGGCGGAGGAGGAGGCGACGACCTCGAGCATCCCGGGGTCGTGGAGCCCGCTCGTGTCGTTGATGACGGAGGCGCCCGCGGCGATGCTCGCGCGCGCCACCTCGGCGCTCGTCGTGTCCACCGAGACGACCACGTCGCTCCGCTCCGCGATGCCCGCCACCACAGGGACGACCCGGTCGAGCTCCTCCTGGAGCGCGACGGCCGGGCCGCGGCCGAACGGCACTCCGCCGATGTCGACCCAGTCGGCGCCGAGCTCCGCGGCGCGCACGGCGGCTGCGATCGCGGTGTCCAGCGCGAAGGTGGAGCCCTTGTCGTAGAAAGAGTCGGGCGTGCGGTTCACGACCGCCATCACGGCCACCTGCCGCTCGAAGTCGAACTCTCGTCCGCCGATGTGCCGCGTGGTCATGGGCGCGTCCCTCCCGCTCGGAGCGCCGGGAGAAGGCCGGCGCCGCTCACCCTAGACGAGCGGAGTCGGCGGAGGCTGGAGCGGGCCGCCCTCGAGCAGCACCTGGAAGAGGACGTGGTCCTGCCACTCCCCGGCGATCCGCAGGTAGCGCCTCGCGACGCCGATCCGCTCGAAGCCGTTGCGCTGCAGCACGGTCTGCGATCCGACGTTGTGGAGGAGCGTCCCGGCCTGCACGCGGTGCAGCCCCAGGTCCTCCCGCGCGGTCCGCAGGACGGCTGCGACCGCCCGGGTCATCACGCCGCGGCCCTGCAGACCGCCGTCGAGCCAGTAGCCGAGATCGGCGCTGTCGAAGGCGCCGCGGACGATGTTCGCCAGAGTCAGCCGGCCGACGATCACGCCGCCCGCGTCGAGGACGAGCGGCAGCACGCTGCCGGCCCGGTGCGCGGCGAGCGCGTCGGCGACGGCGTCGGTCTGGCCCCCCGCCTCGAAGAAGCGGGTCGAGCGCGTCGGCTCCCAGGGGGCGAGGTGCCGGCGGTTGCGGCGGTACGCGGCGGCGAGGGCCGGTCCGTCCTCCCGCGAGACGAGCCGCAGGAGGGTTCCCTGGTCGTCGACGGGGATCGGGGCGGGCATCCTGCGAGGGTAGCGCCGGAGCCGGGAACGACAGAACCCCCGGCCAGGGGGCCGGGGGTTCTCGTGGTGGGCGATACTGGGATCGAACCAGTGACCTCTTCCGTGTCAGGGAAGCGCGCTACCGCTGCGCCAATCGCCCGTTGCTCCGTGCGGAGCGCCTCGTTCGGTGAACGATCGAGGTGGATACGGGATTCGAACCCGTGTATACGGCTTTGCAGGCCGCTGCCTCGCCTCTCGGCCAATCCACCGTGTACGGGATTCGGTGTCGGCGGCCCGAGGGCCGACCAGGTGGGAGGTACCCGAGGGTGCCTTCCCGATGACCCCGGTCCGAGGACCGGTGTTCGAGCGGATGACGAGATTCGAACTCGCGACCCTCACCTTGGCAAGGTGATGCGCTACCGCTGCGCCACATCCGCATGTAGGTCGTACTGCTGTTGCCGTCGTGCTGTCTTGCTTGTCACGCTGTCTCTCCGGCGCTTTCGCTGCCCGGCTCGACCTAGAAGAATGTATACGACAGCGGCGCCGGAATCCAAATCGAGCGGACGCCGATCCCGTCACTCGGAGTCCGATCCGCGTCTTTCCGCGCGAAACCGGCTCGTCGACGTCCGTTCACCCGGGCGTGGCGGGCGTCGGCGGTGCATCCGTGCCCCGCGGATCCGCTACGATCGTCTCTCGGGTCGTCCAGCACGTCCCCCTGGGCGATTGGCGCAGTTGGTAGCGCGCTTCCTTCACACGGAAGAGGTCATCGGTTCGAGTCCGGTATCGCCCACCCTCACCCCCGGTCCGTGCTCTCGCACTCGGCCGGGGGTTCTCTCGTCCCGCCGCGGCCGTCCTCCGTCGTCGCCGCGCCCAGCCGAAGGAGCCGACCCGCGATGATGGGCCGCTCGCACGCCGTCTCCGGCGCGCTCGCCTGGGCCGTCGCCGCCTCGGCGCCCGCCGTCGCCGGGCCCCTCGGCCTCGCCGGCCTCCCGCTCGACCTCCGACTGGTCGGCCTCGGAGTCGCCGCCGGCTGGGCGCTCGTGCCCGACGCCGACCACGCGAGCGCGACCGTCTCCCGCTCGGCGCCGGGGGCCTCCCTGCTCACGGCGACCGCGGGCCGGATCAGCGGAGGGCACCGCCACGGGATGCACTCGCTGCTCGCGGTCGCCGTCGTCTGGTACCTGGTGCCGGTACTCACAGCGCTGCGCTTCCCCGTGCCGGTCGTCGGCCCCGTCGCCGTGGCCGCCGTGCTCACGCTGCCCGCCCTCGCCTTCGCCGCGAAAGCGGTCCGGGCCGCCCCCTCGTGGCGGATCGCGTGGGCCGGGGCGACGGTCGTCACAATCCTCCTCGTCGCGCTCGCCGACGGCACCTGGGCGTGGCTCCGGGTCGCCGCGACGCTGGGCTACCTCGTGCACGTGGCCGGCGACGCCCTCACGACGGGCGGGATCAACTGGCTGTGGCCGCTGCGCGTGCGCCTTCCGCGGCGCCTGCGCCGGACACCGCTGCGCCACGTCTGGACCACCGGCGGCTACGCCGCGCTGCCCGTCCTGGGCTCCGCCGGGTCCTGGCGCGAGACCGTCCTCTACTGGCTGATGTCCGCGGCGACGATCGTGCTCACCGCCTCGATGATCACGGCCGGGCTGCTGTAGCCCCGGACGCTCTCCTCAGAAGACCTTCCCCGGGTTCATGATCCCCAGCGGGTCGAACACGGCCTTGATCCCCCGCTGGAGAGCCAGCGAGTCCTCGCCCAGCTCCTCCGCCAGCCAGCGCCGCTTGAGCAGTCCCACGCCGTGCTCGCCCGTGAGGGTGCCGCCGAGGGCCAGGGCCGTGCGGAAGAGCTCCGCGGCGGCCTCCCAGACGTCCTCCTCCACGGGTCCGTCCCCCGCGGGCAGCACGAAGTTCGGGTGGAGGTTCCCGTCCCCCGCGTGGGCGACGGTGGGGATGCTGAGCCCCGTCCGCTCCTCGATGCCGCGGATCGCCGCGAACATCGCCGGCAGCGCGGAGCGGGGCACGCAGACGTCCTCGATCAGCACGCGGCCCTCCGCCTCGAGCGCCGGGTGGAACGCCCGGCGGACAGCCAGCAGAGCCTCGCCCTCGGCCGGGTCCTCGGTCGCCTCGGCGGCGCCCCCGGAGGCGGTCACGATCTCGAGGACGCGCTGCGACTCCTCCGCCGCCCCCCCGCCGTCCGTCTGGACGAGGAGGTACGCCGCACCGCGGTCCAGGGCCGCTCCCGTGTAGCGCGAGATCGCGGCGAGCGCCGCCTCGTCCATCAGCTCCATCACCGCGGGACGGAGCCGAGCGGCGGTGATCGCGGCGGAGGCGGCCGCCGCGGCGACGACGCTCGGGAAGTACGCGCCGACGGTGACCACGCGCCCGCTCGGGATCGGGCGGAGCTTCACGGTGGCCTCCACGATGACGCCCAGCGTCCCCTCCGAGCCGGTCAGGAGCGCGGTGAGGTCGTACCCGGTGACGCCCTTCACGCTGCGGCGGCCGGTGCGGAGCAGGCGTCCGTCGGGGAGGACGACGGCCAGCCCGAGCACCGCCTCCCGGGTCACGCCGTACTTGGCGCACAGCAGCCCCCCGGCGTTCGTCGCGATGTTGCCCCCGATGCTCGAGATCGCCCGGCTGGCGGGGTCGGGCGAGAAGACGAGGCCGTGCGGAGCGACGGCGTCCGACAGCGCCTGGTTGATCACTCCGGGCTCGACGACCGCCAGCTCGTCCTCGAGCGACACCTCGAGGATCCGGTCCATCGCGGCGGTCGAGAGGACGAGCGCTCCCTGGCTCGCCACTCCCCCGGCGGCGAGCCCCGTTCCCGCTCCGCGCGGCACGACGGGGAGCCGGTGCTCCGTCGCGACGCGCAGCGCCGCCTGCACGTCCTCGACCGAGCGGGCCGCGACGAGCGCGAGCGCGCGACCCGGTGCGGCGAAGCCCGACTTGTCGGTGTGCACGGCCTCGAACTCGGGGCCCTCGGTCAGGACCGCGTCTCCGAGCGCGTCGCGCAGCTGTCGGAGGATCTCGTGGTCGTGCATGGTCAACTCCGTGCGGTCGCGGGCGGGTCCTCCCGATCCTTCCACGGGTGCGCGGCAGGATGGCGGGATGACCGGAGTGATGCGATGGCCGCGGTGACGAGCGCGGGGATCCTGCTGCACCGCGACGGCGCCTCCGGCACCGAGGTGTTCCTCGGGCGGATGGGCGGCCCCTTCTGGACCCGGCGCCCGCGGGCGTGGTCGATCCCGAAGGGCGTCTACACGGGCGACGAGACGCCGCTCGAGGCCGCGCGCCGCGAGTTCGAGGAGGAGATCGGCGCTCCTCCGCCCGTCGGGGAGCTGACCCTCCTCGGCGCGTTCCGGCAGAGCGCGGCCAAGACGGTCACGGTCTACGCCGGGCGCGGAGACGCGGACACGGTCTTCGTCTCGAGCAACACCTTCGAGCTGGAGTGGCCGCGGGGCTCCGGCGTGCTGCGCAGCTTCCCCGAGCTGGAGGACGCCCGGTGGCACCCGCTCGACGAGGCCCGCGCGCTGGTGGTGGCCGGCCAGGTCGCCGCCCTCGACGCGCTGGCCGAGCTGCTGGCGGATCCGGACGGCGGGGACCGGGCCGGGACCGCCCCCTAGTCGGCGGTCGCGTAGACGCGCAGGCCCAGCGGTACGATCCGCACCACGGCCTCGTCGAAACCGTCGCGGGAGCCGTCGAAGCGCTCGGTCTCGCCGTCGTGCGCCCACTCGGGGTCGTCCCCCGCGGGCCGTCGCGCGCCGACGGTGATCTCCGGCGTCGAGAACGACTCGACCACCGGTGCCCGCCAGCCGGGCACACGGCCGACCACCGGAGTCGCGCTGCGGCCGAGCAGGAGCGAGACAGCGCCCCGGGTGCGCGGAGTCCGCCCCGAGTGCAGGATGCGCACGTCGAGGTGGCCGTCGTCGAGACGCCGCCGGGCGAGAGGGGCGGCCGTGCGCGGGTGCTCCTGGTTCACGCCGACGAAGTACGACCAGACGAGCTGCGTGCGCCCGTCGCGCCGGAGCTCGAAGGGGTCGGTGCGCCGGACGACCGAGAAGGCCGCGATCACGGCGGCGAGCGGCTTCCCGATCCGCTTCTCGCGCTTCTCCCGGGCCGCGACGAACTCCGGGTAGACGCCGATCGAGACCGTGTTGAGAACCGTCACCGGGTCTCCTCCGTCCGCGACGACCTCGGCCACGTCGACGTCGCGGCGCTCGCCGATCGTCGCCGCGTCGAGCGCGTCCTGGACGCTCAGCAGCCCCAGCGCCTTCGCGAAGTGGTTCATGGTCCCGCCCGGCAGCACGAGCAGCGTCATCCCCTCGGCGCGGGCGAGAGCGGCACCGACCGACATGGTGCCGTCCCCGCCGTAGATGCCGAGCACCCGGGGCGGAGAGTCCCCCGAGCGCGCCTCGCGCACCACGTCGGCGAGGTCCTCGCCGTCGGTCAGCCGGTGCACGCGCGCCTTCGGGAACCGGGCCAGGACGAGCGGCTCGGGATCGGGGCGGTGGGAGTCCCGGCCCGCGCCGGGGTTGAGAACCACGAGCAGGGCGGCGCCGTCCCCCAGCGGGCTGCGGTCGACGGGGGGCCGGGTCGCGCGCTCCGAGACCGGCACGTGGCGCGGCTCGGCCGGCAGGACGGCTCGGCCGACCACCGCGACCGCCGCGCCGAGCGCCGCGCCGCCGAGGACGTCCGAGAGCCAGTGGACGCCGACGTGCAGGCGGGAGAAGGCCACGGCGGCGGCGAGCGGAGCGACCGCCGCCCCCACCCGGGGCGACTCGAGCGCGACCCCTGCGGCGAAGGCGGCGGCGCTCGCCGCGTGCCCCGAGGGGAAGGACGCCGACGTCGGCACCGTCGCCAGGCGCCGGCCGACCGGGACGTCGACGAGGAGCGGCCGGTCGCCGCCGAACACGCGCTTGCCGACCAGATTCGCGAGGGCGCTGGCCGCGGCCAGCGAGGCGGTCCCCCGCAGTGCCTCGCGGGGACGGCCCGCCAGGAGCAGCAGCACGCCGACGCCGGCCCAGAGGACTCCGTGGTCCGCGGCGCGGGAGAGAGCGACGAGCGCGCCGTCGACCAGCGGCGACGGGCGACGGGCGTTCAGCCTCCGAGCCGCGCGCGCGTCCGCCCGGCGCACGACACGGGGGATCGTGACGAGTCGGCGGAGCAGGACGGACGGGGGTCGGGTTCCGCGGAGGGCCATGCCCTCAGCGTAGGAGGAGGCGCCTCCGCGGTCCCTGGACCGGTGCGACGCGCGCTAGATCTCGCCGAAGCCCGACTCGACCAGATCGCCGAGCCGGCCGACGGCCTCCTCGGCCTGCGGCCCGGTGGCCGACAGGACCACCTCGTCCCCGCGGTCCAGGCCCAGCGACATCACGCCGAGCAGGCTCGTGGCGTCCTTGCCGTTCGCGTCGATCCGGGCGTCGAAGGTGGCGGCGAGCGTCACGAAGTCGGCCGCGGGCCGCGCGTGCAGGCCGTTGGGATTGATCAGGCGGACACGGCGCTGCACGCGCTCGTCGGAGGGCGCCGCCTCTTCGGGGGGAGCAGTGAGCGCCTCGCCCCGGGCCGACTCCGCGGCGGCGAGCACCTCGTCCAGCGGCGCCCCCGTGCCCGCCGCGACGGCGGCCGCGACGGCCCCCTCCACCAGCGGGGCGTCGGCGATCCGGACGCGGGCGCGCGCGTCGTCGTCCAGGAACTCCACGGCGGTCTCCGCCGTCATGATCGCCGAGCCGAGGTCGCAGAGGACGACGACCCCCTCGCCGGAGTCCGCCTCCGCCAGGGCCGCCGTGATGCGGTCGAAGCTCGTGCCGATGCCGCCGTCGTCCGTCCCGCCCGCGGCGACCAGCGCGACCGAGGCCGCCATCTGCTCCGCGAGCTCGACCAGCCCCTCAGCCAGCCGCGCGCTGTGCGAGACCAGGACCAGCCCGACGCTCACGCCGCCGCCTCGACCGCCGCGCGGAGCAGGAGCACGGTCGACACGCTCCCGGGATCGCGGTGCCCGATGGCGCGCTCGCCAAGGTAGCTGGCGCGTCCCTTGCGGGCGACCAGCGGGTCCGTCGACTCCGCTCCGCTCTGCGCCGCCTCCGCCGCCGCGGCGAGGACGTCGGCCGGAGCCGCTCCCGCCTCGGCGGCGGCCGTGGCCGCCTCGACCGCCGGCGTCCACGCGTCCACCATCGTCTTGTCGCCCACCTCTGCCTTGCCGCGGAGCACGATGCCGTCCCTCGCCGCGGCCAGGAGCGCTGCGACGTCCGCGCCCTCGAGCGCGTCCCTGCCCGCGACCGCGGCGGAGGCCTTCAGGAACGCCGTGCCGAACAGCGGGCCCGAGGCGCCGCCGACGGTGGAGATGAGCGTCGTCGCGACCAGCTTGAGCACGTCCGCCGGAAGCCCCTGCTCCGGCGCCGCGTCCAGCTTCGCGACCACGGCCTGGAAGCCGCGGTCCATGTTCTCGCCGTGGTCCCCGTCGCCGATCGCCCGGTCGAGCGTGATCAGCTCGACCCGGTGCTCCGAGATCGCCTCGGCGGCGCGGCGGATCCACGCCGTCGCCCACGCCGCGTCGAGCCCGGCTCCCTGTGCGTCCTGCATCGTCGTCTCCTCCTCGTGCGCCGCTCCTGCGGCCGTCGTCCCGGTCATGGTGTGCGCGCGGCGCTCAGCGTCCCCACCGCAGCGCCGCGGTCTGCACCGGCGAGTCCCACAGCTCGGTCAGCGCGTCGTCGAGCTTGAGGACGGTGAGCGAGAAGCCCTGCATCTCGAGCGACGTCGTGTAGTTGCCGACGAGGCTGCGCGCGACGGTGATCCCCTTCTCGGCCAGCGCCTCGGCTGCACGGCGGTAGGCGAGGTACAGCTCGATCTGCGGCGTGCCGCCCATGCCGTTCACCAGGAGCAGCACCTCGTCCCCGGAGGAGAACGGCAGGTCCTCGAGGATCGGGCCGAGGATGCGGTCGACGATGCGGTCGGCCGGCTCCAGCGCGATCTTCTCCCGGCCGGGCTCGCCGTGGATGCCGATGCCGATCTCGATCTCGTCCTCGCCCAGCTCGAAGCTCGGCTCGCCCGCGTGCGGGACGATGCACGGCGTGAGGGCGACGCCCATCGAGCGCACGTTCGCGATCACCGTCTCGGCGACCGTGGCGACCTCGTCGAGGGAGTCGCCCCGCTCGGCGGCGGCGCCCGCGATCCGCTCGACCAGCACGGTGCCGGCCACGCCGCGACGGCCCGCGGTGTAGAGCGAGTCCTTCACCGCGACGTCGTCGTCGACGATCACGCTGCGCACCTCGATCCCCTCCGCGCCGGCGAGGTCGGCCGCGGTCTCGAAGTTCAGGACGTCGCCCGTGTAGTTCTTCACGATGTGCAGCACGCCCGCGCCGCCGTCGACGGCCTGCGTGGCCGCGACGATCGGATCGGGGGTGGGCGAGGTGAAGACGGGACCGGGGACGGCGGCGTCCAGCATCCCGAACCCGACGAAGCCCGCGTGCAGCGGCTCGTGCCCGCTGCCGCCTCCGCTGACGATGCCCACCTTGCCCGAGCGGGGCGCGTCGGCCCGCACCACGAACAGGGGATCGGACACCACCCGCACCAGGTCGGCGTGCGCCAGGCCGAAGCCGGCCACCGACTCCGTGACGACGTTCTTCGGGTCGTTGATGAGCTTCTTCATCGAGGTCTCCTCCAGGATCGGGCCACCACTCGGGCGTCCCGTGACCTGCGGGCGATCCGGCGCGTGGTGGATCGCCGCCCGCACCGTCGCGGACAGCAGCCCCACGTTACGCCCTGCGCTCGCGCCTACGGCAGCGGGACGACGGCGCGCTGCGTCTCGCGCACCCACTCCTCGAGCTTGGCCGTGGCGGCCCCGGAGTCGACGGCCTCCGCCGCGCGGTCCATCGAGGTCCGCAGGCGCTCCAGGATGGGCGCGCGCACCAGGTCCGGGTCGCGCGCCAGGTCGAACGCCGCGAGGCCCGCGGCCGCGTTCAGCAGGACGATGTCGCGGACGGGGCCGCCGGCCCCCGCGAGCACCGAGCGCACGACGCTCGCGTTGTAGGCGGCGTCGCGGCCGCGCAACTCATCGATCCGCGCTCGGCGGAGGCCCAGATCGCGCGGGTCGAGGTCGTGCTCGACCACGGAGCCGCGCGACACCTCCCAGATGTGGCTGTGGCCGGTGGTCGTGAGCTCGTCGAGGCCGTCGTCGCCGCGGAAGACCAGCGCCGTCGCCCCGCGGGTCTGGAACACGCCGACGACCAGCGGCACCCGGTCGAGGTGCGCCACTCCGACGGCCGACGCCTCGGGACGCGCCGGGTTGCAGAGCGGGCCGAGGAAGTTGAACACCGTCGGCACGCCCAGCTCGGCGCGCACCGGACCGGCGTGCCGGAAGCCGGGGTGGAAGAGGGAGGCGAAGACGAAGGCGATCCCCGTCCGCCGGAACACCTCGGCCACCCGCTCGGGAGAGAGGGAGAGGTCGACCCCGAGGGCCGCGAGCACGTCGGAGGAGCCGGAGGAGGAGGACGCGGCCTTGTTCCCGTGCTTCACGACGGGCGTGCCGGCGGCGGCCGCGATGATCGAGGCGGTGGAGGAGATGTTGACGGTCCCGAAGCGGTCCCCGCCCGTCCCGACGATGTCCAGGGCCATCGGATCCACGTCCAGCGGCACCGCGTGGTCGAGGATCGCGTCGCGGAAGCCGACGATCTCGTCGACCGTCTCGCCCTTCGCCCGGAGTGCCACCAGCAGTCCGGCGAGCTGCGCCGGAGTCGCCGCGCCCTCCATCACCTGCTCCATCGCCCACGTCGCCTCGGAGACGCTCAGATCGGAGGACTCGAGGAGTGCGCTGAGAACGTGCGGCCAGGACAGGGTTTCCGACATGGCTCCCAGATTATGCGACGAGGATCGCCTCCCGGCTAGTGCGACTTCCCTCCCCTGCCATCGGCCATAATGGTCTGTGTGACGAGCACCTCTCTCTCCCCCACGGCCACCGCGCCCGTAGTGAACCGACCCAACCCGGTCGCGGTCGGAACGATCGTCTGGCTGGGCAGCGAGGTCATGTTCTTCGCGGGCCTCTTCGCGATCTACTTCACCCTGCGCAGCACCTCCCCCGAGCTCTGGGGCGCCGAGACCCAGATCCTCAACGTGCCGTACGCGGGCGTGAACACGGTGATCCTCGTGGCCTCGTCGTTCAGCTGCCAGTTCGGCGTGTTCGCCGCCGAGCGCCTGCAGCCGCGCGCGACGGGCCTCAGCCCGTTCAAGTGGGGCATGGTCGAGTGGTTCTTCCTCACCTACGCCCTCGGCGCGGTCTTCGTGTCCGGCCAGGTGCTCGAGTACGCGACCCTCGTCTCCGAGGGCGTCACGCTCTCCAGCAACGCCTACGGCTCCGCCTTCTACCTGACGACCGGCTTCCACGCCCTGCACGTCACGGGCGGCCTCATCGCGTTCCTCCTCGTCATCGGCCGCGGCTTCGCGGTCAAGAACTTCGGCCACAAGGAGGCGACGAGCGCCATCGTCGTCTCGTACTACTGGCACTTCGTCGACGTCGTCTGGGTCGGCCTGTTCGCCGTCATCTACTTCCTCAAGTGACGCGCCCGCCGATGCCCCACTCCACTCCCGACCCCCGCAGGAAGGACGCCTCGATGGCCTCCCCGAAGACGAAGAGCCGAGCCAAGAAGGGTCGCCGCCACCCGCTCGCCACCCTGGCCCTGATCGCCATCGGCCTCGGGCTCACCGGCGGGACCTACGCTGCGGTCGGCGTCGCGACATCCGCCTCCGCGGAGACGTCGTCCACCAGCCAGCAGACGATCGACGAGGGCTCGAAGCTCTTCGCCGCGAACTGCGCCACCTGCCACGGCCTCGACGCCGCGGGCACCGACAACGCTCCCTCCCTCATCGGAGTGGGCGCGGCGTCGGTCGACTTCCAGGTCGGCACCGGCCGCATGCCGATGCAGATGCACGGCCCCCAGGCGCTCGAGAAGCCGGTCCAGTTCACCGACGAGCAGGTCGGCGAGCTCGCCGCCTACGTCGCGTCGCTGGCCCCCGGTCCCGCGATCCCCGAGGGCGAGGTCCTCGACGGACAGGGCGACGCCGCGAACGGCGCCGAGCTGTTCCGCATCAACTGCGCCATGTGCCACAACGTCGCCGGAGCCGGTGGCGCGCTCACCGAGGGCAAGTTCGCTCCCCCGCTGGGCGGCGTGACCGAGGCGCACATCTACGAGGCGATGGTCACCGGCCCGCAGAACATGCCGGTCTTCAACGACCTGAACATCTCGCCCGAGGACAAGCGCGACATCATCTCGTACCTCAAGTACATCGAGGCCAACCCGTCCCCGGGCGGATTCGCGCTCGGCTCCCTCGGGCCGGTCGCGGAGGGCCTGTTCCTCTGGATCTTCGGCCTCGGCGCGATCGTGGCCCTGACGGTGTGGATCACCGCCCGATCCAACTAGACGACTGCAGCGCCCTGACGGGCGCGACTGACCCACGGCACCGACTGGTGCCGACACGGCGTGAAAAGGAGAACCATGGCAGAGCACGATGAGGGTGGCACGGACCTCGCCACCTCGTCGGCCACCGGGCACGGAACGGCTCCGGCCGGCACCGCGGTCGTGACGCGGGACCGCGTCCAGGACCCGGGCCTCCCGCCGCACCGCCCCCGGATGACCGACCTCGACCCCAAGGTCGAGAAGCGTGCCGAGCGCACGGTGTACACGCTCTTCTACCTCTCCTTCGCGGGCTCGATCTTCGCGGTCGCCGCCTACATGGCGTTCCCGATCACCGAGGACGTCGCGTCGGTCCGGCTGAACACGCTGTTCATCGGCCTGGGCATGTCCCTCGCGCTCCTGGGCATCGGCATCGCCGCCGTCCACTGGGGCAAGCAGCTGATGTCGGACCACGAGGGCATCGACATCCGCCACCCCGTCCGCAGCGCCGAGCCCACCCGCGCCCGTGCGCTCGAGATCTTCGACCAGTCCGACAAGGAGTCCGGCTTCGGCCGCCGCTCCCTCGTCCGGAACAGCCTGATCGCCTCCCTCGTCGTGTTCCCCCTGCCCGCCGTGATCCTGTTCCGGGGCCTCGGCCCGCAGGACCAGAACCCCGTCGCCCTCCTCAAGACCACGCTGTGGGAAGAGGGGACGAGGCTCACCCTGGACCCGTCGGGAGCGCCGATCCTCGCATCGGACGTCACCCTCGGATCCGCCTTCCACGTCATCCCCGAGGGCCTCAACGACGCCGAGGGCAAGCTGGAGGAGAAGGCCAAGGCCGCCGTCCTCCTGATGCGCCTGAAGCCCGAGGACCTCATCGTCAGTGAGGGTCGCGAGACCTGGAACTACGACGGAATCGTCGCCTACTCCAAGATCTGCACGCACGTCGGCTGCCCTGTGGCGCTGTACGAGCAGCAGACCCACCACCTGCTGTGCCCGTGCCACCAGTCGCAATTCGACATCACGCGCGAGGCCGCCGTCATCTTCGGCCCGGCGAAGCGTCCGCTTCCGCAGCTCCCCATCACCGTCGACGCCGAGGGTTACCTGGTCGCCAGAAGCGACTTCACGGAGCCCGTCGGACCGTCCTTCTGGGAGCGATGACTCACATGTCCACCACCACCCCCTCACGCCCCTCCAGCTCCCCCGCGGAGCCCGAGGACGGCGTCATCCTCGGATCCGGCAAGTTCCAGAAGGGGTACGTCGGAGCGGCGTCGAACTACATCGACGAGCGCACGAGCATCTCCGCGGTCGTCAAGGAGTTCGGTCGCAAGATCTTCCCCGACCACTGGTCCTTCCTCCTCGGCGAGGTCGCGCTCTACAGCTTCGTCATCATCCTGCTGTCGGGCACGTTCCTCACCTTCTTCTTCCAGGCCTCGATGGTCGAGACGCACTACGAGGGCAGCTACCTGCCCCTCAAGGGCATCGAGATGTCGGCGGCGATGTCGTCCTCGCTCGACATCTCCTTCGACATCCGCGGCGGCCTGCTGATGCGGCAGATCCACCACTGGGCGGCGCTGCTGTTCGTGGCCTCGATCGGCCTGCACATGCTGCGCATCTTCTTCACCGGTGCGTTCCGCAAGCCCCGCGAGCTCAACTGGGTCATCGGCTTCGTCCTCTTCATCCTCGCGATGGCCGAGGGCTTCACCGGCTACTCGCTGCCCGACGACCTGCTCTCGGGCAACGGCCTCCGCATCATCGACGGCATGGTCAAGGGCATCCCGATCGTCGGCACCTGGATCTCGTTCCTGCTCTTCGGCGGCGAGTTCCCGGGCACCGACATCGTCGGCCGCCTCTACACCCTGCACATCCTGCTGCTGCCGGCGCTGGTGCTCGCGTTCATCGCCCTGCACCTCGTGTTCGTGGTCGTCCACAAGCACACCCAGTTCCCCGGTGCGGGCAAGACCGAGCAGAACGTCGTCGGCTACCCGGTGCTGCCGGTCTACGCCGCGAAGGCCGGTGGATTCTTCTTCATCGTCTTCGGCGTCGTCGTCCTCATCGCCTCGCTGTTCACGATCAACCCGATCTGGAACTACGGCCCGTACGACCCCTCCCCCGTCTCCGCGGGAACCCAGCCCGACTGGTACATCGGCTTCGCCGACGGCGCCCTGCGCCTCGTCCCGCCGGGACTCGAGTGGGCCATCCCGGGCATCGGAACCCTGTCGTTCAACATCCTGATCCCGCTCGTCGGTCTCGGACTGTTCATCGCCGTGGTCATGCTCTACCCGTTCCTCGAGGCGTGGATCACCGGTGACAAGCGCGAGCACCACCTGCTCGACCGCCCGCGCAACGCCGCGACCCGCACCGCGATCGGCGCCGCCGGAGTCAGCTTCTACGCCGTCCTCTGGGCCGCCGCGTCGTCCGACATCATCGCGACGCACTTCCACCTCACGATGGAGGGCGTGATCCACAGCCTGCAGTTCCTGCTCATCGTGGGTCCGTTCATCGCGTACTTCATCACCAAGCGCATCTGCTTGGCGCTGCAGAAGAAGGACCGCGAGATCGCTCTGCACGGCTTCGAGTCGGGCCGCATCGTCCGCCTTCCCGGCGGCGAGTTCATCGAGGTGCACCAGCAGCTCGACGAGTACGAGCGCTGGAAGCTCGTCGGTCAGGACGAGTACGAGCCGCTGATGATCCGCCCGGACTCGCGTGGCCGCATCACCGCCCCGCAGCGCGTCCGCGCCGGCCTCTCCCGCTGGTTCTTCGAGGACCGGATCACCCCCGTCACCCAGAAGGAGCTCGAGAGCTCGCACAGCGAGCACTGACCTCCTCTCGAAGGGCCCGGACGTTCATTCGTCCGGGCCCTTCGTCGTTCCCAGCGGGTGCCGTCGGCGTCAGCTCGGGGCGGGTTCGGCGGTGCCTCCTTCGCGGCGCCCAGACGTCCGGGACCTCCGTCGTCGGCTGCGGGACTCGAAGTGCGAGGCTGATGGCCTCCTGCTGGTCAGAAGCGTCGGTGTCCGCCGCGAGCGGGCCGGAGGCCCTGCTCGTGTCCTCGGGGCTCAGCATGACCGAGTGCCGGGAAAGGTCCCCGGAACGAGCCTCGGGCTCCTGTGACGGCGGTACAACCGACCGCACTCCGCGGTCCCCCGTTCCGGAGACGGTCGACACCTCTCCGCCGTGCAGCCTGGCTCCGAGGCCTCTCGGATGGTCGCCTCCTGACTCGGGCCACAACTCCCCGTGACGCCTCACTCCGCCGCTGCGTCCCGAATGGTCGCCTCGTCACTCCGGCGACGACCGTCATCGACGCCTCGTTCAGACGAGGGGTCCCGAATGGTCGTCCTCTGACTCAGACGAAGACCGTTCGTGTCGCCTCGCATCGACCAGGTCGGACCTTCGGACGATCCGGAGCCGCGAACCGCGGTCGTGCGTACGGCGGAGCGTCAGCGGGAGCCCGTGCGGTGGGCCGTGACCTCTCTGCGGCCCGTCCCGGCGCTCATCCGACCAAGCAGACCGATGTCGCGCGCGTCTCTCATCGGAGGCAGGGACCACGCTGTCTCGACCGCGTCCACTGCTCCGCCACGTCGCCCGCAGGAGTCCTCGCGGATCCCGCGGTCGACCGTTGCCTCCGCGACCTCTCCGGGGCGGGCTGGACAGCACCCGTCCCGCGCGTCGCTCCCCACCGTGGTCGGAGAGGCGGAGCTGCGTCGCGAGTCACTGAGCCCTCGGTGGCTCGCCGCCTCCGACGACGATGATCCTCACGCGCGGTATGGCGGGCGCCCCGTCGCAGGCGTCACTCCACCTGGAACGCCGCCAGTGACGCCTCTCCACGCAGGAACGAACAGCGTGAGTCCAGCTCGCCCGCCTTCCTCCCGAGACAGTGCGTGCTACGGCCCATCCACCGCGAGGCGGCGGGCACCGCGGATCGGTGAGGCACACGCGCCCGCCGGTGTCCGATGTGCAGAAGTTGTCGCGCTCGCACCCCGAGTGCGACAACTCCTGGCTCCTGGTGGCGCTCCACGCCATCGATAACAGGGAAGGTGCAGTGACGAGCGCGACACCACTGCGACTTCTCCGGACGGGGAAGCGGTAGCGACGCCCGACCGCTGGCTGGTCGTGCGGTCCCTCGTGTGCTCCCTGTCAGCCGCGCGCACCGGCGGACGACCCGCACGCCAGCGCCTGGTGGTGCCTCGGAGCCATCTCGGACGGGCATGGAGCGGACCGGCGCACCGGTGGACGCGTCAGCGTCTCTCCGTCACGACGTGAGCGCGGACCGGCGCACCGGTGGACGCGTCAGCGGCTGTCGGCCAGGGTAGGACGCGGGCGAGGAGTACCGCAGCGCCGGCCGCTCGGGCACAGCAAGCGTTGCACGACGTCTCCAGGAACTCCGGAGGAGTACCGCACTGCCCTCACGTGCGCCCCCTCCCTAGGCTGCTGCCCGCAGAGGCGCCACTCCGCCCGAGCCGACTGGTCTTCACTCGCACGACGCCCGCCCACAAGCTCCGCCCGCGAAAGCACCTGCGTCCCACCCGACCAGCCCTTGCTCGAACGGAGACTGACCAGAAGCTGCTCCCCGCAGAGGCACCACCCCGCCGAATCCGAGCCGATCTCCGCTCGGCGGAAACGCTCCTCGTGCGGGGGCCTCAGCGCACGCAGAAGGCCGGGTGCCCGGAGCCGAAGCCCTCGTGCACCCGGCCCTCGGCCGTGCGATCTGCCCTAGCGGGCGAAGTATCCGCGGTAGTACTCGTACACCCAGCCGGCGATGGCGACCAGGAAGAGCCCGACGGCGATGTAGGTGATCCAGAAGCCCACGGCCAGGCCGAGGAATCCGAGGGCGGCGGAACCGCCCAGGATCAGCGGCCACCAGCTCCACGGGCTGAAGAAGCCCAGCTCGGGATCTCCGTCGTCGATGTCCGCGTCGAGGCGGTCCTCGGGGAGCTCGGCACCCTGCGCCTTGTGGACGCGGCCGACGTAGAACGCGATGAACGCGCCCAGGACGGCCGAGAGGCCGATGCCGACGGTGCCGACCCATTCCACCTGACCCATGTCGAGCATCGACCACACGATGTACGTGATGTCGGCGAGGAGGAAGAAGCCCGCGAGGAGCCAGAAGAGATTGACGTTGGCGCGCATGGCCTTACTTCACCGTGCCTTCGGACTTGTCGTACGTGGGGGCGTCCGGAGCGTCCTTCGCCGGACCGATTCCGACGGGGATGCCGGCCTCGGGGTGATTGAGGTCGAACGCCGGGGCCTCGCTGCGGATGCGCGGGATCGAGGTGAAGTTGTGGCGGGGCGGCGGGCACGAGGTGGCCCACTCGAGCGACCGGGAGAAGCCCCACGGGTCGTTCACCGTCACCTTGGGCGCCTTGCGGGCCGTGATGTACACGTTCAGGAAGAACGGGATCAGCGACACCGCGAGGATCATCGCTCCGACCGTCGACACCTGGTTCATCCAGGTGAAGCCGTCCTCGGGCAGGTAGCTGGCGTAGCGGCGCGGCATGCCGACGACGCCCAGCCAGTGCTGGATGAGGAAGGTGGTGTGGAAGCCGATGAACAGCAGCCAGAAGTGCCACTTGCCCAGCGTCTCGTTCAGCATCTTGCCGGTCCACTTGGGCCACCAGAAGTAGAAGCCCGAGAACATCGCGAAGACGACGGTTCCGAAGACGACGTAGTGGAAGTGCGCCACGACGAAGTAGGAGTCGGAGACGTGGAAGTCGAGCGGCGGCGAGGCGAGGATGACGCCGGTGAGTCCACCGAAGGTGAAGGTGATCAGGAAGCCGATCGCCCAGATCATCGGGGTCTCGAAGGTCACCGAGCCGCGCCACATGGTGCCGACCCAGTTGAAGATCTTCACGCCGGTGGGGACCGCGATCAGCATCGTCATCAACGAGAAGAACGGCAGCAGAACCGACCCGGTGACGTACATGTGGTGGGCCCACACCGTCACGGACAGGGCGGCGATCGCGATCGTCGCGTAGATCAGCGTCTTGTAGCCGAAGATCGGCTTGCGGCTGAAGACCGGGAAGACCTCGGACACGATGCCGAAGAACGGCAGCGCGATGATGTACACCTCGGGGTGGCCGAAGAACCAGAACAGGTGCTGCCAGAGCAGGACGCCGCCGTTGGCCGCGTCGTAGATGTGGGCGTCGAACACGCGGTCGGCACCGAGGGCGAACATCGCCGCGGCGAGCACCGGGAACGCGAGCAGCACGAGGATCGACGTCACCAGGATGTTCCAGGTGAAGATCGGCATGCGGAACATCGTCATGCCGGGGGCGCGCATCGTGATGATCGTCGTGATGAAGTTGACCGCGCCGAGGATCGTGCCGAAGCCCGAGAGCGCCAGGCCGAAGACCCAGAGGTTGCCGCCGAGCCCTGGTGAGAACGTCGTGCTCGACAGTGGCGCGTACGCGAACCAGCCGAACGACGCCGCACCCTGCGGGGTGACGAATCCGGCGACCGCGATGAGCGAGCCGAAGCTGTAGAGCCAGTACGCGAAGGCGTTGAGCCGGGGGAACGCGACGTCGGGTGCGCCGATCTGCAGCGGCATCAGGACGTTGGCGAACCCCGCGAAGAGCGGCGTCGCGAACATCAGCAGCATGATCGTGCCGTGCATCGTGAAGAGCTGGTTGTACTGCTCGCGCGTCTCGACCACGTTCAGGCCGGGCTCGAACAGCTGGGCGCGGATGACCAGGGCCATCACGCCGGCGATGCAGAAGTAGATGAACGACGTGATCAGGTACATGTACCCGATGACCTTGTGGTCGGTCGACGTCATCCAGCGGACGAGGACGTTCGCCTTGCGCTGGACCGGCGGAATGCCGGCGGTGCGCGTCGGGCGGGGTGCCGTGGCGGTGCTCATGCTCCCTTACTCCTCGTTCTCGCGGGCCGGCGCGCCGGTTCCGGGAAGGTTCGAATTGCGGTTGTACTCGGCGCCGAGCTGGCCGGTCTGGCCCGCGTCGCGCAGCGACTGGATGTAGTCGTCGTACTCGCCCTGCGAGACGACCTTGACGTTGAAGAGCATCGCCGAGTGGTACTCGCCGCAGAGCTCGGCGCACTTGCCGGCGTAGGTCCCCTCCTTGAGCGGCGTGACGTACATGTAGTTCGTCTTGCCGGGGATCATGTCCTTCTTGTAGAGGAAGTCGACGACCCAGAAGGAGTGGATCACGTCGCGCGCGTCGAGCTGGATCTTGATCTTCTGCCCGACGGGCAGGTAGAGCGTGGGGATCTCGGACTCGACGAGCGAGCCGGCCGCGTCCCCGCCCTCCTGGTACTGGCCCTGGATGCCGGCCGAGTAGACGTCCTCGTCGACGTAGTTGAAGTCCCACGCCCACTGCTTGCCGTACACCTGGATGGTCTCGTCCGGGTCGTCGTACGGCTGCTCGATGGCGGCCTGGTCGCGCGCGGTGAAGGCGAAGAAGCCGATCACGAGGATCAGCGGAACGATCGTGTAGAAGATCTCGATCGGCATGTTGTAGCGCAGCTGGACCGGCAGGCCGGTCTGCCCCTTGCGACGGCGGTAGACGACCACCGCCCAGATGGTGAGACCCCACGTGACGACGCCGACTGCGAGCAGGACGATCCAGGAGGTGACCCAGAGTCCGATGACGCGGTCGACGTGGTTCGTCGTGCCGGGTTCGGTGGGGAGCCAGCCCTGGAGCTGCTCCTGCGTGCAGCCCGCGAGGACGAGGGCGAGGGCTCCTGCGACGGGGGCAGCGACCCATCTGCGGATTCGGCGATTGAAGCGCACCGGTGACCTTTCGGAAGACTGGGGACCAGTTCACACGAAACTGTATTAGACCGGCTCCAGCCTACCCTTCCGCTCCGGCACCCCGGTGCACGACGACCCGCTCTTGACGTCCCGGCCGAGTGGTGCAGTCATGACGAACGGCGCCCGACGGGCCACCGGAGTGGACTGTCGGACGCCGTTCGGACGCGCTGCGGCCCGGGGCCGCACGGCGTCAGTGGAAGCTGTCGCCGCAGGCGCAGCTGCCGCCCGCGTTGGGGTTGTCGATGGTGAAGCCCTGCTTCTGGATGGTGTCCTCGAAGTCGATCGAGGCGCCGTCGAGGTACGGGACGCTCATCTTGTCGACGACGAGGCCGACGCCCTCGAACTCCACCGCGGCGTCGCCGTCGAGGCTGCGCTCGTCGAAGTAGAGCTGGTAGATGAGGCCGGAGCAGCCTCCGGGCTGCACGGCGACGCGCAGGCGCAGGTCGTCGCGGCCCTCCTGCTCGAGCAGGCTCTTGACCTTGGCGGCGGCGGTCGGGGTCATCGAGACGCCGTGGGCCGCGCTGGGCGGGGTGGCGAGGGGGGTCGCCGTCTGGTCGGTCAGTGTGTCTGACATGTCACTCCTCAGGGGACGGGCGGAACGGTCGTCGTGCCTTCCGGGATTCTACGGCTGCAACCCGGGTGGTCACCGGGGTATTCCACGACCGGTGGTCAGTCGCGGTGCGCGGCGGCGCGGAGCAGGAACAGCGCCTCGGTCTGCGCGGCCCGCTTGAAGACGCCCAGGTGCAGCGACTCGTTGGGGCTGTGCGCGCGCGAGTCGGGGTCCTCGACACCGGTGACGAGGATCTGCGCCTCGGGGAATTCGCGCACGAGATCCGCGATGAACGGGATGCTCCCGCCGATCCCCGTCTCGAGGGGCTCGCGGCCCCAGGCGTCCGCCATCGCGCCCTTCACCAGGTCCACGGCCCAGCCGGTCGCGTCGACCAGGAAGGGGCTGCCGGTGTCGACGTCCTCGATCGCGAGGTGAGCGCCGAACGGGGAGTTCGCGCGCAGGTGGCTCTCGATCGCGGTGAAGGCCTCGTCCGCGTCCTGGCCGGGGGCGATGCGGGCGCTGATCTTCACGCGCACGGACGGGACGAGGGTGTTGGAGGCGTCGACGACACTGGGCGCGTCGATCCCGGTGACCGTGACGGCCGGCTTCGACCACAGGCGCGAGAGGATCGCGCCGGTGCCGATCGGCGAGACCCCGTCGAGCAGGCCGGAGTCGCGGCGCAGGTCCTCCTCGGTCGTCTCGGGGACCGCGCCGTCGTGCTCGGTGAGGCCGGCGACGGCGACCGAGCCGTCCTCGTTCCAGAGGGTCGCGAGGAGGCGGACCGCTGCGAGCATCGCGTCCGGTACCGCTCCGCCGAGCATGCCCGAGTGCGAGGCGTGCGCGAGGGTGCTGATGGTGAGGGTGAAGGTGACGTTCCCGCGCAGGCCCACCGTCAGCGCGGGGGTGTCGATGTCCCAGTTGTCGCTGTCGGCGACGATGATCGCGTCCGCGCGGAGGGCGTCGTGGTGCTCGCGGAGGAAGGTGGGGAACGAGCGCGACCCGAACTCCTCCTCGCCCTCGATGAAGAGGACGAGCCCGAGGTCGTGGTCCTCGCCCGCGACCTCCAGCAGTGCGCGCACCGCGGCGAGGTGGGACACGACGCCGGCCTTGTCGTCGGCGGCACCGCGTCCGTACAGCCGGTCGCCGCGCACGGTCGGCTCGAACGGAGGCGTCTCCCACGCCGACTCGGCGCCCTGCGGCTGCACGTCGTGGTGGGCGTAGAGGAGGACCGTCGGCGCTCCGTTGCGGGCGGCGCGGGTGGCCAGGACGGCCGGCTGGCCGAGCACGTCGGTCCCGTCGATCGTGGCGCTGTGGATCGCGACGTCGTCGAAGACACCCGTCTCCCGAGCGAGCTCGGCGATGGCCTCGGCGCTGGCGGCCACGCGGGTGGCGTCGAAGCCGTCCCACGAGACGGACGGGATCCGCACGAGCTGCCCGAGCTGGGCGAGCGAGCGCGGCAGATCGTCGCGGACGGCGGCGAGGACGGCCTCCTCGTCGGAGGAGAGTGCGGGCGGAGTCGGAGCGTCGTGAGCCATGGAGGTAATCTTAAGAGACCCCCGATTCCAAGGACGTTCCCCGTGGCCAAGCACCCGATCGCAACCGACACGCCCGACGACGCCGGCTCCCCCGGCTCCGGGAAGGGCCGGCCGACGCCGACCCGACGCGAGCAGGAGCTGGCCCGCAAGCGTCCGCTGGTCGTCACCGACCGCAAGCAGGCCGCCCGCGACGCCCGCGAGAAGGCCGCTGTGTCGCGCGAGCAGGCCCGCATCGGCCTCGCTGCCGGCGACCAGCGCTACCTGCCGCTGCGCGACAAGGGTCCGCAGCGCAAGTTCGTGCGCGACTGGGTCGACGCGCGCTTCAGCCTCGGCGAGTTCCTCATCCCGGTGATGGTCGTCGTCCTGCTGCTGAGCTTCTTCCCGCAGCCGGAGCTGCAGTACGCGACCCTCGTCATCCTCTGGGTGTTCTTCCTCCTCGCGGTGATCGACTGCATCCTCCTCGGCATGCGCATGCGCCGGAAGCTCGCCGAGCGCTACGGCGCCGACAAGGTCGAGAAGGGCATCCGCTGGTACGCCGCGATGCGCGCCCTGCAGCTGCGCGTCATGCGCCTGCCGAAGCCCCAGGTCAAGCGCCGCGCCTTCCCCGAGTAGTCGGACGGCGGACCACCGAGGGCCCCTGCGGTCGCGCCTGGCGCGGCTCCGGGGCTCTTCGTCGTTCACGGACGGTTCAGGAGGCGCGGGCCAGTCCCCGGTTGATCGCCCGCGCCCACAGGGGCCCGCGGTAGATGAAGGCGGTGTAGCCCTGGACGAGGGTGGCGCCCGCGTCGAGGCGCTCGCGCACGTCGTCGGCCGTCTCGACTCCTCCGACGGAGATCACGCAGAAGGCAGCGGGGACGACGCCCCGGATCACGCGGAGAACCTCGAGCGAGCGCGCGGCCAGCGGAGCACCGGAGAGGCCACCGGCTCCGGCCGCCTCGATCACGGCAGGATCGGTCGAGAGGCCCTCCCGCGAGAGTGTCGTGTTGGTCGCGATGATCCCGTCCAGCCCCAGGCGGACGGCGAGCTCGGCGACCCGGCCGACCTCGTCGTCGGAGAGGTCGGGAGCGATCTTGACCAGCAGGGGCGTCGTGTCGGCGGCGTCCTTCACAGCGGCGAGGAGCGGCTCGAGGCGGTCGATCTCCTGCAGGCCGCGGAGCCCGGGGGTGTTCGGCGAGCTGACGTTCACGACGAGGTAGTCGGCGAGCGGTGCGAGCAGGCGCGTGCTGATCAGGTAGTCCTCGATCGCGTCGTCCACCTCGACCACCCGGCTCTTGCCGATGTTCACGCCGATCACCGGGCGCCGGCGGGCGCTGCGCAGCCGGACGAGCCGCTGCGCCGCGGCCTCGGCCCCGTGGTTGTTGAAGCCCATCCTGTTGACGACGGCACGGTCCGCGATCAGCCGGAAGAGGCGCGGCCGGTCGTTGCCCGGCTGCGCCCGAGCGGTCAGGGTCCCGACCTCGACGTGTCCGAAGCCGAGCGCGCCGAAGCCCAGGACCGCGGTGGCGTCCTTGTCGAAGCCGGCCGCGACGCCGAACGGGGTCTCGAAGCGGAGCCCGAGCGTCTCGACCGCGGGCGTTCCGCGCGGAACGGTCGCCCGGCGCAGGATCGGCGCGAGGGCTCCGAGGGCCCGGATCACCGGGAAGCTCAGATGGTGCGCCCGCTCCGGGTCGAGGCGGCGCAGGACGGTGCGGAACAGGAGCGGGTACACCCGGGCCTCAGATCTCGTCGGCGCTGTGGGGCACGGAGGTGCGCTCGGCGCGGAGCAGGGTGATCGCCGACTCGAAGTCGTCCAGCGAGTCGAACGCCTGGTAGACGCTCGCGAAGCGGAGGTAGGCGACCTCGTCGAGCTCGCGCAGCGGCGGGAGGATGGCGAGGCCGATGTCGTTCGCGTCGATCTGCGAGGCGCCCGTGGAGCGGATGCTCTCCTCCACCCGCTGCGCGAGCACGGCCAGATCGGTGTCGGTGACGGGCCGGCCCTGACAGGCCTTCCGGACGCCGCTGACGATCTTCTCGCGACTGAACGGCTCCACGACTCCGCTGCGCTTGATCACGACGAGGCTCGCCGTCTCGGTCGTCGAGAAGCGCCGGCCGCAGGACGGGCACTGCCGGCGGCGGCGGATCGAGAGGCCGTCGTCGCTCGTGCGCGAGTCGATCACGCGGGAGTCGGGGTGCCGGCAGAAGGGGCAGAACATCGAGGGCCTCTCGGTCTCAGGCGAAGCGGGCGTCGACGGCGTCGCCGTGGGCGGGCAGCGCCTCGGCGTCGCTGAGAGCGCGGATGTGCGGGGCGACGCGCTCGAGCGCACCGCGGTCGTACGAGATCAGCTGCTGCGGCCGGAGGAAGGTGTAGGCGCCGAGCCCGGAGGAGAAGCGCGCCTGCCCCAGCGTCGGGAGCACGTGGTTGGAGCCGGCGAGGTAGTCGCCCAGGCTCACCGGGGTGGTCGGGCCGAGGAAGATCGCGCCGGCGTCGTGGATCCGCGCGGCCGTCGCGACGGGGTCGGCCGTGTGCAGCTCGAGGTGCTCGGGGCCGTAGGCGTCGCTGAACGCGCAGGCGAGCTCGAGGTCGTCGACGATCACGAGCGCGGACTGCGGGCCGTCGAGCGCGATCGCCACGCGCGCCGCGTGGTGGGTGGCGGCGGCCTGCACGGCCACCTCGCGCTCGACCGCGGCGGCGAGCTCGGCGCTGTCGGTGACCAGGACGGCTGAGGCGGCCTCGTCGTGCTCGGCCTGGCTCACCAGGTCCGCGGCGACCAGGCGCGGGTCGGCGGAGTCGTCGGCGATCACGAGGATCTCGGTCGGGCCCGCCTCGGAGTCGATGCCGACCTGGCCGAGCACCTGGCGCTTCGCGGTGGTGACCCAGACGTTGCCCGGTCCGGTGATGATGCTGACGGGGTCCAGCCCGATCGAGTCGACGCCGTAGGCCAGGGCGGCGACTGCTCCGGCGCCTCCGACCGCGTAGACCTCGTCGATGCCGAGCAGCGCGGCAGCCGCGAGGATCGTGGGGTGGACGGAGCCGCCGAACGCCTTCTGGGGAGGCGAGACCAGGGCGATGGAGGCGACTCCGGCGGCCTGCGCGGGCACGGCGTTCATGACGACGCTCGACGGGTAGACGGCTTTGCCGCCGGGGACGTACAGGCCGGCGCGGGCCACGGGCTGCCAGCGCTGGGTGACCGTGGCGCCGTCGTCGAGCTCGGTGGTGCGGGGCGGGGGGATCTGGGCGGCGCTGGCGCGGCGGACGCGCGCGATCGCCTCCTCGAGTGCGCGGCGGATCGCCGGGTCGAGGCGGTCGAGGGCTTCGGCGATCTGCTCGGCGCGCACTCGGAGGTGCGGGGGGCGCACGCCGTCCAGCCGCTCCGCCTGGTCGAGGAGCGCCTCCGCGCCGCGCTCGCGGACGTCGGCGATCAGCTCGGCGACGACGGGCCCGACGGCGGCGGACGTGCCCGGATTGCGGGGCACGAGGGCGAGGAGCTCGGCGGAGGAGGGACGACGGCCGCGGAGGTCGAGAGTCTGGATCATGGCCGCCCCAGTCTACGCGCCGCCCTCCCCCGCTCCCTCGCCGCGGGCTACCCCGCACGGCCTCGATACGCCGCCCCGCGGCTACTCGACAACCGGGAGGACACCGGCGGCCGCATGCTCGCCCTCCGATCCCCCACCCTGTCGCCCCGTCCCCCCGAGGCGAACGGCCGATCCACGTCCCAGCGGATCGCCGTAGCCGGACGCAGGACGCTCTACAGAACCCCGCCACCCTCCCCAGCCGACCGCCGAGCCGGGCAGGGACCGGCTCGCCGAAGACACGGCGAACAGCCGATCCGCGTCCCAGCGGATCGCCGTAGCCGGACGCACGACGCTCTGCGAGACCTCACCACCCTCCCCAGCCGACCGCGCCGAGCCGGGCAGGGACCGGCTCGCCACAGACACGGCGAACCGGCGATCCGCGTCCCAGCGGATCGTCGTAGCCGGACGCACGACGCTCTGCGAGACCTCACCACCCTCCCCAGCCGACCGCGCCGAGCCGGGCAGGGACCGGCTCGGAATTCAGTACAGACAGTTAGGGCCCAGCAGGCTCTTCAGCTCGCCGAAGAGGTCGGGGGTGATGCGCACGGGGAACGGCACCTCGAACACGCGGGCTGTGTCGCCCTTGATCAGCTTCAGCCGCACCTCGGTCTGGCCGGAGTGGCGGATGAGCACGTCGCTGAGCTGCGAGACCGTGTCGGTGGTCGCGCGCGACTCGGGCATCGAGACGGTGAGCGGTCCGGCGTCGCCGTCCTGGCTCATCTCGGGGGCGAACAGGCTGAACGCGTGCAGGTTCATCCCGTCGTCGCGCATGCTGACGCGGCCTCTGACGACGACGATGGAGTCGTTCGTGAGCGCCGGGGCGAACTCCTGGTACGCCTTCCCCATGAACATGCAGGTGATCTCGCCGCCGAAGTCCTCGACCTGGATCATCCCGTACTGGTTGCCGGAGGCCTTGGCCATGCGGTGCTGGACGCTCGTGACGAGGCCCGCGACGACCACGGTCTCGCCGTCGGCGATCGTCTCCGAGATCAGCAGGTCGGCGATCGTCGTGCTGTAGTGCTTGGCGAGCTCGGTTTCGAGTCCGGCGAGCGGGTGGTCGGACACGTAGAGGCCGAGCATGTCGCGCTCGAAGGCGAGCTTGTCGCGCTTGGCCCATTCCGGCCGCTCGGGCACCTGGATCGCGGCCTGCGGCTCGTCCCAGAGGCTGTCGAAGTCGAAGCCGACCTGGCCGTTCGCCTCGTTGCGCTTCTCCCCCACCGCCGCTTCGACGGCGTCCTCGTGCACCTCGACCAGGGCACGGCGGGTCGAGCCGAGCGAGTCGAAGGCGCCGGCCTTGATCAGCGACTCGATCGTGCGCTTGTTGGTCACCTGCAGCGGCACCTTGCGGAGGAAGTCGTGGAACGTCTCGAAGCGCCCCTTCTCCTCGCGGGCGGCGCGGATGCCCTCGACGACGTTCATGCCGACGTTGCGCACGGCGCCGAGGCCGAAGCGGATGTCGGTGCCGACCGCGGTGAAGAAGCCGATCGACTCGTTGACGTCCGGCGGGAGCACCTTGATCCCCATCCGCCGGCACTCGTTGAGGTAGGCGGCCATCTTGTCCTTGGAGTCGCCGACGCTGGTGAGCAGCGCGGCCATGTACTCCGCGGGGTAGTGCGCCTTGAGGTACGCCGTCCAGTAGGAGACGACGCCGTACGCCGCCGAGTGCGCCTTGTTGAAGGCGTAGTCGGAGAAGGGCAGCAGGATGTCCCAGAGGGTCTTGACGGCCTCCATCGAGTACCCGTTGGCGATCATGCCGCCCGAGAAGCCCTCGAACTGCTTGTCCAGCTCGGACTTCTTCTTCTTGCCCATCGCGCGCCGCAGCAGGTCGGCCTGCGCGAGCGTGAAGCCTGCGAGCTTCTGCGCGATCGACATGACCTGCTCCTGGTACACGATCAGGCCGTAGGTCCCGCCGAGCACCTCCGAGAGCGGCTCCTCGAGCTCCGGGTGGATCGGGGTGATCTGCTGCACGCCGTTCTTGCGCAGCGCGTAGTTGGTGTGGGAGTCGGCGCCCATCGGGCCCGGCCGGTAGAGCGCGAGGACCGCGGAGATGTCCTCGAAGTTGTCGGGCTTCATCAGGCGGAGCAGGCCGCGCATCGGGCCGCCGTCGAGCTGGAAGACGCCGAGCGTGTCGCCGCGGGCGAGGAGGTCGTAGGCGGCCTGGTCGTCGAGCTCGAGGTCCTCGAGCACGAGGTCCTGTCCGCGGTTGGCGCGGATGTTGTCGAGGGCGTCGTCGATGATCGTGAGGTTCCGCAGCCCCAGGAAGTCCATCTTGATCAGCCCGAGCGACTCGCACGCGGGGTAGTCGAACTGCGTGACGATCTGGCCGTCCTGCTCCCGCTTCATGATCGGGATGATGTCCAGCAGAGGATCGCTGGACATGATGACGCCGGCCGCGTGCACGCCCCACTGGCGCTTGAGGTTCTCGAGCCCGAGCGCGGTGTCGAAGACCAGCTTGGCCTGCGGGTCCTCGGCGATGACGTTGCGCACGTCGAGCGCTTCCTTGTAGCGCGCGTGGGAGGGGTCGTTGATGCCGCTGAGCGGGATGTCCTTGCCCATGATCGCGGGCGGCATCGCCTTCGTCAGCTTCTCGCCCATCCCGAACGGGAAGCCGAGCACGCGTGAGGCGTCCTTGAGCGCCTGCTTCGCCTTGATGGTGCCGTAGGTGACGATCTGCGCGACGCGCTCGTCGCCGTACTTCTCGGTGACGTAGCGGATGACCTCGCCGCGGCGACGGTCGTCGAAGTCGACGTCGAAGTCGGGCATGGAGACCCGGTCGGGGTTGAGGAAGCGCTCGAAGATCAGGCCGTGGCGCAGCGGGTCGAGATCGGTGATCTTCATCGCGTAGGCCGCCATCGAGCCGGCGCCGGAGCCGCGGCCCGGGCCGACGCGGATGCCGTTGCGCTTGGACCAGTTGATGAAGTCGGCGACCACGAGGAAGTAGCCGGGGAAGCCCATCTGCAGGATGACGCGGGTCTCGTAGTCCGCCCGGTCGCGCACCTCCTGGGAGATGCCGTCCGGGTAGCGCTCGCGCAGTCCGGCCTCGACCTCCTTCACGAACCAGGTGTCCTCGGTCTCGCCCTCCGGGACGGGGAAGCGGGGCATGTAGTTCGCCGAGGTGTCGAACTGGACGTCGCAGCGCTCGGCGATGAGGAGCGTGTTGTCGCAGGCCTCGGGGTGGTCGCGGAAGACCTGGCGCATCTCGCGCGGCGACTTGAGGTAGAACTCGTCCGCGTCGAACTTGAAGCGCTTGGGGTCGTCGAGCGTCGTCCCGGACTGCACGCAGAGCAGCGCCGCGTGCGAGGTCGCGTCGTGCGCGTGGGTGTAGTGCAGGTCGTTGGTGGCGACCAGCGGGAGGTCGAGGTCCTTCGCGAGCCGGATGACGTCGCCGATCACGCGCCGCTCGATGTCGAGGCCGTGATCCATGATCTCGGCGAAGAAGTTCTCCTTGCCGAAGATGTCGCGGTAGTCGGCGGCCGCCTGGCGCGCCTCCTTGTACTGGCCGAGGCGCAGGCGCGTCTGGACCTCGCCGCTCGGGCATCCCGTGGTGCCGATCAGGCCCTCGGAGTACTGCGAGAGGATCTCGCGGTCCATGCGCGGCTTGAAGTAGTAGCCCTCGATCGATGCGCGCGAGGAGAGGCGGAAGAGGTTGTGCATGCCCGTCGTGGTCGAGCTGAGCAGCGTCATGTGGGTGTACGCGCCGGAGCCGGACACGTCGTCCCCTCCGCCGTCGCCCCAGCGGATGCGGGTCTTGTCGGAGCGGTGCGTCCCCGGGGTGAGGTAGGCCTCGGTGCCGATGATCGGCTTGATCCCCGCCGCCGTCGCGGTGCGCCAGAAGTCGAAGGCGCCGAACACGTTCCCGTGGTCGGTCACGGCGATGGCCGGCATGCCCTCCTCGACCGCCGCGTCGATCAGCGGCTTCACTCGCGCCGCACCGTCGAGCATCGAGTACTCGCTGTGCACGTGGAGGTGGACGAAGGAATCGTTACTCGGCAAGGATGCGCCTCCGGCGGACTGCGGGCAGGGGAGGGATGGCCGGCGACCCGGGAGGGCCCGTGGACACGGCGGGAAGAAGTCTAACCGCGCCGGACGCGGGTCCGGCCGGGAGAGCGCGGATCACTCCCCGCGCAGCACCTCGAGGGCGTGCACGAGGTCGTCGGGGTAGGACGCCTCGAACTGCACCCACTCCCCCGAGCCCGGGTGGGTGAAGCCGAGCCGGACCGCGTCGAGCCACTGGCGGGTGAGGCCGAGCCGCTTCGAGAGGGTCGGATCGGCGCCGTACATCGCGTCGCCGACGCACGGGTGGCGCTGCGCGGCCATGTGCACGCGGATCTGGTGCGTGCGGCCGGTCTCGAGGTGGATCTCGAGGAGGGAGGCGAACGGGAAGGCCTCGATGGTCTCGTAGTGGGTCACCGAGGGCTTGCCGTCGGCGCGGACCGCGAACTTCCAGTCCGAGGACGGGTGGCGGCCGAGCGGGGCGTCGATCGTGCCCGCGAGCGGATCGGGGTGGCCCTGCACGACGGCGTGGTACACCTTCTCGACCGTCCGGTCGTGGAACGCGCGCTTGAGGTGCGTGTAGGCGCGCTCGGACTTCGCGACGACCATGAGGCCGCTCGTGCCGGCGTCGAGCCGGTGCACGATGCCCGCGCGCTCGGCCGCACCGGAGGTCGACACGGTGAAGCCCGCGGCGGCGAGGGCGCCGAGCACCGTCGGTCCCTCCCAGCCCACGGCGGGGTGCGCGGCCACGCCGACGGGCTTGTCGATCACCACGATGTCGTCGTCGTCGTGCACGATGCCGAGGCCGGGGACCGCCATCGGCACGATCCGCGGCTCCTCGCGCGGGCTCCACTCGACGCTCAGCCAGGTGCCGGCGTGCACGCGGTCGCTCTTGTCGAGGACGCGGCCGTCGGCGCTCACTCCGCCCGCCTCGGCGACGTCGGCCGCGAAGGTGCGCGAGAAGCCGAGCAGCTTCGCGACGGCCGCATCCACGCGCAGGCCGTCGAGCCCGTCCGGGACCGGCAGCTCTCGGGACTGCACCATCAGCGTCCGCCGGGTCGGTCGGCGTCGCGGGCCGCCTCCTCGACGGAGGGGGCCGCTGCGGGCGCGTCCGCGCCGGAGGTGGCGGGCGCGCCGTCCTCGGACGGGTCCTGCACCTGCTCGTCGCGGCCGGCACGGTCCCGGCTGCCGTCGAGGCCGACTCCCCGCACGCTCAGGAGGACGAAGAGCGCCATCGCCGTGCAGATCGCGATGTCGGCGACGTTGTAGATCGCCGGGAGCAGCCACGGCGTGAAGAGGAAGTCGACGACGTGTCCGAGCCCGAAGGACGGCTCGCGGAACAGCCGGTCGAAGAGATTGCCGAGCGTGCCGCCGAGCAGCAGGCCGAAGAAGACGCCCCACGCGGTGGAGCGGATCCGGCGCGAGAACCAGATCACGGCGACGACGACGCACGCCGCGATGATCGAGAAGATCCAGGTCGACCCGCTCGCGAGGGAGAAGGCGGCGCCCGGGTTCTTCACGTAGTGCAGGATCAGGACGTCGCCGAGCACGTGGACGTCCTCGCCCAGGGTCAGGTTCGTCGTGACCAGGAACTTCGCGGTCTGGTCGACCGCGAAGACCGCGAGCGCGACGAGGCCGAGGGTGACGAGCACCCTCGGCCTGACGTCCGCTGCGGCGGGACTACGCCCCAAAGCCCGACAGCGAGGACTCCGTCGACGCCGGCTGGGTGTCGAGGTCGCGGAGCTGGCCCTCGATGTAGCTCTTCAGCTTCTGGCGGTACTCGCGCTCGAAGGTGCGGAGCTCATCGATGCGGTGCTCGACCGTCGCGCGCTCCTCCTCGAGCTTCGCGACCTGCTGGCGCTGCTTGGCCTCGGCCTCGGCGACGATGCGGGCGGCCGTGGCGCGGCCCTCGGCGACGAGCGCGTCGCGCTTCTCTGCACCCTCGCGCACGTGCTCCTCGTGGAGGCGGCGGGCGAGCTGCAGGAGTCCGCTGGAGCTCTCCGCCTCGTCGACCGGAGCCGACTGCGAGGAGCTGACGGGGGCGACGACCGGTGCGGGAGCCGGGGTGGGCTCGGGCTCGGGCTGCGGCTCCGGCTCGGGTGCCTCGTCGACCACCGGGGCGGGAGCAGGAGTGCTCTCGCGCTGGGCGTCGGAGACTCGGGCGTCCGAGGGGCGGCTGTCGCCGGAGGAGAGGCGCTGACGCAGCTCCTCGTTCTCCTGGTTCAGGCGGCGGAGCTCCACGACGACCTCGTCGAGGAAGTCGTCGACCTCGTCCTGGTCGTATCCCTCGCGGAACTTGGTCGGCTGGAACCGCTTGTTGACAACGTCTTCGGGAGTGAGCGCCATGGCTTTCCACCTTCGATTTCAAGTAGGTACACGTCTAACAACGCGCGACTAAAGCTAGCAACTTCAGGCGCACGGCGCAGTGCTGACACCGCGGGGAACGTCCGGACGTGCCAACGATACAGGGACGGTCAGGCGCGCTGCAGCCACGTGGCGATGTACATGCCGACGATGACGCAGAGCATGGTGAGGCTCCAGCCGAAATCGAGGGCGATCGGGCCGATCGAGACCGGCTTGATCAGACGTCGGAAGAAGCCGATCGGCGGGTCCGTGACGGTGTAGACGCCCTCCGCGGCGACGAGGCCGGCACCGCGGGGGCGCCAGTCGCGTCGGATCACGCGGACGAGGTCGAGCACGAACCGCGCCCACATCGCGAAGAAGTAGAGCAGCAGCACGAAGTACAGGACGCTCCCGAGGAGCGAGACGACGGAGGTCACCGGGGGCCAGGGCTCCCCGGGATCAGGACTTCGCGAAGAACGACGCGTCGGCGTCGCTCTCGGCGGAGGCGGAGTCGCCGGCGACGGTGATGTGCGACGGCGAGAGCAGGAAGACCTTGCTCGTCACGCGCTCGATACGGCCGTAGAGGCCCTGCGAGAGTCCACTCGCGAAGTCGATGAGGCGGCGGGCGTCCGCATCGCTCATCTGCGAGAGGTTGATGATCACGGGGATGCCGTCGCGGAAGTTCTCCGCGATGACCTGCGCGTCGCGGTACTGCTTCGGGTGGACGGTGAGGATCTCGTTCATCTCGGCGGGTGCCGTCGCCTTCGGGGTCTGGGGGGTGGGCTTGCGGAGCGGGGTGACCGTCGCGCGGGGCTGCTGCACCGGCTCGACGGGAGGGACGGGCTGCACCGGGGAGACCGGTGCGCGGTGGGCCGTCGCCGGGGCCGCCTCGACGGGCTCTGCGCGCTCGTACTCGACCTCTTCGTCGGCGAGTCCGAGGTAGACCATCGTCTTCTTGAGCGGGTTGGCCATGGGGTGTCCTCCGTGTCGTGTGTGCTCCCACAGGTGGGTCACCACGAGGTTAGGTGCGGGTGGGGCGTTCTCCGGTGATTGCCGACCCGATTCGCAGGTGTGTCGCACCCTCCGCGATCGCCTCGGCGAAGTCGTTCGACATGCCCGCCGAGATCGCCGTGGCGGAGGGCTCGACGGCGCTCACCCGGTCGGAGATCGACCGGAGCCGGGCGAACGCGGCGCGGGGCTCCTCGTCCAGCGGGGCGACCGCCATCACGCCGCGCAGCACCAGGCCGGGCGCCTTCGCGAGGGCCTCGGCGAGGGGCTCGACGTCGGCGGGCGACGCTCCCCCGCGGTCGGGATCCTCGGTGAGGTTGACCTGCAGGAACACGTCGAGCGCATGCTCCCCCGCCTCCAGGAGCGGCACGAGTGCGAGCCGGTCGACGGAGTGGACCGCGTCGGCGTACCGGCGCACCTGGCGCGCCTTCTTGCTCTGGAGCTGCCCGATGAAGTGCCAGCGCGCAGCGGTCCCGGCCAGCTCGGCCGACTTCTCCTGCGCCTCCTGGTGCCGGTTCTCGCCGAAGTCGACGACGCCCAGCTCGAGGAGGTCGCGGAGCAGCGACACGGGGTGGAACTTGGTCACCACGATCGTCGTGACCGAGGAGGCCTCGCGACCGGCCGAGCGGGTCGCATCGGCGACCCGCTCGGAGACCTCGGCCCAGCGCGCGGCCAGCTCCGGATCCGGCACGACTACTTGAGGAAGTCGGGGATGTCCAGGTCGCTGTCGTCGTCGTCGAAGGACGGGTCGGCGACAGGAGCCGGGGCGGCGACGGGGGTGCTCGACCAGATCGAGCCGGCCGCGGGGGCGGCGGCGGGAGCCGGGACGGGCTCGGCGGCCGACTCGCTCGCCGAGCTCTGCTGCTGGCGGGGCTGGGCGATCGCGGCCTGAGCCGTCCCGCCCGGCTCTCCGCCGTCGAAGCCCGCGGCGATGACGGTGACGCGCACCTCGTCGCCGAGCGTGTCGTCGATCACGGCGCCGAAGATGATGTTCGCCTCGGCGTGCACCGCCTCCTGGACGAGGCGCGCGGCGTCGTTGATCTCGAAGATGCCGAGGTTCGAGCCGCCCTGGATCGAGAGGAGCACGCCGTGCGCGCCGTCGATGCTGGCCTCGAGCAGCGGCGAGGCGACGGCCAGCTCGGCGGCCTTGATCGCGCGGTCGGCGCCGCGCGACGAGCCGATGCCCATCAGCGCCGAGCCCGCGCCCTGCATGACCGACTTCACGTCGGCGAAGTCGAGGTTGATCAGGCCGGGGGTGGTGATCAGGTCGGTGATGCCCTGGACACCGGCGAGGAGCACCTGGTCGGCGGTCGCGAAGGCCTCGAGCATCGAGATGCCGCGGTCGCTGATCTCGAGCAGGCGGTCGTTCGGGACGACGATGAGGGTGTCGACCTCGTTCTTCAGCGTCGCGACGCCGGCCTCGGCCTGCGTCTGGCGACGGCGGCCCTCGAACCCGAAGGGCTTGGTCACGACGCCGATGGTGAGGGCGCCGATCGACTTGGCGATGCGCGCGACGACGGGCGCGCCGCCGGTGCCGGTGCCGCCGCCCTCGCCCGCGGTGACGAAGACCATGTCGGCCCCCGCGAGGACCTCCTCGATCTCCTCGGCGTGGTCCTCGGCGGCGCGGCGGCCGACCTCGGGATCGGCGCCGGCGCCGAGTCCGCGGGTCAGCTCGCGGCCCACGTCGAGCTTGACGTCGGCGTCGCTGAGCAGGAGCGCCTGGGCGTCCGTGTTGATCGCGATGAATTCGACACCGCGCAGGCCGAGCTCGATCATGCGGTTGACGGCGTTGACGCCGCCACCGCCGATGCCGACGACCTTGATCACGGCGAGGTAGTTCTGGTTTGAAGTCACGTCTCCGGCCTCCGGGCTGAACCTTAAACCTGTAGTTGAGGCTTAAAGTTATGCTGAGTATGCATTTGGGGTTCGGCTCCGACGGTAGGCGGAGTCGGGTCGCGCTCCCAGCAGACACGCCCGCAACGCTCGAAAGAACCCGCGGATCCGCTGCCGGTCACGGACGGGGCGCCACGACGGCGGCCTGGGGCGAGGACACGTCGTAGGTGCCGACGACGGCGGGGTCGGTCGCGGCCATCAGCTTCTCGAGCACGACGGCCTTGAGCGCCGACTCGTCCGACCCGCCCCAGACGACGGTCGTGCCGTTCTGCAGGGTGAGCGAGACGTCGTCGCCGGTCGTGGCGGTGGCGGCCGTCACCTGCGGAGCGAGCGATGCGGGCAGGGAGCGCAGCACCCGCGCGGTCGCGCGGAAGCCGGCCCCGGAGGCGTCTCCGGACACAGTGGTGAGGACCGGGTAGCCGGGCTGCGCCGAGTCCGCCGTCTCGATGACGACTCCGGCCGCGTCCACCAGCTCGAAGCGGCCCCCCGCCGCGATCACGCCGAGGGGCGTGCGCTCGACGATCGACACCACGAGGGTGCTCGGCGGCCGGGTCTGCACCGAGTAGCTCTGGATGAGCGGGGACGCGCCCAGCACGCGGCCGACCTCGTCCCGGTCCACGAGGGTGAGCGGGACGCCGAGCTGGTCGTCGAGCTCGCCCTGCAGGGCGGCCGCGTCGACGCGCTGGGTGCCCGAGATCTCGATCGTGCGCACGGCCATGAGCGGCGAGAAGGCCGCGACTCCGACGATCAGGGCGAGGGCGACGAGCGACCCGGCCACGACGAGGGCGATCAGGCGGCGCCGACGTGCGCGCTTCGTGAACCGGCGGACCTCTCCCCGCTCGTAGCGCCTCCGCTCGCGGGCGGCGCGGGAGACGGCCCGGTTCTCGGCGCCGGGCAGGCGCAGGCCCGAGAGGGTGCTGCGGACGGCGCCCGCGCGCGACGGAGTGCGCCCGGCCGGCTCCGGGTCCAGGCGGATCGCGGAGACGATCCGGATCGGCTCCGTGTCCGGCTCCGGCTCTCCGCCGCGCGTCGGGACGCTGCGACCGGGCGCCGGAGGGCGTGTGCTGTCGGGCCGCTTCACGGCCGCTCCCCCGCAGCGGGCGCGAGGACCGCGGTCATCGTGCGACCGGCGCGGCCTCGCTCGCGCCGAGCGACTCGAGCACCTGCGGGATGATCCGGTAGACGTCGCCGCAGCCGAGGGTGATGACGAAGTCGCCCTCGCGCGCGATCCGGGCCGTGAGGCGGGCCGCCTCCGCCCAGTCCGGGACGAACGAGACGTGCGACGGGTCGGCGAACTTCTCGCTGACCAGCGCGCCGGTCACTCCGGGCTCCGGATCCTCGCGCGCCCCGTAGACGTCGAGGACGACCGTCTCGTCGGCGTAGCGCTCGAGCGTCTCGGCGAACTCGCGGGCGAAGAGGCGGGTGCGGCTGTAGAGGTGCGGCTGGTGCACCGCGATGATGCGGCCCTCGCCGACCACGGTGCGGGCCGCGGAGAGGGCGGCGGCCACCTCGGTGGGGTGGTGGGCGTAGTCGTCGTAGACGCTGACGCCGCGGACCGCTCCGTGCAGCTCGAAGCGGCGCTCCGTGCCGCCGAACGCGGACACGGCCTCGAGCGAGGCGGCCGGATCGAAGCCCAGACCCACCAGCACCGCGAACGCGCCGGCCGCGTTGATCGCGTTGTGCCGGCCGGGGATGCGCAGGCGGGCCGAGTAGCGCCGGCCCTCGTACTCGACGGAGAAGCCGACGGGGCCCACGAGGTCGAGGTCGACGACACGGACGTCCGCTCCCTCGGCCTCGCCGAAGGTCAGCACCCGGCGGCCCTCCAGCCGCTCGGAGACGCGGACGGCGCCGGGGTCGTCGGAGGAGATGACGACGAGCTCGCTCGCTGAGGAGCCGAAGGTGACGAAGGCCTCCTCGAACGCCTCCAGCGATCCGTAGTGGTCGAGGTGGTCCGGGTCGACGTTCGTGATGAGGGCGACCGCGGTGTCGTAGAGGAGGAAGCTGCCGTCCGACTCGTCGGCCTCGACGACGAAGACCTCGCCGGAGCCGGCGGCGGACGAGGTGCCGAGGCTCTCGATGATGCCGCCGTTGACGAAACTGGGGTCGGCGTCGACGCCGAGCAGGCCGGTGACGATCATGCCGGTCGACGTCGTCTTGCCGTGCGCTCCGGCCACCGCGACCAGGCGCTTGCCGCGCACCAGCCAGGCGAGGGCCTGCGAGCGGTGCAGCACGGGCAGACCGCGCTCCTTCGCGAGCAGGTACTCCGGGTTGTCGGGCCACAGGGCGGAGGTGACGACGACCGCCTCGGCGTCCCCGAGGTTCGCCGCGTCGTGGCCGATGGCGACCGGGATCCCGAGCTCCCGCAGCTGCTCGACGGGGTGGGACTCGCGGACGTCGGACCCGGTGACCCGGTGCCCGGCGTGGTGGAACAGCCGCGCGATCCCGCTCATCCCGGAGCCGCCGATGCCGATGAAGTGGACCGAGCCGAGCTCGTCGGGGACGGTGATGCCGAGGTCGGGCTTGATCACGGGGCTCTCGCTTTCGGGTGGGTCGCGGCGGGCGGAAGGGGCCTCCCGCGGTGCGCCGGATCAGTGTAGACGGTGGGTGGGAGTGCTCTCCCGAGCCGCGCGGAGCGGGCTCAGCGCGGTGCGGAGAGGCTCGACTCGATCAGGTCGACGAGCCGCCCGGAGCCGTCGCGGACGCCGACGCGGGCGGCCCTGCGCGCCATCTCGTCGCGACGGGCGCTGTCGCCCAGGAGCGGCACGAGCTCCCGCTCGACCCAGCCGGGCAGGAAGGCGGCGTCCTCGACGAGGACCGCTCCTCCGGCGTCGACGACGCCGCGCGCGTTGAAGCGCTGCTCGCCGTTGCCGACCGGGTACGGGACGTAGACCGCGGGCAGGCCGAGCGCCGTCAACTCGCTGACGGTCGCCGCACCCGCGCGGGAGACCGCCACGTCCGCGGCCGAGAGCGCGAGGTCCATCCGGTCGCAGTAGGCGAGGAGGTGGTAGCCGGCGACGCCCGGGTCCGTGATCTCGGCGCGGTCGCCCGTGATGTGAAGGACCTGGAAGCCGGTGGCGACGAGATCCCGGGCGGCGGCGTGCACCGTCGCGTTGATGCGTCGAGCGCCGAGGGAGCCGCCGGTGACCAGGAGGGTCTGCCGGGACGGGTCGAGGCCCAGCGCGGCCATCGCCTCGTCGCGGCGCGCGGCCCGGTCGAGCTCGGCGATCTCTCGGCGCAGCGGCATGCCGACGACCCGCGCGTGCGGCAGGGGCGTGCCCTCGAAGGCGACGCCGACCGAGCGGGTCGCGCGCGCGCCGAGGCGGTTGGCGAGCCCGGGACGCGCGTTGGCCTCGTGCACCGTGAAAGGAACGCCGGCGCGGCGGGCCGCCAGGTAGGCGGGTGCCGCGGCGTACCCGCCGAAGCCGACCACCGCGTCGATCCGCCGGTCCCGGATCGTCCGGACGATGCCGGCGATGGTCGCGCGGAAGGCTCCGGGGAACCGCAGCGCCGCCGCGTTCGGGCGCCGCGGGAACGGCAGCCGCGGGATCACCGAGAGCTCGTAGCCGCGGAGGGGGACGAGGCGGGCCTCGAGCCCCTCCGCGGTGCCGAGCACGAGCACCTCGTCGTCCGGGTTCCGCGAGCGGATCTCGTCGGCCGTCGCGAGCAGCGGATTGACGTGGCCGGCGGTGCCGCCGCCGGCGAGGAGGTAGCGGGTCACTCCGCCGCCGCCTTCCTGCGGCGCAGCACGCCCGCGCCGGGCAGGGGCGCGGTCTGGGTGCGGGCGAAGGAGAGGACGACGCCGATGGCGAGGAGCGAGCTGAGCAGGGCGGTGCCTCCGGAGGAGATCAGCGGCAGCGGGACCCCCAGCACCGGGAGCACCCCGAGGACCACGCCGATGTTGACGAACGCCTGGCCGATCAGCCAGACCATGATCGCGCCGGTGCTGATCCGCACGAACGGATCGGCGGACGCGTGGATGACGCGGAAGAAGGCGACCGCGAGGACCACGAACAGCGCCAGGACGACGATCGCTCCGATCAGCCCGAGCTCCTCGCCGATGATGGCGAAGATGTAGTCGTTGTCGGCGGCGGGCAGCCAGGACCACTTGGCCTTGGAGTTGCCGAGGCCCACTCCGAAGATCCCGCCGGAGGCCATGGCCCAGGTGCCGTGCACCGGCTGCCAGCACGAGTTCTGGTACTCCTCGACGTTGGAGCAGTCGCCGAGGAAGGACATGATCCGGGTGAGGCGGTTGTCGCTGGAGACGGCGAACAGCACCGCTCCGATCGCGCCGACCACCACGATCGGCACGAGGACCTTCATCTGCACGTTCGCGTAGAAGAGCGCGGCGAGGACGATGCCCGCCATGATCACGACCGTCCCCAGGTCGCCGCCGATGAGGACCAGGCCGATCGCGGCGCCGCCGACGATCAGGACGGGGATGAGCGCGTCCTTCCAGTCCTTGGGCGACCGGTAGCGGCGGGCGAGCAGGAGCCCCAGCCAGAGGGCGAGGGCGAGCTTGATGATCTCGGAGGGCTGCATGCTGAAGGCGCCGAGGCGGATCCAGTTGCGGTTCCCGCCGACGGAGTCGCCGAGCGGCGTGAAGAGCACGAGGCACTGGAGGACGCAGCCGGCGATGAGCAGGATCGGCGTCACGCGCTTCCACACGCCGAGGGGCAGCCGTGAGACCACCAGCATCATCGGGATCCCGAGGAGGGCGAACCCGCCCTGGCGCAGGAAGCCGCCGAAGGAGTCGTCGCTCGACACGTAGGAGGTGACCGAGGAGGAGGAGAGCACCATCGTCAGCCCGAACAGCACCAGGAAGAGCGTGGTGCCGAAGAGGAGGTAGAAGTTCGGCGAGTGGGACGCGAAGACCTTCGACAGGACGATCCGCGCGGAGCGCGCCCCGCCCCGGTCCTTCCCGCGCGGCTCAGTGCGCGAGCGGCCCGAGGGGCGGCTCGTCGTCGGAGCGGTCATCGGCTCCCCCTCCCAGGTATGTCGCCACGGCGGCCGCGAAGGAGCGGCCCCGAGCCGCGTAGTCGAGGAACTGGTCCATCGAGGCCGCGGCGGGTGCGAGCAGGACGACGTCCCCCGAGCGGGCGAGCGTCGCGGCGGCCTCGACGGCCGCCTGCATCACCGCACCAGTGTCGTCCGGCACCACCTCGCTCACGGGGAGGGCGGGCGCGTGTCGTCGGAATGCCCCGAGCAGCGCCGAGCGGTCGGCGCCGATCACCACGGCGCCCCGCAGGCGGCCGACGTGCGCGGCCACGAGGGCGTCCACGTCGACTCCCTTGAGCAGCCCTCCGACGACCCAGACGACCGACGGGTACGCGCGCAGCGAGGCGTCTGCGGCGTGCGGGTTCGTGGCCTTGGAGTCGTTCACCCAGGTCACCCCGTCGCGCTCGGCGACGACCTGGATGCGGTGGGCGTCGAGCTCGAAGGCCGCCAGCGCCGTCCGGACGGCCGCGACCTCGATCCCGCACGCTCGGGAGAGCGCCGCTGCGGCGAGCACGTTCTGGACGATGTGCGGAGCGGCGAGGTGGCGTGCGGCGAGCTCGTCCACGGTGGTGATCTCGAGCGCGCTGGTGCGACGGTCCTCGAGGAAGGCGCGGTCGCAGAGGATGCCGTCGACGATCCCGAAGTCGCTCGGGCCGGGGACGCCGAGGCCGAACCCGATCGCGCGGGCGCCCTCCACCACCTCGGCGTCGAGCACCATCTGCTCGGTCGCCGCGTCGGCGCGGTTGTACACGCAGGCGACGCGGGTGCCCGCGTAGACCTTGCCCTTGGCCGCGCGGTAGGCCTCGAACGAGCCGTGCCAGTCGAGGTGGTCGTCGGCGATGTTGAGGCACGTGCTCGCGATCGGCTCGATCGCGCCCAGGTAGTGTAGCTGGTAGCTCGAGAGCTCCACGACGAGGACGTCGAAGCCCTGCGGGTCGCGGACCGCGTCGAGCACGGGGACGCCGATGTTGCCGCAGGGAGCGGCGCGGAGGCCGCCGGCCACGAGCATCGTCGCCGTGAGCTGGACGGTCGTGGTCTTCCCGTTGGTGCCGGTGACGGCCACCCAGTCGGCCGGAGTGCCGTCGGCGCGCACGACCTTGTCGCGGACGCGCCAGGCGAGCTCGACGTCGCCCCACACGGGGATCCCGGACTCCGCCGCCCACACGAGGATCGGGTGCGTCGGCCGGAAGCCGGGCGACACCACGACCAGCTCCGGTGCGAACGAGAGCAGCTCCTCCGGAGCGGAGTCGAGGCGGTCGGCCCGGTGCAGGCGGGCGCCGATCACCTCGAGCAGGCGCTCGCGCTCCTCGTCGGCGCGGTCGGCGAGGACCAGCACCTCGGAGCCGAGCTCGGTCAGCGTGTCGGCCACCGAGAACCCGGTGACGCCCAGGCCCAGCACGGCGACGCGCAGGCCCCGCCAGTCCGAGTGCCAGCTGCGGAGGGAGTCGGGACGGGCGGGATCGGTCATGCCAGCGACAGCCATTCCAGGTAGAAGAGCCCGACGCCGGCGGCGACGAAGATGCCGGCGATGATCCAGAACCGGACCACCACGGTGATCTCGGCCCAGCCCTTGAGCTCGAAGTGGTGGTGCAGCGGGCTCATCAGGAAGATGCGCTTGCCCCGGGTCAGCTTGAAGTAGATCCGCTGGAGGATGACCGATCCGGTCACGATGACGAACAGGCCGCCGATGAGGATGACGAGCAGCTCGGTGCGGGTGAGGATCGCCAGGGCTGCGAGCGCGCCGCCGAGGCCGAGCGAGCCGGTGTCGCCCATGAAGATCTGCGCCGGCGAGGTGTTCCACCAGAGGAAGCCCACCAGGGCGCCGGAGACGGCGGCCGCGATGATCGCCAGGTCGAACGGATCGCTCACCTGGTAGCACTTGTCGACGACCTCGGGGTTGAGGTGCTGGTCGAAGCACCACTGGTTCGACTGCCAGAACCCGATGATGACGTAGGACCCGATCGCGAGGATCGAGGATCCGGTCGCGAGTCCGTCGAGCCCGTCGGCGACGTTCACGCCGTTCGACGTGCTGGTGACGATGATGCAGATCCACAGCACGAACAGGCCGATGCCGATCCAGCCGAGGGAGGCGAAGTCGAACGGCAGGTCGCGGATGAACGAGATCGAGGTCGAGGCGGGGGTGAGCCCGTTGGAGTCGCGGACCATGATCGCGATCACGGCGAAGGCCGCGGCGACGATGATCTGGCCGGCGATCTTCGCCCAGCCGCCGAGGCCGAGGCTGCGCTGGTTGCGGGTCTTGAGGAAGTCGTCGACGAAGCCCACGAGTCCGAGCCCGACCATCATGAAGAGCACCAGCAGGGCCGACGGCGCGATGGCCCGGTTGCCGAACAGCATCCCGAGGAAGTAGCCGACCACGGTGCCGATGATGATGACGATGCCGCCCATCGTCGCCGTGCCGTGCTTGACGTGGTGCGACTTCGGTCCGTCCTCGCGGATGAACTGCCCCCACTGCAGGCGGTGGAAGAGGCGGATGAACAGGGGCGTCATCAGGAGCGTGAAGGCTCCGGAGAACGCGCCGGACAGGAGGAGTGCCCTCATCGGTGACGCTCCCCGAGACGGTCGGCGAGGAAGCGCAGCCCCGCGGAGTTGGACGACTTGACCAGCACGGTGTCGCCGGGTTGCAGGTAGTCCTCGAGGAGGTCGAACGCCTCGTCGGAGGTCTCCGCGAAGACGGACTCACCGCTCCACGACCCCTCGCGCTCGGCCGCGACGTGGATCCGGCGGGCGCCCCGGCCCACCACCACGATCTGGGAGATGTTGAGGCGGACGGCCAGCAGGCCCACGCGCTCGTGCTCCTCGTCCGCCCACTCGCCGAGCTCGCTCATCTCGCCCAGGACGGCGACGGTGCGCCCCCCGGGCTTCGCGATCTGGGCGAGGGTGCGCAGGGCGGCCGCGGTGGAGTCGGGGCTCGCGTTGTACGCGTCGTTGATGACGCGGACGTCCTCGCCGCCCAGGACCTCCATGCGGCCGCGCTCGGCGAGAGTGACGGTCGCGAGCGCGTCGACGATCGCGGGCAGCGCCACTTCGACGGAGAGCGCGGCGGCGGTCGCCGCGAGGGCGTTCATCACGTGGTGCTCGCCGAGGACGCGCAGCAGGAGCTCGGCGCGAGCGGCCTCGCGGCCCTCCCCCGCGGAGACCTCGATGGCGAAGCGGGTGCCGTCGGCGGTCGCGTCGATGTCGACGGCGCGGACGTCCGCGCTCTCGCCGCGGCCGAACCAGAGGACCCGGGCGGCGGTGCGGCCCGCCATCGAGGCGACCCGGCCGTCGTCGGCGTTCAGCACGGCGACGTCGTCGGCCGTGAGGTCGGCGACCATCTCGGTCTTGGCCTCGAGCGTGCGCTCGATCCCGCCGAACTCGCCGGCGTGAGCGAGGCCCACGGCGAGGACGACGCCGACGTCGGGCCTGGCCATCCGGACGAGGCGGCGGATCTCGCCGACCGCGCTCGCGCCCATCTCGGCGACGAGGAAGCGCGTCGACTCGGACACCTGGAGCATCGTGATCGGCGCGCCGACCTCGTTGTTGAAGGATCCGCGCGGCGCGACCGTCTCGCCGACCCGCTCGAGGACGGTGCGGAGGAGGTTCTTGGTCGTCGTCTTGCCGTTCGAGCCGGTGACGCCGATGACCGTGAGTCCGCCCTTCGCGCGGACGCGGCGGACGACCTCGGTCGCCAGGGCGCCGAGCGCCTCGACGGAGTCGTCGACGAGGATCTGCGGCACGTCGAGGTCGAGCGGGCGCTCCACGATGAGGAGTGCGGCACCGCGCTCGAGGGCGGCGGGCGCGAAGAGGTGGCCGTCCGTGTGCTCGCCGCGCTTGGCGACGAAGATCCCGCCGGGCGCGATCTCGCGGGAGTCGGTCTCGGTCGCTCCGTCGATCACGGTGGCGGCCGTGGCGGACGAGCCGGCCAGGTGGAGGCGTCCGGAGACGGCCTCGGCGATCTCGGTGAGGGTGAGCGCGATCATCTACAGCCAGCCCGCCTCGCGCAGCGCGTGCCGGACGTCGTCTCTGGCCGAATACGGCATGTGCACTCCTGCGATCTCCTGGTGGTCCTCGTGGCCGGGCCCGGCGTAGAGGATCGAGTCCCCTTCGCGCGCGAGGGCGACGGCGGCGCGCACGGCGGCACGCGGGTCGGCGATCTCGTGGATCTCCCGGTCGGGCACGGCGGCCCGGGCGCCCTGGAGGAGCGCGGCGCGGATGGCGGCCGGATCCTCCCAGCGCGGGTGGAAGTCGGTGACGACCACGACGTCGGCGAGACGTGCGGCGATGGCGCCCATGTCGCCCCGCTTGGTCGTGTCGCGGTCCCCGTCCGCCCCGAACACCATGAACAGGCGGCCGGGCGTGATGGCCCGCAGTGCCTCGAGCGCGTTCTGGAACGCGTCCGGGGTGTGGCCGTAGTCGACGTAGACGCGCGGTCCGCGCTCCCCCGAGACGAGCTCGGCGCGGCCCGGGATGTAGACGTCGAGACGGCTGTCCTCGAGCGCGTGCGCGATGGCGTCCAGGTCGAAGCCCGACTCCACCAGCATCACGATCGCCAGTGCGGCGTTGGACGCCATGTACCAGCCGATCAGCGAGACGGTGACGACGACGGAGCGGTTCTCGGGCCCCTCCAGGCGGAAGGTGGTGCTGTCGGGCGTCGCGTCCAGCACCGTCATCGACCAGTCGGCGGGCGTCGTCGGGGCGACCCCGACGACCGGCGAGCCGGCGAGCGTCGCGACGGGGATGCGGCTGCGCTCGGCGAGCTCGCGCCCCCACGCGCTGTCGACAGTGACGACGCCGCGGCGTGCGCGCTCCGGCTCGAAGAGGTCGGCCTTGGCCTCGAAGTACTCGCGCAGATCCGTGTAGTCGTCGAGGTGGTCGTGGCTGAGATTGGTGAAGCCGACGACGTCGAAGACGAGCCCGTCGATCCGGTGCCTCGTGAGCGCCTGCGCCGAGACCTCGATGGAGACCGCGCGGACGGCGGACTCGCGCATCCGCGCGAGCAGGCCGTGCAGCTCGCTCGCCTCGGGAGTGGTCAGGGAGCTCACCACCGCGACGTCGCCGATCCGGCGCTCGGCGGTGGAGCTCAGACCCGAGACGACTCCGAGCCGGCGCAGCAGCGCATCGAGGATGTAGACGACGCTCGTCTTGCCGTTGGTCCCCGTCACGCCGAAGAGCGTCGGGACGTCCTCGCGGGTGCGGTGGATCCAGGCGGCGACGTCGCCGAGGGCGGCCCGCGGGTCGGGGGTCACCAGCACGGGCAGGCCGCTGTCGGCGGCGAACTCCGCTCCGGCGGGATCGGTCAGCACGGCGACGGCTCCGGACGCCGCGGCCGCGGACGCGAAGGCCGCGCCATGGGCACGACGTCCTGCGACACCGACGTAGAGGTCTCCGGACTCGACCTGGTTCGAGTCCAGCGTGACTCCGCTCACCTCGACGCCCTCGAGGCCGCGGACCGGGCCGAGGGAGAACTCGGCGACGAGCTGCGAGAGGCTCCGCGGCACGGGGTGCTCGGGGCGGAGGGAGGACTGCGGGCGAGGGTCGTGCACTGCCCGCTCTTTCTCTCGTTCTGATGCGTGGATCGTGGTCCCGGCGGGGCTCACCACGTCGTGGGGTACTCGACGGGCGGCACCGTGGACGGCTCCACCCGATTGGTCTTGAGCACCTGGGTCATGACCTGCTGGAAGACGGGAGCCGTCGCCTGGGACGTGTTCATCTTAACCGGATCGGCGATGGTGACCGTCACGACGTACTCCGGGTCCTCCGCCGGCGCGAGCCCGGCGAGCGAGACGGTGTAGCTCTTCGAGTAGCCGCCCTTGCCGTCCGGCTGCTGCGCGGTTCCGGTCTTGGTGGCGATGTTGTAGCCGTCGACGTGGATGTCGTTCGCCAGCCAGCCCTCGTTGTAGTGGGTCTGGAGCATGTCGACGACCTGCTTCGCGGCCGCGCTCGTCACCACCTGGGTGCCCGTCGCGTCGGGCACGTCGACGACGGAGCCGTCGGCCGTGGTGCAGCCGTCGATCAGCTGCGACGGGAGCCGCACTCCGCCGTTGCCGAGCGTCTGGTAGATGCTCGCGACCTGCACGGCGGTCGCCGAGACGCCCTGGCCGAACATCGTCGTGTAGTTCGTCTGGTTGTCCCAGTCCTGGTAGTCGGCGAGCAGGCCGCCCTCCTCGCCGGGGAAGCCGCTCGTGGTGGGCGTGCCGAGCCCGAACTTCTGCAGGTAGTCGTAGCGGGTCTGCGCCGACAGGCGGGAGCCGAGCATCGAGATGCCGACGTTCGACGAGTCCTTGAGGATTCCGGTCAGCGTGTAGTTCGTGGGGGTGTGCGCGAAGTCGTCGCTGAACGAGGCGCCGTCCTTCTCGAAGGAGTCCGGGACGACGACCTGGGTCGTCGGGCCCGCCTGGCCCTGGTCGATCAGCATCGCGGCCGTCATCGGCTTGAAGGTCGAGCCCGGCTCGAACGGCGCGCGGAAGGCGCGCGAGCTGCGGTCGGCGGAGGCGCTCGCCTCGACGTTGTTGGGGTCGACGGTCGGAGTCTCGGCCACGGCGAGCAGCTTGCCGGTCTTGACCTCCTGCACCACGACGATCCCGTAGCTGCCGCCGACCTCGGCGACGCGCTGCGAGAGGACCTGCTGGGAGTAGTACTGGAGGTCGGAGTCGATGGTGAGCTTCAGCGTCCCGCCGTCGACGGCCGGGGTCTCCGAGACGGTGCTGCCCGGGATCCGGACGTAGTCGGCGCTGCGCTCGTAGCTCTCGGACCCGTTCTGCCCCGCGAGGCAGGTGTTCTCCGCGTACTCCATGCCCTCCTGGGCCGCTCCGTCCGCTCCGACGTAGCCGACGAGGTTGCCGGCCACCGCGCCGTTGGGGTAGCTGCGGCCCTGCTGGGTCTCGAAGTAGGTCCACGGGATGTCGAGCGCGACGAGCTTCTGGTACGCCTCGAGGTCGAGCCCCTCCGCGAGGATCAGGTAGTTGGCCTTCGCGTCCTTCGCGAGGGCCGCGTCGACGGCCCCGGTGATCTGCTCGACGGACTGGCCGGTGATCGCGCCGATCTCGGAGGCGGCCTGCTGCACGCTGACCATCACCTTCTGGTCCTCGCCCAGCTCGCGCGGGAACTCGGCCACGTTCTTCGGCGAGGTCGTCAGCCGGTAGCGCGTGGTGGTGTCGGCGAGCACCGTCCCCGAGCGGTCCACGATCGGGCCGCGCTGGCCGTAGGTGACGACGCTGTTCGACTGGTTCTGGGCGGCCGCATCGGTGAGCTCGTTCGCCCGGACGATCTGGATGTCCACCAGCTTGCCGATGAAGAGTCCGACGACGGCGACGATGATCACGAACGTGACGGCCGTGCGGCGTCTGCTCGAGCGGTGGTGTCTCACTGCGGCGGTGTCCTTCTTGCTCCGGGCGGGCGGGCCGCCGTTCGTCGGGTCCGGATGGTCGTCGTGCGCCCCGCGGGACGGGTGCCCGCGCGGAGGCGGACCGCGACGCCGTGCGTCAGTGCGTGATGGGCGCGGGCAGCTCGCCCTGCAACGGTACGGCCGCACCGTCGACAGCCGGGGAGGGCGCGCTCGCGCCGGGCTGGAGAGCCGGGACGAGGGCGTTGGGCACGAGCGGCGCGGAGGCGGTGCCCGCGACCTCGCTCGACGCGGCGGAGGAGGGGTCGCCCAGCACGGCGCCGTCCGAGAGCCGGAGGTAGACCGGAGCGGTGTTGGCGACCATGCCCAGGCCCTGCGCGGCGGTGGCGAGGTTCTGCGGCGAGCTCAGGGTGTCGACGGCGTCCTGCTTCTCCGCGTTGCTGCGGGTGAGCGACTTCTGCTCGGTCTGCAGCGCCGAGATCTGGTAGGCCCCCTGCGAGAGGCCGACGCTCACCAGGAGCTGGACGACGATGATCGCGAACAGGCCGGCGACCGCGACGATCCCGTAGACGAGCTTCGGGCGCGACTGCGCCTGGCCTGCCGGGACGGCCTCGATGCGGGGGCGGGGCGCCTCCTCCTCGGGGCGTGCCCGGCGGGCGGTGTCGATGACGGCGGGGTCGATGACGGCGGTGGCGCTCATGCGGTGCTCCTGATCCTCTCGGCCGCGCGCAGACGCACGGGTGTCGCTCGGGGGTTGCGGGCCTTCTCATCGTCGGAGGCGAGCTCGGCTCCGCGGATGACGAGTCGGAACTCGGGTCGGTGCTCCGGCAGCTCCATGGGGAGGCCGGGCGGGGCGGTGGAGGAGGACGCGGCCTGGAGCGCGCGCTTGACGATGCGGTCCTCGAGCGACTGGTACGCCTCGACGACGATCCGCCCGCCCTCGTTGATCCGGCCCAGGGCGGCGGGGATCGCCCGCTCGAGGACGGAGAGCTCCTGGTTGACCTCGATCCGCAGCGCCTGGAAGACGCGCTTCGCGGGGTGGCCGTTCCGCTGGATCGCGACCGGGGTCGCCGCCTGGATGATCTCGACCAGACGGCCGGAGCGCTCCAGCGGAGCCTCGCGGCGGGCCTCGACGATCTTCTTGGCGTAGCGCGCGGCGAGCCGCTCCTCGCCGTACTCGTGGAAGATGCGGCGCAGGGCGGTCTCGTCGTAGTCGGCGAGGATGCTCGCCGCCGTGAGCGGGGCGGTCGCGTCCATCCGCATGTCCAGCGGGGCGTCCTTGGAGTAGGAGAAGCCGCGCTCGGTCTCGTCGAGCTGGAGCGAGGAGACGCCGAGGTCGAAGAGCGCGCCGTCGATCGTGTCGATGCCCAGCTCGTCGAGCACGTCGGGCAGTTCGTCGTAGACGGCGTGCACGAGATCGATCCGCGAGGCGTGGGCGGAGAGCCGCTCCCCCGCGAGCTGCAGCGCCTCGGGATCGCGGTCCAGGCCCACGAGGCGCAGACCCGGGAAGCGCTCGAGCAGCGCGAGCGAGTGCCCGCCCATGCCGAGCGTCGCGTCGACGACGACCGCTCCGTCGCGCTCCAGCGCCGGAGCCAGGAGCTCGACGCAGCGCTCCAGCAGCACCGGGAGGTGCCGCTCCTCGGTCGGGCGCGGAGCGTCCTTCGGAGTGTTCTCTGCCATGGCGGTCCCGCCGTTCCCGTTCCTGTCGTCCGATCCCCATCCACCTCGCGTCCGGACACCGGGGAAGGTGCGTCCGGGCGCCGAGTGGCTGGGAGTCGCGCGACAGGACCTAGAACAGGCCGGGGATCACCTCCTCCTGGGTGTCGGAGAACACGGACTCCTGCTCCTGCAGGTAGGTCTCCCAGGCGCCCTGCGCCCAGATCTCGGCGCGGTTGCCCGCCCCGATGACGGTGAGGTCGCGGTCGAGGCCGGCGTAGGCGCGCAGCGGAGCCGGGAGGGTCACGCGGTTCTGCTTGTCCGGCGTCTCGGCGCTCGCGCCGGACAGGAACACCCGGAGGAAGTCCCGCGCCTGCTTGCTGGTCACCGGCGCCTGCCGGATCTTCTCGTGCATGACCTCGAACTCGGCCTGGCTGAACACGTATAGGCACCGCTCCTGGCCGCGCGTGACGACGACTCCGGAGGAGAGCTCGTCGCGGAACTTGGCGGGGAGGATCACGCGGCCCTTCTCGTCGAGCTTGGGGGAATAGGTGCCGAGGAACACGGACTGCCCCCCACTTCTTCCGGCCAAGGATGGTGTGTCCTCCACAGTACTCCACTTCCCCCCACTCACAACCCCGGCGCGAGGTGGGGCGCGCCGCAGAGGCCCCGGTCATCCGCGTGTTCCCGCGGAATCGCGACAGTGGGGCGAAGTGGAGGAGGAATGCGGCGGGAGGGAGGCCGCGGGCACGAAAAAAGGGCCGATCCGTGAGGATCGACCCAGTGGTGGAGCGGAGGGGGGCTAGCCGCGCCCGTCTCCGCGGTTGTCCCACCTGTCGTTCAGACGGTCCATGAAGCCGGAGCCCTGGCGGTTGCCCGAGCGGGGCTTCGACGGACGGCCCACGTCCGGCAGGCCGGGCTCGGAGGCGCCGCCGGCGGCCGGGCGCATGGCCACGATCACGCCGCCGAGCATGAAGGCGAAGCCGAGGATGCCGACGAGGGGCTGGCGCACGACCACGCCCGCGACGAGCACGGCGAGACCGAGGATGCCGAAGAGGATGCCGAGCACGAGCGCCCGGTAGTTGGTGCCGCCGCGCCCCTTGCCGACAGCCGCTACGAAATCGGCGTCGTTCTGGTAGAGGTTCCGCTCCATCTCATCGAGGAGCCGTTGCTCGTGTTCCGAAAGCGGCATCGTGACCCCTTCAGGGTGTGGCGCCGATCCTTTCGGGGATCGGCACCGGAATAGGCGGCGTCTGGGCTCGACCGGTCGGGCGGCGCTTCAGTGTAGACCGAGCCCGACGCAGGCACCAGGCACCTTCGGTGCATAGGCTGGTCGGGTGAACCACAGCTCTCGACTGGTCGATCGCGTCCAGCTCCGAATCGATGAATTCCTCACCGGGCGCACGCCAATTCTGCGCTCCATAGGAGAGGACGTCTCCGCTCTCGGCGACCTTTCGCGGGACTTTCTCAGCGGGGGCAAGCGGTTCCGCGCGCGCTTCTGCGAGGCGGGCTGGAACGCGGTCTCGAGCGTCTCGAGCGAGGCCCATCCGAGCGGCTCCGATCCGATCGCGAGGGTGGGGGCCGGCCTGGAGCTGTTCCACGCCGCCGCCCTCGTCCACGACGACGTGATCGACAACTCCGACACCCGCCGCGGCGCCCCCGCGGCGCATCGGCGCTTCTCCTCCTTGCACGCGGACGGCGGCTGGACCGGCGACCGCGATGAGTTCGGCCGCTCCTCCGCGATCCTCCTCGGCGACCTCCTCCTGGTCTGGTCGGACGAGATCTTCGCCGCGGCGGAGTGGTCGCTGGGCGACCGCATCGCGGCCGAGCGCGCGCGCGCCGAGTTCAACCTGATGCGCACCGAGGTCACGCTGGGCCAGTACCTCGACATCCTCGAGGAGAGCGCCTGGGTGCAGCACCCCGAGCACGAGCACCTGCAGCGGGCGGAGCGGGTGGTGGTCTACAAGAGCGCGAAGTACAGCATCGAGGCACCGCTGGCGATCGGCGGCTCCCTCGCCGGCGGCGACGACGCCCAGCTCGACGCGCTGCGGCGCTTCGGGCTCCCGGTCGGCATCGCCTTCCAGCTGCGCGACGACGTCCTCGGAGTCTTCGGGGATCCGGCCGTGACGGGCAAGCCCGCCGGCGACGATCTGCGCGAGGGCAAGCGCACCGTGCTGCTCGGCCTCGCCCGCGGCGCCTGCTCGCCGAGCGAGCGGGCCGAGCTCGACGCGGTCGTGGGCCGGAGCGACGCCGACGCGGCGGCTATCGCGCGAGCGCAGGAGATCATCGCGGGCAGCGGCGCTCTCGAGCGGCTCGAGGAGCGCATCGACCAGGAGGTGGCCGCGGCCGTCGCGGTCCTCCCCGACGCGCCGCTCCGGGCGGACGGCGTGGCGGAGCTGCGCGATCTGGCCGCCCAGGTCACGGTCCGCACCTCCTAGGAGCGGACCCGCGGATCAGGCCAGGGCCTGGGCGACCCGCCTGACCTCGGCCTTGCGGCCGGCGCGGAGGGCGACGATCGGGCTCGTGCCCAGGCTCTCCTCGACGGTCAGCAGCCAGTCGACCGCCTCGTCGTCGGTGAAGCCGGAGTCGGCGAGCAGGATCGCGGTGCCGCGGATCTCGCTCATCGGCTCCCCGTCGCGGAGGAAGAGGGCGGGGACCTTCAGCACGCCGTCGCGGCGGGTGCCGAGCAGGTGGCGCTCCTCGAGGAGGCGGCGGACCCGGCCGGCGCCGAGCCCGGTCAGCTCCACGAGGTCGGGGACGGTCAGCCACTCGAGCTCGGAATCGGTCGAGGCGGCGGGGGAAGCGGACGAGTCGGTCACGCGTCAAGACTGCCACGAGCCCGGGGGGCCGTCGACTGCGGCGGCCCCGGAGAAGGTGCTGGGCTCGTCCTGCGCCGCCCGGGCGTCGCTCACCGGTTCCCCCGGGGGTCTTGCCTAGACTCGTCGCGTGACCACCAGCCAGCTCGACCCCCTCCTCGGCCGTCTCGTCGACGGCCGGTACGAGGTGCGCTCGAGGATCGCCCGCGGCGGCATGGCGACGGTCTACCTCGCGCACGACCAGCGCCTCGAGCGCCGCGTGGCGATGAAGGTCATGCACGGCCACCTCTCCGACGACGCGACGTTCAAGAACCGCTTCGTCCAGGAGGCGCGCTCCGCCGCCCGCCTCGCCCACCCGAACGTGGTCAGCGTCTTCGACCAGGGCCAGGACTCGGACATGGCCTACCTCGTGATGGAGTACCTCCCCGGGATCACCCTGCGCGACCTGCTCAAGGAGCGCGGCCGGCTGACCGCCCAGCAGGTCGTCGACATCATGCACTCCGTGCTCTCGGGACTCGCCGCCGCGCACCGCGCCGGGATCCTGCACCGCGACCTCAAGCCCGAGAACGTCCTCCTCGCCGACGACGGCCGGATCAAGATCGGCGACTTCGGCCTCGCGCGCGCCGCCTCCGCCAACACCGCCTCCGGCCAGGCGCTCCTCGGCACGATCGCCTACCTCTCCCCCGAGCTGGTCACCCGCGGCACCGCTGACACCCGCAGCGACATCTACGCCATCGGGATCATGATCTACGAGATGCTGACCGGCGAGCAGCCCTTCACGGGCGAGCAGCCGATGCAGATCGCCTACCAGCACGCGAACGACTCCGTCCCCTACCCCAGCGCGACGGTCGCCTCCGTGCCCACCTCGCTCGACGAGCTCGTCCTCTGGGCGACCGAGCGCGATCCCGACATGCGGCCCCGCGACGCCGGCGTCATGCTCGCGCAGCTGCTCGAGGCCGAGCGCCTCATGGGCATCACGCCGACCGACCGCCGCGGCGACACGCAGGCGGTCACCCCGCTCCCGGCACCGGCTGCCGAGCCGGCGCCGGCGACGGCCGTCTTCGATCCGGCGGAACCCGGGCAGACCTCGGTCTTCGACCCGGCGCCGGCCGCCGGAGCGGTGCTCGTGGTCGACGAGGACGACGACACCGTCGCCCGGCTCGCGAGCAGGCGCCGCGTCCGACGGCGCCGCGGCGTCCTGCTCACGGTGGTCGTACTCCTCCTGGCGCTCATCGGCGGCGGGACGGCCTGGTGGTTCGGCGAGGGGCCCGGGGCGATCGTGTCGATCCCGGACGTCGTCAGCCAGTCGCAGCAGGACGCGACCGCCCAGCTGCAGGCGCAGGGCTTCGAGGTGCAGCCGCAGGAGACGCCGGACCTCACCGTGCCCGCAGGGACGGTGGTGAGCTCCGATCCGCCCGGCGGGCAGGGGGTGCACAAGGGCTCCGTCATCACCCTGACCGTCTCGAGCGGACCGCGCCAGCTGCCGGTCCCCTCGCTCGCCGGCCTCTCGGAGGCCGACGCCGCCGCCGCGGTGACGGGCGGCTCGTTCACCGTCGGCGACGTCTCGAAGATCTTCGACGCCGACGTCGACGCGGGTGTCGTCGTCTCCGCGTCGCTGCCGGACGGATCGGCGCTGCCCGAGACGATGTCGGAGACCAGCACCATCTCGATGGTGGTGAGCCTCGGACCGATCCCGAACGTCGTCAGCCTGTCGATCGACGACGCGACGGCGAAGGCGGAGGCGGCCGGTCTCGCCCTCGACCGCAGCGGTGAGGACTGGAGCGACACGGTGGCCGCGGGCGTCGTCCTCACGCAGGCGAACCCGGAGGCACCCGCCGTGACCGGCGACACGATCTCGGTGGTCGTGTCGAAGGGGCCGGAGCCGGTCGCCGTGCCGAACGTCGTGGGGATGAACCGCGACGAGGCGAAGGCGGCCCTCGAGGCGGCGGACCTGTCGTGGAGCTACTCGCTGACGACCCTCGGCCCGCTGATCGACGCGGCTCCGAACGAGCTGACCAAGGTCACGAACCAGTCCAACAAGGCCGGCGATCTCGTGCAGCGCGGCACGACGATCCAGCTGTCGATCACCATCACGACCTGACGCCGCCGGTCGAGCCCCGCGGCGGGGACTCGACCGGCGGTCGGGATCAGATCGCGCGGCCCCGGAGCTCCTCCGCCACGAGGAACGCGAGCTCCAGCGACTGCATGTGGTTCAGGCGCGGGTCGCAGACCGACTCGTACCGGGTGGCGAGCGTCGCCTCGTCGATGTGCTCCGAGCCGCCGAGGCACTCGGTGACGTCGTCGCCCGTGAGCTCGACGTGGATGCCGCCGGGGTGCGTCCCCGCCGCGCGGTGCGCCTCGAAGAAGCCCTTGACCTCGTCGACCACGTCGTCGAAGCGACGGGTCTTGTAGCCGGTGGGCGTCGTCAGCCCGTTGCCGTGCATCGGGTCGGTCACCCACAGCGGCAGTGCGTCGCTGCGCTTGACGGCCTCGAGCAGCGGCGGGAGGGAGTCGCGGATCTTCCCGGCACCCATGCGGGTGATGAAGGTCAGGCGACCGGGCTCCCGCTCGGGGTCGAGCTTGTCGATCAGCTCGAGCATCGTCTCGGGCGTGGTCGACGGACCGAGCTTCACGCCGATCGGGTTGCGCACGCGGGACAGGAAGTCGACGTGCGCGCCGTCGAGGTCGCGGGTGCGCTCCCCGATCCAGATGAAGTGGCTGGAGGTGTTGTACGGCGTGCCGGTCCGCGAGTCGATGCGCGTCATGGGGCGCTCGTAGTCCATCAGTAGGCCCTCGTGGCCGGTGTAGAACTCGGTGCGCTTCATGCCCTCGAAATCGGCCCCGCACGCCACCATGAACTTGACCGCGCGGTCGATCTCGCGGGCCAGCTGCTCGTAGCGCTGGTTCTGCGGGTTCTCGGTGAAGCCCTTGTTCCAGTAGTGGACGAGGCGCAGGTCGGCGAATCCGCCCTGCGTGAAGGCGCGGATGAGGTTCAGCGTCGAGGCGGCGGTGTGGTAGCCCTGCACGATGCGGCGCGGGTCCGCGGCGCGCGACTCCGGGGTGAAGTCGTAGCCGTTGACGATGTCGCCGCGGTAGGCGGGCAGGGTCACGTCGCCGCGGGTCTCGAGGTCGCTCGAGCGCGGCTTCGCGAACTGGCCGGCCATCCGGCCCATCTTGATGACGGGCATGCTCGCGCCGTAGGTGAGGACGACGGCCATCTGCAGCACGGTCTTGACGCGGTTGCGGATCTGCTCGGCGGTCGCTCCGGCGAAGGTCTCGGCGCAGTCGCCGCCCTGCAGGAGGAACGCCTCGCCGCGGGCCGCGGCTCCGAGCCTCTCGCGCAGCTGGTCGACCTCGCCGGCGAACACCAGCGGAGGGAGCGCGGCCACCTCGGCGGACGCCGCTCGCACGGCCTCCGCATCGGGCCACTGCGGCTGCTGCTTGATCTCGAGCTCGCGCCAATAGTCCAGGCCGGCGACCACGGAGGGGGCGGCGAGGACGTACGGTTCGTTCGGATCGATGACCACGAGGGTGTTCCCGGTTCTGACTGGCGCCAGCGGCGCGCGGAGGGCCGCCGTCCGGACGGACGGCAGCGGTTGACGAGCTTATCGCCTGGCAGGGCGCTCGGCCGGGAGGGTGCCCTGGCGTCGAGCGGGCGCTCAGCGGGTGAGGGCTGCGCGCTTCTCCTTGACCGAGGTCGCGTAGACGTCCAGGTACTCCTGGCCGCTCAAGGCGAGCAGCTCGTACATGATCTCGTCCGTGATCGAGCGGAGGATGAAGCGGTCGCCCTCCATGCCCTCGAAGCGGCTGAAGTCGAGCGGCTCCCCGAAGACGATGCCGATGCGGCCGAGCTTCGGCAGGCGCTTGCCGATGGGCATGATGCGCGCGGTGTCGATCATGGCGACCGGGATGACGGGCACGCGGGCCTCGAGGACCATGCGCGCGACTCCGGTGCGGCCGCGGTACATGCGGCCGTCGGGGCTGCGCGTGCCCTCGGGATAGATGCCCAGGGCGTGGCCGCCGGCGAGGACGCGGAGCCCCGTGTTGAGCGAGGCCTCCGACGCCTTGCCGCCGGAGCGGTCGATCGGCAGCATCCCCGTGGCGGTGAAGAACGTCCGTGTCGCCCAGCCCTTGAGGCCCTTGCCGGTGAAGTAGTCGCTCTTGGCGAGGAACACCATGTTCCGCTCGATCACCAGCGGGAGGATCACGGAGTCGATGAACGAGAGGTGGTTGCTCGCGAGGATCACGCCGCCGTTCTGCGGCACCTTGTCGGCACCGACCACCCACGGTCGGAAGATCGTCTTCAGGAGCGGGCCCGCGACGATGTGCTTCATGAACCAGTAGAACATCGGGCTCCTCGGCGGTGCGGCGGATCGGGTGCGGCGGGTGCCGCTAGAGGGAGCTCGCGTGCAGGCGCGCCAGGTCGGCGGCCCCCACGACTCCGGCGTCGTTGACGAGCTCCGCGATGCGGAACTCGGGCTCGGGGTGGTAGCCCCGGGCGGGGAGGTTGTCGAGGTAGGCCTGGCGGATGGGGTCCAGCAGGAGGTCGCCGGCCTGCGCCACTCCGCCGCCGATGACGAACATCTGCGGGTCGAGGACGGCGCTCAGGCTGGCCGCCGCCTCGCCCAGCCAGTGGCCGAGCTGGCGCAGCGCCGCGAGGGCGCCCAGGTCGCCGGCCGTGATCAGCTCGGAGAGGAGGTGGCCGTTCAGTTTGCCGCCGTTGCGGGCGCGGGCGTCGGCGATGCCCTGCCCGATCCCGCCGGCGTCGGCGAGCTCGCCGGCGAAGCGCTGGAGCGCGCGGCCCGAGCCGTACTGCTCGATGCAGCCGCGGGCCCCGCAGCCGCAGGGCAGGCCCCCGGGGACGACGCGCATGTGCCCGATCTCGGCCGCGGCGCCGAAGCCGCCGCGCAGGAGCCGGTCGTTGATCACGATCGCGCCGCCCACTCCGGTGCCGATGGTGAGCATCAGCATGTCGCTGACGAGGCGGCCGGAGCCGTAGCGGAACTCGGCCCAGCCGGCGGCGTTCGCGTCGTTCTCGATGATGATCGGCAGGTCGATGCGGGCCGACAGCTTCTCGCGGAAGGGCTCGTTGCGCCAGTTGATGTTCGGGGCGTAGTAGACGATCGACTGCGAGGCGTCGATGAAGCCGGCGGCGGCGACTCCGACCGCGGCGACGTCCCCCGGGAGCAGGCCGGAGCGCAGGTGCTCGACCATCTCGACCACGACGTCGACGATCAGCTCGGGGTGCCCGGCAGGAGTGGGCCGACGGTCCTCGCGGAGGATCCCCCCGAACTCGTCGACCAGGGCTCCGGCGATCTTCGTGCCGCCGATGTCGATCCCGATCGCGTGCACGCGAACCGCCTTCCCGTCGCCACCGGCGCGGCAGCGTCGGCGGACCGCCCTGAGCGGCGGCCAGGACGAGTGTAGTGACCGCGAGCACTCCGGTGCCGCTCGGCGGCGAGACCCGGCGACGCGTGTCGGCCCTCCTCGCGGAGCCTCCGCTGGATCGTTACCCTGAACGGATCCACAGCTTGCGCCGCGCCGGTAGGGTGGAGGCGACGTTCATTCAGGTACCGAAGGAGTTGCCGTGGACCAGTTCGATTCCCCCCTGGTGGTTCCGGCCGATCCCCAGGCCAACACGACCGCCCTCCTGCTGGACCGTGTCCGCGAGACGCCCGATCGTGCGCTCTTCGCGCTGCCCGACGGCGAAGGCTGGCGCGACGTGACGGCGCAGGAGTTCCTCGACCGGGTCACTGCCCTCGCGAAGGGCTTCGTCGCCGCCGGCCTCGAGCCGGGCGAGAAGGTCGGACTGATCTGCAAGACGCGCTACGAGTGGACGCTGATCGACTTCGCCGTCTGGTTCGCCGGCGGGGTCCTCGTCCCGGTGTACGAGACCTCCTCCCCCGCGCAGGTGCAGTGGAACCTCGCCGACTCCGGCGCGCACGCCGTGATCGTCGAGACCCCGGAGCACTTCGCCCGCTTCGACGAGATCCGCGCCGACCTGCCGGAGGTCCGCCTCGCCTGGCAGATCGGGCTGGGCGACCTGGACAAGCTCGTCGCGCGGGGCGTCGACGTGCCGGACGCCGAGATCGAGCGCCGCCGCTCGCTGGCGACCGGCACCGATATCGCGACGATCATCTACACCTCCGGCTCCACCGGCCGCCCCAAGGGCTGCATCATCCGGCACTCGAACTTCGTCGAGCTCAGCCGCAACTCGGCGGTCGCCCTGACGGAGCTGATCCACCAGCCCGGCGCGTCGACGCTGCTGTTCATCACCACGGCCCACGTCTTCGCCCGCTTCATCGCGATCCTCTGCGTGCACGGCGGCGTCAAGGTGGGGCACCAGGCCGACACGAAGCAGCTGCTCCCCTCGCTCGCGTCCTTCAAGCCAACCTTCCTCCTCGCCGTGCCGCGCGTGTTCGAGAAGGTGTACAACTCCGCCGAGCAGAAGGCCGAGGCGGGCGGCAAGGGGAAGATCTTCCGCCGCGCGGCCGATGTCGCCGTCGCCCACTCGATGGCGCTCGAATCGGGCTCGGTGCCGCTCGCGCTGAAGCTGCAGTTCCTGCTCTTCGACCGGCTCGTCTACTCGAAGCTGCGCACCGCGATGGGCGGGAACGTCCGCTTCGCCGTGTCCGGCTCGGCACCGCTGGGCGACCGGCTCGGGCACTTCTTCCACAGCCTCGGCATCAAGATCCTCGAGGGCTACGGCCTCACCGAGACGACAGCGCCCGCCACGGTCAACCGCACCGAGCGGTTCAAGATCGGCTCGGTGGGCCCGGCGATGCCCGGGGTCTCGATCCGGATCGCGGCCGACGGCGAGATCCAGGTGCGCGGCATCGACGTCTTCGGCGGCTACTGGAACAACGAGGCGGCGACGGCGGAGTCGTTCGACGGCGAGTGGTTCCGCACGGGCGACCTCGGAACCCTCGACGAGGACGGGTACCTGCGCGTCACCGGGCGGAAGAAGGAGATCATCGTCACCGCCGGCGGCAAGAACGTCGCTCCGGCGGCGCTGGAGGATCCGATCCGCGCGAATCCGCTGGTCGGCCAGGTGGTCGTCGTCGGCGACCAGCGGCCGTTCATCGCCGCGCTGGTCACGCTCGACTCCGAGATGCTGCCGACGTGGCTCGCGAACAACGGCCAGGACAAGGGCCTCTCGCTCGAGGACGCGGCCGTGAACCCGGTCGTGCTGGCCGAGGTGCAGCGGGCCGTCGATGCGGCGAACGAGCGCGTGTCCCGTGCCGAGTCGATCCGCAAGTTCGTGATCCTCCCGACCGAGTTCACGGAGGCGAGCGGTCATCTGACCCCGAAGATGAGCATCAAGCGGAACGTCATCCTCGCCGACTTCGCCGACACCATCGCCGCCGTCTACTCCGCCTCCCCCGCCACCGAGGGCATCTCCCTCCGCTGACGCGCGCCCCCTGCCGAGTCGCGCAGAACCCATTCCGAACCCGATGCAGCCGTATCCGGTGAAGCGCGTCCCAGCGCTTCACCGTCGGCGGAACGCTCCCCGCTCCGCGAAACGCCCCCACCTCGCCGAGCCGACCGCGCGGAGCCGGGCAGGGACCGGCTCCCCCCTCAACGCAGCCGTATCCGGGAAAGCGCGTCCCAGCGCTTTCCCGTCGGCGGAACGCGACACGCTCTACAGAGCGCTCCCACCTCGAAAAGCCGACCGCGCGGAGCCGGGCTGGGACCGGCTCCGAATCGAACTCAGAACCAGTCGGATTCCCGGACGGCCTTCATGGCGGCGCGGCGGTCGTCCTTGGAGAGGCGGTCGAGGTAGAGGCGTCCGTCGAGGTGGTCGCATTCGTGCTGGAGGGCCTGGGCCATGAGGCCGTCGCCTTCGAGGACGATCTCGTTGCCGTCGAGGTCGGTGCCGCGGACCTTCGCGTGCGGGTAGCGGATCGCGGGGTACCAGAGGTTCGGGACGGAGAGGCAGCCCTCGTCGACCGGTTGCGGGTCTCCGCTGAGCTCGACGATCTCGGGGTTGAGGATGTAGCCGATGACGCCGTCGACGTTGTAGCTGAAGGCGCGGAGGTTGACGCCGATCTGGGGTGCCGCGACGCCGGCGCGTCCGGGCGGGCGGACGCTGTCGACGAGGTCCTCGACGAGGCCGCGGACGCCGGCGTCGACCGTCTCGATGGTCGCGGACGCGGTCTTCAGCACCGGGTCCCCGAAGATGCGGATCTGGCGTTCGGTCATGTGGTGCGCTCCCTCAGGGCCTCCTCCGCGCTCAGGAGGGCGTTCTCGACGACTTCGCTCGCTGCGGGGTGCGGCCAGTACTGGCTGCGGGCGAGTCCGCGGATGCCGGTGCCGGCGCTGGCGGCCTGGACGAGCGGCTGAATGAGGATACTGGCCTGCGGCCCGATGATGTGCGCGCCGAGGAGGGCGCCGTCGAGTCCGACGACCAGGAGGCAGGCGCTGGAGTCGTCCTCGAGCGCCCAGCCGAAGGCGGTGGAGCCGTACTCCTGGGTGACGGTGACGACGTCGAGCCCCTGGTCGCGCGCTTCTGCCGCGGTGAGCCCGAAGTGGGCGATCTGCGGGTGGGCGAAGATCGCGCCGGGCACCGGCGAGAGGGTGTTGGAGAGAAGCTCGCCGGGGTGCAGGAGGTTGTGCGCCACGAGGCGCGCCTCGTGGTTGGCGACGTGCTTGAGCTGCCAGCGGGACGACACGTCGCCGAGGGCGAAGAGGCCGGGCACGGGGCGCCCGCCCGAGAGCACGCGCTGCTCGGAGTCGACGCTGATCCGGCCGTCCTCGTGCAGGTCGATGCCGACGGAGGCGGCCGCAACGGTGTCGCTGTTGGGGTCGCGGCCGAGCGCGACGAGCAGCAGGTCGGTCTCGACCGTCGTGCCGTCGCTGAGGGCGACGCGGAGGCCGTCCGGGCGGGCGTCGACGCTGTCGGCGCTCACTCCGGTGAGCACGGTGTACCGCTCGGCGGCGATCTCGGTGAACCGGCGCGAGACGTCCGCGTCGAGGGCGCGGAGGAGGCGGTCGCCGCGGACGGCGACGGTCACGGCCGTGCCGAAGGAGGAGAAGACGTGGCCGAACTCGACGGCCACCGCGCCGCCGCCGAGGATCAGCATCCGCTCGGGGAGCTCGTCGAGACGCATGACCGAGGAGGAGTCCTGGATGCGGGGGTCGGGCTCGTACGCTGCGAGGAGCGGCCTGGGCCGCGAGCCGGCGGCCACGACCACCTGCGGCGCGCTGATGCGGGCACCGCTCGCGCTGACGAGGACGTGCGGACGGGCGCCGTCTCCGAGCGACTCGAAGCCGAAGCTCTCGCGGAGGACGGTGACGTTCGGTGAGCGCTGATCGCGGTACTCGAACCCGCCCTCGCTGATCGCGTCGATGCGGCCGAAGACCCGGTCGCGCACCTCCGCCCACTCGGGCCGGCGGAGGCGGGAGTGGACGCCGATCGGGCCGCCCTGGTCGACGTCGGTGACCACGTCGGCCACGTGGACGAGCATCTTGGTCGGGATGCAGCCGGCGTTGAGGCAGGTGCCCCCGAACCACTCGCCGTCGTCGAGGATCGCGACCCGCAGGCCGTCGAACTCCGGACCGACGATCGAGTTGCCGGAGCCGGCCCCGATCACGATCAGGTCGAAGGCGTCGGTGGACGCGTCGGGCCCGTCGGTACGGTCCTGGAGCGCGGTGGACGCCGCCCCTGAGCCCCGGGGCTCAGACACGCCGGACCGGCATGCCCTCGACCACCAGCGCGGCGAGCAGGCGTGCGGCGTCCTTCGTGCCCTCGCGCAGCTGCTCCCACTTCACCACGGAGCCGGCGGCGAGCACCGGGTCGTAGGGGATGCGGACGATGTCGCGGACGCGGGAGCGGAAGTGCGACTCGATCTCCTCCAGCTTGACCAGGCTCGTGCCCTGCGTCGCCGTGTTGAGCGCGACGACCGCGTTGCGCACCAGGGCGCCGTAGCCGTTCGCGTCCAGCCAGGTGAGGGTCTCGGAGGCGAGGCGGGCCTCGTCGACGCTGCCGCCCGAGACGATCACCACCGTGTCGGCGCGCTGCAGCGTGGGCCGCATCACCGAGTGCACGATGCCCGTGCCGCAGTCGGTGAGCATGATCGAGTAGAAGCGCTCGACCAGGTCGGCGACCACGTTGTAGTCGTCCTCGTCGAAGGCCTCGGACAACTGCGGGTCGGTGTCGGAGGCGAGGACGTCGAGGCGGGTCTCGTCGCGGGAGACCATCGTCGAGAACTCGGTGAAGCCCGTCACGCCGGAGGCGCGGTTCACGACGTCGCGGACGGTCGCCCGCGTCTGCTTGGGGACGCGCTCGGCCAGGGTGCCGCGGTCGGGGTTCGCGTCGACCGCGATGATGCGGTCCTCGCGCGCGTCGGCGAGGGCCATGCCCAGGAGCGTCGTGACCGTCGTCTTGCCGACGCCGCCCTTGCGGGTCATCACCGGGACGAAGCGGGTGCCGCCCTCGAACTGCCGGCCGATCCGCTCGTCCATCGCCTTCCAGGCCTTCACCTTCGCGGAGTCGCCGAGGTTGACCGTGTGGAAGGTGAGGCCGTAGAGGAAGCGGTGCCAGCCGCCCGTGGGAGCTGGCCGGGTCTTCCGGTTGACCTCCAGGAGCCTGTCCGGGGTGAGCATCGACGCCGACTCGGGGACGGCGGCGCTCGGCGCGGACGGGGCGGGAGCGGTGCTCGAGGACTCGGCGCGGAGGCGGTCCCGGCGCGTGGGGACGGCGGCGGGCTCCCCCGCGGACTCGGACGCCGTGGGCTTCTCCGCGGATTCGGCCCGGGCGGGGATCCCCGCCGAGACCGGTCCGTTCGAGACAGGCGGGTGTGCGGGAGGCGGTGCAGGCGTCGGAGCAGGAGTCGGCTCCGGCGGCACGAGAGCGTGCGAGCGCGAGGGCGGCAGGCCGAGGCGGCCGACGTCGATCGCGTCCTCGTCCTCGACCGGAGCGGGGGCGGTGGAGCGGCGCCGCGGGCCGGGCGGAGTGATCCGCACGCCGTCGGGCAGGAGAGTCGGCGCGGTGTCGCTCGCTCGCGGGGAGTACTGACCCGATTCCCGAGCCGCGTCCATGGCGGTCCGCGGCGTGGGACCGGTGCCGGTGTCGGGCTGTTCGTCGTTGCGCTCATCCATGCGAACGAGCCTCCTTCCGCTCAGGACGAGTGTACCGGCGGGCCCGGATCGCGCCGGGCGGCTTGGTCGGAGCGCGCCCCGACTGCTAGTGCGGCCCTCCTCCGGAGGCGGCGCGGACGGCGCGTGCAGCGAACGGTTAGGTTCTGCCGCCCGGAGGAACGTAAAGTAGTCAGCCATGCATGTACTCAGCGTGAGCTCCCTCAAGGGCGGCGTCGGCAAGACCACGGTGACGCTCGGCCTTGCATCCGCGGCGTTCTCGAAGGGCCTGCGAACGCTGGTCGTCGACCTCGATCCCCAGTCCGACGTGTCGACCGGAATGGACATCAACGTCGCCGGCCATCTCAACATCGCCGACGTCCTGACGTCGCCGAAGGAGAAGATCGTCCGCTCGGCGATCGCCCCCTCCGGGTGGACCAAGGAGCACCACGGCACGATCGACGTGCTGATCGGCAGCCCCTCCGCGATCAACTTCGACGGGCCGCACCCCAGCATCCGCGACATCTGGAAGCTCGAGGAGGCCCTCGCGAGCGTCGAGGCCGACTACGACCTCGTGCTGATCGACTGCGCTCCGTCGCTCAACGCCCTCACGCGCACGGCGTGGGCCGCGAGCGACCGCGTCGCCGTCGTCACGGAGCCGGGCCTGTTCTCGGTGGCCGCCGCCGACCGGGCGCTCCGGGCGATCGAGGAGATCCGCCGCGGACTGAGCCCGCGCCTCCAGCCGTTGGGCATCATCGTCAACCGCGCCCGCGTCCAGTCGCTCGAGCACCAGTTCCGGATCAAGGAGCTGCGCGACATGTTCGGGCCGCTCGTCCTCAGCCCCCAGCTCCCGGAGCGCACCTCCCTCCAGCAGGCACAGGGAGCGGCGAAGCCGGTCCACGTCTGGCCCGGAGAGAGCGCGCAGGAGATGGCGCACAACTTCGACCTGCTGCTCGACCGCGTCATCCGCACCGGTCGCATCGGCGAGCAGGTCCCCGCCGCGACCTAGGGCGGGCAGGTCCGCCGGACGCAGTCGGCTCGGTACTCGATGCGCGGGCGGTGCCCGCTGCTCGATCCGTCTCAGGAGCGGCGCCGGCGGACGCTCGGCGTCGCCGCGCGCACGATCTGGATACGCGGGCGGAGCCCGCTAGTCGATCAGCACGGCGTTACGCGGGCGGCGCCCGTTACTGGATCAGCATGGCGAGCGGGCCTGAGCGGCGGCGGCTCGCGTCCGGTGGGCGGATCTCGATTTGCGGGCGGCGCCCGCTACTCGATCAGCACGGCGTTACGCGGGCGGCGCCCGCCGCTCGATCCGCTGGAGGAGCGGCGGAGAGAGGCGGTGCGCAGGGGCCCCGGGAGAGCCCGGGGTCGGCCGTCGAGACCGAGGAGCGGCCGGTCAGCCGACGCGGCGGGAGGCGCGGCGCTGGGCGAGCTCGTCGCTCGGGTCGACCGACTGGTGGTCGAGCTCGACGAGGCTCGACTCGACCTCGCGGAGGACCTTGCCGACGGCGATGCCGAAGACGCCCTGCCCGCGGCTGAGCAGGTCGATGACCTCGTCGTTCGAGGTGCAGAGGTAGACGCTCGCGCCGTCGCTCATCAGCGTCGTCTGCGCGAGGTCGTCGACCCCGGACTCGCGGAGCTGGTTGACCGCGGTGCGGATCTGCTGGAGCGAGATCCCGGTGTCGAGCAGGCGCTTGACCAGCTTCAGCACGAGGATGTCGCGGAAGCCGTAGAGACGCTGCGTGCCGGAGCCGGACGCGCCGCGCACCGTGGGCTCGACGAGCTCGGTGCGCGCCCAGTAGTCGAGCTGCCGGTAGGTGATGCCCGCGGCACGGGCCGCGACGGCCCCGCGGTAGCCCGCGTCGGCGTCGAGCTCGGGCAGTCCGTCGGTGAAGAGGACGAGGTCGCGCTGGCCGCTGACGTCGCGGCTGACTTCTCTCATCCCTGTGCCTCTCGGATCCGGACGCCGGATCCTCCGAACGCGCTCCCTACCGTACCGACCGGCGCAGGCCGAGTAAACGACATCGGCCTCGTCGCCGCGGCGTGTCGCCCGGGCCACCCGTCGGCCGGCGGTGCGGCACTCACGAGCGGGCGATCCGCGAGAGGGCGCTGCGCACCATTGCCCCGCGGATCGTGCCCAGCTGGGTCGCGAGCCCCACCGCGTTCTCGGCGGCACCGGCCGAGCCCGAGGCCTCTCCGCGGCGGGCGCTGGAGGCGACGACGCTCTCGATCAGCGACATCTCGCGCTCGACGGCGACGCGGAGCGGACGGAGGTGGCGGGGCTCGATGCCCGATCGTCCCAGGTCGACGAGCGCCTTGAGCGTCGTCACGGCCTCGTCACCGAACACGTCGCCACCCCGCACGAGCCCGGCGGCGATGGCCTCCTGGACGAGAGCGGGAGTGGCGCCGGACTCGGCCGCGAGGCCCTCGCGCGTCAACCGCGTGGCGGGGCCGAGGAGCGAGGCGCTCGGACCCCCGACACCGGCCGGCAGGGCGGGCTCGCGTCCGGCGTCGATGTCGTCGAGGTACCCGCGGATGACCTTGAGGGGGAGGTAGTGGTCGCGCTGCAGCGCGAGGATCATCCGGAGCCGCTCGACGTCGGAGCCCGAGAACTTGCGGTAGCCGGAGTCGGTGCGGGCCGGCGAGACGAGCCCCTGCTCCTCGAGGAAGCGCAGCTTGGACGGGGTGACGTCCGGGAACTCAGTGGTCAGCCTGGCCAGCACCTGCCCGATGCTCAGCAGAGCGGCGGAACCGGTGGGGAGGGCGCGCGCGGAGGAGCGGCCCACGGCTCACGCGTCCGGAGCGGCGACGAGGTCGGCGCGGGACGCGTAGAAGGTGAGGCGGAACTTGCCGACCTGCACCTCGGAGCCGTCGGTGAGGATCGCGGACTCGATCCGGACTCCGTCGAAGTAGGTGCCGTTCAGGGAGCCGAGGTCGTGGACCTCGAACGCCGTGCCGCGGCGGACGAACTCGGCGTGCCGGCGCGAGACCGTGACGTCGTCGAGGAAGATGCCCGCGTCGGGGTGGCGGCCGACCGTCGTGGAGTCGGTGTCGAGGAGGAAGCGCGCCCCGGTGTTCGGTCCGCGGCGCACGACCAGCAGCGCGGAGCCGGAGGGCAGAGCGCCGACGGCCTCGGCCTCCTCGCGGGACGCGCGGTTGTCGAGAGCGGCGAGCTGGGCGCCGATGTCGTCGGTGAACGTCAGAGTCGTCTCCGTCGACGGCTCACCGGGAACGGAATTGTGCTGGGCGGATGATGCTCCACCGACGGGCTCGACCAAGACGTACCTCCTATCGGGTCAGCGTATCCGAATCGTGACCCTCGTCGGACCCCTGAGCACCTGTGCGGACCCCCAGGACGAGGTCCCTCGTCTGGACGGCGTAGACGATCCCGGCCCACCAGTAGAGGAACGCGCCCCACAGCGCGAAGGCCCAGGCGATGGGGACGGAGGCGGGCGCGAGGGCCGGGAACGCCTGCCCCAGCATGATCAGCGGGAGGGCGTAGAAGAGGCAGAACGTCGCGAATTTCCCCAGGTGGTGCACGGGAAGCGGTCCGTAGCCGTTGCTGGCCAGCACGACCGCCAGGACCACGAGCATCAGGTCGCGTGCCAGCAGCACGGCGACCAGCCACCAGGGCACCAGGCCGCGAGCCGCGAGGCCCAGGACTGTGGCGAAGATGTAGAGGCGGTCGGCGGCCGGATCGAGGACGCGGCCGAGGCGCGTCATCTGGTCGAAGCGGCGCGCGATCCAGCCGTCGAGGTAGTCGGTGAGGCTCGAGACGACGAGGGTCAGGAGCGCGAGCGCGTCCTCGCCGAGGACCACGAGCACGAGGAACACCGGCACCAGGGCGAGGCGCACCATGCTGAGGACGTTCGGGACCGTCCAGATCCGGTCCTCCCCGGTGCGCGCCATGCGCCCAGCCTAGGCGGGGCGCACGGCGGCGCGGTCAGCGCTTGTCGCGCCAGACCCTCTCGAACGGCAGGCGCCAGGCGTGCGGCGCGATCAGCTGGTGGATCGCGTTCGGCCCCCAGGAGCCGGGCGCGTAGAGACGGACGGGCGGCGGATCCTGCAGGAGGGGCGCCGAGACCTCCCAGAGCCGCTCGATTCCCTCCGCCGTGGTGAACAGGGTGTGGTCTCCCCGCATCGCATCGAGGATCAGGCGCTCGTAGGCCTCGAGCGCGTCGCCCGCGCGGTCGGTCTCCTGGAGCGCGAACTGCATGCTCAGCTTGTCGAGCCGCATGCCGGGCCCGGGACGCTTGCCGTAGAACGAGAGCGAGACCTTCGAGGCGTCGGCCAGGTCGAAGGTGAGGTGGTCCGGGCCGTGCGCGCCGACGCCGGAGCCCTGCGGGAACATGCTCTTCGGGGGCTCGCGGAAGGCGATCGAGATGATGCGCTGGCCCTCGGCCATCCGCTTGCCGGTGCGGAGGTAGAACGGCACTCCCGCCCAGCGCCAGTTGTCGATCTCGCACTTCAGCGCGACGAAGGTGTCGGTCTCGGAGTCGGCGGCGACGCCCGGCTCGTCGCGGTAGCCGATGTACTGGCCGCGCACCACGTTCTCGGGGTTCAGCAGGCGCATCGAGCGGAAGACCTTGTTCTTCTCCTCGCTGATGGCCTGCGGCTCGAGCGCGGTCGGCGGCTCCATCGCCATGAACGCCAGCACCTGGAACAGGTGGGTGACGACCATGTCCTTGTACGCGCCGGTGGACTCGTAGAACTCGGCTCGGCGGTCGAGCGTGAGGCGCTCCGGGATGTCGATCTGGACGTGATCGATGAAGTTGCGGTTCCAGATCGGCTCGAACAGGCCGTTCGCGAAGCGGAAGGCGAGGATGTTCTGCGCCGGCTCCTTGCCGAGGAAGTGGTCGATCCGGAAGATCTGCTCCTCGCTGAAGGTCTCGTGGAGCTCCGCATTGAGGACGACCGCGCTCTCGAGGTCGACGCCGAACGGCTTCTCCATGATGATCCGCGAGCGCTCGACCAGCCCGGCCTCGGCGAGCATCCGCACGACCGAGAGCGCCGCCTTGGGCGGGACGCTGAGGTAGTGCAGCCGGCTCACGTCCGGGCCGAGGACCGCCTCCGCGTCGGTCACGGCGGCGGCCAGGGCGGCCGGACCGGCGGACTGCGGGACGTAGCGGAGCTTGGACGCGAACTCGTCCCACTGCGCCGGCGTCAGGGAGCGGCTCCCGAACTCGTCGTAGGCCAGCTTCGCGAAGGCGCGGAACGAGGCGTCGTCGTGCTCCTCGAGCGAGGTGCCGACGATCTGCAGGTCCGGCGCGAGGGAGGAGAGCGCGAGGTGGGCCATCCCCGGGATGAGCTTGCGCCGGGCCAGGTCGCCGACGGCGCCGAACAGCACGACGACATGGGGTGCCGCCTGCTCAGTCTGGACGGCGGGAGCGGGGGGTGCGGTTGTCACGGTCACCCCTCGATCATTCCAGTTCGGATCGTGACGCAGGCGTCATGTGCGCGATACGCACCGCCGCTAAGGTCTCTCCCGTGCCTCCGTTCTCCGACGCGTCCGCCGCGACCGCAGCACCCGCCTCCGCCACCGCACCCTCCTCCGCCGACGGGACGACCGCGCCTCCGCTCGACGAGAGGATCCGCGCCGACGTCCACCTGCTGGGCGAGCTGCTCGGTCAGGTGCTCCGCGAGTCGGGCGAGCCCTCTCTCTACGAGGACGTGGAGCGCCTGCGCGCGCTCACGATCAGCGCCTACGACAGCGGCGATGCGGCCGGGACCGCGGAGGCGGAGGAGTTCGTCGCCTCGCTCACGCTGGAGCGCGCCGAGGAGGTCGCCCGGGCCTTCACCTGCTACTTCCACCTCGTGAACGTGGCGGAGGAGTTCCACCGCGTCCGCGTGCTGCGCCGCCGCGAGGCCGACGCCGGTGCGCAGTCGCCCGAGGACTCGATCCTCGCCTCGATGCGCCGGCTGACCGGGGAGCTCGGGGAGGACGAGGCGTTCGCGCGCCTCTCCCGGCTGGAGTTCCGTCCGGTCCTCACGGCGCACCCGACCGAGGCCCGCCGCCGCGCCGTGGCCTCGACCATCCGCCGCATCAGCGACCTGCTCGAGCAGCGCGACGACCCGCGCATGGGCGGCGTCGTGCTGGTGGAGATCCGCCGCCGGCTCCTCGCCGAAGTCGACACGCTGTGGCGCACCGCTCCGCTGCGCGAGTCCAAGCCCACCCCTCTCGACGAGGTGCGCACCGCGATGAGCGTCTTCGACGAGTCGCTGTTCTCGGTGCTCCCCCGCGTCTACCGCCGCCTCGACGACGCCCTGCTCGGCGAGGGCTCGGGCACCCGGGCACCGGTCGCACCGGCCTTCGTCCGCCTCGGCACCTGGATCGGCGGCGACCGCGACGGCAACCCCTTCGTCACCGCCGAGACGACCCTCGCGGCGGTGGACATCGCCTCCGAGCACGTGCTCATGGGCCTGGAGCGCGTCGCCCGCCGCGTGGGCCGCGCGCTGACCCTCGACGCCTCCACCACTCCCCCGTCGGCCGCCGTCGAGGCGCTCTGGGCCTCCTGCGTCGAGCGCGCTCCCGAGCTCGCCGCCGACATCGCCGAGCGCTCGCCCAACGAGGCGCACCGCCGCGTCCTGCTCTTCGCGGCCGAGCGCCTGTCCGCGACCCGCTCCGAGGGGCCGCTGGCCTACTCCGCCGCCGCCGAGCTGCTGGCCGAGCTGCGCACCCTCCAGGAGTCCCTCGTGGAGGCCGAGGACGTCCGCGCGGCCTACGGCGACCTCCAGGACTTCGTCTGGCAGCTCGAGACCTTCGGCTTCCACCTCGCCGAGATCGAGGTGCGCCAGCACTCGAAGGTGCACCGCGAGACGATCGCCGCGATCCGCGCCGGCGAGGAGCTGGACGAGCGCGGTCTCGAGGTCCTGTCGGTGTTCCGGGCGATCGCGAAGATCCAGGAGCGCTTCGGCACCGACGCGGCGAGGCGCTACATCGTCTCGTTCACGCAGTCGGCCGACGACCTGCGGACGGTCTTCGATCTGGCCGAGGCGGCGACCGACGGCGTGCCGCCGATCATCGACGCGGTCCCGCTCTTCGAGACCTTCGCCGACCTCGACGCCTCGACCGACATCCTCGCCGAGATGATCCGCCTCCCCCAGGTGCAGGCGCGCCTCGCGGCGACCGGCAGCCGGCTCGAGGTGATGCTCGGCTACTCCGACTCGTCGAAGGACGTCGGACCGGTCTCGGCGACGCTCGCGCTCTACGACGCGCAGGCGCGCATCGCGCAGTGGGCGGCCGACGAGGGCATCGTGCTCACGCTGTTTCACGGACGCGGCGGCGCGCTCGGCCGCGGTGGCGGGCCGGCCAACCGCGCCGTCCTCGCGCAGCCGCCCGGATCCGTGGACGGCCGCTTCAAGCTGACGGAGCAGGGCGAGGTCATCTTCGCCCGCTACGGCAACCCGGACATCGCCACTCGGCACATCGAGCAGGTGGCGGGAGCGACTCTGCTCGCCTCCTCCCCCGCGGTCGGCGAGCGCAACGCCGGCGCCGCGGAGCGCTTCGCCGAGGTGGCGGCGACGATGGACCGCGAGTCGCGCCGCCGCTTCTTCGAGCTCGTGAAGGCCGACGGCTTCGCGCCGTGGTTCGCCCGGGTCACCCCGCAGGAGGAGGTGGGCCTGCTCGCGCTCGGCTCGCGTCCGGCCCGCCGCGGCCTCTCCGTCGAGTCGCTCGAGGATCTGCGTGCGATCCCATGGGTCTTCGCCTGGACCCAGGCCCGCGTCAACCTGACCGGCTGGTTCGGCCTGGGCAGCGCGCTCGAGGCCGTCGGCGACCTGGACCTGCTCCGCGAGGCCTACGCCTCCTGGCCGCTGTTCACGACGATGGTCGACAACGTCGAGATGTCGCTCGCGAAGACCGACGAGGGCATCGCCCGCCGCTACCTCGCCCTCGACTCCCGCGACGACCTCGCCGGGCTCGTGCTCGACGAGATGGCGCTCACCCGTCGGTGGGTGCTCTCGATCACCGGCGAGGAGAGCCTGCTCACCGGCCACCGCGTGCTCGGCCGGGCCGTGCGCCTGCGCACCCCGTACGTCAACGCGCTCTCGCTCCTGCAGCTGCGCGCGCTGAAGGCGCTCCGCACCGACCCGGGCGGATCCGGGACGGAGCAGAACCAGCGGCTGCTCCTGCTCGCGGTCAACGGAGTCGCGGCGGGACTGCAGAACACCGGCTGATCCCGGCTCGGAACGACGGAACCCCCGGCGGCCTCTTGGCTGCCGGGGGTTCTCGTGCGTCTGCTGGCGCCTCCCGCCTGCGGAGCGGGTCGAGGCGCCGGGCGGATCAGGCCTGCGTAGCGGCGCCCGCCTCCTGAGCGGCCTTCGCCTCCTCGTACTGGCGGCGCACCTCGACCATGTCGAGGCCGCGGACCTGCTCGATCAGGTTGTCGAGCGCGGGGGCGGGCAGGGCGCCGGGCTGAGCCATCAGCGGGATGCCGTCGCGGTACACCACGAGGGTGGGGATGGAGGAGATGCCGTAGCTCGCGGCGAGCTGCTGCTGGTCCTCCGTGTCGACCTTCGCGAAGGTGATGTCGGCGTTCTTCTCGCTCGTGGCCTCGAAGACCGGAGCGAACTGCTTGCACGGGCCGCACCAGTCGGCCCAGAAGTCGATGAGGACGATGCCGTCGGCGATCGTCTGGTCGTGGGAGTCGAGGGTCATCGCAGTCGTAGCCATGGGGGATGCAACCGGGCGCCCCCGCGGCCTATTCCCGGGCGGGATCGAGGAGGTCGAGCAGCGAGCGCGGGCCGACCACGGCGGCCCCGAGCGCCTCAACGCGGGCGGTCAGTCCCCGGTCGGCCGTCACGACGACCGCGGTCTCGAGCGCGCCGACCAGCTCGACGATCGCGTCGTCGCCCGAGCCGTCCGCCGCGTGCACAGTCAGCCGCGCCGCGGGAGCACCGGCCTCCGGGCGGGCGGCGCGCGCCGCTCCCTCGAGCACCACGGCGATGCGCGGCCAGACGGTGTCGGCGTCGATCCCCAGGAGACGGCCGGGGACGCCGGCCTCCGCGAGGCGGGCGAGGGAGGCGAGGAGGCGCTCCGCGGCGCCGGCGCGGTCGCGCCACCAGCCGTCGGGGCGGGAGCCGACCACGTTGGCGGCGTCCACGACGAGCACCGGGATCGAGGAGCCGAGCGCGCGCAGGCCCGGCCAGGCCGCCCCGAAGCCCGGGTGCAGCGGCAGGGAGTCGACGTCGTCCGGGGCGACCCAGCGCAGCTCGGTGCTCTCGGCGTCGCTGATGCGGGGAGTGAAGTGCTCGCGGGAGTCGGCCAGGACGGTGGAGTAGCTCCACGGGCCGATCACGACGACGCTGGAGAGCACGGGCAGGATCAGGTCGGCGGGGACGCCCGCCTCCTCCTCCGACTCCCGGAGGGCCGCCTCGAAGGCCGTCTCCTCGGGGTGACGGGCGCCGCCGGGCAGCCCCCAGGTGTCCCCGAAGTGGCTCCAGCTCACGCGGTGCTGGAGCAGGACGCGTCCCGACGGATCGCGCAGGAGGAGGCCGGCGGCGCCGAAGCGCCCCCAGAAGCGGCGTCCGTCGCCGATCTCGACCCAGCCGTCGCCGAGCGACGCGTCGAAGGGGTGGCGCGGGAGCACGGCGTCCGCGCCGGGGTCCTCGCTGGTCATGCCCTCCAGCCTCCCACACCGCGCCCGCCGCGCCCGACCCCGACGGGCTGGCAGAATCGGACGATGCGCCGCTCGAGACCCCTCCGCCTCGCGACGCTCGCCTGGCTCGCGCTGATCGCCCTGATCACGCTGACGCCCGCGCCCTACCCGGCCGGGGAGCCGAACGCGCTGATCCGCGGGATCATCGCCTTCCTCGCCTCCACGCCGCTCACCGGGTGGTTCGACTTCGACGTGGCGGAGTTCACCGCGAACGTGCTGCTCTTCGTGCCGCTCGGGGCGCTGATCGCCGCGCAGCTGCCGCCGGGGCGCCGCCTGTGGGCCGCCGCCATCGGCCTCGGGGTCTCGGCGGCCGTCGAGACCGCGCAGCTGCTGTGGCTGCCGACCCGCGTCTCCGACGTGCAGGACCTGGTCTCGAACGGCAGCGGCTCCGTGATCGGCGCGCTGCTGACGGTCGCGCTGCTCCGCTTCTCCCCCCGCCGCCGCTCCCGGAAGGACCGCACCGCCCATGCCCGCTGAGACCCTCGTCGTCCTCGACCGACCCTCCCTCGACGCGGAGGCGCACTCGCCGGGAGGACCCGCGCACCGCATCGATCCGAGCGGGCGCGGCGATCTGGACGTCAGCGATCTCGGCTTCACGCGCGGCGACGGCGTGTTCGAGACGATCAACCTCGTCGACGGACGGCTCCAGGCGCTCGACGCGCACCTGGACCGCTTCGAGCGCTCGGCCCGGATGCTCGACCTGCCCCGGCCGGACCGGGCCGCCTGGCTCGAGGCGATCGGAGCGGCGGTGACAGCGCACCCGCCCGTCGCCGAGGCGATGGTGAAGACGATCCTGACCCGCGGCGTCGAGGGCGGCGGTCGGCCCACCGGCGTCGTCTTCGTCCAGACCAGCCCGGACTTCGGCCCGGCCCGCCGCGACGGCGTGCGCGTGGTGCTCCTGGACCGCGGGCTGCGCTCGGACGTGCAGACGACGTCCCCCTGGCTTCTCGCCGGGGCGAAGACGCTCTCGTACGCGGTGAACCGCGCGGCCGCACGGGAGGCCGCCCGGCGCGGCGCGGACGACGCGCTGTTCGTGTCGAGCGACGGCTACCTGCTCGAGGGGCCGACCTCGAATCTCGTGCTGCTGGCGGGCGGCGAGCTCGTGACTCCCCCGCCGAGCCTCGGACTGCTGCCCGGCACCACGCAGGCCGACCTGTTCGCGCTCGCCCCCGGCCTCGGCCTCGGGACGGCCGTGCGTCCGCTGCGCGCGGACGATCTGGAGGCTGCGGACGCGGCGTGGCTGGTCTCGAGCGCACGCAACGCCGCTCCCGTCCGCGCCGTCGACGGGATCGACCGCCGCGTCGACGCGGACCTCTCGGCGCGGATCAACGCCGCGCTCCTCGCCCGCTGAGCCTCCGATCCTCCCCCGCGGGACGCCCCGCGCCGAGCGCGGACGGCGTCCCGGAGGAGGGATCGCTCAGGAGAGGCCGTCGACGTCCGCGGGGCCGCGGCTGATCAGTCCGCCGCGGACGTGCTCGACGGTGGGGTCGAGCTGGACGGGCTCGCGCTCGTCCGCCGCCTCGTCGTTGATGACGGCCGAGACGATGCCGCGCCAGTCGGTGCCCTCGGCGACGGCGTCCTCAGAGCCGACGCGGCGCGTGACGAAGACGGCCTCCGACTCCTCGCCCGCGTGCGAGATGACGGCGAGGACGCCGACGGTGCGGCCGCCCGGGTGCTCGATCCGCCACTCCTCGTGGCCGGACGGGACGAGCGAGAACTCGAGGCCCGCGTGCGGGAAGCCGGTGGGGCGCAGCTCGGACGGGGATCCGCTCTGCGGAGGCGCGCCGCGGGTCGGGACCCCGGTGCCCTCGCCGCTCGTCGTGCTCATGCCGACGTCGCCGCGGGTGCCGCCGGCTCCGGAGCTGTCGTTCGCCGCGACCATGCGGTCGTCGCCGCTCTGCAGCGCGTCGTCCGCTCCGGTGTAGATGCTGTCGTCTCGGTTCATGGGAACCTCCTTGTCGGCGGCCAGTGTAGGACCGCGGGGTGGATGGCGAGCGCGCGCCGCTTCGTAGACTGGGGGGATGCAGATCCCGGTGACCGGTGCCGTGCGGGTGGACGCGTGGCTCTGGGCGGTGCGCGTCTACAAGACGCGCTCCGCCGCGACGACCGCGGCCCGGGCCGGCCACATCCGCGTCAACGGCGAGCGGGCCAAGGCGGCGCAGACCGTGCGGGTCGGCGACGAGGTCCGCGCCCGGATCGGCGGCTTCGACCGGGAGCTGATCGTCCGCGGACTCGTGGTCAAGCGGGTCGGTGCGCCGGTGGCCGCCGAGTGCGTGGAGGACCGGACGCCGCCGCCGCCTCCCCGGGAGTCCGCGCCGGGCGTGATCGTCCGGGACCGCGGAGCGGGCCGCCCGACCAAGCGCGACCGGCGCGACATCGAGCGGCTCCGCGGATTCTGACGGCGCGGTCGGGCGGCGGCCCGCGGCCTCAGGGTGCGAGGGCGCGCAGGCGCTCCAGGAGCCCGTCCGCCGCCTCGTCGAGGAACCGCTGCTGCAGCTCGTCGCCGACCTGCACGAGCGCGATGTCGGTGAAGCCCGCCTCGATGTAGGGCACGAAGCTCTGCGCGAGCTCGTCGAGGTCGGGGCCGCAGGCGATCTGCTCGGCCACGTCCTCCGGACGCACGAACTGGCTCGCTCCCGCGAACCCGGCGGGCGTGGGCAGGTCGGCGTTGACCGACCAGCCGCCGGCGAACCAGCGGAACTGCTCGTGGGCAAGCTTCACGGCCTGGTCCTTGTCGGGCGCCCAGCAGATCGGGATCTGCCCGATCGTCCGGGAGGGAGCCGCGTCGGGCCCGCGGACCGCGGTCCACTGCGAGATGAGCTCGGCGTCGGGCTCGGTGGTGATGAAGTGGTCGCCCAGCGGCGCGAAGCGCTCGATGGACTTCGGGCCGGAGACGGCGAGGCCGATCTCGACCGGCGTGTCCGGCAGGTCCCAGATGCGGGCGGAGTCGACGCGGAAGTACTCGCCCTCCCAGGTCACCAGCTCGCCGGTGTGCAGCTCGCGGATGAGGTGGACGGCCTCCTCGAGCATGTCCTGGCGCACGGCGACCGAGGGCCAGCCCTCGCCGACGACGTGCTCGTTGAGGTTCTCGCCCGAACCGAGGCCGAGCGTGAAGCGGTCGTCGGAGAGGATCGCGAGCGTCGCCGCCTTCTGCGCGACCACGGCCGGGTGGTAGCGGATGGTCGGCGCGGTGACGTAGGTCGTGAGGTCGATGGTCGACGTGGCCTGTGCGACCGCTCCGAGCAACGTCCAGGCGTAGGAGGCGTGCCCCTGCTCCGTCAGCCACGGCGAGTAGTGGTCGCTCGAGACCGCGAACTCGAAGCCGAGCCTCTCGGCGTCGACCGCGTAGCCCACCAGCTGCTTGGGTCCGCTCTGCTCGGTCATCAGGGTGTATCCGAATCGCACCATGGTCCGTCCTCGTTCCGCTCGTCGTGGGATGCCCGGGGGCACGTCCCATGGTGGGCGAGGCGGAACGCGGGTGCTAACCCCTTGCCCCGGCCGCGAACGGCGGCTAGCGCGGCGTCAGACGAAGCGGATGCGGTTCTGCACGCGGGTGCGGACCTCGAACGACTCGCCGTACCCGCCGAGGCGCGGGTCGTCCGTGCCGGAGCGCAGCAGCTGCGGCAGCAGCGAGCGGCGGATGACGACGGCGCCCTGGTGCCGGCCGCGCTCGACCTGCTCGAACGGCTGCTCCAGCGCGTCGTCCGGCACGACCACGACGCTCGCCGAGAAGCGGACGCCCAGCTCGCGGCCGAGACGGCGCGCGGCCTTCGCGAGCGAGGCGATCGGCTTCTCGTCCTCGGCGATCCCGGGGCCCTCGAGCTCGCCCTTGCGCAGGCGGACGGGGTCGCCCCAGTCGGCGGAGGTCAGCGCGAGCAGGCCGGCCGGCCCGAGCACGAGGTGGTCGATCTTGAGCCCGCCGTCGCCGACCGCGACGTCGTTCCAGATCGTGTAGGCGATGCCGAGGGCGCCGACGAGCGCGGCCGTCGCCTCCTCCGCCTGGGCCTTGGCGAGCCAGGAGCGGACCTCGCGCGGAGCGGAGCGGACGATCGCCGGGTCGAAGGGGTCCTCGGTCTCGACGCCGCGGCCGAGCCACTCGCGCACCAGGCGCAGGTAGTACTCGCGCGCCGCGCCTCCCGGGTGACCGTAGGAGCGGGCGCGCACGGCCGAGGCGGTCTGCGGGCGCGGCGAGCCGGTGTACGGCGACTGCGGGGACGACGTCCCGGGCGCTGGAGCGCCCCGGTCGTAGTCGCTGCGTGCGGAGGCGCTGCCGATCCGCTCCCAGGCGAGCTGCACCGCGTGGAACGACGCGGCGTCGCCTCCCGTGTCCGGATGGGTCTCGCGGAGGCGGAGCCGGTACGCCCGGCGGAGCTCGTCGTCGGACGCGGTGGCGGCGACGCCCAGCACCTCGTAGGGGGTGCGGGCGGCGTGGCTGTCGGGCATGTGCTTCCGGGAGGGTCGGGGCGGGGGGTTCCGAGTGTATCGACGCCGGCCGGGCGCCCGATGGGAGCGCGCACCGCGTCGGCTCGGAACGCGCCGAGCGCCCGCCGGGGAGCGGGCGCCCGGCGGGGGGTCAGTGCGCGAGCAGCTCGCGCACCCGCGGGATGACCTGCGTGCCGTAGAGCTCGATGTTGCGCATGATCGCCGGGTGCGGCAGCGTGCCGGCGCTGTACTTGAGGTCGAAGCGGTCGATGCCCAGGGCCTCGACCGTGCGCGCGATCTTCCGGGCGACCGTCTCGGGCGAGCCGAGGTGGATCGCGCCGTCGGGGCCCGCCTCCTCGTCGAAGCGCTCGCGGGTCATCGGGGACCAGCCGCGCTCGCGGCCGATGGCGTCCATCATCGCCTTGTGGTGCGGGAAGTACAGCTCGCGCGCCTCCTCGTCGGTGTCGGCGACGAAGCCGGGCGAGTGCACGGCGACCGGGAGCCGGGGCTGCTCGAGCTGGTCGAGCGCGCGGCCGAAGAGGTCGACGTAGGGGCGGAAGCGGGCCGGCGAGCCGCCGATGATCGCCAGGACGAGCGGGAAGCCGTAGCGGGCGGCGCGGACGACCGACTCGGGGCTGCCGCCGACGCCGATCCAGGTGCGGAGGGTGCCGTTGTCGAGGGTCGGGTAGACGCTCTGCTCGGTGAGCGCGGGGCGGGTCGTGCCCTGCCAGGTGACCGGGCCGCCCTGGACCAGGGCGTGGAAGAGGTCGAGCTTCTCCTCGAAGAGGACCTCGTACTGCGCGAGGTCGTAGCCGAAGAGCGGGAAGGACTCGGTGAACGATCCGCGACCGAGGATGACCTCGGCCCGCCCGCCGGACAGTCCGTCGAGGGTCGCGAAGCGCTGGTAGACGCGGACCGGGTCGTCCGAGGAGAGGACCGTCACGGCGGAGCCGAGGTGGATGCGCTCGGTGCGGGCAGCGATGGCGGCGAGCACGACGTCCGGGGCGCTCACCGCGAAGTCGGCGCGGTGGTGCTCGCCGATCCCGAAGAAGTCGATGCCGACCCGGTCGGCCAGCACCCCTTCTTCCACCACGTCGCGGAGGACCTGGCCGTACGGCAGCGGGGTGCCGTCGGGGCCGGCGGTGACGTCGCCGAACGTGTCGACGCCGAACTTGACTTCATGCATACTCATGGACTTCTGCAACCTCCGGGGGTGGACGGCTATTCCTGCGGGCGGGGTCCGGCGGCCCCGGGCAGGAGCGCGTCGGGAGAGACGATCCCCGCCTCGAGCGCCGGTTCGCGGTAGGCGCGCCCGAGCGAGGCGACGGTGTCGTGCGCGTTCAGGCCGCTCGGGTTCGGCAGCACCCAGAGCGGCGCGCCCGCGACGTCCTCCTCCTGCCTGCCCTGCTCCGCGCGGCGGCGTCCGAACGCGATCCGGTAGGCGGTGATGCCGACGACCGCGACGGCTCGGGGCCGCACCCGCTCCACGGTGGTGACCAGCCGATGAGCGCCCTCGCGCAGCTCCTCCGCGGTCAGCTCGTCGGCCCGGGCGGTCGCTCGGGCGGCGAGGTTGGTGATGCCGACGCCGCGGGAGACGAGCTCCGCGCGGTCCGCGGCGCTCATCCCCTCGGACACGCGCGGCGCGCGCTCGAGGATCCCGGCCGCGACGAGCGCCGGGTAGAAGCGGTTGCCGGGGTGGGCGAAGTGCGCGCCGGTGGCGGCGGTCCACAGTCCCGGGTTGATGCCGACGAACAGGAGGCGGACGTCGTCGCCCAGAAGGTCCTCGACCGTGCGGTCCTGGAACACGGCGAGCTCGGCGCGGGTGAACGGCATGCGACCATCCTGCCGCGGCGCAAGTCCTCTCGGCACGCGATGGCCGGTGCCAGCATGGAGGCATGACGAACGCATCCCAGGACCACCCGATCCAGCACGGCAGCGAGGACGCCCAGCTCGACGAGAAGCTGCGCGGCGTTCTGCTGCAGGTCGCCGGCGACGCCGACCTGCGACCGGAGGAGGACGTCGAGACCCTGCTGCGCCAGCGCCTGCGCGATACGAGGATCTCGATCTCGGACGAGGCGATCCCGGGGCTCGCGAAGCGCATCCCCGGCCTCATGCAGCGCGGGGGCGGCGACGTGAACCCCGGAGCGCACTAGCGCGGGGGGCGGGCGCGGGGCCGGGCGGCTGCTCGGCCCCGCGTCCGCCCGCGCTACTCGGGGACCGCCGGACCCTTGCGGTGGTGGTCGAACACCAGGCTCGTGCGCGTCGAGGCCACCGCCGGGTGCGCCGACAGGTTCGAGACCACGAAGTCCCGCACGTCGTTGGAGTCGCGGACCGCGACGTGGATGATGAAGTCCTCCGAGCCGCCGAGGAAGAACAGCTGCACCACCTCGGGCAGCGCGCGGATCTCCTCCGCGAATCGCGTGATCGCCTGGCGCTGGCCGACGCGGATGTTGACGCTGATCAGCGCCTGCAGGGTCAGGCCGAGCGCCGCCGGATCGAGCTCGGCGGTGAATCCGGTGATCACGCCGCGCTCGACGAGGCCGCGCACGCGTGCCACGCAGGTCGACGGGGCGATGCCGGCGCGCTCGGCGAGCCGGCTGTTGGGCGTGCGAGCGTCGGCGCGGAGGAGGCGCACCAGGGTCCGGTCGACCGGATCCAGGTCGTCGAGGTCGTGCAGATCCTTCGGTGCCATGCGTCCGCTCCCCTGCTCGACCGACGAACCTTCGGCTCGCCCGGCGACTTCTGATCGATCCTGCGGAATCCCTCCGCTCCCGGCACGATCTTCGCACGATGGAGGCAGAGCCGGTGCAGGATCGGCGCCCACCGCCCGCCCCGCGGGCCGCAGCGAAGGAGCCGCCGTGCGCGTCGGGATCCCCACCGAGATCAAGAACAACGAGAATCGGGTCGCCGCCACTCCGGCCGGCGTCCACGAGCTGGTGCGCCGCGGCCACGAGGTCCTGGTCGAGGCCGGCGCGGGCCTGGGCTCCCGCGTGTCGGACGACGACTTCCGCAGTGCCGGCGCCCGCGTCGTCGACGGGCCCGACGAGGTCTGGGCCGAGTCCGAGCTGGTCCTTAAGGTCAAGGAGCCGATCGAGGCCGAGTACCCGCGGATGCGCCACGACCAGGTGCTCTTCACCTACCTCCACCTCGCCGCCTCCCGCCCGTGCACCGATGCGCTGCTCGCCGCGGGGACGACCTCCATCGCCTACGAGACGGTCCAGCTGGACGACCGGCGGCTGCCGCTGCTCTCGCCGATGAGCGAGGTCGCCGGGCGGCTGTCGATCACGGTCGGCGCCTACCACCTCATGAGCGCCGTCGGCGGACGGGGCACGCTGCTCGGCGGAGTCCCCGGCACTCCGAAGGCGAAGGTCGTCGTGATCGGCGGCGGCACGGCCGGTGAGCACGCCGCGGCCAACGCCCTCGGCATGGGGGCCGACGTCACGATCGTCGACCTCTCGCTCCCCCGCCTCGCGCAGCTCGAGAACCGCTTCCAGGGAGCGATCCAGACGCGCGCCTCCTCCGCCTACGAGATCGCCGCGCAGCTGGCCGACGCCGACCTCGTGATCGGCTCCGTCCTCATCCCGGGCGCCAAGGCGCCGAAGCTGGTCACGGACGAGATGGTCGCCACGATGAAGCCGGGCTCGGTGCTGGTCGACATCGCGATCGACCAGGGCGGCTGCTTCGAGGGCTCGCGGCCGACCACCCACGACGACCCGGTGTTCCCGGTGCACCAGAGCGTCTACTACTGCGTCGCCAACATGCCCGGCGCCGTCCCCGAGACCTCGACCCGCGCGCTCACCAACGCGACGCTCCCCTATGCGGTCGCGCTGGCCGACCGCGGGTGGCGGGCCGCCCTGGCCGCCGACCCGGCGCTCGCCCGAGGCCTGAGCACCCACGACGGCCGGGTGACGAACGCCGCCGTCGCCGCGGCCTTCGACCTCCCGGCCGTGCCGGTGGAGTCGCTGCTGGGCTAGGCGCCCGCGGGCGCGAGGCCGAGCCCTCCGAGGATCTCGGCGATCTCCTCCTCCGGAGCGCCGCCCACGTCGACCGTGACATGGAACTCGTCGTCGCCGAGGGGCTCGAGCGCCTCGAACTGGGAGTCGAGCAGCGTGGTCGGCATGAAGTGGCCGACCCGCGAGGCGAGCCGCCCGGCGATCCGGTCCCTCGATCCCGCGAGGTGCGCGAACACGAGGTCGTCGCGGCGCAGGACGTCGCGGTAGCGGCGGCGCAGGGCCGAGCAGGTCACCACGACCGAGGCGCCCGCGGCGATCCGCTGGTCGACCACGCGGGCGATCTCGGACAGCCAGGGCGCGCGGTCCTCGTCGGTGAGCGGGATGCCGGCGTGCATCTTGTCGACGTTCGCCTGCGGGTGCAGGTCGTCCCCCTCGAGGAACTCCCAGCCGAGTCGGCGGGACAACAGCGACGCGACGGTCGACTTGCCGCTTCCGGAGACGCCCATGACGACGACGGCGCGGACGGGGACGGTGGGAAGAGCGGTCATCAGATACCTCCTACGAAGAGACCGATCAGGAGGACCCCGGCGAGCCCGGTCACCGAGACCAGGCACTCCATCACGGTCCAGGTCTTGAGCGTCTGGCCGATGCTGAGCCCGAGGTACTCCTTCACCAGCCAGAACCCGGCGTCGTTGACGTGCGACAGGAACACCGAGCCGGCGCCGATCGCGAGCACCATGAGGGCGACCATCGGCCCGTCCATGGTCTCGGTCAGCGGCTGGAGGATCCCTGCGGCGGTCACCGTGGCGACGGTCGCGGAGCCGGTGGCGACGCGGATCACGACGGCCACGAGCCAGGCGAGCAGCAGCGCCGAGGCGCCGCTCCCCTCCGCGAGCTGGGCGACGACCCCGCCGATCCCCGTGTCGACGAGGACCTGCTTGAAGCCGCCGCCCGCGCCGACGATGAGCAGGATGCCCGCGATCGGCGGGAGCGAGCTCGAGAGCGAGGCCTGCAGCTCGGTGCGGTTCATCCGGCCGCCGCGGCCGAGCAGGACCAGACCGGCCAGGAGGGCGATCCCCAGCGCGATCGTCGGCGTGCCGAGGAAGTCGAGGGCGCCCTTCCAGGCGTCCGTGGAACCGGGGGCCGCGATGTCGGCGATCGCCTTGCCCAGCATCAGCACGACCGGCAGCAGGATGCTCGCGACGGCGGCGGCGAAGCCCGGGCGGTGCTCGCGCGTCTCGCCCGCTCCCTCGCCGAAGAGCGGCGGCGTCTCCACCGGCGCCCACCGGGCGGCGACCCGGCCGAAGAGCGGGCCGGCGACGACGACGGTGGGGATCGCGACCAGGACGCCGAACGCGAGGGTCACGCCGAGGTTCGCGCCGAGCGCGTCGATCGCGACCAGCGGTCCGGGGTGCGGCGGGACGAGGCCGTGCATCACCGAGAGGCCGGCGAGGGTCGGGATCGCCACCTTCATCAGCGGCAGACCGCTCCGGCGGGCGACCAGGATCACCACCGGGATCAGCAGCACGAGGCCGACCTCGAAGAACATCGGCAGGCCGATGAGCGCACCGACGAAGCCCATCATCCAGGGCAGCGCGCGGGTGCTCGAGCGGGCGATGAGAGTGTCCACGATGCGGTCCGCTCCACCCGAGTCGGCGAGGAGCTTGCCGTACATCGCCCCGAGGCCGATGAGGATGCCGACGCCGCCCATGGTGTTGCCGAACCCCAGCGCGAAGCTGGCCACCGCGTCCGCCGCCGCCAGCCCCGCGATCAGGCCGGTGGTCAGCGCGCCGATCAGCAGGGAGACGAAGGGGTGCAGCTTCAGCCAGGTGATCAGCACGACGATCACGGCGATGCCGACGACGGCGGCGAGGATCAGCTGCCCCTGCCCGGCGGTGGTGGCGGGTGCGTCCCCGGCGGCGGCGCGGAGGGCGGGGAGGAGAGTCGGTGTCATGAGCGTCCTTGGTCGAGCCGACGGCCAGCGGCCGGCTTTTGTCCGACATAACCTGCGTGTGCCCCGATCATGCCCGAAGATCGGCCGGGGCGCGACTCCGGCGATGGCAGGATGACCGCATGCCCGCGCCGACGCCCTCGCTGCACCACTCGGTGCTGGACGAGCTCGGCTCGCAGATCGTGCGCGGCGAGCTCCCTCCGGGCACCACCTTCAGCGCCGACGAGCGGGCCGAGCGGCGCGGGGTCTCCCGCTCGGTGATGCGGGAGGCCGTGCGCGTGCTCGAGACTCTCGGGCTCGTGACGTCCCGACGGCGCGCGGGGACGCGGGTGCAGCCTCCGGAGTGCTGGAACGCGCTGGACACGCGGGTCGTCGCGTGGGGCCTCGACGGCCCTGACCGGCGGCGCCAGCTGCACCAGCTCAGCGAGCTCCGGCTCGGGGTGGAGCCGCTGGCCGCCCGGCTCGCCGCCGCGAACGCGACCGAGGAGCAGCGGCGAGCGCTCACGGAGGCGGGCGACGCTCTCTCGACGCACTCCCGTGCAGCCGACCAGTCCGCCTATCTGGCCGCCGACACCGCCTTCCACCGCTCCCTCCTGGCCGCCTCGGGCAACCGGATGCTCGCACAGCTGGGCGATCTGGTCGCCGAGGTCCTCGCCGGCCGCACCCGCAACGCGCTCATGCCGCGCGAGGCCGACTCCACCGCGGTGCGGCTGCATCGGGCGGTGGCGGCCGCCGTCGCCTCGGGGGACGCGGACGCCGCGGAGGCCGCGATGCGCGCGATCGTCGAGGAGTCGGACCGGGCGGTGCAGGAGAGCTGACGGGGTTGCACGCCCGCTGCGCCGCGCGCACAGTGGAGCGCATGGTCGAGGGATACACGTCCGCGCAGGTGCGGGCAGCCGAGGCGCCGCACCTGGCCCGGCGGGAGCCGCTGATGCAGCGCGCCGCCGACGGCCTCGCCCGCGAGCTGCGGCTCGTGCTCGCCGGTCGCTCCGACCGCTCCCGTCCGGGCTCCGTGCTCGTCCTGGTCGGCCCGGGCGACAACGGCGGAGACGCGCTCTACGCGGCCGCCGAGCTCTCCTCCTCCGGGACCGACGTCGTCCTCGTCCTCACGGCCGAGCGGGTGCACCGCCGAGGCCTCGCCGTGGCGCTCGACGAGGGCTGCGGGCAGCTGTCCGCCGACGACGCTCGCGGCCTCGCGGCGGCGGTGGCGCGCGCCGACGTCCTGGTCGACGGGATCCTCGGCATCGGAGCGACGGAGCCCGCGCTGCGGGGACGGCCGCGCGCCGTCGTCGAGGCGGTGCTCGACGCGCTGGAGCGGCGGGCCGAGCGCCCGGTGGTCGTCGCTGTCGATCTGCCGAGCGGCATCCATCCCGACGACGGGTCGGTCCCCGATCCGACCGTGCTGCGCGCCGATGTGACGGTCACCTTCGGCGCGATCAAGGCCGGTCTGCTGCTGCATCCGGGCGACTCCTACGCGGGCCGTCTGCGCCTGGTCGACATCGGCCTCGGCCCGGACCTCGCCGGAGTGGAGCCCGCGGTCCGCGAGTGAGCGGCGGGCTCAGGAGGGAGCGAGCAGGTGCGCCTTCTCCGGGTGCTGCTCGAACCACTGCCCGACGTACCAGCACATCGGCACGACGCTCCGCCCGCCGGCGGCCTCGATGTCGTCGACGGCGAAGGAGACCAGCTCCCCGGCGAGCCCGCGGCCGCGGAAGGGCGGGGTCGTGAAGGAGCGGACGAGGGAGACGCTGCCGGGCGCCTCCCGGTAGTCGAGGACGCCCACCAGGGCGCCGTCGAGGTGGAGCTCGTAGCGCGACGCGTCGTCCGCTCGGCGGAAGTCCTTGGCCATGCCTCCAGAGTAGGACGGCCCGGGCGGATCAGGCCTCGTCTCCGAGCATCTCGCCGTCGACGTAGAGCCAGCGACCGTCCTCGCGCAGGAAGCGGCTGCGCTCGTGCACGAGGCCGGGGCCGGCGGGCGAGCGGTAGGAGGCGCGGAACTCGACCAGGCCCTCCTCGTCGCCCTCCCCGCCGAACGAGGTGTCGACGATCTGGAGCCGGCGCCACTGGACGTCGGGATCGAGGTCGATGCGGCGCGGCCGGGTCGAGGGGTACCAGCTCGCGAGCAGGTAGGGGGCGCTGCCGAGGACGTTCGCGCTGTAGCGGCTGCGCATCAGGCGCTCCGCCGTCGGCGAGGGCTCTTCGCCGAGGTGGGCGGGGCGGCAGCAGTCGGCGTAGTGGCGGCGGCTTCCGCAGGGGCAGGAGTCGGCGGGGTGCATCCGGCCAGTGTGACAGGCGGTGCGGCGCCTCCGGCCCGGCGCGACTCCGGCGAGCGCCGGGACTGCCCGCGCCGCCCAGGTGTGCATCCCCTCCACATCCGCTGCGCCGCCTTGAGGGTGCCGCCGGTTCCCGGCAACGTGGCCCCCTCATCGATCACGGACGGAAGGAACGACCCGATGCTCACGCTCACCGACAACGCCAGCACCGTCGTCAAGACCATCACCGGGCAGACCGAGACCCCCGTCGAGGGAGGCCTGCGCATCAGCGGCACCGATCTCGACGCCCGCAACTTCGCTGTCGCGGTCGCCGCGGCCCCCGAGTCGACGGACGCCGTCGTGGAGCAGGACGGGGCGCGCGTGTTCCTCGACGTGGCCGCCTCCGTCGCTCTCGGCGACAAGGTCCTCGACGCGCAGGTGGACGAGGGCGGCTCCGTCAGCTTCGGGATCGCGCCGCAGGGCTGACCCCGACGACACGGAGGCCGCCCCCACCGCAGTGCGGGAGGGCGGCCTCCGTCGTTCCCGGGATCAGGAGAGGACGTCGCGGGTGGTGAAGCGGCCGATCGCGAGCGACCCGAACACGGCGACGTAGGCGAGCTGGAGCAGCGCGTTCTCGCCGAAGGAGCTCCACGTGATCGGATCCCGCAGGAGATCGGCGAAGTCGAACCACCGGTCCGTCAGCAGGAACGGGTGGAGGGCGTCCAGCTGTGAGAGCGAGCCGACGATCTGCGCCGCGATGGAGACGACCACGGTGGCCGCCATGGCGCCGACCGGCACGTCTGTCAGCGTCGAGATGAAGAGGCCGATCGCCGAGAGCCCGACCAGCGAGAGCGCTGCGTACACGGCGATCGCCAGGGCCCGGCCGATCGCGTCGCCGAGCGGGACGGTGCTGCCGGACAGCAGCGTCACCGGTCCTGCCGGGAAGAGCGCCAGCCCGATCAGGATCCCGACCACCATGACCGTGAGGGCTGCGGCGAGGCAGAAGGCGAGGGAGGCGGCGAACTTCACCGCGAGCAGCCGCACCCGGCCGACGGGACTGACCAGCAGGTAGCGCAGCGTCCCGAGCGAGGCCTCCCCCGCGATCGCGTCGCCGGCGACGACCCCGACCGTGAGCGGGAGGAACAGCGGGACGGCGACCGTGATCGCCGCGAAGCCGGTGAAGAGTCCGTTTCCGGCGATCGCGCCCACGAAGGATGGTCCGCCTCCGTCGCCGCCCGAGAGCCGCACCGCGACGGCGAGCAGGATCGGGATGGCGGCCAGGGCCGCGAGCAGCGCCCAGGTGCGGCGCCGGCGGAAGAGCAGGGCGAGCTCGGAGGCGAGCAGGGACCCGATCCCTGCGCGGCGCACGGCCGCGTCAGCGCTCGACATCGAAGCCCTCCCCGGTCAGCTCGACGAAGCGCTCCTCGAGCGAGGGGCGGCGGACGGCGAAGCCGCGGACGCGGACGTCGGCCCGCACGAGGTCCGCGACCAGCGTCTCGGCCGCGAGTCCGGCCGGCAGAGCGGCGACGACGAGCGGCGGATCGGCGGGGTGCGGGCCCGGCGCGGTCCGCGGCTCCAGACCCCGGGTGTGCAGGGCCACGATCGCGCGCTCGCGGTCGGGCGTCAGCAGCTCGACCGAGGCGGCGTCCCCGCGCAGCTCGTCGAGCCCGCCCTGGGCGACGAGGCGCCCGGTGCGCATGACGGCGGCGTGGGTGCAGAGCTGCTCGATCTCGGCGAGGAGGTGGCTGGAGACGAGGACGGTCGTGCCGTCCTGGTTCAGCCCGCGCACGAGAGCGCGCACCTCGCGGGTGCCCTGCGGGTCGAGGCCGTTCGTGGGCTCGTCCAGCACGATCAGGTCGCGCGGCGAGAGCAGGGCGACCGCGATGCCGAGCCGCTGCTTCATGCCCAGGGAGTAGGAGCCGACCTTCTTGCGCGCAGCGGCCGAGAGACCGACCCGGGCGAGGGCCTCCTTCGCGCGGGTGTCGCGGGTCCGGGACGAGGTGCCCGCCTCCGCGGCGTCGAAGCGCCGGAGGTTGGCCGCTCCGGAGAGGAACGGGTAGAAGCCCGGCCCCTCGACCAGCGCGCCCACCCGGGGCAGGACCTCGGCCGAGCGCCGGGGCATGGCCTGGCCGAGGACGGTGATGCTGCCGGCGGTCGGCGCGGCCAGCGCGAGCAGCATCCGGATGGTCGTGGTCTTGCCCGACCCGTTCGGGCCGAGGAAGCCGAAGACGGCGCCACGAGGGACGGCGAGGTCGAGACCGGAGACCGCCTCCTGGCGCCCGAAGCGCTTGGTGAGCCCCCGCGTCTCGACCGCGAGCTCGCCCGCCGTCACCGAGCGGAGGCCGCGTCGCGGAGCGTCTCGGCCGGGACCGCGCCGGCGAGGACGCGTCCGTCGTCGGTGACGAGGACGGTCAGCAGGGCGGAGGAGAGGATGCGGCCGCCGTCGACCGGCGTGGTGACCGCGTCGAGCGAGGAGAGCGCGTCGGTGTCGCCCGCGGGCAGCTCGACGACGCTCGTCCAGCCGGATCCCGTGGTGACGACGTCGGAGTGCCCCGCGGCGCTCGGGGCGGACGCCTCGGGGGCGTCCGTCGCGTCGTCGACCGGAGCGGCGTGCTCCGTCACCTCGGCGCCGGCCGGGGGCGTGAAGGAGAAGAGGGACGCGTCCGGCGTCCGGAAGTCGATGCTCGTGTACGCGACGCTGAACGCGGGCGCGGTGCCTCCGCGAGCGGTCACGGCGACTCCGAGCGGGAGGCCGGTCTCGCCGTCGACCGAGACGGTCACGGAGCCCACCAGGGTGCCGCTGTCGCGGGGCGTGAGCACGAGCTCGTACGCGTCGCGCCCGGCGACGCTGACGTCCGAGCCGACCGCGACCGTGGTCGTCGGGTCGATCGCGGCGAGCAACTGCTGGGCCGCAGACGACGGCGTGACGACCTGGTCGCCCACCGGGTCTCCGCCCGCGGGAGGCGCCAGGTGGGTGGCGGTGTTCGCGCTCGAGTCGTAGATCCAGACTCCGCCGGTCGTCGAGGCGACGACGTCGCGCTCGGCCAGCCGGTCGAGCACCTGGAGACGCGCGCCCTTCTCGGCGTCGACGTAGACGCGCGCCTGGTGCGAGCCGGTAGCGAGCTCGACGAGGGAGTCGGCGGGGTCGGCGGACGCCGAGCCGGCGGAGCCGCCGAGCGCCGAGAGATCGGGCAGCCCGAGGTCGGAGGTCTGCTGGATCTCGCCGGAGAAGGCGGTGGTGTCGCTCTCGGCGACGAAGGCGAGGAGGTCGGCGGCGGACTTCTCGGGGAGGTCCCCCGCGGCGCTCGCGGAGAGGGGGAGGGCGACGGCCGCGGCGACGACGACCGCGGGGACGACGGCGACGGGCGTCCAGCGCTTCCAGTCAATGCTCATGCCGGGAACGCTACGCCTCGAACCCGTGAGGCGGGCCCGGAACCGCCCGGTCCACAGCCTTCCGGAAGGGGGTGCGGTCGGGGACTGCGGCCGGGATGATCAGGGCATGGACCTGCCGTTCGCGCTCCCCCTCGCCCCGATGCTCGCCAAGGCCGTCCCGGCGGTGCCGGAGCAGACCGCCGTCGCGGGCGGATACTCCTACGAGCCGAAGTGGGACGGGTTCCGCGCGATCGTCTCGGTCGCCGGCGGGGAGTGCGAGATCGGGAGCCGCGGCTCCAAGCCGCTGACCCGGTACTTCCCCGAGCTGGTCGAGGCCTTCCTGCGACTGCTCCCCGACGGCTGCGTGCTCGACGGCGAGATCGTCCTGGCGACGGGCGAGCCGGGAGCGCAGCGGCTCGACTGGGACCTGCTCTCCCAGCGCATCCATCCGGCCGCCAGCCGCGTGACGATGCTGGCGGAGACGACCCCGGCGATGCTCGTCGCCTTCGACCTGCTCGCCGTGGACGGACGCAGCCTGCTCGAGGAGCCGTACTCGGCACGGCGGGAGGCGCTCGCCGCGGTGCTGGCCGGCGTCCCGCATCCGCTGCACCTCGGACGCACCACCGACGACGAGGCCCTGGCGCGCGACTGGCTGGAGCGCTTCGAGGGCGCGGGACTCGACGGCGTCGTGGCGAAGCCCCTGGCCTCGCCCTACTCCCCCGGGAAGCGCACGATGCTGAAGGTCAAGCACCACCGCACGGCCGACGTGATCGCGATCGGGTACCGCGAGCACGCCTCGAAGCCGGGCGTGGGCTCGATCCTGCTCGGCCTGCACGGCGACGACGGTGAGGTCCGGCAGGTCGGCGGGGCCTCGGCGTTCAGCGACGAGAGGCGGGTGCAGCTGCTCGAGGAGCTCGCGCCCGCGGTCGAGCGCGACGCCGCGGCCGAGCCGGTGCGCGGCGAGGGCGAGCGGAGCCGGTTCTCGAGCGGCCGCGACACCTCCTTCGTTCGCCTGCGTCCCGAGCTCGTGCTGGAGGTCCGCTACGACCAGCGCGAGGGCGACCGCTTCCGGCACACCGTGCAGTTCGAGCGCTGGCGCCCGGACCGCGACGCCGCCTCCTGCACCCTGGAGCAGCTCGAGCAGCCGACCGCGTACGACCTCGGCGACGTCCTCGGCTAGGCCTTCTTCGCGCGGCTGGGCTGCACGCGGGGCGGCTCGCCCGGCATCTTCGGGAAGTCGGGCGGGAACGGCAGTTCGCCCAGGCCCGCGGCGACGTCGCGCTCCCACCAGGCGAGCAGGGCGTCGAGGCGGCCGGGAGCGTCGTGCATCCGGGCCCACGGATCGCCGCGCTCGGCGAGGCGCGCCGGGACCGTGCGGATCGTGAAGGCCCGCGGGTCGACGCCGTCGAGCTCGTCCCAGTCCAGCGGAGTGGAGACGGGAGCGTGCGCGAGTGCTCGCGGGCTGTAGGCGCCGGCGATCGTCCGGTCGCGGTTCGCCTGGTTGAAGTCGACGAAGATCCGCTCGCCGCGCTCCTCCTTCCACCACGCCGTCGTGACCTGCTCGGGCATCCGCCGCTCCAGCTCGCGCGCCGCGGCGATCACCGCGTGGCGCACGTCGAGGAACTCGTGCTCGGCGACGATCGGCGCGAAGACGTGCAGGCCGCGGTTGCCGGAGGTCTTCACGAACGGCTCGAGGCCGGCCTCGCGCAGCACCTCGCGCAGCGCGTGAGCCGCGACGACCGCGTCGGCGACGTCGGTGCCCGGCTGCGGATCCAGGTCGATCCGGAGCTGGTCGGGCAGGTCCGGCGCGTCGGCGCGGGCCGCCCACGGGTGGAAGACGACGGTGTTCATCTGCGCCGCCCAGACGGCGGCCGCGGGCTCGTCGATCACGAGCTGCGGATGCACGCGCCCGCTCGGGTAGGTCACCGGGACGGACCGGACGTACTCGGGTGCGCCCTTGGGCGGGTTCTTCGAGAAGAACTGCTCGCCCTCGATCCCGGAGGAGAAGCGCTGCAGCGAGACGGGGCGGCCGCCGTTCGCCGCGACGAACGGCTCACCGACGGCGATCAGGTACTCCGCGACCTCGCGCTTGGTGATGCCCGGCTCGGGGAAGAGCACGCGCTCGGGGCTCGAGATCCGCACCTCCCGCTCGCCGTTCGGTCCGGGGACGGTGAGGACGACGGCGTCGCTGCTGGGCATCTGCTGAGGCTAGCCCGCGGCGCCGCCCGGCGACAGGGGTCCGCCGGGGCGCCTCCGCAGCCGGATCGGGCCCTTCGCCCGCGAGGGATCGACGACCTGTCCGCCCTGCACGATGTCGATCTCGCCCCGGTCGACCAGGCGGCGCGCGGCCCGGCGCACCGGCTCCATCAGCGGCCGCCACTCCTCGCCGCCGACCCGGCGCGCGACCTCGGACGGGCACGCCGTCGACGACGCCGCCCGCGCGAGCAGAACGGTGCGGATCTCCTCCTCGAGGCGCGCCTCCTCCGGGCCGACCCCGCGCCGGCGGCAGGCGTCCGAGCAGTAGCGGACGTTCTCCCAATCGCGCGCCCACTTCGCCCGCCATTCGATCTCGCGGCCGCAGGAGGCGCAGGTCCTGCTCTCGGGGTGCGCCGTGGAGGTGCGCTGACGGTGGGCCATGCCGTCGAGTCTGCGCGCAGACGAGAGCCGCGGCGACGGGTTGCGCTGAGGGCGAGCAGCTGGTGTGCGATCTGCAGGACTCCGTGCCGTCTGCAGGACTCAGCGCCGTCTGCAGGACTCCGTGCCGTCTGCAGGAACGATCTGCAGGACCCCGTGCCGTCTGCAGGAACGATCTTCGCGCCCCGTACGATCTGCAGGATTCTGTACGATCCGCAGGACCCCGTGCCCTCTGCAGGGATGATCTGCAGGCGAACCGGCCGGCGGCAGACAGGATCATGCGGCAGAGATCGCTCTCTGCGCACCATCACCTGCAGATCGCACAGGGTCCTGCAGATTGCTCAGCGTCCTGCAGATCGCACAGGGTCCTGCAGATCGCACGGGCGAGCAGCCGGCGGCGGACCGGCATCCGCGGCCCGGGGTCGGCGTTCACGGAGGTCGCGGCGTCATACTCCGCAATGGGGCGGACCTCCCTCGGCCGGTGCGCCAGTCTGGAGGAGCCGTGCTGCGGCGCGACGGCGGGCCACCACCCCGTGCCGCACCCTCGATCGATCAGGAGTCTCCGATGAGCCGCGAGAACCTCGCCACCACGCCGGACCACGAGCCGGAGCACCGCGCCTTCGCCGGGCTCTCCCCGGAGGACTTCAAGCTCGCGTTCCGCAACCACGCCGCCGGAGTCGCGCTGATCACCGCCGACCCGGGCACCGGCCCGGTCGCCCTGACCGCGACCTCCGTCTTCTCGGTGAGCGCCGAGCCGCCGCTGTTCGTCTTCTCTCTCTCGTCCGCCTCGTCCAGCTCGCCCGCCATCCAGGCGTCCGAGACGCTGGTCGTCCACCTGCTCGGGGCGGAGCAGCTCGACCTGGCGCGGTTGGGCTCGACCAGCGGCATCGACCGCTTCGCCGATGCGTCGCTCTGGTCGCGGCTGCCCACGGGCGAGCCGTTCTTCCCGGGGGCCGCCGCGTGGATCCGCGGCACGGTGATCAACCGCATGGAGGCGGGATCATCGACGATCGTCGCCGTGCACGCCCTCGAGGCGCACGTGCCCGAGGACTCCGAGACCACGGCGCCGCTCGTGTACCACAACCGCACCTGGCACCACCTCGGCGAGCATTCCCGCCTGGGCTGAGGCGCGCCACTCCTCAGAAGTCGCGGTGGTCGCGCTCGACTACCGCACCTTTCGCGCACTCGCGGCCACGCCTCCCAGAGGCACCGTCCTGGCTGCGCGAGAACGCAGAAGTCGTCGTCGTCGTCGAGTACGACAACTCTCGCGTTCTCGATGGGCGACCCCGTCTGCGCACGGGCAGACCGCCGACTCTCCACAGGGTGCGGTAGTGGCACGCGACTTTCGCGACGCGTACTCGCGGCCTCGTCGGCGTGAAGGCGCTGGCCTACGCCCGAGAACGCAGGAGTTGTCGCAGTCGGACGTCGAGGACGACAACTCCTGCGTTCTCGACGGCCGGAGGACGTCCGCGCGCCGACGGGCCGCCCACACTCCAGAAGTCGCGGGAGTGGGACGCGACTACCGCGACTTCTGAGGAGTGGGTGCGCCGGCGAATCGAGAACGAGGAGAGTGCGTGCTACGCGGACGGGCCCGTCGCGACCGGGCGACCGGGGGTGTTCGACCACTGCGACCACGAGCCGGGGTAGAGGCGCGGCGCGAAGCCCGCGAGCGTCAGCGCGACGGCGTCGGCGGCGGCCGTCACTCCGGAGCCGCAGTAGACGCCGACCGGAGCATCGGCCCGCACGCCGACCGCCTCGAAGCGCGCGCGCAGCTCGGAGGACGGGGGGAAGCGGCCCTCGGAGTCGACGTTGTCGGTCGCCGGCGCGTTCAGCGCCCCCGGGATGTGCCCGGCGCGCGGGTCGATCGGCTCGACGTCGCCGCGGTACCGCTCGGGCGCGCGGGCGTCGAGCAGCACGCCGTGAGAGGGGAACGCGGCCGCCGCGTCGATGTCGAGCACCGGCAGGGCACCGTAGGCGAGCTCCACGTCGCCGCGCACCGGAGTCACGGGACCGGTCTCGAGCGCGCGCCCCGACCCGGTCCAGGCGCGGAGCGACCCGTCGAGCAGGCGCACCTCGGCGACTCCGGCCGCCCGCAGCAGCCACCACGCGCGGGCCGACGACAGGTTCTTCAGGTCGTCGTAGACCACGACCGCCTGGCCCTGGCGCAGGCCCCAGCCGCGGGCCGCCCCCTGCAGCGCGTCGATCGGAGGCAGCGGGTGCCGCCCGTCAGCCGGGTCGCCGTGCTCGGCCAGCTCGTGATCGAGGTCGACGTAGACGGCTCCGGGCACGTGCCCGTCGAGGTACGCGGGCCGGCCGTCGGGGCGATCGAGGCGCCAGCGCACGTCGAGCACGAGCGGCGGCTCGGGCGACGCGAGCGCCTCCTCGAGCTCCTCGGGCGTCACGAGCACGTCGCGCCGATCGGGGAGAGCGGAGCCGGAGCGGTCGGAGCCTGAGAGCGCAGGGTCGGAAAGCGCAGGGTCGGAAAGTGCAGTATCGAACAGAGCAGGGTCGGTCATGACGGTCCTTTCGAGTGCGCTCACAGCGCGGTTGCGGGATTCAGGATGCCCTGCGGATCGAACAGCCGCCGCACTGCGCGCTGCAGGGAGACGACGTCGGGGCCGAGCTCGCGCCTGGCCCACTCGCGCTTCAGGCCACCGACGCCGTGCTCGCCGCTGACGGTGCCGCCGAGCTCGAGAGCGAGGGCGAACACGGCCTCGGCCGCGGCGTCGGCCTGCGCGCGAGCCGCGTCGGTCTCGTCGCGGAGCCGGATGATCGGGTGCAGGTTGCCGTCGCCGGCGTGCGCGAACACGTACACGTCGGCGCCGGTGTCGGCCGCTATCGCGTGGATCCGCCGGATCGCCTCGGCGAGACGCGACCGGGGCACGGCGATGTCCTCGATGAGGACCCGGCCGCGCGCCTCGACAGCGGGCAGTGCGTCGCGGCGCGCGGCCGCCAGAGCGAGCCCCTCGGCGGCGTCGAGGGTCGTCTCGACGCTCGACGCGGTCGCCGCGAGAACGGTGCGGACCGCCTCGATCTCGTCGGCCGCGCCGAAGCCGTCGGTCTGCACGAGGAGGAACGCGCCTCCGCGGGCCGCCAGATCGGAGCCGCGCAGCGCGTCGATCGCCTCGAGGGTGCGGTCGTCGACGAGCTCGAGCACGCTCGGGCGCAGGCCCGCGAGCGCGAGCGCAACGGCGGCCTCGGCTCCCGCGGCGACATCGGCGAAGAACGCCGCGGCGGTCGCGGTGACGCGGGGCCGCGGCAGGAGGCGGAGGGTCGCGCCGACGACCACGCCGAGGCTCCCCTCCGACCCGACCACGAGGGCGGTCAGGTCGAGGCCGACGACGCCCTTCACGGTGTCGCGGCCGAGGTGGACGAGCGAGCCGTCGGCCAGGACCACGTCGAGGGCGAGCACCGCGTCGCGGGTGACTCCGTACTTGGCGCCGCGCAGCCCGCCCGCGTTCGTGGCGATGTTGCCGCCGATGGTCGAGATCTCGACGCTGCCGGGGTCGGGCGCGTAGAGCAGGCCGTGGCGGGCGGCGGCGCGGTCGAGGTCGGCGGTGATCACCCCGGGCTCGACCCGTGCGACGCCGTCGACCGGGTCGATCGAGAGGATGCGGTCGAGCCCGGAGACGTCGAGCACGATCACGCCCTCCCCCGCGCTCGCGGCGCCCGCGAGTCCGGAGGCGGCCCCTCGGGTCACCACGGGGATCCCGTGGGCGGAGGCGTACGCGAGCGTCGCGCGGACCTCGGCGACATCGCGGGCGCGCACCACTCCGACCGGATCGCCCGCGGGCGACCAGCCCGAGCGGTCGGCGTGGACGACGGCGGGCGCGATGTCGGGAGCGGGCGCGATGTCGGGAGCGGGCGCGATGGCGCTCACGCCTCCACCCGCGTGATGATCGCCGCGGTCGCCGCCGACGCCTTCACCCACTCGAGGAACAGGACCACGGTCGCCGCGGCCGAGCGGTGAGTCGCGTCGTTCAGCGCGTCGTGCCGCCCGTCGGCGAGGAGGTGGATCTCGGCGCGCGGGGCCGTGCGGTAGACGGCCACCGCCTCCGCCACGGGGCTGATCGCGTCGGCCTCGCCGTGCAGCGCGAGCAGCGGGGCGCGCACCGCGCTCGCCGCGACCGAGAGCAGCTCCGGAGGAAGCACCGCGTCGCGCGCGACCGCATCGGCCTCGCGCGCGAGCACCCCGGCGTGGGTCGGGCAGGCGGTCCGCTCGGCGACGCCCTCGCCTCCCACGGCGCGGACGGGCAGACCGGCGACGATCACCGCGTCGACCGCCTCGGGGTGGGTCGCGGCGAGCTCGAGGGCGACCGCCGCGCCCGCGTCGGAGCCGACCAGCACCAGGGGTGAGACGGCGGCGGGGTCGTGGAGGAGCTCGAGCGCCGCCTCCCGGATCCCCTCGACGGTCGCGTCGCCCAGCGCGCGAACGCGGTAGGCGTCGCGAGCGAGCCGGGTGCCGAAGCGCTCGTAGACGGCCGGCGTCTCGCCTCGGCCGCCGAGGACGATCAGTGTGCCTCGGGGCCCGATGCCCTCGGGCTCGTCGAAGCGCTGGACGAGGGGGGCGGGGATGGTCAGGGTCATGCGGGGACTCCTTCGGGAGAGGGGACGGAGAGCTCGGCGAGCGGGAGCGGCGCGACGGCCGCCTCCCGACCGCGGAGCCCGAGGAGGAGCTGCAGGCGCTCGCTCACGGGAACGGCGACGCCCGCTCGGCGGGCGAGCAGCACGACTTCGCCGGTGAGGTGGTCGACCTCGCTTCCGGCGCCGCGGGCGAAGCTCTGCCAGGTCGAGAGACGACCGGCGGTGTGGCCGGCGACGGGGTCGACCCGGAGGCGAGTGCCGTCGTCGGCGGCGATCGTGCGGCCGTTCGCGGTGAGCGCGAGGCGCGCCTCCGCCACGAGCGTGTCGCGAAGCGCGCTGCGCTCGTCGTCGGAGCCGGTGAAGAGGTCGAGGCCGTTGACGGCGTTCGCGAGCAGCTTCCGCGCCTTCCACGCGCCGATGTCGGGCACGGCCCGCGCCGCGAAGCCCGCATCGCGGAACGTCGCGGCGAGCGCCTCGGCCCGGGGGTCGTCGGCGTCGGGGTGTCGGCCGATCCAGAGCGCTCCGACCGTCGGGAACGACGGCGACACGATCTCGCCGGGGGTGAGGAAGCTGGCCGCGATGCCGATCGAGACGCCGGACACGTCGGCGAAGCGGCGCAGCGCCGCGTCCTCGGCGGCAAGTCCGTTCTGGAAGGTGAGCACCGGCAGCTCGCTGCCCGCTCCCCCGCCGACCAGCGGCGTCCACGCCCACTCGGCGAGCGCCGCCTCGGCGTCCTGCGCCTTCACGGTCAGCACGAGCACGTCGCCTCGGCGCGGTGCCGCCTCGAGCGGTCCGCTCGCCACCGGCACCCCTACCGTCTCGTCGCCGGCCGGCCGTCGGAGGCGCAGCCCGCGCTCGCGGACCAGGCGGAGGTGCTCGCCGCGCGCGATCAGCACGACGTCCTCCCCCGCGAGATGCAGCTGCGCCGCGACCACCGAGCCCACGGCCCCGCCGCCGATGACGAGGAAGCGCCGGCTCACGAGGTCACCGCCGACACTCCGGGGATCGCCGCGAGGAGCGTCCGGGTGTACTCCGACTCGGGCGAGCGGAAGACGCGGGAGGTGCTCCCCGCCTCCTCGACCCGGCCGCGGTTCAGCACCACGATCTCGTGCGAGACGTCGGCGACGACCGCGAGGTCGTGCGAGATGAAGAGGTAGGCGACGCCGAGGTCTCGCTGCAGCTCGACCAGCAGCTCGAGAATCTGCGCCTGCACCGACACGTCGAGCGCCGAGACCGGCTCGTCGAGCAGCACGAGATCCGGCCCGAGTGCGAGCGCCCGGGCGATCGCGACCCGCTGGCGCTGGCCGCCCGAGAGCTCGGCGGGCAGACGGGAGAGGAAGGAGTCGGGGAGCCCGACCCGGTCGAGCAGCTCGTGGGCGCGGGCGAGGCGGGTGAGGCGATCGCCGACTCCGAACGACACCAGCGGCTCGACGACCGACTCGAGCACGGTGAAGCGCGGGTCGAGCGCCGCGAACGGGTTCTGGTGCACGAGCTGGATGCGCCGACGCAGCGGCCGCCACTGCTTCTCGCCGGCGTGGGTCAGGTCGGCCCCCTCGACGAGCACGCGGCCGCCCGACGCGCGCTCGAGGCCGAGGGCTATCCGCAGCGCGGTCGTCTTGCCCGAGCCCGACTCCCCCACCAGCGCGAGCGTCTGCCCGGCGCGCACCGAGAACGAGACGTCGTCGAGCGCACGGAAGTCGGCGCGTCGCCCGGGGAGCGTGAAGTCCTTGACGACCTTCTCGATCCGCAGGATCTCGGGAGCCGGCTCCACGTGATCGAAGCGCGGCACGATCGCCCCGCCGTGCCCGAGACCGGGTGCCGCGTCGATCAGAGCGCGGGTGTACTCCTCCCGCGGCGCCACGAGGATCTCGGCCGGCGGACCCTGCTCGATCACCCGGCCGGCCCGCATCACGAGGACGCGGTCGGCCCGGTCGGCGGCGACCGCGAGGTCGTGCGTGATGATCAGCAGCGCGATCCCCTGCTCGCGGACGAGCGACTGCAGGTGGTCGAGGATCCGCTTCTGCACCGTGACGTCGAGCGCCGAGGTGGGCTCGTCGGCGATGATCAGCCGCGGCTTCCCCGCCAGCGCGATCGCGATCAGCGCGCGCTGGCGCAGGCCCCCCGAGAGCTCGTGCGGGTACTGCCGGGCGCGCAACTCCGGATCATCGATCCCCGCCTGCCCGAGCGCCTCGAGCACCTCGGCGTCGACCGAGCGGCGGTCGACCCCCCGCAGGCGCACGGCCTCGGCGACCTGGGCACCGATCCTCAGGGTGGGGTCGAGGCCGACCATCGGGTCCTGCGGCACGAGCCCGACGACGCGTCCCCGGAGGCGTCGCAGCTCCTTCTCGGAGGCGCGAGTGACATCGCCGCCGGCGATCTCGACCGAGCCGCCGAGGATCCGCCCGGACGCGGGCAGCAGCCCGAGCACGGCGTTCGCGGTCGTCGACTTGCCCGACCCCGACTCGCCGACCACGGCGACGATCTCGCCCGGCGCGATCTCGAGCGAGACCTCGTGCACGACGGTCTGCTCGCCGTAGGCGACCGACAGGCGATCCAGCCGTACGATCGCGCTCATCGCTGCACCTCCTCGACGGTCTTCGCCACGTGGTTCAGCGAGAAGACCAGGAGTCCGACGAACAGGCCGGGCAGCAGCGAGAGCCAGGGGCTGGTCACCAGGTAGTTGCGACCGCTCGAGATGAGCGTGCCCCACTCCGCCGCGGGAGGAGCGGCACCGAAGCCGAGGAAGCTCAACGCGGCGACCGCGATGATCGCGGTCCCGAGATCGAGCACCGCCAGCACGGCGACCGGGCCCCAGGAGTTCGGGAGCACGTGCCGCACGAGGATGCGCAGCCGAGTGGCGCCTCCGGTGCGGGCGGCCTCGACGAAGGGCAGCGTCTTCACCCGCAGGACCTCGGCGCGCGTGGTGCGCGCGAAGCCCGGCAGGATCCCGATCCCCACGGCCAGCGCTACCGGCAGTGTGCCGAAGCCGATCGCGGTGACGATGGCGAGCGCCAGCAGCAGCCCCGGGATCGCGAGGAGCACGTCGACGATCCGCATGATGACGGCGTCGACGACTCCGCCCGCGTAGCCCGAGACGACGCCGAGCGCGAGGCCGCCGACGAGGGCGATCGCGATCGCGATCACGGTGGCCTGGATGGTCAGCGCCCCGCCGTGCAGAACGCGCGCGAACAGGTCGCGGCCGAGCTCGTCGGTGCCGAACAGGTGCGCGGTGCTCGGCGCCTGCAGCTTGTCGACGGGCGCCGTCGCAGTCGGGTCGTAGCCGGTGAACAGGGCCGGGGTGATCGCCGAGACCAGCACGAAGACGGCGAAGGCGAGCGCGATCACGAACCCGGGGCGGCGCAGGAGGAGCCGTGCGGTGCGGAGGCGCCGCCCGCTCCTGCCCTGCGGGGCGCGCTCGCGGGGCTCGGGCGCGACTGTCGCGGCGGTCTCGGTTCTGGTGAGTTCGAGCGTCATGGCCGGCTCGCCTTCGCTGTCGTGGTGATGCGCGGATCGAGGAGGGGGTAGAGCAGGTCGACGAGGAGGTTGATCCCGACGAAGACGGCTGCGGCCAGCACGACGACGGCCTGCACCACCGGCACGTCCTGGGTGAGCACCGACTCCTGAGCGAGCGTGCCGATGCCCTGCCGGCCGAAGATCGTCTCGGCGACGATCGCCCCGGTGACGGTGTTGCCGGCGAGGATGCCGAGGATCGTCAGAGTCGGCAGCGAGGCGTTGCGGAACGCGTGCCGCCACTGCACCGCAGCGCGGGAGAGCCCCGCCGCGCGGGCGGTGGTGATGTACGCCTCCCGCTCGACGTCGGCGAAGCTGCGGGTCAGCACCTGCGCGAGCATCGCCGAGGTGGGGATCGCCATCGTCACGGCCGGCAGGATCAGGCTCGCCGGCGTCGCACTGCCCGTGGAGGGCAGCAGGTGCATCGTGAAGGCGAAGAACTGGATGAGCAGCAGGCCGATCCAGAACCCGGGGAACGCGACTCCCGCGGAGGGCAGCCGGCTCAGCAGCACCTTGAGCGGCCGCCACTGCACGTACGCCGCCAGGTAGGCGAGCGCCGTGCCGCCGACGAGTGCGAGCCCGATCGCGAGGGCGCTGAGCTGGAGGGTTCCCGGCAGCTTCTCGGCGATCAGCTGGGTCACCGGGATCCCCTTCGTGATGGAGGTGCCGAAGTCGCCCCGGAGCGCGTTGCCGAGCATGTGCAGGTACTGCTGCCAGACGGGCTGGTCGAGGCCGTAGCGCGCCTGCGCCTCGGCGAGCTGCTGCGGAGTCAGAGAGTCGACCTCGACGTTGTTGGCCGAGAGCAGCAGCGCGAGCGGGTCGCTCGGCAGCAGCCACAGCACGGCGAAGGTCACCGTGTAGGCGGCCCACAGCACGAGGACCGCCTGGCCCAGCCGCCCGACGAGGTAGCGGCCGAGGCCCGAGGGGGCCGAGCGGAGGCCCGGCCTCCCCGGTGCCGCGGGTGTCGCGAGGGTCGTCACGGCTGGATCCAGGTCCCGGCGAAGTCGCCGAACGCCTCCGAGGTGAAGCGGAAGCCGTGCACCGCCGACGAGACGCCGGCCAGCTGCACCCGCTCGGCGAAGGGGAAGACGAGCGCGTTGTCGAGCAGGTAGTCCTGCAGCCGGCCGTAGACCGCCGCCCTGGCCGTCGTGTCGACGGTCTGGACGCCCTCGTCGAGCAGGGCCTGCACCTCGCTCGCCTGCTCGGGGGTGAAGTTGTTCACGGCCTGCGCCTTCGATCCTGCGTACCGGGAGTCGATGATCCACTGGATCACTCCCGGGTCGGCCCGGGTGTAGTAGGTCGAGATCAGGTCGTAGTCGCCGCTGTTGAGCACGTCCGCGCGCTGCGCGTTGGTGATCACGTTCAGCTCGAGGTCGATGCCGACCTGCTTGAGCTGGTCCTGGATCAGCTGGTCACCCGCGCCGAACTGCGCCACGATCGGCACCGAGAGGGTGAGCTTCTGCCCGTCCTTGTGGCGGTAGCCCTCGTCACCGAGCGCCCAGCCCGCCTCGTCGAGCAGCTCGCCGGCGCCGTCGGCGTCGAAGGCCAGTGCCGAGGACTCGTCCTTGGAGAAGGGCGTGGTCGTGTTGTAGACGCTCGTCACCGCCGGATAGCCGGCGCCGAAGATCGTCGACGCGTAGGTCTCTCGATCGATCGCCTTCTGCACCGCCACGCGCACCTTCTGATCCGAGAGGATCTTCCCCTCCGACACGTTCGGGTAGTAGTTGCTCGCGGGGCCCGGCAGCGACCGGCTCTCGACGGTGTCGCCGTTGCCGGTGATCACCGCCTGGTCGTTCTCGGAGATCGGGTTCCGGCCCCAGGCGATGTCGATCTCGTCGCTCGTGAGCTGGCCGACGCGAACGCTGTCCTCGGCGACGTAGCTGACGTCGATGCCGTCGAGGTACGCCTCCCCCGTGTTGTCGCGGAGCGGGGAGCCCCAGGCGTAGCCGGCGCGCTTGTCGAGCGTGATCCCGGTGCCCGGGGTGTAGTCGGTGAGGGTGAAGGGCCCGGAGCCGACCACTGCACCGAGGCAGCGCTCCTCGGGCGTCTTCTCGTACGAGGAGGCGGCGAGGATCGCGAGGTTGGTGGTCGAGGTGCCCTGGAGGAACGCGGCGTTGGGGGTCGAGAACGTGACCTTCACCGTGTCGGCGTCGACCACCTCCGTGCCCGAGTAGCCGGCCAGGTAGACGCCGCCGTAGGCAGCGGGCAGCTGCGCGAGGGTCGCCTGGTCGTTGTCGAAGGCGGTCTTGACGCTGTCGGCGGTGAACGCCGTGCCGTCCGAGAACGTCACGTCGGTGCGCAGATCGAAGGTGTACTCGGTTCCCGCGTCGTCGACGCTCCAGGCGGTCGCGAGCCACGGCTCGATCTCGCCCGTCTCAGGGTCCTGGTCGGTCAGGGAGTCGGCGACGTTGCGGATCACCGTGCGGTGCTCGATCCAGTAGGTCTGGAACGGATCGACGCACGAGAACGCGGCGTTGTCGGGGAAGAAGGCGAGCGAGAGCCGGCCGCCCGAGACCGGGGTCGCGTCGTCGGAAGCGGTGCCCGCGTCGGAGGATCCGGAGCAGGCGGTCAGGGCGAGGGCGGCGGCGAGGGTGAGCGCGGTCGCGCCCGCCCAGCGGGATCGTCGGTGAGTCATGGCTGTGTCTCCAGAGCAGGGGATGTCAGTGGGAGGAGTCAGTGGGCGGCGGCGGCGAGGGTGCGCGTGCCGGCGATCAGGAGGGCGGCGTCGTCCTGCGGCGGGTGCACGCGCGAGGCGAGGACGTCGCGCAGGTGGCGTTCGAGCGGGTTGTGCCGCGTGAGTCCGGGGTTGCCGAGGGCGGCGACGGCGGTCTCGACCGCCGTGACCGCCGAGCGGGTGGCGAGCAGCTTGCCGACGATGAGGCGCTCGGCGGCCGCCGGATCGCCCGCGTCGACGCGGGCGGCGAGCGAGAGCAGCACCTCCTCGGCCTGCACGAGCTGCGCCTCGATCTCGCCGGCGACCGAGCGGATGCGCTCCGTCGTCGCGATCGGACGCCCGAGCGAGGTCGGGATCCGCTCGTTCGCGAACCGCACGAAGAAGCTCTGCGCCGCCCGCCCGACGCCCACGTAGAGCGCCGCGACCGCGAGGCCGAAGCCTCCACCCGCTCCCGCCTCCGGAGCGAGCTGCGAGCGCGGGGTGCCGCGGAAGTGCTCGAGCGGCAGGCGGACCTGCTCGTAGACCACGTCGTGCGTGCTCGAGGCGCGCTGGCCGAGGTGGTCCCACGTCTTCTCGATCCGGACGCCCGGAGCATCTCCCGGGACGATCGCGTGCGCGAGCTCGGGCTCACCCGAGGCGCCCTGCAGGTCGACCGCCCAGACCAGGTGGTAGGCGAGCCCCTCGGAGCCGGTGGCGAAGCCCTTGCGTCCCTCCAGCACCCACTCGTCGCCGTCGCGGCGGATCGTCGTCGCGGGCAGACCGCCGCGGGCGGGGGCACCCCACTCGGGCTCGGCCCGCACCGCGTTCAGCAGCACCGGGCGCTCGGCGGAGTCGGCGAGGACGCGGCGGTACAGCCCGTCGGGCCAGGTCGCGCCGCGGTCCTGCGCAGCGTGCTGCAGCACGGTCATCGCCGAGATCAGCGCGACCGCCGGGTCGCCCTGACCGAGCGCGCCGAAGATCCGGACGAGGTCGAGAGTCGAGGGCGGGGTGCCGCCGTAGCGAGTGCCGACCGCGACGGTGAGCAGCCCCGCGTCGTGGACGGCGCGGATCCCCTCCCACGGGAACTGGGCGGTGCGGTCGTAGCGCTCGGCGGTCTCGGCGAGGCGGGCGGTGAGCCGGGCGAGCGCCCGGTCCGAGAGGTCGGGGGTGACGCGGGCGGGCGTGTCGAGCAGCGTCACGCGCTCGCTCCGATCAGCTCGGTGCTCTCGAGCGGAGGCTGCGCGACGATCTCGCCGCGGTGGCCGGTGACCTCGCGGTGCGCGAGCTCCTCGCGGACGAGCGGGATGATGGAGCGCCCGTAGTCGACCGCGTCGTTCAGGTTGTCGTAGCCGCGGATCGAGATCAGATCGGCGCCGAGGTCGACGTAGTCGAGGATCGCGGCGGCGACGGTCTCGGGCGTGCCGACGAGAGCGGTGGAGGCGCCCTGCGCTCCGGTCGCGGTCGCGGTCGGCGTCCAGAGGGCGCGGTCGTGCAGATCCTTGCGGCGCGCGATGTCGAGCAGGCGCTGCGAGCCGACGTTCGCCGGACCGTTCGCATCGGGCGTCTGCACCCACAGGCCCTTCCTCGGGTCGGCGGTCGCGGCCGAGCGCCCCTGCAGGATCCCGAGGATCCGGTGCGCCTTCTCCCACGCGAGCTCCTCGGTCGGCGCGATGATCGGCCGGAAGGTGACCCAGGTGCGCGGGGTGTCGGGACGGCCGGCCGCGAGTGCGGCGTCGGCGATCCGGTCGATCTGCTGCTGGGTGTCGGCGAGCGGCTCGCCCCAGAGCCCGAAGATGTCGGCGAGCGCGCCGCCCTGACGGTAGGCCTCGTCACTCGAGCCGCCGACCGAGACGGGGATGCTCCCCCGCACCGGCAGCACCCGCGAGACGAAGTCCTCGAAGCGGTAGTAGGTGCCCTCGTGGTCGAACGGCTCCGTGGCCGACCAGACCTGCCGGAGGATCCGGATGTACTCCTCCTGGCGCGCGTAGCGCTCGACCTTGGTCAGGCGGTCGCCCTCGCGGGCCTGCTCGTGGTCGTTGCCTCCGGCGATGAAGTGCACGACTGCGCGGCCGTTCGAGAGCTGGTCGAGCGTCGCGAGCGCCTTGGCGGCGACCGTCGGGTAGATCGTGTTCGGGCGGAGCGCGACGATCGGCTTCAGGTGCTCGGTGTACTGCGTGACCGCGGCGGCGATGGTGAACGGGTCGTGCCCGGCCGAACCGTAGGGCACGAGCGTGTAGTCGAAGCCGCCGTCCTCGAGGATCCGCGAGTAGCGGCGGAGGTAGGCGACGTCGATGCCGGGCTGGGTGAGCCCGTTGACCTCGTTGGAGCTGTTGACGTTGATCGCGGAGATGAACTCGACGGCCATGGTGGTGTCCTTTCGACAGGAGGTGCGCGAGGGCGCGGAGAAGAGCTCGCGGGCACGGCGGAGCGGCCCGGAGGAGGAAGGTCGACGGCGCTGCTCGAGGAGCGCGGGTCGCGTGCGGCGGAGTCCGCCGCGTCGGTCGGAGAGCGCGACGCGGGAGCGTCAGTGCGGGCGACGCGGAGGCGTCAGCACCGGGCGGTCAGCGAGAGGCTGGACAGGAACATCCGCGCACCGACGCGAAGGGGTTCCCGCCCACCGGCATTCGGCCCGGGCGCATCCGGCCGGCCGCTGCGTCGACGCGCGCCGCTCGGACCGCGCCGGAGGGCGCAGTCGAGACGAGGGCACGCGGGGAGGTCATGTCGTCGACGCTACGGGCGGCGAGCCCGCGGCGTCCAACGATGATTCCGGATGCGTTCCGATCGGCGAACCCGATCGTTGGTAAGAATTCGTCATGTTCGAGCGTGTTCACGAGCGGACCTCGCGCAGCGGCGTCCTGATGCGGGACGGGCCGAACAGCTCGACGAGCGCGGCGAGCGCCGTGTCCTCGACATCGGGCGCGAGTCCGCGGCGCGAGACCAGCCGGAGGTTCACCGAGCCCAGAGCGGGCAGGTCGCGCCGCGCCTCGAGTCCGTCGGCGACGGCGCCCTGGTGCGAGGTCGGCAGCACCGCGACTCCGATGCCCGCTCTCGCCGCAGCGATCACGCCCTCGAGCCCCGCGGACTCGGCGACCACCCGCACCTCGTGCCCGAACGCTCCGAGCTGCTGCAGGGCGCGCTGGCGCATCCCGCACGGCTCGGAGTAGGCGACGAGCGGGATCGGGGCGCCCTCGGCGGGCTGCCAGCCCGGCGCCGCGTACCAGTCGAGCGGCAGCGTCGCGATCTGGCGGCCCGGCAGGTCACCGCCGACCCCGAGGATGACCGCGAGGTCGACGACCCCGCGGGCCACCGCCTCCGCGAGACGGGTGGAGCGCTCGAGCGAGAAGGTGAGCGGACGGTCGTCGAAGGCGCGGCGCAGCGTCTCGAGCAGCCGGGGCAGCAGCTGCTCGGCGGCGGGCTCGGTGAGACCGAGGGCGAGCGGGTTCTCGCTCGCCGCGTCAAGGGTCTCGAGCGCGTCGTCGTGGACGGCGAGGATGCGGCGGGCCTGCACGAGGAGGCGCTCACCGGCGGGAGTGAAGCGGGCCTTGCGCCCCACCTTCTCGATGAAGGTGCGCTCGAGCCGGCGCTCGAGGGTGCGGACGTGCTGCGACACCGTCGGCTGGCTGATGTGCAGCGCGACGGCCGCGCGCCCGAAGCCGCCGCAGTCGGCGATCGCCACGAGCGTGCGCAGGTGGCCGATGTCGAGGGTCTCGGGCATCCCCCGACGCTACTGACGGCCCGCGCCTGCCGGGATCGCGACCGCAACACGCCGACATGTCCAGGAGACGACGGAGCGGACGAGACCTCGGAAGGACCCGTCCGCTCCGGAGGATCGGACTCAGTGCGCGATCACCGGCTCCGCCCCGGGAGTCGTCGCGATCGCGTCCGACCTGCGGCGGAACAGCAGCACCGACAGCACCGCGCCGAGGGCGAAGAATCCCGCGCCCCAGCCGTACGCCACCGCGTAGCTCTGCACCGCGGCCTCCGCCGCCGTGGTCGCCGTCGCCGGAGCGTGCGAGGCGAGGTAGTCGGTCACCGCGGTCGCCGCGAGCGTGTTCAGCAGCGCTGTGCCGATCGAGCCGCCGACCTGCTGGCTCGTGTTGACCATCGCCGAGGCGACCCCGGCGAAGCGCATGTCCACTCCGCGGGTCGCCGTCTGCATCGAGCCGGGCATGATCGAGCCCATCGCGAAGCCGAGCACCATCAGCGCCGGCAGCACGTCGGCGGCGTACGCGCTGTCGAGGTCGAGGCGGGTGAGCAGCAGCATGCCGACCACACCGAGCACCATGCCGAACGGCACCATGACCTTCGGCCCGAAGCGGGGCAGCAGGAGGTTGGTCGAGAGCTGCGCGGCGAGCACCAGCATCCCGATCATCGGCAGGAACGAGAGGCCGGTCTGGATCGGCGAGTAGCCCAGCGACACCTGGAGGAAGTAGGTGACGAACAGGAAGATGCCGAACATGCCGGCTCCCGCGATCAGCACCGACAAGTAGGCGGCTCCGCGGTCGCGGTCGAGCACGATCTGCAGCGGCAGCAGCGGGTGCTCCGTGGTGCGCTGGCGCAGCACGAAGCCGACCAGCAGCACGACGGCGGCGGCGAGCGGCACCCAGGTCATCGGCGAGTCCCAGCCGTCGGTCTCGGCGTCGGCGAAGCCGAACACCAGCCCGAACAGTGCGGCGGAGACGAGGATCGTGCCGGGCACGTCGAGCTTCGGGCGCGGCCCGGTGCGGTCGATGGCCGGAACGAAGACGATCGCGCCGATCACCGCGACGATCGCGATCACCACGTTGATGTAGAGGTTCCACCGCCAGTCGAAGCTCTCGGTGAGCACACCGCCGAGGAGGAGCCCGACGGCACCGCCCGCTCCGGCGATCGCCCCGAAGACGCCGAACGCGCGCGCCCGCTCCTTCGGGACCGTGAACGTCGTGGTCAGCACGGCGAGCGCCGTCGGAGCGAGGAGCGCTCCGAACACCCCCTGCAGCGCCCGCGCGGCGATGAGCAGCTCGAAGTTCGGAGCGGCTCCTCCCAGGGCGGAGGCGAGGGCGAAGCCGACGAGACCGATGATGAAGGTGCGCTTGCGGCCGAGCAGGTCGGAGAGGCGCCCGCCGAGCAGGAGCAGGCTGGCGAAGGCGAGGGAGTAGGCGGTGACGACCCACTGGCGGTCGCCGTCCGAGAACCCGAGGTCGGCCTGCGCGGCCGGGAGGGCGATGTTCACCACCGTCGAGTCGAGGACGACCATCAGCTGGGCGAGGCCGACGGCCACGAGGGTCCACCAGCGGCGGTTCGGGCGAGCCGGGGCCGCGGGGGCGGCGCTCTGCGGCTGCGAGGAGGTCTGGGTCATGGGCTCGACCATATACGAGACCGAGCAGTTCCGGAACTGCGGAGTTCTTCATTTAGCATGGACCTCACGCGGGACCACCCCGGTCCCGCCGAGACCGACAGGAGCAGCCGCGATGACGCCGCCCACTCCCCCCACCGCTGCGTGCGAGACCGCGCGTCCCGGACGCCGTCGCGACCCGAGCCGCGACGGCGAGATCCTGACCGCCGCCCTCGACGTGCTCGCGGAGACCGGCTACGAGGGCATGACCATCGACATGGTCGCCACCCGCGCCCGAGCGGGGAAGGCGACCGTCTACCGCCGGTGGGACTCCAAGTCCGAGCTCGTCCTCGACGCCCTCTCCTGCCTCAAGGGAGCCGACCTCGCGGAGGAGTCGCTGCCCGACACCGGCTCGCTCCGCGGCGACCTGATCGCACTCATCAAGCCGCACTCGATCGAGGAGGCCGAGCGGAAGCTGCACATCATGTCCGGCGTCGTCGCGATGATCTCCAAGGCCCCCGAGCTCGCGGACGCCGTGCGCAGCGCGATCGTGGAGCCGCGGGCGCGGGCCAACCGCCTCCTGCTGAACCGCGCCGTGGGGCGCGGCGAGATCGCGGCCGGCATCGACGTGGAGCAGCTGGCGCTGATCACGCCCTCGATGGTCGCCTACCGGGTGCTGCTGCTGCGCGAGCCGGTGGACCGCGACTACCTGGTCTCCCTGATCGACACGGTGCTCCTGCCCGCGGCCGGCGTGCGCGCGGGCTCCGACGACGTCCCGCGGGGCTGAACGGACCCCTCGCGGCCCCGGAAGCAGGGTGAGCGGACGCCCGCGGCGCGAGCACACCCCGCGAGCCTCCTAAAATCGGAGGCATGTCGAAAGTGTTGAGCAGTCTGCCCGTGGGCGAGCGTGTCGGAATCGCATTCTCGGGAGGCCTCGACACATCCGTCGCCGTCGCCTGGATGCGCGAGAAGGGCGCGGTGCCCTGCACCTACACCGCCGACATCGGGCAGTACGACGAGCCCGACATCGAGAGCGTCCCCTCGCGCGCCGCGCAGTACGGCGCCGAGATCTCGCGCCTGGTCGACGCGAAGAGCGCTCTGGTGGAGGAGGGACTGGTCGCGCTGCAGTGCGGCGCCTTCCACATCCGCTCGGGCGGCAAGACCTACTTCAACACCACCCCCCTCGGCCGTGCCGTGACCGGCACCCTCCTCGTCCGCGCCATGCGCGAGGACGGCGTCGACATCTGGGGCGACGGCTCGACCTACAAGGGTAACGACATCGAGCGGTTCTACCGCTACGGCCTGCTCGCCAACCCCCGCCTGCGCATCTACAAGCCGTGGCTCGACGTGCAGTTCGTCAACGAGCTCGGCGGCCGCACCGAGATGTCGGAGTGGCTCGTCGCCCGCGGCTTCCCCTACCGCGACGCCACCGAGAAGGCGTACTCGACCGACGCCAACATCTGGGGAGCCACCCACGAGGCGAAGCGCCTCGAGGAGCTCTCCAGCGGTCTTGAGCTCGTCGAGCCCATCATGGGAGTCGCCTCGTGGCGCGACGAGGTCGAGATCGCCTCCGAGGTCGTCTCGGTGCGCTTCGAGGCCGGCCGCCCCGTCGCGCTGAACGGCGTCGAGTTCTCGGACGCGGTCGCCCTCGTGCTCGAGGCGAACGCGATCGGCGGGCGCCACGGGCTCGGCGTCTCGGACCAGATCGAGAACCGGATCATCGAGGCCAAGAGCCGCGGCATCTACGAGGCCCCGGGCATGGCGCTCCTGCACATCGCCTACGAGCGCCTGCTCAACGCGATCCACAACGAGGACACGGTCGCCCAGTACCACTCGGAGGGCCGCCGCCTCGGCCGCCTGATGTACGAGGGCCGGTGGCTCGACCCGCAGTCGCTGATGCTGCGCGAGTCCATCCAGCGCTGGGTCGGCTCGGCCGTGTCGGGCGAGGTCACTCTGCGTCTGCGCCGCGGCGACGACTACACGATCCTCGACACCACGGGCCCCGCGCTGAGCTACCACCCCGACAAGCTCTCGATGGAGCGCGTCGGCGACGCCGCGTTCGGCCCCGAGGACCGCATCGGCCAGCTCACGATGCGCAACCTCGACATCGCCGACTCCCGGTCGCGGCTCGAGCAGTACGCGGCCGCCGGGCTGGTCGGCGGCCCGACCGCCGAGCTCGTCGGCGAGCTCGAGATCGGCGAGGCCGACGCGATCACCGAGGGCGGCGGGTCCGCAGCGGCCGACGCGCTCGGGCGCGCCACCGACCTGGCCTCGGAGGGTGCGGCGTTCGACGCCGGCACCGACTGATCCGCCTGCCCGACGCCCCCGTGCGCCTGTGTCGATCAGGATGCGAAGCGCACGGGGGCGTCGTGCTGTGCCTGTCGACCCGGCGCTCCGAGTGCGAGGAGCGGGCACGGCCCGCGGGCGGTGCCCCGGCGTTCGTGGCGCCGCTGTCAGGGCGCGGAGGACCGCACCAGTGCGAGCGCCGCGTCCACGGTGGCGAGCGACTGCTCCGGATCGACCCGAGCCAGCACGAGTGCGGCCACCAGCAGCGACACGAGGACGTCCGCCTGAGCCGACGCCCACGCCTGCGCGCCCGGCCACCGGGCCAGCGCGCCGGCTCGCAGAGCGCCCAGCAGCTCCGCCCGGTAATGGGCGATCACCTCGCGCACCGCGTCGTCGCGGGCGATCGGCGCGCCCGCGGCGTTGAGCAGCAGGCAGCCGCTCCTGGCGGAGAGCGTGCGGGAGTCGGCGAGCGCCGCCCGCAGCCCGGTGAAGTACTCCTCCAGCGCTGTCGGTGACGCACCGCGCGGAGCGACGAGGGGGGCGAGCCGGGGCCGCACCACCTCGTCGAGGTAGCTCTGCACGGCCGCGTCGAAGAGCCCGCGCTTGCTGCCGAAGGCGTGGTAGAGGCTGGAGCGGCGCAGTCCGGTCGCGGACTCCAGGTCGGGGAGCGACGCCTCCTCGAAGCCGCTCTCCCAGAAGACGGCGCGGGCGGCGCGGACGACCTGCTCGGTGTCGAAGCCCTGCGTGCGACCCACGGCGCTCCTCCTGACGGGTGACGGCTGCGGTGCCGCACTGGCGCGGACCGCTCGCTCCAGTATATTGTGGACTGGTCGTTACACAATCGGTGCGGAGCCCTCCGCACCACCACCCTCGCCTGGAGGCCCGCCGTGATCGTTCTCGGACTGGTGCTCGCCGCTCTCGCTGCGGCGCTGCACGTCTACATCTTCGTGCTCGAGTCGGTCCTCTGGACGACCCCGCGCGCCCGCTCGACGTTCGGCACGACCGCGGGCGAGGCGGAGGCGACGAAGGAGATGGCCTACAACCAGGGCTTCTACAACCTCTTCCTCGCCGTCGTCACCGTGGCGGGCATCGTCGCCGTCGCGACCGGGGCCACCGCCGTCGGCGCGGCCCTCGTGTTCGCCGGCGCCGGATCGACGGTCGCCGCAGCGCTCGTCCTCCTCCTCTCCTCTCCGACCAAGCGCCGCGCCGCGCTGACCCAGATGACCCCGGGTCTGCTCGCGGTGATCGCGCTCGCCGTCGGCCTCGCACTCTGATCGCCTCCGCTCCACCACCACGAAAGGCCCCATGAGCACCGTCACCAGCACCCAGATCCAGCTCGTCCGCCGACCCGACGGCTGGCCCGTCGCCGAGGACTTCCGGACCGCGACCGTCGAGTACGGCGACCCGGCCGCGGGCGAGATCCGCGTCGAGAACGCCTTCCTCTCGGTCGACCCCTACATGCGCGGCCGCATGAACGACGTCAAGAGCTACACCCCGCCCTTCGCCCTCGGCGAGACCATGACCGGAGGCGCCGTCGGCCGCGTGACCGTCTCCGACGACCCCGCGTTCCCCGTCGGCAGCGCGGTCCTGCACCAGCTCGGCTGGCGCGACATCGTGCAGGCCGAGTCGTCGCAGTTCCGCGTCGTCCCCGAGATCCCCGGGGTGCCGCTCTCGCTCCGTCTCGGCATCCTCGGGATGACCGGTCTCACCGCGTACGTCGGGCTCACCGCCATCGCGGGCATGAAGGAGGGCGACACCGTCTTCGTCTCCGGCGCCGCGGGAGCTGTCGGCTCGGCCGCAGGCCAGATCGCACGCCTCCTCGGAGCCGAGCGGGTCGTCGGATCCGCGGGCTCGGCCGAGAAGGTCCGCCTGCTGACGGAGAAGTACGGCTACGACGCCGCCTTCGACTACCACTCCGGCCCGGTCCGCGAGCAGCTGGCCGAGGCCGCGCCCGACGGGATCGACGTGTACTTCGACAACGTCGGCGGCGACCACCTCGAGGCGGCGCTCGACGCCTTCCGCGACGGCGGCCGCGCGGCGCTCTGCGGAGCGATCGCCGGCTACAACAGCACCGAGAAGACGCCGGGTCCCGACAACATGGCGAACATCATCACCCGCGGTCTCACGCTGCGCGGTTTCACGCTGTCCGGCTACCTCGACCACGCGCCGGAGTTCAACCGGCTGATGGCCGGCTGGTTCGCCGACGGGGAGATCGCCTACGACGAGACCGTCGTCGACGGCATCGACCACGCCGTGGACGCGTTCCTCTCGATGATGCGCGGCGGCAACACCGGGAAGATGGTCGTCCGCGTCTAGCGCCGACCCCGGTGCGGCGGGCGCGAGGAGGGGCACCTCCGGACGCCCGCCGCATCCGTCCTCCGCCTCCCTGACCGGGACCTCCGAGAATGCTCGCGGATCCGCGGGGCCGATCGGTCCGGGCGGTGGCAGACTGCGGACATGAGCACGTTCTCGCACCGGACCGGCGCCTCCGCGCTGGCAGTAGCAGCACTCGTCCTCGTCCTCTCCGGCTGCGCGGGCAGCGGCGGAGCCCCGTCGGCGCGGACGCCGCTCCCGACGCCGACCGCGACCGCTTCACCGGCCGCGACCGCTTCGCCGTCGCCGACTCCGACCGTGACGGTGACGGTCACGGCGACCCCCGAGCCCTCGTCGACCGGCTCTCCCGCCGCGGATCCGACGGCAGCGCGCTGCACCGGCTCCGACCTGACGATGGAGTACCAGCCCGACCCCGACGCGTCGGGTGCCGGGAACAGCGCCTTCGACCTCGTGCTCACCAGCACCTCCTCCTCGGACTGCGCTCTCGCGGGGATCCCCGGCGTCTACGCGACCGACGCCGACGGGAACCGGATCAGCGCGGTCGCCGACGCCTCCGGCCCGAACCCCGACGCTCCCGTGATCCTCGCCCCGGGCGCCCGAGCGGACGTCCGGGTCGCCTGGCACTCCCCCGGCGCCTACGGCTGCGCGGTCGGGACCTCCGCGTACCTCGTCGCCGAGGTCCTCGACGCGGAGGACGGCGCGGTCCGCGCTCCCGCCGAGCTCCAGGTGTGCACCGACGGCACCGTGATGATGGACGCCTCCGCCTACACGCTGCTCTGAGCGCGCACCCCTCCCGAGCTGCCCGGTCGCCGGGCGCGACCCCTTGACCGGGCGCGGCCCAGCCGCGACCCTCGCACTACACGTCCCCACCCCACCCCGGAGGTCATCATGAAGGTCGGCTCACTCGCTCTCCGTCTCGCCGTCGGCGGGCTCTTCGTCGGACACGGTCTGCAGAAGCTGCGGGGCTCGTTCGACGGCCCCGGCCTCGACGGCACCGAGCAGATGATGTCGAGCCTGGAGATGCACCCGGCCCGGCGCAATGCCGTCGCCGCAGCGGTGACCGAGACGGCCGGAGGCGCCGCTCTCGCCCTCGGCGCCGCGACTCCGCTCGCCGCCGCCGGACTCATCGCCACGATGGTCACCGCCGTGCGGAAGGTGCACTGGAGCAACGGCCTGTGGAACGCGGGCGGGGGCTGGGAGTACAACGGCGTCCTCGTCGCGGCGGCGGCCGCGATCGTCGCGGACGGTCCCGGTGCGCTCTCGTTCGACGCCCTGATCGGCAAGCGCAAGTGGGGAGCAGGGTGGGCGCTGTTCGCCCTGATCGGCGGAGCGGCTGCGTCGACCGCCCTGATCGAGGCCGGGCGCCGCGCCGCGCCGGTCGGAGCGAGCACCTCCGGGTCGAACGACGACGCGTCGGACGACGACGGCTCCGACTCGAGCGCCTCGTAGCCCCGCTCCGCCGCACGGCGCGGGCGCGGTAGCGTCGGAGGCGTGACCGAGACACGCGCCTCCGACTCCGACCGCTCCGAGACCGATGCGCTCGCCCTCTGGCTCGCGGCGGTCGAGCGCCTCGACGCTCAGGACGACCCGGACGGCGTCGTCGAGCGGATGCGCGTCCTCGCAGCCCGCTACCCGGGACACGACGGAGTCGCCGCCTTCGAGCTGGGCGGCGCGCTCGACAGCGCGGGACACGAGGCGGATGCGGCGGTCGAGTACGAGCGGGCCCTCGCCGCTGGCCTCGACGACGAGCGGCGTGCGCGGCTGACGATCCAGTACGCCTCGACGCTCCGGAACCTCGGACGCACCGACGAGGCGATCGACCTCCTCGCCGGCGCCGCTGCGCACCCCGCTGTGGGCTCCGCGCGGGAGGTGTTCCTCGCGCTCGCCCTGCACAGCGCCGGGCGCGTCGACGAGGCCCTGCGGACTGCTCTGGAGGCGCTGGCTCCAAGGCTCCCCCGGTACCAGCGCTCCGTCCGCGCCTACGCCGCCGCCCTCACCGACCCCGAGCAGTAGCAGGGGCGGCTCCTCCGCCAGAAGGATCGGCCCGGCGAGCGCCGATGCCTCCGAGGCGACGGCGCCGTCTCAACCCTCGAGCAGGATCACGTCGATCTGGCCGATCGCCTGGCGGAGGCCCTCCTCCATGCCCATCTGGACCATCTGCTCGAGCTGCTCGACCGACTCGAAACGGCTGCTGAGGACCATCCGCGTGCGCCCCGGCTCGATCTCGTCGAGGGTGACCGTGGCCCGGGTGACGCCCAGCGCGTCGACCGGGTCGCCCCGCTCGTCGGCGAAGCCGTCCTCGAACTCGAACCGCGTCGGCTCCTCCACCCGGGTCACGCGCCACCAGCCGCGCGCCTGCTCGCCGTCCGGTCCGGTCATGACGTAGGCGCTCCGCCCGCCCTCGACCGGCTCGTGCCGCTCGAACGTCGCCGGCCAGGTCGGCGGCCCCCACCAGCGCTCGAGCCGGCGCGGGTCCGTCCAGAGGAGCCAGACGCGCTCGATCCCCGCGTCGAACTCGGCGGTCACGGTCAGAGTCAGTTCCTCGATGTCCTTCACGGACTGCAGCACGCTCATCGCGCCTCTCCCTCCAGCAGATCCCGCGCACCGGTCGGCTCGCGGGTGTCACTCCTCGTCGAGGAGGTCCGACATGCGGTCGACCCTCCCCGCCCACAGCTGCTCGTAGGCGTCGAGCAGGCGCGACGCCCGCCGCACTGCGGCGACCTCGCCCTGCACCAGCTGCTCCCGCCCGCTCCTCCGCTTGCGGACGAGTGCCGCCCGCTCGAGGACGGCCACATGCTTCTGCACCGCCGCGAACGACATCTCGTAGCGCGCCGCGAGTGCGGAGACGGACTGCTCGCCGACCAGCACCCGGGCGACGATGTCGCGACGGGTGCTGTCGGCCAGCGCCCGGAAGAGCAGGTCGATGTCGGCATCCATTTGTACAACCATGTGGTTGCACATTAGGGCCGGCCCTCCCCCCGGCGCAAGAGCATCCGTCTCCGGGGAGAGCGCACCGGTCCGGCCCCCGGCCTCAGGTGCTCGCGGCGTCGAGGGCCTCCGCAGCGGCGGCGAGCACCCAGTCCGGCAGCGGGCGGGCCGCGAACAGCGAGGCGTAGAGCCGGGCCATCGAGTCGTCGGGGTCGAGCCGCAGCGCCTCATCGAGATGGAGCCCGGCGAGGCTCGAGACTCCCCTCGCCCACCAGCACCAGGCGAGCACGGTCAGCACGGAGGAGCGAGCCTCCTCCGGTGCCAGCGCAGCGGCACGGGCGAGGAGCCCGGTCGCCCGGGCCAGACGGGCGCGCTCCGGAGCGCGCCCGCTACCGAGCAGCAGGACCGACAGCTCGAGGTCCTGATCGTCGTCCGCTCCGGCGCGGGCCTCGCCGACCACGACGGGCGGCACATCGACCCCCGCCTGCGCGCTCCGCGCGATCTGCACGGTCACCCGGTCGCGGAGTGGCGGTAACTGCAGGGTGCGGACGATCAGTCCTTCGCGGCGGACGTCCCGCGGTCCGCTGAGCCAGCGCTCGACGAGCCGCTCCGTGTCGCCGACCAGGGGCGGCCGGCGGAGAACCTCGGCGACGAGCGCGCGGTCGGCCTCGTCGACCGGCGGCAGCACCGAGAGCGCGTCGATGTCCAGAGGCTCGTCGGCCACCGCTCGGGCGAGGACGCCGGTCTCGCTCCGCTCGATCTCGAGGAGCGGACGCGGCCGGCGGCACTCCTCGGCGTCCGTGTAGCGCCCCCATCCGTCGGCGGCGATGCAGGCCACGGCGATGATGTCCAGGCGCGTGCGCTCCAGTCTGCGGAGCACCGCACGGCCGAGGTCGAGATGCGGGATGCCCCGCTCCTCGGCGTAGCCCGCGCGGGTGCAGACCACCACCAGCACACCGGTGGCTCGCGGCATCGTCTCCATCATGGCCGCGCAGCCGCCCGCCAGCGCCTCCGCCTCGATCCCGCGCAGCGTCTCCGGGAGCGGGATCCGGAAGCCACCACCGGCGCGCGTGCCGAGGAACGGCACCACCACGACGGACTCCTCCGGCCGGATGCCGATGATGGAGGGGACGGCCGCCAGGAGGTCCTGGATGGCGCTCGCCCGCAGGACTTCGGGATCGCGACGGCGGAAGGGAGGAGCAGGGGTTCGCTGTGTGGATGTCATGTCGGACACCCTGCTCGCGTGGCCGGGGGCGGAGAATCCCGCAGCCCCGGACCGGGGAGAACCGGAGCGGATCGGCACCTGTGGAGGAGCGCCCGGTGCCGGCGGCTCAGCCGGCCGCGGGAGCCCGCAGCACCTTCGCCATCGGCCGTCCCTTCGCGATCTCGTCGATCAGCTTGTCGAGGTACCGGATGCGCTGCATCAGCGGATCCTCGATCGTCTCCACCCGCACGCCGCAGACCACCCCCGTGATCGCCGAGGCCTGCGGAGGCAGGCGCGCCGCCGCGAAGAGCTCCTCGAAGGTCGTCCTGCTCTCGAGGTGCCGGGTCAGCTCCTCGTCCGAGAAGCCGGTGAGCCAGCGCACCGCCTCGTCGACCTCCTCCTTCGTCCGGCCCTTGCGCTCCACCTTCGCCACGTAGAGGGGGTGCACGTCGGCGAACGCCACGGAGAAGATCCTGCTCATGGCCGGGAAGCGTACCCGCGCGACGCCCGGCGCGGCAGAGGCGCCCGCCCCGCTATCCTCCCCAGTGGCCCTCGCGCCTCCACCCCGCAGCCCACAGAGAGAACCACCGTGAGCCTCCTCCGCACCAAGTCCGTCGAGCAGTCGATCGCCGACACCGATGAGCCCGAGTACAAGCTCAAGAAGTCGCTGACCGCGCTCGACCTCACGGTCTTCGGCGTCGGGGTCGTGATCGGCGCCGGCATCTTCACCCTCACCGGACGCGCCGCCCACGACATCGCCGGACCGGCGATCGTCCTGAGCTTCGTCATCGCCGCCTTCGCCTGCGCCCTCGCAGCCATGTGCTACGCCGAGTTCGCCTCCACGGTCCCGGTGTCGGGCTCCGCCTACACCTTCTCCTACGCCTCCCTGGGCGAGCTCTTCGCCTGGATCATCGGCTGGGACCTGATCCTCGAGCTGTTCCTCGGAGCGAGCGTCGTCGCGCAGGGGTGGAGCGCCTACCTCGGGTCGCTGCTGCAGCAGCTGGGAGTGACGCTCCCACCGGCGCTCACCTACGGCGGCGTGGTCGACGTGCCGGCGATCCTGCTCGTCCTCGTGCTCGGCGCGCTGATGACCTTCGGGATCAAGGAGTCGCTGCGCGTGAACCTGGTGCTCGTCGCGATCAAGCTGTTCATCGTCCTGTTCGTCATCATCGCGGGCCTGCAGTTCGTGAACACCGCCAACTACACGCCGTTCGTCCCCACCGCCGAGCCCTCCCAGTCCGCGTCCGGGCTGACCCAGCCGCTCCTGCAGTTCCTCTCGGGCATCGAGCCGGCCACCTTCGGGGTCGGCGGGATCATCGCCGGCGCCTCCCTGGTGTTCTTCGCCTACATCGGGTTCGACGTCGTCGCGACGACCGCGGAGGAGACGCGCCGCCCCCAGCGCGATCTGCCCATCGGCATCATCGCCTCGCTGATCATCTGCACGGTCCTCTACTGCGCCGTCGCCCTCGTCGTGACCGGCATGGTCCCCTACCGCGAGCTCGACCCGTCCGCCGCGCTCGCCAACGCATTCGCGTACCACGGGCAGACCTGGATGGCGACGGTCATCTCGGCCGGCGCCGTCGCCGGTCTGACCACCGTCGTGCTGACGCTGCTGATCGGAGCGACGCGCATCATCTTCGCGATGGCGCGCGACGGACTCCTCCCCCGGCGCCTGGCCACCGTCCACCCGCGCCTGCGCACGCCGTGGTTCACCTCCGTGGTCGTGACGATCGTCGTCGCCCTGCTCGCCGGGCTCACCCCGATCGGCGTGCTCGAGGAGATGGTCAACATCGGCACGCTCTCGGCGTTCGTGCTGGTCTCGGTCGGAGTCGTGGTGCTGCGCCGCAAGCGGCCCGACCTGAAGCGCGGCTTCCGGGTCCCGCTGAACCCGTGGCTCCCGCTGCTCTCGGCCCTGATCTGCACCTACCTGATGCTCAACCTCTCGATCGAGACCTGGCTGCGCTTCCTGATCTGGCTGGCCGTGGGCTTCGCGATCTACTTCGCCTACTCGCGCAGCCACGCGAAGATCGGGAAGTAGCCCTACGGGGCCAGGCCCACCTTCGGCCTGGCCCACGAGCGTCCGCGCGTGTCCTTGAGGATGTCGTACTCCACCTCGACGTGCGGCTCGATAGCGCTGTACTTGTCGTTCGGGGCGCCGATCACGAGCTGGAAGCCGAGACCTCGCCACGCGCCGATCGCCCGCTTGGTGAAGTGGGCGTCCGCCTTGATCAGCGCCTCGTCCATGAACACCGGGGCGTACCGGGGGCGGTCGGCTCCCGCGTCGCCGAGCTGGTAGCGCAGCGCGGCTCCGACGATGAAGGCGATCAGCTCCTGCGACTCCCCGCCGGACTTCTCGCCGATGTGGTCGTACAGCGCCACGTGCGCTCGGGTGACGGCGTCCACGCGCTCGGCGCTGACTCGGACGTGGTTGCGGACGTCGACGAGGTCCCCGAAATCGGGCGCGGTGCGCCGCAGCCGCTGGATGAGCCGGGACATCCGCCGGTAGACCTGCTCGCGCTCCTCCTCCGTGGACACCGCCTGGATCTGCGCGCGCACCTCGCGGAGCTCCCGTCGGAAGCGGCGGCGCACCTCCGACTGGTTCTCGCGGGTGGTGATCTGCAGGCGGTGGCCGTCGTCGTAGAACGGCAGATCCTGCATGATCACATTGATCGGCTCGATCCGCTCGCGGATCTCGCGGAGCGAGCGGCCGAGCGTGGAGTCGAAGCTCGTGAGGTCGTTGCCGGAGAGAGTGAGCAGGCTGTCGCGCCACTCGGTCTCGAGGCGGTGCAGGCCGCTGGTCTCGAGGGCGTCGAGCAGCCGCTCGAAGTCGCCCGCGGACGCCTCGGGATCCACGAGCAGGTTCGGGTTCGGCCAGCGGTCGAGGAAGCCGGCCATGATCCGGCCGGCGCTCTCCCGCTGCTGCTCGTGCGCCTCGGCCGCGGAGCGGCGGTCCTCCGCCAGTCGCTGTGCCGCCGTGGCCAGCGCGGCGTCGAAGCGGACCAGGACGTCCGAGGCGCTCCCGGACGCCGCGGCCTCGGTCAGGGTGAACCGGGCGTCGAGGAAGGCGCGCTGGTCGTCGTCGAGCTCGCGCCCGGTCCGCTCCGCCGCATCGAGAACCGCCTGACTCGCGTCGACGTCGTCGACCACGACGGCCCACTCGGCCTCGATCCGCTCGCGCTCCACGCCGGCGCGGGCGATCTCCTGGCGGAGGCGCTCGAGGCGGCCGCGGAACCCGTCGATCTGCTCCTGCAGCCCGGCGAGCTCGGGGTTCGCCTCCGCCGCCTCCGCGCCGACCGCCTCCCAGCGCTCCTGCTCGGCGAGCAGCGACTCGACGTCGACCGTCTCCCAGCTCACCAGCGCCAGGCGGGCGTGGCGCGTCATCCGGTCGTCGAGCGCATCGAGGGCCTCCTCCGCCGCCGACGCCGCCGAGACGGCCGCCGCGCTGCGAGCCCGGGCCGCCTCGATCAGGGCTCGCAGCTCGCGGAGCCGACGGGAGTTGGAGAAGCCGAGGACGTTCGCGGCGCCGTGGCCGCCGTGTGCACCGCGCTGCCCCTGCGAGAGCTGACCGGTGAGGGTCAGGGCGAGCCGGTGGCGTCCGAGCTCCGCGGCACTGTCGACGCAGACGTAGCCGAAGCGGTCCTCGAGCCGGTCCTGCAGCCAGCCGGTGAAGGCGGTGGCGCGGTAGTCGAGGCGCCCGGGCAGCGTCTGCGGGTCGAGGCCCCGCACCTCCTCGAGCCCGGTCTCCACGCCCTCGTAGCGGAGCCGGACCGGGATCCGGAGGGAGTCGATGGCGCGGCGGAAGCGGTCCAGGTGAGCGGAGTCGATCATCAGCGTCGTCGCGAAGCCGCCGAGGGCGAGCGTGAAGGCCTCGCGCCAGGGCTCGAACTCGGCGCGGACCTCGACCAGCTCGCCGACGAAGGGCAGGTCGTCGACGGTGAGGCCGGCCGCCTCCGCGAGCCGCTCGCGCGCCTCGTGCAGAGGCCGGGGGATGCTGTCCCGACGGTCCGAGGCCGAGCGCTCCTCCGCCTCGAGCTCGGCGAGCTCGCGCGCCGCGGCCTTCCGCTCGGCGACCGCGTCCGACCAGGCCGCGCGGGTGCTGCGCTTGGCGTCGGCCGCGCCCGCCGCCCGGGCGAGCACCGCCTCGAAGCGCTCGCGGGTGGTCTCCGATTCGCCGAGAGCGCGCAGGTCCTCCTCGAGCCGGGCCCGGTTCTCGCGCGCCGCGCCGAGCCGCCGCTCCACCTCGCGGAGCTCGCGCTGAGCCGTCTCGAGTCGGTCGCCGCCGGAGGCCCGCAGCACCTCGGCGAGACCGTCCCGCTCCGACTCCGCCGCCTCGGCGAGCGCCCGCTTCTCGCGGAGCACGGCGTCGACGGCGCGGGTGCGCTCGCGCAGCTCCGCCTCGACGTCGCGCAGAAGGCCGAGGCGCTGCTCCGCCCGCCACAGGGCCGCGGGCGACACCGGGGCGTCGAACTCCCCGAGCGCGTCGATCAGGCGCACGCGCTCGGCCGAGGCGGCGATGCGCAGGCGCAGGCCCCGCAGCGGCTCGAGCGCCGCGACCTGCTGGCGCGCGGTGAGCATCCGCTGCCGGGTGCTCTCGAGTTCGTCGAAGTGAGCGACGACCGCGTCGGCGGAGGCCAGGGTCTCGGGCTCCTCGAGCACGAGCCGCTTGTAGAGGTCGTCGACGGTGGTGATCTGCTGACCGGCCTGGATGCGGGCGAGCAGGCTCATCGCCTTCGATCCGGCTCCCGCCGCTCCGATGCCGAGCACCGCGTGCAGGCGCGCCGAGAACTCGCGATCGGTGCCGAGCGGGTCCAGGCCGGCCGCGCGCAGCGACGCGTCGGAGAAGCGGTGCGCCGCCGCGCGGTCGAGTGCGGCGAGGTCGACCGGGCCCTCGGCGCTCGCGCGGACGCGCACCGTCTCCTCGAGCACGCGGGATCCGGCCGGGACGTACCAGGCGCGGACCGCGCTGAACCGCGAGCCGTCGTGGTCGACCCAGGTCATCGCGACGGCGGTCCAGGTGTCGACTCCGTCGCCGCGCAGGACGCGCATGGTCGTGCCCTCGTCCGTGCGGGACTCGTCGAGCTTGCCGCGCGCGTAGGAGAGGATGTTGCGCTGGTCCTCGCCGCGCGGACGGCCCGTCACTCCGCCGTTCGAGGCACCGTTGAACGGTGTGGTGTGCGGCATCATCAGGGCGATGTAGGCGTCCATCAGCGTGGACTTGCCGGAGCCCGAGCCGCCGCAGAGCAGCGTGGCGCCGGGCGAGAAGCGGACCCGGTGCGCGCCGTCGTAGCCGCCCCAGTTGACCAGCTGCAGGTCCTCGGCGAGCCACTGCTGACCGCGCGAGGCGGCGGGGATCAGGCCGAAGAGGGTGTCGAGCATCGTCATCGGGGGTCGTCCTCCGGGTCGGGGGTGTCGTCGTCGATCGGCTCGTCGTCCGCGGTGACGGGATCAGGTGCGTCGGCGTCCTCAGGGAGATCGGCGCCCGAGGACAGGTCCGCGTCCTCGCCGACGCCGTCGTCCTCGAGCGCGTCGTCGTCCGCCTGCTCCGGATCGTCCGAGCCGGGCTCCTCGGCGAGCGCCGCTCCGGCGACCACCGAGGACGCGTCCTCGCCTGCCCGCCCGCGCAGCCAGTCGCTCAGCTCCCGCAGCTTCGGCGCGCTCAGCACGATCTCCACGATCGGGCTGATCCGGTACCGCCCCGCGGACTCCTCGTCGACGATGCCGTCGCGGCCGAGCCGCTCCAGTGCCTTGCGGACCATGCGCTGCCGACGCGCGGTGTCGCGCTCGGCGTCGGCGAAGTAGCTGAGCACCGTCTGCTCGACCTCCTCGACGTCCACCCGCGCCGACGGCTCGCCGGCCGCCGACTCCCGCTGATGCACCGTGCGCAGGTGCACCAGCACCAGCGTCTCGGCGCGGGAGTAGGGGAGGTCGCGCAGCAGCACCGGCATCTCGACCTCGTCGGAGCGCACCTGCTGCTTGTAGGCGACCCCGCGCTCGTGGTCGACGATGAGCCGCACGAACAGGTCGTTCAGCCGCGACTCGATCAGCTGACGGTGCTCCTGGAGCACGGCCCACTGCTCGCGATGGCGGTCGGCGAGGAGGAAGCGGCGCTGCAGCACGTGCACGAGCACGCGGCGCACCTCGGTGTCGAGGACGCCGCGGTCGCCGGGGAAGAGCTCGTCGGGGTCGTCCTCCATCGAGACGGGCGCGATGAACGGATCGGCGGCGGGCTCGTCGGTCGCCAGGGTGTCACTCATCGTCGGTCTCCTCCTCGGTGCGGGCGGTCACGGATCCGAAGGCGAAGCGGCGCACGGTCCCGTCGGGTCGGCGAGCACTCACGACGGAGTAGCCCTCGCGGTCGACGAGGCCCGTCCGGTGCGCGATCTCCAGCAGTCCGAGCAGGTCGACGGGCCGTCGCGTGTCCTCCGGAGCCGCACTGAACGCGTCGGCCAGATCGAACTCGTCGCCGAGTTCCGCGACGTAGGCCTCCAGCTCCGCGTACCGGGGACCGCCCCACGCCCGACTGTCGTCGCCGACGAACTCCGCGTCGCCGTCGTCTCCGGCCAGGGGCGCCGGCCCGCCGGCCGGGCGCACGTCGCCCAGGGTCTGCCGCAGGTGGCCGATCCCGGCGACGGGAAGGTGCCGCAGCGGCGCGACCGGCGCGTCCGGGGAGATCCCGCCCGTCCACTCCTGGAGCCCCGCCATCACGTCGCGCAGCAGCTCATCCACCTGGCGGTCGCGAGCCGGATCGTGGGTGCGGACCTGACCGGTGATGACGTGGGAGGCGCGACGCTGCGCCGTCAGGACCTCCTGCACGCCCAGCTCCACCCGGCGGCCGATCGCGGCCAGCTCCGCGCGCTGGGCCGGGTCCATCAGGCGGGAGAACGGCTGCACGAGCACGGTGTGCAGCTGATCGGCGAGCGCATCGATCCGCTCGGGGTCGCCCAGGAGGCGGAGGGCACCGGCGAACGCGCGGCCCTCGCTGGTGGCCTGCATCACGTGCTGCCCGCGCTCGAGGTACTCCCGCAGCACCTCGCCGGTCGGGCGGACGTCGCGGCGCAGGTCCGCGACCACGTCGCGCTGCATCGCCTTGATCGACTCCGCCACCCGCGCGAAGTCGGCCGGCAGCTCGCGGGCGAGGTGCACCACGTTCTCGGCCTCCTCGAGCAGCTGCTCGTCGTCCGCCGGCTCGAGGTCGGCGCCCTCCTCGAGGGCCGCGATCTCGGCGTCCAGGCGCGCTCGCTCCTCGCGGAGCCGCGAGAGCCGGGCCTCCGGGTCGGGCTCGACGTCCGCGGCCAGCCGCTCGACAGCCTCCAGCAGGGTGCGCACCCGCGAGTTCGAGACGCGCGTGCGTCCGCCGCCGGTGCGCCCGGTGATCTCGAGGGCGCTCACGGCGTGGGCGCTCAGCCGGTAGACCTCGGCCTCGCCCTCGATCTGCGGCACGAGCCAGCCGACGCGGACCCAGTAGCGGCACACCTCGCGCGCCGTGCCGCTCGGCAGTGCGCGCTCGCCCTCGTCGTACCCGGCCGCGCGCAGCTCCTCGAGCAGCTCCCCCACCTCGGCGTGCGCGTCAGCGACGGCCACCACCTGCCGGTCGACGGTGAACACGAGCGACAGGGCGGCGACGACGAACGGGGCGTACCGGCCGTGGAGGAGATCCAGGGTCGGCGTCCGGAACGCGCCGAGGGAGCGCAGGTAGGCGGCCTCGGCGCGGGAGTTCGACATCGCCCTCAAGGATAGGCGGCGGGTCGGGCGCCCGAGGACGGCCGCGCCTGGGCCGCAATCCGACCAGCGCCTTCAGGCGCCGTCGGGGCGGAAGCCTTTGTAGAGCGTGAGCGCGAGGGCGGTGCGGTCGCGGAGGCCGAGCTTGCGCAGCAGCGCCGAGACGTGGTTCTTCACGGTGCCCTCGGCGAGCACGAGGGCGGCCGCGATCTCCCTGTTGGTCCGCCCTTCGGCCACCAGCTCGGCGACCACCCGCTCGCTCCGCGTGAGCAGCGTCAGCGGGCTCTCGCCGGTGCGACCCGGCTGGACGGCCGGCCGGGTGACGCGCGGATCGATCACCATCCCGCCGGCGATCACCGCGTCGAGGGCCACGACGAGACCCTCCACCGAGGTGTCCTTCAGGAGGAATCCGGAAGCGCCGGCCGAGAGGGCCGCCTGCACGAGCGCGTCGTCGTCGAAGGTCGTCAGAAGGAGGACGGGCAGACGCGGATGGAGCTGCGCACACTCGGCGGCGAGCTCCACGCCGCCCATGACCGGCATCCGCGCGTCGGTGACGACGACGTCCACCTCCGTCGTGCGCAGAATGTGCAGAGCAGCCTGTCCGTTCTCGGCCTGGGCCGAGACCACGACACCCTCGACCGTCGAGAGGAGCATGACCAGCCCACGGCGGATCATCTGCTGGTCCTCCACCAGCAGCACTCGCCTCGGTGTCGTCTCAGTCACGAGGCGCGGCTCTCCCGTTCCCCGTCGGCGCCTCCGAGAGGGATCGAGAGGCGCAGGAGGAACCGGTCGCCGATGCGCCGCGCCGTCAACCGACCTCCGCGAGCCGTCGCGCGATCGTCGAGGCCGCGCAGCCCGAACCCCAGCACAGGCTCGGCGTCGCTGATCCCGTTGCTCCTTCCCGCGCCGATGTCGCTGAGCAGCGAGAGCTCGAGCCGGACGTCGTCCGTCTCGATATCGATGCGGACTCTGCGGGCAGCGCCGTGCCGCAGAGCGTTCGTCAGCCCTTCCTGCACGCCTCGGTAGACGACGAGCGCGGTCTCATCGTCGCTGGTGAGCACACGGTCCGACGCCTCGTCGCCGACCACATCGACGGTCACGCCCGTGCCGCGGAAGGACTCCGCGATCAACTCCAGCGCAGCCAGGCCGCGGGCGCCCGCGTCCCGGAAGGGACTGAGCGCTCGTACCCACATCCGCATGTCCGCGAGAGCCTCGCTCGACGTGGATCGGGCGGTGCGGACCTCAGCCCACGCCTGCTCGGCATCGGCGGAGCGCAGGCGATCAGCGAGCTCGAGACTCATCGAGACGAGGGTCAGCTTGTACCCGAGGCCGTCGTGGAGCTCGCGTGCGCTCCGGGCGCGCTCGTCCGACAGCAGCAGCTCCTTCTCCGTCTCGGAGGCGCGATGCAACCGCCTGATCACACGCTGGTCGGCGGATCGCTCGCTCTCGAAGCCGCGAAGAGAGAGTCCCAGGGCGATCCCGAAGCACATCAGCACGGCCACGGGCACCACGTTGAGCAGACCGTCGAGCACTCCGGAGAGCAGCGCCCTCCCCGAGCCGGCGGCGCCCCCGACATGGAGGGCCAGTCCGACGGAGGCGATCCAGATCATCGCGTGCGCCCCTGCACGGAGCGAGACGTCGACCACCGCGAACGCCACGACGAGGAGGAGGACCGGGATCGTGAAATCGAGCCGGCCGAAGACGACGACCGGCGTCGCCGCGACGATGGACACCGTCGTCACGGCGACCCCGTGTCCCGCTCGGATCAGTCGGGGCCGGACGGCCCAGAGCCCGGCGATCACAGGCACCAGCGCGAGCCATGTGACCGCGACCGCTGCACCCGTGCCTCTCTGCGCGGAGTCCACGACGCCCAGGATCCCTGCCAGGACGAGGCAGCACAGGGCGATCGCCTGAAGTGCGATGACGGTCCTGTCCACGGTGCTCGACAGGGACGGCGCGACCGCGACCCGCTCGTGTCCTGCCGCTGACGGCGCGGAGACCTCCGCCGCCGTCTCCGGAGTTGAGCCCATGTCGACAACTGTAGCTCCGACTCCGGGATGCCGACCCGTGACCGCAGTCACGCCCTCACCGTGACTCCGGTCATCCTCATCCGTGACTTCGGCGGGAGGTGGTCGACTGCGGACCTTCCTAGCCTCGAAGTCAGCGCCGGGAGCCGCATGCCGCACCGCGAGACAAGTCGGACAGGAAAGGGAAGCGATGCCGCTCGACCTCGAATATCTCCGGTACTGCCGCCCGGGCAACCCGTTCTACGCGATCGCCGAGGAGGGGGACGACATCGATGGCGACGCCTTCGACGTCGCGTCCTTCGCTCCGGAGGACTGGCAGGTGAGGGAGTCGCGGCCCTGGCGGAACTGGATGCCGGACGGTTGCCTCCTCCCTCGTCAGGGATGGAAGCTCCACCTCTCGTCGACACTCGATGACGCGGAGAAGGTCCTCGCCGCTGCTGCACGCTACTGCTTCGCCTCCCGACTGCCTTTCAAGCATCTCTCGACCACCTCTCACCTTCTGATGCAGAACGGCAAGTACGCCGATCGAGCGGGAGCTGGGAAGTTCATCACCGTGTATCCCGGTTCGGACGACGAGTTCGCCCGAGCGCTGGAGGACCTCGACGTCCGTCTTCGCGGGTTCAGAGGCCCGTACGTACTGTCCGACCGGCGGTGGAAGTCCGGGCCTGTGCACTTCCGTTACGGCGCCTTCGTCCCGTCCGAGACGGAGAGCGGCTTCGTCTCGACGGTGCTCGACCCGGACGGGAACGAGGTGGAGGACGTCCGGCGGCCGACGTTCACACCTCCCCCGTGGGCTTCACTACCGGAGTCCGTCACTGTCGGGGCGGAGGACGAGGAAGAGGTCGCCTTCGGCTTCACGATGCTCTCAGCGCTGCACTTCTCGAACGGTGGTGGTGTCTATCTCGCTGAAGCGACGACCGACGAATTCGTGCCGATCGGGACGATCGTGGTCCTCAAGGAGGCGCGCCCGCACGCCGGGTTGGACGCCGACGGAGTCGACGCCGTGACTCGCCTGGCTCATGAGGAGGAGGTGCTCGTCGATCTGCAGTCCCTGGACTGCGTACCCGTCTTCTACGGATCCTTCACGGCCTGGGAGCACCGATACCTGGTCATGGAGCACATCGAGGGGAACGATCTGAAGCGCGAATGGATGACGAGGACTCCGCTGCTCCGACCAGCACCGTGGCGCGTCGGTGACCCTGCATACACCTCCTGGCTGACCACGACCGTCGCTCGCCTCGACGCCGCTCTCGCCTCCGTGCACCGCGCAGGATGGCTGCTCGGCGACATCCACCCGAAGAACGTCATCATGCGGAACGGCACGCACCCGTGCTTCCTCGACTTCGAGTTCGCGCATCGAATGGATCCGGAGTGGCGTTGTCGCCAGGGAGCGCCCGGCTACGAGCCCCTGGAAGGCCTGAAGGGGACGGAAGCGGACGAGTGGTCGCTCGGCATCCTCGAACTCGATCTCCTCTTCCCCCAAGCGACGATCGCCGACCAGGGCAACGTCGCGAAGATCGAGCAGCTCCTCCGAGCAGCCGCAGACGATCTCGCGGTTCCGCCCGCCGTGCTGCGGTCGATCAGGACCTCCACCCTCGACGTACTCCCCGCCTCCGGTCAGAGGTCGATCGACGAAGACGTCGGTCGACTCGCCGCCCTCTCGGACGACCAGCTGCGCGGCCAGATCGCCCGCGGTGTCGCATCGGTGCTTCAGTGGACGGACGACTCGCCGGTCGTTCCCGGAGACATCCCTGTCCTCGCCCGCGACAGCGCGGACCACCGTGCCGGATTCCCCTACGGCGCGGCCGGAGTCGTCGCTGTCTTAGGACGATCCGGAGATGTCGACCTCGAGGCCGCCGATCACTGGCTCGCCGCTCGCGTGGCCCAGGTGCGGTCGCGTGGTCTCTGCGGAAGCGAGGGAATTCGCTACGCGGCTCGCCAGGCAGGACTCGCGCGCACACTCGAGGTCCTCGACCGCAGGCCCTCGGCCGCCCCTTCAGGTCCGACGCTGTGGTCGGGGTGGGCCGGTGCAGGGCTCGCCGAGCTCGCAGACGGAGGGGACCCGTCGGAGGCGGCCCACCATCTCACCACGCTGCTCGATGAGGACGTCCGAGGAGCCTCCGTCGGCCTCCTGCACGGATGGTCTGCGGCCGCGATCCTGTTCGCCCGACTCCACGAAGCCACTGGCGACGACTTGTACATCACGCTCGCGATACGAGCCGTCGACGCCGATCTGGCGCGCTGTGCGATCACCCGGAACAACACTCTCGAGTTCGATGAGGGATGGAGGACTCTTCCTTACCTGGGGATCGGCTCGACCGGGCCCGGCCTGGCGATCCTGGAGCTGCGGCGGGTCACGGGCGAGGAGCTCTTCGCCGATCCCCTCGCGTCCATCGACGCCGCCGCGACCTACCAGCAGTGCGCGCAGGCCTCACTCGCCCACGGTCTGTCCGGATTCCTCGTCTACCTCCGCCGCCGCGTACTGCACCGCCCGAGCGCGGAACTCGAGGAGGTCCTCCGCTCGCACGTCCGGTCGCTGCGCCTGCACGCCGTGCTCGACGACACCGGCGTCTTCTTCCGCGGCAACCAGAACCTCCGACTCTCGTCGGACTACCTGACCGGCTCGCTCGGAGTGCTCGCAGCGCTCGACGAGCTCGAGACCGGACGCTCCGCCCTGCCGTTCGGACTCTGACCGAGTCGGCCCGAGACGAGGAGAGGAGGTGATCACATGAACCGGATCCTCGATTTCCAGACCCTCGAAGGTGAGGCCGACGCGCACGACGCCGCGCGCGTCAGCACCTTCAGCGTCATCTCGCCGTGCCCGGGCTGGCCCAGCTCGATCACGTGGGGCAACTGCTGATAGTCGCTACCGGGCGCCCGCGATCCAGCATGACGTGGATCGCGGGCGTCTCACGAGTAAGACGTCCCCACCTTCGTCGAGGAGAACCGCTCATGATCCCCACCCTCCAGGCTCGAGCCGTCGAGCAGGTCATCACCGTAGGCCGGCAGCGGACGACCGTCCTGCGGGGCTGCGACATCGATCTGGAAGGGGGCGGGCTCACCGCTGTCGTCGGACGCTCCGGCTCCGGCAAGTCCTCTCTCCTGATGTGCCTCAGCGGACTGGACCGGCCGACGTCCGGCGTCGTCGAGGTCAACGGCCGGGACGTGAACAGGCTGTCAGCGGCCGATCGCGCTCGCATGCTCCGCGCCCAGATCGGGTTCGTGTTCCAGCAGTACAACCTCGTGCCCTTCCTCGATGTCGAGGAGAACATCGCGCTCCCCTTCAGGCTCGACCGATCACCCGTGCCGAACGACCTGATCGGTGGACTCGTGGAATCGTTCGGCCTGCGCGACCGGCGCCGTGCGCCGGCGCGAACGCTCTCGGGAGGTGAGCAGCAGAGGACCGCTCTCTGCCGCGCCCTTGCACGGCGGCCCGGCATCGTCTTCGCCGACGAGCCGACCGGCGCCCTCGACTCGCAGAGCTCGCGGGTCGTCCTGTCGACTCTGAGGACGATGGCGGACGAGGGCCAGATGATCGTGATGGTCACGCACGATCTCGACGCCGCAGCCCTCGCGGACACGGTCGTGGTGATGCACGATGGTCGGACCGTGCGGACGACGGGGCGCTGCACCAGCCATGAGCTGCTGAGCATCCTCGAAGAGGCCGGGGCCTGACTCGTGTCCCGTTACGTCGTACGCCTGTTCGCCGACGAGTGGCGCCGATGGTCTCCCGCGATCGCTGTGGTCGCCCTGATGGCGACGCTGATCGGGTTGTGCGTTCAGCAGTTCGCCTGGACCGGCGACCCCGCATTCACCGCCGCTGTCACGGTGGCCGGCGTCGCGCTCGGGGAGTTCCGGATCCTCTCGATCACGATCTACACCGTCGTGGCGCTCGTCGGCTGGGTCGCCCTGACGATCGTCGGCCGAGCGAGCGTTCTGGCCACAGGACGCACGCACGCGCTCTGGCTCCTGCTGGGCGCCTCCCGAGCCCAGGTGTTCGTCGTCACTCTCCTCGTGCTCGGCATCGTGAGTCTCCTCGGCGCCGGCATCGGAGCGCTCCTCTCGACACTGCTGGCGTTCTGGGCGGTTCCCGCATTCAACGGTGCCGTCTCGTCCGAGGTCGATCTTCCGAGCTTCTCGCTCGCGCCCTGGGCTCCGGTGGTCACGCTGGCGCTCGGCACGCTCACCGCTCTGGCGGGCGGAGTCCTGCCCGCGCGCCGCGCGGCCCGCACGCCGCCGAGCGCCGCGCTGCGTGAAGTCGGGAGCGGTCGACCGGGTACGGCGATGCGCGCGGTGCGGATCGGCTGCGGCATCGCCCTCCTCCTCATCGCCTCCGGCCTTGTCACGGCATCCGCCTCTGCTCGAGAACTCGGAGCGACCGGACCGGCGCCGATGTTCAACCTGGCCGTCGACGCAGGAGGCAGCGTCCTCGTGGCCGTCTACCTCCTCTGCCCGGAGGTGATCGCGCTCGTCTTCCGGGCTCTGCACGCGCTCTCCGCCCGATCGGGTCTCGTCGTCGCGGCTCTCGGAATCCGGGCGGCAGCAGCCCGGGTGCAGGTCAGCACCGCCACGATCGCGCCGCTCACGGCAGGGCTGGGGGCGATCGCCGTGCTCCTGTGCGCGGTGGAGTCCGTCGTCGCCATGACGACGGCGGTCCGGCCCGGGACCCGCGCCGATCTCACCGATGTTCTGACGATCGTCGCAGTCGTAGCCGTGTCGATGCTCGCCACCAGCGCCGCTGTCGTCGCTCTCTCTGCGCAGAACCGCGAGCGCGAGATCGCCCTGCTCCAGGCAGCGGGCCTGCAGCGCCGACAGATCATCGGGCTCGTCGTCTCCGAGAGCCTCGCGATGTCCCTCGCCGCTTCCACAGCAGCTGCCGCACCCGTCGCCGCCACCGGCGCGGTCTGCTGGCTCGTCAGTCGCGCAGCACTCGGCGAAGGGGTAGTGATCTGGCCGGTCCCGAGCGTCGTTCTCGGCCTCATCGGCTCGTGGATCGTGCTCTCGCTGATCCTCCTGATTCCCGCGCAGGCTCGGCTTAGCAGTCCCCCTGGACCGAGGTTGCGTGAGCAGGGTGTCTGACGTGATCACGGGTCGCGACGCACTGCCGCGTCGGGTTCCTGCGATCGCCGGACGGCTGCGACATCTCGCAGCTCTGCAGCCGTCGAGCGCAGCCGCGGAGCCGACAGGCCCCCGGCAGGTGCGCCTCCGGGATCCCGACGGGCGCCCCGTGCAGCACACCCTCGTCATCGCACCGCAGGAGTCTCTGGTGCTCTCGCCGGGCGCCGCCGCTTTCGCACTCGTGAGCGATCAGGACGGTGATGAGCATCACCGCATCCGCGTCGCCGTCGCGACCAGGAGCGGAGCCGTCGAGATCGTTCAGGACGAGCGCCCCGTCTCCCCGCGCATCCGATCGTTCTCGGACGGATTCCTCTGGATAAGGCGGAACGACGCGGGTCGGCCCTGGCAGGCGGTCTGGTGGCATCGCAGCCTGACGACTCCCCGCGTGCGGCTCGAAGAGCCCGATCAGGCTCGGAGGCTCCATCTGCGCAGCGTCGCCGGGGCGATCGCCGTACTCGGATCGAGAGGGGCGCGCGACTCCCGGTACTGGGTGCTGACCGGAGAGGAGAGCAGTCCCCCGACGTGCCGTCGCCTCGACCTCGGCACGGAGAACGCGGATGTCTCCGCCTGCGGGGGCGGCCTCGCAGTCCTGGATCGACGGCACGGAGTCGTCCGGATGATCGGCTCGACGCGTCCTCTCGAGGTTCCCGTTCCGAAGGCCCTTCAGGCGGAGCACCTGCAGGAGGCACAAGGTGAGCTCTTCGTACTCGGTCGGTCGTCCGGCAGGAGAGCGGTGTGGCTGCCCGGCGGCGGGGCAGACGCGCTCTGGCTAGCGCCGGCGGCCGGGACCCTTGTCCCCGCCGTCGATCCGATCACCCGCCGCCCGATCGTGCTCGTCTCCTCCCCTGCTCACCGCACCCACTGCGTCACCCCTGTACCGGGGAAGGCACTCGCCGCCGAGGCCACAGAACGGATGAAGGTCCGGTCACTCACTGCTCCGAGCCGGGACGGCACCCTCGTCCCGCTCACCCTGATGACTCCTGACGGCGCCGACAGCTGTCCCGTCGTCGTCCACGTCTACGGCGCCTACGGCATCAGCCTCGAGGGGCCGTTCGATCCCTTCACGGACGACCTCCTCGCGCGCGGAGCCGCGATCGCCTACTGTCATGTCCGCGGGGGCGGAGAGAACGGCCCGGAGTGGCATCGGCAGGCGACCGGCCTCGGCCGCGAGCGCCCGATCGAGGACCTCCTCGCCTGCCTGGCGCTGCTTCGTGAGCTTCCAGCGATCGACTCGCACCGGCTCCTTCTCACCGCGGCGAGCGCGGGCGCGCTGGTCGCTGCGACGGTCTGCCTCCGTCGCCCCGCAGAACTCCGTGGCCTCCACCTCGTGCATCCCTTCCTCGATCCCGTCGGCGCGCTCGATGATCGCTCCGCAGCCGCGGCGGCGTCCGACCGTGAGGAGTTCGGTGACCCTGACTGGGTCCTCGCAAGCGGTCTCTCTCCACTCGCGACGATCGCCACAATGGTGGGGCGGAGCCGACCGCTTCCCCGCGCGTGGATCCGAGCCGGTCTCCGCGATGCCCGGGTCGACGCGTCGGCGATCGCGGAATTCGCAAGCGCCTACCGGGCAGTGGCTGAGCGCGACGATCCCGCGCACGTCGTCCTCCGTGCGACCTCGGGCGGTCACCTCAGCGGACTGACGCCCGAGGAGTCCCACCAGGAGAACGTCCTCGCTCACGCCTGGACGCTCGACCTCCTCGGCCTGGCCTGACCCGTCGAGCGCAAGGACGAGGGCGATCGTTCCGGCGGGACCCGATCTCGTCCAGGCGAGAATTGCCCTACGGCGTCACTGGCCGGCACCCGACACCCCGCCCGCCGAGCCGTTCGGCATCGGTCCGCACCGCCACAACGAGAACCCGGTCACCGCGGAGGTGTGCTCCTTCGACTCCGTCGCCGCCGGCCCCCACTCCTGCAGCTCGGTGCATTCGTCCGCCACCGCGGCCTTCCGCACCGACTCGGTCGGTGGCGCGGAGTTCTTCAGCACCAGCAGGTGCGTGCGCCCTGCGGCGATCATCCGGGTGATGTCCTGCTCGGTGAAGACGCGAGCCTGGCCGGAGTAGCCGCCGTCGGTGAGCACGCTCGCGCCGGTCGCCGTGATGATCGGCGCCGAGATCGCCCAGGAGTCGGTGAGGAACAGGGGCGCTCCGTCCACCCCGCCGCCGGCGGCACGAGCAGCGGCGACCAGGCCGGTCTCGTCGGCGGTCATCGAGTCGTGCCCGCCGACCGCGTCCGGCGACGAGACCGCGAACGGAGCCGAGGTCTCGGCCCTCTGCGGGAAGCGCAGGCCGACGAGCGCGTCCCCGCCCGACCCGTCGAGGGACGCGTCGAGCACCTGGAGGCTGAACGCGATCGGCCCTGCCAGGATCACGACGGCCGCTGCGAGCGCGATCGAACGATGCCGGGCCGCGCCTCTGCTCTCCCCCGCACCGCCCCTTCTCCACCGGGCCGCCACCGCGACCACGACGAGCCCTGCTCCGGCGAGCGCCGCGAGCGGCAGGCCCAGCACCGACGGCAGCTGCCCGCCCACGGCGAGCGCCGCGCTCCACGCCGTCTGCCCGACCAGGAGGAGCGGCAGCACCAGCCGCGCGCCGACCCGGGGCGACGCGAGCAGCCGCACCCCCTCCGCCCAGCCCAGCGCGGCGAGGAGCGCCAGCTGCACGCCGATCGCCGCGACGTACGCCGTGTGCGGCACCGTCGCCGCCGAGAGCACGCCCGCCGCCGTCACCAGCCACACCGCGAGGCAGACCAGGAGGGCGAAGGCACCGCGGGCACCTCCCCGTCTCCCCCGCCGCGGCCACCAGCGCACCGCTCCGAGGATCAGCCCCGCGAGTGCCGCAGGATAGAGCCAGCCGACCTGGGTCGCGTACTGCGCGAGCAGCAGCTTCGCCGGCGAGGATCCGGCCGCTCCGCCCATCGCCGCCACGTGGGCGGAAGCGACGACGGCGCCGGGCACCGCTCCCGAGATCAGCCGGTCGACCCCGTTGAACCCGAACACCATCGCGAACACGTCGTTCCCCGTCGACCCGTCGATGTACGGCCGATCGCCCGCGGGCACCGCCTGGATCGCGACCATCCATGCCACGGACGCGCCGACCGAGACGGCCACGAGACCGCCGGCCCAGGCCAGCGCGCGGCGCCACCCGCGCACAGCGAGCAGCGTCGCCACCACGAGCGCCGGCAGGACGAACCAGGCCTGCATCATCTTCGCCTGGAAGCCGATCCCGATGGACAGCCCGGTCACCAGCAGCGGCCACCACCGCCCCGTCAGCACCGCGCGCTGCCACCACACCAGCGCCACGGCGAGTGCCGCCGTCAGCAGCCCGTCCTCCATCGGGTGACCGAACATCGACACGAAGATCGGCGTGCTCGCCGCCGCTGCCGCCGCGACCAGCCCGAGCCCGCGGCCACCCCACCGGAGCCCGACGACCGAGCACGTCGCGACCGTGATCAGCCCTTCGATCAGCTGCGGCAGCGCGATCGACGACGTCGACATGCCGAACAGCCTGACGCTCAGCGCCTGCGGCACCGCGAACCCCGCCAGCTTGTCCAGCGTCACCGAGGCGGCGGGATCGAAGGCTCCGAACGCCAGCGCGTGCCACGACTCCGACATCGACCGCGCCGCCGCCTCGTAGAAGACGGCGTCTCCGCCCCGGGCGAGATTCCATCCGGTGAGGACCGTCGATCCGCACAGGATCGCCAGGAGGGTGAGTCGCGCCCACCAGGGTTCGCGCCACCAGCGGGCGAGCGGAGCGGAGTCGGTCACGTCCACCGACGCTAGGGAGTCGTCCTGCCGCCGCCCTTGCGGGCGGTCGGGGAGACGCCGTGCATGCCGCTCCGGCTTCTCAGTCCGGACGCCGCCGACACGGCCCACGACCAGGAAAGGTGCCGCCACGGTGCTCATCGCCCCCGGAAACGACGGAAGCCCTGACGACGACCGGTGATCCATCAGGGCTTTCCATCGGGCTGACAGGATGTGAACCTGCGACCCCTTGACCCTTGGGCAGACGGTTCAGCCCGATTCCTTGATTATCCGGGTCGCTCTGCCATCAGAGGCCCCGTTCTCACGTTATGTGTTGCATGGTTTGCATGCGTCAGGACCCGGCCAGGTCCCGGCGCTTGGTCGACGTCGCCGCCGCACGCGGCGTTTCAGCCGGAGTTCTCGTCGATCAGGTGTGGTTTCCGCGCCGACTTCCCTTGCGCACCGGCCGGCAGACGCCTGAGACCGCCAGCCCCGCGGACGCTTATCGCCGCCCCTCACCTGCGAGGGAACGGGACGGATAACAGGACTACATCCGCGAGGGGACGATCCCGCTCGACTTCTTCTGGGAACTCCGATCAGGACCGATGCTCTCCCTTCGGCCGGGTCGGCGCGCCACGCCTGATATGCCTGCTCGAGGATGTCCTCGTGGCCCTCTGGGGTAAGGCGGTCACCTTCGCACCAGCCTGCTGAGCGTGGGGGGTGATGGTGTCGGGAGCGAGGGTTCCAGCAGGAGAGGCTTCTTCGATGACGAGGAGTCGGCCTGGTGTGAGGTTCCAGGTGCCGTTGCGGTGTTAGTGGAGCTTCTCCGCCGTGTTCTCCGTCGAGATCCCTCTATCGTCGGCCAAGACATCGGCTGCTGCCGCGGATGGGGCGAGACCGATCACGGAGCCCGTGCCGTGGTGTTTCCCTCACGCTCGCCGCAACGCGGACATCGTGGTCGTCTTCCCCGTCCCTGCCGGGCCGACGAGGACATCGACGTGCGTGCAGCGACGCCGATCTTCGCGATCGCCCGCTCCTGATCCGGTGACAGCATGTGCCCGTCTCGGTTCTTCTTCCGCGCCGCCTGCTCGACCCAGGTCAGCGGCACCATCGGTCCACTCCTGTCGTTCGACACGATGAGGAGTCTGTCTTCGGCGGCGAGCAGCTGTTCGGAGGACTGAGCAATGGAGGCTTTCGGGCGGAACACGCTGGATCCGTCCGCGCGGCGGAAGCTCGACGGGCTCGATGCCAGCTCCGGCGGAGTCAGCCGCAGCGAGACGCTTTCTGCGGCGTCGACGATCTGCTGGGTGATGTAATCGCGGTCAGCGTCCGCCGATCTGCCGCAGGCCACACTCCCCCCATGATGTTCCCGCTGGTCCGCGAACTGGCGCTGACCGAATTCCGGTCGCGGTGACGTGCCGGGTGCCGGGCTCTCGCAAGCAAGCGTTCTTCCAGTCGTGGGCGAACCCAGTCTCTCAGCGCGACGGAGACAACGCTCGCCTCACGAACGCCGCCGTCGATCATCACCGCGACGATTCCTCGTGTATCAGTGCATCTCCTAGGAGATCGAAGCTGAGGCCCTCTCGAAGAGACATACCCTCTACTGCTCCGAACACGCCATATCGCGTGGGTGAAAAGGGTAGCTTCGTATCCGTGAAGAACCAAGGCGGTCGTCCCCGCGCGACTGACATCACGGCAGCCCTACGAGAATCTGCCGAGCGCATAGTCACCGATAAGGGATACACGGCCCTCACCGTGGAGGCTATCGCGAACCGAGCGGGAACCACACGGCCGGCCTTCTACCGAAGATACTCTTCCCTGCCGCACCTGGTCGTAGAGATAATGGCCGAAAAGTACGGCACCGGGGCCCGCGTAGACACCGGGGCACTTGAAAGCGACCTGCATCTCCTGCAACGGGCTGATTACGAGATGTTCTCTTCGCCGTTCATGAAGCACGCCCTTCTGGGGATTCTGGAAGCCGCGCGGGCTTATCCCGATGTTCGGAAGCACCTGAGTGAAGAATTTGTGAAGCCTCGCCGCGAGAATGTCACGCGCGTACTGAACGCCGCAGTCGACCGCGGGGAGATCGCAGCCGTGGGGTGGAAGCCCGAAACAGTTGCAGACCTTTTAGTCGGTCCGCTCATGAGCCGGTCACTCATTCCGAGCTCTTCCGACCTCACTGAAGAACTGGTGGAAGAAACCGTGCAAGCAGCGTGCCGCTACCTCGGCATCAAGTAAGGCGATCCTCGATCGAGCCGCCGAAACGTACGGTGAGTCAGCCGCGGAACCCGATCATCATGGATCGGAGATGAGAAGGTCGCCAATCCGCTGACGACACTCACCGCGGAATGCGTTGACCACGCGAATGCCCCCTTGTGGCCTGAACCTCGCACCTGTGCGCCGCAACCGCGCCGCCGCATCGTGTCGGAGACACCCGCGCCGCGTCCTCCGCATCGATTCCGCCTCTGGCACACGAGGATCAAGGAGCGCGAACGACTGCACGCAGGAGTGCGGCCACTGCGCAACGGCCGTCGCCCCCGGGAGTGAGACTCCGGCGAGCGCGTCGAAGCCGAGCACCCGAGCTCTGACCTCCCCACGTCCTGCATCGCCTTGACGGGAACGCGGATCTTCCCGCGCGACATGACACGCGCCCGCCCACCAGCCCCCGCCCTGCACCGGTGCACCAATCAGCCCTTCGATCGGCCACACCACTGACCGCGAGCCTTTCCGACGCTCTTGAGCGAACCTCTTGCGACTCGACGAGCTGCGATTTACGCTGGGGTTCCGTGACGCCGTGTCACGGAACCCCAGCGTAAGGAGAACTCGTGTCTGCCGGTGTGGACACCGTCGGCGTCGCACTCCGACCGATCCTCGTGGCCGCCACGCTGGGGTGCGCGTTTCAGGTCTTCGTCCAGGTGGCTCGCCCTCAGGCGGCTGGCATAGCCAGCGCCGTTGCTGCATCCTGCGAAATTTCTGCACCACCTCTGCTCGCGATTCCGCTCTACGTGGCGGTGTTACGAAACGAGTCCCGCCTCAACGGTTCTCGGAGTGCACAGTTCCTCGCAACCGTGGGTCGATACACCCTGACCATCTATCTTGGGTCAAGCATCCTCTGCACGCTCTTCGCATATGGTTTCGGGGCATACGGACAACTTTCGACGAGTGCCGCCATGGGAATCGCTGGCGTCCTTTTCGCGATATTGAGTGGCCTCTGTGCTGTCCTGCACCATTGCGGCGTACGTGGGCCCCTAGAAGCATTCGTACGAGCCGTCGCCGGACTTCTCGGCGGCCGCACGAGGCCCCACACGGAAAGCAAAGGAGGTTGATCATGAACGGAATCAAGGAATTTCGCCGGGTCATGGCGTTCGCAGGTCACGTTGCTCGGCGCCACGGGGTTGCTGTCTCACCGGAGCACGTAGCCTTCGCGCTCGCAGCAACAGAACCAGCAAGAACTCCGGCCAGTAGTGCAGTCATCGAGTACGGAGCGCGGCGAGGATGGCAGGTGCAGCCTGAGCCGCCCTCCTTGCGGCAGCGTCTTCTGCCCGCCCGCCGCCCGGACGTCGAACCACGGCTCCAACGCGAGATCGAGCGCGCAGCAGCCGGCGGTTCCCCCGACGTGCGGACTGTGCTCCGGAGCTTCGCTGACAGTGGCGAACTCGTCCCCGTTGGCGAGATGGTCGAATCAGCCGGCCAGACACTCCATGAATGGCTGGGTCATGGTGATGGCTGAGACGAACAACAGTGCCCCCGTGATGGAGGTTCGCGGGCTGGGCAAGGACGTCGATCGTCTGCAGATCTTGAACAGCATGACCTTCGAGATCGGCGAAGGAGAAGTCGTCGGCCTCATCGGGCCGAACGGGGCTGGAAAGACGACGCTCATGCGCACTCTCGCCGGCCTCTACTCGCCGACGAGAGGCACCGCATCCGTCCTTGGGCACCCCATCGGTTCCCCTGGGGCGCGCCGAGCCCTCAGCCTCATGCCCGAAGATCCGGATCTCTACCCCGGCCTCAGCGTCGTTGAACACGTCCGACTCATCGAACGCCTCAACGGTACGCGGAGTAGTGCCGAGGTCGCGTTGGATCTGCTCGAACGCTACGGACTGCGGGATAAGCACGATGCGCTGCCGCACGAGCTTTCCCAGGGCATGCGTCGTAAGCTTGCCCTTGTGCTCGCCCTCCGCAAGGGATCTCGTGTACTTCTCCTCGATGAGCCGTTCAACGGACTGGACCCGGTCTCGGCGAGGGAGCTGAGGGAGGAGATTCGGCACTTGTCCGAAGACGGCCATGGCATCCTGATCTCCATGCACGGGCTGGGGGACCTCGCGCGGATCGCAGATCGAGTTCTGATTCTCTATGGCGGAGAAATCGCCCATGTCGCCGAGCTCAGCGATGCCTCCGCCTCACGGGACTCTCTAGAAGAATCATACCTCGCTATCGTTGGAGCTATCCGCGATGAATCCGCATAGCCCGAGAGTCGAAGTCCTGTCGTCAGCCGCGGCGCTCACGCTCTCGCAAGTGCTCATGCGCCTACGAGAGCTCCGAATTCTTCTCTTCAACCCCCTGGCACTCGTCTTTGCGGTCGTCGCAGCCGGCGGATACATCTGGGTCCTTGTGACGCAGGGCGATCACCTCGCCGACGACCCATCCACAGCCCAGCCCTACGTCGCAGGATTCGTCTTCGGGTTGTGCTTGATCATCGTCTCCTTGACAGCTCGACGAGGGTCGCCCCTCCGGCTTCAGCCGGGCGACGTCTCCTGGGCATTGCAGAGCCGGCACGGGCCTCGGGTCGTGCTTCTCGTACACGGCGTCGGCGCCTCGCTGAGCGCCTTCATCGGCGCGACGGTATCAGCAGCAGTCGCCTTGGCGCTCCGAGGCGAACCGCCAGCACTCGGCCCCATCTCCGGGTTCGCGGTACTCAGTGTTCTCCTTGCGCTACGTGCTGCCTCATTGGGATCTCACCTGCTGGGTCAGTCCCGGTTCAAGGGGGCACGGCTGGCGGGCGTCTCGACACTCGTTGCAGCATCGCTGGTCTGGGTCGGTTCCTTCGTGGCACGCTTCGTCGGAGTCGGCGAAGACGTATGGCTTGTCGACGTCGTGACCGAAACAGGGGCGTCACCATTCCGGGCAGTCATTGAGCCGGAACACAGCGGCCTCGGCGTCAGCGGCGCCGTTCTCGTGCTTGCCGCCGCGGTGCTGACGATCTGCATCGGACGAGCGAACGCCTTCGTAGAGCCTGCAGTTCACGAGAGCATCCTGGCGAACCAGTTGCAGAAGGTTCTCTCCGGCGGACAGGCATCCTCCCTCCAGGGACGCGGTTACAAAGCCGGGCTCAGCTCCTGGACCCGCTGGCCTGATGACCCCCTGCACACTCTCCTCTGCAGCCACCTCGCCCAGGCACGCCGCCGCCGGACACAGTACATCGGAACGGTCCTCGTGATGAACGTGATCGTCCTCGTGCCGATTCTGCTTCGCGACTTCGTTCCCGCAGGCACCGGGCTTCTCATCGCGCTCCTCGTCGTCACCATATCGAGTCCTTCTCAACCTGCCGCAACAGAACTCGATCACCAGCACCTTCTTCTGGCGGACCTGTCTCTCATCAAAGCTGGACTCGTCGGAGTCTGCCTCAACGCTCTGCTCGACCTCTTGGTGTGCGCACCCGCAATGGTCATCGGCGTGTCCATGGTCGTGGGCAGCCCTCTGTGGGGGTTGGCTTTCCTCGTTCCCCTGGCTGTCTACCTGCTCAGTTCTTCCTTCGGCGGCGTGGGAGCGCGCGCGCTCTCAGACGCGACGCTGGGGCGTGCATTCGTGTCCCTCCTTCTTGGGGCAATCCCTCTGCTGACGGCGGTTTCCGCGGTGGCGGCGTACGGTGACGACCATCTGGCGCTCCGGCTCTGGCTCACCACGACCGGAACGTTGCTGGTCAGTACCCTGCTTTACGCTGGCATGGCTGTAGCGGTTTTCGTCACTGCAAGGCCTCAGGGCACCCATGAAGGTCTGCACACGCATGATCCGGAACTGGTCCACCGCTAGCCGAAGACGTCCGAGCAGTCCACCCCCAGAGGTCCGCTCGTTCGATGCCGAGGCGGTCGCCGCGAGGACGTCGGCGGGGGCGTCCGCGAGAGTGAACTCCTCCGCGGCCGGGCCGAGTGCGGTGAGGCTGAGTACGCCGACCGCCACGCCTCGGAAGCCTGCTGATCTGGTGCGCCCCGGCATCAAGGTCGTCTCCGAGTCCGTGGATGAAGGCGACCGCCCGATCGGCTCCCGTGCGACCCATCTCCCCCCAGCTGCCGAGACCCCGCTCCTCGCCAGCACCTCGACAGGGGAAATGCTCCCGGTCGTCGACGTCGCCCTCCTGCTCAAGGCGCGGTTCACCGGTCACCGCGCGTGCACGCGCTCAAGGATCTCGCGGCGCTGGCGGACAGGTCCGGGGAAGTGCATCAGAGCTACTCCGACTTCGTGATGCTCGGCGCGCTCCTCACCGCCTGCGGCTCCGAGATCTCAGGGCTTCACGTCGGCGACATCACTGCGATCAACGGTTCGTCACGATCCTCCGCCAGACCTCTGCTGGCGCAGGCGGCCTCGTCACCAAGCAGACCCAGGGGCGAGACATCCGGCACGTTCCGATTCTGCAAGCGCTCACCTCTGCGCTTGAGCGCCTCACCGCGGGCCGTGAGCCAGAGGACCGATCACTGACCGGAACCCGCGGTGGCGTGCTCACCACCGCCTCCGTGCGGGACGCGACGAAAGGGGATCAGCTCGTCACCGATCTCGACCTGACGAACCTCACCCGGCATGGCCTCCGGCACACCGGAGCAACCTGGCTCGCCGACGCCGACATCCCCCTCCACGTCCTCCAGGACATCCTCGGCCGCACATCGATCGAGACCACCCACGGCTGTCTCCACCCCGACCCCAGGCACCTCACCGACGCTGCCGCTTGCGCCGACGCGTTCCTCGTCGCACACGAAAACGTCAGAGCCCCGAACCGTCCGCCCGAACGACGCCACCGCGGCCTCGATGAAGGCTGGCGATCGCGGCTACGGCGGGCTCCAGGTCCCGGCCAGGTATCGGCTCGTCGCACCGGCCTCGATGGGGAGCATGTCGGCTGACACCGACATCCGCGGTCGGATGCTTCCATATAGCCCCCGAAAAGGTCAACGGAGACGACGAAGCCCAGGTGGAGAACTTGCTCTCACCTGGGCTTTCCGTCGGGCTGACAGGATTTGAACCTGCGACCCCTTGACCCCCAGTCAAGTGCGCTACCAAGCTGCGCCACAGCCCGTGGCAGACCGGGCCGAGGCCCGGGCAACTCGACTACCTTAGCGGATGCCGACGCCGGAAGTGAAAACGAGCGGGGCCCGTAGAATCGACCGCGGAACGCGCCGGCACCCGTCGACGCACCGTCGGCAGCTCGGGAGGCGTCAGCAGTGGATGCGCGGCAGAAGCGATCACAGGTAGCCCTGCACCGGGCCATCATCGAACTCGCGACCGGCCGCGACGTCGCCACCCTCACCGTCTCCGAGATCACCGATCTCGCCGGCGTGAACCGCTCCACCTTCTACGCCCACGCCTCCTCGGCCGCGGAGCTGCTCTGCGCCGCGTTGCGGGACGAGCTCGATGCGATCCGCGAGGGCTACCTCCAGCAGCTCCGGAGCGGCGCCGCGACCGACGCCAGCATCCGCGAGGGCACCTCCCGCGTCCTCGGCCACCTGGACGGCCACCGCGACCTCTACCTCCGCGCCTTCGACGCCCCCGGCGGGGACTCGGGCCTCCGCGCGATGCTCGCGGGGCACTTCCGCACCGCCGTCTCCGCGACGCTCGACACGGGGATCCTCGACGTCCCGTCCGCGGACGCACCGTCCGGGTTCCTCGAGGACGCGACCGCCTCGTTCCTCGCGGCGGGCTCCGTCGGCCTGATGGAGCAGTGGCTCCGCCTGCCCGCGCCCCGCGATCCCAGCAGCTACCTCGCCGCCTACCGACGGCTCCTCCCGCCGTGGTGGCCCTTCGCTACGGGCGACTGACCGGCCTCCTCGGCCCGCTCCGACGACGCACACTCGGAGAGACGACCGCGCAGATCGAGCGCGACCGCCGTGCAGACGACAGGACCGCGCCTCCCGGCACTCCTCCGCGAGACGAGGCCGACCTGCTCGGTCGAGCCGCATCGGGGCAGCATCCGCCCGCGCGACTCGACGGCGGCTCCTCACGGAGACGCGAACGGCCCGCGGGAGGAGCTCCCACGGGCCGGACACGGCTGCGCTCAGCGCGCGCGCTTCTCGCGGACGCGCATGTTGACGTTCACCGGCGACCCCTGGAAGCCGTAGATCTCGCGGAGGCGCCGCGCGATGTAGCGGCGGTAGCCCGGGTCGAGGAACCCGGTCGTGAAGAGAACGAATGTCGGCGGACGCGACGAGGCCTGCGTGCCGAAGAGCACGCGGGGCTGCTTCCCTCCGCGGAGGGGGTGCGGGTGCGCCGCGGTGAGCTCGGCGAGGAAGGCGTTGAACTTGCCCGTCGGGATGCGGGTGTCCCACGACTCGAGGGCGAGCTCGAGCGCCGGCACGAGCTTCTCGAGGTGGCGGCCGGTGCGGGCCGAGATGTTGACCCGGGGCGCCCACGCCACGTGGGCGAGGTCGGTCTCGATCTCGCGCTCGAGGTAGCGGCGGCGCTCGTCGTCGAGGAGGTCCCACTTGTTGAAGGCGAGCACGAGCGCACGGCCCGACTCCAGCACCAGGTCGATGATCCGGACGTCCTGCTCCGAGATCGGCTGCGAGACGTCGAGGACGACGACGGCGACCTCGGCCTTCTCGAGCGCGGTCGAGGTGCGCAGCGACGCGTAGAAGTCGGCGCCCTGCTGGAGGTGCACGCGGCGGCGGATGCCCGCGGTGTCGACGAAGCGCCAGACTTTGCCGGCGATCTCGACCTGCTCGTCGACCGGGTCGCGCGTGGTGCCGGCGAGCTCGTTGACGACGACCCGCTCCTCCCCCGCGGCCTTGTTGAGCAGGCTGGACTTGCCGACGTTCGGACGGCCGAGGATCGCGACGCGGCGCGGTCCGCCGACCTCGCGCTTGGCGACGGCCGACTCCAGCGGGAGCTTCTCGAGCACCGCGTCGAGCAGGTCGGCGACGCCGCGGCCGTGGACGGCCGAGACGGGGCGGGGCTCGCCCAGGCCGAGCGACCAGAGCGAGGCGGCGTTGGGCTCCTGGCGGGCGTCGTCCACCTTGTTGGCGGCGAGGAAGACCGGCTTCTTCGTCTTGCGCAGCAGCTTCACGACGTGCTCGTCGGTCGCGGTCGCGCCGACGTTCGCGTCGACGACGAAGATGACGGCGTCGGCGAGGTCGATGGCGATCTCGGCCTGCATGGCGACGGAGGCGTCGATGCCCCGGGCGTCGGGCTCCCAGCCGCCGGTGTCGACGATGGTGAACGCCCGGTCGATCCACTCCGCCTTGTAGGACACGCGGTCGCGCGTGACGCCCGGGGTGTCCTCGACGACGGCCTCGCGGCGGCCGAGGATGCGGTTCACCAGCGCGGACTTGCCGACGTTGGGGCGGCCCACGATCGCCACGACCGGGAGGGCGGGGAGGTAGCGGACCTCGTCCGAGTCCTCCCCGGCGAACTCGAGGAGGTCGAGGTCCTCCTCGTCGAGGTCGTAGTCCTCGAGTCCGCTGCGGAGCGCCTGCGCGCGTGAGGAGGCGAGCTGCTCGTCGAGGTCGCCGAGGCGCTCGACGAGGTCGTCGTCTCCGAAGTTCAGCTCGTCGTCACCGACGTGCGTGTCCTGTGCCATGACCGGCCCTTGCTCTCGAAGTTCGGACCTCGGCGACGACCGCGTCGACGGTCTGCTCGAAGTCGAGATGAGTGGAGTCGAGAAGAGTGACTCCTTCTGCGGCGTTCATGAAGTCGACCACCTGCGAGTCGGCGCGGTCCCTCGACCGCAGCGCCTGACCCGTCGCCTCGGCGGATTCCGTGGTGACCTCGCGCGAACGCCTGGCCATTCTAGCCTCTTCGCTCGCCGTCAGCAGGATCCGGACCGGAGCGGTCGGTGCGACGACCGTCGTGATGTCGCGGCCCTCGACGATGATGCCCTCCCGGCGCGTCTCGCCGATGATCCTCCGGAACAGCAGCGTGATCCTCCGGCGGACCTCGGGGACCTTCGCCACGGCCGAGACGCGCGCGGTCACCCGGGGCTCGCGGATGGCGGCGGTCACCTCGGTCGGGCCGACCCACACCGAGTACGACTCGGGGTCGGTGCCGATGGAGTAGTCGAAGCCGTCGAGCGCGTCGACGATCGCGTCCTGGTCCTCGAAGTCGAGGCCGCGGTCGAGTCCGTGCCAGGCGAGCGCGCGGTAGGCGGCCCCCGTGTCGAGGAACTCGAAGTCGAGACGGCGGGCGGCCGCGCGCGACACGCTGGACTTGCCGCTGCCGGCCGGACCGTCGATGGCGACCACGACGGCCTCGCCGAAGTCGCCCTGCTCGGCGGCCTCGGAGCGCGCCTCGCGCTCGGGAGCCGCGCCCCCGTCCTCCGGAATGCTCTGCTGTGCCCGGCGGGCGGGCGTCATCCTGTTCAGGCCGCCCTCCTGCCTGTTCTGCTCGGTGCTCATCCGGCGATCCTCCAGCCGCGTACGGTCAGTTCTTCGGTCAGCGGCGCGACCGCTTCGGGCACCACCGAGATCTCGGCGAGACCCACTCGGCGCCCCTGCGCGTGCTCGAGGCGCACGTCCTCGAGGTTGACGCCCGCCTCGCCGATCTCCACCAGGAGCCGCGCGAGGGTTCCGGGAGAGTCGTCGACGAGGACGATCAGGGTCGAGAAGCGCTGGTCCTGGCCGTGCTTGCCGGGCAGGCGCGCCACTCCGGCGTTGCCGGCCGCCAGGTGCTCGGCGAGCACACGGCGCGAGCCCGGCGCATCGAGGTCGCGGAGAGCGTCGGCGACCGCGGCGACGTCGTCGCGGAAGGCGTCGAGCACCGCGACGACGTGCTCGCGGTTCGCGGACAGGATCTGCATCCACAGCTCGGGGGCCGAGGCGGCCAGGCGCGAGACGTCGCGGACGCCCTGCCCGGCGAGGCGGAGCGCCGCGTTCGGAGCGTCGAGGAGGCGCTGGCCGAGCAGCGACGAGATCACCTGCGGGGCGTGCGAGACGAGGCCGACCGAGAGGTCGTGCTCCTCCGGGTCCATCTCGACGATGGTGCCGCCGAGATCGAGGGCGAGGCCCTCCACCCGCGCGAGCACGTCGGGGGCGGTCTCGCCGTCCCGGCAGATCACCCAGGGCCGGCCGACGAAGAGGTCTCCCCGCGCGGCGACCGGTCCGCCGCGCTCGCGACCGGCCATCGGGTGCGAGCCGATGTAGCGGGCGAGGTCGACGCCGCGGGAGCGCAGCTCGCGCAGCGGCTGGGTCTTGACGCTCGCCACGTCGGTGACGACCGCTCCGGGGTGTGCCGCGAGCTCGCGCTCGACGACGCTCGCGGTGACGTCCGGCGGGACGCAGACGACGACGACGGAGGGCCGGTCGTCGGCGGAGGCGGCGCGGCCGGCCCCGTAGTCGATGGCGAGGGAGAGGCTCGCGGGCGATGCGTCGTCGAGGACGACGTCGATCCCGCGGGAGGCGAGGCCGAGGCCGATGGAGGCGCCGAGCAGTCCGGAGCCGACCACCCGCACCGTCCCGGTCGTCCGCATCGCGGGCGGCGCGGGGTGCAGGAGCTCGTTCACTCCGACAGCCTAGCGATCGGTGCGGCGCTGCTTGTCGGCGCCGGACCGGCGCGGAGGACCGTCGCTCCGCCCGCCGCCGGTGGAGGAGCCGCCGCGATCGGAGGACCGTCCGGCCGAGCCGCCGCGATCGGACGACCGTCCGGAGGATCCGGCACGGTCCGAGGAGCGCCCGGCCGAGCCGCGCTCCGCCGGGGCGCCGCGCTCGCCGCTGTCCGGCCGGGGCCGCCGGGCACCCGCGCTCGCCTTCTTCGAGGGGGCCGCGGGAGCGGCCGCCACCGCCTCGCCGCCCTGACGCGCGATCGTGAGCAGCGCGCCCAGCTCATCGCGCGTCAGGTCGCGCAAGTCGCCCGAGCGGAGGGTGCCCAGGTGCAGCGGCCCGAACTGGCGTCGCACGAGCTCGATCACCGGGTGCCCGACCGCCGCCATCATCCGGCGGACGACCCGGTTGCGCCCGGAGTGCAGGGTGATCTCGACGAGCGAGGCGTTCGAGCGGCCCTCCGGCCGGCCGAGGAGCCGAGCCTTGTCGGCGGCCACCGGTCCGTCGTCGAGCTCGATCCCGGAGGTCAGCGTCGCGATCGTCTGCGGGAGGACCTGTCCGTGCACCTTCGCGATGTAGGTCTTCGTCACTCCGAACGACGGGTGCGCGAGGACGTGCGCGAGCTCGCCGTCGTTGGTCAGCACCAGCAGGCCCGAGGTCTCGGCGTCGAGGCGTCCGACGTTGAACAGCCGCTCCTCGAAGTTCTTCGTGTAGAGGCTGAGGTCGGTGCGGCCGTTCTCGTCCGCCAGTGAGCTGACGACGCCGATCGGCTTGTTGAGCATCACGTAGCGGCGCGAGGTGTCCAGCTGCACCGCGACCCCGTCGACTTCGATCCGGTCGGTCGCCGGATCGATGCGGCGGCCGAGCTCGTCCGCCACCTCGCCGTTGACGCGGATCCGCCGCGCCACGATCATCTCCTCGACCACTCGTCGGGAGGCGACCCCCGCTGCCGCGAGGACCTTCTGCAGTCGTTCGCCGTCGGGGCCGCTGTCAGGCGCGCTCATCGAATCCGTCTCTTCCGTCGCTCAGTAGGGGGGAGATCTTCGGCAGCTCGTCGAGCGAGGTGAGGCCGAGGTGCACGAGCAGCTGCTCGGTGGTGCCGTAGAGGACCGCGCCCGTCTCGGGGTCGTGGCCGACCTCCGCAATGAGGCCGCGGCCGAGGAGGGTGCGCGCGACGGAGTCGACGTTGACCGCGCGGATCTGCGCGACCTGACCGCGCGAGACCGGCTGCTTGTAGGCGATCACGGCGAGCGTCTCGAGCGCCGCCTGCGAGAGCCGCGTCGGATTCTGCGTCAGGACGAACTCCTTGACCACCGGGTCGTACTCGCGGCGCACGTAGATCCGCCAGCCCGCACCGACCTCGCGCAGCTCGAAGCCCCGGCGGATCGCCCCGTCGGCGCCGTCGTAGTCGGCGACCAGGCGCTCGATCGACTGGCGGACCACGGCGATCGGCCTCGACAGCGCGGTCGCGAGGGAGGCGAGCGGCTGCGGCTCGTCCGCGACCATCAGGATCGCCTCGATCGCCCGGTCGATCTCGAAGGCGACGGTCCCGGGACCGGCGTCAGGAGTCATAGTCGGCTCCGAGCGCGGCGAGGCTCGCGTCGCTCCAGTGCTCCGCGACCCAGCGCAGCGTGAGCTCGCCGAGCGGCTCCGGCTGGTCGAACGAGATCGCGGCGTGCCGGTAGAGCTCGAGCACGGCCAGGAAGCGCGCGACGATCACGCCCTTCTCGTCGGCGTCCGCGATCAGCTCGCCGAAGGTGGCCCGCTCGCGGGCGCGCAGCACCGCCACCACGTGGGCGGCCTGCTCCCGGATGCTGATCTGCGGGGCGTGCAGGTGGTCCAGACCCACCGTCGGCAGCTCGCGCGGAGCGAGGGCGACGGTCGCGAGGGCGGCGAAGTCCGCGGGCGACAGGGTCCAGACGAGCTCCGGCTTCGCGGACCGGTACTCCTCCTCCAGGGGCACGTCGCGCACGTGTCGGGCGGTCTCGACCGCGATCCGCTCGGCGAACCACGACGACACCTGCTTGAAGGCCCGGTACTGCAGGAGCCGGGCGAACAGCAGGTCGCGCGCCTCCAGCAGCGCCGCGTCCTCCGCGTCCACCAGCTCGCCCTGGGGCAGGAGTCCGGCGATCTTCAGATCGAGGAGGGTCGCGGCGACGACGAGGAACTCCGACGCGCGGTCGAGCCCCTCGAGCGAGTCGATCCCGTGCAGGTACGAGAGGAACTCGTCCGTCACGGCGCTCAGCGCGATCTCGGTGATGTCGACCTGCTGCTTCGCGATGAGGCTCAGCAGGAGGTCGAACGGACCCTCGAAGTTGGTCAGCGCGAGGTGGAACCCGGTGGGAGCGGTGCGCTCCTCGAGGAGGACCTCAGGCGACCGCGCCACGCGAGATCAGCTCCCTGGCGAGCTTGCGGTACGCCTTCGCGGCGTTGTGCTCGGGCGCGAACTGGGTGATCGGGACGCCGGACACGCTGGCGTCCGGGAACTTCACCGTGCGGCCGATCACCGTCTCGAGGACGCTGTCGCCGAAGGCGTCGACCACGCGGTCGAGCACCTCCCGCGAGTGCAGGGTGCGCGAGTCGTACATCGTGGGCAGGATGCCGTCGAGCTCGATCACCGGGTTGAGCCGGTCGCGGACCTTATCGATCGTCTCGATCAGCAGGGCCACGCCGCGCAGCGCGAAGAACTCGCACTCGAGCGGGATGAGCACGCCGTGGCTCGCGGTGAGCGCGTTGACCGTGAGCAGGCCCAGCGAGGGCTGGCAGTCGATCAGGATGACGTCGTAGTCGGCGCTCACCTTGCGGAGCACGCGGGCGAGGATCTGCTCGCGCGCGACCTCGTTGACGAGGTGGACCTCGGCGGCGGAGAGGTCGATGTTGGCCGGGATGACGTCCAGGCCCGGCACGCGAGTCTTCCGGATCGCCTCGGCCGGGTCCTTCACGGTGCCGAGGAGCAGGTCGTAGATCGTGATGGCGTCGTAGGTGGTGACGCCGAGGCCGGCCGAGAGGGCGCCCTGCGGGTCGAAGTCGATGGCCAGCACGCGGCGGCCGTACTCGGCGAGCGTCGCGCCCAGGTTGATGGTCGTCGTCGTCTTACCGACGCCGCCCTTCTGGTTGCAGAGGGAGATGATCCGAGCGGGGCCGTGGCCGGTGAGCTCCACCGGCAGCGGGAAGTCGCGCAGGGGGCGGCCGGTCGGGCCGAGCGTCGGGGCTTCGAGACCGGTGAGCTCGGCCTTGTCGTCCGTCTTGCGTGTCACCTGCGTCGTCCTCGCTTCCGTGGCGGCGTGCGCTCCCGCGCGGCCTCCGACGAGTGTACCGGCGCCCCGCTCCCCGGCCGCCGCGCCCCGCCGCACGGGGCCGCGGCTCTAGCGCCGCGCTCGCGGGTGCGCGGACGTGTAGACGTCCCGGAGCGTGTCCGCCGTCACCAGCGTGTAGATCTGCGTCGTCGCCACCGAGGCGTGCCCCAGGAGCTCCTGCACCACGCGGACGTCCGCGCCGCCCGCGAGCAGGTGGGTCGCGAACGAGTGCCGGAAGGTGTGCGGCGAGATCTCGCGGTCCAGCCCGGCCTTCTCGGCGACGGCGCGGATGACCAGCCAGGCGCTCTGCCGCGACAGTCTGCTGCCGCGGACCCCCAGGAAGAGCGCCGGAGTCGCGCGTCCCCTCCGAGAGAGCTCGGGCCGCGCGCGCACGAGGTACTCCTCGACCGCCTCGCGGGCGTAGCGGCCGAGCGGGACCATCCGCTGCTTCGACCCCTTGCCCGTCAGCCGCACCACCTCCGCGTCGACCACGTCGTCGACGTTCAGGTCGACCGCCTCCGAGATGCGCGCGCCCGTCGCGTAGAGCAGCTCCAGAAGCGCCCGGTCCCGCAGCTCCGCGAGCTCCTCGCCGCGCGCCGCGTCGAGCAGCGCCGCCATCTGCTCGACCGTGACCGCCTTCGGCAGGGTCATCGGGATCTTCGGCGGCACCACGTCCCGGGCCACGTCGTCCGCGACGACCCCCTCCTCGAGGGCGAAGCGGTGCAGCCCGCGGACGCTCGAGAGGATCCGTGCGCGCGAGCTGGCCGCGAGCGGCCGCTCCGGTCGTGCGGCCAGCCAGGAGGAGAACTCCCCCACATCGACCCGTCCGAGCTGCGCCAGATCCACGCTCCCGCGCTCCTCGAGCCAGCCGAGGTAGAGCTCCAGGTCGCGCCGGTAGGCCGCGAGCGTGTGCGCCGAGAGCCCGCGCTCCACGCTCGCCTGCCGGAGGTACGCCTCGGCGCAGGCGCGGGGGCTCACCCCCGGGGGTGGCGGACCCGCGGGTGGCGCGTCCACGGCGAGGACGCGTCGCCCAGCCCGTCCCAGCTGCGCGCGCGGAACGCGTGCGCGGCGAGCACCGCGATCGTCAGCGAGGGATTCTGCACCCGGCGGGCGAGGACCGCCTCGACCGCCTCGTCCAGCGGCACCCACCGCAGCTCCATGTCGGCCTCCTCGGCCTCGCGGTCGAAGGCGGAGCCGGTGGACGAGAGCCCGCGGGCCAGGTAGATCCGGATCACCTCGTCGCTGCCTCCCGGCGAGGTCGCGAACTCCGAGAGCAGGTCCCAGCGCTCGGCCCGCAGGTCCGTCTCCTCGCCCAGCTCCCGCTGAGCGGCGACCAGCGGATCCTCGCCCTCCACGTCGAGCAGGCCGGCGGGGATCTCCCACTCGCGGGAGCGGACCGGGTGCCGGTACTGCTTGATCAGGGCGATGCGGTCCTCGTCGTCGAGGGCCAGCACCGCGACGGCTCCCGTGTGATCGAGGAACTCCCGGCGCAGCTCGCCGCCGCCGTAGCGGAACGTCTCGGCGCGGACGCCCCAGACCATCCCGTCGAAGACGCGCTCACTGGTCAGGACCTCCGGCTCGACGAGCTCGTCCGACAGCGGCTCACTCATCGGCGCCCGCCTCCGATGCCGGGAAGAGGCGCGAGGCCTCCTGGCGCTCGAGGGCGGCGGTCACGAGGCCGCGGAACAGCGGGTGCGCGGCGTTCGGGCGCGAGCGGAGCTCCGGGTGCGCCTGCGTGCCCACGTAGTAGGGGTGCTTCTCGCGGGGCAGCTCGACGTACTCCACGAGGTGGCCGTCGGGCGAGAGACCCGAGAACCAGAGCCCCGCCTCGGCGATCCGGTCGCGGTAGCGGTTGTTGACCTCGTAGCGGTGGCGGTGGCGCTCGGCCGCCTCCGGAGCGCCGTACACCTCGGCGACGATCGAGCCCTCGGCGAGCTCGGCCGTGTAGAGGCCGAGGCGCATCGTGCCGCCCATGTCCCCGGACGCGAGGATCTCGACCTGCTCGGCCATCGTCGCGATGACGGGGAACTCGGTCTCCGGGTCGAACTCCGACGACGAGGCCCCCTCGAGGCCCGCCTCGTTGCGGGCGTACTCGATGACCATGCACTGCAGGCCGAGGCAGAGCCCGAGCGTCGGGATCCCGTTCTCCCGAGCGAAGCGCAGCGCGCCGAGCTTGCCCTCGATGCCGCGGATGCCGAAGCCGCCGGGCACGCAGATGCCGTCGAGCTCGGAGAGCGCCTTGGCTGCCGCCTCCGGGTCCTCGAGGCCGTCGGAGGCGATCCAGCGGATCGCGACCTTCGTCTGCTGCGCGAAGCCGCCGGCCCGCAGAGCCTCCGTCACCGAGAGGTAGGCGTCGGGCAGGTCGATGTACTTCCCGACCAGGCCGATGGTCACCTCGTGCTTGGGCTCGTGAACGGCCTCGAGCAGTCGCGACCAGCCGTCCCAGACGACCTCGCCGGCCGGGAGGCCCAGCTGGTCGATGATGTAGGCGTCGAGGCCCTGCTCGTTGAGCATCTGCGGGATCTCGTAGATCGACGCGACGTCCTTCGCGTTGACCACGGCCTGCTCGTCGACGTCGCACATCAGCGCGATCTTGCGCTTGTTCGACTCCGACACGGGCCGGTCGCTCCGCAGCACCAGGGCGTCCGGCTGGATGCCGATCGAGCGCAGCGCCGCGACGGAGTGCTGGGTGGGCTTGGTCTTCTGCTCGCCGGAGGCGCCCATGAAGGGAACCAGCGAGACGTGCACGAAGAAGACGTTGCGGCGGCCGAGCTCGTGGCGGACCTGGCGGGCCGATTCGATGAACGGCTGGCTCTCGATGTCGCCGACCGTGCCGCCGATCTCGGTGATGATGACGTCCGGCTGCGGGTCGTCCTCCGATTGGAGGCGCATGCGCCGCTTGATCTCGTCCGTGATGTGCGGGATGACCTGGACCGTGTCGCCGAGGTACTCGCCGGCGCGCTCGCGGGCGATGACCCGCGAGTAGATCTGGCCGGTCGTGACGTTCGCGGCCTGGTTCAGGTTGATGTCGAGGAAGCGCTCGTAGTGGCCGATGTCGAGGTCGGTCTCGGCGCCGTCGTCGGTCACGAAGACCTCGCCGTGCTGGAACGGGTTCATCGTCCCCGGATCCACGTTGAGGTACGGGTCGAGCTTCTGCATGACGACGCGCAGCCCGCGCGCGGTCAGCAGGTTGCCGAGGCTCGCTGCAGTGAGGCCCTTGCCGAGCGAGGAGACGACACCGCCGGTGACGAAGATGTGCTTCGTGATCTTCGAGGGGGCGTCCTGCCCGAGGGTCGAAGCGCTCCGGGTCGAGGACCCGGAGGAGCCCTCGGGATCCGAGGGAGAAGAAGAGGAAAGGCCCGCGTTCGTAAAGTCCACCACGGGGTTCCACCGTAACAGCAGAACGGCAGCGGCGGACCGCCCTGGACGGACCGATGTCGTCCGGGGCCGCTCGCGGTCAGCCCCGCCGGCTCGATTCGAGGAGCTCCCGCGCGTGAGCGAGAGCGTTGGCGGAGTCGGTGAGCCCCGAGAGGAGGCGTGCCATCTCGGACACCCGCTCCTCGGAGTCGAGCTGCGTCACGGCGCTCGAGGTCACGGCTCCGTCCGAGCCCTTCTCGACGCGGAGGTGGTTCGTGGCGAAGGCGGCGACCTGCGCGAGGTGGGTCACGACGATGACCTGCGAGGTCTCGGCGAGCCGCGCGAGCCGCCGGCCGATCTCGATCGCCGCCGCGCCTCCCACCCCTGCGTCGACCTCGTCGAAGACGAACGTCGGCACGGGATCGTTGGCGGCGACCACGACCTCGATCGCGAGCATCACTCGCGAGAGCTCGCCTCCCGAGGCGCCCCGGGCGAGGGGCCGGGGCGCGGCCCCGGTGTGCGGCTGGAGCAGCATCTCGATGGAGTCGCGCCCGTGGGCGCTCGGCTCCCCCGCGGCCGTCACCGTCACGTGCAGGCGCGCATCGGCCATGGCCAGCGCGGTGAGCTCGTCGCTGACCCGCTCCCCCAGCTCGGCGGCCGCCGCGGACCGCAGCTCGGTCAGGCGGGTCGCGAGGCGGTCGACGAGGTCCGCGTCGGCAGCGGTGTCGGCCTCGAGAGCCGCGATCCGCTCGTCGTCGCCGTCGAGCTCGAGCAGGCGCAGTCCGGAGGAGTCGACCAGGTCGAGCACGTCGTCCAGCGTCGGTCCGTAGGTGCGGGCGAGCAGAGAGAGCTCCGCCCTCCGGTTCTCGATCAGCTCCAGGTCGTGCGCGCCGTCGAGGTCGAGCTCCGCCAGGTACGACGATAGCGAGCCTGCGGCGTCGACGAGGAGCACCGCCGCCTCTCCGAGCGTCTGGACGGTCGGCTGCAGGGCGGCGTCGTGCTCGGCCGCTCTCTCCAGCACGCGCCGCGCCGTCTCGAGGAGACCGAGCGCGTCCCGCCCGTCCAACTCCTCGGACGAGATCGCCTCGCGGGCCTCGCCGGCGGCGAGCCGCAACTGCTCGATGCTCCCGAGCCGGGCGGACTGCGCAGCGAGCTCGACGTCCTCACCGCGCTGGGGAGCGACCACCTCGATCTCGGCGAGGGCGGAGCGGAGCCGCTCGGCTTCGCGGGCGCGCGTCTCGCGGGCCTCGGTGAGGGAGTCGAGCTCCTCCCGGTTGGCCCGCCAGCGCTCGAAGGCGCTCGCGTAGTCGCGGAGGGCGTGGGCGAGATCGGGTCCGCCGAACCGGTCGAGGGCCTCGCGCTGCGCCGCGGCGGAGCGGAGGCGGATCTGGTCCGACTGCCCGTGCACGACGACCAGCTGATCGGCGAGCTCGCTCAGCACGCTGACCGGTGCGCTGCGGCCGCCGACGATGGCGCGGCCGCGTCCCTCCGCCGAGACCGACCGCGCGAGCAGCAGCTCCGGGCCGTCGAGATCGCCGCCGGCGTCGTGGACGCGCTCGGCGACCGGGCCCTCCTCGGGGACCAGCCAGCGGCCGGACACCCAGGCCTGCTTCGCTCCCGAGCGCACCGCGGACGCGTCCGAGCGCGCGCCCAGCACGAGACCGAGCGCCGTGACCACCATCGTCTTGCCGGCTCCGGTCTCGCCGGTGACCGCGGTGAAGCCCGGTCCGAGCGGGAGCGTCGCCTCGGCGATCACTCCGAGGTCGCGGATCTGCAGCTCTTCGAGCATCGGGCCTTACTCCGTCTCCGCCGACCCCCGCCATCCGCGGATGGGGAGACCGAACTTGTGCACGAGTCGATCGGTGAAGGGGGCGTCGTGCAGACGCGCGAAGCGCACGGGCACGGGCGAGCGCCGGTAGACGACGCGGGCACCCGGCGGCAGCTCGTACGCACGCCGGCCGTCGGCCCAGAGGACGCCGACGCCGTCGGTCCTCTCCTTGACCTCGACGGCGAGGCTCGAGGACGGACCCACGACGAGGGGCCGTGCGAAGAGCGCGTGGGCGCTGAGCGGTACGAGGAGCATCGCCTCGACGGTCGGCCACACGACGGGGCCGCCGCCCGAGAAGGCGTACGCAGTGGACCCTGTCGGAGTGGACACGACGATGCCGTCGCAGCCGAAGCTGGACAGCGGACGTCCGTCGACGCCGACCATGACCTCGAGCATGCGCTCGCGGCTGCCCTTCTCGACGGTGGCCTCGTTGAGGGCCCAGGTCTCGTAGACGACGGCCTCGTCGATCTTGACGCGGACCTGCAGCGTCATCCGCTCCTCGACCGTGTAGTCGCCGTCGAGCGCGCGCGCGACGGCGTCGTCGAGATCGTCCCGCTCGCTCTCGGCGAGGAATCCGACGTGGCCGAGGTTCACGCCGAGCAGCGGCGCCGTCCCGGATCGGACGATCTCCGCCGCGCGGAGGATGGTCCCGTCCCCGCCGAGCACGAAGACGAGCTCGATGGACTCGAGCGGCACGTCGGATCCGAGCACGGCGACGTCGATCAGATCCGGAGCGACCGCGACGATGTCGCCCTTGTCGTCGGCGCAGAGGACGGGGTGGGCGCCGGAGTTCCGGAGGCGCTCGACGACGAGGACCGCCGCATCGAGGGAGTCCGTCCGTCCGGTGTGGGCGACGACGAGGATGTTGCGCTCGTCACGAGGGGACTGCATCGAGGGTGTGTCCTTCTGGTCGGTCGACAGCGGCGGACACGATCGCGTCATCCGGTGGTGAGCGCGGTGACCGCGTCCCTCCATTCTGTCGGAATCGTTCCGCGGTCGCGGTGGAGGTGCGCCAGATACTCGCGATTCCCAGCGCCACCCGGGAGTGGCGACTCGGCCAGCCCGACGACGCCGAGCCCCAGGTCCCACGCCGACCAGAGGACGTCCGAGAGTGCTTCGCGACGCAGCTCCGGATCCCGGACGATGCCCTCCCGCACCCCGAGGCGCCCGACCTCGAACTGCGGCTTCACCAGCACCACGAAATCGGCGAGCGGATCCACGGACGCGGCGACCGGGGGCAGCACCATCCGGAGGGAGATGAAGGACACGTCGGACACGACCAGATCCGGGACGATGTCCGTCTTCGCGGCCTCGGCGAGCCGGGCGGCGGTGAGATCCCGCGCATTGAACCCCTCCACCACGCTGACACGATCGTCCGACCGGATCCGCGGGGCGAGCTGAGCGTGCCCGACGTCGAGCGCGATCACCGACGCGGCGCCGCGCTCGAGCAGGACCTGCGAGAACCCGCCCGTCGATGCGCCGACGTCGAGCGCATGCCGGCCGGCCACTCGCACGGTCACAAAGGTGTCGAGCGCCGCGAGCAGCTTGTGGGCCGCCCGGCTGACGTAGTGATCGAGGCCGGCAACGGCGACGTCCTGATCCTCGCGCACGCGGATCGAGGGCTTCAGCGCAGGGACGCCGTCCACCGTCACCAGCCCGTCGGCGATCATCCGGGCGGCATGCGTGCGCGAACGGGCGATGCCACGATCAGCGAGAGCCGAGTCGAGTCGCGAGTCGTCGGTCATCGGTCGCGATCCGCATTCTCGAGTCGGACACGGAGCTGCTCCTGCAGCAGGAGGTATCCGGCAGCCCTCTCGCCGAGCGGAGTCTGCTCGATCCGGAGGAGCTCGCCGGTGAGACCGAGCTCCTCCACGACTTCAGAGCCGTTCTCGAACGGACTCGATCCTGGATCGCCCCTCGGGTCGTCCTGATTCATCGCTGCTCCTCGCTCCGGAGTCGGGCGACGACGATCATCGTCGCTCCAGCCGGCCCTGTTCCTCCTCGAACAGAGACCGACCGGTTAAACAGCGATGGCCACCCATTTCTGGGTGGCCATCGTGAATGGTGTCCGGCGGTGTCCTACTCTCCCACAGGGTCCCCCCTGCAGTACCATCGGCGCTGAGAGTCTTAGCTTCCGGGTTCGGAATGTGACCGGGCGTTTCCCTCTCGCTATGGCCGCCGTAACCCTGGCGACACACGCACCCGAAGGCACATGGTCAAATCTGGGTTACACGCCGTGCGTGTATTCAATTGTTCCGCTCCTCCCCAAGGAGGACGCGGGGTGCCCGTCTTCTGGGAACCACAAAGTGGACGCAAGCAATCTCTGGCCACTCCTACCAGCCTTTACAACGGTATGAGTGTAGTGATTATCAAGTTATCGGCTTATTAGTACCGGTCAGCTCCGACAGTCTTTAGTCCTGTCTTCCACATCCGGCCTATCAACCCAGTCGTCTGGCTGGGAGCCTCTCCCCCGAAGGGATGGAAATCTCATCTCGAAGCCGGCTTCCCGCTTAGATGCTTTCAGCGGTTATCCGTTCCGAACGTAGCTAATCAGCGGTGCTCCTGGCGGAACAACTGACACACCAGAGGTTCGTCCATCCCGGTCCTCTCGTACTAGGGATAGATCTTCTCAAATTTCCTGCGCGCGCAGCGGATAGGGACCGAACTGTCTCACGACGTTCTAAACCCAGCTCGCGTACCGCTTTAATGGGCGAACAGCCCAACCCTTGGGACCTACTCCAGCCCCAGGATGCGACGAGCCGACATCGAGGTGCCAAACCATGCCGTCGATATGGACTCTTGGGCAAGATCAGCCTGTTATCCCCGAGGTACCTTTTATCCGTTGAGCGACAGCGCTTCCACAAGCCACTGCCGGATCACTAGTCCCGACTTTCGTCCCTGCTCGACTTGTCAGTCTCACAGTCAAGCTCCCTTGTGCACTTACACTCGCCACCTGATTGCCAACCAGGTTGAGGGAACCTTTGGGCGCCTCCGTTACTCTTTAGGAGGCAACCGCCCCAGTTAAACTACCCATCAGGCACTGTCCCTGAACCCGATTAGGGTCCGAAGTTAGATATCCAGAGTGACCAGAGTGGTATTTCAACAATGACTCCACGAACACTAGCGTGCCCGCTTCACAGTCTCCCACCTATCCTACACAAGCCACACCGAACACCAATACCAAACTATAGTAAAGGTCACGGGGTCTTTCCGTCCTGCTGCGCGTAACGAGCATCTTTACTCGTAATGCAATTTCGCCGAGTTCGCGGTTGAGACAGCTGGGAAGTCGTTACGCCATTCGTGCAGGTCGGAACTTACCCGACAAGGAATTTCGCTACCTTAGGATGGTTATAGTTACCACCGCCGTTTACTGGGGCTTAAATTCTCAGCTTCGCCTTGCGGCTAACCGTTCCTCTTAACCTTCCAGCACCGGGCAGGCGTCAGTCCGTATACATCGTCTTGCGACTTAGCACGGACCTGTGTTTTTAGTAAACAGTCGCTTCCCACTGGTCTCTGCGGCCATCGAACGCTCCCGGAGCAAGTCCGTTCACGCCTCAGGCCCCCCTTCTCCCGAAGTTACGGGGGCATTTTGCCGAGTTCCTTAACCACGATTCTCTCGATCTCCTTAGTATTCTCTACCTGACCACCTGAGTCGGTTTGGGGTACGGGCAGCTAGAACCTCGCGTCGATGCTTTTCTTGGCAGCATAGGATCACCGATTTCGACTTGCGTCTACCCATCAGATCTCAGGCTACGTGAACGACGGATTTGCCTATCGTTCGCCCTACATCCTTAGACCGGGACAACCATCGCCCGGCTCGGCTACCTTCCTGCGTCACACCTGTTAATACGCTAAACGCACCAGCACGGGGTCGTACGCTAGGCCCAACGCTTCACCCCGAAGGGATCCATCAAAGGGATTCAGATACTTAGCACTACTGGATTGTCTTGGGCGGTTCTTCGCCGGTACGGGAATATCAACCCGTTGTCCATCGACTACGCCTGTCGGCCTCGCCTTAGGTCCCGACTTACCCAGGGAAGATTAGCTTGACCCTGGAACCCTTGGTCTTCCGGAGGACGGGTTTCTCACCCGTCTTTCGCTACTCATGCCTGCATTCTCACTCGTGTGGCATCCACGGCTGGTTCACACCGCCGCTTCACTCGCCACACGACGCTCTCCTACCCATCAACACGGCTGGACCACGAAGGCCTACCACTAATGTCAATGCCACAACTTCGGTGGCGTGCTTGAGCCCCGTTACATTGTCGGCGCGGAATCACTTGACCAGTGAGCTATTACGCACTCTTTCAAGGGTGGCTGCTTCTAAGCCAACCTCCTGGTTGTCTGTGCAACTCCACATCCTTTCCCACTTAGCACGCGCTTAGGGACCTTAGTTGGTGGTCTGGGTTGTTTCCCTCTCGACTATGAAGCTTATCCCCCACAGTCTCACTGCTGCGCTCTCACTTACCGGCATTCGGAGTTTGGCTGACGTCAGTAAGCTTTTGGGCCCCATCGGCCATCCAGTAGCTCTACCTCCGGCAAGAAACACGCAACGCTGCACCTAAATGCATTTCGGAGAGAACCAGCTATCACGAAGTTTGATTGGCCTTTCACCCCTATCCACAGCTCATCCCCTCCATTTTCAACTGAAGTGGGTTCGGTCCTCCACGACGTCTTACCGTCGCTTCAACCTGGCCATGGATAGATCACTTCGCTTCGGGTCTAGACCCTGCGACTGAATCGCCCTATTCGGACTCGCTTTCGCTACGGCTGCCCCACACGGGTTAACCTCGCCACAGAGCACTAACTCGCAGGCTCATTCTTCAAAAGGCACGCCGTCACCCCTACAAGGAGGCTCCGACGGTTTGTAAGCAAACGGTTTCAGGTACTATTTCACTCCCCTCCCGGGGTACTTTTCACCTTTCCCTCACGGTACTTGTCCGCTATCGGTCATCTGGGAGTATTTAGGCTTATCAGGTGGTCCTGACAGATTCACACGGGATTTCTCGGGCCCCGTGCTACTTGGGATACTCTTCACGCCATAACACCATTTCGACTACGGGGCTCGCACCCGCTCTGGCCAGGCGTTCAAACCTGTTCGTCTATGATGCGCTGTAACGTTCACCGGCCGGCAGACCGGAACGAAAAGTCCCACAACCCCGGACATGCAACCCCTGCCGGGTATGACACATGACTCGGTTTAGCCTCTTCCGCGTTCGCTCGCCACTACTGACGGAATCACTGTTGTTTTCTCTTCCTGTGGGTACTGAGATGTTTCACTTCCCCACGTTCCCTCTACCCGCCCTATATATTCAGGCGGGAGTCACCAGGTCACCACAAGGGGCCTGGCGGGGTTTCCCCATTCGGAAATCCTCGGATCACAGCTCGTTTATCAGCTCCCCGAGGCTTATCGCAGATTACGACGTCCTTCTTCGGCTCCAGATGCCAAGGCATTCACCGTTTGCTCTTATGAACTTGCTAATCACATGAGTTAAGAAACTACAACTCGAAAAGTTGCAGATCCAATGATTTGCATGACCGCAGCCCGAAAGCCGCGCCATGCGAATCTTGTCGATCCACGACCGAAGCCGTGAATCTAAGATGCTCGCGTCCACTGTGTAGTTCTCAAAATACGGGCGGTATCCCTCTCCCACACACCCAGGCGTGAAAAAAGGATCCGGAGAGTCGACCCCGCCACCCGAAGGCAGCCGGCCCGGTCCCTCAGGACCCAACAGCGTGCATGCACCCGACTCCACCGCCCGACGCGTTCCCAACCCGAAGGCTGTACTGACGCGAGACGATCTCACCGAGCACCTAGTTCAATGTTCCACCCATGAGCTACCAGCAAAGACATTCGCTTTGATCTGGCGCCTGGAACACCCTGCGGTGTCCAGATGCTCCTTAGAAAGGAGGTGATCCAGCCGCACCTTCCGGTACGGCTACCTTGTTACGACTTAGTCCTAATCACCGATCCCACCTTCGACAGTTCCCTCCTTGCGGTTAGGCCACTGGCTTCGGGTGTTACCGACTTTCATGACTTGACGGGCGGTGTGTACAAGGCCCGGGAACGTATTCACCGCAGCGTTGCTGATCTGCGATTACTAGCGACTCCGACTTCATGAGGTCGAGTTGCAGACCTCAATCCGAACTGAGACCGGCTTTTTGGGATTCGCTCCACCTTACGGTATCGCAGCCCTTTGTACCGGCCATTGTAGCATGCGTGAAGCCCAAGACATAAGGGGCATGATGATTTGACGTCATCCCCACCTTCCTCCGAGTTGACCCCGGCAGTCTCCTATGAGTTCCCACCATGACGTGCTGGCAACATAGAACGAGGGTTGCGCTCGTTGCGGGACTTAACCCAACATCTCACGACACGAGCTGACGACAACCATGCACCACCTGTATACCGACCTTGCGGGGCAACCATTTCTGGAAGTTTCCGGTATATGTCAAGCCTTGGTAAGGTTCTTCGCGTTGCATCGAATTAATCCGCATGCTCCGCCGCTTGTGCGGGCCCCCGTCAATTCCTTTGAGTTTTAGCCTTGCGGCCGTACTCCCCAGGCGGGGAACTTAATGCGTTAGCTGCGACACGGAGACCGTGGAAAGGTCCCCACATCTAGTTCCCAACGTTTACGGCGTGGACTACCAGGGTATCTAATCCTGTTCGCTCCCCACGCTTTCGCTCCTCAGCGTCAGTAACGGCCCAGAGAACTGCCTTCGCCATCGGTGTTCCTCCTGATATCTGCGCATTCCACCGCTACACCAGGAATTCCATTCTCCCCTACCGCACTCTAGTCTGCCCGTACCCACTGCAGGCCCGAGGTTGAGCCTCGGGTTTTCACAGCAGACGCGACAAACCGCCTACGAGCTCTTTACGCCCAATAATTCCGGACAACGCTTGCACCCTACGTATTACCGCGGCTGCTGGCACGTAGTTAGCCGGTGCTTTTTCTGCAGGTACCGTCAAGCCGAAGCCCTTCTTCCCTACTAAAAGAGGTTTACAACCCGAAGGCCGTCATCCCCCACGCGGCGTTGCTGCATCAGGCTTTCGCCCATTGTGCAATATTCCCCACTGCTGCCTCCCGTAGGAGTCTGGGCCGTGTCTCAGTCCCAGTGTGGCCGGTCACCCTCTCAGGCCGGCTACCCGTCGTCGCCTTGGTGAGCCATTACCTCACCAACTAGCTGATAGGCCGCGAGTCCATCCTTGACCGAAAAACTTTCCACCCGCACCCGATGCCGGGGCAGGTCGTATCCGGTATTAGACGCCGTTTCCAGCGCTTATCCCAGAGTCAAGGGCAGGTTACTCACGTGTTACTCACCCGTTCGCCACTAATCCACCCAGCAAGCTGGGCTTCATCGTTCGACTTGCATGTGTTAAGCACGCCGCCAGCGTTCGTCCTGAGCCAGGATCAAACTCTCCGTAAAAAAATTACGACCTCCTACCCCGAAGAGCGAGGAGAGTCAAGTTTGACCTCTAGCAAATAAGACATCTCTCCGACCCGAAAGCCGGAAGCTGACATCAATTTCCAAAGGAATCCCAACCCGATCCGAAGATCAAGGCCGGGGTATAAAATTGGCATTGAACATAGTGCACGCTGTTGAGTTCTCAAGAATCGGACACATCCCGCCTCCACACCAGAACGGTGCTTCACAACGAGAGTGATCGAAGATTTCTGTACGAGGGCCTGAGCCACTCGATTTGTCTTGCTTGCCGAGACCGGTTAGGCTTATCGGGACCGGAGTTCCGATCGCCTCCGTGGCAACTCGACTAACTTAGCACATCCGCAGGCCGTGTCAAGTCCGGCTTCTCCGCGGTGTTCGCCGCGCGATCGAGGATCGCGCCGCTGCACCGGGCTCGGCCGTGAGGCCTTGCGACGAAGCCGGGACCGTGTCCCGAGGAGGCTTTGCATCTTACGCTCGCGATCCCGCAGTCTTCAAGAGACGAATCTCTAAAAGGCCTGGGAGCGAGGGGATGGTCCCCGCTTGAGGTGGGCCAGCTGGTCTCGACGCTCTGCGCCTGACTCCCGCTTGCCGCTCCTTTGGGGTGACGAGGAGTTACATTACGTCGGGCCTCGGCCGGGCGGCAAATCGCCTGCGTCCCGGGCGTGTCGCGATCCGGGGTCCGTGCGTCGCGGGACATCGGACACCGGGTACCGGATACCGGGTACCGGACACCGGACACCGGACACCGGACACCGGACACCGGACACCGGACACCGGACACCGGACACCGGACACCGGACACCGGACACCGGACACCGGACACCGGACACCGGGTACCGGACACCGGGTACCGGGTACCGGGTACCGGGTACCCGGGTACCGGGTACCCGACACCGGACACCGAGTACCGATCGGCCTGCCGCCGCCGGCGCCGTCACCGCCCGGATCCGCCCGAGGAGAGCGGGCGCGCGATCAGCGGACGAAGGCCCCGGCGAAGCTCTTCTTGCCGCGGCGAAGGACGGCGATCCCGTCGATCAAGGGGAGCTCGCCGAGCGTGACGGTCTCGGACGGGAGGGTGGTGTTGTTCACCGAGAGCCCGCCCTGGGCGAGAGCTCGCCGCGCCTCCCCCGTGCTGGCGACGAGTCCGGTCTCGACGAACGCCTGCAGCGCCGGCGTCTCCGGGGTCGCCGCCATCGAGGGCACCGCCTCGAGCGCGCCGCGGAGGATGACCGGGTCGATCCCCTCGAGCGAGCCCTTGCCGAAGAGCGCGGCGGACGCGTCGATCACCGAGCGCGTCGCCTCCGCTCCGTGCACCAGCGACGTGACCTCCCAGGCGAGCGCCCGCTGCGCCTCCCGGCGGAACGGCTCGTCGGCGGCGGCCTTCTCCAGCCGCTCGATCTCGGTGCGCGGCAGGAAGGTGAAGATCCGCAGGCGGTCGGCGACGTCGCGGTCGTCCGTGTTGACCCAGAACTGGTAGAACGCGTACGGGCTGGTGAGCTCGGGGTCGAGCCAGACGGCGTTGCCCTCGCTCTTGCCGAACTTGGTGCCGTCGGAGTTCATCACCAGGGGCGTGCCGATCGCGTGGACCGACACCCCCTCCGTGCGGTGGATCAGGTCGGTCCCGCTCGTCAGGTTGCCCCACTGGTCGCTGCCGCCGGTCTGCAGGACGCATCCGTACTGCCGGTAGAGCTCCAGGTAGTCGAGTCCCTGCAGGATCTGGTAGCTGAACTCGGTGTAGCTGATCCCCGCGTCGGAGTTGAGGCGGGCGCTGACCGCGTCCTTCTTGAGCATCGTCCCCACGCGGAAGTGCTTCCCGATCTCTCGCAGGAAGTCGATCGCCGACAGCGGCGCGGTCCAGTCGAGGTTGTTGACCAGGCGCATCCCGTTGTCGCCGCCCGCGGGGACGAACCGGGACACCTGCGCCTGGAGGCGCTCGACCCATGCGGTGACCGTCTCGCGCGAGTTCAGCGTCCGCTCGGCCGTCGGCCGCGGATCCCCGATCAGCCCGGTCGAGCCGCCGACGAGCCCGAGCGGCCGGTGCCCGGCCAGCTGGAGCCGGCGCATGACGATCAGCTGCACCAGGTTCCCGAGGTGGAGGCTGGGCGCTGTCGGGTCGAAGCCGCAGTAGTAGGTGATCGGCTCCCCCGACAGCAGTTCGCGCAGCGCTCCCGCGTCTGTCGACACGTGCACCGAGCCTCGCCAGACCAGCTCGTCCCACACGGAGTCGAAGGCGGGGTCGAGCTGCGGGCTCGTCGCGGACCCGGGGAGGTGCTGGTCGATCACCTGACCAGGCTATCGCGGCCCGGGCTGCCGGGTCCCCAGGAGTCAAGCGCACAGGCTTGATCCGGGGCGATCAAGTGCCGATACTTGATCGGGGAGGCCGGATGTTCGTCATCACCGCGGATCAGCGCGACAGCAGGCACGACCACGACCGGGTGGACCAGGCGATCGCGAGCGTGATCGCCGACAGGCGGACGTCGTTCGTCCTGCCCCCGGAGCGGACGGCCGGCGACGAGTTCCAGTGCGTGCTCGACCGGGCCGATGCGGTCGTCCCGCTCGTGCTCGACCTGCACCGGACCGGCCACTGGAGCATCGGCCTCGGGATCGGCCCCGTCGACCGACCGCTCCCCGCCACCACGAGAGCGGCGACCGGGGAGGCGTACTTCGCGGCGCGCCGCGCGGTCGAGGCGGCGAAGGGCCGGCCGACGCGCTTCTCCCTCGATCCGGACGCACCGGGAACGGCGGCGCCGGCACCGGCGGACGTCCAGGCGCTGATCGATCCGCTCCTGCTGCTGCGCGACGCGCGCTCCGAGGCCGGCTGGCAGATCGTCGACCTGCTCGAGAGCGGCCTCTCCCAGAAGGACGCGGCCGAGCGCCTCGCCGTCAGCCCGCAGGCGGTCAGCCTCCGGGTCCGCGCGGCGAGCGCTCGAGTCGACGCTCCCGCTCGTGACGCGCTCGCGCGCCTGCTGACAGTGGTCGACCGTACGCTCGGCCCCACCGACGAGAGGACACCCCGATGACGGCACCCCCCGGATCCCCCGCCCTGCTCCTCGCGTCCGCGCTGCAGTCCGCCTCGTGGACGGGCGTGGTGCTCGTGCTGCTCGCGGGCCTCGCCGGCGCGGTGCTCGCCGTGCGCCTGCGCCGACCGCAGCTGGCCTGGATCTCCCTTGCGGCCGCGGCCGCGGCCTTCCTCCTCACGGCGGTCGCCGGACCGTCAGCGCCCCCGATCCATTCCGTCCTGGTGGCGGTGCTGGCCTTCGCGCTGGCGGTCGCGGGCGGCGGGCCGGTCGTGCTGCTCACCCTCCGGCTCGCGACGGCCGACTCCCGCAGCGGCAGCCACGGCGGCATCATGGTCGCCGGATCCTCCCGCGGCGCCGCCGGAGGCGCACCCTCCGCGATCGGCCAGCCGATCGAGGTGCTGCGCGGCGGGACGACGATCGGAGTCCTCGAGCGGATCGCGACGGCCGGTGCACTGATGAGCGGTCTCCCCGAGGGGATCGCGGTCGTCGTGGCGATCAAGGGCGTCGGCCGCTTCAGCGAGCTCGCCTCCCCGGAGGCGCGCGAGCGGTTCATCATCGGCACGCTGGCGAGCCTCGCCTGGTCGGCGGCTCTCGGCGTGCTCGCCCGGCTCTACCTCGCGGGCTGAGCTCCGGGCCGTCGCCGGGGCACGGCTCTCCGGTAGGGCGAGACGGTGGGGTCCCCCGGGATGCTGAAGCGCCAGGGGAAGCCGTCCCCGCCGCCCGGGCCCGAGACGCCGGTCCGCGGGCCCACCGTCACGGAGGACGGCCTCTCCCCCGGCAGCAGTTCGAACGCCTCCTCGAGCGGGTCGCCCGACTCGGAGAGACGAACCCCGAGGGCCTTGGCCAGCCGTGCCGGTCCGCGGGCCAGGTCACGATGGCGCACCGGTCCGCGCCGGAGAACCGCGAGCTCCTCCCCCGACACGACCTCCCCCGCGCGCAGCAGCACGGCCGACGCCGTGCCCGCCGGGGAGCAGACGATGTTCACGCAGGTGTGCATCCCGTAGGTGAAGTACGCGTACACGGACCCGGGCGGACCGAACATGGGAGCCGTCCGGGGTGTCGGTCCGCGGTGCGCATGGGAGCCCGGATCCTCACCCGTGCCGAGGTACGCCTCGACCTCGGTCAGCCGGACGCCGACCACGCCCTCCGGTGTGCGGTGCAGGAGGACGCGGCCGAGCAGATCCGGTGCCACCTCGAGGGCCGAGCGCGAGAGATCGGGGAGGTCCGCGCTCAGAAGAAGCTCTGGCCCGACACGAGGGTGATCACGATCACCGCGACGATGACGACTGCGGCGACGAGCACCAGAGTCCGCTGCTGCCAGGGGCGCAGCGGCGGACGGCCGTCGTCGCCCGGGGCCCCTCCGAGCGTCACGGGCGCTCCCCCCGGAGCGAGCCGCGCACGACCCGGACGCTCTCTGTCAGCCGGGTGAGCTGCTCCGCGACGCGGTCGGGAGACGTGCCGCCGATACCGTTCCGGCTCGCCACCGATCCCTCGATGCTGAGGACCGAGCGGACGTCGGGCGTGAGGAGCGGCGACACCGAGGCGAGCGCGGCGTCGTCGAGATCCTCGAGCCCCCTCCCCTGCGACTCCGCCAGCTTGACCAGCTCGCCGGTGATCTCGTGGGCGTCCCGGAAGGGCACGTGCTTCTTCACCAGCCACTCGGCCACGTCGGTCGCGAGCGAGAAGCCCTGGGGCGCGAGCTCCGCCATCCGGTCGGTGTGGAAGGTGAGGGTCGCGATCATCCCGCTGAACGCGGGGAGCAGGACCTCGAGGGTCGTCACCGAGTCGAAGACCGGCTCCTTGTCCTCCTGCAGATCGCGGTTGTAGGCCAGCGGCAGCGCCTTGAGAGTCGCGAGCAGGCCGGTGAGGTTGCCGATCAGCCGGCCGGACTTCCCCCGGGCGAGCTCGGCGATGTCCGGGTTCTTCTTCTGCGGCATGATCGAGGACCCGGTCGAGTAGCCGTCGTCGAGCGTGACGAAGGCGAACTCCCGCGTGTTCCAGAGGATGATCTCCTCCGCGATGCGCGAGACGTCGATCCCGATCATGGCGCTGACGAAGGTGAACTCGGCGACGAGGTCGCGGCTGGCCGTCCCGTCGATCGAGTTCGGCACGCTCGACGCGAAGCCGAGATCGCGGGCTACCGCCTCGGCGTCCAGTCCGAGGGTCGATCCGGCGAGGGCGCCCGAGCCGTAGGGCGAGACGTCCGCCCGGACGGCCCAGTCCCGCAGGCGCTCCAGATCGCGCAGCAGCGCCCAGCCGTGGGCGAGCAGGTGGTGCGCGAGGAGCACGGGCTGAGCGTGCTGGAGGTGGGTGCGCCCCGGCATGATCGCCGCCGGGTGCGCCGACGCCTGCGCGGCGAGGGCGTCGATGAGCTGCACCACCAGCTCGGAGACGAGCGCCGCGTGGTCGCGGAGATACATCCGGACGAAGGTGGCGATCTGGTCGTTGCGCGAGCGCCCGGCGCGGAGCTTGCCGCCGAGCTCGGGACCGGCTTCGAGCATCAGACCGCGCTCGAGGGCGCCGTGCACGTCCTCGTCGGACTCGTCGGCGGCGAAGCTCCCGTCGGCGACGGCCGCCTCGAGCCGGTCGAGGGCCGCGAGCATCGCGGTGAGCTCGGCGTCGTCGAGGTAGCCCGCTCCGGCCAGCGCCCTGGCGTGGGCGCGGGAGCCGGCGAGGTCGTAGGGGGCGAGCTGCCAGTCGAAGTGCGTCGACTTGGAGAGCGCGGCGAGCTCGGGCGAGGGGCCGCCGGCGAAGCGGCCGCCCCAGAGGGCTCCGGCCTCGCCCGCGCGGGCGGAGGGTCGTTCCGTCATGGTTCTCCTCGGGTTCGGCTGTCGAGTCTACTGAGCGGCGTCGGCGGCGCCGGCCCGCTCCAGGAGCCAGACGAGCAGGGCCTTCTGCGCGTGCAGGCGGTTCTCCGCCTCGTCCCAGATCACGCTCTGCGGGCCGTCGATCACGTCGGCGGTCACCTCGTAGCCGCGGTCCGCGGGCAGGCAGTGCAGGAACAGCGCGTCGGGAGCGGCGGCGGTCATCGTGGCGGCGTCGACCCGGTAGGCGCCGAAGGTGGCGACGCGCGCCGCCTTCTCGTCCTCCTTGCCCATCGACACCCAGGTGTCCGTGATCACGATGTCGGAGCCTGCCGCGCCCTCGTCGGGGTCGGTCGTGGTGATCGCCGATCCGCCGGTGGCCGCGGCGATGCGCTGCGCATCGGCCAGGACCGCCGCGTCCGGCGAGTACGACTCCGGGGAGACGATGCGGACGTGCATGCCGGCCGTGGCCCCCGCCAGGAGGTACGAGTGCGCCATGTTGCTCGCTCCGTCGCCGAAGAACGTGAGCGTGAGGCCGGCGAGGCGACCGCGGTGCTCGCGGATGGTCAGCAGATCGGCGAGGAGCTGGCACGGGTGGAACTCGTCCGAGAGCGCGTTGACGACCGGCACGCGCGTGCCGCGCGCCATCTCCTCCAGGCCCGACTGCGCATAGGTGCGCCACACGATCGCGGCGACCTGGCGCTCGAGGACCCGCGCCGTGTCGGAGGCGGTCTCCTTGCCGCCGAGCTGGCTGCTCGCAGTGGAGATGATCAGGGGGCTGCCGCCGAGATCGGCGATGCCGACCGCGAACGAGACGCGGGTGCGCGTGGAGGACTTGTCGAAGATCACGGCGACGGTCTGAGGCCCTGCGAGGGGCTTCCGGGAGAAGCGGTCGCGCTTGAGCTCGAGGGCGAGGTCGAGGATCTCGGCCTGCTCGGCGGGAGTGATGTCGTCGTCGCGGAGGAAGTGGCGGGTCACGGTGGTGGTCGCTTTCGGTGGAGGTACGGGGTCAGAGGGTCTGCAGTGCGCGGCCGAAGCGCTCGGCGAACTCGGCGACGTCGGCGGCGGTCACCACGAGCGGAGGCGCGAGCCGGATGCTCGAGTCGTTCGCCGCGTTCACGATCAGGCCGGCGTCGAGGCAGGCGGCGGCGAGCTCGGCGGCGACGGGCCGGGTCAGGGCGATGCCCAGGAGGAGGCCCGCGCCGCGGACCCCTCCGATCAGGGGAGAGTCGAGCGCGGTCAGCGCGTCGACGATCTGCGCCCCGCGCTCCCGCGCGTTGCCGAGCAGGTCGGCGCGCTCGATCTCGGCGAGCACGGCTCCGGCCACCGCGGTCGCGAGCGGATTGCCGCCGAAGGTGCTGCCGTGGTGGCCCTTCTGCAGGAGGTCGGACGCCTCGCCGAAGGTCACCAGCGCTCCGACGGGGAAGCCTCCGCCGAGCCCCTTGGCCAGGGTGACGGCGTCGGGCAGGATCCCCGCCTCCTGGTACGCGAACCAGCGTCCGGTCCGCCCCACCCCGGTCTGGATCTCGTCGACGATGAGCAGCGCGCCGTGCTCGCGGGTGAGCTCCCGTGCGCGCTCGAGGTAGCCGGCCGGCAGCGGGATGACGCCCGCCTCCCCCTGGACGGGCTCGACGATCAGCGCGGCGACGGACTCGTCGAGAGCCGCCTCGAGGGCCTCGATGCTCGCCTCGAGGTGCTCGACCCCTCCCGGCATCGGCTCGAACGGCGCGCGCATCGCGGCCTTGCCGGTCAGCGCGAGCGAGCCCATCGTCCGCCCGTGGAAAGCGTTCTGCAGCGCCAGGATGCGGTGCCGCCCGCCGGCAGCGTTCAGCCGCGCCAGCTTGAAGGCCGCCTCGTTGGCCTCGGTGCCCGAGTTCGCGAAGTAGACGCGGCCCGTCTCCCCGGCCCCGGTGAGGCGGCGCAGGGTCTCGGCCAGCTCGATCTGCGGGGCGGTCGCGAAGTAGTTGGAGACGTGGGCGAGCGTGCCGGCCTGGCGCGTCACGGCCTCGACGAACACGGGATGCGCATGGCCGAGCGAGTTGACCGCGATCCCGCCGAGGAAGTCGAGGTACTCCCGCCCGTCGACGTCCCAGACCCGGCAGCCCTCGCCGCGCTCGAGCACGGCGAGCGGCGGCGCGAAGGTCTGCATCATCGCGGCGGAGTAGCGGTCGCGCGCCGAGCCGGTGCGGGACGCGGTCGTGGGGGTGGACATGGTGGCCTTTCGATCGGAGCGGTCCGGCCACGAGGGCCGACGGTGCGCGCGCCCCGGACGGGACGGGCGCTCGGAGCCGGGGCCGCTGAGGATCAGCGGCCCGACATTCGCTCCCGGTCGCGGGGGTCGAGAGAGGCGACGACCTCGGTGCCGATGCCCTCCGAGGTGAACACCTCGAGCAGGATCGAGTGCGGGATGCGGCCGTCGATGATGGCGGCCTTGGGCACTCCCCCGCGCACGGCGTCGAGGCAGGCGGTCATCTTGGGGATCATGCCCGATTCGAGCGAGGGCAGCAGCACCGCGAGATCGTCCGAGCGGATGTGGGAGACGAGCGACTCTCGGTCGGGCCAGTCGGAGTAGAGGCCGGCCACGTCGGTGAGGATGACGAGCTTCTCGGCGCCGAGCGCGACGGCCAGCGCGGCGGCGGCGGCGTCGGCGTTGACGTTCAGCGACTGAGTGGGGTCGTCGGAGTCGGGAGCGATCGAGGACACGACCGGGATCCGCCCGGCCTCGAGCTGGGCGAGGACGGCGGCGGGGTCCACGGCGATCACGTCTCCGACGAGTCCGAGATCGTGCTCCTCTCCGTCGATCACGACACCGCGGCGGCGGCCGACGAAGAGGCCTGCGTCCTCTCCGGAGATGCCCGCCGCGAGGGGGCCGTGCTCGTTGATCCGGCGGACGATGTCCCGGCTGATGCTGCCGGTGAGCACCATCCGCACCACCTCCATCGCCTCGGGGCTCGTGACCCGGTAGCCGCCCCGGAACTCGCTCTCGATCCCGAGCCGGTCGAGCATCCGCGAGATCTGCGGCCCGCCGCCGTGGACGACGACGGGGCGAATCCCGGCGTAGCGCAGGTAGACCATGTCCTGGGCGAAGGAGCGCTGCAGCTCCTCCGACACCATCGCGTTGCCGCCGAACTTGATCACCATCGTGCGCCCGTGGAAGCTCTGCAGCCAGGGCAGCGCCTCGATGAGCGTCGCGGCCTTCCCGGGCGCGGCGTCGCGCTCGGCGCGGCTCTCGGCGGAGAGGGTGGTGTCGTCGCTCATGGCCGCCTCAGCTCGAGTACGCGGAGTTCTCGTGCACGTAGTCGTGCGTGAGGTCGTTGGTCCAGATCGTGGCCGTCGCGTCGCCGGCGTGCAGGTCGATGTCGACGGCGACCTCGCGAGGTGCGAGGTCGACGAGGTCGCGGCTCTCGTGCGGCTCGCCCGCTCGGCAGACCTGCACCCCGTTCATCGCGACGTCGATGCCGTACGGGTCGAACTGCGCATCGGTGGTGCCCACGGCGGCGAGGACGCGGCCCCAGTTGGGATCGTTGCCGAAGATCGCGGCCTTGAAGAGGTTGCTCCGGGACACGGCTCGGGCGACGACGACGGCCTCGTCCTCGGTCGCGGCGTTCAGCACGCGGATCGCGACGTCGTGGGCGGCGCCCTCCGCGTCGGCCTGCAGCTGCAGGGTGAGGTCGCGGCAGACCGCGGTCAGCGCCTCGGTGAACGCGTCGGCGTCGACCCCGACGCCGCTGGCGCCGCTGGCGAGCAGTGCGACGGTGTCGTTCGTCGACATGCAGCCGTCCGAGTCGAGGCGGTCGAAGGTGACTCGGGTCGCGGCGCGCAGGGCGGTGTCGAGAGCGGCGGAGTCGAGTGCCGCGTCGGTCGTGATCACGACCAGCATCGTCGCCAGGCCCGGCGCCAGCATCCCGGCACCCTTGGCCATGCCTCCGATGCTCCAGCCCTGCTCGGAGCGGACGACCGCCTGCTTCGGGACCGTGTCGGTGGTCATGATCGCGCGGGCGGCCGACTCGCCCGCCTCGGACCCGCCGGCGAGCTCGGCGGAGGCGCCGGTCACGCCGGCGGTGAGCTTCGCGAGGTCGAGCTGGTCGCCGATCAGCCCGGTGGAGCACACCAGCACATCGCCGGCGGACACTTCGAGGCTCTCGCCCACGAGCTCCGCGGTCCGGTGGGTGACCTGGAAGCCCTGGGCGCCGGTGTAGCAGTTGGCACCGCCGGAGTTGAGGACGATCGCCGAGACGACGCCGTCGCGCATCACCTGCTCGCTCCAGAGGACGGGGTTCGCCTTGCAGCGGTTGCTCGTGAAGACCGCGGCGGCGCTCTGCAGCGGGCCGAGGTTCTGCACGAGCGCGACGTCGCGCGCTCCGGTCGACTTCAGCCCGGCGACGACTCCGGCCGCCCGGAACCCTGCTGCTGCGGTGACGCTCACGGCGCGACTCCGTTCACGCTCAGGCCGAGGGACTCCGGGAGTCCCAGGGCGATGTTGGTGGACTGGACGGCCGCACCCGCGGTGCCCTTGACCAGGTTGTCGATGGCCGAGACGACCACGACGCGGCGGGCCCGCTCGTCCACGGCGAGGCCGATCAGCGCGGTGTTGGCCCCCACCACGTCGGCGGTCCGGGGGAAGGAGCCCTCCGGGAGCAGCTGCACGAAGGTCTCGTCGCCGTAGGCGGTCTCCCATGCGGCGCGCACGTCCTGCGCGGAGACGCCGGGGGCGAGGCGCGCGGTCGAGGTCGCCAGGATGCCCCGGGACATCGGCACGAGGACGGGGGTGAACGAGATCGAGACGGGGCCGGCTCCTGCGAGCAGGAGGTTCTGCCGGATCTCGGGATTGTGGCGGTGCGCGCCGCCGAGGCCGTAGGCGTGCGCGGAGCCGAGGAGCTCGCTGGCGAGCAGATCGGTCCGCAGGCTCTTGCCCGCACCCGAGGGGCCGACGGCGAGGACCGCGACCAGGTCCGACGGCTCGATCACTCCGGCGTGCAGGCCGGGGGCCAGGCCGAGAGTGATCGCCGTGACGTTGCAGCCGGGGACGGCGATGCGCCGCACTCCGGCGAGCGCCTCGCGCTGCTTGCGTCCGCCGCCGCCGATCAGCAGCTCCGGGAGCCCGTAGGGCCAGGCCCCGGCGAAGTCGCCCCCGTAGTAGTCGGCCCAGTCCTGCGGGTCGGTCAAGCGGTGGTCGGCGCCGCAGTCGACGACGAGGACGTCCTCGGGGAGGGTCGCGGTGATCTCGCCCGACTTCCCGTGCGGGAGGGCGAGGAAGACGACGTCGTGCCCGGCGAGGTTCCCGGTCGTCGTGTCGACGAGGACGAGGTCGCGGAGCGAGCGCAGGTGCGGGTGCACGGCGATGAGGGGCTGTCCGGCGTTGGCGTGCGCCGTCACCGTGCGCACCTCGAACTCGGGGTGGTCGGCGAGCAGTCGCAGCAGCTCGCCGCCCGCGTAGCCGCTCGCACCGGCCACCGCCACGGAGAAAGTCATGCCCGAGAGCCTAGCCGGTGCGGGTGCGGGGCCCCGCCCGGCCGAGCCGGTCGGGACCCCCGAGCTCACTCGCGGAGACGGGCGCCGAAGCGCTCCGCCGCCACGGCCACGCCGCTCTCCTTCGCCGCCGTGGCCTCGGCGGCCGTGAGCGTGCGGTCCGGCGCGCGGAAGCGCAGCGCGAACGTCAGCGACTTCGTCCCCTCGACGAGCCCGGTGCCGCGGTAGTCGTCGACCAGCCGGATCGCCTCGAGCAGTTCGCCCGCCCCCTCGGCGACGGCGGCGCGCACGTCGGCGGCTGCGGTGCCGACCGGCACGACGAGCGAGAGGTCCTGGGTCGCGGCGGGCAGCGCGCCCACCGGGCGGGCCACGACGACCCTCCCGGCCCGCGCGATCAGCGGCTCCAGGTCGAGCTCGACCACGGCGACACGGCGCGGCAGGTCGAGCTCCTCGGCGAGCGCCGGGAGCAGCTCCCCCGCGTGGCCGATGACCGCGCCGTCGAGGACGACCTCGGCGGTGCGACCCGGGTGCAGCGCGGCGTGGGCCCCCTGGCGCAGGACCAGCTCGCTGCCGGTCGCCGCAGAGACCTCGCGGACCACGTCGAGGGCGTCGCGCCAGTCGACGTCGCGGCCGGCGACACCGGGCTGGCGCACGACGGCGGCACCCGTGAGCAGCGCTGCGAGGTGCCGCGGCTGCGGCGGGATGCCCGCGTTCAGCTCCGCCTCGACGTCCGCGGACGGACGCGCGCCGCCCGCGGGGAGCGCCCGGGAGCCGAACGGGCGGCCGGCGGCCGGGAGGAAGACGGAGCCGAGCTCGTAGACCGCGAGATCCGTCAGGCCGCGCGAGCGGTTGCGGGCCGCGACCTGCACGAGCCCCGGCAGCAGCGAGATCCGCAGCTGGCCCGCAGTGGCGTCGAGCGGGTTGGCGAGCGTGATCTGCTCCTGCGGCTGCCCGTCGACCGAGCCGAGCCGGTCGTTGATCGAGCGCGAGAGGAACGGGTAGGAGAGCACTTCGGTCAGTCCCGCGGCGGCGAGCGCCTGGGCGAGGGTGCGGCGCAGACGCTGGCCCGGGGTCAGGCCGCGGCCGGGAGGCGCGACGGGCAGGATCGCCGGGATGCGGTCGTACCCGGTGATGCGGGCGACCTCCTCCGCGAGCGAGGCGCGGTCGACGAGGTCGGGGCGCCAGCTCGGCGGGGTGACCAGCAGGCCCGCTCCGCCGACCTCGACGGAGGCGCCGATCTCGACGAGCGCGCCGCGGATCTCCTCCGGGGTGTACTCCACTCCGATGAGGCCTGCGACGTAGCCGTCCGGCAGCTCGACCGGCTCCGCCGTGCGCGGGTCGGCGAGGACCGAGCCGAGCTCGTCCGCCGTGCCGCCGGCGAGCTCCACCAGCAGCTGCACCGCGCGGGCCGCGGCGACGGAGGCCACCTCGGGGTCGACGCCGCGCTCGAAGCGCCGCGACGCCTCGCTCGGCAGCTTGTGCCGGCGAGCCGTCCGGGCGATCGAGACCGGGTCGAAGTTCGCCGCCTCGAGCAGGACGTCCGAGGTGGCGTCCGAGATCTCGGTGCGCGCGCCCCCCATCACTCCGGCGAGGCCGATCGCCCCGCCGTCGTCGGCGATGACGAGGTCCTCCGCGTGCAGGCGCCGGGTCTGGCCGTCGAGCGTCTCGAGGGTCTCCCCCGGTGCGGCGCGGCGCACCACGATGCCGCCCTGCAGGGTCGCCAGGTCGTAGCCGTGCAGCGGCTGGCCGAGCTCGAACATCACGTAGTTGGTGATGTCCACGACGAGCGAGATCGAGCGGACGCCGGCCAGGCGCAGTCGCGCGAGCATCCACGGCGGCGTCGGCCGGGAGACGTCGACGCCCCGGACGACGCGCGTGACGAACACGGACGCGCCGGCACGGCCGCGGATCGGCGCCGCGTCGGCCACGGACACGGGGAAGACGGGCGCCGTCTCCGTGCGCTCGTGCGGAGGGAGCGCCTGAGCGGGATCGCGGAAGGCGGCTCCGGTGGCGTGGGCGTACTCGCGGGCGATGCCGCGGATCGAGAAGGCGTAGCCGCGGTCGGGCGTCACGTTGACCTCGACCGCGGCGTCGTCGAGACCGAGGAGCGCGATCGCGTCCGTGCCCGGCTCCGGGTCGAGCCCGAGCGAGGCGAGGCGGAGGATGCCGTCGTGGTCGTCTCCGAGGCCGAGCTCGCGGCTCGAGGCGATCATCCCGTCGGACACGTGCCCGTAGGTCTTGCGCGCGGAGATCGGGAAGGGCCCGGGCAGGACCGCGCCCGGCAGGGAGACGACGACCTTGTCGCCGGCTGCGAAGTTGTGGGCTCCGCAGACGATGCCGCGGACGTCCTCTCCGCCGTCGGCGGCCCGCCCGCCCTCCGGCGCCACGCGGACGTGGCACCAGTTGATGGTCTTGCCGTTCTTCTGCGGCTCCGGAGCGAGGTCGAGCACCTCGCCGACGACGACGGGACCGGTCACCTCGAAGCGGTGGACGTCCTCCTCCTCCAGGCCGACCGACACCAGGGCCGCGTGCACGGACTCCGTCGTGACGTCCTGCTCGAGGTCGACGTACTCCCCCAGCCAGCTCAGCGGGATGCGCATCAGATCACCATCCCGTACTGCTCGCTGAAGCGGACGTCGCCCTCGACCATGTCGCGCATGTCCTTCACGTCGTTGCGGAACATCAGCGTCCGCTCGATCCCCATGCCGAAGGCGAACCCGGAGTACTCCTCCGGATCGATGCCGGCCGCGCGCAGCACGTTCGGATTGACCATGCCGCAGCCGCCCCACTCGATCCAGCGGGCACCGCCGACGAAGGTCGGGTGCCAGACGTCCAGCTCGGCGCTGGGCTCGGTGAAGGGGAAGTAGTTCGGGCGCAGGCGGATGCGCGCGTCGTCGCCGAAGAGGATCCGCGCGACGTGCTCGAGGGTGCCGCGCAGGTGCGCCATGGTCAGGCCGCGGTCGACGGCGAGTCCCTCGAACTGCGTGAAGACGGGCGTGTGCGTCGCGTCGAGCTCGTCGGTGCGGTACACCCGGCCCGGAGCGATCACGTAGAGCGGCAGCGGGCGCTCGAGCATCGAGCGGATCTGCACCGGTGACGTGTGCGTGCGCAGCACCAGGTGCGAGTCGACGGGATCGACGAAGAAGGTGTCCTGCATGGCGCGAGCCGGGTGGTCCTCGTCGAAGTTCAGGGCGTCGAAGTTGAACCACTCGTTCTCGAGCTCCGGCCCCTCCGCGATCTCCCAGCCCATCCCGACGAACACGTCGGCGATCGACTCCTGGAGCAGCGAGAGGGGGTGGCGGGCGCCGCGGCGCACGAAGCTGGCGCCGGCGGTGACGTCCACGCGCTCGGCCTCGAGCGCGGCCGCGTCCTCGGCCTCGACGAGCTCGGCCTCGCGGGCGGCGTAGGCGTCGCCCACCTGCTTGCGGGCACCGCCGACGAGCTTGCCGGATGCGGCCTTGTGCTCGGGAGGGACGGAGCGCATCTGCGCATTGAGGCGGGCGAGGGCGGAGCCCTCGCCGAGGTGGGCGGCTCGGGCGGACTTCAGAGCGGCGGAGTCGCCCGCCGCGCCGATGGCGGCGAGGGCGTCGGCGACCGCCGCGGAGACGGCCTCGTCGGTGATCGGGTTGCTGTCTGACACGATCCCCCAGTGTAGGCGAGGGCCTCCGCCCCCTCCCGCCGCCCGCGCGCGGTGCTCGTCCCGGCTCGTCGCGCCGGGCGCGGCACTGAGGGAATCCTCTCGGATGCGCTCGGCGATCGCCGAACCTCTAAGGCGAACGGAGGAATCGCGTGCCAGCGATTCCTCCTAGCCGGACGCGGGACGCTCCGCAGAACCCGACCCCGTCGACAAGCCGACCGCGGTGAGGATCGCCCTCGGGCGATCCTCACGATTCAGTCCTGCACGGCGATCAGCTGCGTGTCCGTCTGCGCGCGGGCCGCGGGGTGGCCGCCGATGGTGCGGCCTCCGCGTCCGCCGCTCTTGGTGCGGATCTCGATCCACTTCGCCAGTCCCGAGAGGAGGAGGCAGATGCCGATGTAGATCGCGCCGATGACGATCGCCGCCGGGATGATCGGGCTGTCCAGGCTCGACTGGTTGCCCAGGTAGCGCGCGTAGTAGAGCAGCTCGTTGTAGGTGATGATCGACCCGAGCGCCGTGTCCTTGAGGGCGACGACGAGCTGGGCGATGATCACGGGCAGCATCGAGCGGATCGCCTGCGGGAACAGGATGAGCCGCATCACGCCGGCCTTCCGCAGGCCGATCGCGTAGCCCGCCTCCCTCTGTCCTCGCGGGAGGGCTTCGATGCCGGCGCGGAAGATCTCGGAGAAGACGGAGCCGTTGTAGAGGGTCAGGGCGATGACGACGGCGAGGTAGGGGCTGAGCTTGAGCCCCGCGAACGGCAGGCCGTAGTACATCAGCATCATCAGGATCAGGACGGGGATCGCCCGGAACAGCTCGATGAAGAGCGTGACGGGGAGGTTGATCCAGCGCCGGTCCGAGAGCCGGCCGATGGCCAGGAGGAGGCCGAGGACGAGGCTGGCGACGCCTGCCGTGGCGAACGCCGCGAGCGTGCGGCCGAGAGCGGCGCCGATGCTCTGCCAGACCAGCGGGTAGCCGAACGCCCGCCACTTGGAGGCGTCGAACTGGCCGGACTCGGCGAAGCGCCAGACCACGAAGCCCAGGAACGCGGCGATCAGCAGGACGACGACGACGCCGATGACGCGGTTGCGCACGATGGCCCGGGGGCCGGGGTTGTCGAAGAGGACGGAGCTCATCGGGCGACCCTCCACTTCTTCTCGAGCTGACGTTGGACGAGCGAGAGCAGGGTGACCAGGACCACGAAGACCAGGGCGACCCAGAGGACGACGATGAGGCTGTTCTCGCCGCGCTCGTTGAGCACGCGGACGATGGTGCCCGCCTCCGCGACCGAGAAGCCGGCGGCGACAGTGGTGTTCTTGAGCAGCGCGATCAGGACGCTCATGAGCGGCGGGATCACGGAGCGGAAGGCCTGGGGCAGGACGACCTGCGTCATGGTGAGGCCGAAGTCCAGGCCGATCGCGCGGGCCGCCTCGGCCTGGCCGATCGGCACGGTGTTGATGCCCGAGCGCAGCACCTCCGCGACGTAGGTCGCGGTGTAGAGGCTGAGGGCGCAGATCGCGAGGTTCGTGTAGTCCACCTGCGGCAGGTCGAGCTTGGGGTAGCCGAAGGCGAAGAAGAACATCACCAGCGTGAGCGGGGTGTTCCGGATGGTGTTCACGTACACCGTGCCGACCGCGCGGGCGATCGGGACGGGCGAGACGCGCATCGCGCCGACCACCGTGCCGATCAGCAGGGCGAACACGAGCGAGACGCTGAAGAGGATCAGGGTGTTGCCGAAGGCCGGGACGTAGACGTCGAGGTTGTTCAACAGGACATCCATGCGGCTGGCCCTTCTGTCGGAGCGGTGGTGGTGGTCGAGGAGGAGAAGACCCCCGGGCGGCGGTCGGGCCGCCCGGGGCGCCTCCTAGTAGTCGTTCACCGCCGGCTGGGTGACGGTCGTGCCGGACTGGCCGAGCGTCTCGTCGTAGATGGCGCTCCAGGTCTCGCCGCCGTCGGTCAGCATGCCGTTGACGAAGTGGCGCAGGGCGTCGTCGTCCTTGGGCAGGCCGATGCCGTACAGCTCGGTGCTGAAGGGCTCGCCGACGACCTTGAGCTCGTCGGGCTTCTGAGCGGCGTAGCCGATCAGGATCGCGCCGTCGGTGGTGACGGCGTCGACGGTGCCGTCGGAGAGCGCGTCCACGCACTGCGAGTACGTGTCGAACTCCTCGGTCTTCACCTCGGGGTAGTTGGTGCGGATGTTCTGGATCGGGGTCGAGCCGGTGGCCGAGCACACGGTGGTGTCGGCGGTGAGGTCGTCCGGTCCGGTGATCGTGTCGTTGTCGGCCGCGACGAGGAGCTGCTGGCCGGTCTCGAAGTAGGGTCCGGCGAAGCCGACCTGCTCCTTGCGCTTGTCGGTGATCGAGTAGGTGCCGACGTAGTAGTCGATGTCGCCGTTCACGATCGACGCCTCGCGGTTGGCCGACGGGATCGCCTTGAACTCGATGGCGTCGGCCGCGAAGCCGAGCGAGGCGGCGGTCCACTTCGCGATCTCGATGTCGAAGCCGGAGCGCTCGCCGGTCGCCGCGTCGAGGTAGCCCAGCCCGGGCTGGTCCTCCTTGACGCCGATGACGACCTTGCCGTCCGCGGTCATCGCATCGAAGGTCGGGCTGCCCTCGAGGGTGACGTCGGAGGCGACCTCGTACGCGGAGGTCCCTCCCTCGGAGCCTCCTCCGGCGCCGCCGCCGGCGGTTCCGGAGTCGCCGGAGCAGCCGGCGAGGGCGAGGGTCGCTGCTGCGAGTCCCGCGGTCATGAACATGAGCCTGGTGCGCATGGTCGTCCTTCCTGGGGTTCGGCCCGCCGGAGCGGGCGATGTCGGGTCGGCTCCCCAGTCACGGGTCCGACCTGCCTGGTGGCTGCTGATCGCGCTTCTAGTGCGTGATGAGCTTGGAGAGGAAGTCCTTGGCCCGGTCGGTGCGGGGCGCGGTGAAGAACGACTCCGGGTCGGTGTCCTCGAGGATCTCGCCGTCGGCCATGAACACGACGCGGTCGGCGGCCTTCCGGGCGAAGCCCATCTCGTGGGTGACGACGATCATCGTCATCCCGTCCTTGGCGAGCCCGACCATCACGTCGAGGACCTCGTTGATCATCTCGGGGTCCAGCGCCGAGGTCGGCTCGTCGAAGAGCATCACCTTCGGCTTCATCGCCAGCGCCCGCGCGATCGCGACGCGCTGCTGCTGCCCGCCCGAGAGCTGGGCCGGGGTCTTGGCGGCCTGGTGGCCGACGCCGACCCGGTCGAGCAGCGCCGTGGCCTGGGCCTCCGCCTCCTTGCGGGAGAGCCCCCGGACCTTGATCGGGCCGAGGGTGACGTTCTCGAGGATCGTCTTGTGCGCGAAGAGGTTGAACGACTGGAAGACCATCCCGACGTCGGCGCGGAGCGCGGCGAGGCCCTTGCCCTCCTCCGGGAGCTTCTGCCCGTCGATGGTGATGGTGCCCCCCGAGATCGTCTCGAGCCGGTTGACCGTGCGGCAGAGCGTCGACTTGCCGGACCCGGAGGGGCCGAGGACCACGACGACCTCGCCCCGGTGCACCGTCAGATCGATGTCCTTCAGGGCCTGGAAGTCGCCGTAGTGCTTCTGCACTCCGGAGAGGACGACGAGGGGTTCACCGGCGGGAGCGGCGGCGCGCTCGTCTTGCGGGGCTGTGACCATGCCGTCAGAGAATCACACGGGGATGGGCCGGTCAAATCATGAGGGAATTCTTAACCGAAGGGTAACAACGCACCCTGTTCTCCAGCTTGGCGGCCCCCTCGAGCCGATTCCTCTCAGGAACGCAGCGCGAAGGCGCTCTCGTACAGGCAGACGGAGGCCGCGGTCGCGAGGTTGAGCGACTCCGCCGCCCCGTAGATGGGCACCGCGACCACGCCGTCGACGAGGGCGAGCGACTCGTCCTCGAGGCCGCGCGCCTCGTTGCCGAAGACCCAGACGGTCGGCTGGGCGAGGTCGCCGCGGGCGCGGACATCGAGCAGGTCCTCCCCCTTCACGTCGGCCGCGACGGAGCGCAGGCCCACGCCTCGGAGCCGGCCCAGCACGTCGGCGAGGTCGGCTCCGACCGCGACCGGGAGGTGGAAGAGCGAGCCGGTCGTGGAGCGCACGACCTTGGGGTTGTAGAGGTCGACCGAGCGGCCGGAGAGCACGACGGCGTCGGCGCCGGCGGCGTCGGCGGCACGGATGATCGTGCCGAGGTTGCCCGGATCGCGGACCTCCTCGAGCACCGCCACGAGGCGCGGCTCGGAGGCGACGACGTCCTTGAGCGAGGTGGGGAACTGGCGGCAGACCGCGACGAAGCCCTGCGGAGTGACGGTGTCGGCCATCGCGTCGAGGACGTCCTCGGTCACGTACTCGATCTCGACCTCCGCCTCGGCGGCGGCGGCGACGATCTCGGGGTGCCGCTCCAGAGCGGTCGGAGTCGCGAACGACTCGACGATCAGCTCCGGGCGGTACTGCAGCGCCTCGGACAGGGCCTGCGGGCCCTCGAGGAGGAAGAGCCCCGTCTCGAGCCGCGCCGGGCGGCGGGTGAGCTTCGCCACGGAGCGGACACGGGGAGAGCGGGGGTTGTCGAGCATGCGGCGAGCCTATCGGCGCGCTGATCGCGGCCCCCGCAGACACGGCGCGGGAGGACCCGGGAACGACGGAGGGGGCCGCGACCTCTCGGTCGCGACCCCCTCCGGGAAGCCGTGCTGACTACGCTGCGGCCTTGGGCGCCGAGGTGTCGGCGGGCAGCGCGCTCTTCGCGGTCGCGACGAGCGAGGCGAAGGTGGCCGGCTCGGTGATCGCGAGGTCCGCGAGGATGCGGCGGTCGACCTGGACGCCGGCCAGGGCGAGGCCCTGGATGAAGCGGTTGTAGGTCAGGCCGTTCGCGCGGGACGCAGCGTTGATGCGCTGGATCCAGAGACGACGGAACTCGCCCTTCTTGGCGCGGCGGTCGCGGTACGAGTAGACGAGGGAGTGGGTGACCTGCTCCTTCGCCTTGCGGTAGAGGCGCGACCGCTGGCCGCGGTAGCCCGAGGCGCGCTCGAGGATGACGCGACGCTTCTTGTGGGCGTTGACGGCCCTCTTCACTCTTGCCATTGCTGTTTCTTCCTATCGATCCGTGTCGGCTGAGTAGCGACCACGCGGCGCAGCGGGCTGCGCCGGCGGTGGGCTACAGACCGAGAAGCTTCTTGGCGACCTTGGCGTCCTGCGGGGCGAGGACCTGGTCCTGGTTGAGTCGGCGCGTGCGGACGCTGGACTTCGACTCCAGGTTGTGGCGCATACCGGCCTGCTGCTTCATGAGCTTGCCGGAGCCGGTCACCTTGAAGCGCTTCTTGGCACCCGAGTGGGTCTTCATCTTGGGCATGTTCTCTCCTTGTGAACGTCACTCCGCGCTCGGCGGGGCGAAACCGGTGCCCCGCGAGCGGGGCGTCCACCGGCCCCGAGGCCGGGGCGGTGAAGTACTAGACGGACTCGGCCTCGGCCGTGTCCTCGGGGGTGTTGGCCTCGCGACGAGCGGCGCGGACCGCATTGGCCTCGGCCTTCGCCTCGGACTTGTTCTTCAGCGGGCCGATGACCATCACCATGTTGCGACCGTCGATGGTCGGGGTGGACTCGACCTGGCCGAACTCGGCGACGTCCTCCGCGAAGCGCTGGAGCAGGCGGACGCCCATCTCGGGGCGCGACTGCTCGCGACCGCGGAAGAGGATCATCGCCTTGACCTTGTCGCCGGCCTTCAGGAAGCCCTCGGCGCGCTTGCGCTTGGTCTCGTAGTCGTGCTTGTCGATCTTCAGGCGGAAACGGACCTCCTTGAGGATCGTGTTCGCCTGGTTGCGACGGGCTTCCTTGAGCTTCTGAGCCTGCTCGTACTTGAACTTCCCGTAGTCCATGATCTTGGCCACGGGCGGCTTGGAGTTGGGGGCGACCTCGACCAGGTCCAGGTCTGCGTCCTGCGCGAGTCGCAGGGCGACCTCGATCTTGACGACGCCGACCTGTTCTCCTGCGGGACCCACGAGGCGGACCTCGGGGACGCGGATACGGTCGTTGGTACGGGGATCGCTGATTGCGTTTCTCCTCTGATCTCGGTGAGTGCAGCTGCGCTGCCGGAGTCTTCTCCAGCGCACCCGAGAGAGGTGATCGTCCCGTCCACGTCGTGCCTGCAGCACGGCGCTCGCACCCTGTGACGCGGTTCCCGAGGCGGACCTCGAGAGCCGCAGCCCTGCCTCCGGCGGTCTGACGACCATCGGGGGCGGAGTGCTTCTGACCCGGTAACCTTGTGAAGCGGTCAAGCGCGGGTGGGAGAATCTCCACTTTCGAACCGAGGACATGCCTCGGAGCCCGGACAACCATAGCAGACCGGCGGCCCGCCCGACAGAGCGGATCCGGCCGCCCCTCGATCCGCTGCTCCGGCGGCCGCGCCCCTCCACCACGGACGACGAACGAAGGACCCATGGCCCAGTACGACGACGACTACACGCGACGATTCGGCGAGGACGGCGGCGCTTCCGACGTGGAGGCGGCTCGCGACATCGCGGAGGTGCCGGCGGTGGAGATCATCACCACCGCGGCCGTGCACCTGATGAGCGCGGCCGCCGTCAAGTGCGGGCTCGCCGACGAGCCCGGAGCGCAGGTCGACCTCGACGAGGCGCGCAAGCTCATCAACGCGCTCGCGGGCCTGGTCACGGCCGGGGCGCCCGACATCAGCGACATGCACGCCCGGAGCCTGCGCGACGGCCTCCGCACCCTCCAGCTCGCGTTCCGCGAGGCCTCCCCCATCGCCGACCCGATCGGCAAGGGCCCGGGCGAGAAGTGGACCGGCCCTGTCACCTGATCAGGAGTCAGCGGGCGGCGGCGAGCTGCAGCGTCATCGAGTCGACGCGCTGCGCGACGGTCTCGTCGGCCGCCCACCGCTCCCCCAGGCGTGCGACGAGGGCGCCGAGCGCGTCCTGATCGAGCCCCGGTCGCAGGCTCAGCACCACCACGAGCTCGGGGCCCGCGAGGCGCTGCTGCGGGTCTCCTGCGCGCACCTCGAGCGAGGCGACCGCCTGCTCCCCCTCCGCCCCCGCGCGCAGAGCTCGGAGCACCTCCGGATCGGCGGGGGCCGGCCGCCAGTCGCCGCCCTCCGCGATCGCCCAGAGGGCCGGGCGCCGGACCGCGAACTCCCGCTCGGACGCGGGGTCGAGGACCATCACCTCGGTGCCCTCCGCAACGGCCGCCAATGCCGCGCGGCGCCCGTCGACCGGGACGGGACGGGCAGCGGAGTCCCATCGGCGCATGCTGTCGACGCCGCTGAAGACGGGCAGCACCGTGCGGCCGTCCGGTCCGGCGACCGTCACGATCGCGAGCTCCTGCGTCTTGTCCGCTCGGAGTCCTCCGACGCCCTCTGCCTCCTCGCCGAGGCGGGCGACCAGCGGAATGAGCAGGCGGGAGGTGCGGAGCGCATCGACCACGGCCTCCGGGCCGCGAGTGCCGCGCGCGAAGGACTCGAGCGCGGCGACCAGCGCCTCCGGAGCGCTCCCGTCGTCCTCCGGCGCGGCGCTCGGCTCGAAGTGCCGGCCCGCCCAGGGGGTGCCGGCCGAGTCGGTCAGATGCGCCGGGAGCGGGCGGGGCTCACTCGGATGCGACATCCAGGGCCTCCGCGAGCGTGAACGCGCCCGCGTACAGCGCCTTGCCGACGATCGCGCCCTCGAGGCCCTGGGGCACGAGGTCGCGCAGAGCGGCGATGTCGTCGAGGTTCGAGATGCCACCCGAGGCGATCACGGGGCGGTGGGTGCGCGCCATGACCTGCTCGAGGAGCTCGAGGTTCGGGCCCTTGAGCGTGCCGTCCTTGGTGACGTCGGTGACGACGTAGCGGGTGCAGCCGGCCTCCTCCAGGCGGTCGAGGACCTGCCAGAGGTCGCCGCCCTCCTTGGTCCAGCCGCGCGCGGCGAGCGTGGTGCCTCGGACGTCGAGCCCGACGGCGATCTGGTCGCCGTACTGAGCGATGACGCTCGCCGCCCACTCGGGGTTCTCGAGCGCCGCGGTGCCGAGGTTGATGCGCTTCGCGCCGGCGCTCAGCGCGGACTCGAGGCTCCGGTCGTCGCGGATCCCGCCGGAGAGCTCGACGTTGACGCCCTTCACCTGCCGGATGACCTTCTTCATGATGCCGTGGTTGTCGCCGCGGCCGAAGGCGGCGTCGAGGTCGACGAGGTGGATCCACTCCGCGCCCTGGTCGGCCCAGTCGCCCGCGGCGTCGATGGGGTCGCCGTAGTTGGTCTCGGTTCCGGCCTCGCCCTGCGTGAGCCGCACGGCCTTGCCGCCCGCCACGTCGATCGCGGGCAGGAGGACCAGGCCCGGTGCCTTGGTGAACTCGCTCATCGTCATCCTCAGTCTCGGAGCCGGTGCCGACCCCTGGAGGCGCCGACCACCGGCCGATCCTAGTTCGTGCGGAGGGTGCCCAGCCAATTGGCCAGCAGCCGGAGCCCGGCGGCGCCCGACTTCTCGGGGTGGAACTGCGTGGCCGAGAGGGGCCCGTTCTCGACCGCCGCGATGAAGGGGCCGCCGTGGTCGGCCCAGGTGACCGCGGGACGCGGGAACGGCGGCATCACGTCGAGCGACCACTCACGGGCGCCGTAGGAGTGCACGAAGTAGAAGCGCTCCTCGGCGATGCCGTCGAAGAGCACCGAGCCCTCGGGAGCGGAGACGGTGTTCCAGCCCATGTGCGGGACGACCTCGGCCGGGAGGAGGTCGACCGTCCCCGGCCACTCCCCCAGACCCTCGCTCTCGACCCCGCGCTCGACACCGCGCTCGAAGAGCACCTGCATCCCGACGCAGATGCCCAGGACGGGGCGCCCGCCGGCGAGGCGCTTCTCGATGATCTCGCCGCCGCGGGCGCGGGTCAGCGCCGACATCACGGCGTCGAACGCACCGACGCCGGGCACGAGGAGGCCGTCCGCCTCCAGCGCCCGCTGCCGGTCCCCCGTCAGCTCGACGTCGGCACCGGCGAGCTCGAGCGCCTTGACGGCGGAGTGCACGTTCCCCGAGCCGTAGTCGTAGACCACGACGGAGGGACGGGCCGAGCTCACAGCGCGCCCTTCGTCGACGGCACGCCGGAGACGAGCGGATCGAGGGCCTTGGCCTGACGGAAGGCTCGGGCGAAGGCCTTGAACTCCGCCTCGGCGATGTGGTGCGGGTCCCTGCCGCCGAGCACCGTGACGTGCACGGTGAGCCCGGCGTTGAACGCGATCGCCTCGAAGACGTGGCGCACCATCGACCCGGTGAAGTGGCCGCCGATCAGGTGCAGCGCGAAGCCCTCCGGCTCACCGGTGTGGACGAGGTAGGGGCGCCCCGAGATGTCGACGACCGCCTGCACGAGGGCCTCGTCGAGGGGGACGAGCGCGTCGCCGAAGCGGGAGATCCCGGCCTTGTCGCCGAGCGCCTGGCGGATGGCCGTGCCGAGCACGATGCCGATGTCCTCCGCCGTGTGGTGGATGTCGATCTCGATGTCGCCGCGGGCCCGGACGCGCAGATCCGTGAGCGAGTGCTTCGCGAACGCCGTCAGCAGGTGGTCGAAGAAGGGCACGCCGGTCTCGAGGTCGGCGACGCCCGTGCCGTCGAGGTCGAGCGAGAGCTCGATGCTCGACTCGCTGGTGGCACGGCTGAGGGAGGCGGTGCGCCCGGGTGCGGCGCTCGGGGAGGTCATGCCTCCCAGTCTATTCGCGCCGGGTCACCGCTCCCCGGGCGGCGCTCACTCGCGCGAGAGCGCCACCGCGGGGTCGGAGGACGGGGCGGGGAGCGAGGCGAGCGCCTGGAGGAACGCGGTCGTCTCCTCCTCGGTGCCGGCGCTGACACGGAGGTGGTTCGGGATGCCGACGTCCCGGATGAGGACGCCGCGGGCGAGCAGGCCCTCGAACACGGCGGCCGGGTCCTCGACGCCGCCGAAGAGGACGAAGTTGCTGCCGGTCGGGTAGGGGCGGTAGCCGAGGGCGCGCAGGCCGTCGATCATCCGGTCGCGCTGCACGATGATCTCGCCGACCATCGCGAGCATCTCGTCGGCGTGGGCGAGGGCGGCGGTCGCAGCGGCCTGGGTGAGGGCCGACAGGTGGTACGGGAGGCGGACGAGGCGGAGCGCGTCGATCACCGCGGGGTCGGCGGCGAGGTAGCCCAGACGGACGCCGGCGAAGGCGAAGGCCTTGCTCATGGTGCGGGACACGAGCAGGCGCGGGCGGCCGGGGAGGAGGCTCAGCGCGGTGGGCGCGTCCCTGCCGGCGAACTCGGCGTAGGCCTCGTCGACGACGACGATGCCGTCGGTCGCGTCGTAGACCGCCTCGATCACGGCGAGGTCGAGCGGCGTCCCGGTCGGGTTGTTCGGAGCGCAGAGGAAGACGATGTCGGGCCGGGACCGGCGCACCTGCTCGGCGGCGTACTCGGCTCCGACCTCGAACTCCGCCTCGCGCGGAGCGGGGATCCACTCGGTCCCGCTCCCCGACGCGAGGATCGAGTACATCGAGTAGGTGGGCGCGAAGCCCAGCAGCGAGCGTCCGGGACCGCCGAACGCCTGCAGAACGTGCTGGAGGACCTCGTTCGATCCGTTCGCAGCCCACACGCCGTCCGCGGTGAGCCCGTGCCCGAGGTAGCCGGCGAGGGAGTCGCGCAGCTCGCGGAACTCGCGGTCGGGGTACCGGTTGACCGTCCGCAGCGCCTCGGAGACCCGTCCGACGATGTCGGCGATGACGTCGTCCGGAACGGGGTGGGTGTTCTCATTGACGTTGAGGGCCACGGGCACGACCGCCTGGGGCGCGCCGTACGGGTGCTTGCCTCGGAGGTCGTCGCGGAGGGGCAGGTCGTCGAGAGTCGTCACCAGGGAATGGTAGCGAAGCGCCCGAGGCGGACGGCCGGGCCGCCCGGCTCAGCCGACGGTGTCGTACTCGGCCGGGATGGCGAGGCGCTGCCCGGGCTCGACCCCCGCGCTCGAGAGCTGGTTGAGGGAGAGGATGTCATCGACCACGTCGCGCGGGTCCGCCTGCGGGGCGAGCTCCTCGGCGAGCGACCAGAGCGACTCGCCCGCGTGGACGGTGACGTACTGGAACTCGACCGCAGCCGCATCGCTCGACGCGACCGCTCCGCCGCCGTTGAGCCCGAAGGCGAAGGCGCCCGCCACGATCGGCAGTGCGCCGAGAGCGGCGACCACGGCGCGGCCGCGGCGGGTGAGGCGCAGCCGGGTGCTGACGATCCGCGCACCGCCGGAGGCTTCCGCCGGCTCGGGAGCGGACGGCAGGACCTCGACGGGCCGAGCCGCGGAGGAGTGCTGCAGCAGGCGGGAGGTGAGCTGTGCGGTCATGGGATCGCTCCTTTCAACAGGGATTCGGGGAGGCCCTCGGCCGGGAGGGCCGCCCCGAACGCCTGTACCGAACATATCTTCGAATGACCGAGCGGTCAAGGAACCGTCCGGGCTGATCCGCGGGCGGGCCCGCGCGCGACACACTCGAACGAATGTTCCGCGTCGGGACTCGCGGCGGATACAGTTTCGAGAGCCTGGTCGTAGTACAGCAGCGACCACCGACATTCCTTGTCGGGTCGCGACCGGGCGGGCGCGCACGCGGCGTGCGCACCGGGAAGAGGGAGCATCGTGAGCGACGCGCAGACGGCCGGGACGCCGGCCGCCAAGACGAGGGCGGCCGCGGGCCGGCGCCGGAAGAGCCTGAGCGCCAAGCAGCTCGCGATCCTCGACGCGATCCAGCGCTCGGTGTCGAGCCGCGGCTACCCGCCGAGCATGCGCGAGATCGGCGACGCGGTCGGCCTCGCCTCGCTGTCGAGCGTCACCCACCAGCTCAACCAGCTCGAGCTCAGCGGCTATCTGCGCCGCGACCCGAACCGGCCCCGCGCCCTCGAGATCCTCATCGACGTCCCCAGCTCGACGGAGGACGACGGTTCGTTCGAGTCGACAGCGACGGTCGGCGACGCGGCGATGGTCCCCCTCGTCGGCCGGATCGCGGCGGGCGTGCCGATCATGGCCGACCAGCAGATCGACGAGGTGTTCCCGCTGCCCCGTCAACTCGTCGGCAAGGGCGAGCTCTTCATGCTCAAGGTCGTCGGCGAGTCGATGATCGACGCCGCGATCTGCGACGGCGACTGGGTCGTGGTCCGCTCGCAGCGCACCGCCGAGAACGGCGAGATCGTGGCGGCCATGCTCGACGGCGAGGCCACCGTCAAGGTGCTGCGCCAGCGCGACGGCCACACCTGGCTGCTCCCCCGCAACTCCAACTTCGAGCCGATCCTCGGCGATGAGGCCGAGGTGCTCGGGAAGATCGTGGCGGTCCTCCGCTCGGTCTGACGCCGGTCGGGCAGGAGGGGCCCGACCGGGATGCAGCCGGTCGGGCCCTTCTGCGTTCGACGGGCGCCGACGATCGGGGCGCGCGCCCCCTCCGTCGCGGTCGGGGGACGGCGGAGGAGGGCTGCCGCCTCCCCGTCGCCGAGCGCCCGGCCGCCGCAGCGGGTCGAGGGCGCGAGACGCCGCACCTCCTCCCGGATGCACGGAGCGCCCGCCTCCCGGACGGGGAGACGGGCGCTGCGATGGTGGGGATCAGGCCTGGGCGGCCGCCCGCGGAACCGCGAACTCGGTGAGCGAACCCGCCAGATCGGCGTGCACGAGGGCGACCACGTGCGTGCCGCCCTCGACGTACTGCGTCGACAGGATCCGGCCGCTGCGGTGCAGATGCGAGATCACGTCGCCCCGGTCGTACGGCACGAGCAGGTCGATCTCGACGTCCGGCTCGGGCAGGATCTCGGCGATCCGCGCCTCCAGCTCGTCGATGCCCTCGCCGCTGCGCGCCGACACGAAGACCGCGTCCGGAGCGAGACCGCGCAGCACCAGGCGCGTGCCCTCGTCCACGAGATCGGCCTTGTTGAAGGCGATGATCTCGGGGATGCTGCGGGCGCCCACCTCTCCGATCACGTCGCGCACGGTGGCGATCTGCCCGGCGGGATCGGGGTGGGAGGCGTCCACGACGTGGACGATCACGTCGGAGTCCGCCACCTCCTCGAGCGTCGACCGGAACGCCTCGACGAGCTGGTGCGGAAGCGCTCGCACGAAGCCGACGGTGTCGGCGAGCGTGTACAGGCGCCCGTCCTTCGTCTGGGCCTTGCGGACGGTGGCGTCGAGGGTCGCGAAGAGCGAGTTCTCGACGAGGACGCCCGCATGCGTCATCCGGTTCAGCAGGCTTGACTTGCCGGCGTTCGTGTAGCCCGCGATCGCCACCGAGGGGACGGCGTTGCGCTTGCGGTTCGCGCGCTTGGCCTCGCGGGCGGGCTTCATCGCCGTGATCTGCTTGCGCAGGCGTGCCATGCGGGTGTGGATGCGGCGGCGATCGAGCTCGATCTTCGTCTCACCCGGACCGCGCGAGCCCATTCCGGCTCCCGCACCCACCTGGCCTCCGGCCTGGCGGGACATCGACTCGCCCCAGCCGCGCAGTCGCGGGAGCAGGTACTCGAGCTGCGCGAGCTCGACCTGCGCCTTGCCCTCGCGGCTCTTCGCGTGCTGGCTGAAGATGTCGAGGATCACCGCGGTGCGATCGATCACCTTGACCTTCACCACGTCCTCCAGCGCGCGGCGCTGGCTCGGTGCGAGCTCGGTGTCGGCGACGACCGTGTCCGCGCCGAGCGCGGCGACGAGCCCCGCGAGCTCCTGGGCCTTGCCCTTGCCGAGGTAGGTGCTCGGATCGGGGTGCGGGCGGCGCTGGAGCAGGCCGTCGAGGACCGTTGCTCCCGCCGTCTCCGCGAGCGCGGCGAGCTCGTGCAGCGAGTTCTCCGCGTCCTCCAGCGAGTTCTGCGAGTACACGCCGATGAGCACGACGTTCTCCAGGCGCAGCTGGCGGTACTCGACCTCGGTGACGTCCTCGAGCTCGGTCGAGAGGCCGGCGACGCGTCGCAGCGCCTGCCGGTCGTCGCGGTCGAACTGCTCGCCGTCGCTGTTCTCGCCCTCGTGGCCGGCGCTCTGCAGCGCCTGGGCTCCACCCGCGACGAAGCGCGAGTACCCTGCCGAGCGCGACTGCGCGTTCGCCAGGACCCTCGAGACGACGTCCACGGCCTCGGTCGTGTCGGTCTCGTTCAGGTCTTCCGTCATCCGGATAACACTAACTCCTCAGGTCTTGATAGGTTCACTTCTCATGGCCGCCGAGCACTACTTCTCGAGTACTCCCGACGGCGACCTCCGGCCCCGCAGGATCCGGGCCCGCCTGGCCGGCCGCGACCTCGAGGTCACGACGGCAGGAGGGGTGTTCAGCCCCGGTCACGTCGATCTGGGCACGCGCGTCCTGCTGGACGCAGTACCCGACGCCCCCGCTGACGGGGACCTGCTGGATCTCGGCTGCGGTTGGGGGCCGATCGCCCTCGCGCTCGCCCTCGCCTCCCCCGACGCCCGGGTGTGGGCGGTCGACGTCAACCAGCGGGCGCTCGAGCTGGTCCGTCGCAACTGCGAGGAACTCGGCGTCCTCAACGTCAACGCCGTGCTGCCCGAGGATGTTCCCGACGACGTGCGCTTCCGCACCGTCTGGTCGAACCCGCCGATCCGCATCGGCAAGGAGGAGCTGCACCTCCTGCTCGAGCGCTGGCTGCCGCGCCTCGAGGAGGGCGCGGACGCCTGGCTCGTCGTGCAGCGCAACCTCGGCTCCGACTCGCTGCAGACCTGGCTGGGCGCAGCGTTCGCCGGACGGCTCGACGTGCAGCGCGTCTCCTCGGCGAAGGGCTTCCGCGTACTGCGGACGACCCGCCTGGGCTGACCCGGCCCTCAGTCGATCCGGATCGTCCCCGTGAAGACGAGATCGGCCGGACCGGAGAGCCCGACGTGCTCGCCCTCCTCTGCGGCGAACATCGTCACGCCGAGCGTGCCGCCCGGGACCTCGACGCGCCAGGCCTGCGGAGCGCGGGCTCCCGCCCAGTAGCGCACGGCCAGCGCCGCCGCCGCGGCACCCGTGCCGCAGCTCAGGGTCTCGCCGCTGCCGCGCTCGTGCACCCGCATCCGGATCCGCCCGATGCCGTCGTGGACCAGGGGCTCGCCGGGGACGACGAACTCGACGTTCGCGCCGTCCTCGGGCTCCGGGTCGAGCTGCGGGATGTAGGAGAGGTCGGCGGACTCGAGCTCCTCGTCGTTGCTGAGGGCGACGACCACGTGCGGATTGCCGAGGTCGATCCCGATGCCGGGGCGCGCGACCTTGAGCTCCTTCGCCCGCACCAGGGGCTCGCCGCCCGCCAGCTCCCAGCGGCCGAGGTCGACCTGGAATCCGGCTCCGCTGCGGGTCACGTCGCGGACGCCGGCGCGGGTGCCGATCGGCAGGGTGTCTCCGGGCTCGAGCGTCGCCAGGCCGCCCGCGAGCAGGAACGCGGCGTAGACGCGGATGCCGTTGCCGCACATCTCGGCGATCGAGCCGTCGGCGTTGCGGTAGTCCATGAACCACTCCGCCTCGCTCTCCTCGGCCAGGGCCGCGGCGCCCTCCGGGATCGCGCGGGAGCGGACGGCGCGGATGACGCCGTCGGCGCCGACGCCGAAGTGGCGGTCGCAGATCATCGCGATCTGCGCAGCCGAGAGGTCCACCTCACCGTCCGGGTCGCTGAAGAGCACGAAGTCGTTGCCGGTGCCCTGGCCCTTGGTGAAGTGCAGCTCGATCGTCATGGCGCACAGCCTAGCGAGGAGCGGGAGCGGCGCCCTGGGCGGCGGCGTGAGCCCGGGCCACGAGGTCCGGCGTGTCGTACGGGAGCCGGTGGGCGCCTGCGTAGCGCCGGAACCAGCTGTTCTGCCGGCGCGCGTAGCGGCGGGTGAGGGCCTGCGTGTCCGCGATCGCCTCCTCCTCGCGGAGGACGCCGGCCCGCTGGGCGAGCGCCTGGGCGTACCCGATCGCGCGGCCCGCGGTGACGCCGCGCTCCAGGCCGAGCGGGACGAGCCGCTCGACCTCGTCGAGCATCCCGGCCGCCCACATCCGCTCCACCCGCCGGTCGAGGCGGTGCACCAGCTCCTCCCGCGGAGCCTCGAGGAAGAGGATCGAGGCGGGGCGCCACGGAACGGGCTCGTCGGACATCAGCGCGCTGTGCGTGCTCCCGCCGGTCAGCTCCGCGATCTCGAGCGCCCGGATGATGCGCCGGGCGTTGTGCGGACCGATCCGCTCGGCCACTCCGGCGTCGACCCGTCGCAGCCGCTCGACGAGCACGCCCAGGCCCTCCCGCTCGGCGGTCTCCTCGAGCCGGCGCCGGATGGCCTGGTCGGTGCCCGCGAACGAGAACTCGAAGACGACGCTGGAGACGTAGAGGCCGGAGCCCCCGACCAGGATCGGCGTCGCCCCGCGCGCCAGCACGCTCTCGATCATCCGCCGCGCCTCGCCCTGGTAGCGGGCGACCGACGCCTCCTCCGTCACGTCGAGGACGTCGAGCAGATGGTGCGGGACGCCCCGCCGCTCCTCCACCGGCACCTTCGCGGTGCCGATGTCCATCCCGCGGTAGAGCTGCATCGCATCGGCGTTCACGATCTCGGCGGCGCCGCCGTCCTGCCGGATCGCCTCGGCGAGATCGAGCGAGAGGTCGGACTTGCCCGTACCGGTCGCGCCGACGACCGCGATCAGCTCCGGCGCGGCATCGGGGGCTTCGGCCTCAGCGCTCGCCATCGAGGGCGTCGTAGATCGGCGTCGTCAGGGCGCCGGCGTCGCGCACGCGCAGGGACGGCAGGCCCAGAGAGACCCGGGGCGCCCCGCTCGCGCCCGGGGCGGCCGGGACCCCGCAGGACTCGGTCTGCGCGCGGTCCCAGGCGTCGCCGGCGCGGGTGCGGCGGATGCGGAGCGGCGCGCCGTCGGGCGAGTCCGCCAGGAGGTAGAAGGGCGCGGCACGCGTGACCTGGACCGAGACCACGTCTCCGGGACGCGGCTGCTCGGAGCCCTCGGGCACGTCGAAGTGCACCAGGCGGCTGTCCTCGGCGCGTCCGCTCAGGCGGTGGGTCTCCGTGTCGCGGCGGCCCTCGCCGGTCGCGACGAGGACCTCGACCTCGCGGCCGACGACCGTCCGGTTCTCCTGCTCGCTGACCGCGTCCTGCAGGGCGACGAGCCGCTCGTAGCGCTCCTGGACGACCGCCTTCGGGATCTGATCGGGCAGCGTCGCGGCCGGGGTGCCGGGCCGGATGGAGTACTGGAAGGTGAAGGCGGAGGCGAAGCGGGCCGCCTCGACGACCCGCAGGGTCTCCTGGAAGTCGGCCTCGGTCTCGCCGGGGAAGCCCACGATGATGTCGGTGCTGATCGCCGCGTGCGGGATGCGATCGCGCACGCGGTCGAGGATGCCGAGGAACTTCTCGGAGCGGTAGGAGCGGCGCATCGCCTTGAGGATGCGGTCGGAGCCGGACTGGAGCGGCATGTGCAGCTGCGGCATCACCGCCGGGGTCTCGGCCATGGCGTCGATCACGTCGTCGGTGAAGGCGGCGGGGTGGGGGCTCGTGAAGCGGATCCGCTCGAGACCGTCGATGGTGCCCGCAGCACGGAGCAGCTTCGAGAACGCCTGGCGGTCGCCGAACTCGACGCCGTAGGAGTTCACGTTCTGGCCGAGCAGGGTGACCTCGATCGCGCCGTCGTCGACGAGTGCCTGGATCTCAGCGAGGACGTCGCCGGGGCGACGGTCCTTCTCCTTGCCTCGAAGTGAGGGCACGATGCAGAAGGTGCAGGTGTTGTTGCAGCCGACCGAGATCGAGACCCAGCCGCTGTAGGTCGACTCGCGCTTGGTGGGGAGCGTGGAGGGGAAGACGTCGAGCGACTCGAGGATCTCGAGCTGCGCCTCGTCGTTGTGGCGGGCCCGCTCGAGCAGGCTCGGGAGGGCACCCATGTTGTGCGTGCCGAAGACGACGTCGACCCACGGGGCGCGGTCGAGGATGACGTTCTTGTCCTTCTGCGCGAGGCAGCCGCCCACCGCGATCTGCATCCCCTCGTGACGGCGCTTCACCGACGCGAGGTGGCCGAGGTTGCCGTAGAGCTTGTTGTCGGCGTTCTCGCGCACCGCGCAGGTGTTGATCACGACGACGTCGGCCTCGGCTCCGTCGGCGGACACGTAGCCCGCCGCCTCGAGCGAGCCGCTCAGCCGCTCCGAGTCGTGCACGTTCATCTGGCACCCGAACGTGCGGACCTCGTAGGTCCTCGGCCGGGTCTCGACGACGGACGACGGGGCGGGACCGAGCGTGCTCATGGTGTGGGATTCTACGCTCCGGTCGGACCGCTCCCGGCCCGCCGCGTCAGCGGAAGCGGACGCTCGACCCCGGCTTGCGGATCGTTTCGCGGACGACGCGCTGCACGAGTCCACCGGCGTAGCCGCGACGCGCGAGGAACCCCGTCAGGCGGCGCTCGGCGACCTCGTCGGACAGCGAGCGCAGGCTCGGCAGTCGCTTGCGCGCGAGCTCGAGCGCCGTGCGGTACTCGTCGTCGCCGTCGAGCTCGTCGAGCGCCGACGCGATCGCCTCGGGGTCGATCTTGCGCGCGCGCAGCTCCTGCTGGATGGAGGAGCGGCCGAGCTTCTTGCGGTCGCGGAGCGAGACGACCAGCTGCTCCGCCATCCGGAGGTCGTCGAGGTAGCCGAAGCGCGTGAAGCGCTCGAGGATCTCGAGGGCGTCCTTCTCGGCGACGCCCTCCGTGTACAAGCGGGCCTCGACCTCGGCGACCGAGAGGCTCTTGCGGGAGAGCCCCCGCACGATCCGGTCGGCGACCTGCTCGGGATCGATCTCCTCCGGGATCTCGATCGCATCGTCGTCGTCCTCGTCGTCCGCGCTCTCGACGAACGCGGGCACGCGCCGGGCGGTATGTGCCGAGAGCTCGGCAATCCGCTCGGAAGCCGAAGACGGGGCGCCGTCGACGGCGGAGTCCTCCGACCTTCGTGCGGCCGCCCCCGGAGCGCTCGTGCGCGGCACGCGTGACTCGGGCGGTTCCGGGAGCGACCCGGGCCCGTCGGCGTCCGGCGCTGCGGAAGCCCAGCCCTCGTCGCCCGCCGCACCCCGGTCGACCCAGGGCAGGAAGGCCACGGGGCGGCCCTTCGCCCCCTCCGCGGCCTTCTCCGCCACGGGCTAGGCGCCCTTGCGCACGGGCTGCTTGGTCTCGATCGCAACCGGAGCGGCCTCGACGGCCGCGTTCGGGTCGACGATCACGCCGAGCTTGACCAGGATGCGCTTCTCGATCTCGGCGGCCACATCGGGGTTGTCGATGAGGAACTGGCGCGCCTTCTCCTTGCCCTGGCCGAGCTGGTCGCCGTCGTAGGTGTACCAGGCGCCCGACTTGCGGACGATCTCGTGCTCGACGCCGAAGTCGATCAGGCTGCCCTCGCGCGAGATGCCGACGCCGTAGAGGATGTCGAACTCGGCCTGCTTGAAGGGCGGGGCCATCTTGTTCTTCACGACCTTGACGCGGGTGCGGTTGCCGACCGCGTCGGTGCCGTCCTTCAGCGTCTCGATGCGGCGGATGTCGAGGCGGACCGACGCGTAGAACTTGAGCGCCTTGCCGCCCGCGGTGGTCTCGGGGCTTCCGAAGAAGACGCCGATCTTCTCGCGCAGCTGGTTGATGAAGATCATCGTGGTGTTGGTGGTGTTCAGCCCGCCGGTCAGCTTGCGCAGTGCCTGGGACATGAGGCGGGCCTGCAGGCCGACGTGGGAGTCGCCCATCTCGCCCTCGATCTCGGCCCGCGGCACGAGGGCCGCGACGGAGTCGATCACGATGAGGTCGATCGAGCCCGAGCGCACGAGCATGTCGGCGATCTCGAGCGCCTGCTCTCCGGTGTCGGGCTGCGACACGAGGAGGGAGTCGATGTCGACGCCGAGCTTCTTGGCGTACTCGGGGTCGAGCGCGTGCTCCGCGTCGATGAAGGCGGCGATGCCGCCGTTGCGCTGCGCGTTCGCGATCGCGTGCAGCGTGAGGGTGGTCTTTCCGGAGGACTCGGGTCCGTAGATCTCGACGATGCGGCCGCGGGGCAGCCCGCCGATCCCGAGCGCGACGTCGAGCGCGATCGAACCGGTCTGGATCACCTCGACGGGGGCGCGGTCGTCGCTGCCGAGGCGCATGACGGCGCCCTTGCCGAACTGGCGGTCGATCTGGGCGAGTGCGGTCTCGAGGGACTTCTCGCGGTCGGAGGAACTGGGCATGGCCGTCTCGCTCTCGTGTTCGTGGTGGTGTCGCCTACAGGCTGTCGCGACATGCCGGTGGCTGTCGGAGTGACAGTGCCGGCCGGCTGCGACAAGGCGGTGAAGCAGGTCCGTTCAGGTGTCTCCGACGGTACGCCCGACCACCGACATCGGGGCCGAGCGAGAGCGACTCCGTGGAGACGGGGCCGTTCCTGCTTCTGTGGAGGAGCCTAGACCCGTTCGAACACGGATTCGAGCACGAGCCGTCGGCGTGTCGAACACGGCTTCGGCAGCGGGCGCGTCAGCGGTGGCGCTTCCGCGGATCCGCCCCGTGCCACCGCGCCTCGGGGACGTCGTTGGCGCGGCAGAGGGCGAGCCAGACCTCGCGCGGCTCCGCTCCGTCCGCGAGGGCGCGCTCCGCGGTGCGGCCCCCGAGCTCGGTCAGCACGAGGTCGGAGACCAGGACACGGGCGTAGGCGCCGCCGAACTCGTCGTCGACCAGCTGCCGGAACTCGCTCAAGCGCATGCGTCCACGGTAGCCGCTGACCGGAGCGGCACTCCCCGGGAACGCCGAAGGGCGCCCGGCCGGAGCCTGGGCGCCCTTCGCGTGGAGCGGGTGCGGTGAGTGGAGGGGACGGGAGCCGACTACTGCGTGACGAGGTCCGCGTCGAAGCCGGCGACCATGTCGGCCGGGATGGTGTCGGGGATGGTATCGATGCCCTCGATGACGGCGAGACGATCGCCGACCTCGCGCATGATCACCGAGATGGGGGTGTCGAGGGCGTCTGCGACAGAGGCGAGGATCTCCGAGGAGGCCTCCTTCTGACCGCGTTCGACCTCGCTCAGGTAGCCGAGCGCAACGCTCGCCTTGCTCGCCACCTGACGGAGCGTACGACCTTTCTGCAGGCGAAAGTCCCTGAGGACATCGCCGATCTCCTGACGAACTAGAACCACTGGACCCTCCTTCTCCACGTCAACCGCATGTCGTGCACCTGCACCGCGATCACGGGCTCCGGAGAGTCTCCGGAGCGGGTGATCGGGGGGCTGGGACGAGAGAACCGGATAGCTGTTCACTACCCGGTTCGTATGGTGTCGACTCTAATACCGGATGACTGGACTTTGCGTGTGAGCGACAGCAGATGTAACCGGGCCGCAATGCAGCGCATTCCGATTCCCGGAAGGCCCCGGCTGGGTATCCGCCTCATGCCCCGCGGCGGAGCAGCTCCGCGCCGAGCGCGAGGGCCGCGCCGACCGAGGCGGCGCGGATCGCGGCGCGGTCTCCGTCGAACCGGTACTCGCGGACGAGCTCGTCCGCGCCGAGGACGGCCGCCACGAAGACGGTGCCGACGGCGGCGTCCCCCTGCGGATCCGGACCGGCGACTCCCGTGGTCGCCAGGCCGAGCGTCGGCCGCCCGTCAGCCGCGAGCCGCGAGGACGCTCCGCGCGCCATCTGGACCGCGACTCCGGGATCGACGGGCCCCCGCGCGTCGAGGACGCGCGCGTCGACCCCGAGGAGCCGGTCCTTGAGGTCGGTGGCGTAGCTCACCACTCCCCCGCGGTAGACGGCGGAGGCGCCGGGCACCTCCACCAGGGCCGAGCTGAGCGCGCCGCCGGTGAGGGACTCCGCGACAGCGAGGTCGACGTCCCGCCGGCGGAGCTCGGCGAGGAGCTGCGCGGCCGTCACCGCGTCGTCCGGGCGGCCCGGCTCTGGCGGGCGGCGTCGGCGAGGTAGTCGATCCCGGTGACGACTGTGAGCACCACGGCGGCGGTCATCGTGACGCCGTTGAGCCAGTGCACCCACTCGCCGAGGACGGCCCAGAGCGGCAGCAGTGCGAGGGAGATCGCCACCGACTGCACGATCGTCTTGAGCTTGCCGCCCCGCGACGCCGGGATCACCCGGTCCGAGAGGACGGCCATCCGGAAGACGGTGATGCCGATCTCCCGCACCAGGATGACGATCGTCACCCACCAGGGCAGCTCCGCGAGGATCGAGAGACCGACGAGCGCCGCCCCGGTGAGCACCTTGTCGGCGATCGGATCGAGGAGCTTGCCGAGATCGGTCACGAGACCACGGCTCCGAGCGATGTGCCCGTCGATGCCGTCCGTCGCGATGGCGACGATGAAGAGCAGCGCCGCCGCGATCCGGACCCCGCCGTCCTGCCCCCCGTCGGCCAGCAGGAGCCAGAAGAAGACGGGCGCCAGCAGGATCCGGACGACCGTGATCGCGTTCGGCAGGTTCCAGTTGCCCGACGCGGCCGGAGCCGGTGCAGTGGGAGTGGTCATCGTGCTCCGCCGTTCCTCGCAGTACGGGCGACCGGGTCGGTCACTCGCGTCCCGTCAGCGTCCAGGCGTCCTCGCCGGACCCCTCGTCGTCGTCGTGGTAGTCCGTGGCGGCGGGCCCCGTCGGCTCGGCCAGCGGATCCGCGTACGGGTCCGGGGCGACCGAGGACGGCGCGGCGGGCCCCTCGCCCGGGTCCTCGCCGCGCATCCGCGCGAGGACGCCCGGCAGCTGCTCGGCGGTGACCAGCACGTCCCGGGCCTTCGACCCCTCGGAGGGGCCGACGACCTCGCGCGACTCGAGCAGGTCCATCAGGCGGCCCGCCTTGGCGAAGCCGACGCGGAGCTTGCGCTGCAGCATCGAGGTCGAGCCGAACTGCGTGCTGACGACGAGCTCGGCCGCTGCGACCAGCAGCTCGAGGTCGTCGCCGATGTCGGAGTCGATCTCCTTGCGCTGGGCCTGGACGGTGATGTCCTGGCGGTACTCGGGCTGCGCCTGACGGGTGACGTGCTCGACGACCTTCGCGATCTCGTCCTCGCGGACCCAGGCGCCCTGGACGCGCATCGGCTTGTTGGTGCCCATGGGGAGGAAGAGGCCGTCGCCCTGCCCGATGAGCTTGTCGGCTCCCGGCTGGTCGAGGATGACCCGCGAGTCGGTCACGCTGGTCACCGCGAAGGCGAGGCGGCTGGGCACGTTCGCCTTGATGAGCCCGGTCACCACGTCGACGCTCGGCCGCTGAGTGGCCAGCACGAGGTGGATGCCCGAGGCGCGCGCCAGCTGGGTGATCCGCACGATCGAGTCCTCGACGTCGCGCGGGGCGACCATCATCAGGTCGGCGAGCTCGTCGACCACCACGAGGAGGTAGGGGTACGGCTTGAGGACGCGGCTGCTGCCGGCGGGGAGCTTGATCTCGTCGGCGCGGACGGCCGCGTTGAAGTCGTCGATGTGGCGGAACCCGAACGACGCGAGGTCGTCGTAGCGCATGTCCATCTCCTTCACGACCCACTGCAGCGCCTCGGCGGCCTTCTTGGGGTTCGTGATGATCGGAGTGATCAGGTGCGGCACGCCGCCGTAGATGGTGAGCTCCACGCGCTTGGGGTCGATCAGGACCATGCGCACGTCCTGCGGGCGCGCGCGCATCAGCAGGCTCGTGATCATCGAGTTGACGAAGCTGGACTTGCCGGAGCCGGTGGAGCCGGCGACCAGGAGGTGCGGCATCTTGGCGAGGTTCGCCACGACGTAGCCGCCCTCGACGTCCTTGCCGACGCCGATGGTCATCGGGTGCGTGGACGTCGTCGAGGCCGGCGAGCGGAGGACGTCGCCCAGCGAGACGATCTCGCGGTCCGTGTTGGGGATCTCGACGCCGATCGCGCTCTTGCCCGGGATCGGGGAGAGGATCCGGACCTCGTTGCTGGCGACGGCGTAGGAGAGGTTCTTGCTGAGCGCGGTGACGCGCTCGACCTTGACGCCCGGGCCGAGCTCGATCTCGTAGCGGGTGACGGTCGGGCCGCGGGAGAAGCCGGTGACGGTCGCGTCCACGTTGAACTGCTGCAGCACCTCGGTGATGGCGCGGACCATCTCGTCGTTGGCCGCCGAGCGTGCCTTGGAGGGCGTGCCCGTCGAGAGGGCGGCAGCCGAGGGGAGGCGGTACGGTGCGTCGTCCTCGAACGAGGAGTCGAATTCGGCGGTCGGGTCCTCCTCGGCGAGGGGCGTGATCGGGCCGGTCTCGATGACGGGCGGGATCGGGACGGCGGGCGCCACGTCGAGGCGGTCGAGCCGGATGACCTCGGTCGCGTCGTCGTCGACCACTCCGGTCGCGCCGCGGGGCGCGCCCGACTGCTCGAAGCGGGCGAGGGCCGCCTCGGCGGTCTCGGCCTCGGCCAGCACCTCGGTGCCGTAGGAGCGGGTCGGCGGGTGCGCCTCGTCGTCGCGCTCCTCGAGCGCGGTGTCGAAGCCCTTCGCGCGGCCGCGGGCGGGCGCGGTGCCCTCGATGACCTCCGTGAAGGAGTCGATCGGGAGCTCGGTCTGCACGGTCGGCTCGTCCTCGCGCCCGGACTCGGTGCGGCGCCACCAGGGCAGCTCTCCGCCGTCCTGCTGCGCGTCCTCCTCCTGCTCGGCCTCCGCCTTCGCGGCGGCCTTGGCAGCGGCCCGCTCGGCCTTCAGGCGGGCGCGCTCCTCGTCGTCGAGGACGGGGGCGCCGAAGAGGTAGCCGTAGAGCTCGCGCGAGCGCGCCCCGATGCGGTTCGGCGGGGTCTTGGTGATGATGAACAGCGACAGCAGGATCACGAGCGACAGCAGCACGGTCGCGCCGGGGACGGTGGCGATCGCCGCGAGCGGGGCGCCCACCAGCCAGCCGAGGACGCCTCCCGCTGCCGCCATGGTCTCGATGCCCTGGCCGGGCTGCGGCAGGCCGAGGTGCGCGTGGCAGATGCCTGCGGAGGCGACGAGCAGCGTGATGACGCCCACGCCGATCCGCCCGTTGTCGTCGACGGACCGGGGGTGCCGGAAGAGCCAGAGGGAGAAGAGGAGCAGGACGACCGGCAGCACGTAGGCGACCCTGCCGAAGAAGCCGCCGAAGCTCCACGCGTCGAGCACCAGGGCGACCGGGTCGGTCGCGAGGAACCACTCGACGACCGCGCCCGCGACGGCGAGCAGCAGCAGGAGGAAGGGGACGCCGTCGCGGCGCTCCTCCTTCGCCAGCCGCTCGGGACCGAGGGCGCGGGCGGCGCCGCCCGCGAGGTGTGCCAGCGCCATCCAGAGCCGCACGGCCGGGTTGGTGCGCGGGGCGGATTCGAAGGCCACCGTCTTCGTCTCGGCGGCCGCCTTGCCCGAGCCCCGGCCGGATCGCGGCGCGCCGGAGCGCGGAGTCGCGCTGCCGCGCCCGCGGGAGGTCGTCTTGGTACTGGTCGCCATGAGGCCACCGTACCCGCCGCCCCCGTCAGTGCCGGCGACCCGCGCCGCGGCGACCCGACGCCGATCGGCCCCCGGCCAGGAGGCTCAGGCCTCGATGACGAGCGGCACGATCATGGGCCGGCGGCGGTAGGAGGTGTTGACCCAGCGGCCGACGACGCGACGGACGGCCTGCGAGAGCGCGTGCTGATCGCTCGCTCCGTTCCGCACCGCCTCCTCGAGCGCGGCCGCGATCCGGGGCTTGACCTCGTCGAAGACGCTGTCGTCCTCCGCGAAGCCCTTCGCGTGGATCTCGGGGCCGACGACGATCCGCCCCGAGCCCGCCTCGACCACCACGATGATCGAGATGAAGCCCTCCTCGCCGAGGATCCGCCGGTCCTTCAGGTCGGCGTCGGTGATCTCGCCCACCGACGATCCGTCGACGTAGACGAACCCCAGGTCGAGCCGTCCGACGACACTCGCCTTCCCGTCGAGCAGGTCGATCACGGTGCCGTCCTCGGCGATGATCGTGTTCTCCTCCGCGATCCCGGTCTCGCGCGCGAGCTGCGCGTTGGCGACCAGGTGCCGGTACTCGCCGTGCACCGGCATCACGTTCACCGGCTTGAGGATGTTGTAGCAGTAGAGCAGCTCGCCGGCCGCGGCGTGCCCGGACACGTGCACCTTCGCGTTGCCCTTGTGCACGACCGTCGCTCCGAGCCGGGTGAGCCCGTTGATGACCCGGTAGACCGCGTTCTCGTTGCCGGGGATGAGGCTGGAGGCGAGGATCACGGTGTCGCCCTCCCCCGGCTCGATCTGGTGGTCGAGGTTGGCCATCCGGCTGAGGACGGCCATAGGCTCGCCCTGCGACCCGGTGGACATGTAGACGATCCTGTCCTCGGGGACGTCGCCCGACTTCTTCATGTCGACCAGGACGCCCGGCGGGACGTGGAGGTAGCCGAGGTCCGCGGCGATGCGCATGTTGCGGACCATGGAGCGGCCGAGCAGCGCCACGCGGCGGCCGGTGGCGTGCGCCGCGTCGAGCACCTGCTGCACCCGGTGGACGTGGCTGGAGAAGCTCGCGACGATGACGCGGCGGGTCGCCTTGGCCATGACGCTCTCGATGACCGGGCCGATGTCGCGCTCGCTGGGCGTGAAGCCGGGGACGTCGGCGTTGGTGGAATCGACCATGAACAGGTCGACACCCTCCTCGCCGAGGCGGGCGAAGGCGCGCAGGTCGGTGATCCGGCCGTCGAGCGGCAGCTGGTCCATCTTGAAGTCGCCGGTGTGCAGCACTGAGCCCGCGTCGGTGACGATCGACACGGCCAGCGCGTCCGGGATCGAGTGGTTCACGGCCACGAACTCGAGCTCGAAGGGCCCGAGGTTCTCGACGTCGCCCTCCTTCACGGTGAGCGTGTACGGCGTGATCCGGTGCTCCTTGAGCTTCGCCTCGACGAGGGCGAGCGTGAGCGTGGAGCCGATCAGCGGGATGTCGCGCTTCAGCCGGAGCAGGTACGGGACGGCGCCGATGTGGTCCTCGTGGCCGTGGGTGAGCACCACTCCGACGATGTCGTCGAGCCTGTCCCTGATGGGCGTGAAGTCCGGGAGGATCAGGTCGACGCCCGGCTGGTCCTCCTCCGGGAAGAGCACGCCGCAGTCGACGACCAGGAGCCTGCCGTCGATCTCGAAGACGGTCATGTTGCGGCCGATCTCGCCGAGACCGCCGAGGGGGATGATCCGGAGCGTTCCCGGCGCGAGGGGGGCGGGGATGATCACGGGACCGGGCATGCGCCCTCCTTCTCCAGCGGTGCTTTCTCGGGACGTGCCGCTCGGGCTCAGCGGGTGGTGCCGGCGACCTTCGGGAGGGCGCCGCCGGCCGCCGCATTGCGGTCCGGCCGGAAGTTGCGGAAGTCCACGCCCGGGATGTCGCGGACCAGGCCGAGCTCGTCCTCGATGAGCGCCGCCTCCGACTCCTCCGGGCCGACCAGGGGCAGCCGCACGCGCGGCGAGGAGATGCGGCCGAGGCCGTGCAGGATGTACTTCGCGGCGACGGTCCCGGGGACGTGGGTCATCACGGCGCGCACGAGCGGCTCGAGCTGCTGGTGAGCGCGGGTGGCTGCGTGGAGGTCGCCCGCGTTCACGGCGTCGACGATGGTGCGGTACGGAGAGGCGGCGATGTTCGCGGTGACGCCGATGAGTCCCGTGGCGCCGATGGCGAGCTCGGGGAGCACGTTCGCGTCGTCGCCGCAGAAGTACATCAGGTCGGTCTGGTTGAGCACGCGGCTGACCTCGGAGAGATCGCCCTTCGCGTCCTTCACAGCCAGGATGTTCGGGTGCTTGGCCGCCCGCAGGATGGTCTCGTAGCGGATCGGCACGCCGGTGCGGCCGGGGATGTCGTAGAGGATGACCGGCAGGTCCGTCGCGTCCGCGATCATCCGGAAGTGCGTGAGCACGCCCGCCTGGGTGGGCTTGTTGTAGTACGGGGTGACGATCATGTTGCCGTCGGCGCCGGCCTTCTCGCTCTGACGGGCGAGCTGCATGGCGTGGGCGGTCTCGTTCGAGCCGCCTCCCGTGATGATCTTGGCGCGGCCTCCGGCGACCGAGCGGCCGACCTCGACGAGGCGGATCTTCTCCGGGTCGGTCAGGGTGCTGGTCTCGCCCGTGGTCCCGGTGACCACGATGCCGTCCGCGCCCGCTGCGATGCAGTCGTCGATGTGCTTCTCGACACCGGGCCAGTCGACCTCGCCGTCGGCGGTGAACGGGGTGACCAGGGCGACCAGGACCTGGCCGAAGGGATTCTCCGGAGTTGACACGCTGCCAGGGTAGCGGGTCGCCGCCGCGCAGCTCCGGTGAGTGCAGGTGTGCCGTTTGCAGGGGGTGGTGCCGTCTGCAGGGGGCGGTGCCGTCAGCATGGGGTCGTGCCGTCAGCAGGGGGCGGTGCCGTCTGCAGGAGTTCTCCGCGGTACGGGGCGTTCTTCCGCTCAACGGCTCGGCCGCGCGGAGGATCCCCTGCAGATCGCACCCGCAGACGACACACCTCCCTGCAGATCGCACCTGCAGACCACACACCCCTGCAGACCGCATCTGCAGACGGCACGTGTCCCTGTAGACGGCAGCTGTCCCTGCAGACGGCACGTGTCCCTGAGAACGGCACGCGTCCCTGCAGACGGCACGTGTCCCTGCAGACGGCACGCGTCCCTGCAGACGGCACGTGTCCCTGCAGACGGCACAGCTCCCTTCGGACGACACTGCTGCAGCTCGCGTTGCGGCGCAGGGACTGCCGCCGATGACCCCATCGCCTACGAGCGCAGATGATCGCCGCGGGAGACGGCTGCGAGGATGTCCGCCTCCGCCGCTTCCCAGTGCGTGTCGACGGTCGCGGTCCGGAAGTGGTGGATCCGATAGCCCAGGCGTCCGAGCTCGATGTCGCGACGGTTGTCCCTGTCGGCCTCGGGGAACTCCGAGCCGTCCACCTCCAGGACGAGGACCTCGCCGATGAGGAAGTCGACACGGCGAGCGCCCACGCGCACCTGCTGCCGGAAGCGGACTCCGATCCTCCGAAGGCGGAAAGCGACCATCGACTCGAGTCCGCTCTCGGAGAGCCTTCCCGCCCAGCGCAGCTGCACCGCGAGCCGGGTCGGCAGACGGGCGAGCAGGCGGTTCTTGGCCGCCGTGCCGAGGAGCCCCTGCCGGAGCGCCGACTCGAGGAGGACGAAGCCGAACTCGGCGCCCTGACAGTGGGAGGCGATGACGATGCAGTCCTCCATGCTCTGCACGAGGGTGCAGGGCGGTGCAGCAGCGGCTGACCAGTGCACGACGACGTCGTCGGAGGTGTCGAGTCGCAGGTGGTACCGCTCGCGATCGCGCAGACGCGAGGCCTGCTCCGGCACTCCGACGTGGAGACCGCGGAAAGCCGGGACCCAGAGCCCGTGGACGCGTGCTGCATCCGCGCAGGCGAGGACCCCTCCGACGCGGAAGGCCTGCTCGACCGCGGGAGCGAGACCGGGTAGTGCGTACCAGCCCTTCCGGATGCGGACGAGCGATCCCGACATGACGGCACGGGACAGCTCCCGTCGCGTCGTCCCCTCCCGGAGGAACTGCTCCGTCTTCACGACGCCGCCGGCGCGGAGGAGGGTGGTACAGGACGCTCGCATCCGTCGAGGGTGGCGTGACCGGGACCGCCGTCGACGGTGCGATCGCCGGAACTGGGGAGAGCTGTTCCTACCGGCGCCTGGGGAGGACGCTCCGCCGCCCCGCCGACACGGGTGACCCGTGCGATCTCCAGGCCGGACCCGTGCGATCTGCAGGCTGCGCCGGTGCCATCTGCAGGAGATCCTGTCCTCGGCGCGCTGTCCAGGCGGAGGAGAGCGCTCCCCCTCGATGATCCCCTGCAGATGGCACGGACGCCTGCGGACGGCACGGACGCCTGCGGACGGCACGGACGCCTGCAGACGGCACCGGCCCCTGCGGACGGCACGGACGCCTGCAGACGGCACCAGCCCCTGCGGACGGCACGGACGCCTGCAGACGGCACCGGCCCCTGCAGACGGCACGGGCCCCTGCAGACGAAGCGGGCGCCGGGAGACGCGACGCCTCAGGCCGCGCGACGCACACGCGCCCGGCGGCCATCTACGGGGCGACGCGCCCGTTCGCCGTGAAGGCGGCGGCCGTGAGGGGCATCAGCTCCTGGAAGTGCGTCTCCATCTGCTCGGCCGCCATCTCGATCTCGCGCTGCGGGAAGGAGGGGAACGTCGAGTCCTCGCGCTTGGTGCGCAGGGAGAGGAAGTTCATCAGCGAGCGGGCGTTGAGCGTGACGTACATCGAGGAGTAGATGTTCAGCGGGAGGACGATCCGGGCGACCTCGCGGGCGACGCCCTCGCCGAGCATCCGCTGGTACGACTCGTAGGCCTGCGTGCTGACGCGGCGCGTCTCCTCGGCGACGAGCTCGGCCTGCTCCGGGGTGCCCGGCTCGAAGGAGTAGGCGCCGGGCTTGCCGACCTGCACGAGGTTGCGCCGCGGGCCGGGCACGTAGAAGACCGGGCGGAGCTCGCGGTAGCGGCCCGACTCCTCGTTGTAGGAGGCGATGCGGTGCCGCATGAACTCGCGGAAGACGAAGATCGGCGCCTGCACGTAGAAGGTCATCGAGTTGTGCTCGAACGGCGAGCCGTGCCGGTCGCGCATCAGGTAGTTGATCAGGCCGCGGTCGCGCTTGCGCTGCAGCTCCGCGTCGGACTCCTCGCCGTCGAGCGCCTCGGCGAGCGTCTTCTCCCCCTGAGTCGAGACGCGGGCCGCGAACAGCACGTCGGAGTCGTGGGCGCTCGCGCGCACCAGCTCGACGACGACGTCGCTGCGGAAGACCGGGGCGTTCTCGTCGGATCCGCTCGTGAGGTCGGAGGGCTTGCTCGTCTGCTCTGTCACGGATCGAACATAGACCCTCGGCGGCGCGGACCGATCCCGTCTCCGTCGCCTCGGCGATGCATCCCTGCGTCGTCCGGCGACCACCCGTCGTGACGGGCGCTCGGCCGACTCCCTGGCACGAGGCTCTAGGCTGGGTCCGCTTCGCGGGCGGCCCGCGACCGGCTCCGGGAGGCACCATGAGCGACTCATCCGCACGGCACTCCGACCACGACGGGAGCACGGGCTCCGGCTCGCCGCGACGCGCCGCGCGCACGCCGGGTGAGCACGTGTCGACGCCGTCCGAGCAGCCCTCGGCCCGGCAGGATTCGTCCGCTCCCCGACTCCGCGTCCTGATCTCGGGGGCCAGCGGGATGATCGGCTCGGAGCTGACCCGTCAGCTGCGCGCCGAGGGGCACGAGATCCTGCGCCTGGTGCGCCACGCCCCGTCGAGCCCGGACGAGTTCCACTGGGCGCCCACCTCGCACATGCTCGACTTCAGCGTGCTCGACCGCGTCGACGCCGTGATCAACCTCTCCGGCGCCTCGATCAGCCGACTCCCGTGGACCTCCTCCTACAAGCGGGAGATCCTCGACTCGCGGATCCAGTCCACGCAGACACTGACCGACGCGATGCGGATGTCCTCGACCCCGCCGACGACGCTGATCAACGCCTCCGCGGTCGGCTACTACGGGGACCGCCCGGGCGAGGAGCTCACCGAGCAGTCCTCGCGCGGCGACGGGTTCCTCGCCGACGTCGTCGACCGCTGGGAGAAGGCCGCCCGCCTCGCCCCCGAGGCCACGCGGGTGGTCACCGTCCGCACCGGGCTCGTGCTCGGCGACGGCGGCGCGCTCAAGCCGCTCCTGCCGCTGACGAAGCTCGGTCTCAGCGGCCCGCTGGGCAGCGGCAACCAGGCCTGGCCCTGGATCAGCCTCTACGACGAGGCCGCGGCGATCCGGCACCTGCTCACGTCCTCGCTCTCGGGCCCGGTGAACCTCGCCGGACCGGTGCCGGCGACCGCGAACGACGTGATGCGCACGCTCGCCGAGCAGCTGCACCGCCCGTTCAAGCTGGCCGTCCCCGAGAAGATCATCGAGCTCGCGCTGCGCGACGCCGGGCACGAGCTGCTGCTCTCGAGCCAGCGCCTGGTCCCTCAGCGGCTCCTCGACGACGGCTTCACGTTCCGCCACCGCACCGTCGGCGAGGCGCTGGAGTGGGTGCTCGCCTGATCCCGGCCGCCTGAGCGGTCCTCGTCCTGAGCGGTCCTCGTCCGGAGCGGTCCTCGTCCGGAGCGCCGTGCCCGCGTCGCCCGGTCGTGGCGGAGCGGTCAGGCCGGAGCCTCGTGCTCCAAGGCGATGGCCCGGCGGATGGCGCCTCGGGCGCGCTTGCGGTCGCCGCTCGCGTCGTAGGCGAGACCGAGGCGGTACCAGGCGCGCCAGCTCTCGGGCTGCGCGTCGACCTCCTCCGCGTACTGCGGGAACAGCGCGTCCGCCTCCTCCCGGAGCGGGCGCCCGCTGGCGCGCGAGTCGAGGACCTCCTGCGGCAGCGCGTCCTCGCCCTCGAGCCGCCGGGCCAGCTTCTCCGCACGGAGCCCGAACAGCAGCTCGCGCACGAGCCCCCAGACGCCGACCGCGCCCAGGATCAGCAGGCCGACGCCCATCACGATGCCCGGCACCGTCGCCGCGGCGAACGCGACGACGGAGTACTGCAGGCAGACGAACAGGTAGAGCGCGAGCAGGACCGCCATCAGGACGACGCCGATGCGGGTCCTCACGGGATGCTCGTCGCTGCGGCGGCCTGACCGGACGGAGCCCGGTCGATGACGGGACGCTCGTCGACCGGCCGCTCGGCGAGAGGCGCGGCGTCGAACGCGGCGCGGAGGTCGATCAGGGCGTCGAGGCCCACCACCACGCCCGTGGTCGTCCGGACCGCGTCGAGAGCGCGCAGGACGCCCTGCTCGTAGGACGCCTGCGAGGTGGTGTCGTGGCGGATGGTGACCGTCTCGCCGGTGCCGCCGAAGACGACCTCCTGGCGCGCCTCCACTCCGGGCAGGCGGAGGCTGTGGACCGGGACGCTCGCGACCTGCTGGCCGCGGGCACGCTGGTCGGTGTGCGGAGCCTGCACCGGACCGAGCTCGGCACGCGCGCGCAGCAGGAGCTCGGCCGTGCGGACCGCTGTCCCGGAGGGCGAGTCGACCTTGCGGGCGCCGTGGGTCTCGATGATCTCGGCGGCGTCGAAGAAGCGCGCGGCCACGGTCGCCAGTGCAGTCGCGAGCACCGAGCCCAGCGAGAAGTTGGGGATGATCACGACGCCGGCCTCGGGCTGCTCGGCGACGCTGCGCCGGAGGGCCGCGATGCGGTCGCCGGTCCAGCCGGAGGTGCCGACGAGCACCTTCCTCCCGTTCGCCACGGCGAAGTCGACGATCTGCTGGCTGACGGCCGGCACGGTCATGTCGACGACGACGTCGGCCGCGAGCATCTCGGCGGGATCGCTCCGCGAGCCGAGCCGCGCGACGAGCGTGAACTCGCTCGACGCCTCGATGAGCGAGCAGGTGAACGAGCCGAGTCGGCCGGACGCGCCGACCACGGCGACGGAGGTAGTCACCGACTCAGCGTAGCCCGCGGCTCAGTACGGCTGGGCCTCCGGCAGGCCGGTGCGCAGCTCCACCGGCAGGTGCGAGAGGTCGTTGTGCACGACGAGCACCGGCGGCTTGCGGGAGCGGACCCGGATGATCGTCAGCCCGCAGTTGGCCTGGTTGAGGCCCAGCCACCGCCAGTCGGGAGCGTCGAACACGTGGCGGACGAACCAGCCGATCACGAAGTTGTGGGTGATGAGGAGGTCGTGGCGGTCCTCGCGCGACGGCGCCAGGAACTCGGCCACCGCGTCCTGCATCTGCGCGTGTCCCGCCTCGATCTCGGCCGCGGTCACGCTGCCGAAGAAGGGCTCGAACGCCTTGGGCATGTCCGGGGTCGGTCCCGAGGGGATGCAGTCGAACAGCAGCGAGGACGGCTCGAGCGGCAGGCTCGGCAGGAGCGTCTGGAAGCGGGCCGCCGTCTCCTCGGCCCGGCGCAGCGGCGAGTGCCACGCTCCGGTGAAGGGGACTCCGCCGAGCCGCTCGGCGATGAGCCGCGCCTGGCGCTCGCCACGGGCCGAGAGCGGGCCGTCCGGCATGCCGTGCTCGGCGTCCTGCTGCTCGCCGTGGCGGACGAGGTAGATGTAGTGGGACACGGGGTCCTCCCTGGTGCGGCGCGGCGATGCGCGTTCAGCGGGCGTTCGACGATCGGATCAGATCGCGGAGGCGCTCCCGATCCCGGTGATCCCGGCGAAGGCCGACTCGTCGACCGCGCCGACCGCCGAGATCGACGACGGCCCCCGGGCCAAGTCTGCCGCGAGTGCCTGGACGTCCTCCGCGCCGACGAGGGCGAGTCGGCGCAGGCTCTCGTCGAGGTCGACGAACTCTCCGAAGGTCAGCTCGGCGCGGCCGAGGCGCGACATCCGGGTGTCGGAGTCCTCCAGCGCGAGCGCCGCCGCTCCCGAGAGCTGGCCGCGGGCGCGGGCGAGCTCGTCGTCGGTGACGCCGTCCTCGGCGAGGCGCTGGAACTCGGTGAGCAGGAGCTCGGCGACCGTCCCCGCCTTCGCCGGGGTGCACGCGGCGTAGAGCCCGAAGAGGCCTGCGTCGGAGTAGGACGGGGCGAAGGAGTAGACGGAGTAGGCCAGGCCGCGCTTCTCGCGCACCTCCTGGAACAGCCGCGAGGACATGCCGCCGCCGAGGATCGAGTTGAGGACGCCCATCGTCATCCGCCGCTCGTCGCCCGCGGCGAGACCGGGGAAGCCGACCAGCAGGTTCGCCTGCTCGGTGGGGCGGTGCACGACCGACAGGGCGCTGCCGCGGGTGTAGGAGGCGCGGCCGCCGACGCGCCGCTCGACGGGCGAGGCCGCCGTGCCGAGGTCCCAGCCGTCGGCGACGAGCACCCGCTGGAGCAGCGCGACGAGCGCCTCGTGGTCGACGGCGCCGGCGACCGTGATCACCACGTCGCGCGGGCGGTAGGCGGAGCGGTAGTGCGCCCAGACCGCATCGCGGGTGGCCTCGCCGATGGTCGCGGCGGTGCCCCCGATCGGGCGGCCCAGAGGGTGGTCGCCGAAGACGGCCTCGAACAGCTTCTCCCCCGCGACGTCGGCCGGGTCGTCGTCCGCCATCGCGAGCTCCTCGAGGATGACCCCGCGCTCGGTCTCGAACTCGTCCGGGTCGATCAGGCTCGAGGTCACCATGTCGGCGATCACCTCGACCGCCATCGGAAGGTCGCGGTCCTGGATCTTGGCGTAGTAGCAGGTGTACTCCTTGGCGGTGAGAGCGTTGTGCTCCCCGCCCACGGAGTCGAAGGACACGGCGATGTCGAGGGCGGACCGCTTCTGCGTTCCCTTGAACAGCAGGTGCTCGAGGAAGTGCGTCGAGCCCACGTTGGAGGGCACGGCGGGCTCGCCCGCGGTCGCGGGGCGGCCGGGCCGCTCGTCGCGCGATCCCGCGGCCACCCAGAAGCCGATCGTGGCGCTGCGGGCGCCGGGCACCGATTCGCTGAGGATGCGGACACCGCTCGGGAGGACGGAGCGGCGGACCGTGGATCCGCCTGCGGCCCGGACCGACGTCTCCGGCTGGTCGAGGGGCAGTGCGACTCCGTGGTTCATCGTGCCCACCCTAGGCCACCGCGACAGCGGACCGAGCCGGACTGTCGCGCCGTGGCGGGAGAGCCGCTGGGGGCGTCGCGGACGCGCGCGGTCAGCGGCGCGCGCGCTCCAGCGCGGCCAGGTGGCCGGCGTCGAGGTCCAGCGAGACGGAGCGGACGAGCGCGTCCACGTCGGCGGGCGAGCGGGGGGCGACGGTCGCGGCGGTCAGGCGCGGCCGGCCGAGCAGCCAGGCGAGGGCGACGGCGGCGGGCGAGGCCGAGAGCTCGGCGCCGACGGCGTCGAGGACGGCGAGCACCCGGCGGCCGCGGCGCCCGAGGTGGGCGGCGGCGAGTGCTCCGTCGGGCAGGCGGCCGAGCTCGCGGCGGGTGCGCTCGGCGCCGCGGAGGAACCCGTGGGCGAGGGGGACGGTCGCGAGCAGGGCGAGTCCCTGGCCGGCGGCGACGAGGCCGAGGTCGCCCTCCGATCCGGGCCGCTCGAGCAGGTTCCACCGGACCTCCGCGCCGGCGAGGCGGGGCAGTCCGTGGGCGGCGAGGACGCGCGCCTCGAACAACTCCTCCGGGGAGAATCCGGAGGCGACGACCGAGCGCACCAGGCCGCGTGCCAGCAGCACGTCGACGGCGCTGAGGAGCTCGTCGAGGCGCCCCGCGCCGTCCGGGCGGACCGCCAGCACGTCGAGGCGGTCGGTGCGGAGGCGGCGCAGCGCCCCCTCGACACGGTCCACCAGCGCACGCGGCGTCGCGGGCGCTCCGGCCGGGGCGCCGAAGCGGCCGATCAGGAGGAAGCGGTCCCGGTCGCGGTGGCCGGCGGGCCAGCCGCCCACGCCCTCCGCGAGGGTCGAGTCGGTGACGACGACGCCGTTGCCGCCCCACGCCGCGTAGCGCTCGAGCAGGGCGGCGCCGTCGTCGCGGCCGAGGGCCGCCGCGTCGAGCACGAAGGGGAAGAGGTCGTGGCCGGAGTCGCCGAGCGGCCGGCGGCGCGACGGTGCGACGGCGGTCGGCTCGACCGGCCCGGTCTCGGCGAGGACGCCGCTCGCTGGGACTGCGCGGGAGGCCCCGGGCGGGAGCGGGACGGCACTGTGACGGGGAGCCCGCACGGCGGCGCCGGTCCTGTCCCTGGGCACGCCACCACTCTCCCTGCGGCGGCTCGGGTCCCGCCAGGGGAGAGAGTATCCGAGCGCCTGAGCCGCCACTCCGCCGTGTCGCGCACGGTTCACCAGATCGTTACACGAGCGCCGCGGACGGGTCGCGTCGCACCCGCGAGCGGTGCGTCGGGCCCCGCCGTGCGGGCCGTCCGGGCTAGATTCGCGACCATGGACTCCGCCGCCCCGACCCCCTCCGAGACCACCTCCCCGACCTCCGGCTCCCCCGAGCAGGAGACGACCGCGCCCTGGTGGACGAGCGCCGTCGTCTACCAGATCTACCCGCGCTCGTTCGCCGACTCGAACGGCGACGGCATCGGCGACCTGGGCGGCATCCGCTCGAAGCTGGACCACCTCGCCGACCTGGGGGTCGACGTGATCTGGCTCTCGCCGGTCTACCCGTCGCCGCAGCACGACAACGGCTACGACATCTCGGACTACGAGGACATCGACCCGCGGTTCGGCACGCTGGAGGAGTTCGACCTGCTCCTCGCCCAGGCGCACGAGCGCGGTATCCGCATCGTGATGGACCTGGTGGTCAACCACACGAGCGACGAGCACGCCTGGTTCGTCGAGTCCCGCTCCTCGCAGGAGGACCCGAAGCGCGACTGGTACTGGTGGCGCCGCGGCCGCCGCTCGGCCGAGCCCGGCCGCGAGCTCGAGGCGGCCGCCGGCGCCGGCCTCGACGTCTCCGAGCCGAACGGCTGGCGCTCCTACTTCTCCGGCCCGGCCTGGACACTCGACCCGGCGACGGACGAGTACTTCCTCCACCTCTTCGCGGTGCAGCAGCCGGACCTCAACTGGGAGAACCCCGAGGTGCGGCACGCGGTGCACGCGATGATGAACCGCTGGCTCGACCGCGGAGTGGACGGCTTCCGGATGGACGTGATCAACCTCGTCTCGAAGGACGTCGGGGCGATCGACGGCGAGCAGGGCGGCGCGGGCATCGTCGGAGGCGTGGGTCCGCGGCTCCACGAGTACCTCCGCGAGATGCACGAGGCCGTGTTCGCGCACCGCGAGGGCTCCTTCCTCACCGTCGGCGAGATGCCCGGGGTCACTCTCGAGGAGGCGGTGCTCGTCACGGATCCCGAGCGGCGCGAGCTCGACATGGTCTTCCAGTTCGAGCACGTCGGCATCGACCACGGGGTCGACAAGTTCCATCCGGTGCCGCTGGACCTGGTCGCCCTGAAGGCCAACCTCGCCCGCTGGCAGGACGGCCTGGCCGAGCGCGGCTGGAACAGCCTGTACCTCGGCAACCACGACCAGCCGCGACTCGTCTCCCGCTTCGGGGACGACGGCGTCCACCGCTACGAGTCCGCGACCCTCTGGGCGACGCTCCTGCACCTCCAGCGCGGCACCCCGTACATCTACCAGGGCGACGAGATCGGGATGACGAACGTCCCGTTCGCCGGCATCGAGGACTTCCGCGACGTCGAGTCGCTGAACTACTGGGCCGACGCCGTCGACGAGCGCGGCGAGGACCCGGAGACGGTGCTCGCCGGGCTGCGCGCGCAGAGCCGCGACAACGCCCGCACCCCGGTGCAGTGGGACGACGGTCCGCAGGCCGGGTTCACGACAGGCGAGCCGTGGATCGCGGTCAACCCGAACGCCGCCGAGGTGAACGTCACCGCCGACCGGGCCGCCGAGCGGTCGGTCTTCGAGTACTACCGGGCGCTGATCGCCCTGCGGCACGCCGACGAGACGGTGCAGCTGGGTCGTTTCGCGCTGCTGGAGCCCGAGCACCCCGCGCTCTTCGCCTTCACCCGGACCGGACCGGGCGAGCTGCTCGTCGTCGGGAACGTGTCCGGCGAGCCGATCGAGGTGCCGTTGCTCGACGACTGGGCGGGTGCCGAGACGGTGCTGGGCAACGTCGCGGGTGCGACCGGATCGATGCTCGGGCCGTGGGAGGCGCGCATCCTGCGCCGCTGAATCTCGCCGCTCCGGTCCCCCGCTCCGGGTGCGGGAGCGGACTGCCCGCGCGGTGCCCGAGGAGGGCGTACCGCGCGGGCGAGGGCCTCAGGCGGAGACGCGGTCCAGCTGAGCGATGTCGCTCCGGGTCAGCGGGAGGACCGCCGCCGCGAACAGCGACTCGAGCTCGGCGGCGTTGCGGGCCCGGACGACCGCAGCAGAGACCTCCTGGTGCGAGAGCACCCAGGCGAGCGCGACCACGCCGGGCTCCGTGCCGTGGGCCTCGGCGATCTCGTCGAGGGCCGCGAGCACGCGCGAGCCGTGGCGGCCGATGTAGTCCAGGCCCGCCTCGAACAGGGCGGACTCCGGCTCGTCCGTTCGGCTGCGCAGGGCACCAGTGAGAAAGCCGCTCGCCAGCGGCAGCCGCGCGAGGGTGCCCAGCTCGAGCCGCACCACCTCGGGGGCGACATCGGTCTCGTAGGTCCGGCGCTCCATCAGGCTGTACTCCGACACGACGGCCGAGAGCGACGGCAGCGCGAACGCGGTCGCCGTCTCGTGCAGCGCCGTGATCGCGGCTCCGCTGAAGTGCGCGGCGCCCAGGGCGCCGACCGACCCGTCCGCGAGGAACGGCGCGACGGCCGCCAGGCTCTCGGCGATGGGGATCTCGGGGTCCTCGCTGTCGAACGAGAGCAGGTCGATCCGGGTCCCGAGCCGCTCGAGGCTCCCCTCGATCGCGATGCGGACGTCCTCCGGCGCGAGACCCGGCGCGTCCGGGTGCCGGCCGACCTTCGTCGCGACCAGCATCCGCTCGCGCAGCCCGCTCTGCTCGAGCCAGCGGCCGATCATGTACTCGCTCCGGCCGGTCGCGTAGTGGTCCGCGGTCGAGATGAGCGTGCCGCCGAGACGGCCGAACGCGTCGAGCACCTCGGTGGTGTCGTCGATCCCGGCGGCCCAGCCGAAGACGGAGCCGTCGAGAGCGAGCGGATGCACGGGGAGGCCGGTCCGACCCAGGGTGCGTGAGAGGAGGGGCGTCTCCGGCTCGATGGCCAGGGGCGTCGGGTCGGTCACGGAGTCCTCCGGTCGGGGCGGTGCGGCGCGGTCCCGCCACCGTACCCCATGCCCCCGCCGACGACGGACGCCCGCCCCACGGAGTGGGACGGGCGTCACGGTCGTGCAGGAGGGATCAGCTCTCGGCGGGAGCCTCGGCCTCGGCCTCCTCGGCCACGACGGGCGCGAGGGACAGCTTGCCGCGGTCGTCGATCTTGGTGATCTGGACGAGCAGCTTCTGGCCGACTCCGAGGACGTCCTCGACGTTCTCGACGCGCTTGCCGCCGGCGAGCTTGCGGACCTCGCTGATGTGCAGCAGTCCGTCCTTGCCCGGGAGGAGCGAGACGAACGCGCCGAAGGTCGCGAGCTTGACGACGGTTCCGAGGAACTGCTCGCCGACCTCGGGGTTGGTCGGGTTCGCGATGGCGTTGACCTGCGCACGCGCGGCCTCGGCAGACGGACCGTCGACGGCTCCGATGTAGACGGTGCCGTCCTCCTCGATGGAGATGTCGGCGCCGGTCTCGTCCTGGATCGCGTTGATCGTCTTGCCCTTGGGGCCGATCAGCTCGCCGATCTTGTCGACGGGGATCTGCACCGAGATCACGCGGGGCGCGGTCGGGGCCATCTCGTCGGGCTGGTCGATGGCCGCCGTGAGCACCGCGAGGATCGTGGTGCGGGCGTCCTTGGCCTGCTTGAGCGCGGCGTCGAGCACCGACGACGGGATGCCGTCGAGCTTCGTGTCGAGCTGGATGGCCGTGACGAACTCGGAGGTTCCGGCGACCTTGAAGTCCATGTCGCCGAGCGCGTCCTCGGCGCCCAGGATGTCGGTCAGCGCCGCGTAGCGGGTCTGGCCGTCGACGACGTCGGACACGAGGCCCATCGCGATGCCCGCGACCGGGGCGCGCAGCGGCACTCCGGCGTTGAGGAGCGACAGGGTCGACGCGCAGACCGAGCCCATCGAGGTCGAGCCGTTGGAGCTCAGCGCCTCGGAGACCTGGCGGATCGCGTAGGGGAACTCCTCGCGGCTCGGCAGCACCGGCACGAGGGCGCGCTCGGCGAGGAAGCCGTGCCCGATCTCGCGACGCTTCGGCGATCCGACGCGGCCGGTCTCACCGGTCGAGTAGGGCGGGAAGTTGTAGTGGTGCAGGTACCGCTTCTTGGTGACGGGCGACAGCGAGTCGATCTGCTGCTCCATCTTGAGCATGTTCAGCGTGGTGACGCCCAGGATCTGGGTCTCGCCGCGCTGGAAGATGGCCGAGCCGTGGACGCGCGGGATGACCTGCACCTCGGCGTCGAGCGGGCGGATGTCGGCCAGGCCGCGTCCGTCGATGCGCACGCCGTCGCGGAGGATGCGGCCGCGGACGACCACCTTCGTGACGGACTTGTACGCCGCGCCGACCTGGTTGTAGGCCTCGGCCGAGAGACGGCCCGAGGCGATGCGCTCGGCGATCTGCTCCTTGACGCGCGCCTTGAGGGCGTCGTCGGCGTCCTGCCGCTCGACCTTGTCGGCGATCTGGTACACGCGGACGAGCTCGTCGTAGCTGAGCTCGGCGACGTTGTCGTAGGTCTCCTGCGCGTAGGGCAGGAACACCGGGTAGTCCTTGACCGGCTTCGCGGTCGAGCTCGCGAGCGTCGCCTGCGCCTCGACGAGCGCGCGGAGGAAGGGCTTCGCGGCCTCGAGGCCCTCGGCGACGACGTCCTCGCTGGGCTTGGTCGCACCCGCCTTGATGAGGTTCCAGGAGGACTCCGTGGCCTCGGCCTCGACCATCATGATGGCGACGTCCGAGGAGCCGTCCTCGTTGGTGACGACGCGGCCCGCGACGGTGAGGTCGAAGACGGCGTTCTCCAGCTGGGAGGCCTTGGGGAAGGCGACCCACTGGTCGTTGCCGGAGCCGTCGGACATGAGGGCGAGGCGGACGCCCGCGATCGGGCCGGAGAACGGGAGGCCGGAGATCTGCGTGGAGGCGCTCGCGGCGTTGATCGCGAGGGCGTCGTAGAACTCGTCCGGCGCGATGCTGAGGACCGTGATGACGATCTGGACCTCGTTGCGCAGGCCCTCGACGAACGAGGGGCGCAGCGGCCGGTCGATCAGACGGCAGACCAGGATCGCCTCGGTGGAGGGGCGGCCCTCGCGGCGGAAGAACGAGCCGGGGATCTTGCCGGCGGCGTAGGAGCGCTCCTCGACGTCGACGGTCAGCGGGAAGAAGTCGAAGTTGTCCTTCGGGTTCTTCGAGGCCGACGTGGCCGAGAGGAGCATGGTGTCCTCGTCGAGGTATGCGGCGACGGCGCCCTGAGCCTGCTGCGCGAGGCGGCCGGTCTCGAAGCGGACGGTGCGGGTGCCGTACGAGCCGTTGTCGAGAACGGCTTCGGCGAATGTGATTTCAGGACCTTCCAAGAGGTCTGTCTCCTTAACGTCTGCAGCGGCGCCCCTTCTGGGCGCCGGCGTTCGTCGGAGCAGCGGTCCGGTCAGGAATCGAGACGATCCCACGGCAGGGCTTCGCGCCGTGCCGTCGTGTGGAGGGCGTTCGTGCTGGCCACCAGTAGAAGAGCTCCGGGCTGTCGCGACCTGCGCCGCGAGCGGTACGTGCCGCGTGCGATCGGGATCGCCTGCGACTCGTGCCGCGGCGGCCCGTGCTCTGTCGCACGCTGCCGCTGTCCGGGACTCCACCACCGAGGACCAGCTTCCTGCCGGCCTGCTCCGTGGCTCGAACCCTGGGTCGACCGGCGGTCGCTTTCGGATTCGGAACCGGTCCATGCTATCAGCCGCGGTGCGGTTCCTCCATGGACCGCGCCGTCCCGGCGGGCCTCCCGCCTGTCAGCCCCGCGTCTCGTGCATCAGCAGCTCGACGCGCAGCCCGCCCCGGGCCGTCACGATGCGGGCCGGGACGCGGGGCGACTTCCCCGCCTCCGAGAGCCGGGCGAGGGCGGCCTCGACCACGTTCTCGAGACCGCGCGGCACCTGACCGACGAGTCCCGAGGGGCGCTGGGCCGCGAACAGGCGGACCGGCATCGGAGCGTCCACGCGCTCCTCCTCCGCGGTGCGGCGCGGGATCACGGCCGTGACCTCGTCCTCGCCGAGGGCGAGCACCCGCGCGATCTCGTCCTGGTGCGGGCGGGAGTCGGCGAGCCTGAGGAGGGTGTCGCCGCGCCGCGACTTCGGGCGCAGCTCGTAGTCGTAGTCGTCGAGCTTGCCCGAGCCGCGGTCGTCGGAGGGGAGGGGGTTCGCGTCGCCGCGTCCGAACGAGAAGAGCTTCATGCCCCCATTGTCCAGCGCGCGGCCCCTCCCCCGCTCGCGTCAGGCGGTGCGCCGCATCCGGGCGATCGCCGCGAGCACCAGGACGAGCACGACGGCGACGAAGCCGAGCAGGACCGGGACGGCCGGCAGGAGCGCGAGCGCGGCTCCGATCGCCAGCACCGGCACTGCGAGGCCGAGGTAGGCGGCGAGGAACATCGCCGCGAGCACCTCGCCGCGGGTCTCGTCGGTGGCGAGCGAGCCCGCGACTCCGAGCGCCAGGCGGAAGAGCAGGCCCACCCCCGCTCCTGCGAGCACCCCGCCGATGATGAAAGCGGACACCGAGACGATCACGGCGCCCGTCGCGACCAGCAGCAGCCCGGCCGTCAGCGCGACGGCCGCGAGACGGAGCGCCGTCCGCGAGGACAGGCGGGTCGAGACCAGCTGGGCGAGGGCTCCGGCGGCGAAGACCCCGAAGGAGACCGCGCCCGCCTCGAGGTGGGAGGTCTCGCCGAAGCGCCCGGCGAGGAAGGTCGGCGCCAGCGACGTGAAGAGGCCGAACACGGCGAACCCCGCGAACGCACCGACCGCGGCCGAGAGGAAGACGCCGCGGGATGCGGCCGGGACGGCCAGGCGCTGCGGGCGGTAGGCCGGGAGGACCTCGCGCCGCTCGACCGTCTCGGGGACGAGCGCGACGCCGATCCCGAGGACGACGAGGAGGACGAGGAACGCGGCGTAGGGGACGACCAGCGGCTCGCGCACCGTCACCGCGAACACCCCGCCGACGAGCGGGCCGAGCGCCAGCCCGCCCATGTTGACGAGGGTCGAGACGGCGCGGGCGGCGCCCGGCCCCTCCTCCGGACGGGCGATCGCGCGCAGCTCCGCGAGGTGGGCGGTGGCCGTCGCGGTGAGGGCGCCGACGCCGAGCCCGGTCAGCAGACGGGCGAGGATCAGCCCGGGCACGTCCGGCCAGAGCAGGAACACGGCGGCCGCCAGGACCTCGACGAGGATCGACGCGAGCAGGATCCGGCGGCGGCCGAGCCAGTCGCTGACGTGCCCGGCGAGGAAGAGGCTCGCCACGACTCCGACCGCGTACGCGGCGAAGACCACGGTGACGACGAAGGCCGGGAACCCGTCGCGCTGCTGGTAGATCGCGTAGAGCGGCGTCGGCACGGTGGAGAACGCCATCACCGCGAGGAAGGCGACGGCGATCACCCGGAAGCCGTGGCGGTGCGGGAGCTCGCGGCGGTGGACGGAGGGGAGGGAGCGGTCGGTGGTGGTCACGGTGTCCACAGTGCTCCGCCCCATCATCCGTGTCCAACGGAGGATCTCGGATGGATTGATCGGCACTGCTGGATAATGGGCGCATGGACGACCGCCAGCTCGCCGCCTTCGTCGCCGTCGCCGAGGAGCTCAGCTTCACCCGGGCGGCCGCGCGCCTGTTCGTCGTGCAGTCGACCCTCTCGGCGAGCATCCGCTCGCTCGAGCAGGAGCTCGGCTCGCCGCTGTTCGCCCGCTCGACCCGGCGCGTGGCGCTCACCGCGGTCGGCGAGGCCCTCCTGCCCTCCGCCCGGGCGGCGATCGACAGCCTCGACCGGATGCGCTCGCTCGCGGCCGACGACGCGGCGGGGCTCCGCGGGCGGGTGCGGGTGGGCACCTTCTCCGCTCTCGACCTCGTCGACCTGCCCGGGGCGCTCGGCGTCTTCCGCGCCCGGCACCCGCTGGTGGACCTGCTCCTGCGCACCTCGACCACCGGCTCGACCGGTCTCGCGGAGGACCTGCGCCGCGGCCTGCTCGACGCCGCCCTGCTCGCTCTGCCCTCGCCGCAGCTGCGGGGCCTGGCGGTGACGCGGCTGGTGCGCAGCGACTACGTCCTGCTGGTGGAGAGCGCGCATCCGCTCGCCGCGGCGGGACCGCCCTCGCCGCAGGACCTCGACGGGCTCACCTTCGTGGACACGCCCGCCGGCTTCGGCAACAGGGTCGCCGTCGACCTCGCCTTCCGCGAGGCCGGGGCATCGCGCCGGGTGGCGACCGAGGTCGCCGATCTGCCGGGCATCCCCCGCTTCGTCCAGGCGGGGCTCGGTCCGGCGATCGTGCCGCGCGCGGGCGTCGAGCCGCTGGAGGGCGTCACGGCCCTCGCGCTCGACTGGCCGGGGCTGGTCTGGGAGCTCTCGGTCTGCACGGCGCCGCGCCCCTCCGCCGCGGTGCAGGCGCTCACGGCCGTGCTGGCGGAGCGCGCGGCCTAGGCCTCAGCCCTCGCGCAGGGGGCCGCGGACGATCGAGTCGCCGGAGTGCTCCGGGTCGTCGTCGAACGGCTCCTGGGAGACGTCCACGAGCGAGTACTCGGCGAGGTCGACGTCGTCGGGGACGGCGAAGACGCCGTCGGTCCCGTCGAGCACGCCGAGGCCGACCAGCCCGGAGGCGTCGGCGGCGAGGAGCCAGACCTCCCGGTACGAGTCGCCCGCGCTCTGCGCGTCGAGGTGCACGTGCAGGCGTCGGGCGCCGTCGGCGTCCTCCAGCTCGGCGGTACCGCTCGCTCCCTGCCAGTCGGGGAACGCGGCGAGATCGGCGCGCGCCACCACGGCGGCGGTGTCGTCGCTCCGCGAGGCCTGCCACCAGGCTCCGCCCGCGACCCCGACGACGAGCGAGCCGAGGGCGGCCAGCACGGCGATCAGAGCGCGGGGCCGGCGGCGGCGGGCGGGACGGTGCCGTCCCGGGGGAAGGGCGAGCGGAGGCGGCACGGCGGCGGCCGACTCCGGCAGGGCGCCGGGCCCGAGGTCGCCGAGGGCGAGCTCCTCGCGGATGCGGTCCCAGACCATCGCGGGCGGCGCCTCCAGCTCGAGAGCGCGGCTCGCGCGTCCCAGGCCCGCCGCGTGGCCGAGCTCGACCAGCTGCCGGGCGCAGTCGGGGCAGTCGCGCAGGTGGGCCTGCTCGGCGTCGCTCGAGTGCTCGCCGAGGGCGAGCAGGGCGAGCTCGTCGGGATCGAGGTGGGTCATGTGCTGCTCACCTCCAGGCGGGAGCGGAGCCGGTCGAGGCTGCGGCGGATGTGGCTCTTGACGGTACCGAGCGGCAGGCCGGTGCGCTCGGCGATCTCGGTGTGGGTGAGGTCCTCGTAGAAGGCGAGGCCGATCACGCGCCGGGGGACGGGATCCAGCCGGGCCAGCTCGTCGGCGATCAGGATCCGCGCCTCGAGGTCGACGGGGGCCTCCCCCTCCTCGACCGGGGCGACGGCGACGAGGGCCTCGGTGAGCCTCCGCTCGCGCGCCCGCGCCTCGTGCGCGTCCGCGATCCTCCTCCGGGAGATTCCGACCAGCCAGGCCCCGAGGGCCGCCCGTCCGGGGTCGAAGCCCGAGCGGGAGGTCCACGCCGAGACGAACACGCGCTGCACCACGTCCTCCGCGTCGCCGCGGTCGCCGAGCGAGCGCAGTGCCAGCGTGAAGACCAGCGGCGACCACCGCGAGTACGCCTCGGCGAGCGCCGCCTCCTCCCCCGCGGCGAAGCGGCGGCCGAGCCGGGCCACGAGGGCGCTGTCGGCCTCGGCGCCGTCGGCGGGCTCGATGGTCTCGATCAGGGGGTCCCTCCAGGGCTGCGGGGGGCGCCGCTGCCCGGGGGCGTGCGGCGCTGCGAGGCTCATCGTACGTCGCTGAGGCCCGGGCGGGCGGATCAGCCGGCCGGGACGGCCGTGACCACCACGTTGCTGAGGTAGTGGCGGGTGTCGTAGTCGAAATCGCCGCCGCAGGTGATCAGGACCAGGCGCGGCGCGCCGTCGGCGGCGAACACGGCCGAGAGGTCGACCGTGGTCTTCTCCGTGGTCTCCACCGTCGAGACGGTGTACGCACGCTCCGCGCCGTCCGCGCCGGTCAGGGTCACGGTCTGACCCGCGACCGCCTTCTTCAGCTCGACGAACGGTCCGAGGCCGTAGGCGAGGGAGTCGACGTGCGCGGCGATCACGACCGTGCCCTCCGGCTCGTCGAGGCCGGCGCCGAAGCGGTACCAGCCGGCGACCTGCGTGTCGGGCACGAGCTCCATCGTGCCGTCATCGGCCACTCCGACCGGCTCGACGGCCATGTCGACGGGGAGCCCGTCGACGACGAGCCGCGCGGGAGCGAGCGCAGTGGGGGCGGGAGTCGCGCCGAGCCGGGCGTCCGCCACGGGGACGGACGGCACAGCTTCCGGCGGGGCCGCCGCGGGTGAGGAGGGGACCGTGGCCGGCACCGGCTGCTGGGGCGCCGAGGAGACGACGGCGGGAGCGGGCTCCACCCGGGACTCCTGCGCCGCGCATCCGGCGAGACCGGCACCGGCCACGATCAGCCCGACCACGGCGAGGACGCGCAGAGGGAAGGGGTTCCGGCTCATGGCGTCCTCCTGGGTCGTGGTCGGGGGTGCCGGGACGGCCGCGCTCCAGCACGGCCGACCCGGCGGTCGGATCCTCGGGTCAGCGACGCGAGGCGGCGGTGCGGCGGCCGATCAGCACGGCGCCGGCGGCGGCGAGGGCGGCGAGCAGTGCTCCGCCCCACCAGCCCGCGGCGGCGTCGGGGCGGTTGTCCGCGGCGAGGCCGGCCTCACCGGCGGGGACGCCCGACGGCGAGGAGTGCAGTCCTTCGATGGTCTGCGTCGCGAGGGCGAGGTTGCCCTTCTCCAGGCTGCCCCAGGCGTAGACGATCGTGTTCACGCCCTCCTGGACCTGCACGTCGGCCGGGCCGATGACCGGCGCGGTGGTGCCGGTCGCGGCGACCACGGTCGAGATCGTGGCCGGGGCGAGGTTCAGCACGCCCTCGTTCGGGTTGGTCACGTTCGTCAGGACGGGCGACCCTCCGGCGAGGATGTCCACGGCCGGAGCGGCGGCGATGTGGCGGACCGTGAGCCGGCCCTCTCCCGCGGCGGTCTTCGAGATGTCGTTGGTGAAGAGGGTCGCGGTGGGGGTGTTGTCCGGCTTGAGGTGCGCCGCGACGGTGTAGCTCCTGCCGGCCTCGAGGCTGATGTCGATCGGGCCGATCACAGGGGCGCTGGCGTCCGCGGCGGTGGAGGCCGTGATGGCGACCTTGTAGGTGCCGGTGGGCAGGTCGAGCGGGCCGGCGAGCGAGCCGGGGGTGAAGTCGTCGAGCGTCAGCTTGTCGTCGACGTAGACGTCGACCGGGGTGTCGGGGACGGCGTGCAGGACCGAGAGATCGGCCGAGTCGGCGTCTGCGGCGGTGGCGGGCGTGGCGGCGATGCCGACGACGGCCAGGGTTCCGATGCAGGCACCGGCGAGCAGGCTGCGGGAGAAGCGGGAAGCGGTCACGGTGTTCCTCTTTCACGATGGGACCCGCGAGGGGTCGGGGGGTGGTCGAGAAGGGCCTTCACCACTACTTCCGGCCGAGGCGCCTCCGCGGATGCACCCGGTCTGAGATTCCTCGAAAGAAATCCTGCCGGACGTCCCGCGGGCCCTCGCGACGCTGGCCCGAGGGCCCCCGCCGGGCTAGCCTCCGACCAGGAGGTGCGGAGGATGGGCAGGCGCGGCGTGGTCCTCCTCCTCACCGCCGCGGCGCTCACCACGGCGGCGGTCGCGGGCGTGCAGGGCTCCCTCACCCCTCGGGCGCCGGTCGCCTCGGGCGCCGCGGCCGCCTCCGACGCCCCCGCCCAGTGCGACGACGCCCGGGAGCTGCTGGCCGCCTCGTCCGCCTTCGAGGGCGGAGCGGGCGTGCCGGGCGGCCACCTCGTGGCCTGCCTCGACGAGGACCACCGGCGCCTCACCCTCCACAACCGCACCCCCGTCGTCTGGAGCCTCGGCGACTCCTCGGTGCGGGGCGTGACGAGCGGGACGGACGGAGTGACGGGGCTGCTGAGCCTGCACGCGTCGCAGTCCTCCTCCGGGCTGCTCCTCGCACCCGGCTCGGCGGCGTCGGTCTCGGCCGGCGACGGGAGGATCCGGCCGCGGCCCGACGAGCCCTCGACCCGGCTGCAGCTCGCGCTCACGGCGGTCGTCGCGGCTCAGGATCAGGCGATCGGCCCCTCCGCCGGCCCCGACAGCATCATCCGCGGCGCCGCGCTCACCTGCGCGGTCGTGGTCGCGGAATCGGACACCGGCTGGCGGGTGACCTCGCCGCAGGCTCTCGCCGCGGCGGCCGGCGATCCGGTGTGCGCGCGCGACTGGGCCCGCGCCCAGCGCAGCGCCGCGGCCTGGCGGATCGCCCTGCCCGGGCTCGTCGACGCCGTGGAGGCTCCCGGCCGCCCCGAGGAGGACTCGGCGCTCCAGCGGGCCGCGGCCGACTGGTTCTCGGCCTCGAGCGGCTTCTCGTGGGGCGGAGTCGACCGACCCGCTCCCCTGCCCTGACCTGCGCCGCGGGCCTCGTCCGCCCGGGAACGCGGAACGGGCCGCCCTCCGCGAGGAGAACGGCCCGATCGGCAAGAAGTTCGCGGTGTCATCGAGACCGCGCCCTGCTCCGGGAGGAGCTAGCGGCGCAGACCGAGACGCTCGATCAGCGAGCGGTAGCGGTTGATGTCCACATCCGACAGGTAGCCGAGGAGTCGACGACGCTGACCCACGAGCAGCAGCAGACCACGACGCGAGTGGTGGTCGTGCTTGTGCTCCTTGAGGTGCTCGGTGAGGTCCTTGATCCGCTTGGTCATGACCGCCACCTGCACCTCGGGGGATCCGGTGTCACCGGGGTGGGTCGCGTACTCTTCGATGATCGCCTTCTTGACATCTGCTTCGAGTGCCATATATGGGATCCCCTCTCTCTCGTTGCGCGGTGCCCGGCGCCTGATGCGTGGGCTCTCTTGATCCGCGGCCGTCGAACGGCAACCGGACGACTCTACCAGAGGGAGGGCCGTGTCAGGAGCCGGTGGCCCGGTTCCAGAGCACGACGAGCCACGGCGAGACCAGCAGCTGCCAGTAGACGAGCACGAGGACGTTGAGGACCACTCCGATCCAGCCGGCGATCGGCGGGCGCTTCTCGCGGCGCCGGGCCCGGATGGTGGAGACCGCGAGCAGGATCCCGGCGAGCAGGACCGCGTGCACGAGCGCGGTGTAGAGCACGCCGACCAGCAGATCGCTGACGGCCTGGTCGCCGGGGTAGGCGCCGAGCGAGATCAGGGCGTACCAGACGAAGAACGAGAGCGGGACGGCGAGGAGCGCCAGGAGGACCGAGGCGATCCCGGCTCCGTAGCGGCGGAGGAGCCCGCGGGCGCCGGAGGCGGCGGCACCCGTCTGCGCGGCACCGGTGCGCGCGCCGCCGGTGGAGCTGCGCCGACCACCCGTGGCGGCAGCGGCGCGACGCGCGCCCGCCTCGGCGGCGGTGCGGATCGAGCGTCGCGAGGGGGCGGCTCCGGCTGCTCGCGGTGCAGGAGGACCCTGACGCCCGGGCGCGCCGTCGGATGACGTGCTCATGCCTCTCACCCTAGGGGATGGCCCCTGAGCCCCCGGATCGGCGCGACGCGGCCCGTCGGGGCGGTGGAGTCAGCAGAATGGAGCGAGTGAGCCAGACCCCCCGCGCCCCCCGGCGCAGCCACGTCCTCGACGTCTCCCCCCTCCGCGAGTCCCCCGCCTTCGCCCGGCTCTGGGCCGGCAACGTGATCTCGGGCATCGGCGGCCAGATGACGATCGTCGCGGTCGGCCTGCACATCTACGAGCTCACCGGCTCGACCCTCGCGGTCGCGCTGGTCGGCGTGGTGGCGCTGGTCCCGACCGTGATCGCCGGCCTCTACGGCGGGATGCTCGCCGACGCGTTCGACCGCCGCCTGGTGCTCCTGCTCGCCGCGATCGTGGCCTGGGGCTCGACCGCGGGGATCGCGGCGCTCGCCTGGCTCGGCGCCGAGACTCCGCTCTCCCTCTACCTGCTGACCGCGGTGAACGCGGTGGCGACGACGGTGATCGTGACCACCCGGATGACGCTGGCTCCGCGGCTGCTCCGCACCGAGCTGGTCCCCGCCGCCGCCGCGCTGGGCGGCATCGCGAGCGGAGTCGAGGTGACCGTCGGGCCGGCCCTCGCCGGTGTGCTGGTCGCCTCCTCCGGCTTCGCGATCACGTACACGATCGACGTCGTGCTGTTCCTCGCCGCGTTCCTCGGCATCGCGGGGCTGCCGGCGCTCGTTCCGGAGGGCGAGCGGCAGCGGCCGGGGCTGGAGTCCCTCCGCTACGGACTGCGCTTCCTGAAGGGCGCCCCGAACATCCGGATGTCGTTCCTGGTCGACATCGTGGCCATGACCTTCGGCCAGCCGCGCGTGGTCTTCCCAGCAGCCGCCGCCGTGCTGCTCGGCGGGGGCGCGGTGACGGTGGGCGCTCTCACGGCCGCGTTCGCGATCGGCGCGCTGATCAGTGGCGTCTTCTCGGGGCGGCTCACCGGGGTCCGCCGGCAGGGCCTCGCGATCGGCCGCTCGATCCAGATCTACGGCGCGTTCGTCGTCGCGTTCGGCGCGGTCCTGCTCGGTGCCGCGCTCGTGCGGCACGACGCGTCGACTCCGAACGCGGTGCTCATCGCCCTCGCGGCGGTCGCCCTGGCCGGAGCGGGCGCCTCCGACAACATCAGCTCGATCTTCCGGCAGACGATGCTGCAGACCGCGGTCCCGGACAACATGCGGGGGCGGCTCCAGGGCGTGTTCATCGTCGTGGTGACGGGCGGCCCGCGGGTCGGCGACCTCTACACGGGCCTGCTGGCCTCGCTCGCGCTGCTCTGGCTGCCCCCGCTCGCCGGCGGGCTCGCGATCATCGCGATCCTCGCCGCGGTGCTGCGCCTGCGACCGGGGTTCCGCGCGTACGACGCGCTGCACCCGACGGCCTGAGCCCGGGGGCGTCCGCGGGGGGCGGACGGAGGTGCGCGCCCGCCCGCGCGGCTCCGGCCGGCGGACGGGCGCGCGGGGAGTCAGTCGCCGGAGGCCGCGTCGGCGCCGCCGCCGTCGGTCAGCCGGTCGTCCGAGACCAGTCCGCTGTCGTCGTCGCGGCCCTCGACCCGCACCGGGCGGTAGACGTGGAAGCCGTCGTCGTCGGGCTCGAGCTCCCAGACCACCTCGACCTCCTCGCCGTCGATGTCGGCGGTCCGGGTGAGCGAGCGCTGCGGTTCGCCGCCGACCGTCTCGAGGCGGATGCTCTCCTGCTCCGCTCCGCTGTCGAGGATGGCGGTGTAGATCGATTCGGTGTCCATGCCTCGACGCTAGACACGCACGGGGAGGCGTCGCCACCCCTTGCGGCGGCGCCCGGTCCGCGTAGCGTCGGCACCATGACCGACACCGACATCACTCCCGCCGACTCCGACGACCGCGAGCAGATCACCGAGATGGTGAAGAGCGCCGGGATCGGGCTCCTCACCACCGTCAACGCCACCGGGCAGCTCGTCAGCCGTCCGCTGAAGGCCCAGGACATCGACTTCGACGGCGAGCTGTGGTTCTTCACGCAGGACCCGTCGCCAAAGGTCGACGACATCCGCGCGAACCCGAGCGTCAACGTCGCGTTCGAGTCGAAGAAGGGCTACCTGTCGGTGGCGGGCTCGGCGACCGTCGTGCACGACCCGGCGAAGGTGGACGAGCTGTGGTCCCCGGCCGTCGCCGGCTGGTTCCCCGACGGCAAGGACGACCCGACCGTCGCGCTGATCCGCGTCGAGGCCGAGACCGTCGAGCTGTGGGCGACCGACGAGCCCCGTCCGGTCGTGCTGTTCAAGGTCCTCACGGCCGCCGTCACCGGCGGGCAGCCCGACATCGGCGAGAACCGCACCGTCTCCTTCGAGTGATCCCTCCCTCCCCGCGGGACCCCGCCGGGGCGGACGCGCGCAGCGCGCTCCCGCCCGGGCGGCCGCTCGCGGGGATGCGTCAGGCGCCGCCGAAGCGCTCGGTGCGCACGCGCTCGGGCGCGTGGCCCTGCTCGACCAGGGCGGTGGCGACGGCCTCGACGAACGAGGTCGGGCCGCACACGTAGACGGTCGGCTCGAGCGCGGCCGGCAGTGCCGACTCGGCGAGCAGCTCCGGAGTGACGCGGCCGGCCGGACGCGCCGCTCCCGCCGGCGCCACCCGGGTGAAGACGTGGTCCACCGCGACTCCGCCCGAGGCCGCCGGCAGGTCGGCGAGCGCCCCCAGCTCCTCGCGGTAGTAGGCGAACACCGGCGAGCGGACCGAGTAGAGCAGCTGCATCCGCGCCCCGCTCCCGGACCGGGCGTGCTCGCGCGCCATCGCCATCAGCGGCACCACGCCGCTCCCGCCGGCGATCAGCTGCACCGGCTCCGCCTGCTCGGGACGCCAGACGAACCAGCCGCCGATCGGACCGCGGATCTCGAGCCGGTCGCCCGCCTCGAGGCCGTCGACCAGGTACGGGGAGACCTCCCCGTCGTCCAAGCGCTCCACCGCGAGCTCGACCCGCTCCCCGTCGGCCGGGGCGCCGATCGAGTAGGAGCGGCTCGCCTGGTAGCCGTCGGGCGCGGTGAGGCGCACGTCGAGGTGCTGCCCCGCCAGGTGGCCCGGCCACCCGGGCACGCGGAGCACCAGAAGACGCGACGTGGGGGTGAGCGGCGCGACCGACTCGGCCACCGCCTCCGTCCACATCACCAGTAGCGCTCCTCTTTCCAGGGGTCCCCGTGCATGTGGTAGCCGTTCTGCTCCCAGAAGCCGGGCTCGTCGCCGGGCATCAGGCGGAGCGTCCGCACCCACTTCGCGCTCTTCCAGAAGTAGAGGTGCGGCACCAGGAGCCGCGCGGGGCCGCCGTGCTCGGCGGCGAGGGGCTTCCCCTCGAACTCGGTGACGACCCAGGCCTTCCCGCCGCGGATCTCGGCGAGCGGGAGGTTCGTCGTGTAGCCGCCGAAGCTCTGCGCCATGACGAAGCCGGCGTCCGTCTCCATGCCCTCCAGCAGCGTGTCGACCGAGACGCCGCGCCAGCTGGTGCCGAGCTTCGACCACCGGGTCACGCAGTGGATGTCGGTGTGCACGTCCTCGTGCGGGAGGGCGTCGAACTGCTCGCGATTCCAGCGGCGGACGCCCGCGGGGCCGCCGTCGATGGAGAAGGCCCACTCGTGGATGTTCGGGGTGGGTCCGATCGAGAGGACGGGGAACCCGTTCTCGAGGTGCTGGCCCGGCGGGAGGTCCGGGTCCGACTCCCTCTTGCCGAAGAAGCCCCGCGTGATGATGCCCATGTCCGCCCTCGTCGTCCTCGGGGCCTGGCCCCGGATCGCTGGAAACCGCTCGTCGCGCTCACGCTACCGCTCGGCGCTACCGCATGCGGGTCCGCCGGGCGAGCCCGGGATCGTGTCGGACGTCGATGCCAGGATCGGGGCATGAGACGAACCGTCGTGCCGCCGTACCTCCTCGTCCGCATCGCCCGCCTCGACGATCCGGCCTTCGCCCGGGCCGCGCGGGCCGCGACCCGCTCGCTCGAGCAGGACGTGCCGTTCCGGCGGGTCCGCCCCGGCGAGCCCTCGCCCGGCCGCGGGGCGCCGACCGCCGCCGCGACGCCCTCGCCGCGCAACCGCGTGCAGTCGCTCCAGCGCACCATCGCGGATGCGCGGACGGAGGAGACCCTGCCCGGCACGGTCGTCCGCCGCGAGGGCGAGGCGGCCACGGGAGACGCGGCCGTCGACGAGGCGTACGACGGCCTCGGCGCGATGTCGGCCTTCCTGCAGGGGGCGTACGGCCGCGACTCGATCGACGACGCCTGGCTCCCCCTCGACGCGACCGTGCACTTCGGCGACGACTACGACAACGCCTTCTGGGACGGCTCGCGGATGGTCTTCGGCGACGGGGACGGCCAGGTGTTCCGCCGCTTCACCGTCTCGCAGAGCGTGATCGGCCACGAGCTCGCCCACGGCATCACCGAGTACACGGCGAACCTCGTCTACCGGGGCCAGTCCGGAGCCCTCAACGAGTCGATCTCGGACGTGTTCGGAGCCCTGCTGGAGCAGTACGGCGCCGGGCAGAGCGCCGACGAGGCGAGCTGGCTGATCGGTGAGGGGCTCTTCACCGACGAGGTGCAGGGCACGGCCCTGCGGTCGATGATCGCGCCCGGCACCGCGTACGACGACGACGTCCTCGGCTCCGACCCGCAGCCGGGCTCGATGGCCGACTACGTCGAGACCGACGACGACAACGGCGGAGTGCACATCAACTCGGGCATCCCCAACCGCGCGTTCGCCGTGGCGGCGACGACCCTCGGCGGACAGGCGTGGGAGCGCGCCGGGCAGGTCTGGTACGACGTGCTGACCGGGGGCGTCCTCACCGCGACGGCCGACTTCGAGGCGTTCGCAGCGCTCACCGTGCAGGCCGCCGCCGAGCGCTACGGATCCGGCTCCGAGGTCGAGGCCGCTGTGCGCACCGGCTGGACGACGGTCGGCGTGACGCTGTCCGCCTGAGCCGGTCCGCTCGCGGGCGGAGGCGGGTAGCATCGCGCGCATGGACGTCATCGTGTCGCGCAGCGGCGGATTCGCCGGCCTCCGCCGGGTGTGGCGGGTCGACGTCGAGCAGCAGCCCGACGAGCGCGCCTGGCGCGACCTGCTCGGCTCGCTCCCCTGGGACGCCGCGGACGGCGAGTCCCCCGGCCGGGCCGACCGCTTCGTCTACGAGATCCGCGTGCAGACGCACCACGTCCGCCTCGGCGAGACCGAGCTCGACGGGGCGTGGCGCGAACTGGTCGACCGCGTGAAGAAGGCGCAGCCCCGCTAGGAGCTGCGCCTTCGTCGTGTGCTCGGAGTTACTTGGTGCCGAGCAGGTCGATCACGAAGATCAGGGTCTTGCCGGAGAGCGGGTGCCCTCCGCCGGCCGGGCCGTACGCCAGCGCGGGCGGGCAGATCAGCTTGCGGCGGCCGCCGACCTTCATCCCGGGGATGCCCTGCTGCCAGGCGCGGATCAGGTTGTTCAGGGGGAAGTTGATCGACTGGTTCCGGCTCCAGGACGAGTCGAACTCCTCGCCGGTGTCGTACTCGACGCCGAGGTAGTGGACCTCGACGGTCGAGCCGGGCTGCGCCTCGGCGCCGTCGCCGACGACGATGTCCTCGACGACGAGGGTGTCGGGGGCCGGGCCCTCAGGGGCGTCGACCTCGGGCTTGGTCAGGTTCTCGCTGCTCATGCCTCGATCCTACGGCGCCCGGGAGCGGAGTCTGGGAGCGGGCTGCGAGCGCTCACTCCACCAGGGTGAGGCGCTGCGTCGGCCGGGTCATCGCGACGTAGAGCGACGCCGCGCCGCGCTCGCCGGTCTGCGCGATGAGGCGCGGGCGGGCGATGATCACGGAGTCGAACTCGAGCCCCTTGGCGTCGTTGGTCGAGAGCACGGCGATCGCGCGGTCGAGCCCGGTCGCTCCGCGGCCCACCTCCCGGCCGAACCGCTCCTCGAGGCGCTCGGCGATCGCGGCGAGGTCGTCGTCGGGCGCGATGACCGCGAGGGTCCCCTCCGCCTCGATCGCCCTGTCCTCGACCACGGCCGCGAGCACGCGTGCGGTGAGGGCCGCGTCACCGCGGTCGCGGATCGTCCGCACCGGCCACTCGGTGGAGCGCACGGCCTCCCCCGGCGTGATCTCCAGCCCGTTCTCGCGCGCCGTCCGCTCGGCGAAAGCGACGATCTGCGCGGGCGTGCGGTAGTTGACCGTCAGCTCCTCCAGGCGCCACGGCGCCGCCTCCACTCCCCGGCCCTGGCGACCGAAGGTGTCGCGGAGCGCGGCGTCCCAGCTCGAGGCGGCGGAGGCTCCGGACGCCTGCGCGACATCGCCCACGATCGTGAACGAGCGCATCGGGCAGCGGCGCAGCAGCACCCGCCACTGCATCGGCGAGAGCTCCTGCGCCTCGTCGACCACGACGTGCCCGTAGGTCCAGGTGCGGTCGGCCGCGGCCCGCTCGGCGGTCGTACCGAGCACCGAGCGCTCGGCGAAACCGGCCGCGAGGTCCTTGGCGTTGACGAGACCGTCGACGCCCATGTTGCGGATGGCGGCCTCCGCGTTCTCGATGTCGCGCCGGCGCTGCTCCTTCTCGGCCTTCTTCGAGGCGTCGGCGTGGTCGTCGTAGGCGCCGAGCAGCTCCGCGGCCTCGTCGAGCAGCGGCACGTCGGAGACCGTGAACGCAGCGTCGCGGTCGCGGCGGAGGAGGGAGCGCTGCGCGGCGGTCCAGCGCGGCGTGAGCGTCGCGAACCAGTTCGGGCGAGCGTAGAGGTCCTGCAGCAGCTTCTCGGGCGTGAGCGGGATCCAGGCGGTGTTGAGCGCGACGCGGACGTCGCGGGCGGTCCGCACGTCCTCGCGCAGCACCGCCTCGTCGGCCTCGTCGACCGTGCTGCCGTGGCTCCGCAGCTGATCGGCGAGCTGGCGGGTGAGCTGCGAGAGCAGCGTCTTGACGAAGGAGACGCGCGCCTCGTTGTGCGGCTTGCGGGTGTCGCGTGCCCGGGTGATCGCGCGCTCCACGTCCTGCGGCTCCAGGCGGAGCTTCTCGCCGTTGACGTCGAGCACCTGCGTCTCGGACGGGACGATCTGGCGGGAGCGGACCGCGCGCTTGAGCAGCTCCGCCATCCGCGCCGAGCCCTTCACGCGGGCGACCGCGGGCACGTCCTCCTCGACGAGGTCGAGGCCCGGGTAGAGCTGGCCGAGCGTCGAGAGGACGACGCCCGTCTCGCCGAGCGAGGGCAGCACCGCCTCGATGTAGCGGAGGAAGGAGCGCGAGGGCCCGACCACGAGCACGCCGGAGGAGGCGATGCGGTCGCGGTAGGAGTAGAGGAGGTAGGCGGCCCGGTGCAGGGCGACCGCGGTCTTGCCGGTGCCGGGCCCGCCCTGCACGACGAGCACGCCGCGCAGCTCGGACCGGATGATGCGGTCCTGCTCGCTCTGGATGGTCGCGACGATGTCGTGCATCCGGCCCGTGCGCTGCGCACCGAGGGCCGCCATGAGCGCGCCCTCGCCCTGCAGCACGGTGCCCTCGCGCAGCAGCTCCTCGTCGAAGACCTCGTCCTCGAAGCGGAGGACCTCGCGCCCCCGGGTGGTGAGGTGGCGCCGGGCGCGCGTCCCCATCGGCCGGGCGGCGGTGGCCTGGTAGAACGCGGCCGACTGCGGGGCGCGCCAGTCGAGCAGCAGCGTGTCCTGCTCCTCGTCGCGCAGGCCGATGCGGCCGATGTAGCGGTGCTCGGACTCGGCGTCCGCCAGCGTGAGCCGGCCGAAGGCGAGCCGGTCGTCGGCGCCGGTGAGCGAGCGGATGCGGTCCTCGTAGAGGCGTGCGTACGCGTCGCGCTCGGAGCGGCTCTGGTGATTGCCGCCGACGCTCTCGATGCGGACGGTGTCCAGCGCCTCGCGGGCCTGGGCGATCAGCTCGTCGAGGCGGGCGTAGAGCGCCGCCACGTAGTCGCGCTCCCGAGAGAGCTCGGTGGCCTGCACAGTGCTGCCGTCCGTCATCGTCCGCCTTCCGAGGGTCCGCCGCCGCGGGCCGGGAGGCGCAGGATGCGCTCCGGGGGCCGCGGGAAAACAGGCGGTCCAGTCTACCGAGCGTTCCGAACGGGGCCGTGCCGTCAGCGGGATCCGGATGCCTCTTGCGCTCGGCGCCGCGGAGGAGCATCCTCTCTCTCACGAAGAGCTCGACGCCCCGTCCGAGCAGCCGGCCCTGCCGCTGCCGCAGGGCGTCGAGCTCTTTCTCCTGGGTGCCCGACCGCCGTCCGACCGCCGTCCGATCGACGCCCGGGAAGAGAACCGGACCGCCTCGCGTTGCACGCCCCATGGCCACTCCGAGCAGCAGCGTCACCGCCCCCTCCCGTGCCTCGATCGACCTCACGGAGTCGGCGCGCGCCGGCTGGGAGTCGTGGCTCGCCCGACGCGTCGAGCGCGTCACCGGACCCCGGGGCGATCTCGCCCTCGTCGAGACCCGCTGGCTCGAGCCCGGCGAGAGCGTCGACGACGAGCAGGCGCTGGCCGGATACGGCCCCTCCGCGACCTTGACGCGCATGCGCCGCGAGAACCTCGACACCGGCGAGCCCGAGTACGGCTACCGCGTGTGGGATGCGGCCTCCGACGGCATCCGCTCCTTCGACGCCATCGAGACCTTCCCGTTCGATGCGGCCTGGGTGCTCGAGGCGTGGTTCGAGCCGGTCGCCGAGGACCGCACCGTCCCGTTCGAGCACCTGCGCGACAACGGCGCCACCCGCGAGCTGGTCGTCCCCGGCGACATCACCTTCTCGCTCGTGGACGACGGCCGCGCCCGCGAGTACACGGTCGCGGCGTTCGACGACGGCGGCACGCTGCTCGTCCCCTTCGGCGATCCGACCAACCGCAGCGACGACCCGGAGCTCGCGAGCTACCCCGTCGGCCGCTTCCTCGTCGTGCAGCGGATCGGCGGCGCGGCCGACGCCGGCACCCCCGGTCCGGTGCTCCTGGACTTCAACCGGGCGTACATCCCGCCGTGCGGCTTCTCGCCCCACTACAACTGCCCGCTGCCGCCCGCGCAGAACCGGCTCGGCGTGCCCGTGACGGCCGGCGAGCGCCGCGTGCGCAGCGCGTCCGCCTAGCCCGCCCGGACGGAGCGGGGGCCGCGGCTCAGCGGGTGAGGACGGCCCGGCGAGCGACGAGCTCGTCGAGCAGGACCCGCTCGTCGACCGCTCCGGTGCGTCCGCCGCGGCCGAGCAGGAGGTGCTGCCGGTGGTGCGCGAGCCGCGTCGCCGAGCGGAGGAAGTCCCGCATCGCGCGCGGCCGGTCCCCTCCCGCGCTCCGGGCCCAGCGGGCGGCGGTGCGGCGCCCCTCCGCGGTGCCGATCATCCGCACCTCGGCCGGCGAGAGCCAGCCGGCCACGGCGTAGTCGTCGAGCCGCTGGAGCGTCACGCGCCGCTCCTGCCGCCGCAGCAGCACCACGACGACCACGGCGACCGCGAACAGCGGCACCTGGACCACGCCGTAGAAGCCGAACCAGTCGGACACCAGGAACGACGAGCCGTTCCAGAGCGCGTGCAGGAACGCGGCGAGCGCCAGCCCGAGGAGGGCGAGGGGCAGCCGCGCGACGGCGGGCCGGTTCGAGGCGAAGCCGAGGGCCGCGCCCGTGCAGGCGGTGAAGAGCACGTGCGCGAACGGCGAGAGCACGCCGCGGAGGAAGAAGGTCACCGCGAGCGAGCCGAGACCGCCCTCCACCAGCGCGCTGCCGAAGTAGAGGATGTTCTCGACGAAGGCGAACCCGGAGGCGACGACGGCCGCGTAGACGATGCCGTCGACAGGACCGTCGAAGGTCCGGCGCCAGATCAGCAGGACGAGGAGGACGCCGAGCCCCTTGGCCGTCTCCTCGACCAGCGGCGCCTGGATCACGGCGCCGACGAAGTCGGATCCGCTCGGCTGCTGCCCGGAGGCGTAGACGGCGATCTGCACGCCGAGGTCGACCAGGAGCGCGATGGCGACGGACCCGGCCGCGCCCCAGAGGAACGCGAACCACAGGCCCAGCGCGGGCTCCGGCTCCCAGCGGTCGACCCAGCGGACGCCCAGCAGCACCACGGCGAGCGGGACGAGGGCGATGACCGCGCAGATCCCCGCGGCGCTGACGCCGAGTCCGAGCACGACGTAGGCGAGCACGAGCAGCAGCAGGATCCCGAGGAGCGCCACGCCGATCGAGCCGAGCACGGTCGGCACGACGGAGGGGCGGGCGACGGCGGGCGGTGCGGGCGGCGGGTAGGCGCTCATGGGGGCGAGAGTAGGGCACTGGCGGGGTGCGCCGTCGGCGGTTGACACACGCAGGGCCCGTGGAGGAGGGCCGGGTGCCGACGCCCGTGTCCGATTCCCGCTCCTGATCGACCTCTCCGCGTGCGAGGCTCGAGGCGTGCCCGACTCCGATCCGCTCTTCGAGGAGCGCTATCGCGCCGTCGCCTCGCGCGACTCCCGGTTCGACGGGCGGTTTCTGACCGGCGTGCACTCCACGGGCATCTACTGCCGTCCGAGCTGCCCCGCCGTCACTCCGCGGCGCGCGAACGTGCGCTTCTACCCGACGGCCGCCGCCGCGCACGAGGCGGGGCTGCGGGCCTGCAAGCGCTGCCTGCCGGACGCCGTCCCCGGCTCCCCCGAGTGGAACCTGCGCGACGACAAGGCCGCACGCGCCATGCGGCTGATCGCGGACGGAGTGGTCGACCGCGAGGGGGTCGAGGGACTGGCCGCCCGGCTCGGCTACGGCGCGCGCCATCTGGGCCGGATCCTGCGCGAGGAGCTGGGAGCTCCTCCGCTGGCCCTCGCTCGCGCCCAGCGCGCCCAGACCGCCCGGCTCCTGCTCACGAGCACAGACCTGCCCGTGTCCGACGTCGCGTTCGCCGCCGGGTTCACGAGCATCCGGCAGTTCAACGCGACCCTCGCGGAGGTGTACGAGCGGACGCCGACGGCCCTGCGCGCCTCCGCCCGCGGCACGCGCTCCGAGGCGAGCGTCCACGACGGCGCGACCACGCTGGAGCTCCGGCTGGCCGTGCGCGCTCCGTTCGATCCCGGGGTGCTCGACGTGCTCGGCGCCGGCGCGCTCCCCGGGCTCGAGGAGGCGGCTCCCGGCCGCTACGCGCGCTCGCTCGCCCTGCCCGGGGGCGCGGCGCTGGTCCGTCTGGAGGCGGACGGGGAGACGGTCCGCTGCAGCGCGACGCTCGTCTCCGTCGCCGACGTCGGGCCGCTGGTCGCCCGGGTGAGGCGGCTGCTCGACCTCGACGCGGACGCTCGGGCCGTGGACGAGGCCCTCGCGACCGATCCCGCGCTCGCTCCGAGCGTCGCCGCCCGCCCCGGCGTCCGCGTGCCCGGCTCCGTCGATCCGGCCGAGACCCTGGTGCGCGCGCTGCTCGGTCGGCGGGAGGCCGCCCGGCTGGTCGCGGCGCTGGGCGCGACGCTTCCGGAGTCCGTGGCGAGCGGATCGATCGCGCGCGCGTTCCCCTCCCCCGCGGCGATCGCCGAGCACGCCGCCGACGTGCTCGGTGGATCCGCCGACGTGCTGGTGCGGACCAGCACGCTGCTCGCCGAGGGAGCACTGCGGCTCGACACCGACCGGGAGGAGCTCGTCGGGCAGCTGCTCGCGGTTCCCGGGATCGGGCCGGCGACGGCGGCCGCGGTGGCGCTCCGGGCGACCGGTGACCCCGACGTCCTGCTCACGGGAGAACCCGTGCTCCGGCGGGGCGCGGCGGCGCTCGGCCTGCCCGCCGGCGAGCGCGCGCTCGCCGAGGCCGGACGCCGCTGGGCGCCCTGGCGCAGCTACGCCGGAGCGCGCCTCGCGGCCGCGGTCACGCCTCCGGTGCGGGGTCGATGATCGGGAGCGCCGCGGTCATCGCCTCGATGCCCGAGAGCCGCGCGGGCGAGATGAGCCGCATGACCTCCTCGCGGGACATCAGCCCCGCCTCGACCACCAGGTCGGCGATGTTGCGGCCGGTGGCGAGGGCCGCCTTCGCGAGGGCGGCGGACGCGGTGTAGCCGATGCTCGGGGTGAGCGCCGTCACGACGCCGACCGAGGAGGCGACCATGGCCTCGAGCCGGTCGACGTTCGCGGTGATGCCGTCGATGCAGTTCTCGCGGAGCGTCCTGCAGGCCTGCGTCATCCAGGTGATGCTCTGCAGCAGCGAGTGCGCGATGACCGGCTCGAAGGCGTTGAGCTGGAGCTGACCCGCCTCGGCCGCCATCGTGACCGTGACGTCGGCCCCGGCCACCGAGTAGGCGACCTGGTTGACCACCTCGGGGATGACCGGGTTCACCTTGCCGGGCATGATGCTCGATCCCGCCTGGCGCGGAGGCAGGTTGATCTCGCCGAAGCCGGCCTGCGGGCCCGAGGAGAGGAGCCTCAGGTCGTTGCAGATCTTGGACAGCTTGATCGCGGAGCGCTTGAGCGCGCTCGAGAACGACATGAAGACGCCCGTGTCGCTCGTCGCCTCGACGAGGTCCTGCGCCATCTCCAGGTCGAGGTCGGTGATCTCGTTGAGGTGGCGGACGGCGGCCGCGCCGTAGCGCGGATCGGCGGTGATGCCGGTGCCGATCGCGGTCGCTCCGATGTTGACCTCGGCGAGCAGCCAGATGGTCTCGGAGAGCCGGGCGTGGTCCTCGCCGAGGGTCGTCGCGAAGCCGTGGAACTCCTGGCCGAGCGTCATCGGCACCGCGTCCTGCAGCTGCGTGCGGCCGACCTTCAGGACGCTGCCGAACTCGACCGCCTTGCGGGAGAACGACTCGCGCAGCAGCGCCAGCTCGTCGAGCAGGCGGCGCAGCGACCAGGTCATCGCGATCTTGATCGCGGTCGGGTAGACGTCGTTGGTGGACTGGCTGCGGTTGACGTCGTCGAGCGGGTGCAGGTGGGCGTAGTCGCCCCGCTCGAAGCCGCCGATCTCGAGTGCGACGTTGGCGACGACCTCGTTCGCGTTCATGTTCGTCGAGGTGCCGGCGCCGCCCTGGATCACCCCGACCACGAACTGGTCGTGGAACTCGCCGTCGATGATGCGGCGGCACGCGGTCTCGATCAGCTCGGCCTTGGCGGGAGCGAGGCTGCCGAGCTCGGTGTTGGCCCGGGCGGCCGCGAGCTTGACCGTGGCGAGGGACCGGACGAGATCGGGGTAGATCGAGATGGGGCGCTTGGAGATCGGGAAGTTGTCGAGGGCCCGCGCCGTGTGGATGCCCCAGTAGGCCTCGGCGGGGATCTCCATCGAGCCGAGGGAGTCGCTCTCGGTGCGAGTGGCGGGGGTCTCGGTGTCGTTCAGGGCTCTGCCTTCCGGGTCGCGGTCGGGGAGGATGCTCGGTGCGAGGGTCACGTCCAGCTCCGTTGCTGTCGTCGTGCGGCCCCGGAGGGTGCAGGGGGCTCGCGAACTGCGCGGCCAGCCTATCGCCGGGGTGCGAGGCGGGCACGGCGGGAGGCGCGGAGCGGCCGGACGACGGGCGCGGAACGGCCCGCCGACAGGCGCGGAACGACCGCGCCTCCCGCCGCCGGAGCAGACAGGAGGCGCGGGACGCGGGACGCGGCGGGTCAGCGGTAGTCGCTGCCCGACGCGAGGGCCGCGAGCGGCACGAGCACGACCACGACGAGCACGGCGATCGCGAACAGCAGGACGAGGCCGAGCATGACGGAGTTGAGCACGATGCCCCAGATCGAGAGCGTGCGGCCGGTCGGCTCCCGCCGCAGGCCCAGGATGCCGAAGACGAGGCCCGCGGCCGGTGCGATCACGGTCAGACCGAAGAAGACGGAGGTGACGCCGAGGATCAGGCTGGTGAGCGAGAACGGGGTCGACGGAGCCGGGGCGAGCACCGCGGGCGGGACGGCCGGGGTGCCGTAGGGCGCACGGTTCTGCTGCGAGGAGGCGGGCTCCTCGGCGGCGGGGCGCTCCCCGGCGGACGGCCGCTCCTCGGTGAGGACGGCGGTCGCGCCCAGGTCCACGGTCGGCTGCTCGTCGGCGGGGGTGGAGAGGCGGGCGGTGCGGTCGTCGGTGGTCACGGTGTGCTCCTTCTCGGGTGCCGGTCGCCCGGCGGGATGCGGTGCCGCCGGTCGGGCCGGCGGTGCTGCCGGTGTGCTCCGGCGATGCCTCCACGCTACGGACGCGCCCGGGCGCGCCCCATCCGGGGAACCCCCGGAACTCGGGGGCGATCCCCCGCCTGCGGGCGGGGGCGGGTGCGAGACTGGTCCCGGCGCGAGGAGGCGGCGACGATGGACGACGACGAGCTGCGGCACCGCACGCGGGACCGCAAGGGCGCCCGGGCCGTCTGGTTCGCCGGGCTCTCGGCGCTCGCCGGCTTCGTGGTGATCTCCCCCGTGATCTCCCTCACGGCGACCGTGATGGTGTGGGGGTCGCGACGGCGGATCGGCACCCTCAGCGACCGGAACGGCCTGGTCGCCGTCAACTGGCAGCTCACCTACCTCGCGCTCCAGCTGATGCTGGTCCCGCTGCACCTCGCGCTGGTGTCGGTGCGCGACTCGCTCAGCGCGGACTGGCCGCTCGCGACGATCTCGGCGATCCTCGCGCTGGCCGTGCTCAACCTCGTGCTGTGCATAGTCCTCGGGATCCGGTCCGGCCGGGGGCACACCGTGCGCCTCTGGATCGCCGTGCCCTTCGCCCGCTCCACCCGTCCGCCGCGCTGACCGTCCGGGGGCCCCGGGCACGACAGCTCCGCGCTCCTGGGGCTCCGCTCGGCGTGTCCGCGGCACGGTGCCCCCTCGACGCAGCGGCGCCGGGCAGGGTGGTGGAGTGATCGCCTTCCCCTCTCCCGTGTACGTCGTGGCCGACGACGGAGTGCGGCTGGCCACCTACTCCGTCGGCGAGGAGGGCGCCCCGACCGTCCTCGCGGTGCACGGCTTCGCCTCCCACGCGGTGCTCAACTGGGAGACGTCGGGCTGGCTGCGGACGCTGCACCGGGCCGGGTACCGCGTCGTGGCGCTCGACCAGCGCGGGCACGGCGCGAGCGAGAAGCCGCACCATTCCGACTCCTACAGCGTGGACACCATGGTGGCCGACCTGGTGCGGGTGCTCGACTCCTACGACCTCGAGGCGCCCCACGTGCTCGGCTACTCCCTCGGCGCCCGGATGAGCTGGGTGCTGGGGCTCGAGCACCCGGAGCGGCTCGCATCGCTGAGCCTCGGCGGGCTGACGGTGGGCGAGCCCCTCCGCTCCTTCGACGCGGAGGCGGCCCGGGCCCGCGTCGCCTCCGGCGGCGAGATCGACGACGGCTTCACCCGCGCCTTCATCGGCATGGCGGAGGGGGTGCAGGGCAACGACCTCGCGGCGCTGGTGGCGGTGGCCGACGGCGTCCGCGGTGGGGCGCACCCGGAGCACGGGCGGCACCCCGGCTTGCCGACGCTGCTCGTGACCGGCGGCGCGGATCCGATCGCGCCCGGCGGCGAGCTGCTGGCGGCGGAGGCCGGGGCGCGCTTCGTGAGCGTCCCCGGCCGCGACCACACCAGCACGGTGCCCGCGCGGGGCTTCAAGGACGCGGTGCTGGCGTTCCTGGCGGAGCAGGGCTAGCCGCGCGATCTGCAGGAGTCCGTGCGATCTGCAGGGGTCCGTGCGATCTGCAGGAGTCCGATCTGCAGGGGACGGTACCGTTCGCAGGGGATGCGGGCGGGAGAGCGTTCTCCACCGCGTGAATCGCGGCGCGGCGTCCGGATCCCCTGCAGATCGCACGCCGGGGAGGACAGGCGCGGAGACAGGAGCGGAGGCGGCGTAGCATCCCCCTCATGCAGGCGATCAGCATCGAGAACCCCGGCCCCGACTCGCGACTGGTGCTGGAGGAGGTGCCGACTCCCTCCCCCGGACCCGGCGAGGTCCTCGTCCGCGTCGCGGCCGCCGGCGTCAACCGCGCCGACCTCGGCCAGCGCGGCGGGGTCTACCCGCCGCCGCCCGGCGCCTCCGAGATCCTCGGGATGGAGGTCTCCGGCACGGTCGTCGCGCTCGGCGAGGACACGACCGGGTTCTCGGAGGGCGACGAGGTCTGCGCGCTGCTCTCCGGCGGCGGCTACGCCGAGTACGTCGCGGTCGACGCGGGCCTGGTGCTGCCGGTGCCGGACGGCGTCGGCCTCGTCTCGGCCGCCGCCCTTCCGGAGACGACGTCCACCGTCTGGTCGAACCTCGTGATGGTGGCCGGGCTCGGACCCGGCGACACCGTCCTCCTCCACGGCGGCGGGAGCGGGATCGGGACCACGGGCATCCAGATCGCCGCCGCCCTCGGCGCCCGCGTCGCCGTCACTGCCGGCAGCCCCCGCAAGCTCGAGGCGTGCCGCGCGCTCGGGGCCGACGTCCTGATCGACTACCGCGAGGAGGACTTCATCGAGCGGATCCGCGAGGCGACCGGCGGGCGCGGCGTCGACGTGATCCTCGACCCCGTCGGCGGCGACTACCTCGCCCGCGACCTGGAGGCGCTGGCCGTGGGTGGGCGCGTGGTGTTCATCGGCAACCAGTCCGGCACGCTGGGCTCGCTCGACCTCGGCGTGCTGATGCGCAAGCGCGGCGCGGTGCACGCCACCACCCTCCGCGCCCGGCCCCTGGAGGAGCGGCGAGCGATCGTCGCGCAGGTGCGCGCGAAGGTCTGGCCACTGGTCGCCGCCGGGACGGTGCGCCCGGTGGTGGACGAGGTGGTCCCCCTCGCGGACGCGGAGCGCGCACACGAGCGGATGCGCTCCTCAGGCCACATCGGGAAGCTGCTCCTCACGCCCTGACGCCGGACGTTCCGGAGGCCCCCGCCCCCTCAGCGAGCGGGGGCCTCCGAGATGTCCGGGCCGCCGAGGACTCAGACCGCGGAGCGCAGCAGCCCGAGGGAGCGGTTGATCCCGTCGACGTCGACCGCGGCCGGATCGAACGACGCTCCGGCGGCGAGGCCGAGAGCCTCGAGCGCCTCCGCGTGGTCGGCCGAGGACGGGTCCGTCGCCGCTCGGACCGTGTCGGCCCAGGCCGCGGGGCCTCCCGGCACGTCGAGCGGGGCCGCGCCGCGCGCGCCCGTGCAGCGCGGCAGCGCCGTCGACAGCGGCGCGATCGACTCCAGCCGGATGACGTGGCGCCACTCGTCCTCGAGGTCGTAGACGTAGAAGAGCTCGTCCTGCTCCTGCTCGAGGACCTCAGCGAGCGCGACGCCCGCCTCGTCCACGAGGTCGGCGCCGAACTCCTCCGCGTCGGACGGCGAGCCGATCGGAGCCTGCTCCTCATCGGGAACGCCCACGCTGAAGTAGTGCGGCTGCGCGTCGGTCCAGCCCAGCGAGAGCTGGAGCGCGAGGTGCAGATCGCGCAGGGTCGACTCGGAGGAGAGCTCGAGGCGCCGCCACACGACGGGCTTGGTCCCGAGAAGGGCGACGTGGAGGGCGTACGCGGTCGCCGTGTCCTGGGTCGCCTCGTCGAGGATCTCGAGGCGGGTGGCCTCGCGCTCGCCGAGGAGCACGACGGTCGCCCGGACGACGGAGGCGAGGACGGGCGCCAGGCCCTCCGGCACGGCGTAGCCGAACTCGGGCGAGTGCAGCAGCAGGCCGAGCTCGGCGGTGTCGTCGAGCATCCTCTCGGCCGTCCCGACCATGCGCTCGCGCTCGTCGAGGGCCTCGTCGAGCGAGACCCCGGAGTCGGCGGCCAGCTCGTCGACCAGCTCGCCGACGACCAGGCCCGGGTGGATCTCGGCCTGGCAGGCGACCGCGATGCGGACCAGCACGGCGTCGGTGGTGGTGACCGCGCGCTCCTCCGGGGAGAAGGCGCCGTCCTCGGTGTCGGCGGCCGTCAGCGCGGTCTGGGCGCTGAGGATCCACTGCTCGAGGAAGCGGGCGACGTAGGCGACGCGCTCGGCGGCGGCCTCGTGCGCGTCGGAGCTGCGCCAGAGCACGGCGGCCTCGCCGAGACCGGCCGCGGACCCCTCCTGCTCGAGCACGGCCGAGCCGACCAGCGCGTCCCACCAGGCCGAGACCGGGATCCGGACGGAGTCGTCGCTCGGGGTGGATCCCGCGGACGAGATCCCCGCCTCGACCGCGATCTCGCGGGCGGCGCGCTCGGTGAGGGTGGCGCCGTCGGTGGCGGCGAGGTGCTCGACCACGACGTCGGCGGCGTGCACGAGAGCGGTGGCGCGGACGGCGGAGAGCTGCTCCTCGGCCGGGACCTCGTCGAGCTCGGCGAGGTCGTCGAGCACGGCCTCCACGAAGGAGCCGGCGAGGTCGAGGACCTCGTCGAGGACGGCCTGGCACTCGTCCAGCTCCTCGTCGGTGCCGGTCCAGAGGTCCTCGTCGGTGAGGAAGTCGAGGAAGTGCTCGACGACCTCGGCGACGGTGAAGAGGGTGTCGTCGAGGTCGGCCTCGCTCTCCTCGCCCGACAGATCGGCCTCGATCTGGTCGAAGACGGCCTCGAGCAGCTCGGCGTCGGGCTGCGCGAAGGAGCCGCGCGGACGCAGATCGCGGGTCATCGCGAAGAGATCGGTCAGCACCTCGACGGCCTCGTCGGCCTCGAGGTGCTCGTGCTGCATGCCGACCTCGGCCAGGTGCGAGCGGTACCAGCTGCGGAACCGCACCATCAGCGCGGTCTCGGCCGTTCGGCCGCCGCCCTGACCGCCGGTCCCGCCCTGACCGCCTCCGGATCGTCCCTGGTTGCGCTTCTTGCCCATGATTCCTCCGCGACCGCTCCACTCACGACGAAGCGCTCCAGCCTACCCAGTGCGGGGGCGCGGCGGCACGCGCGGACGCCCCCTGTTCACCCGGTCCGCACCGTGCTCGCTCCTCCCGCTGCGGCCGCTCCTCCGAGGTCCGAGAGGTGCCGCGAACCGCTGGCCGCGGTGATCAGCGAGAGCCGGCCGATGCGCTCCCGCTCCAGCTGCTCGTACGGGAGGGGGTGGAGGTCGATCGGTCGCGGGATCGGCTCGTCGACGCGGATCCGCAGCACTTGCACGGTGTTTCGATCGTGAGAAATCTCGCAGCGATCGGGCAGGTGGGCTTGCGCTCGGACCCCTCGCTTCGGTGGAGTGTGCGGATGACCGACACGACGGACACCGCCGAGACCGCTCCCGGGAAGGCGTCGCTCAAGCGGGTGATCACCGGACCGCTGCTGTTCGCGTTCATCGTGGGCGACACGCTCGGCGCCGGCATCTACACCCTGGTCGGCACGATGGCGGAGGACGTCGGCGGCGTGATCTGGCTGCCGCTGCTGATCGCGCTGGTCGTCGCCCTGCTCACCGCGGGCACCTACGCCGAGCTGATCACGAAGTACCCGCACGCCGGAGGCGCGGCGCGCTACGTGGACCGCGCGTTCGGGAAGCCGTACCTCTCGTTCCTGATCGGCTTCCTGATGATGGCGTCCGGCATCACGACGGCCGCCTCGCTCGCCAACGCGTTCGCCGGCGACTACCTCGGGGCCCTGCTGGACGTGCCGCCGATCCCCACGGCGATCGTGTTCATCGCGATCCTCACCCTCGTGAACCTGCGGGGGGTCAAGGAGTCGCTGACCGCGAACCTGGTCGCCTCGGTGATCGAGGTGAGCGGACTGGTGATCGTGATCGTCTGCGCCGCGGTCTTCTTCGGCGCCGGCGACGGCGACGCCTCCCGCGTGCTCGAGTTCAACCCCGACGTCGCCCCGCTGCAGGGCGCGTTCGCCGCCTCGATCGTCGCCTTCTTCTCGTTCCTCGGCTTCGAGGCCGCCGCGAACATGGCCGAGGAGGTGCGGAACCCCTCGAAGGTCTACCCGCGGGCCCTCTTCGGCGCGCTGATCACCGCCGCCGTCGTCTACCTCCTGATCGCACTGGGCGCGGTGATCGTGCTGCCGAATGACGAGCTCGCGGCCTCGAGCGGCCCCCTGCTGGACGTGGTCGCGGCGAGCGGAGTCGCGGTGCCGCCGTGGCTGTTCGGCCTGATCGCGCTGGTCGCCATCGCGAACGGCGCTCTGCTGTTCATGGTCATGGCGAGCCGCGTCGGCTTCGGGCTGGCCACCTCGGGTCTCCTGCCCAGCGCGTTCGGCACGGTGCTGCCGGGCCGCCGCACGCCGTGGGTGTCGATCGTGGTCGTCGGCGGAGTGACCATGCTGCTCAGCCTCATCGGCGACGTCGGCACTCTCGCCGAGACGACGGTCCTGCTCCTCCTGCTGGTGTTCATCGCGGCGAACGTCTCGGTGCTGGTGCTGAAGAAGGACCGCGTCGACCACGCCCACTACTCCGTGCCGCGGGTGGTGCCGGTGCTCGCGACCATCGCGAGCGTGGTGCTGCTGACGCAGCAGACGGGCGTGGTGTGGCTGGCGACGGCGGGTTACGTGGTCGTGGGGACGCTGCTGTTCCTCGCCACCCGCCTGGGGAAGCGGAAGCACGCGGATCGGACCCCGGACTGACGCGGGCCGGCGATGATCCGTCGCGAGCGGCCCGTCCCCGGATCCCTGCGGGCCGTTCGCGACGGATCGTTCGCGGGAGAGGGGCGAGGAGTGGGATCGTGAGGGGATGACCGTCACGCTCGAGCCGATGCCCGTCGCCGCTCTCGCCCGGTGGATGCGGGTGCAGCGCTCGGCGTACATCGAGGACCGGATGCGGGCGGGCGACGACGAGGCGGCCGCGACGCGCAACGCCGACACCGCATACGAGAAGTACTTCCCGGGAGGCTCCCCCGCCGACGGGCACGACGTGCTGCTCGTCTCTGAGGACGGCCGCGCGGTCGGGTCGCTGTGGCTCGGCCCGCACCCGAGCGGACTCGAGGGCGTCGGGTACGTCTGGGACGTGCAGATCGACGCCGCCGAACGCGGCCGCGGCCTCGGCCGGGCGGCGATGCTGCTCGCGGAGTCGCACGTCCGCTCCCGCGGCGGCTCCGCCCTCGCGCTGAACGTCTTCGGCTTCAACACGGCCGCGCGGGCGCTGTACGAGTCGCTCGGCTACGAGACGACGTCCCTGCAGATGCGCAAGCCGCTCGCCTGACCCGCGCATCCCGCTCGGCGCGTCGGCCGTCGCCCGGAGCGACCGGAGGGGCGCCTCAGACCGGCACGAAGGCGGACACCAGCAGAGTGCCGCCGGCGAGGACGGCGACGGCGGTGGCCCAGTAGCCGAGGATCAGGGCGAAGACGGCCAGTCCCCAGCCGGCCTCGCCGGTGCGGCGGATCTGCGCGCAGGCGAGGTGGCCGCAGACGACTCCGGCGAGCCCGACGACGAAGGAGAGCACGAAGGCGGTGATCGCGAGCGTGTTCACCTGCGGGTCCGTGACGAGGCCCGCCTCCCGGCGGGCCCGCCCCTGCACGAGGGCGACCGGGAGCCCCACCGCCAGCAGGAGCACGGGCGAGACGACGACGAGGATGATGAGCAGGTGCCAGCCCTGCAGTCCGGCGAGCATCGTCCGAGGCCAGCGGCGGTCAGCTCGTGGAGGCGACGGCGGTCGGGTCGCCGGTGCCGGACGGACGCGGGGCTTCGCCCGATCCGGTCGCCACGGACGCGCCGGTCGGCACGACCGTGCCGCCCGTCGCCATCCCCCGGCCGAAGGCCTGGCCCTGGAGGATCGCGCCGAGGTCGACGCCGGTCGCCGACTTCACGCTGTCGAAGGTGGCGGCGAGGCTCGCCGCCTGCTCGCGGGCGATGTGGGTGCCGGCGGTGTCGCCGCCGATCAGCGTCACCGTGCCGACGTTCTGGTAGCCCTTGGCGAACTCGGCCATGAGCGAGGGCAGCTGCCCGATGAGCTCGCGACCCAGGATCGCCTCCTGGTTCTCGCGGAGCGCCTCCGCCTCGGCCGCGATGACCGCCGCGCTCGCCTCGCCCTTCGCGCGGATGGCCTCCGCCTCGGCGGTCGCGTTCGCGCGCAGCGCCTCGGCCTCGGCGCCCGCCTTGGCTCGCAGTGCGTGGGCCTCGGCCTCGGCACGGGCGCTCACGGCGGCGGCCTCGGCGGCGGCGGATGCCTGGCGCGCCTCGGCCTGGCGCTGGACGGCGTACGCCTCGGCGTCGGAGACCTGCTGCGCGACCTGGCGGTCCGTCTCGGCCTTCTTCTCGCGTCCGTAGGCGTCGGCGTCGGCCTCGGTCTGACGGCGGTACTTCTCGGCGTCCGCGACGCGCTTGACGTCGGCGTCCAGCTCGGCCTGCCGGTTCTCGGCGCGCTGCACGAGGACGGCCTGCTCGCGCTCGGCGCGGGCCAGGTTCTCGGCCTGCTCGGCCTCGGCATTGGCGCGGCCGACCTCGGACTTCGCGGCGGCGGTGTTCTTGTCGTAGGCGGTCTGCTCGATCAGGTTCGCCTCGTCCGTGGCGAGCTGGCGGGCCTTGACCTCGCGGGCCGCGTTGATCCGCGCGACGTCGGCCTCACGGCGGACGCGCTCGATCTCCTGCGCTCCGAGCGCCTCAATGTAGCCGTTGCGGTCGGTGACACCCTGGATGGCGAAGGAGTCGAGGACGAGGCCCTGGGCGAGCAGGTCGCCCTTGATCCCCTCGGCGATCTCGTCGCCGAGCTTCTGCCGGTCCTGCATGACCTCCTCGACGCTGAGCTTCGCGACGACGCCGCGGAGGGCGCCCTCGAGCTGCTCGGTCGTGAAGACGTCGATCGACTGGTCCTGCGACGCGAAGCGCTCGGCGGCGGCACGGACCTGGTCGGCCGTGGAGCCGATCTTGACGAGGGCGACGCCCGCGAGGTGGATCGTCACGCCGTTCTTGGTCTGCGCGACCGGCTCCATCTTGATCTGACGGGAGCGCAGCGAGATGCGGTCGGACCGCTGGGTCAGCTTGTTCACGAACGCGCCGCCGCCGGTGATGACGGTCATGTTCGAGGTGAGCCCGTCCTCGCCCTTCTGCTTCTTTCCGACGATCACGATCGCCTCGTCGGCCTGCGGCACCTGGTACCAGGCGCGGAAGAGGAAGAAGCCGATGAGGGCGATCAGCAGGAGGGCGCCGACGGCGACTCCGGCGAGGACGATCCAGAGGAGATCCGGTTCCATGGGCGGGCGACCTTTCGTCCGACCCGCGCGACGCGGGTACCTGAGAGACGTACAGGGTCCATCGTGGCAGACGCGGGCACGCGGCGGACGGGGCCCGGAGCGGCTGGCGCGAGTCGGCGGCCCGCGGCAGGCAGCGGCTGTCGAGATCGCGATGAGCGGACGAGATGTCCGTGCACGGCTGGGCATGTCGACCGCGGTGGAGGATCTCACGAAATTTCGCGAGATACAGATGCCGCGGGAGAGATCAGTGCTGGGGTACCTGGACTCGAACCAAGAACAACTGAACCAGAATCAGCCGTGTTGCCAATTACACCATACCCCAATGGTCATCCGGAGGTGATCCCGGGACCAGGCGGCGATCGGATCGAGACCCAAGCGCCGAGAGACGACAGTACCCTACGCGGGCATCCCGCTCAAATCGAGCCTCGGACGACGCTGCCCTCGGACTCCGGGGCGGCCTCGCCGAGGCGAGCGCGCACGAGGTCGCGGTTGAGGGCGGAGGCGACCTGGGCTCCCGATCCGGCGGCCACGATCAGCTGCTGCGGACCGGGAGGGGTGACCTCGCCGGCGGCGTAGAGGCCGGGGACGGAGGTGCGCCCGCCCGCATCCACGAGGAGGAAGCCGTCGGCGTCGCGGTCGGGACCGGCCGCGTCGAGGTAGTCCAGCACGGGGGTCCAGACCGGGCGGACGAACGCGCCGGTGCGCGGGACGACGTCGCCGTCGACGAGGCGGACGCCGGTCATCTCGGCGCGCTCCCCGGCGAGGTCGGCGACCGGACGCCGGTCGACCCGGATGCCGATCGAGGCGAGCAGCGACTCGTCGGCATCGCTCACCGTCCCGACGCCGTTGGTGAAGACGATCAGATCGGTCGACCACTGCGAGAGGAGCATGGCCCGCTCGGCGAGGTCGTCGGTCTCGCCGATCAGGGCGAGCGCCTCCCCCGCCTTCTCGTAGCCGTCGCACTCCATGCAGCTGTGCACGGCGGTGCCGTAGTAGGCGCGGAGGCTCGGCAGCGCGGGCGGCGTCTCGAGCAGCCCCGCGGCGACCACGACGGCGGTGGCGACGACGGAGCGGTCGGCGCTGCCGCGCACGCCGCGGGCGCCGACGACGAACTCGCCGCCGGAGCGCTCGACCGAGGTGACGAGGGCGTTGTGCACCTCGGCGGCCTCGTAGCGCTCGAACTCCTCGCGGCCGAGGCGGCGCAGCTCGAGCGGCGAGATGCCGTCGCGGGTGAGGAACCCGTGCGAGTGCAGCGTCGCGGCGTTCCGCGGGCGGTTGCTGTCGAGCAGCAGCACGCTGCGGCGCGCCCGGACGAGGTTGAGCGCCGTCGAGAGCCCGGCCGGGCCCCCGCCGATCACGACGACGTCGTAGCGTCCGCCGATCGTCTCCGCCACGGGTCAAGCCTGCCGGGAGAGGTGAGCGCCCAGGCGGTCGAGGCGGGCGATCGACTCCTGCTTGCCGAGGATCTCCATCGACTCGAACAGCGGCGGGGAGACCCGGCGTCCGGAGACCGCGGTGCGGAGCGGTCCGTAGGCGATGCGGGGCTTGAGGCCCAGGCCCTCGATCAGCGCGGAGGCGAGCGCCTCCTGGATCGAGGCCGTCAGCCACTCGGAGTCGGGGACGAGCTCGAGGGCGCCGATCGAGGCGGCGAGGACCTCGCCGGCGTTCGCGGGCAGGCCCTTCAGCGCGTCCTCGTCGTAGGAGAGGGCATCAGCGGAGGTGAAGAGGAACCCGAGCATGCCGGGGGCCTCCCCCAGCAGGCCGATCCGCTCCTGCACGAGCGGCGCGGCGGCGTCCAGCACGGCGCGCTGCTCGGCGGTCGGCTCGCCCTCGAGCACCCCGGCCGCCACGAGGTACGGGACCGTCCGCTCGGTGAAGTCGTCGACGGCCAGGAGGCGGATGTGGTCGCCGTTGATCGACTCGGCCTTCTTGAGGTCGAAGCGGGCCGGGTTGGGGTTCACGTCGGCCACGTCGAAGGCGGCGACCATCTCGTCGATCGAGAACACGTCGCGGTCGTGGGTGAGCGACCAGCCGAGCAGAGCGAGGTAGTTGACCAGGCCCTCCGGGATGAAGCCCCGGTCGCGGTGGTGGAAGAGGTTCGAGGACGGGTCGCGCTTGGAGAGCTTCTTGTTCCCGTCGCCCATCACGTAGGGCAGGTGGCCGAAGCGCGGGACGAACGTCGTCACCCCGATGTCGATCAGCGCGTGGTACAGCGCGATCTGGCGGGCGGTCGAGGGCAGGATGTCCTCGCCGCGGAGCACGTGGGTGATCTGCATGATCGCGTCGTCGACCGGGTTCACCAGCGTGTAGAGCGGCTGGCCGTTGGGGCGCACCACGACGAAGTCGCTGAAGGAGCCCGCGGGGAAGGTGATCGGGCCGCGGACCAGGTCGTCGAAGGACAGGTCGGCGTCCGGCACCCGCAGGCGCAGCGCCGGAGCGCGTCCCTCGGCGCGGAAGGCGGCGCGCTGCTCCTCGGTGAGGTCGCGGTCGAAGTTGTCGTAGCCGTGCTGCTTCGCGCGGCCGGCCGCCTCGTTGCGCGCGTCGATCTCCTCCGCCGTGGAGTAGCTCTCGTAGAGGTGCCCCGAGGCGGTCAGGCGCGCGATCACGTCGAGGTAGACCCCGGTGCGCTCGGACTGGCGGTAGGGGCCGTGCGGGCCGCCGACTCCGACGCCCTCGTCCCAGTCGAGCTTCAGCCAGCGCAGCGCGTCGAGGATCTGCTCCACGCTCTCCTCGCTGTCGCGGGCGGCGTCCGTGTCCTCGATGCGGAAGACGAACGTGCCGCCGGTGTGGCGCGCGTAGGCCCAGTTGAACAGGGCGGTGCGGATGAGGCCGACGTGCGGGGTCCCGGTCGGCGACGGGCAGAAGCGGACGCGGACGTCGCTCCCGGTCGCGGTCGTGAACGGGTGCGCGTCCGGCGCGCTTTCCAGGGGCGGGGTGAGCTCAGACATACGAGGCCGATCCTACCGGCGGGTGGGCATGCGGCGCCCGGAATCCAGGGGGTGCGGAAGCGGCTCGCCCCGGTCGGACAGGGACCTCGGCCTCGCCGATGCCCGCCCGGCACTGCTTCTACCGGAAAGCACTGCTCCGAGTCAACGGACTCCCGGGCGGGCAGGAGCAGTGGTGCGCTGACCATGGGCCTCTCGTGGAGAGGGCCCGAGCGCCGCACCGCAGGCCGCGCCGGGCCTCCGCGCGAGCGTGCCCGGAAGGAGCACTGATGAGCACGATCGACCTCGACACCCGCACCGACCGCCCGAGCGTCCTCACCGAGGCGGCGCGGGAGGAGAAGGACGCCCGCACGCTCTCGCTCTTCCACGCCGCGGCGAGCGCGGAGGGCTCGGAGGGCGAGCGGATCCGCGAGCGCATCGTGCTCGACCACCTGGGCCTGGCCGAGGCCATGGCCCGCCGGGTCTCCCGCGGCAGCAGCGACTGGGCGGATCTGCGCCAGGTCGCGTACGTGGGCCTCGTCAAGGCCGCCCGCCGCTTCACCCCGGAGCGCGGCGACAGCTTCGCCGCCTTCGCCGTCCCCACCATCACCGGCGAGCTCAAGCGCCACCTCCGCGACCTCGGCTGGATGATCCGGCCGCCGCGCGGCGTGCAGGAGCTGCACCGCCGCTCGGCCGTCGTCGCCGACGAACTGGCGCAGGAGCTCGGCCGCCACCCGTCCGACCACGAGATCGCGCGCCGCCTGGGCGTGGACGCCGCGGAGGTGGCGGACGCGCGCCTCGCCGGGCATCCGCTCTCCCTCGACGAGTCCGTCGGCGAGGGGGGCGTCGGCCTGGGCGACACCCTCGGCGGCGAGGACGAGCGGCTGCTCGAGATCGACCGGCGGCACGGGCTCGCCGAGGCTCTCGCCGAGCTCGAGGAGGGGCAGCGCGAGCTCCTGCGGATGCGCTTCGTCGAGGAGCGCACCCAGCAGCAGATCGCGGACGCGCTGGGGACGACGCAGATGCAGGTCTCGCGCCTGCAGCGGCGGATCCTCGCGCAGCTCGCCGACCGGCTCGGCGCCCCCTCGCGCAGCCATCAGCCGCGCGCGCCCCGGGCCCGGGTGGCGACGGTCACGCCGGTGCGCCCGGCGACGCGGCTGAAGTCCGCCTGAGGTGGGCCTCGGCACGCGTCGGGAGCGACGCGAGGGCGGCGAGGACGTCCTCGACCTGGACCGCGAGCAGCGCCGGGTCCGGCTCGGCGGAGAAGACGTCGCCGCGGCGGAGCGAGGCGTCGGTCAGCACGACGTGCGGACCCGAGGCGGGAGGGCCCCAGGCCTCGGGCGGCGCCGGCCCGAAGATCACCACCGAGGGGATGCCGTACGCCGACGCGAGGTGCGCGGCACCGGTGTCGACGGTGACCACGACCTCGGCGGCCGCGACGACCGCGGCGAAACCGCTGAGCGCGAGCTCCCCCGCCAGCACCTCGCCCGTGCCGGCGAGCTCGGCGACGCGACGGGCCCGGTCTGCCTCGTTCGCGCCTCCGGTGTAGACGACGCGGTGCCCCTCGGCGGCGAGGGAGCGCGCTACCGCGGCGAAGCGCTCCTCCGGCCACTCCCGCGAGCCGTAGAAGGCCCCGATGTGCACGACGGCCGCTCCGGGCGCCGAGGCGGGCGCCTCGGGGACGGCGATCGCGACGTCCTCGGGGTCGGCGTCGAGACCGATCGAGTTCACCAGGCGGGCCCAGCGGGCCCGCTCGAGCTCGCCGTCGATCCAGAGCGGCCGCGGGTCTCCCGGGCCCGCGCCCGGGTCCAGCGCCGGAACGCGGAACTCGAGCGTGCGCTCGGGCGCGATCTCGCGCAGCCGCAACCGCGACTCCGGGCCGTTGCCGTGGAGGTTCACGCCGAGCTCGACCCGGCCGGCGGCCATCGGCAGCGGGTCGTCGAGTCCGTGGAGGGTGGGCACGAGCGCGTCGAGGCCCTCGACCAGGTCGACGATCGGCTCGAGCCAGGGCGTGGTCGCCATGATCAGCCGGTGCTCCGGGAAGCCGCGGCGGAGGGCCTTCAGCGCCGGGACCGCGACGAGCAGGTCGCCGAGCTTGAGGGCGCGCAGCGCGAGGATCTCCGGAGTCCCGTCCGGGGCGGTGAGAGCGCGCACGGCGCCTCCTTCCTGTCGGAGTCCCCGTACCCCGCTGCGCGAACCTCAGACGCGGCGCCCGCAGATGCGAGCGACGCGCCCGGAGGGACCGACTTCTCCGGGAGGGGGTTTACATCCCCGATCGAGGGGTACGAGGAGGAGGTGAACGACTCCTCCTCCCGGAGCGCCGACGAGCGCACGAGGGCCCCCCGACTGCGGGGGATCCTCTTCGACCGCGATGCGACGCTCGTGGTCGACGTGCCCTACAACGGCGACCCGGCGCAGGTCGCCCCGATGCCCACCGCCCTCGCTGCGGTCGAGCGGGCGCGCGAGGCGGGACTGGCTCTGGGCGTGGTCACCAATCAGTCCGGCATCGCCCGCGGGATCATCGACCGCGGGCAGGCCGACGCGGTGAACCGCCGCGTCGACGAGCTCTTCGGCGGCTTCGACGTGTGGATGCTCTGCCCGCACGGCCCCGAGGACGGCTGCTCCTGCCGGAAGCCGGAGCCCGGCATGGTGCTCGGCGCGGCCGAGCAACTGGGACTGCCGGCCCGCTCCCTCGCCGTGATCGGCGACATCGGCGCCGACGTCGGCGCCGCCGCCGCGGCCGGTGCCCGCGGAGTGCTGGTGCCGACTGCGATCACCCGCGCCGAGGAGGTGGACGCCGCCCCGCTGCAGGCGGCGACGCTCCTCGAGGCGGTGGAGCTGCTGCTGGCGATGCAGCCCGACGAGGACCCCGAATGAGGCGCCGCGTGCTCGTCGCCCGCCTGGACAGCGCGGGCGACGTCCTGCTGTGCGGACCCGCCGTCCGCGCGATCGCGGCCGACGCCGAGGTGCTGCTGCTGAGCGGTCCGCAGGGCGCGCCGGCCGCCGCGCTGCTGCCGGGGCCCTCCTCCGTCCGCACCTGGTGGTGCCCGTGGATCGGCGACGCCTCCCGCCCCGTCGACGCCGAGCTCGTCGACGAGCTGCGCGCGATCGTCGAGGAGTTCGCGCCGGACGAGGCCGTGATCCTCACCTCCTTCCACCAGTCGCCGCTGCCGCTGGCACTGCTGCTCCGACTGGCCGGCGTCGTCCGCATCTCGGGCGCGTCGGTCGACTTCGCGGGCGCCCTGCTCGACGTGCGCCTCGTCCCGGGCGAGACCCTCGAGGAGGACCAGCCGGAGCCGGAGCGCGCGCTCGCGATCGCCGCGGCGGCCGGGTTCGCGCTGCCCGCCGGCGACGACGGACGGCTCCGCGTGCGCCGCGAGGGCGTGCTGCCGGCCGCTCTCGAGGGGATCGGCCCCTACGCGGTCGTGCACCCCGGGGCCGCCGTCCCCGCCCGCGCCTGGCCCGCGGCGAACGCGGCGCGCGCCGTCGAGCTGCTGGCGGACGCGGGCCTCGCGGTCGTCGTCACCGGCGGACCGGGCGAGCGGGCTCTCACGGCCGAGGTCGCGGGCACCCGCGGCATCGACCTCGGCGGAGCCACCGACTTCGCCGGCGCCGCCGAGGTGCTGGCCGGCGCCGACGTCGTGATCTGCGGCAACACCGGCCCCGCGCACCTCGCCGCCGCGGTCGGCACCCCGGTGGTCAGCCTGTTCGCCCCGGTCGTCCCGGCCGTGCGCTGGGCGCCCTACGGCGTCCCGGTCGCGCTGCTCGGCGACCAGGAGGCGCCCTGCGCCGGCTCGCGCGCCCGCGTGTGCCCCGTCCCCGGCCATCCCTGCCTCGCGGGAGTGAGCGCCGAGGAGGCGGTCGCCGCCGCCCTCCGACTCCGACCCACCACTTCCCCGAGAGAGGCCATCGCATGAGGATCCTGCTCTGGCACGTGCACGGCGGCTGGGCGGACGCCTTCGTCCGCGGCGCCCACACCTACCTGCTCCCCACCACTCCGGCCCGCGACGGCTGGGGCCTGGGCACCGGCGGCCGCGACTGGCCGAGCGCCGTCGAGATCGCGCCCGAGGAGCTGCACGACGCCGACGTCGACGCGGTCCTCCTCCAGCGGCCCGAGGAGCTCGCCGAGGCGGAGCGGTTGCTCGGGCGCCGCCTCGGCCGCGACGTGCCCGCCGTCTACGTCGAGCACAACACCCCGCGCGGGGACGTGCCGGACAACCGCCACCCGCTCGCCGACCGGGACGACCTGCTGATCGTCCACGTCACCCACTTCAACGCCCTGATGTGGGACACCGGATCGACGCGGACCACGGTGATCGAGCACGGGATCCACGACCCGGGCCCCCTCTACACCGGCGAGCTGCCGCACTTCGGCGTGGTCGTCAACGAGCCCGTCCGCCGCGGCCGCGTCGCCGGCACCGACCTGCTCCCCCGCTTCGGCGCCGTCGCTCCGCTGGACGTGTTCGGGATGAAGACCGACCGGCTCGCCGAGCTGCCGGGCCTGGAGGACGTGACGGTCCTCGGCGACGTCCGCACGCAGGCGATGCACGCCGCCCTGGCCCGCCGGCGGGTCTACCTGCACCCGTTCCGCTGGACCTCGCTCGGCCTCGCGCTGCTGGAGGCGATGCACCTCGGGATGCCGGTCGTCGCACTCGACGTGACGGAGGCGGGACGCGCCGTCCCGCCCGAGGCCGGAGCGGTCTCGAACGACCTCGACGCCCTGGTCGCCTCGGCCAGGGCGCTCGTCGAGGACCCCGACCGCGCCGCCCGCGCCGGCGCCGTCGCCCGCGAGGCCGCGCTCGCGCGCTACGGCCTCGCCCGGTTCCACCGCGACTGGGACGAGGTCCTCGCCGATCTCCCCGGGCGCCGGACGCCGGAGCCCGCTCTGGAAGGGAGCACCCGATGACGCAGCACCTCTCCGCCGCGCCCGCGCTCACGATCGCCATGGTCTCGGAGCATGCGAGCCCGCTGGCGACCCTCGGCGGCGTCGACGCCGGCGGCCAGAACGTCCACGTGGCCGCGCTGGCCGACGCGCTCGCCCGCCGCGGGCACCGCGTCGTCGTCTACACCCGCCGTGACGACCCCTCCCTCCCCCGCCGCGTGCCCTTCACCTCGGGAGTCGAGGTCGTGCACATCGACGCCGGCCCGGCGCGCCGCGTGTCCAAGGACGACCTGCTGCCCTTCATGGGCGACTTCGCCGTCGACCTCGCCGAGGAGTGGCTGCAGGAGCGGCCGGACCTCGTGCACAGCCACTTCTGGATGTCCGGGGTGGCCGCGCTCGACGCCTCCGAGCGGGTGGAGCGCGCCACCGGGCGGCGCGTGCCCGTCTTCCACACCTTCCACGCACTGGGCGTGGTCAAGCGCCGCCAGCAGGGCGCACTCGACACCAGCCCGGAGGAGCGCGCCTGGCTCGAGCCCGGCGTGGGCCAGCGGGCCGACGGCGTCGTCGCCACCTGCTCGGACGAGGCCTTCGAGCTCAAGGGGCTCGGTGTCCCGACCTCGCGCATCTCGGTGGTGCCCTGCGGAGTCGACATCGACCGGTTCTCGGTCGAGGGCCCGGTCGCGCCGCGCGGCGAGCGCTCGCGGCTGATGACCATCGGCCGCCTGGTGCCGCGCAAGGGGATGGGCATCGCGATCGAGGCGCTCGCGCACCTGGTCGCGGCCGGCCACGACGCCGAGCTCGTCGTCGTCGGCGGCTCCGGCTCCGGTGACGCGCTGACGGCTGACCCCGAGTACCAGCGGCTGCACGGCGTGGCCGAGAGCCTCGGAGTCGCGGACCGCGTCGACTTCGTCGGCCAGCTCTCGCAGACCGAGATGCCCGCGGTGCTCCGCTCGGCCGACGTCGTGGTCTGCGCGCCCTGGTACGAGCCGTTCGGCATCACTCCGCTCGAGGCGATGGCGTGCGGCGTGCCGGTCGTCGCCTCCTCCGTGGGCGGCCTGATCGACACCGTGGTCGAGGACGTCACCGGAGTCCACGTGCCCCCGCGCGACCCGGTCGCGCTGGCCGCAGCCCTCGGCTCGCTGCTGGACGACCCCGACCGCGCCCGCGCCTACGGGGCCGCCGGCCGCGAGCGCGTCGAGTCCCGCTACTCCTGGGACCGCGTCGCCGCCGACACCGAGCGCGCCTACCTCACGACCCTCGCCGGCCTCGGCGACGAGTCGCTCCTCACCGGCGCCACGAGCGCACCCTCATCCCCCACCACCCGGAAGGCGGCTCCGCGACGATGACCATCGACACCGCGACCCTCGACACCGCTCTGGACACCCCGTCCGACGCCGCGCGGCGCCTCGTCGACGACCACGTGGCGCGCGCGCTCGACGCGGTCGCGCAGCTGGAGCGCCACTCCGACAGGATCGCCGCCTGGGGCGTCGAGCTCGCCGACCGCCTGCACTCCGGCGCGCGCCTACTCGCCGCGGGCAACGGCGGCTCCGCGGCCGAGGCGCAGCACCTCACCGCCGAGCTCGTCGGCCGCTTCGACGGCGACCGCGTCCCCTTCTCCGCCATCTCGCTGCACGCCGAGACGTCGAGCCTGACCGCGATCGGCAACGACTACGGCTTCGACCACGTGTTCTCGCGCCAGGTCACCGCGCACGCCCGCGCGGGCGACGTCGTGGTGCTGCTCTCCACCAGCGGACGCAGCGCGAACCTCCTCCACGCCGCGGAGGCCGCCCGTGCGGCGGGCGCCCGCTCGTGGGCGCTGACCGGCGAGGGGCCGAATCCGCTCACGGAGCTCTGCGACGAGGCGATCGCCCTAAAGGGCCACGGCTCCAACGTGCAGGAGGCGCAGCTCGTGCTCGTGCACGCGCTCTGCCGGGCCTTCGAGCACCGGATCCGCGCGCGGACGGCGGCCGCCTCGTGAGCCGCCTGCACCTCGTCGTCGTCGGCGACGTGATGCTCGACGTCGACCTCTCCGGACCCGCCGAGCGGCTGAGCCCGGACGCCCCCGTGCCCGTGGTCGACGTGTCGGCCCGCAGCGCCCGCGCCGGCGGTGCCGGCCTCGTCGCCCGGATGCTCGCCCGCGACGGGCACGAGGTGACGCTGGTGACCGCGCTCGCGGCGGACTCGGATCCTGACGTGGCGGAGCTGCGCGCCGAGCTGTCGGACGTCCGTCTGATCGCCGGGCCCTCGGGAGCGCCGACGCCGGTGAAGACCCGCGTGGCCGCCTCCGGCCAGGCCGTCGTGCGGATCGACCGCGGCTGCGAGACGCCGCCCGTCCCCGGCGTGACCGACGCGATGCTCGCCGCGCTCGCCGACGCCGACGCCGTGATCGTCGCGGACTACGGCCGCCGCCTGACCGAGGACCCGTCGCTCCGCTCGGCTCTCGACGCGCTCACCGTGCCGCTGGTGTGGGATCCGCACCCGCGGGGCTCGCAGCCGGTCGCCGGCACCACGCTCGCCACTCCGAACCTGGCCGAGGCCACGGCGTTCTCCGGTGCCGTCGGCCGCGGAGTGACGCGCGCCGAGTCGGCCGCGACCACCCTCCTCGAGCGCTGGGGCTGCGGCGCGGTCACCGTGACGATGGGATCCTCCGGCGCCCTGCTGCGCTCCCGCGGCGCCGGCGTCCCGGTCGTCGCACCGGCCGTCGCCGTTCCGCCCACCGACCCGTGCGGCGCGGGCGACCGGTTCGCCGCCTCCGCCGCCGTCGCCCTCGCCGAGGGCGCCGGCACGTCGGAGGCGGTGCAGGCGGCCGTCGCCGCGGCCGGCGCCTACCTGCTCGCGGGAGGGGTCGCCTCGCTGTCGGCTCCCGCCGACCCCGCGCCCCTCCACGGCGGCGGGGTCGACGCCCTGCGTGTCGCCGAGGCCGTCCGCGCGGCAGGAGGCACCGTGGTCGCGACCGGCGGCTGCTTCGATCTGCTCCACGCCGGCCACGCCCGCACCCTCTCGGCCGCCCGCGCTCTCGGCGACTGCCTGATCGTCTGCCTCAACTCGGACGACTCCGTCCGCCGCCTCAAGGGCGCGGCGCGGCCGATCATCCCCGAGGACGACCGCGTCGACCTGCTGCTCGCGCTCGAGTGCGTCGACGCCGTGCTGGTGTTCGGCGAGGACACGCCGGACGAGGCGCTGCGCCGCATCCGCCCCGACGTCTGGGTGAAGGGCGGCGACTACTCCGCCGAGTCCCTCCCCGAGACGGCGACGGTCGCGGAGTGGGGCGGCCGGGTCCTGACCGTGCCCTACCACCCGGGCCGCTCGACCACCCATCTCGCCGCCGCGCTCGCGCGCGTCGGCTGACCCGCGGCTCACGAGGCCCGCAGACCACCCCCCGGAAGGAAACCATGAGCACCACTCCCACCCCCATCGGCCGCGTCCTGATCACCGGAGGAGCCTCCGGGCTCGGTGCGGCCGTCGCCGCCGCGGTCACCGCCGCCGGCGGCACCCCGATCGTGCTCGACCGCGACGTCTCGACGGTGAAGGAGGGCGTCGCCGCCTACCAGGTCGACGTCGCGAAGACCCGCGAGGCCGAGAAGGCGGTCGTCGAGATCGCCCGCGAGCACGGCGGGCTCGACGCCGTCGTGACCGCGGCCGGCATCGACCGCTGCGGCCGCCTCGTCGACGTGGAGCCGGAGGAGTGGGAGCGGGTCATCTCCGTGAACCTCCTCGGCACCGCGGCCGTCGTCCGCGCGGCCCTGCCCTTCCTCACCGAGACCCACGGCCGCGTCGTCACCGTCGCCTCCTCGCTGGCGATCAAGGCCGTGTCGGACGCGACCGCGTACTGCGCGTCGAAGTTCGGCGTGCTCGGCTTCACTCGGGCGCTCGCGGCCGAGACCAAGGGCGAGATCGGCGTCACCACGCTGATCCCGTCGGGCATGAAGACGCGCTTCTTCGACGACCGCGACGAGCAGTACAAGCCCGGTCCGGACGCGCTGCTGAACGACCCGGAGAACGTGGCGAACGCCGTCATGTTCGTCCTCGGCCAGCCGCGCGGCTGCGAGGTCCGCGAGCTCGTCATCACCCACGAGGAGGAGCCGTCCTGGCCGTGATCCGCTGACGCGGACCCCGGGATCCCCCCTGCTGCGAGATGCCACCTGTGCCGCCGACACGCCGATGTCGAGCACCACAGGTGGCATCTCGCGGTTCAGCGGGTGGAGGCGAGCACTCCGCGGACGTCCTCGAGCACGCGGTCGACCGGCACGTCGTCGACGAAGGTGAGCTCGTGCTCGCAGCGCGGAGCCGTCCAGCCCACCTGCGTCACATCGATGCCGCAGACCGGGCAGCGGGTGGTCCAGCTCAGCTGCACCCGGTGGCGCTGCCGTCCGAGGGGCTGCGCGTTGATCGCGTTGCCCACCCAGAAGATGCCGACCGTCGGAGCACCGACCGCGGCGGCGAGATGACGGGGGCCGGAGTCGTTGCCGAGCACGAGGTCGGCGAGCGAGAGCAGCGGTGCCAGGTCCGGGAGGTCCACGACGCCCGCCCAGGAGACCGCTCCCGGCGCTCCGGCGACGATCTCATCGGCGGCGGGCACGTCGGAGGCGTCTCCCACCACCAGCACTCGCGCTCCGTCGTCGAGGAGAGCGGTCGCCACCTCGGCGAACGACGCGCTCGGCCAGCGGCGGCGGACATCGGTCGCTCCGGGGTGGATCAGCACGAGCGGGCCGCCCGCGGGCAGGGCCGCGGCCAGGCGGTCGCGGCGCTCCGGGTCGACCGGCAGGACGGGCTCCAGGCGGACGGCTCCGGCCCCGGCCAGCCCGACGATCTCGAGCGCCCGCAGCATCTCGTGCTGGTAGTAGACGTAGGGGATCGTCCGCTCGAGGTCCGCGGCGTCGTCGGTGCGCGAGCCGATCGTGTGGCGCGCTCCGAGCCGTTGGAGGAACGGATTGGAGTAGCGCCCGCCGCCGTGCAGCTGCACGGCCAGGTCGAAGCGGCGCGCGCGCATCCGCTCGGTGAAGTCCTCGACGACGCGGGGGTCCTCCCCCTCGCCGTCGCGGACGCCCTGCGCCACCGGCAGGATCTCGACGTCGGCGATCGGCGACTCGACGCCCGAGAGCAGGACCCGGTGCGCGGGCGTCCCGAGCAGGGTGATCTCGGCGCCCGGGTACGCGGCCGCTAGCGCGTCGACGGCGGGCAGCGCGAACAGCAGGTCGCCGAGTCCGCCGCCGCGCAGGACGGCGATCCTCTCGACTCCGGCGAAGGGCTCTCGGAGGGGGGCGATGGCGACCACGACGGGTTCCTCTCAGGTGCGGAAGGCGCGCGGGCGCGGCTCCGGGGACGGTGCACTCCTCCACTTCCCCCTCGAGGCCGATCCGAAACCGGATCGTCGGCGAGCCCGTGTCGCCGAACCCGGGCGGATTCCGGAGGCGACGTGTCTAGGCGCGCACCACCCGGGTACCGGACGGATGCGTCCGCCACTCCGCGGCGCCCCCGACCGAGAGGTGACCGTGACCATCGACATCACGACCCCCGCCACGACCGCCGCCGACGCCGTCCGCCGCGCGCGGACCGCGTTCCCCGCGTGGGCCGCCACCGCGCCCGCCGAGCGCGGCGCCCTCCTCCGCGCCGCCGCCCACCGCGTGGCCGAGCGCGAGCAGGAGCTCGCCGATCTCAACACGGAGGAGACGGGCAAGCCCGCCGGAGACGCCCTCGGCGGCGTCCGCGCCGGAGTCGACACGCTGCTCCAGTACGCCGAGCTCGGCCCGCTCCACCGGGGCAAGAGCCTGCGCGGAGGGGCCCTCAATGTCGATCTGGCCCTGCCGCACCCGCGCGGCGTCGTGCTCGCCCTCACTCCGTGGAACGATCCGGTCGCCGTCGCCGCGGGTCTGCTGGGCGCCGCGATCGTGTCCGGCGACGTCGTCGTGCACAAGCCGAGCGAGCGCAGCCCGGGCACCGGTGCGCTGTTCACGTCGATCCTCGCCGAGGCGCTGCCCGAGGGCGTGCTGACCCTGGTCGAGGGCGACGGGGCGATCGGCGACGAGCTGGCGCGCACCGAGGGCGTCGACGTCCTCGCCCACGTCGGCTCGACCGCCACCGGCCGCGCGCTCGCCCGGGTCGCCGCCGTCACCGGCGCGCACGTGATCCTCGAGAACGGCGGCAACGACGCGCTCGTGGTCGACCGCGACGTCGACCCGGTCTGGGCCGCCGAGCAGGCAGCTCTGGGCGCCTTCGCGAACGCCGGCCAGATCTGCACCTCCGTCGAGCGGATCTACGTGCACCGGGACATCGCCGAGGCGTTCACGGCGGCGCTCGTCGCCGAGGCCGACCGCTGGACCGCGGGCCCGCTCCCCCGCCTCGTCGACGCCCGGATGCGCGACGCCGTCCACGAGCACGTCTCGGAGGCGCTCGGCAGCGGCGCGCGCACCCTCACCGGCGGCACCCCCGGGGACGGCACCTTCTACCCCGCGACAGTCCTGGCCGACTGCACCGAGTCGATGCTGGTGATGACGGAGGAGACCTTCGGGCCCGTCGCTCCGATCCGCGTCGTCGACTCGTTCGACGAGGGCCTGAGCCTCGCCGCCGCGAGCCCCTACGGCCTGGCCGCCTCGATCCTCACCGCCGACATGGAGCACGCCCACCGCGCCGCGGCGACGCTGCCGGTCGGCACCGTGAAGGTCAACGGCGTCTTCGGAGGCGCGCCGGGCGGCAGCGCTCAGCCCCGCGGCGCGTCGGGCTCCGGCTTCGGCTACGGCCCGGAGCTGCTCGACGAGATGACCACCACCACGGTCGTCCACTTCGGACTCCCCGTTCTGCCCGGTGGTGCTCGATGAGCCTCGAGGGCTCGGCGCTCCAGCGGGCGAGCGCGCTCCTGGCGCACGTCCACGAGCGCCCGCCGGTCGTCGCCGTGATCGGGGACCTCATCCTCGACTCCTGGTGGCTCGGCGAGGCCGAGCGCGTCACGCGGGAGGCGCCCGCGCCGGTCCTGCGGCTGGAGGACGTCGTCGACGTCGCGGGCGGGGCCGCCAACACCGCCGCCAACCTGCGCGCGCTGGGCGCCGTCGTCCGCACGGTCGGGGTGGCCGGTCGCGACTCCGAGGGCGACCGGCTCGTGCGCGCCCTCGAGCGGGCCGGCCTGGACACCTCCCGGGTGGTCCGCACCGGCGCCGCGACGACGATCAAGACCCGCGTGGTCGGCGGCGACAGCGTGATGCTGCGTGTCGACTCCGGCCCGCACCGCCCGGCCGACGACGAGCTGGCCCTGCTCGCCGGTGCCGCCGCCGAGGCCGCCGCGGGCGCCGACGCCGTCCTGGTCTGCGACTACGGCTCGGGGATCCTCCGCGACGCCGTCGAGCGCCTGCTCGCCGTCGAGCGCCCCGGCCTCCTCGTGATCGACGCGCACGAGCTCGCCGAATGGGCCTTCGCCCGGCCGGATCTCGTCACCCCGAACGCCAAGGAGGCGGAGCGGCTGCTCGGCGCCTCCCTCGGCCGCGGGACGGAGCGGGCCGCCGCCGTGCGCGACGCCGCCGAGGAGCTGCGCGCGCGCTCGGGGGCCCGGCACGTCGTCGTCACCCTCGACCGGGACGGCTCCACCGCCCTCGACGCCGACGGCACGGTCAGCCGCACCTTCGCGCAGCCCGCGGAGGAGAAGCAGGCGTCCGGGGCCGGCGACACCTTCGCCGCGACCGCCACCCTCGCCCTCGCCGCCGGCCGCACCCTGGCCACCGCCGTCGATCTGGCACAGGCCGCCGCCGATGTGGTCGTGCAGCGCCCCGGCACCTCCGTCTGCTCGGGCGACGACCTGCTCGCCTCCCTCGCCGCTCCCGGCGCCGTCGTGCTCGGCGAGGACGCCCTCGTCGAGGTCCTCGCGGAGCAGTCGCGCCGCGGTCGCCGCGTGGTCTTCACCAACGGCTGCTTCGACGTCCTGCACCGCGGCCACACCGCCTACCTCCGCCAGGCCCGCGAGCTCGGCGACGTGCTCGTGGTCGCGGTGAACGACGACGACTCCGTCCGCCGGCTGAAGGGCGAGGGACGGCCGATCAACCCGGAGGGCGACCGCGCCGGCGTGATCGCCGAGCTGGGCTGCGTCGACTACGTGACCCTCTTCAGCGGCGACACCCCCATCCCGCTGCTCGAGCGCGTCCAGCCCGACGTCTACGTGAAGGGCGGGGACTACAACCCCGACATGCTCGCGGAGGCGGCCGTCGTCCGCTCGTACGGAGGCGTCGTGACCACCGTCGGCTACGTCTCGGAGCACTCCACGACCGAGATGGTCCAGCGCATCCGATCTGCCGCGCCGTGACCAGCCGCCGGTGGTCCGGGCGCTGGGGGGTCGCGGACGCTCCCGACCAGCCGCTGATCGACGTGCTCGTGCCGACCGTCGGCCGCCGTGCCGAGCTCACGGCCACGCTCGCCGGACTGGCCGCCCAGGACGATCCGCCCTTCCGCGTGATCGTCAGCGACCAGTCCGACGACGCGGTCGTCGGGAGCGACCCGACGATCCTCGCGATGCTGCGCGTGCTGGAGGCGCAGGGCCGAGCTCCGGTGGTGCGGCGGAACCTCCCCCGGCGCGGGCTCGCGGAGCAGCGTCAGTTCCTCCTCTCCCTCGCCACCGCCCCCGCCGTCCTCTTCCTCGACGACGACGTGTGGCTCGAGCCGGGCACGCTCGCGCGGCTGCACGAGGCCCTCGAGCGTCTCGACTGCGGCTTCGTCGGCTCCGCGGTGCAGGGCCTGTCCTACCTCGAGGACGTGCGCCCGCACGAGACCGAGTCGTTCGAGACCTGGGAGGAGCGCGTCGAGCCCGAGCGGGTGCGGCGCGGGACCCCCGCGTTCGAGCGCTGGCCCCTGCACAACGCCGCCAACCTCACGCACGTCGCCGCCCGCCTCGACGTCCCGGAGGGCGCCTGGCGCGCGTACCGGGTCGCCTGGCTGGGCGCCTGCGTCCTCTACCGCCGCGACGCCCTCCTGGCCGTCGGCGGCTTCGACTTCTGGGAGCAGCTGCCCCCGGAGCACAGCGGTGAGGACGTCGCCGCGCAGTGGCGCGTCATGGAGCGCTTCGGCGGCGCGGGCCTCGTGCCCAGCGGCGCCGTGCACCTCGAGACGCCCACGACGGTCACCGACCGGCGCGTCGACGCCTTCGACCGGCTCTTCGCCGAAGAGCACTCGTAACACTCAGCAAGGCGACGAAAGGACAGCACGATGGACGCACCCAACCCGATCCAGATCCAGAAGTACCTCTCGGGCATCGACTACCCCGCCTCGAAGGACACGATCGTCGAGACCGCCGAGAAGGAGGGAGCGGACGGAGACGTCCTCGAGGCCCTCCGCGCGATCCCGGACGGCGACTACGAGAAGCCCACCGACGTGAGCTCGGCCGTCTCGAAGGTCTGACCACCCCCCGCGAGATGCCACTTCGGTACGCGACACGCCGTGCCGGCCGTACCGAAGTGGCATCTCGCGGACGGCGCTCGACCGACGCGCAGAGCAGGGGTCAGGCGGAGGCGTGCTCGCGCTCGCGCAGGACGCCGGACTCGAGCGCCTGGAACGACAGCACCTTGTAACCCTCGGACTCGAAGAAGATCGTCGCCCGGTCGGCCTCCACGCTCATCACGGTGCCGGCGCCCCATTCGCGGTGCTCCACCGACTCGTCGACGCTCAGAGGCGCGTCCACGGGTGCCTCGGCGGTCTCGCCGCTCGCCTCGTGCCGCTCGCAGCCGTCGCAGTTGCCGCACCACTCGGCCGACTCGACGCCGAAGTAGTCGAGCAGGACCCGGCGACGGCACTGGCTGGTCTCGGCGTATGCGCGCATCATCGACAGGCGCGACTCCGCGATCCGCTCGCGGGAGGCCAGCGCCTCCTTCACCGCGTGCACGGCCTCATCGCCGGAGGCCTCGCGCGTCGCGCGCAGGCCGGACCCGGTCTCGACCAGACCCGCGTCCGCGAGGTCGTTGACGATCCGGGCGATCGTGCGGGCGGGCTTCCCCAGCTCCTTCGCGAGCGCCGCGGAGTCGAGCCCCGGCTGCTCCGAGACGGCCGCCCAGATCACGCGCAGCGCGGCCTTGTCGACCGAGCGCTTGGCGAAGAAGCGGCGGAGCCCCAGGTCCTCGGCGCGGTAGTGCAGCGCGCCCGTGGCGGGCTCGCCGTCGCGGCCCGCGCGGCCGATCTCCTGGTAGTAGGCGTCGAGCGACTCGGTGGTCGTGGCGTGCAGCACGAAGCGGACGTCGGCCCGGTCGATGCCCATCCCGAATGCCGAGGTCGCGACGACGACGTCGAGCTCGCCGGCGCGCCACTGCTCGTGGACGACCTTCCGCTCGGACACCTTGAGCCCGGCGTGGTACGCCGCGACCCGGCGCCCCTCCGCCGCGATGTCGGCCGCGTAGGCCTCCGTCTCCTTCCGGGTGGCCACGTAGACCAGGCCCGGAGCCGTCCAGCTGCGCGCCTCCTCGACGACCGCGGCGCGCTTCTCGTTCTCGCTCTCGTGGCGGTGGACCACCAGCCGGATCTCCGGACGGTCGACGCCGTGCACCTGGATCTCGGGGTCGGTCATCCGGAGGCGCTCGATGATCTCATCGCGCACCGGCCCGGAGGCGGTGGCCGTCATCGCCAGCACCGGCGGGTCGCCGAGCTCGCCGCGCACGTCGGCCAGGCGGAGGTAGTCGGGGCGGAAGTCGTGGCCCCAGGAGGAGACGCAGTGCGCCTCGTCGACGACCAGGAGCGACACTCCCGCGGCCGCCAGACGGGCCACATTCTCGGGCTTGGCGAGCTGCTCGGGCGCCAGGAGCACGTAGAGCGGGCCGCCCTCGTCGATCCGGTCCCAGGCGCGGGCGACGGCCGCGGCGCCCTGGGAGGAGTTGATCGCGACGGCGGGCGGAGCCGCGGGAGCGGCCTCGATCGCGGCGAGCTGGTCGGCCTGCAGAGCGACGAGCGGGGAGACGACCAGAACGACGCCGCCGCGCTCGGCTCCGGCGATCTGGTAGACCGCGGACTTGCCGCCGCCCGTCGCCAGCACCAGCAGCGTGTCGCGCCCGGAGGCCGCCGACTCGATCGCCTCGCGCTGACCGGGGAGCAGCGACGACCAGCCGAAGTCCTCCCGGGCGATGCGGCTGACGGAGTCGGTGCGGGAGGAGTTCATAGCTCGACGCTACGACCAGAGGGCCCCGGAGGGAGTCCGCTTGACACGGCCGGGGAGCACGGTGAAGGCGCGCCGCCGGACTCCGCGGCCCGTCCGAGCGCTCGTCCCCGCCCTCTGCCCGCTCGTCCCCGCTCTGTCAACGTCCTGCGGAGGGGCCCGTCGCGTGCTGTTCTGGAGGCCCGACGAGAGGAGCCGGCATGGCCGACCAGAACGTGAACGAGGACCTTCCCGGATCCGGCGGCGACGCCGTCCCGAACACCGGCGGTGCGCACACGGTGCTGCCCGGCGAGGACGCGGCCGACGTCTCCGCTGCGGGGGCCGCCCCCGGGGGCACCGCGATCGACCGCGGCGTCGCGGACGCCGTGACCGACGGCGACAGCGCAGGCGACACCGCCTCCGGCGACGCCGATCTGCCCGACGGGACCGAGGGCGCCGTCGGCAGCGACCCGGCGAGCGCCGACTGACGTCGCGCTCGAACGCGTCCGGCCCGCGGGATCCGAGGATCGCGCGGGCCGGACATGCTCACCCTCCCCGGAGGAGGGCCCGGGCTCAGCGCCGGACGACCACCGGGTTGAACAGCGTGCCGATGCCCTCGACGTCCACCGCGACGGTGTCCCCGTTCGCGATGGGCCCCACACCGGCGGGCGTTCCGGTGAGGATCACGTCCCCCGGGAGCAGCGTGAAGATGCGCGAGACGTAGGCCACGAGCTCGGGCACCCCGTGGATCATGTCGCCGGTGCTGCCCGACTGCTGCACGCGCCCGTTGACGCGCGTCTCGATGGCGCTCTCGTTCCAGACGAACTCGGTCTCGATGACCGGTCCGAGCGGGCAGAAGGTGTCGTAGCCCTTCGCGCGGGTCCACTGGCCGTCCGCGCGCTGGAGGTCGCGCGCGGTGACGTCGTTGGCGATCGTGTACCCGAAGACCACGTCCTCGTAGTCCTCCGCGCGGACGTTGCGGGCCACGGCGCCGATCACGATCGCCAGCTCGCCCTCGAACTCCACCTGCTGGCTGTCCTCGGGGAGGACGATCGCCTCGTCCGGGCCGATGACCGATGTGTTCGGCTTGAGGAACACCAGCGGCTCCGCCGGGGCGTCGCCGCCCATCTCGGCCGCGTGGTCGGCGTAGTTCTTGCCGATGCCGACGACCTTGGAGCGCGGGATCACCGGCGCGAGGAGCTTCGCCTCCGCGATCGGGATGCGCTCCCCGGTGGTGTCGAACCCGGCGAACATCGGATCGCCGGCGAGCACGACCAGGTCGTCCTCGTCCACGATCCCGAAGTGGATCGCTCCCCCGTTGTCCCCGTCGCGCTGCGTGGCGAATCGTGCGATCTTCATGCGTCCAGCCTCGTCATCCATCCGTGCGTGTCCTCGCGGCGTCCGTACTGGATGCCGGTCAGCTCCTCCCGGAGCGACATCGTGAGCTCTCCGGCGGGCGCGCCCTCGCGGCCGACGGAGAAGCCCTCGCCCTTGAGCTCGGCGATCGGGGTGATCACGGCGGCGGTCCCGCAGGCGAACACCTCGACCACGTCGCCGGAGGCCACTCCGTCGCGCCACTCGTCGATGCTCACGCGGCGCCGCTCGACGCGGTGGCCGCGGTCCTCGGCGAGCTGCAGGACGCTGTCGCGCGTGATGCCCTCGAGGATCGAGTCCGATTCCGGGGTCACCAGCGTGCCGTCCTTCTTCACCAGCACCACGTTCATGCCGCCGAGCTCCTCGATCCACTGCGACTCCTGCGAGTCGAGGAAGAGGACCTGCGCGCAGCCGTGGCTGTAGGCCTCCTGCTGCGGGAGGAGGGAGGAGGCGTAGTTGCCGCCGGTCTTCGCCGCTCCGGTGCCGCCCTTGCCCGCTCGGGCGTAGGAGGTGGAGAGCCAGATCGACACGGGGGCGACGCCGCCCGAGAAGTAGGCCCCGGCGGGGCTGGCGATCACGGAGTAGGCCACGTCCTCGGCCGCGCGCACGCCGAGGAACGCCTCCTGCGCGAACATGAACGGGCGCAGGTAGAGGCTGGTCTCCGGCTCCGAGGGCACCCAGTCGCCGTCGACCGCGATCAGCTGCCGCAGCGACTCGACGAAGAGGTCCGTCGGGAGCTCCGGCAGCGCGAGGCGGCGAGCCGAGCGCTGCAGACGGCGCGCGTTCGCCTCCGGGCGGAAGGTCCAGACGGAGCCGTCCTCGTGGCGGTAGGCCTTCATCCCCTCGAAGATCTCCTGCGCGTAGTGCAGGACGGCGGCGGCGGGGTCGAGCGCGAGCGGGCCGTAGGGCTCGACGCGGGCGCTGTGCCAGCCGTCCGCGCGGGTCCAGCGGAGGCCGACCATGTGGTCGGTGAAGTGCATGCCGAAGCCGGGGTTCGCGAGGATCCGAGCGCGCTCCTCCTCGGAGCGGGGAGCGGGGGCGGCGGTCACCTCGAAGGCGAGGTCGGCGGGGGCGGAGTCGGTGCTCATCGTGGTGGTGTCCTTCTGCGGGGGATCAGCGGAGGCGGGCGACGACGGAGTCGCCGATCGCCGCCGTGGAGCGCGGGGTGCCGTCGCGCGACTCGATGTCGGCGGTCACGGCCGCGGTGACGCGGGCGGCCTCGTCGCTCCGGCCGAGGTGGTCCAGCAGCATCGCCGCCGAGAGGATCGCGGCGGTCGGGTCGGCGAGCTGCCGTCCGGCGATGTCGGGCGCGGATCCGTGGACCGGCTCGAACATGCTGGGGAACGCGCCGTCGGGGTTGATGTTGCCCGAGGCCGCGAGTCCGATGCCGCCGCTGATCGCGCCGGCCAGATCGGTCAGGATGTCGCCGAAAAGGTTGTCGGTGACGATGACGTCGAACCTAGCAGGGTCGGTCACCAGGAAGATCGTCGCGGCGTCCACGTGGAGGTAGTCGACGGCCACGTCTTCGAAAGCGGCCCCCACCTCGTCGACGATCCGCTTCCAGAGCGACCCGGAGAAGACGAGGACGTTCGTCTTGTGCACGAGGGTCAGCGTCGAGCGGCGGGCGCGGGCGAGCTCGAACGCGTGGCGGACGACGCGCTCGACCCCGTAGGCGGTGTTGACCGAGACCTCGTTGGCGACCTCGTGCGGGGTGCCCTGCCGGATCGAGCCGCCGGTGCCGACGTAGGGCCCCTCCGTGCCCTCGCGGACGACCACGAAGTCGACCTCCCCGGGAGCCGCGAGCGGCGACGGGACGCCCGCGTAGAGACGGGTGGGCCGCAGGTTGACGTAGTGGTCGAGCTCGAAGCGCAGCCGCAGCAGCAGCCCGCGCTCGATGTTCGCGTCCCGGAGGCGGGGGTCGCCCGGTGCCCCGCCGACGGCGCCCAGGAGGATCGCGTCGTGCCCCGCGATCGCCGCGAGGTCCTCGTCGGTGAGGACGTCGCCGGTCTCGAGGTAGCGGGCGGCTCCGAGCGAGAACGTGGTCGTCTCGAGCACCAGGTCGGAGTCGGCGGTGACGGCGTCGAGGACCTTGACGGCCTCGGCGGTCACCTCGGGCCCGATCCCGTCTCCGGGGATGACGGCGAGCTTCACGGTGCGGGGCATGGCGGTCCTCAGGCGTACGGGGTCGGAGTCCCCCCAGCGTACTCGCGGGCCGCCCGCGCCGCGGTCCGGGGCACGCGTCCCCGCCGGGCGGGCGGGAGGAGGAGCGTCAGCTCCGGCGGAGGCGCCAGGCGCCGACCGCGGCGGCGGCCAGCACGAGGACGACGCCCAGCCAGGCCGACCAGCCGACGCCCGCGTCGAACGCCGCGCTCGCCGACGCGACGAGGCTCGCGCCGGAGTCGGCGGGCAGCTCGCCCGCGACCGACACGGCGCCGCCGAGAGTCTCGCCGGCTCGCTGCGCCTGCGCGGCGTCGAGACCCTCGGGCAGCACGACTCCCCCGCGGTACACGGCGGTGAGGACGGTGCCGAGCGTCGCGGTGCCGAGGACGGCGCCGAGCTCGTAGGCGGTCTCGGAGACGGCGGAGGCGGCGCCGGCCTTGTCGGCGGGCGCGTTGGCCAGGATCAGCTCGTTCGACACCGTCTCGGCCGCGCCGATGCCGAGGCCGAGGAACGCGAAGGCGACGGCGACGGTGAGCGCGGACGCTCCTCCGGGGGCCCCGCTGCCGAGGGCCAGCAGGATGTAGCCGACGGCCGAGACGAGCAGCCCGGCCGGCACGACGAGGCGCGGAGCGACGCGGCGCGCGATCGGCACCACGCCCAGCCCGGCCAGGATCATCACGGCGAGGCCGGGGACCAGCACGAGACCCGCCTCCAGCGGCGAGAGCCCGACCACGAGCTGCAGGTGCTGCGACAGGAAGAAGAGCCCGCCGACCAGCGCGGTCACGCTGAGCAGGTTGACCACGATCGCCGCGCTGAACGAGCCGCGGCGGAAGAGCGAGAGATCGAGCATCGGCGAGGCCCGGCGCTGCTGTCGGCGGACGAACAGGACTCCCGAGACGACGCCCACGACGAGCGCCGCGACGCCGACCGCGTCGATCCCGTGCTCGGCGAAGGACTTCACCGCGTAGACGACCGGCGCCATGGTCGCCAGGGACAGCAGGATGCTGACCACGTCGACAGGGCCGGGCTGCGGGTCGCGCGACTCCGGCACCAGGATCGGCACCAGGACCACGAGCGGGAGCAGCACGGGCACCGCGAGCAGGAACACCGAGCCCCAGGGGAAGTGCTCGAGCAGCACGCCGCCGACCAGCGGGCCGACGCCCGAGCCGACCGCGAAGCCGGTCGCCCAGATCGCGATCGCCAGGCGGCGCTGGTCGCGGTTCGGGAAGACGCTGCGCAGGAGCGAGAGCGTCGAGGGCATCAGCATCGCGCCGAAGAAGCCCAGGGCCGCGCGGGCGCCGATGAGCGCCGCGGCGGTGGGAGCGAACGCGGCGACGACCGAGACGGCGGCGAAGCCGACCGCGCCGACCAGCAGGAGGCGCCGGCGCCCGATGCGGTCGCCGAGACTGCCCATCGCCACCAGCAGGCCGGCGAGCACCAGCGGGTAGGCGTCGACGATCCACAGCAGCTCCGTGCCGGAGGGGCCGAGATCCTCGGCGATCGAGGGGAGAGCGAAGTTCAGCACCGTGTTGTCGACCGAGACGAGCAGCACCGGGAGCATCAGCACCGCGAGCGCCACCCAGGCGCGTCGTCCGACCCGGTCGGCGGCGCCGACGGAGTCGCGGGTGGAGACGGGAGCGGTGCGCGCGGACACAGGGACGACCTTTCGAGAGAGGAACGGAGCGAGTATACCGTCCGGCCGGTACAGTCACCACTGATCCGCCGTAGGATGGACGACGTGCCTCCCGCCCCCGCCCGCGACCGCGTCCTCGACGCGTTCGAGCAGCTCCTCATCGAGCAGGGCGAGCGCGCCGCGACCCTCGATGCCGTCGCCCGCGAGGCCGGGGTCTCCAAGGGCGGTCTGCTCTACCACTTCCCCTCCAAGGACGCCCTCGTCGACGGGCTCCTGCAGCGCCTCGACGCGCGGAGGGAGGAGGACGTCGCGCAGAGCCTCGCCGCTCCCGAGGGCGTGGTCGCCTACCTGCTGCGCACCTCCTTCGCCGCCGACTCGGCCTTCGACCGCACGATCCTCGCCGTCGCCCGCATCGCGCAGGGGCACGACGAGCGGGCCAGCGGCGGCCTCGCGCGGATCCACGACAGCTGGAACGAGGTGGTCGCCGACGCCGTGGGCGACCCGCTCGTCGCCCGCGCGATCGTGCTGATGAGCGACGGGCTCTACTACAACTCCGCCCTGCTCCCCACGGGCACGCCGTCGCGCGGCGAGGCGGAGGACGTCCTCGCGGTCGTCCAGCGCCTCCTCGGGAGCTGAGCCGCGCCGCCCCGGCGGACCCGCTACAGCTCGACGACCCCGTCGATCAGCGTCACGGTCGCGCCGCCGATCCAGATCTCACCGCCGTCGCTCTCGACCCGCACGCGCCCGGCGCGGCCGATCGCCGCTCCCTGGGCCGCGGTGTAGCGCTCGGGCAGCGCGCCGCTCCCGATCAGCCACTGGGCGATCCCCGCGTTGAGGCTCCCCGTCACCGGGTCCTCGGCGACACCGGCGTCCGGGATGAACGCCCGCACCTCGACCGCGCACTCGCCTCCCGCCGGACGCTCGCCCACGACGCCGACGGGGAGCCCGGCGAGGAGCGCCTGGTCCGGCCGCAGCGCGAGGACCTGCTCCGCCGAGGCGAGCCGCACGGCCAGCCAGCCGGGCCCGTTGTCGACCCACTCGTGATCGAGGATCTCCCCGCGCGGGATCCGCAGAGCCGAGGCCACCCGCTGGAGCGTCGCCTCGTCGACCGGTCCGGACCGCCGGCGGGGCGGAGCGGCGAAGGCGATGCCCTCCTCCGTCACCCGCAGCCGGACGAGGCCCGCGGCGCACTCCTGCACGAGTTCTCCCGCCGCCCGGGCCGTCCCTCCGGCCGCGAGCCAGGCGTGCGCGCTCCCGAGGGTCGGGTGCCCGGCGAAGGGCAGCTCCCCGCCCGGGGTGAAGATCCGCAGCCGGTAGTCGGCCGCGGAGTCGCGGGGGCGGAGGAGGAAGGTCGTCTCGGACAGGTTCGTCCAGCGCGCGAACTCCGCCATCGCGGCGTCGCCCACGCCGTCGCCGTCGACGACGACCGCCACCGGGTTGCCCCGGAACGGCTCGGCGCCGAAGACGTCGACCTGGGCGAACCGCCGCGTGCTCACTGCTCGGTGATGTCGATCTCCTGCATGAGGTCGGCGTCGATCGCGACGCGGACCTTCTCGAGCAGGCCGTCGGGGGCGGGCGAGTCGATGGTGATCACCGAGAGGGCCTTGCCGCCCGCCTCGGTGCGCGCGATCTGCATGCCCGCGATGTTGACGGAGGCGTCGCCGAACTCGCGGCCGTAGACCGCGACGATGCCGGGGCGGTCGACGTAGCTCATCACGACGAGGTGCTTCGCGAGGGGGACCTCGACGTCGTAGCCGTTGATCGCCACGATCTTCTCGACCTGCTTGGTGCCGGTCAGCGTGCCCGAGACCGAGATCTGCGAGCCGTCCGAGAGCGCGCCGCGCAGCGTGATCACATTGCGGTACTCGTCCGAGACCGGCTCCGTGATCAGGCGCACCTCGATGCCGCGCTGCTCGGCGAGCACCGGAGCGTTGACGTAGGACACCGTCTCCGAGACCACGTTGGTGAAGACGCCCTTGAGGGCCGCCAGCTTGAGGACCTTCACGTCGTAGCCGGCGAGCTCGCCGCGCACCTCGACGTCGATGGAGGTGACCGGCGAGTCCGCGAGGCCCGAGAAGACCTGGCCGAGCTTCTCGACCAGCGGGATGCCAGGGCGCACGTACTCGTCGATCACGCCGCCGGCGACGTTCACCGCATCCGGCACGAGCTCGCCCGAGAGCGCGAGGCGCACCGAGCGGGCGACCGAGACGCCGGCCTTCTCCTGCGCCTCGTCGGTCGAGGCCCCGAGGTGCGGAGTGACGACCACGTTCTCGAGGGCCAGCAGCGGAGAGCCGGTCGGCGGCTCCTTCACGAACACGTCGAGGCCGGCGCCGGCGATGGTCTTCGCGACGAGCGCGCGGTGCAGCGCGTCCTCGTCGATGAGGCCGCCGCGGGCCACGTTGACGATGAACGCGGACGGCTTCATCAGCGCCAGCTGCTCGTCCGAGATCATGCCCGTCGTCTCGGGCGTCCGCGGCATGTGGATCGTGATGAAGTCGCTCTGGGCCAGCAGCTCCTCCAGGGAGAGGAGCGTGACGCCGAGCTGCTGCGCGCGGGCGCTGGTCACGTAGGGGTCGTAGGCGACGACGTCCACGCCGAAGGCCTGCAGGCGCGCCGTGATCAGCGCGCCGATGCGGCCGAGGCCGATGATGCCGACGGTCTTCTCGTACAGCTCGACGCCCGTGTACTTCGAGCGCTTCCAGAGGCCCTGCGCGAGCGCGCTGTGCGCGGCGGGGATGTGGCGGGCGAGGCTCAGGATGTGGCCGACGGTGAGCTCGGCGGCCGAGATGATGTTCGAGGTCGGCGCGTTCACGACCATGACGCCCGCGGCGGTCGCCGCGGTGATGTCGACGTTGTCCAGGCCCACTCCGGCGCGGGCGATCACCTGGAGCGAGGGAGCCGCGGCGATCGCCTCCGCGTCGACCTGCGTCGCGGAGCGCACGAGGATCGCGTGCGCCGTGGCGAGGGCCTCGAGCAGCGCCGGGCGGTCGGTGCCGTCCACGGAGCGGATCTCGAAGTCGGGACCGAGCGCGTCCACGGTGGCGGGCGAGAGTTCTTCGGCGATCAGGACGACCGGCTTTGTCACGAGAGGCGCTTCCTTCGGAGAGGGGACGGAGCGGGCACCGAGGCGGGGGCGTCGGCAGCCCCCCGTCACTGTAGCGGAGGGGTGCGCGCGCCCCGCGCCGTGTGACGGCGCCGGTCAGCTCAGCGACACCAGGCTCTCGACGCCGAGGATCAGCTGCACGTCGAGCGAGAGCGCCGCCGAGAGGCAGAGCGCCGCCGCGAGCAGTCCGACGCGCGCCGGGAGCCCCCGGCGGCGCCCGAGCAGGACGGCGGCGACGAAGCACGCGGCCGGCAGCACCAGGCCGAGCAGGAGCACCGCCCAGCCCGTCGGGTTCAGATCGGTGCCGAGGGAGGCCGCGTAGCTGCGCAGGCCGATCAGGTTGCCGACCGCCTCCCACACGTCCCAGGCGAAGAAGAGCGCGAACAGCACGGCGACGAGGACGGAGGCGGCCAGGCGCCGGCCGGGCCGGTCGCGTCGGCCGGTCCCGCCGAGGGTGGCCCGGGTCGAGTCGGTCATCACGCCCCCTTCAGGAACGGCAGCGGAGCGAGGAGGACGAGGCCGGCGACCAGCCAGAGCACGCGGGTGCGCACGCGGGAGTCGCGGGTGGCGAGCAGCACCACGGCGAACCACACCGGCGGCGCCAGGACAGCCAGCCAGAGGCCGAGCGAGTAGAGGGCTCCGCCGAGCGGGTCGCCCGCGAAGCCCGCGGCGGCGACCGGCGACTGCCGCGTCGCCGTGATCGCCCAGGCGATCGCGTACAGGAGGTAGAGACCGGCGGCGATGCCCGCGGCGATCAGCAGTGCGGAGGAGGACGCGGCCTCGTCGGCGGAGTCCTCGTCGTCGGAGCCGTCGTCGTCGGAGTCGTCGTCCGCCGGATCGGCCCCGACGACCGCGCGGGGCGTCCGGCGCACGCGCGCCGTCCCCGCGGCGAGCGTCGGGTCCGCGCCCTCGCCCGCCCACTCCAGGGCCTCGTCGTCGGCGTCGTCCTCCGGGCCCGTGTCCGGCCCGCGGTCCACCGGCGGGGTCGCCGCGTCGTCGTCCTCCGGGGAGCGGCCCGGTCCACCATCGATCACCGCAACACCCTAGCCGCGCACACCTCGCAGGAGGCTCGGAGCCCGCCGCCGCCTGCCCGACACCCGGCGGCCACCCCGCGTCCTCTCCCGGGGGCGAGGCTGAGCGGATGGACGACCGCCGCCGCCGCTTCGTCGCCCTCGGCGACTCCTTCACGGAGGGGGTCGGCGACCCGCACCCGCGCCTGCCGAACGGCGTGCGCGGCTGGGCCGACCGCGTCGCCGAGCGCCTGGCGAAGGCAGAGCCGGGCTGGGAGTACGCGAACCTCGCCATCCGCTCGAAGCGCCTCGCCCAGATCACCGAGGACCAGCTCGCGCCCGCCCTCGCGCTCCGCCCCACCCTGGTCACGCTGTACGCCGGCGGCAACGACATCCTCGACCTGGGCACCGACACGGTCGATCTGACCACCCGCTACGAGGCGCTCGTCGACGCGCTCGCGACCACCGGCGCGTCCCTCGTGCTCTTCACCGGGGTCGACATCCCCGGACTGCCCGCCCCGCGGATGTTCGTGCGACGCAACCACCTCTACAACAGCGCGGTCCGCCGGATCGCCCGCGAGCGGGGCGCGATCCTCGTCGACTACTGGGCGATGACGGAGTTCTACTCCCCCGTGCTCTGGTCGCCCGACCGGATGCACCTCTCCAAGCGCGGCCACCGCGTCCTCGCCGCTCGCGTGCTCGACGCGCTCGGCGTGCCGCACACGATCTCGACCGGGCCGTGGGAGGCCCCCGAGCCGCTCCGCCTCCGTGCGCGGCTGCGCGAGCAGCGACGCTGGGCCGCCGACTGGGTCCTCCCCCTCGTCGGCCGAAAGCTCCGCCGGGTCACGCTCGGCGACCACCTCTCGCCCCGGTGGCCGGACCCCGTCCTCGTCCCGCCGAAGGGCGGTCTCCGCCGTCTCGTCCGCGAGTCCGAGCGGTAGCCGGGCCCTCCGGACGCGGAGGAGCCCCGGCCCGGCGAGGGGATCCCGGTGGACGGGTCCTTCGTCGGACCGGGGCTCTCCCGGTCGTCGCGGAGCGACTAGCGCGCGACGCTGCCGTCGGTGTAGTCCTCGTCGGTCTGCTTCCAGGCGAAGAGCTTGCGCAGCTCGCGGCCGGTCTCCTCGATCGGGTGCTTCTCGCCCTTGGCGCGCAGCTCCTGGAACTCGGGTCCGCCCGCGTCCTGGTCGCCGATGAAGCGCGTCGCGAAGGCACCGCTCTGGATGTCGCCGAGGACGGCCTTCATGTTCTCCTTGACGCGCGGGTCGATGACGCGCGGGCCGGAGACGTAGTCGCCGTACTCGGCGGTGTCGGAGACGCTCCAGCGCTGCTTGGCGATGCCGCCCTCCCACATGAGGTCGACGATGAGCTTGAGCTCGTGCAGCACCTCGAAGTAGGCGATCTCGGGCTGATAGCCGGCCTCGACGAGGGTCTCGAAGCCGTACTGGACGAGCTGCGAGGTGCCGCCGCAGAGCACGGCCTGCTCACCGAACAGGTCGGTCTCGGTCTCCTCGGTGAAGGTGGTCTTGATGACGCCGGCGCGGGTGCCGCCGATGGCCTTCGCATAGGACTTCGCGGTCTCCCAGGCGGTGCCGGAGGCGTCGTTCTCGACGGCGATGATGTCCGGGATGCCGCGGCCGGCGACGAACTCGCGGCGCACGGTGTGGCCCGGGGCCTTCGGCGCGATCAGGATGACGTCGACGCCGGCGGGCGCCTCGATGTAGCCGAAGCGGATGTTGAAGCCGTGCGCGAACGCGAGGGTCTTGCCCTCGGTCAGCTTGTCCGCGATCTGCTCGCTGTAGATGGCGCGCTGGTGCTGGTCCGGCGCGAGGATCATGATCAGGTCGGCCCAGTCGGCGGCGTCGGCGACGCTCTTGACCTCGAAGCCGTCGTCCTCGGCCTTGGCGGTCGACTTCGACCCCTCCTTCAGCGCGATGACGACCTGGACGCCGGAGTCGCGGAGGTTCTGCGCGTGCGCGTGGCCCTGCGAGCCGTAGCCGACGATCGCGACCTTCTTGGACTGGATGATGGAGAGGTCGGCGTCGGCGTCGTAGATGAGCTCGGTCACGTGGTGAGTCCTTTTCTGTAGTGGAGAGTTCGCGGTCAGTTCTTGAAGACGCGCTCGGTGATCGACTTGGAGCCGCGCCCGATGGCGAGCAGGCCCGACTGCGCGATCTCCTTGATGCCGTAGGGCTCGATCACCCGCAGGAACGCGTTGGTCTTGCCGGTGTCGCCGGTGACCTCGATCACCAGGGCGTCCGTCGCGACGTCGACCACGCGGGCGCGGAAGAGCGTGACGGCCTCGAGCACCTGCGAGCGCGTGACGTTGTCGACGCGGACCTTGACGAGCAGGTGCTCGCGCTGGACCGACTGGTCGGTGTCGAGCTCGACGATCTTGATCACGTTGACGAGCTTGTTGAGCTGCTTCGTGACCTGCTCGAGCGGCAGGTCCTCGACGTCCACGGCGACCGTGATGCGCGAGAGCCCGGCCAGCTCGGTCGGACCGACCGCCAGCGACTCGATGTTGAAGCCGCGGCGGGCGAACAGCCCGGCGACGCGGGTGAGCAGTCCCGGCTTGTCCTCGACGAGCAGGGAGAGAACGTGGTGCGTCATGCGGGTCTACTCCTCGTCGTCCCAGGTCGGGCTGTGGTCTCGGGCGTACTGGACGTAGCTGTTGGAGACGCCCTGCGGGACCATCGGCCAGACCATGGAGTCGCGGCTGACGACGAAGTCGATCACGACGGGCCGGTCGTTGGTGGCGATCGCGAGGCGGATGGCGTCGTCGATCTCCTCCGGCTTCGTGACGCGGATGCCGAGCGCGCCGTACGCGTCGGCGAGCTTCACGAAGTCGGGCACCCGCACGGTGTCGTGACCCGTGTTGAGGTCGGTGTTCGAGTAGCGGCCCTCGTAGAACAGGGTCTGCCACTGGCGTACCATGCCCAGCGAGGAGTTGTTGATCACCGCGACCTTGATCGGGATGTCGTTGATCGTGCAGGTGGCGAGCTCCTGATTGGTCATCTGGAAGCAGCCGTCGCCGTCGATCGCCCACACCGTCCGGTCGGGCTCGCCGACCTTGGCGCCCATGGCCGCGGGCACGGAGTAGCCCATCGTGCCGGCGCCGCCCGAGTTGAGCCAGGAGTTGGGGCGCTCGTACTGGATGAACTGCGCCGCCCACATCTGGTGCTGGCCGACTCCGGAGGCGAAGACGCCCTCGGGGCCGGTGATCTCGCCGATGCGCTTGATGACGTACTGCGGGGAGAGCAGGCCGTCGTTCGGCTCGGTGTAGCCGAGCGGGAACTCCGTCTGCAGCCCCTTGAGGTAGCTCCACCACTCGGAGGTGTCGGCGCGGCCGTCCGCGGAGGCCTTGGCGAACGCGTCGGTGAGGTCCGGGAGGACGTCCTTCAGGTCTCCCACGATCGGCACATCGGCGGTGCGGATCTTGGAGATCTCGGCCGGGTCGATGTCGACGTGCACGACCTTGGCGTGGGGCGCGAAGAGCGCAGCCTTGCCGGTCACGCGGTCGTCGAAGCGCGAGCCCAGCGCGAGGATCAGGTCCGCCTCCTGCAGCGCGAGCACCGCGGGGACGGTGCCGTGCATGCCGGGCATGCCCAGGTGCTGCTCGTGGGAGTCGGGGAACGCGCCGCGCGCCATCAGCGTGGTCACCACGGGGGCGCCGCAGGCCTCGGCGAACGCCTTCAGCTCGGCCGCCGCGCGGGCGCGGATGATGCCGCCGCCCACGTAGAGCACCGGCTTCCTCGACTCGACCAGCAGCTGGGCCGCGGCCTGGATCTGCTTGCCGTGCGCCTTCGTGACCGGGCGGTACCCGGGCAGGTCGATCTTCGGCGGCCAGAGGAACGGCGCCTGGTCCTGCTGCGCGTCCTTCGTGATGTCGACCAGCACGGGGCCGGGGCGGCCGGTGGTGGCGATCAGCGCGGCGGAGGCGAGGGCCGAGGGGATGTCCTCGGGGCGCGTCACGAGGATGGAGTGCTTCGTGATCGGCATGGTGATGCCGACGATGTCCGCCTCCTGGAACGCGTCGGTCCCCATGAGCGTCGAGAACACCTGGCCGGTGATCGCGAGCATCGGGACCGAGTCCATGTAGGCGTCCGCGATCGCGGTGACCAGGTTGGTCGCTCCGGGGCCCGAGGTCGCGATGCAGACGCCGAGCCTGCCGGTGGCCGAGGCGTAGCCCTCGGCGGCGTGGCCGGCGCCCTGCTCGTGGCGGACCAGGATGTGCCGGATCTTCGAGGAGTCCATCAGCGGGTCGTAGACCGGGAGGATCGCGCCTCCGGGCAGGCCGAAGACGTCCTCGATCCCGAGCATCTCGAGCGAGCGGACGACCGCCTGCGCTCCGGTGAGGACCTCGGCCGCGGGGGCGGCCCCGGGAGCGTGGGCGGGTCGGGGTGGCTGGGGCGTCGGTGCGGGCTGCACGGCGGACGGATCCGGAGTCATGCGGGTGTCGATTCCTTCAGGAGGTGGTGCGGCGGCGGGCAGAGCCGGAGGCGAGTGCCCGGGAACGCGAGTGCGCGGCCGGCCGGAGCGGGCCGGGTCACCCGGTGACGGCGCCCTCGGCTGCCGAGCGGACGAGCTTGGCGTACTTGGCGAGGACCCCGCGGGTGTAGCGCGGAGGGAGAGGGGCCCAGCCTTCTCGGCGGGCGGCGAGCTCGGACTCGTCGACGAGTAGGTCGATCGAGCGAGCGGCGATGTCGACCCGAATCGGGTCTCCGTCGCGAACGAATGCGATGGGACCTGCGTCCACCGATTCGGGAGCTATGTGGCCGATGCACAGGCCGGTTGTGCCGCCTGAGAATCGTCCGTCGGTCAACAGTAGTACATCTTTTCCGAGCCCGGCCCCCTTGATCGCGGCGGTGATGGCGAGCATCTCGCGCATGCCGGGGCCGCCCTTCGGGCCCTCGTAGCGGATGACCACCACGTCGCCCTTCTCGATCCGGCCCTCGGTCAGCGCGTCCATCGCGGCGCGCTCGCGCTCGAACACGCGGGCCGGGCCCTCGAAGACGGAGGCGTCGAAGCCGGCGGTCTTGACGACCGCGCCCTCGGGGGCGAGCGAGCCCTTGAGGATGGTGAGCCCGCCGGTCGCGTGGATCGGGTTGTCGAGAGTGCGGATGACCTCGCCGTCCAGCGGCGCGATGTCCATCTCGGCGAGGTTCTCGGCGACCGTCTTCCCGGTGACGGTCAGGCAGTCGCCGTGGAGCAGCCCGGCGTCCAGGAGCGCCTTCATCACAGCCGGGACGCCGCCGTGGCGGTCGACGTCGTTCATGACGTACTTGCCGAAGGGCTTGAGGTCGCCGATGTGCGGGATCGTGTCGCCGATGCGGTTGAAGTCGTCGATCGTGAGGTCGACCTCGGCCTCGTTGGCGATCGCGAGCAGGTGCAGGATGACGTTGGTGGAGCCGCCGAAGGCCATCGCCACCGCGATCGCGTTCTCGAACGCCTCCTTGGTGAGGATGTCGCGGGCCGTGGTGCCGTTGCGCAGCAGCTCGACGACCGCCTCGCCGGACTTGCGGGCGAAGTAGTCGCGGCGGCGGTCGGCCGCGGCGGGCGAGGCGGAGCCGGGCAGGCTCATGCCGAGCGCTTCGGCGACGCTGGCCATGGTGTTGGCGGTGTACATGCCGCCGCACGAGCCCTCGCCCGGGGCGAAGGCGCACTCGATGCGCTTGGCGTCCTCCTCGGACATGATCCCGGCCTTGACGCCGCCGACGGCCTCGAAGGAGTCGATGATCGTGATGTCCTTCTCGGTGCCGTCCGAGAGCTTGACCCAGCCCGGGGCGATCGAGCCGGCGTAGACGAACACGGCGGCGAGGTCGAGACGGGCCGCGGCCATCAGCATGCCGGGCAGCGACTTGTCGCAGCCGGCCAGCATGACGGTGCCGTCGAGGCGCTCGGCCATCATCACGGTCTCGACGGAGTCGGCGATGACCTCGCGGGAGACGAGCGAGAAGTGCATGCCCTCGTGGCCCATCGAGATGCCGTCCGAGACGGAGATGGTGCCGAACTGGAGCGGGTAGCCGCCTCCCGAGTGCACGCCCTCCTTCGCGGAGCGCGCGAGGCGCTCGAGCGAGAGGTTGCAGGGGGTGATCTCGTTCCACGAGGACGCGATGCCGATCTGGGGCTTCTCCCAGTCGTCATCGCCCATCCCGACCGCCCGCAGCATCCCGCGCGACGTCGTGGCCTCGATGCCGTCCGTGACGGTGCGCGAGCGTGGCTTCCAATCGATTTCCGGCATGCGATGAGGCTACCGCCTCGCGCGCGGTGCCCCTGCTCGCCGGGCGGACCTCGACCGGCCCGCGCACTCGGCTCCTCCGGAGCGGCTACTCCGCGCGCAGGTCGGCGAGCAGCCGGAGCGCGTGCGCGACCTGCTCGGGACCGCGGACCCGGTAGGAGGCCGCGGTGGTGCCCTCGCCGCTCTTGATGCCGACGTCGCCGGAGCCGAGGACCGCGAAGGCGTCCTCGTCCGTCACGTCGTCGCCCGCGTAGAGCACGGCGGTCGCGCCGGTGTAGCGGCGGAGGTGCTGCACGGCCTCCCCCTTGGTGGTGGAGCGGACCGAGAACTCCAGGACGTTCTTGCCCTCGCGGACGGTGACCCCCTGCACCTCGGCGCGCGCCTCGGAGAGGGCGACGACGTGGGCGACGCGGCTGTGGCGCTCGGTCGCGAGACGGGTGTGCAGGGCGAAGCCGGCGGGCTTGTCCTCGATCCAGACGTTGTCGATCCCGCGGGCGATGCCCTTCAGGACGTCCTCGAGCACTCCCACCTTCTCGAGCTCGTCATCGTCGAGGCGGACCGCGTCCTCCTCGGGGTCGAGGCGGATCTCGATGCCGTGGGAGCCGACCAGCAGCGCCTCGTCGGGCAGCTGCGAGACCTCCTCGAGGCTCCCGAGCGCCCGGCCGGAGACCAGCGCGACCCGGGTGCCGGGCAGGGCGAGGAGCCGCAGCACGGCCTCGCGCGCCTCGGGGAGCGCCCGCGCACGGGCGGGGTCGTCGACCTCGGGCGCGAGAGTGCCGTCGAAGTCGAGGGCCACCAGGAGCCGGTCGGTCGCGGCGAGCTCCCGCAGCGCCGCGACGAGCCGCTCGGGCACTCCCCCGCTCATCGCGCGCCGCCGTCGAGCTCGCGGTCGTCGGCGGCCTCCCGCTCGAGCTCCGCCGCCTGTCCGTGGGCCGCGTCGTCGCGGTGCTCGGCCTCCTGGCCGTGCGGCGCCTCCTGCCCGCGGGCGGCCGGCCGCACGTCGAGCTGCTGGCCGGCCGCGTGCTCCGCGAGAGCCGAGAGGAACGACTCCGACCAGCGCGCCACGTCGTTCTCCAGCACGCGGCGCCGGAGCGCGCGCATGCGCCGGGTGCGCTCGACGCGCGGCATCTGCGCCGAGGCCTCCATCGCGTCCTTGAGCCCCGAGATGTCGTGCGGGTTCACCTGCACGGCCTGCTTGAGCTCGTCGGCCGCTCCGGCGAACTCGCTCAGCACGAGCACGCCGTCGTTGTCGAAGCGGGAGGCGACGTACTCCTTCGCGACGAGGTTCATCCCGTCGCGCAGCGCCGTGACGAGCATGACGTCGGCGGCGAGGTAGAGCGCCACCATCTCCTCGCGCGGGTAGCCGTGGTGGAGGTAGCTGATCGCCGGGTGCCCGAGCGTGCTGTAGTCGCCGTTGATCCGGCCGACCTGCAGCTCGATGTCGTCGCGCAGCTGCCGGTAGGTGTCCACGCGCTCGCGGCTCGGGCTCGCGACCTGCACGAGCACCGCGTCCTCGGAGGTGAGGCGGCCGTCGGCCAGGAGCTCGCCGAAAGCCTTCAGGCGGTGGCCGATGCCCTTGGTGTAGTCGAGCCTGTCGACGCCGAGCATCACGGTCTCGGGGTTTCCCAGCTCGGCGCGGATCTCAGCGGCGCGGGCCTGGATCTCGGGGGTGCGGGCCATCGCCTCGAACGATGCGGAGTCGATCGAGATCGGGAAGTGCCGGGCGACGACCGGGCGCACGCTCGCCCCGCGCCGCGAGCGGTTGACGCGGCGGGTGCCGCCGACGGCCTCCTCCTCGACCGGGACCTCGACGACCGTGCTGCGGGTGTCGTAGCCGAGCAGGCGCCGGACGGCACGGAGGAAGCTGCCCGCGTCGCCCTGGCGCTGGAAGCCGATCACGTCGGCGCCGAGCAGGCCCTCGACGATCTGCCGGCGCCACGGCAGCTGGGCGAAGATCCCGTAGGGCGGGAACGGGATGTGGTTGAAGAAGCCGATCGTGACGTCGGGCCGCAGCTCGCGCAGCATCTTCGGGACGAGCTGGAGCTGGTAGTCCTGCACCCAGACCACGCCGTCCTCCTCCGTGACGGCCGCGGCCGCCTCGGCGAAGCGCTGGTTGACCCGGACGTAGGCGTCCCACCAGTCGCGGTGGTACGTGGGGGGCGCGATCACGTCGTGGTACAGCGGCCAGAGCGTGTCGTTCGAGAAGCCCTCGTAGTAGTCCTCGAGCTCCTGAGCGCTGAGGGCGACGGGGACGATCTGCACGCCGTTGTCGACGAACGGGGCGACCTCCTCGTCGGCCACGCCGGGCCAGCCGACCCAGGCGCCCTCGTTCGCGCGCATCACGGGCTCGAGCGCGGTGACCAGCCCTCCGGGCGAGGTCTTCCAGGAGGCGGTGCCGTCCTCGGCCACGACGCGGTCCACCGGCAGGCGGTTCGAGACGACCACGAACGCGTTGCGCTCGGTCCCTCCCGAGGTCCCGGCGTCGGTCCTGTCAGCGGCGGAGGAGGAGGAGGCGGAGTGCGGAGGAATGGTGGTCCCTTTTCGTCGGTCGAGCCGTCGTCGTGCCCGTCGAGGCTAGCAGCCGGCCCTGCACGGGGACGGGGGATCAGCCCTGCACGAGGGCGAGCGCGAGCGTCGCTCCGCCCACCGTGGGGACGACCGCGACGAGTCCGAGGAGCGCGTACTGGCGCCACGAGACGTGCACGCCCAGCGCGGTCAGCCGCTGGTGCCAGAGCAGGGTGGCGAGCGAGGCCCACGGGGTGATCAGCGGTCCGGCGTTCACGCCGATCAGCAGAGCGACCAGGCGGAGCGGATCCGCCGCGACCGGCTCGAGGGCGAGGTAGGCGGGCAGGTTGTCGACCAGGTTGGAGGCGACGGCACCGGAGCCGGCGAGGCGCAGCAGGTCGAGCGTCCCGCTCCCCTCGCCCGCGACCACGGCGAGCGCCGCGCCCAGCCCGAGCTGGTGCGCCGCCTCCATCGCCACGAAGAGGCCCGCCGCGAAGACGACGAGCTGCCACGGCAGGAGGGAGGGCGTGAGCGCCGCGGGCCGGCGCACGGCGAAGAGGACGACCAGCGCGGCCGCGGCGACCGTCGCCGGGATCCACACCTCGAGTCCCGAGACGAGCGCCGGCAGGAGCAGCGCTACGACGATCCCCGCGCCGACGAGCAGCACCCGGTCCTCCACCGGCGTCCGCTCCCCCGGGGTGTAGCGCTCGGCCAGCTCGCGCCGGTAGCGGATCGCGAGGATCAGCACGGGCACCACGGCCGCGACGAGCGCGGGCACCGCGGTCAGCGCGGCGAAGGCGAAGGGGCCCTCGACCCCCAGCCGCCGCTGGGCGAGCAGGTTGGTGAGGTTCGAGACGGGGAGGAGGAGGGAGGCGCAGTTCGCCAGCCAGACCGTGGCCATCGCGAAGGGCAGGGGGGAGACGCGCACGTGCGCCGCGAGCAGGACCACCACCGGGGTCAGGAGGACGGCGGTCGTGTCGAGCGAGAGGAACACCGTGCTGACGACGGCCATCACCACCACCAGCAGCCAGAGCACCGCGGTCCGCCCGCGGCCCCATTCGGCGGAGCGCTCGGCGACCACCGTGAAGACGCCGGCCTCGGACGCCAGCTCGGCGACCACGGTCACCGCGACCACGAAGCCGAGGATCGGCGCCGTCCGCTCGACCAGCTCGCCCAGCGCGTCCATCGGGAGGACCCCCGTGACGACGGCCACCGCCCCGACGACGAGCAGCACCGCCCCGATCACAGCCGTGCGCATGTCGTTCCCGTTCTCCTCGGCGTGCCCCGGCACGAGGATTCGGATCCCGGCGGCGGTCCACCGTAGCGGGACAACCCCTCCGTGCTGTCAAGCGTTCCTCTGAGAGCTTTCGCACCCGCTAGCGTCGGGGTGAACACGGGAGGCACACGCATGCGCAAGTTCATCCTCAACTCCAGCGTCATCAGCGCGATGGTCGGCGGCTGGTCGATCCTGCAGACCACGCGCAAGGGCCCGCGCGACTGGCGCCTGGCCCTGCAGTGGGTCAGCTGGGCCATCGCGGTCGCCGTCGCCCTCGGCTCCGTCTCCTACGACTCGAAGGAGCTCGCCAAGGAGGAGCGCGGCAAGAAGCGCGACCGCTGAGCCCTCCTGACGCGCCGCCTCCCCGCGGGGCGGCGTGTCAGCCCCTCTCCCGAGGCGTTGGCGGCGACACTGTTCCCAGTCGCTGCCAGCACGGGAAACGGGGTTCGTCATGAGGTTTCGTCTGAGGCGTCGCAAGCCGGCCCCCGAGATCGTCGAGGCGGCCCCCGTCCTCTCGCAGGACGAGCTCTTCGCCGTCGTCCACGAGCGCCTCGCGGCCTTCGTCGGATCCGAGGGGGCCTGGGTCGTCACACGCCGCAGCCACGACGACCGCGACCCGATCTTCCACGGGATGCTCGCGCGCTCGCTCGCTCACGAGCTCTCCTCCGCCATTCAGGAGGAGCAGCTCCGCGCCGGAGCCGAGCGGACGTCGTCCCCGGTCACCGAGGCGATCCCCGCGATGCGCGCCTCCACTCCCCCGGTGGAGCCGGCCGCCCTCACCTGGGAGCCGCAGCCGATCGCCGTGTGGGCGGAGCCGGCCACCGCCGACGTCGCCGTCGACACCCCCGTCGCGACCCGCTCCTGACCCGAGCGGTCCGGCCGGGGGCCTCGCCCTCCGGCCGATCTGACGAGCCCCGTCGCCGCTCCCGCCGACCGGACGAGCCCCGCCGCCGTCCATGGGGATCGAGCAGGCGGCACCGCCGCCGGATCGAGATCCCCCGCGACGGACGCCCGCCCGTCAGACCGCGGGCCAGCTCTCGGGGCCCTCGCTGCCCGCCGGGTACTCGTCGAGCGGCACCCGGTCCGCGTGCCAGGCGTCGAGCGCGGGCTGCACGATGCGCCAGCACTCCTCGGCGGCGTCCCCGCGGACCGAGAGCGACGGGTCGTCGTCGAGGATCCCCGAGATGACCTCGCCGTAGGCCAGCAGCTGGCCTGCGCCGAAGGTCGCCTCCAGTGAGGCGCGCTCGAGCGTGTACGGGTCGCCGGGGCCGTTGATGTTCAGCTCGAGCGACATCTGGTCGGGCGCGAGGAAAAGCCGGAGCACGGACGGCGCCTCGGTGCCCACGAAGCCGCGGGGAAGGTGCGGCACCGGCTTGAAGCGGATGACCACTTCGCGCCGCCGCTCCCCGAGAGCCTTGCCGGAGCGGAGGGTGAACGGCACGCCGGCCCAGCGCCAGGTGTCGATCTCGACGACCAGCTCGGCCAGCGTCTCGGTCTGGCGAGCGGGGTCCACGCCCTTCTCGTCCGCGTAGGCGGGCAGCTCGCGACCGTCGATCGTCCCCGCCGTGTAGCGGGCACGGCGCGAGCTCGCGGCGGGGTCGTCGCCGTGCAGGCGCGTGGCGCGCAGGACGATCGACTTCGCGTCCCGGAGGTCGGCCGCGTCGAGCGAGGACGGCGGCTCCATCGCGATCACCGCGAGGACCTGCAGCAGGTGGCTCTGGATCATGTCGGTCAGCGCGCCCGCGCCGTCGTAGTAGCTCGCCCGCCCCTCCAGAGCCAGCTGCTCGTCGTAGACGATCTCGACGCTCTCGATGTGCTCCGCCGACCACAGCGGCTCGAGGATCCGGTTCGCGAAGCGCAGGCCGAGCACGTTCATCACCGTCGCGCGGCCGAGGAAGTGGTCGACGCGGTGGATGCGGTCCTCGGGGACGAGCGCGGCGAGGCGCTCGTTGAGGGCGTGGGCGCTCGCCTCGTCGGTCCCGAACGGCTTCTCCAGCGCCAGCACAGTGCCCTCCGGCAGGTCGTGGGCGGCGAGCGCCTCGCAGGCCTTCGCCGCGATCGCCGGAGGGAGGGCGAAGTAGACCGCCACCGGCCCGTCGCAGCTCGCGAGCAGGGCGGCGAGCGCCTCCGGATCCGTGACGTCGATCTGCTGGTAGCGCGTGCCGGAGGTGAGCGCGTCCACGCCCTCGCCCCGCGCCTCGACGGTGGCGAAGGAGGCGGTCAGCACCTCGTGCCAGTGCCCCTGGGTCCAGTCCTCGCGTCCCGCGCCGACGAGGTGGAGCCGCCGGTCGGTCTCGCGGGTCAGCATCTGGCCGACGGCGGGGAGGAGGAGCCGCGAGGACAGGTCCCCCGTCGCTCCGAGGATGAGCAGGGTCGAGACGGTCTGTGCCATGCGGCTCACCCTACGGCGGCGCTGAGGAGCCCCGCTCCGCCTTGACTGGGAGGCCACAGCCGCACCTGAGAGGATCGCCGCATGGTCTCCCCGATCGAGGACTACGCCGTCCTCTCCGACTGCCGCACGGCCGCTCTCGTCTCCCGCGATGGGGGGATCGATTGGCTGTGCCTGCCGCGCTTCGACTCCGCCTCCGTCTTCGGCGCCCTCCTCGGCGGCGACGACCAGGGGCGCTGGTCGCTGCGGCCGGTGGACGCGGAGGCGACGAGCGAGCGTCGCTACCTCGGCGACACGCTCGCGCTGGTCACCCGCTGGACGACTCCCACGGGCGTCGTCGAGGTGGTCGACGTGATGCCGCTGCGCGACGAGCGGGCAGAGCTGGTCCGCCGGGTGCGCGGAGTGTCGGGGACCGTGCGGATGCGGCAGGAGCTGCGCATCCGCTTCGACTACGCCCGCACCATGCCGTGGGTGCGGCAGGAGGGGACGGACGAGGACCCGCTGCTCGTCGCCGTCGCCGGTCCCGACGCGGTCGTGGTGCGCGGAGTGCGGCTGAAGGCCGTCGACCACACCCACGCCGCGGAGTTCGACGTCGATGCGGACGCGGTCGTCGACCTCTCGATGGCGTGGTTCCCCTCGCACCAGCGCGCCCCGAAGCGCCTCGACGTCGACCGCGCGCTCGAGCGCACGCTCTCCTGGTGGTCCGAGTGGGCGTCGGCGATCGACTACGACGGCCCGCACCGCGACGCCGTCGTCCGCTCGCTGCTGACCCTCCGCGCCCTCACCGACGACGAGACCGGCGGCATCGTCGCGGCGGCGACGACCTCGCTCCCGGAGCAGTTCGGCGGCGCCCGCAACTGGGACTACCGCTACGTGTGGCTCCGAGACGCCTCGCTCACCCTGCAGGCCCTGCTCGCGCACGGGTTCGAGCAGGAGGCGCAGAAGTGGCGGGCCTGGCTGCTCCGCGCGGTGGCCGGCGCCCCGGAGGACGTCCAGATCATGTACGGCCTCGCCGGCGAGCGCGACCTGCCCGAGCGCGAGATGCCGAGCCTGCCCGGCTACGACGGCGCCTCCCCGGTGCGGATCGGCAACGCCGCCGTCGACCAGTACCAGGCGGACGTGATCGGCGAGGTGATGGTCGCCCTGCACGAGGCCCGCGTGGCCGGAGTGGACGAGACCGAGTTCTCCTGGCCGCTCCAGCGCGCGCTCCTGGGCTTCGTCGAGACCAACTGGCAGCGGCCGGACAACGGCATCTGGGAGATCCGGGGCGAGCCGCGCCACTTCACGCACTCGCGGGTCATGATCTGGGCCGCTCTCGACCGGGGCGTCCGCGCCGTGCGCGAGAACGGCCTGCCCGGTCCGGTCGAGACCTGGGAGCGCCTCCGCGACGAGGTGCGCGCCGAGATCGAGGCCCAGGGCTACGACGCCGAGCGCGGCCACTTCGTGCAGTCCTACGGCTCGCCCGAGGTCGACGCGTCGCTCCTCGTGCTGCCGATGGTCGGCTTCGTCCCCGCCGACGACCCGCGGATGCTGGGCACCGTCGCGGAGCTGGAGCGCGTGCTCCTGCAGGACGGCCTGCTGCACCGCTACCGGACCGAGTCCTCGGTCGACGGCCTGGCCGGCGGCGAGCACCCGTTCCTCGCCTGCTCCTTCTGGCTCGTCCGCCAGTACGCCGACTCCGGCCGGATCGACGACGCGCGGACCCTGATGGACCGGCTCGTCGGGCTCTGCAACGACGTGGGCCTCCTCTCGGAGGAGTACGACGTCGAGGGTCGCCGGCACGCGGGCAACACCCCCCAGGCCCTCTCCCACCTCGCCCTCGTGCAGGCGGCCGACGCGATCACGGCGGCCCGATGAGGCGCCGCCGCATCGTGCTCGCGAGCATCGGCGGAGTCCTCGGAGTCGCGGTCCTCGGCTTCCTCACCTGGAGCTCGATCGTCAGCGGCCCCGACGAGGACGCCCTCGCGCGGGTGCGCGCCGATCCGGCGATCGCGGTCGAGCGCACGGACAACGCGCTCGTGATGACGCCGACCTCGACCGGCGAGCTGGCCGGCACGGGCCTGGTCTTCATCCCCGGAGCGAAGGTCGACGCCTCCTCCTACGAGGCGACCCTGGCGCCGCTGGTGGACGCCGGAGCGACCGTCGTGATCACGCGGCCGATCCTGCACCTGGCCTTCTTCGACCTGCGCTCCCTCGAGACCTTCACCGGCCAGGCCGAGGGCGTCGACCGCTGGCTCGTCGGCGGCCACTCCCTCGGCGGCGTGAGGGCCTGCCAGTGGGCCGACGGCCCGGGGGTGGCGGGCCTGGTGCTGCTCGGCAGCTACTGCGCGAACGACCTCTCGGGCTCCGAGCTCCCCGTCCTCAGCGTCAGCGGATCGGAGGACGGGCTCAGCACGCCCGAGAAGGTCGCCGACGCGAGCGTCCGGCTGCCCTCCTCCGCCGACCTCGTCGAGATCGACGGCGCGAATCACGCCGACTTCGGCTGGTACGGGCCGCAGGCGGGCGACGGCGAGGCGACCATCAGCCACGAGGAGGCGGACGCCCGCATCGCCGAGGCCCTCCTGGGCTTCAGCCGCGAGGTCGGCTGAGTCGGCCGCTCCCGCTTGACCTCGAGCGCACTCGAAGTCGTAGGTTGACGCCATGTCCACCGCCACCGCCGCCCCGGCCGAGCCGGAGGTGCTGTCGATCTCGCAGGTCGCCGCCGTCACCGGTCTCACCGTGCACACCCTGCGCTACTACGAGCGCGCCGGGCTCATGCTCGACCCGGTCGAGCGCGCCTCGTCGCAGCACCGCCGCTACCGGCCGGCCGACGTCGGCTGGGTCGACTTCCTCACCAAGCTCCGCGCGACCGGGATGCCGATCGCGCGGATCCGCGAGTACGCCCGGCTCCTCCGGATCGGGCCCGCGACGGAGCCGGAGCGCCTCGCGCTGCTCCGGACGCACCGCGAGGAGGTCGAGGCGCAGCTCGCCCGGACGCACGCCAGCCTCGCCGCGATCGACATCAAGATCGCGGCGTACCAGGAGAGGACCACCCACTGATGAAGACGATCACCCTCGGATCCGACGTCGCCGCCCTCGAGGTCTCGCGCCTCGGCCTCGGCGCGATGGGCATGTCGGCGTTCTACACCGGCGCCGGCACCGACGACGCGGAGTCGATCCGCACCGTGCACCGCGCCCTCGAGCTCGGCGTCACGTTCCTCGACACCGCCGAGATCTACGGCCCGTACACCAACGAGGAGCTGCTCGGCCGCGCGCTGGCCGGCCGCCGCGACGAGGTCGTGCTGGCGAGCAAGTTCGGCATGATCCGCCACCGCGGCGACGGGGGCCGCGGACTCGACGGCTCCCCGGAGAACCTGCGGCTCGCCGTCGAGGGCTCGCTCACGCGCCTCGGCACCGACCGCATCGACCTCTACTATCAGCACCGCATGGATCCGGGCGTCCCGGTCGAGGAGACCGCCGGTGCCTTCGCGGAGCTGATCCAGGAGGGCAAGCTCCGCGGCTACGGCCTCTCGGAGGCGGCGCCCGCGACGATCCGCCGCGCTCACGCCGTGCACCCGGTCACCGCGGTGCAGTCCGAGTACTCGCTCTGGACCCGCGACCCCGAGGCGGAGGTGCTGCCGGTCCTCCGCGAGCTCGGCATCGGCTTCGTGCCGTACTCGCCGCTGGGCCGCGGCTTCCTCACGGGCAGCATCCGCTCGGTCGACGAGCTGGGCAGCGACGACTTCCGCCGCGACAACCCCCGCTTCGCCGACGGAGCGCTGGAGGCGAACCTCCGCATCGTGGAGGCCGTCGACCGCGTGGCGGCCGAGGCGGACGCGACCGCCGCGCAGGTGGCGCTCGCCTGGCTGCTCGCCCAGGGAGACGACATCGCTCCGATCCCGGGCACCAAGCGCGTCTCGCGCATCGAGGAGAACGCCGCCGCGGACGCCCTCGTGCTGACTCCGGAGCAGCTCGACGTCCTCGGCTCGCTCGAGGCCCCCGTCGGCGACCGCTACGCCGACATGAGCTCCGTCAACCGCTAGCCCCCCCCGCTCCGACCCCCGCGAGATGCCACCTGTGACGCCCGTGCTCAGCGTGTCGTCGTCACAGGTGGCATCTCGCGGAGGGGGTCAGTCGCGCGGGTCGCGGGTGGGGACTCCGCGGGTGTCGCGGGTCGGGGTGTCCCGCAGGTCGATGAGACCCGTGAACATCGCGCCGCGCTCGTTCGAGCGCTCGTCGCCCGAGAAGAGGTTGTCCGGGGCGGAGGACCCGTGCCGGCGCGGGGTCGCGGTGGGGGCGGGCTCCCGCTCCATCTCGACGCGCTGGCGCGGGAGGGCGACGGGGTCGTTCTCGTGCAGCCACGAGACGAGCCGCTCGCGCACGTAGCAGCGCAGGTCGAAGAGCGTCGGCGCGTCCTTCGCGGTGACGAGCACCCGGATCCGGACGAAGCCGCCCGTCGCGTCGGTCACCTGCAGCACGCTCGTCCGCCCGTCCCAGAGGTCGGTCTCCTCGAGCATGCTGTGCAGCTCGTCGCGCATCTGCTCGGGGCTCACCCGCCAGTCCAGGTCGAGCTCGACGGCGCCGAGCAGCTCGGACCCTGTGCGGGTCCAGTTCTGGAACGGCTGGGTCGTGAAGTAGTTCGTGGGCAGCACCAGCCGGCGGTCGTCCCAGAGGTGGACGACGACGTAGGTCAGCGTGATCTCCTCGATCCGCCCCCACTCGTTCTCGACGATCACCACGTCGTCCAGGCGGATGGCGTCGCTGAAGGCGAGCTGCATCCCGGCGAAGATGTTCGTGAGGCTCGACTGCGCGGCCAGGCCCGCCACGATCGAGAGCACGCCGGCCGACGCCAGGAGGCTCGCACCGGCCGTGCGCGCCTCGGGGAAGGTCAGCAGCGACGCGCCGATCGCGATGACCACGACGGCCGCCACGGCGACCCTCCGGATGATCGTCATCTGGGTGCGGAGGCGGCGGGCCCGGCGGTTGTCGGCCGTGTCGGTCCGGTAGCGCTCGGCGCCCAGGTCCTCGAGGAACACGAACAGGGAGCCGATCACCCACGCCGCCGCGCCGATGGTGGCGATCTGGAACACCCGCTGCACGAGGCCGGGCCAGGGGTCCCCCGACACGGTGGCGGCGAGCGCGGCCCAGACCGCGATGGTCATCAGCAGCACGCGGAACGGGATGCGCAGGCGCCGGATCAGCAGGCGCGCCCAGGTCTTGCGCTTGCCGACGGAGCGCAGCACGAGGGCGACCACGGCGGTCGCGACGACGGCGATCACGACCGCGATCACCACGGCGAGCGCGATCGAGCCGATCACGGGGAGGACGTCTTCGGGCACATCGGTCCTTTCTGGAGGGGAAAACGGAAGCGAACGGAGATCCTGCCACGCGAACGGGGGTCGATGCGCGTCCTGCGCCGGACACCGTGCGGATGCTCAGGCGCTGCCGATCCCGCTCCTCCGCCGCACGCGCAGTCAGGATCCTGCAGGCGGCCGGGAGCCGTCGCCGGCCTGCAGCCCTGGTCGGCGGACCGCGGGAGGCGCCTCCACGAGTCCGGTCGGGCCCGGACTGGCACCGGGAACAGCCGGCCCCGGGAACGACGAAGCCCCGCACCTCACGAGGAGGTGCGGGGCTGGTGGTGCACCCCCTCGGACTTGAACCGAGAACCCACTGATTAAGAGTCAGTTGCTCTGCCGATTGAGCTAGAGGTGCATTTCGTCCGGCTGATCGTGCGTGCCGAACCGAGGGATCACACTACCAGCGTCTCCCCCCGTCTCGTCAAATCGAGCGCGGCGGACCGCCCGCGGCGACGATCGGAGCCTCCGCTGGGCCCACCGGTATCGTGGGCGTGTGACCCCCCAGAGCGCTGACCAGAGCTTCGACGACGACCTCCGACTCGCCCTCCGCCTGGCGGACGCGGCCGATGCGATCTCGCGGGAGCGGTTCGGCGCGCTCGACCTCGTCGTGGACACGAAGCTCGACCGCACCCCGGTCACCGACGCCGACCGCGCCGTCGAGGAGGCGATCCGCTCGCTGCTCGCCGCCGAGCGCCCGGACGACGCGATCCTCGGCGAGGAGTTCGGCACCTCGGGCGAGGCCTCGCGGCAGTGGATCCTCGACCCGATCGACGGCACCGCCCACTTCCTCCGCGGCGTCCCGATCTGGGCGACCCTGATCGCGCTCGCGGTCGACGGCGTCCCCGTCGTCGGAGTCGTCTCCGCTCCCGCTCTCGGCACGCGCTGGTGGGCGGCCGAGGGCTCGGGTGCCTGGGCCGTCGAGCTGGAGGCCGGGGCCGAGCCGCGCCCGCTCCGCGTCTCGGGGATCGACACCCTCGCCTCGGCGACCTTCAGCTACAACAGCATCCAGCAGTGGGACGGCGCGGGCCGCCTCCCGCAGCTGCTCGAGCTCGCCGGCGCCGTCTGGCGCGACCGGGCCTACGGAGACGCGTGGCCCTACATGCTCGTCGCCGAGGGGCTCCTCGACGGTGCGGGCGAGTTCGACGTGAAGCCCTACGACCTGGCCGCCCTGGTGCCGATCGTGCAGGAGGCGGGCGGCCGCTTCACCTCCGCCGACGGGGAGGACGGGCCTTGGCACGGCAGCGCCGTCGCCACCAACGGACTGCTGCACGACGAGGTGCTCGCGATCGTGGCGCCGCGATGAGGAGCCGGACGGCCGCGCTCGCCTCGGCGGCGCTCCTCCTGCTCCTCTCGGGCTGCTCCTCCGTCGTCGGGCCGGACGGTCCCGAGGCTGTGCGCGACGAGGGCGGCACGGTGGCGACCGCCGGCGTCTCCGACGTGTTCTCCCTGCGCCGCGGCGACTGCCTGGCCGACCCGGGCGACGACCGCATCGCCGACGTCGACGTCGTGCCGTGCGCCGAGGAGCACGCGCTGGAGGTCTTCCACACGTTCGCGCAGCCCGGAGACCGCTACACCAGCCGCAACACGCTGCTCGCCCAGGCCGAGGCGGGCTGCGAGCCGGAGTTCGGCGCCGTGATGGGGATCGCCTACGGGGACTCCGCCCTCGAGTACCGCTCGCTGGTCCCCTCCGAGGTCGGCTGGCGCCACGGCGACCGCACGATCGTCTGCGCCGTCCTCGATCCGGCCGACGACTCCACCACCGGCAGCCTCTTCGGCTCCGCTCGCTGACCACGGCTCCGGTCGACCCCCCGTTCGGCTCATTGACACGCGCCCCGGCGGAGCGCAGGGTGAAGGGACGACCGGCAGGCGCGAGGGGGCGCGGAGACCGGCGGCTCAGGAGTCGACATGCAGGACCGGCACGACCAGGAACCCCCCGAGCGCTCGCGCACGGCCGAGCAGCACTGGGGACCGGCCGACAGCCTGTTCCCGAGGCTCCACCGGCAGAGCTCCCTGCTCGCCGCGGCGGAGGCGGTCGCGGAGGTCGACGGGCCCGGCCCGGGGGACGTCTGGTCGCGGCTCCTGCACGACTACGCGCACGTCTCCGACCGGGTCGTCTCGGTGGACGGCGACGCCGAGGCCGCCACGCTCGGCTGGCTGAAGCCGCGCGGGGTGGTCTCGCTGCTGGTCACCGAGCGGTGCGACGACGACGCGGCCGCCGAGCACCTGGCGGCCGCGCTCGCCGCCATGAACGCCGTGACCCTCTCCGTGCACGAGGCGCGGGCCGCACGGCTCCGTCCTCTGCTGGAGGTGCTGCACCGGCTCCTCCCCGACGCGTTCGCCGAACTGCCGGTGAACCGGGGCGCCCACTACCCGGCCGGCACCGCCGTGGCCGTGCTGGCGCCGGGCGTGCTCTACCGGGACTGGGCCCCGCCGCAGGCCCTGGCCGGCCCGGCGCACGACGACGACGACCGGCTGGCGATGCTCACCCTCTACGGGCGGATCAGACAGCTCGACGTGCGCTCGTCCTGAGGGCGGTGGAGCGGAGCTCCCAGTGTGCGACGACGACCGGTGGTGGAGATGGGGGGAATCGAACCCCCGTCCATCGCTGTGATTCTGCGCCTTCTACGGGTGTAGCCGATGAGAGCGTTCTGCTCGGCCCCGACCGTTACCATCGGCGCATCGGTCGACGGGCCCAGCCCGAGTGCAAGTCCCGCGTCGCCCTCAGGCGTAACGACGCAGCAAGTCCTCTAGATGACGCCAGGATCCGGGGCGAGGACGCACCCACGGGCTGACGGACTATCTACTCTGGCTTAGGCAGCGAGAGCGAAGTCGGTGCGCTTCTGTTCGGCACCTGTGTTTTCCAGGGATCGTTGACGAGATGACCCTGGATCCTCGACCCGCTTCTCGCAGTTTCGCAGGCAATGTCGAAACCGATCATCCCCGCGAGCACTCGACGGCCCGGAGGCCGCTGGAGTGGGTCGTTCGTCGCACACTGTGGAGTTACGGGATCTAGTCTACCTCAGCTCCGCGGGCGGTCACCCGGCGGTGGCGCAGATCGAGAAGACCGAGCACGAGCGCGAGCGCGATCAGCCCGAGGGTGACGAAGTACCCGTTGCGGAAGGCGTCGTGGTACTGGTCCAGCCCCTCGGCCATCCCCTGCTCGCTCGCCAGCGTCGCGAAGAAGACGGCGGAGGCGCAGGCCGTCCCGACCGCGGTGCCCACGCGCTGGCCGAGCTGGCCGACGGAGCCCGCCACGCCGCCCTGCGCCGGCGGGATCTCGGCGAGGGTGAGCGTCTGGTTCGGCGACACGACGAACCCGCCACCGGCCCCGGCGACGAGCATCGCGGCACCCATGCCGTAGGCCGCGGTCTCGGCGGGGAGGAGCTCGGCGGCGAGCAGCACGAGCGTGAAGCCGATGACCACGAGCACGATGCCCAGCACCACCAGCGCGCGGCCGTAGCGCTGCACCAGCTTGCCGCCGTACCAGGCGGTCACCGCCGAGGTCAGCGCGAACGGGATGCTCACCATTCCGGCGAACACCGGCTCGAGGCCGAGCCCCTGCTGGAGGAAGAGCGTGGTGAGGAGGAAGGTCGCCGGGATCGCGGCGAAGTAGGAGGTCGCGACCAGGATGCCGTTGCGGTACGAGCTGGTCCGGAAGATGCGGAAGTCGATGACGGGCGTCCGCCCCGACGCCGCGTAGTGGGCCTCCCAGCGCACGAAGACCGCGGCGGCCGCCGCCGCGAGGACCAGCCAGAACCAGCGGTAGGGCGAGTCCGAGGAGGAGCCGGTGGTGAGCAGGAACGGCAGCATGAACGCGAAGATCGCGACCGCCAGCAGCAGCAGGCCGACCGGGTCGAGGGACCTGTCCCCCTTGGGCCGGGACCGCTTCTTCGGGATCAGCTTCCAGGCGAACACGAGCGCGGCGACGCCCAGCGGGATGTTCATCCAGAACAGCAGGCGCCAGCCGTCCTGCTCGCCGCCGATCGCGATCAGGAGGCCGCCGAGGGTCGGGCCGAAGGCTGTCGACAGGCCGATGGTCGCGCCGAAGACTCCGAAGGCCCGGGCCCGCTCGGCGCCGGTGAACATCTGCTGCACCAGCCCGAGGACCTGCGGCATCTGGATGCCCGCGGCGACGCCCTGCAGGAAGCGCGCGACGACGAGCAGCTCGATCGACGGGGCGATCGCGCAGAGCAGGCTCGTGATCGTGAACGCGGTCAGCCCGATGAGGAACAGAAGGCGCCTCGAGCGGATGTCGCCCAGCCGGCCGGCCGGAACGAGCGCCAGGCCGAAGGCGAGCGCATAGCCCGCGACGATCAGCTGCAGCTGGCTCGCGTCCGCTCCGAGCGAGCGCTCGATCGACGGCAGGCCGACGTTCACCTTCGAGAGGTCGAGGATCGTGATGGCCGCGACTCCGACGCTCACCGCGAAGGCGCGCCACCGCGTTTTCTCATCGGCGGCGCTCAGGGCGGCGGGGGCGCTGTTCTCGGAGGAGGTCACGCGCCCCAGTCTCCCAAAGCACCGGACGCGAAGAAGAGGCTTGCGCGGCACCCGTCGGGCATCCCCCGCCGCGGGGCCTACTCGCCGAGGCGGCGGCGGGTCGCCATCGCGCGGTCCGCCTCGCGGCGGTCCTGGCGCTCGCGGAGCACCTGGCGCTTGTCGTAGTCCTTCTTGCCCTTGGCCACGGCCAGCTCGACCTTGGCCTTGCCGTCGCTGAAGTACAGCGAGAGCGGGATCAGCGTGTACCCGCCCTCCTTCACCTTGTTGTGGATCTTGAGGATCTGCGCCTTGTGCAGCAGCAGCTTGCGCTTGCGGCGCGGCGGGTGGTTCGTCCAGGTGCCCTGCGCCCACTCGTTGATGTGCACGGCGTCGAGCCACGCCTCTCCCCCGTCGACGAAGGCGTAGCCGTCGACGAGCGAGGCGCGGCCGGCCCGGAGGGACTTCACCTCGGTGCCGGTCAGCACGAGGCCCGCCTCATAGGTGTCCTCGATGAGGTAGTCGTGGCGCGCCTTGCGGTTGGTCGCGACGACCTTCTGTCCCTGTTCTCTGGGCACGGCTGCTCCTCGGGTCGCGAGCGGATGAAGGGGGCGGGCATCGTCGGGGCGATGCACGGGTGGGCCGCCCCGAACGGGACAGCCCACCAGTATACGTCCGGTCCGGGATCAGACCCGCAGGTACCGCGCGATCGCGACGTTGGCCGAGACGGCGGCGAGGACGATGCCGACCACGATCAGGATCGGCACGACGATCAGAGCGTCGTCCAGGCCCACGAAGGAGGTCAGCGGGATCCTGTACGCCAGGAACCCCTGCACGAAGAACTGCACGATGGCGACCACCGCGACTCCCGCGAGGACCGAGCCGACCAGCGCGGCGAAGACCCCCTCGAGGATGAACGGGGTCTGGATGAACCTGTTCGAGGCCCCCACGAGCCGCATGATGCCCAGCTCCCGTCTCCGCGAGAACGCCGAGAGGCGGATCGTGGTGGCGATGAGCAGCACGGCCGCGACGAGCATCAGGACGGCGATGCCGATCGCCGTGTAGCTCGCCGCGTTGAGGATCGAGAAGATCTGGTCGAGGTACTGCCGCTGATCGGTGACGCTCTCGACTCCGGAGACGCTCGACAGGCTCTCCACGATGACGTCCGACTGGGTCGGGTCCTTCAGGTTGATCCAGAAGGTCTGGTTGAGCAGGTCGGGAGTGACGTACTCGGCGACCGGGTTGCCCGCGAACTGCTCCTGGAAGTTCGCGTAGGCCTGGTCGTGGTCCTCGAAGTAGGAGCGGTCGATGTACGGCGCGAGAGTGGCCCCCTCGAGCTGGCCCTGCACCGCGTCGATCTGCTCGGCGGTGGCGTCGGAGCCGCTGCAGTTCGAGCCGCCGGAGGTGGCGGTGCACATGTACACCGCGACCTGCGCCTTGTCGTACCAGAAGTTCTTCATCTGGCCGATCTGCATCTGGAGCAGGATCGCCGTGCCTACGAAGGTGAGGGAGATGAAGGTCACCAGGATCACCGAGACGACCATGGAGACGTTGCGCCGGAGGCCGCTGGCGACCTCCGACCAGATCAGTGCGAATCTCACTTGACGGGTCCTACGTTCTGCTGGTCGTCGCCGGTCTCGTCGCCCTCGCCCGCGTGGGCGCGGAGGCCGAGGCGCGCGGCGAGCGACTCCTCGGGCAGGGCGCCGGTGTCGGCGGGGAGGAAGATCGGACCGGTCTGGCTCTGCAGCTCGACGACGCGCGGGGCGGCGGCGGGCTCGGCCGCGGGCTCCGGCTCGCGCTCGCGCTCCGGCTCGACGGCGGCGGAGCGGCGGCCCTCGGGGACGCGGGGCTGCGCGGCGGTCTGCGAGAGGCGGGTCGGCTCGGGCGGCGGGGCCGGAGCCTCCTGGCGGAGGTCGACCTCGGGGACCTCGGCGGGCGCGAGCTCGCTGTCGATGATCGCCGGGGGCGCCGGCTGCTCCGCGACCGCGTGGTCGTCGGCCGCCACGACCACGACGCCGTCGTGGACGACGGTGATGCTCTCGGTCTGGCCGTATCCGCCCTGGCTCTCGTCGCGGACGATGCTGCCGGCCGAGAGCTCGATGACGCGGCGCTTCATCTGGTCGACGATGCCGGCCTCGTGGGTCGCCATGATCACGGTCGTGCCGCCCGCGTTGATCCGCTCGAGCAGCGCCATGATGCCGGCGCTCGTGGTCGGGTCGAGGTTGCCCGTGGGCTCGTCTGCCAGCAGGACGGCCGGCTTGTTGACGACGGCGCGGGCGATCGCCACGCGCTGCTGCTCGCCGCCGGAGAGCTCGTGGGGCAGGCGCGAGGCCTTGCCCGCGAGGCCGACCATCTTGAGCGTGTCCGGGACCGCCTCCTGGATGTAGCCCTTCGATTTGCCGATCACCTGGAGGCTGAACGCGACGTTGTCGAAGACCGACTTGTTCGGCAGAAGCCGGAAGTCCTGGAACACCACGCCCATGTTGCGGCGGAAGTAGGGGACCTTGCGGCTCGAGATCTTGCCGAGGTTCTGCCCGAGCACGTGGATCGACCCGGAGGAGGGGCGCTCCTCCTTGAGGATCAGGCGGAGGCAGCTCGACTTGCCGGAGCCGGAGGCGCCGACGAGGAAGACGAACTCGCCCCGGAGGATCTCGAGATCGATGGCGTTGAGGGCGGGTCTCGTGCCGCCCCGATACTGCTTGGAGACGTTGTCGAAGCGAATCATGTCGGTACGAGGGTAAGCGACGATCCCGAGGAGTCCGCCGAGGGGGCGTGCGGCGCGTCGGTGGGGACGCGCCCGCGCCGCGCTAGGAGGACTTCCGCCAGCGGATCCCGGCGGCGATGAAGCCGTCCAGATCGCCGTCGAACACGTGCGAGGGGTTGCCGACCTCGTGGTCGGTGCGCAGGTCCTTCACCATCTGGTACGGAGCGAGGACGTAGCTGCGCATCTGGTCGCCCCAGCTCGCGGTGATGGTGCCGGCGAGCTCCTTCTTGGTGGCCGCCTCCTGCTCCTTCTGCAGCAGCAGGAGCCGCGACTGGAGCACGCGCATCGCCGCGGCGCGGTTCTGGATCTGGCTCTTCTCGTTCTGCATCGACACCACGGTGCCGGTGGGCAGGTGGGTGAGGCGCACCGCGGAGTCGGTGGTGTTCACCGACTGGCCGCCCGGGCCGGAGGAGCGGAAGACGTCCACGCGGATGTCGTTGTCCGGGATCTCGATCGCCCCGGCCTCCTCCATCAGCGGGATGACCTCGACCGCGGCGAAGGAGGTCTGGCGCTTGCCCGCGGCGCCGAAGGGGCTCATCCGCACGAGGCGGTGGGTGCCGGCCTCGACCGAGAGCGTGCCGAAGGCGTAGGGGGCGTCGATCTGGAAGGTGGCCGACTTGATGCCCGCCTCCTCCGCGTAGCTGGCGTCCATGACGGTCGCCGCGTACTTGTGCTTCTCGGCCCAGCGGAGGTACATGCGCATGAGCATCTCGGCGAAGTCGGAGGCGTCGACGCCGCCCGCGCCCGCGCGGATGGTGACCACGGCGGGGCGGTCGTCGTACTCGCCGTCGAGCAGGGTCTGCACCTCGAGCTCGCCCATGACCTTCTGGAGGGAGGAGAGCTCGGCGATCGCCTCCTGCTCGGACTCGGCGTCCTCGGCCTCGTTCGCCATCTCGACGAGCACCTCGAGATCGTCCAGGCGCCGGTCGATCGCGGTGATCCGCGCGAGCTCGGACTGGCGGTGGCTGAGGGCGCTGGTCACCTTCTGCGCGTTGGCCGTGTCGTCCCACAGGTCGGGGGCGCCGGCCTGCTCGCTGAGCTCGGCGATCTTCGAGCGGAGGCCGTCCACGTCGATGACGGCGCGGATGTCGGCGAAGGTGGAGCGGAGAGCAGTGATCTGCTCGGTGAAGTCGTTGTCCAGCATGGTGCGTCCAGACTACCGGGGGCCGGGGGCGGCCCTCCGGCCCGGGCGTACCCTGGGGACGGTGACCAGCACCGCTCCGCGCCCCTTCCCCGTCGGGCCGCTGCTGCTGTCGACCTTCCTCCCCACGCTCCTCTTCTCCATCGGCGAGGGGGCGATCATCCCCCTCCTGCCCGCCGCCGCGGGCGACCTCGGGGCGACGCTGGCTCTGGCGGGGCTCGTGGCCGGGATGATCATGATCGGCGAGCTGGCGGGCGACATCCCGAGCGGCTGGATCGTCTCGAGGATCGGCGAGCGCGGCGCGATGCTCGGAGCCTCGGCCGCGTCGATCCTCGGGCTCGTGGTGTGCCTGCTCTCGACGTCGTGGGTCGGGCTGACGATCGGCGTCTTCGTGATCGGCCTCGCGACCGCGGTCTTCGCGCTGGCGCGGCACGCGTTCATGACGTCGTTCGTCCCGATCACGCACCGCGCCCGCGCGCTCAGCGCCCTCGCCGGGGCGTTCCGCGCCGGCTGGCTGATCGGCCCGTTCCTGGCGGCCGGCGTGGTGCACGTCACCGGCTCCGTCGAGTCCGTCTTCTGGGTGCACATCGTCTGCTGCGTGGCGGCGGTCGTGGTCCTGCTGCTCGTGCCCGACCCCGCGACGGTCCTGCGGCGGGCGCAGGCCGCGGCCGACCGCGCCGCTCCGGACGACGTGGTCGCCGTACAGGCGTCGGCGACCGTCCCGGAGTCGCCGCAGTCGCTGCTCGGGACGCTGCGCGAGCACCGCGGAGTCCTCGCGCGGATGGGCTCGGGAGCCGCCCTGATCGGGGCGCTCCGGGCGAGCCGGACGCTGATCCTCCCCCTCTGGGCGGTGAGCATCGGGCTCGCCGAGACCGACACCGCGATCATCATCGGCATCGCCGGCGCGCTCGACTTCGCCCTCTTCTACGCCGGCGGCCAGCTGATGGACCGCTTCGGCCGGGGCGCCACCGCGATCCCCTCGATGATCGGCCTCGGGCTCGGCCACCTGGCGCTCGCCGCCTCCCTGTCCGCCGCGGATCCGGTGCCCTGGTTCGTCGCCGTGGCCTGCGTGCTCGCGGCCGCCAACGGCATCGGCTCCGGGATCCTGATGACCATCGGCGCCGATCTCGCGCCTCCCGCCGACCCGGCCCCGTTCCTCGGCGCGTTCCGCTTCACCGGTGACGCGGGCAACGCCGCGGCCCCGATCGTCGTGTCGGCGCTCACCGCCCTGGTCTCGCTCCCCTTCGCCGCCGTCGTGATGGGGGTGCTCGGTCTGGGCGGAGCGGGGGCGCTCGCCCGCTGGATCCCGCGGTACCTGCCGCGCGCCGCCCCCCGCGACTGAGGCGCGGGGCCCTCCTCCTACACTGGAGCCCGCACGCGGGAGTGGTGGAATGGCAGACACGCAGGATTTAGGTTCCTGTGCCGAGAGGCGTGAGGGTTCGAGTCCCTCCTTCCGCACGGGATCGGCCGGTACGCTGAGCGCGCTCGCGTGACCGCCGACCGGCCACCGGCCCCCGTCGACTGGAGATCCGTTGAACCACGCCGCCCTCGTCCCCTGGCTCGATCCGGAGACGATCCTGACCTCGTTCGGCCCCTGGGGCGTGCTCGTGGTCTGCCTCATCGTGTTCGCCGAGACCGGGCTCCTGATCGGCTTCCTCTTCCCGGGCGACACGCTGCTGATCATCACGGGCCTGCTGGCGCACGAGAACGCGTCGAACGGCGGCCTCGGCGTCCCGATCTGGCTCATCTGCCTGGCTGTCGGGTTCTCGGCCTTCGTCGGCGGCGAGGTCGGCTATCTGATCGGGCACAAGGCCGGCCCGCGCATCTTCGAGCGCAAGGAGTCCGGCTTCTTCAGCATCGAGAACGTGAAGCGGACCAATGCGTTCTTCGAGCGCTTCGGCGGCCTCGCCGTGATCCTCGCGCGCTTCGTGCCGATCGTCCGCACCTTCGCGCCGATCGCGGCGGGCGTGGCCCACATGAGCTACCGCAAGTACAGCCTCTACAACCTCATCGGCGCCCTCATCTGGGGCAGCGGTGTCACCCTGATCGGGTGGCTGCTCGCCTTCATCCCGCCGGTCGCCGACTTCGTCTCGCACTACATCGACGTGATCCTGATCGGCGCGGTCGTGCTCGCGCTGGTGCCAACGCTGTTCCACTTCTTCCAGCAGCAGCGCAAGGCGAAGCTCGCCGCGGACCCCGAGACCGACTCGAGCGAGTCGGCCGCCTACGTGCTCGACGCCGACACGCTGGACGACAAGCACCCGAAGTCCTGACCTCCGCCTCCGCGAGATGCCACTCGCGTACGCGACACGCCGACAGACGTGTACCGGAGTGGCATCTCGCGGTGGGGGCCGAGCCCGGGGTCAGAGGCGGGCGGACAGGGCGGCGAGCTCGGCGCGCAGCGCGGTGAACGCGCGCGCCCGGTGGCTCCGGGCGTTCTTCTGCTCGGGAGCGAGCTCGGCCGCCGTGAGCGCCCCGGCCTCGGGGATGAACACCGGGTCGTAGCCGTGCCCGTGGGTACCGCGCGGGGCCGTCGCGATCGCGCCGTCCCAGCGGCCCTCGACCACCGTCTCCTGCCCGCCGGGGAGCACGGAGTCCGGCACCACGAGGGCGATGGTGCAGCTGAAGTGCGCACCGCGGTGCTCCGCCTTCACGTCGTGCAGCTGCGCCAGGAGGAGCTCGAGGTTGGCCGTCGCGTCGTGCGCGCGTCCCGACCAGCGGGCCGAGAAGATGCCGGGGGCGCCGCCGAGGACGTCGACGCAGATCCCGGAGTCGTCCGCGAGCGCCACGAGGCCGGTGTGCGCCGACGCCGCGCGCGCCTTGATCAGCGCGTTCTCGGCGAAGCTCACGCCGTCCTCGACGGGCTCGGGTCCGTCGTAGGCGCGGACGCCGACCCCGGGGAGGGCGCCGGCCAGCATGGCGCGGAACTCCTCCACCTTGCCCGCGTTGTGCGTGGCGAGGACGAGGTCCAGGCTCACGCGCCGGGCTCCCCGGCGAGCGCCTCGGCCTGGATGCGCGCGAGGTCGGAGGCGCCGGCGACCGCGAGGTCGAGCAGGGCGTCGAGCTCGCGGCGGTCGAACGGGGCCCCCTCGGCGGTGCCCTGCACCTCGACGAACAGGCCGCGTCCAGTGACGGCGACGTTCATGTCGGTCTCGGCGCGCACGTCCTCGACATAGGCCAGGTCGAGCATCGGCACGCCGTCGATGATGCCGACCGACACCGCCGCGAGGCTGTCGATCAGCGGCTGCGCCTTCTGCCCCACGTACTTCTTGCCGCGCGCCCACTCGATCGCGTCGGCCATCGCCACGTACGCGCCGGTGATCGCCGCAGTGCGGGTGCCGCCGTCGGCCTGGAGGACGTCGCAGTCGATGACGAGGGTGTTCTCGCCGAGCGCCTTCGTGTCGACCACCGCGCGCAAGCTCCGGCCGATCAGCCGGGAGATCTCGTGCGTGCGCCCGCCGACCTTCCCCTTGACCGACTCGCGATCCATGCGGGAGTTGGTGGAGCGGGGCAGCATCGCGTACTCGGCGGTGACCCAGCCCTTGCCCTTGCCCTGCAGCCAGCGCGGCACGCCGTTGGTGAAGGAGGCGGTGCAGAGCACCTTGGTGTTCCCGAACGAGACGAGCGCGGATCCCTCGGCCTGGGTGCTCCAGCCGCGCTCGATCGTCACGGTGCGCAGCTCGTCGGGCGCACGCCCGTCCTTGCGCGCGGCCTTCGATGCGGTGCTGTCGGTCACTCGGGTCTCCCTCGGTCGTGCGGGAGCGCGGCCCGGTCGAGCTCGCGCAGGTTGATGGTGCCGGTCTCGACGAGGTCGACGCTCGAGACCTCCGGTCCGAGGAAGCGGCGGGCGAGGCGGACGAAGTCGCTCGAGCCCGTCTCCTCCCACCGGTACGTCGGAGGCGCGGCGGAGGTGCGCTGCAGGCCGTGCGCCACGAGGGTCCGGTAGACGTCGAGCGCGGTCTCCTCGGCGCTCGAGACGAGGCGGACGTCCGGCCCCATCACATACGCGATCGCACCGCGCAGCAGCGGGTAGTGGGTGCAGCCGAGGACGAGCGTGTCGACCCCCGCGGCCTTGAGCGGCGCGAGGTACTCCTCCGCCACCGCGAGAAGCTCATCGCTCCAGGTGACGCCCGCCTCGACGAACTCGACGAAGCGCGGGCAGGCGGCGGTGAACAGCTGCAGGTCGGGCGCGGCGACGAAGGCGTCGTCGTAGGCGCGGGAGCGGATCGTCCCGACCGTGCCGATCACGCCGACGCGGCGGTTGCGGGTGTCGCGGACAGCGCTGCGGACGGCGGGCTGGATGACCTCGATCACCGGGATGCCGCGGCCGAGCGTGTAGCGCTCGCGGGCGTCGCGCATCATCGCGGCCGAGGCGGTGTTGCAGGCGATGACGAGCAGCTTGGCGCCCTGGTCGACCAGCGTGTCGAGGGTGTCGAGGGCGTAGGCGCGGACGTCGGCGAGCGGCTTGGGCCCGTAGGGCGAGTGCGCGGTGTCGCCGAGGTAGACGATCGACTCGTTCTGCAGCTGGTCGATCACGGAGCGGGCGACGGTGAGCCCGCCGACTCCGGAGTCGAAGATGCCCAGCGGTGCGTCCGTCACGGGGGAACAGCCTACCCGCGCCCTGCGGCCCGGTCCCGGCCGCACGCCGTTCCGGGGCCGGGCGGCGTGCGCAAGCCCCGGCGTCCCCGCCTGGGCCGCTCGGGGGCGGCCGTGGAACACTGAGCGGATGGACTCCACGGCCTTCCTCACCGACCGGTACGAGCTCACGATGGTCGAGGGCGCCCTCGGCAGCGGCACCGCCGACCGCCGCTGCATGTTCGAGGTGTTCGCCCGGAGCCTGCCGCCCGGACGCCGCTACGGCGTGCTCGCCGGGACCGGCCGGCTCCTCGAGCTGATCTCCCGCTTCCGCTTCGGCGACGACGAGCTGTCCTGGCTCCGCGAGAACCGCGTGGTCGACTCCCGCACGCTGGACTGGCTCGCCGACTACCGCTTCCGCGGCGACGTCTGGGGCTACCGCGAGGGCGAGGTCTACCTCCCCGGCTCCCCCGTGCTCATCGTCGAGGCGCCCTTCGCCGACGGCGTGCTGCTGGAGACCCTGGTGCTCAGCGTCCTCAACCACGACAGCGCCGTGGCGAGCGCCGCCGCGCGGATGGTCTCGGCCGCCGACGGGCGCCCGCTCGCCGAGATGGGCTCGCGCCGCGCCGGTGAGCGGTCCGCCGTCGCCGCGGCCCGCGCCGCGTACATCGCCGGATTCGGCGCCTCCTCGAACCTCGAGGCGGGCCGCAGCTTCGGCGTGCCCACGATGGGCACCTCCGCGCACTCGTTCACGCTCCTCCACGACTCGGAGGAGGAGGCGTTCCGCGCCCAGGTCGCCGCGCTCGGCCCGGGCACGACCCTCCTGGTGGACACCTACGACGTGACGGCCGCCGTCGACCTGGCGGTCCGCGTCGCGGGCACGGGCCTCGGCGCCGTGCGCATCGACTCCGGCGACCTCCCGCAGCAGGTGGCCGCCGTCCGGCAGCAGCTGGACGCGCTCGGCGCGACCGGCACGCGCATCACCGTCACCAACGACCTCGACGAGTACGGGATCGCCGCGCTCGCGGCCTCACCGGTCGACTCCTACGGCGTCGGCACCTCGGTGGCGACGGGCTCGGGCCACCCGACGGCGGGCATGGTCTACAAGCTGGTCGCGCACGAGGACGACGCGGGCGAGTGGGTCGCGGTGGCGAAGAAGTCGGTCTCGAAGGCGTCGATCGGCGGGCGGAAGGCCGCCGGCCGGCTGCTCTCGGAGGACGGGCTCGCCGAGGCCGAGGTCGTGCACGTGGGCGCGGGCCCCGAGGGCGCCGTCGGCGAGGGCGAGCGGGCCCTGCTCGTCCCCCTGATCGAGGACGGGGCGATCCGCCCCGAGCACCTCGGCATCGAGGGAGTGGCGGCCGCCCGCGAGCACCATGCGAACGCGGTCCTCGAGCTGCCCCTCGACGCACTCCGGCTCGGCCGCGGCGAGCCCGTCATCCCGACCCGCTACGAGTGAGCGGGGCGGGAGCTCACTTCATCTTCGCGTAGATCTCCTTGCAGGCCGGGCACACCGGGAACTTCTCCGGGTCGCGGCCCGGGAGCCACTTCTTGCCGCAGAGCGCGCGGACCGGCTTGCCGGTGATCGCGCTCTCGAGGATCTTGTCCTTCGGCACGTAGTGGGAGAAGCGCTCGTGGTCGCCCGGCTCGATGGACTCCTGGTTGAGGAGCTCCTCGAGCTCGCGGTCGAGCGTGGCGGTTCCTCCGCCTCCCTCGAGGGGGTCGGTGCTGCTGTTCTGGACGCGCGGAATCATGCCGACGATCCTACGCGCGGAGCCCGGGCTCGCGACCCTGCGCTCCGGATCGCGCAGCGCTAGTAGCGGCTGGTGAACGCGACCAGCTCGGTCGCCCGGCGCTCGAAGAGCCAGCCGCCGAAGAGCACGCCGAGGGCGAAGACGACCACTGCGCTGCCGAAGCCGACGAGCACGGCGTCGCCCGCCGCCTCCGGGTCGACGAACAGGGCCCGGACGCCGAGCACGACGGCCGGAGCCGAGAGGAGCAGGCCCAGGCCGAACGCGAGGGACTGCGGACCGGCGCCGCTGGCTCCGGGGGCCTGGGGCTGCACGAACGCGCTGTCGCCCGGGCGCGGAGCCGGATAGGCGAGCCGTGCCGAGACGGCGCTGGCGACGCCGGCGGGGACGAGCAGGAGGCAGGTGTTGACCGCGAGCACGACGGGCAGCGCCTCGGGGAGCCCCGAAGTCGCGCTGCTGATCAGCGAGCCGAGCACGACGACCGGCACGCCGAGCAGGAGGGTCGGGAAGGCGCGGCCGAGCCGGTCCGACCAGCCGCGGACGCCCGCGGCCACGTGGAGCCAGAACGCCGAGCCGTCGTAAGCGACGTCGTTGTGCAGGAACCAGCCGAGGAACAGCGCGATCAGCGGGACCGGGAGCAGCGAGAGCAGCGGGAAGGGGACGCCGACGACCGCGAGCAGCAGCAGGGCCGCGACCGGCAGCACCGGCACGGCCACGAGCGACGCCTGGTAGCGCGGGTCCCGGAGCCAGTAGGTGATGCTGCGCGCCGCGATCGCGCCGGTGCGCGTCGAGCCGAGGACGTCGAACCAGCCCAGGCGGAGGCCGCGCGGCGGTCGGTGCGTGCGCTCGGGGCGCCCCGTCAGCAGGCGGACGACGAGCCACCAGAGCACTCCCGCCGCGACGAGCGTCGCCAGGGACAGCAGGAGCGGGCCGAGCGCGTCCCCGGTCCGGGCGGCCGGGGCGATCATCCAGGCCGCACCGAACGGAGTGGCTCCCATCGCCGCGCCCCAGCGCTCGAGCACCGGGGTGTCCCCCGTGTCGACCAGCGCGGCGGCGCCGAGGGCGGCTGGGCCGCCCAGCATCAGCACCAGGCCGAGCACGGCCAGCAGCTCGCGGGCGGTCCGGGAGGGGACGAGGGCGGCGGAGGCGGCGAGGCCGATCCGCGCGAAGAGCGAGGCCGTCGCCACCGCGAGGAGCGGGCCGACCACGGCGAAGGCGCCGGCGCCGGGGACGAGCGGCGCGCTCGCGAGCCCGACCACCAGCAGGGCGAGCGTGGGGACCGAGACGAGGCCGGCCAGGGCGAGCGCCCCGGCCAGGCGGAGCGGCGGCAGGCCGAAGAGGCGGAACGCGCGCGGATCCATCGGGTCGAGCGGGCCGAGCAGGAAGGGCAGCACCAGGAAGCCGACGGAGACGAGCCCGCCGGCTGTCACGAGGGCGCCCGCCGCCGCGTCCGAGGAGCGCAGCGCGCCGATCGCTCCGATCAGCAGTGCCGTCACCGCGACGACCACGAGCACACCCAGGACGGCGCCGGCCGAGCGCGCGGGCCCGGAGCGGAACGCGCCCAGGAGGACGTCGATCCTCAGCCGGAGAAGTCGTGCAGCCACTGCAGCCCCTCGGCGATCTGCTTGCCGCCCGCGAGCTCGAGGAAGCGCTCCTCCAGCGTCGCGGTGCCGGCGACCTCCGCGACCGTTCCGGAGGCGAGCACGCGCCCGCCGACGATCACGGCCACGTCGTCGCAGACGCGCTCGATGAAGTCGAGCCCGTGGCTGGAGAGGACGACCGTGCCGCCGCCCTCGACGAAGCGGCGCAGCACGGTGATGACGGCGGCAGAGGAGACCGGATCCACCGACTCGAACGGCTCGTCGAGGACCAGCACCCGCGGAGCGTGGATCATCGCCGCCGCGAGGGCGACCTTCTTCGCCATCCCCGCGGAGTAGTCCGAGATCAGGCGCTCCAGCGCGTCGGAGAGGCCGAGCGCCTCGGCCAGCTCGATCGTGCGCTGCTTCGCCGTGGCGAGGTCGATGCCGCGCAGCGCGGCGGAGTAGGCGAGGAACTGGGCGCCGGTGAGCCGGTCGAACAGCCGGAGGCGGTCGGGCAGGACGCCGATCAGCGGCTTCGCGGCCGACGGGTCCTTCCAGACGTCGACGCCGTGCACGAGGACGCGACCGGTGTCGGGGCGCAGAAGGCCCGTCATCATCGAGAGCGTGGTGGTCTTGCCCGCGCCGTTCGGGCCGATGATCCCGTAGAAGGTCCCGGCGCGGACGGCCAGGTCGATGCGGTCGACCGCCACCGTCCTCCCGAAGGTCCGGGTCAGCTGGTGCAGCTCGAAGACGACGGGCGAGGCGCCGTCCGGATCCGCGGCGCCCTCAGCGGGCTCGGCGTTCGTCGCGGACGTCATCCGGCTACGGTACCAACTCGCCCGCGGGCCCCCGGCGCCCGCGCCGACACCCGGCGACACGGCGGGAGGTCAACCACCCTGGCCCCGGGGGGCGTGAACTGTACACTAGGTCTCTGGCCGCGAAGTCGATCAGATCGAGACGCAGCGGTTAATTCGAGGGGAACACACGATGATGCACACAGGTTCGACGAGCAGCAGCCCCGCCACCGTCGTCATCCTCGCCGCAGGGATGGGCAGCCGGCTCGGCCGCTCCCTCCCCAAACCGCTCACGCCGCTCAGCGACGGGCGCACGATCATGCAGCAGCAGTTCGACAACATCCACCACGCCTTCGGCACGAAGGTCCCGGTGAGCATCGTCGTCGGCTACAAGCTCGAGCACATCATCGAGGCCTTCCCCTCGGCGACGTTCGTCTACAACGAGCAGTACGACCAGACCAACACCTCCAAGAGCCTGCTCCGCGCGCTGCAGGCGAGCGGGCAGGGCGGCGTCCTCTGGATGAACGGCGACGTCGTCTTCGACCCGCGGATCCTCGACCGGGCGGCCGCGCTGATCGCGAAGGACGTCTCCTTCGTCACCGTCAACACCTCGAAGGTGTCGGACGAGGAGGTCAAGTACACGACGAGCGCCGAGGGCTTCATCCAGGAGCTGTCGAAGACGGTGCGCGGCGGCCTCGGCGAGGCGGTCGGGATCAACTACGTGTCCGCCTCCGACAAGGCCGCGCTGGTGCGCCAGCTCGCCCGGGTCGACGCCCAGGACTACTTCGAGCGTGGCATAGAGTTGGCGATCGAGCAGGACCGCCTGCTCGTCGAGCCGATGGACATCTCCGACCTCTACGCCGTCGAGGTGGACTTCGCCGAGGACCTCGAGCGCGCGAACCTCTTCGTCTGACGCTCCCCTCCCCGGCTCGGGCGGAGCCGACGGGAGGAGTCGCGCAGTGAGCACGGCCGACACCCTCGCGACCGAGACGGCCCTGCGCCACCGGCGCTCCCGGGCCTGGCGCTACCGCCACTCCCTCTGGCTCCTCACGAAGCGCGACCTCACCGTCCGCTACGCCACGAGCGCGCTCGGCTACGTCTGGTCGGTGCTCGACCCGCTCGTCATGTCGGGCATCTACTTCTTCGTCTTCACCGTCGTCTTCCGGCGGACCGTCGGCGAGGACCCGTACATCGTCTTCCTGCTCGCGGGCCTGCTGCCCTGGATGTGGTTCAACCAGGCGACCTCCGACGCGACCCGCGCGTTCCTCCGCGAGGCGAAGCTGGTGCGGTCGACGTCGATCCCGCGGACCATCTGGGTCGGGCGGATCGTGCTCTCGAAGGGCATCGAGTTCGTGGCGAGCCTGCCGGTGCTGGTGCTCTTCGCCGTCGTCGCCGGCGCGCACCTGACCTGGGCGGCGCTGCTGTTCCCCGTGGCGATCCTCCTGCAGGCGGTGCTCACGCTCGGCGTGGGCCTGCTGGTGGCTCCGCTCGTGGTGTTCTTCCGCGATCTGGAGCGCGCCGTGAAGCTCGTGCTCCGGTTCCTCTTCTACGCGTCGCCGATCATCTACTCCACGGCCAACCTGCCGGAGCAGATCCGGCCGCTCGCGGCGCTCAACCCGCTCAGCGGGATCTTCGCCCTCTACCGCTCCGCCTTCTTCGAGAGCGAGCTCGACGCTCCGCTCATCCTCGCCTCCGCGGGCATCTCGTTGCTCGTCCTGGCGCTGGGCCTCGTCGTCTTCCGCCGCTCCGAGCGCGCGGTGCTGAAGGAGCTGTGATGGCCGACGCCCCGGTGGTCATCGAGTGCCGCGGCCTCGGGATCCGCTTCCGCCGCAACCGGCGGGGCCGCCGCTCCTTCAAGGACCTCTTCGCCGGCCGCTCCCGCCGCTCGCGGCCCGGCGAGTTCTGGGCGCTGCGCGGGCTCGACGTGCAGGTGCGGGCGGGCGAGGCGATCGGCGTCGTCGGCCGGAACGGGCAGGGCAAGTCGACGCTGCTCAAGCTCGTCGCCGGGGTGGTTCTGCCGGACGAGGGCGCCGTGGAGGTGCGCGGGGGCGTCGCTCCGCTCATCGAGATCACCGGCGGCTTCGTGGCCGATCTGAGCGTCCGGGAGAACGTCTACCTGACCGCGGGCCTCCACGGGATGTCCCGGCGCGAGGTCGACGCCCGCTTCGACTCGATCATCGAGTTCGCCGAGATCGGCGACTTCCTCGACACCCCCTACAAGCACCTCTCGAGCGGGATGAAGGTGCGCATCGCCTTCTCCGTCGTCTCCCGGCTCGAGGAGCCGATCATCCTGGTGGACGAGGTGCTCGCGGTCGGCGACAGGGCGTTCCGCGAGAAGTGCTACGCGCGGATCGAGGAGCTGCTCGCCTCCGGCCGCACCCTCTTCTTCGTCTCGCACAACGAGCGCGACCTCCGCCGCTTCTGCACCCGCGGGCTCTATCTGGACAAGGGCCGACTGGTGCTGGACGGGCCGATCGAGCAGGTGCTCGCGCGTTACGCTGAGGACTACGCACCGGCACCGCGGAGCAGCACGGCACCGCCCGCGCACGGCTCGTCCGCTCCGGGAACGCCCGTCGACGGCCCCGGCGCAGACGACTGACCGCTCCCGCGCCCGGAACCCGAGGACGCAGGAGTGCACGACATGGCCCAGAAGGACCGCAAGCGCGAGCGCGCCGTCGAGAAGGCCGGCGGGATCGAGCAGGCCGACGGCGCCGGCGAGAACGCCCAGCTCGCGAAGATGCTCGACCGGCTTCTCGCAGTCCAGCGGCCCGCGGTGCTCGCGAACATCCGAGCCCTGCGCCGCCGCCGCCCCGGAGCGTCCCCCGAGCAGATCATCACGTCGCTCGAGCGGCAGTACCTCTCGAGCGTGGCCGCGGGCGGTGCCGCGATCGGCGCGACCGCGGTCGTCCCTGGCCTGGGCACCGCGGCCTCGGTCGCGCTCTCGGGCGCGGGAGCGGCGGGCTTCCTGGAGGCGAGCGCCCTCTTCGCGCAGTCGGTGACCGAGGTGCACGGCATCCCCCTCGAGGACCCCGAGCGCGCGCGGGCCCTCGTGCTCACGCTGATGATGGGCTCCTCCGGCAGCGAGATGGTGCGCCAGGTGGCCGGTCAGGCCGTCGGCGGGGGCAGCGGCCTCAACCAGTACTGGGGATCGGTCGTGACGAAGGGGCTGCCGTCGTTCCTCGTCGGCGAGCTCGCCGACCGGGCCAAGAAGTCGTTCACCCGCCACTTCCTCGCCCAGCAGGGCGCGGGGCTGGTCGGCCGGGCGATGCCGTTCGGGATCGGAGCGGCACTGGGCGGCGTCGGCAACGCGATGCTCGGCCGGAAGGTGATCCAGAGCGCGCGCGACGCGTTCGGGCCGGCACCGCAGGCCTTCGGCAACACCCTCGTGCTCGAGCCGACCCGCGCCGAGCGGAAGGCGCTGGCCGCCGCGCCGGCCGAGCCGCTGGCGCTGTTCGTCCGCGACTACGGCGGAACGGGCGACCGGACCGCTCTCCTCCTCCACGGCCTCGGCTCCGACTCCCGGATCTGGTACGCCCTGGTTCCCACACTGCACGAGCACGGCTACCGCGTGGTGGCGCCCGATCTCGCCGGTCACGGAGGCTCGCCGACGTCGCCCGTGTACTCGCCGGAGCGGTGGGCCGCCGATGTGCGGGCCTCGGTGCTCCAGGCACCCGATCTCATCGTGGGCCACGGCCTCGGCGCCGTCGTCGCCGCGCGTCTCGCTCCCGACTACCGCGCCGAGCGGCTGATCCTGCTCGACCCTGCGTTCTCCGACGCCCGCGGCCTGACGAGCGCCCTGCATCGGGGTAGCTCGGTCGCGCAGGTCGAGAAGGGCGACGCCGACTCCCTCCGCCACCGCCACCCGATCTGGACGGACGAGCAGATCGAGCTCGACGTGTCGGCGCACGCGCTCTGGGAGCAGGACTCCGCCGACGGACTGACGGCGCGGGGTGCGGCCGAGGCCCCCGAGACGTTCGCCGTGCCGACGCTCGCCGTGCTGCCGGAGGACCCCCTGGGCCACGGCTCGCTGGGCGGCGTCCTCGCAGGCCGGGGCGTCGAGGTGCGGACCGTGCCGGGGGGCGGGGCGTCGATCCTCCGCGAGGACCGCGCGGCGCTGATCGCGGCGCTGGAGGACCGGCTCTAGGCCGAGACCCCCACAGCGACGGCTGATCGGTCGATCCACGGCGCTCGGGCGCGGACGGGGGCGCTCAGCCTTCGTCGTGAGGGCGCTCGCGCCCACCGATGCCGGCCACCTCGAAGGTCCCGAAGGTCCCGATCGCGAAGACGAGCGCCTGCAGAGTCACGGACACGTCGCGCCATCCTCCGAGTGCGCCGACCAGGACGAACGAGCACCCGGCCGCCCCGACCGCGGCGATGAGCACGCGGATGAACCACGGCACCCGCGCCCACCCTGCGGCGGCGAAGACGGTCACGGCCACAGCGCTCACTGCGGTTCCGAAGACGAAGCCGACGATCGCGCCGATCAGTGCCCCGACGATCGTGAGGCCGGGCGAACCGGTCCCCCCGGCCGACGAGGGCGACCACAGGAGTTGCGGAACCGTGGCCAGGAGGGAGTAGACGACGCCGGCGAGGCCGCCGACGAGCGGGCCGGCAGCGGAGAACAGCACGAGCGTCCTGCCGGACCGGGACAGCTCACCACACACCGCCGCCCCCGCCGCCCCCGCCCGACTTCTGCACCTTGTTGCAGACATTCGCCCAGAAGTTCAACCAGTTGGTTCCGGCGACCGTCGCATTGGCCGCGTTGACCGGACCGCCGGCATCTCCGAGCACATTGGCATAGACGAACAGGTGCAGATAGCCGTCCTGATCGTTGTACCAGGAGAACGAGATCGTTGACCCCTCTCCATCGAAATGGCCGGGCTCGGCCGTGAAGAGCATGGCGCCTTGAGCAGCGGTCGTCTTCCTCACCGTCGCATCGACGCGGACGAAGGAGAAGGGACTGGCGTTCAATGGAAGGATCTCACCGTCCCTGGGATAGTGAGCCGGTGCTCCCGAGATGGGGAAGGAGCAGTTGAAGCAGGTCTCGAGCAACGGTTGCACCTCCCGACTCGGGGCTTTCGGGTTCTTGACGTTCAGCACGGGATTTCCGGGATCGCTGTTGGCGGCGAAGTCGAAACCATAGTTCCACGCCGGATCGATGAGCACTGGGAAGTGAGTACCTGACGGGAAGTCGACGTGCTGAGTGAGGGTGTTCCCCTCGAGCTCGTATCTCGTCGCCAATTCTCTTCCCGATGTGTCGCGCGCCCAAGCCGGAGCAAGAGTGGCGATGTATCGACTTCTCTCGTCCACGAGGTTCGTCACCCCACCCGGCAGGGTGACGAGAGCAACGTCGCTCTCCGGGTTGACGATGTAGGAGAACTCACTACCGGCCGTGGCATCACTGATGGCAGTCAAGAACCTGGCGCCCCTAGCGGTCTGCTGGACGTACGTCGTGCTGAACCCGCCGGAACTGCGCATGACTCCGATGCCGTCGGACAGCTCAGGACCATCGATCGCACCCACGACGCTCACGTCCAGACCGCTACCCGCTCCAGGGCCGAGGGCGGGAGGAAGGATCCGCACGCTGTCGCTCGCTACCACCGGCAGGACCACGCGAGGTTCCTGCTCATCGGGATTGGAAGCGTATTTCACGGACTGACGGACAAGAGGGACTGTTTCACCGGATATCTCCGGCGCGATGTGTGCGATCAGTGCAGCAGGATCCGTGATATCCAGGCTACGCGTCGGATTCGCCGAGGCGATCGCGGGTGAGGCGACGAGCACCGCCGACAGTGCGATCGACACGACTCCTCTCGTCACGCTGTTCATATCGGTCTCCTCCTGGTCAGGGTCGATGGACTGCCTCGATCATTCGAGATCGACTGCTGTTCGTCCATCTCCGATCCATCGACGCCCTCTCCGCTCGGTCACTTCCTCTCCAGTCGACCCGATCGAAGTCGGCGGCTAGCAGCGGGAGAGCGACGCCGGCGAAGATGGCGCCGACCAGGCATTCTTCGTGCGTGCACTGTCGCAGTGAGGCGACGGAGCGGCGCGATGCGGACTCCTTCAGGCTGCGTGTCATCAGGCGCCGGAGGTGCGGCGCGAAAGAGGACGAGAAATGGCGCGCTTATCACGACAGACTTTCAGGCGGATCGTGGGAGGTCAATGGACCGGGAACCGGACCGACCGCTTCGAGGAGGTGAGGACGTTCTCGATCGGCGACATTCACGCTCGACGCGCCAAGTGTCGAGAGCTGCGAATCTCCCTCCCTCGTCAACCATGAGCACAGAGCTCGGTTCACTCGCGCACTGATGACGCCGACGCTGAAGAAGAAGCGGATACACCTGTGCTCAGCGGCGAAGACGAATCACCTGCTCTCTGCATCGACAGCGCTCCGCAGCATTGCGCCGACACCCCGTCGACGAGCGATCAGAAGAGAGCCCGGACAGTGCTTCTCGCACCATCCAGAAACATCCTCACGGCTCCCCTGATCCCAGCTCGCACCGTCACTTCGCGGAATCACGCCCGGAAGACTCCGGCGCTGCCCCGCGCCCTACTTCTTCGCCTTGGCGGCGGCCTTCGCGGCCTGCTTGGTGGCGCGGACCTTCGTCAGCGACTCCGGCGAGACGATGTCGGCGACCGAGCGGAACGAGCCCTCCTCCCCGTAGGCGCCGGCGGCCGAGCGCCAGCCCTCCCCCGAGAACCCGCGCTGCTTGCCCAGCAGGGCGAGGAAGATCCGCGCCTTCTGCTCGCCGAAGCCGGGGAGCGCCTTCAGGCGCGCGAGGACGGTGCGGCCGTCGGGGTCGTCGCGCGTCCAGAGCGCCGCGGCGTCGCCGTCCCAGTCGTCGACCAGAGCGCGGCAGAGGACCTGCACGCGGCCCGCCATGTTCGCCGGGTAGCGGTGGATCGCGGGCGGAGTCCGGCAGAGCTCCGAGAACGCGTCCTCGTCGAAGCCGGCGATGGACGCGGCGTCGAAGGAGGCGCCCTCGGCCTCGAGCCGCTCCTCGATCTTGCGGGGACCCGAGAAGGCCGTCTCCATCGCCACCTGCTGGTCGAGGAGCATCCCGATCAGCAGAGCCAGCGGATCGCGGCTGAGCAGCGCGTCGGCGTCGGGATCGTCGGTGATGTGCAGGGCGGAGTCGCGGGTCATCCTCCAGACATACCACGGACGGCCTCGGCGGCGAGCGCGCGGACGGTCCGGTCGACGAGGTCCAGAGCTGCAGCGAGCTCGAGGTCGCTGACGTGCCCGTAGCCGAGGACCAGCGCCTCGGTCGGAGCCCGTCCCGAGAGGGCGTACTCGTGCAGGGTGGCGACGAGCAGTCCCTCCCGGAGCAGCGCAGCCGCGACGGCGTGCGCGTCCAGAGGCGCGGGCAGGGAGAGGACGACGTGCAGACCCCCGTCGAGTCCGCTCGCGCGGCCCCACGGCACCGACTCCGCGAAGGCCCGGACCAGCTCGCGGCGGTGGGCGTAGCGCCGCCTCGAGCGGGTGAGATGCCGCCGGAACGCCCCGCTCGCCATGAACTGCGCGAGCGCCGCCTGCGTCGGCCCCGAGGCGGAGGCGTCCCTCTCGTCGTCGAGCCCCGACAGCGCCCCGCGCAGCCAGGACGAGGACGGGACGGCCAGGTAGGCGATGCGGAGCCACGGCGAGACGCTCTTCGAGAACGAACCGACGTGGGCGACTCCGCCGCCGGAGTCGAGCGAGGCGAGCGCGGGCAGCGGGGCGCCGACGTAGCGGAACTCGCTGTCGTAGTCGTCCTCCACCACGAGCAGGGGGCCGGCCGACGCGCGGCGCACCAGCTCCAGGCGCTCGGCCAGGGCGAGCCTGCCGCCGGTCGGGTACTGGTGCGAGGGAGTCACGACGACCAGGTCCGCGCCGGAGCTCGCGAGGGCGTCGAGGTCGATGCCGTCGCCGCGCACCGGGACGCCGACGACCTCGTGCCCGTCGGCGCGCAGGCGGCGCCGGACCGCCGGGTAGCCCGGGTCCTCGACGGCGACGCGCACCTCGCGTCCGAGCGAGGCCGAGGCGGCGCGGGCGAGGAGCGCGACGGCATCAGCGGTGCCGCTGGTCACCACCACGTCGGACGCCTGCACGTCCACGCCGCGGGACCGGCGCAGCTGCTCGGCGATCTGCTCCCGCAGGGCCGGGTCCCCGGATCCGCGAGGAGGCGCCGAGGGCGGCGAGGCGAGCGCCAGGCGCCAGGCCGCCCGCCACTCCGGAGTGTCGAGGGCGCGGGTGTCCGGCCTGCCGGGCCGCAGGTCCGCCGCGGCGGGCGGAGCGGCGCTCTCCCGGGACTCCGGCCGCGACTCCTGCGGCGCGGGCGCCAGCAGTCCGTCGGAGGCGACCGTCACCGCCGCGCGCGGATGGGCGACGAGGTACCCCTCCCCCACCAGCTGATCCACGGCGGCGACCACCGATCCGCGCGAGACGCCGAGCCGCTCGGCGAGCACGCGGCTCGATGGGATGGGATCCCCTGCCCGGTAGCGCCCGTCCAGCACCGCCTGGCGCAGCGCCTCGGCGAGCGCGGCGCGGACCGAGCCGCGCGGCGACGGACCGAGCAGGAGCGGGATCTCCAGATCGCCCGACGCCATCGACCGCTCCGCTCTGGACCACTCCGATCGCCGCCCGGTGGCATCCTGGCAGATCCAGTCGGCGCGGGACGATTCCGGGATGGACAGTCTCCCCGTCACCGACCGCACCCGGGTCTCCCGTCTCCGCGACCGCCAGCGCACCGATCCCGCCGAGCTGCACGCCCTGCTGGACGAGGCGCTGATCGCCCACGTCGCCGTCGTGCGGGACGGCGCCGCGATCGTGCTGCCGATCCTGTTCGCCCGCGACGGCGACTCCCTCCTGCTGCACGGGTCGAGCGGCGGAGGACTGCTGCGGGAGGCGGCGCGGCACTCGCTCCTCACCGCCTCGATCACGCTGGTCGACGGACTGGTCGTCGCCCGCTCCACCTTCGACAGCTCGATGAACTACCGCTCGGCGATGGTGATCGGCCGGGCCGAGGTGCTGGACGGCGAGGAAAAGGCGCGAGCTCTCGACCTGCTGGTGGCACGCCTCCTGCCGGGACGCGACGAGGAGGTGCGGCCGAGCACCGCCCGCGAGATCGCGGCGACGCTGGTACTGCGCCTCCCCCTGGCCGAGGCGAGCCTGAAGGTGCGCGCCTACGGAGCGGGCGACGAACCCGAGCCCGGGGTCTGGGCGGGCGTCGTGCCGCTGGTCGTGCGAACCCTCGCCCCGGTGCCGGCGGAGGAGGGCGGGACGGTCCCGGAGTCGGTCCGCCGCTTCGCCGCGGCGGTCGACGGCGCGGTGCCGCCCTGGCGCTGAGCGGACCGGCCGTCGCGGTGCGGTCCGCTACTTGGCGTCCTGGCGGGGGAAGACGACCTTCTGCACGACGATGATCACCGACGCCGCGACCGGAATCGCGACCAGGGCACCGAGCACGCCCGCGATGGTGCCGCCCGCGACCGCCGCGATCACGACGACCGCACCCGGGACCGAGACGGCCTTGTTCATGATGCGGGGGCTGAGGAGGTACGCCTCGACCTGCATGTAGACGAGGTAGTAGATCGCGGCGACCAGCGCGGTCAGCGGCGAGGCCAGGAGGCAGGCGAGCGAGATGATTACGGCGCCCGAGAGCGTGCCGACCAGCGGGATCAGGGAGCCGAGGAACGCGACGCAGGCCAGCAGCGCCGGCACCGGGGCGCCGATCGAGAGCAGCAGGATGAACGTGAGCACCCCGTTCACCCCGGCCAGCGAGACCTGGCCGACCACGTAGCGGCCCACGGCGCCGGTGATCTCGTCGCCGACCTCGTGCGCCTTCGCGCGGTGCGAGGCGGGGGCGAAGCGGTAGGCGACGGCCTTCATCGAGCGCAGCGACGCGAGGAAGTACAGCGTCAGGATCAGCACGATGACGGCGCCGGTCACGCCGCTGGCGATCCCGGTCCCGACCGCGATCAGTCCGCCGCCGAGCGAGAGCAGGTTGTTGGGGTTGCCGATGAAGCTCTGGACGCTCTCGATCAGCTCGTCGATGTCGATCACGCCGCGCAGCTGCTGCTCGAGGTCGAGCACCCACTGCTGCGAGGCGATGTCGGTGACGATCTGCGGAGCGCTCGTGACGAACATCGTCAGCTGCTCGACCAGGATCGGGATGATGTAGACCAGGAGCCCCGCGAAGATCAGCACCACCGCCGCGAACACCGCCGTGATCGCCAGCGGCCGCGGCAGCCGCTTGCTCTCGAGCCAGGAGACCAGCGGATCGAGGCCGAGCGCGAAGAACAGCGCCACGAAGATGTAGGTCAGCACCGTGCCCAGCTGGACGACGAGGCCGCCGAGGACGAGCGCCACCAGCACGCCGAGCGCACCGAACAGGCCGATGCGGAAGGAGCGGATCGTGAAGACCGGCTTCTCCGGGTCGGCGGAGACCACGATGTCCGGCTCGACCGCGGGCTGGGCGGGAGCCGACCGGCGCCGGCGGGAGCGGGCGAAGGCGCGCGGGGTCATCATGGGACGAGCGTAGCGGGGCGCCGGGAGGCCGCCCGGCGACCGGGCCGACCCTTGACGCGGCGGTCCGGGCGGTGCTCCCGCCGGGTCAGCCCTCCGGGTCGTGGTCGTCGACGGCGCCGTCGCCCCGGTGCAGAGCGGCGTGCCGCTCCCACTCCGCGAGCAGGTGCTCGATCGCCTCGTGGAGGCGCCGCGTCGCCGCTCCGGGGGACGTGTCGCCGAAGTAGCGGTGCACCCAGCGCTCCAGCCGCTCGACCGACTCCGGGTCGTGCTCGGCGCTGTCGATCCGCGCGACGATCGCGGAGGCTTCCTCCGCGCGCAGCCACTCCGCATCGCCGAGGTAGCCGCTCTCGTCGACCTCCGCCTCGGTGCTGACGGGCCGGGTGACCAGCAGCGGGCGCCCCGTGGCCAGCCGATCGTAGACCATCGCCGAGACGTCGAGGATCGCGAGGTCGGCGGCGGCGAGCTGCCAGCCGAGCTCGGCACCGGTGTCGTGCACATGGCCGGCGCGCGGATCGGCGGCGTTGGCGGCGGCGATCATCGCGACGATCGCCCGGTCGGCCGCGGCGTAGTCGGAGTCGACCGCGCCGCTGCGGGGATGCGGGCGGTAGACCAGCCGGAACCGCGGGTCGGCCACGAGCCCGCGCACGAGGGCCGTGCCGTGGCTCCGGATCGAGCCGTAGCCCGCGGCGGGGCGGTCGCCCTCCCAGGTCGGCGCGTAGAGCACCACGCGCCGCTCGTCGGGCGTGAACGGCACGGCGCCGGCGAAGTGGTCGGCCTGAGGGCGACCGATGGCGAGGGCGCGCTTGTCGAAGTCGTAGTCCCAGAGCACGCGGTGCAGCCGGGCGAGGGCGGCGTCCCCGGCGATCAGGCTGTAGTCGTACGCCTTGAACTGGTTCGTCGTCATGTACATCTTGTCGCTCTCGCCGTGGTTGACGAAGACGTGCCAGCGGCGCCCGTAGCGCATCATCTGGAAGTTGCGGGCGTTCTGGTTGACGTAGAGCACGATCCGCAGCGGCTGGCTCGCGATAGTGCTCTCGAGGTCGGCGACGGAGCGGACGTAGGCGACGGGGATCGGGCTCTCGCGCAGCAGCACCTCCGCGGCGCTGGCGTTGCGGCTGAGCAGCACGACCGGGTGCGTCAGCGCCAGCTCGGCCAGCGGCCGGTACCACTGCCGGAGCTGGTACAGGTTGATGTCGCCGTCGGCGAAGTAGACGCCGATCTCGAAGCGCCCCTCGGGCAGCGGCCCGCGCTCCGCGAGCAGCCGGGTCACCGCGTGGCGGGCCCGGCGGGCCGCGAGCAGCTCGCCGCCCACCTTGCGCGCGAGTCGCGCGTCGGTGCGGAGGCGTGCGAGCAGGGCACGGGGAGCGGGAGTCATCCGCTCCAGGGTACCGGCGACGGCCCCCGAGCCGGGGCGTCCCGCGGGCTGATCAGGCCGGGGTCACCCTCAGCCAGACGAACTGCAGCGGAGCCAGACGGAAGCCCTCGCGCAAGTCGACCGCGATCTCGGTGACCAGGTCGACCGCCTCCGCGGCGAACCCGCCGAACCGCTCGGCCGCCACCTCCTGGACCTCGTCCGACACGTTCGCGAGCACGAGCACCGACTCCTCGTCGCCGGGGCGCTGGTAGCCGAGCACGTGGTCGTTGACCGGGTCGAAGACGCTCAGCTCGGTGCCCGCGAACATCGGCACGGCCTTGCGCACGGCGATCAGGTGCAGGAGTCCGCCGAAGACCTCGCTCGCGGCCGTCCCCGGGACCTCGCGCTCGCCGTAGCGCTCCGCGGGGCGGCGCGGCCGGTTCACCCAGCGCGAGTCGCCGGCCGTCGTCGGGTCGTCGAGGTAGCCGTGGTCGTTGAGCTGGCCGACCTCGTCACCGAGGTAGAGCAGCGGCAGCCCGCCGGTGCTCAGGGCGATCGAGTGCGCGAGCAGCACGCGGTCGATCCCGTAGGCGTCGCCCGCCTCCACTCCGGCGAGGGACGCGGTGGTGCCCGAGACGCGGCGGTCGCCGGTGCGCGGATTCTCCTGGAACGGCACTCCGCGGGCGAACGTGCCGTCGAACCGGTCGGTGTAGAAGTCGTTGAGGAAGCGGCGGTGGCCGGCCGCGTCGATCCCGAGCTCGGCCGCGTCCTCGTCGGCGAAGGTCCAGCCGATGTCGTCGTGCCCGCGCACGTAGTTGACCCAGGCGGTGCCCTCGGGGAGGGCGTGCCGGCGCTCGAGCGCCTGCGCGAGGAGGCGGACGTCGCGCGTGGCGAGCGCCTCCCAGGTGAGCGCCATCTGCAGCGGGTTGTACGAGAGCTGGCACTCCTCGACGTCGATGTACTCGATCACCTCGTCGGGGTGCACGATCGCCTCGGACTTGAACAGCAGCGCCGGAGCGGCCAGGCGGCAGACCTCGTTGAACGCGCGCAGCAGCAGGTGCGCCTGCGGCTGCGACTCGCAGGTGGTGCCGAGCTCCTTCCAGATGAACGCGACCGCGTCCATCCGCAGGGCGTCCACGCCCTGGTTGGCGAGGAAGAGCATCTCGCCCGCCATCGCCCGGAACACCTCGGGGTTGGAGTAGTTGAGGTCCCACTGGTAGCGGTGGAACGTGGCCCAGACCCAGCGGCCGTCCTCCAGCTGCACGAAGGAGCCGGGGTGGTCGTCGGGGAAGATCTCGCGCGTCGTGCGCTCGAAGGCGTCGGGCTGCTCCCGGTCCGGGTAGATCCAGTAGTAGTCCTCGAAGCGCTGCTCGCCGGCGAGCGCGCGCTGCGCCCACTCGTGCTCGTTCGAGGTGTGGTTGAAGACGAAGTCGACCACGAGCGCGATGCCCTGCTCGCGCAGCTCGGCGGCCAGCCCGCGGAGCTGCTCCATGTCGCCGAGGTCCGGGCGCACGCGCCGGTAGCTCGAGACCGCGTACCCGCCGTCCGACTCGCCCTCCGGCGCGTCGAAGAGCGGCATCAGGTGCAGGTAGTTCAGGCCGATCTCGCGGAAGTACGGGATCTCGGCGCGGAGCCCCTCGAGGTCGCCCGCGAAGCGGTCGACGTAGCAGACCCCGCCCAGCGCCTTGTTCGAGAGGAACCAGGTCGGGTGCTGCTCGCGGGTGCGGTCGAGCGCGCGGAGCTCCTCGGGCCGCTCCTCCCAGGAGGCGGCGGCGAGCTCGACGATCGCGACCAGCTGGTCTTCGAGGTCGTCGCGGCCGGCGTAGACCGTGGCGAGCAGATCGACCAGGCGCGGGAGGTGCTCGTCGAGGCGGACGGAGAACTCGTCGTCGACGTCGCCGAGGCGCTCGCGGACCGCCGTGAGGAGGTCGGGTCCGGCAGGGGTCGCCTCCGCCTCGGCGCGCTCGGGCGGGGAGAGCTGGGTCGAATCGAACACCGTCGTCCTTTCGGGGGCCCCGGCGGGGGCGGATTCCCCGATGCTAGACGATCGGCGGACGCCCGGCGAACGCCATCCGGAGCACCGTCCGGGCCGAGAGGACGCGCCGGCCGCCCGGATCCGAGCGCCATCCCTCCCGCCAGCCGGCGAACCAGGCGCGCAGGGCAGCCGGGTCGCGACGCCAGCGGAGGCACTGGATCGCGGTCCAGGACCCCACGTAGGCGAGCGCCAGAGGTGCGGCGAGGTTGCGGCGGGCGAGCCAGACCCGGTTGCGCGCGTTCAGCCGGTAGTAGTCGGCGTGGCGAGTCGGCTGGATGACCGGGTGCTGGGCGACGAGCTCTCCCGCGTACCAGGCGGTGCGGCCCGTGTCCCAGACCCGCCAGGCCAGCTCGATGCCCTCGTGGGCGTAGAAGAAGGGAGCCGCCCAGCCGCCCGTCCGGGCGAACACGTCGCGCCGCAGCACGACCGCTCCCTCCCAGACCGAGAAGACGGGTCCGGAGCGGCGGGGGTCGCCCTTGAGGATCCGCGGGATCCAGCGCCGCGGACTCGGCGTGCCGTCGATGCTGTCGACGCGGGGCTGCACCAGGCCGATGCGGCGGTGCGAGGCGAGCAGCGCGACCGCCTCGACGAGGAAGCGGGGGGACGGGATCCGGGCGTCGTCGTCGAGGAAGAAGAGGTACTCCCCCGCGACGGCGTCGACTCCGGCGTTCCGGCCGGCCGGGATGCCGAGGTTCTCCGGCAACGCCAGGGCACGCACTCCCTCGGGCAGGCCGACCGGCTCCCAGCCGTTGCCGACGCAGACGACGTCGAGCGCCACGCCCTCCTGCGCGAGGACACCGGCCAGCCCCGCGGCGAGGTCGTCGGGCCGGGTCCCCTGCGTCAGGACGACGACGCCGACCCGGGGCTCAGGAGCGGACACGCTTGGAGGCCATGATCGCGACGAAGTGGCCGGCCAGGGCGAGGAGGGCGAGCGGGAGGAGCGCCCCCACGAGGACCCGGTCGGCCGTGCCCTCTCCGACGACGAGGCCCACCAGCGCGGTCGCGAAGGCCAGCATCGTCAGCTCGACGGAGTGGTAGAGGCGGTGGAAGGGCAGGAAGCGGGCCGCGCGGCGCAGGCTCGCCAGTCCGGACGAGGACGGCACGGCCTCGCCCTTCGTGTCGGCCAGCTTCGTGAGACCGGCGTTCGCGCGCGCCACGTGCACCATGTCGTTGAGCGCCTTGTTGAGGACGATCACCAGGGCCAGGGCGAAGCCGATCGTCGTCCAGAGGAAGTCCGCCGGCGTCTCGAACGGGAGGCCCGCCGCCCGCAGCCCGAGCGCGATCGGGATCAGCGCCTCGGTCGTGTAGTGCCCGACCTTGTCGAGGAACACGCCCGCCGGCGAGGACGTACGGCGCCAGCGCGCGACCTCGCCGTCGCAGCAGTCCACCAGCATCTGCAGCTGGCCGAGGAGCAGTGCCAGCGCCGCCCCGGCGATCCCCGGGATCAGGAGGGCGGCCGCCGCGCTCCAGCCGACCAGGATCATCAGCCCGGTGACGCCGTTCGCCGAGATCGAGGTCTTCAGCAGCAGCCAGGTCAGGTACGGCGAGAAGCGGCGCAGGTAGAGCGAGGCGGTCCAGTGCTCGGCGTTGCGGCGCCCGCGCACCTCCGGCGGCTGCGCGACGGCGCGCAGCTCGGCGATGGAGCGGGGTCTCGTCGTCGTGGTCATGCGCCCCTCGGCGAGTCGGACCGCGGCTGGTGGCGGTGGGCGGAGATGTTGCTGGTCAGCCCGGCGAAGCCGAGCACGAAGCCGGTCCCCCAGGCCACGTGGACCGCCGGGATGACCACGGCGAACCACAGCATCGCACGCGCGCCGTCCGGCCGCGCGACCACGAGGGTGGCGGCCGCCACCAGGAGGAGGTAGGCGACGGGCACCGCGAACCCGAGCAGGAGCCAGGGCGCCGCTCCGGCGAGCGCCTGGACGACTCCCGCCAGCCCGACGAGCAGCCCGGTCGCGAGCATCGCGACGAGCACGGGCGGAGCGAAGTAGCGCAGCGACCGCGACGCCGGGAACATGCGCGTGAGCTCGCCGCGCCACATCCCTGTCGAGAGGAACTGCCGCAGCAGGGCGCGCATCGAGGGCCGCGGCCGGTAGGTGACGGTGAGCCGCGGAGTGAACCAGACGACCTCGCCGTGCTCGCGCAGCCGGCGGTTCAGCTCCCAGTCCTGACCGCGCTTGAAGCGCTCGTCGAACAGCCCGGCGCGCTCGAGGGCGGAGCGGCGGAAGACGCCGAGGTAGACCGTGTCGGCCGGGCCCTCCTCGCCGCCCACGTGGTGGGGCGTGCCGCCCAGGCCGATGCGCGACCCGTACGCCCGGGCTACCGCGCGCTGGAACGGAGTGAGACCCTCCGCCGCCATCACCCCGCCCACGTTCGCGGCTCCGGAGCGCTGCAGCGCCTCGACGGCCGTGCGCGCGTACTCGGGCGGCAGGACGGAGTGCGCGTCGACCCGGACGACGACCGGGTGGCGCGAGGCGCGGATCGCGGCGTTGAGGCCCGCGGGAGTGGAGCCGACCTCGTTCGGCACGACGCGGATCCGCGGATCGGCCGCGCTCAGCTCGGCGACGAGCTCCTCCGTGCCGTCGATGCTCGGGGCGACGGCGAGGACGACGTCGAAGGGGCCGGCGTAGTCCTGGTGCAGGAGCGAGTCGACCGCGGCGCGCACGTGGGCGACCTCGTTGAGGACGGGCATGACGTAGGAGACGCCGGGCAGGTCGGAGAGGTCGTCTTCCGGGATCTCGGGCTGCATGGGTCCAGTTCGTGCGGGAGGAGCGCGGGCGCAGGGGACCACCACCCTACCAGCGGGGACCGCCCCGCCCCGGGGCCCGGCCCGGACGCAGAACAGCCCCCCGGGGACGGATCCTCGAGGGGCTGTGCGCGGTGGCGGAGCACAGCCCCCCGGGGACGGATCCTCGAGGGGCTGTGCGCGGCGTCGGAGGGTCAGCCTGCGGCCATCTGGCCGAGCGTCGCCTTCGCCTGGTAGCTCTGGCCGTTGCGGACGTAGGTCAGCTCGACCGCGGCGTTCGCGGCCTGCGCGCGGACCTGCGCGGTGAGGTCGGACGCGCTCGTGATCGGAGTGCTGTCGATCGCGGTGATGATGTCGCCCTTGGCGAGACCGGCCGCCTGCGCGGCACCGCCTCCGGAGACCTCCTCGATGCGGGCGCCGAGGACGTCCGCGGTCGAGTCCGACACGCTCGCGCCGAGCAGGCCGTGCGAGGCCGAGCCGTTCGCGATGATCTCCTTCGCGACGCGTTCGGCGATCGCGCTGGGGATCGCGAAGCCGACTCCGATGTTGCCGGACTGGCCGCTCGAGGAGGACTGGCCGGCGCTCGCGATCGCGACGTTCACGCCGATCAGCTCGCCGTCGCTGTCCAGCAGCGCGCCGCCGGAGTTGCCCGGGTTGATCGCCGCATCGGTCTGGATGACGGGGAGCGAGATGGTGCTCTTCGCCTGGGTCGGCGCCTGCTGGCCCGGGATGTCGAAGTTGAAGGGGCTCTCGCTGCCGCCGCTCGAGCTGTCGCCCGAGTCGTCAGGAGCCGCCGAGGAGGCGACCTGGATGCTGCGGTTGAGCGCGCTGACGATGCCGTCGGTCACGGTGCCGGAGAGGCCGAGCGGGGCGCCGATGGCGACCGCCGTGTCGCCGACGTTGATCTTGGTGGAGTCCGCGAAGGTCATCGGGCTGAGATCGGTCGCGCCGGTCAGCTTGATGACGGCGAGGTCGAGGGTCGGGTCGGTGCCCACGACGGTCGCGTCGAAGATCCGGCCGTCGCTGGTGGTGACCGAGACGGTGCCGTTCGCGATCTCGCCGTCGAGGGTGACCACGTGGGTGTTGGTCAGGACGTAGCCGTCCTTCGAGAGCACGATGCCGGAGCCGGTGCCGGCGGACGAGCTGCCGCTCACCGCGATGGTGACGACGCTCGGAGTCGCCTTGGCGGCGACCGCGGTGGCGGTCGTCGCGTCCTCGGCGTTGTTGACCGTGATCGTCTGCGAGCCGCTGGCGGAGACCACGCGGGTCCCGCCGCCGTTGGAGGCGGACCAGAGGCCGAACACGCCGGCTCCCGCGACTCCGCCCACGACCGCGCCGATGGCGAGCGCCGCGACGACGCCCACTCCGGCTCGGCGCTTGGTGGCGGTGGGGGCAGGGGTGTACTCGGCACCCGGGCCGAAGGGGCTCGAGGAGGGCGGCTCCTCGGAGCCGTGCAGGGTGTTCGCCGCGGGCGGCGCGTACTGCCCGTAGCGCACGGGCTGCGCCTCGTTGCCGGCCGTCGCGTTCGGCGTGTACGGCGGCTGCGGAGCCGAGGAGGAGGGGTAGGGGACGGTCGGGTTCTCGCTCTCGCGGTGCGCTCCGCCCTGGTGGATCGGCTCGGTGGGCCCGGTGGTCGAGGACGACGCTCCGGAGCTCTCGCCGTGGGTGCGCTCGGTCGCCTCTCGGGCGCCGGGCTCCGTCGGCGTGGTGGGTTCCTCCGGCTGACGAGGACCCTCGTGACTCTCGGTCATGGGTGCTGCTCCTTCCAAGCGGGGATAGCTTGGCGATCGTACCTGGGGGTTTCTTATGACGCGCCTGTCAGCGGGAAATGAAACGGGCCGGACTCGCCGAGCGGGCACACTGGGCACGTGAGCATTCCCGGATCCTGGTCCCGCGCCGCGGCGGGCGCCGGCCTCCTCGGCCCCGGCGGCGAGGTCGCGGCCACCGTCTTCAGCGAGATGAGCGCGCTCGCCCTGCGCACCGGGGCGGTGAACCTCGGCCAGGGCTTCCCGGACGAGGACGGCCCGCGCGAGATCCTCGATGCCGCGCGCGAGGCGATCGCGGCGGGCGTCAACCAGTACCCGCCGGGTCCCGGCTTCCCCGTCCTGCGCGAGGCGATCGCCGCGCACCGGCTGCGCTTCTCCGGGATCGCCCTCGACCCCGACGGCGAAGTCCTCGTCACCACCGGCGCGACCGAGGCCCTCGCCGCGGCCCTGCTGGGCCTGCTCGAGCCGGGCGACGAGGTCGTCACCTTCACTCCCCACTACGACGCCTACGGAGCCCTGATCGCCCTCGCCGGAGGGGTGCACCGCACCGTGCTCCTGCGCGGCCCCTCCTTCACGGTCGACCACGACGAGCTGACCGCCGCAGTGAGCGACCGGACGCGGGTCATCCTGGTGAACGACCCGCACAACCCGACCGGGGCCGTCCTCGCGGCCGGGACCCGCGAGCTGATCGTGCGGCTCGCCGAGCGGCACGACGCCCTGATCGTGACGGACGAGGTCTACGAGCACCTGCGCTTCGACACTCCGCACGTCCCGCTCGCCGCGCTCCCCGGAGCCTTCGAGCGGACGCTCTCCGTCTCCTCGGCGGGCAAGACCTTCAGCACCACCGGCTGGAAGATCGGCTGGGTGACCGGCCCGCGCGAGCTCATCACGGCCGTCCTCGCCGTGAAGCAGTTCCTCACCTACGTCAGCGGCTCGCCGTTCCAGGGAGCGGTCGCCCTCGGGCTCGGGCTCCCGGACTCCTTCTTCACCGGCGCGGCGCAGACGCTGGCGGCCAAGAAGGACCTGCTGTCCGCGGGTCTGGCGGCGGCGGGTTTCGGAGTCGCACCGTCCTCGGGCGGCTACTTCGTCGTCGCGGACGCGGCACCGCTCGGCTACGACGACGGCGTCGCGCTCTGCCGGGCGCTCCCGGAGCTCGCGGGAGTGGTGGCGGTGCCCGTGTCGGCGTTCTGCCGCCCCGAGGACGCCGCTGCCTACCGGTCGCTGGTCCGCTTCGCGTTCTGCAAGCGGTTCGAGGTGCTGGAGACGGCGGTCGCGGGCCTAGCGCGCATGGCGCGCTGAGGAGTCGGCGGCACCGGATGCGGCCGGACCCCCGAGACCGTCGGGCCGGTGGCGGCGGTCAGAGCGGCAGCACCCGGAAGCGCCGCAGGGCCAGAGCCGGGTTCTTCGCGCGCGCCGCGAGGATCCGCTCGCGCGAGACCCAGGCGACGGCGACGTCCTCGACCTCGCCGAGGGTGGCGATCTCGACGCCCATCGGATCGACGATCATGCTCGTGCCGATCCCGATCGGCGGAGTCTGGTCGGCTGCGACGAGGTACACCGTGTTCTCGAGCGCGCGCGCGGTGACCAGCGTCCGCCAGTGCGCCTCCTTGAGCGGTCCGCGCACCCACTCGGCCGGTGCCGCGATGACGTCGACCCCGGCGTCGACCAGCCAGCGGCTGACCTCGGGGAACCGCAGGTCGTAGCAGGTCTGCAGGCCGACGACGAGACCGCCGACCACGAAGGTCTCGGGTGCGGCGATCTCCCCCGCGGCGACCCACTCCGACTCGGTCTGGCCGAAGGCGTCGTAGAGGTGCAACTTGCGGTAGCGGGCCACGAGCACGCCCTCGGGGTCGAGCGCGACGAGCGTGTTCGCGATGCGGCGGCCGTCCACCGCCTCGACCATGCCCGCCACGAGATGGATCCGGAGCTCGCGCGCGAGGGCTGCGAGGGCCGTGACGAACGGCCCGTCGAGCGCTTCTCCCGCCGCGACCAGCTCGGGCCCGAGCGGATCGGTGAAGGCGGAGCTGTACTCCGGCAGCACCACCAGGCTCGCGCCGCGCTCGGCGGCGACCCGGGACAGGCGCCCTATCGTCGCGAGGTTCGCCTCCCGGTCCGGCGAGGGGGCGAACTGCGCCACGGCCATGCCGACGGCGCCGGCCATCAGCTCGGCGGGTAGAGGAACAGCGCGACCTGGGAGGCCGGGATGGTGCGCTTGTGGTACGCGTGGTCGTTGCCCCAGTTGTACTCCTCGAGCGAGACCGTGCCGTCGGAGTTGACAGCCTGCACGTAGGCGACGTGGTTGCCGGTGAACCAGGCGACCGCGCCGGGGACGGGCGTGCTGCTGGTCACCCAGCCGTGGGAGGCCCACTGGCCGGCCCACGCGTAGGCGCTGCCTCCGCCCGGGGTCATGTTGCCCCAGGTCCACTTGAAGGGGGCGCTCGTCGAGCCCTGGTCGCGGTTGATCCGCCAGGCGACGAAGTCGACGCACTCGCGGTAGTAGTACCGCAGCGGCGAGAGGCCGCCGCCCTGGTCGTCGGTGAGCTGATCGCGCCAGGGGTAGTCGTCGCCCTCCTCGCGGGGCGTGACCGAGGTGCTGGTGCCGCCGCTGCCCGCGGAGGCGCCGTCCGTGCCGGTCGTGCCTGCCGCGGCCTGCGCCTCCTGGGCGAGGCGAGCGGTCTCGGCGTCTCGGGCGGCCTGCTCCGCGGCGGCGAGCGCGCGCGCCTGGGCGGCCGCCTCGTCGAGCTGGGCCTGGGTCGGCGCGGTGAAGGAGTCGCGGATGACCTGCTCCTGGACCGCGGTCGGCGCGACGGTGAGCTTCTGGTTGCCGAGCGCCTGCACGCGGGCGGCGGCCTCGATGGCGGCCTGCGAATCGGGCGCCGGGTCGAAGGAGTAGGCGGGGAGCGCGGAGACGGCCACCAGGCCCGCGATGGCGGCGAGGGCGACCGTGCTGACGGTCGTCCGGAACACGCGGCCCCGGCGGCGTCGCACCGGGCGGACGGGCGTGAGGACCGGAGTGGCGACGCGAGCCGCGGGCAGTGCGTGCGGCGCCTGCCTCGGGCTCCGCCGGGTCGGGCGGTCGCCGAGCCCCTCGTTCGAGCCGTCGTCCCGGCGTTCGTCCCTCACAGCAGCACCCCTCGCATCGGGGTCGAGCCTAACGTGCGGGCCGGTCCGGCACACGCGCTGGCGCGGAGCGTCGGAAGGCCGGTCCGTGGATGCGGGTCGAGCGGGCCCGGCTCGTTGTCGGCGGTGCCGTGGGCGTCTCCGACGGTGACGCGGGCGGGCGACCGGAGTAGCGTCCGGAGCGGAGCGGACGCGGCGGTGCGGCCGCGGGACGGAGGACGGCGATGATCCGGAGCGAGAGGGCGTTCAGCGGCTTCAGCGTGGACGACGTGGAGGCGGCGCGGGCCTTCTACGGCGGAGTGCTCGGTCTCGAGGTCGAGGTGAATGCGATGGGTATCCTCGACATCCGGCTGCCGGGCGGCGGCCGCGCGATCGCCTACCCGAAGCCGGACCACGAGCCGGCGTCGTTCACGATCCTGAACTTCTCGGTGGAGGACGTCGACGCGGCGGTCGCCGAGCTGCACGCGGCGGGCGTCGTCACGGCGATCTACGACGATCCGTCGCTGCCGACCGATGCGGACGGGGTGATGCGCGGTCACGGACCGACGATCTGCTGGTTCCGCGATCCGGCGGGCAACGTCCTGAGCGTGATCGAGGGCGACTGACTCCTGCGTCGGCGAGTCCTCCGCGGACGGCGGACGGCCCCGGCGCACCACCCCGAAAACGACGAAAGCCGGCCCTTCTCAGGACCGGCTTTCGTCTTTTTGTTGTCCTTGCGTCTGTCAGTGCCAACACCCTTAGCGAGACGCCTCAGCACGTAGACCGGCCCGCCATCAGGAAAAAGCCGGTGGTCCGGGTGACTGCAGCCATGACCGATCGCATGATCCGCATGTACGAAGCGGGCGAAACCTCACGCGCGATCGCTGGCGAATTCGGCATCTCGCGTCAGTCGGTCATTCACAAGCTTCGCAGAGCCGGAGTGACCATCAGCTCGCAAGGCGGACGCCGATGACCATGCAAGCTCACGGGATCAAACGAAGTTCAGTGTGCGAGTCGTCGGTAAAGATAATCGAGAACAAACTGGCTGTCCTGGCTCTAGTTCCTACCGACACCCGTGGAACTGATCCGGTTAGACAGAGACCAGCCACGGTCAAGGAGCAGGAGCAGGAGCAGGAGCAGGAGCAGGAGCAGGAGCAGGAGCAGTCTGGCGTTCCGTCCCGGTCATGGCCCTGTCGAAGGCAGACACGTAACCAAGCTGTCCGAGCGCAAGTATCGAATGATGCACATGGGCCTCACCGCTCGTCCGGCAAAGAGGCTGGCCCACCACGTGTTACGGCACAACGTCGCTGTCCACAGGGCCGTAGTGGGAGCGTCGGTAGGACAGCGAGCCGGATCGCGCCACCGCCGACGAGTCCGTTTTTCCTGTCTGACAGTGCGACCACTGCACGACGCGCCGCGTGGCGCTCTGCCTTATGCTCCAAACATGACGGAACCTTCGGACTACGAGCTCATGGCTTGGGAACAGGTGCAGCGCTTCAGACAGCGGCCTACGTCCCGAGCGATGGCTGATGCAAATCGGAGGATCGCCGGAGGCGTCCACGTGGCAGCAAAGCGAGCCGCGGATGCGATGGAGGGACGCCCGAAAACGCAGGCCGTGGTGCAGGGCGGTCGGCAGTTGGTGTCGAAAGCTTCCAGCGCGGTCGGGACGGGCGCGCGCCGCGTAGTCGACGCGGTTCCGGACGGCATCGTCGATTGGAGCGTGACGGCAGCGAAGTCGGCACGCGACTCGACCGCTCGACTCTCGCGGCTGGGATTGTCGCCGCAGCGCGTCGTAAGGCGTCATCAACAGCGCGGGCACGACGTTGCCAGGCTCGCGGACGTTCGGAAATTGGATCTTGAGCAGGTCGACTCGGTGAAGGGCCGCGCGGTCGCGTGGGCTTACCCGGCCGTCGCGGCGTTTTCGGGCGCAGGTGCTGCATTCGTAATCTCAGGCAGCGAGATCGTTGTGCCCGCCACCGCAGGTGCCGCCGCAGCGCCTTCGGGAACCGCGATCGCCGTGGCCTTCACCGCAGACGCCGCCGCGGTGCTGGCCATGTCTTCACGCAGCGTCGGCCATATCGCACTGCTCTACGGATACGACCCGGAGGAGCCGGCCGAGAAACTTTTCGTAATGTCAGTCATCAACGTCGGAACCGCCACCTCGCAGGCCGCGAAAGCCGCGGCATTCTCGGACCTGTCCCGGCTCACGCAGGCGCTCGTCCGCGGCAGTTCCTGGCAGATCCTGAACAAATCGCTCATCTCGAAAGCCTCAGCGCGGTTCGCCCAGCAGATGGGCATCCGGCTGACCAAGAAAGGCCTCGGCAAGGCTGTCCCCGCGGTGGGCATCGCGCTCGGTGGCGCCTTCAACTGGGCCACCCTCGAGAGCGTCGTCGACGCGGCCGACACGGCGTACCGGCGCCGGTTCCTCCTCGACAAGTATCCCCAGCTCGACCGGGCGGACGCTTTCCCGTTCGACGCTGACGCGGACGGCGAAGAGGGATTGGACGAGGTCATAAGCATCGATGAAATTTCAGAGCTAGCAGGGGACGAAGAATCCAGCCGACCCGAGGCGCCGTCGAAGTGAAAGGCACTTTCGATTTCTCGATCGGATATAGCAAACTAAGATCACGCTGTTCCAGCTCGCTGCGAACCGCACAAATCATAATTGTGGCACCTGACGGATGCCGATACGAAAACTGGGGGAGAAGGCCAGATGCGCATCGAAAAAATTACTATTCGCAACTACAGAAGCTTGAAAGAAGTCGTTCTTAAACTCGACGAGTACGCCGCATTGATTGGTTCGAACGGGTCCGGCAAGTCCTCCGTCTTGTATGCGCTGGATTGGTTCTTCAACGGGACCGCGCTTTCGGAAAGCGACGTACACGGCTGCTCGGGACCCGACACCCTGGAGCCCGGCTCCACGGTCGAAGTCGCCCTTACGTTCGTCGATCTCACCGCCAAAGACCGCGAGCGCCTGCAGCAGTATGGCCGCGGCGCAAGGGTGGAGATTCGCCGCACCTGGTACGCGGACACCAAGCAGACGAAGACCGTCGGAAACGCCCGGCAGGGGCCGGGCTTCGCGGACGTTCGGACGGACCAGGCGATCGCGGCTCGCAGACAGGGGTACCGGGACCTTCGGGCGGAACACCCTGACCTCGCCGAGCTGCCCGGGAACGCAAGCAAGGACGCTGTACTCGAGGCGTTGAACGCCTGGGAATTCGACCCCGCGAACCACTCGAAGCTGGTAGAGGTGGCCGACTCGGACGCGAACCAGATGATGGGATGGAACGGCGCCAACGTGCTTCGGGAGTGCGTGCGCTTCGTGCTCATTCCGGCTGCGACGAGCATCGCCGGCGAAATTGGCACCGCCTCGCGAGGCACAGCGCTCACGGAGCTGGTGGGCGCGTTCATGGCGGCCGCCAGCGCTCGGGCACAGGCTGCCTGGCTGCTCAAGCACTCCGAGGCGGTCGCGGAACTGACGGGCGAAATCCGCAAAAGTATAGAGGGAGCTACCGGCGTTCAGGCCAACCGCATCAACTCGCGCCTGGCCACGCTCATCCCGAACGCCAGCGTGTCGCTGACGCCGACAGTGCCCGAGTTCGTTCCAAAAATCGACCCTTCCATCAGCACCGCCGTGACCATCTCAGGCGTGACCAACGACGTCTCCCGACAGGGACACGGTGTGCAGCGCGCGGTGATGATCTCGATGTTCCAGGCTATGGTGCCGGACGAGTCGCTCACCCGCCAGAATCACGAAGCGGAAGAGGGCGAAGACGAGGCCGCAGCCCTGATCCGGCTTGAAGAGTCTCTCGGCAGCCTGCCGAGCATCATCGTCGGCCTCGAAGAGCCGGAGATCTATCAGCACCCGGTCCGTGCGCGCGCATTCGCGAGGACCCTGCTCGAGCTGAGCGTCCAACCGAACGTACAGGTTCTTCTGGCCACCCACAGCCCTTACTTCATTCAGCCGGAGCAGTTCGACAACCTCCACCGCTTCACTTATACGGACGGAGCCACCTCTGTCTCGACTGCCTCGGTCCACTCCGTCGCCGCGGCTTCGTCGATCGACGCGGAGAAGATTGCCAAGGAGATCGTCGCCAGAGTTCCGACCGAATTCTCCGAAGGGTTCTTCGCGGACGCGGTGGTTCTGGTGGAGGGGCAGACTGACCGGATCGTGATGGAAGCTCTGGCGTCTGTCCGCGGATCGGATTTGGACCGGCTGGGTATCACCGTCCTTTCCGTCGAAGGCAAGGGTGGCCTCCGGATCGCGCGCGCGATCCTGGACGCTCTCGGCGTGCCGACCTACGTCATGGCCGACGGAGATCACGGCACCGCCGGCCGGAAGGTCTACAGAGACAAGACTGACGACGAGGTCCTCGCCGCGCGGAAGAACGCGCACGGAAGCCACAGGGCCGCGACGGACACCCTCGTAGCTTCGCTTCCGCTCGTATCGGAGGCCGCTCGCGGCGCCCTTCCGTACTCCTTCGGAGACCCCACCGTCGTGAGTGAGGGGTTCACTATCTGGAAAGACGATATCGAAGAGGAGCTGGGCTCGTGGCCCAGCTTCGTCGCCGCCCTCGACGCAGCGGGCATCGCGCTCGCCGCTCGCAGCAACAAGAACCTTCTCGCGTACCGGAACGCGGTGTTCGCCGCAAGCACCGACGACGTGCCCGACGTTCTCAAAAGCGCGGTCGACGAAATCGTGCGTCTTACCGGTAACGTCGCAGTCGCTGTCAACGGTACTCGCACCCGGCCCAACGAAGAGGAGACGCAATGACGCAGGAAATCAAGTGTCCGCACTGCGGGCAGACGTTCAGGGTAGACGAGGCCGGCTACGCGGACATCGCCCGCCAGGTCCGCGACCGCGAGTTCGACAAGCAGCTGCACGAAAGGCTGACGCTCGCCGATGAAGACAAGCGCAACGCGATCGAAATTGTGGAAGCGAAGGCGGCAGTCGAGTTGGAGAGAGCCGCATCTTCGAACCAAGCCGAAGTCGAAAAGCTGAAGGCTCAGCTTGAGTTCCGCGAGGTCGAGCAGAAGCTTGCCGTCGCCGAGGCGTTGTCCGAGCTCGAGAGAGAGCGCGACCTGCTGTCGGGCGAACTGGATAAAGCAAAATCCGAGAGCCGTTCCGCCGCGGACCTCGCGGAAGCGCGGCTGGCGGCAGAGCTGCAAAAAGCCGCGGCGGCGAAGGACGCGGAGGTGCAACGGCTGACATCGGAGCTCAAAGCCACTGAGGTGTCGCAGAAGCTGGCAGTGACCGAAGCCGTTAGTCTCGTTCAGCGGGAGCGGGACGAGTTCAGGAGCAGCTTCGAAAGGTCCGAACTCGAGAAACAGCTCGCCGAAACCTCGTTGAAAGACAAGTACGAGACTCAACTGAGGGACCGCGAAGAGCAGATCGAACGCCTGCGCGACCTCAAGGCCAAGCTATCGACGAAGATGGTCGGAGAGACGCTCGAGCAACACTGCGAGATCGAGTTCAACCGTATCCGCGCGACGGCTTTCCCTCGCGCTTATTTCGAGAAGGACAACGACGCGCGTTCCGGCAGCAAGGGCGACTACATTTTTCGGGACGAAGACCCGGCCGGCACCGAGATCGTGTCAATCATGTTCGAAATGAAGAACGAGAGCGACACTACCGCGACCAAGAAAAAGAACGAGGACTTCTTCAAGGAACTGGATAAGGACCGCGCTGAGAAGAACTGCGAGTACGCCATCCTGGTCTCCTTGCTGGAACCGGAAAACGATCTCTATAATACGGGCATAGTCGATGTCTCTTACCGGTTCCCGAAGATGTACGTTATACGACCACAATTCTTCATCCCGCTCATCACGCTTCTGCGCGACGCCGCCCTCAACGCCCTCGCCTACAAGTCGGAACTCGCGCTCGTGAGGGCACAGAATATCGACATCACCAACTTTGAGAACGATCTCGACTCGTTCAAGACGGCGTTCGGCAAAAACTATGAGCTTGCCGCTCGGCGCTTCCATACCGCCATCGACGAAATTGACAAGTCGATTGACAAACTCCAGAAAGCGAAGGAAGCCCTGCTCGGCTCCGAACGCAATCTGCGGCTGGCGAACGACAAGGCTCAGGACGTGACCATCAAGAAGCTGACCCGAAAGAACCCAACCATGGCGTCCAAATTCGCGGGTTTGGAATCGGGAAACCACGAAAAGGAATTAAGCGAATGAATCGCAATCGGGTAGTGAGCAGCAACGTGGCCGAGGTTGGCTATGACCCCACGACCAAGATATTGGAAGTTGCGTTTGTTAATGGCGGGGTGTACCAGTACCTTGATATCCCCGGGCCTCTCTACGATGAACTGATTACAGCACCGAGCATTGGCCGTTACTTGCACGCACGCATCAAGAACGCTGGCTATACGGTGCTCAGGTTGGCTTGACGACCTTGTGAACTATAACTCCCTAAATCCCGCCGTTGCCGAACAGATAAGAAGCTTATCTTCCCCGGTTAGACGTGCGTTTCGCATGGTAGCAGCGGACAAGATGGGTATCTCTTTATCTTTATCGGGCTCGCTCCTCGAAAAAGTCGCGCTCGATGGCGAGCGTCGCCCTACGGCTTTTACCGCTCAATCGATCCGTCGCTCCCGACGAGCATGGTGACGCTTTCGCAAACCCGCTGCCCGACGTACCGGTGAACTGAGTCGACCGTCCCTGTCAGCATATGTTTGGCGAGCATGTTGGCCCCCTCGGTCGTCGGGACGATCCTCGCGCGGAGTGCTGACATTCACTCGCTTTCGCGTGGCGGGACATCGGCGTCGGTTGCTTTCCCAAAGTCGGCGGCGAGGCGCCCTAATGATCTCCGGGATCGTGCCCAAACGCAAACTTAAAGCGCTTTGGGACGGCGGCCTACAACAACCCCAAATGCTCGCCGCGCACTTCGGCGTCAGTGTCGACGCCGTGACTGTGCGCCTCGGTCAGGTCAAGCTCAACGCCGCCAGTGACCGCCTGCCGCACGTCCGCTGCGCTCATAAAGTCCGCTCCGCATTCACCGGCCCGACGCGATTCCGCGTCGCACGATCACCGAGGTGCCCCGCATGAATACCGAATCCGCCGGCGCGTTCGTTAGCAAGCCGCTCGCCGTTATGTACCTGCGCGTCAGCACGAAGGACCAAGCCGGCAGGGGCGGCGAGGCCGAAGGCTTCTCCAACCCAGCGCAGCGCGAAGCGTGTATACGTAAGGCCGACGCACTGGGCCTCCAGCTCGTCGAGGAGTTCGTCGACGCGGATGAAAGCGCGCGGTCGGCGAACCGTCCTAAACTCAAGCGGATGCTTAAGTACGTCGAAGAGCACCGCTTGGCCACGGTCATCGTGCACAAGGTCGACCGCCTCGCCCGCAACCGCGTGGACGACGGCGAGATCAACCTCGCACTCACCAAGGCGGGCGCCCAACTCGTCAGCTGCACCGAGAACATCGACGAGACGCCGAACGGCATGCTGCTGCACGGCATCATGAGTTCGATCGCCGAGTTCTATAGCCGCAACCTCGCGACCGAGTCCCGCAAGGGCATGCTCCAGAAAGCCAAGAACGGCGGCACCGTCAACGCGGTACCGTTCGGTCATCTCAACGTCCACGCCCGGACGGCGGAGGGCCGCGACATGCGCACGGTGGCGCTCGATCCGGAACGCGCCGAGTGGGTGCCCTGGATTTTCGAGCGCTATGCGGGCGGGGACTAGACCGTCTCGATGATCCGGGACGAGCTCAACAAGCGAGCGCTCCGATCGCCGTCTCGCACGTCCACGCCATTTTGAAGAACCGGTACTACGTTCGCATCGTCTAGTACGAGGGCGTCGAGTACCCCGGCAAGCACCCCGCGCTGATTAGCGAAAAACTGTTCGCGCGCGCCAAGCAGGTGCGCGCGTCCCGCATCCAAAGCCGGGAGAAGCCGCGCGTCCATTGGCACTACCTGAAGGGCACGCTATATTGCGGACAGTGCGGCGAGCCGCTGACCTTCGAGCAGAGCCGCAACCGCGCCGACAACCTCTATGGCTACTTTTACTGCCTCGGCAGGCAGCGGTTGAAGAACGGGTGCACGCTCAAGGCCACACAGGCGCACGTCCTCGAGGCGCTGGTGCAGCGCCACTGGGACACGGTCACGCTGACGGACGCCCGCATCGCGGAGATCCGCCGCCTCGTGCTTTCGCACGTCGACACCCTGATGCCGAACCAGCAGCGCGAACGGGACCGGGCCCGCCGGACCCTGAGGGAATTGGAGACGCAGCTCGACCGGCTCACGCAGGCCTATTACGCGGACGCCGTCCCGATGGACCGCCTGAAACGGGAGCAGATGCGCATCGCCGAATCGCGAGCAGCTGCCGAAGCGACGATCTCGAAGCACTCCGCCGATCAGGATCTGATCTTCGAGAAGCTCGATTACCTGTGCGCGCTGCTCGCCGACGCGATTCGCTGCTACGCGAACGCGCCGGATACGAATCGCCGTGATCTCAACCAGAGCGTCTTCGACCGGGTCTACGTCGACGACGACGAGGTGACCGGCAGCGACGTGACCGGACCGTTCCGCCGGCTCCTGTCTGACCCGCTGGAGCTGGATCTCGCACGCGATCGGAAACGTGTGCAAACCCCGGTCGTCAGAACCAACGACCTTCGAAACTGACGGGGGTCGCACGATCTCCCGACAGAGGTGGGGATCGGCACGGCCGAAAAGTTCGTCCAGACCGCCACGAACGGCGTTTTGGGCCAGTATCTGACCCGGGGGCGCCCTCGGGGTCGCTTCCCCTGGGAAAGAAAGAACCTCGGCCCTTCAAAGGACCGAGGTTCTAACGGTTACTTTCTTGTTGCGGGGGCAGGATTTGAACCTACGACCTCTGGGTTATGAGCCCAGCGAGCTACCGAACTGCTCCACCCCGCGGCACAAGAAGAGACATTACACGCGTTCCGGCGCCGGTGCAAATCGACGCGGCGGCGGGAGCGGGCTCTGGTCTCATGCGGGCTTGGAGGCGCGCAGCAGGGCGTCCTCCACCACGCTCAGCCCGACCGCCGTCAGGGCGGTGGCGAGCTCGGACGAGGTGCGCGACCAGGTGCGGACGTCCGCGTCGACGGGAGCGGACGACGAGGGAGCGACGAGCACCGCGCCGCCGGGGGCGACGAACCACTCCACCAGGCGCGCCCACGCCTCCAGGTCGGGGAGCCACGAGATCACGCCGGCGCTGCAGAGCACGACGTCGAACGAGTCGGGCTCGGGCAGCATGTGCCGCAGCTCGTAGAGGTTCGCGCAGACGAAGCGGGCGGAGCCGGCGAGGTCCCGCTCCGCGGCGGCGGCACGTGCTCGGCGCACGGCCGGCATCGAGAAGTCGACACCCACCACGCGGGCGCCGCGCTCGGCGAGCTCGAGCGCGACGAGCCCGTCGCCCGAGCCGAGCTGGAGGACCCGCGGCTCCGGGTCGACGAGCGCCGCGGCGACGAGCTCCGGGGGGAGCGCACCCTCGCCGGTGCGCTCCTCCCAGTACGTGCGGTTGAGCTCGAGCCACTCCCCCGAGCGGAGGTGCTCGCCGCGGTCGACCTGCACCGTGCCGACTACTGGCCGCCCTCGGCCTGCAGCGCCCGCGAGAGCGCCTCGGTCAGCTGCTCGTCCGCCGCCGCGAAGGCGGTGAGGTCGCCCGCCTTGAGCGCGGCCTCGCGAGCCGTCAGGGCGTCCCGCGCGTCGTTCAGCGCCTGCTGGAGCGCCGTCTGGTCGCCCGTGGCCGGCGTGGAGCCGGTTCCGCCGGTCGTGCCGCCCGCGTCGCCTCCGGTGTCGCCGCCCGAGGTGCCGGTGCCCGCGTCCGGAGTCGTCGGCGTGCCGGTGTCGCCCGCGTCGGCTCCCGAGTCGCCGCCGAAGAGGCTGTCGAGGGCCGCGTCGAGGGTGTCCTCGAAGGCGATGTCGTCACCGAACGCGACCAGCACCTTCTGCAGGAGCGGGAAGCTCGTGTCTCCGTTGGAGCGCACGTAGATCGGCTGGACGTAGAGCAGGCCGCCGCCGACCGGCAGCGTGAGCAGGTTGCCCCTCGTGACGGTGGTGTCACCGCGGGAGAGGATGTTCAGCTCGTTCGCGACGGTCGGGTCGGTGGTGAACGCGTTCTGCACCTGGCCGGGGCCGGGCACCGTGTCGTCCTTCGGCAGCTCGAGGAGGCGGAGCGTGCCGTAGCCGTCGGCCACGGAGCCCGCTGTCGAGCCGGCGTCGGAGTCGGCCACGAGGTAGCCGGTCAGCACGTTGCGGCTGGCCTGCGCGCCCTGGACGCTCGCCGGGATGTACGTCGAGTAGAGCGAGTAGGACGGGACGTCCTGGTCCGGCGTCTGCAGCGTCAGGTAGTACGGCGGCTGCAGGCTGGTGCCGGTCGCGGCTGCCGTGGTCGCGGCTCCGCTGGTCGGGTCGTTCGGCGTCGCCCACGCGTCCTCACGGGAGTAGAAGGAGCCCGCGTCGGTGACGTGGTAGGTGCCGAGGACCGCGCGCTGGACCTTGAAGAGGTCCTCCGGGTACCGGACGTGGCTGAGCAGCTCGCCCGACATGTCGCTCACGGGCTTCACCGTGGTCGGGAAGATCTTCTGCCAGGTCTGCAGGATCGGGTCCTCGGTGTCCCAGGCGTAGAGCGTGACGCTGCCGTCGTACGCGTCGACCGTCGCCTTCACCGAGTTGCGGATGTAGTTGACGTCGTCGGTCGGGAACTGCTGCTGCGTGTTCGTGTCGGCGATCGCCTGCGAGAGGCTCTGCACCTCCGAGTACGGGTAGTCGGCCGAGGTGGTGTACCCGTCGACGACCCACTTCACGCGACCGTCGACGACGGTCGGGTAGGCGTCGGAGTCGAGCTTGAGGTACGGCGCGACCTTCTGGACGCGCTGCACGGGATCGCGGTCGTAGAGGATCTGCGAGTCGTCGTTCACGCCGTCCGAGAGGAAGATCTGCTCGGACTGGAACTTGATCGCGTAGACGAGCTTCTTGAAGACGTTGTCGAGAGCCGGTCCGCCCTCGCCGTCGAAGGTCGTGTAGGTCTGCTGCGCGCCGTCGGTGCCCGAGGGGTAGTCGAGCTCGATGTCGCGCGAGTCGTTGCCGCCCACGATCGAGTACGGCGGGGAGTTCTCGCCGAAGTAGATCCGCGGCTCGTAGTCGCCGAGGTCGCCCGTCGTCGGGACGCCGGACTCGATGAACACCGGCTCGCCGTCGGCCGAGCGCTGGTTGCCGTACGCGGCGACCAGGCCGTAGCCGTGGGTGTAGACGAGCGTCTGGTTGTACCAGGTCTGGTTGGTGCCGAGGCCGTTGAGGTTCAGCTCGCGGACGCCGACCACGGCGTCCTGCGTCGATCCGTCGATGGAGTAGCGGTCGACGTCGAGCGCGTTCTGCGTGTCGCCGAACTTGTAGTACTGGCGGAACTGCTGCAGCTGCGAGAACGCGTCGGTGACGACGGCGGGGTCGAGGATGCGGATGTTCGCGGTGGTCTCGGCGTCCGAGCGCAGGGCGCCCGGCTCCGCGTCGGTGGTCGCGTCGTAGGGGATGACGTCGACGTCGCTGACCCCGTAGGCCTGGCGGGTCATGTCGATGTTGTTCTGGATGAAGGGCTGCTCGAGCGTGCGCTCGTTGGGCTCGACCTGGAACTTCTGCACGATCCACGGGTAGAGGGAGCCGACGAGCAGGCTCGACACGATCAGCAGCGCGGTGCCGATGACCGGGAAGCGCCAGCGGCCGATGAAGGCGGTGACGACGAAGAGGATCGCGACCAGCGCCGCGATGCCGGCCAGGATCTGCAGGCCCGGGATCGTCGCGTTGACGGTCGAGTAGGTCGCACCGGTGATGCGGGGCCCCTGCTGCGCGAGCGTCGCGTACTGGTCGAGCCAGAGGCTGACCGCCTGCACGGCGAGGTAGAGGGCGGCGATGACCGCCAGCTGGATGCGCGAGGCCTTCGAGATGCGGATCTCGCGGCCGTTCACCCGGATCGCCCCGTAGAGGTAGCCGGTGGCGAGGGTCGCGAACGCCGAGATCAGCAGGACCGCCGACGCGAAGCCGACGATGCTCTGGTAGAAGGGCAGCTCGAAGAGGTAGAACGACGTGTCGAGGCCGAACTGCGGGTCCGTGGTGCCCGAGGGCGTGCGGTTCCAGAAGGTGAGGCTCGTCTGCCAGCGGGTGGCGGAGGAGACGCCGGCGAAGAGGCCGAGCACCGCGGGGATCCCGAAGGTGGCCAGGCGCCGCAGCGGCTCCACGACCTGCTGGTAGCGGTCGATCTGCGAGTTGAGCTTCGCGTAGACCGGCCGGAGGCGGTACGCCAGCATCAGGCTGATGAACACCGGCACGGCCATGGCGACGAAGCCGATGACGAAGAGCCCGCCCGCCGCCGCCCACTGCGTCGTGAGCACGGAGAGGAAGCCGAGCTGGTCGTACCAGAGGATGTCGGTGTACAGACCGGCGAAGACGAAGAACGCCACCACCAGGACGGCCACCACCACGACAGTGACGGCGAGGACGCTCCGTCTCTTCCGCGGCGGGGTTTCGGTTGCTGTGGAACTCACGTAGGGGCCTCTTGCTGTCGAGATGTGAGGGGAGGCCACCCATGCTATGCGACGGCTGTCCGGCTCACCTGGGCGTCGACCCGGGGTCGGCGGGTGGGATCAGTCGATCGGAGCGGCCGTGCTGCAGTCCGGCAGCCCGGAGGTGTCGCCCGCGGCGATGCCCTTCAGGGCGGCGAGGGCGTCGTCGAGGGTCGAGACCGCGAGCACGTCGAGCCCGTCGGGGACGTGGCCGACGACCTCGTTGCAGTTGCTCGTCGGCGCGAGGAAGTACTCGGCTCCGGCGCCCTCCGCCCCGTAGAGCTTCTGGCGGATCCCGCCGATGGCGCCGACCTCGCCCGCCGCGTCGATCGTGCCGGTCCCGGCGACGCTCCGCCCGCCGTTGAGCTCGCCCTCGGTGAGCTTGTCGATGATCCCGAGGGCGAACATCATGCCGGCGCTCGGCCCGCCCACGTCGTCCAGCTGGATGTCGACCTCGAACGGGAAGTCGAAGGCCGCGCCGGGGAGGACGCCGATGACGGCGGCGCCGTTCGAGTCGCGCGGCGTGACCTCCACCTCCTGCCGGGCCCCCTCGCGCTCGATGGTGATCTGCACCGGGGAGCCGGTGCCCAGGGTCTGCAGGGTCGCGCGCAGGGCGGTCGCGTCGGCGACGGGGGTGCCGGCGACCGCGAGGATCTCGTCCCCCGCCTCCAGGACGCCCTCGGCCGGGGAGCCCTCGGGCACCTGCACGACCGAGACGCGCTGCTCGACGGGATAGCCGAGCTCGGTGAGCGCTGCGGCGATCGCCTCCTGCTGGGAGTCGGCCATCTCGGCCTGGTTCGCCTCGTCGCGCTCCTCGACCGTGGAGGAGGGAGGGAAGATCGCGTCGACCGGGACGACCGCCTTGGTCCTGTCGAACCAGGCGCTCGCCACCTCCACCCAGTTGGGCAGGCTCTGCGGGTTGCCGACGACCGACACGGTGAGCATGTCGAGCGTGCCGGCCGTGGGGTAAGTGGTGCGGTCCGGGATCGAGATGAGGGGCACGTCCTTGCTGCTGCCCAGGGTGTCGAACACGGGGCCGGGCTGCTCGATCACGTACGGGGCGGGCGCGACGCCCAGACCGACCACGAGGGCGACACCCGAGAGGAGGACGACCGGTCCGACCCACGGGCGGCGCGGGGAGGAGGAGGGGCGCGGGTCGTCGGAGAACAGCGACACGGGGGCCTTTCTGGCAACGGGTGGAGCGGCTCCGCCGGCATGTTCGCGGCGGGCGGAAGCGGGCCGGGCCCGAGCGGTGCTCTGCACGCCGAAGCCCCGGGCGCTCGGGCTAACGTAGCCTGCACGACTGGGAGTCGCGCCGGAACCGGTGCCCTGTGCAGGGCCGCGGAAGCGGTGCGGCGACCGGATTCACGCGAGCGACGGAGGGCTGATCCCGATGGCCGATGGCGACAGTGCGGACCGAGCGGGCGGCGGCTCCGAGGACGAGTTCCGGGAGATGCTGCGGCAGTTCCTCTCGGGGAACGGCCCGGTCGACCCCTCGCAGCTCGCCGGAGCGGCGGGACTGCCCGACGACCCGGTGGCCCTGCAGAACCTGCTCTCGCAGCTGCAGAGCGCGATGCAGCGCAACGGCGACGGCGGCGTCGACTGGACGCTCTCGCTCGAGCAGGCGAAGCAGCTCGCGCGCGCCGAGTCCGCGCCGGTGTCCGACTCCGTGCGGGCGCCGATCGACGCGGCCTTCGGCGTCGCCGCGCTCTGGCTCGACGAGGTCGCGTACGTCTCGGAGCTGAGCCGCACGCCGCGCTCGATCAGCCGCCTGGAGTGGATCGCCCTGACGATGCCGGTCTGGACCCAGCTCGCCGAGCCGGTGGCGCTGAGTATCTCGGATGCGCTGACCCGCGTGCTCCGCGAGCAGGCACCGGAGGAGATGCAGGCGATGATCGCCGGTGCCGAGGGGATGATGCGCGGGATCGGCGGCACCCTGTTCGCCCTCCAGCTGGGCCAGGTCGTCGGGCAGCTCGCCGCCGAGGTCGTCTCGGGCGGCGACATCGGCATCCCGCTGCTGGAGGAGAACGACGCGGCGATCCTGCCGCAGAACGTCGCCGCGTTCGGCGAGGGCCTCGACATCCCGCTGGACCAGGTGCAGCTCTACCTGGCGGTCCGCGAGCTCGCGCACGCCCGCCTCTTCCGCCACGGCAAGTGGCTCCGCCTCGCCCTCATCTCGCAGATCACCGACTTCGCGCGCGGGATCAGCATCGACACCACGCGCCTCGAGGAGCTGGCCGAGGGCTTCGACCCCTCGAACCCCGAGGAGCTGCGCGACGCGATGACCTCCGGCGCGCTCATCCCGCCGAAGACGGAGGAGCAGCTCGCCGCGCACAGCCGCCTCGAGACCGTCCTCGCCCTCATCGAGGGCTGGGTCGACGTCGTCACCGCGGCGGCGACCACGCGCCTGCCCAGCGCCGGGGCGATCGCCGAGACGGTCCGCCGCCGCCGCGCCTCCGGCGGACCGGCCGAGTCGGCGTTCGCGACCCTCGTCGGCCTGGAGCTGCGCCCGCGCCGCCTCCGCGAGGCCGCCGCGATGTGGCAGGCCGTGACCGACGCCGTCGGGCCCGAGGCCCGCGACTCCCTCTGGTCGCACCCCGACCTGCTCCCCGGATCGGACGACCTGGACGATCCGAGCGCGCTCGTCGCCCGGCTCTCGGCCGAGGCCCGCGGCGAGACTCCGGAGCCCGACGAGATGGACCGCGCGCTGGAGGACCTGCTGAACGGCACGACGCCGCGCGAGGGCGGCATCGCCGGACGAGACCCTTCGGACACGACCGACGACCCCGGATCGCCGGAGGACGACGACCGCGGCTCCTCCCCCACGGGCGACCGCCCGGTCTGATCCCCGTCCGGCGCCCGCCTGTGGACAACTCGCGCGGCGCCGGGCCGGTCTCGGCCATGATCTCCGGATGGTGCTCCGGCTCGATCCCCGACTCCCCCTGCTCTGGCGCTCCGCGACCGCGGTGCAGCTCGGCCTCGACCGGCCGCACGCGGTCCTGGACGGCGTGGGCTACCCGGAGGAGCTCCTGCTCGACGCCCTGCGCGTGGGCACCAGCGCCGGCACCGTCCGCCTGATCGCGACGCGCGCCGGGGCGAGCGAGGCGCGGGTCGACGAGGTGCTCGAGGCGCTCCGGCCGGTCCTGCTGCGCAGCGTCGAGCCCGGCCCGCCTCCGGCGCCGCGGGTCGTCGTCGAGGGGTCGGGCGCGGCACCGGACGCTCTGCGCACGCTGCTCCGGAGCGAGGGCTGCTCGCTGCTCGCCGACGACGGGACGCCCGACCTCGCCGTGCTGATCGCCGACTTCGCCGTCGCTCCCGCCCGCGCCGCGCACTGGCTCGCGGCTGACGTGCCGCACCTGGCGGTCGTGTTCGGCGACGAGTCGGTGAGCCTCGGGCCGCTGGTGGAGCCGGGATCCGGACCGTGCCTGCACTGCGCCGAGCGGGACCGCTTGGACCTCGACCCGGATCGCGCGCGCCTCGTGATCCAGGTGCTCGGCCGCACGGCTCCCACCCGCACGCCCCTCGCGAGCGCGGCGATCGCCGTGGCGGCCGCCGACGCCGTGCTGCGGCGGCTCCTCGCGGGCTGGCGCGGGCTGCGCGGGGCCGAGCGGATCTACAGCGACGCCTCCGGAGCCTTCACCGTGCGGGAGCGGGAGCCGCACCCCGAGTGCGCGTGCCGAGCTCTTCGAGGAAGCGCGACGGCTCCCTCCGCGTGACGCGGCCGACCGTCGAGCGCGCCCACGAGAGGCGCAGGCGCCGGCGGGCCCGGGTGATGCCGACGTAGAGGAGGCGCCGCTCCTCGTCGATCGCCTCGAGGCCGGCGGCGTACGAGATCGGCAGCAGGCCCTCGGCGAGGCCCATGAGGTGCACCGACTCCCACTCGAGGCCCTTCGCCGAGTGCAGCGTCGCGAGGGTGACCGCGCCGCGGTCCGGCTCGTGGTGCACCTGCTGGCGCGCGATCAGGTCGTCGGTGAACTGCCGGAAGGTCCATCCGGCGGGCGCCTCGTCGACGAGGCGGGCCAGCGTGTCCAGCGACTCCCAGCGGTCGCGCACCGCACCGGGCGCCGACGGCGGCTCGGCGCTCCAGCCGAGCGAGCGGAGGACGTCGCTCACCGACTTGAACAGCGGCTCGCCGCTGATCGACACGGACGCCGCGCGCAGCTGCATCACGGCCTGCTTCACCTCGGGGAGGTCGAAGAAGCGCTTGCCGCCGCGCATGTGCGCGCTCACTCCCCGCTCGTGCAGCGCGTGCTCGATGACCGCCGACTGGCTGTTGGTGCGGAAGAGGACCGCGATGTCGGAGGGGCGCACTCCCGCCTCGATGTCGGCCGCGACCCGCGCCGCGATGCCGCGCGCCTCCGCGATGTCGTCCGGGTAGGCGTCGATCGCGGGCTCCGGCGCCTCGGCCGCGGCGACGGCGTGGAGCGAGAGGGCGCCGGGCCTGCCCCGCATGAGGCGGTTCGCGGTCTGCACGATCGGCACGGCCGAGCGGTAGTTCTCCTCCAGGCGCACCACGGTGGCGGCGGGCCAGCGGGAGGGGAAGTCGAGGAGGTAGTCGGCCCGTGCGCCCGCGAAGGAGTAGATGGTCTGGCTGGCGTCGCCGACGACGCAGAGGTCGCTCCGGTCGCCGAGCCAGAGCTCGAGGAGCCGCTGCTGCAGCGGCGAGACGTCCTGGTACTCGTCGACGACGAAGAAGCGGTACTGCTCGCGCACCTGCATCGCCATCGCGGGCTCGGACTCGAGCATCCCGGCGGTGACGAGCAGGACGTCCTCGAAGTCGATCTGGCGGCGCTGGTCCTTCAGCCCCTCGTACTCGTCCACGAGCGCGACGGTCTGCTCCAGGGTGAGCCGGCCGGGCAGGGGGCGCGTGCGGGCGGCGACAGCGTACTGCTCGAGGGAGAGGGCGGACACCTTCCGCCACTCGATCTCGGCCGAGAGGTCGCGGAGCGTCGCCGTGTCGAGCTTCAGGCGAAGCCGCTCGGCCGCGTGCCCGAGCAGGCGCGCCTTGCCGTCGAGCAGCTGGGGCATCGTGCCCCCCACCAGCTGCGGCCAGAAGTAGCCGAGCTGCGAGAGGGCGGCGGCGTGGAAGGTGCGGGCCTGGACGCCGCCGGCCCCGAGCACCCGCAGGCGCGAGCGCAGCTCGGCCGCGGCGCGGCTGGTGAACGTCAGGGCCATGACGCGACCCGGTGTGTAGACGCCGGTCGCCACTCCGTGAGCGATGCGGTGCGTGATGGTCCGGGTCTTGCCCGTGCCCGCGCCCGCGAGGACGCAGACCGGCCCCAGCAGCGCCTCCGCCGCCTCGCGCTGCCCCTCGTCGAGTCCGTCGAGCAGGGTCACGCGATCGGGCCGTTCTCCAGCTCGCCTCCGTACCAGTCCTCGATCATCGCGCGGGCGATGGACGACCGGCCGGGCAGCAGCACGGACTCGAGCGAGTCGTGCAGCTGCTTCCGGGTGAACCAGCGCAGCTCGACGATCTCCTCGCCGTCCGGGAGCAGGTCCTCCGGGGACTGGTCGTCGGCGAGGCGGGCGGTGAAGCCGACCATGAGGGAAGCGGGGAAGGGCCAGGGCTGCGAGCCGAGGTACTGCGGGTCCACGACGCGCATGCCCGACTCCTCGCCGATCTCGCGGATCACGGCGGCCTCGAGCGACTCGCCCGGCTCGACGAAGCCGGCCAGCAGGGAGAAGCGGCCGGTGCCCCACATCGCGTTCGAGCCGAGGAGGAGGCGGTCGTCCGCGTCGAGCACGCAGACGATGATCGCCGGGTCGGTGCGCGGGAAGACCTGGCTGCCGTCGGTGGGCGAGCGGCGGACCCATCCGCCCTGTTCGACGACGGTGGGGTCGCCGTTGCGGGGCGAGTAGCCGTGCGAGGCGTGCCAGTTCGCGATCGCGAGGGCCTCGGTGAACAGGCCCGCGTCGCGGTCGCTCAGGCGCTCGGCGATGGGGCGCAGGCCGCTCCACCGCTCCTCGTCGGGCTCGAGCTCGGCGGCGGCCGCATCGGTGAGGACGGTCGCGATGACGGGGGTGCCGACCGGCTCGCCAAGGGCCTCGGCGGTGGTGCGGCCGAGGTAGATCCGGAGAGTGCCGGCGGTCACGTCCTCGGGTCGGCGCAGGAGGAGGCGGTCGGCCTCGACCAGGGTCCGGTCGTGGTGCAGGACGAGCACGCGCGTGGCGGGATCGGCGAGCAGCTCGTCGAAGAGCGCGGGCCGCGAGCGTCCGACGCCGTCGCGGTCGGCCGCCTGTCGCGAGAGCGGGAGGCGATCGGCGAAGGGCAGTGACATCCGGGGCTCATTTCGTGACGGGGGCCGCGAGGACCGCTGTCACGGGCCTTCGACGGCATCGGCGGGACAGCGCGTGGCGGCGGGCCGGCCGGGCGCGAGCCGCCTACCCTGGAAACCATGGCCAGATCCCATCTCACTCTAGCCGCGCTGGCCACCTCGGCCGTCGAGGGCCTCGACGTCCGCTCCGCGCGCCCCTTCACGTCCTCGACGCACGGCGACTTCGACTCCGCCCTGCTGACGACGCGCGAGGGCGCCCGCCTCGTCGTGCGCGTGCCCACGTCCGCGCTCGCGGAGCAGGAGCAGCTCGGCGACCTCGTCGCGCTCCGGGCGCTGACCGCCGGCATCCGCAGCCGCCTGCCGTTCGATCTGCAGGAGAGCGTGGGGCAGACGCCGTTCGACGGCACCCGCGCGGTCGTCTACGAGTACCTCGAGGGCGAGCGCGTCCTCATCGACGACGTGGCCGCGCAGAGCGGGCTCGCCGACTCGATCGGCCGGGCGATCGGCGCGATCCACTCGCTCCCGGTGTCGTTCGTCCAGGAGGCGGGCCTGCCGATCGCGACCGCGCGCGACAGCGTGAACGAGACGGTCGCGGTGATCGAGCGCGCGGCCGACACCGGCCACGTCCCGGCAGCGCTCGTCGCGCGGTGGGAGTCGGCCTCCTCCGACGAGGCGCTCTGGCAGTTCGACCCGACCGTGGTGAACGGCTCGATGACGGCCGACTCCTTCCTCCGCTCGGGCGACGTCGTCGCCGCCGTCCTCGGCTGGGCGGCGCTGCGGGTCGGCGACCCGGCGCGCGACCTGCACTGGCTGCTGAGCGCCCCGGGCTCGGAGACAGCGCTCTCGGCCTACTCCCGGATGCGGGCGGGCGCGGTGGACCGCACGATCCGCCAGCGCGCCCAGCTCTACGCCGAGCTCGAGCTCGCCCGCTGGCTGCTGCACGGCACCGAGACCGACGACTCCGCCATCGTGGACGACGCGGTCGCGATGCTGGACACGCTGGTCGACAGCGTGCTCGGCGACCTCTCCGCACCCCTCTCGACCGACACCGGCCCGGTCCTGGAGGTCTCGGAGGTCGAGGCGCTGCTCAACCGCACGCCGGGAGCCCGCACGGGCTCCTCCGCTCATGGCCGCGGGCTCGCTCCCGTCGCGGAGGAGAGCGACTCCGCGAGCTCGCGCTCGGAGTAGAAGCGCTCGGGCCGCAGCACGAGGTCGTCGGCGACGAAGTAGAACACGGCGTCGACGCTCTCGAGCGGCACTCCCCGCCAGCGCGAGTAGGCGAGCCGGTACAGCGCCAGCTGGAACTGCTTGAGCTCGAGGTCGGCGGCGTCCTTCGGCGCCCGCCCCGTCTTCCAGTCGACGATCTGCACGCCGTCCTCCGTCGGGTACACCGCGTCGAGCTTGCAGACGACGACGTGGCCGGCGAGCTGGAGGTGGATCTCGATCTCGACCGCCTCCGGGCGCCGGTCGGCCCACTCCGAGCGCTCGAAGGTGGCGATCAGGGCGTCGAGCCTCTCCTGCTCGACACTCGCGGGACCGGCGTCGTCGAGCTCGTCGGGGAAGGTGTCGACCGCCTCCGCACCGCCCTGGACGCCGAAGCGGTTCTCGACCCAGGAGTGGAAGGTCGTGCCGAGCCGGGTCTGCCGGTACGGGCGCTCCGGCATCGGCCGGCGCAGCTGCGCCGCGACCTCGTCCGGCGTGCTGACGATGTCCTTGAACCGGGAGGCGGGAATGCGGGTGGGCAGTGGCGTGCGCTCGCCCCCGGCCAGCCGCACCGCCCGCTCGGCGAGCAGCAGGCGGATGTCGTCGCCGCGCGCTCCGAGCAGGGCCGGCTCGGCGCTGCGGACCCGGGCGGCGGCGGCACGGACCCGGTCGCCGCGGGATCCGAGCGGATCGTGCGGCCAGCGGAACGTGCGCGGGGCCCGCTCGAGCGGGTTCTCCTCGTTCGCGGGCTCGGCCGGCAGCGGCGGGATCGTGCCGGCCTCCTCCAGGTCCCGCAGGAAGACGCCCGGTCCGCGCGGCTTCGCCTGGCCGGCCCACCACGAACCGCTGAGCAGGAGGTGGTGGCGCGCCCGAGTGACGGCGACGTAGGCGAGACGCCGCTCCTCCGCCTCGTTGCGCTCGCGGAGGGTGTCGCCGAACGCTCCGATCGCGTCGACGACCTCCTTCTGCGTGCCGCAGCCGCGCCACGCGAGATCGGGGAGCTCGGCGGCGTCGCCGCGGAACGCGTACGGCATCGCGCCCAGCCGCACCCAGCCGCGGAAGCCCTCGACCGGCGTGCCGGGCAGCTCGCCGTCGACCATCCGCGGGACGGCGACGAGGTCCCACTCCAGACCCTTGGAGCCGTGGATCGTCAGCAGCTGCACCGTCCCCGGCTCCGGGTCCTCCGGTCGCGGGGCCAGGCCGTCGCGCTTGTCCGCGAGGACGAGCCAGCGGAGGAATCCACGGAGGGAGGAGCCGGTGCCGGCGCCGCGATCGTCCGTCTGCAGGTACCCGGCCACCGCCTCGCGGAAGGCCTCGAGGTTGGCGCGGCCGTCCCCGCGCGACTCGTTCGCCTCGACCTCGATGTCCAGGCCCAGCTCCTGCTCGACCAGGGTGACGAAATCGAGGAGGTCGAGACCGGCCCGGGCGCGCAGCCGGGCGAACAGAGTGCCCGCCTCGTGCAGGCGCCGCAGGCCCTCGGCGCTGAATCCGCCGAGCGCGGAGTGGTCGATCCGCCCGTCGTCGCCGGGTCGGCGTGCCGCGATGAAGTCGAGGGCCTCGACGATCGAGCCGCCCTCGCCCTCGGTGACGGACGCGCGCATCCGCTCGCGCACCTCCTCCGGGAGCAGCCGGTGCGCGGGGTCGCGCGCCGCGAGCCACGAGGCGAGGTCGCGCAGCGCCTTGAGGTCGCGGACGCCCAGACGCCAGCGGGCGCCGGCGAGGAGACGGACGAGCTCACTGCCGGCGGCCGGGTCCTCCACCACGGTGAGCGCCGCGACGAGGTCGGCGATCTCGGGCTGGCGCAGCAGGCCCCCGATGCCGAGGATGTGGTACCGGACGCCGTGCTTCGCCAGTGCGGCGGCGAAGCGGTCCATGTGCGCGCGCACCCGGAAGAGCACCGCGGCCGACGGCGGCTCGGGGCTCCCGCCCAGGCGCCCGGCGAACCAGGCGGCGACGTCGTCCGCCTCCTCCTCGATCGTCTCGGGGAAGGTGAGCTCGACCGGGTGCTCGGAGGCCTGCGGACCCGCGCTCAGCGTGTCCACCGCGACCGCGCTCCCGGCCGACAGCGGTTCCACGATCGCGTTCGCGGCCCTCAGCACGCGGCGGCCGTTGCGCCAGCTCGTGCTGAGGGAGAAGCGGCCCGCTCCCCCGAAGTCGGTGCCGAAGCGGCCGAGCCCCTCGGCGCTCGCGCCGCGCCAGCCGTAGATCGACTGGTGCGGGTCGCCGACGGCCATCACTCCCTGCCCGGCGAAGAGCCGCGAGAGGAGGCGGGTCTGCAGCACGGAGGTGTCCTGGTACTCGTCGAGGAGCACCACCCGGTACCTCGCGCGGTGCTCGTCCACGATCCGCGGGACCCGGTCGACGATCCGCAGCGCGAGGGCGACCTGGTCCGAGAACTCGACGAAGCCGCGCTCGGCCTTCGCCTCCTGGAACCGCTCGGCCAGCGCCGTCAGCACCGGCAGCGCGCCGACGGCCTGCAGCGCCTTCTCGAGCTCGCGGTAGAGCCCCGAACCGCTGCCTCCGCGCGGCAGCTCGCCCAGGCGGAGGAAGTCCTCGGCGAACGCCGCGACCGCGGCCGGATCGGCGAGGTTGTCGGCCAGGTCGTGCGCGAGCGAGACGACGAGGTCGGTCAGCCGGTCGATCCCCGCCTCGACCTCGAGGATGCGCGGATCGGCCGTGTCGGCCACGACTCCCCGCGCGAGATGCCAGGCGGAGGCCTCGGAGAGCACGGTCGCGTCCCCCTCGCGGCCGATCAGCGCGGCGTTGTCGCGGAAGATCGTGTTCGCGAAGGCGTTGTAGGTCGAGACGGTGGCGGCCTCGAACGGATCGGGCGCCGTCTGCCCGGATGCGAGCGGGAGCAGGCCCGCCGCACCGAGCTGATCGATCCTCCGCCCGATGCGCTCGCCGAGCTCGGCCGCCGCCTTGCGGGTGAAGGTGAGGCCGAGCACCTCGGACGGCGCCGCGTGGCCGTTCGCGAGGAGCCAGAGGACGCGGTTGGCCATCGTCTCGGTCTTGCCGCTGCCCGCACCGGCCACCACGAGAGCCGGTTCGAGCGGCGCCTCGATGACGGCGCGCTGCTCGGCGGTCGGCGGACGCAGATCGAGGCGCTCGGCGATGGTCAGGGCGTCGATCACGGCAGCTCCTCCTCGGGGACGGCGGAGGCGTCGGGGGCGGCGGGGGCGGCGGGGGCGGCGGGGGCGGGAGGATCGGCCGGCCCAGCGGGATCCGGCTCCGCGGAGTCCTCGAGGTCGTCCGCGTCGTCGATCCCGTCGATCGCCAGGAGTCCGTCGCCCGGGACCTCGGGCACCGCGTGGATGCGGTACCGCAGCGCGTCCCCGGGCGAGAACGGGGTCGCGTCGAGCAGGCCCGAGAAGCCCGCCGCCGCCATGCCCAGAGCCGCGGCGCGGACGCGCTCGCGCAGCCGCTCCAGCTCCTCCTCGCCGAAGCGCTCCTGGACCACCTCGCGGTACGGCTTCCCGCGCACGCCCGTCGCCACGAAGAGCAGCTTCGCGCCTCCCCCGTCGGCCGGATCGGCCGACTCGATCGCCCCTTCGGCGACGGCGAGCTGGTAGCTGCCCAGCTGCGCGTGCTCGGCGATGTCGTCCTTCCGGGGCGTGCTGCGGCCCGTCTTGAGGTCGACGATCGTGACGGAGCCGTCGGCCGCGCGCTCGACGCGGTCGATCGAGCCGCGCACGCGGGCGGGCGGGACGTCGAGCTCGAACTGCTGCTCGCGGCCGAGCACCACGCCTCCCCCGCGCTCGAAGTCGGCGAGGTAGCCGGCGAGGCCGTCGATCAGCCGCCGCGTGACGCGCTTCTGCCGCTCGCCCAGCCAGGGCGACTCGAAGACCAGCTCGGGCCACCGCGACTCGAGGGCCGCCCAGAGCTCCTGCGGATCGGGTCGCTCGGCGTTCTCGAGGACCCAGTGCACGAGGGTGCCGACTCCCATCGCCGTGCTCGTCGTGGAGCCGGAGACGGCGTCGACGAACCAGTCCAGCGGAGACCGCTCGAAGGCCTCGAGGCGGCTCGGCGAGACGGAGACGGGACGCTCGGGGTCGCCGACGTCGAAGAGCGGCTCCGTGGTCGAGGGCTCGAGCACCCCGGACCAGGAGGAGGGGTCGGCGCCGGGCACCTCCGCGAGCGCCAGGGCGCTGAGCCCCCTGATGGCGGCGGGCGCCTCGGTCGAGTCCGGCGTGGTGGCCGTCCGGCGCAGCGCCGCCACCGCCCCGCGCAGCGTGAGCGGCACCGCGGAGGCCGGATCGAGCCGCGGCGCGTCCGGCGGGGTGAGCCGGAAGAAGAGGGAGGGCGTCTCGTCCTCGCCCGCGACGGCGCTGAGCACCAGCTGCCGCCGGGCGCGCGAGGCGGCCAGGGCGAACATCCGCAGCTCGTCGTCGAGGGTGGCCTTGCGGGCGTCGAGCGGCAGGCCGCCCTCGCCGCGGGCGTGCCGCAGCAGGCCGTCCGGATCGAGCAGTGAGCCGCGCTGGCGGAGGTTGGGCCAGACGCCGTCCTGCAGCCGGGCCACCACCACGACGTCGAACTCGAGGCCGACCACGGAGGAGGGCGTGCCGATCAGGACCGCGTCCTCGACGGAGCGCGGAGCGAGCGTGTCCTCGGGGACCTCCGCCTCGAGGATCTCGGTGACGAAGCCGACCGCGGAGTGCCCCGTCGCCCGCTCCACGAACCGGCGCGCGGCGCTGAAGAGAGCGACCACGCCGTCGAGGTTGCGGTTGGCCTCGGCGGCGGTCAGGCCGGTGCCGAGAGCGAGCTCGCGCCAGGAGGAGGCGACACGGCTGGACTCCCACGCCGACCAGAGGAGCTCCTCGATCGAGCCCCCCACCTCGTGCAGGCGGCGGACCCGGTCGATCGTCACGGCCAGCCGCTCGGCCTGCCGGGCGGGAGCGGAATCGATGGTGGCGAAGCGGCCGGGCGCGGCGAGGGCCTCGACCAGCAGCGGATCGCTCGCGCGGATGCCGCCGCCGGCGAGCTCCTCCGCCCGGAGCGCCAGCCGGAGCCGGCGCAGCCCCAGCCGGTCCACCCCGCCGAACGGGCCGAGCAGCAGCTCCGCCGCGAGCTCCGCGTCGAGGGGCCGCTCGCCGATCGCGACTCCGACCAGCACGAGCAGCGCCCGGGCAGCGTGGTCGTCGCGCAGCGCCCGCCCGGCGAGCACCGAGCGGGTCGGCACCTCCGCCACGGCGAGCGCCTTCACCAGCGGCTGGACCGCGGCTCCGGAGCGGACGACGACCGCCATCCGCCGCCACGGCACTCCGTCGCGCAGCCGCCGCTCGCGCAGCAGTCGCGCCACCGTCGCCGCCTCGCGTGCCGCCGTCGGGGCGTGCAGCACCAGCACGGGCGCCGGGCCCGCCTCGGGGGCGGGAGCCGCGACCGCCGCCCGTTGCCGTCCGGCCGCCGCGGTGCCGATGCGCTCAGTGGCCGCCGACACGACCGCCCGCAGCCCGGCCGAATGCCGGTGCACCCGCGCGAGCACCAGCGTCTCCACGTCGGCCGCGCCGATGCTCGCGGCGAACCGGCCGAGCGTGTCGGAGGCCGCGCCGCGGTAGGCGCTCGTCGCCACGTCCGGGTCGCCCAGTGCGATCACGGTCGCCCCGCGCTCCGTCAGCGCCCGCAGCAGCACGAGGGTCGACTCGCTCGCCTCCTGGAGGTCGTCGACGACGACGAGGCGCAGCGTGTCGATCCGCTCGCCGCCCTCGCCCGCGCGGATCGCCTCGGCCGCGTAGGCCGCGAACTCCGCCGCGTCCAGTCGGGTGCCCGCCTGGGGCGCCATCCACTCGACCACCTCGCGCAGCTCATCGAGCACGTCCGCCGCCGCGCTCCACTCGCCGCGCTCGGCGTCGACTCCGAGGGCGCGGATCGCGTCCGAGTCGAGCCCGTGCTCGGTCGCCCGCATCCCGAACTCCCGGAGCTCGGTCCGGAAGGTCCGGAGCCTCAGCACCTCGGGGCTGAACTCCTCCGGCCACCGCGGGCCGGTCCCCTCCTCGAGGTGGCCCTCGACGAGCTCCGAGAGGAGGGCGTCCTGCTCGCCGCCGGTCAGGAGGGTCGGCCGCTCGAAGCCGCGCTCCTTCGCGGAGGAGGTGACCGCCTCGAACGCGAGCGAGGTCGCGGTCCGGGCGAGCGGGCCCCGGGTCGGCACGCCCAGGCGCAGGGCGAGCACGTCGCGCAGGGCGCTGGCGGCGGTGCGGCTGGCCGCGAGCACCACGACCGACTCGGGCGGGTAGCCCCGCTCGAGGACGCGCTCGGCCACCAGCTCGACGACCGTCGTGGTCTTGCCCGTCCCCGGCGCCCCGAGCACGGCGGCGCTGCGCCCCTCGGGCAGGGCGAGCACCGCGCGCTGGGAGTCGTCCAGCACGACCGCGGGCTCGCCCGGGAGCGCCTCGCCGACGGAGGCTGCGGTGGAGGGAGCGGGGGTCGCGGGAGCGGTCACACGACCACGGTAGCCACCGGGTCCGACACTCCCGCCCGTCCCCGCCGGGAGCCCCGGCCGCCCGCTCCGCTCACCGCGAAACCGGCGCGGTCGTCCGAGCGCGGTCCCGTATCCTGACAGCCTCGTCCCCTCCCGAAAGGCACTGCTGGTGGAAATCCGTATTGGAATGGTCAACACCCCGCGCGAGCTCAACTTCGAGTCGTCGATGTCCGTGACCGAGGTCGAGAAGACGGTGACCACCGCTCTCGAGGCCGGCACCGCCGTCCTCCGCCTCCGCGACGAGAAGGGCAAGATCTACATCGTCCCGACCGCCACCATCGCCTTCGTCGAGGTCGGCTCCGAGGAGTCGCGCCGCGTCGGCTTCGTCGCGTAGAGCCTCCCGGGCGGACACGTCGTGGAGCTCCTCTTCATCACCCTGTTCGGGGTCCTGATCGGTCTCGCCGCGCGCTACGGGCTGCCGCACCGGCACCTGCACGGCTCCGTGCTGGTCCCGGCGATCGGCGGCCTGGTCGCCGCGGTCGTCTGGGTCGCGCTGACCTGGGCGGGCCTGCCGTGGGACGGCGGCCTGATCTGGGTCCTGTCCCTCGTCGCGACCGCCGTGGTCGTCGTCCCGGTCGGCCTCTTGCTCGGGCGCAGCCGCGCCCGCCGCGACGAGGCGTCCCTGCAGGCGATGCTCTCGGGACGCGTCGCCCCCTGATCCGAGCCGGAGGCGCGGGAGTCCTCGGACTTCCGCGCCTCCGTCGTTCCCGGAGTCCGGCGCGGCGACGGTCAGGCCGTGAGCCCCAGCGCGTCCATCCGCCGCGTGTGCGAGGCGATGAGCTCGGTGAACACCGGCTCGATCCGCGACTCGTCGGAGTCGTGGTTGCCCGACCCCATCAGCGCGGAGCGCGCCACGAGGAGGGTGTCGCCCACCAGGCGGCGGCCCCAGACGGCCAGGCGCGAGCCGAGGCGCTCGTCCGCGGCGATCTCGCGGCGGAGGATCGCGATCACGCCCTCGACGCCCGTGTCGGCGCCGAGGGTCTGCGCGATGCGCGGGCCGACGTCCGTGGGCAGCCCGCCGGTGAGGCGGATGAAGAAGTCGTCGAGCAGGCCCGCCGTGATGTACGCCGAGAGCAGCGTCTCGTGCAGGTCGGCGCCGCGGGTGAGGCGCTCGAAGGTGTCGATCGCGGGGCGGAAGGGCGCCATGGCCTCGCCGGGCTCGACGTCGCGGCGGCGCAGCTCGGCGACGACGGCGTGGTGCTTCGCGAGCGCCGTGCCGGCGGCGGAGGAGATGGCCTCCTTGTCCGCGAGGTCGTCGGTCTCGGCGACGGCGCGGGCCAGCACCTCGAACACCGCGAGCTGGAGGTAGGCGACCTGGCCGAGGTAGGGCAGGACCTCGGGGGTGAGGTCTGCGAGGTCGACGCGGTCGCGCTTCTGGCTCGACTCCCCCCGCGGCGTCAGGCGGGGCACGTCGAGCAGGGGACGTCGACGTCGGAACCAGGCAGCCATTTCCTCAGCATAGGGCGCCGGAGGAGCGCGGTTCCGGGGCCGACGCGGCCGGGAGCAGTAGACTCGCCGGGATGTCACCGGCGCTGGATCGGTGACCCTGCGCCCGGAGTCGTACAGGGGCGTAGACCGTTCGACACGACAGGCGCTTCACTCCGTGACTTTCTCCGATCTGAACATCGACGACGACATCGTCGCCGCACTCGCCGCCAAGGGCATCCTCGAGCCGTTCCCCATCCAGGAGCAGACGATCCCCCTGGCCCTGCAGAAGCAGGACATCATCGGCCAGGCCAAGACCGGCACCGGCAAGACCTTCGGCTTCGGCCTCCCCCTCATCCAGGCCCTCGGCACCGACCCGGAGCCGGGCGTCAAGGCGCTCATCGTCGTCCCGACCCGCGAGCTCGCCGTGCAGGTCACCGAGGACATCGAGCTGGCCGCCTCCAACCGGCCGACCAAGATCGTCTCCATCTACGGCGGCAAGGCCTACGAGGGCCAGATCGAGCAGCTGAAGGCCGGCGCGCAGATCGTCGTCGGCACGCCCGGCCGCCTCCTCGACCTCGCCGGGCAGCGCCTGCTCTCGCTCGCCAACGTGCAGGTGATGGTCCTCGACGAGGCCGACAAGATGCTCGACCTGGGCTTCCTCTCGGACATCGAGAAGCTGTTCGCGCAGACGCCGCCCACCCGCCACACGATGCTCTTCTCGGCGACGATGCCGGGCGCGATCGTCGCCCTCGCGCGCCGCTTCATGAACAAGCCCATCCACATCCGCGCGACCGACCCCGACGAGGGCATCACGCAGGCGAACATCAAGCACATCGTCTACCGGGCTCACTCGCTCGACAAGGACGAGGTCATCGCGCGCATCCTGCAGTCCGAGGGCCGCGGCAAGACCGTCATCTTCACCCGCACGAAGCGCGCCGCCGCCCGCATCGTCGAGGAGCTCAACGACCGCGGCTTCAACGCGGCGGCCGTGCACGGAGACCTCAACCAGGAGCAGCGCGAGCGCGCGATGGCCGCGTTCAAGGCCGGCAAGAAGGACATCCTGATCGCCACCGACGTCGCCGCGCGCGGCATCGACGTGAACGACGTCACCCACGTGATCAACCACACGATCCCCGACGACGACCAGACCTACCTGCACCGCGTCGGCCGCACCGGGCGCGCGGGCAAGACCGGCATCGCGGTGACCTTCGTCGACTGGGAGGACCTGCACAAGTGGGCCCTCATCAACCGGGCGCTGGAGTTCGGCCAGCCCGACCCGGTCGAGACGTACTCGTCGTCGCCGCACCTCTACACCGACCTCGACATCCCCGCGGGCACCAAGGGCCGGTTGAAGCCGACCCCGATCCCCGCCGAGGCGAAGGCCGACGCCCGACCGGACCGGGGCGAGCGCTCCGACCGCGGCGAGCGCTCCGAGCGGGGAGACCGGCCGCCGCGTCGCCGCACCCGCTCCGACTCCGCCGACTCGACCGCTCCGCAGCAGACCGGCCCCGCTCCCTCGAGCGAGAGCAAGGAGCACCACGACGGCAACAGCGAGCCGCGCCGCCGCACCCGGTCCCGCCGCCGCGCCCCGCGCCCCGACGCCCAGGCCTGAGCCTCAGCGCCCCCGAGCCCGTCCCCTCGCGATCCGTCGCGGGAGGGCGGGCTCTCCGCGTCTCAGCGGGTCTCCACGTCCCGACGGGTCGCCGGGTCCCGACGGGTCGCCCCTCTCAGCGGTCTTCGCGACTCAGCGGTGTCCGCGTCCTGCGGCCTCCGCGTCCGAGCGGTGTCCGCCTCCCAGCGGTGTCCGCGGCTCTCCGTGACTCAGCGGGCGGAGGAGCGGATCGCGTCGACGGTCGCGCGCGCGGTCGTGTTCTCGCCCAGGCGGTTGGGCTTGCCCGTGCCGTGGTAGTCGCTCGAGCCCGTGGTGACGAGCGAGTACCGCTCGGCGAGCTCGCGCAGGCGGCGCTTGCCGTCGGCCGTGTTCTCGCGGTGCTCGACCTCGAGGCCGAAGAGGCCGGCGTCGACGAGCTGCGGGAGGATCGACTCGACCGCGATCCCGCGCGCGCTCGCGGCCGGATGGGCGATGACCGGGACCCCGCCCGCCGCGCGGACCAGGCGCACGGCGTCGACCGGATCGGGCGCGTAGTGCGGGCGGTAGTAGCCGCCGCGCCAGTCGAGGATCCCCGCGAAGGCGGCGGAGCGGTCGGTGGCCAGGCCGCGCGCGACGAGCGCGTCGGCGATGTGCGGACGCCCGATGGTCGTGCCCGGGCTGGTCTGGGCGAGGACGTCGTCCCAGGTGAGGTCGTAGTCGGCCGCGATCGCGGTGACGATCGCCTCCGCTCGATGCGTGCGGGCCGACCGGATGCGCGCGGTCTCGGCCACGAGCCCCGGGTCCGTCGGATCGACGAGGTACGCGAGGACGTGGACACTCGCCCAGCCGACGCGGGAGGAGAGCTCCATGCCGGGCAGCAGGTCGATCCCGGCCTCCTCGGCCGCGGCGAGCGCCTCGGCCCAGCCACCGGTCGTGTCGTGGTCGGTCAGCGCCACTCCGGTGAGCCCGGCCGCGGCCGCGGCCCGCACCAGGACGGCCGGAGCCTCGGTGCCGTCGGAGACGACGGAGTGGGTGTGGAGGTCGTAACGGCCCCCGTCGACATGCATGCGCTCATCGTAGACGCGCCGCCTGCGAGCCCTCCGATGCCCTAGTAGCCTGGGCCGCGATGGGGACGAGACTGGTGAAGACCGCGGTGGCGGTGATCGTGGCGATCGCTCTGCTGGTGGTCGCGGCGCCCGGCTTCTTCGGGATCGCCCGCGAGGCCCCCTTCGCCCAGCTGGTGCCGTTCCGGCTCGCGACGGGAGCGGCGGCCGTCGGGCTCGCCGCGGTCCTGGTCGTGATCGCGGTCCTCGTCGCTCCGGTCAGGCGCCTCGCGCTGGCCCTCGCGGCGCTCGGCGTCGTCTTCGCCCTCGTGCTCGCGGGAGTGCAGGGAGCGCGGGGCTACGACTCCGCTGCTCCGCGGGCCCACCGCCTCGCCGACGTGCGCCTCGCGACCTGGAACGTGCTGCACGACGGCGTGCCCGTCGACACGATCGCCTCGCTCGCCCGGGAGAGCGCGGTCGACGGCATCGCCCTCCTCGAGGTCTCGCAGAAGCACGCGCAGGACGTCGTGAACGCGCTGAGCGCCCAGGGGATGTCGATGACCCTCCACTACGCCGGGTCGGGCGCCGACGACGGGGCGGCCCTGCTGCTCTCCCCCTCGCTCGGCGGGTACAGCGTCGACACCGCCGCGATCGTCACCGGATCGACGCCGTCTCTCGTCGCGCGCCCCGACACTCCCGAGCGCCCCGTCCTCGCCGCCGTGCACACCATGGCGCCGATCCCCTCGCGCCTGGCGGAGTGGCGGAGCGATCTGCTCTCGGTCGCCGCGCTCTGCTCCGCGGAGGAGGACGTCGTGGTCCTCGGCGATCTGAACTCCACCGTCGACCACTGGACCGGGCTGCCGGGCTCGGCCGCGCTGGGCGGCTGCCGCGACGCGGGGACCGTCGCGGGCGGCGGCGCCCTGGGCACCTGGCCGGCCTCGGTCCCGCCCGCGCTCGGCGCCCCGATCGACCACGTCCTCTTCTCGGGACGCTGGGAGGTCTCGGGCTACCAGGTCGTCGACGACCGCGACGAGGCCGGGAGCGACCACCGGCCGCTGGTCGTCCAGCTCTCGGTCCGCGGGATGGTGAAGGACGCGTCCTGACGCTCCTCCACAGACCCCGACTTCCCGCACTCCTCCCCCGCCCGGCCGTCGGCGGGCCCCGTGGCCGTGCGGAGGAGGACAATGGAGGCCATGACGAACACGGAGGAGCGGACCGCCGCTCAGACGCCCGACCCCGCCGCCGCCCCGCGCCCCCGCGCCACGGCGAACCGCTCCACGACCCCCGGCTCCGACCGGTTCCGCGACTTCATCGCGTCCGGCTGGGCCGAGCGGGACGAGCCGCTGCCCGCTCCGCGTGAGCAGGCCTCCTTCGCCGCCTCCCGCCGCGAGCGCCTCTCCGAGATGCACACCGGCGTCCGCATCGTCGTCCCGGCGGGCCGCCTCAAGCAGCGCGCCAACGACACCGACTACCCCTTCCGCGCGCACTCGGCCTTCACCTGGCTCACCGGCTGGGGCTCGGACTCCGAGCCCGGCGCGGTCCTCGTGCTCGAGCCCGCCGATTCCGGCCACACCGCGACGCTCTACTTCCGCGAGCGGGCGGGCCGCGACTCCGACGAGTTCTACGCCAATCCGGAGATCGGCGAGTTCTGGATCGGGCCGCGTCCGTCGCTCGCGCAGGTCGCGAGCGATCTCGGCCTCACCACCCGCGGGATCGCCGAGCTCGACGCCGTCCTCGACGCGCACGACGGCGTCCCCCTCGCCGTGCTGCGCGAGGCCGACCCGGCCGTGACCGGCCGTCTCGACGCGGTCGAGGCCGACGAGCAGGCGGACCGCGACGCGGCGCTCGAGCGCGACATCGCCGAGCTCCGCCTGGTCAAGGACGCGTACGAGATCGCCGAGCTGCGCGCCGCCGTCGACGCGACGGGCCGCGGCTTCGAGGACGTCCTCTCCGACCTGCCCCGCATCATCGCCCACGAGAAGGGCGAGCGCCTGATCGAGGGCGTCTTCAACCAACGCGCGCGCGCCGACGGCAACGCGGTCGGCTACGACACCATCGCCGCGGCGGGCCCCCACGCCTGCATCCTGCACTGGACGCGCAACGACGGGCCGGTGCGCCCCGGCCAGCTCGTGCTGCTGGACGCCGGCGTCGAGCAGGACAGCTACTACACCGCCGACATCACGCGCACCTTCCCGGTCGACGGCCGCTACACCGAGGCCCAGCGCCGGGTGCACGAGACGGTGCGGGAGGCGGCCGACGCCGCGTTCGCGATCGTCCGCCCCGGCATCCGCTTCCGCGAGGTGCACGCCGCGGCGATGGCCGTCATCGCGCGGCGCACCGCCGAGTGGGGCCTGCTGCCGGTCAGCGCCGAGGAGGCGCTCGAGGCCGACAACCAGCAGCACCGCCGCTACATGGTCCACGGCACCAGCCACCACCTCGGGCTCGACGTGCACGACTGCGCCCGGGCGCGGCGCGAGATGTACCTCGACGGACTGGTCGAGGAGGGCATGGTCTTCACGATCGAGCCCGGCCTCTACTTCCAGCCCGACGACCTCACGGTCCCGGAGGAGCTGCGCGGCATCGGCGTCCGGATCGAGGACGACGTGCTCGTCACCGCCGACGGCGCCGAGAACCTCTCGGCCGGCATCCCGCGCTCGGCCGACGACATCGAGGCGTGGATGGCCCGCCTGGCCCGCTGAGCCCGGTCGCCCGCGGGGAGCCCCGGCCGCTCAGGCGGCGAGGGGCAGCGCGAACTCCCCGCGGGCGGCGGCCAGCGCCAGCCCGTCGAGCAGCGTCGCCAGCTGACCGGCGGGGGCGTCCGGGTCCTCGGGGTGCCACTGCACGCCCACGAGGGGCGCCGCGACGTGCTCGACGGCCTCGATCACGCCGTCCTCCGCTCGGGCGACGACCCGGAGCCCCGGAGCGAGCAGGTCGACCGCCTGGTGGTGCGCGCTCTGCACCGCGAGCGCCTCGGACCCGAAGAGCCCGCCGAGCACGGAGCCCGCCGCGAGCCCGACCTCGTGCCGGTGCATGCGCTGGTGAGCGGGGGCCGCCGCGTTGACGTGCTCCGCCTCCGGACCCAGGTCCTGCACCAGTGTGCCGCCCAGCGCGACGTTGACGATCTGCAGGCCGCGGCAGATGCCCAGCAGCGGGGTCCGACGAGCCAGCGCCCGGTGCACCAGTGCGATCTGGGCGACGTCCGCGCGCTCCGCGTGGGGGCCCTCGGCCGGGTAGCCGCGGTCGGCGCCGTACTGCTCAGGCGCGATGTCCTCGCCGCCCGCGAGGACGAGGGCGTCCGCCCCGGCCGTGCGGGCCAGCAGCTCCTCCGTGCCGAGCTCCTCGGCGGCGAAGCGCTCCGCCCGCCAGCCGCGCTCGTGGGCGAGGGCGAGGATGCGGCCGTTCAGGATCTGCACGTAGGCGTGGTACTCCTCGCGGCCCGGCCGCACGCGGGCGACCTCGACGATGGCGAGTGAGCGGGTCATGGCTCCATCCTGGGCACGCCGCCGCCGCCGGTCGAACCGCCGTGTCACGCGGTGTCACACTCCGGCCGTACGATCACGGAGTGACCTCGCCGAGCCCGTCCCTCCCGGAGCGCGTGCAGCAGGCGCGCTCCGAGGTCTCCGTCCTCGCCGGGACCACTCCCGAGCGCCGGGTCCGGCCGCTGCGCGAGGCCGTCGAGCACGTCGCCGCCGGCGGCTCCCCCGATCCCGTCGCCCTGCTCGACGCGGTCGACTCGCTCGTCGGGCTCGTGACCCGCGCCGAGGTGCAGCTGAGCGGCGTCGAGCGCTCCGTGCGGGACGACCTGGAGCGGGCCGCCACCCTCTCCGACCTGCGCACCTCGGCGCAGCTCGCCTCCGCGGCCGACGTGGCCGTCGCCTGCGCCGCGGCACGGTCGCTCCTCCTGGACGCCGACGACGCCCGGTCGGCCGGCGCCCGCCACGATCCGGCCGCGCTGCTGGTCCTGCTGCTCGACGCCGACTCCGCTCTGGACGCCGTCGTGTCCGGCTACCGCGAGCCGCGCGCCCAGGCCGAGCGCCAGCTCCTCCTGCTCGAGGCGGCGCGCACCGCGGCCCGGCTCGGCGCCGAGTCGGCGCTGCTCCTGGCCGCCGTGCACGGCGAGCGCATCACCGCGGCACCCCGGATCCTCGCGGAGGAGACGCTCGCGCAACTGGACACCGCGGTGCGCCGTGCCGCAGCCGATCCGGCCGGCGCCCTCGCCGAGGCGCGCGCCGCCGCCGACCGCGCCCGCTCCGCGCTCGACGAGGCCCTGGTCGACCTCGACGGCGCACCCCCGTCGCTCCGCCCCGCGGCCGTCCCCGGAGGCCTGCCCGCGGCCTGAGCGCGCAGGCACCCGCCACCGGCGCGCGTGCCATAGTGAGGGACATGGCCTCCTTCCTCGTCGTCCCCCAGTGGCAGGGCTCGGCGTCGACGCGCGCGATGCGCCTCGTCGACGGAGCCGAGGCGATCCGGGGCGATCTGCCCTCCTCCGCCACCACGACCCTCGAGGTCCCCGCCGAGGCGGGCGACGCTCAGGACACCGGCATCCGCCGCTACGCCTCGGTGGCCACCGTCGCCGAGCGGATGCGCGAGGCCCTCGCGGGCCGCACCGATCCCGTGATCACGATCGGCGGCGACTGCGGCGTCGAGTTCGCGGCGATCGGGCACGCCGTGCGCTCGGCACCGGGCCCGGTCGCGCTGGTCTGGCTCGACGCCCATCCGGACGCGCACACGCCCGAGTCCTCCCCCAGCGGCGCCTTCTGCGGCATGGTCCTCACGGCCGCGCTGGGCCGCGGCGTCGGCCTGCTGAGCGCGGGCGCCGAGGAGCGCGTGGCCGACGAGCGCGTCGTCCTCGCTGGTGTCCGCTCCGCCGACGACGGCGAGCTGGAGCCGCTGGTCGAGCGGGGAGCCGCGGTGCTGACCGCCGACGCCGTCGACCCGGAGTCGCTCGTCGCGGCGGTCGAGGCGACCGGTGCCGCCTCCGTCTACGTGCACCTCGACCTGGACGTGCTCGACCCCGCCGATCTCGCCGGGCTGTTCGATCCGGTGCCCTTCGGCGTGCCCGCCTCCCGCCTCGTCGCGAGCCTCGACGCCCTCCGGGCCCGCTTCCCGCTCGCGGGCGCCGGGGTCACCTCGTTCGCCCCGTCGTCGCCGACCGCGGCCGAGGACGACCTGCCCACGATCCTCCGCCTCCTCGGCGCTCTGTCCCGCGGGGCCTGAGAGAGCCCTGCCCGTCGACGCGCAAGCCCGAGCGCGTGTCGGCGGCACCCGGCAAGATGGTCGGACGCGACCGAGCGGAGGAACGATGAGCGACGACAGACCGCGCGTGCGCACCGAGCGGCGCGGGACCGTGCTCGCGATCGTGCTGGACCGGCCCGAGAAGCGCAACGCCGCCGATCTGCGGCTGCTCTCCGAGCTGGCGTCCGCCTACGGCGAGCTCGACCGCGACCCCGAGCTGCGCGCCGGCGTCGTCCTCGCTGAGGGCGAGCACTTCACGGCCGGGCTCGACCTCGCCGACATCGGGCCCCGCCTGGGCTCCGATGGCCTCGACTTCGTGCCCGAGGGCGGTCTCGACCCCTGGGGCCTGCGCACCCGCCCCGTGAGCAAGCCGGTCGTCATCGGCCTCCAGGGCACCTGCCTCACGCTCGGCATCGAGCTCGCCCTTGCGAGCGACGTCGTCCTCGCCGAGCGGTCCACCCGCTTCGGCCAGATCGAGGTCGCCCGCGGCATCCTGCCCTTCGGCGGGGCGACGCTGCGCTTCCCCCGCGCCGTCGGCTGGGGCGACGCGATGCGCTGGATCCTCACCGGCGATCTCTTCGACGCCCAGGAGGCCCACCGCATCGGCCTCGTGCAGCAGGTCGTCCCCGACGGGACGGTCGCCGAGGCGGCCCGGGCGCTGGCCGCCCGGATCGCCGCGCAGGCGCCGCTCGCCGTGCAGGCCGCCCTGGCCAACGCCCGGCTCGCGGTCGCCGCGTCCGACGTCGAGGCCGCGGCCGCGCTCCCCGGGGCGCTGGCCCGCCTGGCGGCGTCCGAGGACGCGCGCATCGGCACCGAGGCCTTCCTCCGGCGCACGACGGCGGAGTTCACCGGACGATGAGCGACGAGAGCACCACCGTCACGGCGCCCGGCAGCTCCTCCCTCGAGGCGCAGCAGGAGCGGGCCGCGCAGCAGCTCGAGATCCGCCTCCGCTACGGCGACCAGGTGTGGGAGCTGCGCGAGGTCGACCACTTCGCCGTGTTCTCCCGCCGCAGCACCGCGCGGCGCGCCGGACGCGTCCTCGTGGCCTCCGGCTACCAGATCGCGATCTCGCGGCTGCGGCTGAGGCAGGTCCTCGTCGCGAGCCACCACGCGGCGGTCGACGAGGAGTCGACCACCGCGTTCCTCCGCCAGGTGATCGAGGCGGTGGAGAGCCACGGCGGCCGCTACGACGGCTGGCGGGCCGAGATCGTGCCGGCGCATTGACCGCCGCGCACTCACCGACAACGGGGCTCGACGCCTCCGAGAACACCAGGGAGACAGCATGACCAGCACGACCGACGAGTTCGACGTCATCGTCATCGGAGCCGGGCCGGTGGGCGAGAACCTCGCCGACCGCGCGGTCCAGGGCGGCCTCACCGCGGCCGTCGTCGAGAGCGAGCTCGTCGGAGGCGAGTGCTCGTACTGGGCGTGCATGCCCTCGAAGGCGCTGCTGCGGCCGCCGATGGCGCTCCGCGCCGCCCGCGATCTGCCCGGTGCAGCCCAGGCGGTCAGCGGAGGAGTCGACGTGCCCGCGCTCCTGGCCCGCCGCGACTCCTTCACCAGCCACTTCGACGACCACGGCCAGGTGCAGTGGCTCGAGGGCGCCGGCATCGAGCTCGTCCGCGGGCACGGCCGCCTGAGCGGGGAGCGCGAGGTGACCGTGACCGGTCCCGACGGCGAGGTGCGCGTGCTCCGCGCCCGCTCCGCCGTCGCCGTCGCTACCGGCACCACCGCCGTCGTCCCCGACATCCCGGGCCTGCGCGCCGCCTCGCCCTGGACGAGCCGCGAGGCCACCTCGGCCGAGGAGGTGCCGCCGCGCCTCGTCGTCATCGGCGGCGGAGTCGTCGCCACCGAGATGGCGACCGCCTACGCCGGCATGGGCTCCTCCGTCACGCTCGTCGCCCGGAGCGGACTCCTCGCGCCGTTCGAGCCCTTCGCCGGCGAGCTCGTCGGCTCGGCGCTCCAGGACCTCGGCGTCGACCTGCGCCTCGGCGACTCGCCCGTCTCGGTCGAGCGCCGCGCCGACGGCACCGTGGCGGTGACGCTCGAGGGCGGCGACGTCATCGAGGCCGACCAGGTCCTCGCCGCGACCGGCCGCGCCCCGCACACCCGCGACGTCGGCCTCGAGGCGGTGGGCCTCGAGCCCGGCTCCTCGCTGACCGTCGACGACACGATGCTCGTGCTCGGCGACGACGGCGCTCCCCTCGGCGGCGGGCGTCCGTGGCTCTACGGAGTCGGCGACGTGAACCACCGCGCACTGCTCACGCACCAGGGCAAGTACCAGGCCCGAGCGGCCGGAGACGTGATCGTCGCGCGCGCCACCGGCGCCGAGGTCCGCGACGCCCCCTGGGGAGCCCACGTCGCGACCGCGGACCACGAGGCCGTGCCGCAGGTCGTCTTCACCGACCCCGAGGTCGCGTCCGTCGGCCTCACCGCCGCGGCCGCCGAGAAGGCAGGTTACCGCACCCGCGTCGTCGACTACGAGATCGGCTCGGTCGCCGGCGCCGCCCTCGCGGCCGACGGCTACACGGGCACGGCGCGGATGGTCGTGGACGAGGACCGGAAGGTCGTCCTCGGCGTCACCTTCGTCGGCAAGGAGGTCGGCGAGCTGATCCACTCCGCGACGATCGCCGTCGTCGGCGAGGTGCCGCTCTCGCGCCTCTGGCACGCGGTCCCCTCCTACCCGACGATCAGCGAGGTCTGGCTGCGGCTGCTCGAGACCTACGGACGCGACAGCGCGTGAGCGCGCTCCGTCGAGCCGTCGCGGCGGTGGCCCTGGATCCGGCGATCACCCGGCCGGGCTACCTCTTCGCGTGCGCGGTCGGACTGGCGTGGGGCGCGCTGTGGAGCACGGGCCCGATCCGGCGCAGCCACGGGCTCGTCGTCTTCACCGGTCTGCCCTCCTGGGCGTTCGGCCGCGGCGGGTCCTGCGTCGGCACGAGCTACCTCACGGGCACCAACGTCTCCGACAGCGTCCTCGAGCACGAGGCCGTGCACAAGGAGCAGTGGCGGCTCTACGGGATGTGGTTCCCGTTCGCGTACACGGTGGCGGGTCGCGATCCGCTGCGCAATCGATTCGAGATCGAAGCCGGTCTCGAGAAGGGCGGATATCTCCGTGGTCACTGACATGACGGGGCGCGTCGTCGTCCTCACCGGAGCGAGCTCCGGCATCGGCCGGGTCGCGGCGGGAGCGCTGGCGTCCGCCGGGGCCCGCGTGGCCGTGGTCGGGCGGAACCCCGAGCGCACCCGCGCCGTCGCCGCCGACGTGGGAGGCGACGCCTTCCTGGCCGACTTCGACCGGCTCGACGACGTCCGGGCCCTGGCCGACGGCCTCCTCGAGCGCTACGAACGGATCGACGTGCTGGGGAACAACGCGGGCGGGCTCGTCTCGCACCGCGCCGAGACGGTCGACGGCCACGAGCGGACGATCCAGAGCAACCACCTCGCGCCGTTCCTGCTCACCCGTCTCCTGCTCCCGCGGATGATCGAGACCTCGAGGGAGCGGGCCGGTGTCCGCGTCGTCTCCACTGCGAGCCTCGCGAACCGCTTCGGGCGCGTGAAGCTCGACGACCTCGACAACCGGCGCGGCCCGTGGCTCGGCGGCTGGCGGGCGTACGGCACGTCGAAGCTGGTGACGATCCTCTTCATCCGCGAGCTGGCGGAGCGCCTGCTGACGACGTCGGTCGACGCCTACTCGTTCCACCCGGGCGTCGTCTCGACGAGCTTCGGCGCCGACAGCACGATGATGAAGCTGATGACGAGCCTCTCCGTCGGCTCCTTCGGGATCTCCGCCGAGGCGGGCGCGGTGCCCCTGATCACCCTCGCCTCCGAGCCCGACGTCGGCGCCGCCAGCGGCACCTACTTCGACCAGCTGACGCCGCACGGCTCCCTGAACCCCCAGGCCCGCGACCGCGCTCTCGCCCACGACCTCTGGACCCTCTCCAGCCGCCTCGTGGGCGTCTCCCCCACCCTGTAGCCCGCTGCCGCTCCCCGCCGGCGCGGCGCGGGGCGGCGCGACAGGCCGTCCCGGTGCGGGAGCGGAGCGCCCGCGTGCTCGCCCCGCGGATCTCGATACGCCCTCTCCGAGGGCTGCCCGACCAGCATGTCGTGCGCGGTCGCCCGGGCCACCGCGCCCCCGAGGACCGCTCGATCTCCGCACGACGTCCGTCGGCAGTGGATCTCGATACGCCCTCGCGAGCGCTGCCCGATCAGCATGATGTGCGCGGTCGGCCGGGTCGCCGTATGCCCGAGGACCGCTCGATCACCGCGCGACGCCCGTCGGCAGTGGATCTCGATACGCCCTCGCGAGGGCTACTCGCCCAGCATGATCGCCCTCGGTCGCGCCCGTGACGCGCCGCACCTCCCGGTCGAGCCCCCGGCGCGCCGCACCTCCCGGTCGAGCCCCCGGCGCGCCGCACCTCCCGGTCGAGCCCCCGGCGCGCCCCACCTCTCGGTCGCGCCTGTGGCGCGCCGTGTTCCGCGGTCGCGCCTCTGGCGCGCCGCACCCCTACGAGCAGTGCCCGGAGCGTCGCAGGGCGTCGTTCTGCAAGGCGGAGGAGGAAGCGATACCGGCGGTATCGCGCCCGACGACAACGCCGCAGAACGTCGCCCTGCGGCGCTCCGGGTCAGTTGGACTCTTGGCGGCCGAGGCGCCAGTACCCCATGAACGCCACTCGCTTCCGGTCCAGTCCGAGCTCGGTGACCAGGCAGCGGCGGATCAGCTTCACGGCGCCGGCCTCTCCGGCGATCCAGGCGTAGAGGCCGGGGTCGGTGCTCTCGTCGGGGACCTCCCAGAGGATCTCGTGGTCGACGTCGATATCGCTGACGTCGACGCCGCGGTGGTGGGCGGTGAGGAAGCGGGTGGCCCAGGCGCGGACCGCGTCGCCGAGGGCCGCTCCGGGGGCTGCTCCGTCGGCGCGGACGATCCAGGTGACGTGGACGCCGGCGGGGTGGCGGAGCGGGAGGCGGTCGAGGGCGGTGGGGACTTCGAGGAACGCGGCTCCGGTGGCGTCGTCGTCGAGGCTCTCGAGGATCGCGGCGATGGCGGGGACGGCCGTCTCGTCGCCGGCGAGCAGGAGGGAGGTGGCGGCGCCGGGGTGGAACTCGACTCCGCCGCCGGGGAGGTCGGAGCGCGTGTCGGGCGCGATGATGACGATCTGGTCGCCGGGGCGGGCGGTCTCGACCCAGGCGGAGGCCGGTCCGGTGTCGCCGTGGGCGGCGAAGTCGATGTCGACCTCGGCGTCGTCGGGGCGGACGGCGCGGATCGTGTAGGTGCGGAGCGGGTTCCGGAGCTCGTCGGGGAGCTGCCGCCAGCGGCCGTACCAGTCGGGGTCGAGTCCGTCGGGTCCGTCGGGGTCCGAGACGGAGGCGAGGAAGGCGGGGGCGTCCGAGGCGGCCGTCGGGACGACGAGCTTGATGCGCTGGTCGGGGCCGGTGCAGCCGATGTGGTCGAGGCCGGTGCCGGTGAGGGTCACGCGGACGAAGTGGGGGGCGATCCGGGTCGCTGCGGCGACGGTCGCGAGGTACGGCCGGTAGGCCGGTCGGGCGGGGGCGGCGGTCGTCGGAGGCATCGCCTCAGTCTCGCACAGAAGGTAAGCCTTGCCTAACACTCAGCCAGGACGCCCGGCTGACGGTCAGCGCGCGGCGTGCTCGGCGGAGGTGCGCAGGCGCGCCTCGACGTCGGCGGCGAGCTCGGCGACGACGGGGCCGGCCCCGCCGATCCAGGCGCAGAAATCGTGGCGGTCGTCGGCCCACGGGTAGTCGCCGTCGACGACCGACATCTCCCCGACCCAGGCCCGGACCGCCCGGTCGAGCGCGACTCCGCGGGAGCAGCGCTCACCGGTGCCGGGGGCGCCCGAGCGCTCGGAGCGGCCGAGCCAGGTGACGCAGACCCGTCCGGGGGCGGCGAGCGGCGGCAGTCCGCGCGCGTCGTCGACCTCGACGAAGACCTGGCCGCGAGCGTTCGCGGGGAGGGTGTCGAGGATGCTCTGGATCCACGGAACGACGGTCTCGTCGCCCGCGATCAGGAACTGCTTCACGTCGACCGGCGCGGAGCCGTCGCGGTCCTCGAACATGCACATCGTGGTCGAGTATAGGCAAGGCTTACCTCAGTGGCCAGAGCCGGACCCTGACCATCCGCCGAGCGGCCGCGGCCGGACCCGTCACCACTGCGGCGGGTGCCGCCGCTGCCAGCGCGCCCGCCGCTCGAGCTGCGCGCCGATCGCGAGCAGCGTCGCCTCGCCGCCGGGCCGCCCGATCAGCTGGACGCCCATCGGCAGGCCCTCCTCCGTGGTGCTCAGCGGAAGGGTGATCGCGGGGAGGCCGCTCACGTTCACGAAGGACGTGTACGGCGTGTAGAGGCACTGCTGCTCGAAGTTGCGCTCGGGATCCTCGAGGTCGTACCAGCCGACGGGGCGCGGCGTCATCGCCAGCGACGGCGTCAGGACCGCATCGACGCCGGAGAACGCCGCGATCACCGCGCGCTCGTAGCCCGAGAGCCAGGACGCCGCCTCGACGATCTCGCGGGCGGAGCGCCGGCGCCCCTCCTCCACCAGCCAGCGGGTCAGCGGCTCCAGCAGATCGAGGTCCGCCTCCTCGACGGGCAGGGTCGCGGCACCGCTCTGCCACAGCGTCCGGAACGCGGCGGGGTACGCGGCGCTCGGGGGCAGCGACACCTCCTCGAGACCGTGGCCGAGGGCGGCCAGCCCGGCGATCCCCTCGTCCAGCGCGGCGCGCGCCTCCGGAGCGAGTGCGATCTCGTACTCCTCGTCCCAGGGCGAGTCCGTCAGCACGCCGATCTGGAAGCGCCCCTCTCCGCGTACCGCGGCGCCGAGGAACGAGCCGTCGCCGTCGCCGGGCGCACCGAGCGACCAGCGCTGCGGGAGACGGCCGTTCGTCCTCTCCAGGATGCCCTCCAGCAGGAGGCCCGCGTCGGCGACCGACCGGGTGATCGGACCGGCGACCGTCAGGCCGCCGACCCCGCCGATCCCCGAGAGCGCGGCGACGCGTCCGCGGGAGGGCTTCAGGCCCACCAGGCCGCAGGCAGCGGCGGGGATGCGGATGGACCCGCCGCCGTCCGAGGCGGGAGCGAAGGGCAGCAGTCCCGCGGCGACGGCGACCGCCGCGCCGCCGCTGGACCCGCCCGCTCCGAGGCGGATGTCCCAGGGCGTGACGGCGGGCGGCCCGATCCGCGTCTCAGTGTAGGAGGGCATCCCGAACTCGGGCGCCGCGGTCTTGCCGAGGCTGACCGCCCCCGCCGCGTCGAGCACCTCGACGATCTCGTCGGAGGCGGTGGGCACGTGGTGCTCGCGCAGGCGGGATCCGGATGCGGTCCGCACGCCGGCGCGCCGCCAGAGGTCCTTGTCGCCGCTCGGCAGGCCCCAGAGCGGAGCGGTTCCGGGATCGGTGCCGAGCGCCGCGGCCCGCTCCCGGGCCCGGTCGGCGGTCACCGTGGCGAAGGCGCCGAGCTCTCCGTTCCAGCGCTCGATCCGGGCGAGGTAGTGATCGGCGAGCTCGAGAGGCGTGACCTCTCCGCGCTGCAGCCAGTCCCACTGCTCCTGGGCGCTGAGGTGGTGGAGTTCGAACATGGAACGACCCTAATCCGCGGCTCCCGGGAGTCGGCGGAACAGGGTCGTGGGGGTCAGGCCGCGCGGCGACCGGTCTCGCTCGCCTCGTCGAGGCCCTTCCGGGCGCCGTCGGGCACCACGGTGTCGCGGTCGATCCGGGCGCCGGTTGCGATCACGGCCGAGCGTCCGATGCGGGAGTAGCTCCCGATCCGCGCGCCCGGTCCGATGATCGCCTCGGGCCCGACGTGCACGTTCGCGCCGATGAAGGCGCTGTGCCCGATCATGGCGTCGCGGTCGACCCAGCTGCCCGCGCCGATCCAGGCGCGCTCGCCCACGGTCGCGCCGGGCTCCACATAGGCGCCGGTCTCCACGTACGCGGTCGCCGAGACGCGCGATCCGGGAGCGACCATGCCGCGTCCGTTCGCGTGGCGGCGGTAGACGATCTCGTCGTCAGTGCCGCGCGCCCCTCGACCCTTGTTCATCCCTGTTCCTGCCATCTGCCTCTGGCTCCTCCGAGCTGTCCGGTGGGCGGGGCGCCGAGCCCCGTCCCGTCATCGGTAGACAACAGCGGCGAGCGCCCGGGCATTCCCCGTTCGGGGGGCGCTGGCGCGGCGTGGAGGCGTGGCGGCGGGCGGAGCGGACAGCGGGCTGCGGAGCGGACCCTGCCGGGCGGCCGCGGAGCGTCACTCCACCGCGTCGGCGACCGCGGTGACGACCGCGCGGAACCGCTCCGGCGCCTCGCGGATCCGCCGCCGCAGGAGGACCCCGGCGAGCGCCGACGAGGCCGGCGCGGCGACCAGCTCGCACTCGACCCGGGACCCCTCCTCGTCCGCAAGGACCCGCCACTGCTCGACGCCGAGCACCGGGAGCCGACGCTCGAGCCCGGTCCCCCGCCGCTCGTAGGCGCCGTCGGCGGCGAGGACGTCCGCGAGGGCGGCGAGCACCGGGGCGGGGTCGGCGTGGAGGACGGACGCGAGGGCGAGGAGGCTGCGCACGGCGGCAGTCTCGCACGCCCCCGCGTCAGGAGCGGGCGTCGAGGACCCGCCGGAGCCAGTCGAACGACGCCTTGGGCACGCGGTCGCGGCTGCGCGTGTCGACGGCCACGAGTCCGTGCGGGCGGCTGTAGCCGTGCTGCCACTCGAACGCGTCGACCAGGGTCCAGAGCTGCACGGCCTCCACCGGCAGTCCGTCGTGGACGGCCTCGGCGAGCGCGGCCAGGTGCGCCCCGAGCCAGCGGATCCGCTCCGTGTCCACGATCGCGCCCTGGCGATCGGGCTCGTCGGGGTAGCTCGCGCCGAGCGCGGTGACGACCAGCGGCGGGAGGGCCTCGCCGTAGCGCTCGACGAGCGAGCGCAGCACCGAGACCACCGCCCAGGGCGCGACCGGGGAGCCGTCGCCGGTGCGGTCCAGCTCCGGCCAGGGCGCCGTGTGGAAGGGGAGCGCCGGAGGAGCGCCCACCCCGGTCGGCAGCGCCGGGTCGCGGCCCGCGACGATCCGCAGCGGCGGAAGCGGCGCGACCGCGTAGAAGTCGAGCGGAGCCGAGATGCGCGCGAGGTCGACCGGATCCGCCTGCGCGAGGGCGCCGAGGAACGGCGGCAGCTCCTCCGGTCCGACCGGGTACGACCCGGTCAGCACGGCGTCGGCGACCAGGCGGTTCCGCAGGACGTCCGCCAGGGAGGCGAAGGCGCGGTCCCGGTCGTCGTCGGAGGCGGGCTCGACCGGGGCGAGCGCGTCGACCAGGCCGATCCTCCCGGTGACCTCGGCCGCCCGCAGCGCCTCCAGCGCCACGCCGTGCCCGAGCAGCTGGTGGTGCAGCGCCGGCAGGGCGCTGAACAGCCGGCCGGCGCCCGGCGCCTGCCGCGCGAGCGCGTAGCCCTCGAGCATCACCGTCGACGGCTGGTCGAGGGTGATCCAGTCGGCGACCCGGTCGCCGAACCGACCGCCCAGCTCGAAGGCGAGATCGCCGAAGCGGAACGCGGTGTCGCGGTTCATCCAGCCGCCACTGAGCGCCGACGGGGTGTCGCGGTGGTGCAGAGTCAGCGCGACCCGGATCCCGGACTCGGCGAGAGCGTCGAGCAGGCGGTCGTAGAAGCCGAGCCCTCCGCGGTCGATCGGCCCGCGGCCGTCGGGCTGCAGTCGGGGCCACGAGACCGAGAGCCGCAGCTCGTCGACGCCGAGATCGACCAGCAGCGCGAGGTCCTCCCGCCAGCGCAGGAGGAAGTCCGTCGCGATCTCGGGGGTGGCCTCCTCGGCGATCGTCCCCCGCTTCAGCGCGAAGTCGTCCCACACCGACCGGCCCCGGCCGCCCGTCTCGAGGGAGCCCTCCGTCTGGAAGGCGCTCTGCGCCAGTCCGATGCGCAGGCCCGGCGGCAGGAGGCCGCCGAGCTCGCGCGGATCGTCGAAGCGCGCGGCCTCGACGCGCACCTCCCGCCGATCGCGCCCGCGGGCCTCGTCTTCGCGCATCGCACTGTCCTCCGGATCTGATCGACGGGTATATTCTCGCGGAAGCGCTCTCCCGGATCTCCCCGACTCCCCCGACCGGCTGAGACGCCTCCTCCGAATGGTGTACATCCGGGAACAGTGGTGCGGCGCGCTTGACAGCTCCCCCCTGCCCCCGTGCAATGGACGCATCGTGAAATCGGGCGTCGACGTGGCAGTACCGGGGGGTTCACCGGTCGTGCCGGCGCCCCGACTCCGCCGATCCCCGCGGCGCACGGCCGCCCTGCTGCTGGTGCTGCTCGCGGCCGTCGCCTCCGTCTCCGGGCTGGCCGCTCCGGCCGCGCAGGCCGCCGCCGTCGCGATCACCGCGCCCGTCGCCGGCGCGGTCCTCAGCTCGGGAGCGACGACGGTCACCGGCACGGCGACGGCCGGGGACCAGGTGCAGATCGGGCTCCGCGGGGGCGGCGACCCCCTCTGCATCACCACGGCGGGCGCCGACGGCGGCTGGAGCTGCGCCGTCTCGCTCGACGACGGACCGGCGACCCTGGTCGCGGTGGAGCTCCTCGCCGGCGGCGGGACCACCTCGGCCGCCGTCTCGATCGCCGTCCTCAGCGCCCCCGTCATCGAGTCGGTCGACGGCTCGGCGACCTCCGCGGGCTCGGTCCGCGGCACGGCCTACCCCGGCGCGAGCGTCGCCGCGGTCTCGAACGGCGGCGCGGCGTGCCTGGCCACCGCCGACTCCGGCGGCGCGTGGTTCTGCCAGCTCGCCCCCACTCCGGCGCCGGGCAGCTACCGCGTCACCGCGACGCAGACCGCCTCCTTCGCCGGCAGCGCGGCCTCGCCGGCCAGCGCGCCGGTGACCCTCGTGGTCGACACCGCAGCGCCTGCCGCCCCTGCCCTCACGTCGCCGTCCGACGGCGCCGCTCTGCCGCTCAGCGGCGCCTCCTACTCCGGGACGGGCGTGGACGGCACTCGCGCCTACGTGTACGTGGACCGGGTCAACACCTGCGACGCGGCGGTCAGCGGAGGCGCCTGGAGCTGCACCGGCGGCACGATCACGGCGGGCGCGCACCGGGTCTCCGCCATCGCGGGCGACAGTGCCGGCAACTACAGCCCCCCGAGCCCCTGGATCGACGTGACCTTCGCGGCGGCGACGACCGCCCCCACCGGCACGCCCAGTGCGACGACGCCGGCCGCTCCCGGAGCCGCGCCCACCGCTCCCGGGGCCACCGCGTCTCCCGCTCCGAGCAGCGCGGCGCCGACCGCGTCCCCGTCGCCCGTGCGCCCTGGAGAGGCCGCGCCCGCACCCGACGACGAGCCGACCGCCGAGCCCACCGCGGCGCCGGTCCCGGCTCCCGACCAGGGCGGCGGAGACGTGCCGCCGCAGCCCGCCCCCGACGCCGGATCGGAGCCGGGCGGCTGGAGCTCGGCGACCGGGATGACCACCGCGCTGTCGGCCGGATCGCCCGTCGTCTCGATGACCGACTGGATGCGCTCGCTCGCCCTCGCTCTGCTCTCGCTCGCCCTGGTCGTCGTGCCGGCCCGCCTCGCCGCGGCCGGGCGCGCGCCCCGCGCCGAGCGCAGCTGGCACCTCACGGGCCGCAACAGGGCCGCCGTCGAGTACGACGACAAGCCGGACGCCGGCCCCGTCTCGCCGCGCCTGATGGTCGTCGGGATGATCGGCTGCGCGGCCGGCCTCGTCCTGCTCTCGGGACGCGTCGACGGCCAGCCGGCCTACCTGCGCCTGCTGATCGCCGTCATCGTGGCCGTCGCCGTGGTCAACGCGGTCGCCGCCGCCGTCCCCGCGCTGGTCGGGCGGCGGATCGGCCTCGGCGTGATCGGCGTCGTCGCCGCTCCCCGCGCGCTCCTCCTGGTCGCGGCGGCCGCTCTCGTCTCGCGCTTCGCGGGACTGGACCCCGCACTCCTCTTCGGCGTGGTGATCGGCCTCGTCCTCCCCGAGGGCGCGTCCGCCGTCGACCGGGCGAAGCTCTCCACCGTCCGCGTCGTCTCGCTGCTGGGTCTGGCCGGACTCGCCTGGGGCGCCTCCGCCGTGGTCCCGCCCGACGGCTCGTTCGGCTCCGTGCTGGCCGCCGAGGTGCTCAGCGCGACCACGCTGATCGCGGTCGGCTCGAGCGTGGTGCTGCTGTTCCCGGTCGGGCGGCCCGCCGGCCGCAGCATCCTGCAGTGGTCCCCGCTGCTCTGGCTCGGGCTCACGCTCCTCGCGACGACCGTGCTGTTCGTTCTGCTCACCCCGACCATCGCGTCCTGGTCGACCGACGGCGGAGCGGGCCCGGTGCTCTTCGCCGTCGTCGCCTTCAGCGCGGTGTGCACGTCGATCTGGGCCTGGCGCCGCTTCGTCGAGTCGGAGTAGCCGGGCCGGGCGGCCCGCTCAGCCGATCGAGACGGGCCGGTCGAGGTCGTCGCCCGGCAGCACGTCGGCCACGGCGCTGACGGTCAGCTCGCGCAGCGTCGCGATGCCGCCGTAGACGCCCAGGAACGCGGTGTCGGCCGCGTCGCGTCCCGTCGCGATCCGCACCAGGCTCGACCGCGGCGCGAGCGTCGTCGCGTCGACCGCCCGCCACTCCCCCTCGATCCAGGCCTCCGCGACCGCGTGGAAGTCCATCGGCTGCAGCCCCGGCGCGTACACGGCCGCCAGCCGGGCGGGCACGTCCAGCGCCCGGAGGAGGGCGACGACGAGGTGTGCGAAGTCGCGGCAGACTCCGCGGCGGGCGAGCAGCGTCCGCTCGGCCCCGTCCGTCGGGAGACTGGAGCCGGGGACGTACGCCAGGCGCGTGCCGACCCAGGAGCTCACCGCGTGCAGGAGGTCCGCTCCGGCGAGGCCGGCGAACTCCGCGCGGGCCGTCGCCCACAGCACGTCCGACTCGGCGTAGCGGCTCGGCCGCAGGTACCGCAGCCGGTCCACCTCGTCGCCCTCGAGCGGAGCGAGGCGTCCCAGGACGCGCGCGGAGTAGTCCACGACGAGATGCCCGACCGGCGCGTCGAGCACGTGCAGCCGGGTGCCGTGCTGGTCGATCACCTCGCGAGCGGCGAGCGGGCGGCCGTCGACGGTGAGCGTCAGCGACTCCTCCGCCCCGTACGCGTCGGCCACCGCGATCGAGAGGACGAGGGCGGCCGGAGCCGCGACGTCGAGGGTCAGGTGGGCCGAGACGTCGCGCTGCATGGGGCTCTTCTCCGGGGAACGGCGGGTGAGGTCAGGCGCCCTGCTCGCCCTTCGGCGGCGGGGTGGGGGCGGCGTCCGGCTCCTGCACGAGCTGCAGCCCGCCGGACGAGTTGGCCGAGACGGTCAGCAGGTCGATCCAGGTGCGGTTGATCGAAGGGACCCGGCCGCCGAAGTACTTGAAGTAGAGGGGCACGGAGGGGTCGAGCCAGATGCTCGAGCGGCCGTCGCCGACCGCCGGGTCGTCCCGCCAGGAGAAGAAGAAGCTCTCACGGCGCCGCAGCTTGTTGGCGATGACGATCTGGACGTGCGTGAGCGTGCGGTCGTCGAACTCGATCTCGACTCCCGAGGCTCCGTAGAGCAGCTTCCCCATGGGGGCCTCCCGGCCGCCCGTCTCCGGGCGGTGCATGACGGTGCCCGCGGGCACGAGAAGCGGGGCCGTTCCCGGCGCCCGCCGTGGACCGGGTGGCTCGCCTCCGGACGCGGGCGCCCGGGCACGGAACCGCCCGGTGACGACTCTAGGCGAGGTGGCACGGGCGCGCGGGATCCTCGTCCGATTCCCGAAAACCGGGCTCCTGTCCGCGGAAGGACGACCGGGACGGGACCGGACCCGGCTCCCCGACGGATCCGGTCGTGACGCGCCGGGGCACTGCCGCGCCCGTGTCGGAGGTCGGACGTACGGTACCCGCATGATCGAATGCGCACTCTGCGGAACCGACGCCGTCGTCCTCGACCGCTCCGGCGGCCGCGACACCGAGGAGGAGCTCGTCGTGCTCTGCACCGACTGCACCCCGGGCGAGATCACCCAGGCCCTCGAGTCCGCCCTGCTCGAGCCCGGGCGACGCAGCGCGCACGCCCGCGCCGCCTAGAGACCAGCGCGTCGGACGGAGTGCCCCCACTGGGACTCGAACCCAGACTGAGACGATTTTAAGTCGTCTGCCTCTGCCGATTGGGCTATGGGGGCGACCACCGGGAGGACGGATCCTCCCGGCGGCGATGTCAGGACTTCGCGGGCTCGCCGCCGACCGGGACCGGAGCACCGGCCTGGCCGGGGATCTGCGCCGGAGCCTGCGCGGCCGGAGCCTCGGCGGCAGGGGCCGCCGGACGCGGACGCGACGCGTAGGTCTCGAAGGAGCCGCGGGGGAACTCGCGGGCCTCGATCGAGGCGATGTCGCGGCCGAGCCAGAGGTTGTTCCACCAGCCCCAGACCACGCGGAACTTGCGCTCCCACGAGGGCATGGCGAGACCGTGGTAGCCGCGGTGCATCACCCAGGCGGGGAAGCCCTTGATCGCGATCTTGCCGGACTGGAAGACGCCGATGCCGATGCCGAGACCGGCGACCGCTCCCGCGTTCTTGTGGAAGTAGTCCACCGGCTCCTCGCCGCGGAGCACCGCGGTGATGTTCTTGGCCATGAGCTTGCCCTGGCGGACGGCGTGCTGGGCGTTCGGCACGCAGAAGCCGCCGACGCCGCCACCGGTGAGGTCGGGGACGGCGGTCGCGTCGCCGGCGCCCCAGGCGCCCTCGACGAGCACGTCGTCGTGGCCGACGCGGAGGTCGGCGCGCACGCGCAGGCGGCCGCGCTCCTCGATGGGCAGGTCGGAGTTCTTGATCGACGGGTTCGCCATGACGCCCGCGGTCCAGATGATGAGGTCCGACTCGAAGCTCTCGCCCGTCGACAGCTGGATGACGCCGTTCTCGGCCGACTTCAGCTGCGTGTCGAGGTGCACGGTGGCGCCGCGCTGGTCGAGGTTCTTCAGCACCCAGTGGCTCGTCTCGAGGGCGACCTCGGGCATGATCCGGCCCATCGCCTCGATGAGGTGGAACTGCGTCTCCTCGAAGTCGATCTCGGGGTAGCGCTTGAGCAGCGCGCTCGCGAAGGAGCGCAGCTCGGCGAAGACCTCGATGCCCGCGAACCCGCCGCCGACGACCGTGACGGTCAGCAGGCGCGAGCGCTCGGGGCCGGCCGGGAGCGACGCAGCCTTGTCGAAGTTGGTGAGCATGCGGTCGCGGATCGCGGTCGCCTCCTCGATCGTCTTCAGGCCGATCGCGTTGTCGGCGACGCCCGGGATCGGGAAGGTGCGCGAGACGGAGCCGGCGGTGACGACGATCTGGTCGTACTCGAACTCGTAGGGCTCGCCCACGGTCGGGGTGATCGTGGCGGTGCGGTTCGCGTGGTCGATCTTCGTCACCTTGGCGGCGAGGATCGCGGTCTTCTTGAGGTGGCGGCGGAGCGAGACGATCGCGTGGCGCGGCTCGATCGACCCCGCGGCGACCTCGGGGAGGAAGGGCAGGTACGCCATGTAGGGCAGCGGGTCGACGATCGTGACCTCTGCCTCGTGCGGCCGGAGCTGCTTCTCGAGCTTCCACGCGGTGTAGAAGCCGGCGTAGCCGCCTCCGACGATCAGGATTCTGGGCACGGTTGACTCTCCAAGAGGGATGGACAATGCGAACACCCTCACGCAACGCGAAGTGCCCGCTCTCGATGCGGTGGGCAGCACTGACCCCGACTGGGAATCAGCTTAGCGAAGAGCGCGCCGGTGGTGGCGCCTCCGTGGCTCCGGTAGGAGCGGCTACGCGTCGAGCGGCCTGCAGGCGCAGCGCTCGGGAGACCAGTCGGCGCGGGCCAGGGCCAGATCGCCGATGGGATTGACGCCGGGGCCCGCCGCGAGGGCGTGCGCGGCGAGAGCGTGGAGGCACTTGACCCGTGAGGGCATGCCCCCGGAGGAGATGCCCGCGATCTCGGGGACGGAGCCGACGCTCTCGCGGTCGGCCAGGAACGCCCGGTGCGCAGCGGCGTAGGCCTCGCGCAGCTCCTCGTCCTCCGCGAGCATGCCGTTGTACTCGACCATGACCTGGGTGGCCTCGAGCTGCGAGATCGCGGCCGTCGCGGCGGGGTGGGTCAGGTAGTAGAAGGTGGGGAACGGCGTGCCGTCGGACAGGCGGGGGCTCGTGGAGACCACCGTCGGGTCGCCGCAGACGCAGCGGGCGCTGATCCCGACCACGTCGCGGGCGGGGCGGCCCAGCTGGGCGGAGACGACCGCGATGTCGCGCTCGGTCGGCGGATCGAAGGGGGGCGTGGTCACGGGGGCTCCAGAGGACGGACGGCCGGGAGGACGCTCCAGTGTACGCGGGGTCGGGCGGGACCTACGGGGCCGGCGTCAGCTCGTCGGCGGTCGGCTCGCCGAGGCCCGAGACCGCGATCGAGGACAGCAGGGAGCCGGCCCAGTCGCTCGGGGTCTCCTGCACCGTGTCGCTCGCGGGCTGCTGCGCCTGCTGGGCGAGCGTCACGTCGTCGAGCACGAGGTAGCTCACCTCGCCGGGCATGACGAAGTAGAGGCGCTCCCGGGCCTGGGCGCGGATGAACGCCGGGTCGGACCAGCGGGTGCGCTGCTCGTCGAGGTTCTGCGCCTGCGTCTTGGCCGCGTCGACGGAGCGCTGCAGCTCGGCGATCTCGGCGCGCTGCTCGACGAAGTTCTTGATGCTCGGGGCGAGCACGACCACCGCGAGGATCATGATCCCCATCACCAGCAGCGTGAAGCCCGAGCCGCGGACGCCGGCGATCCACGCCGACGAGGGCGGGGCGGGCGGCTGCTTCGGGCGGGGAGTGCGCGGGGCGGACGCGGCGCGCGGCGCGGAGGGCGTGCGGAGGCCGGAGCCCCCTCGCGGCTTCCCGGCGGACGTCGCGCCGGTGGCCGGTCGCTCGGGGACCGGGACGGGAGCGGGCCATCGGGGCGCGCTCCCGGGAGCGGAGGGGCGGCGGGGCGGACGGGCCATGGGCGGGTGCCTCCTCGATCGCGGCGGGGGAAGTGGAGCGGCCCCGGCGCCCGCACCGAGGTGCTGGGCTCCGGGGCCGGTCCGGCGTGCCGAGACTACGCGGAGAAGCGCGGGAAGGCGGAGCGACCCGCGTAGGTCGCCGCACCTCCCAGGATCTCCTCGATGCGCAGCAGCTGGTTGTACTTCGCGACGCGGTCCGAGCGGGCCGGGGCGCCGGTCTTGATCTGGCCGCCGTCCACCGCGACCGCGAGGTCGGCGATGGTGGTGTCCTCGGTCTCGCCGGAGCGGTGCGAGAGGATCGCGGTCATGCCGTTGCGCTGGGCGAGGGCCACGGCGTCGAGCGTCTCGGTGAGCGTGCCGATCTGGTTCACCTTGACCAGGATCGAGTTGCCGGCCTTCTCGGCGATGCCGCGGGCGAGGCGCACGGGGTTGGTGACGTACAGGTCGTCTCCGACGAGCTGCACCTTGTCGCCGATCGCCGCGGTGAGGTGGGTCCAGCCGGCCCAGTCGTCCTCGTCCAGCGGGTCCTCGATCGAGACCAGCGGGTAGTTGGCGACGAGGTCGGCGTAGTAGGAGGAGAGCTCCTCGGCCGAGAGCTTCTTGCCCTCGAACGTGTAGGCGCCGTCCTCGTAGAACTCCGAGGAGGCGACGTCGAGCGCGAGCCCGATGTCCGTGCCGGGGGTGAAGCCGGCGGCCTCGACGGCCTTGAGGATGAAGTCGAGCGCCTCGCGGTTGGTGGGCAGGTCGGGGGCGAAGCCGCCCTCGTCGCCGAGGCCGGTGGCGAAGCCGGCCTTCTTCAGCTGCGCCTTGAGCGCGTGGTAGATCTCGACGCCCCAGCGCAGGCCCTCGGAGAAGGACTCGGCGCCCAGCGGGACGGCCATGAACTCCTGGATGTCGACGCCGGTGTCGGCGTGCGCGCCTCCGTTGATGATGTTCATCAGCGGCACGGGCAGGGTGTGCGCGTTCGGGCCGCCGACGTAGCGGAAGAGGTCCAGGTCCGACGACTGCGCGGCGGCCTTGGCCACGGCGAGGCTGACGCCGAGGATCGCGTTCGCGCCCAGGCGGGACTTGTTCTCGGTGCCGTCGAGCTCGATCAGCTCGGCGTCGACGAGGCGCTGGTCGGTGGCGTCGAAGCCCTCGATGGCCGGGCCGATCTCGTCGATGACGGCGTCGACGGCCTTCTGCACGCCCTTGCCGAGGTAGCGGTCGGAGTCGCCGTCGCGGAGCTCGTACGCCTCGAACGCGCCGGTGGAGGCGCCGGACGGGACGGCCGCTCGCGAGGACGCGCCGTCCTCGAGCAGGACCTCGACCTCGACCGTGGGGTTGCCACGGGAGTCCAGAATTTCTCGGGCGACGACTGCCTCGATAAGGGCCACAACTATCTCCTCTTGACGGATGGGCTCCCGGAGACGGGAGCGGTCGGGAAGGAGTCTACTGACCGCCTCCGAAGCGCAGGAGACCGCGGCCGGTCGTAGACTCCCAGGGCCCGATCGCCGGACGGCCCGGGCGCACCCGCCGACCCGGAGGTTCCCCGTGACCACGACCGCCGCCGACCACGTCGACCGCCTCACCGCCGTCGTCCCGGACTTCCCGAGCCCGGGCATCCTGTTCCGCGACCTCACGCCGGTCTTCGGCGACGGCGAGGCGCTGCGGGCGGTGGCCGACGCCCTGATCGAGCCCTACCGCGGCCGGATCGACGCGATCGCGGGCGTGGAGGCGCGCGGGTTCCTGCTGGCCGCGGCGGCCGCCTACTCCGCGGGGCTCGGCGTCGTCACCATCCGCAAGCCCGGCAAGCTGCCGCGGGCCGTGCTCCGCGAGCAGGCGACCCTCGAGTACGGCGAGACGATGCTCGAGGTGCACGAGGACGCGGCGCCCGGAGGCTCGCGCCTGCTGCTGGTCGACGACGTGCTGGCGACCGGGGGCACGCTCGACGCGAGCCGCCGCCTGATCGAGCGCGCCGGCTGGAGCCTCGAGGGGATCGCGGTGGTCATGGAGCTCGACGGGCTCGGCGGCCGCGAGGTGCTGGCCGGCCACCGCGTCGACGCGATCGTCACCGTCTGACCCGGCCCCGTCGCTCCGCTCCCCCTGCCCTGTCCCCTTCCCGCCCGCCTTTCCTCCCGTCCGCGAGATGCCACTTCGGTACGCGACACGCCGGTGGAGGCGTTCCGAAGTGGCATCTCGCGGAGAAGTGCAGGAGGGGGCGATCAGCTCAGGGAGAGGGACATCCGGGAGAGGACGAAGGTCTCGAGCACCTGCACGAGCATGTAGAGCACCAGCGAGACGCCAGTCACGAGCACGACCGCCGACCAGACGTCCGCGAAGCGGGCCTGGGCCGACCAGGCGTTGATCGCCCCGCCGATGCCCGAGCCGGTGGAGAGCCACTCGGCGAGCAGCGCGCCCGTGATCGCTCCGGGCACCGAGATGCGGATCGCGGCGAAGAGCGAGGGCAGCGAGCCGGGGATGGCGACCTTGCGGATCGCGGTGAGGGTGCTGCCGCCGTAGACCGCGACCACGTCGAGCATCTGCGGGGAGGCGTTGTTGAGGCCGAAGGCGATCGTCACCAGCGCGGGGAACAGGACGACGATCCCGCCGATCACCGCGACCGAGGCGATCGAGCCGGTCCCGAAGACGAGGATGATCAGCGGCGCCATCGCGATCAGCGGCACCGAGCGCAGCAGCATCGCGAACGGCATCAGCGCGTGCTCGATGCCCTTGGACAGGCGGAACAGGATCGCGCCGAGGATCGCCACGACCAGGCCGGCCGCGAAGCCGATCAGCGCGTCGCCCATGGTCACCGCGAAGAGGCCGCCCAGCTCGGCGCGGTGCTCCGCCGCCTTCGCGTCCGTGACCAGGTGCTGCCAGACGTCCCACGGGCCCTTGACCACGTAGGGCGAGACCCCGCTGAAGAGGACCACGCCGATCCAGATCGCCAGCACGATCACGATCGTCGAGAGGGCGACGAGCAGGCTCTTGCGCAGGCTCGTGAGAGTCGCGCCGAGGGCGGCCGTGCGCAGCTGGCGCCGCAGCTCGTCGACCGCGAGGATCGACGTGGCCGTGGACTGCTCCGTGCGGTCGGGGACGGTGGTCGTCATGGTCATGCCCGCTTTCCGGAGGACCAGGGCGCGATGAGGCGCCCGATCAGTCCGACGATGCCGTAGCCGAGGAGCGCGACGCCCGCGCAGAGGAGGAAGAGCGCCCAGACGCGGGGTGAGTTCAGCGAGACCTGCGCCGCGACCAGGATCGGGCCCACGCCGGTCTCGATCTTGCCGAAGTACTCGCCGAGGATCGCGCCGAGGAAGGCCGCGGGCACCGCGATCTGCAGCGCCGACAGGATGTTGGGCAGGGCCGCGATCAGGCGGACCTTGCGCAGCTGGGTGAACCGCGAGCCCCCGTAGACCGTGACGACGTCGAGCGCCGCCTTGTCGGCCGCCTTCAGCCCGAGCAGGCTGCCGACGACCGTGGTGAAGAACACCGAGAGGCCGGCCAGGAAGATCGCCGTCGCGCTCGCCTTCCCGGGAGCGTCCGCGCCGCCGAGGATCAGCAGCACGATCGCTCCGATGGCGACGATCGGCACGCAGTAGGTGATGACCGCGAGCTGCGAGACGACCCCCTCCAGCCAGGGCAGGACCAGCACGAGCGCCGAGAGCACGAGCGCGATCAGGTTGCCCCAGAAGTAGCCGACCGCCGCCTCGCCGATCGTGACCGAGAAGTTGCGCCAGTAGAAGCCGGCGCCGTCCTCCATCGCGGTCTGCACGACCTGCACGGGAGTGGGGACGGGCGCGTAGGTCGCGGTGCCGGTGGGCGCGGTGACGAGCGCCACGATCCACCAGACGGCGACGATCGCCGCGACGCCGATCAGCCCGGTGAGCCACGGAGGGAGGGACAGAGTGCGGCGCGGGGCCGCGGGGAGCGTGGTGGCCACGGTGCCTCCTAGACGCGGTCGTCCGCGGCCGCGCCGCCGTCGCCGAACAGCAGCTCCGAAGCCTGGTCGACGTAGGCGTGGAACTCGGGGGTGCGCTGCATCTCGGGCGTGCGCGGGCGGGGCAGGTCGATGTCGATGATCTCCTTCACCCGTCCCGGGCGCGGGCTCATCACCGCGACGCGGTCCGAGAGGAAGATCGCCTCCGAGATGCCGTGCGTGACGAGGAGCGTCGTGGCGGGCTTCTCGGTCCAGATCCGCAGCAGCTCGAGGTTGAGCTTCTGCCGCGTCATGTCGTCGAGAGCGCCGAACGGCTCGTCGAGCAGCAGGACCTCGGGCTTGAGGATCAGGCACCGCGCGATCGACACGCGCTGGCGCATGCCGCCGGAGAGCTGGGCCGGCTTGGCCTTCTCGAAGCCGCGGAGGCCGACGAGGTCGATCAGCTCGTCGATGTACGACTGGTCGACGCTCGTGCCCGCGATCTCGAACGGCAGGCGGATGTTCGCCATGACGCTCCGCCACGGCAGGAGAGCGTGGTCCTGGAAGGCGATGCCGAGCTTGTTGTCGCGGCGCAGCTCCTGGGGGGTGCGGCCGTCGACGCGGATGGAGCCGGACGTCGGCTCCTCCAGGCCCGCGAGGATGCGCAGGATGGTCGACTTGCCGCAGCCCGACGGGCCGAGCAGGGCGAGGAAGCTGCCCTGGTCGGTGTGGAGGTCGGTGTCCTGCAGCGCCGCGACGCTGCGCGAGCCCATCCGGAACGTCTTCGACAGGCCGTGGATCTGGATGCCGGTGCCGCCGGCACCCTGGTCGCGCAGGGTGCCGGCGTCGGTCGTGTCGGTCACGAGTGGTGCCCTTCGTGGATCAGGTTCAGGCCGCGTACTTCATCAGCTCGGGGTTCTCCTCGTAGACCTCGTCGAGGAGGGTCAGATCGAAGAGGTCCTCGGCCGTGACGTCGATCCCGGCGCCCGCGAGGGACGCGATGGTCTCGGACTGCAGCGTCTCGGAGATGGTGAAGAGGCCGTTCGAGACCGTCTCGTCCGAGACGACCAGCTCCTCGGCCTGGATGGTGGCGCCCTTCTTGGAGGACTCCTCGTTGAGGCCGAGGTCCTTGCCGTAGTTCTCGACGGCGAGCATCGCGCCCGCCTCCGGGTCGTTGACCGCGTCGGTCCAGCCCTTGATCTCGGCGACGAGGAACGCCTTCAGCGCCTCGCGCTTCTCGGCGATCGCCTGCTCCGACACCGAGAAGGTCTCGGCGACGAAGGGGAGGCCGTTGTCGGCGAAGGGCAGGTTGACGACCTCGTAGCCCTCGGCCGCGACCGTGATGGCCTCGTTCGTCAGGTAGGCGATGAAGCCGTCGACGGTGCCGTTGACGAGGACGGAGGGGTCGTACTCGACGGGGACGACCGTGAGGTCGGACTCGGAGAGGCCGTTCGCGGCGAGCAGCGCCTGGAACAGGGAGGTGTTCGAGGCCTGGACGCCGATCTTCTTCCCGGCGAGGTCGGCCGGAGTGGCGATGTTCCCGGCGGTCTTGATCGAGAGGACCGTGAAGGGGTTCTTCTGGTAGGTCGCGCCGATGATCTTGAGCGGGGCCTCCTGCTGGGCGATCGCGGTGCCGATCGAGACGGCGTCGCTGAGCGCGACGTCGGCACTGCCCGAGAGCAGCTCGGCCACGCCGGTCGAGGGGCCGGGGGTGAGCGTCACTCCCGAGAGGCCGGCCTCGGTGAAGTAGCCCTTCGAGTCGGCGAAGAACTCGCCCGCGAACTCCTCGTTCTTGATCCAGGAGAGCTGGACCTTGAGGGTGCCGAGGTCGCCGCCGTCCGCGGCGGACGCGCCGGAGGAGTCGGAGGCGCAGGAGGCGAGGACGGAGGCGCCGCCGATCGCGAGGCCGGCGACGCCCGCCAGGCGGAGGAGGCTGCGGCGGTCGAGGCTGGTGGAGCGGAAGGGCGACAGGGTCAAGGGGGACTCCTCGGGTGGGATCGTCAGGCTGCTGCAGTGCGGTGCGCGGGGTCGCGACGGGGTGCCCGTGCAGGCGCGCCAAGCCGCGCCGATCGGGTGCCTCGACGCTATCCGGGGGAGATTTCTCGGGTGTGTCCGCAGATTTCGCGGGTATTAAGGCTCTCACGGATCCGACAACGATCCGACCAATCCGGGGGGATCCGCTGACGGATCGTCTGAGACCCTGTTCAGCCCCGACGGCCGGCCCCGCTCCCGCCCGGCCCCTGCCTCGGGCGCGGCTCAGCGCCGGCGGCCGGCGGCGCTCACCCGAGGCCGCCGGCGACGCTCAGCCGAGATCCTTGAAGGAGAGGTCGGCGGCGGAGGCGGCGTCGCGCGGAACGAGCGCGAAGCGGGTGAAGCCCGCGGCGGCCGCGCGGTCGAGCAGCGGGGTGAGGTTCTTCGCCCGGCGCTCGAGGCGCACGCGCGATCCCTGGGCGATCAGCTCCTGCTTGAGCGCGAGGAGCACCTCGGGCGCCGCGTCGCGCTCGTGCACGAGGACGACGGCGTCGGGGCGCTCGACGACGGCGCCGCCGATCAGCTCGACGATCCGCTCGAAGCCGATCGAGAAGCCGCAGGCCGGCACGTTCTGCCCGAGGAAGCGGCCGATCATCCCGTCGTACCGCCCGCCTCCGCCGACCGAGGAGCCCGAGGACGGGTGCGCGATCTCGAAGATCGTGCCGGTGTAGTAGCCCATCCCGCGCACGAGCGTGGGATCGAAGCGGAGCGAGACGCCGGCGGGAAGCGAGCGCAGCGACCGGGCGAGGGTCTCGAGCGCGAGCACCGCCTCCGGGTCGATGCCCTCGGGCAGCACGTCGAGGATCGCGGACTGCTCGAGCGCCACTCCCCCGGCGGCGACCGCCTGCTCGATCCGCGCGAGGTAGCCGCCGAGGACCGCGGCCGCGTCCGGCCCGTCGGCCTCGAGCTCGGCGACGACACCGGCGGCGCCGATCTTGTCGAGCTTGTCGATCGAGATCAGGGCCGGGCCGAAGCGCTCGGGGGCGAAGCCGCAGTGCTCGAGGATGCCGGTGAGGATGCGGCGGTCGTTGATCCGGATGGTGCAGTCCTCGAGGCCCAGGGCGTCGAGCGCGGCCGCGGTCGCCGTGATGAGCTCGACCTCGGCCAGCTGCCCGGGCTCGCCGATGATGTCGATGTCGCACTGCACGAACTGGCGGTACCGCCCCTTCTGCGGGCGCTCGGCGCGCCACACCGGCGCGATCTGCACCGAGCGGAAGACGGCCGGCAGCTCGGCGCGATGCGAGGCGTAGAAGCGGGCGAGCGGCACCGTGAGGTCGAAGCGCAGGCCGAGGTCGGCGAGGGCGGAGGCGTCGTCGACCGCCGCCAGGTCGTCGCGGGTGAGCCCGCGGCGCAGCACGCTGAAGGCGAGCTTCTCGTTGTCGCCGCCGAGGCCGGAGTGGAGGCGGTCGAAGTCCTCGACCACGGGCGTCTCGATCTCGTCGAACCCGTGGGAGGCGTACACCCGGCGGATGACGCCGAGCGCGTGCTCGCGCTTCGCCTTGTCGGCGGGGAGGAAGTCGCGCATGCCGCGGGGCGGGGTGATCGGGGAGGCCATGACGGCGATTCTCCCAGATCGGCCGAGCCGGGCCGGCGGGGGACTCAGTCCGCGCGCCGCTCCTGCTCCAGCGCGCGGATCTCGTCCTGCAGGTCGCGCGTCGCCGTGCGGAGCGCGCGCTCGGCGTCGAGCCCCTGGGCGCGGGCGGAGGCGACGATGGCCAGCAGCAGCGGGCCGAGGTCCTCCTCCGACTCGATGGGCAGCGGGCCCTGGCCGGCGTCCACGACGCCCAGCGAGGTCGCCTTGCCGATCACCTTGTCGGCGAGCGCGAGGGCGGGCATGCCCTGCGGGATCCCGTCGAGCGAGCTGGTGCGGTGCGGCTTCTCGGTGCGCTTGAGCTCGTCCCACACCGCGATCACGTCGTCGGCCGTCTCGGCCGTGGCGTCGCCGAAGACGTGCGGGTGGCGGCCGATCATCTTGGCGTTCATGTGCGCCGCGACGTCCTCGATGGTGAAGGGCTCGGCGCTCTCGGCGGCCAGGTCGGCGTGGAAGAGCACCTGGTACAGGACGTCGCCGAGCTCCTCGATCAGGTCCGCCCGGTCCCCCGCCTCGATGGCGTCGACGAGCTCGTGTGACTCCTCGATCAGGTAGCGCACGAGCGACTCGTGGGTCTGCTCGGCGTCCCACGGGCAGCCGCCCGGGGCGCGGAGGACGTGGACGGTGCGGATGAGCTCGTCGAGCCGGGGATGCGCGGTCACTCGGCCATCCTCGCATCCGGTCCGGCCGCCACCGCGGACATCCGGGCGGGGCGGGCGCCCGGGAGCCTCAGGCCCGCGCGAGACGCCGCCGCGCGACGAGGAGGCACCCGCCGGCGACGAGCGGCACCGCGGCGAGGAGCGCGGGCGTCGCGGCGACGGCAGCGGTGGTCGAGGCGCTGACCAGTGCGCCCGCCAGGTTCCAGAGCACCACCACGGCGCCGGCGCCGTCGCCGATCGGGAGCGGCACCGGGCCGAGCAGCTGCGGCGGCAGCGGACCGCGGGTCGCATCCATCGCCCGTGCGGCGACGGCGACCACGGCGGTCGCGACGGCCACGGGCACCGCCGCGCCCGGGAGCAGCAGCGAGGCCGCGAGGGCGCCGAGCACCGCGACTCCGACCGCGAGCACCAGCGGGAGCACGGCGTGCAGGAGCAGCAGCTCGAACGGGCCGGGAGCGAGGAGCGCCGGCTGACCCGCGGTCGCGGCCGCGTGGCGGAAGCCGTCGCTCCAGACGCCGGCGCCGAGGTAGGCGAGCAGACCCGCCGCGGCGGCCGGGAGTGCGAGGAGGGAGGACGGGACGACCGCGGCGAGCACAGCGGCGGCGCCCGCGGCGGCCAGGGCGACGACCGCGACCGCCGAGCGGCCGGGAGTGCGGAGCGCGCCGATCGCGTCGCGCACCGGCACCGCGAGGGCGAACGGGGAGAAGCGGACGGCTCGGAGCCCGCGCCCGGTCCACGGGAGAGCGCGGTAGCCGTCGAGCGACTCGGCGAGATCGCCCGTCGCTCCGAGCCGGGCGGTCGCCGACCACTGCCGGGCCTGGGCGAGGAGCCGCGGGCCGCGCGCGGCGTCGAGCAGGCGGGGCGCCGCGGCGAGGAGCACCGCGGCCGACGCGAGCAGCACGGTCGCGGCGCGCACCTCGTCCACTCCGCTCACGGCCGAGGCGAGGAGGACGCCCGGCGTGAGGAGCCCGGGCAGAAGGGACCCGAGGACCGCGAGGGAGGCGAGGAGGCCCGCCGCGAGCGCGGGCAGGCGCGAGGGCAGGCACTGACCGGCGAGCCAGGCGACGGCGAGGAGACCGGCGAACGCGGCGCCGCTGACGACGGCCGGGAGGAGGGGCGCGGAGGCGGCGAGGGCGAGGAGCGAGGCGACGGCGGTGCAGGCCGCCACGAGACCGGCCGACGCCCTGACCACGGGCCGGCGGAGCACCGCCCAGCGGCGCAGGTCGGTCGCGAGCAGGACGGCCGTGGTGTGCGGCTCCCCGACCGCGGGTCCGCGCACCCGGCCCAGGAGCACGGCGGCGGGCAGGGCGAGACCCGCGGCGAGGGCGATCAGCGGCTCCGGCGCGGCTCCTGCCTCGGCGGCGAGGAGTGCGAGGGCCCGGGCGACGGGGAGGACGACGACGAGGACGGTCATCGCGGCGAGGTAGCCCGCGTAGGCGCGCGGTCTCGGCGGAGCCGCGGCACGGCCCCGGTGGAGAGCCCGCACCTCGGTGACGCGGGCCCCCTCCGCGCGCGTCACGCCCGCTCCAGCTCGACGACCCGCGCGCCCAGGCCCTCGATCAGCACGGGGCTGTGGGTCGCGACGACGAGTGCGCGCGACGCGGCGGCGCGCCGCAGGACCTCCGCGATCAGCGGCACCCGCTCGACGTCGAGCCGCTGCTCCGGCTCGTCGAGCAGCAGCACCGCGGAGGGACGCGCCAGCACGAGCGCGAGGGAGAAGAGCTGCGTCTGCCCGGAGGAGAGCTCGTGCGGGAAGCGGCGGGCGAGCGGAGCGAGCGCGAGCGCATCGAGACCTGCTGCGGCCTCGCGCCGGGCGGCGGCGACCGGCGCGCCCCACGAGACGGCGACCATCGCGAGGTGCTCCTCGAGGGTCAGGTCCCGCTCGAAGGGCGGGGTGCCGATCAGGGCGGCGACGGCGCGGCGGTGGGCTCCGGAGCGCTCCTCCGGGGCGCGCCCGGCCACCCCCACGACTCCTTCGCTCGGAGCGGTGAGACCGGCGATCACCCGGAGGAGGGTGGTCTTGCCGGTGCCGTTGCGGCCCGTCACCGCGACCCGCTCCCCCGCCTCCACCCGGAGCGAGCACGGGGCGAGCAGCTCGACGCCCGACGCGCGCACCGCGACACCGCGGACGGCGACCAGCGGGCCGGCGAGCGGCTCCGGCTCTCGGGGACGTCGGGCGGCGAGGAGCGGCATGCCCTCCATCCTGCCAGCGGGCACTCCCGAGGCGGCGACGCCTCCCGGGGCGCGGCAGCAGGAGCTGCGCGCCACCGGGGAGCGCCGCCGGAGGACCTCAGACGGTGACCGGCTCCGGGAACAGCGCGTCCAGGAGCGACGCCACCCACTGGATGAGCGCCCGGTCGCCGAGCGGGACGCCGTCGAGCACGGGCATCGGCACGACGACCGCGTCGGCCTGCTGCAGGTACTTCGCGGTCGGGTACATCCGGCGCAGGCGCACCTGGATCGAGTCGGGCAGGTGCGCGGGAGCCACACGGACGTTCGAGCCCATCGCGACCACGTCGCTGAGGCCCGCCTTCTGCGCGCGCATGCGCAGCCGCGACACCAGGATGAGGTTCTCGACCGCCTCGGGCAGCTCGCCGTAGCGGTCGGTCAGCTCCTCGACCACGAGGTCGATGCTCCCCTCCTTCGCCGTCGGCGACGACGCGGCCGACAGCTTCTGGTACGCCTCCAGGCGCAGCCGCTCGCTGTCGACGTACTCCTCCGGGATGCGCGCGTCGACGGGCAGCTCGAGCCGCAGCTCCGTCTGCCCCTCGGCGACCTCGCCGCGGAAGGTGTCGACGGCCTCGCCGATCATCCGCAGGTAGAGGTCGAAGCCGACGCCCTGGATGTGCCCGGACTGCTCGCCGCCGAGCAGGTTGCCCGCGCCGCGGATCTCGAGGTCCTTCAGCGCGATCTGCATGCCGCCGCCGAGGTCCGAGTTGGCGGCCAGGGTCTGCAGCCGATCGTGCGCGGTCTCGCTCAGCGGCTTCGTCTCGTCGTAGAGGAGATAGGCGTAGGCGCGCTCGCGGCCGCGGCCGACGCGCCCGCGCAGCTGGTGCAGCTGCGAGAGCCCGTACTTGTCGGCGCGGTCGACGATCAGCGTGTTGGCGTTCGGGATGTCGAGGCCGGTCTCGACGATGGTCGTCGACACGAGGACGTCGAACTTGCGCTCCCAGAAGTCGACGATGATCCGCTCGAGCTGCGATTCGCTGAGCTTGCCGTGCGCGACCGCTATCCGCGCCTCGGGCACCAGCTCGGCGAGCTGCGAGGCGACGCGGTTGATCGTCGAGACGCGGTTGTGCACGAAGAACACCTGGCCCTCACGCAGGAGCTCCCGGCGGATCGCGGCCGACACCTGCTTCTCGGAGTAGGGGCCGACGAAGGTGAGGATCGGGTGGCGCTCCTCCGGCGGCGTGGCCAGGGTCGACATCTCGCGGATGCCGGTCACCGCCATCTCGAGCGTGCGCGGGATGGGCGTGGCGCTCATCGAGAGGATGTCGACGTTCTTCTTCAGCGCCTTGAGCTTGTCCTTGTGCTCGACGCCGAAGCGCTGCTCCTCGTCGATCACGAGCAGGCCCAGGTCCTTGAAGACGATGTTGTCGCTGAGGAGCCGGTGGGTCGCGATGACCATGTCGACGGTGCCGTCGGCGAGGCCCTCGATCGTCTCCTTCGACTCCTTCGCGCTCTGGAACCGGCTGAGCGCCCGCAGGTGCACCGGGAAGCCGGCGAAGCGCTCCTGGAACGTCTCGAGGTGCTGGCGGACCAGCAGCGTCGTCGGCACGAGCATCGCGACCTGCTTGCCGTCCTGGATCGCCTTGAAGGCCGCACGCACGGCGACCTCGGTCTTGCCGAAGCCGACGTCGCCCGAGAGCAGGCGGTCCATCGGGATCGGCCGCTCCATGTCGGCCTTGACCTCGTCGATGACGGTCAGCTGGTCGGGGGTCTCGGCGAACGGGAACGCCTCCTCCAGCTCGCGCTGCCAGGGGGTGTCCGGCGGGAACGCGTGCCCGCGCGAGGCCATCCGGGCGGAGTAGAGCTTTACGAGCTCGACCGCGATGTCGCGGACCGCGCGACGGGCCTTGCTCTTGGCCTGCGCCCAGTCGCTCCCGCCCATCTTGCTGAGCGCCGGAGCCTCGCCGCCGACATAGCGGGAGAGCAGGTCGAGCTGGTCCGTGGGGACGAGCAGCTTGTCGCCGGGGAACCCGCGCTTGCTGGGGGCGTACTCGAGCACCAGGTACTCGCGGCGCGTCTTGATCGCGTTGCGGCCTCCGCTGGAGACCTCGCGCTGCGAGAGCTCCACGAACCGGCCGATGCCGTGGGTGGCGTGCACCACGAAGTCGCCGGGGGTGAGCTGCAGCGGATCGACGACGTTCTTGCGGCGCGACGCGAGCTTCTTCACCGCGCGGGAGTCGTAGCCGACGGTGCGGCCGTAGAACTCCGTGTCGGTGAGCAGGGCGAGCTTCGCCTCCTCCACCTCGAAGCCGTGGTCGACGGAGGCCTGCACCACGTAGGCGAGGCCCGTCTCGAGCCCGGCGGGGAGGTCGGCGACGATGCGGGCGGCGACCTCGTGCTCGGCCAGCACCTGGTCGGTGCGCTCCACCGTGCCGGTGCCGGGCGCGGTCAGGACCACGGTCCAGCCGTCGGCCAGACGCGCGCGGACGTGGGCGAGGGCGCCCTCGACGCTCGCACCGAATCCGGGGACCGGCTCGCCCTCGACGCGGACGGCGAGGATCTCGTCGATCCCGAGCTCCTCCGGCAGCACCTCGGCCTCGCCCGCGGCGGGGCCCTGGCGGAACGTGCTCATCGTCCACCACGGGTGGTCGGGAGCGTCGGCCCCCGGGGCGCTGAGCTTCACGGAGTAGCGGAGCGCCCCGAGCGAGATGAACTCGCCCGAGGCGAGGTCGATGGGGGCCTCGGCGCCGGCGGTCGCGGCGCTCCACGCCGCCTGCAGGAACTCGCGATTCGTTTCGGCGAGGCTGATCGCCCGCGTCGCCACGCGCTCGGGAGCGAGGACCGCGACGGCCGCCCCCTCGGGGAGGTAGTGCGAGATCGGGACCAGCCGCTCCAGCAGCGCGGGAGCGAGCGACTCCATCCCCTCGACCGGGATGCCCTCGGCGATCTTCGCGAGCATCGCCGACAGGCTCGGGAACTCGTGCAGCATCTCGCGCGCCCGCTGCCGCACCGCGGGCACCAGCAGCAGCTCGCGGCTCGGCGGGAGGACCACCGAGTCGGCCTCGCCCGGGAGCGAGCGCTGATCGGCCACGGAGAAGCCGCGGATGGAGTCGACCTCGTCGCCGAAGAAGTCCACCCGGCTCGGGTGCTCGGCCACTGCCGGGAAGACGTCGAGGATGCCGCCGCGCACGGCGAACTCGCCGCGGCGCGTGACCATGTCGACCCGGGCGTACGCCAGATCGACCAGCTCGGCGGAGATCCGGCCGAGGTCGTAGCCGCGAGCGCCCTTCACGAGTCGGATCGGCTCGATGTCGGCGAGGTTGTCGGCGACCGGCTGCAGCGCCGCGCGCACGGAGGCGACCACCACGAGGGGCCGCTCGCCGGACCACTGCTTCATCCGCCGCAGCGCGTCCAGGCGCCGCCCCACGATCTCGGCGCTCGGGCTCAGGCGCTCGTGCGGCAGCGTCTCCCACGCGGGGAACTCGACGACATCCGCGTCGGGCAGCATGCAGCCGAGGGAGGCGCGCACGTTCTCGGAGTCGCGGCCCGTGGCCGTGACCACCAGCGCCGCCTGCGGCCTTCCCGCCTCGGCACGCCTCTCGACGAGGCCCGCGAGCAGGGGGACCCGGAGGCCGTCGGCCACCGAGAAGTCGGCGTCCCGCACCGCGTACGCGAGAGCATCGTCGAACGTGGAGGCGCGCGACAGCGCCGAGATGATCTCGTTGAGGGGCACGGATCCAGTTTACGGCCGCCCCGCGCACCGACCGCCGAGGGAACCCTGAACCGTCGAGGGAGCCCGGAGCTGCGGGCTCCCTCGACGGTCCGGAGTTCCCTCAGTGATGGGGGGCAGGAGTGGTGGGGTCAGCCGCTGGTGTGGAACTTCAGCTGGGCGGCGGAGAGGCCGGAGTCGGCGATGAGCTCGACGGCGTCGGCGGCGTCCGAGACCAGGATGGGGAGCGCCTCGCGCTCCGGGCCGGCGAAGTCCTTCAGCACGAAGTCGGCGGCCTGCTGGCGGCCCGGCGGGCGGCCGATGCCGACCCGCACGCGCAGGAACTCGGCCCCTCCGGTCGCCGCGAGGATGTCGCGGATGCCGTTGTGCCCTCCGTGACCGCCGCCCTGCTTGAGGCGCAGGGTGTCGAAGGGGATGTCGAGCTCGTCGTGCACGACGATCAGGTGCGCCGGATCGATCGAGTAGAAGTCGAGCAGCTGCGCCGTCGGCCCGCCGGAGAGGTTCATGAAGCTGTTGGGCTTGCCCAGCACGAGCTTCGGCCCGCCCGGGCGGAGGAAGCCCTCGGCGACCACGGCGTTGGCTCGGTTGTGCCGGCGGAACGAGCCGCCGATGCGCGCCGCGAGCTCGTCGAGCACCATCTGGCCGACGTTGTGCCGGTTGCGCGCGTACTGCGCGCCCGGGTTGCCCAGTCCGACGACCAGCCAGGTGTCACCCATGTCGTTCCTCTTCCTCGGGGGCGGCGGAGGGACTCCCCCACCGGACGCGGAACGGGCCCGCCGCGGCTGCGAGCGGGCCCGTTCCCGGGGTGGTGCGGACTACTCCGCGGTCTCGGCGACGACGTCGCCCGAGGCCGGGGTCTCGTCGTCCTCGCCCAGGTCCTGCTCGACCTCGGCGGTGACGTTGACGATGAGCACCTCGGCGTCGGTGACCAGCGTGGCGCCCTCGGGGAGCGTGACGTCGGCGGCGGTGATCTGCGTGCCGGCCTCGAGGCCCTCGACGGAGACGACGATGTTCTGCGGGATGCGCGTGGCGTCGACCTCGAGCGAGAGGGTGTTCGACTCGATCGAGACGAGGGTGCCGGGAGCGGCGTCGCCCTCGACGTGCACGGGGATGTCCACCTCGACCTTCTCGCCCTTGTTGATGACGACGAGGTCGATGTGCTCGATGATCTGGCGCACCGGGTCGCGCTGGATGTCCTTCACCAGCGTGGTCTGCGCCGCGCCCTCGATGTCGAGCTCGAGGATCGCGTTCGCCTTGCGGGTGAGCAGGAGCACCTGGTGGCCCGGGAGGGTGAGGTGCTGGGGCTCGGTGCCGTGGCCGTAGAGGACCGCGGGGATCTTGTCCTGCGCGCGGATCTTGCGGGCGGCGCCCTTGCCGAACGAGGTGCGGACCTCGACGACGACCTTGTTGGTCAGTTCAGCCATGATGTTCTCCTTGGGCGGCGCGCACGCCACCGGATCGGGTCGTGGCCTGCGGCCACGGACGGTTTGTCGACTCGAACGCATGTCAGCGTGAGGAGAAGTCCGTGGCGCCCCGTGGGGGCCTCGCCTGCTTCCACCGCGTCGATCACGGATGCACGTGCATCCCTCGCCGAAGTTCAGCTGCCGATCCTACCCGGCATCGCGGCCGCCCGCCAGCAGGCGGTCGCGCCGCCGGACTCGGAGCCGGAAGTCCAGGCGGACCGCCTACCGTGCCGGTATGACGAGCGACGACTTCGGCTCCTACGTCGAGAAGAACGGCTTCCACCGCGACACGAACTACATCCCGACGCGGATCACCGCCGACGGCCGCGACGGGTACCCGGTGGAGGCGGGGCGCTACCGCCTCGTCGTCTCCCGCGCCTGCCCGTGGGCGAACCGCGCCGTGATCGTGCGGCGCCTGCTCGGGCTCGAGGACGCCCTCTCGATGGGCATCTGCGGGCCGACGCACGACAAGCGCAGCTGGACCTTCGACCTCGACCCGGGCGGCGTCGACCCGGTGCTGGGCATCCCCCGCCTCCAGGACGCGTTCTTCGCCCGCTTCCCCGACTACCCGCGCGGGATCACCGTCCCGGCCCTCGTGGACATCCCGAGCGGCCGGGTCGTCACCAACGACTACCCGGTGATGACGCTCGACTTCTCGACCGAGTGGACCGCGTTCCACCGCGACGGCGCCCCCGACCTCTACCCCGAGGAGCACCGCGAGGAGATCGACGAGATCGCCGAGCTGGTCTTCCACGACGTGAACAACGGCGTCTACAAGTGCGGCTTCGCCGGGTCGCAGCGCTCCTACGACCGGGCCTACGACCGCCTCTGGGCTCGGCTGGACTGGCTGGAGGAGCGGCTGAGCACCCGCCGGTACCTGGTCGGCGACACCATCACCGAGGCGGACGTGCGGCTCTTCACGACGCTCGCCCGCTTCGACGCCGTCTACTACAGCCACTTCAAGGCCAACCGGAACCTGCTGTCGGCGATGCCCGCGCTCTGGGGCTACGCGCGCGACCTGTTCGCCACTCCGGGGTTCGGCGACACGATCGACTTCACCCATATCAAGTCGCACTACTACGAGGTGCAGCGGGACATCAATCCGACCGGCGTCGTCCCCAAGGGGCCGGACCTCTCCGGCTGGCTCGTCCCCTCGCGCCGCGAGGAGCTCGGCGGCCGCCCGTTCGGCGACGGCACTCCCCCGCCGCCGCCGATCCCGTCGGAGCGCGTCCCCCTGGGCCACGGCGCCTGACCCGCTCCGGCCGCGGTCGTCCCGGCGCGCGCAAGACCGTGCGCGCGCCGCACGACCGATGTGCAGCCGACAGACGGCTCCGACCCGGGCTCCCGGCAGCGCCCCGGGGCTAGCCTGGGCTCGCCCCTGAACGCGAACGTCGAGGAGAACCGTGTCTGAGAAGCCCATCGCCACAGCCAACATCGGAGTCGTCGGTCTGGCGGTGATGGGCTCGAACCTCGCCCGCAACCTCGCCAGCCGCGAGGGCAACACGGTCGCGGTCTTCAACCGCTCCTACGGCCGCACCGAGACCCTCATCACGGAGCACCCGGAGGCGGGCTTCGTCGCCTCCGAGACCATCGAGGACTTCGCCGCCTCGCTCGCCACCCCGCGCACCGCGATCATCATGGTCCAGGCCGGCCGCGGCACCGATGCCGTGATCGAGCAGCTGACGCGGGTCTTCGAGCCCGGCGACATCATCGTCGACGGCGGCAACGCGCTCTTCACCGACACCATCCGCCGCGAGAAGGCGGTCCGCGAGACCGGCATCCACTTCGTCGGCACCGGCATCTCCGGCGGCGAGGAGGGCGCGCTCAAGGGCCCGTCGATCATGCCCGGCGGCTCGGTCGAGTCCTACAAGACCCTCGGCCCGATCCTCTCGTCGATCGCCGCGGTCGCCGAGGGCGAGCCCTGCGTCACCCACATCGGCACCGACGGCGCGGGCCACTTCGTCAAGATGATCCACAACGGCATCGAGTACGCCGACATGCAGCTCATCGCCGAGGCCTACGACCTGCTCCGCACGGTCGGCGGACACGAGCCCGCCGCCATCGCCGAGGTCTTCGACGCCTGGAACAAGGGCGACCTCGAGTCGTACCTCATCGAGATCACCGCCGAGGTCCTCCGCCAGGTCGACGCCGACACCGGGAACCCCTTCATCGACGTCGTCCTCGACCAGGCCGGCTCGAAGGGCACCGGCGTCTGGACCGTGCAGAACGCGCTCGACCTCGGCGTCCCCGTCGGCGGCATCGCCGAGGCCGTGTTCGCCCGCGCCGTGTCGTCGAAGCCGGAGCAGCGCGCCGCGGTGCAGAAGCGCGTCGCCTCGCGCCCCACTCCGGTCGAGAAGTACGACGGCTTCGAGGACGATGTGCGCGCCGCGCTCTACGCCTCCAAGGTCGTCGCCTACTCGCAGGGCTTCGACGCGATCATCGCCGGAGCCGAGAAGTACGGCTGGGAGATCGACAAGGGAGCGGTCGCCAAGATCTGGCGCGCCGGCTGCATCATCCGCGCCCAGTTCCTCAACCGCATCGTCGACGCCTACGACGAGAACGCCGGCATCACGACCCTCCTCGAGGACCCGTACTTCGCCGAGGCCGTCGCGAACGGCGAGGCCGCCTGGCGCCGCATCGTCTCGACCGCCGCGCTCTCCGGCGTGCCCATCCCCGGCTTCGGCGCCGCGCTGTCGTACTACGACTCGCTCGCCTCGAAGCGCCTCCCGGCCGCCCTCGTGCAGGGCCAGCGCGACTTCTTCGGCGCCCACACCTACCAGCGCGTCGACAAGGAGGGCACCTTCCACACGCTGTGGTCGGGTGACCGCAGCGAGATCGAGCAGGACCCCTCCACGCACTGACCCGCTTCGCACGGGAAGGCGCCCCCGCCCGCAGGATCCTCGGATCCTCGGGCGGGGGCGCCTTCCCCGTGAGGGGCTCCCCGCTGGCCCTCCGGCTCCCCGAGCGCGTGCTCGACGCCCGGCCCGACTGACCCTCAGGTCCGGAACGCCCGCGCGATCAGGAGCGCCGCCAGGAGCACCGCCGCAGCGGCCGCCGTGGCCGCCGGGAGGGCGAGCAGGAGCAGCAGCGACACCGCGGCGGACGCGAGGGCCGGCCCGCTCGCGCCGGCCGCTCCGTGGTCGAGGCGCCGCACGATCGTCGCCACCAGCAGGGCCGCCACGGCGAAGGCGAGCAGCGCGTCCGCGTCGAGGATCACGACCGCGAGCACGGCGACGAGGCAGAGGACGAGCTGGGCCGCCGCGGGCACCCCGGTCCTGCGGTTCCTCGTGGCGAGCACCGCCGGGATCTCCCCCGCGTCGGCGAGGCGGACGAGGGCGCGCGCGTCCCTCCTCCCGAGGTCGAGGAGCGCGAGCAGGACCGCGATCACGGCGGCGGCCCCGACGAGCCCGGACGCGGCCGTGCCCCGGGCGACGGCGCTCAGGGGGGTCTCCGAGGCCGCGAGGACCTCGGGACCGGCCGCCAGGAGCAGACCGGTGCCGAGCGCGGCGGCGGCGGCCGTGGCGATCCCGATGCGCACGAGAGCGGGGCGAACGCCCGTCACCGCTCCGGAGCGCGAGGTCGGCAGGAGGATCAGGAGCAGCGCCGCGGCGGTGCCGGCCCCCAGCGGCCCTCCGTCGCGCAGCGGGTCGAGCGGCGCGGGGTCCGGAGGGGACACCAGCACGATCACGGCGGCGGCGGCCAGCAGGACCGCGACCGCGCCGACGAGGAGCAGGACCGGGCGAGAGGGGAGGCGCCCGCCGCGCAGACCGAAGAGCGCGACGGCCACGAGCAGCAGGACGGCCAGGGGCCGGGCCGCTCCCCCGAGGACGGACTGGGCCGCGGTCAGGGCCAGAGCGGCCGAGACGAACGCCCGACCGACGATCCCGAGCCACTCCGAGGAGGGGCCGTCGTGGACGGTGCGCCCGGCGTCGGCGACGGCGCCCAGGGCCGCGGTGGCCGCAGCGACGGCGAGCCCGAGGAGCAGCCACCAGCCCGCCGCGGCGGCGGCCGGCGACCAGACCAGGAAGACCGCCGCCAGGGCGAGGGTCGCATCCGAACGCTGGGGCACGGCCTCACCCTAGGCGCTGCCGCCTGTGCGGGCCTCGGGGGCGCCGCTCAGCGGCCATCCTGCGCCCACGACCGATGGAGTGGCCGGGAGGCGCCTACGCGTCGCCGTCGAACATCGACGTCACGGAGCCGTCGTCGAAGACCTCGTGGATGGCCCGCGCCAGCAACGGGGCGATCGGCAGGATCGTCAGGCGGTCCCACTTCTTCTCCTCCGGGAGCGGCAGCGTGTCGGTCACGACGACGGAGTCGATGAACTCCGAGCTCAGCAGTTCGACCGCGGGCTCGGAGAACACCGCGTGGGTGGCGGCGACGACCACGCCGATCGCGCCCGCCTTCTTCAGCGCCTCAGCCGCCTTGGCGATGGTCCGTCCCGTGTCGATGAGGTCGTCGACGAGGAGGCAGACGCGGCCCTTCACCTCTCCGACGATCTCGTGCACGGAGACCTGGTTGGCGACCTTCGGGTCGCGGCGCTTGTGGATGATCGCCAGCGGGACCCCGAGCTTGTCGCTCCAGATGTCGGCGACGCGGACGCGGCCCATGTCGGGCGAGACGATGGTGAGGGTCGAGGGGTCGAGCTTCTCGCGGAAGTGCTCGAGCAGCACGGGCATCGCGAAGAGGTGGTCGACGGGTCCGTCGAAGAAGCCCTGGATCTGCGCCGCGTGGAGGTCGACCGACATGATCCGGTCGGCTCCCGCCGCCTTGAAGAGGTCGGCGACGAGCCGGGCCGAGATCGGCTCGCGGCCGCGGCCCTTCTTGTCCTGGCGCGCGTAGGGGTAGAACGGCGCGACCACGGTGATCCGCTTGGCGGAGGCGCGCTTGAGCGCGTCGACCATGATCAGCTGCTCCATCAGCCACTCGTTGATCGGGGACGTGTGCGACTGGAGGACGAACACGTCGCCTCCGCGGACCGACTCGCCGTAGCGGACGTAGAGCTCGCCGTTGGCGAAGGTCCGCCCCTCGGTCGTGACGAGCTCGGTCCCGAGCTCGGCGGCGACCGCTTCCGCCAGTGCCGGATGCGCCCTCCCCGAGACGAGGACCAGGCTCTTCTTGTTGCTGGCGGTGATGCCGGTCACTGTGCTCCGCTTCCTCCGGTGGGCGCCTGGTCGGATCCGGTGGGATCCGACGCCAGGGCCGCCTCGGCGGCGTCGGCCGCTGCGGTGCCCGGACGGTGGGTCTGCACCCACCCGGCCATGTTGCGCTGCGGAGCGACGGTGATCCCGAGGGCTCCGGCGGGGATGTCCTTGCGGATGACCGTTCCGGCGCCCGTGTACGCTCCGTCACCGATTCTAACGGGGGCGACGAAGACGTTGTGCGACCCCGCACGCACGTGCGAGCCCACCACGGAGGACGCCTTGCTCACCCCGTCGTAGTTGGCGAAGATCGAGCCGGCGCCGATGTTCGACTCCTCGCCGATGACGGCGTCGCCGACGTAGGAGAGGTGCGGGACCTTCGATCCCTCGCCGATGACGGCGTTCTTGGTCTCCACGTAGGTGCCGATCTTCCCGCGGGCGCCGAGCACGGTGCCGGGGCGGAGGAACGAGAACGGGCCGACCTGGGCCTTCGCGCCGATCACGGCGAGCGTCGCGTCGGAGCGCTTCACGACCGCGTCCTCGCCGACCTCGCAGGAGTCGAGCGTGGTGTCCGGGCCGATGACCGCGCCGGTGGCGATGACGGTCGGGCCCTTGATCTGCGTGCCCGGGAGGATCTCGACGTCCGGGGCGAGCACCGCGTCCACGTCGATCCAGGTCGTCGCCGGGTCCTGGATCGTGACGCCCTCGAGCTGCCAGCGGCGCACGATGCGCGCGTTGAGCTCGAGCGCCGCGTCCGCGAGCTGGGCGCGGTCGTTGATCCCGGCCACGAGCCAGCGGTCCTGCACGGGGACGGCCTCGATCGCGCGGCCGGCGGCCTTGAGCGCGGCGGCGGCGTCGGTGAGGTACTTCTCCCGCTGGGCGTTCTCGGTGCCGATCGCGCCGATGACCGAGCGGAGCGCGGCGGCGTCGAACGCATAGACGCCGGCGTTGGTCTCGGTGAGGTCGAGCTCGTCGGGGCTCGCGTCCTTCTGCTCCACGATGGAGGCGAACGCTCCGTCGCCGCCGCGGACGATCCGGCCGAAGCCGGTCGGGTCCTCGAGCACGCAGGAGAGCATGGTGAGCGCGTTCGCCGCCGCGAGGTGCTCGTCGACCAGGCGGCGGAGGGTCGGTGCATCCAGCAGCGGGACGTCGGCGCTCAGCACGACGACCGTGCCGGCGAAGGACTCCGGGAGCGCCGCGAGGCCCTGCTCGACCGCGCGGCCGGTGCCGGGCGTCCCGTCCTGGTCCACCACCAGCGCGGAGGGGGTGTGCTCGAGGACGGCCTCGGCGACCCGGTCGCGCTCGTGGCGCACCACGGTGACGACGTGCGCCGCGTCGAGCGAGGCGGCCGTGTCGAGCACGTGGCCCAGCAGCGGCCTCCCGGCGAGGCGGTGCAGGACCTTCGGGGTGCGGGACTTCATGCGGGTGCCCTGGCCTGCCGCCAGGATCACGACGGCGAGCGTGCTGTCTGCCATGTTCTTCGCGTTCTCCTCCGTGAGCGCACCGTCCTGGTGCCGCTCCGCCACCAGGATTCGAACCTGGACCGGACAGCTCCAAAGGCTGCCGTGCTGCCGTTACACCATGGCGGACCGCGCTCTCGCGCGCCGTCCATCCTGCCACCCCCGCGCGCCCGGCCCCGCCCCGGGCGCGGGCGGCCTCCGCTGCGGCGGGCGACGGGGGCCCTGGAGGTCCCCGCCTCCGGACCCGTCCGCCTCCCGGCGTCCGCCGAGCCGCCCAGCCGCCACAATGGACGGGTGAGTGCGAATGACGAGGTCGACGGGATCGTCGACGCCTGGGTCCGGGAGCGGCCCGATCTCGACTTCACGCCGCTCCAGGTCTTCTCGCGGATGCGCCGGCTGGCCAAGCAGCTCGAGCGCGCGCGCGGGAGCGCCTTCGGCCGGTCGGAGCTCGAGACGTGGGAGTTCGACGTGCTCTCGGCCCTGCGGCGCGCGGGCGCGCCCTACCGGATGAGCCCCAAGCAGCTCCTCCAGGCGACCATGGTCACCAGCGGCACCATGACCAACCGCATCGACCGGCTGGTCGAGCGCGACCTCGTCGAGCGTCTCGACGACCCGAACGACGGGCGCGGCGTGCTGGTGCAGATGACGCCGTCGGGGCTCGCCCGGGTCGACGCGGCGATCACCCGCCTGGTCGACGCGGAGCAGGAGCTGCTCGGCGCGCTCACCCACGCGCAGCAGGAGCGGCTGGCGCAGCTGCTCCGCAAGCTCTCGCTCGACTTCGGCTGACGCCGCTGCACGACGTCAGCTGAGACGGGGCCCCTCGCCCCACAGCGGAGGCACTCCCTTCTCAGCTGATGTTCCGGGCCGCGCTCAGCCCTCGAGCTGCTCCGAGAGCTCCAGCCAGCGCAGCTCGAGCTCGGCGGTCTCGTCCTCGTAGGCGCGGAGGGAGGCGTTCAGCGCCAGGATGCCGTCGTAGTCGTCCTGGTCGTGGGTCGCCATCTTCTCGTGCACGGTCTTCGTGAGCTGCGTCAGCTTGTGCAGGCGCCGGTCGATCGCCGACACCTCCTTCTCGGCGGTGCGGCGCTCGGCCCCCGCCAGTCCGCTCGACACCGGCGCAGCGGAGGAGGCGCCCGAGGACGCCGTCACGGGCGCGCCCTTCTCGAGCGCGCGGCGCAGGTCGAGGTACTGCTCGACGCCGCCGGGCAGGTGGCGGAACGCGCCGTCCATGACCGCGTACTGCTGGTCGGTGACGCGCTCGAGCAGGTACCGGTCGTGCGAGACGACGAGAAGGGTGCCCGGCCAGGAGTCGAGCAGGTCCTCGATCGCCGCGAGCATGTCGGTGTCGAGGTCGTTGGTCGGCTCGTCGAGGATCAGCACGTTGGGCTCGCTGAGCAGGATGAGCAGGAGCTGGAGCCTCCGGCGCTGGCCGCCCGAGAGGTCCTTCACCGGCGTCGAGAGCTGCGCGCTCGAGAAGCCGAGCCGCTCGAGCAGCTGGCCCGGGGTCATCTCCTTGCCGCCGATGGAGTAGCTGGTGCGCTGCTCCGCGATGATCTCCCGGACGGGCCGGTGCTGGACCCCGGTCAGCTCGCGCAGCTGCTGGTCGAGGATCGCGACGCGCACGGTGGTGCCGCGCTTCACCCGGCCGCTCGTCGGCTCCACGCTGCCCGCGACCAGGCCGAGGAGGGTCGACTTGCCGGCACCGTTCACGCCCAGGATGCCGGTGCGCTCGCCCGGCGCGATCCGCCACTCGATGCGGTTGAGGACGGTCCGCTCGCCGTAGCGGACGGTGACGTCGAGCAGGTCGACGACGTCCTTGCCCAGGCGCGAGACGGCGAGCTGCGAGAGCGAGACCGAGTCGCGCACCGGAGGCTCGTCCTCGATCAGCTGGTTCGCGGCGTCGATCCGGAACTTGGGCTTGGCCGTGCGGGCGGGCGCCCCGCGCCGGAGCCACGCCAGCTCCTTCTTCATCAGGTTCTGGCGCTTGGCCTCCATGGTCGAGGCCATCCGGTCGCGCTCGACGCGCTGCAGGATGTACGCCGCGTAGCCGCCCTCGAAGGGCTCGACGAGGCGGTCGTGCACCTCCCAGGTCGCGGTGCAGATCTCGTCGAGGAACCACCGGTCGTGGGTGACGACCGCGAGCCCGCCCGACGACGCCGCCCAGCGGCGCTTGAGGTGCTCGGCGAGCCAGGCGATGCCCTCGACGTCGAGGTGGTTGGTGGGCTCGTCGAGGAAGACGACGTCCCAGTCTCCGACGAGCAGCTTCGCGAGGGCGACCCGGCGCCGCTGGCCGCCCGAGAGGGAGCCGACGACGCCGTCCCAGGGGACGTCGCGCAGCAGGCCGGCGATCACGTCGCGGGTGCGCGCGTCGCCCGCCCACTCGTGCTCCTGGAGCCCGCCGACGACGGCCTGGGCGACGGTGAGGTCCTCGTCGACCGTGTCGGCCTGGTCGAGCATCCCGAGCGTGACGCCGCGGCGGTGCGTGACGCGGCCGCTGTCCGGCTCGATGCGCTGCGCGAGCAGGCGCAGGAGGGTCGACTTGCCGTCGCCGTTGCGTCCGACGATCCCGATGCGGTCGCCCTCCTCGATCCCCAGGGAGACGTCGTCGAAGATCACGCGTGTGGGGTACTCGAGTCGCAGCGCCTCGGCGCCCAGCAGATGTGCCATAGGGATCCAGCCTAGGCGGTGCCGCCTGAGCGCTCCGCCGCGGGGCGATCACGGCGCCGGGTCGGCGAGGTGGCGGCCGCGGGGCCTCAGCCCGCGGGCGCAGGCTCCGAGACGGACACCGAGCGGCGGTGCAGCCCCGTCGCGCCGTCGGGGGCGGGCGGGCGCTCGACCGTGGTCTGCACCGTGCCGTCCGTGTCGGTCGCGCGCACCGTGACGACGTGGTCGCCGACCGTCGCGTCCCACTCGAGGACCCACTGGATCCAGGTGTCCGCGGTGACCTGCTCGGCGAGGCGCGCCTCCTGCCAGGCGCCGCCGTCGATCTGCACCTCCACCTTCGCGATGCCGGTGTGCGGCGCCCACGCGACTCCCGCCACGGCGACCGTCCCCGCCTCGACGGGCTGGCCCTGCCGCGGCACGTCGATCCGCGACTCGATCTTGATCGGCCCGCGCTCGGTCCAGCCGCGCGTCGACCAGTACGCCAGGTCCTCCGCGAACGTGGTGACCTTCAGCTCGACGACCCACTTCGTCGCCGAGACGTAGCCGTAGAGGCCGGGGACGACCATCCGGACCGGGAAGCCGTGCTCGACCGGGAGCGGCTCGCCGTTCATCCCGACGGCGAGCAGGCTCGCGCGGTCCTCGTCCTGCAGCACGTCGAGCGGGCTGGAGGCGGTGAAGCCGTCGATGCTCCGCGAGAGCACCATGTCGGCGCCGGCCGTCGGCCGGGCCCGGGCCAGGAGCTCGCGGATCGGGTAGCCCAGCCAGAGGGCGGTGCCGATCAGGTCGCCGCCCACCTCGTTGGACACGCAGGACAGGGTGACCAGGTGCTCCTCGAGCGGCAGCGCGAGCAGCTCGTCCCAGGTGATCTCGATCTCCTCCTCCACCATGCCGGTGATCTTCAGCGACCAGTCGGCGGGCTCGACCGAGGGCACCGAGAGCGCCGTGTCGATCCGGTAGAACGAGGCGTTGGGAGTGACGAAGGAGCTGATGCCGTCGATGTCGTCGAGCACGGCACCGGCCGGGACCGGCGCGACGGCCGACGCGGGTGCCGGAAGGGACACGGCCTCGCGCACGGCGGTCACGGCGGCGGAGGCGGAGGTGAGGAAGCGGGCGCCGATGCCGGCGGCGACCGCGGCGACGCCGGCGATCCCGACCAGGCGGAGGAACGACCGGCGGTCCGGGGAGTCGCTCTCGCGCTCCTCCTGCCAGCCGCGGAGGCGGACGGACGCCGAGCGGAGGACAGCGGCGCCCGCCACCATGCCGACGACGCTCGGTGCGGCGTCGATCCCGGAGGCGCCCTCGCGGCTGACGGCGGCGAGCGCACCGGCGCCCGCGACGACGGCCAGCAGCAGCACGCCGAACGGCGGGCGGCGGTACTCGAGCACTCCCGCGCCGACGGCCAGCAGCGCGATCGCGAGTCCGATCGAGACCAGGAGCACCAGCTTGTCGCCGGTGCCGAAGAGCGCGATGACCGTGTCCTTCACACCCGGGGGCACGATGTCGATGACGAAGCCGCCGACCGCGACCAGCGGACTGCCGCCCGCTCCGGTGAAGACCGCGACGACCTCGGCGGCCGCGAGGGCGACGACGGCGGCCACGATCCCGGAGAGGATCGCGAAGAGGGTGGCGCGGCGGGACATGAGCGGCACTCTAAGCCACGAGGTCGGAACTTCTCTGCGGACCGTCTGTGGAGCGCGCCGGGCGGCAGGATGCGAGGCTCGTGCGACCCGCTGGGGAGGCACCGCCTCCGCGACTAGGTCGAGAGCAGGCGCGCCCCGTGGACCGGGCCGGACACCCGCACGGCGCGCAGCCGCGCGGAGCTGAGCTCGCGCTGCAGGTCGGCCGCCGCATCGGCGTCCGGAGCGAGGAACGCCACGGTCGGGCCGGACCCCGAGACGAGGCCGCCGAGCGCCCCGCGGCCCTCGCCGAGCTCGAGGATGCGCGCGAGCCCGGGCTGCAGGTGCAGCGCAGGCGCCTGGAGGTCGTTGTGCATCGCGTCGGCGAGCATGGCGGCGTCGCCGGCGCGGAGGGCCTGCAGAACGTTCGGATCGATGGCGGGGGTCGCCGAGATCGGGCGGAAGTCGTGCAGGTGGCGCTCGCGGTGCCGGTCGAGCTCGCTGTAGACCTCGGGGGTCGACAGTCCCTCCTCCGAGAGGACCAGCACCCACTCGAAGCGGCCCTTGGCGAGCGCCGGGCTCAGCTCGTCGCCACGGCCGACTCCGATCGCGGTGCCGCCGGTGAAGGAGAAGGGGACGTCGGCGCCGAGGCTTGCGGCGATGCCGAGCAGCTGCTCCCTCGTGCAGGCCGTGCCCCAGAGCGCGTCGCAGGCGAGGAGGGTCGCGGCCGCGTCGGCCGAGCCGCCGCCCATGCCGCCGGCGATGGGGACGTTCTTCTCGATCTCGAGGTGCGCGCCGCCGCGGTAGCCGGTCGCCCGGGCGAGCGCTCGCGCCGCCTTGACGGCGAGGTTGGAGCCGTCGACAGCCAGGCGCGAGGTGTCGATCGAGCCCGAGAAGGAGACCGAGAAGTCGGCCGCGTCCTCTGCGAACACGTCCTCGTAGAGCGAGAGCGACTGGAACGCGGTGGCCAGCTCGTGGTACCCGTCGTCGCGCACGGCGCCGACCTTGAGGAACACGTTGATCTTGCCGGGCGCCCGCGCGTGGACCCGGGTCGACGTCGCGCGATGGGCCATGCATCCACGCTACAGGGTGGCGGAGGCGCCCTCGTCCGCACCCGGGGCGGGCTCCCCGTCGCCGTCCGCGTCGTCCCCGTCGGTCTCCGCCGGCGACCCGTCGGGCACCGCCGCGCCGCGGACGGGCACCCGCGCCGGATCGAGCTCGCGGCCCAGGCGGACGAAGGCGGCGACGTCCAGCTCCTCGCCGCGCGCGGTCTGCGGGACGCCGGACCGCTCGAGCGCGACGATCGCGGCGGCGCTGTCGCCGAAGAGGGGCGCGAGCGACTGGCGGAGCATCTTCCTCCGCTGGGCGAACGCCGCGTCGACGACCGCGAAGACGGCGCGGCGCAGGGTCTCGTCGCCCGGCTCCTCGCCGCGGTCGAACGCGACGAGGACGCTGTCGACGTTCGGCACCGGCCAGAAGATCTGACGCGAGACCGTGCCGCCGGTCGACCAGGAGCCGAACCACGCCGCCTTGACGCTCGGACCGCCGTAGACCTTGGAGCCGGGACCGGCGGCGAGCCGGTGCCCGACCTCGGACTGCACCATCACCACTCCGGACCGGATGCTCGCGAAGTGCTCGAGGAAGTGCAGGAGCACCGGAACCGAGATGTTGTACGGGAGGTTGGCGACGAGCCGGACCGGCTCCCCCGGAAGGTCGAGCACCTTCATCGCGTCCGCGTGCACGACCGCGAGATCGGCTCCCGGAGCCATCAGCTCGACGGTGCGCGGCAGCTGCTCCGCGAGGCGTCCGTCGATCTCGACCGCCACGACCTGCGCGCCCGCCTCGAGCAGGCCGAGGGTCAGCGATCCGAGACCGGGGCCGATCTCGACGACCGTCTCCCCCGGGCGCACCCGCGCGAGCTTGACGATGCGGCGGACCGTGTTGGCGTCGTGCACGAAGTTCTGGCCGAGCTTCTTGGTCGGCGTGACGTCGAGCAGGCCCGCGAGGTCGCGGATCTCGGCCGGGCCCAGCAGGCGCGGGACCGCGGCGGCCGTCGGCTCCGCGGCGTGGCGGCCGCTCATGCGAGGGGTCCGACCGGCTCCGTCGGCTCGGAGCCGACCTCGCCGCCCCACTCGCCGTACACGGCCTCCGTGTTGGAGGCGATCGTCGCGGCGAGGTGGCCGACGTCGGTCTCGAGGGTCGCGGCCATCGAGCGCAGGGTGTGCGGGAGGAGGTAGGGCGCGTTCGGGCGGCCGCGGAAGGGCGACGGTGTGAGGTAGGGCGCGTCGGTCTCGACCAGGATGAGGTGCCGCGGGGTCGCGACGAGCGCCTCCCGCAGCGGCTCGGCGTTCTTGAACGTCACGGTGCCGGCGAAGGAGAGGTACCAGCCCTCGTCCGTGCACATCCGCGCCATCTCGGCGTCGCCGGAGAAGCAGTGGAAGACCGTGCGCTCGGGGGCGCCGACGCGGCGCAGGGTGTCGATGACCTCGCGGTGCGCGTCGCGGTCGTGGATCTGCAGCGCGAGGTCGTGCTCCTTCGCGATGCGGATGTGCTCCTCGAAGGAGCGGAACTGCGCGGCGCGGCCGCTCTCGCCGGTGCGGAAGAAGTCGAGCCCGGTCTCGCCGATGGCGCGCACCCGCGGCTGCTCGGCCAGCTCGGCGATGACGGCGAGCGCGGCGTCGAGCTCGCCGCGCTGCTCCAGCTCGGGCGCCTCGTTGGGGTGGATCGCGACGGCGGCCAGCATGCGCGGCTCGCTCGCCGCCTGCTCGGCCGACCAGCGGCTCGTCTCGACGTCGGTGCCGACCTGGACGACGCCGCGGACCCCGACGGTGGAGGCCCGGTCGAGCTGCTCCCGGTGGTCGAGCGGCTCGAGGCCGTCGGCGATCTCGAGGTGGGTGTGGTTGTCGTAGACGGGGACGACGAGCGCCTCGGGCAGCGGCGGGTACGTCAGGTCGCGGCCGGACGAGGCCTCGCGGGAGCGGACGTGCTGGCTGTCGGTCATGCGCTCCAGGCTACCCGGAGGGCTGCGGAGGGCCGCAGCCCCGGGCTGTCGCGGCCCGGACGCTCCGCCCGCAGGCGGGCGCAGCCGTCAGGACGCGGGCGCCTCGATGCGCGGGAAGAGCGCGGCGAGCGTGCCGACGGTCGTGCCGACGGGGAGGACTCCCCACTGGCCCGCCTCGCGGATCGGCTGCGCGGTGAGGCCGCCCAGCGACTCCGTCACGCCGAGCGCCTCCCAGAGGGACGCCGTCGCGCGGGGGACGACCGGCGAGAGCAGCACGGCCAGGGCGCGCAGCCCCTCCGTCGCGGTGTAGAGCACCGTGCCGAGGCGCTCGCGCTCCTCGCGCTTGGCGAGCGCCCACGGCTCCTGCTCGGTGATGTAGCCGTTGAGCTCCTCGACGATGCTCCAGACGGCGGTGATCGCGTCGTGGATCGCGAGCGCGTCGATCGACCGGTCGGCCGACGCGGCGGCCTCGGCGACGGTGCGCTGCACGCGCTCCTCCGCCTCGGTGGGCTCGCCGGGCGCGGGCACCACGCCGTCGTAGTAGCGGTGCAGCATCGCGACGACCCGCGAGGCGAGGTTGCCGAAGCCGTTCGCGAGCTCGGACTGGTAGCGCGCCGACAGGTCCTCCCACGAGAACGAGCCGTCCTGGCCGAAGGTGATGGCCCGGAGGAAGTAGTAGCGGAAGGCGTCGGAGCCGAAGGTGTCGGTGATCTGCTCGGGCGCGATACCGGTGAGCTTCGACTTCGACATCTTCTCGCCGCCGACCAGCAGCCAGCCGTGGCCGAACACCTGCTTCGGCACCTCGAGGCCCGCGGCCATGAGCATGGCGGGCCAGATCACCGCGTGGAACCGCAGGATGTCCTTGCCGACGATGTGGGTCGCGGGCCAGCGGCGCTCGAACTCCGCCTCGTCCTGGCCGTAGCCGACCGCCGTGATGTAGTTGAGCAGCGCGTCGAACCAGACGTAGACGACGTGCGAGTCGTCCCACGGGACCTTCACGCCCCAGTCGAAGCTGGAGCGCGAGATCGACAGGTCGGCCAGGCCCTGGCGGACGAAGCTCACGACCTCGTTGCGCGCCGACTCGGGCTGGACGAAGTCGGGACGCTCCTCGTAGAGCGCGAGCAGCCGCTCGGTGTACTCGCTCATCTTGAAGAAGTAGTTCTTCTCCTTCAGCAGCTCGACCGGCTTGGAGTGGATCTTGCAGACGTACTGGCCGGCGTAGTCGCCGGTGCCCTCCTCGAGGTCGGACAGCTGCTTGTACTCCTCGCAGCCCACGCAGTAGTAGCCCTCGTACTCGCCGGTGTAGATCGCGTCCTCGTCGTACAGCTTCTGCAGGAACTTCTGGACGTTGACCTCGTGCCGCGCGTCCGTGGTGCGGATGAAGTCGTCGTTGGCGATGTCGATGGTCTCGAGCAGCGGCTGCCAGGCCGTCTTCACGAGGCGGTCGGCCCACTCCTGGGGAGTCGTGCCGTTCGCGGTGGCGGTGCGGAGGATCTTCTGGCCGTGCTCGTCGGTGCCGGTCAGCAGCCAGGTGTCGTCGCCCGCCTGGCGGTGCCAGCGGGTGAGCACGTCGGCGGCGACCTCGGTGTACGCGTGCCCGATGTGCGGGACGTCGTTCACGTAGAAGATCGGGGTCGTGAGGTAGAAGGAGGCGCCGTCGGACATGGCGACCATCCTATTCACCGCGCGGCACCGCTCCCGGCCTGTGACGGAGGCTGTGGACGGCCGGCCGCGAGCGCCGCCGGGGAGGGAGCGCTCAGCCGCGGCGAGAGGCGAGCGCCGCCTCGTAGAGCGCGCGGCGCGAGAGCCCGGTGATCTCGGCGACCTCCGCCGACGCCTCCTTCAGCCGCGATCCGGCCTCGACGCGGGCCAGCACGTCGGCCAGCGCGTCCTCGAGCGACGCCTCCCGCGCGGGGGCCCCCTCGACGACCAGGCAGATCTCGCCGCGCAGGCCGTCGGCCGCCCACTCGGCCAGCTCGGCCGCCGTGCCGCGCCGGACCTCCTCGAACATCTTGGTGAGCTCGCGGCAGACGACCACGCGCCGCTCCGGGCCCATCGCCTCGACCAGGTCGGCGAGCGCGTCGCCGATCCGGTGCGGCGACTCGAAGAAGACCATGGTGCGCCGCTCGTCGACGAGCGCCCGAAAGGTCGAGACCCGCTCGCCGTGACGGCGGGGGAGGAAGCCCTCGAAGCTGAAGCGGTCCGTCGGGAGCCCGGACACGGCGAGCGCCATCAGCACCGCCGACGGCCCGGGCAGCGCGGTGACCGCGACTCCCGCCGCCACCGCCGCCTCGACCAGGTGGTAGCCCGGGTCCGAGACCGTCGGCATGCCCGCGTCGCTCAGCACGAGCAGGTCCTCCTCGCGGGCCAGCTCCACCAGTTCGGCGGCGCGCTCGCGCTCGTTGTGGTCGTGCAGCGCGTAGAGCGCCGGCCGGTTCTCCACCCCGAGTGCGCGCATCAGCTGGATGGTCACGCGCGTGTCCTCGGCCGCGACGTGGCGGGCGGTGCCCAGCGCCTCCACGAGCCGGCGGGAGGCGTCGCCGAGGTTTCCGATGGGAGTGCCGGCGAGGATGATCATGCCGCCAGTCTCCCAGGCCGGGTCCGGGGCCTCCCGCCGCGGATCGCCGCCGTCCCGGGAGGAGGCGCCCCGTTAGCATGGCCGGGTGACGGACCGACCGCAGCGCGACTTCGACGACCTGCTCCTGGACGCGGCCGGATCGGCGCGCTCGGTCCCGGTGGAGCCCGCCGAGGCGTCCGCCCCGCGCGAGCGCACCCCCCTCCCGGACGTGCCGCGCGGCTCCTGGTTCGACGACCTGCACACCCGGCTCGTCGCCTCCCCCGCGCGCCGCCGACTGTACGAGCTCGGACTGCCGCTGGTGGTGGTCGCTCTTGCCGCGGTCCTGCGGCTGTGGAACCTCGGCCACCCGCGCTCGCTCGTGTTCGACGAGACCTTCTACGTGAAGGACGCCTGGACCCTCTGGAACCTCGGGTTCGAGGGCGCCTGGCCCGAGAACCCGGATCCCGGCTTCGCGGCCGGCGACGTGGACACCTTCACGGGGGCGCCGTCCTTCGTCGTGCATCCGCCGCTGGGCAAGTGGATCATCGGGCTCGGGATGGGCGTGTTCGGCGCGGACGACAGCGTCGGCTGGCGCGTCTCGACCGCCGTCGTAGGGATCCTCGCCGTCGCCCTGGTGATCGTGATCGGCCGCCTCCTGTTCCGCTCCACCCTCCTCTCCTCCTTCGCGGGGCTGATGCTCGCGCTCGACGGCCACGCGATCGTGATGTCGCGGGTCTCGCTGCTGGACGGGATCCTGATGTTCGTCGCGCTCTGCGGAGTCGCGGCGGTGCTGCTGGACCGGCGCTGGGCCGAGCTGCAGCTGGCGCGGAAGGTGGCGGCGGGAGCGCTGCCGAGCTGGGGGCCGGTCCTGTGGTGGCGGCCCTGGCTCCTCGCGGCCGGCGCGCTCTTCGGTCTGGCCGCGGGCGTGAAGTGGACGGGCGTCTACTTCCTCGCGGCGTACGGCGTGTACGCGGTGGTCGTCGACGCGCTGATGCGGCGCCGGGCGGGCGTGCCGTTCTGGGGCAGCGGCGCGATCCTCAAGCAGGGTCCGGTCACGTTCCTCCTGGTCGTGCCGATCGCCCTGGTCGCCTACCTCGTCACCTGGACGGGCTGGCTGCGCACCTCCGGCGGATGGGCACGGCAGTGGGCCACCGAGGCTCCCGGCAACGCCTGGACCGGGGCTCTGGCATGGGTTCCGGACTGGGCTCAGAGCCTCTGGCATTACCACGTGCAGATGTACGACTACTCGATCAATCTGCGGGCCTCGCACCCCTACGAGGCGAACCCGCTGACCTGGCTGCTGATGCTCCGGCCGACCAGCATGTACTTCGTCGACCAGGCGACGGGCGTCGACGGCTGCACCGCCGCACGCTGCGACGAGGCGATCACCTCGGTCGCCAATCCGCTCATCTGGTACGCCGGGGTCCTTGCTCTGGTGTACCTCCTCTACCGGCTCGCGCGGTACCGGGAGTGGCGCGCCGGCTTCGTGCTGATGGGGATCGTCGCGGGCTACCTGCCGTGGCTGCTCTACCTCGACCGCACGGTGTTCCAGTTCTACTGCGTCGTCTTCGAGCCCTACATGATGCTGGCGCTGGCGCTGACGGCCGGGATCGTGATCGGGAGTCCGGGCGACGAGCGGAGGCGGCGCACCCGCGGCGTCCTCGTTGTGCTCGTCTTCACGGTGGCTGCGGCGGCGCTGACGGCCTACTTCCTGCCGCTCTGGATCGGCGCGCAGACCTCCTTCACCTTCTGGCAGGCCCACATGTGGCTGCCCTCGTGGGTCTGATCCGGCGGCTGGGCCCGGGAGTCGCGGCCTGCGCGGTCGCGGCGGTGATCGCGGCCCTGCTGCACGCGGTGGTGCCGGCGGTGCCGATGCTGACCGCGGCGGTCGCGCTCGGGATCCTCGTGGCGCAGCTGCCGGCGGCGCGCCCCCTGCTGAGCGGGGCGCTGGCACCGGGCCTGAAGTACTCGTCCCGCTCGCTGATGCGCACCGGCATCGTCCTGCTCGGGCTGAAGCTCTCGCTGATCGACATCGCGGCGCTGGGCTGGGGCGCGATCCTGGTCGTCGTCGGGATCGTCCTGGCCACCTTCGCCCTGACTTGGGCGCTGGGCCGGGCGCTCCGGCTGCCCGGCCGGGAGCCGCTGCTGCTCGCGGCGGGCTTCTCGATCTGCGGGGCCTCGGCGATCGGCGCGATGGCCGGAGCGACCCGGGCGAAGGAGCAGGAGCAGGCGACGCCGGTCGCGCTCGTGACGCTCTGCGGCACGCTCGCGATCGCGGTGCTCCCCGCCCTCCAGCAGCCGCTCGGCCTCTCCGACGTGCAGTTCGGGCACTGGGTCGGCGCCTCGGTCCACGACGTCGGCCAGGTAGTGGCGACGGCCCAGGTGGCGGGGGCGTCGGCGCTGGCCGTCGCGGTCGTGGTGAAGCTCACCCGCGTCGTCCTGCTGGCGCCGATGGTCGCGGTGGCGGCAGCGGTCACGAGGCGCAGCGGCGAGACCGGCGGGACGCGCCCCGCGATCGTTCCGCTGTTCGTGGTCGGGTTCCTCGCCGCGGTGCTGTTGCGCACGCTCCTCCCCCTGCCGGAGGGGCTGCTCGCCGCCGCGGACACCGCGCAGACCTGGCTCCTCGCCGCGGCGCTCTTCGCGCTCGGCAGCGCCGTCCGGGTGCGCGCGCTCGTGACGACGGGGTGGCGTGCTCTGCTCGTCGCCCTGGTGTCGTGGGCGGCGATCGCGGCGATGGGGCTGGCCGCGGTGCAGCTGGCGCTCTGATCCGCGCGGACCCTCGTCATCCGCGCGACCGCTCTGTTACGCGATGCGTCGCTCCCGGGCGGCGGTGTCGGCGGCTCCCGCTAGCGTCGATCGCATGGCAGATCGTGAGTACGGCTTCAAGACGCGTGCGATCCACGCGGGCAACATCCCCGACGCGGTGACGGGCGCCCGCGCTCTGCCGATCTACCAGACCAGCGCCTTCGTCTTCGACGACACCTCCGACGCCGCGGCCCGCTTCGCACTGCAGAAGTACGGCAACGTCTACTCGCGCCTGTCGAACCCCACGGTCGCCTCCTTCGAGGAGCGCGTCGCGAGCCTCGAGGGCGGTCTCGGCGCCGTCGCCACGGCCTCCGGGCTCTCGGCGCAGTTCATCACCTTCGCGGCGCTCGTCGGCGCGGGCGACCACGTGGTGTCCTCCGCCAACCTCTACGGCGGATCGATCACCCAGCTCGACGTCACGCTCCGCCGCTTCGGAGTGGACACCACCTTCGTCCGATCGAGCGACCCGGCCGACTACGCGGCGGCGATCACCGAGAAGACGAAGGTGCTCTACGCCGAGACGATCGCGAACCCCTCCGGCGAGATCGCCGACATCGAGGGGCTCGCCGCGGTCGCGCACGCCGCCGGCATCCCGCTCATCATCGACTCCACGGTCGCCACGCCCTACCTCGTCCGCCCGATCGAGTGGGGCGCCGACATCGTCATCCACTCGGCCACCAAGTTCCTCGGCGGGCACGGCACCACGCTCGGCGGCGTCGTGGTCGAGTCGGGCCGCTTCCACTACTCCCCCGAGAAGTTCCCGCTGCTGCACGACCCGGTCGCCTCCTACGGAGACCTGTCGTGGGACGGCAACTTCGGGGAGTACGGCTTCCTCACCCGCCTGCGCGCGGAGCAGCTGCGCGACATCGGGCCGGTCCTCGCCCCGCACTCCGCGTTCCTGCTCGCCCAGGGCGTCGAGACGCTGCCGTACCGGATCCAGGCGCACGTCGACAACGCGCGCCGCGTCGCCGAGTGGCTCGACGCCGACCCGCGGATCGAGGCCGTCTACTGGGCCGGGCTCCCCGCGCACCCGCACCACGACCGCGCGCAGAAGTACCTGCCGAAGGGACCGGGCTCGGTCTTCAGCTTCGTGGTGAAGGGCGGCCGCGCCGTCGGCCAGACCTTCATCGAGTCGGTCGACCTCGCCAGCCACCTCGCCAACATCGGCGACGCGAAGACGCTGGTCATCCACCCCGCGTCGACCACTCACGCCCAGCTCACCGAGGAGCAGCTCCTCCACGCGGGCGTCCTCCCCGGACTCGTCCGCCTCTCCGTCGGCATCGAGGACGCGGACGACATCATCTACGATCTCGACCAGGCGCTCGCCCGCGCGGTCGAGGAGCACGGCACCCCCGACGCTCCGACCGAGCTCCCCGAGGACACGACCACCACCCTGCACACCCCGGCCGTGGAGGTCTGAGCATGAGCACCACCGACACCGCCGACACGGTCGTCCAGCTGTCCAACGGGCTGAGCTGCTCGGTCCCGGCGAACTCGCCGCTCGCGAAGATGCTGCGCTCGCAGCGCACCTGGGTCGGCCCTGACGCCCGCAAGCGACTCGACATCCTCCGCCGCGCGAAGACGGTGGCGATCGTCGGCGCCTCGCCGAACCCGGCGCGCTCCTCCTACTTCGTCGCCACCTACCTGCAGCAGTCGAGCGACTACGAGCTCTACTTCGTGAACCCGAACGCCACCGAGATCCTGGGGCAGCCGGTCTACCGCAGCCTCGCCGAGCTCCCGGTCGTGCCCGACATCGTCGACGTGTTCCGCAAGGCGAGCGACATCCCCGCCGTGATCGACGACGTCCTCGCGGTCGGCGCGCCCACGGTCTGGGTGCAGCTGGGGATCTGGAACCAGGAGGTGGCCGAGTACGGCGAGTCGAAGGGCCTGACCGTCGTGATGGACCGCTGCATCAAGGTCGAGCACGCCCGCTTCCACGGCGGCCTGCACCTGCTCGGCTTCGACACCGGTCAGATCTCGGCGCGCAAGACGCTGCGCTGACTCGCTGCGCTCCGCGAGATGCCACTTGTGCACGCCTCCCGCGGCGTGTCGCGTGCTGAAGTGGCATCTCGCGGCGGGGGTCGGCTCCTCGCACGGTGAGGAGCCGGGCGAGGCCGTGACGACCACGTGAACGGCGAGGGGTGACCCGAGCGGCACGGTGAGGAGGGCGGGCATCCGGGAAGGTGCCCGCCCTCCCACCGTCCGCGGACGGGCGTACGCTCGACGGATGAGCGCCTACGTCTCCGTCCTCGACCTGTTCAGCGTGGGGATCGGCCCGTCCAGCTCGCACACCGTCGGACCGATGCGCGCAGCCCTCGCCCTCGCCGAGCGGATCCGCGACGCCGGGCTCCTCGGCCGCGTGAGCCGGGTGGGGTGCACCCTCTACGGCTCGCTCGGCTCCACCGGGATCGGCCACGGCACCCCCGACGCGGTGGTCGCCGGTCTCGCCGGCCTGGACCCCGAGACGTGCGACCCGGCGCTGGTGCGCGGGGCCTGGCAGCGCCTCGACACGGAGGGGACGATCCTGCTGGCCGGCGAGCAACAGCTCGCGATGACGCGCGACGACATCGCCTTCGAGCCGCGCACGAGACTGCCGGAGCACCCGAACGCCCTCACCTTCAGCGTCTGGGTCGGCGACGACGCGCTGCCGGTGTGGGAGGAGACCTACTACTCGATCGGCGGCGGCTTCATCCGTCGCGCGGGCGAGCGCGCCGAGCTGGCGGCCCTGGCCCCGCACCCCTACCCCTTCGTCTCCGGGCTCGACCTGCTGGCGACCTGCGACCGGACCCGCTCCGGCATCGCCGAGATCGCCGCCGCGAACGAGCGCGCTCTGCACCCCGGGGTCGACATCGACGCCCGCCTCGACGCGATCTGGGACGCCATGGCCGCCTGCGTCGAGCACGGCCTGGCGACCGACGGCGTGCTGCCGGGCGGCCTGGGCGTCCGCCGCCGCGCCTCGGTGCTGCGCGAGCGGCTCGAGGCCTTCGAGGAGGACCCGCTCGACCGCGCCCGCGCGACCTCCGTGGAGTGGCTGCACGCCTTCGCCCTCGCGGTCAACGAGGAGAACGCCGCGGGCGGGCGCGTGGTGACGGCTCCGACGAACGGAGCGGCGGGCATCATCCCCGCCGTCGCGCACTACTACCTCCGCTTCGTCCCGGGCGCCGATCGCGCGGGGCTGCGCCGCTTCCTCCTCACCGCCACCGCGATCGGCTCGCTCTGCAAGACGAACGCGTCGATCTCCGGTGCGGAGGCGGGCTGCCAGGGCGAGGTCGGCTCGGCCTGCGCGATGGCGGCCGGGGCGCTCTGCGCAGTGCTCGGCGGCACTCCGCGCCAGGTCGAGAACGCGGCGGAGATCGCGATGGAGCACCACCTCGGCCTGACCTGCGACCCGGTCGGCGGCCTCGTGCAGATCCCCTGCATCGAGCGCAACGCGATCGCCTCCTCCACCGCCGTGAGCGCAGCCCGCCTCGCCCTGCACGGCGACGGCGACCACCGCGTCTCGCTCGACGCGGTCATCGAGACGATGCGCCAGACCGGCATCGACATGTCCTCCAAGTACAAGGAGACGAGCGAGGGCGGCCTCGCGGTCAACGTCATCGAGTGCTGAGCGCCCGCGGCGCGTCCGTGACCGTACGTGACGCGCGGGAGCGCACGTGTCGGCGGTCGCGCCTAGCGTGGGGCGGGTGAGCACCTCCTCCGCCCCGTACCTCGCCCGGCCGATCGTCTCGACCCAGTGGCTGGCCGACCAGCTCGGCCGCGAGCACCTCGTCGTCGTCGACGCCAGCGTGCTGCTCGTGCCCGGCTTCGACGGGCGGCCCGGCTACCTCAGCGGCGACGAGCAGTACCTCCTCGAGGGGCATGTTCCCGGCGCCGTGTTCGGCGACCTGCTCGAGCAGCTGTCCCACTCCGCGGCTCCCCTGCCCTTCACCCGGCTCGACCCGCAGCGCTTCGCCGCCGCGACCGCCGCGCTCGGCATCGACGACGACTCGGTGGTCGTCGTGTACGACTCCGCGGTCGGCCAGTGGGCCTCGCGCCTGTGGTGGCTCCTGCGCGCGGCCGGGCACGACGCGGTCGCGGTGCTCGACGGCGGGCTCTCGGCCTGGCGGCGGGAGGAGCGTCCGATCGAGACGGGGCACGTCGAGCCCGTCGGAAGCGGGGGCATCAGCGTCCGCGAGGAGCGGCCGCTCTGGATCGACAAGGCCGGCGTCGAGAGCGTCGTGCGCGGCGGGGCTCCCGGAGTGCTGGTCTGCGCGGTGCCGCCGAAGGAGTTCTCCGGGGAGGAGGGGCGCCGCCCCCGCCTCGGACACCTGCCGGGCTCGCGGAGCGTCCCCGCCGGGCGGCTCGTCGACCGGGCCGACAACACGCTCCTGCCGCCGGAGCGGCTGCGGTCGCTGTTCGGCGACGCTCTCCAGGCCGAGCGGATCGTCCTCTACTGCGGCGGCGGGATCGCCGCGACGGCCGATGCGCTCGCGCTCGCGGTGCTCGGCGTCGACACGGCGGTGGTCTACGACGGCTCGCTCAACGAGTGGGCCGCCGACCCCGACGCGCCGCTGGTGGTCACGGCCGCGTGAGCAGCTCCTCCGGCAGGCGGGTCGTCGGCAGGGCGCAGACGAAGGCCTCGCACGAGTAGGCGGTCGGCAGCCCCTCCCGCGAGCTCCGCCCCTCGAACAGCTCGAAGCCCGCGCCCGCCCAGTCCCGGGCGCCCTCATCGGACACGCCGACCAGCACTCCGAATCCGGCGGACCGCGCGCCCTGCACCGCCTCCGCCGCTCCGGGGCCGACGACGACCAGCTGCCGCACCGGGCGCGCGAGCCGCGAGGCCAGCCCGAGCACGGCGCCGAAGCCCATCGGCTGCCGGACCGCGCCCGGCGCGATCGAGGCGACGACCGCCTCGGCCGCCTCCCGGTAGCGCTGCGATCCGGTGAGCAGGTACAGCTCGTGCGCCGCGTCCGCCGTCGCCGACAGGCCGGAGGGGTAGGCGCCCTCGGAGGGATCGGCCGCGAGCAGGAGGCCGCGCGCGGTCAGCGCCGGGTCCCCTCCCCCGGGCAGCGCGAACGGCAGCGGGCCGTCCGCCGCGTCGAGCGCGCCGTCGATCAGGGTGCGCGCCGCGACCGCGTAGCGCGGACGGCCCTCCGCCAGGGCGAGCTCGAGGAGCCCGCCGGCCAGCATCCCCACGTCCTCCAGCGCCGGGCGGGCGGCCGAGACGGTGCCGTCGAGGGAGGCGCGCGCCGCCACCCGCCCGTCGACGACGTGCAGCCCCACCACGGCATCGGCCGCGCGACGGGCGGCGTCGATCCACTCCTCGCGTCCGAGCACGCGTCCCGCGCGGGCGAGCGCGCGGATCGCCAGGCCGTTCCAGCCGGTGACGACCTTCTCGTCGAGAGCGGGAGGCGCGAGGGGGGAGCGGTCCTCGGCCAGGTAGTAGCCGCCCTCCGAGCGCTGACCGTCGACGATGCTCTCCGAGTCCTGCGCCGACGCGAAGCCGCCGCCCGGCCGCTCGAGAGTGGTCAGGAGGAACGCGGCGACGCCCTCCGCGATCCCGGTCAGCTCCTCCACCCGGGCGCCCTCCTGCCCGAGCAGGACGGCCGCGACGTCGAGCAGCTGCGCGTTGTCGTAGAGCATCCGCTCGTAGTGCGGGTCGCTCCAGTCGGCCTGAGTCGCGTAGCGGAAGAAGCCACCGTCGCGGTCGCGGAGCGGGGACGCGGCCAGCGCGAGCAGCGTGCGCTCGGCGAGCGCCGCTCCCGAGGGCCGCGAGGCCAGGAACCCGAGCACGGGGGCGACCGGGAACTTCGGGGCGCCGCCGAAGCCGCCGTGCACCCGGTCCTCCTCGTCCGCGAGTGCGCGGACGGCGCCGTCGAGCTCGGCGTCGCCGGGCAGTGCGGAGTCGGCGGGCAGCGCCGCGGTCGCCTCGCGCAGGGCTGCGGCCAGGCCGCCTGCCGTCGCCTGCACCTCGTCGCGCCGCAGCCGCCACGCCTCCGAGACCGCGTCGAGGACGTCGGAGAAGGCGGGCACGCCGCCGACGGCGCGCGGCGGGAAGTAGGTGCCGGCGAAGAAGGTCTCGCCGGCAGGGGTGGCGAAGGCCGTCAGCGGCCAGCCGAGCTGCCGCGTGAACGCGCTCGCGGCCGTCAGGTAGGCCGTGTCGACGTCCGGGTGCTCCTCGCGGTCGACCTTCACCGCGACGAAGCCCGCGTTCAGCCGCGCGGCGAGCACCGGGTCCGAGAACGACTCCCGCGCCATCACGTGGCACCAGTGGCAGGTGGAGTAGCCGATCGACACCATCACCGGGACGTCGCGGCGCACCGCCTCGGCGAACGCCTCCTCGCCCCAGGGAAACCAGTCGACCGGATTGTCCGCGTGCGAGCGGAGGTAGGGGCTGACACTGGAGCGCAGACGTTCGGCCATGCGCTCCACGCTAGACGCGGGCGGAGCCGCCGGTCAGGGGGTTGCCGCGGGTCGGAGGGTCAGAAGGTCCGCGGAGCGCCGACATCCGCGGGTCTCGCCCGCCGCCGGGACGCACAGGAGCTCAGCGCTCGAAGAACCAGCCCGTGGGCCGCTCCGTGCCGCGGACGACCGTGCCGCCTCCGCCGCTCCCGCCGCGACGGCCCAGCGCCAGGTACGCGAGGCTGCCGAGGAACGGCGCGATCACGATGAACGCCACCCACGAGACCTTCGCGACCTTCGAGAGCCGCGGGTTCGACAGCACGCCCCGGATCGCGAACAGCAGCAGCACGATGTTCAGCACGACCAGCAGGGACTGCGGATTCATCGGGGTGCTCCACGGGATCGTGCGCCGCGGTCGACCGGCGCCGGAGCGCCCGACCGGGCAGGGTGGCCCGCGACGATTCACGAGACAGGGCATTGTCGCACGCGGCGTAGGATGGAGGGCTCATGTCAGACGTGCTCAGCATCCGCTACCCGCCCGAACTCCCCGTGTCGGCGCGGCGCGAGGACATCGCCGCCGCGATCCGCGACCACCAGGTGGTCATCGTCGCGGGCGCGACCGGATCGGGCAAGACGACCCAGCTGCCGAAGATCTGTCTGGAGCTCGGCCGCGAGAGCATCGCGCACACGCAGCCCCGGCGCATCGCCGCGCGCACCATCGCCGAGCGCATCGCGGAGGAGCTCGACGACGAGGTCGGCGGGCTGGTCGGCTACCAGGTCCGGTTCACCGACAAGGCGTCCGCCTCGACGCGGATCAAGCTCATGACCGACGGCATCCTGCTCAACGAGATGAACCACGACCGGATGCTCAGCCGGTACGACACGATCATCATCGACGAGGCGCACGAGCGCAGCCTCAACATCGACTTCCTCCTGGGCTACCTGCACCGCCTGCTGCCGCAGCGACCCGACCTGAAGGTCATCATCACCTCGGCGACGATCGACCCGCAGAGCTTCGCGGCCCACTTCGCCGACGCCGCCGGCGAGCCCGCGCCGATCATCGAGGTCTCCGGCCGCACCTACCCGGTCGAGATCCGCTACCGCCCGCTGGTCGCCGAGGAGCCGGAGGAGGACGACGACACCGACGTCCCCGACGCGACGAGCGGCAGCCGCGACCTGATGACCGGCATCGCCGACGCCCTGGCCGAGCTGGCGCGCGAGGATCCGGGCGACGTCCTGGTGTTCCTCTCGGGCGAGAACGAGATCCGCGACGCCGAGGACGCCATCCGCGGCCGCGGCCTGCCGGGCACCGAGGTGCTCCCCCTCTACGGCCGCCTGTCCGCGGCCGATCAGCACCGCGTCTTCGAGAAGGGGCGCACGCCCGGCGTCCGCCGCCGCGTCGTGCTCGCGACGAACGTGGCGGAGACGAGCCTCACCGTCCCCGGGATCCGCTACGTGATCGACGGCGGCACGGCCCGCATCTCGCGCTACAGCGCGCGGTCGAAGGTGCAGCGACTACCGATCGAGGCCGTCTCGCAGGCCTCCGCGAACCAGCGCTCCGGCCGCTCGGGCCGCACCAGCGCGGGCATCGCCATCCGCCTCTACTCCGAGGAGGACTACCTCCGACGCCCGGAGTACACCGACCCCGAGATCCTGCGCACGGGCCTGGCCGCGGTCATCCTGCAGATGATCTCGCTCGGCCTGGGCGACATCGCCTCGTTCCCGTTCCTCACTCCGCCCGACTCCCGCGGCATCAAGGACGGCCTCGACCTGCTCACGGAGCTCGGCGCCCTCCGCGTCCCCGGCTCCTCCTCCGCCCCTTCCGCAGCTCCGCGAGATGCCACTCCGGTACGCGACACGCCGCCGAACGCGTCCTCAAGTGGCATCTCGCGGAAGGGGGCGGCGGAGGCCGCGCCGCAGCTCACGCGCATCGGGCGCGACCTCGCACGGCTCCCCATCGATCCGCGCTTCGGGCGCATGGTGATCGAGTCCCGCCGCCACGGCGTCAGCCGCGAGGTGATGGCGATCGTCGCGGGCCTCACGATCCAGGACGTCCGCGAGCGCCCGCTCGAGCGCCGCGCGCAGGCCGACCAGCAGCACGCGCGCTTCGTGGACCCCACCAGCGACTTCCTCACCCTGCTGAACCTCTGGAACTACGTGGAGGAGAAGCAGGAGGAGCTCTCCTCGAGCGCCTTCCGGCGACTCTGCAAGGCGGAGTACCTGAACTACCTGCGCGTGCGCGAGTGGCAGGACGTGTTCCGCCAGCTGCGCCAGCTCGCGCGCCCCCTCAAGCTCGAGCTGGGCGAGCCGAAGGTCGACCCCGACGGGATCCACCGGAGCCTCCTGGCCGGCCTGCTCTCGCACCTGGGCATCAAGGACACCACCTCGCAGCAGGCGCAGCGCGCGGCGAAGAGCCGCGAGCGCCAGAACGTGCAGTACATCGGCGCCCGCAACGCGAAGTTCTCGATCTTCCCCGGCAGCGCCCTGGCCAAGAAGCTCCCCGATGCGGTGATGAGCGCCGAGCTCGTCGAGACCAGCCGCCTCTTCGCCCGCTCGAACGCCGCGATCGATCCGGCCTGGGCCGAGGCGATCGCGGGCGACCTCGTGAAGCGGCAGTTCAGCGAGCCGCACTGGGAGAAGTCGCAGGGCGCGGCCGTCGCCTACGAGAAGGTCACGCTCTACGGCGTGCCGATCATCGCCCGCCGCCGCGTCCAGTTCTCGCGGATCGACGCCTCGTACGCCCGCGAGCTGTTCATCCGGCACGCCCTCGTCGAGGGCGAGTGGGAGTCGCGCCACGCCTTCGACCGCAAGAACCGGGCGCTGCGGGCCGAGCTGGAGCGGCTGGAGGAGCGCACCCGCCGCCGCGACCTGCTCGTCGACGACGAGGCCGTCTTCGACTTCTACGACCGCCGGCTCCCCCGCGACATCACCTCGGTGCGCTCGTTCGACTCCTGGTGGCGGACGACCCAGCACGACGAGCCCGACCTGCTGACGATGACGCAGGAGACCCTCCTCCCCGAGGACGCGGAGCAGATCGACGAGACCGCGTTCCCGACGCAGTGGCGCCAGGCCGACCAGCGCTTCCGCCTCTCGTACCGGTTCGAGCCGGGGACGGAGGAGGACGGAGTGACGGTCCACGTGCCGCTCGCGCTCCTGCCCCGCGTGACGCCCCTCGGCTTCGACTGGCTGGTGCCGGGACTCCGGGCCGAGCTGGTCACCGCGATGATCAAGGCGCTGCCCAAGCACCTGCGCCGGAACGTCGTGCCCGCGAACGACTGGGCCCGCAAGCTCACCGCCTCCCTGCCGCACGACGTGCCGAACCCGCCGACGGAGTCGTTCGCGGCGACCCTGGCCGGGGCGATCCGCCGCGAGGCCGGCGTGGTCGTGCAGCCCGAGGACTTCGATCTCGAGCGCATCCCCTCGCACCTCCGGGTCACCTTCGCCGTCGCCGACGAGCGGGGCCGCACGGTCGCCGCAGGCAAGGAGCTCGCCCCGCTGGCCGAGCGCCTGCGCGGCCGGGTCCGCGACGAGGTCGCCCGCGTGGTCGAGGCCCGGGTCCCCGACGCGCTCGAGCGCCGGGGTCTGAGGACCTGGGACATGCCGGAGCTGCCCCGGGTCACCGACACCCGGCAGGGCGGGAACACCATCCGCGCCTACCCGGCCCTGATCGACGACGGCGACTCGGTCTCGATCCGCCTCCTCGCCACGGCCGAGGACCAGGCGCGCGAGCACCCGCGCGGCGTGCGCCGCCTCCTCCTGCTCGCGACGCCGAGCCCCGTCGCGTACGTGCAGCAGCACCTCACCTCGAACGAGAAGCTCGTGCTCGCGCAGAGCCCGTACCAGAACACGACCGCGCTCTTCACCGACTGCCTGCTCGCCTGCGTCGACGCGGTCCTCTGGCGGATGAAGCCCGACGGGATGCTCTTCCTCCGTGCCGAGTTCGACGCCGTGCGCGACCGGGTCTCGGCGAGCGTCATGGACGCGATGTTCGAGACCGTGAAGACGGTCACGACGATCCTCACCACCGCTCGGGGTGTCGAGAAGGCGCTCAAGGCCTCGACGAGCATGGCGCTCCTGCCCGCCCTCACGGATGCGCGGGAGCAGCTCTCGGGACTGGTCTACCCGGGCTTCGTCTCGGCGACCGGAGTGGAGCGGCTGCGGCACCTCCCGCGCTACCTCGGCGCGATCACCGAGCGCTTCGGCAAGATCGCCGAGAACGTCGGGCGCGACCGCGTCTGGCTGAACGAGGTGCAGGCCGCCCAGGAGCTCTACCGCTCGGCCGGAGGCGTCGTGCCGCTGCCCGCGCACGCCCCGGAGCGGATCGCGCGCGCCCGCTGGATGATCGAGGAGCTGCGGGTGAGCTTCTTCGCGCAGTCGCTCGGCACCGCCGAGAGCGTGTCGCTGCAGCGGATCCGCAAGGTGCTGGCCGGCTGACGCGTCCCTCCGCCGAGGGAACCCCGAGCCGTCGAGGGAGCCTCGCGCAGCGGGCTCCCTCGACGAACCGGGGTTCCCTCGGGGGCGCTAGTGTCGTCCGGTGGGCAGCTACACCGATCTCCTGAAGACCCCCGGGGTGGGGCGCATCATCCTCGCGCAGCTGACCGCGCGCTTCCCGTTCGGGATGCTCTCGCTGGCGTTCCTCCTGCACGTGGAGCGGGTGCACCACTCCTACGCCGCCGCCGGCCTGGTGCTCGGCTCGATGTCGATCGGGCAGGCCATCGCCGGCCCGCTGACCAGCCGCCTGATGGGGCGGCTCGGGATGCGCCGCGTGCTCACGATCACCCTCGTGGTCTGCGCGGCCGCGATCATCGCGATGGCCGTGCTCCCGCTCGAGGTGTGGCAGTTCGTCGTGATCGGGTTCGTCGCCGGCCTGAGCATGCCGCCGGTGCAGCCGGCCGTGCGCACCATCTACCCGAAGATGGTCACCAGCTCGCAGCTGACCCCGCTCTTCTCGCTCGACGCCTCCGCCCAGGAGATCATCTGGGTGCTCGGCCCGGTGCTGGCGACGCTCGTCTCGATCCAGGTGTCGACGGTCGCGGGCATCCTGACCGCCGCCGCGTTCCTGATCGGCGGCGGGATCTGGTTCATCGCCTCGCCCGAGGTGGGCCGCGTCCGCATCCCGCGCTCCACGCGCCGCCTCGGCGTGGTGCTCACGAAGCCCCCGGTGCTGCTGGCCACGGTCGTCGGCTTCCTCCTGATCGGCGCCTGCTCGGCCGTCGAGGCGGGCGTGGTCGCGGTCTTCGGCGAGGGCGGAGTGGAGTCGGGCGTCGTGCTCGCCGTGTTCGCGGCGGGCTCCCTGGTCGGCGGTCTCGCACTCGGCCACATCCCGATCAGCCGGTGGGCGACCGCGCGGCGGATGCTGATCGTCACGGTCGGCATGGGCCTGGCCGCGGTCTCGACCGACTTCTGGTGGCTGTGCGTCACCCTCTTCCTCGCCGGCATCGGCATCGCTCCCGCTCTCGCGGCGCTGTTCGCGATCACCGCCTCGAGCGTGCGCTTCTCGGACACGGCGGAGGCCTACGGCTGGGTCGGCACCGGTCAGCTGATCGGCGCGGCGCTGGGCTCCGCGATCGCCGGCGTGCAGATCGACCAGGCCGGGCCGACCGCCGCGATCGTCGTGGCCGCCGCCTTCGCCCTGGTCGGCTTCCTGGTACCCCTGCTCGGCCGCCGGTACCATCCGGATCTCCGCGGGCGCGACGCCAGTCCGCTCCCCGACACCGAGCCGGTCACCCTGCCCTCCTAGGCGATCGCCTCGGTTGTCCGGCGCCTGTCGGGCACCCTAGGGTGGGGGCCCACGACGGGGAGGGCGACATGGGGCTGCGGGAGGACGCGGAGGAGCTGGTGCGCGAGCACCGTCGCGCCGCCGCCCGCACCGACCTCCTCGACCCGTGGTCAGATCCGGAGACCCCGGAGTGGTGCACCGAGCTCGCCGCCGCGCTCTGGCAGGGGTCCTTCCGCCCGAGCCCCGTCTACTTCCGCCGCGAGGAGTCCTCGCACGCCTGGCGCGGCCCGCACTCGACCCGCCTGCACCACCTCGGCTACGGGTGGCAGCTCACCGCGCACCGCGAGCAGCACGGGGTCGTCGCCTCCGAGACGGCGGTCGTCCTCGAGACCGGCTCCCTCTGGCGCGGTCTCGGCATCGGCCGGCGCCCCGTGCGCGCGCTCCGCGGCCGGCTCGGCGTCGAGGGCCTGCAGGCGGGCCACGACGTGCACTTCGCCGTGCGCGGCATCGACGAGCGGAGCGACGCGGAGCGTGCGGAGCGGCGCCTCCTCTTCGGGGTGGCCGGTCTCGCGGCGCTGATCGAGGACGACGTGCACGTGGGGCCGCACGGCGAGCTCGACTGGAGCGTCTGAGCGCGCGTGCCAGCATGGGAGGCATGAGCGTCCCCCTGATCCCCCTCAACGACGGCCGCGCGATCCCCCAGCTCGGGCTCGGCGTCTACAAGATCGGCGACGAGGAGGCGGCCCGCACGGTCGCCGTCGCCCTGGAGGCCGGCTACCGGCACGTCGACACGGCCACCCTCTACGGCAACGAGCGCGGGGTCGGCGAGGGGATCCGCGCGAGCGGCCTCCCCCGCGAGCAGGTCTTCGTGACGACCAAGGTCTGGAACGACGACCACGGCTTCGACGAGACCCTCGCCGCCTTCGACCGGAGCCTCGAGCTGCTCGGCACCGACTACGTCGACCTCTACCTCGTGCACTGGCCGATCCCCTCGCGCGACCGCTACGTCGACACCTACCGGGCGCTCGAGCGCCTGCAGAGCGAGGGGCGGGCCCGCTCGATCGGCGTCTCGAACTTCGCCGAGGAGCACGTGCAGCGCCTGCTGGACGAGACGGGAGTGGTGCCGGCGATCAACCAGGTCGAGCTGCACCCGCGGCTGCCCCAGGAGGAGCTGCACGCCTTCGACGCCGCCCACGGGATCGTCACCGAGGCCTGGTCGCCGCTGGCCCGCGGGCGCCTCCTCGACGAGCCCGCCCTGGCCCGCGTCGCCGCGAAGCACGGCGTCTCGCCGGCGCAGGCGGTGCTGCGCTGGCACGTGCAGCTCGGCGTCGTCGTGATCCCGAAGTCGGTGACGCCGGAGCGGATCCGCGAGAACCTGGACGTCTTCGGCTTCACCCTCGACGACGAGGACCTCGCCGCGATCGCCGGGCTCGCGACCGGCGAGCGCACCGGCCGCGACCCGCGCTTCGACTGAGGCGCCGACGATGACGGCGGGCAGGGCGCTGCTCCTGCACGGTCTGGGCGGCTCGGGCCGCACCTGGTGGCACCTGGCACGCGAGCTGACCGCGGCGGGCTGGAGCGTGTCCTCGCCCGACCTGCGCGGACACGGCGACGGGCCGCGCGGCGGCTCCTCCCGCCACGACGCCTACGCCGACGACGCCCTCGCGCGGGGACCGTTCGACCTCGTCGTCGGGCACTCGCTCGGCGGAGCGGTCGCGGTGCGCGCCGCCGCCCGTGACGCCGGCTGGGCGGGACGCCTGGCGCTGCTGGACCCGGTGCTCCGGCTGGCCCCGGAGCAGCGGGCCGCCGTCCGTGCGGGCGAGCTCGCCGGACTCGCGGTCTCGGCCGAGGAGCTCGCTGTCGCGCAGCCGCTCTGGGACGAGCGGGACCGGGCCGAGAAGCTCGCCGCGGTGCGGGCCGCCGACCCTGCCGCGGTGGCGGCGACGATCGACGAGAACGACCCCTGGGACCTGCTGGCGGACCTGCCGGGTCTGCGCACGCCGGTCCTCGTGCTGGCCGGCGACCCGCAGGTCGAGACGCTGCTCCCTCCCTCGCTCGCCGCCCTGGTGCTGAGCGCGAACCCGCGCATCCGGTACGCGGTCGTCGCCGGCGCGGGCCACAGCCCCCACCGCGACCGCCCGCAGGAGACCCTCGCGATGCTCCGCGAGTGGGCCGAGAGCCCGGCGACGGCCTGATCCGGCCGCGGGCGCGACCCGTGTTTCGTGCGGATGAAATCTGGCAGGGGGGACTGGGCCGCACCGTTTCCTGTGAATACCCTCGCAGAGGACGCGATGACCTCCCAGTTCTCGGGAGGCGCGCGTCGGGGCCGCCGACGCGGCGGCCCGTTCTCGAGGAGAGGGAGCCCCAGTGGCGCGAACCACCACGAACACCCCGAGCGGCCGCCGACGCCGCTCGCTGATCGGCTCGAGCGCGTTGATCGGAGCGGGCGCCCTCGTCGCCGGCTTCGCCTTCGCGCCGACGGCGAGCGCCGTCGAGCCGGTCGACTTCGCCGACACCGTCACGGTCGACGGCATCATGACCCACCTGGAGGCACTCCAGGCGATCGCGGACGCCAACGGCGGCACCCGCGCGATCGGCACCCCGGGCTACGAGCTGAGCGGCGAGTACATCGAGAAGGTCCTCGCGGACGCCGGCTACACGTCGGAGCGCCAGGACTTCACCACCGCGACGCAGACGATCGACGCGTTCACGCTGACCACCGGCACCGGGGCCGTCGGCACCCCGATGGAGTTCACTCCGTCGACGCCCGAGGGCGGCGTGACCGGCGAGCTCATCGCCCCCGTCGATCCGCTCGGCTGCACCGCCGACGCCTGGACCGGCCTCGATGCCACCGGGAAGGTCGCGCTTGTGAGCCGCGGCACCTGCAGCTTCCTCGAGAAGTCGATCGCCGCCGGTGCCGCGGGCGCCGCCGCGATCGTGATCTACGACAACGCGCCGAGCGACGCCCTCAACGGGACGTTCGGCGGACAGGACGAGGCCGCCGTCCCCGGCGTCGGCATCACGCAGGCCGAGGGGCAGGCGCTGCTGGCGTCGCTCCCCGCGAGCGTCTCGCTCCTCATCGACCAGACGACGACCGACGTGAAGACCTTCAACATCGTCACCGAGACCGCGGGCGGCGACCACGACAACGTGGTCATGCTCGGCGCGCACCTCGACAGCGTGCCCGCCGGCCCCGGCATCAACGACAACGGCTCCGGATCCGCGACGCTGCTCGAGACGGCCGTGCAGCTGGCCGCCGCGGGCGACACGACCAACGCGGTCCGCTTCGCCTGGTGGGGCGCCGAGGAGGTCGGCCTGGTCGGCTCCTACACCTACGTCGACTCCCTGACGGAGGAGGACGCCTCGAAGATCGCGACCTACATGAACTTCGACATGGTCGCCTCGCCGAACTACGTGATCTCCGTCTACGACGCGGACCAGTCCACCTACGAGGCCCCCGTGGACGTGCCCGCCGGCTCGATCGCGACCGAGAAGGCGTTCACCGACTACTTCGACTCGATCGACCAGCCCTGGATCGACACTGCGTTCGACGGCCGCAGCGACTACGACGGCTTCATCTCGGTCGGCATCCCGTCCTCGGGCGTCTTCACCGGCGCCGACGACGTCAAGACGGAGGAGGAGGTCGCGCTGTTCGGCGGCACCGCCGGCATCACGCACGACCCGAACTACCACTCCGCCGCCGACGACATCGACAACATCAACCAGGAGGCGCTCGGCATCACGTCGAAGGCCATCGCCTTCGTGACCGCCTCGTTCGCCGCGGACACCTCCGCGATCGACGCCGAGAAGGACCCGACCACGCCGACCCCGACGCCGGAGCCCACCGTGGCCCCGACCGCCGAGCCGACCGTCGCCCCGACCGCGCAGCCGACCGTCGCTCCGACGACCGCGCCCACCACCGCGCCGACGGCCGCTCCGACCCCGAGCAGCACGCCGACCGCCGTGGCGCCGCACCCCGGCGGCCGACCGCCCCTGGCCTCGACGGGAGCCGACATCGGCCTGCCGCTGGGCCTCGGCGGACTGCTGATCGCCGGAGGCGTCGGCGGACTCCTGCTCGCCGCGCTGCGCCGTCAGCGCGCCGAGCGCGGCTAGCCGCCACCACCCCGGAGCCGTCCGGCCGTCGCCCCGTGCGACGCCCGGGCGGCTCCGTCGTTCCGAGCGCGATCCTGCCGGTCCTCGCAGCCGCGGACCGCGCCCCCCGGTGCGGCCGCTCCGTTGGTAGCCTCGCCGGACATGGACTCCTCGTGGATCGTCGTCGCCGCCGCGGGAGAGCACCCGGCCGAGCCCGTCCTGCGCCCACGGCGCCTGTTCACGGGCGTCGTCGTCCTGGCGCTGGCGCTGATCGCCGGCATCGGCCTGCTGGACGTCCAGGCCGCCCGGAGCCTCGCCGAGAGCGAGGCGATCGACGACGCCGCCGACACCGCCGACCTGCTCGCGGAGGTGATCGTCGAGCCCGCGCTCTCCGAGGGCGTGCTCTCCGAGCAGCCCGGCGCGATCGCGGCGCTGGACTCGGAGATCCGCGCCCACGTCCTCGACGCCTCGCTCGTCCGCGTGAAGCTGTGGGACCGGACGGGGCGGATCCTCTACTCGGACGAGCCGCGCCTGCTCGGCCGGGTGTTCGACCTCGACGAGGACGATCTCGAGGCCTTCGAGGACGACGCCGTCCACGCGGAGGCCTCGGACCTGCAGGCGCCGGAGAACGTGTACGAGCGCGACAGCGGCCGCCTGCTCGAGGCCTACCGCTCGGTGCGGACCCCCTCGGGGCGGCCGCTGCTCTTCGAGAGCTACGTCCGCTACGACGAGGTCGTGGAGCGCAGCGGCGAGCTGTGGCGCAGCTTCGCGGCCATCTCGCTCGGCAGCATCGTCCTCCTGGTGGTCGTGCTCCTGCCCGTGCTCGCCCGGCTGATCTCGCTCCTCGACCGGTCCCGCCTGCACCGGGAGGCGCTGCTGCAGCGCGCGCTGGACGCCTCCGCCGACGAGCGCCGGCGCATCGCCGCGACGGTCCACGACGGTGCCGTCCAGGACCTCACCGCCGCCTCCTTCGCGGTGCACGCCCTCGCCCAGCAGGCGGGGACGGAACGCGGCGCGCCGCTCGCCCAGGAGCTCGCCGGGGTCGCGACGACCATCCGGGCCGGTCTCGGCGGGCTGCGCTCGCTCCTGGTCGACATCTACCCGCCGAGCCTCGCCGACGCCGGCCTCGCCGCCGCACTGCAGGACCTCGCGACGACGACCCGGGCCCGCGGAGTGGAGGTCGTGGTCGACGCCCCGCCGATGACCGGGCTCGACGCCGCCGGGGAGCGCCTGTTCTTCCGGGTGGCGAACGAGGCGCTGGCCAATGTGGTCAAGCACGCGGAGGCGGACCGGGTCCGGGTGCGGCTGCGTCGCCTCCGCACGCGGAAGGGCCGCTCGACCGTCCTCGACGTGGTCGACGACGGCGTCGGCTTCGACGCGGAGGCGGCTCTCGCCCGCCCTGCGGAGGGGCACCTGGGTCTGCGCATCCTGCGGGACCTCGCGCTCGAGCACGGGGCGGAGCTGCGCCTGCGCACGGCGCCCGGTGCCGGCACGCACTGGCGGCTGGAGATCGCGGGATGATCGGCGTCCTGATCGTCGACGACCATCCGCTGGTGCGTGCGGGACTCGCCGGTCTCGTCGGCGCCGCGGAGGGTCTCCGCGTGCTGGGCCAGGCCTCCAGCGGTGAGGAGGCGCTCGCCCTCGCTCCCGGTCTCGCTCCGGACGTGGTGCTGATGGACCTCTCGATGCCGGGGATGGACGGGATCGAGGCGACGGCCCGCCTCCGCGAGGTCCTCCCCACCACCCGGGTGGTCGTGCTCACCTCCTTCGACGACCGCGCCCGCGTGCTCGCCGCTCTCCGCGCCGGCGCCCAGGGGTACCAGCTGAAGGACGCCGATCCGGAGTCGGTGCTGGCCGCGATCCGCTCGGCGGCCGCTGGAGACGCTCCCCTGGATCCGCGGGCGGCGCGCGCACTCCTGCCCGGCGCGGGACCGGGCGGGCTCGGCCTGAGCGTCCGGGAGGAGCAGGTGCTGCGGCTGATCGCCTCGGGCTTCACGAACCGGCGGATCGCGCACGAGCTGGGGATCGCCGAGCGCACGGTGAAGGTGCACGCCGGCCACGCCTTCACCCGCATCGGCGTGCGCGACCGCACCAGCGCGGCCCTCTGGGCGCGCGACCACCTGGCGCCCTGACCCGCGGGAGAGGGGTACTAGTACCAAGGTCCGATCGACGCGCGCCGCAGGACGCGCGAGGGTGGCCTCCTACCCCGCACCGGCACGGCGCCGGTCGACAGGAAGGCCCTCGATGTCCCCCTTCAGCAGAACCGCTCGCACCGTGGCGATCGCCGCGGCCGCGCTGCTCCTCACCGGCCTGGCCGCCTCCCCCGCCCAGGCCAAGACCACCTCCGCGGGCGGCGACTACTCCGTCACCGTGAACGGGACCACCTACAACCCGGCGGCCGGTCGCGACGTCAAGCTCAAGGACGTCGCCGCGACCGGCACGATCGCGGTCCGCGGCGTCAACAACCGCTTCGACCTCCGCCCCTCGACGCTCGGCGTCTACGACTACACGCTCACCGGGGCTCCGGACACCCAGCGCATGGTCACCGCTCCGACGGTCGTCTTCTCCTCCAAGGTCCCGACGCTCACGGCCGCGCAGCGCGCGGGCGTGCGGATCTCGTCGCTCGAGGTGAAGGACGACAGTCTCGTCGTGATCCTGCAGACGGCGACCGGCAAGCTCAAGGTCCAGGCGAAGGACGGCGCGCAGGGCGGCATCTTCCAGATGGAGCCCGAGTTCGCGGGGAACGTCGAGCTGGTGCACACGCTGGGCCCCGGCCTCTTCTACTTCGTCAACAGCTTCACCGGGAAGATCAACTTCGGGAACGGCGTCGACGCCGTGACTCCGGCGCAGAGCGCCACCGGCTACCACTCGATGCTGCTGGGCAAGGACAGCCCTCAGGTCGCGACGAAGACCTCGCAGACGGCCACGACCACCACCTGGTCGGTCGCTCCCGGCGGGCGTCTCGGCGGAGTGCTCGGCGAGGACGCCGTGGAGCTCTCGCAGGGCGCCACCAACTGCACCAGCCAGTGCCAGGCGCAGAACCGCATCAACGGCTCCCTCCCCGTGCCGCCCGACCCGGTGGACCCGACGCCGATCGGCTGACACGTCCGGCCGGACGAGCCCGGGCCGTCGAGACCCCGCTCCCGCGAGCGGTCTCGAGGGCCCGGGGCTCGTCCGTGCCGCCGCCAGGGCTTCCGGCGGCCGGGGGACACGGTGTTCACTGGGCGCATGCGAGCCATCTGGAAGGGCGCGATCACCTTCGGCCTGGTCAACGTGCCGGTGAAGATCTACAGCGCGACCGAGGACCACGACATCCCGCTGCACCAGGTGCACGATAAGGACGGCGGGCGGATCCGGTACCAGCGCAAGTGCGAGATCTGCGGCGAGGTCGTCACCTTCGACCACATCGACAAGGCCTACGACGACGGCGAGCGAACGGTGGTCCTGTCGAAGGACGAGCTCAAGGCCCTGCCGGAGGAGCGCGACCGCGAGATCGACGTCGTGCAGTTCGTGCCCAGCGAGCAGGTCGACCCGATCATGTTCGACCGCGCCTACATCCTGGAGCCGGATTCCTCCTCCCCCAAGGCCTACGTGCTGCTGCGGCGCACGCTCGAGCAGACCGATCGGACCGCGATCGTCGAGTTCGCGCTGCGCCAGAAGACCCGCCTGGCGGCGCTGCGGGTGCGCGGCAAGCTCCTGATGCTGCAGACCCTGCTCTGGGCGGACGAGGTGCGGGAGGTCGAGTTCCCGTCGCTGGAGGGCAGCACCCGGATCGCGGCGCGCGAGCTCGAGATGTCGGCGCACCTGGTCGACTCCTACTCGGAGGACTTCGACGCCGCGAAGTTCCACGACGCGTACCAGGAGGAGCTGCGCACGCTGATCGACGCCAAGATCGACCAGGGCGACGCCCTCGACACCGCCGCGACCTTCGGCGAGGCGCCGGAGGAGGAGGGCGGCGGCGGCGAGGTGCTCGACCTGATGGAGGCGCTCAAGCGCTCGGTCGAGCGCAGCCGCGGGGCGAAGGGCGCGCCGGCGGAGGAGGCGCCCGCCGAGAAGAAGGCCGCGACGAAGGCGGTCCCGAAGAAGGCGGCGGCGAAGGCGGCGGCCAAGGCTCCTGCGAAGACCGCCGCGAAGAAGAAGTCCGCCGCGAAGACGTCCGACACGGAGAAGACCGCCGACGTGCCCGCGAAGAAGCGGACCCCGAAGAAGGCCGCGGCGGCGGAGAAGGCGGCGTCCTAGCCCCGCCGGATCCGGCCGGTCGGGGCTCGCCCGCGCATCAGGCCCGCTCGGCCGCCCGGCCGGGCTCCTCGGCCGCGTCCAGATCGTCCACGTCGTCGAGGTCGACAGCGACCGAGCTGACCAGCGCGAGCAGCGCCTCCGCGTAGGCGTTCTCGGCGGCCGCGTCCTCGAAGGTCCGCGCCCGCCCGCCGAGCTCGACCTCGACGGCGAACCGCGCCTCCGGCTCCATGAGGCGCCGGAGGGAGCGGAAGGTCCCGCGGAGGAGCTCGCGCAGCTGGTCCTCCCGCGGCAGCCAGAGCGAGTCCTCCAGGGAGACGGAGTCGAGCGCCCACTCCGTGGTGCCGTTGAAGCCCAGGACGGTCCCGCTCGGGTACTCGTGCGCCTCGATGGTCATGTCGCTGACGGTGAAGACGTCGCCGTCGAAGCCCTCGCGCTCGATGCGGAAGCGGTCACCGGTGCGGGGCGTCCAGCGCACGCCCGCCGTGCGCAGGGCACGGGCCAGCTCGAAGGAGATCATCCGACGAGTGTGGCCCGCGAAGCCGCGAACGCGCCGCGAGCGGCAGCTGCGCGCCCCGATGTCGGTGGATGAGTTTACGTTCATGAAACGTCCGGTTCACAGGCCGGGCACCCGCACTGCATAGCGTGACCATGCGTGCCCCTTCCGGGGGTGCGCCGGCCGCGCCGCGCGGCGACGACGCTGCGACCGCTCTTCCGAGCGGCGATCGAGAGGACCACCATGCCCGACTCTCCCACCCCGCCCGACCGCCGCCGGAGGCGCGGGCTCGGCCTGGCGGCCCTGACCGGCCTGGCCCTGGCGGCCGCTCCGCTGGTCGCGACCTCCGCCACGGCCGCGCCCTCGGGCGACGAGCTCGTCATCAGCGAGGTCTTCGCCCGCGGAGGCTCCGCCGGCGCCGCGTTCAGCAACCGCTACGTGGAGCTCTACAACCCCACCGCCGCCGAGATCGCCATCGGCGGCCTCTCGATCCAGTACCGCTCCGCGACCGGCACCGCGAACCCCACCACGACCGTGCCGCTCACCGGCTCGGTCCCCGCGGGCGGCCACTTCCTCCTCGCCGGCGCCAGCAACGGCACCAACGGCGCGGCCCTGCCGACGCCCGACCAGAGCGCGAACGGCCTCAACATGGCCGCAGCGGGCGGCACCCTCTTCCTCGTCGAGGGGACCTCGGCGCTCGTGGCTCCGCCCACCGGCGCCGCCGCCCAGCCGGACGCGGTGATCGACCTCGTCGGCTACGGCACCTCGAACACCTTCGAGTCGTCCGTCGCGACGGTCCCCTCGCTCACCCAGACCATCGCCCGCGCGGACACCGCCACCGGCGACACCGACGTCAACTCGACCGACTTCGTGCTCGGCGCACCGACCCCGCAGGCCGCGGGCACCGGATCCGAGCCCGAGCCCACGACGCCGCCGACGACCCCGCCGACCACTCCCCCGACGACCCCGCCGACCGACGTCCCGGCGGTCTCGATCGCGGAGATCCAGGGCACCGGCGACGCGTCGCCGCTCGTCGGCAGCACCGTCACCACCTCCGGCGTCGTCACCGCCCGCTACCCCTCCGGCGGCTACAACGGCTACGTCATCCAGACCCCCGGCACAGGCAGCGAGAGCTCGCGCACGGCCTCCGACGCCGTCTTCGTCTTCTCCTCCGCCTCCGTCGGGTCGGTCGCGATCGGCGACCACCTGCGCATCACCGGCGAGGTGAGCGAGTACAACGGCCTGACCGAGCTCACCCCCACCTCGGCCGCGACCGTCGTGAAGCTCGACGCCGCCGCCGCGCCGGTCCCGGCCGCTGCCGCGCTCCCCCGCACCGCCGCCGAGCGCGAGGTGCTCGAGAGCATGCTGATCGCCCCGCAGGGCGCCTACACCGTCACCGACACCTTCGACCTGAACAGCTTCGGCTCGGTCGGCCTCGCCGCCGGCACGTCCCCGCTGCTCACGCCGACCGAGGTCGCCCGCCCCGGCTCGCCGGAGCTCGCCGCCGTCGTCGCCGACAACGCCGCCCGCGCGATCACCCTCGACGACGGGGCCTCGATCAACTTCCTCGGCGCCGCCGCGAACAAGGCGATCCCGCTGCCCTACCTCACCCCGACCGCGCCGATCCGCGTCGGCGCTCCGGCGACCTTCACCCGCCCCGTCGTCCTCGACTACCGCAACGGCGGCTGGGCCTTCCAGCCGACCACGCAGCTGACCGTCGAGAACGCCGGCGACGTGCAGCCCGCGACCTTCGCGAACACCCGGACCGCGAAGCCCGAGGCCGTCGGCGGCGACCTGTCGATCGCGTCCTTCAACGTGCTCAACTACTTCTCCACCACCGGCGACTCGATCACCGGCTGCACCTTCTACACCGACCGCGACGGCGACCCCGTCACGGTCAACAGCGGCTGCGACGCCCGCGGAGCGGCGAACGCCGACGACCTCGAGCGCCAGCAGGCCAAGATCGTGACCGCGATCAACACTCTCGGCGCGGGCGTCGTCTCGCTCGAGGAGATCGAGAACTCGGCCAAGTTCGGCAAGCCGCGCGACGAGGCCCTCGCCACCCTGACCGCCGCGCTCAACACGGCGGCCGGCTCCGAGGTCTGGGCCTACGTCCCCTCCCCCGCAGCGCTCCCCGCGCTCGCGGACGAGGACGTCATCCGCACCGCCTTCATCTACAAGAAGGCGGCGATCGAGCCGGTCGGCGAGTCCGTCGTGCTCAACGACACGGTGAACTTCTCGAACGCCCGCAAGCCCCTCGCCCAGGAGTTCCGCCTCCTCGGCGACAGCGCCAGCGAGTTCGTCGCGATCGTGAACCACTTCAAGTCGAAGGGCTCCGGGTCCGGCGCCGACGCCGACCAGGGCGACGGCCAGGGCGCCTCGAACGCCTCGCGCGTGAAGCAGGCGACCGCCCTCGTCGCCTTCGCCGACCGCCTCCGCACCGAGAAGGCCACCGAGCTCGTCTACCTGCTGGGCGACTTCAACGCCTACTCGAAGGAGGACCCGGTGAAGGTCATCACCGACGCCGGCTACATCGACCAGGGCGCGAAGGACGGCAAGTACTCGTACTCGTTCGACGGCGCGGTCGGCTCGCTCGACCACGTCTTCGCCTCGCCCGCGGCCGACAGGACGGTCACCGGGGTCGACACCTGGAACATCAACAGCGGCGAGTCCGTGGCACTGGAGTACAGCCGCTACGACTACAACGCGACGATCTTCTACGACACCTCGGCGTACCGCTCCAGCGACCACGACCCGGTCGTCGTCGGCCTCGACCTGCCCGAGACCCAGACGGACCCGGAGCCCGAGCCCGTCACGGTCATCGACGTCGCGACCACCGCCTCCACCAAGCGCCTCGCCGTCGTGCGGACGCTGACAGTGTCGGCGGTGAACAACGGACCGGAGACGGTCTCGATCGAGATCACGACGGCCTACGGAAGCAAGACGAAGAAGTCGGTCAAGCCCGGCCAGTCGTTCACGGTGAAGACCGTGACCGTCTTCAAGCCGATCAAGGCCGGCACGGCGACCATCGAGGTCACCGCGCCCGACGGCACCGAGCGCGTCTACAAGCAGGCGTACCGCGGCGCCTGATCCCGCGCGACCCCTGATCTCGACGAGCTCCGGCTCCTAGAGTTCGGGGATGCCCGAGGGAGACAGTGTGCACCGTCTCGCCGCCCGCCTCAGGCGGGCGGCGGACGGGCGCACCGTCCTCGAGGGCGAGCTGCGCTCCGGGGAGGCGGCCGGCACCTCCCTCGCCGGGCTGCGGATCCTCGAGCACGACACCCACGGCAAGCACCTCCTCACCTGCTTATCCGGCGGATCGACCCTGCACACCCACCTGCGGATGCAGGGCTCCTGGACCGTGACCGCACCCGGACGCGCGGTCCCCCGCTCGGTGCAGAAGGACGTCCGCGTCCGCCTCCGCCTCGACGACGGCTCGACCGTCTGGGGCATCGACCTCCCGGTCGTCGAGCTCCTCGCCACCCGCGACGAGCCGCGCGCCGTCGGGCACCTCGGTCCCGACCCGCTCCGCGCGGACTGGGACGCCGACGAGGCCGTCCGGCGCCTCTCCCGCCTCCCGGACCGGCCCGTCGTCGCCGCGCTCCTCGACCAGCGCTGCCTCGCCGGCCTCGGCAACCTCTGGGCCAACGAGGTCTGCTTCCTCCGCGGCGCCTGGCCCTGGCGGCCGATCGGCTCCCTCGACGTCCGCGCCCTCGTGGCGACCGCGGCGAGAGGCCTCCGCGCCTCCGTCACGATCCCCGGGATGTTCCAGACCACCACCGGCGACGCCCGCCGCGGCGAGCGGCACTGGGTCGCCGGGCGCGCCGGGCGCCCGTGCCTGCGCTGCGGCACGACGGTCCTCGTCCGCGAGGAGGTCCGCGACGACCCCGAGCAGCGCCGCACCTGGTGGTGCCCGCACTGCCAGCCGGAGCCGGCGACCGCCGCCGACGCCCGCGTACCGCTGCCGACGGCCCCTGCGTAGGCTGGCCGCATGACGAACGAGTGGGGAACTCCGGATCCGTCCGCCCGGCGAGACCGGTCCGCGGAGGTCGTCCCGGCCGCCGCCTCCGGCGAGGCGGTGGAGCCCGCCCGCGTCGAGGACGCCGAGCGGGCGCTGGCCGTGCGCGAGGTCAAGCGGCGCCGCGACTTCCTGGGCTCTGTCGGCGGATGGGCCAGTGTCTCGGCGATCACGACCGCGGTCTGGGTCGCCACGGGGGCCGACGGCTACTTCTGGCCGATCTGGCCCATGATCGGGATCGGGATCGGCGTGGTCGGCCAGGCCGCCTCGATCTGGGGTCCCACCCGCAAGGAGATCACCGAGGCGGACATCGCCGCCGAGATGCAGCGCCGGGAGAAGCGCGGCCGCTGATCAGTCCAGGCGGCCGACCGAGGTGACGCGGACGACGGCCGCACCCTGCTCGTCCGACTCGGCGAGGTCGACGGTCGCCGAGATCCCCCAGTCGTGGTCGCCGGCCGGATCGTCGAGGATCTGCCGCACGAGCCACTGCGTCGGCTCCTCGGTGACGAGCAGCATCTTCGGCCCCCGGGCGTCGGGCCCGATGCCGATGCTGTCGTGCTCGTCGTAGTAGTCGTCCAGGGCGGCGCCCCAGGCGTCGGCGTCGAAGCCTGCGGCGGCGTCGAGCTCGCCGAGCGCCTCGTGGTCGTCGAGGGCGGCGAGCGTGACGCGGCGGAACATCTCGTTGCGCACCAGCACGCGGAAGGCGCGGTGGTTGGCGGTGAGGCGGCGCGGAGCGGGCGGCACGATCGCCTGGTCCGCCGCGTGGAGCGCCGGGTTGACCAGCTCCTCCCACTCGTCGACCAGCGAGGAGTCGACCTGGCGCACCAGCTCGCCCAGCCACTCGATCAGGTCGTGCAGCTCCTCGTTCTTGAGCTCGTCGGGGATGGTCTGCCGGGCCGCGCGGAACGCGTCCGACAGGTAGCGCAGCACCAGTCCCTCCGAGCGGGAGAGCTTGTAGAAGGCGGTGTACTCGCCGAAGGACATCGCCCGCTCGTACATGTCGCGGACGACCGACTTCGGCGAGAGCTCGAAGTCCTTCACCCACGGCTGCGCGGCGGTGTAGGTCTCGAAGGTCGCCTCGAGGAGCTCCTCGAGCGGCTTGGGGTGCGTGACGGACTCGAGCAGCTCCATCCGCTCCTCGTACTCGATCCCCTCGGCCTTCATCGCGGCCACGGCCTCGCCGCGGGCCTGGAACTGCTGCGCCCCGAGGATCGGGCGCGGATCGTCGAGGGTCGCCTCGAGCACCGAGATCACGTCGAGCGCGAAGCTCGGCGACTCCGGGTCGAGCACGTCGAACACGGCCAGCGCGAACGGCGAGAGCGGCTGGTTGAGCGCGAAGTTCGGCTGCAGGTCGACGGTCAGGCGGATGCGGGTCACGCCGTCGGCGCCGACGCTCTGCTCGACCACGCCCGCCTCCCGCAGCGTCCGGTAGATGCCGAGCGCCCGGCGGGCCAGCTGCAGCTGCCGCTTCCACGGCTCGTGGTTGTCGAAGATCAGGGCGTGCACGTTCGCGTAGGCGTCGCCGCCGCGGGCGATCACATTCAGCAGCATCGCCGAGGTGATCGTCATGTGCGAGGTCAGCGTCTCGGGCTCCGCGTCGACGAGCTTGCGGAAGCTGGGCTCCCCCCAGCTGACGAAGCCCTGGGGCGCGCGCTTGGCGACCCACTTCCTCCGCTTCTTCGGGTCGTCGCCCATCTTGTCGAGAGCCTTCCGGTTCTCGGACTCGTGCTCGGGGGCCTGCACGACCACGGTCCCGGCGGTGTCGTAGCCGGCGCGACCGGCGCGGCCGGCGATCTGGTGGAACTCGCGGGCCGAGAGCTGGCGCGTCCGGGTGCCGTCGTACTTGGTCAGCGCGGTGAGCAGGACGGTGCGGATGGGGACGTTGATGCCGACGCCGAGAGTGTCCGTGCCGCAGATCACGCGCAGCATGCCCTGCTGGGCGAGCTGCTCGACCAGCCGGCGGTACTTCGGCAGCATGCCCGCGTGGTGCACGCCGATCCCCAGCCGGAGCAGGCGGGAGAGGGTCTTGCCGAACGCGGTGGTGAAGCGGAAGCCGCCGATCACCTCGGCGATGCGGTCGCGGTGCTCGCGGGTGGCGATGTTCGCGCTGGTGAGCGCCTGCGCGCGCTCGAGCGCGGCCGCCTGCGAGAAGTGCACGACGTAGACCGGCGACTGGTTCGTCGAGAGCAGCTCCTCGATGGAGTCGTGGATCGGCGCGATCTCGTAGAAGTAGTGCAGCGGCACCGGGCGCTCCACACCGGTGACCCGGGCGGTCTCCCGCCCCGTGCGGCGGCTGAGGTCGGCGGCGAGCGCCGTCACGTCGCCGAGGGTGGCCGACATCAGGACGAACTGCACGTGCGGGAGGGTGAGCAGCGGCACCTGCCAGGCCCAGCCGCGCGCCGGGTCCGCGTAGAAGTGGAACTCGTCCATCACGACCTGGTCGACCGGGGTGTCCTCGCCGTGCCGGAGCGCGAGGTTCGCGAGGATCTCGGCCGTGCAGCAGATGATCGGCGCGTCGGCGTTCACCGAGGAGTCGCCGGTGACCATCCCGACGTTGGAGGCGCCGAAGACGTCGACCAGCGCGAAGAACTTCTCGGAGACGAGCGCCTTGATCGGCGCCGTGTAGAAGCTGCGGCGTCCGGAGGCGAGCGCCGCGGCGTGCGCGCCGATCGCGACGAGCGACTTGCCGGTGCCGGTGGGCGTCGAGAGGATCAGGTTCGCCCCGGACGCGATCTCGAGCATGGACTCGTCCTGGGCCGGGTAGAGCGGCAGGCCGCGCGACTCCGCCCACTCGGTGAAGGCCAGGTAGACCGCGTCGTCGTCGACGCGCCCGTCCGCGTCGGGCGTCGGCATCCGGTCGAGCAGCGTCGAGGTCATCCCCCCATCCTCCCAGCCCGCGGCCCTGCGCGAGGCGTCACGGACGGTCGTGATTGCGCTCCGATGACGACCGTTCGTGACGCCTCACCGCGGTCAGAGCGCCGGGGTGAGGGCTCCTTCGGCGAGCGCGACGACGCGGTCGGCGTCGGCCAGCACGGCGGGGTCGTGCGAGACGCAGACCACCGTCGCGCCGCGGTACGCCTCCGCGCGCAGGACCGACCGGATCCGCTCCGCACTCGCAGCGTCGAGACCGGTGGTGGGCTCGTCCAGGAGCAGCAGGTCCGCCCCGCGGGCGAGCCCCTGGGCGAGGAGCGCCCGCTGCCGCTGACCTCCGGAGAGCACCGCGAAGGGCTCCCGGGCGAGCGCGGCGATCTCCATCCGCTCGAGCGCCGTCGCGATCGCGTCCGCGGCCCGCGCGTCGCTGCGGCGGAGGCGGCCGAGCCGGCCCCAGGTGCCCACCGCCACCACGTCGCGCACCGTCACCGGGAGGCGGTCCGGGATCGACGCCCGCTGCGGCACGAAGGCGATCGCTCCGGTGACGTCCCTCGTGCCGGACGTCAGAGGACGCACTCCCGCGATCACCTCCAGGAGCGTCGACTTGCCGGCGCCGTTCGGCCCGGCGATCGCGGTGAGCGAGCCCGCGGCGACGTCGAGGTCGACGCCCGCGAGAGCGCGGCGGGAGCCGAAGTCGACGTGCGCGCCTCGGAGGCGGACCGGGGGCTCGGGCAGGGGTGAGACGTCCATCCCGACGAGCGTACAGGAGTGATAACCGTTCTCATTATCGTGTACGGTCGGGCACCATGCCCAGCCTCCTCGCCGGAATCCTCGAGCCGTTCGCTCTCGACTTCCTCCAGCGCGCCCTCCTCGGCGGCGTCCTCGTCGCGGTCCTCTGCGGCGTGGTCGGCACCTGGGTGGTCCTCCGCGGGATGGCCTTCCTCGGCGAGGCCCTCGCCCACGGGATGCTCCCCGGAGTCGCCCTCGCGACGGTGCTCGGCGCCCCCGTCCTCGTGGGCGGCACGGCCAGCGCGGTGCTGATGAGCCTCGGCATAGCCGCCCTGCAGCGGCGCGGACGCCTGTCCTACGACACCAGCATCGGCCTGCTCTTCGTCGCCATGCTCGCGCTGGGGGTCATCGTCATCTCGCACTCGGGCAGCTTCGCCACGGACGCGACCTCCCTCCTCTTCGGGGACATCCTCGCGATCACCCCCGTCGACATCGGGCTGCTCGCCGCCGCCGCCGCCGCCGGCCTGCTCGTCGCAGCGGTCTTCCACCGTCCGCTGGTCGCCCTGGCGCTGGACCAGCGCATCGCCGCCGTGCTCGGTCTCGGTCCCCGCTCGGCCCAGGCGGCGCTGGTCGGCCTCGTGACGCTCGCCGTCGTCGCCTCCTACCAGGCGGTCGGCTCGCTGCTCGTCGTCGGACTGCTGCTGGCTCCCGCGGTCGCGGCGGGGCACTGGACCACCCGCATCCCGACCCGGATGCTGCTCGCGTCGATCCTCGGCGCTGCCTCCGTGCTCATCGGCCTGCTCGTCTCCTGGCACGCGGCGACGGCCGCGGGCGCCTCGGTCGCCGGCACGGCCATCGCGGTCGCCGCCGTGTCCTGGGCGATCCGCTCGGCCGCGTCGGCCCTCGCGTCCCCCTCGGCCCCTCAGCCGGTCGCCGCGTGAGGCCTCCCCGGCACCGCCCCTCCCCCGCTCCCCCTCGAAAGGACTCCGTGCACTCCCGAACCACCGCCTCCACCGTCCTCCTGGGCGCTCTCGCGCTCGGCCTGGCCGCCTGCTCGACCGACGCGTCCGCACCGGCCGCCGACGACACCGGCTCCGGCCACGGCGCCGTCGCGAACGCCGCCGAGCTCGCCGAGCCGCGCCTGGGGCTGACGTCGATCGACCCGTCGGGCGCCGTGTCGCACCTCGACCTCCTCGACGAGAGGGTCACCGGCCTCGGCACCATCGGCGCCCCGAGCGCGATGACGACCGACGGCCGCTACCTCTTCGCGCAGACTGACGCGGGCGTCGAGATCGTCGACAGCGGCGTGTGGACCTGGGACCACGTCGACCACTTCCACTACTACCGCGCGGACCCTCGCCTGATCGGCACGGTCGAGGGCGCCGGGACGGCCGTCGTCGCCACGACGAACCTCTCGACCACCGGCGGCACCGGACTCTTCTTCCCCGACTCCGGCGAGGCTGTCCTCCTCGACACCGAGGCCCTGTCGAAGGGCGAGATCGTCGAGCGGTTCCGGAAGGACGTCGACCCCGGACCCGGGATGGTCGTGCCCGTCGGCTCGGCCGCGCTGGTGACCGAGGGATCCGGATCCGGGGCGACCGTCGCCGGCTACGACTCGGACGGCGAGCCGACGGGCCTGCGCGAGGCCTGCCCGGATCCGGCCGGGACGATCACGACCCGCGTCGGCGCCGTCATCGGCTGCTCCGACGGCGCGCTCCTGGCGTCGATCGAGGACGAGGAGCTCGTCGTCGAGCGGATCCCCTACCCCGCCGGCACCTCCGCGCCTCCTGCCACGTCCTTCGACAATCGCGAGGGCCGCCCCACGGTCGCCGGTCTCGCCGGCGAGGCGGGCATCTGGCTCCTCGACACCCGGGAGCGCTCGTGGCGCCTCCTCCCCTCGCCCGCACCGCTGGCGCAGGTCACCGCGGTCGACGACGCGGACGAGACCGTCCTCGCCCTCGCCGCCGACGGCCGCGTGCTGGTGCTCGACGGCTCCGACGGCGCGGTCCTCGCCGAGACCGCGCCCCTCGTCGCGGACACGACGGCCGACGGCTCGCGGCCCGTCCTGATCGCCGACCAGCAGCGGGCCTACCTGAGCGCGCCGGCCGAGCGGAGGCTGCACGAGATCGACTACGCGGACGGCGCGCGCCTCGCCCGCACCTTCGAGACCGCCACCGAGCCGGCCTTCACGGCGGAGACGGGCCGATGAGGCGCCGCTGGGCGCTCGCGTTCGCCGCGGCGGTCCTGCTCCTGTCGGGCTGCACCGCCGCGGAGGAGGACGACCGGCCCCTCGTCATCGTCTCCACCAACATCCTCGGCGACGTCGTGGGCGAGCTCGTCGGCGACGAGGCGCAGGTCGTCACGCTGATGAAGCCGGACGCCGACCCCCACTCCTTCGAGATCTCGGCGCAGGAGGCGGCGCGCCTGCGCTCCGCCGACCTCGTCGTCTCGAACGGGCTCGGACTCGAGGAGGGCCTGCAGCAGCACCTCGACGAGGCCTCCGGAGCGGACGTGCCCGCGTTCGTCGCCGGCGACGCCGTCGACGTCCTCGACTACAGCGAGGGCGAGGCGGAGGGGAGCCCGGACTCGCACTTCTGGACGGACCCCGGCCGGATGATCGACGTCGTCGACTCCCTCGGGCCCGTGCTCGCCGAGCTCGACGGCGTCGATCCGGCCGCCGTCCGGGACCGGACGGCCGAGTACCGCGCCGAGCTCGAGCGGCTCGACTCCGAGATGGCCGCGGCCTTCGCCGCGATCCCCGCCGAGCGCCGCGCCCTCGTCACCAACCACCACGTCTTCGGGTACCTCGCCGACCGCTTCGACTTCGACGTCGTCGGCGCCGTCATCCCCGGAGGCACGACCCTCGCGGCGCCGTCCGCCTCCGACCTCGCCGATCTCGTCGACGCGGTCGAGAAGACCGGCGTCCCCACGGTCTTCGCGGAGTCCTCGTCTCCCGACCGCCTCGTCCAGGCGCTCGCGAGCGAGGCCGACATCCGCGTGGAGGTGGTCGAGCTGTTCACGGAGTCCCTGACGGGGCCCGAGGGCGGCGCCCCCGACTACCTCGCCATGATGCGCGTCAACACGCAGCGCATCGCCACCGGGCTCTCGCCCTGAGCCCTCCGATCCACCACCAGGAAGAAGAAGCACCCATGCAGAACACCCACCTCCGGCGGGCGGGCCTCGGCCTGATCGCCGCCTGCTCGATCACGGTCCTCGCGGCCTGCTCGTCGAGCTCGACCCCCGCGGCCGAGTCCTCGGCGGCCACCGCGCCGGCCACCGAGGCGGCGGCAGCCGCAGGCGCCCGTGTCGCCGTCGCCTACGAGGGCGGCATCCTCGTCCTCGACGGCGAGACCCTCGAGACCGTCGCGGACCTGGACTCCGAGGAGTTCACCCGCCTCAACCCCGCCGGCGACGACCGTCACGTCATGGTCACCATGAGCGAGGGGTTCCAGCTCCTCGACACCGCCGCCGGCACCGGCGGCGAGCCGGAGCTGACGGACATCGTCTTCCCCGCGGACACCCCGGGGCACGTCGTCCGGCACGCCGGGAAGACCGTCCTCTACGCCGACGGCACGAGCGACACGACCGTCCTCGAGACCGCCGACCTCGCGACCTCGGACGGGATGCCCGAGACCGAGACCATCCCGGGAGTCGACGCGCACCACGGCGTCTCGATCGTCCTCGAGGACGGCACCTTCCTCACCACGGTCGGCGACGCCGACGGGCGCACCGGCATCGAGGTGCGCGACGCCTCCGGCGCCGTCGTGGCCACGAACGACCAGTGCCCCGGAGTCCACGGAGAGGGCACGGCCGAGAACGAGGTCGTCGTCTTCGGCTGCGAGAACGGCGCCCTGGTCTACGACGGCGGCGAGATCACCAAGCTCGAGGCGCCGGACCAGCCCTACGGCCGCATGGGCAACGCCTGGGTCAGCGAGACCAGCCCGGTCGTCGTCGGCGACTACAAGGACGACCGCGACGCCGAGGGCTACCTCCTGCACCGCGTCGCGCTGATCGACACCGAGGCGAAGACCCTCGACGTCGTCGACCTGCCCGAGGGCGTCGAGTACACCTTCCGCGGCGTCGCCCGCGGCCCCGACGACCTGGCGTACATGATCGCCTCGGACGGCGCGATCCACGTGCTCGACCCCGGGACCGGCGAGCTGACCGCCTCCTACCCCGTCGTCGACGCGTGGGAGAGCCCGGTCGAGTGGCAGGACCCGCACCCCGCGATCACCGTCGCCGGCGACATCGCCTACGTGACCGACCCGGCCGCCGACAGCATCCACGCCGTCGACCTCACCACCGGTGAGATCGTCGCCACGGGCGAGCTCGACGTCACTCCGAACGAGATCGCCGTCGCCGCGAGCTGACGACAGGCACGGAGGAGGGGCGCGGGGCCGTGGGCTCCGCGCCCCTCCTGTTCACCTGCGAGGGGCAGGATCTCCGCATGACGACCGACTTCGATCTCGACCAGGTGGTGCGCGACGTGACCGCGAACGTGCGCAAGAAGTTCCCCGACCACTCCGAGGAGCAGGTCGCGCCGCTCGTGCGCGAGGAGCTCGCGGGGCTGCAGGACCGGCCCGTGCAGGACTACCTGACGGTGCTCACGGAGCGAGCGGTCAAGCGCCGCCTCAAGCGCGAGGCGCGCGGGGAGTAGACCGGGTCAGGCGAGCGCCCGCTCGATCGACGCCCGCAGCGCCGGAGCCGGCCGGAGCGCACCCGCCTCCTCCGCCTCGAGGAGCGCCTGCGCATCCGCCGGGCTGTGCTCGCGGTACCAGCGGTCGACCGGGACACCGTGCCCGGGCCGGCTCAGCACCTCGACGGCGTCGCCCGCCTCCACCGAGCCGCGGTGCAGCACCCGCAGGTACGCGCCGGTGCGCCCCTCGTCGGCGAAGCGCTTCACCCACTGCGGCTCTCCGAGGGCCCGCTGGAACGTCGCGCACGGCGTCCGCGGCATCGTCACCTCGACCTCGACCGCCTCGCCGATCCGCCAGCGCTCGCCGATCACGGCGCCGCTCACGTCGAGGCCGCCGATCCGCAGGTTCTCGCCGAACACCCCCGCGGCCATCGGCCGCCCCAGGCGCTCCGCCCACCAGAGCGCGTCCTCGTCGGAGTAGGCGTAGAGCGCCTTGTCGAGGCCGCCGTGGTGCGCGCGATCGGCCTGCACGTCGCCGTAGAGGCCCAGATCGCGCACGCCGACCGGGCCCTCGACGGGCCGCTTGTCGATCGCGGTCACGCCGACCGTGCCGGGGTCGGGCAGGAGGCGGGCGACACGGCACACGGCGAGCAGTCGGGGCATGCCGCCATGGTGCCAGCACTAGGCTCGCCGCGTGCGCGACGCGACCGCTCCTCCCCGGCTCGACCCCCTCCTCCTCGACGGCCTCGCCGAGGGGTACGCCGGTGACACGGGCGCCCGGGAGCACGCCGAGGGGCTGCACTTCGCCGGCACCGACCTCACCGGCGCCGATCTCACCGCGGCCTCCTTCAGCGAGTGCCTGCTGGAGGGAGTGGTCCTGGACGGCGCCCAGCTGCGGGCCGCGTCGATCGCGGAGTCCCGGCTGGAGCGGCTGGACGTCCCCGGGCTCTCGGCCCCGCGGAGCCGGCTGCGCTCCGTCGAGCTGCTCGCCTCCCGGGTGGGCTCGGCGGAGCTCTACGAGAGCACCTGGGAGCAGGTGCGCGTCGCCGACTGCAAGCTGGGCTACCTGAACCTCCGCGGCGCCGCGGTGCGCGACGTGCTGCTCGAGCGCTGCACGATCGACGAGCTCGACCTGGCGGGTGCGACCGGCACGCGGCTGCGCCTGGTCGACTGCGACGTCCGCTCCCTCGATCTCTCCCGGGCGCGGATCGAGCACCTCGATCTGCGCGGCGCCGAGCTGCACGTGCTCGCCGGGCTGGACGGCCTCCACGGCGCCACCCTCTCGGAGCTGCAGCTCAGCCTCCTGCTGCCGCTGTTCGCGGAGCACTTCGGGGTGCGGGTGGGCTGAGCCGCCCGCCTAGCGCCGGGGCGCGATCAGCCGGGTCAGCGCGCGGCGGCCGAGGAGGAACACGGCCAGCACGACGGCCGTCACGATCACGAAGCTCCACTGCACGCCCTGACCGGAGGCGATCCGCAGCAGCATCCCGCCCGCGACGGTCACCGCCCACACGACGAGCCCGGCGGGCACGATCCGGTCCGGCGAGCGCCACGAGCGGGTGACGACCCAGCCGAGCAGGAGCGCCGCCAGGAACGGCCAGAGCGTGGTGAGCAGGCCGACGAGGGCCGACCCCTCGTCGTGGCTCCCGCGGCCGATCAGCACGAAGACCAGGACGAGCACGGCGTCGAGGGCGAGGCCGAGCCCCGCGTGCCGGGTCATGCGGGCTCCGTCACGAAGTCGATGAGCTGCTCGACCCGGCCCAGCAGAGCCGGCTCCAGGTCCTGGAAGGTGCGCACCCGGCCGAGGATGCGCTGCCAGGCGCGCGCGATGTCGGCCTGCTCCTCGTGGGGCCAGCCGAGCGCCTCGCAGATGCCGTGCTTCCACTCGGTGCCGCGCGGGATCTCGGGCCAGCGCTCCAGGCCGATCCGGCCGGGCTTCACGGCCTGCCAGACGTCGATGTAGGGGTGGCCGACGACGAGGACGTGGGCGCCGTGGGGGCCGGCGGCGACCTGGTCGGCGATCCGCGACTCCTTCGAGCCGCGCACCAGGTGGTCGACGAGCACGCCGATGCGGCGCCCCGGACCGGGCCGGAACTCGTGCACCAGCTCGTCGAGGTTGTCGACGCCCTCGATGTACTCGACGACGACGCCCTCGACCCGCAGGTCGTGGCCCCAGACCTTCTCGACCAGCTCGGCGTCGTGCCGGCCCTCGACGTAGATGCGGCTGGGCAGGGCGACCCGCGCCTTCGCGTCGGCGACGTGGAAGGAGCCGGAGGCGGAGCGCGCGCGACCGAGGCCCGCGTCGCGCTTCAGCCCGGGCGCCTTCAGCGACACCGGCTTGCCCTCCAGGAGGAACCCGGGGCCGAGCGGGAACACGCGGACCTTGCCGAACCGGTCCTCCAGCCGCACCATCCGCAGCTCCACGCCGAGTACGGCGCCCACGAAGCCGGAGGCGACCTCCTCGACGACCAGATCGCGCTCGGCCTCGACGACCGCCACCTCGACCCTGCCGCGGGCCCGCCAGTCGCCGGCGAGCACGTCCTGCCCGTACCTGTCCTCGTCCATCGCACCGAGGGTAGCCGGAGGCGCGCGGGACGCCGCGCGGACACGGCGCATGCACCTCTGCTTACATGAGCAGATGACCGAGGACCTCGAACCCGCCGCCGAGCTCTTCAAGGTGCTGTCCTCCTCCTCCCGCCTGCGCCTGCTCCGGGCCCTCGCCGAGGAGACGTCGACCGTCGGGCGGCTGGCCGAGGTGACCGGGCTCTCGCAGCCGCTGGTCTCGCAGCACCTGCGGATGCTCCGCACCGCCGGGCTGGTCGCGGTCGAGCGCGTGGGCCGGGAGGCGCACTACTCCGTCGCCGACACCCACGTCACGCACATCGTCGACGACGCGGTCCGGCACGCACTCGAGGGGTGAGCCAGCGTTCTTGTCGGGAACGATGATCGCTCTCGATGAGGCGCATCCATTGCAATGCGTTTATGGATCTGGTCGACTGGAGTCCGTCGCGTCCGCGGCCCCCGCATCCGGAAAGGCAGCACCATGAGCACCACCGATCTCCACGCCGAGCACCCCGTCACCGAGCACGAGCACGGCGAGGGCTGCGGCCACCCGGCCGTGCAGCACGAGGACCACGTCGACTACGTCCACGGCACGCACCACCACGCCCTGCACGGCGATCACTACGACGAGCACGAGTCGGAGGCCGAGCACTCGAGCACCGAGCACGAGCACGGCGACGCCTGCGGCCACGAGACCGTGCAGCACGACGACCACGTGGACTACGTCCACGACGGCCACAGGCACGCCGCTCACGCCGGCCACTACGACGAGCACTGAGGCCGCGCGCGACGGGAGGGCCCGCACCCTCCCGTCGGCGCTCAGCCCTGACGGGCCTTGAAGCGCGGGTTCAGTGCGTTGATCACGAAGACGCGGCCGCGGCGGCGGACCACCTGCGAGCCGGGCTGCGCCTTCACCGACCTGAGGGAGTTGCGGACCTTCACGGATGCTCCTGTCGTTAATGAGAACTGTTATCGATAGAGTAGCGGCTCATGGATCCCCGCCACCCCGCACCCCCCGCACTCGCCGTCACCCTCGTGAGCGCGACCGAGCCCCACGACGCCGCGCGGACCGCCGCGCTCCTCGCCGGCAGGCCCGAGTCCCAAATCGACATCGAGGTCGACCTGCCCGGCGCCGACGGCCCCGCCTTCGCGGAGGAGCTGCACCGGCGCCTCGCCGCCGACGCCGACGACGGTCACCGCGGTCACACCGTCGTCGCCCTCGACGCCGAGGCGGACCCGCTCGAGATCGGACTCGTCCTCGAGCACCTCTGCGCGCAGCGGCATCCGGCCGACACCCGCATCGCGATCCTCGACGTGGTCGCCGTGACGTCGACAGAGGAGATCCTGCGCGTGCTCTGCGGCGGCGCGGGCCCCTCGTCCGACTCGGCGGAGCGCCTCGCCGCCCGCCTGGAGTTCTCGAGCCTCATCGCGCTCGCCGAGCCCCACTCCGACAGCGACCCCGAGCGGACCGCGCTCGTCCGCGACCTCCTGCGAGCGCTCGCCCCCTCCGCCGACCTCGTCCCCGTCGGCGAGCACCCGGCGGAGCCCCGGAGGCTCCATCTCCGGCGCGCGCACGCGATCGCCTCCTCGATGGGCTGGCAGTGCGCCCTCAACGGGACCTCGCGGCGCCGCGCCTCGGGCACGCCCGTCGAGGAGTTCGTCTTCCGCGATCCGCTGCCCTTCCACCCCGGCCGCCTCAGCGCGGCCGTGCACGGGGAGCTGGTGGCGGAGAAGGTGGGGCGCATCCTCCGCTCCCGCGGCCTGGTGCGTCTGGCGACCCGCGCCGACCGGGTCGGCTCGTGGTCGGTCGCGGGCGACGTGCTGACCCTGGATCCGACGAGCCTGCTCAGCTGGGACGAGGACGCGCCTCTGGGCCAGGAGCTCGCCTTCTTCGGGACCGGCCTGGACACCGGGAGGCTGACCGCCGTCCTGCAGAGCTGCCTGCTCACCCCCGAGGAGCTGCTGGCCGGCCCGGCCGCCTGGGCGGAGTACGCGGACCCGTTCCCGCGCTGGGTGGACGAGCACCGGAACTGAGCCGGGCGTCCCGCTCGCCACCCGCGGCCGTCGCGCCTCACCCTCGCCGGGTGGCGAGCGAGCGGGCGGTCCTCCGCGTGCGCCAGCGGGCTCGTGGAACCCGCCCGATCAGTGAAGCCCGGCGACGACCGCGCCAGTCTGAACGGAGCCGATCGACGCAGTCGGCTCCGTCGCCGTCGGACGATTCCGGCCATCGCGTCGGCATGCGACGCCAGTGAAGGACAGCTCATGACACCTGATCACGACATCGGCCGGGCGATCCGCCGCGAGCTCCGCACTCCCGTTCTCGGAGGACTCGCGATCCTGCTCTTCGGCGGAACGGCGGTGCTCCTGCTCCTGTTCTGGTTCACCGACGCACGCGGCGTTCTCACGCCCTTCGTCGGGCCCGGAACGGGACTCGTCCTCACCGCTTTCACCGTGGCGGTGGCTCGACGCGCGAGACGGCGCCTGCGCGCGGAGGAGCGGGACAGCTGACCTCACGCGCTCGATCGAGAGACGGGACGGGTCACGACCGGCCGCCGCGAGGAGATGACAGACGGACGCAGCGCCGACGCGCCCGCCGCGCGCCAGCCGACCGTGCGCCGGGAGTGTGACGCGCGGAGGCTCCCTCCGGGCGGCGGGTGAGTAGGCTGACCGGACAGCACGTGCTCCGGGGTCGGTGGGAATTCCGAACCGGCGGTCACAGTCCGCGAGCCGCAGCCCCTCGAGAGGGGCGGCGGTTGACCTGGTGGAACTCCAGGACCGACGGTGAAAGTCCGGAGGAGAGGCAGCACGAGCGTCGCGCATCACCGCGCGATGCTGAGCGACGGTGCCCGCGCACCTCGCTCGAGACCCCGGAGTTCGGCGACGAACGGAAGAACCGGGAATGACGATCGACTACGAGCACGCGATGCGCCGAGCGCTGGCGCTCGCCGAGCGCGGGCCCGCCCGCGGCCCCAACCCCCGCGTGGGCTGCGTGATCCTCGCGCCCGACGGAACCGTCCTCGGCGAGGGCTGGCACCACGGAGCCGGCACCGCGCACGCCGAGGTCGACGCGCTGTCGCACGTCGCCCCGGGCGCCGCCGAGGGCGCCACCGCCGTCGTCTCCCTCGAGCCGTGCGACCACACCGGGCGCACGGGCCCCTGCAGCCGCGCCCTGATCGAGGCGGGCGTGTCCCGCGTCGTCTACGCCGTGCCCGATCCGGGCGAGCGCTCGGCCGGCGGCGGTCGCACTCTCCGCGAGGCCGGCGTCGAGGTGATCGAGGGCGTGCTCGCCGAGGAGGGCGAGCAGTTCCTCCACCCCTGGCTCACCGCGACCCGCCTGCACCGCCCCTTCGTCACGCTGAAGTGGGCCTCGACTCTCGACGGCCGCACTGCGGCGGCGGACGGCAGCAGCCGATGGATCACCGGAGCGGCGGCCCGCCGCCGTGTGCACGAGCAGCGCGCCGCTCACGACGCGATCCTCGTCGGCACCGGGACCGTCCTCGCCGACGACCCCGCCCTCACCGCCCGCGGCGACGGAGGCGAGCTGCTGGCCCACCAGCCGGTGCCCGTCGTCGTCGGCACCCGGCCCGTGCCGCCCGGCGCCCGCCTCCACGAGCACCCCCGCGCCGCGATGATCGAGCGCACCCGCGACCTCGCCGCGGTCCTCGCGCACCTCTACTCCGCCGAGACCCGCAGCGTCTACGTCGAGGCCGGGCCGACCCTCGCCTCCGCGCTCGTCGCCGCCGGACTGGTCGACGAGTACCTCGTGTTCCTCGCGCCGGCACTCCTCGGCGGCCCCCGCCTGGCGCTCGGCGACCTCGGCGTGACGAGCATCGGCGGGGCCCGGCGCCTCTCCCTCCGCTCGGTCGAGATCCTCGGCGACGACCTCCTCGTGACCGCGCGCCCCGACGTCCTCCCCGCAGGCGGTGCCGGCACCCCGGCCCGCCTCCCCCACGCCCTGCAGATGGAGACCCACTGATGTTCACCGGAATCATCGAGGAGAAGGGCGTCGTGACGGCCGTCGAGGCGGGCGCCGACGCGATCCGCCTCAGCATCCGCGGGCCCCTCGCCGTCGAGGGCGTGCGGCACGGCGACTCGATCGCGGTCTCGGGCGTCTGCCTCACCGTCGTCGAGCACACCGACGAGGGGTTCACCGCCGACGTCATGGCGCAGACCCTGCGGATGTCGACCCTCGACGGCGTGAGCGTCGGCGACCCCGTCAACCTCGAGCGCGCCGCGCTGGTCGGCGACCGGCTCGGCGGCCACATCGTCCAGGGCCACATCGACGGCACGGCGACGCTGCTCTCGATCGCACCGGGCGAGGCCTGGCGCGTGCTGCGGTTCTCGCTGCCGGCGGGCATCGCCCCGCTCGTCGTCGACAAGGGCTCGATCGCGGTCGACGGCGTCTCGCTGACCGTCTCGGCGATCAGCCCCGCCGCGGAGCCGGAGCAGTGGTTCGAGGTCTCGCTGATCCCCGAGACGCTGGCCGTCACCACGCTGGGCGCGCGCGCGATCGGCGAGCAGGTCAACATCGAGACCGACGTCCTGGCCCGCCACGTCGAGCGGATGCTCGCACTGCGCTCGATCGCGGAGGCCCGCTCGTGAGCCTCGCGACCATCCCCGAGGCCGTCGAGGCCCTGCGCGCCGGGCGCCCGATCATCGTCGCGGACGACGAGGGCCGCGAGAACGAGGGCGACGTCATCGTCTCGGCCCAGCTCGCCAGCCAGGAGACGATCGCCTGGATGGTCCGCCACTCCTCCGGGTTCATCTGCGCGCCGATGACCAACGAGATCGCCGACCGCCTCGCCCTGCCGCTGATGGTCGTCGAGAACGAGGACCCGCGCGGCACCGCCTACACGCTCTCCGTCGACGCGGCCGACCGCCTCTCCACCGGCATCAGCGCCTCCGACCGCGCGCACACCCTCCGCGTGCTGGCCGACCCCGAGGCGACCCCCTCGAGGCTGAACCGCCCCGGCCACATCCTGCCGCTGCGCGCCGTCGACGGCGGCGTGCGCGAGCGCGACGGGCACACGGAGGCGGCGGTCGACCTGATGAAGCTCGCCGGCCTGTACCCCGTGGGCGCGATCTCCGAGATCGTCGCCGCGGACGGCGAGATGATGCGGCTGCCCGGGCTGATCGCCCTCGGCGAGCGCGAGGGCGTGCCGGTGACCACGGTCGCGGCCCTCATCGCGTACCTGCAGGAGTTCCACTGCGACGCGGAGGTGCCCGTCACGGTCGCGGTCCCGGAGAGCGCGCGGGTGAGCTTCGAGGTCGAGACCACGGTGCCGACCACTCACGGCCCGTTCCGGATCCGCGCCTACCGCGACCGGCAGACCGGAGCGGATCACGTCGCGATCCTCGCGGGAGAGATCGCCGCGGGGCGGCCCGCCCTGGTGCGCGTGCACTCCGAGTGCCTGACCGGGGAGGCGTTCGGCTCACTGAAGTGCGAGTGCGGCCCCCAGCTCGACGCCGCCCTCGACACGATCCAGCGGGACGGCGGCGTCGTCGTGTACCTCCGCGGGCACGAGGGCCGGGGCATCGGCCTGATCAACAAGCTGCGCGCCTACCGCCTGCAGGAGGACGGCCTCGACACCCTCGACGCGAACCTCGCCCTCGGCCTCCCCGCCGATGCGCGCGACTACGGAGCGGCGGTCGGCATCCTCGAGGACCTCGGCCTCACCGAGGTGCGCCTGCTCACCAACAATCCCGAGAAGGTCCGGCAGCTCACCGACCGGGGCATCGTCGTCGCCGAGCGCGTGCCGCTCGTCGTCGGAGTCGGCTCCTTCAACCAGGGCTACCTCGAGACCAAGCGCGACCGCATGGGCCACACCCTCGACAGCGTCCTCGACCACGACCCCCTCGACGCCGGGATCTCCGGCCTCGCCCTCGACGCCGGGATCCCCGGCGCCACCACGAAGGAGTAGCAATGGCCGGTAGCGGCGCCCCCACCACCTCCCCTCTCGACGGCACGGGACTGCGCGTCGTCGTCATCGCGGGGACCTGGCACGAGCAGATCAGCGACGGCCTGATCGCCGGAGCGAGCCGAGCGCTCGACGAGGCCGGAGCGTCCTGGTCGCTCGTGCGTGTGCCCGGCTCGTTCGAGCTGCCCGTGGCCGCGAAGGCGGCTCTGGAGGCGGGGGCCGACGCGGTCGTCGCCCTCGGCGTGATCATCCGCGGCGGCACCCCGCACTTCGAGTACGTCTCGGACGCCGCGACCTCCGGGCTCACTACCGTCTCGATCCTGACCGGCAAGCCGGTCGGCTTCGGGGTGCTCACCCTCGACACCGAGCAGCAGGGCCTCGACCGCGCGGGTCTTCCCGGCTCGAAGGAGGACAAGGGGCGCGAGGCGGCCGAGGCGGCGGTGTCGACCGCTCTGCTCCTCCGCTCGCTGCGCGGCTGACGGCCCGCGGGCGGCCCCCTTCCACGGGCCGCCTGCACACGAAGCTGGGAGAACACGGAGTAAAGTGGAGAGGTCGTCACGAGCGACCCCTCTCTCCTCCCCCACGCCTCAGCGGCCCGCGACGCCCGATCGACGCCCCGCCCCGCCGGCTCGGGGGAGCCGCCGTCCACACGGAGCCCCTCCCTCATGTCTTCTCCCGCCGTCTCCGACGCGCCAGCAGCCGCCCCGCAGAATTCCCGCGGCCGCGTCATCCTCGCGAGCCTCATCGGCACGTCGATCGAGTTCTACGACTTCTACGCCTACGCGACCGCCGCCGTCCTGGTCTTCCCGTCGCTCTTCTTCGTCAACGAGGACCCGGCCACGGCCCTCCTCGCCTCCTTCGCCGTCTTCGGCGTCGCGTTCATCGCGCGCCCCATCGGGTCGATCATCTTCGGCCACTTCGGCGACCGCGTCGGCCGGAAGGGCACCCTCGTCGCGTCGCTGCTCACGATGGGCGTCGCGACCTTCCTGATCGGCTGCCTGCCCACCGCGCTCACGCCCGGCTGGGAGTTCCTCGCTCCGTTCCTGCTCGTCGTGATGCGCTTCTGCCAGGGCCTCGGCCTCGGCGGCGAGTGGTCCGGAGCCGCGCTGCTCGCGACGGAGAACGCGCCGGCCGGCAAGCGCGCCATCTACGGCACCTTCCCGCAGCTGGGCGCGCCGATCGGCTTCATCGTCGCCAACGTCCTGTTCCTGGTGCTGGCGAGCACGATGAGCGACGAGACGTTCGCCGCCTGGGGCTGGCGCGTGCCGTTCCTGGCGAGCGCCGTGCTCGTGATCATCGGCCTCTACGTGCGGTTCAAGCTCGTCGAGACGCCCGCGTTCCAGAAGGTCGTCGAGAAGGGCGAGGTCGCCAAGCTGCCCCTCGCCCGCGTCTTCGTCACCAGCTGGCGCCCGCTCATCCTGGGCACCTTCATCATGCTGGCGACCTACGTGCTCTTCTACCTGATGACCACGTTCACGCTCACCTACGGCACGTCGCCCGTCGACGGCGCCGTCCCGGGCCTCGGCTACACGCGCAACGACTTCCTCGTCATGCTGATCGTCGGCGTCGTGTTCTTCGGGATCTTCACCCTCGTCTCCGGCCCGCTCGCGGAGCGCTTCGGCCGCCGGCGCACGCTGCTCGTGGTGACCGCGGCGATCCTCGTGTTCGGCCTGCTCTTCGTGCCGCTGTTCAGCGCCGGCTTCGCGGGCGTCATGGCGGTGCTGATCCTCGGCTTCACGCTGATGGGCCTGACCTTCGGCCCGATGGGCGCCGTCCTCCCCGAGCTGTTCCCGACCAACGTCCGCTACACCGGCTCGGCGATGGCCTACAATCTCGCGTCGATCCTCGGAGCGGCCCTCGCGCCGATCATCGCGGTCGCGCTCTGGAGGGCGGCGGGCGGCAGCACGGTGCTGGTCGGCCTCTACCTCAGCGCCGCGGCCGTGCTGACGCTGATCGCGCTCCTGCTCTCGAAGGAGACGAAGAACGCGTCGTACCACGACAACGTCTCGTAGGGCTCCCTGCAGAGGACGGCCCGTCGGGATCCCCGGCGGGCCGTCCGCGTCTCCGCTCCCTCCCTGAGCACCGGGGCCGCCCGCTGGCGGCCTGCTCGCAGCGAGGACGGGGCAGAATGGACGCTGATGAGCACCACCACCTCCCGGCGCGGCGGACGACGACCCTCCCGCGACGACGGACCCCGCGCCTCCTTCTCGCAGCTCGTGCCCTACCTGCTCGAGCACCGCGGCATCCTCTCGGTCGTCGTGGTCCTCAGCCTGTTCGGAGCGGCGGCGAGCCTTGGCCAGCCCCTGCTCGTCGGCCAGGTCATCACCCGCGTCCAGTCCGGCCTCGATCTCGGCCCGCTGGTGTGGGCCCTCGTCGGCCTGGTCGTGGCGTCCGGGCTCATCTCGGGCTTCGCGCACTACCTGCTCCAGCGCACCGGCGAGGGGATCGTGCTCTCGAGCCGCCGCCGCCTGGTCGCGCGGCTGCTGCGCCTCCCGATCCGGGAGTTCGACGCGCGCCGCACCGGCGACCTCGTCTCCCGCGTCGGCTCCGACTCCACCCTCCTGCGCGCCGTGCTGACCCAGGGGCTCGTCGACTCGATCGCGGGCTCCCTCGTCTTCGTCGGCGCGATCATCGCGATGGCGATCATCGACTGGGTGCTGCTCCTGATCATCGTGGCCGTCGTCGCGGTGGCCCTCGGGCTCGCGCTGACCCTCGGCCGCGGCATCCGGACCGCCAGCCGCATGGCGCAGGAGAAGGTCGGCGACCTGGCTGCAGCCGTCGAGCGCGCCATCAGCGCGGTGCGGACCATCCGCGCGGCAGGAGCGACCGATCGCGAGATCGCGGTCGTCGACCGGCACGCGACGGAGGCGTACCGCCTCGGCCTCCGCGTCGCGCACGTCTCGGCCCTCGTGGTGCCTGTCGCGGGGATCGCCCTGCAGGTCGCGTTCCTCGCCGTCCTCGGCGTCGGCGGCTACCGCGTCGCGTCCGGTGCGATCGACATCGCCCAGCTGGTCTCGTTCATCCTCTTCCTCTTCATGATGGTGATGCCGCTGGGCAACTTCATCGGCGCCATCACCTCGGTGAACTCGGCGCTGGGCGCCCTCGGCCGCATCCAGGAGATCATCGACCTGCCGATCGAGGGCGACGGCGACACCTCGGCGGGCGGGCTCGGCGCCGGCGTCGCGGAGGACGCCGTCTCCTTCGAGGACGTCGTGTTCTCCTACGAGGAGGGCGCCGTGCCGGACGCCGATTCCGCAGCGGAGGAGCGCGATCGCACCGTCCTGCGCGGCGTCTCCTTCACCGTGCCGCGCGGCAAGCGCACCGCCCTCGTCGGGCCCTCGGGAGCGGGCAAGAGCACGATCCTCGCCCTCATCGAGCGCTTCTACGACCCGGAGGCCGGCGTCGTCCGTCTCGGCGGCGTGGACATCACGGCCATCGACCGTGACGCGCTGCGGGCGCAGATCGGCTACGTCGAGCAGGACGCCCCCGTGCTGGCCGGCACCATCCGCGAGAACCTCGTCCTCGGCCGCCCCGACGCCGACGACGCCGACTGCCTCCGGGTGCTCGAGGCCGTCAACCTGACCGACGTGCTCGAGCGCAACCCGCTCGGCCTGCACGCGCCGGTCGGCGAGAGCGGAGTGATGCTCTCCGGTGGCGAGCGCCAGCGCCTCGCGATCGGCCGCGCGCTCCTGGCGGCCCCGCCGATCCTGCTGCTGGACGAGTCCACGTCGAGCCTCGACGGCCTCAACGAGCAGCGCCTGCGCCTGGCGATCGACGCGGTCGCCGAGAACCGGACCCTGCTGGTGATCGCGCACCGCCTGTCGACGGTGGTCGACTCCGACCGCATCGTCGTCCTGCAGAAGGGCGAGGTCGTCGGAGTCGGCACCCACTCCGAGCTGGTCGAGTCGACACCGCTCTACCGCGACCTCGCCAAGCACCAGCTGCTGGTCTGACGGGCGCCGCTGCGGCCCGCCTCCATGCTGGTCGAGTAGCCGCGGAGCGGCGTATCGAGACCCCGCGCGCGTCTCGACCGGGCGCCCGAGCCCGCTCGTCCCTCAGCGCGGCGGCAGCCGCAGGGCCCCGTCGAGCCGGATGGTCTCGCCGTTGATCATGGGGTTCTCGACGATGTGCCGCACCAGAGCCGCGAACTCCTCGGGGCGTCCGAGGCGGGCCGGATGCGGCGTCGCCGAGCCGAGCGCCTCGCGGGCCTTCTCCGGCAGTCCGGCGAGCAGGGGCGTGTCGAAGGTGCCCGGCGCGATCGACACCACGCGCACGAGCCGGGCCGCCAGCTCGCGCGCGAGCGGCAGGATCATCGCCGCCACGGCTCCCTTGGACGCGGCGTAGGCCGCCTGCCCGATCTGCCCCTCGAAGGCGGCCACGGACGCCGTCGTCACCAGGACTCCCCGCTCCCCGTCGATCGGCTCGCGTTCGACGATCGAGGCCGCGGCGAGGCGCAGCACGTTGAACGTCCCGGTCGTGTTGATCCGCAGCACCCGCTCGAACTGCTCGAGCGGCAGCGGCCCGTCGCGGCCGAGCAGCCGCCCCGGTGTCGCGATGCCCGCGCAGCTCACGGCGATGCGCAGCTCCCCCGCGGCGTCCACGGCGCGCGAGACGGCGTCCGGATCGACGACGTCCCCGGCGACCAGCTGCACGGAGGCGGGCAGGCGCGCGGCCCCCACCGCGTGCGGAAGATCGAGCACGACCACCCGCGCTCCTGCGGCGTCGAGCGCCGTCGCCGTCGCGGCTCCCAGTCCGGACGCTCCCCCCGCGACCAGCGCGGACGTCCCCTCGAGCCGCACGGTCAGCCCGCCGGAGCGGGGGTCGAGTCGGGCTCGTCGGTCTGCTCGCTGCCGGGCTCCCCCGTCGGATCACTGCTCGGCCCCCCGGACGCGAGCGCATGCGCCGAGCAGTCGGTCAGGGTGGCGTCGTAGGCGTCCCGGGCGCGCTGCGCCGCCATGCGGACCTCTTCCTCCGCGAGCGGACTCGCGAGCGGCGGCCGGTCGCTCAGGCCGTAGCGGGCGAGGCAGTCGCTGATCAGGCGGGTCATCCGCGCGCCGCTCTCGGCATCGGCTGTGCCGGTGGGCGACGGGGCAGCGGTCGCGACGGAGCCCGAGTCGCGCACGGACCCGTCCGGCACCTCCGCGGCGGGACCGGAGCAGGCGGTGAGGCTCATCGCGAGCGCGGCTCCGAGGAGCAGCGCGACGGGCGGGCGGAGCGTCGTGCGCAGGAGCATGGACGACCTCGTTCGTGACGGCTGCGGGCGGGAGTGCGGCCACGGTAGCGCAGTCGCCGCCTCCGGGGAGCGCTGGGCGCGCTCTCACGCCCTGTGGCACCCCCAACGGGGCACAGGCCCGCCTCTCAGGCGGGCTCGGCGAGCGCCCACATCGCGACCGCCGACGCCGCAGCGACGTTGAGCGAGTCGATCCCGTGCCGCATCGGGATCTGGACGGCGACGTCGGCCGCGGCGAGCGCTTCGGCGGTCAGCCCCTGCCCCTCGGTGCCGAGAACGAGGGCGACGCGCTCCGGAGCGCGGGCGGCGAAGTCCCGCAGGGGCACCGCCTCCGGGGTCAGCGCCATCGCGGCGATCGTGAAGCCCGCGCCGTGCAGGAGCCGCTGCGTCGACGGCCAATCGCCGACGCGCGTCCAGGGCACCTGCAGGACAGTCCCCATGCTCACGCGGATGGCGCGGCGGTAGTAAGGATCGGAGCAGCGCGGCGTCACCAGCACGGCATCGGCTCCGATCGCCCCGACGGAGCGGAAGATCGCGCCGACGTTGGTCGGATCGACCACGTCCTCGAGCACGACGATCCGGCGCGCTCCCGCGAGCAGGCCGGCCGGGTCGGGCAGGACGGGGCGGTCCATCGCCGCGATCAGGCCGCGGTGCAGGGAGTACCCCGTGAGCTCGGCCAGGAGCTCCCCCGGGCCCGTGAAGACGGGGACGTCGAAGCGGCCGACCAGGCGCTCGGCCTCGGCGGCCGACCCGCCGAGAGCGAGCACCGAGCGCGGACGGTGCCCGGCGGCGATCGCCCGCTCGAGGACGAGCGCCGATTCCGCGATGTACAGGCCGTGCGGGCCGCGGGCGTTCTTCAGCGCGACGTCCGTGGCGTGCGCGTAGTCGCGCAGCCGCGGGTCGTCGAGCGCGGTGACCTCGATCCGCTCCACCGGATCAGGCGAAGGGGTCGGGAGTGAGCGTGTACTTGGTGCTGAGGTACTCGTGGATGCCCTCGAGTCCGCCCTCGCGGCCGAGGCCCGACTGCTTCACCCCGCCGAAGGGCGCCGCCGCGTTCGACACCACGCCGACGTTGAGGCCCATCATCCCGGTGGCGAGCCGCTCGATCATCCGCTGGCCGCGGGCGAGGTCGCGCGTGAAGACGTAGGAGACCAGGCCGTACTCGGTGTCGTTGGCGAGCGCGACGGCGTCGTCCTCGTCCGTGAACGGCACGATCGCGAGGACCGGACCGAAGATCTCGGTGCGGAGGATCTCGCTCTCCCGGTCGACCCCCGCGAGCACGGTGGGCCGGTAGAAGTGACCGGCTCCCTCGATCCGCTCGCCGCCGGTGAGCAGGCGCGCACCGCGGGAGACGGCGTCCTCCACCAGGGCGGACGCCTTCTCGATCGCGCGCTCGTCGATCAGGGGGCCGATGGCCACCCCGTCCTCGGTGCCGCGGCCGACGCGCAGAGCGCGCACGCGCTCCACGATGCGCGCGGCGAACTCCTCGGCGATCGACTCGTGCACGAAGAAGCGGTTGGCGGCCGTGCAGGCCTGGCCGATGTTGCGGAACTTCGCGAGCATCGCGCCCTCGACCGCCCGGTCGAGGTCGGCGTCCTCGAACACGACGAAGGGCGCGTTGCCGCCCAGCTCCATCGAGGTCCGCAGCACGTTCTCGGAGGCCTGCTGCAGCAGGGTGCGCCCGACCGGCGTGGAGCCGGTGAAGGAGACCTTCCGCAGGCGCGCATCCGACAGGATCGGAGCCGAGACGGCTCCCGCCGAGGACGTGGTGACCACGTTGAGCACGCCGTCGGGGAGCCCCGCCTCGGCGAGCAGCGCCGCGAAGGCGAGCGTGGTGAGCGGAGTGAGCTCGGCCGGCTTCACGACGACGGTGCAGCCCGCCGCCAGCGCCGGAGCGATCTTCCGCGTCGCCATCGCGAGCGGGAAGTTCCACGGGGTGATCAGGTAGCAGGGGCCCACCGGGTGCTGGGAGACGATCATCCGGCCGCTGCCCTCGGGCGAGACGCCGTAGCGTCCGCTGATGCGCACCGCCTCCTCGCTGAACCAGCGGAGGAACTCGCCGCCGTAGACGACCTCGCCTCGGGCCTCCGCGACCGGCTTGCCCATCTCGAGCGCCATGAGGAGCGCGAACTCCTCGGTGCGCTCCTGCAGCAGGTCGAACGCCCGCCGGAGGATCTCGCCCCGCTTCCGCGGCGCCGTCGCGGCCCACGACGGACCGGCGGCCACGGCGGCGTCGAGGGCCCGGACCCCGTCCTCCGGAGTCGCGTCGGCGATCGAGACCAGGACCGCTCCGGTGGCCGGGTCCTCGACGTCGATCGAGCCGCCGCCTGAGGCGTCCACCCACTCACCGCCGATCAGCAGCTGCGTGGGGATGCGGGCGAGCAGAGCGGTCTCGGCGACGCGGGACGCGACGGAATCAGTCACAGGAGGGAACCACTTCTTCGGATCGGAGCGCGGAGACCGCGCCGGGAGGAGCTTCTCGTCCTCCCAGTGTAGGACGGGCGATCGCTCCGGAGACGGGGTCGCCGGGAGCCGGGAGGACCTGCGTCGCCGTGGGCCCTGTGGAGGGACGACCGCTCAGGCGGACCGCTCGACGCGGACGCCCGCCTCCGTCAGTTCGCGCAGCGCCGCGGCACTCGCCTCCTCGGAGACGCCCGCGACCAGGTCCTCGAGCACGCGGACCTCGAGCCCCGCCCGTCGCGCGTCGAGCGCCGAGGCGCGCACGCAGTGGTCGGTCGCGAGCCCCACGACGTCGAGCGCGGTGACGCCCCGCTCCGCCAGCACGGCGCCGAGCTCCTCGCCCGCCTCCGTCGTCCCCTCGAAGGCCGAGTACGAGGGGCGGCCCTGTCCCTTGAGGATCTGCACATCGATCCGAGCGGTGTCCAGCGCCGGGTGGAAGCGCGCGCCGTCCGTGCCCGCGACGCAGTGGACGGGCCAGCTGTCGACGAAGTCCGGCTCCGCCGCGAAGTGGCCGCCGTTGTCGGAGTCGCCCTCGTGCCAGTCGCGGGAGGCCAGCACCGTGGAGTAGCGGTCGGCGTGCGCCGCGAGATGGGCGGTGACGCCCTGGGCGACGGCCGCGCCGCCTGTGACGGCGAGCGCGCCGCCCTCGGTGAAGTCGTTCTGCACGTCGACGATCAGGAGTGCGGTGGTCATCGTGGGCCTTCCGGGACGAGGAGGGAGGAGGAGCGGGCGGTCGACCCGCCCGGGTCAGGAGTCGGAGAGCGAGGATCCGCAGCGATAGACGCCCGTCACGAGGGTGTCGATCGCGGTCTTCGCCGAGTCGGAGACGTCGCCGAGAGCGTAGACCGCGAACGTCAGCTCGGTGCCGTCCGCCGCGGTGACCACACCGGCCAGGGTGTAGCCGGTGTCGATCCAGCCCGTCTTCGCGCGCACTGCGCCGTCGGCCGCGGCGTTGTCGCCGGCGAAGCGGTCGGAGTAGGAGAGCGACCCCGTCCGGCCCGACACCGGCAGGCCGTCGAGGAGGATCCCCAACTGCCCCTCGCGGGCCTGCACCTTCCGGAGCAGCTCGGTGAAGTATGACGGCGCGACCGCGTTGTCGTCGCTCAGGCCGGAGCCGTCGACGATCGCGATCCCGGAGGTGTCGACGCCGTAGCCGGCGAGCCCCTGCAGCACACCGGCCTGCTCAGCGCCGAAGTCGCTCCCTGCGCCGGTGCGGATCGCGACGAGCCGCGCGAGCATCTCGGCGATCGCGTTGTCGGAGACCAGCAGCATCTGCTGCACGAGCGTGCCGACCGGAGCCGACTCCACCGTGCCGAGCACGGCGGCGCCCGCGGGAGCGGTCCCGGTGGAGACCACGGGCGAGCCGTCCAGCTCGTCGGCGAACGCCTCTCCGGCCCGCCCGATCGGATCCGTGCCGCGCTCGGAGGTCGAGGCCGTGGGGTCCTCGCGGTCGCCGTCCACCTGGAGCGCCGTGATCTCGGGCATGTAGCCGTCGACCTGCTCCTTGCGGTTCCAGCTCGGCTGCCAGGTCTCGCCCGAGTAGAGGGAGGAGTCGAGCACCAGCGAGGTGATCGGCGTGCCGGCGGTCGAGGGGTCCGCCTCCCAGGCGCTCTCGACCTGCGCGGCGAGGTCGTCGAGGTGCGCCGCTCCCGCGTAGGTCGACTGCCGGCCGGTCGGGAGCCGAGTCAGGGTGAGGTCTCCCCCGCCGACGAGGACGACGCTCCCGGGCTCGCTCCCCCGGACCACGGTGGTGGCGATGCGCGTGTCCGGGCCGAGGACCGCGAGCGCCGACGCGGCCGTCAGGATCTTCAGGGCGGAGGCGGTGCGGGACGCGGTTCCGCCCCCGCGGTCGAACAGGACCTCGCCCGTCGCGGCGTCGACCACGCGCGCCTGCATCGAGCCCAGGCGCGGGTCGGCGGCGAGGTCCGCCACCGAGCAGGTGCGGAGCGCCTCGGCGGCCGCCTCCGCGGTGGGCCGCGTCGTGGCCGTGAGCGTCGGGGTGGGAGTCGTGGTGGCCATCGGGGTCGCGGCGACGGGCAGCGCCTCCGGCTCCGCGGCGCTGCCGAGAGCCGTCCCGACGCCGAAGGCGCCGCCACCGAGCACGGCGGCCACGAGCACCGCGGCGACCGCGAGAGTGCGGCGACGGCGGGGAGGAGGGGTGTCGGTCATCCGCAACAGGGTAGCGATGCGAGTTCGACGCGACCTGGACGTCGCGGATCCGGGGAGAGGGAGCCGCCTGTGGGAATCGAACCCACGACCTTCTCATTACGAGTGAGACGCTCTGCCGACTGAGCTAAGGCGGCGTGCACGCGGGGCCTGAGCCCCGGACACGATTACACAGCATAGCCTGCTCGCGCGCCCGGGCGTGAATCAGAGCGGCGCGGTCGGGCAGAGGCTCCGGGACGGTAGCCGCGACCGCTGCGCTCGGCTCAGGCGAGCGCGCCGCGCAGCTCCTCGAAGGAGCGCGCGATGCGTCCCGCCAGCACCTCCCGGCCGTCGTGATCGACCCACGCCGCCCACGCGTGGCGCACGGCGGCGAGTCCGAGGAGCGTCAGCATCCGTGCCCGGCTGCGCACCCGCTCCGCGTCGTCGTCCTCCCGGCTGAGACGCTCGGCGACGAGCCCCTCGACCGCGAGCTCGAACTCGCGCATGCCCGCGATCTTCAGGCCGACCAGATGAGGGTGCTCGCGGAAGAGCGCGCGGCGGAGGACGTGCAGCTCCCGGTCCTCCTCGAGCGGCTCCTCCATCGCGGCGACGAAGACCCGCTGCAGGTCCTCGAGCACGGCGCCCCGGCCCGCGACGAACCCCGCCGCCGTCTCGTCGGCGATGACGGGGAGCCCGCCGACCAGCGCGTCCTCCTTCGAGGCGAAGTAGTTGAAGAAGGTGCGCGTGGAGACGTCGGCGGCGCGCGAGACGTCCTCGATGGTCACGCGCTCCGGACCGCGCTCGCTCGCGAGACGGAGGACGGCGATCTCGATGGCCCGCCGCGTGGCGAGGCGCTTGCGCTCGCGGAGCCCGGGCTGCTGCTCACGGGGCCGCTCCTGCTCGGTCAGCACTGCGGATCCTCCTCCGGGACGGTCCCCTCGAGCAGGTACGCGTCGACCGCGTCGTTCACGCAGGACGTCGACTTGTTGTAGGCCGTGTGGCCCTCCCCGTCGTAGGTGACCAGGTGACCGGCGGAGAGCTCGCCGGCGAGCGCCTGCGCCCACACGTAGGGAGTGGCGGGATCGTTCGTGGTGCCCACGACCAGGATGGGCGCCGAGCCCTCCGCGGTGATCGGCTCGCGGGAGCCCTCGAACGCCGCCGGCCACTCGCTGCAGAGGATGTCGCCGTAGGCCATGTACCGGCCGATCGTCGGCGCGGCCTGCTCGAGAGCGGCCTCGTCGGCGCGCATCGAGGCGGTGTCCGCGTCGTAGGAGTAGTCGACGCAGTTGATCGCGAGGAAGGCCTCGGTGGTGTTGTCCGCGTACCGGCCGTCCGCGTCGCGTCCGTTGTAGGCGTCGGCGTACTGGAACGCGACCGCGGGGTCGCCCCGGCGCACGTCGGCGAGCATCTCGCTCAGCGCTCCCCACGCCGTGGCGTCGTAGAGCGGGTACACGATCGCGGTGAACAGCGTGTTCGCGCCGAGCTCTCGGCCATCGGCCGCTCGGATCGGCGAGGCGTCCACGTCCTCGAGCATGCGCTTCAGCTGGGCCATCCCCGCGTCGACCGTCCCGGTGAACGGGCAGTCGTCCGAGCGGAGGCAGTCGGCGAGGTAGGCGCGCAGAGCGCTCTCGAACCCCCTCGCCTGCTCCCGCACCACGTCGAACGAGGTCGCCGCCGGATCGATCGCGCCGTCGAGGACGAGGCGGCCGACCCGGTCCGGGAAGAGCCCGGCGTAGGTCGCTCCGAGGAACGTGCCGTAGGAGTAGCCGAGGTAGTGCAGCGACTCGTCGCCGAGCGCCGCTCGCAGCACGTCGAGATCACGGGCGGCGCTCGGGGTGCCGACCTCGGGCAGCAGCGGCCCGCTGCGCTCCTCGCAGGCGGCGGCGAACGCGGCGGCGGACGTGCGCTGCGCCTGGATCCACTCGTCGCTGCCCCGCTCCCCCGGCGTGATGTCGTAGAGGTAGGAGTCGAGACCCGCGGCGTCGAGGCACGAGACCGCGGTGGAGGCGCCCACTCCGCGCGGATCGAAGCCGACGACGTCGTACCGGGCAGCGAGTGCGGAGTCGACCGCGTAGTCGGCGCTGTCGCGGATGAAGTCGACGCCCGACGCTCCCGGTCCACCCGGGTTCACGAGCAGGGACCCGATCGCCGGGCCCTGCGTGGCGGGCCGGCGCACCAGGGCGATCGACGCCGTCTCCCCCGAGGGGGCGTCCCAGTCGAGCGGGACGGTCGCGTCGGCGCAGAGAGCGCCGTCGCCGCAGTCGTCCCAGACCAGCACCTGCGAGTAGAAGCGCTCCAGGGAGTCGTCGACGGTCTGCGGATACGGGGTGGAGGTCCGGTCGACGGTCGGGCCGGGCGCGAAGCAGCCGGTCAGGAGGGACGCCGCCGCGACGAGTGCGACGACGACGGCCGACCGGCGCCCCCGCCTCACGCGGCCACCGGACGGCGAGCGGCCACCACGAGCAGCGCTTCGAGAGCGAGGACCGGGGAGACGTTCGCGTCGATCCGCTGCCGGGCGGTCGCGATCGCATCGAGGACGGCGAGCGTGCGGTCGGGCGGAGTCGACTCGGCGAGCGCGGTCATCTCGGTCCGGACCTCCTCGTTGATGACGCCGCCGGGCGCCCCGAGCTGGAGGCGCACCACGTCGCGGTAGAGGGAGAGCAGGTCGACGAGGATCCGGTCGAGGCCGTCGCGGAGGCTCCGTGTCGCGCGTCGCTTCTGGTCCTCCTCGAGCGCCCGCAGCTGAGAGCGGAGCTGGGCGGGCACAGTGCCCCCGGGCTCGACGCCGAGCGAGCGCAGCGCCTGCTGCCGCTCGGCCTCGTCGCGCTCGAGGGTGATCGCCTTGGCGTCCTCCGTCGCGACCTCGATCATCCGCGCCGCGCCGAGCACCGCGTCCGAGACGCCGCGGAGGCGCAGGGCGATGCGGAGCGTCTCCTCCCGGCGCTCGCGCGCGTTCGCGTCGGTCGCGAGGCGGTGCGCCATCCCGATGTGGCTCTGAGCCTGGCGGGCGGCGCGCTCGGCGGTCTCGGGATCGACCCCGTCGCGGCGCTCGAGGAGCCCGGCGACGTCCTCGACGCTCGGCACCCGGAGCCGCACGGAGCGGACGCGGGAGCGGATGGTGGGAAGCAGATCGGCCTCGCTCGGGGCGCACAGGATCCACACCGTGCGCTCCGGCGGCTCCTCGAGCGCCTTCAGCAGGACGTTGGACGTGCGCTCGCTCATCCGGTCGGCGTCCTCGATGACCATGACCCGGTAGCGCGAGACCGAGGGCGAGTACTGCGAGCTGCTGACCAGCCGCCGCACCTCGTCGATCGAGATGATCACGCGCTCGGTCGTCAGCACGGAGAGGTCGGGATGGGAGCGGGCGGCGACCTGGCGGCAGTCGGGGCACTCCCCGCAGCCGCCGTGGCGGCAGAGCAGTGCGGAGGCGAACGCGTAGGCGAGGTTCGAGCGGCCGGACCCGGGTGGGCCGGTGATGAGCCAGGAGTGCGTCATCGACGACGACTCCCGGCCCCGGTCGTCCCGGGGCGTGGAGGCGTCCTGCAGGGCGCCGATGGCGTGCTCCTGCCCGACGAGCTGGCTCCAGACGGTCATGCCACCAGGCTAACCGCGAGCACCGACAGCCGAGGCGCCGTCGAGGAGGGCGGCGACCCGCTCCCGCACCGCGGCCGCGATCTCCTCGACCGGGCGAGCGGCGTCCACGACCAGGAAGCGCTCGGCGTCTCCCTCGGCGATCGCCAGGAACGCCTCGCGCACGCGTCCGTGGAACTCCGCCTTCTCGGCCTCCAGCCGGTCGAAGCGGGTGCGGGCCGCGTCGAGCCGGCCCCGCGCGACGGCGGGATCGAGGTCGAGCAGGACGGTCAGGTCGGGCCTCAGGTCGTGCGTGGCCCACTCCGAGAGCCGCCGGACCTCGACGGCGTCGAGGACGCGCCCGGCTCCCTGGTAGGCGACGGAGGAGTCGATGTAGCGGTCCTGCACGACGACCTCGCCGCGCTTGAGCGCCGGTCGCACGAGCGTCCCCATGTGCTGGGCGCGGTCCGCCGCGTACAGCAGTGCCTCGGCCCGGGGGTCGATCTCACCGCGGTGGTGCAGCACGATCTCGCGGATCTGCACGCCCACCTCGGTGCCCCCGGGCTCACGGGTGCGGACGACCGTCTCGCCCCGCATGGCCAGCCACTCCTCGAGCAGCCGCGCCTGCGTGGTCTTGCCCGCGCCGTCCCCGCCCTCGAGGGTGACGAACAGCCCGGTCACGACTCCGTCGCGTCCGACGTCTCGGCGGCCGCCGCGGCAGCCGCGCGGCTCGCGGCGGTGGCGCGGGGCGCGGCGGGCTTCTTCGCCGCGGTCGTCTTCGTGGCGGTCGTCTTGGCCGCGGTGGTCTTCGTCGCCGTCGTCTTCGCGGCCGTCGTCTTGGCCGCCGTCGTCTTGGCCGCCGTCGTCTTGGCCGCCGTCGTCTTGGCCGCCGTCGTCTTGGCCGCCGTCGTCTTGGCCGCCGTCGTCTTGGCCGCCGTCGTCTTCGCCGCGGGCTTCTTGGCCGGCGCACGCTTGGCCGGGGCCTTCTTCGCCGGGCCCTTCGCACGCTTGTCGGCCAGCATCTGGACCGCCTGCTCGAAGTCGATCTCCTCGATGGTCAGGCCCTTGGAGATCGTGACGTTGGTCTCGCCGTCGGTCACGTAGGCGCCGAAGCGTCCGTCGCGGATCCGGATCGGCTTGCCGCTGACGGGGTCCGCCTCGAACTCCTTCAGCGCGCTCGATGCGCGTCGCGCGCCGTACTTCGGCTGGGCGAAGATCTCGAGCGCCGTCGGCAGGTCGACCTCGAAGATCTGGTCCTCGCTGGTGAGGGACCGGCTGTCGGTGCCCTTCTTGATGTACGGGCCGTAGCGGCCGTTCTGAGCCGTGATCGGCTCGCCGCTCTCGGGATCGTCGCCGACCGTGCGGGGCAGGTCGAGCAGGCGCAGAGCCGTCGCCAGGTCGATCGAGGCGACGTCCATCGACTTGAAGAGGGAGGAGGTGCGCGGCTTCACGACAGCGGGCTTCTTCGCGCCGCGCTTCGCGGGCGCGGGCTCGACGACCTCCCCGGTGGCGGGATCGGCGGTGGTCTCCGGCTCCGGATCGACCTCGGTCACGTAGGGGCCGAATCGCCCGTCCTTGACGACGACGGTCTTGCCCGAGTCGGGGTTGCTGCCGAGGACGCGGTCGGTCTGGACCGGGGCGTCGACGAGCTCCTGCGCCTTGGCGGGGGTGAGCTCGTCGGGGGCCAGCTCGAGCGGCAGGTTGACGCGGCGCGGCGTCTCCTGCCCCTCCTCCTGGGCCACCTCGAGGTAGGGGCCGTACTTGCCGATGCGCAGGGTGATGTCGTCGGTGATCCGGACGGAGTTGATGCTCTTCGCGTCGATCTCGCCGAGGTTGTCCACGACGTGGCGGAGCCCGGGGTGCGTGCCCCCGCCGAAGTAGAAGCGGTTGAGCCAGGCGACGCGGTCCTCCTCGCCGCCGGCGATGCGGTCGAGGTCGCCCTCCATCTCGGCGGTGAAGTCGTACTCCACCAGGTCCGAGAAGAAGTCCTCGAGCAGCCGGACCACCGAGAAGGCGATCCAGTTCGGCACGAGGGCGGTGCCGCGCGGAGTGACGTATCCGCGGTCGACGATGGTGGAGATGATCGAGGCGTACGTCGAGGGCCGGCCGATGCCGAGCTCCTCGAGCGCCTTGACCAGGCTCGCCTCCGTGTAGCGCGGGGGCGGCGAGGTCTCGTGGCCCTTGGCCTCGACCTCGGCGACGACCAGGCTCTGGCCGACCTCGAGCACCGGCAGCTTGGCGTCCTTCTCGTCGCGGGCGCCGTGTCGCTCCTCGTCGCGCCCCTCCTCGTAGGCGAGCAGGAACCCGCGGAAGGTGATGACGGTTCCGGAGGCGGTGAACTCGGCGGTCTTCGCGACGTCGCCGGCCGGCTCGGCGAGCAGCGTCACCGTGGCGGTCGAGCCCTTGGCGTCGGCCATCTGCGAGGCGACGGTGCGCTTCCAGATGAGCTCGTAGAGGCGGAGGTCGTTGCCGCGGAGGGTTCCCGAGAGCTGGTCCGGAGTGCGGAAGGTCTCGCCCGCGGGCCGGATCGCCTCGTGCGCCTCCTGCGCGTTCTTGTTCTTGCCGGAGTACAGGCGCGGCTTGTCCGGGACGGTCTCGGCTCCGTAGAGGGAGGCGGCCTGGGTGCGTGCGGCGTTCAGCGCCTGCTGCGAGAGCCCGGGCGAGTCGGTCCTCATGTAGGTGATGAAGCCGTTCTCGTAGAGCGACTGCGCGACGCTCATCGTCTGGCGCGCCGAGAAGCGGAGCTTGCGCGCCGCCTCCTGCTGGAGCGTGGACGTGGTGAACGGGGCGGCGGGACGCCGCGAGTAGGGCTTGGACTCGAGGTTCGAGACCCGGACCGCCGTGGCGGGGTCGCGGAGCGCCTCGGCGAGGGCACCGGCGGTGGACTCGTCGAGGACGGTGACGTCGCCCTTCAGCTGACCGCGGTCGTCGAAGTCGCGGCCGCTTCCGATCCGCTTGCCGTCGAGTCGGGCGAGGCGGGCGTCGAAGCCCGCCGCGGCGTCCGCCTCGGGTGCGAGCACGGTGGCGAGGTCCCAGTAGCCGGCGGACACGAACGCCAGGCGCTCCCGCTCGCGGTCGACCACCAGGCGGGTCGCGGCCGACTGCACACGGCCGGCCGAGAGCCCGGGGCCGACCTTGCGCCACAGCACGGGCGAGATCTCGTAGCCGTAGAGGCGGTCGAGGATGCGGCGGGTCTCCTGGGCGTCGACCAGGGAGGTGTCGATGTCCCGGGTGTTGTCGCGCGCCTTCTGGATCGCGTCCTTCGTGATCTCGTGGAAGACCATGCGGTGCACGGGGACCTTGGGCTTGAGCTCCTCGAGGAGGTGCCACGCGATGGCCTCGCCCTCGCGGTCCTCATCAGTGGCGAGGTAGAGCTCGTCGGCGTTCTTCAGCGCGCGCTTGAGATCGGCGACCGTCTTCTTCTTCTGGTCGGAGACGACGTAGTAGGGCTCGAAGCCGTTGTCGACGTCGACGGAGAACTTGCCCAGCGGGCCCTTCTTCAGCTCCGGGGGGAGGTTCTTCGGCTCGATGAGGTCGCGGATGTGCCCGACGGAGGCGAGCACCTCGTAGCCGTCGCCCAGGTACTGGGCGATGGTCTTGGCTTTCGCCGGCGACTCGACGATCACCAGCTTCTTCGTGCCGGACACAGTTCTCCTCGATTGGTGCTGTCGGGTCGGACGACCAGTGGTCCGACGTCCCCTGCTGCGGGGAGACGGTGCGCGGCGACGTGGTGCGGGGAACGGCGACGCGTCCCCATCGGCGGGGGCGCCCGACAGGCACACCATACACACTGACCCCGGGCGTCCTGCCTCCTCCCGAGGACGCGGGGACCTCGGGAGGACGCTGGACACGGCCTCCGAGCCGTCTGCCCGACCTGGCACGGGCGGGGTGACGCGCGGCGCTGATCGGCGCATGATGAGGCATGGCAACGACGCACACGACCACGACCTCCGCCTACACGGCCAAGCTCCTCGACGGACCGCTGGAGGGCAAGACCCTCCGCAGGGGATACGGCGACGATCAGGCCCCCGCCGCACGCCTCGAGATCCCCGGGGCGAGAGCGGGCTCCCGCTACATCTACCTCCTCGCCGGCGGCCTCGAGCACGACGAGGGCGCGGGCGCCCTGCCGACCGCCGCCGCGTACCGGTACCAGCGCCTCGCCTCCGACTGACCCGCTCCCGCGGAAGTCGTCCGCGCCTCGGTCCGGACGACTCCCGCTGCTGCCTCCGCGCTCAGGGCGGCGGGCCGGCCCGCGACCGCGCAGTGAGGGAGAGCGGACCCGCGGCGACCGTCGCCTCCGCCCTCGCGACGCCGCCGTCGACCTCGCAGAGGACGAGCTCGGCGCCGTTCGCCCGGGCCACGGCGGCGGCCCGCCCGCACGGATCCCCGGCCAGCAGACCGGAGGCGACGTCGGCCGCGGCCAGAGCCGAGGCGTCCGCGGCGGCGACCGCTCGCTGGTGCCCGACGACTCCTGCGCAGCCGGCGAGCACGGCGGCCGTCACCAGGATCGTGCCCGCGACGACTCCGACGGCCACGACCGCGGCCGATCCCTCCTCCCCGTCACGGACAGCCCCGGGGAGCCGGCGCATCATCCGCCCCCGCCCAGGGCGCAGGACCGGACCGAGACCGGGAGCGACACCGCCGGGAGCGGCCGGAGTCGAGCCGCGACGTCGACGCAGACCAGTCCGTCCTGCTCCCCCGCCGTGAGCGACGCCCCCGCCACCCGGGCGAGCGACGCGTGAGGATCGTCGCCCCGGGCCGCGGACCGGGCCGCGTCGGCCGCCGCGTCGACGAGCCGGACGTACTGCGCCGAGGCCGCCACCGACCCCAGGCACAGCGCCAGCACCACGACCACCGCCGGAAGCACGAGCGCGAGCTCGGCGGTGGCCGACCCCTCCTCGTGAGCGAGCCGCCCGCGCAGCAGCGGGAGGCCTCTCATCCCGCCGCGGTGAGCGCGCGGGTCACCAGGTCGGTCAGGATGCTCCGCACCTCGTCGCCCTTGAGGATGACCACCAGCAGCCCGGCGAAGCCGACCGCGGCCATCGTCGCGATCGCGTACTCCGCCGTCGCCGAGCCCTCCTCGTCGCCCAGCGCGCCGAACCCTCCCCACCCGGGTCGGCGCCACTCGACGCGGCCTGCGGAGACGTCGAGGCCCGTTCCTCCGCCGGACGCCGCGCCTCCGCCGCTCCTCGGGCTCCGACTCCTCCCGGCCGCACCCCCGCCCGCATCCCTGCTCCTGCCGAGTCCCCGACTCCGCGTCGCTCCCCCGCCGCTGATCGCCGTGTCACTGCTCATCCGTCCTGCTCCGTTCCGCCCCGCTCCGTGCCCCCTCCTCGAGGATCGTGCACTCCCGGTCCCGCCGACCGATCCTCCGGCCGATCCGTGGAGACGCCACCCGATCCGGCCCCTGTGGAGGAGGGGCCGACCGCGTCACGCCGCCGCCGAGAACGTCGAGAGCAGCACCGAGACGACCATCGGAGCCACTCCCAGCAGGAGGAACGCCGGAAGCACGCAGACCCCGAGCGGCAGCAGGAGGGTCACGCCGAGCCGAGCGGCGCGCTCCCGCGCAGCGGAGGACGCCCGCGCCCGGACCAGAGCCGCCTCGCTCCGGAGCAGGCGTCCTGCCGGCACGCCCGCCGCTGCCGAGAGGGCGAGCACCGGGTCCGCGTCGGAGAGCACGCGCTCGCCCGCGTCGAGCCCGCACTCCGCGAGCGCCGCCACGACCCGGGCGCGCGACGACCCGATCGAACCGCCGCCTGCCAGCGCCACCGAGAGGAGGTCGAGCGCGAGCCCGGGCGCGGGATCGGCCGGGGCCGCCCCTCGGACGAGGCGCCGCGTCCACGCGTGCGCGCCCGCCATCAGCCCGGCTCCACCGACCAGGCAGATCAGACCGGGCACGGTCCCGAGGAGCACGCCGACCACGTCGAAGCCCAGCAGGGCCCCCAGACCCAGCGCCGCCAGCGGCAGCGCGCTCACGACCCTCCCGGTGGCGGAGGGACCGGCCAGAGCCACCTCGATGTCCCGGCGGGCGCGTGCCAGCTCGCGCAGGGACTCCGCCAGCTCGCCGAGAGCGGCGGCGACCGGCGCGCCGGAGTCGGCGGCCACCCGCCAGGCCGCGGCCAGCGCAGCCCACGCGGTCGCCTCACCGGTGTTCTCTGCTCTCCGTCGCGGCCGCTTCCGCTCCGGGCCGCTCCGCCGCGAGGCCGGCGTCCCGCGCAGCAGCGCCTCCGTCACGTCGCCCCCGCGGCCGGCCTCCTCCGACACCGCCCGGAGCAGACGCCGCCGCCGCGCGTCCCCGCTGTCCGACCCCTCCGCCCCCGCGAGATGCCCGAGGGCCGACGCGGGAGCCACTCCCGCCGCGAGGAGGACGGCCAGCCGGTGCACGACCGCCGCGACCTCGTCCAGGCCGTCGCGATCCGTCACGCGCCCGACCTCGAGGCGCTCGGGAGCGCCCCGTCCTCGACCCTCAGGCGCCCTGCCGCGTCGAGCGCGAACGTCCCGGACGCCGCCAGCCGCCGCCGCCCGCCGCGGCGCTCGAGGTGGAGCACCAGGTCGATCGCGCTGACCGTCTGCCGCGCGATCGCCTCGGGCCCCAGCCCTGCGAGGACCCCGAGCGCCTCGAGACGCGCGGGCACGTCCTCGAGGGAGTTCGCGTGGAGGGTTCCCGCGCCGCCGTCGTGCCCGGTGTTCAGCGCGGACAGCAGCTCGCGCAGCTCGACTCCGCGGCACTCGCCGAGGACCAGGCGGTCCGGCCGCATCCGCAGCGCCTCCCTCACGAGCCGGTTTAGGCCCACCGCACCGGCGCCCTCGAGGTTGGGCTGCCGCGCCTCGAGCGAGACGACGTGCGGGTGCGCCGGCCGGAGCTCGCCGACGTCCTCGATGGCCACGATCCGCTCGGTCGGCGCCGCGCACCCGAGCAGGGCGCCGAGCAGCGTCGTCTTCCCCGATCCGCCCGCTCCCGTGATCAGCAGGTTCCACCGCTCGCGGACCGCCCGGCGCAGAAGCCGCACCCCGTCGTCGTCCAGCATCCCCGCCGCCTGCAGCTCCCCGAGCGTCCAGGAGTCCGACCGCGGCACCCGCACCGACACCAGCGCTCCCGCGGTCGCCACCGGCGGCAGAACGACGTGCACCCGGACCCCGTGCCGGAGCCTCACGTCGACGCACGGGCTCGCCTCGTCGACGTGCCGCCCTCCGGCCGCGACCAGCGCGACGGCCAGCCGCCTCGCTCCGGCGGCGTCGAGCGTCCACTCCGGGACCCGCTCCGCACCACCGCCCCGGTCGATCCAGAGACCCGCGCCGCCGTTCACGAAGAGGTCGGTCACCGCGGGATCCGCGGCGTGCGGCGCGAGCAGCCCGAGGCCGGCGGCGGCGGGCCGCACCGGTAACGGGTCGCGGCGGTGCTCGGCGGGGACGAGGGGGACGAAGTCGCGGGTCATCCCGGCACGCTAGGAGCCCGCCTCGCGTGGCGGGGGGCCCGATGTCCGATCCGAGGAGAGTAGTGCGCGAGCGCGCCTGTGGAGGAGCGATCCGGGACACCCGGGCCGGACCCGCAGAGGGGCACTCCGCGGCGACCGGGCCGGAGCCGCGCGGAGGAGAAGTCCCCATGACGCGGAAACGCCCCCGCGAGCAGGGCTCTAGCGGGGGCGTCCGTCCGCCGGATCCGGCGGGAAGAAGGGGGCGGCACCCATTGGGGGGAACAGGTGCCGCCTCGGCGGCGCTGGATTGGGGGGAATCACTTGCGCCGCTGGGCCGAAGTTCATTCGGCCGTATGCAACTGTAGGGGACGGATCGCGATTCGCCAAGCCCGGATCCCGTTCTCTGCGGACTCTTATCCGACACCCGCCCCGCACTCAGCTTCCGGCGCGCGGCGATCCCCGTCGGAGGCGGGCGCTACGGTGGTGCGACGCCGACCGCGCGGGCCGGCGAACGTCTCACTCGCGAAGGAGCGAATCGCAGATGTCCACTCCCCCCGACGCCCCGGCGGCCGACCGGAACGCCATCGACAACCTCCTCCACGAGACCCGCCGGTTCCCGCCGCCGGCCGATCTCGCCGCCGGAGCGGTCGCGACCGCCGCGCTGTACGACGAGGCCGCGGCCGACCGCCTCGCCTTCTGGGCCGACCGGAGCCGCGAGCTCCTGCACTGGCACCGGCCCTTCACGCGCACCCTCGACTGGAGCGAGCCCCCGTTCGCGAAGTGGTTCGACGACGGCGAGCTGAACGTGGCCTACAACTGCCTCGACCGGCACGTCCTGGCCGGCCACGGCGACCGCGTCGCCCTGCACTGGGAGGGCGAGCCCGGCGACTCCCGCTCGATCACCTACGCCGAGCTCACCGCCGAGGTGAAGCGCGCCGCGAACCTGCTCACGAGCCTCGGCGTCCGCGCCGGCGACCGCGTCGCGATCTACCTGCCCATGATCCCGGAGGCGGTCGTCGCCATGCTCGCCGTCGCCCGGCTGGGCGCGGTCCACTCCGTCGTCTTCGGCGGCTTCAGCGCCGAGAGCCTGCGCGCGCGCATCGACGACGCGGAGGCGACGCTCGTCATCACCGCCGACGGCGGCTGGCGCAAGGGCGCCGTCTCGCCCCTGAAGCCGGCGGTCGACGCGGCGCTCGCCCTCGGCGGCGAGTCCAGCGTCCGGCACGTCCTGGTCGTGCGACGCGGAGGCAACGAGGTCGCCTGGCACCAGGGGCGCGACCTCTGGTGGCACGAGGAGATCGTGGCGGTCGACGCCGACCACGTCGCGAAGCCCTTCCCCGCCGAGCAGCCCCTCTTCATCCTCTACACCAGCGGCACGACGGGGAAGCCCAAGGGCATCCTGCACACCAGCGGCGGGTACCTCACCCAGGTCGCCTTCACGCACCGCGCGGTCTTCGACCTGCACCCCGAGTCGGACGTCTACTGGTCGACCGCGGACGTGGGCTGGATCACCGGCCACAGCTACGTCGTCTACGGCCCGCTCGCCAACGGCGCCACCCAGGTGATGTACGAGGGCACTCCGGACAGCCCGCATCCCGGCCGCTGGTGGGAGATCGTCGAGAAGCACGGCGTGACGATCCTCTACGCGGCGCCCACGGCGATCCGCTCCTTCATGAAGCTCGGCCGGCAGATCCCGCAGCGCTTCGACCTCTCGAGCCTGCGCCTGCTCGGATCGGTCGGCGAGCCGATCAACCCGGAGGCGTGGGTCTGGTACCGCGACGTGATCGGCGGCGGCCGCACCCCCATCGTCGACACCTGGTGGCAGACCGAGACCGGCGCGATGATGGTGTCCCCTCTGCCCGGCGTCACGACGCTCAAGCCCGGGTCCGCGCAGGTCGCTCTGCCGGGGATCTCGATCGACGTGGTCGACGACTCCGGGACGCCGGTCGGCGCCGACGAGGGCGGACTGCTCGTGATCACCGAGCCCTGGCCGGCGATGCTGCGCGGGATCTGGGGCGACCCGGCGCGCTACGTCGAGACCTACTGGTCGAAGTTCGGCGACCGCTACTTCGCGGGCGACGGAGCTCGTCGCGACCGGGACGGCGACCTCTGGCTGCTGGGGCGCGTGGACGACGTCATGAACGTCTCCGGCCACCGCCTCTCGACCGCCGAGATCGAGTCGGCCCTCGTCTCGCACCCGGTCGTCGCCGAGGCGGCCGTCGTGGGAGCCGCGGACGAGACCACCGGCCAGGCCGTGGTCGCGTTCGTGATCGCGAAGGCGAGCCAGGCCGAGGCGCTGGCCCACGGGCACGACGAGCTCGAGGCCACCCTGAAGGCGCACGTCGCCGAGCACATCGGCGCGATCGCCCGCCCGAAGCGGATCTTCGTGGTGCAGGAGCTGCCCAAGACCCGCTCGGGGAAGATCATGCGGCGGCTGCTGCGCGACGTGGCGGAGGGACGCGCCGTGGGCGACACGACGACCCTCGCGGACACGCAGGTGATGGCGGTGATCACCTCCGCGATCGCCGCGGACTGACCGGACGGCGCCCCCTCCCGCCGCGGCGGCCGGAGGGGGCGGCGCGTCAGTCGAAGGCGACGATCAGCTCGACCTCGACGGGAGCGCCGAGGGGCAGCTCCGCCACCCCGACGGCGGAGCGCGCGTGGCGGCCGGGCTCGCCGAACACGTCTCCGAGCAGCTCCGAGGCGCCGTTGATCACGCCGGGCTGCCCGGTGAAGCCGGAGGCCGACGCGACGAAGCCGGTGAGCTTCACGATCCGCGTCACCCGGTCGAGCGATCCGATCGCGTCGGCCACGGCCGCGAGCGCGTTGAGGGCGCAGGTCCGGGCGAGGTCCTTCGCCTGCTCGGGCGACACCTCGGCGCCGACCTTGCCGACCAGCGGCAGAGCGCCATCGACGAAGGGGATCTGCCCGGCCGTGTAGACGAGGCCGCCGTGCACGACCGCGGGGACGTATGCGCCGGCGGGGACCGCCACGGCGGGCAGCTCGACGCCGAGCTCCGCGAGACGCTCGGCGATCACGCGCCGGCCTCGGCGACGGGGCGCTTGAGGTACGCGACGAGTCCGCCCTCGGGACCGGTCACGATCTGGACCAGCTCCCAGCCCTCGGATCCCCAGGTGTTCAGGATCGCCGTGGTGTTGTGGATCATCAGCGGGGTGGTGATGTACTCCCAGCGCGGGACGGACATGGCTCTCCTCGGGTGCGGCCGGTGCGGGACGACTGCTGAGCGCCGCGCGTCGGCGGGATGAGCGCCGCGGCTCGTCCGAGCGCGGCGACTACGCTGATTCTATGTCGGGGCAGGGCGGGACCAGAGTCGTGAAGACCATCGGGGGCGCCGTCGGCGGTCTGATCGGCATCGTCGCCATGAGCGTCGTCGCGGGAGTCCTGGTGGCCGCCTCGGTGACGCCGGCGATCGCGCTGAGCGGCATGGCCGCCGGCAACACGGTCGAGATGTTCGACAACCTCCCCGAGTACCTCGAGATCGGCACGCTCGCCGAGAAGAGCGACGTCTACGCGAAGGACTCCTCCGGCGGCGACGTGCTGCTCGCCTCCTTCTACGCCCAGAACCGCGTCGAGGTGGGCTGGGACGAGATCTCGCCGTTCGTGAAGGACGCCGTGGTCGCCTCCGAGGACCCGCGCTTCTACGAGCACGGCGGCATCGACCTGCTCGGCACCGTCCGCGCGGCCGCGACGACGGCCATGGGCGGGGACGTGCAGGGCGGCTCCTCCATCACGCAGCAGTACGTCAAGAACGTGCTCGTGCAGAAGGCGGAGGCGCTGAGCGATCCGATCGAGCGCGACGCGGCCTACCGCGAGGCCACGGAGACCACTCCGGAGCGCAAGGTGGCCGAGATGCGGCTCGCCATCGGGCTCGAGAAGGAGTACCCGAAGAACGACATCCTGCTGGGCTACCTCAACATCGCCCTGTTCGGCGGCACCGTCTACGGCGTCGAGGCGGCCGCCCGCTACTACTTCGGAGTCAGCGCGAAGGACCTCTCGCTCGCGCAGTCCGCCGCGCTCGTCGCGATCGTGAACAACCCCGAGAAGTTCCGCTTCGACCGTCCCGACGACCCGGCGAACCCCGCCGCGGAGGGCTACCCGCAGACCCGCGACCGGCGCGACTACATCGTCACCCGCATGGACCTCGAGTCGAAGGTGACGTCCGAGCAGGCGCAGGCCGCCGTCGCCGAGCCCGTGACACCGGCGATCACCGAGCCGAGCACCGGCTGCCAGACGGCGGGTGTCGCGGCCTTCTTCTGCGACTACGTCACCTGGGTCATCAAGAACGACGACGCGTTCGGCGCGAGCCAGGACGAGCGCGACGCCACCTTCAAGCGCGGCGGCTACCGGATCTACACGACCCTCGACTCCGACCTGCAGCAGGCCGCGGTCTCGGCCACCGACGACTGGGTGCCGAAGTCGATGGCGAACGTGAACATCGGCAGCGCGAGCGTCTCGGTCGAGGTCGGCACCGGCCGCATCCTCGCGATGACCCAGAACAAGGACTACTCCAACGATCCGGACCTGACGGGCCCGAACTACACGAGCGTCAACTACAACACCGACTTCGGCTACGGCGGGTCCTCGGGGTTCCAGGTCGGATCGACCTACAAGGTGTTCACCCTCGCGGAGTGGCTGCAGGAGGGGCACTCGCTCGGCGAGAGCGTGGACGGCACCCGCCGCGCCTACACGACCTTCCGAGACAGCTGCGAGCCCGACGGCGTCTACTACGGCGAGTCCTGGAACCCCGGGAACGACGAGGGCGGCAACGGAGGAGTGACCACGGCCCTGCAGGCCACGACCGGCTCGATCAACACGTCGTTCGCCGCGATGGCGCAGCAGCTGGACCTCTGCGGCATCCGCAACACGGCGCTGGCGATGGGTGTCCACCGTGCCGACGGGACCGAGCTGCAGAAGCTCGCGCCGACCATCCTCGGCACCAACGAGATCGCTCCGCTCACCATGGCCACGGCCTTCGCCGGCTTCGCGAACAAGGGCACCGTCTGCACGCCCGTCGCGATCGACCGCATCGTCGACCGCACGGGCGCGGACGTCGCGCCGCCCGCCTCCGAGTGCAGCCAGGGGATGTCCGAGGAGGTGGCCGCGACCGCCGGGTACGCCCTGCAGCAGGTGGTCACGGGCGGCACCGGCGCCCCGTCCAACCCCCGCACCGGAGTCCCGCACATCGGCAAGACCGGCACCACTGACGACGCGCTGCACACGTGGATGGTCGGCGCGAGCACCGAGATCGCCACCGCCACCTGGGTCGGCAACGTGACCGGCTTCACCTCCATGCGCGGATTCAGCCTCAACCGGGTGAACGCCGGTCAGGTGCGCCACCAGATCTGGCCCCGCATCATGCGCGTCGCGGACGCGAAGTACGGCGGGACGGCGTTCCCGGCTCCCGTCCGCTCGCTCGTCGACGCTCCGCAGGAGGCCGTGCCCCAGGTCACCGGCCAGAGCCCCACCGCGGCCGCCGCACGTCTGCGCTCCGTCGGCTTCAGGGTGCGCGTGGACACCGCTCCGGTCCCCTCGGACCGCCCGGCCGGGACGGTCGCCCAGACGAACCCTGCCGCCGGATCGCGCGTCTCCCGGGGCGCGGAGATCACCCTGCAGATCAGCGCTGGACCGGGCGCTCCGCCCCCTGCGGGCTGAGCCCCGGCACCCCCGGCTGCTCCCGAGGGAGCGTCCGGCAGAATGAACGCGGCCGCGCTCGCGGCCGACGTGCGAGAGAAGGATCCATGACCGGACGCACCCGTCGCCCCCTCACCACCGCCCTCGCGACCGTCGCCGCGGCCGGAGCCGTCGCCGCGGCCTGGGGCATCGGCGTCGAGCGGACGCTGTTCACCGTCCGGCGCACGTCGTTCCCTGTGCTGCCGGCCGGTTCCGAGCCGATCCGCATCCTGCACGTGTCGGACCTGCACATGGCCCCGTGGCAGACCAAGAAGCAGGAGTGGATCCGCTCGCTCCTCGCCCTGGCGCCCGATGTCGTGGTCGACACCGGCGACAACCTCGGCCACCGCGACGGCGTGCTCGGCATCCGCAGGGCGCTGGAGCCCTTCGCCGGGATCCCCGGGGCCTTCGTCAACGGATCCAACGACTACTTCGGCCCCCGGGTGAAGAACCCGCTCCGCTACTTCGTCGGCCCCTCCAAGAACCCCAAGCAGCACGAGGCCGACCTCGACACCGAGGGGCTGACCGGCTTCTTCTCCGACGGGCTCGGCTGGGTGGACCTCAACAACCGCGCCGAGAGCATCACGGTGAAGGGGACGCGCATCGAGTTCTTCGGCGTCGACGACCCGCACATCGGCCTCGACCGCATCGACCTCGTCGCGGGAGCCGTGGACGAGCTGCGCGGGGCGGAGGACGGACCGGCCGACGTCAGCATCGGCGTGGCGCACGCGCCCTACCAGCGCATCCTCGACGACTTCGTCGCCCGCGGTGCCGAGGTGATCCTCGCCGGGCACACGCACGGCGGCCAGGTCTGCGTCCCGGGCTTCGGCGCCCTCGTCACCAACTGCGACATCCCGCGCGACAAGGTCGCCGGCTCGACGACCTGGGACAACGGACTGCGCAGCTCGTACCTCAACGTGTCGGCCGGCGTCGGCACCTCGATCTACGCGCCGGTGCGCTTCGCCTGTCGGCCCGAGGTGACCCTCGTGACGCTCACCCCTGCGGCCTGACGAGGGGTGTCCGACGACGGTCCGGAAATCGGCTACTATTGTCGAGGCTCGTGAGCGGTTCTCCGTGATGAGCACACCGGGGTGTGGCGCAGCTTGGTAGCGCGCCTCGTTCGGGACGAGGAGGTCGTGGGTTCGAATCCCGCTACCCCGACCGGTGAGAAGCCCGGCCAGGATCGATGATCCGGCCGGGCTTCGTCGTTCCCGGGGTTCTGCTGTGGCGGGGCTCGCCCGCTGTCTCCGGCTCGCCCGCAGGCGGAGGCTCGGCCGAGGCGGAGCCGGGTCGTCGCCGGAACTGCCGCGATCGCCGTCCTGCGCTCCCCGGCTCGAGCACCGACGATGGCGTGCGGAGTGGCGTGCGCACGGATGTGCCTCCAGCTCACTCCCCCGCGCCTCCCGGCCCGATCCCAGCGGCCGGGGGCGAGACTGTTCTTCCGCCGTCGTCGCCGACTCCGCCCGACGACCGACGAGAGGAGCACCGTGACCCGGTCGCTCACCCGCCTCACCCTCGCCATCGGCGTGCCCTACGTGGTCGCTCTCGCAGCGATCGCCTTCTGGCCGACGCCCGTCGATGCGGGCGTGCGGGGCGATCTCGGCCGGGTGACCTCCTGGTTCGCGCGGCACGGCCTCCCGATGGTCGACTACGCGTTCCTCGAGTCGACCGCCAACATCGCTCTGTTCGTCCCTCTGGGGCTGCTCCTGGCCCTCAACCTGCGGCTCCGGAGAGCGTGGGTCGCCGTGGCCGTCGGCGCCGTGGTGAGCTCGCTGATCGAGGCGGGCCAGCTGCTCTTCCTCTCGGCGCGCTTCGCGACCGTCGACGACGTGGTGATGAACACCTCCGGCGCTCTCCTCGGCGCGGTCGCCGGCGTGCTGCTCCGGATGATCGTCCGCGCACGACGACGCCGGAGGGCGGCGGAGTGGGACGACGCCTTCGCGCACATCCCCCTCCGCGGCGCCTCCGGCGTCGTGGCGGATCAGCCGAGCCGCGTCCGCTGAGACGACGGCTCCGCCACGTCAGCGGCCGAGGCCGCGGTACTCCCAGCCGGCCGCACGCCAGGCGGCGGGGTCGAGGCAGTTGCGGCCGTCGACGAGGAAGGTGTTGGCCACCTTCGCCGCCGTGGCCGCGGGGTCGAGGGCGCGGAACTGCTTCCACTCGGTCACGACGACCACGGCGTCGGCACCGGCCAGCGCCTCGTCGACGTCGGTCGTGTAGGTGATCTCGGGGTAGCGGCGGCGCGAGTTCTCGATCGCCTCGGGGTCGGTCGCGACCACGATCGCGCCGAGGTCGTGCAGGCGCGCGGCGACGTCGAGCGACGGCGAGTCGCGGATGTCGTCCGACTCCGGCTTGAACGCCAGGCCGAGCACCGCGATGCGGCGGCCCTCGACGGATCCGCCCAGGCCCTCGGTGACGAGGTCGACGACGCGCTGGCGGCGACGCAGGTTGATCGCGTCGACCTCCTTGAGGAAGGCGACGGACTCGCCGACGCCGAGCTCGTCGGCGCGGGCCGAGAAGGCGCGGATGTCCTTCGGGAGGCAGCCGCCGCCGAAGCCGATGCCGGCGTTCAGGAAGCGGCGGCCGATCCGCACGTCGTAGCCGATCGCGTCGGCGAGCTGCGTGACGTCCGCGCCGGTGACCTCCGCGATCTCGGCGATCGCGTTGATGAACGAGATCTTGGTCGCGAGGAAGGCGTTGGCCGAGACCTTCACCAGCTCGGCGGTGGCGTAGTCGGTGACCACGAGCGGGGTCTCGGCCGCGAGAGCGGTCGCGTAGACCTCGTCGAGGGTCGCCTTCGCCGCGGCTCCGGCCTCACCCGCGGGCACGCCGTAGACGAGGCGGTCGGGGCTGATCGTGTCCTTCACGGCGAAGCCCTCGCGGAGGAACTCGGGGTTCCAGGCGAGCGTCGCACCGGAGGAGGCGATGCGGTCGGCCAGGCGGGCGGCGGTGCCGACGGGGACGGTCGACTTGCCGACGACGAGGGAGTCCGCCTCGAGGTACGGCAGGAGACCGTCGATCGCCGAATCGACGTAGGTCATGTCCGCGGCGTTCTCGCCGGGCTTCTGCGGAGTGCCGACGGCGACGAAGTGCACGGCCGCACCGGCGGCGTCGGCCATGTCGGTCGAGAAGCGCAGGCGCCCGGAGGCCACGCCGGAGGACAGCAGCTCCGGGAGGCCGGGCTCGAAGAAGGGCGCGGTGCCGGCGGCCAGGGCGTCGATCTTCTTCTGGTCGACGTCGATGCCGATGACGTCGTGGCCGAGCTCGGCCATGGCGGCAGCGTGAACGGCACCGAGGTAGCCGCAGCCGATGACAGAAAGCTTCACAGGGGTTCTCCGAATCGTGGCGGGTTCGTGTCGCGGTCGCGACGGTGAGGAGGAGCGATGCGATGCGGCGAGGCGTCAGCGCGCCCGCGGACGCGCGACTACCGCCGCGCCAATGCTCTCAGATCGCGGGAGACGTCGGCGACCGCGGCCGCGATCTGCCCCGCCACGCGCTCGTGCACGGCTTCGCTGCGGCCGATCGGGTCCTCGATGTCGTCGCCGCCCTCGCCCCGCGGGGCGCGCCCGCGGTGAGCGGCGGCGAGCCGCACGACGGCGCGGAGCCGCGCGGCCGGGTCCTCGACCGTCGGCAGCGGCACCTCCCGCAGCACGAACGGCAGCACGCGGGCGAACTCGAGCAGCGTGAACCCGCGGAGGAGGAGCGACGGGAAGCGGCGGGAGGCGTCGACCAGGTGGTCGCGGGTCATCGTGAGCAGCAGGTCGGCGTCGCCGACGATCGCGTCGCCGAGCACCGCGCTCGTGTGCGCGGCCGGGTCTCCCCCGTGCTGAGCCGAGAAGCGGGCCGAGACCGGGTCCATCGGCAGTCCGTCGCGCGTCCTCACTCCGGCGCTGGTGAACGCGAAGAGGGGACCCCCCTCGGGCGAGGTCGCGTCGGCGAGTGCGGCGCGCAGCAGCTGCTCGGCCATCGGCGACCGGCAGATGTTGCCGGTGCAGACCGAGAGCACGGTGAAGACGGGGGCGGCGGAGGCGGCGACCGGCTCGTCCGGTCGCCAGCTCCGACGGGCGGGGCGGGCGGAGTCGTCTCCCGGGAAGATCATCGCGGGGCGCTCAGGCCGAGGTCGACGCGGGCTCGGCCTCGACGGCCGTGTCCGGGCGGGCGCCCGATCGCTCGGAGCCGTAGTAGCTCGTGTAGTAGTAGCCGTAGCCCCGGCCGACCTGGCCGCGCGCGGGCACCCGGTTGAGGATCACACCGAGGGTGTGGCCGCTGACCCGCTCGAGGTTCTGGATCGCCTTGCCGAGCTCGTCGGTCGTCGTCTTGCCCGCGGAGATGACCACGAGCGCGCCGTCGGTGCGGGCGGTGAGGATGGCGCCGTCCGTGACGGGGAGGAGCGGCGGCGCATCCACGATCACGATGGCCTCGCGGGCGATCTCGTGCAGGAGGATGTCCATGCCGTTGGAGCCGAGCAGCTCGGACGGGTTCGGCGGGATCGACCCGGCGCCGAGCACCCAGAGGTTGCCGGACGGGCCCCACGGCTGCAGGACGTCCTGCAGCTCCGCCTTGCCGATCAGCAGGTCGGTCAGCCCGACACCGGGCACGAGGCCGAACGACTTGGCGACGGTGGGCTTGCGGAGGTCGCCGTCGACGACGACGGTGCGCTGGCCGGAGGCGGCGAGCGTCACCGCGAGGTTCGCGGTCACCGTCGACTTGCCGTCCGAGGGCAGCGGGCTCGTCACGACGATGATGCGCGGCGGGCTGTCGATGTTCATGAACTGCAGGTTGGTGCGGAGCTCGCGCAGCGCCTCGGCGAGAGCGTGCTTGCCGTCGGCCTTGATGTAGTCGGTCGTGTCGGCCTCGGGGACGATGCGGTTGGTCTCGCTGAGGCGCTTGTCGACGGGGAGCGTGCCGACCACGGGGAGGTCGAACAGGCGCTCCACCATCTCGGCGGTGCGGATGCGCCGGTCCAGCGTGTTGCGGACGAACGCGTAGACGAGGCCGAGGACGAGGCCCGCGAGCGCGCCGACCGCGAGGACGAGGCGCAGGTTGGGGAATGCCGGTGAGGACGGGATCGCCGCGGTCTGCAGGACGGTAAGGGAGACCGTGTCGCCGACGCCGGTCTCCTGGTTGACCTGCTGCACCTTGGTGGCGATGGCCGCGACCCAGGCGTCGGCGAGCTTCTGCGCGCCCTCGGGGGTGGAGGCGGTGGCGCTGACCTTCATCACCGGGGCGACCGTGTCGGCCTGCACGGTGATGGCCGAGATCAGCGTGGCGGGCGAGACGTCGAGGCCGAGGCTGTCGATCGCGATCTGCGCGACGTCGCGCGACGTGGCGATCGGGACGTAGGTGGCGAGGCTCGACTTGGCGACGGACTGCGCGATCTGCTGCGTGTAGATCGCCTGGCCGTCGTCGGCACCGGTGGTGGCGACGGAGACGAGGCCCTGCGAGTCGGCGACGTAGCGCGGCTTCTGCGTCAGCGACCAGCCGAAGGCGACGAGAGTGCCGAGGAGGATCGCCGCGACGATCGGGATCCAGTGGTCGCGCAGCAGCCGGAGGACGTCTCGAAGTTCCACAGAGTCAGATTCCTTCGCTGGTACGGATCACGCGGCGGCAGCCGGAGACGGGTTCTTCCGAAGTCTGACACAGCGCTTCAGCGCCCTCGGCGCCAGGCGCGTCAACCGTGCCACCCGTCGGGGGTGGGCTGCGGCGGAGTCCCTCTCGTGATCACTCCGAGGCCCTCGAGCTCGACGAGTGCGGACTCGACGACCGCCTCCGCGTCGACGCCGTCGGGCGGCGGACCCGCCTCCTCGAGCACCGCCGCGACGAGGCCGGGCAGATCGGAGCCCTGGCCGGCGTGCCGCCAGATCGTCGGGCCGATGCCGGACAGGCGCACGAGGGTGTCTCCGCAGAACACGAGCAGCTGGCCGTCGGGGAGCTCCACCGCGTCGTCCGCAGGGGTGCGCAGGACGCTGCCGGGGAGGGCCTCGCGCACCGCGTCGAGGGGCACGGAGACCACCTCGGACCAGGCGGACGGGGCCTCGGCGCCGAGGGACGCGAAGGCCTCCTCGACCAGGTGCACCACGCTCGCGGCCTCGGAGTAGACCAGGCGCCGGACGCCGCCCAGCGCTGAAAGGGTGCGGACGAGGTCGGCGATCGGCCGCGGGCGGGCCGAGAGGTAGGAGGTCTGCGGCACCAGGTCCTCGATCGCGTCGACCGGGTCGACGTGCTCGAGGAAGGGCGTCCCGACGCCGTCGCGGCGCTCGAGCAGGACGACGCCCGCCAGTCGCAGGGGCGCCTCCGGGACCGGCCGGAGGGCGAGCGACCCGGGGGCGAGCTGGGCCTTCGGCGCCGATCCGGTCAGCGGCTTCACCGACAGGGGCTTGGGGTAGGGCAGGACGCGCCCCTCCGGGGTCACGCCGACCGTCTCGTCGGTGACGTAGCCGAAGCGGGACCCGAGCGTCCGGGCGATGGTGGTCTTGCCGGTCCCGGAGGCGGCCACGAAGGCCAGCACGCGGCCGGACTCGTCGGAGATCCCGCAGGCGTGGAGCATCAGCAGGTCGCCGCGCCGGGCGCCGATCGCCTCGAGGGTCAGGGTCGAGGTGAGGGACTCCTCGAGCTGCGCGAGCGTGGCGCTCGAGACCCGGGGCGAGCCGTCGACCGGGACGGAGGGATCGTGCCCCACCTCAGCGAGGACGTCGCGCGCCCCCGGGTCGGGCTCGGACGCGCAGGCGGCCCAGCTGTCGGCGATCCGCGCCGCGTCCTCCTCGCCGACACCGCGTCCGAAGACCACGCGGAACGGGGTCTCCAGGACCGAGACGGAGAGGGTGCGGGGCTCGGCGCCCGTCCCCCCGGCGATCAGTACGCCCCGTCGCGGGCGAGGACGGCGCCTGCGGTCTTGAAGAGGATCACGATGTCGCCGGTCATCGACCAGTTCTCGACGTAGTACAGGTCGAGGCGGACGGTGTCCTCCCACGAGAGGTTCGAGCGTCCGCTGACCTGCCAGAGGCCGGTGATGCCGGGCTTCATCAGGAAGCGGCGGTGCACGTGCTCCTCGTACTGCTCGACCTCGCGGGCCAGAGGCGGGCGGGGGCCGATCAGGGACATGTCGCCGCGGAAGACGTTCAGGAACTGGGGCAGCTCGTCGAGGCTGAAGCGGCGGAGGATCGCGCCCACGCGGGTGACGCGCGGGTCCTTCGCCATCTTGAAGAGGATCGAGTTCCCCTCCGCGCGCTGCTGCGACGCGAGAGCCGCCAGTCGCGCCTCGGCGTCGACGACCATCGAGCGGAACTTCAGCATCTCGAAGGTCGCGCCGTTCAGGCCGATGCGCTCCTGCCGGAAGAGCACGGGTCCGGGGCTGGTGACCTTGACCAGCACGGCGACGACGACGAGCACCGGCGCGCTGAGGATGATCAGCATGGTCGACGCGAGGATGTCGAAGAGGCGCTTGGCGAACCGCTGGCGGCCGTCGAAGCGCGGGGTCTCGACGTGGATCAGCGGAAGGCCCGCGACGGGGCGGGTGTGGATGCGCGGACCGCCGATGTCGGTGAGGCTCGGCGCCACGACGAGGTGCTCGCGCCCGGGCTCGAGAGTCCAGCTCAGCTCGCGGATCCGCTGCGGTGCCAGCTCGTCGGAGCTCGTGACGACAACCGTATCGGCGCCGGTGGCGTCCATGACGGCGCGGACGCCGTCGATCCCGGTGAAGCCGTGGACCGCCAGGCCCGAGAGCTCCTGCTCGCTCTGCAGCGCCTCCGCCCCGCCGACCGAGGTCGAGACGGCTCCGACGAGCTTGTAGCCGGCCTCGGTGCCGCGGCGCAGCTCGCGCGCGGTGTGCAGGACGCTCGCGCGGGAGCCGAGGAGCACGACCTGGCTCGAGAAGCGGCCCGCCCGGCGCTGCCGGGTGAGCCAGGAGCGCCAGACCAGGCGGCCGACGCAGATCAGCACGATCCCGGCGGGGAACGCCGTGATGATGTAGCCGCGCGCGAGCAGGATCTGAAGCAGGTACGCGATGATCGCGACGATGCCGAAGAGCCAGATGGAGGCGTCGACGACGCGGCGGTACTCGACGTAGCCGGTGCCGACGATCCGGCGGTCGCGGGTGTCGAAGACCTGGAGGGCGAGGAGCCAGCCGACCGACAGTGCGACGGACACCCAGGTGTAGCTGACCGCGATGTCGGCGGGGTTCTTGAACCCCAGGTCCGAGTCCAGGTTCAGGTCGAACCAGAAGAGCTGCGTGCCGAAGACGGAGAGGACGATCGCGACGACGTCCGTGATGAGCAGCCGTCGCCGGTAGTCCTGCTCCCACGACGGCCGACGCTTCGGCGGTACCCCTTGCGCCGTCATCGTTTCCCCCGACCTTTCCTGCTGCTTCGAAAGGCGTAATTCCGTTTCCGGTGTTGTCACGTCGTCAGGCTACCCACTTCCTCGTTTCGGAGGGGTGTCGCGCAGCTGAGGAACCCTCGATCGGTCATCCTCGGAGCCGACCGCGGCTCTCCTGGAGGTAGCACGCGCCGCACAGCGACTCGTAGGTGACCGCCGTTCCGTCGATCGCGACCTGATCGCCGTCGAAGACGAAGCGGCCGTCCACGACGCGCCCGTTGAAGATCGCTTTGCGCCCGCACCGGCAGATCGTCTTCAGCTCCTCGAGGCTGTGGGCGATCTCCAGGAGCCGCCTGCTGCCCGGGAACGCGGCGGTGCGGAAGTCCGTGCGGATGCCGTAGGCCAGGACGGGCACGTTCTCGAGGATGGCGATCCGGAGCAGATCGTCGACGTGCGACTCCGGCAGGAACTGCGCCTCGTCGACGAGCAGAGCGCTCACGTCGCGCTTCGACTCGGCCAGGACGCGGGACCGGGCGGCGGTGAAGACGGCCACCGGGTCGCCGTCGGGCTCGAACAGGATGTCCACCGGACGGGTCACGCCGAGCCGCGACACGATCAGCTCCTCGCCCTTCGTGTCGACGGCCGGCTTGGCCAGCAGCACCCGGTGCCCGCGCTCCTCGTAGTTGTGCGCCGCCTGCAGGAGCGACGTGCTCTTCCCGCTGTTCATCGCTCCGTAGCGGAAGTACAGCTTGGCCATCAGGTCTCCTCGGGGCGGATCCGGAGGCTGCTCCCCCGGGGCGGGTGCGGGGCGGTCACGAGAGGAACCCGTCCTCGCCGGCGCGGCGGATCAGATCGGCCCGGCGGCTCGCGGGCCGCCCGACGGCGACGTACTTGCGGCGCACGCGCTGCAGGTAGGTCTTCGCGGTCTCGAACTGCACGTTCATCTTGGCGGCGACCTCGGGCGTGCTCGATCCGGACGCGTAGAGGCGCAGCGCCTCCAGCTCGCCGGCGCTGAGCCGCGGGCGCTGCTGCGCCGCGACTCCGGACGGCAGGGGCCGCCACTGCGCGGACGAGACGTCGGCCGAGCGCATCTCGAGAGCGGCCCGGGTCTGCTCCATCACCTCGGCGAGCGGGCGCGACTTCGCCAGGTGCCGCACGGCACCGGCCTTCAGAGCGCGCTCGCGGACCTCGTCGTCCTCGCTCGCGGAGAGCGCCACGACCGCGGCCCCCGCCGCCCGGCAGGTCCGGATCCGCGCCTCGATCGAGATCGGCTCACGCAGCTCGACGTCCATCACGACCACCTGAGTGGGGAACACGTCGCTCGTCACCAGGTCCTGCCAGGTGGAGGCCGCCACGACGACCTCGAAGTCCGGAGCGTGGGCGCGGATCCACGCGCTCGTCGCCGCGAGCAGGTCCTCGCGCGGGTCGAGCAGGCCGAGCCGGACCGGTCGGGGTGCCGCGTCGCGGGCGCTCCGGGCGGAGGAGCCCGAGGGCTCACCGGAGCGGGTGACCATGCGGACGATCCTAGCCGCGGCCGGACCCGCCGCCGGCTCAGAACAGCGTCGGCTGCCCGACGCCCGGCAGGACGGCGGCGCGCTCCGGACCGAGCTCCCCGACCAGCAGCCCGTCGTGCTGCAGGGAGCGCCGCTCGCCGCCGAGGGTCCGCAGCGTCCCGAGGGAGCCGAGGGCGGAGGACTTGACGGAGCCGGTGGCCGGGTCCTCCTCGCCGCGCTCGAGCCCGTGCGCGCGCATCAGCGGGCGGATGCGCGCCGAGAGCCAGCGCCGGTACTCGAGAGGCGCGTAGGCGTCGCGGCCCGGGTAGAGCGCGCGGTACCGGTCGACCAGCTCGGGGTGCTCCTGCCCGAGCCACTGCAGGAACCACTCCTTCACCCCGGGCTTGAGGTAGAGGGTCGAGTACATGATCGTGCTGGCGCCGGCCTCGCGGCAGGCCCGGAGCGACTCGTCGAGGTGCGCCCGGGTGTCGGTGAGGAACGGCAGGATCGGCATCAGGAACACCGAGCAGTCGAACCCGGCCTCTCGCGCCGCGGTGACCGTCGCCAGCCTGGCCGCCGCGGTCGGCGCACCCGGCTCGACGGAGCGCTGGAGGCCCTCGTCGTAGACGGCGATCGAGACGCCGAGGTCGACCGGCACGTGCTCGGCGGCCTCGCGGAGCAGAGGCAGATCGCGCCGCAGCAGCGAGCCCTTCGTGAGGATCGAGATCGGGGTGCCCGAGGCGGCGAGCGCGGCGATGATGCCCGGCATCAGCCGGTAGCGGCCCTCGGCGCGCTGGTAGGGATCGGTGTTGGTGCCGAGGGCCACGGGGTGCCGCTCCCAGCTCGGCTTCGCGAGCTCCCGGGTGAGGACCTCGGCGACGTTCACCTTGACGACGATCTGCGAGTCGAAGTCGCGGCCGCCGTCGAACTCGAGGTACTCGTGGGTGGGCCGGGCGAAGCAGTAGGTGCAGGCGTGGGTGCAGCCGCGCATCGGATTGATGCTCCAGCCGAACGGCATCTTCGAGGAGGTGTGCACACGGTTGAGCGCCGACTTCGCGAGCACCTCGTAGAAGGTGATGCCCTCGAACTCGGGCGTGCGCACCGTCCGCACCAGCTCGGTGAGCTTGACGAGCCCGGGCAGCGCGGCCTCGTCGGCCGTGCCGATCGACTGCCCGCTCCACCTCATGGAGCCATTAGAACATACGTTCGAACGGCGCGCACCCGATCAGACGGAGGCGGACAGCTCCAGCGTCTCGGCGGTCGCGCTGACCGTCTCCTCGGCCTTCTCGGGAGCGTCGTTGAGCGTCGAGCCGTAGCTCGGCACCAGCGCACGGATCCGCGGCTCCCAGGCCTTCATCCGGTCGGGGAAGCACTTCTGCACGATGTCGAGCATGATCGGCACGGCGGTCGAGGCTCCGGGCGAGGCGCCGAGCAGACCGGCGATCGTGCCGTCCCCTCCGGTGATGACCTCGGTGCCGAACTGCAGCACGCCGCCCTTCTTCTCGTCCTTCTTCATCACCTGGACGCGCTGGCCGGCCGTGATCAGGTACCAGTCCTCGTCGCGGGCGGTGGGCAGGAACTCGCGCAGGGCCTTCATCTTCTTGCCGCGGCCGGCGAGCACCTCGCCGATCAGGTACTTCATCAGGTCGAGGTTGTCGCGGGCGACCGCGAGCATCGGGCCGATGTTGTGCGGCCGGATCGACAGGGGCAGGTCGAGCCACGAGCCCCGCTTCAGGAACTTGGGCGTGAAGCCCGCGTAGGGGCCGAAGAGGAGGGACGACTCGCCGTCGACGACGCGCGCATCGAGGTGCGGCACCGACATCGGGGGCGCGCCGACCGCGGCCTTGCCGTAGACCTTGGCCTTGTGCCGGGCGACCAGCTCGGGGTTGTCGGTGCGGAGGAACTGCCCCGAGATGGGGAAGCCGCCGAAGCCCTTGATCTCCGGGATGCCCGACTTCTGCAGGAGGTGCAGCGCACCGCCGCCGGCGCCGACGAAGACGAAGCGGGCGGTCACCGTCTGGGGCGTGCCTCCGACGACCTGCTTGAGGTCGAGGCGCCAGGTGCCGTCCTTCTGCCGGGTGATGTCGGTGACCTCGCGGCCGGTGTCGAGCGTGCCGCCGTGGGCGACGACGTGGTCGAACAGCTGGTGGGTCAGCGAGCCGAAGTCGACGTCGGTGCCGGCCGGCATGCGCGTGGCCGCGTAGGGGCCGCCGCCGGCGGGACGCTGCTCCATCAGCAGCGGCGCCCACTCGTGGATGGTCTTGATGCTCTCGGTGAACTCGATGCCGGCGAACAGCGGCTGGTCCTTGAGCGCCTCGTAGCGCTTCCGGAGGTACTCGACATTGGCCTCGCCGTGCACGAAGGTCATGTGCGGTGCCGGGTTGATGAAGCTGGACGGCTCGCGGATGTCGCCGGACTCCACCAGGCTCGACCAGAACTGGCGCGAGACCTGGAACTGCTCGTTGATCTGGATCGCCTTGGCCGGGTCGACGGAGCCGTCGGCCGCCTCGGGCATGTAGTTCAGCTCGCAGAGGGCCGCGTGACCGGTGCCCGCGTTGTTCCACGGGTTCGACGACTCCTGCGCCACGTCGCCGAGGCGCTCGTAGGCGGCGATCGTCCAGTCGGGCTGCAGCTGGGTGATGAGGGCGCCGAGCGTGGCGCTCATGATGCCCCCACCGATGAGGGCGACGTCGACCGGTTCCGAGGAGTTCACGAGAGTTGAGTTTACGCTCGCCCGAGCAGGCCGCGGCGGGGAGGGGCCCCGCTCCCCCATCAAATTCGCGGCTTTTCCCAGAGGAAGGGGCCGGAGCGCTCGGCGCCGGCCCCTTCCGAGGAGATCAGGAGACGGGCTGCTTCGCCGCGATGAGCTCGGCGATCTGCACGGCGTTCAGAGCCGCGCCCTTGCGGAGGTTGTCGTTGCTGATGAAGAGCGCGAGGCCGCGTCCCTCCGGAGCGCCTTCATCGGCGCGGATGCGGCCGACGAAGCTCGGATCCTTGCCCGCGGCCTCCAGCGGAGTCGGCACCTCGCGCAGCACGACGCCCGGCGCGTCGGCCAGCAGCTCGCGCGCGCGCTCGGGGCTGAGGGCGGAGGCGAACTCGGCGTTGACGGAGAGCGAGTGGCCGGTGAAGACCGGGACGCGCACGCAGGTGCCCGAGACCAGGAGCTCCGGGAGCTCGAGGATGCGGCGGCTCTCGTTGCGGAGCTTCTTCTCCTCGTCGGTCTCGTTCGAGCCGTCCTCGACCAGGCTCCCGGCGAAGGGGATGACGTCGAAGGCGATCGGGGCGACGTACTTGTCCGGAGCGGGGAAGTCGACCGCCGAGCCGTCGTGCACCAGGTCGAGCAGGTGCTCGTCGGCGACGGCGGCGCGGACCTGCCCGGCCAGCTCGTTCGCTCCGGCCAGCCCGCTGCCGGACACGGCCTGGTAGGTGCTGACGATCAGGCGGGTGAGCCCCGCCTCGCGGTCGAGGACCTTGAGGATCGGCATCGCGGCCATCGTCGTGCAGTTCGGGTTGGCGATGATGCCCTTGACCGCCTGGTCGATGGCGTGGGGGTTCACCTCGCTGACCACCAGCGGGACCTCGGGGTCCATCCGCCAGGCGCTGGAGTTGTCGATCACGGTGACGCCGGCCGCGGCGAAGCGGGGCGCCTGCGCGCGCGAGCCCGTGGCTCCGGCCGAGAACAGGGCGATGTCCAGCCCCGACGGATCGGCGGTCTCCACGTCCTCGACAACGACGTCCTCGCCGCGGAACGGCAGCGTCGTGCCCGCCGAGCGGGCGGTGGCGAAGAAGCGGATGGACGCGACGGGGAAGTCGCGCTCCTCGAGGAGGCGGCGCATCACCTTCCCGACCTGGCCGGTCGCGCCGACGACGCCCACGTGGAGGGGGGTGCTGCTCATGCTGTGCTCTTTCGTCCGTGCGGCGCGCGGGCCGCTCGTGGCGGGGGGATCGAGGGAGAGGGTACCGGTCGGTCCGTCCGCTCGGGGGGAACGGCCGGATCGCGAGGTCGCTCGGCCGTCAGCGGCCGGTGCCGGCGTAGACGACGGCCTCGTCCTCGGCGTCGAGCCCGAAGGCGGTGTGCACGACGCGCAGGGCCTCGTTCACGGTGTCGGCGCGGGTGACGACCGAGATGCGGATCTCGCTGGTGGAGATCATCTCGATGTTGATCCCGGCCTCGTAGAGCGAGCGGAACAGCTTCGCCGAGACGCCGGCGTTGGTGCGCATCCCGGCGCCCACGAGCGCGAGCTTGGCGATCTGGTCGTCGTACTGCAGGGACTCGAAGCCGACCTCGTCCTTCTCGGCGTTGAGAGCCATGAGGACCGTCTGGCCGTCGGCCTTGGGCAGCGTGAACGAGATGTCGGTGCGGGCGGTGGCCGCGGCGGACACGTTCTGCACGATCATGTCGATGTTCGAGCCGGTCTTGGCCACGATCGTGAAGATCTGCGCGGCCTTGCCCGGGATGTCGGGGACTCCGACGACGGTGATCTTCGCCTCGTTCAGGTCGGCGGCGACTCCGGCGATGATGGGCTCTTCCACGGCTTGTCCGTTCTGCTCGGCGCCGGCGGTCTCGGCGTTGTAGACGATGGTGCCCTCGTTCGGGCTGAAGGAGGAGCGCACGTGGAGCGTGACTCCGTGGCGGCGGGCGAACTCGACGGCGCGGATGTGCAGCACCTTCGCGCCCGCGGCGGCCAGCTCGAGCATCTCCTCGCTGGTGATGCGGTCGAGCTTGCGGGCCTTCTTGACGACCCGCGGGTCGGCGGTGAAGACGCCGTCGACGTCGGTGTAGATCTCGCAGGTGTCGGCGCCGAGTCCCGCGGCGAGCGCGACGGCGGTGGTGTCCGAGCCGCCGCGGCCGAGGGTGGTGATGTCCTTCGTGTCGCGGTTGAAGCCCTGGAAGCCGGCGACGATGACGACGGCGTTCTCGTCGAGCGCCTCGCGGAGGCGGACCGGGGTGATGTCGACGATGCGGGCGGCGCCGTGCTGCGCGTCCGTGATCATGCCGGCCTGGCTGCCGGTGAAGGAGCGGGCCTCGAAGCCCATGCTCTTGATCGCCATCGCCAGCAGCGCCATCGAGATGCGCTCACCGGAGGAGAGCAGCATGTCGAGCTCGCGGGGGGCGGGGATGGGCGTGACCTGGTGGGCGAGCTCGAGCAGGTCGTCAGTGGTGTCGCCCATGGCCGAGACGGCGACGACCACGTCGTTGCCCGCCTGCTTGGTGGCGACGATCCGCTTCGCGACCCGCTTGATGCTCTCCGCGTCGGCGACGGAGGACCCGCCGAACTTCTGGACGATCAGGCTCACGTACTGCTCCCGTGTCGGTGGCTGGACCGCCGTCGCGACCCGACGGGCGAGTCTACCGGTCGACCGCATGCCGGAGCGGTCATGCGACTCCGGCGGCCGTGTCAGTTCTCGACGAGCCGACGGCCCTCGAAGGCGCGGCCGAGAGTGATCTCGTCGGCGTACTCGAGGTCTCCGCCGACGGGCAGCCCGGAGGCCAGCCGGGTGATGCGGATGCCGAGGGTGCTGAGCATGCGCGAGAGGTAGGTCGCCGTCGCCTCGCCCTCGAGGTTCGGGTCGGTCGCGATGATGACCTCCTGCACCTCGCCGTCCGCGAGCCGCTGCAGCAGCTGGCGGATGCGGAGCTGATCCGGGCCGATGCCGTCGATCGGGCTGATCGCGCCGCCGAGCACGTGGTAGAGCCCGCGGAACTCGCGGGTGCGCTCGATCGCCGGGACGTCCTTCGCCTCCTCCACGACGCAGATGACGGCGCGGCTGCGGCGCGGATCGCGGCAGATCCCGCAGGTCGCCTCCTCCGCGACGTTCCCGCAGATGTCACAGAAGTGCACCCGATCGCGCAGCTCGAGCAGGATCTCGGCGAGCCGGGTGACGTCGAACGTCTCGGTCTGCAGGATGTGGAACGCGATGCGCTGGGCGGACTTCGGGCCGATGCCGGGGAGCCGGCCGAGCTCGTCGATCAGCTCCTGGACGATGCCTTCGTACATGCGGTCGCCTCCTCTCGGGTGGGGCGGACGGGGGTGGCGGTGCGGGCGGCGGCGGGGCGGCGGCGGGGTCTCACGCGCCGGTCACGCGAGGGCCGCGCGGCGTGTGGGGCTGCTCCTCGATGAACTGGGCACCGAGGATCTCGCGCACGACCGCCTCGCCGTAGCGCTGACGGCCGTCGGCGGTCGCCGAGCGGGTCGTGCGGGTGACCGGGCGCGCGGCCGGAGCCGGACACTCGGCGACGGGGGCGGGCCGCGACGGGGCGGCGGGCTCGGGCGCGGCGGCGGGCTCGCCGGGGGGCGCGACGGTCGCCCAGGAGTCGGGCATCGGCGGCTCGACAGGCGGCATGTCCTCCTCCGGCGGCTCCTCGTCGAACGGGGGCTCGTCGCCGGCAGGAGCGGCTGCCGCGGGAGCGGCGGCGACGGGAGCGGCGGCGCGCGCCGGCTCGGGGGCCGCGGCGGGCGCCTCGACCGGACCGGAGGGAGCCGCCGCCTCGGCCGCCGGGGTCGGATCGGCGGGGATCGCCACCGTGGCCCAGCCGTCGGAGCCGGTCGCGGCCGCGGCCGCCGCAGCCGGGGCGGGTGCCGCGGGCGCCTCGACGGCGGCGCGCTCGGCCTCCGGGGCGGCGGCGCGCGGCTCGACGCGGGCGATGTACTTCACCCGCAGGCCGAGGACCTGCTGGATGGCCTGACGCAGGTGCTCGCTGACCCCGGGCTGGCCCGCGGTGCCCGGCATCTTGAACGACTCGACATCGTTCTGGCTCGGGAACGAGAGGGTCAGCACGTCGTCCTTGAGGGCGCGCACCTGGGCGGTGTAGGCCACCAGCCAGGCGGTCATCCTCGCCTTCTGCACGACCTCGAGGATCTCGGGCCAGGTGTCCTTCATCCGCTGGAGGGTGATCGCGCCGTCGGCGGGGGCCTCGGGTGCGGAGGTGGTGGGCGCGGCGGCGGCCGGCGCAGGGGCAGGCGCAGGGGCAGGGGCAGGGGCAGGGGCAGGGGCAGGGGACGCCGCGGCCTGGTCCGACGGCTCCTGCTCGACCGGCTCCGGACGAGCCGTCCCGGCGGTCGTCGCGCGCGGGCGCCCCGGTCCGGTCGGTGCGGACTCGTTCGCCTCCGGCGCGGCCGCCGTCTCCTCGGGCTCCTTCACCGGCGGCGCGGCGACCGGTGCGGACGCGGTCACCGGCGCCTCGGTGCGCGGAGCGGCCGCGAGGGACTCGGGCACCGAGCCGGGAGCGGCGGCGTGCGAGGCGTGGTGGGGCTCGGACGCGCGAGACGGCTCGGACGACCGCGCGGCGGGCACCGCGGTCTCGCGCGGCGCGGCGACGTGCCGCGGGCGCTCCTCCTGCGCCGCAGCGGGGGCGATGCCGGCGCCGGTGCCGTGCACCAGGGTGCGGGCGATCATCAGCTCGAGGTGCAGGCGCGGCGAGGTCGCACCGGTCATCTCGGTGAGGGCCTCGTTGACCACGTCGGCGATGCGGGAGAGCTCGGCCAGGCCGAGCGCGCGCGACTGGCCGGCCATGCGGTCGAGCTCGTCCTGCGAGACGCCGCGGAGCACGGCGGAGGCCGCTCCCCCTGTCGCCGCGACGACGATCAGGTCGCGGAGCCTCTCGAGCAGGTCCTCGACGAAGCGGCGCGGGTCCTGCCCCGTCTGGATGACGCGGTCGACCGCTCCGAACGCCTCGGCGGAGTCGTGCTCGGCGAGCGCGTCGACCACCTCGTCGAGGAGGGCGCCGTGGGTGTAGCCGAGGAGGGCGACGGCCCGCTCGTACTCGACGGTCTCGGCCTCGGAGCCGGCCATCAGCTGGTCGAGCAGGGAGAGGGTGTCGCGGACGGACCCGCCGCCCGCACGGACCACGAGCGGCAGCACGCCGGCCGCCACGTGCACGCCCTCGCGCTCGCAGAGCTCCTGCGTGTAGTCGAGCATCTGGGCCGGCGGGACGAGCCGGAACGGGTAGTGGTGCGTGCGCGAGCGGATCGTGCCGATGACCTTGTCGGGCTCCGTGGTCGCGAAGATGAACTTCACGTGCTCCGGCGGCTCCTCCACGATCTTGAGCAGCGCGTTGAAGCCCTGCGGCGTGACCATGTGCGCCTCGTCGAGGATGAAGATCTTGAAGCGGTCGCGAGCCGGGGCGAAGATGGCGCGCTCGCGCAGATCGCGCGCGTCGTCGACTCCGTTGTGGCTCGCCGCGTCGATCTCGACCACGTCGAGCGAGCCCTGGCCCTCGCGGCTGAGCTCGACGCAGCTGTCGCAGACGCCGCAGGGGGTGTCGGTCGGCCCCGTCGCGCAGTTGAGGCAGCGGGCGAGGATGCGCGCCGAGGTGGTCTTGCCGCAGCCGCGGGGACCGCTGAAGAGGTAGGCGTGGTTGACGCGGTTGGTGCGGAGCGCCGTCATGAGCGGATCCGTCACCTGGGACTGGCCGATCATCTCGGCGAACGTCTCGGGCCGGTACCGGCGATACAGGGCTGCTACCACCCGACAAGAGTAGCCGCGACCTCCGACACCGGAGCCGGGCGGCGGAGACCGGAGCCCGCGTAGCCTCGGTCCCGTGCTCCCGCCGCCGCTCCCCCGCTTCGACGCGGTCGTGCTCGCGGGCGGACAAGCCTCCCGCCTCGGCGGCGCGGTCAAGCCGCTCCTGCGGCACCGCGAGTCGACGCTCCTCGGCACGGCTCTCGCAGCCGTGCGCGGAGCCGGGAGGCGGGTCGTGGCCGGACCGTCGTCGCTCGCACCGGCCGTCGACGGCGCCGGTCTCGTCCAGGAGGATCCCCCGTTCGGCGGCCCGGTCGCGGGCCTGGCCGCCGCGCTGCCCCTGCTCGACCGGCCGGGCGCTCCGGAGTGGGTCGTCGTGCTCGCCGCCGATCTCGTCGCTCCCGCTCCCGCCGTGCACCGGCTGCTGGAGGTCGCGGCGAGCGCCGTCGAGGGCTCCCTCCTCGCCGTCGACGCCGACGGCCGCGCCCAGCAGCTCCTCGGCGTGCACCGGCGGGCGGCCCTGCTCGACGCGCTCGCCGCGCTCGGCAATCCCGACGGCGCCTCGGTGCGCGCCCTCCTCCGGGACCCGCCTCCGCGGCTCGTGGCGGTCCCCGGGGGGACGACCGACGACGTCGACGCGCCCGCCGACGCGCTCCGGCACGGGATCGACCTGCCGGGCCCGCGCGGCGCAGACTGAGCGGATGGACGACACCACCGGCCCCCGCTCCTCCGCCTCCGACGGCGCCCGCCCCACCGAGGAGGTGCTCGCCGACTGGTGGGCCGAGCTGTGCTCCGCGCTCGGCCTCGGCGAGGTCCCGGTGGACCGGGACGCCCTGCTCGCCCTCGCCGGTCGCGCGGCGCACGGAGTGGTCCGGCCGGCGGCTCCGCTGACGACGTTCCTGGCGGGCTACGCAGCGGGCCTCGCCGGGGGCGGGCGGGACGCGCTCGACGCGGCGCTCGCGGCCTCGCACCGGGCGGTGGACGACCGTCCGCACGCCTCCTGAGACGCTACTCCACCGGCCTCGATCCGGCACCAGGCCGACGCCGTACGGTTCCCCCGAGTCCCGGTGCCGCGGCTCGGACCGAGCGCGGCGCAGGACTCCCGCGGCCGACTGCGCCGCGGTCGTCCATCTGAAGGAGCCCCGCATGTCAGGCAACAGAGCCGTCGCCTACAAGTCCCCCGGAGTCGTCGAGGTCATCGACATCGACTACCCGACCTTCGAGCTGAAGGACGGACCCGGCGTCAATCCGGCGAACATCGGGCGGAAGCTGCCGCACGGCGCCATCCTCCGCACCGTCTCAACGAACATCTGCGGCTCGGACCAGCACATGGTCCGCGGCCGCACCACGGCCCCGTCGGACCTCGTGCTCGGCCACGAGATCACCGGCGAGGTGGTGGAGGTCGGCCCCGACGTCGAGTTCGTCAAGGTCGGCGACATCGTGTCCGTGCCGTTCAACATCGCCTGCGGCCGCTGCCGCAACTGCAAGGAGCGCAAGACCGGCATCTGCCTCAACGTGAATCCGGACCGCCCGGGCAGCGCATACGGCTACGTCGACATGGGCGGCTGGGTCGGCGGACAGGCCGAGTACGTGATGGTCCCCTACGCCGACTGGAACCTGCTGGTGTTCCCGGACCGCGATCAGGCGCTCGAGAAGATCCTCGACCTGACGATGCTCTCGGACATCTTCCCGACGGGATTCCACGGCGCGGTGACCGCCGGGGTCGGCGTCGGCTCCACGGTCTACGTCGCAGGGGCGGGTCCGGTCGGACTGGCCGCGGCGGTCGGAGCGCAGCTGCTCGGAGCGGCCGTCGTGATCGTCGCCGACCTCAACGAGGAGCGTCTGGCGCAGGCGCGCTCCTTCGGCTGCGAGACGGTCGACGTCTCGAAGGGCGATCCGGCGGGCCAGATCGAGCAGATCCTCGGAGTGCCCGAGGTCGACTGCGGAGTGGACGCCGTCGGCTTCGAGGCGCACGGCAACGGCGCCGACTCGGGGAAGGAGGCGCCGGCGACGGTGCTGAACTCGCTGATGTCGATCACCGCGGCGGGCGGCGCCCTCGGCATCCCGGGCCTCTACGTCACGGGAGACCCGGGCGGAGTCGACGAGGCGGCCCAGGAGGGCTCGCTGTCGATCCGGCTCGGGCTCGGCTGGGCGAAGTCGCTGTCCTTCACCACGGGCCAGTGCCCGGTGATGAAGTACAACCGGCAGCTGATGATGGCGATCCTGCACGACCGGGTGCACATCGCCGACGCGGTCCAGGCGACCGCGATCAGCCTGGACGACGCTCCCCGCGGCTACGCCGACTTCGACAAGGGCGCCGCGAAGAAGTTCGTGCTGAACCCGAACGGCTACCTGGGATGACCGACGGGGCGGGTCCTGCCCAGGGCCCGCCCCGAGCCCCGGGAGAATGGACGGGATGAGCGCGCACGGGCACGAGGCGACCGACTGGGACGAGGCCCGGCGGATCGTCGGCGACGCCGTGGCGCGCTCGAGCGTCTCGACCGTCCCCCTCCTCGGCGCCCGCGGAGCCGTCGTCGACCACGACGTCGCCGCCGCGCGGCCGCTCCCCCATTACGACTCCTCGGCCATGGACGGCTGGGCCGTGCGCGGCCCCGGGCCCTGGGCGCTCGAGGTCGGCACCGCCGCTCCGATCGTCACCGGCGCCGCCGTGCCCGAGTGGAGCGACGCGGTGCTGCCGACCGAGCAGGGCGCTGTCCACGACGACCTGCTCACGGCCCGGGCGCCCCTCCCGCCCGGCCGCCACATCCGGCGCGCGGGCGACGAGGCCGCGCGCGGAGCCGTGCTGGTCGGCGCCGGGACACGCCTCACTCCCGCGCACCTCGCCCTGCTCGCGGTCGCCGGGATCGACGCGCTCGACGTCCGCCCGCCCGCCGCGGTCGACCTGCTCCTCACCGGGGACGAGGTCGACACCGAGGGGATGCCGCCTGCGGGACGCGTGCGCGACGCGTTCACGCCGCTGCTGCCCGCGCTCGTCGAGCTCTCGGGCGGAGCCGTGGGAGAGGTCGTGCGCCGCGGCGACGACGAGGACGCGATCGCCCGGACACTGCTGGCGGGCACGGCGCCGATCCTGCTCACCACGGGCGGGACCGGGCGCTCCCGGGTGGATGCGGTCCGCCGCGCCCTCGATGCCGTGGGGGCGCGCGTCCTCGTCGACGGCGTCGGCATGCGCCCCGGCCACCCGACGATGGCTGCGCTGCTGCCGGGCGGGACGCTGGTGATCGCGCTGCCGGGCAATCCGCTCGCCGCACTGCTCGCCGCGCTCTCCTTCCTGCCGCCGGCCCTCGACGCGGTGTCCGGCGCCGCTGCCCGCCCCCTCGGCCGCGGCGTCCTCGCCGAGCCGCTCGGGCGCGCGGGGACCACGGTGCTCGTGCCCGTCTCCTCCGGCGAGGACGGCTGGCGGGCCTCCGCGGGCATCCGCTCGCACATGCTGACCGGGCTCGCCGCCTCGGAGGCCGTCGCCGTGGTGCCCGCACCGGGGGCGGCGGCGGGCGACTCCGTGCGCCTGCTGCCGCTGCCCTGGTGAGGCCTAGGACGCGGGCTCGAGGCGGATCACGACCGACTTCGAGGTCGGCGTGTTGCTGATCTTCGCGGTCGAGTCCAGCGGCACGAGGACGTTCGTCTCGGGGTAGTAGGCGGCCGCGCAGCCGCGGGGCGTGTCGTACGCCACGACGCGGAACGCCTCCGCCCGCCGCTCGACACCGTCGGGCCACTCCGAGACCAGGTCGACCATCGCGCCGTCCGCGAAGCCCAGCTCGGCGACGTCGTCGGCGTGGACGAAGACCACCCGACGGCCGTCGTGGATCCCGCGGTAGCGGTCGTCCTTGCCGTAGATCGTGGTGTTGAACTGGTCGTGCGAGCGCAGCGTCTGCAGCAGCAGCCTGCCCTCCGGCACCCGCGGATACTCGAGTGGATTCGCGGTGAAGCGGGCCAGCCCCGAGGGGGTGTCGAAGCGTCGCGAGTCGCGCGGCGGATGCGGGAGGACGAAGCCGCCGGGCACGTCGATCCGGGCCTCGAAGCCGTCGAAGCCGGGGACGACGTTGGCGATGTGTGAGCGGATGCGGCGGTAGTCGTCGCGCAATCCCGCCCAGTCGACCCGCGGGACGTTCTCGCGGCCCTCGAGCAGCCGCTCCGCGATCCCCGTGAGGATCGCCACCTCCGAGCGCAGGCCCGGGCTCGGCGGGCGCAGGCGGCCCCGGGAGGCGTGCACGGCGCTCATCGAGTCCTCGACCGTGACCCGCTGCTCGCCCGAGCGCTGCACGTCGGAGTCGGTGCGGCCGAGGGTGGGCAGGATCAGCGCGCGCCGGCCGGTGACCACGTGCGAGCGGTTGAGCTTGGTCGAGACGTGCACGGTGAGGGCGAGCGAGCGCATCGCCGCCTCCGTCACTCCGCTGTCGGGCGTCGCCCGGGCGAAGTTGCCGCCGAGTCCCATGAACACGCGGGCCTTCCCGTCGCGCATCGCCCGGATCGCGGCGACCGTGTCCGTCCCGTGCACGCGCGGGGAGGAGAAGGAGAACTCGCGATCCAGCGCGTCGTGGAAGGAGTCCGGCATCCGCTCGAAGATGCCCATCGTGCGGTCGCCCTGCACGTTCGAGTGGCCGCGCACCGGGCAGACGCCCGCGCCCGGCTTGCCGATGTTGCCGGTGAGCAGGAGCACGTTCACGACGTCCTTGAGCGTCGCCACGGAGTGCGCGTGCTGGGTGAGGCCCATCGCCCAGCAGACGACGGTGCCCTCGGACGCCGCGATCAGCTCGGCGACGGTGCGGATGCGCGTCTCGTCGATCCCGCTCGCCCGCTCGATCTCGTCCCACTGGACCTCCCGCAGCCCGTGGAGGTACTCGGCGAGGCCGCCGGTGCTCTCGCGGATGAAGGCGTGGTCGAACACGTCGCCGCGCGCCTCCTCCGCCTCGAGCAGCGCCTTGCCCAGACCCTGGAACAGGGCCTGGTCGCCACCCAGCCGGACCTGCAGGAAGTGGTCGGCGAGGGCCGTGCCGTCGCCCAGCGTGCCGCGGACGGTCTGCGGGTTCTGGAAGCGGAGCAGCCCCGCCTCCGGCAGCGGATTCACGGCGACGATGGTGCCGCCGGCGCGCTTGGCGCGCTCCAGAGCTGTCAGCATCCGCGGGTGGTTCGTGCCGGGGTTCTGGCCGGCGACGATGATGAGCGGCGCCCGCTCCACGTCGCGCAGGCTCACCGAGCCCTTGCCGATCCCGATCGTCTCGGTGAGGGCGGAGCCGCTGGACTCGTGGCACATGTTGGAGCAGTCGGGCAGATTGTTGGTGCCGAAGCCGCGGACCATCAGCTGGTAGACGAAGGCCGACTCGTTCGAGGTCCGGCCGGAGGTGTAGAAGATCGCCTCGTCGGGGCTCGCGCAGGCGCGCAGCTCCTCGGCGACGAGGTCGAGCGCCTCGTCCCAGCCCACGGGCCGGTAGTGCGTCGCGCCCTCCTCCAGCAGCATCGGCTCGGTGAGCCGGCCCTGCTGGCCGAGTGCGAAGTCGTCCCACTCCTCCAGCTCCGAGACGGGGTGCGCGGCGAAGAACGCCGACGTGACGGTGCGGAGCGTCGCCTCCTCGGCGACAGCCTTCGCCCCGTTCTCGCAGAACTCGGCGACGTGGCGCTTGTCGTTCTCGGGCCAGGCGCAGCCCGGGCAGTCGAATCCGGTCTTCTGGTTCACCCGCAGGAGCGTCTCGGCGCTGCGCACCGGGCCCATCTGCTTGAGCGAGATCTCGAGGGCGTGGGCGACGCCGGGGATCCCGACGGCGCGTCTCTTCGGCGACCGGACGGAGAGGCGGCTCTCGTCGATCGGACTCTCGCGGGGCTCGGCGTCATCGACCATTCCTGCATCGTACGTCCGCACCCCGGCAGCGCTCCCGGTTCCCGGTGGGAGGATGACCTCCACCGCCTGAGGAGACCCATGAGCCGCAGTGTCGCCCGCACCCGCCTGACCGCCGTCCGCGCCGATGATCCGCCGCGCCGCCGCGAGGACGTCCTGGCCGTCGAGGAGCCGCTCGAGATCCGCGTCGGCGGACGGCGCTTCAGCGTGACCATGCGCACGCCCGGCGACGACTTCGATCTGGTCGCCGGGTTCCTGGTGTCCGAGGGGGTGCTCACCGAGTCGGAGCAGCTCGCGGCGATGCGCTACTGCGCCAGCGGCTCCGGGCCCGGCGAGAACACGTACAACGTGGTCGACGCGAGCGTACGCGGGGGGCGGGAGGCGGTGCTGCTCGAGCGCGAGCGGTCGGTGTACACGACGAGCTCGTGCGGAGTGTGCGGGCTCGCATCGCTCGAAGCGGTCGCCACCGACTCGGCGTGGAGCGTGGCGGAGGACGGGCTGCGGGTCGAGCGGGAGCTGCTGGTCTCGCTCCCGGACCGGCTCCGCGAGGCGCAGGCGGTGTTCGAGCGGACGGGCGGCGTCCATGCCGCCGGGCTGTTCGACGCGGACGGCTCGCTGCTGGCGCTCCGGGAGGACGTCGGGCGGCACAACGCTGTGGACAAGGTGGTCGGCTGGGGGCTCCGGACGGGACGGCTGCCGTTGCGGGGGACGCTGCTGCAGGTCTCGGGGCGCGCCTCGTTCGAGCTGGTGCAGAAGGCCGTGATGGCCGGCATCCCCCTGCTCGCCGCGGTCGGCGCTCCGTCGTCGCTGGCGGTGGACCTGGCCCGCGACTCCGGCCTCACCCTGATCGGCTTCAGCCGCGGCTCCGGCTTCAACCTCTACGCGGGCGACGCCCGCCTGCTGCCCTGAGCAGCGGGCTCCTTGAGCGGCCCATGCTGATCGAGGAGCTCGCGCAGCGGGCGTGTCGAGATCCCCCACCGTTGTACTGGGCGGGTCTCGATACGCCACGACCCGCGGCTGCTCGACCAGCGAGAGGCGTCGAGTATCCGGCAGAGGGCCGCGACCCGGAATCGCGTGCCGGCGATTCCGTGCAGCCCGACAGGACCCGCTCTGCGGAACGCAGCCCGACGAGAAGCCGACCGCGGTCGTGCAGCGGGTCACCGCTGCACGACGAGCAAGCACCGCCGCGTGCCGGCGATTCCGGGCAGCCCGACAGGACCCGCTCTGCGGTAGGGGGCACTTCGAAAAGCCGACCGCGGAAGGTGGAGGGCGCGACCGGAGATCGCGTGCGAGCGATGTCCGGCAGCCCGACGCGACCCGCTCTGCGGAACGCAGCCCGACGAGAAGCCGACCGCGAGTCGTGTCGCGGCTCCGCCGCTACACGACCGACAAGGACTGCCGGGCGATCTCCAGCTCCTCGTTGGTGGGGATGACGAGGACGGCGACGCGGGAGTCGTCGGTCGAGATGCGGCGGGCGCCACGGTCGGCGGAGGTGTTGCGCTCGGGGTCGAGCTCGATCCCCAGGCCCTCGAGGCCGCGCAGGGCGCCGGCGCGGACGGCGGCGACGTTCTCGCCGACTCCGGCCGTGAACACGACGGCGTCGACGCGTCCGAGCTGGGCGTAGAAGGCGCCGATGTAGTGGCGGAGGCGGTGGTAGTAGACCTCGAGTCCGGCGCGGGCCTGCTCGTCGCCGGCCTCGGCCGCCTCCTGGACGTCGCGCATGTCCCCGCGCCCCGTGAGGCCGAGCAGCCCGCTGCGGCGGTTGAGGAGGGTGTCGAGCTCGTCGATCGAGAGGCCGGCCTTGCGGGCGAGGTGGAAGACGACGGCCGGGTCGAGGTCGCCGGAGCGGGTGCCCATCACCAGGCCCTCGAGCGGCGTCATGCCCATCGAGGTCTCGACGGACACGCCGCCGTCGACGGCGCAGGCGGAGGCCCCGTTGCCCAGGTGCAGGACGATCGTCTTCAGGTCGGAGCGGCGGCGGCCGAGGTAGGCGGCGGCGGCCTCCGAGACGAACTTGTGCGAGGTGCCGTGGAAGCCGTAGCGGCGGACGCGGTGCTTCTCGGCGAGCTCGGCGGGCAGCGCGTAGGTCGACGCCTCGGCCGGGATCGTGTGGTGGAAGGCGGTGTCGAAGACGGCGACGTGCGGGACGTCCGGGAAGGCCTTCTGGGCGGCCTCGATGCCCTCGAGGTTGGCGGGGTTGTGCAGCGGAGCCAGGTCGGCGAGGTCCTCGATGTTGATCTTCACCAGGTCGGTGACCACGGTGGGCTCGAAGAAGCGCTTGCCGCCGTGCACGACGCGGTGTCCCACGGCGACGGGAGGGAACTCGTCGAGGCTCGGGCCGTGCTCGCCGAACGCGCGGATCATCGCGTCGAAGCCGGCGGTGTGGTCGGGGATCGGACCCTCGATCTCGAACGACTCCCCGTCGCGGGTGTGCTTCGTGCGGCCGGTGTCTTCGCCGATCCGCTCGACGAGGCCGCTGGCGAGGGTCTCCTCGGTGGTCATCTCGATGAGCTGGTACTTGAACGACGACGATCCGCTGTTGACGACGAGGACGACGGACATGAGGGGACTCCTGGGGTGATCGGGGTCGAGAGGGGCGGCGGCGGGGTCGCCGCTAGCGCACCACGGGGATGGCGGCGGTGGGCGGGACGATGGCCTGCGTCGCGGCCTGGATGGCCGTGATCGCGACGGTGTTCACGATGTCCTGCACGAGCGCGCCGCGCGAGAGGTCGTTGACCGGCTTGCGCAGGCCCTGGAGGACCGGTCCGATGGCGACGGCGCCGGCCGAGCGCTGCACGGCCTTGTAGGTGTTGTTGCCCGTGTTGAGGTCGGGGAAGATGAACACCGTCGCCCGCCCGGCGACCTGGGAGCCGGGCATCTTCGAGGCCGCGACCGCCGCGTCCGCCGCCGCGTCGTACTGGATCGGGCCCTCGACGAGCAGGTCGGGCCGGCGCTCGCGCACCAGGGCCGTCGCCGCGCGGACCTTCTCGACGTCGGCTCCGGCTCCGCTCTCGCCGGTGGAGTAGGAGAGCATCGCGATGCGGGGGTCGATGCCGAACTGCTGGGCGGTCTCGGCGGACGAGATCGCGATGTCGGCGAGCTGCGCCTCGGTCGGGTCGGGGTTCACCGCGCAGTCGCCGTAGACCAGGACGCGGTCGGCGAGCGCCATCAGGAACACGCTCGAGACGACGGAGACGCCCGGGCTCGTCTTGATGATCTCGAAGCCGGGGCGGATGGTGTGCGCCGTCGTGTGCGCGGCTCCCGAGACCATGCCGTCGGCCAGGCCGAGCTGCACCATCATCGTGCCGAAGTAGGAGACGTCCGTGACCGTGTCGTAGGCGTGGTCATAGGTGATGCCCTTGTGCGCGCGGATGCGGGCGTACTCCTCGGCGAAGCGCGCGCGGTGCTCGGGGTCGAGGGTGCTCAGCACGCGGGCGCCGTCGAGGTCGAGGCCGAGGCCCGCCGCACGGGCGCGGATCTCGGCCTCCTCGCCGAGGATCGTCAGCCGCGCGATGCCGCGCTTGAGCACGGTCGCGGCGGCGCGGAGGATCCGGTCGTCGCCGCCCTCGGGGAGGACGATGTGGCGGTCGGCGATGCGCGCGCGCTCGATCAGCCCGTACTCGAACATCAGGGGCGTGACGACCTCGGACCGGCCGACGTCGAGCAGGGTGAGCAGCTCGACCGCGTCGACGGCCTCCTGGAAGAGGGCGAGGGAGGTGTCGCGCTTGCGCGGAGAGTCTGCCGCCAGGCGACCGCGGGCCGCGGTGACGCGGACGGCGGTGTCGTAGGTGCCGAGCTCGGTCATCACGATCGGCACGCGGCTGTCGACGCCCTCGATCAGGCGGACGATCGGCTCCGGCAGCTCGAAGCCGCCGTTGAGGATGATGCCGGTCACGGTGGGGAACGTGCCGGAGGCGTACGCCATGATCACGGCGAGGACGACCTCGGGCCGGTCGCCGGGGACGATCACGACGCCGCCCTCGGTGAGCCGCGGGAGGACGTTGACCATGGACATGCCGGCGATCACCACGCCGAGCGCTTCTCGGCCGAGCAGCTCGGGATCGCCCGCGACCACGACGCCGTCGACCGCCTCGACCAGGCGGGACAGGCTCGGAGCGACGAGGAACGGGTCCTCGCGGATCGCCCAGACCGGGACGGTGGCGGGGATGCTCTCGCGGATCGCCGCGACGGCGTCGGCGGCGGTGTCGGGATCGGCGCGGTTGGCGATCACTCCGATGAGGCTCGCGTGCGCCGTGCGCAGCTCCACCGAGGCGAGCTCGGTGATCTGGCGCATCTCCTCCGGCGTGCGCGCGGGCGCCTGGCCCAGCTGCTCGCTGCGGGACGAGTCCCGACCCGTGAGGACCAGCAGGACCGGAGCGCCGAGGTTGGCGGCGATGCGGGCGTTGTAGCCGAGCTCGGTGGGGCTGCCGACGTCCGTGTAGTCGGAGCCGAGGATGACGACCGCGTCGCACCGCGCCTCGACGCCCTTGTAGCGCTCGACGATCCGCGAGAGCGCTGCCTCGCCGTCGGCGTGGACGTCCTCGTAGGTGACGCCGATGCAGTCCTCGTAGGCGAGGCCCGAGTCGGAGTGGCCGAGCAGCATCTCGAGCACGTAGTCGGGCTCGGAGGTGGAGCGGGCGATCGGGCGGAAGACGCCGACCCGCTGCACCTGGCTGCTGAGCGCATCGAGGACGCCGAGGGCGACCGTGGACTTGCCCGAATGACCTTCGGCGGACGAGATGTAGATGCTCTGAACCATCGGATCCAGCCTACCGAGGGGGTCCCTCCGCCTGGCTGAGTAGAGGCCAGGGATGGGACGGCGTGCAGGCGGCGCGTGCTGGGGAGGAGTGTCCTCCGGCGTTCCGGGCCTGCGGGGCGGCGGAGCGGCGGAGGCGGGCAGGACCGGCGGCCCCCTTAACGGAAGAAGACCCCCCGCGCACCCGCCAGAGCCCGGTTACCCTTGCTGCGTTTCCGCCCTGGGGGAGTTGGCCTGGATGGCGCCACGCGGGGAGCCGGGTGACAGTCTAACCGACGACGGCGGCGGCGGAGAGCAGGTCGCGTCGGGGTCGTGGTCAGCGGGAGGCTCCGACACCGGCTAGTATCGATGAGTCGCGGCTCAGGTCGTGCCAGGAGGATTCGCCTAGTGGCCTATGGCGCACGCTTGGAAAGCGTGTTGGGTGAAAGCCCTCGGGGGTTCGAATCCCCCATCCTCCGCGAACGGTGTCCGTTGCTCTCGCCAGCACGGGCACCGTTTTGTTTAACCGGTGCGGACGTTCCGTGAGCGAGCGGCGTCGCATCGAACGGGCGCAGCCGGCCGCTGGTGGAGTCGCCGCGAGCGCGCGGGATCAGCCGTAGAGGTGGTTCGTCCGCGCGCAGGAGTCGGAGCAGAACGCGCCACGGCGGGCGACGAGCGGGGCCGAGCAGGCGGCGCAGACGGGGCGGAAGAAGAGTTCGGCTATGGATCGGGACATGGTCCGACAGTAGGTGCCGGTCCCGGATCGTGCCCGTCGCCATCCGTAATACGACATCGCGGACGGTCGGCCGGCGATCCCGGCGGTCAGTCAGGGATGCGGACGGCCGGTCGCCGATCCGGGCGGTCAGTCGGCGATGCGCTCGAGCCACTCGTCGAGCAGGAGCCGCTCCCCCGGGCTGAAGGGCTCGATCTGCGGCAGCGCCGTGCGCAGGGCGACGGCGTGCGCGACGACCGCGCGGGCGGCGGGATCGGTGGGGCCCGCCTCCGCCGTGGTGATCGCCGCGAGGACGGACTCGCGCGAGCGGGTCGAGAGCTCATCGTCGGGGTCGGCGAGGGCGGTCAGCGTGAGGGTGCAGCCGAGCGCGGCCGACTGGAGCAGGCGGGAGGCGCGCTCGACGTCGACCGTGAGGCGGCCGGCTTCGGCGACGGCGCGGACCGCGTCGAGGAGGACGCCGCGGGACAGGCGCGCCGCCTCCGACTCCTCCCCCGGCCGCGCCGTGAACATGAGCGCGTAGAGGTGCGGTTCGGCGAGTCCGAAGGCGACGTGGTGGTCCCAGGCGGCGCGGAGCGCGTCGACCGGGTCGGTCGGCGCCTCGCTCCGCTCGAAGTCGGCGAGAGCCGTGGCGAATCCGGCTGCCGCGGCGGAGTCGAGCAGCCCGCGCAGGTCGCCGAACGTCCGGTAGATCGTGGGCGCCTGCACCCCCGCCGCCGCGCTGATCGCCCTCGTCGACACCGCGTCCCGCCCGCCGTCGGCCAGCAGCTCCACCGTCGCCCGGAGGATCCGCTCCCGCGTCGTCCCGCTCTCACTCATGCTACCGACGCTAACACGCCCCCGTTAGCACCTCGTCTCCGAAGGCGGCCGGGGCCGCGTCAGCGCCGTCGAGCGGTCCCGAAGATCCCGCGCACCACCTCGCGCAGGAGGGTCCTGCCGGCGCTCGAGCCCAGGACCTCCTCGACCACGGTCTTCTCGCGGCGGCTGGTGCGGGTCCCGCGCGAGGTCGGTGCCGTGCGTCGCCGGGAGCGCTCGGCGGCCTGGTCGGCGGCGCGCTCGGCGGCGGCCCGCTCCTTGGCGCGACGCGCGGCATCCGCGGTCTCCTCCTTCGCGCGGCGTGCGTCCTCCTTCGCGCGGCGTGCGTCGTCGGCGGCCTGCTGCTCAGCGGCGGCGCGGGCGTCCTCGGCGTCGGCGGCGGCGTCGAGCCGGCGGGTGAGGATCTCGCGCGCGGAATCGCGGTCGAGGGGCGTGCCGTAGCGGGCGAGGAGGGGGGAGCTCCGGACACTCGCCTCGCGGTCGGCCTCGGGCGTGGGCTTCATCGAGCCGAGCGGGGCGCGGAGACGGGTCCAGGCGACCGGGGTCGGGGCGCCGCGCTCGTTCATGACCGTCACGATCGCCTCGCCGATGGGCAGCGCCTGGAGGACCTCGCCGAGGTCGTAGTCGCTCTCGGGGTAGGTCGAGACGGTGGCACGGAGGGCCTTCGCGTCGTCCGGCGTGTGCGCCCGGAGCTGGTGCTGCACGCGGGAGCCGAGCTGGGCGAGGACGTCGCCGGGCACGTCCTTCGGGGTCTGCGTGACGAAGACGATGCCGACCCCTTTGGAGCGGATGAGGCGCACGGTCTGGGTGATCGCGGCGAGGAAGTCCTTCGACGCGTCCCGGAAGAGCAGGTGCGCCTCGTCGAAGAAGAAGACCAGCTTCGGCTTGTCGAGGTCGCCGACCTCGGGCAGGTCGTTGAAGAGGTCGGCGAGCAGCCACATCAGGAAGGTGGAGAACAGAGCCGGGCGGTCGGCGACTCCGGGGACCTCGAGGAGGCTGACGACGCCGCGCCCGTCGTCGGCGAGGCGGAGGAACTCGGCCGTGTCGATCTCGGGCTCTCCGAAGAAGACGTCGGCGCCCTGGTCGGCGAACGCGATCAGCTCGCGGAGGATCACCCCGGCGGTCGCCTTCGAGAGACCGCCGAGCTCGGCGAGCTCCGCCTTGCCCTCCTCGCCGACGAGGTAGGTCAGCACGGCGCGGAGGTCGGACAGGTCGACGAGCGGGAGGCCGGCGCTCTCGGCGTAGTGGAAGACGAGGCCGAGGCTCGACTCCTGCGTGTGGTTGAGGCCGAGCACCTTCGCGAGCAGCAGCGCGCCGAAGCCGGTGACGGTGGCGCGGACGGGGACGCCGGTGCCGATGCCGCCGAGCGCGAAGTACTCGGCGGGGGCCGCCTCCGCCCGCCAGTCCTGGCCGATGCCGCGGGTGCGGGCGAGCAGCGCGTCGGTCGCGGTGCCGGGAGTGGCGAGGCCGGAGAGGTCGCCCTTGATGTCCGCGGCGAAGACGGGGACGCCGTGGGCCGAGAGCTGCTCGGCGAGGACCTGCAGCGTCTTGGTCTTGCCGGTGCCGGTCGCGCCGACGACGAGGCCGTGCCGGTTGAGCATGCCGAGCGGGATGCGGACGGGGACGTCGATCCGCGCGTCGCCGTTGACGAGGGCGCCGAGCTCGAGGGCCGGGCCGGTGAATGCGTAGCCGGAGCGCACGGCGTCGACGGCGCTCTCGGGGAGCGGGCCGGGGGCCGCGGCGGGCGCGGCGGGCAGGGGCGGAGCGGCGGCAGCCGCAGCAGCGGCGTCCGGAGCGGCGGCAGCCGGAGCAGCGGTCTGCTCTGCTCCGCTCCCCGACTCCGCCACCAGCCGCACGTCGTCGGCGACGGCGTCCGCCCCCTCCGGGCCGGCCGCCGCGTTCAGCGCCGCGGCCGCCGCCTCCGCTCGCGCCAGGGCCTCGGCGGCCTCCGCCTGCAGTCGGCGGGCGGCCTCCAGGGCCGCGCGCGCCTCGTCCCTCGCCGAGGCGAGCCCGTCGTCGTCACTCATGGGCTCAGCCTAGGTCGGCGGCGCTACTCAGTCCTCGCGGACGTGCCAGGGCTGGCCGTACCCGCCGTCGGCCTCGGGGCGGGCCATCAGCTCGAGGAACGGGTCGGCGCTGAACGCCTCCGGACCGAGCACTCCGGCTCCGGCCCAGACGCCGGTCGCGAGGAGCTCGAGTGCGACCACCGGGTTGAGCGCCGTCTGCCAGACCACGCACTGGGTGCCGTACTCGGCCATCGTCCACTCGTTGTCGCTCACGTGATAGAGGTACACCTCGCGGTGGGCGCCGTCCTTCGTGCCCGAGACGAAGAGGCCGGCGCAGGTCTTGCCGGTCATCCGCGGGCCGATCCCAGCCGGGTCGGGCAGGGCGGCGGCGACGACGTCGCGCGGCGAGACCTCGACGGGACCGCCGGTCGAGCGGACCCGCAGGGGCTCGGTGCTGTCGAGGCCGAGGAGGTGGAGGGTGCGCAGGACGCCGATGAACTCCTCGCCGAGGCCGTACTTGAAGGTGACCTTCTTCGCGTCCAGCCAGCGCGGCATCAGCAGCACCTCCTCGTGCTCGACGTTCACGCACTCGACCGGGCCGATGCCCTCGGGGAACTCGAACACCTCCGGCTCCGAGAAGGGGGCCGTGGTGTACCAGCCGCGGTCGCGCTCGAACACGACCGGCGGGTTCAGGCACTCCTCGATGGTGGTCCAGATGGAGAAGGAGGGAGCGAAGATCTCGCGGCCGTCCGCGTCGTGCACGACGAGGTTCGCGCCGTCGCGCACTCCGAGCTCGTCGATCTCGTCGAAGAGGTGGTCGGAGGCGTAGCGGGCGAAGACGTCGGAGAGGCCCGGCTCCACGCCCATGCCCACCAGGGCGAGGCGGCCGCGGGAGGACCACTCCTCCGCCGCGGCGAACTGCTCGTCGCCGAGCTTGAGCCCGGTCAGCTCGTGGGGCTGCTCGGGGTGCGGGAGCGAGAGGCTCATCGCCATGTCGAGGTAGTCGGCCTCGGCGGCGAGCGCTCCGGCGAAGATCGTCGGGACGAAGCGCGGCTCGACGGCGTTCATCACGTGGGTCGCCCCGTGCGCGCGGGCGACCGTCTCGACGTTCTCGGCGTCGGAGGCGTCGATCCGGGCGGCGACGAAGCGGTCGTCCGCACCGTGCCGCTCCGCGATCCAGGCGACCGTGCGCTCGGCCCGGGCAAGGTCGTAGTCGCAGACGATGATCTGCTCGAAGAAGGAGCGGCGTGCGGCGATCTTCGCGAAGGCGTCGCCGACGCCGCCGGCGCCGACCAGGAGGATTCTCATGGAGCCACCGTAGCGACGGATCGCGTCGTCCACCATGCCCGGCACCGACGGAATCGGAGCGGAGTGCGCCTTCCGGCCACCGGATCCGTCACCGGACGGTGTGCGCACCCCGTTCGAGCAGGCGGAGGAAGCCGGAGAGGTGCTCGAGGCCGGTCAGCGAGGTCGGGAGCGAGGCGGCGAGCGCCGGCGAGTGCACCAGGTACGCCGCCCACTTCGCCCGCGAGACCGCGACGTTCAGCCGGTTCGGCAGGAGGAGGAACTCCAGCCCCCGCGGGACGTCCGCCCCGGAGGACGCGGCGAGCGACACGATGGCGACCACCGCCTCCCTGCCCTGGAAGAGATCGACCGTGCCGACCGGCGTCTCCTCGAGACCCGCGGCGTCGAGGGCGGCCCGGAGGAGCCCGCCCTGGGCGTTGTAGGGCGCGACGACGATGACGTCGGCGGCGGTCAGCGTCCGCTCGCCGTGCTCGTCGGTCCAGGTGCGGCCGACGAGGGAGAGGGCGATCTCGACGACGCGCCTCGCCTCGTCCGGCGAGGAGGTGGTGTCGCCCGCGTGCTCGACCGGGACGGAGTGCACGCCCGGCGCCACCCCCTCCAGACGACGCGTCTCCGGCGCCCGCGACCGCAGCGCGCCCTCGTAGGAGAGCTCGGAGACGGCGTCGGAGAGCGCCGGGTGCATCCGGTGGGTCTGCGCGAGGAAGTAGCCGTACTCGGGCGGGAGGACGTCGTGCCCGTCGGCGAGCCAGCCGAGCGCCGACTCGTCGACCGGCTCCGGGTGCGCGCCCTGGCTCACCTGGGGCAGCTGCTGCGGGTCGCCGAGCAGGAGCAGGCGCTGCGCGGAGACGGCGGACGCGATCGTCGGAGCGAGCGAGAACTGCCCGGCCTCGTCGACCACCAGGAGGTCGAGCGAGCGGCGCGGCACCGTGACCGGGTTCGCGAAGGTCCACGCGGTGCCGCCGATGACGCAGCCGCCGCCCTCCTCGAGGACCGCGGTGAGCGCCGCCGCGTTCTTCACCGGCGCCCAGGGCGCGGCCTCGAGCGCCTCGGGCGACGTGCCGTTCTTGGGCACCTTCGCCACTCGGGAGGGATCGACGCCGCGCCCGACGACGGCGCTCAGCACGTTCTCGACCACCGAGTGCGACTGGCCGACCACGCCGATCCGCCAGCCGTGCTCGTTCACCAGCCGTGCGATCACGTGCGACCCGACGTAGGTCTTCCCCGTGCCGGGCGGACCCTGCACGGCGAGGGTCGCCCGGTCGAGTCCGAGCAGAGTCGTGACGACCGCGCCGATCACGTCGTCGCCCTGCACGGGGGCGACGGCTCCCGGCGGCACGCGGCGGAGGACGTCGAGAGCCGGGTCGGCCAGCATCGCGGGCAGCGCGTCGAGGACCTCGCCGCCCCACTCCGCGATCGCATCGGGCTGGGGAGCGGCACGCGGCGGCGGCGCGGGGGCGAGGGCCACGGGAGCGTCGTCGTGCGGATCCTCCCCCGCCTTCAGGCCCTCCTTCAGGAGCAGGACGATCCGCTCCCCGTCGTCGTCGACCGCGAGGATCTCGGAGCGCTCGGAGGCGCCGCGCAGACCGGGACTGGGCGAGGGCGCACCGGGGGGCGGCGGGGCCTCGTAGACCAGGTACGGCGAGGAGCCGACGCCGAGCCGGCTGCCGGGAGCGAGCCGACCGACGATCCGCAGCTCGCGCGACTGCGTGCGGGCCCGCGGGAGCTTCGCCCAGTCGCGGACGACCTCGACCCGGTCGATCATCACGACGTCGCGGGTGTCCGCCCACTCGTCCAGCGGCTGCCGGAGGCGGTCGAAGTGCTCCTGCCAGAAGGTCTTGGCCTCGCGGCGGTGGTAGTCGATCGCGGCCCCGGCGAGGGCGAGCGCCGTCTGGTCGGGCGTGCGCTCGCGCGGCTCGATCCCCTCGACCTGCGCCAGCAGGGCGACCGCGACCGGGTGCGGCTCGCGGGGCACGGGGATCTCGACCTCGAGCAGCGGCGGCAGCTCCTCGCGCGGCGGAGCGAGCTCGAGCAGCCAGTCGCGCAGGCGGAGCGTGGAGCGGCAGTCGTAGGCGTTGTACTCGGCGACGAGGTCGAGCCGGCGCCGGCCGTCGACGGGATCGGCCTCCAGCGCCGCGCGCGCCTCCACGTACATCTCGATGCTGTCGGCGGCGTTCGTGACACCGGACGCGTCCCGCTCCTCCTCGCCCATGTAGAGCGGCTCCAGCTTCTTGAGCGAGTAGCTGCGCGAGCCCACGCGGAGCGCGCGCCGCACCACCGGGTACAGGTCGACCAGGACGCCGTCGCGCAGGAGCCCGTCGACCTCCTCCTCGCCGACCCCGTGCCGGAGCGCGAGCGAGAGGAGATGGCTGCGCTCGTAGGAGGCGTAGTGGTAGATGTGCATCCGGGGGTGCTCTGCGCGGCGGACCCGCAGGAGTGCGAGGAAGTCGAGGAGCGCCCGGCGCTCGGCTGCGAGGTCGTGCGCCCAGAGCGCGGTGAAGCGCTCCTGGTCGTCGACCGTGCCGAAGAGGTAGTCGAGGCCCCACTCGCGGTTGTCCTCGGTGTACAGCGGGTCGCCCTCGAAGTCGAAGAAGAGATCGCCCGGGTCGGGGGCGGGGAGCCCGGCGAGCACGGAGGCGTCGATCACCTCGACGGCCGGAACCGGCGACGACTCCGACCGCAGCTGCAGCCGCGCCTGGGCGCGGAGGCCCTCGAGCGTGCCCGCGCCCAGGCCGGGGACGGGGCCGTCGTGCTCGGCGAGCGCGTCGAGGGTCCGCACGCCGGCCGCCGCGAGCTTCGCGCGCTGGTCGAGCCGCATCCCGGCGACGAGGATCGGATCGCGGTGCGCCTGGACCTCGGGCGCGCAGACGGAGCAGCGTCCGCAGGAGGGGTAGCGCGGATCGCTCCACGCCAGCGGCTCGTCGGCGGCGAGGCGCTCGGCGAGCACGGCGCGGAGCCGGGCGCGCTGCACCCGCTGGACCGGAGCGACGACGGCCAGCTCGTGACTGGTCACGGAGCCGTCGCCGAGCACGAGGTGAACCTGCTCCCCCACGCGGATGCCGCGGGCCTGCATCTGCTCGGCGTAGGCGGCGAGCTGCAGCAGCGCCGGGATCTTCGCGTGCCGGGCGAGCTTGGTGTCGTAGACCTCGTAGGCGCCGTCGGCGGTGCGGAGGAGGAAGTCCGAGAAGCCGAGGAACTCGCCGTCGAAGAAGGTGGCCTGGTAGAGCACGTCGACCCCGGCGCGCATCGCCTCGACGGCGGCCTCGGCCGCCGCGGGGTAACCGGCGGGCTCGGGGCGCTCGAACTCGAGCACCTCGTGCGTGCGCTTCAGCTCGGCGAGGAAGCGGTGCTCGTGCTCGTCTCCGAGCACCGCGGTGCGCTCGAGCATCCCGTCCTTCTCGGCCTCGAGGCGCGGTGCACGGCCCAGCAGGGCGTCGAACCGGCGGAGGACGGCCCACTCGCAGGCCGCCCAGTTCGACAGGTCGGTGGGGCTCGTGACCACGCGGCCGGACTCCAGGTACACGCGACTCCTTCCGCGACCACCGGGCGGCGATCGGCTCCAGGCTAGGGCGCCCCTCCGACACTCGTGCGGCCGCGGCCACCGCCCGCACCGCTGCGCCTCCGCGTGGCAGGCTGGGCCGATGACCCGCGCGCGCTTCGAGATCATCCCGGCCGACGACATCGGCGAGCGCGCCGCGCGGGCGTTCCCCGACCCCTCCGCGGTGACGCTGACCGTGACCAGCCTGCCGAAGCACGGGACCGAGAGGACCGTGGACTGCGCGGTCGCGCTGGCCGGGCGCGGGTTCCGCGTGGTTCCCCACCTGGCGGCGCGGAACGTCGAGGGCCGCGGCGCGCTGCAGAAGGTCCTCGGGCGGATGGGCGAGGCGGGGATCGACGAGGCGTTCGTGATCTCGGGCGACGCGTCCTCGGCGGCCGGCGCCTACTCCACGAGCCTCGAGCTCATCCGCGACGCCCGCGAGATCTCGCCCGGGCTGGCCCTGGACATCGCGGGCTACCCCGAGGGCCACCCGCACCTCTCCGACGAGAGCATCGAGCGGCACCTGCGCGAGCGCGCCCCGTTCATCCGCTCGATCGTCACGCAGATGTGCTTCGACGTGGACGCGGTGGTCGGCTACGCCGACCGGCTCCGCGAGACGGGGATCGCCGCCGATCTGTGGGCGGGGGTGCCGGGGCCGGTCGAGCGCTCGCGGCTGCTGACGCTGGGCGCGCGGATCGGAGTGGGCTCCTCGCTCGGCTTCCTGAAGCGGAGCACCTCGGTGGCCGGCGGGCTCCTCCGCGGGCGCCGCTTCGATCCGTCCGCGTTCGTCGCACGCCTGGAGGCGGCGGCGGGCGACCGCCTCGCGGGCCTGCACGTGTACACCTTCAACGAGCTCGACTCCCTCGCCGCCTTCGGCTGATCGACGAGCCTCCGCTCTCCTCGGGCGCCGATCTCCCGGGCCTCGGAGCCCTCCCGCGGAGAGGACTGCGCCGGTCAGGTGGTGCGGCGGATCCAGATCGGCGGATGCGGGAGCTCGGCCTCGGTGCGCAGGCGGCCGGCGAGCGGAGCCCAGACCACGAGCGCCACGCCGATCCCGAGCAGCAGGCCGCCGACGGTGTCGCTCAGCCAGTGGGCGCCGAGGTAGGTGCGGCTCGCCATCATCGCCACGGTGTAGAGGAAGCCGGCGATCCAGACCCACAGCAGCGGGAACACCAGGGCCAGCACCATCGCCGTCGTCGCGGCGTTGGCGGTGTGGCCCGACGGGAAGGAGCCGTAGTCGCTGGTGACGAGCATGTCGGCCGGGCGCGCGCGTCCCACCAGCTCCTTGACGAGCTGCGTGGCCCCCACGCTGACCAGCGCGGCGATCGCGTAGTAGAGCGCGGCCCACCGCCTCCGGAACACCAGCAGCACGGCGACGATGCCGAGCGGGATGAGCGTCGTGCCGACGAGCCCGGCTCCGACCGTGTTCATGACGAGGGCCGGGATGTCCCACACCGGCGAGCGGTGCTCGACGACCTCGTCCATCCACTCCACGTCGAAGCGGAAGGCCGACGTGGGGCGGAAGGCGATCAGCACGGCGAGGAGCACCGTGAGCAGGATCGCCAGCGACGCGGAGATCAGCGGCCAGCGACGGGAGACCCGGTGCGCCGCCTCCTTCGTCAGCAGCCGCGCGGCGACGTCGTCGGACGGCACCCGCTCGCGGATCCGCTCGCGCTGGACGGCGTCGGGGCGCGCGATTCCGGGCTCGGTCGACAGGCGGTCGTCGCGGTGATCCATCCGGACATGATGCCGTCACCCGCTGTTCCCGCGCTGGGGGTTGCGGCTCGCCTCAGCCGTCCGCGCGGGAAGCCGGTCTGCGGGGCGTCGCTGCGCGCCTCAGCCGGCCGCGCGGGACAGGCGGGCGGCACGGAGAGCGTCGAGGCGGGTCGGCTCCGAGGACCGGGCGAGGAGCCGCGCGGCGACGGCGCGCACGCGGGAGTCGTCCGAGGCGGAGGCCCGGTCGAGCGCGGCGGCCGCGTCGGGCCCGGTGATCGAGCCGAGCGCCATCACGGCCGAGACCGCGAGGGCGGAGTCGTCGCTGCGGGCGGCCTCGTCCAGCGCGTCGACGGCGGGTCGCGCGTCGTCGCCCAGGTAGCCGAGCGCGGCGGCGGCGTGACGGCGGACCGGCGCGGACCCCTCGCGGAGGGACTGCTCCAGACCGGGGACGGCCGCGGCGCCGAAGGAGGCGAGGACGTCGGTGAGCACGTTCTGCGCCTCCGCGTCGTCGTCGCCGAGCAGGCCGAGCAGGACCGGCAGCGCGCGCTCGTCGCCGAGGCGGCCCAGCGCGAATCGGGCCTTCGCGGCGACGGCGGGCTCGGGGTCGGCGGCCAGCGGGGTGATGTCGTCGAGCGTCGCCGGGTCGAGGATCTTGCTGAGCACGTGGAGCGCCTGCGTGCGCACCCGGGGCTCGCGGCCGAGCGCCTCGCGGGCGACGGGGACAGCGGCGGAGCCGAGGCGGCCGAGCGACCAGGTGAGCACGTCGCGGACGAAGAAGTCGGGCTCCTCCCACAGGTGCGCGGCGAGGGGCTCGGCGGTGGCGGGCTCGGCCAGCTCGCCCAGGTTCATCGCCGCGCGGAGGCGGACGTCGCGGTCGGGGTCGGAGAGCTCGGCGAGCAGGGCGGAGGAGTCGCGGGAGGACATGGGAGGGGACTGTAGCAGCGGTGCTCGGGAGCGGATCCAGCGAGGGCCGGACAGCCGAGGAGGCGCCGCCCGCTCAGTCCTGCAGCGCCGGGACGCTCCTCGGCCGGACGATCAGCCAGAGCGCCAGGATCGACACGGTCGCCGTCGCCATCATCACCAGCGCCATCGGCACGGCCGAGCCGGCGCCGAAGATCCCCGAGATCGGCGACAGCAGTCCTGCGGTGCCGAAGTTCACCGCACCCAGCAGCGACGCGGCCGTCCCCGCCTCCCGGCCGTGGTTGACCAGGCCGAGGACCTGGACGCACGGGAAGCTGAAGCCGCACGACGCGATGAAGAACCACAGCGGGACCAGGGTGCCCCAGAGCCCCAGCCCGAGCACGTCGAAGAGGGCGATCAGGCCGGCGGAGGTGAACAGCGTCAGCGTCGTGATCGCGAGGATCCACTGCGGCCCGATCCTCCGGCTGAGGTAGGAGGACGCCTGCACGCCGAGGACGACGCCGAGCGAGTTCACGGCGAAGAGCAGCCCGTACTGCTGCGCGTCGAACCCGTAGAGGCCCTGGAACAGGAACGAGGAGCTGGAGAGGTAGGTGAACAGGCCGGCGAAGGTCATCCCTCCGATCACCGCCACACCGAGGAACACGCGGTCGCTGAGGACGGCCCGGTAGCGCTGCACCAGCGAGCGGTGCTCGCGCTCGTGCCGGGCGGCGCGGGGCCGGGTCTCGACGATGAGCAGGCCGACGGCCGAGACGACCAGCACACCGTAGGCGGCGAGGAAGACGAAGATGCCGCGCCAGTCCATGACCAGCAGCAGCTGCGAGCCGATGACCGGCGCGAGCACGGGCGCGAGACCCGACACCAGGGCGAGGCGGGACAGCATCCGCACCAGCGGCCGTCCGCCGAAGAGGTCGCGGACCATCGCCATCGCGACCACGCCGCCCGCCGCCGCCCCTGCTCCCATCAGGAAGCGGAAGACGCCGAGCGTGACGATCTCGGGCGCGAGCGCCGCTCCGACGCAGGCCAGCACGTGGAGCGAGGTGGCCAGGAGGATCGGCAGGCGCCGGCCGACCGCGTCGCTCCACGGCCCGACGACCAGCTGCCCGAGCGCGAAGCCGAGGGTCGTGCCGGTCAGCGTCAGCTGGACCGCCGCCTCCGACACGTTCAGCTCGCTCTGCAGGGCGGGGAACGCCGGCAGGTAGAGGTCGATCGTGAAGGGCCCGAGGGCGGTCAGCGAGCCGAGGACGATGACGTAGACGAGGCGCTGGCGAGCCGTCAGGGCATCGCCCGGGTGGCGGTGCACGGGGATCGAGCCGGTCGGAGTCGAGGCGAGAGTGGACACGGAGTGCCTTCCTGCGCGGGGCGCAGCGGGGTGGGAGGGAGGGGGTGCGGCCGGTGTCGTCCTCGGCGCGGGAGCGGACCGCGACGGCTCCACGCCGCTCGGTCGAATCAATTCGACCACGTGTCGGACAGCGGCGCCACCCCTCGGCCCGCCGAGGAATCAGACCGGGTGGAGCGGCGTGCCGAGCGGGTCGGCGAGCAGGCGCTCGAAGGCGAGCTCGGCGGCGCCCAGCATGAGCAGGTCGGCGCCGAGCTCGGTCCGCACGATGCGCACGGAGTCGAGCGCGACCCGGAAGGGACCTCCACGGCCCAGGCGCTCCTCCAGGAAGCCCGGCGCGACTCCGATCAGCGCACCGAGGAAGCCGCCCAGCACCACGAGTTGCGGGTTGAACACGTTGATCACATTGCGCAGGGCGACCGCGAGGTGCCCGAGCTGGCGCTCGACCTCGGCGCGGACGGCCGGGTCCTCGGAGGCGGCGAGCGCCTCCTCCAGCCGCTCGCTCTCGTCGAGGCCGAGCACCGTGAGCAGCTCGGCGCGGCCGACCTCGGTCTCGAGGCAGCCGACGGCACCGCAGTGGCAGTCGATGCCCGCGCTGTTGACGAGGGTGTGGCCGATCTCCCCCGCATAGCCGTCGACGCCGTGCAGAGGCGCGCCGCCCACGATGACGCCGGCGCCCACTCCGCTCGCGCCGCCGTTGAGGTAGACGAGGTGCGAGACGTCGCGGCCGGCGCCGAGGACGCTCTCGGCGAGCGCGCCGAGGTTGGCGTCGTTCGCCGAGAGGACGGGCAGGCCGGTCGCGTCGGCGAGCATGCGGGAGAAGGGCTCGTCGTCCCAGCCGAGGTGCGGGCCGACCCGGACGAGGCCGTCGGCGTCGCGGACGAGGCCGGGCACGGCGACGCCGATGCCGACCGTGCGGGTCTCCTCGGGCAGCTCGGCCAGCAGCTCGGCGACAGCCTCGGCCGCCAGACGGGCGGCGGCCTCGGCGGTGGGGACGGAGGCGGAGCGGCGGATGCGGCGGCGGACGACGGCGTCGACACCGACCACGGCGACCGTGACGGCGTCGATCTCGGGGTTCACGGCGAGCGCGACGACTCCGGGATCGGCCTCGACGACGGGGCTCGGCCGCCCGACCTGGTTCGGCGTGGCGGGCTCGCGCTCGCGCACGATGCCCAGCTCGACCAGCTCGCCGACCAGCGCCGCGATCGTGGAGCGGTTGAGGCCGGTCAGGCGGGTCAGCTGCGAGCGGGAGCGGGGGCCGCCGCGGTGCACGAGGCGGAGGATCGCCGAGAGGTTGTGCCGCCGGACGCGGTCGAGGTTGTTGCCGCGCGTCGCGTGGTCGGGCATTCCGCGGTCTCCTCTGCTGGCCGGTGCCAGCCTATCGGCGGGTGGGACGGCGCCCACCGCGCGCAACGTCAGTTGAGAAGGGGGTCCCTCCGCCCTGGAGCGAGGGACCCCCGTCTCAGCTGACGGTGCGCGACTCAGTCTCCGGCGCGGGTCCAGGTCCAGGTGCCGGCCGGACCGTCGACCGCGACGTCGTCACCGGAGCGCGTCACCGTGAACACCGTCTGCTCGCCCGTGTCGTGCGCGACGACCCGGACCGGCGTCGCTCCGTCCGGCCCCGGGAACACCCGCAGCTCGAGCCCGTCGAGGTAGTCGTACTCGGCCGAGTCCTGGCGGGCGCCGACCGGGATCACCGCGCCCTCGCGCACGTACAGCGGCAGCGAGTCGAAGCCGTGGACCTCCCGGCGCCACTCCCCCGTCGAGACGATCCGCTCGCCCGTCCACCAGCTCGTCCACGTCCCGCGCGGGAGGTAGAACTCGACCGTGCCGTCCTCGGTGAACACCGGAGCGACGAGCAGGTCGTGCCCGAGCAGGTACTGCGTGTCGAGGTGGGCGGCAGTGCGGTCGTCCTCGAACTCGAGCACCATCGGCCGCATGATCGGGACGCCGGTGCGCGCCGCCTCCGCCCCCGCCGCGAAGAGGTAGGGCATCAGCGAGAGCTTCAGCCGCGTGAAGAGCCGGGTGACCTCCACGGCCTCCTCGTCGAACGCCCAGGGCACGCGCACCGAGGAGGAGCCGTGCAGCCGCGAGTGCGAGGAGAGCAGGCCGAACGCGAGCCAGCGCTTGAACACTCCGGGATCGGGCGTGCCCTCGAAGCCGCCGATGTCGTGCGCCCAGAAGCCGAACCCGCCCAGCGCGAGCGAGAGGCCTCCGCGCAGGGTCTCGGCCATCGACACGTAGGAGGAGGTGTTGTCCCCGCCCCAGTGCACGGGCAGCGACTGCCCGCCGACGGTGGCGCTGCGGGCGAAGAGGACCGCGCGGCCCTCGCCGAGCTCCTGCTCGAGCACCTCGTGCACCGCGCGGTTGTAGAGCTGGGTGTACCAGTTGTGCATCGCCTCCGGGTCGGTCCCGTCGGCCCAGACGACGCCCTCCGACGGGATCCGCTCGCCGAAGTCGGTCTTGAAGGAGTCGACCCCCTGGCGCACGAGGACGCGGAGCTTCTCCTGGAACCAGGAGGTCGCCTCCGGGTTCGTGAAGTCGATCAGCGCCATGCCGGCGACCCACATGTCCCACTGCCAGACGTCGCCGGAGTCCGTCCGGAGCAGGTAGCCCTTCTCGCGCCCCTCGGCGAACAGCGGCGACGCCTGCGCGATGTACGGATTGATCCAGACGCAGGTGTGCAGCCCCCGCTCGTGCAGGCGCGCGAGGATCCCCTCGGGGTCCGGGAAGGTGCGCGGGTCCCACTCGAGGTCGGTCCACTGGAACTCGCGCATCCAGAAGCAGTCGAAGTGGAACGCCGACAGCGGCAGCTCCCGCTCCGCGAAGCCGTCGATGAAGGAGCTCACCGTCTCCTCGTCGTAGCTCGTGGTGAAGCTGGTCGTCAGCCAGAGCCCGTAGCTCCAGGCGGGCACGACGGAGGGGCGGCCCGCGAGGGCGGTGTAGCGGCGCAGCACGTCCTTCTTCGTCGGGCCCTGGATCACCAGGTACTCCAGCGCCTCGCCGCCGACCGAGAACTGCACGCGCTCGACCGCCTCGGAGCCGATCTCGAACGAGACGAGGCCGGGGTCGTTCACGAGCACGCCGTAGCCGCGGCTGGAGAGGTAGAAGGGCACGTTCTTGTAGGCCTGCTCGGAGGAGGTGCCGCCGTCGGCGTTCCACACGTCGACGGTCTGGCCGTTCTTCACGAAGGGGCCGAAGCGCTCGCCGAGGCCGTAGACCAGCTCGCCGACGCCGAGGTCGAGCTGCTCGTGCAGGTAGGCGGCTCCGTCCGGTCCGGTCAGGTAGCCCTGCGCCTTGTGCCCGGAGCCGGTGAGGCGCGTGCCGGTCGAGGTGTCCCAGAACTCCAGCGACCACGGAGCGCCCTGCGCGATGCGCACCTCGAGGTCGCCGGTGCGCAGCACGCCGCCCGCCTCCGTGACCTCCGCCGCTCCGACGTCGCCCTCGGCCAGCTCGAAGCCGGGGCGGGCGGCCGTCCCGCGCCAGTGCTCGATGCGCACCCGCGCGACCCCCTCGGCCGGCGAGGACACCGTGACCGTGAGCGCCGGCCGGTTGAGGACGTCGCCGCGGCCCTGGATGACCCGGGTCGGGGCGATCACCTCGAGCGAGGAGCCGTCGGTGCGGATGTCGTACGCCTCCTGCGCGAACAGGGGCGTGAATCCGGCCCGCGTCTGCCAAAACCCGTCGGTGAACTTCATGGGGGTGCCTTTCGATGGCGCGCCGGCGGATCCCGCGAGGAGTCCGCCGGCGGAGGGAGAGAGGGCTACTTGACCGCGCCGGCGGTGATGCCGCGGGTGAGGGTGCGCTGGAAGATCAGGAAGAAGATCAGCGTCGGGAGCAGTCCGAGGAGGGCGCTCGCGCTGGTCGTGGTGACGTCCATGATCTTGTCGCCCTGGAGGCTCGAGATCGCGATCGGGACGGTCTGCGTCGCGTCGCTCACCAGGAAGACCAGCGGGATGAGGAACTCGTTCCAGGTCCAGATGAAGAAGAAGATCATCAGCACCGAGAGGGTGGGCCGCGAGATCGGGACGATCACCCGGGTGAGGACCTGCCACTTCGAGGCTCCGTCGAGAGCCGCGGCCTCGAGGATCTCCTTCGGGAAGGTGCCGTAGACGCTCGAGAGCAGATAGGTGCCGAACGCCGACTGGATCACGGTGAAGATGACGATGACCGAGAGCTGGGTGTCGTAGATCCCGACCGCTTTGAACATGTAGTACAGCGGGTAGAGCAGGGCCTCCTGCGGGAGCATGTTGGCCAGCAGGAACAGGACGATGATCCAGCTCCGGCCGCGGACCCGGCCGATGCCGATCGCGTAGGCGTTCAGCACCGAGAGGGCGACGGCGAGGATCGCGACCGACCCCGAGATGAGGATCGAGTTGCCGAGCTTCTCGGGGAAGTCGACGCGGCTCCAGAAGGTCGAGAGGCCGTCGAAGGAGAGGCCGGTCGGGAAGGCTAGCGGGCCGTTCGCCGAGTACTCCGCGGGGGTCTTGAAGGAGTTGAGCAGGATCAGCAGCACCGGGCTGATGATCACGAGCCCGATCACCACGGCGACGGCGAGGATCACCCAGTCGCCGAGGGTGCGCTTGGTCGTCCCCTTCGCGGGCTTGGCGGGACGCGAGGACGAGAGGTCCGCGTCCTCCGTGCCGGCCTGGGTGAGGGGCAGGGTCTCGATGGCCGACATCAGCGGGCTCCTTCGCTGCGCTCGACGCGCTCCTGGGCGCGGATGAACAGCACGGCGAGGATCACGATGACGATCGTCAGCGCGGTCGCGATGGTGGCGCCGTAGCCCACCTGCTGCTTCTGGAAGAACTCGGTGTACGAGTAGTAGGAGGGGACGATCGTGGAATCGCCGGGGCCGCCGCGGGTCAGGGCGTAGATCGGGCCGAAGACCTTCAGCGCGGCGATGGTGCAGGTCAGGGTGACCACGAAGATCTCGGGCCGGATGATCGAGACCGTGATCCAGCGGAAGCGCTGGAACCAGTTGGCCCCGTCGAGCTCAGCCGCCTCGTAGAGCTCGGGGTCCACGCGCTGCAGCGCCGCCATGAAGATGACGACCGGGTAGCCCAGCTGCACCCAGATCATCACGACCATGATCGAGAGCATCGCCGTGTCCGGCTTGCCCAGCCAGTCGTGCGAGAGGGAGCCGAGTCCGACGGCCTCGAGGATCGAGTTCAGCGCGCCGTTGTCGGGGCGGAGGATCCATCCGATGACGATCGCGGCGATGACGGTCGGCAGGATCTGCGGGAGGTAGTAGGTGGCGCGGAGGAAGCTCGCCAGGCGCCCGCCGAACTTCTTGCCGACGAGATCGAACAGGATCGCCGCGAGCAGGAGCCCGAGGATCGTGGGGACGATCACCATCGCGATGACCATGTAGACCGAGTTGAGGAACGAGGTCCAGAACTGGTCGTCGCCCATCAGCTCGATCCAGTTGTCGAGGCCGATGAAGATCGGCGGCTTGATGCCGCGCCAGGACGTGAAGCTGATGTAGACGTTCCAGATCAGCGGGATCAGCACGATGAACGTGAAGAGCACGAACCCCGGGATCAGGTAGAGCCAGTAGCCGCCGGAGCGCTTCTCGCGGGGCGGCGTCGTGGGAGGCGGTGCGCTCTCCGCGCGACGAGGTGCTGTCGTCGTCATGGGTACTCCTAGGTCGGACGGGATCGTGGTGTGCGCTGCCGCGAGATGCCACTTCGGTACGGGCGCGACGGCGTGTCGCGTACCGAAGTGGCATCTCGCGGAGGGAGAGGGGGCTCCGACATCGAGTGACGCGACGCGTCACTTGATGTCGGCGACTCCGTCGTCGTACTTGGCCTGGAGGTCGGAGAGCATGGCGGACTCGTCGGAGGAGCCGTTGATGAGCTCCTGCGTGGCGGCGACCAGGTCGTCGTAGAAGGTCGCGGTGGGCCAGTCGGGGTAGAAGGAGAGCTGGTCGCCGTCGACGACCGTCTTCCACTGCGAGAGCAGCGCCTTGCTCTTCTCGTCGGTGATGGCGCTCTCGTCGACGACCAGCGGGATGCCTCCGTTGTTGCCGATCAGGTTCTGGATCTCGGGGCGCATCGTGATGTCGATCCACTTGTAGGCGAGGTCCTTGTTCTTCGCCGTCTCCGGGATCACCCAGTGGTTGCCGGCGGAGCCCATCGTGAACTCGGCGCCCGGGAAGAGGAACGTGTCCCACTCGAATCCGGTGATCTCGGTCTTGAATCGGCCGAACCACCAGGAGCCCGAGAAGAAGATCGGGTACTCGCCCGAGATGAACGCCGTGCCCGCGTCCTCCGCCTTCAGCCCGGAGGCGTCGGCCGAGAAGTAGCCCTTGTCGACGTAGGTCTTCAGCTGGTCGGCCGCGTAGCTCCAGGCCGCGTCCTCGAAGTCGACCTCGCCCGTGTAGGTCTGGTAGTCGGTGATCCAGGAGCGGTCGGCCTTCAGCAGCGCGAGCTGGTAGAAGAGCTGCTGCAGCGGGTACTCGGCGCCGGCCTCGGCCAGCGGGGTGATGCCCTTGGCCACGAAGGCGTCGAGGACGGCCGTGAACTCCTCGTAGGTGGTGGGGACCTCGAGGCCGTTCGCGGCGAAGGCGTCCTTGTTGTAGTAGACGAAGGTGAACTCGCCGTAGTTGGGGATGCCGTACCAGGAGCCGGAGCCCATGATCCCGTTCTCGTCGTACTTCGCGGTGGTCTGCAGGGCGCCCGGGATCAGCGAGTCCCAGCCGTAGAACGCGACCGCCTCGTCGAGGTTGGTGAGCAGGCCCTGGCTCGAGAGGAGCCCGCTGGTCGCGTTGCCCTTGTTGTACTCGACGACGTCGGGCGCCGAGTTGGAGTTGAAGATCTGGCTGGCGCCGGTGCGCAGCTGCTCGAAGGCCTTGAACTCGTACGCGATCTCGGCCCCCGTCTCCTGGGTGAAGATGTCGCGGGCGGCGAGCCAGGCGATGCCGCGATCGCTGTCGGGCGTCTCGAAGTCCCAGAGGGTGAGGGTGCGGCCCGCGCCGTCGACCGTGGTCGAGAGCGCGTCGGAGCCGGCGTCGGAGCCGCCACCGGAGCAGGCGGCCAGCGCGAACATCGCGCTGAGGCCGACGCCTCCGGCGAGGAGGTTGCGCCGGCTGAGACCGGCGGTCGGGCGGTGGAAGGCGGAGCGGGATCGGAGCGACATTGCGGTGGTTCTCCTTCGAACGGTGCGGTGGTGCTGCGGAGGGTGGAGCAGGGAGCGCTCTCTCACGGAGGCGTGAAGTCGAAGCGTTTCGACAGTGCGCAGAGCCGGAGCGGGCGGGGCAAGGACGGAGGACTAGAGGGAGGCCGGCGCGGGAGTGCCGGACGGGGCCGCCGGCGTCCGAGCGCCGGTCGGAGCGACCGCGAGGGATCCGCGGTCGACGTAGGAGGGCGGGAGCAGCTCGACGCCGACGGTGCGGCCGGAGTCGATCTGCTGGAGGGTCCGCTCGACGGCCGCTCGGCACATCGCGTCGAACGGGAGGGGAAGACTGCTGGTGGGGACAGGGAGCGCGCCGCCGTCGTAGCTGGCGCAGGCCGCCAGGATCGACAGATCGCACGGCACGGAGAGGCCGCGCTCGAGGACGCGCTCGATCGCCGCCTCGGCCACGGGCTCGTTGCAGTGCAGCACGAGCGCGGTGGGCGGGACCGGAGCGGCCAGGATCGCGTCGATCGCGGCCGACGCGCTCGGGCGGCCGAGGTGCGGGCGCTCGACCGCGATCTCGACTCCGAGCGCGGCGGCCTCGGCGCGGAACGCCTCGTCGAAGCGCCGGACGAAGCCGGCGTTGCGGTCGGTGTAGGACTGCGGGTGCTCGAGCAGGCCGAGCGAGCGGTGGCCCAGCTCGGCGAGGCGGCGGACGCTCTGGCGGGCGGCCTCGGCGAAGTCGAGGTCGACGCAGGCGAGATCGTGGGAGTCGGCGGGCACGCCGATGAAGGTGGCGGGGACCCCGGCGGCGCGGATCAGCTCGGCGCGGTCGTCGTCGTCGTCGACGCCCATCAGGACGATGCCGTCGACGAGCGAGGAGGAGGAGACGCGGCCGATGCCGCTGGAGGCCTCATCGGTGACGAGCAGCAGGACGTCGTAGTCCGACTCCCGGGCGCGCTCGAGCACCTCGGTGACGAAGCGCATGTGGGTCGGCAGGTGCAGCTCGCCGCGCATCGGGGCGGAGAGGGCGAGGATGTGGGTCCGTGCGCCGGCGAGCATCCGGGCTCCCGCGTGGGGCCGGTAGCCGAGCTGACGCACCGCGTCGTCGACGCGCTGCCGCGTGGAGGCGGCGATCGAGCGCTTGCCGGAGAGGGCGTAGGAGACGGTGCTGATCGAGACTCCGGCTGCGCGGGCCACGTCGTGGATGGTCGCCATGGCTCCTCCTGCCGGACGTCGTCGTCGGTCGCGGTCGAGCTTCGAAGCGCTTCGACCGGTCGTGCTGGAGCGACTGTACGCACAGTCGAAGCGCTTGCGCAAGCGATCCTCGCGACCGCCTCTCCGAGCGCCGCCCCGCTCGCGAGCGGCTCCCCCGGCACGAGCGGGCGGCACGGGCGGCGGGCCGGAGAGCAACGCGCCGGGGCTCGCACTCGTTGCGCCTCCAGCCTCGGACGGGATATGTTGGGTCCAACAACAATTCGGCGACGTCGCCGGAAAGGATTTGGATCCCATGTCTCTGACCCCCACCCGCGCCGACAAGTTCTCGTTCGGCCTCTGGACCATCGGCTACAACGGGACGGACCCGTTCGGCGGCCCGACCCGCGAGCCGCTCGACGTCGTCCACGCGGTCGAGAAGCTCGACGAGCTCGGCGCGTACGGCCTCACCTTCCACGACGACGACCTGTTCGCCTTCGGCTCCACCGACGCCGAGCGCCAGACCCAGATCGACCGCCTCAAGGGCGCGCTGGAGTCCACCGGCCTCGTCGTGCCGATGGTCACCACCAACCTCTTCAGCGCCCCGGTCTTCAAGGACGGCGGCTTCACGTCGAACGACCGCGACGTCCGCCGCTTCGCGCTGCGCAAGGTGCTCCGCAACATCGACCTCGCCGCCGAGCTGGGCGCGAAGACCTTCGTCATGTGGGGCGGCCGCGAGGGCGCCGAGTACGACTCCGCCAAGGACATCCGCGCCGCGCTCGAGCGCTACCGCGAGGCCGTGAACCTGCTCGGCGACTACGTCACCGACAAGGGCTACGACATCCGCTTCGCCATCGAGCCCAAGCCGAACGAGCCCCGCGGCGACATCCTGCTGCCGACGCTCGGCCACGCGATCGCGTTCATCGACTCCCTCGAGCGCCCCGAGCTCGTCGGCGTGAACCCCGAGGTCGGCCACGAGCAGATGGCGGGCCTGAACTTCACCGCCGGCATCGCCCAGGCGCTGTACCACGGCAAGCTCTTCCACATCGACCTCAACGGCCAGCGCGGCATCAAGTACGACCAGGACCTGGTCTTCGGCCACGGCGACCTGCACAACGCGTTCTCGCTCGTCGACCTCCTGGAGAACGGCGGCCCCGGCGGCGTTCCGGCCTACGACGGCCCGCGCCACTTCGACTACAAGCCCTCGCGCACCGAGGACGAGACCGGCGTCTGGGACTCGGCCGCCGCGAACATGCGCACCTACCTGCTGCTCAAGGAGCGCGCCGCGGCCTTCCGCGCCGACCCCGAGGTGCAGGAGGCGCTGGCCGCCGCGAAGGTCGCCGAGCTCTCCACCCCGACGCTGAACGAGGGCGAGTCGTACGACGACCTGCTCGCCGACACCGCTTCGTACGAGTCGTTCGACGCCGACGCCTACCTCGGCGGCAAGGGCTTCGGCTTCGTGCGCCTGCAGCAGCTGGCCACCGAGCACCTGCTCGGCGCCCGCGGCTGACCCGCCCCACCCCCTAGATCTCGCGAAATTTCGCGAGATCCCCTGAGACGGACGAGATCCCCTGCCGCGGCACGGGATCTCGTCCGTTCTCCTGCATTCCGTGGAGACGACCTCTCCCCCGCGAACGAAAGGTGACGGCGATGACGCTGGTCGCAGGGATCGACTCGTCGACCCAGAGCTGCAAGGTGGTCGTCCGCGACCTCGACACCGGCGCCGTGGTGCGCACCGGCCGGGCGAGCCACCCGGACGGCACCGAGGTCGACCCGGCCGCCTGGTGGGAGGCGCTGCAGCTCGCCCTCGCCGACGCCGGTGGACTCGACGACGTCGCCGCGATCTCGGTCGGCGGCCAACAGCACGGCATGGTCGTCCTCGACGAGAGCGGCGTCGTCATCCGCCCCGCTCTGCTCTGGAACGACACCCGCAGCGCACCCGCCGCCGCCGCGCTCATCGAGGAGCTCGGGGCCGAGGCCTGGGCGGAGCGGACCGGATCGGTGCCGGTCGCCTCCTTCACCGCCACCAAGCTCCGCTGGCTGCGCGACGCCGAGCCCGAGAACGCCGCGCGAGTGGCCGCCGTCGCGCTCCCCCACGACTGGCTGACCTGGCGCCTGCTCGGCTACGGCCCCGACTCCGCCCGTGGCCCGCGGCTCGACGCGCTCACGACCGACCGGTCCGACGCCTCCGGCACCTCGTACTGGGGAGCGGACGGCTACGACCTCGACCTCCTCGAGCGCGCGCTCGGCCACCGCCCGCTGCTCCCCCGCGTGCTCGGCCCCTCGGAGGAGGCGGGCCGCACCGAGGGCGGACTCGTCGTCGGCCCCGGCGCGGGCGACAACGCGGGCGCCGCGCTCGGCCTCGGCGCCGGCCCCGGCGACGTGGTCGTCAGCATCGGCACGAGCGGCACCGTCTTCGCGGTCACCGACGACCCGGTGCGCGACGCCTCCGGGACCGTCGCCGGCTTCGCCGATGCGAGCGGGCGCTTCCTGCCGCTGGTCGCGACGCTCAACGCCGCGCGCGTGCTGGCCTCGACCGCGACCCTGCTCGGCAGCGACTTCGACGAGTTCGCCGCACTGGCGCTCGAGGCGGAGCCGGGCGCCGACGGCCTCGTGCTCGTGCCCTACTTCGAGGGCGAGCGCACGCCGAACCTGCCGGACGCGACCGCGAGTCTGCACGGGATGACCATCGCCTCGACCACGCGGCCGAACCTGGCTCGCGCGGCGATCGAGGGCATGCTCTGCGGACTGGCCGACGGCCTCGACGCGGTGCGCGCGCAGGGAGTGGAGGCGCGGCGCATCCTCCTCATCGGCGGCGCCGCGCAGAACCGCGCCGTGCAGCTCGCCGCCTCGCAGGTGTTCGACGTGCCCGTGCAGGTGCCGACGCCCGGCGAGTACGTGGCCGACGGCGCCGCCGTGCAGGCCGCCTGGGCGCTGACCGGATCGCGTCCGACCTGGACCGTCACCTCGGTGGCCGAGCCCGCGCCGGATCACCGCCCGGTGATCCGCGAGCAGTACGCGGCCGCCCGGGCCTGAGTATCCGGCCCCGGCCCACATCCAGGGCCGGGGCCGCGCCGCAAGCCCCCGTGGACGGGGAACGGATTCGCGCTACTCTCATTACTCAGCCAGCTGACTAATGGAGGAGCGACATGAGCACCACCCGTACCCCCGACCGCGCCGACCGGATCCGGCAGATCGTCGTCGCCGTGAGCGCGGTGCTCGCCCTCATCGGCTCGTTCATCGGCTCAGGCGCCGCCGGCGGCACCCAGATCCAGAACGCGGCCGGCGGCGCCCTCACCGCGTCCTCCACTCCCGTCGCTCCGGACGGCCCCGCCTTCGCGATCTGGAGTGTCATCTACACCGGGCTCATCGCCTACGCGATCTGGCAGTTCCTCCCGTCGCAGACCACCCGCACCCGCCACCGCCGGCTGGGCTACTGGGCCGCCGCGAGCCTCCTTCTCAACGCCGCGTGGATCCTGGTCGTCCAGGCAGGCTTCCTGACGCTCAGCGTCGTCGTGATCGCCCTGCTGCTCGCCGTGCTCGCGCGCATCTTCGTGATCCTGCGCACCACCCGCTCGGCCGGCGTGGTCGACGCGATCGTGACGGACGGCACCTTCGGGCTCTACCTCGGCTGGGTGTGCGTGGCCACGGCCGCGAACGTCACCGCCGGGCTCGTCGGCGCGGGAGTCGGCAGCGCGGACGGTCCGGGCGCCGCGGTCTGGGCCGTCGTCGTCCTCGCCGTCGCCGCGCTCGTCGGACTCCTGATCGCGGTCACCGGCCGTGGGCGCATCGCCCCGATGCTCTCGCTCGTCTGGGGACTCTCCTGGGTCGCCGTCGGTCGCTTCGCCGGCGAGCTCGTCTCGGTCCCGGCCGGGATCGCCGCGCTGGTCGCCGCCGCGGTCGTCCTGGTGGTCACCCTCCTCGTCCGCGCCACCGCGGGACGCCGGGTCAGCGCCTGACGCCCTGCACAACGAAGGCCGAGCGGCCGGAGCAGCCCTCGAGACGAGGACTCCGGCCGCTCGGCCTTCGTTGCGACGGTGATCAGCTGATCAGCGTGTCGACGTACTCCCGGTTCTCGTCCATCCACGCGGCCAGTGCTGCGGAGCGGTCGTCGGCCCCGTCGTTGAACAGCGCGTTCTCGAGCGAGTAGAGCGTCGTGGAGTCCATCCGGAAGTCGCGGATCCAGCGGCTCATCGTCGGGTAGTCCGCGTCGAACGCGGCCGAGCCGAAGGAGTGGATCCCCTCCGCCTGGCCCAGCAGGCCCTTCGGGTCCTCGAGGTCCTTGACCGGGAACGCGTCGTAGGCCCAGTGCGGGCGCCAGAGCGTGACGGCGATGTTCTCGCCCGCGGCGGTCGCGCTCGACAGCTCCTGCAGCATGGCCGGGGTCGACGAGGTGAGGTAGTCCATCCCCTCCAGGCCGTAGCCGGGGATCACGTCCTCGGTCGTCGTCTTGGTGAGACCGGCGCCGGGCTCGATGCCGATGAGGCGGTTCCCGACGACGCCCGGGTCGGCGGCGAGCTCCTCGAGGGAGTCGATCGGGGCCTCCTCGTTGACCGCGATGGTCAGCTTCGCCTCGTCGTTCCATGCGCCCAGGTCGACGATCGAGTCGCCGTACTGCTCGACGTACCGGGCGTGGGTGAGCGGCAGCCAGGTGTCGAGGGCGAGGTCGTAGTCGCCGGTCGAGAGGCCCTGGAAGCCGGGGGCGACGTCGGCGTTCTGCAGGGTCACGTCGTAGCCCTGCTCCTCGAGCACCGCCTCCCACAGAGCGGAGACGGCGATCCCCTCGTCCCAGCCCTGGAACACCGCGACGGTCACGTCGGTGCGGTCGCCGTTGTCGACGGAAGCGGCGGTCGCGGGAGCGGCGAGGGCGGCGGCCCCGAGGGACGCGACCAGGCCGAGGGAGACGACGCCGACGGCCGAGCGGGTCGCCACGACGGCGCGGCGGTTCTTCGCCCGGGCGACCCTCGCCGGCGAGGGCGAGCCCAGTGCGCCGGTCATCCGGTCGAGGACGACCGCGAGGATCACCACGGAGACGCCCGCCTCGAAGCCGAGCGCGACATCGATCCGGTTGAGGCTCGCGACGACGTCGCCGCCCAGTCCTCCGGCACCGACCATGCCCGCGATGACGACCATCGAGAGCGAGAGCATGATGACCTGGTTGAGGCCCGCCAGGATCGAGGGCAGCGCGAGCGGCAGCTGGATCTGGCGGAGGATCCGCCACTTCGAGGAGCCGAACGACTCCCCCGCCTCGACGAGCTCCGGGTCGACGCCGCGGATGCCCAGCTCGGTGAGCCGGACGCCCGGCGCCATCGCGAACACGATGGTCGCGACGATGCCCGGCACCACTCCGACCCGGAACAGGATCAGCGCCGGGATCAGGTAGACGAAGGCCGGCATCGTCTGCATCAGGTCGAGGACGGGCCGGATGACGGCGGAGGCCGTGCGATTGCGGGCGGCGAGCACGCCCAGGGGCACGCTCAGCGCGATGGCGATGACGGAGGCGACGAGCACCAGCGCGAGGGAGTCCATCGCGTTCTCCCACTGGTCGACCCCCACGATCAGCAGGAGCCCCACGGCGGTGCCGGCCGCGAAGACCCATCCGCGGACGGCGTAGGCCAGCACGGCGAGGAAGGCGACGATCACCCAGAACGGCGGCGTCGCGAGGACGAGGTCGACGCCGGAGTAGAGAGCGCCGAAGACGGTGCGCAGCAGGTCGAAGACCGGCTGGAAGGTCTGCGTGAGGACGTCGACGGCGCCCTCGGCGAGGGCGCCGAGCGGGAGGCGGAAGCCGAGATCGGTCATCGTGCGCCCCCGTCCGTCGCGAGGACGGCGTCCTCGACGGGGCCTCCGGTCGCGTGCAGGGTCGCGGTGACGACCTCGGTGGAGACGGTGGCGGGCGGCTCGATCACCGGGTGCTCGCCCGTGTGGGCGGGCACGTTGCCGAGCGCCGCGAGCAGGGTCACCCGCGGGATCGCCCCGAGCAGACGCCCGTCGGCGTCGACCACGGCGACCGGCAGCGCCGACTCGACGGCGGGCTCGATGACCTCGCTGAGGGCGGTGTCCGGGCCGACGGTGACGACGTCGGAGGTGAGGACCGCCGAGAGGTCGCCCGCGCTCCGGCGCACCTGCTCGATCACGTCGCGGTCGCGGACCGTGCCCAGCAGGCGGCGCCCGCCGCCGACCACGAAGGCGGCCGAGGTCTGCAGGTCGCGCATGCTCCGCAGAGCCGCGCGGGGCCCCGCGGCCAGGGTGACCACGGAGCGGGCGGGCTCCATCACGGCGGAGGCGGTGAGCACGCGGGCGCGGTCGACGTCCTGCACGAACTGGGCGACGTAGTCGTTCGCCGGGTCGGTGAGGATCTCCTCCGGAGTGCCGATCTGGACGATGCGGCCGTCGCGCATCACGGCGATGCGGTCGCCGAGGAACATGGCCTCGTTGAGGTCGTGGGTGATGAAGACGATGGTCTTGCCGAGCTCGTGCTGCAGCTCGATCAGCTGCTCCTGCATCTCGCGGCGGATCAGCGGGTCGAGCGCCGAGAACGCCTCGTCCATCAGCACGATGTCGGTGTCGGCGGCGAGCGCCCGGGCGAGGCCGACGCGCTGGCGCATGCCGCCGGAGAGCTCGTCGGGCATCTTCTCGTGCCAGCCGGCGAGGCCGGCGCGCTCCACCGCGAGCATCGCCCGCTCGCGGCGCTCGGCCGCGGGGACGCCCTGGATCTCGAGCGGGTAGGCGACGTTGTCGAGCACGGTGCGGTGCGGGAGGAGCGCGAAGTGCTGGAACACCATCGACACCGATGAGCGCCGCACGCGGCGCAGCTCTGCCTCGGAGACGCCGGTGATGGTGGAGCCCTCGATCAGGACTTCGCCCGCGGAGGGCTCCTGGAGCCCGTTCAGCATGCGAATGAGCGTGGACTTCCCGGAGCCGGAGAGGCCCATCACGACGAAGATCTCGCCGCGGCGCACGGTGAAGGACGCGTCGATCACCGCGGCCGTGCCGAGTCCGGCGAGCTCGCCGCGGTCGACGCCCTCGCCCAGTCGGCGGACGACCTCGTCGGGCTTCCGGCCGAACACCTTGAAGAGGTGGCGGGCCTCGAGAGCGGGTGTCGCCGGATCGGCGCCCGCCTCGCTCCGGGGCTCGCTGATGGTCTGCTGGTTCTGGTGCACGTACACTCCGTCGGCGCGCAGGGACGACGCCCTGCGCTCATCTCGTGGTGCCGGGTCGGGAGCGTGGGACAGCCGTGCGTCGAGCCTCCGCGTGCGTCCCGCCGCTCAACGCAGCAGGGGGTGGAGGCGAGAGCGTCCGAGGCGGCCTCGGGGCCGCCTCCACTCCCGTTGACCGTACGATCGCGGCGCGTCCTGGGGGGACGCCGTGCGAGCGCGGACCGGTTCATCGGGGCCCGTGAGGACCGCCGACCACGGTAGCCGCGGAGGCGCCGAGGGGCAAACGTCGGACAATTGCGGAGGCGGGTCCGGGGGCGGCGACGACGCGATCGACATGTCTGAATGTGCCGGTCGGAGGTGCTTTCCGGAGTGTTGCACGATCGTTACCGTCCTGGCGCGGCCCGCGGCGCTCGGAGGGGCGGGTCTCGGTACGCCGCTGCGCGGCTGCTCGACCAGCGAGAAGGGCGCACGCCCACACCTGTGCTGATCGACCAGCGGGCACCGCCCGCGTATCGAGATCCCGTGGGGAGGAGCGGAAGCGGGCGCGGCTCAGACGGTGGTCTCGCCCGCCGGGCCGGAGGGGGCGGCGGCACCGACTCCGCTGAGGGGCTCGCCCTGCCAGGACACGAGCGTCCACGCGCCGCCCGAGCCCTCGAGGACGACGACGCCGGTGTTGTCGAGCAGGTGGTCGGCGATGAAGCGCGCATCGAGATCGAGGGAGCGCAGACCCGCCCAGCAGCGGATGGCCGCGCCGTGGCTGACCAGCGCGACGACCTCGTGCCCGAGCGCTTCCGCCTCCGCCACCACCGCGTCGTAGCGCGCCGCGAACTCGTCCCCCGTCTCGCCGCCCGCGAGCCGGATCGACGTCTCGCCGCCGGCCCAGCGGAAGACCGTGCCCATGTACTCCTCGACCGCCGCCTCGTCGCCGCGCATCTCCAGCCCCGCTGCCGCGACCTCGCGGATGCCGTCGCGCTCGATCGGCTCGAGCCCGAGTGCCGCGGCGAGCGGAGCGGCCGTCTCGTGGGTGCGGACCATCGTCGAGACGAACAGAGCGCCGATCCCCTCGCCGGCGAGCTGACCGGGAAGCGCCCCGGCCTGGGTGCGGCCGAGCTCGGTGAGCCCGGGTCCGGGGATGCGGGTGTCGAGGAGCCCGGCCACGTTGGAGGGTGTCTGGCCGTGGCGGATCAGGAGGAGGCGCATCCGTCCACGCTATCCGCGGAGTCTGGGCTTCCGCGGCGGACGGATGCGCCGGATCCCGCCGTTGTGCGGGCCCGCGCACGGTGCCACGATGTGCGGGGATGCTCCCAGGACCCGGGAGCCGCACACGGACGGGACAAGCGGACATGGCCTCCGAAGACGGTTTCTCGAAGGACGAGCGCGCGGCGATGAAGCAGCGCGCGGCCGAGCTGCGGGCCGAGGCGAAGCGGCAGAAGAGCGCCGACAAGGCCGACGCCGACCGCAGGGACGCGGAGGCCGCGATCGCCGCGATGACCGACGAGGAGCGCCCGATCGCCCAGATGCTCCACGAGGTCGTCGGCGAGACCGCTCCCGACCTCCTGCCGAAGACCTGGTACGGCTTCCCGGCCTACGCGCGCTCCGACGGCAAGGCGATCGTCTTCTTCCAGCCCGGCGCGAAGTTCGGCACGCGCTACTCGACCCTCGGCTTCCAGGACGGTGCGCAGCTCGACGACGGCGCGATCTGGCCGACCGCCTACGCGCTCGTCTCCGCCGACGACGAGACGCGCGCCGCCGTCACCGAGCTGGTCCGCCGCGCGGCCGGGGCCTGACGCCGCGGCCCACCTCTACGAGAGGTCACGTCGGGCGGTGAGCGGCTCGGAGCCGATGACCGCCAGCAAGGCGAGGTTCTCGGCGTCGCGCGAGCCCGCCGGCGCGGTGTAGAGCACGAGGTGCTGGTCGCGTTCGGTGATGGCGAGGGCGTCGCAGTCGACGGTGATCGCCCCGACCGGTGTACGGCCGAACGTCTTCCGCAGGGGTGGCGGCGTCTGAACGTCGTGCCGTTCCCAGAGCCGTGCGAACACGGCGCTGCCGGTCTGCAGGTCGTCGATCAGTTCCGCGACGACGGGGTCCGAGGGGTACGTGGCTCGAGCGGTGCGGAGCTGCATGACGCCCTCCTGGAACGCGATCTCGTCCGAGATGCCGTAGATCGCCTCCGATGGCTGCTCTGCGGCGAGGAAGGTCCTCCTCGCGAGGTTGCGGTCGAGCGGCGTCAGTAACGAGAAGTCCTCCATCAGGGCTGCTGCGAGCTCGTTCCACGCGAGCACCTCGAAGGTGGCGGACAGGACGATGCCGGCGGTATGCGGGAGTCGTTCGAGGAGCGCGAGGACGCTCGGTCGAACGTCGCGACGGTGACGACCCGACGGGGTCGGAGCGGTGCCGGCGAGCCGGTGCAGGTGATCGGACTCCTCGGACGTGAGACGCAGAGCACCAGCGATGCCGCCGAGGACGACATCCGAAGGCCGAGGAGCGCGGCCCTGTTCGAGACGGGCGTAGTACTCGGTGGAGATGTGCGCCAGGACGGCGATCTCCTCCCGCCGCAGTCCCGGTGTCCTGCGGCGGGGTCCCGATGGCAGTCCGAGGTCTTCCGGCCGAAGACGCTCGCGGCGACTCCTGAGGAATGCTGCGAGCTCACCCTTGTCCATGCCCCCAGTGTGCGCCCGAGCCGACGACGCATCCTCGTACCGTTCGTGCCTGGATGCGGATTCTTCGGGCGGCGACGGTGTTCGTATGACACACACCAATGAATCCCCACCGGTCGGCCTGCTGACCGGGAAGGTCGTCTTCATCACTGGAGCCAGCCGCGGTATCGGCGCCGCAGCCGCTCGTCTCTTCGCCGGCGAAGGTGCCGCTGTCGTGCTGGCGGCGCGCAGCACCGGAGCGCTCGGCTCGATCGTCGACGAGATCCGCGGTCAGGGCGGCACCGCTGACGCCGTCACCATGGACCTCGCCGACCGGGCGAGCATCCGCGCCGCCGTGGACCACGTCGACAAGCTCCACGGACGCCTCGACGGCGCCTTCAACAACGCCGGCGTGAATCAGCAGAGCATCGGTCCCCTCGACACCACTTCCGACGACGACATCGACGAGCAGTTCGCGGTGAACTTCCGCGCTCACTGGGTCGCGATGGTCGCCGAAGCAGCCCTCATGCGGAAGTCCGGAGGCGGTGCGATCGTCAACACCTCCAGCATCGGCAGCCGCCGCGCCGTCCCGCCCCTGCCCGCGTACGGCGCGATGAAGCGAGCACTGAACAGCATCACCGAGACCGCGGCTGTGACCTGGGCCGCGGAAGGCATCCGCGTCAACGGCGTCATGCCGGGCGGAACCGCGACGGAGATGATGGACGAGTGGGAGAAGAAGACGCCGGGCGTCATCGACGCGAGCACTGCGGCCAGCCCCATCGGCCGCATGGCGACCGCCCTCGAAGTCGCCGAAGTCGCCGGTTTCCTCCTGAGTGACCGCGCCTCGGCCGTGACGGGTGCCATCGTGCCCGTCGACGGCGGCGCCGGCGCCTGAGGCAGGGAACGCACACGACCGGTGACGACCGCAACGCCGAGTCCCTGCAGCCGTGACTGTCCTGTCGCACGTGCCCCCGTCTCCGGGCAAGGCCCTGCTCAGCGGTGATGCCGCGTGCCTACCGTGGAGCAAGCGGCAGAACGAGGGAGAACCGTGCGACTACTCGAACTGACCATCGGCACCAGGCACTTCTACCTCCCCGAGGAGACGGACCTCGGAGACTTCGAGCGTGCGATCGAGGACGCTGCCCGCTCGGGCGGCGGCATGATCGGGATCCCCGGGCTGCATCGGGAACCGGTCTCGGCGCTCATCACACCGGGGGTGCCCGTCTTCATCGAGCACGTCGTCCTGGCCGACGACAGCGGCGACGACGACGACCTCACGTCGCCCATCGACTTCGACAGCAGCTTCTCCGAGTGGAGCGGCTGACACGGTCGGGATCCGCGACCTGCGTCCGACGCCTCACGACACGTCTCCGCCCCGCCGAGGACGCTGACGCCGTCAAGTGACGAGCGGGGACCGTCCTCTCGTTCGATCTGCCCGCTCTCTCAGCGGTCGTCGTCTTCTGCCCCCTGCTCGGGGTTCAGCGCAGGATGTCGACCGACCCGGGGAACTGTCAACCGTCCTGCCAACTCCACCCTGCGCTCATACCGTCGACCGTGAGCACGGCACCGCGAGCCGCCGGCCGAGCGTCTCCGCTCCCCCGATACTCCTCGTCGTTCTCGACGACCCCGACACTCTCGAGATGAAGGAAGTCCCATGATCGACAGCACGAACATCGACAGCATCTACGGCGCGACCGTCCACGGTTCCGACGGCGACAAGATCGGCTCCGTCGAGCAGGTCTACCTGTCCGACGAGAGCGGTGCCCCCGTGTGGGCGACCGTCCGCACCGGCCTCTTCGGCACCTCGGAGTCCTTCGTCCCGCTCGAGGGCGCGGACCTCGCGGGCGACCGCCTCACGGTCGCCTACGACAAGAGCTTCGTGAAGGACGCGCCGCGCATCGACGCCGACGGATCCCTCACCGAGGACGAGGAGGCCGAGCTCTACCGCTACTACAACCTCTCCGGCGCAGCCTCCGTCCCCGAGACCGGCGACGTCGACAGCGCGGCGGGCTTCGGCGGAGTCACTCCCGGTGCCGACGGCACCCGCTCCGCCACGACCGGCGTCGACACGAGCGTCGGCCACGACACCTCCGGACCCACCACGGACGACGCGATGACCCGCTCCGAGGAGCAGCTCCACGTCGGGACCGAGCGCGTCGAGGCCGGCCGCGCCCGCTTGCGCAAGCACGTCGTCACCGAGCAGCAGACCGTCACGGTCCCCGTCAGCCATGACGAAGTCCGCGTCGTCCGCGAGCCGATCACCGACGCCACCATCGGCGACGCGACCGCGGGCCCCGACCTCAGCGAGGAGGAGCACGAGGTCGTGCTCGGCGAGGAGCGCGTCGTCACCGCCAAGGAGACCGTGCCCGTCGAGCGCGTCTCGCTCGGCACCGAGACCGTGACCGAGCAGCAGCAGGTCACCGAGGACGTCCGTCACGAGGAGATCGAATTCGAGGACGACGGCGTGACCCCGCGCCGCGACCGCGACTCGCTCTGACACACCCCCAGCCGGCAGCAGAAGGCCCTCCGCCTCCTGCTGCCGGCGCTCTCCGCTCCACCCCGAGCGCTTCCCGCGCGAGCAGACCGAGGACGACCGTGGCCCAGACCAGCACCGAGCGAGACCGCACCGCACCCGACCCCGACGACTCCCGCAAGCCCGACGACCCGACGGACGTCACCAAGCGCTCCTGGGGCTACGTCCTCAAGAAGACGCTCCGCGAGTTCGGCGCCGACCAGTGCACCGACATCGCCGCGGGGCTGACCTACTACGCCGTGCTGGCCCTCTTCCCGGGCCTGCTCGCGATCGTGTCCATCCTCGGCCTGTTCGGGCAGGCCGAGGCCACGACCAGCACGGTCCTCGAGCTCCTCGGCGGCTTCGTCTCGGCGGACGTCCTCGACACCGTCCGCGGTCCGCTTCAGGAGCTGACCTCGACGCCGGCTGCCGGCCTCGCCTTCGCCACCGGCGTCCTCGGCGCGCTCTGGTCCGCTTCCGGCTACGTCGGTGCGTTCGGGCGCGGCATGAACCGCGTCTACGAGATCGACGAGGGGCGCCCGATCTGGAAGCTGCGCCCCACGATGCTCGGCGTCACCGTGGTCACCGTCCTGCTGCTGGTGATCGCCGGGCTCATCCTTGTGCTCAGCGGTCCGATCGCGCAGACGATCGGCGACGCCATCGGGCTGGGCGACGTCGCCCTCACGGTGTGGGCGATCGTCAAGTGGCCGGTGCTGATCGCGATCATGGTCGTGATCGTCGCCGTGCTCTACCACTGGTCGCCGAACGTGCGGCAGCCGAAATTCCGCTGGACCAGCATGGGCTCTCTCCTCGCCCTCGTGATCTGGGCGCTCGCCTCCGTCGGGTTCGCCTTCTACGTGGCCAACTTCAGCAACTACAACAAGACGTACGGCGCTCTCGGCGGCGTGATCGTCTTCCTCCTCTGGCTCTGGATCACCAACCTCGCCCTGCTCTTCGGAGCGGAGTTCGACGCCGAGCTCGAGCGCGGCCGCCAGCTGCAGGCCGGCATCGAGGCGGAGGAGCACATCCAGCTCCCGCCGCGCGACACCCGCCAGAGCGAGAAGAAGGCGAAGAAGCACGCCGAGGACGTCGAAGACGGCCGCGAGCTCCGCGAGACCGCCGGACACCCCGACCGATGAGCGACGTCGGACCTCGGACCGCCGGGGAGGAGGCGGTCACGGTCGTCCGCTCCGAGGAGCGCCTCGACGTCACGACCGTCTGGACCCCGACGGAGCGCCTGCGAGTCCGGAAGGTCGTCGTCACGGAGGAGCGGACGGTCACCGTCACGCTCCGCCGCGAAGAGCTCGTCATCGAACGAGAGCCGCTCGACCGCGGGACCTTCGACGGTGCGGAGGATCCGCCCTCGGGCGCGACTCCGGAACCGATCACGCTCGTCCTCCACGCCGAGGAGCCGGTCCTCACCACCCGGGTCGTCCCCGTCGAGCGGGTGCACGTCATGATCGACCGCATCATCGCCATGCAGTCGGCGACCGAGACGATCCGCAAGGAGCGCGTCGACGTCCGCACGGTGCCGCGACTCCTCGACGACAACGCCGAGTAGATCAGGGCCCCGACGCGCCCGTGACTACCGGCCTGATCCGTGGTCGGTGTCGTCCGCGACCGCGTCGATGTCCTCGGCCGTCCTCGCGGCGTCCCCGTCGGTCTCCACGACTCCGGTGATGCCGGCGTGCGGCAGAGAGGACAGCGGGAAGCGGTCGGCCTCGGCACCGATCCCGCCCACGTCGGCGACGCCGGACTGACTAGCGCGCCCGCACCCCTGCTCCGCGTCGACGGAGATCGTGCGCTCGTCCACGGACGCTCCGATGACGGGCAGTGGCGTGGTGAGCAGGGCGCTGCCGGGTCCGCCCGCCGCTACGCCCGCTCGTCGACGGGCCGGATCGAGAACAGCTCCTGCGGTGTGCAGTCCAGCGCGTCGCAGATGAGGGTCAGCGTCGTGAAGCGGATCGCGCGGGCGCGGTTGTTCTTGAGGATGGAGAGGTTGGCCATCGTGATGCCGGTGCGGGCCGAGAGCGCGGTGAGGGTCACGCCGCGCTCGGCCAGCACCTTTCCGAGGTGGCAGTCGATCCGGTGCCTCTCGTCGTCGGCGGGCTCAGACAACGCCGTCGACGTCGCGCTCGAGCTTCGCGCCGGCGCGGAACGCCGCCGTCAGGGCGAGGGCCACCACTCCGGCGAGCAGGACGGGGACCGGCCACTGCGGAAGGTTCGTCCCGAGCGCCTGGTAGTCGCCGCCGAGGAAGGCGTCGCGCTGCTCATCGTTCACCCGGCCGGTGCCGAAGAGCAGACCGATGCCGGAGCTGAGGTACAGGCCGGCCGCGGTGTCGGCGAGGCCCTGCGCCACTCCTCCGATCAGCAGGGCGAGGCTCAGACGCCGCCAGTTCGCGAGGACGAAGGGGTCGAACGGGCGCCCGGCCGCGATTCCGCGGAGGACCCGCAGGAGGAAGACCGTGGCGAGGACGATCGTGACGGCCTGCAGGAGGCTGGGCAGCGCACCGAGCAGCCGGAGGGAGAGGGCGGCGTCGGCGAGCGTGGGCGCGGTGCCCTCGCGCGGCTCCGCCTGCAGCAGCTGCGGGAGGATGCGGAGCGGGAGACGGCCGTCCGCTCCGCCGAAGACCAGCAGGGAGCGCCCGGTGGTGACGGTCCAGGTCTGGACGAGTGCGGTGAGCACGGAGAAGACGGCGACGATGAGCAGGACCGCCCTCGCCACCCGCAACACGCGGGGCCGCTCCCGGACCGGTCCGCTGGGGATGACGCTCGTCATGGTGTGCTCCTTATCGATCGTCGATAATATTGAGTATCGATACTACGCACATCGATCCGAGTGCGTCGAGCCGCCGCCTCCCTCTGCCCCGCCGCCCGCGGAGACGGCGGGAGGGGTGGTTGCCCGGGTCGAGGGGCCCGATCTAGCGTGGAGGGATGTCGGATGCGAGGGAGCGGGCCGCCCGGTACCGGGCTGGTGCCGCGGGCGAGGAGGAGTCGGAGCAGCCCGCCCTGCCGGAGGATCCGCTCGAGCGGGCGGCGTTCGTCGAGACGGCCATCCAGCTCGCCGTCCGCCGCGGCGACTTCGACGACCTGCCGGGATCGGGGAAGCCGCTCCCGGACCTGGGCACGGCCCACGACCCGGACTGGTGGATCCGCCGCAAGATCGAGCGCGAGAACCTCACGGGGATCGGCCCGGCCGCCTTCCTCCTCCGCTCCGAGGACCGCGCGCTCGACGAGCGCCTCGACCGGCTGCACCGCGAGGAGGAGGTGCGCGCCGAGCTCGCCGACTTCAACACGCGGGTGATCGAGGCGCGCCGACAGCTGCTGGGCGGGCCGCCCGTCGTCACTCCGCTCCGGGCCGTCGACGAGGAGGTCGCCGCCTGGTCCGAGCGGCGGGCTGCGCGCACCGCCGCGGCCGAGGCACGGGCGGCCGCCGAGCCGGAGCGGCCCCGCCGCTGGTGGTCGCGGCGGCGCTGACGTCCCCGGAAACCGGACAGACCTGCCCCTCCCACTGGGGCCGCGCCTCGGGAAACCGGGCGGGAGCGCGCCTCCGAATCATGCGTACACATCAAGTCGACCGGAGTCCGCATGCTCACCATCACCACCCCCGCACGCCCGACGGGGGCCCGCCCCTCGACCGTCGCCGCGCCGCCGCTCGCGCTGCTCGAGCCCGACTCGGACCGGATGCTCGTCATCCGCGCCGCCGAGGGCGACGACCGGGCGTTCGCCACCATCGTCCGCCGGCACACCGGACTGCTCCGCGCGACGGCCGCGCGCACCCTCCGCAGCAGCGCCGACGTCGACGACGTGGTGCAGGAGACCTTCCTCGCGGCGTGGACCCACGTGGACAGCGTGATCGACGGCGAGACCATCGCCGGCTGGCTCGTCACGACCGCCCGCCGCCGCAGCGTCGACCGGCTCCGCTCCAGTGTCTCGCGGCTGCGAGCCGAGCTGGACGACGAGTTCCCCGCCTCCGCCGCCGACGACCCGGAGCGCGCCGCGCACTGCGGATCCCTCGCCGCCGACGCCAACCGGGTGCTCGCCGCGATGCCTCCGAACCAGCGCCGCTGCTGGGAGCTGCGCCAGCTGGAGCAGCGCAGCTACGACGCGATCGCGCACGAGCTGGGCCTCTCGACCTCCACCGTCCGCGGGCTGCTCGCCCGCGCCCGAGCGACCCTCCGCACCGAGCTCGCCCACTGGCGCTGAGCCGGCCGGAGCAGCCGCTCGTCGTGCACGATGGTCTCCATCGAGCCGTCGGTGCGCCGGCGGACGACCGCGTTGCTCTCGTAGCTCGTGGCTGAGAAGCGGACGAGCCGGCGGAGGCGGCTCCCGGGAAGAACCGTCACGATCCTCTGCGCCGGTTCCGTCGGACTGACGGCCGCGCACGGCGGCGCGGCTCCCGGGACAGCGGATCGCCGGGCAGGCCGGTCGTGCGGTCGGCCGTTCACCGTCCGTCCGCTTCCGGACATGACCGCTAGAGGACGTTGCCACCGGCGCCGCCGACCTGCAACGGTCGCAGAGCGACCGATGACGGTCCACTGACCAGAAGGACCGAGGCCCGCGCATGGACGACTCCTCTTCCACCGAGACCAGCACGAGCGAGATGACGCCCGAGGTGCTGGCCGCGTTCAGCGACGCCTGGACCCGCCACGACCTCGAAGCGCTGATGAGCCACATGACCGACGACTGCGTCTACGGCGCGTCCGTCGGCCCCGAGCCCGGCCGCACCTGGACGGGGAAGGAGCAGGTCCGCGAGGGATTCGCGCTCATGCTCGCCTTCGACACGGGACAGGAGCGGCACGAGGAGGGCTCTCCCCTCATCGCCGGCACGCGCGGCGCGGCCACCTGGTCCTTCACCGGGACCGGCCCCGACGGCGTGCCCCAGGTCACGCGGGGCTGCGACATCTACGAGTTCCGCGGCGGGAGGATCGCCCGCAAGGACGCGTTCCGGAAGGTCTACCGGGCGGACGACGAGGAGTAGTCCCGCGTCGGCCTCCCGTGAGCGGCGAGGCGCACCGGGCGGCGCCCGACTCGCCGAGCGGGACGTCCAGCGGCGGCGACAGGCGACCTGTTCACCCGCCGGCTACTCGACGGTGGCATGCTCCGGGCATGTCCATGGCCGAACCGTTCCTGCCCGCACACGAGCCCAGCGACGACGATCGCGCTCGAGACACCGCCTTCGACGACGACGACGTCCTCATCGAGCCCGACACGGCTCCCGCCGAGGCGGAGCCGGCGGCGGAGGAGGACGAGGACGTGCCCGCCTTCCGCACACCTGTTGCCGGGGACCGGCTGACCGCGGACGAGCTCGCCGAGGAGCTCGACGACGAGGCAGCACCCCTGTAGGACGCGCACGTCGGGGCCGCTCGGAGCGGTCCCGGTCCTCTCGGCGCTCCTCGGAGGAGCCGTGGGTGCCGGTGACGGGGAGTGCGGGTCTTCCGGCAGTCCTGACAGGCTTCCTGCTGCACCGCCCGACGGGAGTCAGCAGCGGTTCAGTACGGTGGGGCTCCTGCAGGGCTGCTGAGGCTTCTCCGATCCCGTCCCTCCGGCCCGCTCCTCCGGCCCCCTCGGGCGCGATCGAAAGGCTCCCCGTGTCCGCACTCCTCCCCCTGCAGGGCAGGACCGCTCTCGTCACCGGCGTCTCGCGGCGCCGCGGCATCGGATTCGCCGTCGCCGCGAAGCTCGCCTCCCTCGGTGCGCACCTCGTCGTCCACCACCACCGCCCCCACGACCTCGACCTCCCCTGGGGAGGCGACGACCTCGACGCGGTGCGGTCCGAGCTCCGCGCGCACCTCACGGAGGGCGCGCGGTTCGCCGACGTCGCCGCTGACCTGGCCGACCCCTCCACCGTCCCCGGCCTCATCGCCACCGCTGCCGCCCTCACCGGGAGCCTGGACGTCCTCGTCTGCAACCACGCGAAGAGCGGCGACGACGGCAGCATCCTCGACATGACGCCTGAGCGGCTCACCGCGTTCTGGGACGTGAACACCCGCTCCACCCTCCTGCTCACCGCGGAGTTCGCGCGGCTCCGGGCACCGCGCAGCGACGGACCCCGCCGGCCCGGCGACCGGATCGTCGGGGCCGGGCCCTACGCGGAGGCGCAGGGGCACGTGTTCTGGATGACGTCCGGGCAGATCCACGGCGCGATGCGCGGAGAGGTCGCCTACGCCGCGAGCAAGGCCGCACTCGCCGGCGTCACCGCCACGGTCGCCGCCGAGCTCCTGGAGCTCGGGATCGTGCTCAACACGATCGATCCCGGTCCGGTGAACACCGGGTACCTGGACCCTGAGAGCACCGACCGGTCACTCGAGGATCTCGAGGAGTACGTCGCGAGCACGCCCTTCGGCCGCGTCGGCACGCCGGCGGACCCGGCCGAGCTGATCGCGTGGCTGTCCACGTCGGCGGGCAGCTGGGTCGTCGGGCAGGTGCTCACGACCGACGGCGGGTTCAGCCTGTGACCGGGGCGGCGGCGCACCGGCTCCGGATCTAGTCGGAGGCGACGGCCCGCACGATCGTGCGGGCGACCTCGAGCACCTCGCGCTCGTGGCTCAGGTGCACCTCGTGCACGGCTCCCGGCCAGGACAGCAGCGGCGCGTCCAGGGCCGCGGCCACGCGCCGATGCGCGCGATGCAGAGCGGATCCGGGCCTGCGGTCCGCGGTCACGACGGCCGCGGGGACGGCGGGCAGCTGCGACTCGTCGAAGCCCCGCGCCACCCGCTCCAGACCGGCGGCCGCGGAGGCGAGCCCCGGCAGGTCGACGTCCGCCATCGCGAGAGCGGCGGCGCGCGGCGGGGCTCATCGCGTGGCGCCTCGCCGACCGGGCGGCGCCCGTGCGCAGCAGCGCGGACAGCGCCCGGCCGAGCCCCGGCAGTCTCGAGAGCGCCGCCGTCGCCCGGGCCGTCCGCTCCACCTGGCGCGCCAGTGCCGCGTCGTTGACGGGCGTCGGGTCGAGGAGCACCAGTCCCGCGACGTCCTCGGGGTGGTCGCGAGCCAGCAGCATCGCCACGGCACCGCCGAGGCTCTGACCGACCACGACGACCGGACCGGTCCCGAGGCCGGCCAGCACGGCGTGGATCGCGTCGGCGGCGTCGGCCAGCCCGCCGGCGACCTCCGACCCCGCTGTGCCCGGCCGGTCGTAGAGGACCACCCGGCAGCCCGGATCGATGATCAGGCCCTCGACCAGCCCGGGGAAGAACCCGTCGACGGCTTCGCCCCCGCCCGGCAGGAGGAGCACGGCCTGCCCGGACACTCCCCGCACCTGCAGCATGCGGCGAGCCTAGCCGGGGAGCCGTCCGCCGTCCGGCCGCGGCGGCGGCGACCTGCGAACCGGACCCCGGGGATGATGGGCGCATGGGATCGCGACGGGCGGGAGTGCTGTGGGTGGTGAGCGCGCTCGCCTACGTGGGAGCGGAGGCGGTCGCCGCGGCCGCGTTCCCGGGCTACAGCTACGCGCGGAACTACATCAGCGATCTCGGCGTGCCCGAGGTGGGCGTGTTCCAGGGGCGCGCGATCGACTCGCCGCTACACGCGGTGATGAACGTCGGGTTCCTCCTGCAGGGGGCGCTGTACCTCGCCGCCGCCGTCGCGACCGTGCGGGCGTCGCGGGGCGGATCGCGGCGGCTGTTCCTCTCCCTCGCCGTGGTCTACGCCGTGGGCATCGCCGTGGTGGGTCTCGTGCACGGCAGCAGCGCCAGCGCGCAGAACGGGATCGGCGGGCTGCACGTGGTCGGTGCGGCGATGGCGATCGTCGGCGGCAACGCGGCCTCGATCGTCGCCGGTGCCGCGGCCCGGCGCGGCCGTGCCCCGTGGGCGGTCGGGACCCTCGGGATCGTGCTCGGCGCGGTCGGCCTGCTCGCGCTCCTGATGCTGCAGGTCGACACCCGCGTGCCCGGCGTCGATCTGCTGCCCGACGGCGTCTGGGAGCGCGCCTCCGTCTACGCCGTCACGGCCTGGCAGCTCGCGACCGGCCTGCGGCTGCTGCGGCACCCTCAGACCTCGGGCAGCGGCGCTCCGATCCGGTAGAAGCGGTCGGCCGTCGCCGCGAAGACGTCGCGCCGCTCCGCCGGGGACAGTGCCGCGGTGAGTTCGTCGAACGCGGTGTACAGCTCGGAGAAGCTCGAGTACAGGCTGTCGACGGGGAAGTTGCTGCCGAGCATCGTCCGCGCCGGCCCGAACGCCTCGAGCGTCTCGTGCACGAACGGCGCGATCGATGCGCGGGTCCACGAGTGGTCGTTCGTGCCGATCGCCGAGATCTTCACGACCGTGTTCTCGCGCTCCGCGACGGCGCGCAGCCCCCTCCGCCACTCGTCCACCGAGTCGGAGTCGCGGCCGATCGGCATCCCGAGATGGTCGAGCACGATCGCGGTGCCGGGGAAGGCGCCGGCGAGCTCGGCCGCCTCCTGCAGCTGCGCGGGGAACACCTGCAGGTCGAACGACAGGCCCAGCGGCTCGAGGCGCGCGAAGTGCGCGCGCCAGACCGGATCGGCCGAGATCCCCGGCCGGTCGCGGTGCGTGTAGACCGGGTCCGGATGCCAGTTCAGGATGTCGCGGACGCCGCGGGTCACGGAGTAGGCGGCGTGCTCCTCCAGCTGCCGGGGCGCGTCGGCGTCCAGGAGCGACACGTGAGCGACGTGCACCGTCGGCACCGGGCGCTCGCGGGAGAGGGCGTCGATCCAGGCCGTCTCGGCGAGCGCGTCGGCCGCGCCGTTCTCGACGTGCACGGAGGCGACGAGCGTCACCTCCCGGGCGTCGGCGAGGTAGTCGTCGACGCTGTAGGAGCGGCGGATCGGCCGGTCGTCGCCGTGGTAGCGGAAGGGCTCGGCCGGCCCCTCCAGCCACGGGTAGGAGCGGCGGAGATCCGTCAGGTGGTGGTGGGCGTCGATGACGACGAGCCTGCTCATGCGTGCCTCCCCGGGGTCGGAGCGCCGAGGCGCGCGATCGTGCGGACGACGCCGGTGTGGTCCAGATCGCCGTCGCCGTCGGCGACCATCCTCTCGAACAGGCCGGTCACGGCGGTGATCGCGGGCAGGACGACCCCCTCGGCCTCCGCGGCCTCGCGGACGTAGCGGAGGTCCTTCAGCTGGTTGCGGGCGCTGCCGCCCTCGGCGAAGTCGTCCTCCAGCCACTTGGCGCTCTTCTGCTCGAGCACGGTGGTGCGGGCGAGGCCCCCCTGCAGCAGCTCCACCATCACCTCCGGGTCGAGTCCGGCGGTGCGCGCGAGCAGCAGCGCCTCGGAGACGACGGCCACCGTCCCGGCGACCACGATCTGGTTGCAGAGCTTGGCGGTCGCTCCGGCGCCGCTCGGGCCGAGGTGGCGGACCGTGCGGCCGAGCCGCGCGAGCACGGGGAGGACACGGGCGACCGCCTCCGCCTCTCCGCCCACCATGATGCTGAGGGTCGCGTCCCGGGCGCCGACCGTGCCGCCGCTGAGCGGGGCGTCGACGACGTGGACGCCGTGCTCCTCGGCGAGACGGGCGGCGAGCGCGGCGACCGCCGAGGGCGAGACGGTCCCGTGCACGACGAGCACCGGATCCGCGACGCCCTGCGCGCGCCAGCCGGCGAGCAGGCCGTCCTCGCCGGCCAGCAGCGACTCGACCTGTGCGAGGTCCGGCAGCACCGTCAGCGTGATGTCGGCCGCCGCCTCGCGCGGAGTCGCCGCCACGCGGGCCCCGAGCGCGGCGAAGGGCTCGGCCTTCGCGCGGGTGCGGTTCCAGACCATGAGGCCGCCGCCGTCGACGAGGTTCCGCGCCATCGGGGCGCCCATGGGTCCGAGGCCGAGCAGCGAGAGCGTCACGGGGCGACCTCGGCGAGCTGGTCCGGCGCCACGTCGTCGAGCAGCACCGCGGCCTCGAAGCCGAGCAGCTCGCGGGAGCGCGTGAGGTCGAGCCCGACGGAGCGGCCCGGCAGCTCGCCGCGCGGCACGCCGGGGGCGATCGCGTCGAGGGCGTGAGCGGTGTCGCCGCGGAGGTAGGTGAGCGGAGCGGCGACGAGGATCCCCGGGGCGGGGGGCGTGTCGTGCAGCAGCGCCGCGAGCACCGAGCGGGCGGCGTCGGCCGCGTCGAGGTAGCTGAAGCCCTCCGCCGCCTGGCGCCGCGGGTCGGCGGCGAGCGCGGCGCGCAGGTGCTCTCCGAACCGCCGTCCGCCCTCGAGCGTGATGTCGCGCACCAGCGGGAAGCGGAGGCCGGTGAGCTCGAGACCCCAGGCGGCGTGCGCCATCCGGGCCGCGTCCTCGCTGGCGAGCTTCGAGAGCGAGTACTCGTCCGAGATCCGGGGAGCCGCGTCCTCGGAGTAGGGGAACACGGGAGGGAGCGCCTGCTCGGCCCCCAGGGGGTAGCCGTTCGCGTTGATGCTGGAGGCGTAGACGACCTTGGCGACTCCGGCCGCCGCGGACGCGGCGAGCACCGCGAAGGTGCCCACGGCGTTCACGCGGTAGGTCTCGACCGCGTCGGCCATCCCGAGTCCGGCGTAGCCGCCGAGGTGGACGACCGCGTCCTGACCGGACAGCGCCTCGGCGAGGACGGCCTCGTCCGTCACGTCGCCGACGACGGTGCGGACGGCAGGGTCGGCCTCCGCGGCGCTGCGGTCGAGGACGGTGACGACCGCTCCCTCCGCCACCAGCGCCGCGACGGTGGGCCGCCCGATGAGGCCCCAGCCGCCCGTCACGAGGACGCGCGCGCCGTCGAGGGTGGTCAGCGCCGTCACGCGTTCACCGACGGCGTCGACTCGGTCGGAGGAGCGGCGACGTCCTCCTGCTTCTTCCTGCGGCCTCTCGAGAGCATCGGCCAGCCCTTGCTGCCCTGGTCGAGCGTGACCGCGATCAGCACGACGAGCCCGGTGACGATCTGCTCGTAGAAGCTCGGCACGTTCAGCAGCACCAGGCCGTTGGTGAGCGCGCCGAGGATCAGCGCGCCGACCAGGGTGCCCGCGATCCGGCCCTCGCCGCCCATCAGGTTCGCTCCCCCGATGACCGCCGCGGCGATAGCGGTGAGCTGGTACGGGCTGCCCGCGTCCGGCTGCGCGGCGTTGATGCGGGCGACGATGACCAGGCCGGCGAGAGCCGAGAGCCCGCCGGAGATGCAGTAGACGGCGATCTTGACGCGGTGGACCCGGACGCCCGAGAGCCAGGCGGTCTCCTCGCTGCCGCCGACCGCGATCACGTTCTGGCCGAACACGGTCTTGCGCAGGAGCAGCCAGGCCGCGACTCCGACGACCGCCACGATCACGACCACGACGGGCACGCCTCCGATGTAGCTGTTGAGCAGGAGGATGAACTCCTTCGGCACGTCGTAGACCGGCTTGCCGTTGGTGGCGACGTAGGCGCCTCCCTGGAACACGCTCATCGTGCCGAGCGTGGCGATGAAGGGGGGCAGGTTCAGCTTGGTCACCAGCAGGCCGTTGATCCCTCCGCAGACCAGACCGAGGACGATGCCGGCCACGAGCCCGAGCAGCGGGGGCACGCCGCCGTTGACCAGCAGCGAGGCGCTGACTATCCCGACGAAGCTGGCCATGGCGCCGACGGCCAGGTCGATGCCGCCGGTGATGATGACGAAGGTCAGGCCGATGCCGATGATGGCGTTCACGCTGGCCGACACCGCGACGTCGCGGAGGTTGCCGATGGTGAGGAAGTTGGGGTTCAGCACGCCCAGGATGACGAAGAGGACGACGGCGGCGATGTAGATGCCGAAGGCCTGCAGGTTGAAGGAGCGCCGGCGCGGGGTGGCGACGCTCCCGGTCTCGGGGGAGGTCATGAGGTTCCTTTCGCCACGCCCATGGCGTTGGCCACGATGCTGTGCTCGGTGATGTCGTCGCCGACGTGCTCGGAGACGAAGCGCCCGGACCTCATCACGAGGACCCGGTCGCTGATGGAGATGATCTCGGGCAGGTCGCTCGAGACGACGATCACGGCGTGCCCCTCGGATGCCAGCTGATCGATGAGCTCGTAGATCTCGACCTTGCCGCCGACGTCGACGCCCTTGGTCGGCTCGTCGAAGAGGAAGACGCTCGCTCCGAGCCAGATCCACTTCGCGATCACGATCTTCTGCTGGTTGCCGCCCGAGAACTGGCGGGCGTCGAGGCGGACGTCAGCGGGACGCAGCGACATGCGCCGGCCCATCTCCTCCGCCGTCTCGATCTGCCGCTTCGTGCTGATGAAGGGGCCGAAGCCGTTCAGCTGCCGGTCGGAGGTGAGGGCGACGTTCGCGTAGGCCGGGGTCTGGAGGACGAGGCCCTGGTGCTTGCGGTCCTCGGGGATGAACGCGATGCCGGCGTCGCGGCTGTCGCGCGGCGAGCGGATGCGCAGCGGACGGCCGCCGAGGCGGACGGTCCCCTCGGTGCCGTCGTCGGCGCGGATGAGCGCCCGGAGGAACTCGGTGCGGCCGGAGCCGACGAGGCCGGCGATGCCGACGACCTCGCCGCGGCGGACGCTGATCGACTCCGGTCCGACTCCGCTCGGGTGGGTGACGCCCGTGGCCTCGAAGTGCACCTCGGCGTCCGGGGCGACCGGGTGGCGCCGCTCGAACGACAGCAGCTCCCGGCCGACCATCCGCCGCACGATGTCCTCGGACGAGGTCTCGCCGATCGGAGCGTCGTAGGCGGGCCGGCCGTCGCGGAGGACGACGACCGTGTCCGACACGCTCATCACCTCGGGCATCTTGTGCGAGACGTAGATGACTCCCACGCCCCGCCCGTGGGCGATCTCGCGGACCCGGGTGAGGACGCCCTCGACGTTGTGCTCGAGCATGCTCGTCGTCGGCTCGTCGAGCGCGACGATCTTCGCGCCGAACGCGAAGGCCCGGGCGATGGTGAGCGCGTGCCGCTGCGCCGGGCTGAGCCGGCCGACCGGCGTCCGCGCCTCCATCGGGAATCCCATCAGGTGGACGTCCTTGAGGGCCCGGTCGATGTCGTCCTGGGCGGACGCGCGCTGCTTGCGCGTCCGCCCGAGGAGCAGGTTCTGCATCACCGTGAGCTGGGGCACGATGGCCGGCTCCTGGTGCGCGATGCGGACCCCCTCGGCGAGCGCCTGGCGGGAGGTGTACTCCATCCGCCGGACGCCGTCGATCGTGATCGAGCCGCGGTCCGGGCGCAGCGCCCCGCCGAGGATGTTCAGCAGGGTGCTCTTGCCCGCGCCGTTCTCGCCGGCGAGGGTGCGGATCTCGCCGCGGTCGAGCGTGAAGCTCACGCCGTCCAGGGCACGGACGCCCGGGAACGATTTCGCGATGCCGCGGACCTCGAGCAGATGCTCGGCCATGTTCCGTCTACTTCCTTGTCGAGGAGGTCGTGGGGGGGGAGGTGACGGGTTACGGCATCCCGGTCTCGTACTGCGCGACGTTGGTGCTGTCGATGATGAACGCGGGGACGTCGATCCACGCGGGGACCTTCTTCCCGGCGAGCAGGTACAGCGCGGCGTCGACGCCGGTCGAGCCCTCGGTGGTGGGCAGCTCGCTGACGGTGGCGGTGTAGTCGCCGGCCAGGATCTGCTTCTTGGCCTGCGGGATGCCGTCGGTGCCGACCAGGATCACCTTGCCGGTGAGGCCCTTCGCGTCGATGGCGGCCTGGACGCCGAGCGCCATGCCGTCGTTCTGCGAGTAGAAGGCCGCGATGTCGGGGTTCGCGGTCAGCATCGTGGTCGCGATCTCCTGCGCCTTGGTCTGGTCCCACGAGGCGGTCTGGGAGGCGACGAGCTCGAGATTCTCGTGCTTCGCGAGGGCGGCGGTGAAGCCGTCTCCGCGGTTGATGGCGTTGGAGGATCCCGGGTCGCCCTCGATCATCGCGACCTTGCCGCCGTCGGGCAGCTTGTCGGCGATGTAGTCGGCCGCGGTGGCGCCGATGGTGGTCGCGTCGGGTCCGACGTAGACGGTGCCGGCGACGCCGCTCTTGGCGTCGTTGAGCACGATCGCGGGGATGCCGTCGGCGAGCGCCGACTCGAAGATCGAGTCGAGGCCGGTGGCCGAGATGGGCGAGGCGAGGATGGCGGAGCAGCCCTGGTTCATGGCGCTCTTGGCCTTGTCGAGCTGCTCGGTGATCGAGGACTCGTCGGTCACGTCGAAGGTCTGGTAGTCGACGCCGAGCTCCTTCGCGCGGTTCTCGAAGCCGTCGCGCTCGTAGCCCCAGAACTCGTTGGAGAGGGTGCGGGTGATGTAGCAGAGCTTCGCGCCGTCCGGCACGGTGGGGGTGCCGAGCGAGGAGGCGACCTCGTCGGCGGGGGTCTGCGCGGAGGCGTCGACGAGCGACACGATGTCGGCGCCGGAGCCGGAGCCGCCGGCGGGTCCGCCGCCGTCTCCGTCGGGCGAGGCCGAGCATCCGGCGAGGAGCGTCAGGGAGGCGAGGCCGGCGAGGGCGACGCCGGCGGCGCGGGTGGGGAACGACATGGGAGGGGGGCCTTTCGTCATTGGAAGGAAGGGAGGAGTGAAGGGGGATCGGGGGACGGTCCGGGCCGGACGGAGGGGGCCGCCCGGCTCAGGGCCGGATCAGGAGGCGAGCAGCGCCTCGGTCTCGCGGCGCAGCTCGAGCGCCTCGGCGAGGGACTCGTCGATGATGACGTCGTCCCAGCCGACCGTCGCGCCCTGCGCGATGTCGTTGCGCAGCTCGACGTGGTGGGCGAGCGCGACGGGGAGGGCGCCGGTGGCGACCGAGTGCTTCGCCGAGACGAGCTTCCCGTAGACGGTGAAGCCGCCCTCGCCGTCGAGGAACTCGCCGGCCTTCAGGTCCTTCTTGGCCGTCGCGACCACGTCGCCGTAGAAGCCCTCGGGGTGGCCGGTCGAGATGCCGCGGAGGGCGGCGTTGGCGATCGACATGTTCAGCTCGAGGCCGACGTAGTGGTACGGGCGGTAGAGCGCCGCGTACTGCTTGGTCGGGTCCGGGTGCCACGGGTACTCGTCGAAGCAGGTCGACACGTAGGGGTTGGTCGCCTTGACGACGACGTAGACGCCCTCCTGCGTGTTGTGCGGGATGAGCGCGCCGTCGCGGGTGACGCTCGACATCACGTCGACGGTGCCCTCATGGTCGAGCGCTCCGCCGATCGAGCGGGGGCGGCTGATCGTGGCGATCTCCTCGACGTCGCCCGGGGTGAAGGTGAGGCCGGCGTCGGAAGGGACGAGCCCGGCCGCGTTGGCGACGGCGGCCATCTCGATGGCGGCCTTGGTGCCGTCGCGGAACGAGGTGTGCATGTAGGGGTTGAGCTGGCCGGAGTCGGTGAGCTCCTTGCTGAACTCCCAGTTCTCCCAGACGTTGTCGGGGTTCATCTGGTGGTAGTGCTCGAGGTACTTGGCGCCCTTGCCGGCGCAGACGACGTCGAAGCCGCTGGTGCGGGCCCAGTCGACGAGCTCCATGATGAGCGCCGGCTGGTCGCCGTAGGCCATCGAGTAGACGATGCCCGCCTTCTCCGCCCGCTTGGCGAGCGCCGGTCCGGCGAGGGCGTCGGCCTCGACGGTGACCATGATGATGTGCTTGCCGGTCTCGATCGCGCGGAGGGCGTGGTGCACGCCCACGATGGGGTTGCCCGTCGCCTCGACGATGACGTCGATGTCGTGCTCGAAGAGGGCGGCCGCGTTGTCGACGATGGTGGTGGTGCGGTTGGCGAGCGCCTCGGGGATGTCGGCGGCCATCGCCTCGGCCGGCCAGTCGACCAGCTCGAAGGCGCCGCGGGCCCGGGCCACGTTCACGTCGGCGATGGCGACCACGTGGACGCCGGGGATGTTGCGCGCCTGCGAGAGGTACATGGTGCCGTAGCGGCCGGCGCCGATCAGCCCGACGCGGATGGGGCGGCCCTCGCGTTCGCGATCGCCGAGGAGTTTGTACAGGTTCACGTTGACCTCTCTGGTCCGGTGGCGCACGGACGCGGAGAGCCGCCGGTGAGGGCGGTGGACGTCGTCGTCGTGCGCAGTCTTCTTCGGAGGAATTCTGCTGACCGGTCGGGGTGGAACCGGTACCAGTTTTGTACCAGCGCCCATTAGGCTGTGTCAACAGCAGTTCGCATCGCGGCGTTCGACGAGGACCCCGCCGGCCCCGGGGAGGACCCGTGCACAAAGCTCCGACGATCCGCGACGTCGCCCGCACCGCGGGCGTCTCGGTCTCGGTCGTCTCCCGCGTGCTCAACGACGGCACCGGCCCGGTCGCGGTCGACACCCGGCGCCGCGTGGTCGAGGCGATCGACGAGCTCGGCTTCCGCCCCCGCGCCGCCGCCCGCGAGCTCAGCCAGGGGCAGGCCCTGGCGATCGGCCTGGTCCTGCCCGACCTCACCAACCCGTTCTTCGCCCGCCTCGCCGACAAGGTGGTCTGGGAGGCGCGCGCCCGCGGGGCGCAGGTGCTCCTAGTCACCACGCAGGAGGACTCCCACGTCGAGGGCGAATCGCTCACGAGCCTGCTCGACCGCTCCGTCGGAGGCGTGATCGCGACTCCCTCCGGCGACAACCTCGAGAAGTGGTCGCGCCTGCGCCGCGCCGGGGTCGACGTGGTCTTCGTCGACCGCACCACGCCCGGGCTCGACGACGTCGACGTCGTCAGCATCGGCAACTCCGCCTCCGCCGCCCGGGCCACCGACCACCTGATCGCGCTCGGCCACACCCGGATCGCGATCCTCTCCGGACCGGCGCACACCTCCACCGGCCAGGCCCGCGTCGCCGGGTACCGCGCCTCCCTCACCGCGGCCGGCCTGCCGCTGGACTCCACCCTCGTCCGCGACGTGCCGTTCCGCGGCGACGTCGGCGGCGAGGCGGTCGCCGCCCTCCTCGCACTGCCGGAGCCGCCGACCGCTCTCGTCGTCGCCAACACCGCGCAGGTGCGCAGCGCGGTGCACCGGCTCTTCCAGCTCGGGATCCGGATCCCGGAGGCCCTCTCGGTCGTCGTGTTCGACGACAACCCGTGGAGCGAGCTGGTCACCCCGCCGCTCAGCGTCGTCCGCCAGCCGATCGACATGCTCGCCCGCCACAGCGTCGAGCTCGTCCTCGCCCGCATGCAGGGCCGCCTCCCCGAGGCGCCGCAGCACATCGAGGTGCAGGCCGACCTCGTCATCCGCTCCAGCTGCGCCGCACCACCGCGGCGCTGATCCTCCACTCCCCTTCCGAAAGGCACGCCATGTCCGATCCCGTCGTCGTCACCGCGATCTTCACTCCCGCCGAGGGGCAGCGCGACGCCCTCGTCGCCGCCCTCTCCACCGCCATCGCGGAGGTGCACGAGGAGGAGGGCTGCGAGCTCTACGCGATCCACGACTCCCCCGACGGCACCGTCGTGATGCTGGAGAAGTGGACGAGCGGCGACCTGCTCGACGCGCACGGCGCCGGCGAGCCGGTCGTCCGCCTGAACGCGGCGATCCGCGGACTCGTCGCCCACCCGCCCGTCGTGACGCGGCTCGTCCCGATCCCGGCCGGGACCTCGCAGCAGGGCGAGCTCTAGCACCCGGGGGCGGGGCCGGTCTCGGACCCGGAAGTCGGGCCGCGCCGCCGGAAACGCGCGCGAAACAGCGGAGGCCTACGGTCGGGAGCGACCCCGCCGCCCCGGCCGCTCCCTGGAGGATCCGCATGCCCCGCCCCGCCTTCCCCGCCCCGCCCAGCGCCGAGCTGCACATCCACCTCGAGGGCACGATCGAGCCCGAGCACATCGTCGAGATGGCGCGCCGCAACGGAGTCGCGCTGCCGACCGAGGATCTCGACGCCCTCCGCGCGCGGTACTCCTTCACCGACCTCGCGTCGTTCCTGGAGCTGCACTACTCGAACCTCACCGTGCTGAAGACGGAGCGGGACTTCTTCGAGCTCGCGACCGGCTATCTCGACCGCGCGCAGAAGGCGAACGTCCGCCGCGCCGAGATCTTCTTCGACCCGCAGACCCACCTCGGCAACGGCGTCGCGCTCGAGACCGTGATGACCGGGATCACCCGCGCGCTCAGCCGGAGCGACGAGACCCACGGGATCTCGACCGACCTGATCATGTGCTTCCTCCGCGACCTGGGAGCCGACGCGGCCGACGAGATGCTGACGGCGATCCTCCCCTGGCGCGAGCACATCATCGGTGTGGGGCTGGACTCGAACGAGGTGGGCTTCGGCCCGGAGCTGTTCGTCGACGTCTACGCGCGCGCCGCGGCCGAGGGCCTGCGCCTGGTCGCGCACGCCGGCGAGGAGGGCGGGCCCGAGACGGTCGCCGCCACCGTCGAGCTGCTGAAGGTCGAGCGGATCGACCACGGGATCCGCGCGATGGAGGATCCGGACGTCGTCGCGATGCTCCGCGAGCACCGCATCCCGGTGACAGTGTGCCCGCTGTCGAACGTGGCCCTGCGCGCGGTGGACACGATGGCCGACCACCCGCTGCCCGAGATGCTCCGCGAGGGGCTCGTCGTGACAGTCTCGAGCGACGACCCGCCCTACTTCGGCGGCTACGTGGACGAGAACTACCGCGCCCTGGTCGAGGAGCTGGGGATGGACGACGCGCAGCTCGAGCGCCTGGCGCTCAACTCCTTCGACGCGGCGTTCATCACGGAGGAGGACCGCGAGCGCTGGCAGGCGGAGGTGCGCGCCCACTTCGCCCGGTGAGCGCGCCGTGGACCGGAGAACGATCGTTCCCGCCCCCTCTCCGGGCGCCGGGCCCTCGTTCTGCGGGCGCCGGCCTCCGCGCCCGCCCTACGCTGGCCGGATGACCCGTCCCGACGGCACGCGATGAGCTGGGTGCTCCTCGCCGGCGCGATCCTCACCGAGGTGACGGCGTCGCTCGCCCTCCAGGCCGCGATCGAGTCGCCGGGCTGGTACGCCCTCGTGGTGGCGGGCTACCTGGCGGCGTTCGTCCTCCTCAGCCGGGTGCTGAAGGCCGGCATGCCGATCGGAGTCGCGTACGGCGTGTGGGGCGCGTGCGGAGTCGCGCTGACGGCGGTCCTCGCAGCCGTGCTCTTCGGGCAGCCGCTGACGGGCGTCATGACGATCGGGCTGGTGCTGATCATCGCGGGCGTGCTGATGGTCGAGATCGGCTCGCAGCGCGCGCAGGCCGCGCGCCGGGCGGCGCGCTGATGGCCTGGCTGCTGCTCTCGGGCGCGATCCTCACCGAGGTCGCCGCGACGATGAGCCTCAAGCCCGCGACGGACGGCCGGAAGCGCTGGTACGTCGTGGTCGGAGTCGGCTACGTCGTCGCGTTCTCGCTGCTGGCCGGGGCGCTCGCGCAGGGCATGCCGATCGGGGTCGCCTACGGGATCTGGGCGGCGGTCGGAGTCGCGCTGACGGCGGTGCTCGGGAGATGGCTGTTCCAGGACCCGCTGACCTGGACGATGCTCGGCGGGATCGGCCTGATCATCGCCGGTGTCCTGCTGGTGGAGCTCGGCCACTGACCTGTCGGCGGTCGTCGAGGTGGGAGCGTCTCCTGTCTCAGCGGTCGTCGCGGCCGGAGCGTCTCCTGCTCAGCGGTTGTCGCGGCGGTAGCGCGCCTCCCGGCCGGCGATGTGGAGGCCGAGCCCGGTGACCGCGACCGCGAACGCCACGAGCACGCCGATGAACGCGATCTCGTCGCCCGCTCCGACCGCCACGGCCGCGACGGCGAGCCCGATCAGCGCGAGGGCGATCACCACGGCGCCGACGATCTCGAGCGCACTCCAAGCGGTCATGCCTCCAGCGTGCGCGCGGGGAGGCGCGCAGGCAAGGGGTGACGGGCGAACAGGACACGACATCCCGACGGCCACGGAGAACGCTCGACACCTGTCGCGCGGGCGGCGGGGCGAGTCCTAGACTCGCCTCGCGGTGCCGCCGCCTGATCCAGCTCACCGATGGAGGTGCACGGTCGTCACCGCGTCCGGATCGCTGCCTCTCTGGGCAGGCGCGCTCGCCCTGCGCCGCTGGCGCACCTCGTCGCGGCTGCTCGCCCTCGTGCTGGCCGTCGCCGTGGTCGCGGGCTCGGTGCTCTGCGGCGCCCTGCTCCTGGTGCGCTCCGCGGAGCAGAGCGGAGTGAGCGGAGCGCTGAGCGCCCTCCCGCCCGACCGCGTGGACGTGACCGTCCGCGTCCTCGAGCCGTCGACCCCGGTGGCCGGATCGCGGGCGGAGGTCGATGCCGCCACCCGCGCCGGCTACGGCCCCGGCGTGTCCTTCACGAGCACCGGCTGGGCCACCTCCGGCTGGGCCACCACACCGGAGGGCGTCTACTCCTACCTCGCGGAGCTCGACGACCCCGGCGCGGAGGCCGAGCTGATCGCGGGCTCCTGGCCCGCCGAAGCCCCGGGCGTCGCGGTGCCGGAGAGCGCCGCCCGCTCGCTCGGCCTGACCGTCGGCGGCACCCTGGTGCTCGGCGGATCCGACTTCCGCGTCGACGCGGTGTACCGGGCCGGGCCGGGCGCCTTCTGGGAGAACGACCCGCTGCTCGCTCAGGGCGACGCGGAGGGATTCCCCGAGCCGGGCCGCTCCTTCTTCTCCCCGGTGCACGCCGCGGGTCCGCTGCTGGCCGCTCCGGAAGGAGTCGACGCGTCGGGGATCGCGCCCGCTCAGCTCCTCGCCGTCGAGCGGCCCTCCTTCGCGCAGACGGGGCCCGAGGGGCTGGCCGCGCTCCGCTCGGCCGCGAGCGACGCCGAGACCGCGATCGCGCTGGCGGCCGCGCCTCCGGGCGGCACTCTGTTCGTCGACACCGGGCTCCCGACCGCGCTCGACGATGTCGCGGCCGGTCTCGCGAGCACTCGCGCCGCAGCGCTCGTCGTCGCCCTGCTGCTCGTGGTCGTGCTGGTGGCGGCGGCCTCCGCGGTCACCCACCTCCTCGCCGAGTCGCGAGCGGACGAGCTGGAACGGCTCCGAGAGCAGGGGGGCGACCGGGCTCCAGCGCCTGGGCGCCGTCGCCGTCGACGCTCTCGCGGTGGCGGTCGTGATCGCGACGGCGAGTCCGTGGGGCGGAGTGCTCATGCACGCGCTGGTCGCGTCCGCGCCTCCGCTCGACGCCGCGGGGCTGCCGCGCTGGGTGCTCCCGGACGCGGCCGTCGTGCTCTGCGCGCTCGCCGTGGCGGTCGTGGTGGGACTGCTGATGCTGCGGCCGGCCGGCCGGGGCGCGCGCCGGTCGCCCCTCGCAGCGGCGGGCCAGGCGGTGGTCGTCGTGGTCGCGGCGCTGCTGGTCTGGCGGGCGGCCGGCGCGGTCGACAGCGGCGACCTCCTCCTCGCGCTCACCCCCGCCGTCCTGCTCGGCGCGCTCTCGATCCTCGGAGCACGGCTGGCGGACGCCTGCGCCCGCCCGGTCGCAGCTCTCGCCGTCCGCTCCCGGGGTGCGGTCGCTCCGCTGGCCGGCTGGTTCGCGGCCCGCGGCTCCGGCCGCTCGTCGGGCGTCGTGCTGGTGGCGCTCACGGTCGGCGCCTCGGTGATCGCGCTCGGCACCAGCGCGACGTGGCAGGAGGCGGTCCGCGAGGAGGCGTCCGTCGCCGTCGGGGCGCCCGCCCGCCTGAGCGAGTCGACGACGGCGTCACCGGTGCTCCGCCGACAGAGCCTGGTGTCGAAGAAGCTGCAGCCCGGCGTCGAAGCGGACGCGCCCGGATCCCCGGCGCAGCTGCTCGCGCTCGACGCCGCAGCGCGAGGCCTGCTCGAGCGCAGCCCCGACGAGCAGGTCCGCGCCTCGGGCGGCGAGCTCGCGGAGGCGCTGCCCGCGAGCGACCTCGACGACACCGGGCCGCACCTCCCCCGCGGGACGGCCGCTCTGCGGGCCCGGGCCTCCGTGACGGGTCCGGCCGGACTCGAGGTCGCGCTCACCGCGATCGTCGCCGACGACCGGGGTGCCCTGACTCCGGTGCCGCTCGGTGCGCCGACCTCGCCGACCGAGCCGGCGGTCGTGACCTCCGGAGACCTCGACTCCTCCGTCGACCTGCGCCTGGTGGGCGTGACCGCGACCCTGAGCGGCGCCGAGACCGAGCGCGCCGTCGGGGTCGACGTCGTGCTCGAGGAGATCGCCGCCCTCGGGCCCGACGGCGGTACCTCTCCCCTCTCGCTGACGGACGCCGGGACCTGGACCGGCTCCGTGCAGGGCGACGACTCGCTGCCGCCCGAGGTCGCCGTGGCAGCGGATGCGCTGCGGATCACGGTCGGCACCCAGCTCTTCCCGCCTCCGCTCACTTACGGGGCAGTGGGCTGGAATGCCGGCGCTCCGATCGGCGCGGTCCTCTCCTCCACCCTCGCCGACGACCTCGATGTGCTCTCCGGCGCCGATGTGGCCGCCTTCGTCGACGGAACACCGATCCTGCTGCGGGTCGCCGGCGAGACCGCCGGAGTCCCCGGCGCTGCGACCGACGACGACCTCGACGCGCTCGCCGCGGGCCTCCCGTCGGCCTCGCGCGCCGAGTCGACGATCGTCGTCGACGCTCGGGCTCTCGCCCACCGGCTGCTCGAGGCCGGCGCCTCGGGCGCGTTCGCGGACGAGTACTGGGGCGAGGCGGGCGGTCCGGGGCCGGTGGCCGCCGTCTCCCCGGGTTCGCTCGCCGAGCGCATGCTCGCGGCGCCGCTGCGCGCCGAGATCCCCGCGACGGCCTCGGTCGTCGTCTGGGCGAGCCTCCTGCTCGCGCTCGCGGGGTTCGGTGCGCGGGCCGCCGCGATGGGCCGGGCGAGGAGGCTCGAGGCCGCCCAGCTGCGAGCGGTCGGTCTCTCGCGGCGCGGCCTGCTCGCGGTGCTCTCGGCCGACGCGATCGCCTCGGCCCTCGCCGGTGTCGTGACGGGCCTGCTCGCCGGCTGCGCCGTCCTCGCTCTCGTCGGGACGCGGATCGCGGGCGCTGGACGCGGGGAGGCCGTCGCCCTCATCGTCCCGTGGCAGGCGCTCGCCCTGGTGCCCGCCGGCATGCTCCTCGCCCTCGGGGCCGTCGCCCTCTCCCTCGGTCTGGCGCAGCGGCGGCTTCCGCTGCCCGACCTCCTCCGAGCGGGGGCGGACGGATGAGCGGGATCGTGGCCGCGGGCTACCTCATCCTGCGCCGCGCCCGCCGCGATCTGCTCGCACTGCTCGGCGTGCTCGTGCTCACCGCGGTGGCGGCCGCCCTCGCGCTCGCCGTGCCCCTGCAGATCGAGGCGACCCTGGACCGCGCAGCGGAGGAGGCGGTCGCCGCGGCCGGGAGCGACGCGGACCTCCTGCTGCGCTCCTCCGTCGCCGACCCGTCCGGCTACGAGACGACGACCGCCGGCCGGCTCCTCGACTACGCGGCCGAGCTCCCCGAGAGGCTGCCCGCGGCACTGACCGGAGTCGCGTCCGGGATCCACGTGGGGATCCTCGGTCCCGAGCTGCCCGCGACCGCCCCGCGCGGCGGCGTGCTGGTACGGCTCGGGGTCCTCGACCCGGCGGAGTCGGAGTCGCTCCGCGTCGCCTCGGGCGCGCTGCCGGGCGACGACGCGGGAGAGGGCCCGGCGGACGTCGCCGTCTCCTCCGCCACCGCCGCCGCGACCGGTCTCGAGGCCGGCGATGTGCTGCCGGTCGCCCAGGGACCGGCTCTCCGCGTCGTGGCCGTCGTCGACGCCGTCGACCCGACCGGCGAGGCCTGGACCGATCTGCCCGGACTCTGGCAGCCCGCCTCCTCCTCCTCACGGGGAGGGGCCGCCCGGCCCGCGGTCACCGTGCTCACCACAGCCGCCACCCTCGACCGCGTCGGCCCGCTCCTCCCCGAGGCCGCCCTGGGCACCGCCCGCGTCGTCCTCGACCCCGCCCGCTTCGATCTCGAGCGCGAGCGGAGCGCCGGCCTCGCGATCGACGCCCTCGAGACCTCGACGGCGGACATCACCGAGGGGGCGCCCCTCACGGTCACCGCACTCTCGGGCTACGAGGAGGCGCTCGACGCCTTCCCCGCAGCGGTCTCGGCCGCGACGGCGCAGCTCTCGACCCTCGCCGCCGGACTGCTCGGCGTCGCGGTGCTGGTCGCCGTGCTCGCGAGCACCGCCCTGTCCGGCCGGCGACACGCCGAGATCGCGCTCCTCCGCTCCCACGGCGCGACCCTCGGCCTGATCGGGACGCACGCCGCCGTCGAGTCGCTGCTCGTCACGGCTCTCGGCTGCACTGCCGCCGCACTGGTGGTCCCTCCGCGCTCCCCCGCCCTGATGGCCGTCGCCGCCGCCGTCCTCGTCGTCTCGCCCGTGGTCGCGACCCTCCGACCGCTCCTGCGGCCCCTGCCCGCCCCGCGGCGGCGCGCCCTGCGGCTCGCAGCGGCCGGCGTGCTCGTCGCCGCCGCTCTGACGGCGGTCCTGGCGCTCCGGGGAGGGTCCGGCGCGTCCGGCGTCGATCCCCTGGCCCTCGTCGCCCCGGTGCTGGCCGCGGCCGTGATCGCTCTGGCGCTCTCCCCCCTGCCGGCGCTCGCCGCGGCGCCGCTCGTCCGCCTCGCCGGACGCAGCCGCGGGCCGGCGGCGCTGCTGGCCGGATCGAGCGCGCAGGAGGGCACCTCGCGCCTCGCCCTGGTCGCGGTCGTCCTCGCGGCGAGCGCCGCCGTCGCCTCGACGGTGCTGCTGCAGACGGTCGCCTCGGGGCAGGAGTCCGCCTCCTGGCGGGCGGTCGGCGCCGATCTCCGGATCGACACCGCTCCCGACGGACCCGCTCTCGCCGCCGAGCTCGACGCCGCGGGCGACACCGCCGCCGCCCTCGCGAGGATCGACGGGGTCCGGGCCGAGGGACCGACGAGCCAGGTCACGGCGACGGTCCTCGGCGTCGACTCCGACTACGCGCGACTGCTCGCGGCCCTGCCGCCGGAGGCGCTGCCGAGCGCCGACCCGCCCGCGATCCCGCCGAGCGGCGCGCCGGCCGCCGACGACCCGCTCCCGGTGCTGGTCGATCGCCGCCTGGCGAGCACCGTCGGTGACGGGAGCTTCGTGCTCGACATCGACGGCGTGCGGATCGACGCGAGGGTCGCAGGCCCGCCGATCCCCCGTGCGGAATGGGTGGGGCGCCCGGTCGCCGTCGTCGACCGCGCGCTGCTGGCGGAGGCGCTCGGCGGCGAGCCCGCGGCCGCCACGGTGCTCGCCGTCGGGCCGGTGGCGAGTGCCGAGGGCGCGGTCCTGCGCTCCTCCGTCCTCGCCGACAGCCGCGACGGCGCTCTGGTGTCCGGAGTGCGCGACGCGACACTGCTGTCGCTCCTGGCCACCGGCCTGCTCGCGGTCCTGGCCGTGCTGGCGACCGCCGTGCTCGGCGCGCGCCGCCGCGGAGGCACCCTCGCTCTTCTCCGCGCCCTCGGCCTCCCCGATCGCGCCCGCCTCGCACTGGCTGTCGGCGAGCTCGTGCCCCTGGTGCTGGGCGGCGTGGTCGGCGGGGTGCTGGCCGCCGCCGTCGTCCTCACCGCCGCCTGGCCGGCCTTCGGGGTGGACACCCTCGTCGGCGGACCGGCCGCGGTCTCCGTCCCCCTCCTGCTCCCGCTCGGCGTCCTCGCCGCAGCGGCCGCCGCCCTCGCGCTGGCCCTCGCGGTCGACGTGCCGCTCTCCCGCCGTGTCCGCACGGCCGACATCCTGCGTTCCGGGGAGGAAGCATGACTCTCACCAGCGCTCTGGCGCAGACCACGACCGGCGAGTTCGGAGCGGAGTCGCTCATCGCCTGCGACAGCCTCGTCCGCGTCTTCCGCGCCGGCGGAGTCGAGGTCCAGGCCCTGCAGGGACTGGACCTGCTCGTCGACGAGGGGGACGTGCTCGCGATCGTCGGCGCCTCCGGATCGGGCAAGTCGACGCTGCTCGGGATCCTGTCCGGACTGGACGCCCCGACCGCCGGCCGCGCCCGCCTCGCGGGCCACGACCTGACCGCCCTGCGCGGAGCCGAGCTCGTCCGGTACCGGCGCTCGACGGTCGGCTTCGTGCGCCAGCAGTCGTCCCGCAACCTGCTGCCCGCCCTCACCGCCGCCGAGAACGTGGCCCTGCCCCTCGCCCTGGCCGGCCGCGGCCGACGGGAGCGGGCCGCCCGCGCACACGAGCTGCTCGGCATGCTCGGCCTCGGCGGCCGCGCCGACCGCCGGCCCGCCCAGCTCTCGGGCGGGGAGCAGCAGCGGGTCTCGATCGCGGTCGCGCTCGCCGGAGCACCACAGGTGCTGCTCGCCGACGAGCCGACCGGGCAGCTCGACGGCCGCACCGGCGACGAGGTGTTCGCCGCCCTGCGCGCGGTCAACGAGGCGCTGGGCTGCACGATCGTGATCGTCACCCACGACGCCGCGGTGGCGGGCCAGGTCAGGCGGACGGTCGCGATCCGCGACGGCCGCATCTCCTCCGAGACCCTCCGGCGGGAGGAGCTCGACGGCAGCGGCGTCTCCACCCTGTCGGAGGAGGAGTTCGCCGTCCTCGACCGCGTCGGCCGCCTGCAGCTGCCCGCCGAGTACCGGCGCGCGCTCGAGCTGAACGACCGGGTGCGGCTGACGCTCGAGAGCGATCACGTCGGGGTGTGGCCGCAGCGTGCGGCGGAGGAGGCGGGGGCCGAGCCCGACCCCGGGGGCGCCGCTCCCGCCGATCCCGGACGGAGCGTCCGATGACCGACGTGCTCGTCGTCGACGGTCTCACCCGCCGATTCCACACCCCGGCAGGGGACGTGACCGCCCTGCACGACGTGTCCTTCCGCGTCCCCCGCGGCGAGATCGTCGCCCTCTCCGGCCGGTCCGGCTCCGGCAAGACCACACTGCTGAACTGCGTGAGCGGCCTCGACGTCCCCACCGCCGGCAGCGTGCTGCTCGACGGCGAGCCGGTCACCGGCCTCGACGAGGCGGCGCGCACCCGGCTGCGGCGCGACTCGATCGCCTTCGTGTTCCAGACCTTCGGCCTCCTGCCGCACCTCACGATCGCTGAGAACGTCGGCCTCCCCCTCCGCCTGCGCCGCGAGGAGCCGGGCGCGCGGGAGGACCGGGTCGCCCACCTCCTCGATCTGGTCGGCCTGGCCGGCCGCGGCCGCTCCCGCCCCGGCGAGCTCTCGGGCGGGCAGCAGCAGCGCGTGGCCCTCGCGCGCGCCCTCGCCGGATCTCCCCGCCTGCTGATCGCCGACGAGCCGACCGGCCAGCTCGACGCCGCGACCGGAGCCGCCGTCATGGAGCTGCTGCGCACCGTCGTGCAGACCGAGTCGGCGACGGCGCTGATCGCCACCCACGACCTCTCGGTGCAGGCGTCGGCGGACCGGGTGCTGCGGATCGCGGAGGGCACGCTCGTCCGGGGCCGCCATGCGGCGTGAGCCCGCTCCGTCCGTCCCCGCCGGAACGCCCCGTCCGCTCGCCCCGCGGCGGCGCCCGCCCCTAGGCTCGACGGCGTGACCGCCTCCGTCCCCGCCCCTCAGTCCCGGCCGCGCGACGTCGTCGGCATCGTCGGCCTCGTCCTCGCGATCGTCCTCGTCCTCGCGCAGATCGGGCGGACCGCGCTCACCACGGCCATCCCGGTCCTCGCCTACCAGGGCGGCTTCGACACCACGCAGATCGGGGCGCTCTTCGCCGCCCTCGGGGTCACGATGCTCGTGCTCGCGACGGCGACCGCGATCGTCGGCGTCATCGGCGTCGTGCGGAGGGACCGTGCCCGGCTGCTCTCGGCCGTCACGCTCGGCGTCGGCGCGAGCGTCGCGATCGTCGAGCTGGGCGCGCTCGTCGTCCCGCCCCTGGTCGGCCTCTCGCTCCAGTACTGACGAGGCCCGCCGGAGCGGATCCGCCCCTCCGATCGGGCACGCCTCCTCGACCGGCCCGGCAGCACGGAGCCGCGTCAGCGCAGCGCTCTCAGCGGCAGCGCACCCGCGCACGGGAACGCCAGCAGATCGCCGGGGCGGAGGTCCCGGGGCAGCACCGCCTGCACGCCGTCCCCGACGCCCTCGCCCGGACCCGTGACGATCGCCGGTCGCGCGCACGCCGCGGAGGCCCGCCCGAGCAGCCGCAGCTCGCCGAGCACCGCCGGGACCGCGTCGAGCCGCCCGTCCACCAGCACCCTGCGCTCCCCGTCGGCGCCGGTCGTCACCGCGACGACCCCCACCACCACGGCCGTGCCCTGCTCCAGCACCGAGGGGCACCCGCCCGTCCCGCGGACCACCGCCGCGCCGACGTGCACGCACGGGGTGCCGCACACCTCGACGAGCCGGGTCAGCGAGACGCCGGCGACCACGACGTCCGTGGTGCTCGCGTGCGTCCTCCCGGGCCACGCGTCCGGATCGAGGGGGTCGGGGATGCTGGTGCGCAGCGAGGGGATGAGGGCCGTGAGGGTCATGGCTCCCGGTCTACGCCCGCGCCCGCTCCCCCGGACCCGCCCTCGCAGGATCCGCACGGCGCCGCGTCCGTTCCTCGCGCTCTCCTGCGCCCCGGCGGCCCCGGCGGCTCCCCGGCGATGCGCAAGGATAGAGGCATGACGACACGCGTGGACGGCCTCTTCGTCTACCCGGTGAAGGGCCTGAGCCCGCAGCCGCTCCCCCGCGTCGAGCTGACCGCCGGCCGCGGCGTCCCCTTCGACCGCACGATCGCCCTCGCACGCCCGGGAGGCGCCTACCGGCCCGGCATGCGGCACGGCGTCTCCAAGCGCGAGTACTTCGTGCTGGTGGCCGAAGCGCGCCTGGCGGGCCTGACCACGCACCTCGACCCGGAGAGCGGAGTGCTCACCGTCGACGTCCGCGGCCACCGGGTCCTCGCCGCCGATCTCGACACGGAGGACGGACGGACCGCGCTGCGCTCCTTCGCCGCCCGCGTGCTCGACCTGCCGCCCGGCGTCGAGCCCGTGATCGCCCGCGACCCGGGGCGCCGCTACACCGACACCGCCCACAACTCCGACGTCGAGATGGAGTACGTCTCGCTGATCAACCTGGCGAGCGTCCGCGACCTCGCCGAGCGCACCGGCCGGAGCGTCGATCCGCTGCGGTTCCGCGGGAACATCCACCTCGAGGGGCTGCCCGCGTGGAGCGAGCTCGAGCTGCTCGGCCGCGAGCTCACCGCGGGTGGGCTGCGGCTGCGGATCACGAAGGCCACCGAGCGGTGCGCCGCGACCGAGGTCGAGCCGGGCACCGGACGGCGCGACCTGCCGGTCCCCCGGCTGCTGCACGAGACCTACGGCCACGAGCTGCTCGGCGTCTACGCGGAGGTCCTCGACGGCGGCACGCTCGGCGTGGGCGACGAGCTGGTGCTCCGTGGCTGAGCTGAGGCTCCTGGTGGCCGAGCGGGAGGCGCTCACCCCGGCCGTCACCCGCTTCGTGCTGCGGAGCGAGGACGGCGCTCCGCTGCCCGGCTACTCGGCCGGCGCGCACCTCACGCTCACGACCCCCTCCGGCGAGCGCCGCAGCTACAGCCTCGTCGAGCCGGGATCCGCGGAGCCGTCGCACTACGCGATCGCGGTGCGCCGGGAGCCGGAGGGGCGGGGCGGATCGCGGAGCCTCCACGACGACGTCCGCGTCGGCGACGTCCTCTCCTCCGCGCCGCCCGCGAACACCTTCGCCCTCCGGCCCGCCGCCCGCTACCTCCTGATCGCCGGCGGGATCGGGGTCACCCCGATCCGCGCGATGGCCGCCGAGCTGCGGGCGCAGGGCTCGGCCGTGCAGGTCGTGTACCTCAGCCGCACCCGCGAGGACACCGCCTGGCTCGACGAGTTCTCCGCCGACGGCTCCCTCCTGCACCACAGCGCTCTCCACGGCCGGCTCGACCTCTGGCCGCTCGTCGCCGAGCCCGACGACGACGCCCGGATCTACTGCTGCGGTCCGACCGCGCTGATCGACGAGGTCCTCGCCCTCACGATGCACTGGCGCCCGAGCCGGATCCACGTCGAGGACTTCGCGGGCGTCGACGCCGTCGGCGACCGGGCCGTCCCCTTCGCCGCCGTGTGGGAGCCGACCGGCGCCGCCGTCGAGGTCCCGGCCGATCGATCGCTCCTCACCGCGCTCCGCTCCTCCGGGATCGACGTCGACTCCTCCTGCGAGTCGGGCACCTGCGGCACCTGCCGCCTGCGCCTGGTCGGCGGCACGGCGGAGCACCGCGACCTGGTGCTGACCCCCGAGGAGCAGGACCGCTGGATCATGCCGTGCGTCTCGCGCTCCGCCGGCGGCGAGCTGGTCGTCGCGCCGGAGTGACGGAGTGACGGGGCCGGGCCCCACGCTCGCCGGCCGACACGCGTCGGCCTTCGTGTGACGCCGCGTGACGGGCGCCCGGCGCCCGGTCCCCCGCATGCCTAGGCTCCCGGACGGGGGACCACGACCGTCACGACCGAAGGACTTCCGATGACCAGCACCTCCGTCCGCACGCAGCTCGACGAGTTCACCGTCGGCTTCGACGACACGGTCGGCCCCGAGCTCGCCGCCGTCTTCTCCGGCGAGCGCGAGGACCTCGTCGCCGCCGGCGCCCCGAGCGGAGCCGTCACCGCCGGCGACGCGCTCCCCGCCGCCTCCGTCGTGACCGTCGACGGCGAGAGCGTCGACCTCGCGGACGTCCTCGGCGCCGGCTCGGCCGTCCTCGTCTTCTACCGCGGAGCCTGGTGCCCGTACTGCAACATCACGCTCAAGCACTACAACGAGACCCTCGCCCCCGAGCTCGCGTCGCGCGGCGTCGCCCTCGTCGCGATCAGCCCGCAGACCCCCGACGGGTCGCGCGCGGCCGTCGCGAACGGCGACCTGGGCTTCACCGTCGTCTCCGACCCCGGCAACACGCTGGCGAGCGCCCTCGGCATCGTCACCGCGCCGAGCGGCGAGGCGCAGGAGGCGCACACCGCGCTCGGCTTCGCCGTGAAGGACAGCAACGCCGACGACACCCCGGCCGTCCCGTACCCGACGGTCCTGGTCGTCGACGCCGACCGGATCGTCCGCACCGCCGACGTGCACGTCGACTACACGACGCGCACCGAGACCGAGGACGTCCTCGCCGCCGTCGACGCGCTCTGACGCCTCCGCTCGCACCCTGAGCACGCGCGGCGGTCGAGCGCACCCCCTCGCCCGCCGCGCCGCCGCTCCCTAGGCTCGACCCGTGACAGCGGAGACGGACGTGCTCGTGGTCGGCGGCGGTCCGGTCGGACTCCTGCTCGGCGCGCTCCTGGCGCGGGCGGGCGCAGGCGTGCAGGTGTGGGAGCGGCGCTCCTCGGTGCCGCGCGGCTCGCGGGCGATCGGCATCCATCCGCCCTCGCTCGACGCGTTCGTCGCGGTCGGCGCCGATGCTCCCGTCCTGGCCGAGGCCACCCGCGTCCGCGAGGGCGTCGCGCGCAGCCGGGGCCGCACCCTCGGCACGCTCTCGTTCGCGCGGGCGTCCGCGACGCACCCCTACGTCGTCACCCTCGACCAGCACCGCACCGAGGCGATCCTCCGCGAGCGGCTGGAGGCGGCGGCTCCGGGGGCGCTGCGTCCCGGAGTCGCGCTGACCGGCCTGCTCCGCCGCGGCTCCACCGTCGAGGCGACCGGCACCGGCCCCGGCGGCGAGCCGGTCTCGGTCCGCGCCGCCTTCGTCGTCGGAGCCGACGGCGCCCGGAGCACCGTCCGCGAGCTGCTCGGGATCCGCACCACCGGCCGCGACTACCCGGACCGCTACGTGATGGGCGATTTCGCCGACCCCGAGCCCGACGGCCTCACCGGCACCGCGCTGGTCGACGTCGGCCCAGCGGGAGTGGTGGAGTCCTTCCCTCTGCCGGGCGGGCGGCGACGCTACGTCGTGCTGAGCGGCCCCGACCGCTCTCTCGGCGCCCCCGCGTGGCGGCCCGAGGAGGACCCCGACCAGGAGGCGGCGCGCGCCCTGGCCGCCGCGGTCCGCGACCGGACGGGCGCCGACGCCGACCCGGAGACCTGCACGATGCTCAGCGGCTTCCAGGTGCGGCGCCGTGAGGCCGAGCGGATGGGCGTCGGCCGCGTCGTCCTCATCGGCGACGCCGCGCACGAGATCAGTCCGATCGGCGGGCAGGGCATGAACCTCGGCTGGCTCGACGCCGCCGAGCTCGCTCCGCTCCTGGCCGGTGCCGTGCGCCGCGGCGAGGCCGGCCCCTGGCCCGACTTCGCCCGGCGCCGCACCTCCGCGGCCCGGCGCGCGGCGCGGCAGGCGGAGGCGAACATGGGGCTCGGACGCCCGCTCGGCGTGCTCGCGCACCGCGGCCGCGAGGCCTTCCTCCGCACCGCCCTCGCCCTGCCGACCTCGGACCTGCTCGCCCGCGTCTACGCGATGCGCTGGTCCTGAGGCCGCCGGCGACCGGTCAGCCGACCAGCCGCGCGCCCGCCAGCCCGAGCTCGACCACCAGCACGAGCGAGGCCGCGATCACCAGCCGGAACAGGGTCCGCGTCGGCGGGCCGGTCAGCACCAGGCGGATGCCCGCGGCGGCGAGCACGACCACCGCGAGCGTCCCGACCACCGCGAGCAGCACCCCGGTCCCGCGCACCGGCTGGTCGCCGACGAGCTGTCCGACGAGCACGAGCAGCGCGGCGACCACCAGCGATCCGAAGGCGACGACTCCGGAGAGCCGCAGGCCGAGGCGGTGCGGGAAGCCGCGGACCCCGGTGGCCTCGTCGTCGACCAGGTCGGGGAGCACGTTCGTGCAGTGGATCGCGACGCCGAACACGGCTCCGGTCGCGATCGCCCACCAGGCGGGGAGCCGGCCGTCGCCCGCCGCCACCGCGACCACCGGCAGCAGACCGAAGGCGACCACGAACGGAGCGACCGACCAGACCGTGCGCTTGAGCCCCGCGTCGTAGGCCCAGCCCGCGGCGACCAGCACCAGGTGCGCGATCGCGGCGACCGGTCCGAGCAGCAGCGAGAGCACCACGGCGGCCGCGGCCGTGCCCAGGGCGGCGGCGCGGACGGCGCCCACGCCGATCAGCCCCTGCGCGACCGGCTTGTCGGTGCGCCCCACCGCGCGGTCGCGGTCGGCGTCGATCCAGTCGTTCGCGAGCCCGATCGAGAGCTGCCCGAGGAGCACGGCGAGCGCCACCAGCACGACCTGCCCGAGCGGATGCCCGGACGCCGCCGCGATCACGGTCGCCAGCACGGTGACCGTCACGGTCGGCCCGGGGTGCGACGAGGCCAGCAGGAGTCGCACCCGGGACGTCATCCCGCCAGCCTACGGTCGCGGCGGGGCAGCGGGGCGTCGATCCCGGTCCCCCACCCGGAGCGACGACCCGCCGACTGCGGGGTCCGCGCGCGGCGCCCGCATCCGCCCGCGGCGGGAATGGCCCGGGATGGGGCAGGGTTGCACCACCCGGCATCCCGACTCAGGAAGAAGGCCTCGTGGACCTCGTGCACTGGCTGTTCGACGCGCAGATCGTCATCGGCGAGCAGACCGTCCTCTGGCGGGAGGTCATCGGCAACGTCTTCGGGCTCCTCAGCGCGCTCGGCGGGATGCGGCGGAAGGTCTGGGCCTGGCCCGTCGGCCTCATCGGCAACGTGCTGCTGTTCACGGTCTTCATGGGCGCTCTGTTCGGCACGCCCAACCCCGTCAACCTGCTCGGGCAGGCCGGGCGGCAGGTGATGTTCATCCTGGTCAGCGTCTACGGCTGGTACCGGTGGACCCACCGCCCCGACGACTCCGCGACGCTGATCGAGCCGCGCTGGGCGTCGTGGCGCACCCGCGGCCTGCTGGTGCTCGGGATGGTCGGCGGCACCGCGGTGCTGACCCCCGTGTTCCGGGCGCTCGGCTCCTACGAGCCGGTCTGGAGCGACGCGTGGATCTTCGTCGGCTCCGTGCTCGCCACCTACGGCATGGCCAAGGGCTGGACCGAGTTCTGGCTCATCTGGGTGGCCGTCGACCTGGTCGGCGTGCCGCTGCTGTTCTCGGCCGGCTACTACGCGTCGGGGCTGATGTACGTCTTCTACGGCGCCTTCACCCTGGTCGGCTTCTTCGTCTGGATGCGGCAGGGCACCCGGCCGTCCGCCGCTCCGATCACGGTCGGCTAGCTCCAGCAGTCCGCCGCCACCGTGGGCAGTGGCCGTGCGGGCGGCCCCGTCGGTGGTCCACTGGGCTCCGCACCTCCTTCGACGACCTCGACGACGCCGAGGCCGAGAGCGCGACGCTCCCGGCCCTGCGCGAGCTGATCCGCTTCTTCCGCGAGCGGGGCTGGGCGGAGCGAGCCGTCCGGCGATCACGCCGGGAAGCGGACGCCCGTCAGCTCCTCCGAGAGCGCCCAGATGCGGGCAGCGTCATCCGTGCGGGTGAGGCGGGAGTAGGGCCGCTGCAGCGCGGGCGCGCCGCCGAGGCGACCCGGCCCGCTCGGGCTGTGCATCCGTCCGCCGGGCCCGTCGGACGTGGCCGCGAGAAGCGCCGGGAGCGAGGCGCTGTCGACCGTGCCGACGAGCAGGCCGAGTCGTGAGAGAAGACGGATCGTCCGCACGTCGAGGCCGTCTCGGGAGCGGCCCGTCTCGGTGCGGGCGGCGAGGAGGCTCGTCGGCGCGATCCCGGGATGAGCGAGGCCGCTCGTGACGCCCCAGCCGCTCGCCGCCGAGCGCCGGTCGAGCTCGAGCCCGACGAGGCCGAGCGCGATCTTCGACGAGCTGTACGCCCGCCCCGCGTGGTAGCTCCGCTCCCACTGCAGGTCGTCCCAGTGGACCGCACCCTGGGCCGCCGCGATGCTCACCTGCGAGACGACGCGCGCGGATCCCGCTCGGAGCAGCGGAAGCAGCCGGCCGATGAGCGCGAAGTGGCCGAGGTGGTTGGTGCCAAACTGCAGCTCGAAGCCGTCGGACGTGGTGCGCCGCTGCGGCGGCGTCATCACTCCGGCGTTCGCGACGAGCAGGTGCAGGGGCCCGCCCTCGTCGGCGAGACGGTCGGCCAGCATCCTCACCGAGGCCAGGGACGCGAGGTCGAGGTCGTGGAGCACGATCCGCGCGGCGGGATGCCGCTCCCGGATCCGCGCCGCGGCGGCCTCCCCCTTGCGCCGATCGCGGACCGGCAGCAGCACGTCGGCGCCGGCGCCCGCGAGCCGGGCGGCCAGCGCGAGCCCGACACCGTCGCTGCCGCCGGTGACGAGAGCGCGGCGACCGGTGAGGTCGGGGACGGAGATGTCGAACGGTCGACGGGGCATGGCGGGACCTCCTGGATCGGCCTCCGCAGACGATCCGCGGGGGGCTGAGACGAGCCTGCGCCGGTGCCCGATCCTCATCCACCGCCCGTCGAGACGTGGATCGGCAGGCAGTGGCTGAGCGGGAGCACGCCGGGGAGGATGGAGGCGATCGAGGGAGGATCCCCTGAACCACATGGACTCCGCGGGGCTGGCCGAGTTCCTCCGCCGCCGCCGCGAGGCGCTGCAGCCCGAGGACGTCGGTCTCCCCCGCACCGCGCGCCGCCGCACGAGCGGGCTGCGTCGCGAGGAGGTGGCCGCCCTCTCGAGCATGTCGGCCGACTACTACGCGCGGATCGAGCGCGGCAGCAGCCCCCAGCCGTCGGAGCAGATGCTCGCCGCGATCGCTCACGGCCTCCACCTGACGGTGAGCGAGCGCGACCACCTCTTCCGCCTCGCCGGGCATCAGCCGCCGGCTCGAGGACTCTCCGGCGACCACGTCGCTCCCGGTCTCCGGCGGATCCTCGACCGGCTGCAGGACACTCCGGCCGAGGTCGTCACCGAGCTCGGCGAGACCCTGCTGCAGACCCCGCTCGGAGCCGCGCTCACCGGCGACACGGCGCACCTCACGGGCCCCGAGCGGAGCATCGGCTACCGCTGGTTCGCGGATCCGGCCAGTCGCCGGCTCTACGCCGAGGAGGACCACGAGCACCTCGGGCGGCTCTGGGTCTCCGGACTCCGCGAGGTGGCGACCCGACGCGGCCCCGGCTCCCGTGCCGCGCACTACGTGCAGCTGCTGACGCCGCGGAGTGCCGAGTTCCGCGACCTGTGGGCCGAGCACGAGGTCGGAGTCAGGCCCGGAGTCGTCAAGCGGTTCGTGCATCCGGAGGTGGGGCTGCTCGAGCTCGCGTGCCAGACCCTCGTGGATCCGGAGCAGTCGCACCACCTGCTCGTCTACACCGCCGAGCCCGGCTCCGCGAGCCACGACAAGCTGCGGCTCCTCCAGGTGATCGGGAGCCGGGCGGGGCGGTGACCGCAGCGGCGGGGTCCGGAGCTGTCGACTGCCTCCGCCCCCGTCACTCCCCCGCGGGCGGAGGCGCGAGCCGGTCGAGCCGCGCCAGGAGCGGGGCGAAACCGTCGCCGAGCAGATCGCTCAGCGGCTCGCTGAACCAGAACCGCCGGACGGCGTCGAGCTCCTCGCCGGTGATCCGTCCTCGGCGCAGGAGAATGCTCGCGATCGGAGCCGCCTCGGCCGCGTACTCGTCGCGGGGAGCGCCGTTCACGCGACCCGGCTCCAGTCCGTGCGGATCGACCGCGTCGAGCTCCCGGAGGAGGGCCGTCACCACCGAGTCCCGGCGTTCCGCGGTCGCCTCGCCCTGATCGGTCGGAGCACTGCGCTTCGTCGCGGGAAGGTACCGGGCCCGTTCCTCGTCGTCCATTCGTCATCTCCGATCTCTGTCGAGGCAGCGCCTTCTCGAGGCCTTTCCCTCCCTTCGGTTCCGGATCGTCGAGGCGCGATCGAACCGCCTCTCCGACCGATTCTCATCCCTCCGCGAGGAAGGAGCGGACTCCTTCCCGCGTCAGCCCCGAGGCGACGGCGAGCCGGTGCTCTCCGGCCCCTGGCTAGGTATTGCCAGGCCTTGCGACGCAAGGCATAGTGGTCCGCATGGCGACGGACGCGGAGAAGATCCTCACGAATCTCCGGAAGGGGGTCCTCGAGTTCTGCGTCCTGGCCACGATCTCGGGCGAGCCGAAGTACGGACGCGACCTCGCACTCACCCTCAGCGAGAAGGGCCTGCTCGCCGGCGAGGGCACGCTCTACCCCCTCCTCTCCCGCCTGCGCGACAGCGGACTCGTCTCGACGGAGCTCACCGATCCGAGCCTCGGCCGACAGCGGCGCTACTACACCCTCGCTCCCCCCGGCCGCGCCCGGCTCGAGGAGTTCCGGGCGGCCTGGGCGCCGTTCCGATCCACCGTCGACGACCTCCTGGAGACGCACTGATGACGACGCACACCACGGACACGACAGGCCGCGGCTACACCGCCCTGCTGCGCCGCGAACTGGCGGTCCTGCCGCGGCGGTCGCGACGCGAGCTGCTCGAGGACGCCTCGGAGCACGCCGCGGGTGACGAGTCGGAGCTCGCGCGCTCCTTCGGCGACCCCGTCGAGATCGCCCGCGCCGCGCTCGATCAGCACGACGCCCGCTCGCCTCGTCCGATGCGCCCGAGCCCCCTGCTGCCCTCGAAGCTCCTGCAGCTCGGCGCCGCGGTCCTCACCAGCCCGATCGCCGCGATCGCGCTGGTCGACCTCCTCCTGAACGGCTCCGCCCTCGGCCTGCCGAGGCTCGCGCTCTGGGCGCTCATCGCGCTGCCGCCGCTCCTCGTCCGCTGGACGACGTGGTGGCGCGCCTCCCTCGCCTGCGCGGCGCTCCACGCCTGCTACCTCGCCGTCGCGGCCGTGGTCACGCTCGGCGGAGGGAACGTGCCCGCCCCGGCTGTCGTCCTCCTCCTCTCGGCGCCTGTCGCTCTGACGCAGCTCCTGGCTCTCGCCCTCTCGGCGGTCGCCCTCCTCCGGGCCCCGCAGGTCCTCCGCACCCGCTGACGAGGAGCGTCGGGCAGGATGAGCCGCGTGTCGATCAGCAGGGCGTGGAGAGCAGCGGCGGCAGTGGCGTCCATCGCGTCGCTCTCGGCGTGCGCGACGGAGTACCACGGCCACGACAGCGGGATCGACGGCAGGCTGTGGCGGCAGATGGCCGCGGTCGAGGATCCGCTCAGCGCGAGTGTCCACGAGTCGCTCGACGAGACGATCGGCATCCTCCACGGCCTGGATCCGGAGGCTCATCCACCGCCCCTCGAGGACCCGACGACGTATCTCTCGGGAATCGCCGTCCCCCGCTGGAACGGCGAGGCCGAGTCGGTCGATCCTTCAATCTTCGCGGACGGCGGAGTGGTCCTCTACGACGAGGACGTCACGGACGGCGAGGCCCGCTTCTCGCTCTTCCTCGCGTCCGGTCCGATCCCGGGAGAAGCGGACGACGGCGGCTGGTTCAGCGGTCCCAGCGAGGTCTACACCTGCTACGGACTCGTCGTCGACTTCCGAGCGGAGACGCCTCCCGGTCCGGAGAGGACGGCCTTCGAGGACTGCCCCGCGGAACTCGTCTCCGTGCTCCGCTCCGATGCCGCCTTCGCCTCGGCCGAGGTCTTCGACGGCTGACCCGACCGCGGCGACCATCCGCCGCAACGACCCCGGGGCGGAGGCGCGGATCGTGTCGTTCCGTCGCGCCCGTACCGGCGCTGCCGGAACCTCCGGCGGATCAGGAGCGACCTCCCCGTCCGAGCCGTCGAGGTTCCGTCGGTGTGCAGGCCCCCGCGCCGAGGGACGTAAAGTGTGCTCACACGCGCCCGCGGACGGGCGAGCCGCCCGTGAGGGCGCCCCGGTCCTGCGTCGGAGGCGCCGATCACAGAGAGCCGCGGTGCCCGATGCCGGAAGACAAGCCCGCGTCGCGGGCGCCGAGCATCTACGACGTCGCCCGCGCGGCCGGCGTCTCGCACCAGACCGTCTCCCGGGTCCTGAACGACCACCCGAGCCTCCGTGCCGAGACGAAGAAGCGCGTGCTCGAGGTGATGGCCGAGCTCGACTACCGCCCCAACCTCGCTGCGCGGGCCCTCGTCACCAGCCGCACGCGGACCATCGGCGTGCTGTCCTCGCAGAGCCTCCAGTACGGCCCGGCCTCGAGCATCCAGGCCATCGAGGTGGCGGCGCGCGACGCGGGCTACCTCGTGGTCACGGCCAACGTCGACGGCACCGACGGCGCGTCGATCCAGGCCGGGATCCGGCACCTGCTCAACCAGGCGGTCGAGGGCCTCGTGGTCGTCGCGCCGCAGATCCGCGTCTTCGACATCCTCTCCGGAGTCGCGCTGCGCATCCCGCACGTGACGCTGCAGACGAGCGAGGACGACCGCGACGACGCGCTCTACGTCGACCAGATGGCCGGCGCCCGCATCGCCACAGGGCACCTGATCGACCTCGGGCACACCGAGATCGTGCACCTCGCCGGCCCGCAGGACTGGATCGAGGCCGAGGCACGGATGCGCGGCTACCTCGCCGAGCTCGACCACCGCTCGATCCCGCTGCGCCCGCCGCTGCTCGGCGACTGGAGCGCCGAGCGCGGCCACCGCGTGGGCCTGGAGCTCTCGCGCTTCCTCGACTTCACCGCGGTGTTCGCGGGGAACGACCAGATGGCGCTCGGACTGATGAGCGCGTTCCACGAGCGCGGGGTGCGCGTGCCGGAGGACGTCAGCGTCATCGGCTTCGACGACATCCCCGAGGCGGCGTTCTACTGGCCGCCGCTGACCAGCGTCCGCCAGGACTTCGTGGAGCTCGGACGCCGGTGCGTGGCCGCGCTGCTCAGCCTGATCGAGGGCGACCGGCCGGAGAAGGCCGCGCCGATCGCTCCGCAGCTGGTCGTCCGCGGATCCACGGCCGTCCCCCGGAACGCGAGCGTCACCAGCTCGCGCTGACGGCGGCCGCGGCGCCCACGCGCCGCGACCGCCCGGGATCACTCGCCGTGAGCGGCGATCGACACGTCGTTCCAGCGCTTCCAGGTCTCCAGACGCGACTCGTAGTCCGCCGTCGCGATGCCCAGCGGCGCGCGTCCGAAGAAGATGCGCAGCGGCGGCTCCTCCGCATCCACCACCGCGAGGATCCCGAGACGCGAGGCCCTCGGGTCGCCCTGCTGAGCGGCGGAGGGGCGACGGCTCGCGGCCTCGCGGACCTCGTCGTAGGCGGCGATCGGCTCGCTGCGCGACGCGGAGGGACCGGACCAGTCGGTCGAGTACCCGCCGGGCTCGACGAGGGTCACGTGGATCCCGAAGCCGGCGACCTCGGCGGCCAGCGACTGGGTGAAGCCCTCGAGCGCCCACTTCGACGCGTGGTAGGCGCCGATCGAGGGGAACGCGCTGATGCCGCCGATGCTGGACACCTGGACGATGTGCCCGGAGCCCTGCTCGCGCAGGATCGGCAGCGCGGCCTGCGTGACCCAGAGAACGCCGAAGACGTTGGTCTCGAGCTGCGCGCGGACCTCCTCCTCGGTGAGCTCCTCGATCATGCCGAAGTGCCCGTAGCCGGCGTTGTTGATCACGACGTCCAGCCGGCCGAACCGCTCGGCCGCGGCCTGCACGGCGGCGAAGTCCGCCTCGCGGTCGGTCACATCGAGGGTCAGCGGGAGGAACGTGTCCGGGTACTTCTCGACGAGGGCGTCGAGGGTCTCGATCCGGCGGGCGGTGCCGGCGACCGAGTCGCCGCGCTCGAGAGCCGCCTCGGCCCACTCGCGGCCGAAGCCCTTCGAGGCGCCGGTGATGAACCAGGTCTTCGTCATGGTGTGCGTCCTTTCGACAGTGCTGAACGCAACGCCGACGGCTCCGGCTCCCTTCCGAGGCCGGGGACCCTTGACACCGGCGGTCGGAGAGCGGACGACGCGGCGCGCAGGCCCGCCGCTGTCCCGTTACCGAGTCGAGACGTGCGCGTTGACACGAACGGCGCCGTCGGGTCTAGCATGACGCAATGTGATCGCTCACATGGCGTCACATCTCCGCCCCGATCCCGAGGGCGGCCCTGCATCCACTGCATTCAATGACGAAGGAATCACAGTGACCACAATGAAGCGCGCTCTCATCGCCGGCATCGCCGGCGGAGCGATGATCCTCTCCCTCGCCGCCTGCTCCTCCGGAACCGGTGGCGGCTCGGGCTCGGGATCCGGCGACGGCGGCCTCGTCGGCGTCGCGATGCCGACCAAGTCGTCCGAGCGCTGGATCGCTGACGGCAACAACGTCAAGTCGCAGCTCGAGGAGGCCGGCTACCAGGTCGACCTGCAGTACGCCGAGGACGACATCCCCACCCAGGTCTCGCAGCTCGAGAACATGATCACCAAGGGCGCCAAGGCCCTGATCGTCGCCTCGATCGACGGCACCACCCTCACGAGCGTGCTCGAGGAGGCCAAGGCCAACGACATCCCCGTCATCGCCTATGACCGCCTCATCCGCGACTCCGAGAACGTGGACTACTACGCCACGTTCGACAACTACAAGGTGGGCGTCCAGCAGGCCACCTCGCTCCTCGCGGGCCTCGGTCTGACCGACCTCACCGGCGCGAAGGCCGCCGACGCCCCCGCCGGCCCTTTCAACGTCGAGCTGTTCGCCGGAAGCCCCGACGACAACAACGCCACGTTCTTCTTCAACGGCGCGATGGACACCCTCCAGCCGTACATCGACGACAAGACGCTCGTCGTGAAGTCCGGCGAGACCGACTTCAACACCGTCGCCACGCTCCGCTGGGACGGCGAGGTCGCCCAGAGCCGCATGGAGGACATCCTCACCAAGACGTACTCCGACGGCTCCAAGGTCCAGGGCGTCCTCTCGCCCTACGACGGCCTCAGCCGCGGCATCATCTCGGCTCTGACCGACGCCGGCTACACCGTCGGCTCCGACTTCCCGATCATCACCGGTCAGGACGCCGAGCTCGACTCCGTCAAGGCGATCATCGCCGGCGAGCAGTACGCGACCATCTACAAGGACACCCGCGAGCTCGCCAAGGAGGCCGTGAAGATGGCCCAGGCCGTGCTCGAGGGCACCGAGCCCGAGGTCAACGACACCGACACCTACGACAACGGCAAGAAGGTCGTCCCGTCCTTCCTGCTCGAGCCGGTCATCGTCACCAAGGACCAGATCCAGTCCGTCCTCGTCGACGGCGGCTACTACACGGATGCGGAAGTGAACGGCTAGTCCTCTCTCCTCACCCGAGAAGGAACACCCCGGGAGGGCGCCCAGTGGGCGCCCTCCCCCACTACGAAGGAAGGGAGGCACGCGTGACCACGAACATCCTCGAGATGCGCGGCATCACCAAGACGTTCCCGGGCGTGAAGGCGCTCCAGGACGTCACGCTCAACGCACAGCGCGGCGAAGTCCACGCGATCTGCGGGGAGAACGGCGCCGGCAAGTCGACGCTGATGAAGGTCCTGTCGGGGGTCTACCCGCACGGCACCTACGAGGGCGACATCGTCTTCGAGGACGAGGTGATGCAGTTCTCCAGCATCCGCGACTCGGAGGCGAAGGGCATCGTCATCATCCACCAGGAGCTGGCCCTCAGCCCCTACCTCTCCATCGCGGAGAACATCTTCCTCGGCAACGAGGTGCGCGGTTTCGGCGGCCTGATCGACTGGAACAAGACCAACCAGGAGGCGGCGGCGCTGCTGGCCCGCGTGGGTCTGCGCGAGAACCCGACCACCAAGATCCTCGAGATCGGCGTCGGCAAGCAGCAGCTCGTCGAGATCGCGAAGGCGCTCTCCAAGCGGGTCAAGCTGCTCATCCTCGACGAGCCCACCGCGGCCCTGAACGACGAGGACTCGGACCACCTGCTCGACCTGATCCTGCACCTCAAGGAGCAGGGCATCACGTCGATCATCATCAGCCACAAGCTGAACGAGATCAAGAAGATCGCGGACACCGTCACGGTCATCCGCGACGGCAAGACCATCGAGACGATCGCGCACGACGACGTCACCGAGGACCGCATCATCAAGGACATGGTCGGCCGCGACCTCGACCACCGCTACCCGGACCACACGCCGCACATCGGCGAGGAGATCCTGCGCGTGGTCGACTGGACGGCCCACCACCCGCAGGACCCGAGCCGGGTCATGGTGGACAAGGTCAACCTGACGGTGCACCGCGGCGAGATCGTCGGCATCGCGGGACTCATGGGCGCCGGGCGCACCGAGTTCGCGATGAGCCTCTTCGGCCGCTCCTACGGCAGCCGCATCTCGGGCCAGGTCTTCAAGGCCGGCAAGGAGATCAAGATCCGCAACGTCTCGGAGGCGATCGCCCACGGGCTCGCCTACGCGACCGAGGACCGCAAGCACTACGGCCTCAACCTCATCGACGACATCAAGCGGAACATCTCGCTCGCGTCGCTCGACAAGGTCGCCCGCGGAGGACTCGTCGACGACAACCGCGAGTTCGAGGTCGCCAACGAGTACCGCGGCAGCATGAACATCAAGTCGCCGACCGTGCTCGCCAAGACCGGGAAGCTCTCCGGCGGCAACCAGCAGAAGGTCGTCCTGTCGAAGTGGATCTACTCCGACCCGGACGTCCTCATCCTCGACGAGCCCACCCGCGGCATCGACGTGGGTGCGAAGTACGAGATCTACACCATCATCAACCGGCTCGCGGCGCAGGGTAAGGGGATCATCGTCATCTCCTCCGAGCTGCCGGAGCTGCTCGGCATCTGCGACCGCGTCTACGCGCTGTCGGAGGGCCGGATCACGGGCGAGCTGCCCATCGCCGAGGCGACGCCCGAGGCGGTCCTCACCCTCATGACCCAGGAGAAGCAACGATGACCGATCTGCAGAACGAACCGTCCACCGCGGCCGGTGCGCAGGTGAAGCCCACCGAGAACGCCTTCACGAAGCGCCTCAGCCACGTGCTGGGCGACCTCGGCAAGAACGGCATCTTCATCGCCCTCATCGTGGTGGTGCTGCTGTTCGAGGTGATGACCGGCGGCATCCTCCTCCGCCCCCAGAACATCTCGAACCTGATCGTCCAGAACGGCTACATCCTGATCCTCGCCATCGGCATGGTGATGGTCATCGTGGCCGGGCACATCGACCTCTCGGTCGGCTCGGTCGCGGCGTTCGTCGGAGCGGTCTCGGGCGTCTTCGCGGTCAACATGGGCCTCCCGTGGTGGCTTTCGATCGTCCTCTCCCTCCTCATCGGCGCCCTCGTCGGAGCGTGGCAGGGCTTCTGGATCGCGTACGTCGGGATCCCGGCGTTCATCGTGACCCTGGCGGGCATGCTGATCTTCCGCGGCCTGGCGCTCGTCGTCCTGGGCAACGCGAACATCGGCTCCTTCCCGACCGAGTACCGCGCGCTGGGCAACGGCTTCCTCACCGACCTGTTCGGCGAGACCGACCTCGACCCGCTGTCGCTCGTCATCGGCGCGCTCGCGATCGTCGCCTTCGCCGTGCAGTCCGTGCGCACCCGCCGCGGCCGCCAGAAGTACGCGCAGAGCGTCGAGCCGGGCACCTGGTTCGTCACCAAGCTCGTCCTCGTCTCCGTCGTGATCGCGGCCTTCGCCTTCGCGCTGGCCACCTTCAAGGGCATCCCGGTCACCCTGATCGTGCTCGCCGTGCTCGTCCTGATCTACGGCGTGGTCATGAACCGCTCCGTCTTCGGCCGTCACGTCTACGCGATCGGCGGCAACCTCCACGCCGCGGAGCTGTCGGGCGTCAAGACGCGCAACGTCACCTTCTGGCTGTTCGTCAACATGGGCGTCCTCGCGGCGCTCGCCGGCCTCGTCTTCACCGCGCGGCTCAACCTCGCCGGTCCGAAGGCGGGCGACGGCTTCGAGCTCGAGGCCATCTCCGCCGCCTTCATCGGCGGCGCGGCGGTGCAGGGCGGCATCGGCACCATCGGCGGTGCGATCATCGGCGGTCTCATCATCGGCGTGCTGAACAACGGCATGTCGATCATGGGCATCGGCATCGAGTGGCAGCAGGCGGTCAAGGGCCTCGTGCTCCTGCTCGCGGTCGCCTTCGACGTCTACAACAAGCGCCGCTCGGGCGGGCGCTAGGCCCTGCGGTCGTGCCCGACTGGTCGCGGTTCCTGCCGCTGAGCACCGGGCCCTCGGTCGACGAGACGGGCGTCAGCAACGACTGGCGCCCCCTCGCCGCCGAGCGGCTCGACCGCCTCGCCGTCCTGGCCGCCTCCCCCTCCACCACGGAGGGCGAGGCGGCCAGTCCCGTCTCCCGGGACGCCCTGCTCGGAGAGCTCGTCGTGCGGCTCTCGAGCAGCACCGGCCAGCGCCTCGCGACGCGGATGGGCGCCCGCGAGGCCTCCTCCCCTCCCCCTCCCGCCGAGATCGCCCCGACCCTGGCCGCTCTCGCCTCCGCTCGCCGCGCCGGCGCGGGTCCCCGCTCGGTCGCCGAGCTGGTCGAGATCGTCCGCGTCGAACTCGCGCTCTCCGCCGAGCCGCTCGCCCTCTCCTCCCGCATCACCGGCGGCGTGGCCCTGGACCGCCTGCAGCGTGCGCCGCTCGCGATCCGCGCCGCTGTCCGCGGACGCACCCTCGCTCCGACCGACGCGGAGTGGGAGCTCGGCTCCGGCCCCGCCCTGCGCGTGCCGGCCGATGCGATCCTCCGCTTCCTGCTCGGCCTCGGGCCCTTCCCCGCCGACCCGGGCGCCTAGCCGCCGCCGCCTCCTGCCCCCGGGCGGAGGCGGCGCCGCCCCGGTCGTAGCATCGGAGGATGACGCGCTCACTGCCGAGAAGCACCCCGTCCGCCCGCTCCGTCGACGCCGAGGGAGTGCTGGCCTTCGTCGACGCGGTCGAGGCCGCTCCCGGCGTCGAGCTGCACGGGCTGATGGTCGTGCAGGGCGGCGACGTGATCGCCGAGGGCTGGTGGGCGCCGTACTCGGCGGAGCGGCTGCACCTCTTCTACTCGCTGAGCAAGAGCTTCACCTCGACCGCCGTCGGCCTCGCGGTCGCCGAGGGCCTGGTCGACCTGGACGCCACCGTCCTCTCCTACTTCCCGGAGCTGGACGCCGAGGTGACGGATCCCCGCTCGCGCGCGATCCGCGTCCGCCACGTCCTCGCGATGGCGAGCGGCCACTCCGCCGAGACGATCGACCGGGCGGAGGCGATGGATCCGGTCGACACCGTGCGCGGCTTCCTCCTCCTCCCGCCCGAGGAGGAGCCCGGCAGCGTCTTCGCCTACAACCAGCCCTGCACCTTCGCCGCCGCCGCCGTCGTGCAGCGGGTGACCGGGCAGTCGCTGCACGACTACCTGCGCCCGCGCCTCCTCGACCCCCTCGGCATCGGCGAGGTCGCGTGGACGCGCGACGACTCGGGGCGCGAGATCGGCTACAGCGGGCTGCACGCCACCACCGAGGCGGCGGCGGCCCTCGGGCAGCTGTACCTGCAGGAGGGGCGCTGGGGCGGCCGGCGGATCCTCTCGCCGGAGTGGGTGGCCGAGGCGTCCCGCGCGCACGTCCCGACCCACGAGGACGGCGGGCCCGACTGGCAGCAGGGCTACGGCTTCCAGTTCTGGCGGTCGCAGCACGGCTACCGCGCGGACGGCGCGTACGGGCAGTTCAGCCTCATCGTGCCCGAGCACGAGCTCGTGATCGCGCTGACCGGCCAGACGACGGACACGCAGACGCTGCTGTCCCTGGCGTGGGAGCACCTCCTGCCGGCCGTCGGGCGCGAGTCCTCCGCCGAGGCGGACGCCCGCCTGCGGGAGCGGACGGCCGGCCTGGGCCTGCCGCCGCTCGAGGGGGCGGTGCCGGCCGCGGGGATGTACGCGCCCGCCTCCGGCGCCGTCGCGCCGCGTCCGACCGCGATCGAGGTCTCCAGGGACGCCGCCGGCTGGACGCTCGCGCTGATCGAGGGCGAGGACCGCCTGCTGGTCGCGCCGGGCTCGGGAGAGTGGACGACGACCGGAGCGGTCGCTGCAACGGCCGGTCCGTCGGGCGACGAGGGCGTGCGCGTCGACGTGGTGTTCCTCGAGACGCCCCACCGGCTGCACGTCGAGCTGACCCCCTCCGACCGGACCTTCACCGCGCGCTGGGCGACGGAGCCGCTGCACGACGGACCGCTCGGAGAGCTGCGCGCGCCGCGCTGAGCGTCGCCGCAGGAGAGGCCCGGCGATCCGCCCGAACGACCTCGCCGTTCCGTCGGAGCGGTCTCGCAGGCCTGTCCGCTGGGATGGAGCACGTGCACACGCTCCTCGTCACCGCTCATCCCGACTCCGACTCGCTCACCGCCGGTCTCGCCCGCCGCCTCGCCGAGAGCCTCGGCACGGAGGCGGAGCTCGCCGACCTCGCCGCGGAGGGATTCGACCCCCGGTTCGGCGGGGCCGATCGGCACACCTACGCCGTGGGCGGTGACTTCCCGGACGACGTCGCCCGCGAGCAGCGCCGGCTCGACACCGCCGACCACCTCGTCCTGGTGTTCCCCGTCTACTGGTGGTCGATGCCCGCTCTGCTGAAGGGCTGGATCGACCGCGTCTTCGTCAACGGCTGGGCCTTCGACGTCGACCCGGCCGGCGGGATGCGGCGGAACCTCGGACGCCTGACCGTCCACCTGCTGGCCGTCGCCGGCGACAGCGCCGACGTCTACGAGCGCCACGGCTACGCGCAGGCCCTGCGGACGCAGATCGAGCACGGGATCGTCGACTACTGCGGAGCCGCTCGAGGCGTCACCGTGATCCTGCACGAGTCCGAGCGGGAGGATGAGCAGTCCCGCGGCCTCGCCGCTGACGGGGCGGTCGAGACCGTGCTCCGCGCGATCCGCCCCTGACCGGCCTGGTGGTGGAGGCACGGTGAGCGTACGCTCGCCTCAGCCTCGAGAAGTCGCGCACCCTGACCCTGTGCACCTCGTCTCCGGAGGTCGGGTCTCCACGAGCCCGCGTCCTTCCCTCCCGGGGTCTTCTCCACCGGAGCCGCCGCCATGGCAGGACCGCAGACCACCCGCGCTCTCGAGGAGCTCATCGCCGCCCTGGCGGCGCCGGGAGCGATCCATCCCGCTCTCGCCCGCCGCGTCGCCGAGGACGCCCGCCTCCTCCTCCGGCCCACGGAGCACCGCCGGGTCCCGACAGCCGTGCTCCCCCTCGCCGCCTTCACCGTCATCGCGGACGAGGCGACGATGTCCGACGCCCACCTGTGACGCTGCGGGAAGCCGGTGCTCGGAGGTCCTCCGCTGCCGTCGTGCCGTCGCGGACGACGACGTTCCTGCGAGGCCGTCTTTCCTCGTCGGGTCTTCGGAGCGGACGCGCGTCCGACGCTCGGGGAGATCGTTATCTCCGGTGAACCGACACGTGTTGCACAGGTTCGGCAGCGCGAGCTAGCGTGCGGACAGAGATCGTTCTCCGCTCGACGGCGGGGCATCACCGCGACTCCCCGACGAAGAGGAATCCACCGTGAGAAGAAGAATCGTGACCGCCGCCTCCGCCGCGATGGTCGCCGCCCTGGCCTTGACCGGCTGCTCATCGGGAGGCGGAGGAGCAGCCTCCGACGACCCGAACGCCGAGGTCCAGTTCTGGTCGTTCACCGGCATCCAGGCCAAGGACAACGTCAGCGAGTACCTCGCCAAGAAGCCCGACGCGTCGGTGAAGCTCACCGAGGTCGGCTCCTCCCAGGAGACCGCGACCGCCCTCACCGCGGCACTGGCCGGCGGCAAGGTCCCCGACCTGGTGATGATCCAGGGCGACGACCTGCCCCGTTTCGTCGAGAACAGCGCCAACTTCATCGACCTGCGCACTCTCGGCGGCGACGACGTCGGCTCCGACTACCTGCCCTGGGCGGCCGACGCGGGCACCGCCCCAGACGGCACCGTCGTGGGCGTTCCGACCGACGTCGGCGGCCTGAGCTTCGCCTACCGCGCCGACCTCTTCGAGCAGGCCGGCCTCCCGACCGACCCCGACGAGGTCGCCGCACTCTGGAGCGACTGGGACGGCTTCATCGCGACCGGCGAGAAGTACACCGCGGCGACCGGCAAGCCGTTCGTCGACAACGTCGAGACCAGCGTCTTCTACTCGACCATCAACCAGGTGACCGAGAAGTACTACTCCCCCGACGGCGAGCTCGTCTACGACACCAACCCGCAGGTCGAGGACGCCTTCGACACCGCTGTGCAGGCGCACGACGCCGGCATCAGCGCCGGCATCGCTGCGTTCTCCTCCGGCTGGGGTCCGGGGCGCGCCAACGGCTCCTTCGCCGTGACCGTCGCTCCCTCCTGGATCCTCCAGGGCATCAAGACCGACGCCCCGGACACCGCCGGGAACTGGCGTGTGACCACGGTCCCCGGCGTCGGCGGCAACTGGGGCGGCAGCGTCATCGCCATCCCGGCGCGCGCCGAGCACCCCGAGGCGGCCTGGCAGTACATCGAGACGATGATGTCGGCCGAGGGCCAGGAGGACCACTTCGCGACCTCGGGCACCTTCCCCGCGGCGACGGGCGCGCTCGAGAGCGACAGCGTCCGCGCCTACACCGACCCGTTCTTCGGCGACTCGAAGATCGGCGAGGTGATCGCGGCCTCGGTCGAGCAGTTCCCCTCGTTCGTCAACGGACCGGACACCGGAGCGATCGGCGCAGCCCTCTCGGGCGGCCTCGTCGAGCTGGAGTCGGGCAACGTCTCCTCCGCCGACGCCTTCTCGGCCGCGATCGACAGTGCACGCCAGGCGGTGGGCGGCTGACACCGCCCCCCAGAGGCGAGAGCGCCCCCGAGCCCTTCGGCCCGGGGGCGCTCTCGTCGCAGTGACTCGTCCATTCACAGTGGACAGTGGTTCCACCGTCATCGCGTCTCGGTCCTCTGCAGCCGCTCGGCGGCTCGCTCGGCACGACCCGGAGGACCTCCATGCCCGATCCCCTGCTCGACCCCGTCGCACCGAGCATCGGCCGATCCCCGGCCTGGGACGGGAGAGCCATGGCCCCGCCTACGCTGGTGCGATGAGCGGCACCGGCGAGAAGGAGACCACCCCGCGCGCCTACGACGCCCGCAAGCGCCGTGCGCGCGGCGAGGCCGACCGGGCGCGGACGCGGGAGCGCGTGCTGCAGGCCGCCGCCGGTCTCTTCGCCGTCCACGGCTACGCGGCGACGACGATCAGCCAGCTCGCCCGCGAGGCCGGAGTCTCGGTGCAGACGATCTACCTCGCCGTCGGCGCGAAGGCCGACGTCCTTCGAGCGCTGACCGCCGCCCTGACGACGGGCGGCGACTCGGAGGCGGCCGTCACCGACCAGGCCTGGGTCGCCGAGATCGCCGCCGAGCCCGACCCCGAGGTGCAGCTGCGCCGTCTCGCTCACGAGTCGGTGGCCCTCGCCCAGCGCGCCGCCCCGCTGTGGAACGTCATGGCGGGAGCAGCTCAGGACGATCCGACGCTCGCGGAGGACCTCGCCCGGCAGAGCGCCGGACGCCTGGCCGACCAGCAGGCGTTCGCCCGGCTCCTGCGCGGCCCGCTCCGCGACGGCATGAGCCCCGAGCACGCCGGCGACGTCCTCTACGCGCTGGCCAGCCCACAGCTCTGGAACATCCTCGCCCTCGAGCGGGGCTGGTCCGCCGAGCAGCTCGAGGAGTTCCTCGGCGACGCCCTCACCCGGCTCCTCCTCCCCCCGGACGAGCCCGACCCGACCACCTGAGCGAGGAGCCGTCGTGAGAACCGTCCTGCTGTGCATCACTCCCCTCTACGGCCACGCCGCCCCCCTCCTGGCGATCGGCCGGCACCTCGCCGCGAGCGGGCACCGGGTGATCGCTCTCACCGGCTCGGCGTTCGAGGAGCGCGCGCGAGAGGCGGGCCTGGAGTTCGCGGCTCTTCCCGGCCGGGCCGACTTCGACGAGCGCGACGAGGCGTCCTTCCTGCCCGACCTGCACCGCCACCGCGGACTCGCCCTGTCCCGCTACCAGGTGGAGAGCACCTTCGTCGTGACGATCCCCGACCAGTACCGGGGCGTGCGCGCGATCCTCGACCGCGAGCCGGTCGACGCCGTCCTGGCCGACTCCTACTTCGCGGGCGTGCTGCCGCTGCTCGAGGGCGACCGGTCGACGCGTCCGCCGGTCATCGGAGTCGGGATCGGGCCGCTCGTGCAGGTCAGCCGAGACGTCGCCCCCTTCAACACCGCGCTGCCGCCGTCCTCCACGCCGCTCGGGCGCCTGCGGAACCGCGCGCTCAACCTGCTGGTGGCGCGGGTCCTCTTCGCGAGGACGCAGCGGCTCGCCTCCCTGCTCGCCGAGGAGGCCTCGGGCAGGCCGCTGCGCACCTTCGTGCTCGACCTCACCGCCGCCTTCGACCGCTTCGTCCAGCTCGGACCGGCCGAGTTCGAGTACCCGAGATCGGACCTGACCGCGAACGTGGTGTTCGCCGGGCCGATCCCGCCGGCGCCGTCCACGGGCGGCGTCCCCGCGTGGTGGGGCGAGCTCGACGGCTCCCGGCCCGTCGTCCACGTCACGCAGGGGACCCTCGACAACCACGACCTCACCAAGGTCGCGCGCCCGACCCTCGACGCTCTCGCGGAGGAGGACGTGCTGGTCGTCGTCAGCACCGGCCTCGCCCCGGTCGCCTCCCTCGGTCCCCTTCCGGAGAACGCCCGCGCCGCGGAGTTCCTGCCCTACGACCTGCTCCTGCCGCTGACCTCGGTCGTGGTCACCAACGGCGGCTTCGGCGGCACCCTCCAGGCGCTGAGCCACGGTGTGCCGCTCGTGGTCGCCGGAGCCGCCGAGGACAAGCCGGAGGTGGCGGCCCGGGTCGCGCACGCCGGCGCCGGGATCGACCTGCGGACCGGACAGCCGAGCCCCGAGGCCCTGCGCGACGCGGTCGCCGACGTGCTCCGCGAGCCGTCCTACCGCGCGGGCGCTCGCGCGATGGCGGAGGCGATCGCCCGATGCTCGCCGCTCGAGGTCGTGGACGAGGTGCTCGCCGAGGTCCTCCCGCCGCACTGACCCCTCTCCGCGGGGCCTTCCCCTCCGCACCCCGATGTTGACGTCAACTCCGGCCCGTGGAAGCCTGATGTTTGCGTGAACATACGCGACTTCCCCGTGCAAAGGAGCACAGCATGACGTCTCGACCACGAACGGCCGCCGCGGCGGTGGCGGCGCTGCTCGTCGCAGCACTCCTGGGAACAGGAGCGCAGTCGGCCTCGGCCGCCGTGGCCACGGATCCGAACGACGGAGTGCCGCGCACCTCGACGCCCGTGACCTACACCGACCACCCGGCGATCGCCGACCCCGGCGCCGGCGCGCCCGGGTACTTCCAGCCCTACTGGTACGACACCGACGGCCGCCACATCCAGGCGCACGGCGGCCAGATCGTCACCGTCGAGGAGGGCGGGCAGCAGGTCCAGTACTGGTACGGCGAGGACCGCACGAAGGGCTACTGGAACAGCCCCGGAGTCGCGGTCTACCGCTCCACCGACGGCCGCAACTGGGAGAACGAGGGCACCGCGCTCCGCAGCGTCTCGGGTCCGGCCGACCTCGAGGCCCCCTACTTCGACGCGCTCTACGACACGGTCGACGACTCCGGAGCCCCTCGCGCCGACCGCATCGCCGAGCTCGACTACCACCTCGACACGACGCAGGCCTCGCCCAACACCGCCATCTTCGAGCGCCCCAAAGTCCTCTTCAACGAGAAGACCGGCAAGTGGGTCATGTGGTGGCACTCCGACGGCCGGACCACCCCGGGCGGCAGCACCTACGCGCGCTCGATGGCGGGAGTCGCCGTCTCGGACAGCCCGACCGGGCCCTTCACGCTCCAGGGCGTCTACCGCCTCTACAATCGCACCGACTACAAGGCCTGCACCACCTCCGCCGTCCCCGGGCAGGCGCGGGACATGACCGTCTTCCAGGACGAGGACGGCACGGCGTACATCTCCTACTCCTCCGAGGAGAACTACTCGCTCTACGTGGCGAAGCTCGACGCCGAGTACACCAACGTCGAGCGGACCACCACGACCGACACCCTCGACGCGAACCAGTACTCGGCGGACGGGACGTACCCCTACGTCTTCGCCGACGGTACGGCCGGAGCACCGGTGCGCGGGACCGACTTCCAGATCGTCAAGGAGTGCGGACACCTCGAGGCGCCCGCGATCTTCGCCAACGGCGGAAAGTACTACACGATCGCCTCCGGGGCGACCGGCTGGGCGCCGAACCCGCAGACCTACTACACCGCCGACTCGATCCTCGGCGCGTGGACCCGCGGAGTCGAGAAGGGCGACGCGAACGAGAACGTCGCCTACAACGCGATCCCGGAGGGCGGCGACGGCCTGCTCTCGATCGGCGACTCCCGCAAGACCACCTTCGGCTCGCAGTCGACGAACGTCCTCACTCTCGCTCCCGGCAAGTACGTCTACATGGGCGACCGCTGGAACGAGGGGAAGTCGGACTCGACCTACGTCTGGCTCCCGATGACGGTCGGTGAGAACGGCCGCCTCGAGATGCGGAACCCGGCTCAGGAGGACCCGGCGCGCTGGGGCTCCGGGTGGAACCTCTCCTACTGGGACGACAAGGGGGTCGGCGAGGGCGTCTGGTCGGTCGTGGACGCCCGGCTGCCGAAGCAGGTCCGCCGCGGCGCCGACATCGCCGCCGCGCTGCCCTCGACGGTCTCGGTCTCGAGCAACGGCTCGACCCGCGACGTCGCCGTGACCTGGGCCGCCCCCGGTCCGGCGGAGCTCGGCACGGTGCAGGTGACGGGCACTCTCGCCGCCGACGCCGGATTCTCCTCCGGCCGCCGCTTCACCCGCACGATCGAGGTGGCGGAGCCGGGCATCGCGAACCTCGCTCCCGGAGCGTCCGTCGCGGTCTCGAGCCGCACCGACCTCGCCGGCAAGCTGATCGACGGCGACGTGAAGGGCAAGGGCTGGGACGACTGGTCCTCGGCCGGCTACCCGCGCGACAGCCGCCTCTCCTTCTCCTGGGGCTCGGCGCAGAACCTCGACTCGGTGACGGTCAGCACCTACAAGGACGGTGCGACCGCCACCTGGCCCTCGCGGATCGAGGTCGAGTACCAGGTGAACGGCGCGTGGACGACCTCCTCGGTCGCCACCGCGCTCAGTCAGGCCGAGACTGGATCCGCCCCGACGGCGATCCTCGACCTGTCCTCCCTGCCCGACACCACCGGCCTCCGCCTGCACCTCACCAGCGCGGCGAACACGTGGCAGTCGGTCTCGGAGGTGCAGATCTGGGGTACCGCGCCGCCGACGAACGTCTGCCGCGTCCCCGGAGCCGCGGTCTCGGCGTCGTTCAGCCAGACGAAGTACGCGACCCTCCCCGCGAAGAACGCCTGCGACGGCACCGTGAGCACCCCCTGGTCGACCTGGACCGACGGCACCTTCGCCGGCAGCGCCGAGTTCACGCTGACGAACACCGAGGCGCACCGCGTCGCGGGGCTCACCTTCACCAACACCGAGGGCACCCTGGCGTCGGTGAGCGTCGCCTACCGCGCTGAGGACGGCACCTGGAAGCCGACCACCGCGCAGAACGTCGCTCCGGCGGCGAACGGCGCGCTGACCACGATCCCGTTCGCGGCGGTCTCGGCCACCGGCCTGAAGCTGACCTTCTCCACGCCGGGCTCGTTCCTCAAGATCGGCGAGATCGTCGTCCCCGAGGCGGCCGCCCCGGTACTGACGGTGCCGGTGACCGTGACGTCGCGCTGCGTCGCAGGGAAGGCGGTGCTGACGGTCCTCGCCAAGAACGGCGGCACCGCTCCGATCGACGTCGCGATGACCTCGGCGTACGGCTCGAAGACGGTCACCGCGGTGGCCGCGGGCGCGAGCGGATCCGCGGCGTTCACCACCCGCCTGGCGAGCATGCCGGGCAGCCAGGTGACGGTGACCGCCACGGCCGGCTCCGACACCCTCGCGCAGACGGTGGCCTACCCGGCCCGGGTCTGCTGAGCGCGCGGCGGCCGGGCGACCGGTCCTGACGGAGGAGGGAGTGCCCGCGGGCGCTCCCTCCTCTGCGCGTGCGGACGGGCATCCGGTGGGGGAGTCGGACGCACGGTGCACGGCGAGCACTCCACGGCAGACCGTTCGACCTCCGGAGCTCAGGCGGCTCCGCGGCGCTCCACCCGGAAGCGGGGGTGCAGAGCCGTCCGAGCGCCTGGTAGGAATCACAGGCGGGCGCATCGCAGAGCCCGCAGAACTGGACCGTCCGTGACCCGCACCACCCGCGCTCTCGCCGCGTTCGTCCCGACGACGACCCTCGTGCTCTCCGTGGTGTTCGCCTCCGCCGCGCTCGCGCCCGAGGCGATGACCGCACCGGAAGCGGTGTCGACGCCGACCGCCGCTGCGCCCGCCGAGGACGCGGGGTCGACGGCGGACGCCTCCGTTCCCGGAGCGGGATCCGGCTCCTCTGACCGCCGCTCCTCGAGCCCCTCCTCCACGGGCCCCGTCGATCCCGCGGAGCCCGCGACCGGCTCCTCCCCCGCAGACCTGCTCTCCGCAGACCGCCCCGCCGCCGACTCCCCCTCCGCCGCCGCGCCCGACGCCGCCGATCCGTTGACCGGCGAGGACCCGGCCCGCACGCCGCCCCTGCTTCACGACCTGGACGGAGTGGACGTCGACGTCGACATCGCCCCTCCCGCGCAGCCCGGCTCCCTGTCGCTCTCCGTCGCCGCCGACGCCGTCGACCTCGTCGAGTCCGGGTCCTCCGCCGCCCAGCGCCGGTTCACCGGCGGGCTGCCCACGGTCACCGTCACCGACTCGCGCGCCGGCTCGCAGAACGACTGGTACGTCCTCGCCTCGGCGAGCGCCCTCACCAGCCCGAGCGCCTCGATCGGAGCCGACCACCTCGGCTGGACCCCGCGTTTGATCACCGGCACCGGCGCCGTCGCGGGCGAGACGGTCGCCTCGTCCCTCGAGGGCGGCACGGGCCTGAGCGACGCGCTGCTGCTCGGAGCCGCCGGCGGGGCCGGCACCTGGAGCGCCGACGCCGAGCTGCGGCTGCTGGCCGAGCCGGACGTCGAGGCCGGCTCCTACCGCTCGACGATCACGCTGTCGCTGTTCGCGTAAGCGCGGACGAGCACACCGTTCAGGGACGGCGCCCCGCGGTCACTCCTGAGCGACCGCCACCGCCACGACGAGCGCGGAGTGGACCGTCGGCTCCGAGACCGCGAAGTAGCGGCTCGAGCCCTCGATCCAGGCCTCGGTCGCGCCCTCCCTGGTGCGGAAGCGGACGGGCTCGTCGCTCGAGGTCCCGCGCCCGTCGGCCTTCGCGACCGCCTGCGAGCGGAGATCGGCGAGCACCTGCTCCGCCGTCGTCGCCCCGGAGGCCACGCGGTCGCGGACGCTGCGGGCGCGCACCGCGTCGATCCCGATGTCGCGTCCGGTCGCCAGCGCCGCGACCACCGCGCCGTCGCAGTGCGCGATGCTGATCCGCATCCGCTCCAGCGCCGGGTGCTCGCCGCGGAGCACCGGGCGGCCGTGCGGTCCGGAGCAGCGCTCGCAGCGCGCGTCCACCGCGACCTCGAGGGGATCGATCCCGAGCGTCTCGGCGGCCAGCTCGCGCACGAGGACCCTGCCGAGGAGGAAGCCGTCCCGGACCTCGCGCCGACTCGTCGCCTCGTAGCGCAGGCGCTCGGCGAGGGTGAGCAGGCGCAGCATCCGGTGGCGGGCGGAGTCGAGGACCTCGGGCCGCGCCCAGCGCAGCTGCACGTCGTCGGTGGCGAGGAGGGGGAGTCCGGTCATGCCCCGGACACTACGGACGCCAGGCGACATCGGCGTGACGGGAGGGTGGCCGGAGGGAGACGGGTCGCTGTTGACTGGGAGGCGTGCAGACCTTCCTCCCCTACCCCGACTTCCACCGCAGCGTGCTCGCCCTCGACAGCAAGCGGCTCGGCAAGCAGCGCGTCGAGACGCTGCAGGTCATGCGGGCGCTGATCGTCCCGGGGTACGGCTGGCAGAACCACCCCGTCACGAGGATGTGGCGGGGCTACCGGCCGGCCCTGATGACCTACCAGCGCGAGACCTGCGCGGAGTGGACGGCGCGCGGCTTCGCCGACACCTGCCTGGTGAAGACCGAGGAGGCCCTCGACGCCGTACCGGAGGATCTCGCCGCCTCCCTCACCGGTGACTACCCGCTCCCGCCGTGGTTCGGCGATGAGCGCCTGCACCTCTCGCACCGTTCCAGACTCGTCGCCAAGGACGAGGAGCACTACGGCCCGTTGTTCCCCGGCACGCCGCCGGGGCTCGACTACCTCTGGCCCGTCGGCGCGTGAGCTCAGGCCGCGGGCGGGCGGAGGAACGGGATCGCGATGCGCGGCCGGAACACCTCGCGCTGGTTCGCCTTCACCAGGCCGCAGATGATCAGGACGAAGTGCACCAGCCAGAGCACGCCGAACAGCGTGATCGGGACGCCGACCGGGTAGAAGCCCTTCGCGAGCGGTGTGTCGGAGGCGACGAACAGCAGCACGACGTGGGCGCCGAGCGTCACGACTCCGATCAGGATCACCGTCAGACCCCAGTTCGCCGCGTTCCGCGCGTTCTCGGCCGCGAGCCCGCCCTTCCTCCGGGCGGAGGGGTAGACGGAGGCCATCACGATGCCGCCCACGATCAGGCTGAGGAACGGGATCCCGATGAACGCGACGAAGCCGAGAGCGTACGAGAGGGCGCCGGTGGGCGGCGAGGGAACGGCCTGCGGGGGCGCGACCGGACCGGCCTCCGGAGTCGTCGCGTCGGTCGGTCGGGGGTCGGAGGAGGGGCTCGACATCCCGACAGCCTAGGGAACGGCGGGGCCCGGGCGGCGGTCAGGGTCTTTTCAGGCCTCTGGCCGGGCCTTCGTCTTCGGGGGCTCTCGGGTTAGTCTGTCGAGGTTGACCTGCCGCACGGAGCGTGCAGGGCGTCGACCGCGGTCGTCGCAGCATCCGGGGGGATTCGCGAAGGAGAAGGTTTGGCGTCCGACAGAAGGACCACCGGTGGCGTGGTCAAGGCGATCGTGGGCTTCCTGGGCATGAGCGTCGTGGCCGGAGTCCTCGTGACCGCCACCGTCACTCCCGCCGTGGCCCTCGCCGGCGTCGCCGCGAACCAGTCGATCGGCGTCTTCGACGGCCTGCCCGATTACCTCGAGGTCGACAAGCTCTCCGAGAAGAGCAACATCTACGCGACCGGCTCCGACGGATCCCCGCAGCTGCTCGCCTCCTTCTACGTCGAGAACCGCGTCGAGGTGCCGCTCGACCGCATCGCCCAGGCCGCCAAGGACGCCGCCGTCTCGGGTGAGGATCCCCGCTTCTACGACCACGGCGGAGTCGACCTCCCCGGCACCCTCCGCGCCGTCGCGCAGACCTACGTGCTCGGCAACGACGTGCAGGGCGGATCCTCGATCACCCAGCAGTACGTGAAGAACGTGCTCGTCGAGAAGGCCGTCCGCAACATCTCGGACGACGCCGAGCGCGCTGCCGCGATCGACGAGGCCACCCGCACCTCCCCCGAGCGCAAGCTCCGCGAGATGAAGCTCGCCATCGGCCTCGAGAAGCAGTACACGAAGGACCAGATCCTCCAGGGCTACCTCAACATCGCGTTCTTCGGCGGCACCACCTACGGCCTCGAGACCGCCGCCAACTACTACTACGCGACCTCGGCCGCGGACCTCTCGATCGCCCAGGCCGCGAGCCTCATCGCGATCGTCAACAATCCGGCCGTCCTGCGGATCGACCAGCCCGACAACCCGGACAACGGCGCCGCGAACGGCTACGCCCGCAACAAGGACCGCCGCGACTACATCATCGGCAAGATGCTCGAGGAGGGGAAGATCTCGCAGGAGGACCACGACGCCGCTGTCGCCACTCCGATCGAGCCCCGCATCACCCAGCCCAGCACCGGCTGCTCGACCGCGGGCAACGCCGGCTTCTTCTGCGACTACGTCACCAACGTCCTCAAGAACAACGAGATCTTCGGCGCCGACGAGGACACCCGCTGGACCAACTTCCGCCGCGGCGGCCTCGACGTCTACACGACGCTCGACGTCGGCCTGCAGAACGCGGCCGTCGCCGCCGTCGACGCGCAGGTCCCGCAGACCTGGAACTTCGACGTCGGAGCCGTCTCGGTCAGCGTCGAGGTCGGATCCGGGCGCGTGCTCGCGATGACCCAGAACAAGAAGTACTCGCAGGATCCGGACGTGCTCACGACCGACCCGTCCTACAGCGCCGTGAACTACAGCACCGATCAGGCGAACGGCGGATCCTCCGGGATCCAGCCGGGCTCGACCTACAAGCTCTTCACCCTGGTGGAGTGGCTGAAGGAGGGCCACAGCATCAACGAGTCGGTCGACGGGACGCGCAAGTCCACCTGGGGCACCTTCACGGACTCCTGCGTCGCCGGCGGAACCGACACGAGCAACGAGACGAGCGCGAAGAACGACGAGGGCGGCACCGGCGAGATCGGCACCCCGGTGTCGTTCACGAAGACCTCCCTCAACACCGGCTTCGTCGGCATGGCGCGCGAGCTCGACCTGTGCGGCATCCGCGACACCGCTGTCGACATGGGCGTGAAGCAGGGCAGCGGCGAGGAGCTCGAGCACAACCCGTCGTCGGTGCTCGGCACCAACTACGTCTCGCCCCTCTCGATGGCCGGCGCCTTCGCCACCATCGCCTCCGGCGGCACGACCTGCGACCCCGTCGCGATCGACCGCATCACCGACTCCGCCGGCGCCGACCAGCCGGTGCCCCCGGCGAACTGCCGCCAGTCGATCGACCGCAACGTCGCCGCCACCGCGGCCGTCGCGCTGCAGGCGACCTTCACCGGCGGAGGGACGGCCGTGGCCTCCCGCACCGGTGACGGCGTGCCGCTGATCGGCAAGACCGGCACCACCGACGACGCGAAGGCCACCTGGATGACCGGAGCGAGCACCCGCGTCGCGACCGCCGTCGGCGTGTTCAACGTGAAGGGCGACGCGAACCTGCGCCTCGGCCGCTACTCCTTCGACTCCGGATCCGCCGCCACCGCGCGCCACCGCATCTGGCCGGTCGTGATGCGCGCCGCCGACGCGACGTACGGCGGAACGGACTTCCCGGAGGCAGACGGCTCGCTGCAGGTCGTCCCGAAGGTGGACGTCCCCGATGTCGTCGGGCTCTCCTCCGCCGACGCGGAGGCCAAGCTCGAGGCGGCCGGCTTCGGCGTCGTGCAGGGCGGCACGGAGGCGAGCGACGCCGCGATCGGGACGGTCACCCGCGCCGACCCGTCGGGCTCGGCCCCGCGCGGCACCGCGATCACCGTGTTCATCAGCTCCGGCAACCAGAAGACCGTGCCGAACGTGACGGGCCAGGATCTGGAGGCCGCGAAGAACGCCTTCGGCGCCGCCGGCTTCACGAAGATCACGCTCGCCTGCGCGGAGGACCCGAAGGCGCCCGACGCCGGCCAGGTCACCGGGCAGGAGCCGGCCGGCGGCTCCCCCGTCGCTCCGGACGCCACGCTGAAGGTGACGATCACCGCGAAGAAGTGCCCCTGACCGGCGCCTGACGGCTCGCGAGAACGCGTCCGGCCCGCGAGGATCCTCGGATCCCGCGGGCCGGACGCGTTCCTGTCGGAGGACGGCGTCGGAGCGGGCTACTGCCCGCGTCCCCGGATCGCGCCGACGATCGCGACCGTCGCGAAGTAGACGATGAGGGCCAGCACGCCGAACGAGGCGAGCGCACTGCTGGCCTCGGCCCAGGGCCGCCGCTCGTCCGTCATGGTGCCGGGCATGACGATGTCGAGGGCGAACATGCCCACCGCCAGGGCGAAGCAGACCAGGCTCAGCACGAGCAGCGCCCGGACCGCCTTGCCCACGGGGTCGTAGTAGCGCGGGTTCGACATCGTGCCTCCGGTTCTCGTGCTCTCGTGTCTATCCCGCCCGGACCGCTGTGGCAAGCCGCGGGGACGCGGAGACCCCCGCCTCTCCCCCTCCACGGGTGCCGCTCGTGACGACGGCCGGTGCTGTCGTCACGAGCGATGTCTCGTGGGAGGAGGGACGGGGGTCGGAGCGGGACAGGCTACGCGGCCAGCGGCAGGGCGGCGGCCGAGGTCACCAGCAGCTCGCCGCCGACGGCGTCGACGCGGACAGCGCCTCCGTCGGAGACCTCGCCGCTGACGAACAGGTCGGCGATCCGGTCGTCGATGGAACGCTGCACGCGCCGGCGCAGGGGCCGGGCACCGTACTGCGGCTCATAGCCGTTCTCGGCGAGCCAGTCGACGGCCGCCTCCGTGACCTCGAGCGTCACCTCGCGGGGAGCGAGGCGGGACCGGGTGGTGTCGAGGACGATGCCGACGATCTCCCGCAGCTGCTCGCGCCCGAGGCGGCGGAACAGGACGATCTCGTCGATCCGGTTGAGGAACTCGGGTCGCATCGCCTCGCGGAGACGGCCCATGACGCGGTCGCGCAGGTCCTTCTCCGAGGCGAAGCCCTCGGCCGACGCGTCGCTCTGAGCGACGAAGCCGAGCGCACCCGACCGCGAGGCCAGGAACTCCGAGCCGAGGTTCGAGGTCATGATGATCACCGTGTTGCGGAAATCGACCGTCCGCCCCTGGCCGTCGGTCAGACGACCGTCGTCGAGCACCTGCAGCAGCAGGTTGAACACGTCGGGGTGGGCCTTCTCGATCTCGTCGAAGAGGACCACCGAGTACGGGTTCCGGCGCACGCGCTCGGTCAGCTGACCGGCCTCGTCATAGCCGACGTACCCGGGAGGGGCGCCGACCAGCCGCGAGACCGTGTGGCGCTCGCCGAACTCGCTCATGTCGAAGCGGATCACCGACTGCTCGTCGGCGAAGAGCGAGCCCGCGAGGGTGCGCGCCAGCTCCGTCTTGCCGACGCCGGTCGGACCGAGGAACAGGAACGAGCCGACGGGACGCGAGGAGTCGCCGAGGCCGGTGCGGCTGCGGCGGACGGCCCGGGCGACCGCGGTGACCGCGTCGTCCTGGCCGATGACCCGCTGGTGCAGTTCGGTCTCGAGGTGCGCGAGGCGCTCGCGCTCCCCTTCCGTGAGCCGCGACACCGGGATGCCCGTGGCGCGGGCGATGACGGCCGCGATCTCGGTCTCGCCGACGACAGCCTCCGCGGGGGCGGTGCCGGTGGCCGCGTCGAGCTCCGCCTGCACGGCGGTGATCTCGTCGCGGACGCGGGACGCCTCCTCGTAGTGCTCGGCCGAGACGGCCGCGTTCTTGTCGGCCTCCAGGGTCGCCAGACGCTCGAGCAGGGCACCGGTGTCGACGCCGGCTCCGAGGCGGAGTCGGAGGCGCGCGCCGGCCTGGTCGATCAGGTCGATCGCCTTGTCGGGGAGCACGCGGTCGGTGAGGTACCGGGCCGAGAGCTCGACCGAGGCGCGCAGAGCCTCGTCCGTGAAGCGCACGCGGTGGTGCTCCTCGTAGGCGGGGCGCAGGCCGTGCAGGATCGCGACCGCGTCCTCGATGCCGGGCTCGCCGACGCGGACCGGCTGGAAGCGGCGCTCCAGTGCCGGGTCCTTCTCGATGGTGCGGTACTCCTTCAGCGTGGTGGCGCCGACGAGGTGCAGCTCGCCCCGGGCCAGACGCGGCTTGAGGATGTTGCCCGCGTCCATGCCGCCCTCGCCGCCGCCGCCCGCACCGACGACGGTGTGGACCTCGTCGATGAAGACGATCAGCTCGCCGGCGTGCGCCGCGATCTCGTCCATGGTGCCCGTGAGGCGCTCCTCGAAGTCGCCGCGGTATCGGGTGCCGGCCAGCATGCCGGGGAGGTCGAGCGAGATCACGCGCTTGCCGCGCAGCTGCTCGGGGACCTCCTCCGCCACGATCGCGCGGGCCAGGCCCTCGACGATCGCGGTCTTGCCGACGCCGGCCTCGCCGACGAGCACCGGGTTGTTCTTGGTGCGGCGGCTGAGGATCTCGACGGTCTGCTCGATCTCGTCGGCGCGCCCGATGACCGGGTCGAGCCGGCCCTCGCGGGCGAGAGCGGTGAGGTCGGTGCCGAACTTGTCGAGCATCGGAGTGTCGGAGGCGGGCTGTCCCGCCTCCTGCTGCTGCGGGGCCTCGGTCTCGCGCATGCCCTGGGTGAGGGCCTCGGCGGTGACGCCGGCCCGGGCGAGCACCTGCCCGGCGGGGGCGTCCTGGCCGAGCACGAGCGCGAAGAAGAGGTGCTCGGGCTCGATGTAGGTCGAGCCGCTGGAGCGGGCGACCTGGTAGGCGTGGAACAGCGCGCGCTGCGCGCTGGGGGTGATGGTCGCCGCGTTCTGCGAGGCGTGGGCCTCGTCGGCCTGCGGGAGGCGCGCCTCCGCGGCGGTGGCGATGGCGGCGGGGTCGACGCCGATGCGGCGCACGGCCTGCGAGACGGTCTCGTCGTCGATGAGCACGCGGAGCACGTGCAGGGCGTCGAGCTCGGTCTGGCCGCGCTCGAGGGCGAAGCGTCCTGCGGACTGCAGGATGTCGCGGGTACGGGCGGTGAGGAATCGGCTGAGGTCGATCGACCGCGCCGCGCGGGCGCGCTCACCATCGAGGTAGCGGGCGAGGAAGTCGTCGAACGAGCTCGCTCCGGCCTCGCTGTAGTTGTCGGGCACCTGTCCTCCTGAGGAAGTTGAGTCGGTTACGCTCAAGTTCAACGCAGGGGTGACGTCCCTATTCCCGCCCCTCCCCCGCGAGATGCCACCTGTGACGCTCCAGGACGGCGTGTCGCCCTCACTGGTGGCATCTCGCGGGGCGCACGAGAAGGAGGCACGCGCCCTCGCGGGTGCGTGCCTCCTCTGCGCCGACGCGCATTTCTCCGGGGTGGGAGCTCTAGGGGACGAGGTAGCCCGCTGCGCGGAACAGCTCGTACCACTCCGGCCGCGTGAGCGGCAGATCGGAGCCGAGGGCCGCATCGCGCACGCGCTGCTCGTTGGTCGTGCCGAGCACGACCTGCATGCCCGCCGGGTGGCGGGTGATCCAGGCGGTGGCCACGGCGATCGCCGGGACCTCGTACTCTGCTGCGAGCCGGTCGATCACGGCGTTCAGCTCGGGGTAGGCCGAATTGTCGAGGAAGACGCCGGTGAAGAACCCCGCCTGGAAGGGCGACCAGGCCTGGACGGTGATGTCGTTCAGGCGGCAGTAGTCGAGGATGCCGGCGTCGCGCATGACGGACTGGTCCTCGCCGACCATGTTGGAGGCGACACCCTGCGCGATCAGCGGCGCGTGGGTGATCGAGAGCTGCAGCTGGTTCGCCACGATCGGCTGGTTCAGCGACTTCTTCAGCAGCTCGATCTGGTACGGCGTCTGGTTCGAGACGCCGAAGTGCTTCACCTTGCCGGACGCGTGCAGCTCGTCGAACGCGCGCGCCACCTCGTCGGGCTCGACGAGCGCGTCGGGCCGGTGCAGGAGCAGGACGTCGATGTAGTCGGTGCGCAGGGCCTTCAGCGAGCCCTCGACCGAGGCCATCAGGTGCTCGTAGGAGAAGTCGAAGTACGGGCCGTCGCCGACGATGCCCGCCTTGGTCTGCAGCACGATCTGCTCGCGCTCGGAGGAGGTCAGCGCCATCGCCTCGGCGAAGCGCTCCTCGCACTGGTGCAGCTTCTTGCCGTAGACGTCGGCGTGATCGAAGAAGTCGATGCCGGAGTCGCGGGCGGCGCCGACGAGACCGCGGATGGCCTCGTCGGTCATGTCGGGGATGCGCATGAGGCCGAGGACGACGTTCGGGGAGTCGACACCGGAGGTGCCGAGGGGGACGTGCTTCACAGAGTGCTCCTTCGTTGGATGCCTCGTCCACGGTAGGCCGCGCGCCTGGGCGTCGTCCAACAGGGGGTGCTGGTCCGATTCATCCGGCGGAGTGGTCAATGGGCGGAGGGTGTTCAGGATGCAGGAAGAACGTGCCGCCCGGGCCAGGATCCCGCGGCAGGACGGGAGCTCTCCGTCGTTCTTCCTGAGTTGTGAACGGCTTGTCCGACCGCTGGGACGGTGGAAGGCTGCCGCCATGACGATCGAGGTGCGCCCCGCCACCGTCTTCGAGGACGTGGCGACGATGAACGGCCCGAAGCGGCCCGACGCGAGCGTCTGCTGGTGCCTGAGCTACCGCCTGCTCTCGTCGGTCGAGAACACCTCGCTGCGGTCCACGGCCCGCGGCGAGCGGATGCGCGAGCTCGTGGCTCAGGACCCTCCGCCCGGCGTGCTCGCCTACGACGGCGACGACGTGGTCGGCTGGGCGGCGGTGCATCCGCGGGCCGACACGAGCTACGCGAAGAACCGGCGCATCCCGCGCGTGGACGACCTCGATGTCTGGAGCGTCTGGTGCATCCGCGTCCGCCCCGGCTTCCGCAAGCGCGGGATCTCACACGCGCTGCTGGCCGGCGCCGTCGAGTTCGCCCGCTCGCACGGCGCGCCGGCGGTCGAGGGCTACCCGGTCGACAACGCCGGAGAGCGGGTCGAGCAGACGATGGCCTACGTCGGCACCCGCGCCCTCTTCGAGCGGGCCGGCTTCGAGAAGGCCGCGGACACCACCTCCGTGCTGAACGGCTTCCCGCGGGTGCTGATGCGCCTGCCGCTCTGAGGGAATACCCCGTCCCGGAACGAGGAACGGCCCCTCACCCGCGAGGGGAGGGGCCGTTCGCCGTGGAGGCCGGGACGTGGTGTCGACGCCTAGAAGTCCCAGTCCTCGTCCTCGGTGGTCACGGCCTTGCCGATCACGTAGGAGGAGCCGGAGCCCGAGAAGAAGTCGTGGTTCTCGTCCGCGTTGGGCGAGAGGGCCGACAGGATCGCGGGGTTCACATCGGTGACCTGCTTGGGGAACATCGGCTCGTAGCCGAGGTTCATCAGCGCCTTGTTGGCGTTGTAGTGCAGGAACTTCTTGACGTCCTCGGTCAGGCCGAGCTGGTCGTAGAGGTCCTGCGTGTACTGCGCCTCGTTGTCGTAGAGCTCGTAGAGCAGCGAGAACGTGTAGTCCTTGATCTCGTCGCGCTTGGCCTGGTCGACCCGCTCGAGTCCCTTCTGGAACTTGTAGCCGATGTAGTAGCCGTGCACGGCCTCGTCGCGGATGATCAGGCGCACGAGGTCGGCCGTGTTGGTGAGCTTGGCGCGCGAGGACCAGTACATCGGCAGGTAGAAGCCCGAGTAGAAGAGGAACGACTCCAGCAGCGTGGAGGCGACCTTCCGCTTCAGCGGGTCGTCGCCGCGGTAGTAGTCCATCACGATGGACGCCTTCTTCTGCAGGTTCGGGTTCTCCATCGACCAGCGGAAGGCCTCGTCGATGTCCTGGGTGTTCGACAGGGTCGAGAACACCGAGGAGTACGACTTGGCGTGGACTGACTCCATGAACGCGATGTTCGTGTAGACGGCCTCCTCGTGCGGCGTGATCGCGTCCGGGATGAGCGAGACGGCGCCGACGGTGCCCTGCACGGTGTCGAGCAGGGTGAGCCCGGTGAACACGCGCATGGTGAGCTGCTGCTCCTCGTGCGTCAGCGTGTTCCACGACTGGATGTCGTTGGACAGCGGGACCTTCTCGGGCAGCCAGAAGTTGCTCGTGAGGCGGTTCCACACCTCGACGTCCTTGTCGTCCTGGATCCGGTTCCAGTTGATCGCCTGGACGGAGTCGACGAGCTTGAGCTTCTCGGGGGGAGTCATGATTCCTTCTCGCTGCTGCGGATGGGTCGTGCGGGTGGGGGTGGGGCTGCGGGATCTACAGCATGCACGAGACGCACTGGTCGAGTTCGGTGCCCTCGAGTGCCATCTGGCGGATGCGGATGTAGTAGATCGTCTTGATGCCCTTGCGCCAGGCGTAGATCTGGGCTCGGTTGACGTCGCGGGTGGTCGCGGTGTCCTTGAAGAAGAGCGTGAGCGAGAGGCCCTGGTCGACGTGCTGCGTTGCAGCGGCGTAGGTGTCGATGATCTTCTCGTAGCCGATCTCGTACGCGTCCTGGTAGTACTCCAGGTTGTCGTTCGTCATGAACGGCGCCGGGTAGTAGACGCGGCCGAGCTTGCCCTCCTTGCGGATCTCGATCTTCGACGCGATCGGGTGGATCGAGGACGTCGAGTTGTTGATGTACGAGATCGAGCCGGTCGGCGGGACGGCCTGCAGGTTCTGGTTGTAGATGCCGTGCTCCATGACCGAGGCCTTGAGCGCGCGCCAGTCGTCCTGCGTCGGGATGGCGATGCCCGAGTCGGCGAAGAGGCGGGCGACGCGCTCGGTGGCCGGCGCCCACTCCTTCTCGGTGTAGGTGTCGAAGAACTCGCCCGAGGCGTACTTCGAGTCGGCGAAGCCCTCGAAGGTGGTGCCGCGCTCGATCGAGATCTCATTGGAGGCGCGCAGGGCGTGGAACAGCACCGAGTAGAAGTAGATGTTGGTGAAGTCGATGCCCTCCTCGGATCCGTAGTGGATCCGCTCGCGGGCGAGGTAGCCGTGCAGGTTCATCTGGCCGAGGCCGATGGCGTGCGACTTGTCGTTGCCGTCCTCGATCGAGCGGACCGAGGTGATGTGCGACTGGTCGGACACCGAGGTGAGGCCGCGGATCGCGGTCGCGATGGTGCGGCCGAAGTCGGGCGAGTCCATCGTCAGCGCGATGTTCAGCGAGCCGAGGTTACAGGAGATGTCCTTGCCGATCTGCGCGTAGGAGAGGTCCTCGTTGTAGGTCGTCGGGGTGTTGACCTGGAGGATCTCGGAGCAGAGGTTGGACATGTTGATGCGGCCCTTGATCGGGTTCGCCTTGTTCACCGTGTCCTCGAACACGATGTAGGGGTAGCCCGACTCGAACTGGATCTCGGCGATGGTCTGGAAGAACTCGCGCGCCGAGATCTTGGTCTTCTTGATGCGCGGGTCGTCGACCATCTCGCGGTACTTCTCCGAGAGGGAGATGTCGCCGAAGGGGATGCCGTAGACGCGCTCGACGTCGTAGGGCGAGAAGAGGTACATGTCCTCGTTGTTCTTCGCGAGCTCGAACGTGATGTCGGGCACGACGACGCCGAGGGAGAGCGTCTTGATGCGGATCTTCTCGTCGGCGTTCTCGCGCTTGGTGTCGAGGAAGCGGAGGATGTCGGGGTGGTGCGCCGAGAGGTACACCGCTCCCGCGCCCTGGCGCGCGCCGAGCTGGTTGGCGTAGCTGAAGCTGTCCTCGAGGAGCTTCATCACGGGGATGATGCCCGAGGACTGGTTCTCGATCTGCTTGATCGGGGCGCCGGCCTCGCGGATGTTCGAGAGCGAGAGGGCGACGCCGCCGCCGCGCTTGGAGAGCTGCAGCGCGGAGTTGATGCCGCGGGCGATCGACTCCATGTTGTCCTCGATGCGCAGCAGGAAGCAGGAGACGAGCTCGCCGCGCTGGGCCTTGCCGGTGTTGAGGAAGGTCGGGGTCGCGGGCTGGAAGCGGCCGGCGACGATCTCCTCGACGAGGGCGGTCGCGAGCGTCTCGTCACCCTGGGCGAGGCCGAGGGCGGTCATCACGACGCGGTCCTCGAAGCGCTCGAGGTAGCGCTTCCCGTCGAACGTCTTGAGCGTGTACGAGGTGTAGTACTTGAACGCTCCGAGGAAGGTCGCGAAGCGGAACTTCTTCGAGTACGCCAGGTCGTTGAGCTGCTGGATGAACTCGAACGAGTACTGGTCGAGCACGGCCTGCTCGTAGTACTCCTTCTCGACCAGGTAGTCGAGGCGCTCCTTGAGCGTGTGAAAGAACACCGTGTTCTGGTTGACGTGCTGCAGGAAGAACTCGCGAGCGGCCTCGCGGTCCTTGTCGAACTGGATCTCTCCGTTCGGGCCGTACAGGTTCAGCATCGCGTTGAGCGAGTGGTAGTCCATCTGTGCGGCGTCGCGGGGAGCGTCGATCACTGCTGCGTCCAAAACGTGTCCAATCCTTCGTCGACGGCGCGGACGTCGTCGGGTGTTCCGAATACTTCGAATCGATAGAGGTGCGGCACCTCGCACTTGCGGGCGATGATGTCGCCGGCGAGGCAGTACGCCTCGCCGAAGTTCGTGTTGCCGGCGCCGATGACGCCGCGGATCAGGGAGCGGTTGCACGGATCGTTGAGGAACCGGATGACCTGCTTGGGGACCGCTCCTCCGCCGTTGCCGCCGCCGTAGGTGGGGAGGACGAGCACGTACGGCTCGTGGACGTGGAGCGTGTCGAGGGCGGCTCCGTCGCGCCGGGCGTGGAGCGGGATGCGCTGCGCCGGTCGGCCGAGCTTCTCGATGAACCGGTGCGTGTTCCCCGAGCTGCTGGAGAAGTACACGAGCCCGCTCATCGTCCGGCCCCTCTCCTCGTCAGCTGCTGTTCTCGGTTCCGGCTCTGAGGTGCACGGGTGGTGAGCCGCAAGGCGGAGAAGGAAGCCGTGGCGGCGCTACGGCGCCCGCCGACAACGCCGCGGATCGCCGCCCGTGCGCCTCAGAGGGTCGCGATCTTGTCGGGGCGGAAGCCGGACCAGTGGTCGTCGTCCGTGATGACGACCGGCGCCTGGAGGTAGCCGAGGGCCTTGACGGCCTCGAGGGCCTTCTCGTCCACGGAGAGGTCGAACACCTCGTAGTCGATGCCCTTGCTGTCGAGGGCGCGGTACGTCGCGGTGCACTGGACGCAGGAGGGCTTGGTGTAGACCGTCACAGCCATGGGTGTCGCCTTTCGGAGGGGGTGTCCCGGTGCCGCTCCCCGACCGGCGGCTCGCGATGCGGGCGGGGTCGGAGGGTGGTCCGGGTGAGTTCTGGGTGCCGGTGGGGCTCTCGCTCCGACCTGCTCAGCAATACTACATATAGGGGGCGGGCCGGTGTCAGCCCACTAGACGTAGTAGTTACAGCCGTGTAGTTATCCACCGGTTCCTCCCCCGTTCATCCACAGGCCGGAGCCCGTGGAACCGCGGAAGGACGCGGATCCGGACGAACCATCCACAGGTGTGGACAGAAGGATCCCGTTCACTGTGTACAACGCGCCACGGCGTGTCGGCATGCCCGACCGGTGGGGTCCGCGCGGCGGCTCGACCACAAGATGTGGTGGTCGGATCGCATCGCGGGGCATGCCCGGACGGTACGCCCGACCACCGACACCGCGAACGGTCAGAGGAGCTGCGCGGCCCACTCCCGGGCGACGGCGCGCAGGTGCGGGAGCGGGTCCGCGAGTGCCGCGGACGAGGAGCCGGCCGCCTCCGTCAGCGACACCGCCGCGGTGAAGCCGGGGGTCGGCGCCGCGATCGCCCCGGCGACGAGGAGCGTCCGCGCCCCGGCCGCCTCGGCGAGCGCGAGGACGTGCACCGGGACCTTGCCGGCGGCGGACTGCGCGTCGAAGCGCCCCTCCCCCGTGATGACGACGTCTGCGCCCGCGAGGAGCGCCGGGAGCCCGATCGCCCGTCCGACGGCGTCGGCGCCGGAGGTCGGGTACGCGCCCCAGGCGAGCAGACCGAAGCCCGTCCCGCCCGCCGCCCCGGAGCCCGGCGCATCGGGATCCGCGTCCAGGTGCGCGGCGAGACGGCGGAGGCCGCTCTCGAGGAGGAGGACGTCGTCGGGGCCGGCCCCCTTCTGCGGTCCGAAGACGCGGGCCGCCCCGGAGTCGCCGAGCAGCGGGGTCGCGACATCGCTGAGCACGACCGCGCCTCCGGGCGGCAGAGGACGCAGCGCGCGGAGGTCGGCGGCGGCGAGCGCGGGCAGCGCACCGCCTCCCTCGCCGAGGTCGCGGCCGGAGGCGGTGGTGAAGCGGGCGCCGAGCTCGCGGAGTGCTCCGACTCCTCCGTCGGTCGAGGCGCTGCCGCCGATGGCCAGCAGCAGGGCGCGCGCCCCCGCGTCGAGGGCGGCGGCGATCGCGCGGCCGAAGCCGCGGGTGTGCGCGGTGAGCGGGCGGAGCGGGTCGAGCAGCGTGATGCCGCTCGTGGAGGCGAGCTCGACCACGGCGGTCCCGTCGGGGAGCAGCAGCCACCAGGCGCGGACCTGCCGGTCGTCCGGGCCGGGCACGACGACCTGCTGCCGAAGCGATCCCGGGACCGCGAGCGCGAAGGCGTCGACCGTGCCCTCTCCCCCGTCGGCCATCGGAGCGAGGACGACCTCGTCCCCCGGGCGCGCAGCGCTCCAGCCCTCGGCGATCGCCCGCGCGACCTCGACCGCGCTCGCCGACCCCTTGAACGAGTCGGGCGCGACGACCACCCTCAGCCTGCCCACGCGCCCAGTGTGGCACCGGGCCCGCGAGCCGTCGCCGACCGAGGGCCTCGCGGCCTCAGCGGTCGAGCGCCTCCGCGAGGCGCCGGGTGACCGCGCGCAGCTCGAGCTCGGCCCCGCGGACGCGCTCGTCGAGAGCCGCCGCCGTGTCGGCGGCCTGCTCGGCGGCCGCCGCGCCCGCCGACTCGGACGAGGCCCGCTCGGCCGCGACCGTCGCGCTGAGCTCGTCCAGCCCCGCCCGGAGGCCCGCCGACTCGTCGCGCAGCACGGCGACGTCGCCCTGCACCGCGCTCAGCTCGCCGCGCAGCCCGGCCACCTCGTCGCGCAGGGCGGCCGTCTCGGCGCGGAGCTCCTCCGTGCGCAGCCGCGCCTGCTCGAACCACGGCGCGACCAGCCGGTGCACCGCGTCGCGGAGCACGACGCCGCCGCGGCCGAGCCGGGTGGGCGCGGAGGCCGGATCCTGGAGGAAGTCGTGGTCAGTGGTCATCGTCGTGGTCCCGTCCGGAGAAGCGGCGGTGGAGCACGTCCATCGCCCGCAGATCCTTGTCCATGATGTCGGCCTCGAGGGTGGTGTCGGCGAGGCGGTCGGCGAGGCCCGGCCGGGAGCGGCGCTCGAGCGAGGCCTCGATCAGCTCGACGGAGCGCTCGAACGAGAGCGGTCCGCGCGCCGCGGCCCGGCCTCGCCGGCCGAGCGCCTCGAGGTCCACCGCCCCGCTCGCCACGTCCCGCATAGCCTCGAGGAGCGCAGGGGCGGAGCGGGTGATCTTGATGCAGTCGACGCCGTCGATGAGGAACTCCGCGACGCCGCTGGCCGCCGTCACGATGGGCACGGCGCCCGCCGCAGCGGCCTCGACCGGCGCGACGCCGAACGCCTCTCCGGCCCAGGTCGGGAAGAGGAACGCGTCGGCCCGGCCGTGCGCGGCGAGCACCTCGGCATGCGGGGTCGCCCCGTGGAACTCGACCAGGCCGGCGAGGCCCGCCTCGTCCGCTCGGGCGCGCCAGCCGTCCACGTCTCCGTCGCCGTAGAGGTCCACGCGGAAGTCGCGGGTCTCCTCCGCGAGAGACGCCGCCGCCTCCAGCACCAGCCCGACGCCCTTGTGCTCGCCGAGCGACGCGGCGAACGTGAACCGGGTGGTCCCGTCCTCGCGGTAGCGCCGCAGCTCCGCGGTGTCGGGCGGAACGGACACTCCGCGCCCGATCACCTCGACCTCGCCCAGGCTCAGCCCGCCGGCCTCGATCGCGTCGACGAGCGAGCGGCTGACCGCGACGATCTCGCCGCGGTCGAAGTGGTCGGGGGCCTGGGCGCCGTAGACGCGGAGCACGCGCTCCGGCAGCCCGTCGACCAGGGCGTTCGGGATGCGGTCGCCGAGGTTCCACATCCACGGGGCCTCCACCGCCCGCAGCAGGTCGATCAGCGCGAGGCCGCCGATCCCGAGCAGGTTGAAGGCCACCACGTGCGTCGGCGCGAAGTCGCGCAGCTCCTCGAGCAGGATGCGGGTGTTCTCGAACCGCGAGACGGCACTCTCGTGGTGCATCAGCTGAGCGATCTCGCCGCCGGTCTGCGGCAGCGGGAAGTAGGTGCGCAGGCTCAGCGTGCGGTGCACCTCGACGCCCGAGGGCTCCGGCGGCAGGTAGGTCGGCGTGGTCAGCACCCGCACGGTGTGGCCGCGGGCCGCCATCGCCTCCGCGACGCGCGCGCAGGTCATCTCGTACCCGCCGAGCACCTGCGGCGGGTAGAGGTTGCTCACGAACAGCAGGCGCATCAGCGCACGTCCCCTCGCGCGGAGGCGTCCGCCGCGATCCGCGCCGTCACCTCGGGGGTGTAGGCGGCGCGGGCCTGGCGGTCGTTGCCGCCGTCCCAGTAGTTGACGAGGTAGAGCCCGGACTGCTGCGTGCGCGGCACGAACGGGAACAGCTGGGCCCGGGGCTCGATCTGCGCGATCCGGTAGCCGGCGTCGACGGCTCGCACGTGCAGCCAGATGTCGTCGGCGTCCGGGGCGATCTCGCGGAACGCGTCCCCGTGAGCGGCGATCTCGCCGAGGAGCGGGGCGGGCAGCAGCTGCCCGGAGACGGAGGTGCCGAAGACGTCGGTCGATGCGCGCGTGTCGGCGACCGGGGTCCAGCTCGTGTACGGAGCGACGGCGCCGTCGACGATCCCCACCCGGTGGGCGCGGTAGCAGAGCACGGTCTCGAGGGGATAGCGCGAGCGGGCGTCGAGCAGGCCCTTCAGCCAGGTGCGCGGGTACACGATGTCGTCGTCGGAGGTGACGAGGTCGCGCTCCCCCGCCCGGCCCGAGAGCAGGTGCGGGTAGTACTTCGTGTGCACGCGGTAGCCGTCGACCAGGCGGATCTCGACGCCGCGGCGGCGGAGGCGGCGCAACGGCGCGGGCAGGTCGGCGTGCAGGGCCGGGTCGTCGAGCCAGAGCACCAGGCGCGCGGGCCGGGCGTCGCCGCGGGCGATCGACTCGAGCGCCACGTGGACCCGCTGCAGCCGCTCGCCGTGCGTGGTCATCGTCACCACGACCTCGCCCGCCGGATCGACCGCGGAGCGGCGGGAGAAGCGGTTGGCCAGGGCGAGCAGCAGCAGCTCGCGCCGGAGCGCGGGCGAGGGGTGGTCGATCGGCCGGGCGGCGACCACGGCGGCGCGGCGCTCCGAGAGGCGCTGAGGGGCGGTCCGGACGACCCGGGCCGCGGAGCGCAGCCGAGTGCGGGGGCGGACGCGGCGGCCCAGCGCCGCGAGGCGCGTGCGGGGCCGGACGCGCCGGCCGACGGCGGCGAGAGCGGGATGCATCGGTCCAGGTTAGCCGGAGGCGTCCGGACGCCCGGCTCCCGTCAGGGCTCGTCGACGACCGCGAAGGCCCGCACCGGGAAGGTGCCGAAGCCCCGCACCTTCGGCGGCACGGCGGTGAAGCGCGCCCCCGTCGCGGGCAGCCCGCCCATGCCGGTGAGGTGCTCGACGACGTGCACTCCCGCGGCGAGGAGGGCCGAGTGCGCGGGCCGCGATCCGCCCGACTCCGTGTCGTCGATGTTCACCGAGTCGATGCCGACCAGCACAGCCCCGCCGGCGACGAGCGCCTCCGCCGCCTCGCCGCGGAGGAAGGGGGCGCCCCTGCCGTACCCGGGCGTGGCGAAGTGCGCGTCCCAGCCGGTGCGGAGGAGGACGGCGGCGCCGCGGACGTCGAGTCCCGCGACCGAGTCCGCGCCGATGCCCCGTCCGGCGGCTCCTGTCGCGTCGACCACGACGGCCGGCAGGTCGACCAGCGTCTCGAGGCGGAGCGCGGCGAGATCGGCTCCGCCCTCGTAGCGGTGGAACGGGCTGTCGAGGTAGGTGCCGGTGTTGCCGATCATCTCGATGACGTCCATGGCGAACTCGGTACCGGGGGCGTAGGAGGCGCGGGACGCCTCGCGGGTGAGGTGCGGCCGGATGCGCGGAGCGGGCAGGCCCGGGTAGGTCACCAGCCCGTCCGCGACGGTGTGGCTGAGGTCGACGAAGCGGCGCGAGGAGGTCATGCGCCCGATCCTGGCAGGGGCCGGATCGGGCGCACCATCGAGATGCCGCCCCTCGGGGCGGTGTTCCCGCCTCTACTTCCTGGGCAGCGCCGCCGCCAGGTCCGCGATCAGGTCGGACGAGTCCTCGAGGCCCACCGAGAGGCGCACGAGCGACTCCGAGACCTCCAGCGGCGTGCCCTTCACTGACGCGTGCGTCATCTCGCTCGGGTAGCCGATCAGGGACTCGACGCCGCCCAGCGACTCCGCGAGCTGGAACAGCTCGGTCGACTCGGCGAACTTCCGGGCGGCGCGCGGCGTCCCGAGCTCGAGCGAGAGCATCCCGCCGAACCGCGACATCTGGCGCTTCGCCAGCTCGTGGCCGGGGTGCGAGGGCAGGCCCGGGTAGTGCACGGCCGTGACCGCCGGGTGCTCGACGAGGAACTCGGCGACCGCCTGCGCGTTGATCGAGTGGCGCTCCATCCGCACCCCGAGGGTCTTGATGCCGCGGACCGTGAGCCAGGCGTCCATCGGGCCCGAGATCGCTCCGACCGCGAACTGCAGGAACGCGATCTTCTCGGCCAGCGGACCCGAGCGCAGCGCGAGCGCGCCGCCGACGACGTCCGAGTGGCCGCCGAGGTACTTCGTGGTCGAGTGCACGACCACGTCGGCACCGAGGGCCAGCGGCTGCTGCAGGGCCGAGGAGGCGAAGGTGTTGTCGACGACGACGATCAGGTCGTGCGCGTGGGCCAGGTCGGCGAGCTCGGCGATGTCGCTGATGGTCATCAGCGGGTTCGACGGGGTCTCGACCCAGAGCATCTTCGTCTCGCCGGGGACGATCGCCCGCTGCACCTCGCGGAGGTTCGACATGTCGACGGCCGTGTTGCGCACGCCCCAGGCGCTGTGCACCCGGTCGATCAGGCGGTGGCTGCCGCCGTACGCGTCGTTGCCCAGGACGACGTGGTCGCCGGGCGCGAGGACGGCGCGCAGCAGGGTGTCCTCGGCGGCGAGGCCGGAGGAGAAGGAGTAGGCGACGTCGGCGCCCTCGAGCGACGCGATCAGCTCCTGGAGCGAGTCGCGCGTCGGGTTCGCCGAGCGGGCGTACTCGTAGCCGCCTCGGAGACCGCCGATGCCGTCCTGGACGAACGTGGAGGTCATGTAGACGGGCGGCACGACCGCGCCGGTGGTCGGATCGAACTCCTGACCGGCGTGGATGGCGCGGGTGTCGAAGTGCTGCTTCTTGGGCATGGTGCGGGCTCCCTGGGTCGGAGGTGCGAGGGCGGCGGCCGTCAGGCCGTGGCGTAGGTGAGGAGGTCCTGTCGGGTGATCACCGCGACGGGCTTGCCCTCGTCGGTGACGAGGAGGGCGCTGTGCTCGGTGAGCGCGGCGCGGGCGGCGGTGATGCTCTCGCCGAGCCCGATCAGCGCGAGCGCGTCGCCCACGCAGTCGCCGAGCGGATCGTTCATCGAGGCGGAGCCGGCGAAGACGCGGTCGAGCAGCTCGCGCTCGTCGACGGCTCCCACGACCTCGCCCATCACGACGGGCGGTTCGGCGGTCAGCACCGGCAGCTGCGAGACGCCGTACTCGGTCATGATCCCGATCGCGTCGCGGATCGTGTCGGTCGGGTGGGCGTGCACGAGCGCCGGGAGGTCGGCCTGCCCGCTCGCCGCCCGCGCGCGGAGCACGTCGCGGACGGTGCCCTCGTCGCGCATCTCGAGGAAGCCGTAGGAGCGCATCCAGCGGTCGTTGAAGATCTTGCCGAGGTAGCCGCGCCCGCCGTCCGGCAGCAGCACGACGACCACGTCGTCCGGCCCGAGATCGGCGGCGGCCTTGAGCGCGACGGAGACGGCGAGCCCGCTCGACCCGCCGACGAGCAGCCCCTCCTCGCGGGCGAGGCGGCGGGTCATCGCGAACGACTCGGCGTCGCTCGAGGCGATGATCCGGTCGACCACGCTCGGGTCGTACGCGCTCGGCCAGAAGTCCTCGCCGACGCCCTCGGTGAGGTACGGGCGTCCGCCGCCGCCGGAGTAGACCGAGCCCTCGGGGTCGGCGCCGACGATCTGCACGCGGCCCTCCGACACCTCCTTGAGGTAGCGGCCGACTCCGCTGATGGTGCCGCCCGTGCCGACTCCCGCGACGAAGTGGGTGAGCCGGCCGGCGGTGTCGCGCCAGATCTCGGGGCCCGTGGTCTCGTAGTGGCTGAGCGGGCCGTTGAGGTTCGCGTACTGGTTGGGCTTGAAGGCGCCGGGGATCTCGCGGGCGAGGCGGTCCGAGACGGAGTAGTAGGAGGCGGGGTCCTCCGGAGCGACGGCCGTCGGCGTCACGACGATCTCGGCCCCGTAGGCGGTGAGGACGTTGCGCTTGTCCTCCCCCACCTTGTCCGGCAGCACGAACACGCAGCGGTAGCCGCGCTGCTGCGCGACGAGGGCGAGGCCGATGCCGGTGTTGCCGCTGGTCGGCTCCACGATGGTGCCGCCGGGCTTCAGCAGCCCGTCGCGCTCGGCGGCGTCGATGATGCGGGTCGCGATGCGGTCCTTCGACGAGCCGCCGGGGTTCAGGTACTCGACCTTCACCAGCACGGTCGCCTCGACGCCCGCCGCGACCGGGCCCAGCTTCACCAGAGGGGTGTCGCCGATGAGGTCGAGGACCGAATCGGCGTACGCCATCCCGGTCTCCGGGCGTGCGGGAAGTGCGCGATCCAGGCTCATCCCGCCAGCGTAGCAACCGGCTCCGGGCGTGTGACGGGGGTGGGCGGAGGCACAGGGAACGGTCTCGGGACGGGAGTGCCGCCGGTCGCCGGTGCCCTATCGTGGGAATCCGCGAGCGCCGCCGTCGACCCGGAACGGACCCCGAATGACCTCACCGATCGCCGCACCGCCGCGGCGTCCGGCCGACATCCACCTCCTCCGCCTGCTCGGCCCGGCGCTGGTCGCCGGAGTCGCCTACCTCGACCCGGGCAACGTCGCCAGCAACATGACGGCCGGCGCCCGGTTCGGCTACCTCCTGGTCTGGGTGGTGGTGCTCGGAAACCTGATGGCCTGGCTCATCCAGTACCTCTCGGCGAAGCTCGGCCTGATGACCGGCCGCAGCCTCCCGGAGCTGCTCGGCGACCGCCTGCGCGGCCGCTGGGGCCGCCGGGCCTACTGGCTGCAGGCCGAGACGGTCGCGATGGCGACCGACCTGGCCGAGGTGATCGGCGGCGCGATCGCGCTGAACCTGCTCTTCGGACTGCCGCTGCTGGCCGGCGGGCTGGTCACCGGCGCGGTCTCGCTGGTGCTGCTGCTCGTGCAGACGCGGGGCGGCGCGCAGCCGTTCGAGCGGGTGATCACGGGACTGATGGTGCTGATCGCCGTCGGCTTCACGGTCGGCGTGGTCGTCGATCCGCCGGACGCGGGCGCGACCGTCGCCGGGCTCGTGCCGCGCTTCGAGGGCTCGGAGTCGGTGCTCCTCGCCGCCTCGATCCTCGGCGCGACCGTGATGCCCCACGCGATCTACGCCCACTCCGCGCTCGCCCGCGACCGCTTCGGCCACGTCGAGGGCGTCGGCGCGCGCCGGAGGATCCTCGTCGCCACGCGGATCGACGTCACGATCGCGCTCGCCATCGCCGGCACCGTGAACCTCGCGATCCTGCTCCTCGCCGCGCACTCCCTCGCCGGAGTCGCCGGGACCGACAGTCTCGAGGGCGCCCACGCGGCCATCGGGGCTGCGCTCGGACCGGTGGTCGCGACCCTGTTCGCCGTCGGCCTGCTCGCCTCCGGCCTCGCCTCGACCTCGGTCGGCGCGTACGCGGGCGCCGAGATCATGCACGGGCTGCTCCAGGTGCGGGTGCCGCTGGTCGCCCGTCGTCTGGTCACGCTCATCCCGGCGCTCCTGGTGCTCGCGATCGGCTTCGACCCGACGCGGGCGCTGGTGCTCAGCCAGGTCGTCCTGTCGTTCGGCATCCCCTTCGCGCTCGTGCCGCTCGTGATCCTGACCCGCGACCGGCGCCTGATGGGCGACCAGACGAACCGCTGGTTCACGACCCTCGCCGCCGCCCTGGCCGCCGTCTTCCTCATCGTCCTGAACGGCCTGCTGCTCTGGCTCACCTTCGCCCCCTGAGCGGAGCAGCGGCGCGTCCCGCTGATCGAGCAGACCGCTCCGCGGGCGTCTCGAGATCCCCCTCTGACCGCGCATTGATCCGATCCGAAGCCTCGCTCGTTATCCTCTGAGAGCGCCTCTCAGGCGCCTGCGCCCGCCACAGGCGCCTTCCGCCCTCAGAACGAGAGACGCCGCCGTGCCCAAAGACACGATGTCCGCCAAGAACCGCGCCCGACAGGAGAAGCTCGAGGCCTACAAGCGCGAGCAGGACCGCCGCAAGCGCGGCTCCCGCATCTGGATCTGGTCGCTGTCGGCCCTGGCCGTCCTCGCGGTCGGCGGGATCGTCGCGGTCACCGTCTTCGGGAACCAGCAGATCGTCGAGGCGCGCGAGATCGACGGCCTGCAGACCTTCGACAACGACGCCACCCACGTCGCCGGCGCCGTCGACTACCCGCAGACCCCGCCGGCCGGCGGACCGCACAACGCCGTCTGGATGAACTGCGGCGTCTACGACCAGCCCGTCCCGAACGAGAACGCGGTGCACGACCTCGAGCACGGCGCCGTCTGGGCCACCTACGACCCCGAGCTCCCGCAGAGCGAGGTCGACGCGCTGATCGCCGCGATGCCCGACACCTACTCCGTCGTCTCGCCCTACGAGGGCCTCGAGTCGCCCATCGTGCTGAGCGCCTGGGACGCCCAGGTCGCGATCGACTCGCCCGAGGACCCCCGCATCGACGCCTTCGTCGAGCGCTTCTGGCAGTCCTCGAGCGCTCCGGAGCCCGGCGCGCCCTGCACCGGAGGGATCGATGCGCCCGGCAAGCAGTAGGGGCCGGATCCTCGTCGCCGCGGTCGCCGTGGTCGCGCTCCTCCTCGGGGCGGCCGGCGGCTACCTCTTCGGCGCGCTCGCCCCGTTCGCCTCCGCGGCGACACCCTCGAGCACGAGCGCCGAAGCGGGCTTCGCGCGCGACATGCAGGTGCACCACCTCCAGGGCGCGGAGCTGGCGATGATCGCCCGCGAGCGCAGCACCGACGACGAGGTCCTCACCGTCTCGAAGGACATCCTGCTCACCCAGCAGCAGCAGGCCGGGCAGCTCTTCGGCTGGCTGAACTCGTGGGGCCTGCCGCAGGCGGCTCCGGAGCCGTCGATGACCTGGATGGGCCGGCCGACCCTGGCCGGAGCCGCCGACGAGCACTCGTCGATGGGGATGGGGACCGAGGACGGCGTCGTGCCCGCGAGCATGCCCGGTCTCGCGACACCGGACCAGATCACCGCCCTCAGCAGTGCGTCCGGCCGCGACTTCGACCGGATGTTCCTCGAGCTGATGATCGCCCACCACCGCGGCGCGATCGACATGGCCGAGGCGCTGCTCGCCCGCAGCCGGGTGACGGTCGCCACCGACTTCGCCTCCTCCGTCGTGAAGGCCCAGGAGGCCGAGATCTCGCTGATGGAGCAGATGCTCGAGGACCGCCCGGCGGAGTGAAAGCCTCCGCAGCGCGCGACGTCGGCTGAGAGCGGTGTGCCTGCGCCACTGCGGACGGGCACGTGCTCTCCGGCGACGTCGTGCACGGAACCGGGGACGGCGCCGGCGGCGAGCAGCCCCGCGGGAACCGGCCGCCGATCCGAGGCTCAGCCCTGGAGGGCCGACTCCGTCTGCTGGGCGTAGAGCGACGCGTAGAGGCCGCCGAGGCCGAGCAGCTCGCGGTGGGTGCCCGACTCGACGATCCGGCCGCCCTCGACCACGTGGATGACGTCGGCCGAGACGATGGTCGAGAGCCGGTGGGCGATCGCGATGGTGGTGCGGCCGCGGGCGGCGTCGTCGAGCGCGGTCTGCACGATCCGCTCCGAGACGGTGTCGAGGGCGCTGGTCGCCTCGTCGAGGATGAGGACTGCCGGGTCCTTCAGCAGGACGCGGGCGATCGCGAGCCGCTGCTTCTCGCCTCCGGAGAGCCGGTAGCCGCGCTCGCCGACCAGGGTGTCGTAGCCGTCGGGGAACGACGTGATCGTCGCGTGGATGTTCGCGGCGCGGGCGGCCGCCTCCAGCTCCTCCTGCGTCGCGTCGGGGCGGGCGTAGCGGAGGTTGTCGCCGATCGTCGCGTGGAAGAGGTAGGTCTCCTGGCTGACGATGCCGATGTGCGAGACGAGCGACTCCTGCCGCAGCTCGCGCACGTCGGAGCCGGCGAAGCGCACCGCTCCCCCGGCCACGTCGTAGAGGCGCGGGACGAGGTACGAGATGGTGGTCTTGCCCGCACCGGAGGGACCGACGAAGGCGACGAACTGGCCCGGCTCGATCGCGACCGAGACGTGGTCGAGCGTCGGGCGCGCGTCCTCCGCCTGGTCCGGGTAGCGGAACACCACGTCGTCCAGCTCCACCCGGCCGAGCTCGCCCGAGACCTCGCGCGCGTCGGCCCGGTCGGTGATCGCCGGGCGGAGGTCGAGGTACTCGAAGATGCGGGCGAAGAGCGCTCCGGCCGTCTGCAGGTCGAGCGCGACGCGCATCAGGCCCAGGAGCGGCCACATCAGGCGCGCCTGCACAGTGGTGAAGGCCACGACGGTTCCGGCGGTGACGGTGGTGCCGCCGAGGATCAGCCAGGCGGCCACGAGGTACACGATCACGGGGATGACGGAGAGGAAGATCTGCACCATCGCGAAGAACCACTGGCCGGACATCTGCTGCCGCACCTGGAGCTCGATCTGCCGGCCGTTCTCGTCGGCGTAGCGCGTCACCTCCGACTCCTGGCGGCCGAAGCTCTTGGCCAGGAGGATGCCCGAGACGCTCAGGGTCTCCTGGGTGATCGCGGTCATCTCGGACAGCGACTCCTGCGTCTTCGTCGCGATGCGGGCCCGGACCTGGCCGACGCGGCGCTGGGCCACGACGAGCACCGGAGTGAGGACGAGGGCGACGATCGTCATCTGCCACGAGAGCAGGAGCATCGCGACGACGGCCGCGATCACCGTGACGGTGTTGCCGAGCACGCTCGAGACCGTGTTCGTGAGCACGTTGGCCACTCCGCCCACGTCGTTCGCGAGGCGCGACTGGATGACGCCGGTGCGGGTGCGGGTGAAGAAGCCGAGCTCCATCGCCTGCAGGTGGCGGAAGAGGCGGATGCGCAGCTCCCCCATGACCGTGTTGCCGACGGTCGCGGTGAGGTAGGTCTGCCAGACGCCGAGGATCGCCGAGAACGCCCAGACCAGCACCATGACGCCGACCAGCTCGAGCAGCACGGGGAGGTTCGGGCGTCCGCCGGGCGGGAAGAGCCCGCGGTCGAAGGCCAGCTGGGTGAGGAGCGGGGGCACCACCGTGAGGGCGGCGCCGACGAGCACGAGGATCACGGTGAGCGTGAGCCTGGGGCGGTGGTCGCGGAAGAGCCCCGCGATGCGCCGGAGCAGGTCGTCGACCTTCGGAGCCGCCGCGTTGATCTCCCGCTGGCTGTCCGGATCGCTGCTCGAGATCCTCCCGCCGCGCGCCCCTCCGCGCATCCCGCCGCCTGCCGCGACGTCACCCATCCTGCTCACGGCTCGACCCTAGCCCCGCCCGCCCCCGGACCCCCGCCCTTCCGCCCACGGCGAAGTCGTGCAAGCCCGCGCCGCGCCCCGCCGGCCTCGCGCGCCGTCGCGCAGCCGATCGCCCGTGCCGCGTCTCCCTCTGATCACCGGGCCTCGACACGCCGCGCCGCGGCTACTCGACCACCCCTGGGGATGGCCGCCGCAGGCGCCACTCCCCCGCTGCCGCCCCTCCCGGCGGCCGCCGCAGGCGCCACTCCCCCGCTGCCGCCCGCCGCAGGCGCCGCACCCCCTGGCGGCCGCCGCAGGCGCCGCACCCCCTGGTGGCCACCCCCGACGCCGTCCCCCGTGAAGGCCGCCCCCGGCGCTGTATCCCCTCGGTGGCCGCCTCCGGCGCCACCGCACGACGAAGGCCCGGGTCCTGCGCAGCAGGACCCGGGCCTTCGTTCGTGCCCCCCCTCGCTCCCGATGAGCAGTGCTGACGGCCCGCGGGGGTGTCGTGGGCAAGGCGGAGGAGGAGAGCTGTAGCGGAGCTACAGCCGACGACGACAACGCCGCCCACGGCACCCCCGCGGGTCGTCAGCCCTTGGTGGCGCCGGCGAGGAGGCCGCGGACGAAGAACCTCTGCAGCGAGAAGAACACGATGAGCGGCACGATGATCGAGATGAACGCGCCGGCCGTGAGCAGCTCCCACGACTGGCCGTAGGAGCCGGTGAGGTCCTGCAGCGCCTTCGTGATCGGCAGGCCCTGTCCGGAGGTGAAGACCGTCGCGACCAGCAGGTCGTTCCAGACCCAGAGGAACTGGAAGATGCCGAAGGAGGCGATCGCCGGGACCGAGAGCGGGAGGACGATGCGGAAGAAGATCTGGCCGTGTCCGGCGCCGTCCACTCGTGCCGCTTCGATGACCTCTCCGGGGATCTCGGAGATGAAGTTGTGGAGCATGAAGATCGCGAGTGGAAGCGCGAAGATCGTGTGCGCGATCCACACCTTCGCGTAGGAGCCGTCCAGTCCGTTCACCCCGAGGCCGGGGAGGATGTAGAGCCCTCCGATGCGCAGGCCGTCCGAGAACAGCTGCAGCAGCGGCACGAGCGCCATCTGGATGGGGACGATCTGGAGCGAGAACACGAGGACGAAGAGCGTGTTGCGGCCCTTGAAGTCGATCCAGGCGAACGCGTAGGCGGCGAGGCTGGCGATCGTGATGGGGATCAGCGCGGCCGGCAGGGTGATGACGAGCGAGTTCACGAACGCCTTGCCCAGGGTCAGGCTGTCGCCCGAGTTGAGCGCGTTCGCGTAGTTGTCGAGGGTGAAGCCGGGGTTGGCGAAGATCGTCCACCAGCCGGTCGTCTTGATGTCGTTCGCGGGGCGGAACGACGAGATGAACAGCCCGAGGGTGGGGACGGTCCAGATGACGGCGATGATCAGCGCGGCGAGCGTGGCTCCGCGCGACGTCGTCGCCTTCTTGACCTTGCCGCTGGCCGTCTCGATGCGGGACTCCCCGCGCAGGAGGCGCCGTTCGGTGGTGCGGTCGACCGGGACCTGGATCGGAGTGGGCGTGACGCTCATCGGATCTCCCTCTGCTTGGCGAGCTGGCGGGCGTTGTAGACGACGATCGGGAGCACGAGCAGGAACAGGATGACCGCGAGGGCCGCGCTGTAGCCGCTGCGGGCGCCGAGCTGGAACTGGCGGACCATCTCGAACGCGAGGACCGTGGTGTCGGAGCGGCCGCCGGTCATCGCCGAGACGATGTCGAAGACCTTCAGCGACGCGATCGAGATCGTCGTGAGGACGACCACGATCGAGGAGCGGATGCCGGGCACGGTGACGTTCCAGAAGGACTGCCATGCGCTGGTGCCGTCGAGCGAGGCCGCTTCGAGCTGCTCGGAGGGGACGCCCTTGATCGCGGCGGAGAGCACCGTCATGGCGAATCCGGCCTGGGTCCAGATGAGGACGACGACGAGGAACAGCGTGTTCCACGGCTCGAGTCCCAGCCAGTCGACCGGCGGGGCGCCGAAGGCGGTGAGGATGCCGTTGAGGAGGCCGATCTGCTCGCCCTGGCGCACGTCGTAGAAGAACTTGAAGATGATCGACGCGCCGACGAACGAGATCGCCATCGGCATGAAGACCAGCAGCTTGAAGAACTTCTCGCCGCGGCTCTTGTCGATGAAGACCGCGTAGGCGAGGCCGATGGCGGTCGCCGTGATGGGGGCCAGGAGCACCCAGACCACCGTGTTGAGGAAGGCCGTGATGCCGTCGGGACTGGTGAAGACCCAGACGAAGTTGTCGATGCCGGCGAATCCGGAGCCGTCGTTCTTCATGAACGCGTTGATCGCCGTCGTGATCGTCGGGTAGATCAGGCCGATGAGGATGAAGAAGGCGGCCGGTGCCATGAATGCGATGAGCTGGAGTCCGTAGCCCGCGCCTTTGCGGGACCGGAAGTCGAGCAGGAACAGCGCGCCGCCGATGACGGCGGCCACCACCGCGACCCAGAGGACCGAGTTGTAGAGGCCGAAGACCAGCAGGAGGACGACCGGCAGGGCGACCGTGACCGCGAGCCGGAGGACCGTGTAGCCGGTGCCGCGGCGGGGCGCGATCTCGACGAAGAAGAGGATGAGCGCCACCACGGCCGCGAAGGCCAGGAGGATGAGCGGGATCTGCGCGAGCGGCGGGATTCCCGCCAGCCATTGGAAGAACCCCGAGATGGTGATGGGGGACATGGACGCCCTTTCGAGTGCGACTCTGGACTCAGGAGGGGCCCGGCCCCGGGATCCGTGGATCCGGGGGCCGGGCCGTCACAGCTGAGCCGCCACTCGGGAGCGGCGGCTCTGCTCCGCTGCTAGGAGGTGTAGCCGGCCTGGATCTCCTCGAGCGCCTGGTCGGTGCTCGTGCCGTCGATCCAGTCGACCATGCCCTTGAAGAAGCTGTCCGAGCCCACTGCCTTCGGCATGAGGTCGGACGCGTCGAAGCGGAACGTGGTGTCCGGGTTCTGGAGGATCGCGATGGAGTCCTTCAGGACGTCGCTGCCCGCGTTCGCCGGGTCGAGGCCGGTGTTCGCGGAGATGACGCCGCCGAGGGAGACGCGGCTGTTGGCCCAGTCGGCGCTGGCCAGGTACTCCTGGACCTTCGCGGTGTCCTCGTCGTTCGAGAACGCGGCGACCATCTCGCCACCACCGGTGACGGCCTGGGCGTCGTCGGCCTTGACCGGCGGGGTGAGGAAGGCCCACACGTCGCCGTCCTCGGCCACGTTGGCGCCGGCCGAGGTCAGGAAGCCCTCGAAGAACGAGGCCTGGTGGGTCAGCGCGCAGGTGCCGTTCGCCATGTTCTGGGCGACGTCGCCGAAGGCGGTGGAGTTGATCGACTTCACGTCGCCGTAGCCGGCGTTGACGAGGGTCGGGTCGAGGAGGATCGATCCGACGGAGTCGAACGCGGACTTGATGGCCGGGTCGGTGAAGGGGGTGTCGCCCGCGACCCAGGAGTCGTAGACGTCGGGGCCGGCCTCGCGGAGGACGGCGTCCTCGATCCAGTCGGTCCCGGGCCAGCCGGAGGCCTCACCGGAGTTGAAGCCCGCGCACCAGGACGGTCCGCCGGTCTTCTCGGCGATCGTCTTGCCGAGCGCCTCCATCTCGTCCCACGTCGTGGGAACGGAGACGCCCCACTCCTTGAACTTGGCCGGCGAGTACCAGATGTAGCCCTTGACGGACGCCATCAGCGGCGCGCCGTACTGGGTGCCGTCGACCTGGCCGTACTTCTGCCAGTCCTCGGACCAGTTCTGCTTGACGTTGGCGAGAGCGCCCTCGGGGAGCTCCTGCACCTTGCCCGAGGCGACGGTGTCGGCGAGCAGACCCGGCTGCGGGAAGATCGCGAGGTCGGGGGTGTCGCCACCCTGGACCTTGATGCCGATCTGCTTCTCGAACTCCTTGTCGCCCGTGTACTTGATCTCGATGTTGTTCTCCTTCTCCCAGTCCGCCCAGGACTGCTCGAGAAGGGTGGCCTCGTCGCCGTTGATGGTGCCGTAGACGTTGACGACGCCGTCGGCGGTGCCGACCGTGCCGGCCGAGCTGCCGCCGCCGGCGTTCGGGTCGTTGGGGTCACTGCTGCTGGAGCAGCCCGCGAGTGCGATGCCGGCTGCTGCCAGAACGGCGACCGGGACGGTGATACGGCGGTGCAGGGATGACCGCATTCTTCCTCCTCATTGAGTGGTGGAACCAGCTGAGCAGGCCGCTCCTCGGCGATCGGGGATCGGGAGGCTGTGGCGGCTCGAAGCGTGTGCCGCGACGACTCGGATGCTGGTGATGGCGATGCCAGGAGGAACTCCGAGCGGATCACCGGATTCGTGTGGGTGGGCTCCCACGGAGGGAAACCTTTCCACAAGAACGATGAAAGCACAACGCCGGTGATAGAGCGCTCTCTGAGATAACGATTCGGCGTCAGAACAGCGATCGCGGCGGCGGAGCCGGGCGGAGATCGATCTCGACGCGACGCCCGGCCCCCGGGCGGGGTATAACTTCCTGGAACCGTTTCCAGCATCGAGGCCGGACGGTCGGGAGGAACGCCGTGCCAGGCATCGAAGAGGTGGCCGAGCTCGCAGGAGTGTCGAAGGCGACGGTCTCGCGCGCGCTCAGCGGCCGGGGCTACGTCTCCGCGGGGACGAAGCAGCGCGTCGAGCGCGCCGCGACGAGCCTGGGCTACGTCGTCTCGGCCAACGCCTCCAGCCTCGTCACCGGGCGCAGCAACAACATCGCCGTGATCATCCCGATCATCAACCAGTGGTTCTTCGCCGGGATCATCGAGGGCATCGAGCGCGCTCTGCTCGCCGCCGGCTACGACCTGCTCCTCTACAACATCGACAAGCACCTCGACGTCCGCCGGAGCGTGTTCGAGTACTACCTCGTCCGCAAGCGCGTCGACGCGATCGTCGCCGTCACCCTCGAGATCTCGCCGCACGAGACGGAGGCGCTCCTCGCCCTGGGCAAGCCGATCGTCGGCATCGGCGGCGAGCTCCCCGGCATCCCCACCTTCAGCATCGACGACGTCGCCGCCTCCCGCCTCGCCACGGAGCACCTCCTCTCCCTCGGCCACGAGCGGGTCGTCCACATCGGCGGGCTCGCGGAGGAGGAGATGGACTTCCACGTCCACACGCAGCGCCGCGACGGCTTCCGCCAGGCGCTCGCGGCCGCCGGCCTCGAGCCCGGCGCGCAGGACATCGTGCCCACGACCTTCGACATCCCCGGCGGGCACAGCGCCGGACGGCAGGTCCTCGGCGACCCCCGGACCCGGCCGACGGCGATCTTCGCCGCCTCCGACGAGATCGCGATCGGGATCATCCTCGCGGCGCGCGAGCTCGGCCTGTCGGTGCCGGAGGACGTCTCGGTCATCGGGATCGACGACCACCCCCTCGCCGAGCTCTTCGGTCTCAGCTCGATCCGCCAGGACCCGCGGCAGCAGGGCGAGCTCGCCGTCGCGCTGGTGCTGGACGCGCTGGCCGCCCTCGGTCGCGGCGAGTCCCCTCCCCCAGCCCGCCACACGCTGATCCCCGCCTCGCTGGTGATCCGCACCAGCACCTCGGCGCCGAGGGGGGCGAGAATCGGAGCATGAGCGACTCCGACACCCCCACTGTCCGCGACGTCCCCGAGCGGTCCCGCTTCGTGATCGAGGTCGGCGGCACCCCGGCCGGCTTCGCCGTCTACACCCGCCAGGGCGACGAGGTGGTCCTCACCCACACCGTCGTCGACGACGCCTGGGAGGGCCACGGCCTCGGGAGCATCCTCGCGCGGGCCGCGGTCACCGCGATCTCGGAGGCGGGCGGCACGGTCGTTCCGCGCTGCCCCTTCATCGCGGCGTGGCTGCGCAAGCACCCCGACGTCGACGCCCGGGTCCGCTGGCCCGAGGACTGATCACTCCGGAGGCGTTCCGCTCCGGTCTCGAGCGAGCAGACGGCGCCCTCCTCCGGACCGGCTCGTCCTGCGCCCGCTCCGCGCGGGAGGGGATCAGTCGCGCGGGCCGACGACGAGGCGCTCGTGCATGATCTCGACAGCCCGCTCGAGGACGCGGCGGTCCTCCGGGGTCAGATCGGCGAAGATCGGCGTCAGCGCGTCGCCGAGGTCGGTCCGCCACGCGTTCAGCGCGTCAGCGCCGGCGGGAGCGAGGCGGATCTGCCAGGCGCGCGCGTCGAGGGGATCGGCGATCCGGTCGAGCCAGCCGGTCTCGACGAGGTTCTTCACGATCTTGGTCATCGTGGGCTGCGAGACGCGGCTCTGCGAGGCGAGCTCCCCCAGGCGCATCGGGCCCATCGAGAGGAGCACCGAGAGCGTGCGCCAGACGGCCTGCGACTCCTGATTGCCGGTCGCCTGGGCGGCGAGGCGGGTGATCCGGTGCGTCACCGAGACGAAGTCGCTCAGGAGCTCGCTGAGCGAGACCTCGCTGGGCGGGACGTCGCGCGCGGGGAGCCCGGCGAGCAGATCGTGAGCAGTCACGCTCCGATCCTAGGGGCGCGGGCCGCCGTCGGCCGGGAACGACGAAGGGCGCCGCCTCCGAGGAGACGACGCCCTGCGTCTGCAGGCGTGCCTGCGTCACCCTGACGAGCGACCGGCCGGAGCCGGCACCCGCGACGGGTGGGGGACTTACTTGACGGTGACGGTCGCGCCGGCGCCCTCGAGCTGAGCCTTGGCCTTCTCGGCGGCCTCCTTGTTGACGGCCTCGAGGACCGCCTTGGGGGCACCGTCGACGAGCGCCTTCGCCTCACCGAGGCCGAGGCTGGTGAGGGCGCGCACCTCCTTGATGACCTGGATCTTCTTCTCGCCGGCGGCCTCGAGCACGACGTCGAACTCGGTCTGCTCCTCGACCTCTTCGGCGGGGGCGGCCGGGCCGGCCACACCGGCGGCGGCGACGGGCGCCGCAGCGGTGACCTCGAAGACCTCTTCGAACTTCTTGACGAACTCCGAGAGCTCGATGAGCGTGAGCTCCTTGAAGGCCTCGATGAGCTCGTCCTGCGTGAGCTTTGCCATGATTTTTCTCCTTGTTTTTCTTTGTCTACGAACCGCGCGCGCACTGCTTCCCGGAAGGGGAAGACGTCAGCTCGCGGACTCCTGCTTCTCGCGCAGCGCCTCGACCGTGCGAACGGCCTTCGAGAGCGGAGCGTTGAACAGATATGCGGCGCCGAACAGCGAGGCCTTGAAGGCGCCGGCGAGCTTGCCGAGCAGAACTTCGCGGGACTCGAGGTCGGCGAGCTTGCCCACCTCTTCTGCGGTCAGCGGGTTACCGTCGAAGTAACCGCCCTTGACCACGAGGAGAGGGTTTGCCTTGGCGAAGGCACGCAGCGACTTCGCGACGGCGACAGGGTCGCCGTGCACGAACGCGATGGCCGAGGGGCCAGCGAGCTCGTCGTCGAAGGACGAGATACCGGCGTTGTTCGCCGCGATCTTGGTCAGCGTGTTCTTCACCACGGCGTAGGTTGCGTGCTCACTGATGTCCTTGCGCAGCGTCTTGAGCTGAGCAACAGTGAGACCGCGGTACTCGGTCAGCAGAACGGCCGTCGAGCTCTGGAACTTCTCCGTGAGTTCGGCAACCGAGGCTTCCTTGTTCGCCATGGCTACTCCTGTGAATTCTCGTGCCGGTAGCCCGAAGGCAGGCAAAGAAAAAAGCTCCGGCACAGGGGCGCGGAGCTTCGGGATCGCGGTGAGGCGGAACTGAACTCGTGCACCTGCGCGGGCAATTCGCTTCGCGAATCCTTCGTCCGGTGGCGATCCGCGGGGCCGGGGCCCTGCTCGTGCGCACACCGGAAACCGGCGGTCTTTGGCTTCGGGAAGCGTACGACACCGCGGCGCGCGGGCGCAAGTCGAGGAGGAGGGCCCTCGCGCGGGATGCTGGAGGCATGACCGGCCCGACCCCCGACTCCGCCCGCGACGTCGACTCCGCGATCGCCTCGGTGGAGGGCGAGCTCAGCACCCTCTTCAACCGCGTACGGGCGGCGATGCGCTCCTACGCCGAGCGGCTCCACCCGGAGCTGACGCCGCTGGGCTACAAGACGATCTCGGCGCTCGAGCGCCGTGGGCCCGTGCACTCCGGCGTGCTGGCCGAGCTGCTCGAGATGGACAAGTCGGCGCTCAGCCGCCAGATCACGGCGCTCGACCGCCTCGGCTTCCTGGAGCGCACTCCCGACCCGCAGGACGGCCGCGCGACGATCCTCGCGGTGACTCCGGCGACCGCCGCGCGGCTGCGCGAGATCCGCAGCTCGAACCAGGCGCTGATGCACGAGGAGCTGCGCAGCTGGGCTCTCGCCGACGTCGAGCTCTTCGCCTCTCTCCTGCACAGGATCAACGACCTGGACATCTGACGCTTAGCATCCCCTCCGTTCGGGGACAATCGCCCGACGCCGCCCGCGGGACTGCGTAGTTTCGGAGGCGATGGACCAGCACTCCTCCTCCCCCCTCCCTCTCGACGTCGACAGCGCGCTCGGCTTCGCGCGCGCTCTGAGTGCCGACGCGCCCCGCCCCGGCACCGGTCGCACCGCCGAGCTGCACGGTCTTCTCGAGCGCCTGGCCCGGCACGATCTCGGCGTCGCGCGCGCTGTGGAGCCGCACCTCGACGCTCTCGCGATCCTCGGCGAGGCGGAGCTCGCCCCCTCCGGACTCGGAGTCGCCGCCGACGCCGCCTGGGGGGTCTTCGCGGCCGAGGGCGGCGGAGATCCCCTGGTCGCCTGCGAGAGCGACGGCGGCTGGCTGCTGGACGGCGTGAAGCCCTGGTGCTCGCTGGCCGACCGCCTCGACGCCGCCCTGGTCACCGCTCACGTCGGCGACGCCTCCGGCGAGCGCCGCCTCTTCGCCGTGGCGCTGCACGACGGGACGGCGACGCCGGAGCAGGACGCCTGGCACGCGCGCGGCCTGACGGAGGTGCCGAGCGGACCGGTCCGCTTCTCCGGGTCCCGGGCGGTTCCCGTGGGAGACGCTGGCTGGTACCTCTCGCGGCCCGGCTTCGCCTGGGGCGGGATCGGCGTCGCCGCGTGCTGGCACGGCGGAGCCCTCGGGGTCGCGGCGGCCGTCGCGGCAGCGGCCGCCCGACGCGAGGACCCGCACCTCCTGGCCCACCTCGGAGCGATCGACACGGCGCTCTCCGCCTCGCGCCGCGCGCTGGACGAGGCCGCTGCGGCGATCGACGCGGGCGAGGCCGACGGCTCCCGCGGCTCGCTTCTCGCCAAGCGCGTGCGGGCGAGCGTCGCCGATGCTGTGGAGGAGATCCTGCTGCGCGCCGGACGCGCCCTCGGTCCGGCTCCGCTCGCCCTCGACGCCGAGCACGCCAAGCGCGTCGCCGACCTGACGCTCTACGTCCGCCAGCACCACGCCGAGCGCGACGACGCCGCTCTCGGCCGTGCCGTGCTCGCCTCGGGCGAGGCGGCCTCCTGGTGAGCCGGCCCTTCGACGGGCGCCTCGAGGGCACTCCTCTCGAGCGCTGGAGCGCGGACGGCCGCCGCGACCGGCTCCCCGAGCTGACCCTGCCCGACGAGATCCAGCGCGTTGTGGTCGTCGTCGCGCACGCCGACGACGAGACCCTCGGCTGCGGGGGCACCATCGCGCTCGCGCGCCGGCTCGGGATCGCGGTCGACGTCGTCGTCGTGACCGACGGAGCCGCGGCCCACGGAGAGCGGGACGCGGACCTCGCCACCGAGCGCCGGCGGGAGGCCGAGGACGCCCTGGCGGAGCTGGGCCCCGGCATCGGGCTCGCCTTCCTCGACGTGCCGGACTCGGCGACTCCGGAGCACCGCGAGCGCATCGCGCGCGAGGTGCGCGAGCGGGCGGCCGGCGACGCCGGGACCGTCCAGCTCCTCTCCACCTGGACCGGGGACGGGCACCGGGACCACCGCGTGGTCGGCGAGGTCTGCGCGGAGGTCGCGCGCGAGCTCGGGCAGCCGCTCCTCGCCGCGCCGATCTGGCTGTGGCACTGGGCGGTCCCGGAGGACCCCGAGGTGCCGTGGGGCGACCTCGTGCGCCTGCCGCTCGACGACGAGCTGCTCGAGCGCACCCGCCGCGCCCGCTCCCGCTACCCCAGCCAGACGCGCCCCGGACCCGACGGGACCGCCCCGGTGCTCCACCCGCTCTTCCTGCGCACCTTCACCGGGGACGACCGGCTGGTGAGGATCGCATGAGCTACTTCGACGAGCTCTACGCCCGCCACGAGGACCCGTGGGGCTACACGAGCCGCTGGTACGAGCAGCGCAAGCGCGCCCTCACCCTCGCGAGCCTGCCGGAGCAGCGCTACGGCTCGGTGCTGGAGATCGGCGCCTCGATCGGCGTGCTGGCCGAGGCGCTGGCCGACCGGGCCGACCGTCTGCTGGCGATCGACGTGTCCAGCGCCGCCGTCGAGCGTGCCGCCCGCCGCCTCGCTCCGCTCGGCCACGTGCGGGTCGAGCACCACGACATCACCCGCGGAGTACCGGAGGGTCCGTTCGACCTGGTCGTGCTCTCGGAGGTCGGCTACTACCTCGGCGACGCCCTCCCCGGCGTGCTGCGCAGCATCCGCGACGCCCTCGCCCCCGCGGGCGAGCTCGTCACCGTGCACTGGCGGCACCCGATCGAGGGGCTCGCTCTGGACGGCGACGCCGTGCAGGCCGCCGTGGCAGAACTGGGTCTGCACCGCCTCGCCCGCCACGAGGAGGAGGACGTCCTGCTCGAGGTCCACGCCCGCGACTCCCGCTCGGTCGCCCGCCGGACGGGGCTGGTGTGAGCCGGCTCGCGCAGGTGCTGGTCGTCGTGCCCGCGCGCGACGAGGAGGAGCGGATCGGCGGCCTGATCGCCTCCGTCCGGGCGAGCGCGACCCACCTCGCCCTCCGGGCGCCCGGCATCGGGATGCGCCTCGTGGTCGCCGCGGACGGCTGCTCCGACGCGACCGTCGAGCGGGCCCGTGCCGCCGGCGCCGAGGTGCTGGAGCTCGCCCGCTGCGGAGTCGGCGCCGCCCGCTCCGCCGGGATCGAGCACGCCCTCTCCTCCGTCTCCGCTCCGCTCGAGCAGGTGTGGATCGCCAACACCGACGCCGACACCGTGGTCCCCCGCGACTGGCTGGCCGCCCACGTCGAGCACGCCCGACGGCACGACGCGCTGCTCGGCACGGTCCGGCCCGACCCGGCCGACCTCTCCCCCGGCGCCTACTCGCGCTGGCGCGACGTCCGCGCGCGGGAGGAGTCGATCGGCAGCATCCACGGCGCGAACCTCGGCGTCCGGGCGAGCGCGTACCTCGCCGCAGGCGGGTTCGGGCGAGAGCCGCTGCACGAGGACGTCCTGCTCGTCGAGCGGCTGCGCGCGAGCGGCGCCCGGGTCGGAGCGACGGACCGCGGCGAGGTGGTCACCTCCGGCCGCCGCGACAACCGGGTCGAGGGCGGCTACGGCCGCTACCTCCACGCTCGCTTCCCGGCCGAGACGACTCCGGCCGGCGGCTGAATCCGGTACACGCGCACGCGGAACACGATGCGAGGGGTCCCTGTCAATGGTCGGGCCGCGGTTTGTCATGGATTGCGCAGGAGAGTCAAATGGGTGTCGAGCACGACCCGGTGCTCTCCGATGGAAGGGTCACCGCATGAATCCCCGCCTCGTCCTGCTGGCACTGGTCGCCTTCACCGCCTACGTGTTCGGCTCCCGCGCCGGCCGTGGCCGCTACGAAGAGCTCCGCCATCTCGCACTCGGCGTGTGGAACGACCCGGCCACGAAGAAGACGCGCAAGAAGCTCAAGAAGACCTCCAAGCGCGAGGCCAAGCAGCTCACCGCCATCGCGAGCAGGGCTCGCGACAAGGTGCAGCGCCGCCTCCGCTGACCCCCGCTTACACGACTCACAGGACGCCGGCCCGCCGGTGTCTCCGCTCGCATCGGAACGGCCGATCGAGCACGAACTGAAGGAGAAACATCATGGGCATCATCAGCTGGATCATCCTCGGCCTCATCGCCGGTGCGCTCGCCAAGCTCATCCTCCCGGGCAAGCAGGGCGGCGGATGGATCATCACGATCGTCCTCGGCATCGTCGGCGCGCTGCTCGGCGGCTTCCTCAGCACGCTGTTCGGCATCCAGGACGCCGTCAACGGCATCAACATCGTGAGCATCATCGTCTCCGTCGTCGGTGCGATCGTCGTCCTCCTCATCTACGGCGCGATCGTCGGCCGCAAGTCCCGCGCGTAAGTCGCGCTCCCCGAAGGCCCCCGGCATCCGTGCCGGGGGCCTTCGGCGTTCCCGGACGGCCGCACGCCTGCTCCTGCGCTCGGACCCCTCCGCCGTGGAGAAGCTGGGTGTCCGCCGAGCGCGCAAGGGGTTGATGCTGGGAGCCGCAGACGATGGACTGGAGGCACGACGGCGCGGCTCCACTGCGCCCTCGCCCCGACGAAAGGACGTACTCGCTCATGAGCGACGACACCGCAACGGTCCCCACGATCACCCTGAACAACGGCGTGGAGATCCCGCAGCTGGGCTTCGGCGTGTTCCAGATCGACCCGGCCGAGACCAAGGACGCGACCCTGGCGGCCCTCGAGGTCGGCTACCGCCACATCGACACCGCCGAGATGTACGGCAACGAGGCGGGAGTCGGCGAGGCCGTCCGCGCCTCCGGCCTCGACCGCTCCGAGGTCTTCGTGACCAGCAAGCTCAACAACGGCTTCCACGCCCGCGAGGACGCTCTCGCCGCGATCGACGTCACCCTCGGCGAGCTGCAGTTCGACTACGTCGACCTCTTCCTCATCCACTGGCCCCTGCCCGCCGTCGGCGACTACGTCGAGACGTGGAAGGCGATGGAGGAGATCTACCGCAGCGGCAAGGCGAAGGCGATCGGCGTCTCCAACTTCCAGACCAACCACCTCAACCGGCTCCGCGCCGAGGCGACCATCGTCCCGGCCGTGAACCAGATCGAGGTGCACCCCTACCTCGTGCAGCAGGAGCTCCGCGCCTACGGCACCGAGCACGGCATCGCGACCGAGGCCTGGTCGCCGATCGCGCAGGGCCTCGTCCTCGACGACGACACCATCACCCGCATCGCACGCAACGTCGACCGCAGCCCGGCGCAGGTCGTCCTCCGCTGGCACATCCAGCGCGGCGACATCGTCTTCCCGAAGTCGGTCACCCGCCAGCGCGTAGAGGAGAACTTCGCCCTCTTCGACTTCGAGCTCGACGACGAGGCGATGACCGACATCACGGCGCTCGACCGCGGCCACCGCACCGGCCCCGACCCCGACACGTTCAACATGATCCCGAGCTGACCCCGGCTCCACGGACGCGCCCGGCCTGCAGGAATCCTGCGGACCGGGCGCGTCCGTGCGCGCGGATGGTGGTCGGCGGAGCCCGCCGATCGAGATCCGCCACGCACGGACGGCGGGTCTCGAGCGCGGGTCAGGCCTGCGGCGAGTCGCGCCAGGAGTGCTCGGGGGCGTAGCCGAGGACCTCCCGGGCGTGGTCGATCGACAGGAGGGTCGTGTTCGTCCCCAGGTCGCCGCGCAGCTCGACGCCGGGGAACACCTCGGCCACCAGCTCGGCGTTGGGGCGGGTCATCACGGTGTCGGCCGCGGCGATGATGAAGCGGTCGAACCCGGTCGTCTCGGCGAGCAGCGCCTTCTCGACGGCCTGTGCCCCGTCGCGGCCGTCGATGTAGCCCCAGAGGTTCCACTTGCGCAGCAGCGCGTCGGAGTCGAACGACGGGAACTCGGCGTAGTCGGCCTCGTCCATGACGTTCGAGAAGCGCAGGCCCGTGATCTTCAGGTCCGGGTGCCAGCGGCACAGCTCGATCGCCATCTGCTCCTCGAGGTGCTTGGTGAGCGAGTAGACCGACTCCGGGCGCGCCGGGTACTGCTCGTCGACCGGGATGTAGGGCGGCGGGACGTCGAAGGGCAGGCCCAGCACGGTCTCGCTGGAGGCGTAGACGACGTTGCGGATCCCGGCCCGGATCGCTCCGTGGAACGCGTTGAACGTCGCGATCATGTTGTTGTGGAACGTGGCGACGTCGGGCACCAGGCCCGGCGCGGGGATCGCGGCGAGGTGCACGAGCGCGTCGATCCCGTCGTACTGGTCGTTCACCGCCTGCAGCGCGTCCACGACCTGGCCGTAGTCGGCGATGTCGATGCGGACGAATCCCGCGCCCCGGTCCCCCGCACGGTCCAGGTTGAAGACCTCGTGCCCGGAGGCGCGGAGGCGGGTGACGACGTGGCGGCCGAGCTTGCCGGATCCACCGGTGACTGCGATTCTCATGCTCGAACGCTAACGGGCCCGCGGCGGGGGCGGCGAGGGGTGGCGGATCAGACGCGCGAGTGGAGCGAAATCGCGCCGCCGACCTCGGGCGTCGTCTCGTCGGCGACGAGCTCGGTCCAGCGGCGGAGCACGGCGGCGCCGGCCGCGTCGTTCACGGCTCCGTCGACGACGAGGACCGGGTAGGGCTTCTCGGGCACGCCCTCGGCGGGCCGCACGTCGACGTGGGCGACGTCGTAGGCGTGCTCGAACAGCCAGTCGGCCATCGCGTAGTCGCTCCGGGAGTCGCCGACGGTGCGCCAGCGCTGCGGGATCGCGCCGGTCGCTCCGAGCAGCTCCACGGCGCGCTGAGCGCCGAGGTCCTTGCCGAGGCGGTTCGACTCGATGTCGGTCGAGATGACGGTCGGGTCGATGCGGAAGTCGACAGTCCCCTCCTCGTTCGGGTACCGGATGCCGCGGCGCTCGACTCCGAGGCCCGCGGCGGTCATGATCTGCAGCGCGTCGGCGTCGAAGACGAGCTGGCGCTCGAGGTAGTCCTCGCTCGGCAGGTCCACCAGCTGCTCGGCGGAGACCATGGCGCGCTTGGTCTCGTCGAAGAAGACCAGGTCGTCGTAGTCGGAGCGGATCATCCGCTCGAGATCGCGGGCGACCGGCTCGGGGATCGCGAGCGACTCGTCGACGATCGGCTCCGAGGTGCCGCGGTAGTCGACGGTGAACCAGACGGCGCCCTTCTCGCAGACGCACACGATGCGCGCCTCGGCCGAGACGCCGCGCTCGAGGAGCGCGGGCAGGACCCGCTCGCGCAGGAACGCGTCGGAGCGGCCCGTGTTGAACACGATCGGGATGCCGGCGTTGGCCAGGGCGACGAGGTCGTCGGCGATCTCGGGGATCGAGATCGTGCGCGTGACGGGGCTCGCGATGGGCCCGTCGACGTCGAGGAGCAGGCCGAGCGGAGGGGGTGTGGAGGTCATCGTGTCCCATTCTGCCGTGCCGGGGCCGCTCGACGCCTCCGTGGCCGCCTCCGCGAGATGCCACTTGGGTCCGCCTGCACCGGCGTGTCGCGTACCCGAGTGGCATCTCGCGGAGGGACGGATGCGGGCGAGGGGGGTCAGGAGGCGGGGACGACGAGGGTGCGCTGGGCGGTGGTGCCGTCGGGGGCGAGCACGGCGAGGGTGATCAGGGTCTCGGAGTCGCGGCAGTCGGCGGTGACGGCGGCGGAGGAGGAGGCGAGGTCGACGGGCTCGCCCGCACTCGCGTCGGTGGTGCCGACGGCCAGGCGGGCGGTGTCGCCCCCGCTCGTCTCCCACGACAGGGCGAGCGGGACGGAGGCGGTGCGGTCGCCCTCGCAGTCGACGGAGGCGGGGGTGGAGGCGAAGGAGACGATCGCGGGAGGAGCGTCGGATCCGCCGCCCGACTCGGCCTCGGACGGAGCGGCGGAGACCGTCGGTGCCGGGGCGGCGGCGCCGCCGGTCGCCTCGGCGGAGCCCGGAGCGGCGGACGTCGCCGGAGCGGTCTCGGACGGCTCCGAGGACGGGCCTGCGGACGCCGTGCCGGCGCTCGGCCCTCCTCCGTCGGCGGGCCGGACGAGCAGCACGATCGCGAGGACGACGGCCACGAGTCCGAGGGCGGCGAGGACGATCCCGGTGGTGCGGGCGGAGCGGGACGGCATCGGTCCTCCTGGGACGGGAACGGGAGAGGGGGAACGGGCGGACGGGACGGGACGGGAGTGACGGGGAGGGGCGCAGCAGGCAGGGGGCGGAGACGGGACGCGCGACGAGGGGACGGGGAACGGGAACGGGGAGGGACCGGGCGGCGGGCGCCCGATCCCTCCCCGAGGCGGAGGCTACGCCTCCTGGTCCTCACGGCGGCGGCTGCGGGCGATCAGGAGCGAGCCGAGGCCGAGGGCGACAGCACCTCCCGAGAGCAGCAGCCAGGAGCCGGTCTCCACTCCGGTGGAGGGGAGGCCTCCGGGGCCGGTCGGCGCGGTGATCGGCGCGGCCGTGGCGGTCGGTCCGGCCGTCGGCACGACCGTGGGCTGCGGGGTCGCCGTGGGCTCGGGGCTCACGGTCGGCTCGGGCGTCGCGGTCGGCTCGGGCGTCGCGGTCGGCTCCGGCGTCGCGGTCGGCTCCGGAGTCGCGGTCGGCTCCGGAGTCGCGGTCGGCTCCGGCGAGCCGGTCGGCTCCGGCGTCGGCGTGGGCTCCGGGGTCCCCGGCAGCTCGACGGCGGCGCCCTCCGGCGCCACGGCGAGCAGCGCCCGGGCGACGTCGCTGAACGCTCCGACCGGGTGGTTGCGGAACACCGGCGAGGTGCCGAAGAGGAAGCCCTCGGTGCCCGACTCCGTCGAGAACGAGACGGCCGAGGCCTGCCCGGCCGCGTCGCTCCGGGACTGCCCCTCGGAGTCGACCCAGTGCCCGGCGACGAACGTGCCGTCCTCCGAGTAGCTCTGCTCGACCGCGACCGACTCGTCGAAGCCGGCGAACCACAGCGCCGGGGAGACGAACGCGGTGTCCTGCGGGTAGTCGCCGAGGACTCCGCCGGCGGGCGTCTCGACCGAGACGATGCCGTTGGAGCCGCTGGTGCCGGTCTGCGCGGTCAGCGCGGCCAGGCCGAAGTCGGACACGAACGCCGCTCCGGCACCGCCGCGCCCGACGACGTCGCCGCCCGCCGCGAGGAACTCCTCGACGACGGCGCGGCCCGCGGCCTGCTCCGGGGTGAACGAGAGGGCGCGTCCCACGTAGAGCACGTCCGCGCCCTCGAGGGTCGCGGTGCCCGCGGTGAGCGCGGCCGCGTCGACGGCGACCGCGTCGGCGAAGCCGAGCTTCGCCAGCGCGTCGCGGTCCTCGTTCGTGCCGGAGTAGGCGACGCGGAGGGCGTCGAGCGCCTTCCCGTCCTCGGCCCGCACGCGGTCGGCGGTGGTCGCCGTGAAGTCGACGCCGAAGACGGCGGCGGCTCCCTCGGCGGCCGCGAGCCCGGCGGCGTCGGCGCGCAGGGCGATCGTGCCGTCCTCGAACTGCTCGAGAGCGACGCCGTCGGCCAGCAGCGCGTTGACGGCCTGGTACTCCAGGACGCCGCGCGGCTCGAAGGCGAGGTAGTCGGCGTCCGCGGGGACGGAGCCGGTCGGAGCGACGGCGGTCACCGGCTCCAGGCCGACGGCCGGGAGGGCGTCGGCGGTGGAGCCGATCGCCTGCACGTCGGCGCCCCAGAGGAGCGAGAGGCTCCAGGCCGAGACGTCGTACATCTCGGGCACGCGGCTCGAGATGTCGCTGCCGTCGGCGAGGAGGACGTTGGCGAGGCCGCGGACCGACTGGTGCATGTCGACCAGGTAGGTGCCGGCGGGGTAGGAGACTCCTCCGACGCTCGTGGCGGCCGTGGTCCGCGACACCTCGACGCCGTGGGCGAGGAGCTGCGCGACGAGCGTCTCGGCGTCCGAGACGGAGCGCTGCGTGCCGTCGACGGGGATGACGTAGGCGCGCGGGTACTCGGTCGTGTAGACGTCGGTCTCGTCCCAGATCTCGGTCCACTCGGTCGGCATGCCCGCGGGCAGGTCGGCCGCGGAGACGTCGGCGGGGATCTCGACGGCGGGGGCGCCGGTGACGCCGCGCTCGAAGATGGCGACCTGGTTGCTCAGCAGCGCGTCGCGGTTGGCCTCGATGTAGTCGACCGAGGCGTCCATGACGATCCCGGCGACCTCGACGTCGATGTCCGCGTTGGCCTGGCCCTGGGCGATCTCCTCGGGCGTGCTGTTCGCCGTGCGGCCGAGCGGCAGCTCCACCGTGTTGGTGATCGCGCCCTGGAAGGCGACGTACTGCGGGGCGAAGATGGGCGGCCAGTCGTCCCAGCCCGCGCGGATGTCGCGGTAGGGGATCAGGATCTTCCCGGTGTTGTCCGTCGTGGCGCTGCCGTCCTCGGCGAGGTACGTGTTGCCGGGCACGTCGGCCTCGACGACGCGGCGCTCGATCTCGAGCGCGGTCGCGTAGGCGTGCGGGAGGAACAGGTCGTACTCGTAGTTCTCGCCGTGCGGCGGGCCGCAGGGCTCGACCTGGAGGATCCCGGTGTAGCCGTGGATGTCGATGAAGTACGTGGGCTGGAGGACGCTGGAGAGGTCGCGGATCACGGCCGCCTCGCTGGTCGCTCCGGTGATCATGTCGCGGTTCGGGTCGTAGCCCGCGGCGACGGCGCGCTGGCCGAGGGCGCGGCCGTCGGGGTTGTTCGTGACGGTGAAGTAGAGGCGGTTGCCCTCGAGCAGCGCCTCGGTCCCGGCGTCCTCGGCGGTGGCGACGCCCTCGATGTACTCGAGGATCGCGTCACTGCCCTCCCACTCGTTGCCGTGGATGTTGCCGTTGAACCAGACCGGCACCTTGTAGCCGTCCATCAGCTCGGCGTCGGCGGCCGCGGCCGCGGGCTCGTACTTGAGCCGGTCGCGCCACTGGGCCTGCTGCGCCGTCTCGGCCTCGGTCTCGGGAGCGGTGACGGTGACCAGGTAGATGTCGCGGCCGAGGCCGGACTTCCCGACCACCTGGGTCGAGACCCGGTCGGAGCGGGCGGCGAGCGCGTTCAGCTGCGGCGCGATGGCGTCGTAGGGGGTGACTCCGCGCAGGAGCGAGGCGTCGGTCGGGTCGACGGGCACCTCGGTCAGCGGGGTCTGCTGCGGGTAGCTGGTCGGCACCGCGATCGGGGCGGACGGCGGACGCACGATGTCCACGCGGGTGTAGTCGGCGGGTGCTGTGGTGGTGGCGATCGCCGGCGGGGCGACCAGCAGGCCGCCGGCGGCGAGCGCGAGCGCGGCGCATCCGGAGGCGAAAGCGGTTCGAGATCTCAAGCGGAGTTCTTCCCTTGTCGAGGTGTGACGGAACGGATCGGGCCCCCGTCGGCGTCTGGATCTCCGAATCGGATGTGAACCCTCTCAGGAAGATAGAGGCTCCATGTTTCCGTCAGGTGTCGGCCGGGCCACCCTGCGCGAGATGCCACTTGGGTACGCCTCGCGCGGCGTGTCCCGTACTCAAGTGGCATCTCGCGAAGGGAGGAGGGCGGGCTCCGGTCAGAGGAAGAGGGAGAGGACGAGCGTGGCGCCGAGCGCGAGGACGGAGGCGAGGGAGACGCCGACGGTCACGGACTTGAGGGCGCCGCGGACCGACTGGCCGAGGAAGCTCTGCAGCAGCCAGAAGGTGTTCGAGGTGACGTGGATGCAGAACAGCGCGCCCGAGCCCGCGGCGAGCGCGATCAGCAGCGGGTCGAGGCCGAGCGTCGCCGCGACCGGCGCGACGACTCCGGCCGCCGTGATCGCCGAGAGGGTGACCGAGCCGACCGCGATGTGCAGCACGGCCGCCATCACCCAGACGAGCAGCAGCGGCGCGGTCGCCGAGGTCGAGAAGTAGCCCTTCAGGATCTCGCCGAGGTCGCCCTGCGCGATCACCGCGGCGAGCGCCCCGCCGACGCCGGTGAGCAGGAAGATCTGCCCGCCGTCCTGGAAGCCCTTGGCGACAGCCTTCTCCATCCGCGCGGTGCCCACGGTGGACCGGCCGACCACTCCGGTGCCGATCACGGCGAGGAGGAGCGCGATGACGGGGTTCCCGAGGAACTGCAGCACCGGCAGCTCGATCCCGGAGACGGTGAGCACCGCCTGCGCGGCGATGAGCAGGAGGGCGAGGAGCATGGGAGCGAAGAGGAGCAGGAGCGGGCGCTCGCGGCCGGCGTCGGCGTCGTGCGCCCCGTCCGGGCACGCCGCGTCCGTTCCGGACGAGCCGCCCGACGCCGCTCCGGCTCCGCTCGAGGACGCCCCGCCGCTCCCCCGGGCGCCGAACGACGGCAGCCGTCCGCCGTCCGCGGCCGGCGCCGTTCCCACTGTCGCGAGTCCGGTCGTGTCGTCGCGCACGACCAGCTGCTCGTCGCGCGCCGGGTCCCAGAATCCCAGGCGGAACGCGAGCGACATCAGCAGGATCGTGACCACGACCGTCGGCGCCACCACCGCGAACCCGCCGAGCATCATCACGCCCAGCGGCACTCCGAGCAGCCCCGCGAGCGCGACCGCGGCGAAGCCAGGCACCATCATCACGATGCCCGTCTCCAGCCCGACGGCGAAGGTCACGGCGACGATGCCGGTGCCCGCGCGCCCCAGCCGCGGCGCGATCCGGCGCGCGAGGGGTGCCGCGATCACGATCAGCGCGTCGACGAAGATCGTCTGCAGGTACGTGGCGAAGGACAGGCCGAGCGCGTAGGGGATCCCGCGGCGGCCGAAGACGCGCAGCAGGCCCTCGACGAGCCGGACGACGGCGCCCATCTCGTTCAGCATCGCGCCGATGAGCACGCCCCAGCCGATCAGGAGGCCCGCCTCCATCATCACCTCGCCGAAGCCGGTGGTCATCGTGGAGACCGTGTCGACGGGGCCGAGCCCGGTGAGCAGGCCGATCGCGGCCGCTCCGACGGCCAGCGCCAGCACCGGGTTGAACCGGAACCGCACGATCGCGACGACCACCACGACGATCACGAGGGCGACGACGCCCAGGGTGTACCACTCGGGCATGACGTCCTCCTCCGCCCGCGACTGCGCGTGCCGTCACACCCTAGGGGACCGCCGCGCACCCCCTCGCCCCCGCCGGGCACGGGGCCCTAGCGTGGACGCATGGCACTGACGCTCCCCGAGCCCCGACTCCCCTCCCTCCTCGACTCCCCCGTCCTGCGCTGGGGGGTGATCGCGCCCGGCTCGATCGCCGGCTCGTTCGTCGAGGCGCTGCAGAAGCACACCCGGCAGCGCGTGGTGTCGGTCGGCTCCCGCTCGCTCGAGCGCGCGGAGCGGTTCGCGAGCCGGTTCGGGATCGAGCGGGCCTCGGCGGGCTACGAGGCGGTCGTCGAGGACCCGGAGGTCGACGTCGTCTACATCGCCTCCCCGCACTCGGAGCACGCCCGGCAGGCGCTGCTCGCCATCGCCGCGGGCAAGCACATCCTGGTCGAGAAGCCGTTCGCGCCGACGCCGGGCGAGGCGGAGATGATCGTGCACGCCGCGCGCGACGCCGGCGTCTTCGCGATGGAGGCGATGTGGATGCGCTACCTGCCGCACATGGACGTCGTGCGGCAGCTGCTCGCCGACGGGGCGGTCGGCGCGCCCGCCGTCGTCTCGGCCGACTTCGGCGCCGCCTTCGACTTCGACCCCTCCAGCCGCATCTTCGACCCGGCGCTCGCGGGCGGCGGCCTGCTGGACGTCGGCGTCTACGCCTCCTCCTTCGTCTCGATGGTGGCGGGCACCCCGCAGAGCACCGTCGTCGCCGGCAGCCTGACCTCGACCGGCGTCGACGCGACGGCGACGATCGTCGGCAGCCACGCGCACGGGGTGCAGTCGGTGGCCACCTCGACCGTGCTGGCCGACACCCGCCACTCGGCGAGCGTCGCGGGGCGGGCGGGGCGGATCGACGTGCACCCGTCGTTCTGGACGCCGAGCGGCGTGACGCTCACCCGCGGCTCCGAGAGCGGGTCGTGGGTCGACGGGACGCCGCTCCAGGGCGGCGAGGGCCTCGCCTGGGAGGCGCTGCACGTCGCGCAGTACGTGGCGGAGGGGCGCACCGAGTCGCCGCTGCACCCGCTCGACGAGGTGGTCGCCGTGGTGCGGACCCTCGACGACGCGCGCCGCCGGCTGGGCGTCTCGGTCTAGGGCGGGGCGGAGGTCTCAGCGCGGACTGCCGGGGCCGGTGCGGTTCGGCGCAGGCGCGTGCGATCTGCAGGGGCTCGATCGATCTGCAGGGGCTCGATCCGTCTGCAGGGGCTCGATCCTTCTGCAGGGGCTCGATCCATCTGCAGGGGCTCGATCCTTCTGCAGGGGCTCGATCCATCTGCAGGGGCTCAAGCGATCTGCGGGCGCGCGTGCGATCTGCGGGCGTGCAATCTGCAGGAGCGCGTGCCATCTGCAGGACGCTGGGTGATTCGCAGGGGCGATTCGCAGGGGATCGACCGCGTCCGGAGACGTCCTGCTCGCAGAAGGAGGCATCTCGCTCGGATCCCCTGCAGACGGCACGGTCCCCTGCAGACGGCACGGTCCCCTGCAGACGGCACGGTCGCCTGCAGACGGCACGGTCCCCTGCAGACGGCACGGGCCCCTGCGGACGGCACGGTCGCTCGCACAGCGCGCAGCCGGCCCTCAGCCCGCCGGCAGCTCGACACGGAAGCTCGTGCGCCCCGGCTCGGACCCGACGAGGACGCGTCCGCCGTGGGCGTCGACGACCGCCGCCACGATCGCCAGGCCCAGCCCCGTCGATCCGGTCGTGCGCGCTCGGGAGGAGTCGCCGCGGGCGAAGCGCTCGAACAGCACCGGCACCAGCTCCGGCGCGATGCCCGGGCCGGAGTCGGTGACCGTGATGACCGCGATCGGCCGCCCCTCCGACACCTCCTCGGCGAGCGCGGCCACGACCCGGGTGCCAGGGGGCGTGTGGACGGTCGCGTTCCGCAGCAGGTTGGCGACCACCTGGTGCAGCCGGAAGCCGTCGCCGCGGATCTCGATCGGCTCCTCGGGGAGCTCGAGGTCCCACTCGTGGTCGGGGCCCGCGGCGTGCGCGTCCGAGAGCGCCTCGATCACGAGCAGCGTCAGGTCGACCGGCTCCTTCTCGAGGTCGCGGCCCTCGTCGAGACGGGCGAGCAGGAGGAGGTCCTCGACCAGCGAGGTCATCCGGGTGGCGGCGGACTCGATCCGGTCGAGGGAGTACGCCGCCGACTCCGGCAGCTCGGCCCCGCCGCGCCGGGGCAGCTCCGCGTAGCCGCGGATCGCCGCGAGGGGGGTCCGCAGCTCGTGCGAGGCGTCGGCGACGAACTGCCGCACCTTGTTCTCGCTCGCCTGCCGCGACTCCAGAGCACCCGTGACGTGGTCGAGCATGCGGTTGAAGGCGGCGCCGACCCGGCCGACCTCGGTGCGGGTGTCGGCGTCCTCCTCCGGGACGCGCTCGACCAGCTCGACGGTGCCGCGGTCCAGCGGCAGCTCGGCCACTCGCGTCGCCGTCGCCTCCACCCGCTCCAGGGGCCGGAGGGCCACGCGGATGATCGCGGTGGCGAGGAGGGCGACCAGCAGCATCGCCAGCAGCACCACCACGACGACCACCCAGGTGAGGGAGGCGAGCGTCTCGGCCACCTCGCCCAGGGGGACGCCGACGACGACCACCGAGCCCTCGACCGCCGCCGCGCGCACGCGGTAGGTCCCGAGGCTCCCGGGCAGCTCGATGGTCGCCTCCTCGCCCCCCGCGGCGACGGCGGCCGCGAGCACCGAGTCGGCCGGGTCCGAGAACTGCCGGCAGACCCCGTCCGCATCGACGTAGGCGCCGATGAAGGAGCCGTCCGAGCCCTGGACGGCGGTGATGGTGCTGAGGTTCTGACTCGGGCCGCTCCCGAAGGATCCGCTCGGGCAGGTCGTGGCCTGCTCGATCGCGCTCGAGCCGCCGAAGCGGCTCGGCCCGTCGAAGTCCTGGAGGCGCTTGACCGACTGGCTGAGCGACGCGTCCGTGCTGCCGTAGAGGATCGAGCGCGCCGAGAGCACGCTGACCGCTCCGACGACGCCCGCCGTCACCGCGACGAGCACGACCACGGCGACGACCATCCGCCGCTGCAGGGTCCACGGCGCGCGTCGACCGTGCCGGGAGCTGCGGAGGGCGGAGCGGGTCGCGAAGTCGCCGAGCGACGGGCGGCCGGAGCGGCTCACTGGTCGGCGGGCTTCAGGAGGTAGCCGGCGCCGCGCACGGTGTGGACCATCGGCGAGCGGCCGGCGTCGATCTTCTTGCGCAGGTACGAGATGTAGATCTCGACGACGCTCGACTTGCCGCCGAAGTCGTACGACCAGACCCGGTCGAGGATCTGGGCCTTGCTGAGCACGCGCCGCGGGTTGCGCATCAGGAAGCGCAGCAGCTCGAACTCGGTCGCGGTCAGCTCGATCTCGTCGCCGCCCCGGCGGACCTCGTGGCTGTCCTCGTTCAGCACCAGGTCCCCCACGACGACCTCGGGGTCGTCCGCGTCGTTGGCGAGCAGGGTGCTGCGGCGGATGAGGCCGCGCATCCGGGCGACCAGCTCCTCGAGGGAGAAGGGCTTGGTGACGTAGTCGTCGCCGCCGGCCGTGAGCCCGGCGATCCGGTCGTCGAGCGCGTCCTTCGCTGTGAGGAAGAGGACCGGGGTCTCGCTGCCGTCGGCGCGGACCCGCTGGAGGACTTGGAGGCCGTCGATGTCGGGGAGCATCACGTCGAGCACGATCACGTCGGGCCGGAACTCGCGGGTGATCGTGATCGCGGCGCGTCCCTCGGCGGCGGTCCGCACCTCCCAGCCCTCGTAGCGCAGCGCCATCTGGAGCAGGTCGGTGAGCGTGCTCTCATCGTCGACGACGAGAACGCGGATCGGCGTCCCGTCGGCGCGCTTGAGGCGGGTGCGCTGCGCGGGGGCGAGGTGCTTCGAGGGGGCCGGGGTGCTCATGACTCCAGTATCGGGAGTTCCCTATGGATCGGCTATGACCGGCCGATGCCGTCGCTGTGCGCTCCCGATGCGTCGTCGGCCGGATCGGCGCCGAGCTCCTCCGGATCGATCGCCGCGGTGCGCGCGTAGCCGCGGACCCGCCGGTCGATGAAGGTCGCCACCCAGAGCAGGACGCCGATCACGAGCAGCACCCCCGCGATCCCGTACTGGGCCGTGTCGCGCCCCGAGGTGATCGGCAGCACCAGGTAGACGCAGGCGATCGTGCCCAGGACCGGCAGCACGGTGGGGGTCCGGAAGTGCCGGTGCTCGACCGGCTGCCGCCGCAGCACCAGCACGGAGACGTTGACGACGGCGAAGACCGCCAGCAGGAGGAGCGACGTGGTCCCGCCCAGGAGCACCGCGATGGGGTCGGAGGGGTCGCGCGACACGTAGGCGGTCAGGAGCAGGGCGATCACCGTCGTGAAGAGGATCGCGGCCCACGGCGTGCGCCGTCCGCGCAGCACGTTCTGCAGGAACGGCGGCAGCACGCCCTGGCGGCTCATCCCGTAGAGCAGGCGGCTGGCCATCATCATGTTGATCAGGGCGCTGTTGGCCACGGCGAAGAGCGAGATGAAGGGCAGGAGCGTCGAGATCGGGAAGTCGGGTGCCGCGGCCTCGACGACCGTGACGAGCGGAGTGTCGTTGCCGGCCAGCTCCCCGACCGGCACGATCGCGACGGCGAGTGTGGACACGAGCACGTAGACCACGGCGGTGATGCCGAGACCCGTGAGCATCACGCGCGGGAAGATGCGGCTGGGCTCCTTCGTCTCCTCCGCCATGTTCACCGAGTCCTCGAAGCCGACCATCGCGAAGAACGCCAGCGAGGTCGCGGTGCTCACCGCGAGCAGCAGCGACTTGTCCTCCGGCGCCTCGAACGCGACCACCCGCGAGAAGTCGGCCTGCCCGCCGAACACCGCGAAGAAGCAGACGAAGATCACCAGCAGCAGGCCCGAGAGCTCGATGAGGGTGAGCACCACGTTCAGCCCGACGCTCTCGGCGACACCGCGCAGGTTCACCAGGGCGATGCAGACCATGAACACCAGCGCGATGCTCAGCCGCGTCCCCGCGCCGTCCCCGAGCCCGAACCCGATCGCGAAGTTGCTCGCGAAGGCGCCCGAGGCGGCGGAGGCCGAGGTGATCCCGCTCGCCATCACGGTGAAGCAGACCAGGAACGTGACGAAGTGGATCCCGAACGCCTTGTGCGCGTAGAGCGCGGCTCCCGCCGCCTGGGGGTACTTCGTCACCAGCTCCAGATAGGAGCAGGCGGTGAGCGTGGCGACGACGAACGCGATCACGAAGGGGAGCCACGCGGCCCCGCCCACCTCGGCCGCGACCTGCCCGGTGAGGGCGTAGATCCCGGTGCCGAGGATGTCGCCGACCACGAACAGCAGCAGCAGCTTGGGGCCGAGCACCCGCTTGAGCTCGGGCGGGGCGGACGTCTCTCTCGTGGCGGTCATCGTCGGCCCCTCCCGTTGCGGATGAGCGCGAGCCTACGACCGCGGGCACCGCCCCGGGAAGAGCGGGCGCTCCCGGAGGAGGAGCCGAGCCCGCTCAGCCCGCGTGCGCGCCGAGGAACGCGAGCGCGCGCGGCCAGGCGTCGGTCGCCGCCTCGGCCTGGTAGGTCTGCTCGTTCGCGTCGTTGAAGAAGGCGTGGCCCGCCCCCGGGTAGACGACGACCTCGACGTCCCTGCCCTCGGTCGCCTCGCGGATGCGCGGCACCTGCTCGACGAGGGGTGCGTCCTGGTCGCCCAGGAACGCCAGCACCGGCACCTGCAGCGCGCCGAGCTCCTCGGCGGACGCTGTGACGTGTCCGTAGAACGGCACGGCAGCGGCCAGACGCGGCTCGGCCAGCGCGAGCGCCCACGAGAAGGTGCCGCCGTAGCAGAACCCGGTGACGGAGACGCTGGTCGCGCCCTCCTGGCGCAGGAGCCGCTCGACGAGGGCACGGAGGATCGCGACGGTGCGCGTCGCGTGCTCCGGAGTGAAGACGGGGGCGAAGAAGGTGCGCAGCTCGACCTGGCGCGGCAGGCGCCGCACCGGGTGGTCGTAGTCGGCGCGCTGCTCCTCGTCGAGCTGCTCGAGCAGACCGCTGTCGGCCAGGAGCTCGGGGGCGACGACGGCGTAGCCCTCAGCGGCGTAGCGGTCGGCGACCGAGCGGATGTGGCCGTCGACGCCCCAGACCTCGTGGATCAGGATCAGCGCCCGGCCGCCCTCACCGCTGCGGTACACCGGTACGTCGTGCTCGGCCAGGGTCCAGATCTCATCGCTCGTGGGCATGATCGCACCCTAGCCCCGGACCCCGGGAGCACGCGTCTCAGAAGTCGTACTCGCAGTTGCGGAGGTTCGCCACGTCCTCGGTGAGCGTCGGCTCCCCGCCGAGCAGGAACGCGTAGTTCTTGGAGTTGGAGGCCAGGAAGCGCAGCGTCGAGTCGTGCACGCAGTCGCGCTCGGTCAGCAGAACGGACGAGCCCAGGGCCGCCGCCGTCGTCGCTCCCGAGAGGGCGTCGGCGAAGGAGGACCCCGCGGCGAGGAAGACGCTGTCCTGCAGCAGCGACTGGGGGTAGGCGCTGTTCAGCTCGACGCTCGTCTCGTAGCGGTCGCGGCCGGCGATCCTCGAGATCGAGGGCGTGAGGCCGCGACGGGCGAAGTCCGCCACGTACGCGTCCCGGATCGAGGGGTCGCCGCCGAGGAACTCCACGTGCTCCGGGGCCAGCTCGCGCACCGCCGTCTCGGTCGCGGAGTCGGCGCCCGAGGTCGCTCCGTCGACCAGCAGCACGGGCTGCGCACGCCAGCCGGCGATCGGCGCGGCCGAGAGGGCGTCGGGGAAGTTGGTGCCGGTCGCGACGAACATGTTCGAGTAGGGGCCGGGGCCGAAGGCGTCCGCGACGATCCGGCGGGAGGTGTCGTAGCGGTCCGTCCCGCCGATGCGCTCGGTGCCGCCGACGATCGAGCGGATCGCGGAGAAGACCCCGGGGCTCACGCTCAGCTCGCTGCCGACGACCACGACCCGCTCCGGGCGGAGGCGGCGGATCTCGTCGGAGACGACCCGCGGCAGGCGGTCGGGATCGGTGAGCAGGAGCGCGCCTCCGAGGGCGGCGGCGGCCGGGCCGGCGCTCAGCGCGTCCGGCCAGTTCGCCCCGCTCGCCACGTAGAGGACCGGGATGCCCGGGGAGAAGTAGCCCGTCGCCTCCACCGACGTCGCGTAGCGGTCCGATCCGGCGAGGCGGCCGGTGTACTGCTGGTAGTCGCTGCTCAGCGAGAGGTCGATCCCGGCGGCCGATCCGCCGACCGGGACGCGCACGTCGCTCGCGTCGCCGGAGCGCAGGACGTGGTCCCAGTAGCTGTCGTCGATCACGTCGTTCCGGCTCGACGCGCGGACGAGGTAGTCGCCGGGGACCACCTGCTGGAACGAGTACGGGTTGTCGCCGCCCGTGATCAGGTCGAGCTCGCCGGTGCGGAAGTAGCCGTCGGTGCCCGGGTCGCGGTACCAGATGTCGACGCGCTGGTCGCCCGCGACTCCCCTCAGGCGGCCCTCGAGCGAGCCCAACCGCGCGGTCCGGAGCTGCACGCCCGCGGCCGGAGCCTGGAGCGGCTCGGCGCTGCGGGCGACGGCGCTGCCGCCGGACCAGAGGTCGGCGTACAGGTCGGCGTTGTCCTTGATCAGCAGGTAGTAGGTCTGCCCGGCGGTGAGCCCGTCGATGCTGAAGGTGAGGTCGGCGGCGACGGAGTGGTTCCCGAGGAGCCCCGCCTCGCTCGACCAGACCTCGACGTTCAGGAGCGCGCCGCGAGGGGTGGTGGTCGCGATCGAGCCGTCGGCCTCCTCGACCACGACGCGGCCGCTGATCGAGGCGGCAGCGTTCGCGCGGGCGGCGCCCGGGGCCTGGTCCGGCGCGTCGGGCAGGGGGGACTCGGCGCTGGGCTGCCAGAGCGGCTGCCCCGCGGGGAGCACGATCGAGCGGGGCGCGTCGGACGCGGCGACGGGAGCGGTCGACGGCGCGGCGACCGGTGCGGCGGAGGCGAGCGGGCTGGAGGTGATCGCCAGGGCGGCGACGAGGACCGCGGAGGCGGCGGACCGGAGGACGAGCGGGGACACGGCGGAGTGCCTGCTTCCAGGAGGAGGTCGCCCTGCGGCCGACCCGGCGGAGGGGATCGCGCTCATGCTAGCGGCGGCCCGCGCCCCGTCCCCCTCCCCGATCAGGGGTCAGGACACGGGCGGCGCGATGAGGATGTCGTCCCACTCCAGAGCGCGCTCGAACCGGAAGCCGTGCCGCTCGTAGAGGCGGCGGGCGTCGCTGCGCTTCAGGACGTCGAGGCGGAAGTGCAGCCCCGGCCGCGCCTCCTCCGCCATCACCCGGCGCAGGACGGCGCCGCCGACTCCGCGGCCCTGCGCGTGAGGCGCCAGGTAGAAGTGCTCGATCCAGACCGCGTCCGGCTCGACCCGCGCGGCGATGCTCCCTGCGAAGGCGCCGTCGAGCTCGATCACCCGGGTGAGCTCGGGCCGGAAGCCGTCGAGGAAGCGGTGCCGCACGCGGTGCTCGTCGTAGCGGTCGAGCGTCTCGAGTGACGGGCGCATGACGACCGCGCGCAGCTCGGCGATCGCCGCGGCGTCCTCCGCGGTCGCGGGGCGGAGCGACCAGTCGGCGTCGTCGGCCACGGTCAGCGGCCGCGGGGCTTGCGGGTGCGCCGCACCGCCGGCGCGGACGCCTTGGCGCGAGCCGGCTTCTTCTTGCCGCCGCCGGCCCTCTCCGCCTTCTCGCGCGCCTCCCGCGCCTTCGCCTTGGCCGCCTTCGCGCGCGACTCGACCTTCGGTGTCGCAGCGGTCCCTCGGGTGGTGTTCGCGCTGCGCCCGCGGACGACTCCGATGAAGTCCTCGACGTCGTCGCCCTTGTCGTCCGTCACCCAGGCGAGGCGGACGGAGGAGGGAGCGACGCCGGTCACCGGCACCGCGGTCACGTCCTTGCGGCTGTGCACACGGGCCACCGACTGCGGCACGATCAGCACGCCCACTCCGGCCGCCACCTGCTCGACCGCGTCGTCGAGGCCGGCCATGCGCGGCAGCGGGCGCCGTGAGCCGTCCGCGACCTCCTCGGCGACCGCGGCCCACTCCGGCACGTCCTCCGGGTCCTGGAGGAGGTGCTCGGCGGCCAGCTCGGCGACGTCGAGCTCCTCCGCGGCGGCCAGGGCGTGCTCGCGGCCGAGGACGGCGACGGGCTGCTCGTCGTAGAGGTGGATGGAGCTGAGCGCGGAGGAGGAGACGTCGCCGCGGACGAACGAGAGCTGCGCGCGGCCGTCGAGCAGCGCCTGCTCCTGCTCGCGCTCGGCGACGACGGTGATGCGCAGCGGGAGATCGGAGCGGCGCTGGCCCCAGACGCGGGTCCACTTGGTGGGGGTGACGCCGGGCACGAGGGCGACGGCGAGCACGGGGCCGGCGGGGACGGCGGCGTCGTCGGCGGCGTCTCCGCCGTCGGTGTTCTGGTCGTCGTCGTCGTCGGAGTCGTCGTCCCCGGTGTCGTCCGACTCGGCTCCGACGCCGATCGCGCCCGATCCGGCCGACGCGTCCTCCGCCGCCGCGTCCGCCTCACCCTCCGGACGCCCCTCCGCCTCGGGAGCGGCCTGCGGGTCGACGGTCTCGGGCTGCTCGCTCATCCCCTCAGGGTAGGTGGTCCGCGCCGCGCCGGTAGGGTTGCCGCATGGCCAAGGCGACACAGACGATGAAGGCTGCGACCGCGGCGAAGAAGCTGCAGGTCTACCTGCCCGCGACCCCGGAGGAGTTCCAGGAGTCGGCGATCACGCGCGAGCAGTACGACGAGCTCGCCGCGAACCCGCCCGCCTGGCTCGTGCAGCTGCGCGAGGAGGGGCCGCACCCCCGCTCCGTCATCGCCTCCCGGCTGAACGTCTCCATCTCGGGGCTCGCCCGCGGCGGCGTCACCGAAGCGCTGACCACTCCCGAGATCCAGGCCCTGCTCGACGAGGTCCCCGAGTGGCTGCGCGTCGAGCAGAACCGCTACGCGGAGGTCCGCCGCGAGCAGGCCCGCATCAAGTCCGAGCGCGCCGCCAAGGCCGCCGACTGACCGCTCTCCCGCCTGCGGGACCCCGCTCCGGTGCGCGCGACGTGCGCCGCGGACCGGAGCGGGCTCCCGCCGAGGAGACCCGCGCGGCTACTGGTTCGAGAACGCGGCGTCGAACGACGCGGTCGGGGTCCTCCAGAGCAGCGAGCGGATGAAGCCGACGGCCTCCTTCGCTCCGTGCAGGCGGTCCATCCCGGCGTCCTCCCACTCGATGGAGATCGGGCCGGAGTAGCCGATCGACTCCAGCGCCCGGAACGCGTCCTCCCACGGGACGTCGCCGTGACCCGTCGAGACGAAGTCCCAGCCGCGGCGGGGGTCGCCCCAGGGCAGGTGCGAGCCGAGCACGCCCGCGCGGCCGTTCTTCGGGCGCAGGCGCGTGTCCTTGCAGTCGACGTGGTAGATCCGGTCCTTGAAGTCGACGATGAAGCCGACCGGGTCGATGTCCTGCCACATCATGTGCGACGGGTCCCAGTTGAAGCCGAAGGCCGGGCGGTGCCCGATCGCCTCGAGAGTGCGGACGCTCGACCAGTAGTCGTAGGCGATCTCGGACGGGTGCACCTCGTGCGCGTAGACCACGCCGTTCGCATCGAACTCGTCGAGGATGGGGTTCCAGCGCGTCGCGAAGTCCTCGTAGCCCTCGTCGATGACCGAGGCCGGCACCGGCGGGAACTGCGCCACGTACGGCCAGATCTTCGAGCCGGTGAAGCCGACCACGACGTCGACGCCGAGCTTGCGGGCGACCCGCGCGGAGCGCTTCATGTCCTCGGCGGCGCGCTGCCGCACTCCCTCCGCGTCGCCGTCGCCCCAGGTGTAGTCGCGCACGAGGGCCTTGTGGCGGAAGTCGATCGGGTCGTCGCAGACGGCCTGGCCGGTGAGGTGGTTCGAGATCGCGAAGACCTCGAGGCCGTAGCGGTCGAGGATCTCCAGGCGCGAGGCGGCGTAGGCGTCGTCCTCATCCGCGCGCTTGAGGTCGAGGTGGTCGCCCGAGGCCGCGATCTCGAGCCCGTCGTAGCCCCACTCGGCGGCGAGGCGGGCGACCTCCTCGAAGGGCAGATCGGCCCACTGCCCGGTGAACAGCGTCACGGGGTGAGTGGCGGGGTACGTCTTCTCATCGCTCATGCGGCGATCTCCGTCCGGTCGTCGGCGGCGGGCACGGCCACCCAGGCGCCTGTCTCGGCCGCGTCGAGCACGGCCTCGGTGATGCGCGCCGCGCGGAGGCCGTCGGCGAAGGTCGGCAGACCCTCCACGTCGGCGCCCGCCACGGCGGCGTAGGTGTCGCGGGCGAACGCCGCGAAGGCGTCCTGGTAGCCCATCGGATGACCGCTCGGCACGATCGAGAGCCGGGCCGCGTCGGGCGCGAGGATCGAGGCGTCGCGCGGCACCAGCAGGGCGCTGTCGCGCCGGCCGACCCACAGCGTCTCGGGGAGCTCCTGCTCGAAGCGGAGCGACTCCTCCAGCCCGGAGACCTCGAGCACCAGCTCGTTGCGGTGGCCCGCGGTGACCTGCGAGACGAGGAGCGTGCCGACGGCGCCGCCCTCGAGCCGGACGATCAGGCCGGCCACGTCCTCGGTGCTCACCGGGCGGCCGCCGCGCTCGGCGTGGACGGTGCTCGTGATCGCGGCGAGCGAGTCGATCCGGTCGCCGGTGACGAACTCCAGCAGGTCGACCAGGTGCGAGCCGATGTCGCCGAAGGCGCGCGAGCGGCCGCCGGCGGCCGGGTCGACGCGCCAGTTGTCGTCGGAGGCGCCCAGCAGCCAGTCCTGGAGGTAGCTCCCGCGGACCGTGACCAGGCGGCCGGTCTCGCCGGAGGCGACGCGGGCGCGGGCCTCGCGCACCATCGGGTGGAAGCGGTAGGCGAACGGGACGGTCGCCACCACGCCGGCGGAGGACGCGGCCGCGGCGAGGCACTCCGCCTCCCGCAGCGTCGCGGCGAGCGGCTTCTCGCAGACCACGTGCTTGCCCGCCTCGATCGCCGCGAGCGCGAGTGCGGCGTGCGTGGCGTTCGGGGTGCAGACGTGCACGAGGTCGATGCTCTCGTCCTCGATCAGGGCGCGGGCGTCCGGGTAGGCGCGCTCGACGCCGAGCTCGGCCGCCGCCCGCTCGCCCTTCTCCGGGGTGGAGGAGGCGACTCCGGCGAGCACCGCTCCGGCGCTGCGGGCCGCGCGGCTGTGCACGGCCGCCATGAAGCCGCCGCCGAGCACGCCGACGCGCAGGGGCGCGGGCATCAGGAGAGGGTCGCTTCGGTCGGGTCCCAGCTCTCGGGCAGTGCGGGTCGGGGCGTCACGGAGCTCGTGACGAGGACCTTCTCGCCGGTCTCGGCGGCCTCGAGGAGCGAGAGCATCACGTCGGTGACGTGGTACGCCAGGTCCCCGGAGGCGGCCTCGGGGCGGTCGGCCCGGATCGCGCGGGCGAGCTCGAGCACGCCGGTGCCGCGGGAGGCGGTCGAGCCGGTCGCCGCGATGACCTCCGGCTCGGCGGACCCGCGGCGGTGCAGGGTGATCTCGCCGTCGTGCTGGTTCGGGTCGGGGAGGACGAGGGTGCCCTCGGAGCCGTTGATCTCGACGAAGCCGGTCCGCGGCAGGCTCGACTCGAAGCTCCACACGCCCTGGGCCGAGGCCCCGGACTCGAAGCGGAGCAGTCCGCCGATGTGCGTCGGGATGGTCACCGGGAACTCGGTGCCCTCCTTCGGGCCGGAGCCCACCACGCGGGTGGCGCGGGCCTGCGACGAGACGGCGGTGACGCTCTCGACGGGGCCGAGGTTCTGCACGAGCGTCGTGATGTAGTACGGGCCCATGTCCAGCAGCGGTCCGCCGCCCTCGGCGAAGAAGAACTCCGGGTCCGGGTGCCACGACTCGGGGCCGGGACCCTGGAAGAGGGTGAGGGCCGACAGCGGCGTGCCGATGGCTCCGCTCTCGATGACGCGCTGAGCGGTCTGGAGGCCCGCGCCGAGGAAGGTGTCGGGAGCGGTCGCGACGCGCAGCCCCTTCTCCTTTGCCAGCGCGAGCAGCTCGATCCCGCTGTCGCGGTCGAGCGAGAAGGGCTTCTCGGTCCACACGTGCTTGCCCGCCTCGACCGCGCGGCGCGCGACCTCGACGTGGGCGGCCGGGATCGTGAGGTTCACGACGATCTCGATGCCCTCGTGCGCGAAGAGCTCCTCGACGGTGCCGGAGGCGGGGACGCCGAACGCCTCGGCCTGGGTCCTCGCCCGCTCGAGGTCGATGTCGGCGACGAAGAGCACCTCGAGGTCGGGGAAGACGGTGAGGTTGGTCAGGTACTGCGTGCTGATGTTGCCGGCGCCGATGACGCCGACGCCCACGCGGCCGGTGCCGCTCATGCGCCGAGTCCCGAGACGTAGCGGTGGGCCGACTCCAGGCCCTCGAAGATGTCGCCGGCGTAGGCGTCGAACTCCAGCACGGGCAGTGCCTGCGGAGCGGCGGCGAGGATCGCCGGGACGTCCATCGCGCCCTCGCCCGCGGGCAGCTGCTCCTGGGTGTCGGCCGAGATCGGACCGTCCTTCACGTGCAGGAAGCGCACCTGGTCGCCGAGGCGGCCGAGCACCTCGACCGGGTCGTCGCCGCCGACGGCCGCCCAGTAGGTGTCGAGCTCGAGGACCATGCGCGGGTCGAGGAGGCCCGCGAGGTGCTCGAAGGCGCTGCGGCCGTCGACGCGGTTCTCGAACTCGAAGGCGTGGTTGTGGTAGCCGAGCACCAGGCCGCGCGCGGCGGCGGAGTCGACCAGCGCGTTCAGCTCGTCGGCGATGCGGGCGACGTCGTCCGCGGTGGTCCAGCGGGTCGGATCGACGAAGGGGTCGATCACGGTCTCGACGCCGAGCGAGACGGCCGTGTCGAGGATCTCGTCGACGGTGGCGTCCCCCTGCGGGCCGAGGAGGCGCGCGTGTGCGCTGGGAGCGCGCAGTCCGCTGGCCGGGAGCGCCGCGCGGTAGGCGTCGGCCAGGTCGACGAACCCGAAGAGCTCGACCGTGGTGAAGCCGATCGCCGCGAGGCGGTCGAGGGTGGCGGGCAGATCGGCCGCGAGCGGCTCGCGCACCGAGTACAGCTGGACAGAGAGGTCTGGGGGTGTGGCCACCGGTGGGGCTCCTGATCGCATCGGAAGGTGTGCCTCGAACCCTACGCGGACTTTTGCTCACGGACAAGCAAAACTAGCCCTGAACGCCCGTCAAGTCGGGCGCCCGCCGCACAGAAGCACGGGCGCTGTGGTTGACTCTGGCCATGTCCCCGCGCCGCCGCATCACCGTCAGCGCGGTCGGCGAGCTGCTGCTCCTGCTGGCCGACGGGGCGCCCCGGACACGGGCCGACGTGGTCGCCGAGACGGGCCTGCCGCGCGCGGCCGTCTCCGCCCAGCTCGACGTCCTGACCGCCTCCGGCCTGGTCGCCCGGCAGGACGACGCCCCCTCGTCCGGCGGCCGCCCCGCCGCCCGCGTGGCCTTCGACCCCCGGGCGCGCAGCCTGCTCGCCGTCGACCTCGGCGCGGCGCACGCCGTCGTCGCCCTGACCGACCTCGACGGCACGGTCCTCGCCCGCCGCCGCGAGAGGATCGCCATCGCCGACGGCCCTCTCGCCGTCCTCGGCCACGCCCTCGACGTCGCCGCGGCCCTGCTCGGCCGGACCCCGGCGGCCGGCCCGCTCGCGGGAGTCGGCGTCGGCGTCCCCGGCCCCGTCGAGCACGCGACCGGCCGTCCGGTGAAGCCGCCGATCATGCCCGGCTGGGACCGCTTCGACATCCCCGAGTTCGTCGGCCGCCGCCTCCCCGTGCCCGTCCTCGTCGACAACGACGTGAACCTGCTGGCGCTCGGCGAGCACGCCGACCACTACGCCGACGTCGACGACCTCCTCTACGTGAAGGTGTCCACCGGAATCGGAGCCGGGATCGTCAGCGGCGGTTCCCTGCAGCGCGGAGCCCTCGGGGCCGCGGGCGACCTGGGCCACGTGCAGGTCCCCGGCGACCGCGGCGAGGCCGACCTCGAGGCGATCGCCAGCGGCTCGGCGATCGCCCGCCGGCTGACCGAGTCCGGGATCGACGCCGCCAGCACCTCCGACGTCGTCACGCTGCTGACGGAGGGGGACCCCACCACCGTCGAGCTCACCCGCGCCGCCGGCCGCGATATCGGCGAGGTGCTCGCCACCTGCGTGAACCTGCTGAACCCCTCCGTCATCGTCGTCGGCGGCAGCATCGCCCAGGCCAGCCACGAGGTCCTCGCCGGGGTCCGCGAGGTCGTCTACCGCCGCTCCCTCCCGCTGGCGACCCGCGCGCTCGACATCGTGCAGGCCGCGGCCCACGGCGGAGGCGTCCGCGGGGCCGCCCTGATGGTCCGGCGCCACCTCCTCTCCCCCGCGCACGTCGACGCCTTCCTCGACGCCTGAGCCGTCGGCACGTGCGATCGCGCCCTGGCGAGACGCCGCGGGTCGGCGTGCCGATTCGACCGGGCGCCGCAGGGGGCAGAGAATGAATCGGTGCCCGACCTGCAGCTCTCCTTCCCCTGGGAGACGCAGCCCGTCTTCACGGACGCCGAGCCCCCGCACCTCCGGAGGGTCGTCGCCGACTCCTCGGACCGCGTCGCCTGGCTCCGCGCCCGCTCGCGCGGCATCACCGCGACCGACGTCGCCCGCCTCTCCTCCCCCGCCGCGATCGGCAAGGCCGCGCTCGACAAGCTCTACGGCACCGGCTTCGGCGGCAACGCCTTCACCGACCACGGCCGCGCCCGCGAGCCCGAGATCGCGGCCTGGGTGCGGAACGAGCACGCGATCGAGCCCAGCAGCACCCTCTTCCACGCGAGCCAGGAGCGGCGCCACCTCGCCACTCCCGACGGCATCGGCCTCCGCGAGGACGGCCGGCTCGAGCTCTGCGAGATCAAGACCACGACGAAGCCGTGGCGGAGCATCCCGCGCCACTACCTGCGGCAGGTCTTCTGGCAGCAGTACGTCCTCGGCGCCGAGCGCACGCTCGTCGTCTGGGAGCAGCACCGCGACTTCGTGCCGATCGAGGGCGAGCCCCACTCCCGCTGGGTCGACCGCGACGAGGACGAGATCCACATCCTCGTGCGGCTGGCGGGGATGCTGATGGCCGAGCTGCACGAGCGGACGCGCGCGCGGTGACGGTCCTCCTCCTGCACGGCCTGGGCGGCGACCGCTCCCAGCCGCTCGGGCTGCTGCGCTCCGCCCTCCCCGCCGGCAGCGAGGTCATCGCCCCGGACGTCCGCGCCCACGGCGCCTCCGAGCTGCTCGGCGCGCCCGGCGACTTCGCCCTCGAGGCGCTGGCCGACGAGGTGACGGAGGAGGTCGTGCGGGCCGGAGCCGCGCACAAGCCGCTCACGGTGCTCGGCATCTCGATGGGCGCCGCGATCGCCCTGCGCCTCGCCGTGCGACGCGTGCTTCCGATCGACCGCGCCGTCTTCGTGCGCCCCGCCTTCACCGCCGAGCCGCTGCCCGAGAACCTCACCGTGTTCCCCGTCATCGCGCAGATGCTGCACGACCACGGCGCGAAGCGCGGCGAGCGGATGTTCCGGGCCTCGGGCCTGTTCGCGCGCGCCGCCGAGGTGTCCCCCGCGTCGGCGGAGGCGCTGACGCAGCAGTTCCGCTCCCCGCGGGCGGCCGAGCGCGCCGTCCGGCTCGCCCAGATCCCCCGGAACGCCGCCTACCGCGACTCCGGAGAGCTCAGCGAGGTCATCGCGCGCACCCTGGTGATCGCGGCCGAGCGCGACCCCGTGCATCCGGTCGAGGTCGCGGAGGCGTGGGCTAGGGCTCTTCCGGATGCGGACTACGAGCGCGTGCCGTCTCGGGACGCGGGCTTCGCCGCTCAGCAGGACCGGATCCGCGGGCACGTCCGCGGCTGGCTCGCTCGGCGCTGAGGTCCTCGAGCGCGAGCACCAGGCCGACGAACGCGAGCCAGAGCACCGCGATCGCGGTCGCCACGAACTCGAGCGTCCCGCCGAGCCGCAGCCACACGCGCAGGAGCGACAGGATCCCGCCGGTCCCGGCGACGACCGCCACCGAGATCCCGGCGGCGAGCGAGAGCCGCGCGACCGCCGGGCGCCCCCGCACCGTCGCCAGCTGGAGCATCGCGGCGCAGGCGGCCGCGAAGCCGAGCACGGCGGCCGAGGTGTGGATGAGGTCCTGCCAGCGGAAGGCCGGCCCGACCGGCAGCGGGCAGCCCGCCGTGCAGGTCACCTGCGAGGCGAGCGCGAAGCAGGCGGCCGCCAGGAGGATCGCTCCGGCCGGGCGGAGGGCGGGCAGGAGGCGGGCGCGCACCGCCCAGGCGCCCGCGGCGATCAGCGCGCCGCCGGCCGCCACGAGCAGCAGAGCGGCCTCGAAGGCGCCGGCCGTCGGCAGGTCCGGCGCACCCATCTCGCTGACGTAGACCCAGCGGCTGGTGCCGATGCTGATCCGCGCGGCCAGGAGGACCACGAGCCCGGCCAGGACCAGGAGGGCACCGCCGACCAGCAGGGATCGTCGGCGTCGCATCCCCTCATCGTGCCAGACCGGGCGCCCGCGCCTCCGCTCGCCAATCTTCTCCCGAGGGTGACACCCCCGTAACAGCGCCGACTCATTGCCTCGGTTGACTGGTCGCGGCGTCGGATGCGGGATCGGGGGCGACGTCCTCGGCACGCTCCACCCGCACGCCTCAGCGACAGGAAAGGCGACGATGCACACCAGCGCGCTCGGGCACGGCCTCGCGATCGGCGAGATCCCGGAGGAGGTCGTCCTCCCCGACACGATGACGGCGGCGGTGATCGACGCGCCGGGCGACGCCTCCGCCCTGCACCTCGCGACCGTGCCGACCCCCGCCGCCATCAACGCCGAGTTCACCGTGAAGGTGGTCGCGGCCGGCGTGAATCCGCTCGACGCGAAGACGCGGGCGGGCCAGGGGGTCGCCTCGCAGATCGCCTCCTACCCGGCCGTCCTCGGCCACGACTTCTCGGGCGTCGTCGTCTCGAGCCCCTACCCGGCGCATCCGCTGCGTCCGGGCGACGAGGTGTACGGCTTCGTCATGGTGCCGCGCTACTCGGGCTCCTACGCCGAGTACGTCAGCGTTCCGAGTGTCTCGATCGCGCGGAAGCCGTCGACGCTCTCGCACGTAGAGGCGGCCGGCGTCCCGCTCGCGGCGCTCACCGCCTGGGGCATGGTCGTGGAGCTCGCCAAGGCGCACGAGGGCCAGCGGATCCTGATCCACGCCGGGTCGGGCGGAGTCGGCCACTTCGCGGTGCAGTTCGCCGCCTACTTCGGCGCGTCCGTGATCGCGACCGGCTCGACCCGCAACCTGCAGTGGCTGCGCGAGCTCGGCGCCGCGCAGGTGATCGACCACACGGCCGAGCGCTTCGACGAGCTGCTGTCCGGCGTCGACGTGGTCATCGACCTGGTCGGCAACGTGCACGACGACACGGGCTCGCGCTCCCTGACGGTCCTCCGTCCCGGGGGCCTGATCGTGAACGCGCCCACCGGGAGCTGGCCCGGGTTCTTCCAGGAGGCGGCCGCTGCGGGCGTGCGCGCCTCCACCTACCGCGTCGCACCCGACGGGGCGACCCTCGGCGTGGTCTCGCGCCTGCTCGAGTCGGGCGACGTCCGCGTCTTCATCGACGGCATCTTCCCGCTCGCCCGCGCCTGCGAGGCGCACGAGCAGCTCGAGACGGGCCACACCCGCGGCAAGATCGTCCTCACCGTCTCCGAGGGCTGACCCCCCGCGAGATGCCACTTCGGTACGCGACGCGCGGCGTGTCGCGTACCGAAGTGGCATCTGCGGGGGGGGGTCAGGCGAGCGGGCGCTCGAGGACGAAGTCGTCCTCCCAGCGGTCGCCGACGAGGAAGCGCTTGCGGCCGACGACCGCGAAGCCGTGCTTGGCGTAGAAGCGCTGAGCGCGCGCGTTCTCCTCGTTGACGCCGAGCCAGACGCCGGTGGCTCCGTGCGCCCGCGCCTCCTCGAGGGTCGCGGCCATCAGCCCGGCGGCCGCTCCGGAGCCGTGCCGGCCGGGGAGGAGGTAGAACTTGCTGAGCTCGACGGTCGGTCGCAACCGGATCGCCGCGACGACGTCGGCGTCGGCGGGCTCCCCGCGCACGAGCATCGCGTAGCCGGTCAGCGCGCCGGAGTCGTCGTCGACCAGGAGCGAGCGGAGCGGATCGACGAGGTGGTCGCGGAAGCGCTCGATCGAGAGCACGGTGCGCACGAACTCGGCCTTCGCCTCCGCGGTGGTGTGCGGCGGGCAGGCCAGCGGGAAGGTCGCGGCGGCCAGCTCGGCCAGAGCGGCGGCATCGGCTGGGGACGACCTGCGGACGGTCACGGGAGACGCGGCGGAGCGGAGCGGCGGATCACCGCTCCAGTATGCCGGGACGACGAAGGAGGGGGCCCGCCGAAGCGGACCCCCTCCTTCGTCAGTGCGTACCCGGCTCAGGCCAGGACGTTGACGTCCAGCGGGATGCCGGGGCCGAAGGTCGTCGAGACGGCGGCCTTCTGGATGTAGCGGCCCTTCGAGGAGGACGGCTTGAGGCGGAGGATCTCGTCGAGCGCGGTCTTGAAGTTCTCCTGGAGCTGCTCCTCGGTGAACGCGGCCTTGCCCACGACGAGGTGCACGTTGGCGTGCTTGTCGACGCGGAACTCGATCTTTCCGCCCTTGATCTCGGTCACGGCCTTCGCCACGTCCGGGGTCACGGTGCCGGTCTTCGGGTTGGGCATGAGGCCGCGGGGGCCGAGCACCTTTCCGAGACGGCCGACCTGGCCCATGAGCTCCGGGGTCGAGACGGCGGAGTCGAACGAGGTGTACCCGCCCGCGACCTTCTCGATGAGCTCGGCGCCGCCGACCTCGTCGGCGCCGGCGGCCAGCGCGGCCTCGGCGGCCGGACCGGTCGCGAACACGATGACGCGGGCGGTCTTGCCCGTGCCGTGGGGCAGGATGACCGTGCCGCGGACCATCTGGTCGGCCTTGCGGGGGTCGACACCGAGCTTGAGGGCGACCTCGACGGTGCTGTTGAACTTGGCGGAACCGGTCTCGCGGGCGAGAGCGACGGCCTCGTCGGCCGTGTAGAACTTGCCCTCTTCGAGCTTGGCCGCGGCGGCCCGGTAGGCCTTCGACTTCTGTGCCATGTTGTTTCTCCTTGAAACGAGAATGTGGTTCTAGAGCCTGGCGGGCTCTCCCACGGGGGTGATGGAGTTCTGGTGGTGCCGCGATCGCGGCCGTGAGTGCTGCTCGCGGGAGGTTCTCGAGGTGCATCGTGCGACCCCGGTGAGGGGCCGCCGTTGCGTTCTCGAGGCTTCCGCGGTGAGTCCGCGCTGGTGAGCGCGGGCTGCCGCCGCCGAGCAGCGCTCCGCGCTACTCGACCGTGATGCCCATCGAGCGGGCGGTGCCGGCGATGATCTTCGCGGCGGCGTCGATGTCGTTGGCGTTCAGGTCGACCTGCTTCGCCTCGGCGATCTCGCGGACCTGCGCCTGGGTGAGCTTCGCGACCTTCACGGTGTGCGGGGTCGAGGAGCCCTTGGCGACGCCGGCGGCCTTCTTGATGAGCTCCGCCGCGGGCGGGGTCTTCAGCACGAAGGTGAACGAGCGGTCCTCGTAGACGGTGATCTCGACGGGGATGACGTTGCCGCGCTGCGACTCGGTCTGCGCGTTGTACGCCTTGCAGAACTCCATGATGTTGACGCCGTGCTGACCGAGCGCCGGACCGATCGGGGGCGCGGGGTTGGCCGCGCCGGCCTTGATCTGGAGCTTGATCAGGCCGGTGACCTTCTTCTTGGGGGCCATTCTGATTCCTTTTCTCAGGGTTCGAGCGGTCGGGGGCTCCCGGCCGCTCTCCCGCGCATCCGACGGTGCCGGATCGCGGTGGAGGAGGGTCGTCCGGCGCGCACAGAGGCGGGCGCCGACACGAAAACCCGTACGAGCTTACACGAGCGGGGCCACCCCCGACAGGGCGCGGGCACCGTCCGCCCGCGGCGCCCTCCGCAGGCACCTGTCCGATCCGCAGGGGTGCGTGCGATCTGCAGGGGTATGTGCGTTATGCAGGGGGCTGGCTGTGCCGTCTGCAGGGGATCTCGACCACGGCCGACCGTTCAGGCGGAGGAGAGCGCTCCCACGCACGGGACGCCTGCAGATCGCACCGGTCGCGCGGAACACCTGCAGATCGCACTCGTCGCAGGTCGCGCAGGCGCCCCCGGCCACGACGCCCGGAACGGCGAACGCCCCCTCCGACGTGCGGAGGGGGCGTTCACGCGGCGCGGACGCGTCGCGTCAGAGCTTGGTGACCTGGTCGAACGACAGCTCGACCGGGGTCTCGCGCTCGAAGAGCGAGACGAGCACGGTGAGCTTGCCGCTCTCGGGCTTGATCTCGCTGATCGAGCCGGGAAGACCCGCGAACGAGCCCTCCTTGATCGTGATGGTCTCGCCGATCTCGAAGTCGACCTCGGCGGGCAGTACGCGCTGGGCCTGCTTCTGGCCCTTGGCGCCGGCGGTCTTGGAGGGGGCGACGTCCTTGATCTCGACGAGGCTCTTCAGCATCGTGAAGGCCTCCTCGAAGCGCAGCGGAGTCGGGTTGTGGGCGTTGCCCACGAAGCCGGTGACGCCCGGGGTGTGGCGGACCACCGACCACGAGTCCTCGTTGAGGTCCATGCGCACCAGCACGTAGCCGGGGATGCGCACGCGGGTGACCATCTTGCGCTGGCCGTTCTTGATCTCGACCACGTCCTCCATCGGGACCTGGACCTCGAAGATGTAGTCCTCGGCCTCGAGCGAGACCTTGCGGTTCTCGATGTTGGACTTCACGCGCTTCTCGAAGCCGGCGTAGGAGTGGATGACGTACCACTTGCCCGGCTTGCCGCGCAGCTCGGTCCGGAAGGCCTCGTACGGGTCGATGTCGGCGAGGTCCTCGCCTGCGGCCTCGGCGTCCTCGGCGGCGACCTCGGCCTCGTCCTCGACGGCCTCGAGGGCCGCTTCGGCCTCCTCGACGGTGTCGATGTGCGCGGCCTCGTCGACCGCGGAGTCGGCCTCGGGGTCGTCGATGGAGCCGATGGCGTCCAGCGCGGCCTCGAGGTCGGAGGCGAGGTCGTCCTCGGACTCGTTCTCGTCGATGATGCTCAGCGCACCCTGCTCGGCGGGCTCGACGGCGTCCTCAGCCTGCGACTGGACGTCGCCCTCCTGCTCCTCCTCGACCTCCGACGACTGCTCGGCAGCCGTCGCCCAGTCGACGTCGTCGCGGTTTCTGTCAGACACTCGTCACAACTCTCTCTCGATCGATCGGTCGCACCCCTCGGGGCGCGTCCCGCTGTCGCCGGCACCCTCCGCTCGCGCGGCCCGGATGCTCTCGGGTCAGGCGGCGGGTGTGCCGAACACGTACGTCACGGCCAGGGCGAACACCCAGTCGAGGAAGGACACCAGCGCCATCATGATGACGACGAAGATCAGCACGACCACGACGTAGTTGCCCAGCTCCTTGCGGGTGGGCGTCACGACCTTTTTCAGCTCGGCGATGACCTGCCGGATGAAGAGGGCGATGCGCGCGAACGGGTTGCGCCGCGCGGCTCGCTGCTGATTGGCGATCGCGACGACGTCCTCGCTCGGCTCGTCGACTGCTTTCCCGGCCACCTGCACGCACCTTTCCCGCACCGGAACCTCCGGTGTGGCCGACCGCCCGTCATGGGCGGCCCTGGACCGATGACCGCAGCGTCGCGGGGACCGCGTGCGACGGGCATCGATGTGCAGGGCGGACAGGGCTCGAACCTGCAACCTGCGGTTTTGGAGACCGCTGCTCTACCAATTGAGCCACCGCCCTATGGATGCCGTTGCGAGCATCCGAGGAGGAGACCGACCCGCCGCCCCGCCGACGCGACCCTCGCGGGCGCTGTGGACGAGGGCAGAGATCGACTACCTCGGACGAGTGTACGTGGACCCGCAGGGCGTGTCCAGCCGAGCGGCGGGGGGCCTCGGAGCCCCGTGCGCGCGCAGGATACGCTGGCCGTCGTGTCCTCCACCACGCGCATCTCCGCCCGCATCGCCGCCATCGCCGAGTCCGCCACTCTGAAGGTCGACGCCAAGGCGAAGGCCCTCCAGGCCCAGGGCCGCCCGGTCGTGTCCTGCGCCGCCGGCGAGCCCGACTTCCTCACTCCCGAGCACATCGTCGAGGCCGCCTCGGCCGCCGTGCTCGACCCGAGGAACTACCGCTACACCCCCGCCGCGGGCCTCCCCGACCTCCGCGCGGCCATCGCGGAGAAGACGGCGCGCGACTCCGGATGGGCCGTCGACCCCTCGCAGGTCGTGGTCACCAACGGCGGCAAGCAGGCCGTCTACCAGGCGTTCCAGACCCTCCTCGACGACGGCGACGAGGTGCTGGTGCCGACGCCGTACTGGACCACCTACCCCGAGGCGATCAAGCTCGCCGGCGGCGTGCAGGTGGACGTGTTCGCGGGAGCCGACCAGGGCTACCTCGTCACGGTCGAGCAGCTGGAGGCCGCGCGCACCGAGCGCACGAAGGTGCTCCTGTTCGTCTCCCCCTCCAACCCCACCGGCGCCGTCTACTCGGCCGAGCAGACCCGCGAGATCGGCGAGTGGGCCGAGGAGCACGGTCTCTGGATCATCGCCGACGAGATCTACCAGAACCTCGTCTACTCCACCGGCGACCAGGACGACGCGAGCCCGCTGGAGCGCGCGACCTCGATCGTCGAGGCGGTGCCGGCCCTGCGCGACCGCACGATCCTCGTCAACGGCGTCGCGAAGACCTACGCGATGACCGGCTGGAGGGTCGGATGGATGGTCGGCCCGGCCGATGCGATCAAGGGCGCCTCGAACCTGCAGTCGCACCTCTCGAGCAACGTCTCGAACATCTCGCAGCGCGCCGCGATCGCCGCCCTCACCGGCCCGCAGGAGCCGGCCGAGGAGATGCGCCTGGCCTTCGACCGCCGCCGTCGCACGATCGTCGCCGAGCTGAACGCGATCGACGGGATCGAGTGCCCCACCCCCGGCGGCGCGTTCTACGTCTACCCCGACGTGAACGGACTGCTGAACCGCGAGTGGAACGGCACCACCCCGACGACCTCCCTCGAGCTCGCCGACCTCATCCTCGAGCAGGCCGAGGTCGCCACCGTCCCCGGCGAGGCCTTCGGACCGAGCGGCTACCTCCGCCTCTCCTACGCCCTCGGCGACGACGCGCTCCTCGAGGGCGTGCGGCGGCTGCAGCAGCTTTTCCGGACCGCGTAGCCTCTCTCCCTCCTGCGCCGTCCCGGCCGTCCTCGGAGATCCGGCACCCTGCGGCCTGTCCGACAGCTGAGGGGTGCCTGGCATCTCGGGGCGGGGAGGGCAAGAGGGAGGCGGAAATCGGGGATCACTGTCGCCGGAGGGGTGCGACAGTGCACGCTGTGAGGATGAGCGAAGACCACGCCGTCCGAGTCCGCGACCTGCGGAAGGACTACGGGGGCGCTCCGGCGGTCGCGGGAGTCTCCTTCGACATCCACCGGGGCGAGACCTTCGCGCTCCTCGGCCCGAACGGCGCCGGCAAGTCGACGACCATCGAGATCCTCGAGGGCTACCGCGACCGCTCCGGCGGCGAGGTGTCGGTCCTCGGCGTCGACCCGCGCCACGGCGACCTGGCGTGGAAGGCGCGTCTGGGCATCGTCCTGCAGTCCAGCGGCGAGTCCGGCAATGCGACGGTCCGCGAGCAGATCGCGCACTTCGCCGGCCTCTACCCCCGACCGCGCGACGTCGACGAGACCATCGAGGCCGTCGGGCTGACGTCCAAGGCCCGCTCGCGCATCGGCCGCCTCTCGGGAGGACAGCGCCGTCGCGTCGACGTCGCCCTCGGCATCATCGGCCGCCCCGAGCTGGTGTTCCTCGACGAGCCCACGACCGGCTTCGACCCCGAGGCCCGCCATTCGTTCTGGGACCTGATCGCCCTGCTCAAGAGCGAGGGCACGACCATCCTGCTCACCACGCACTACCTCGACGAGGCGGCCCGCCTCGGCGACCGCGCCGCCGTGATCTCCGGCGGGCGGCTCCTGGCGATCGGCCCGATGAGCACGATCGGAGGGGACGAGGCGCGCGTCCCGATCGTGCAGTGGCGCGAGGACGGCGCGCTGCACCGGCTGCGCACCACCGAGCCCGCCCGTACCGTCGCCGAGCTGCACTCCCGGATCGGGGAGCCGACGGCCCTCGAGGTCGTCCGCCCCAGCCTCGAGGACATCTACCTCGACCTCATCCGCGAGGACCGCGACGCGGTCGATCTGATCGGAGAGCCCGCGTGACCGCCGTCGCCACCCGCCCCCGCACCCTCTCCACCGGTCCCGGACGCACCGTCCGCCTCGGACTCGCCCGGGCCCGCTACGAGATCCGCTCGTACTTCCGCGCTCCGGACCAGGTGTTCTTCACCTTCCTCTTCCCGGTGCTCCTCCTGACGATCTTCTCGGTCGCGTTCGGCGACACCGCGGTGATGCAGGCGAACCCGCAGGACCCGGGCATCCCGATGGCGGAGTACTACGTGCCGGGCCTGGCCGCGGCCGGGATCCTGCTCTCGGGCGTCCAGAACCTGGGCACCGACATCGCGGTCGAGCGCGGCGACGGCACGCTCAAGCGCCTCGCCGGGTCACCTCTGCCGGTCTTCAGCTACTTCATCGGCAAGTTCGGCCAGGTGCTCGTCACGAGCCTCGCGCAGACCGCCCTGCTGCTCCTCATCGCGGCCACGGTCTTCTCGGTCGAGCTGCCCACCGACAGCGGGCGCTGGGCGACCTTCTCCTGGGTCTACCTGGCGGGAGTCGCGACGTCGGCCATCCTCGGCATCGCCATCTCAGCCCTGCCCCGCTCGGGCAAGAGCGCGACCGCCGTGATCGTGCCGCCGCTGCTCGTGCTGCAGTTCATCTCGGGGTCGTACCTGTCGTTCACCACGCTGCCGGACTGGCTGCAGAACACGGCGAGCGTCTTCCCGCTCAAGTGGATCGCGCAGGGCATGCGCGCCGTGTTCCTGCCGAGCGGTTTCGAGGAGGCGGAGGTCAACGGATCGTGGGACCTCGGCGGCGTCGCGCTCGTGCTCGGGATCTGGCTCGTCGTGGGCCTCATCGCCTGCCGCTTCGGCTTCCGCTGGATCCGCCGCGACAGCTGAGCCGGGTGGGGCCGCGGCCGGAGGGCACGCGTCCGGAGGGCTCGCGTCCTCAGTGCCGCGGGGCGCGCGCTCTCAGGGCCTGCGCTCTCAGGCCCCGCGGACTCAGACGGTGGTGCCGACCACCACGGGCTCGGGGTGCAGCAGCACGCCGAACTCCGCCAGGACCCGCCCCTGGACGTACCGGGCGAGCTCGGCGACCTGCTCGGCCGTCGCTCCTCCGCGGTTGGTCAGGGCGAGCGTGTGCTTGCTCGACACGGCGGCCCGCGAGCCGGGAAGGGCGAAGCCGCGCGAGACGCCGGCGTGCTCGATCAGCCACGCGGCGCTGAGCTTCACCAGGCCGTCGGCGCGGGGAGGGACGGGCAGCCCGACGGGCGCTCCGGCCTCGACCGCGGCGAGCGGAGTGATGACGGGAGCCTCCGCCGTCGGCTCGACCGGCCAGCGCGGCGCCTCGGGCGGCAGGGAGTCCGCGAACGCGCTCGTGACGAGGGGGTTGGTGAAGAAGGAGCCCGCGCTCGCGGTGTCGGGGTCCTCCGGATCGAGGACCATGCCCTTGCCCGCTCGGAGCGCCAGGACGGTCTCGCGCACCCGCGCGAGCGGCACGCGGTCGCCCAGAGCGACTCCGAGCGCCGATGCCAGCTGACCGTAGGCGACGGGAGTGCCGTCGCCCTCGGCGCCGACCTCCTCGAGCGCGAATTCGACGGCCAGCACCGCGCCCCGTCGGCCCTGCTTGATCACGGAGGTGCGGTAGGCGAACTGCAGCTCCTCCGCCGTCAGCCGGACGGGCTCACGGGCGCCCTCGTCGAGGAAGTCCACCGCGACCAGCGTGTCCGAGAGCTCCTGACCGTAGGCGCCGATGTTCTGCACCGGCGACGCTCCGACCGTCCCGGGGATGCCGCTGAGGGCCTCGAGGCCCGCCCAGCCGCGCTCCACGGTCGTCGCGACGAGGCCGTCCCACGACTCGCCGGCCTGCACCCGCAGGAGCACGCGCCCCGGCTCGCCGGAGGGGAGCCGCTCGACGCCGGTGGTGCGCACGCGCACGACCGTGCCCTCGACCCCGTCGTCGCCCACGAGGAGGTTGGAGCCGCCGCCCAGCAGCAGCCACGGCTCGTCGTCCGACCACAGGCCGACGAGCGTCTCGACCAGCTCCGCCTCCGTGGCGGGCTCGACGAGGCGCTCGGCGGGTCCGCCGACGCGGAGGGTGGTCAGGGCGGAGAGCAGCGGCGCGGAGGTCACGCGAGTCGGACCCGGGCCTGGGCCTTGCCGAGGACGGACTGGCCCTCGACCGAGACGGCGAGGTCGACGCGGACCCAGCCCTCCTCGGCGTTCACGGCACCGATCGTGGCGATCACGTCGATCGCGGCGCCGTCGCGCGGGTCCACCACGACGGGGCGGGTGAAGCGCACCTGGTAGTCGACCACGCGTCCGGGGTCGCCGACCCAGTCGACGACGACCTGCACCGCGGTGCCCATCGTGAGCATGCCGTGCGCGAGCACGCCGGGCAGGCCCACCTCGGCGGCGACGTCATCGCGGTAGTGGATGGGGTTGAAGTCGCCCGAGGCGCCCGCGTAGCGCACCAGGGTGCCGCGGTCGATCGGGAAGCGGCCCTCGGCGACGACCCGGCCGACGCTCAGCTCGTCGAGGGCGGGCAGTGCGGTGCTCATTCGTCTCCCCTGACCACGAGGGTCGAGATCGCGGTGACGACGTGCTCGCCGCTCGCGTCGACCATGCGGGACTCGGTGGTGACCATCGAGTGGGCGCCGAGCTTCTTGATGGAGGCGACCGAGAGGGTCGCGGTCAGCTCGTCGCCGGCGACGACCGGACGGGACAGCACGAAGCGCTGGTCGCCGTGCACCACGCGGCTGAAGTCGATCCCGCCGTCGGGCTCGGCGAGCAGCTGCTGGAGCGTGAACTCCTGCACGACGACGGCGAAGGTGGGCGGAGCGACGAGGTCGGGGTGCCCGGCGGCGCGGGCGGCTTCGACGTCGTGGTGCAGGGGGGAGGTCGCGGAGACGGCGCGGGCGAACTCGCGCACCTTCTCCCGCCCCACCTGATAGGGCTCCGTGGGCGCGAAGACGCGCCCGACGAGTTCGGGGTTCACTGGCACCCGGCCATACTAGGCGCTGCCGCCAGGGGGCCCTCGGGGCTCCGGACGCACCGCCGGTGGTCACCCGGGTATGACCACCGGGAATTTCCCATCCCTGTATGGCTGACCCGCGGCCGAAGTTCTCCGAAGCTGGCGGTCATGTCGACACCCACTCCCGAGCGCGACTGGGCGACCTACGCCCGCGAGCTCGGCACCAACATGCACCGGGCCCGCATCGCCAAGGGCGCCAGCCAGGAGCGGATCGCCCATGCGGCGGGACTCGCGGGCTACACCTACCAGAAGTTCGAGAAGGGCGAGTCGAAGCCCGGCTCGCCCGCGAACCCCACGCTGCACACCCTCCTCGCGCTCTGCGAGGCGCTCGAGATCGAGCTGACGGACCTCCTGCCGCCCGACCCGCCGCGCACCTCACGGAGCGCCGAGTAGCCGCAGCACCGCGCCGGCCAGCCGCGACCCCGAGCTGAGGTCGAGGTCGACCTCGCCGAGCCCGTCGGCCTCCAGGCGGAGCCTGTCCTCCCCCGACTCCCCCGGGCGGCACAGGGAGACGTGCACCGTCGCGCCCGCGGCCGCGCCTCCGCCCGCCCAGAGCACCACCGGGAGCGAGCTCGCCGCGGAGCGGTGCAGCCGCTCCCCCACCGCGACCAGCTCGTCGTGCTCGCCCGCGCACCAGCGCGGGCACCCCTCGTCGTTCCTGCCGTCCATCCGCTCCTCCACATTCCGCACCCCTCGGTCGAGGAGACCAGCCCACCAGGCGGTACCGACACCGAGGGCCCGCCGCGCCCCGATCCCGACCGGGGTGTGGACAGGAGACGGTCGTCCGCCCGCTGTGGAGGAGCGGGGACCAGGGTCCCATACGCAGATGGTGCTGTCCGGGGTCCGGCGCGAAGCACCGGCGCGGTGTCAGCGGTGGACGATCAGCCAGGTCGCGATCGCCGTGGTCGAGCCCGTGTTGACCATGCGGTGCGGCCGCTCGCACGGGAACGTGATCGCGTCGCCCGGTCCGAGGACGACCGTCTCGTCCTCGAACTCCACCGTCAGCTCCCCGAGCGTCACGGTCCCCATCTCGAACCCGTCGTGGCGGAGCAGCTGCCGGTGCGCTGTCGAGGTCGAGCCCGGCGGGTAGGTCGACTCGAAGAAGTCGACGGCGTCCAGCGGACGCGGCGCCAGGCGGCGGAACAGCACGCCGCCCTCGAGCGCCACGGGCGCCGACTCTCGCGCCCGGACGACCGCGGTCTCGACCGGTGCCGACGCGCCCTGGTCGAACACGGCGGACAGCGGGACCCCCAGCGCGTCCACGAGCGCGATCAGCCGGCCGACCGAGGGCTGCATCGCTCCGCGCTCGATCTGCGAGACGGCGCTCACGGAGATGCCGAGGCGTCCGGCGAGGGCCTTCAGCGACAGGCCCGCCGAGAGCCGCAGCTCCCGCAGCCGTGCGCCGAGGCCTGCCCCGTCCGCGCTCGCGCGGGCGGCCGCCTCGTCGGGCGCGGTGTTGTCGGAGGGCATGGCCCGTCCCCTCTCGCGGATCGTCACACAGCCGTAACGGAGCCGAAACGAGCGGCGGTCTCCCGACTCGTAGCGTGGCACGCGTGAAGCGATGACTTCACTCGGAACGCTCTCCGCGACGCCCCGCCACCTCGGCCGGACGTCCCGACCACCCTGACACATCCGCTCCGTGCCGCTCTGCGCACGACCGCCCGAGAGGTGGATCCACCCATGTCCGACCGCGTCACCGCACCCCGAGTCACCGCACCCCCCGTCGATCCGGATCCCGCCGCCGCGGCGAGCGCCGGCTACGACGACCGCCTCTCCAACGAGGACCTCGCCCCGCTCCGGAAGCAGCGCTGGTCGAGCTACAACATCTTCGCGTTCTGGATGTCGGACGTGCACAGCGTCGGCGGGTACGTGACCGCGGGCTCCCTCTTCGCGCTGGGCCTGGCCGGCTGGCAGGTGCTCGTCGCCCTGGTGGTGGGCATCGTGATCGTGCAGGTCTTCTGCAACCTCGTCGCCAAGCCCAGCCAGGTCACCGGCGTGCCCTACCCCGTCATCAACCGCGCGATCTTCGGCATCCGCGGCGCGAACATCCCGGCGATCATCCGCGGACTGATCGCGATCGCCTGGTACGGCGTGCAGACCTACCTGGCGGCGCAGTCGCTGAACATCGTCTTCCTCAAGTTCTTCCCGGGCATGGCCGCCCTGAACACGCCCGAGGCGTCGTTCCTCGGCCTCTCGGCTCTGGGCTACCTCTCCTACGCGATCCTCTGGGTCGCGCAGGCCGCGCTGTTCTGGCGGGGCATGGAGTCGATCCGCCGCTTCATCGACTGGGCGGGACCGGCGGTCTACGTGGTGATGCTCGTGCTGGCCGTCTACCTGGTGTCGCAGGCGGGCTGGGAGAACATCTCGCTCACCCTCGGCTCCGGCGAGCCGCTCGACCTCGCCGCCGCGGTGCCGGTGATGATCTCGGCCGTCGCTCTGGTCGTCTCCTACTTCTCGGGCCCGATGCTCAACTTCGGCGACTTCTCGCGGTACGCCCGCAGCTACGGCGCCGTGAAGCGCGGCAACCTGCTCGGCCTCCCGATCAACTTCCTGTTCTTCTCGCTCCTCACGGTGATCACCGCGTCGGCGACCGTGCCGGTCTTCGGCGAGCTGATCACCGACCCGATCGAGACCGTCGAGCGGATCGACACCTGGTTCGCCGTTCTCCTCGGCGGGCTCACCTTCGTCATCGCGACGATCGGCATCAACATCGTCGCCAACTTCATCTCCTCCGCGTTCGACTTCTCGAACGTCAACCCGAAGAAGATCAGCTGGCGGATGGGCGGCATGATCGCCGCTGTCGGCTCGGTGCTGCTCACCCCGTGGAACTGGTACTCGAACGACACAGCCATCCACTACACGCTCGGCATCCTCGGCGCGCTGATCGGACCGCTGTTCGGCGTCCTCATCGCGGGCTACTACCTGATCAGCCGCCAGCGCGTCTGGGTGGACGACCTCTACACGATGAGCGAGAAGGGCCGCTACTGGTTCTCGCGCGGCTTCAACCCCAACGCCGTCTGGGCGACCGTGATCGGCGGAGTCCCCTCCGTGGCCTCGGTGCTCGTTCCGCGCTGGATCGCGGAGGCGGGAGGCGCGGAGTTCACCTGGCTCGGCGACTACAGCTGGTTCCTCGGCTGCGGGCTCGGGTTCGTCGCGATGGCCGTGCTCGAGCGCCGCGCGCCGCGGATCGGGCGCCTCGACGAGGACCTCGAGCACGTCAGCGACGGCTCGACCGTCTGATCCGGCCGGAACGGAGGAGGGATCCGCCCCGGCCGCTCCGCACCGCGCGGACCGACGGCCGGGCGGGCCCCTCCCCCGCCCGGCACCCGAACCGAGGAACCACCATGCGCATCACCGTCGTCAACCCGAACACCAGCACCGCGATGACCGCCGCGATCGGCCGGGCCGCCCGCTCCGCGGCGTCACCCGGCACCGAGATCACGGCCGTCACTCCGCCGATGGGCCCGGCGTCGATCGAGAGCCACTACGACGAAGCGCTCGCCGTGCCCGGCGTCCTGCACGAGATCGCCCGGGCGGAGGCGGCCGGCAGCGACGGCGCGGTCATCGCGTGCTTCGGCGACCCGGGCGTCGACGCCGCGCGCGAGATCGCGAGCGGCCCGGTGGTGGGGATCGCCGAGGCGGCCATGCACATGGCCGCGCTCGTCGGTCGGGGCTTCAGCGTGGTCACCACGCTCTCGCGCACCAGCGGCCGCGCCTGGGACATCGCCCGCCGCGCCGGGTTCGGCGACGCCTGCCGCCGGGTGCGCGCCTGCGACATCCCGGTGCTCGAACTCGACGACCCCCGCTCCGACGCGCGTCGCGCGATCCTGGCGGAGTGCGCCGAGGCACTGGCCGTCGACGGGTCCGACTCGATCGTGCTGGGCTGCGCGGGGATGGCCGACCTCTGCCGCGACCTCTCGCGGGAGCTGGGCGTGCCCGTGATCGACGGCGTCGCATCAGCGGTGCGCCTGGTGGAGGGGCTCGTCGCGATGGGCGTCAGCACCTCGCGGCGCGACGAGTACGCGGCGCCGCGGACGAAGGCGATGGCGGGGCTGCTCGCTCCGTTCGAGCGGGCCTGAGGCTCCGCGCCGGTCCGTGCGGTCGGGCGTCTCGCCGGTCCGCCGGTCCGGGCCGACCTGCGAGGATCGGAGGATGAGCGTCCTCCGCGATCTCGGCCTCGGTGCCCGGCTCTTCCTCCGCGGCTTCCGCACCTGGGTCCGCTCGCCGCGGGCGATGCTCCTCGGCGCGATCCCGCCCCTGATCGTCGGCCTGGTCTTCGTCGGCGTGCTGATCCTCGTGCTCACGCGGGTGCAGGACGCGGTGACCGCGCTCACGCCGTTCGCCGACGGCTGGGACGAGGGCACGGCCTCCACCGTCCGCCTGGTGCTCTCGATCGCGGTGGTCGGGGCGGTGCTCGCCCTCGGGGTGGTCCTCTTCGCCGCGGTGACCCTGCTCGTCGGCGACCCCTTCTACGAGCGGATCTGGCGACGGGTCGAGGACGACCTCGGCGGCGTGCCCGACGAGCGCGAGAGCACCTTCTGGCAGGGGGTCGGCCGCGGCCTCCGCGACTCCGCCGTGCTGGTCGCCACCTCCCTCGGGATCGGGGTGGTCCTGGTGGTGCTGGGCCTGGTGCCGGTGGTCGGCTCGATCGTCGGCCTCGTCGCGGGCGCCCTGGTCGGCGGGAGGGCCCTCGCGCTGGAACTCACCGGGTTCGCGGGCGACGCCCGGGGCCTCTCCCTCCGCGACCGCCGCCTCCTCCTCGGCGAGCACCGCGCGGTCTCCCTCGGCTTCGGCATGGCCGTCTACCTGGCGTTCCTGATCCCCGGGGGCGCGGTCGTCGCCACCCCCGCTGCGACGGCCGGCGCGACCCTCCTGCTCCGGACCCTGCGGGGCGAGCCGACCGAGCGGCCGGCCGCCTGACACCGCTTGGCCGCCGCCCGGCTCTCCCCTAGACTCGCCGCGTGCGCACGTCGATCCGAAGCCCCTGGTGGCCCGCCTCCTAGGCGGACCGACGCGCAGACCCCTCGCACGCGACCGCCTCCTCCGGGCGGTCGTTCTGCATGTCAGGGCCCGGGTGGGGCACGACCCGATTCAAGGACCACGATGACCTCGCTCCTCTCCCGCATCCTCGCCTCCGACGGCACGCTGCCGTTCGCGGTGGTCCTCCGCCAGGGCCGCGACGCCGTCGACGTGTTCACGGGCGACGTGCTCGACGTCGAGGGCCTGGCCGACATCCCGCTCGACGGTGACGACGTGCTGACCCTGGTGCCCTACCGGCAGGTGCGCGAGCGCGGGTTCGCGGCGAAGGACGACGGAGCCCCGCTGCGCAACCTCGTGGTGCGCGAGCGCGAGAGCGTCCCGCTGGCGGAGGTGCTGCGGCTGCTGCCCGAGCGGGAGATCCCGGTGGAGGAGCGCGGCTTCGACGTGCCGGACGACGAGTACGCCGACATCGTCCGCCGGGTGATCGAGAACGAGATCGGCCGCGGCGAGGGCGCGAACTTCGTCATCAACCGCGCCTTCGTCGCGCAGACCGACGCGCCGCCCGTCGAGGCTGTCCTGGCCTGGTTCCGCCGCCTGCTCACCGACGAGTCCGGCGCGTACTGGACCTTCGCGATCCACACCCCCGGCGTCGACGGCGCGCAGACGGTCACCGCCGTCGGCGCGACGCCCGAGCGCCACGTCTCGGTGCGCGACGGCGTCGCCATGATGAACCCGATCAGCGGCACCTTCCGCCACCCCGCGGCCGGGCCCACCGGGGAGGAGGTGCTCGCGTTCCTCGCCGACGTCAAGGAGAGCGAGGAGCTCTTCATGGTGGTGGACGAGGAGATGAAGATGATGAGCGCGGTCTGCCCGGACGGCGGCCGCATCCTCGGCCCGTTCCTCAAGCAGATGTCGCGGCTCAGCCACACCGAGTACCTGCTCGAGGGCCGCACCGGCCTCGACGTGCGCGAGGTCCTGCGGCTGACGATGTTCGCGCCCACGGTCACCGGCTCGCCGATGGAGAACGCGTGCGCCGTGATCGCCGAGTACGAGAAGGAGCCGCGCGGCTACTACTCCGGCGTGCTCGCCCTGTTCGAGCCGGAGGAGCACGGCTACACGGTCGACGCCCCCATCCTGATCCGCACCGCCTACCTCCGCTCCGACGGCCGGCTCACCGTGCCGGCGGGTGCGACGCTCGTGCGCCACTCCACTCCCGAGGGCGAGGTCGCCGAGACGCGCGCGAAGGCGTCGGGCGTCCTCTCCGCCCTGGGCCTGCTGCCGCACCGCGACGTGCCGCCGGCGATCGACCTGAACGCGCAGCCGGGCGTGCAGGAGGCGCTCGAGGCGCGCAACGAGCGGCTCGCCTCGTTCTGGCTACGGCCCCAGGCACCCGAGCACATCGCCGGTCTCGCCGGGCACACCGCGCTGATCGTCGACAACGAGGACCAGTTCACGACGATGCTCGCCCACCAGCTGCGCCACCTCGGGATGGACGCCCGGGTCGAGCGCTGGTCCGAGGTCGCCGACGTTCTGAGCGACGACCTCGTCGTCTTCGGCCCCGGCCCGGGCGACCCGCGCGACGCCTCCGAGCCGCGGATCGCGCACCTGCGCGAGCTGATGACCGCGCGCCTCGAGGCGGAGCGGCCGATGCTCGCCGTCTGCCTCAGCCACCAGATGCTGTCGCTGCTGGCGGGGCTCCCGGTCGAGCCGCTGCCCGCACCCCGCCAGGGCGTGCGGCTGGCGGTGGACGTGTTCGGCGAGGACGCGGCGATCGGCTTCTACAACACCTTCTCCTCCGTGGCCCCCGGCGTCGAGCGCACGCCCCGGCTGGGGCTCGAGGTCTCGGTCGACCCGGAGACGGGAGTGGTGAACGCGCTGCGGGGCGAGCACGTCGCGTCGGTGCAGGGGCACCTGGAGTCGGTGCTCTCCTCCGACGGCCTGCGCACCCTGGAGCGGCTGGTCCGCACCGCGACCGCTCAGCCCGCCCGCGCATGAGCGGCCTGCGGCGGATCGCGTCGCCCGCCTACCCGGCCGAGCTGCAGGAGGCGGTGGCCGCCGCCGTGCGCGCGGCGGCCGAGGCGGCGCGCGGCTGGTACGGGCGCGGCGACAAGATCGCCGCGGACGAGGCGTCCGTCGCGGCGATGCGCGCCGTGCTGGCCGACGCTCCGTTCGACGGCGTCGTCGTGATCGGCGAGGGCGAGAAGGACGAGGCCCCGATGCTCGCGAACGGCGAGCGCCTCGGCCGCGCCGCCGCTCCCTCCTGCGATGTGGCGGTCGATCCCCTCGACGGCACCCGGCTCACGGCGGAGGGGCTGCCCGGCTCGGTGAGCGTGATCGCGCTCGCCCCGCGCGGCACGCTGTTCGACCCGCGCGACGTGTTCTACATGGACAAGCTGGTCTGCTCGGGGGCGGGCCGGGGCGCCGTCTCGCTCGACCTCCCTCCGGCCGAGAACGCCGCACGGCTGGCGGCGGCACTCGGGAAGCCCGTCGCCGAGCTGGTCGTCGTCGTGCTCGACAAGCCGCGGCACGCCGGGCTGATCGCGGCTCTGCGCGCGGCCGGAGTCGCGCTCGAGCTGCGCGGCGAGGGCGACGTGTCGGTCGCGATCGAGGCGGCCGACCCCGCGGGCCGCGTCGACCTCGTCCTCGGCGTGGGCGGCACTCCGGAGGGAGTGGTCGCCGCGTGCGCCGTCCGCGCCCTCGGCGGCGTGATGGAGGGCCGCCTCGCTCCGCAGACCGCACCGGAGCGCGCGAACGCCCTGGCCGCCGGCCACGACCTCGACCGCCTGCTGACCCTGGAGGACCTGGTCTCCTCCGACGACGTGCTGTTCGCTGGCTGCGCGGTCTGACCCCTCTCCCGCGGACGAGGGGTGCCGGATGCCGCGGCCCGGCCGTGACGCGGCGCGCGCCGCGCGCCTCCGGCGATCGAGCGCCGACTTCGCGCGGACGCCGCACCTTCTCCCGGGGACCGTCCGCGACCACTCCTCGGGGCGATCGGCGGGCCCGGGAACGCCGAAGGCCCCGGCTCGACGCGCGAACCGGGGCCTTCTCGCTGTAGCGGGAGCGGGACTTGAACCCGCGACACCACGATTATGAGCCGTGTGCTCTAACCACCTGAGCTACCCCGCCGCGCGTTCTTCGCAGGCCTGGCCTGCGGGGAACGGAGCCCCCTGTGGGAATCGGACCCACTACCTCTTCCTTACCAAGGAAGTGCTCTACCAATGAGCTAAGGGGGCGCACCTGCGGGTCTGACAGCCCCTCTCGGGGCGTGCCCGCGATTTGGCACCGTTAGACGATAGCACCTCCGCGGAGCGTCGATGACCGCGGGGGACGCGCCCCGCGGCCACCCGTCTGCGGCTACGCCCGGCTCGCCTCGTCGAGCGCGGCGAGGTCCTCGGCGCTCAGCTCGAGGGAGGCCGAGGCGATCAGAGCCGGCAGCTGCTCCATCACCCGGGCGCTGGCGATCGGTGCGACCACTCCGGGCTGCGAGCGCAGCCACGCGAGCGCCACCGTCGCCACCTCGGCGCCGTGCGCCTCCGCCGCCGCGTCGAGAGCCGCCAGCACCCGGCGGCCGCGGCCGTCGAGGTACCGGGCGGCGCCGTCGGCGCGCGGGCCCTCGGGCGTCGAGCCGTCGCGGTACTTGCCGGTCAGGAAGCCGGACGCCAGGGCGGAGTAGGGGACGACGGCCAGCCCCGCCTCGCGGGCGAGGGGGAGCAGGTCGGCCTCGATCCCCCGCTCCACGAGGTTGTAGTGCGGCTGCAGCGCGACGGGTGCGTGCAATCCCTCCTCGCCCGCGACGCGCAGCCACTCCGCGACGCGCTCGGAGCTGAAGTTCGACACTCCGATCGCGCGGACCAGGCCCTGGTCGACGAGCTCCGAGAACACGGCGGCGATCTCGGCCATCGGCACGGCCTCGTCGTCGAAGTGGGCGTAGTAGAGGTCGATCCGGTCGGTCCCGAGGCGCTCGAGGGAGGCGCGGGCGGCCGCGCGCACGGTGTCGGGCGCGAGGCCGGTGAACTGCGGGTGGCGGCCCGCCTTCGTCGCGATCACCACGTCGTCGCGGTTCCCGGAGCGCTGAGCGAGCCACTCGCCGATGATCGTCTCGGACTCGCCGCCCGTGTTGCCGGGGACCCAGGCGGAGTAGGCGTCGGCGGTGTCGATGAAGTCGCCGCCCGCGGCCGTGTAGCCGTCGAGGACGTCGAAGGAGGTCTGCCGCCCCGCGGTCCAGCCGAAGACGTTGCCGCCGAGCGAGAGCGGGAAGACGTCGATGCCGGAGTCGCCGAGCGGCGAGCGGGTGACGGAGGAGGATGCTGCGCTGTCGATGCTCATCCCCTGATTCAAGACCCGCTCCCCGTCCCGATCGATCCCCCTCCCGCGCATGCGCGGCAAGGACTCAGGCTGTCAGCGCCGCGGGTAGTCGGCGTAGGCGAAGCGCGTCGAGTCCGGCGCCCAGCCGGAGACGTTGATCGTCCCCTGCCCGCCGTGGAGGCGCTCGAGCACCCGGCCGGGCTCGAGCGTCGCGCGCCCCGGGAGGTCGAGCAGCCGCAGCTCGACGTCGACGTTCTCGGGATGCCCGGCCGTCCCCTCCGGATAGGCGAGGTAGAGCAGGTGCGCGCCGTCGGGCGACTCGTGCGGGAACCAGTCGACCGTGTCCGACTCGACCAGGCGGGAGAGCCCGGAGCCGTCGAGGCCGATGCGGAAGAGCTGCGCTCCCCCTCCGGCCCGCTCGGAGTTGAAGACGAGGGTGCGGCCGTCGGCCGAGACGTCGACCCCGTCGTCGGCCGGCTCGTCGTCGGTCAGGGCGGTCAGCGCGCCTCCGCCGGCCGGCATCGTGTAGACGTCGGTCCGCCACAGCCCGGAGGCGTCGCCGCCGCCGATCAGCGCGAGCGTCCCCCCGTCGGGCGAGACGCCGTGCAGGTAGTGCTTGAAGCGCGCGCCCTCGCGCTCGGCGGTCAGGCGGCGGGCGGGGGCGGAGCCGTCGAGCTCGACCGCGTAGAGGTGGCCGTCGCGGGCCGAGACGTAGGCGAGCCGGCCGGACGGGGCGAGCACGTGATCGTTGTTGAGCTCGGCCGGCACCCCGTCGAGCGGGATCGGCTCGAGCGCGGCCGTCCCCTCGAGCGGCAGCCGGAAGAGGCCGCCGTCCCCGTTGACGATCAGGGCGGACCCGTCCGGAGTCCAGTTCGGCGCCTCCACGAGGACGGAGTCGGACTCGAACACGGTCGTCGACTCCCCCGTCGCGAGGTCGTGGACGCGGAGTCGGCAGAGCTGGTCGGGCAGGAGCGAGCGGGCCATGCTCCCCACGGTAGAGCCCTGGCGGATCGTGACGGGGCCGTCAAGCCTCCGCGCACTCAGGTTCCGAGGGAGGGCCCTCCGTTATTCTTGACCGACTTATGCGCTGGGTACACCTTGGGAGGAACATGTGATGCTCCTCATCCTCGTGATCTCGTTCGCGATCGCCGTGGTAACCCCCTGGCTGGTGGACCGATTCGGGCCGAAGACGTTCTACGCGCTGGCGCTGATCCCGGCCGCGAGCTTCGTCGCCACCGCGACCGCCCTGCCGACGATCCTCGACGGCGGCGAGATCCGCGAGACCGTGCCGTGGATCCCCGCGCTGGACATCGCCCTCTCCTTCCGCCTGGACGCGCTCTCGATCGTCCTCGCCCTCGTGGTCAGCGGAGTCGGCGCCCTGGTCCTCGCCTACTGCGCGACGTACTTCAGCCGCGACGAGCCCTCGCTGGGCCGGTTCGCGGCGCTCCTGTCCGCGTTCGCCGGAGTGATGTACGGGCTGGTCACGGCCGACGACGTGATCATCCTCTTCGTCTTCTGGGAGGCGACGAGCGTCCTCTCCTACCTCCTCATCGGCCACTACAGCGGGCGCAAGGAGAGCCGGGGTGCCGGGCTCCAGGCGCTCCTGGTCACGACCCTCGGCGGCCTGGCGATGCTGGTCGGCATCGTGATCCTGATCGTGCAGGCCGGCACCACCAGCCTCTCCGGGATCGTCGCCGCCGCCCCCTCCGGCCCGATCGTGTCGACGGCGCTGGTGCTCGTGCTGCTCGGCGCGTTCTCGAAGTCGGCCCTGGTGCCGTTCCACTTCTGGCTGCCGGCCGCGATGGCCGCTCCCACGCCGGTCAGCGCCTACCTGCACGCCGCCGCGATGGTGAAGGCGGGCATCTACCTCGTCGCGCGGCTCGCGCCGGGCTTCGCCGACGACTCCGTCTGGCTGCCCGTGGTGGTGAGCGTCGGCGTCTGGACCATGCTCGTCGGCGGCTGGCGCTCGCTCCGACAGTACGACCTCAAGCTCGTGCTGGCGTACGGCACCGTCAGCCAGCTCGGCTTCCTGACCGTCGCCGTCGGCTTCGGCTCGCGCGACGCCGCGCTGGCCGGGCTGACCCTCCTCGTCGCCCACGCCCTCTTCAAGGCGCTGCTCTTCCTCACCGTCGGCATCGTCGACCACCGCGCCGGCACGCGCGACCTCCGCAAGCTCAGCGGCCTGGGCCGGCAGTCGCCGGTGCTCGCGGGCGCCGCCCTCGTCGGCGTGCTGTCGATGGCGGGCATCCCGCCCCTGCTGGGGTTCGTCGCCAAGGAGGCCGTGTTCACGAGCCTGATCTCGGCGATCGAGCAGGGCTCGTTCTGGGCCTGGGTCGCGCTCGTCGGCCTCGTCCTCGGCTCGATCCTCACCGTGGCCTACTCCGCCCGCTTCTTCTGGGGCGCCTTCGCCCGCAAGAAGGGGCTCGAGGACACGCACCTGCACGCCGAGCCGTGGACCTTCACCGCCGCCCCGGTGCTGCTGGCAGCCGCCAGCGTGATCGGGGGGATCGCCGCCTCCGTCCTCGACCCCCTCGTCGCCGTCTACGCGGACACCCTCCGCTACGCCGCCCCGGACGCCGACCCCGAGCTCGCCGCCGCCGCGGAGGCCTCCGACCACGGCGGCTACCACCTCGCCCTCTGGCACGGCTTCGAGCCCGCGCTGGGACTCAGCGCCCTCGTGATCGCCGTCGGACTCCTGCTCTTCGCCAAGCGCGTCGCCGTCGCGCGCGCCCAGTCGATGCTGCCCAACCGGATCGACTCGGCCGAGGGCTACTGGGCCACGGTCCGCTGGCTCGACCGCGTCGCCAGCACGGTCACCGAGTTCGTGCAGCGCGGCTCGCTCCCCCGCTACCTGACGGTGATCTTCGCGGTCTTCGTCCTCGGCGTGGGCGGTGCGGCCGCCCTCAACCGCACCTGGCCGGGCGATCTCGTCTTCTGGGACAGCCCGGGCCAGCTCGCGGTCGCGGCCGTGATGATCCTCGCGGCGGTGCTCTGCGCCGTCGCCCGCAACCGCGTCGCCGCCGTGCTGCTCGCCGGCGCCACCGGGTACGGGATGGTGGCCCTCTTCGCCCTGCAGGGCGCGCCGGACCTCGCCCTCACCCAGGCGCTGATCGAGACGGTGACCCTCGTGGTCTTCGTCCTGGTCCTGCGCCGCCTCCCGACCCGCATCGCCGCGAAGCACCAGCCGATGCGCAAGCGCCTGCGCGCCGTCATCGGCATCGCGGTCGGCGCGGTCATGGCCCTCGCCGCCACCATCGCCCTCGGCGCCCGGACCGCGACGCCGATCTCGGCCGAGCTGCCCCGCCTCGCCTACGAGGAGGGCAAGGGCCGCAACATCGTCAACGTCCTTCTCGTCGACATCCGCGCCTGGGACACGATGGGCGAGATCTCGGTCCTCGTCGTGGTCGCCACCGGTGTCGCGAGCCTGATCTTCCTCTCCAGCCGGGCCGGAGGCGCGCCCCGCCTCGAGTCGCAGAGCGCGGACGACCGCCGCGAGCGCGCGATGGACCTGACCGCCTCCTCCGCCGACGCCGAGCGCGACGGCGACCGCGGGTCCTGGCTCGTCGCCGGCCGCACGCTCCGGCCGGAGAACCGCTCGATCGTGCTCGAGGTGCTGGTGCGCCTGCTCTTCCACCCCGCGATGATCGTGTCCGTCTACCTGCTCTTCACCGGCCACAACACCCCGGGCGGAGGCTTCGCCGGCGGCCTGCTCGCCGGACTCGCCCTCGTCGCGCGCTACCTCGCCGGCGGCCGCTTCGAGCTCGGCGAGGCCGCGCCGATCGACGCCGGCAAGGTCCTCGGACTCGGCCTCTTCTTCGCCGTCGGCACCGCCGTCTCCTCCCTCGCCTTCGGCCTCGAGGTCCTCGAGTCGAGCTGGCTCGACCTCGAGGTGCCGGTGCTGGGCGAGCTCCACCTGGGCACATCCACCCTCTTCGACATCGGGGTGTACCTGATCGTGATCGGCCTCGCCCTCGACATCCTCCGCAGCCTCGGCGGCGAGGTCGACCGCCACGGCGAGGAGGCCGAGCAGGGCTCCCCCTCGGGCGACGGCGTCACGCACTCGACGGACAGCACCCCCGGCCCCGGGCAGGGCACCGTCGACGGGCTCGAGACCTCGCTCCCCACCGGCTCCACGGTCGTCGGCGGACCAGGCAGGGGGGACGGCGCATGAGCATCACCCTCGTCCTGGTCGTCGTGATGGCGGTGATGTACGCGGCCGGCGTCTACCAGATGCTCGAGCGCAGCCTCACCCGCATCCTGATCGGGTTCCTGCTCGTCGGGAACGCGACCAACATCCTCATCCTGCTGATGGCCGGCCGCTCGGGCATCGCCCCGTTCGTCACCGACGACGGGCGCTCCTACGAGCAGATCGCCGCCGAGATGGCCGACCCGCTGCCGCAGGCGCTGATCCTCACCGCGATCGTGATCACCTTCGGGGTGTCCGCCTTCCTCCTCGCCATGATCTACCGGCGCTGGCGCCTCGCCAACGCCGACCAGGTGGAGGACGACGAGACCGACGCCTCCGTCCGCGAGGACGCGGCGGGCATCTCGGCCCAGACCACCGCCGACGACCGGGCGCTCGACGTCCTGCTCGAGTCCAGCGACGAGGGCACCGCCGCCAAGCACGGGGAGAGCGCCATGACCGACGACAGGAAGGAGGACCGATGAACGCGCTGATCCCGCTCGTCGTCACCCTCCCCCTCCTGGGAGCGGCCGTCGCGCTGATCCTCGGACGCCACCGGCGCGCGCAGATCACCGTGAACATCGTGACGCTCTCGAGCGTGCTGGTGATCTCCTCGGTGATGCTCGTGCTGGTCCTCACCGGCGACGGCGGCGGCAGCGCCGTCTACGTGGGCGGCTGGGAGCCGCCGTGGGGCATCGTGCTGGTCGTCGATCCGCTCGCCGCGCTGATGCTCGTGATCACCTCGATCACCCTGCTGGGCGTCCTGCTGTTCTCGGTCGGCCAGGGCCTGGTCGACGGCAACCGCGAGACGCCGGTCACGATCTTCCACCCGACCTACCTGATCCTGTCGGCGGGCATCCTCAACGCCTTCGTCGCGGGCGACCTCTTCAACCTCTACGTCGGCTTCGAGATCCTGCTGGCCGCGAGCTACGTGCTGATCACCCTGGGCGGCACCGCGCCGCGGATCCGCGCCGGCACGACCTACGTGGTCGTGAGCCTGGTCTCGAGCGTCTTCTTCCTCTCGGCCATCGGCCTGCTCTACGGCGCCACCGGCACTGTCAACATGGCGCAGCTCTCGATCCGCATCGCCGAGCTCCCCGCCGACGTGCAGCTGGTGCTCCACGTGGTCCTGCTGCTGGGCTTCGGGATCAAGGCGGCCGTGTTCCCGCTGTCGTTCTGGCTCCCGGACTCGTACCCCACGGCTCCGGCGCCGGTCACCGCCGTCTTCGCCGGACTCCTCACCAAGGTCGGCGTGTACGCGCTGATCCGCACCGAGACCCTGCTCTTCCCGGGCGGGAGGCTGAGCGAGGTGCTGCTGGTGGTGGCGCTGCTGACGCTGATCGTCGGCATCCTCGGCGCGGTCGCGCAGGCCGACATCAAGCGGATGCTGTCCTTCACGCTGGTCTCGCACATCGGCTACATGGTCTTCGGCATCGCCGTGGGCACCCCGGCCGGCTACGCGGCGACGATCTTCTACGTCATCCACCACATCACGGTGCAGACGACGCTGTTCCTCGCGACCGGCCTGATCGAGCGCGTCGGCGGCACCACCTCGATCCTGCGCCTCGGCGGGCTGCTCAAGGCCTCGCCGCTGCTGGCGCTGCTCTACTTCATCCCCGCGATGAACCTCGGCGGGATCCCGCCGTTCACCGGCTTCCTCGGCAAGGTGGGGCTCTTCGTCGCCGGCACGGAGTCGGCCGTCGACCAGCCCTCGTGGCTCATCTGGGCCGTCATCGCCGCCGGGGCCGTGACCTCGCTCCTGACCCTCTACGCCGTCGCGCGGGTCTGGAACATGGTCTTCTGGCGCCGCCAGGAGGAGGTGCCCGGCTACGAGTCGCCGCTGATCGACCAGCTGCAGGAGGACCCCCACGACACGGGCAGCATCCGCACCCGCCACTCGCCGCCGATGATGGTGCTCGCCACCGCGGGGATGGTCGTGGTCGGCGTCGTGCTGACCGTCGGCGCCGGCCCCCTCTACGACGCGAGCGAGCGCGCGGCGAGCGCGGTCGCCGATCCCGCGACCTACATCGCGACCGTCTACCGCGACTCGTCCTTCGGAGAGGAGGGGCCCCGATGAGCCCCCGCCGCCGCGTCGACATCTGGAACCGCGTCGCGATGTTCGTGACCCTCGTCGGCATCTGGGTGCTGCTCTGGGACGACGTCTCGGTGCTGTCGATCGTCACCGGCTTCCTGGTCGCCCTGCTGATCACCCGGGTGTTCTACCTGCCGCCGGTCGAGTTCTCGAACCGCATCAATCCGTGGTTCGTGCTGGTCTTCCTGCTCCGTCTCCTCTACGACATCACGGTCGCGTCGGTCCGGGTCTCGTGGCAGATCCTCACTCTGCCGGTGCCGGTGCACAACGCCATCGTCGCCGTCCACCTGCGCAGCCGCTCCGAGGGGATGCTGGTCTGGACGACCGAGGCCGTGACCCTCGTGCCCGGCTCCCTCGTCATCGACGTCGATCCGCAGAAGAACGTGCTCTACCTCCACGTGCTCGGAGTCCTCCACGACGAGGGCGAGCGCATCGAGGAGGTGCGCCGGACGGTGCTCGAGACGGAAGCGCGCATCGTCCGCGCCATCGGCTCGCGTGAGGACGTGCAGCGCGTGAACCGGCCGCTCGAGGCCGGAGCGGGGAGGGTCCGATGATCGACTGGCTGATCTGGATCCTGGTGCCCGTCTTCGGTGCCGCCTGCCTCCTCGCGCTCGTGCGGATCCTGCGCGGTCCCTCGGTGCTCGACCGCGTCATCGCGGCCGACGTGCTCGTCGCGACGATCATCTGCGGGATCGGCGCCGAGATGGCCGTGAACCACCACGCGCGGACCCTGCCCGTCGCCCTCGGGCTGGCGCTGTTCGCCGTCTTCGGCTCGATCAGCGTCGCCAAGTTCATGGCCAACCGCGAGGAGGACTGACATGGACCTGTTCTTCGACGTCCTGACGGCCGTGCTGCTCATCGTCGGCGCGCTGCTCTCGCTGGTCGCCGCCGTCGGCCTGCTGCGCTTCGACGATCTGCTGTCCCGGATGCACGCGGGCACCAAGCCGCAGGTGCTCGGACTGATCTGCGTGATGCTCGCGGTCGCCATCCGGAACCCCGGGTTCGCCGCCGCCGGGACGGTCGTGCTGGTGATCGGCTTCCAGCTGCTGACCGTGCCCGTCTCGGCGCACATGCTCGGCCGTGCCGCCTACCGGGCCGAGGCCGTCTCCATGGGCCGCCTCGTCGCCGACGAGCTCGCCGAGGCGGTCACCCGCGCGGATGAGCAGGCCCGCGCGACCGGCCCCGAGACCGGCCACGCGTCCGAGGAGCGGGCGCGCACCTCCTCGACGCCGGCGCCCGAGGACGAGGACGGCCCCGCCGCGACCGCCTAGGCGGCCAGGACGAGCTGCACGGCGGTGGCGCCGGTCATGCTGCGCAGCGCGAAGCCGCCGATCGCGAGGGTGGCGGCGACCAGGCCGCCGACGAGCAGCACCAGGAGCGGCACCACCCAGAGCAGGGCCCGTCGGCGTCGGGCTCGGGCCTCGTCCGGCGTCTCATCGATCACCCGTCGACTGTACGGGACGGCGGAGGGCGCGCCCCCGGCGCCCCCGAGCCGCCCGATAAACTCATCCGCATGACCCTGGACTCCGCTCTCTCCGGCGCGCCCGAGAACTCCCCCGGCCCCGCCTCCGAGGCCGAGCACCGCCGGGGAGCCGAGTGGTGGCGCACCGCCGTCATCTACCAGATCTACCCGCGCTCCTTCGCGGACGCGGACGGCGACGGCATCGGCGATCTGCCCGGCATCGCCTCGCGCCTCGAGAGCCTCGCCGAGCTCGGCGTGGACGCGATCTGGCTCTCGCCCTTCATGACCTCCCCCCAGAAGGACGCGGGCTACGACGTCGCCGACTACTGCGACGTCGATCCGCTCTTCGGCACCCTCGCCGACTTCGACGCGATGCTGGCCCGCGCTCACGCCCTGGGCATCCGGATCATCGTCGACCTCGTCCCCAACCACTCCTCCAGCGCCCACCGCTGGTTCCAGGAGGCGCTCGCCGCTCCCGCGGGCAGCGCCGAGCGGGCGCGCTACCTGTTCCGCGACGGCCGGGGCGAGTCGGGCGAGCTGCCCCCGAACAACTGGGAGTCGGTCTTCGGCGGTCCCGCGTGGACCCGCGTCATGGAGCCCGACGGCTCGGCCGGCCAGTGGTACCTGCACCTCTTCGACACCTCGCAGCCCGACTTCGACTGGACGAACGAGTGGGTGCGCGAGCGCTTCCGCGAGGTCCTCCGCTTCTGGCTCGACCGCGGCGTCGACGGCTTCCGCGTCGACGTGGCGCACGGGATGATCAAAGCCGAGGGGCTGCCCGACTACACGCCGCCCGCCGACAGCGGGTCGATGGGCGGAGTCGCGCCCGCCGACGGCGAGGAGCCCGCCACCGCCCCCTACTGGGCGCAGGACGGCGTCCACGAGATCTACCGCGACTGGCACTCCCTCCTCGCCGAGTACCCGGACGACCGCGTGCTCTGCGCCGAGGCGTGGGTGCAGCCGCTCTCGAAGCTCGCCCGCTGGGTCCGCCCCGACGAGATGCACCAGGCCTTCAACTTCGCCTACCTCGAGACCCCGTGGAGCGCGCCCGCTCTGCGCGACATCATCGACTCCTCCGTCGAGGCCTTCGCCGCCGTGGGCGCCCCGTCGACCTGGGTGCTGTCGAACCACGACGTCGTGCGGCACGCGAGCCGCCTGGCGCTCACGTCCGACAACCCGCAGGGCTACGGCATCGGCCCGCGCACGCCCGGACTCCCCGACCCCGTCCTGGGGCTGCGCCGCGCTCGCGCCGCGACCGCCCTCATGCTCGCGCTCCCCGGCTCCGCCTACGTCTACCAGGGCGAGGAGCTCGGGCTCCCCGAGGCGATCGACCTGCCGGACTCGGCGCGTCAGGACCCGACCTGGTTCCGCACCGGCGGCGAGCGCTACGGTCGCGACGGCTGCCGGGTGCCGATCCCGTGGGAGGCGGACGCTCCCGCGTACGGCTTCAGCGGCACCGGCGACTCCTGGCTGCCGCAGCCCGGCGATTGGGCGCCGCTCGCCCGCGACCGCCAGCGCGGTGTCGCGGGCTCGACGCTCGAGCTGTACCGGTCCCTGCTCGCGGTGCGCCGCGCCGAGGACCTGGGCTCGGGCTCCGTCGAGTGGCTCGAGGGCTACCCGGAGGACGTGGTGGCCTTCCGGAACGGTCCCGTCACCGTGATCGCGAACCTCGGCGAGGCTCCGGTCGAGCTGCCCGTGGGCTCCGTGGTGCTGTCCTCGGAGGAGCTGCACGAGCCGGCGCTGCCCGCCGACACCACGGTCTGGCTCCGCGCGGACTAGCGGGCCGCGGGGTCGGCCCGGCGGCTCCTGCGTCCCGCCGCCGGGTCAGCGCCCGGCGTTGGCCTTGAGCCAGAGGTAGGAGTCGACCTTCGTCACGCCGTCGAGGCGGATCTCGAAGTGCAGGTGCGGGCCGGTCGACATGCCGGTCGTGCCCACCAGCCCGAGCAGCTGGCCGACCTTCACCGGGTCGCCCTCGTTCACGGCCGCCGAGCCGTGCTGCATGTGCGCGTACACGCTCGAGACGAGCTGCCCGTCGATCTCGTGGTCGACGATCACGTGGACGCCGAGCGAGCCCTCGCCGTCGATGACCGTGCGCACGACGCCGTCGGCGATCGCCTGGATGGGCGAGCCGTCGCCCGGGTTGAAGTCGGTGCCGCCGTGGTTCACCGAGCAGCCCGCGCAGTTGCGGTAGCCGAAGCGGTCGCCCACCGGCACTCCGACGGCGAAGGGCCACTGGATCGACGCGTTCGGGTCGTTCGTGAAGCCGGTGTCGGAGGTGCGGACGATGTCGGCGACATTGGTCTGCGTCTTGCGCTCCTGCACGCCGAAGCCGTCGCGGGCGATCGTCTCGGCGCTGACCTCGCCGGCGACGAAGGACTGCGCGCCGCGGCGCGCGTCGGCGCCGAAGGGGGTCGTCAGACTCTGCGCCTGCACGTCCTCCGCGGTCAGGAGCGACGTGGCCGGCAGCGAGGTCGCCGCCACGATGGCCGCGACGAACGAGAGGGCGACGAGTCCGCCGACCCGGGCGCGGCGCACGGGCCGGAGCGGCGTCGCGCGCGGTGCGGGGACGGGTGCCGGGGCGTTGCGGACCGAGGCGACGCGGCGCTCCGCCTCGCGCAGCTGCTCCGCCGTGGGAGCCGCGAGGAGGTCGTCGGAGCCGCTCGCCAGCGAGACGTCGGAGGCGAGGGCCAGGGCGCGCTCGCGCTCACGGAGCTCGCGACGGGAGAGGGGTGGAGTCGATTCGCCGGGGGTCGATGCAGGGGCAGCGGGGGCGGGCGAATCGGGGCTCACGAAATCGATGTCTTCCGTCGGGGGCAGGGGACGAGCGGGCCTCCGGGGAGAGGCAGCGCTCGGCTCCGTGAGCGCAGCCTGTGCGAACATCACGAATTCATAAAGGATAACCACGGCCGACGGGATCCGGCCAGAGGCCGCCGCGCACAGGCGCGATCGGGGCACGGCGCGCGGCGAGCCACGGAGGGATCCTGCGCCGATCCGCTCTCCGGCGCACAAAACCCGTGCCGGCTCGGTGCGGGAGAGCGGTTACACCTCGTCCGCGCGCAGGCGGCGCAGCAGATCCTCCAGCTCGGCGAAGAGGGGATCCGGCGCAGCGATGAGCAGCCCGGCGCCGAAGGGCGCGCCGTCGAGTCCCGCGACCCGCGCGCCCGCCTCCTCGGCGATGAGGGCGCCGGCGGCGAGGTCCCACGGGTTCAGGCCACGCTCGTAATACGCGTTCAGCTGCCCGGTGGCCACCGAGCAGAGATCGAGCGCCGCTGAGCCGATGCGGCGGATGTCGCGGACCGAGCCGAGCAGCTCCTGCACCACGGCGCCCTGGCGCATCCGCCGGCCGGCGTCGTAGCCGAAGCCGGTGCCCACCAGCGCGAGAGAGAGGGAGGAGGGGGCGGAGACCTGCAGCGCGACGCCGTCCCGCTCGGCTCCCCCGCCGCGGCTCGCCGTCGTGACCTCGCCCGTCGCTCCGTTCACGACCGCACCGGCGAGCGCGGTCCAGGTCGCGGGATCCGGCTCCCCCTCCACCACCGCGATGCTCACCGCGTAGGAGGGGATGCCGTAGAGGTAGTTGACGGTCCCGTCGATCGGATCGACGACCCAGGTCAGCCCGCTCGTGCCGCCCCCCGATCCCGACTCCTCGCCGAGGAAGCCGTCGTCCGGCCGCGCCTCGGCCAGACGCCGGCGGATCAGCTGCTCGACCTCCCGGTCCGCGGCCGTCACCACGTCCTCCGGGGACGACTTCGACGCGGCGATCTCGACACCGTCCTGCCGCCGCTGGCGGGCGAGGTGCGCCGCCTCGACGGCGATCGAGCGGGCGATGGCGAGGAGGGGGGCGTTGTCGCTCATGGCCCCAGCCTAGGGATCGGGCCCATCATGGGGGGATGAGCACTTCTCTCGCCCTCACCGGAGTCACCGGAGCCGTGGGCGGCCGCGTGGCGCGCGAGCTCGCCGATGCCGGTCACGGCCTCCGTCTGCTGGTCCGGGACCCGTCCCGCGCTCCCGAGCTCCCCGGGGCCGAGGTGGTGCGCTCCTCCTTCGCCGACGCGAGCGACTCGCTCGAGGGGGTGCGCCTCCTCCTGATGGTCTCCGCCTCCGAGAACGAGGAGCGCCGCGCCGAGCACCTCGCGTTCGTCGACTCGGCCGCCGCCGCCGGCGTCGAGCACGTCGTCTACACCTCCTTCGCCGGAGCCGCACCCGACGCGGTCTTCACCCTCGCCCGCGACCACGCGGCCACCGAGGACGCGATCCGCCGCTCCGGCATGGGCTGGACGTTCCTCCGCGACAACCTCTACCTCGACTTCCTGCCCGCGATGCTCGGCGAGGACGGCGCGATCCGCGGACCCGCGGGTTCGGGCCGGGCCGCCGTCGTCGCGCGCGAGGACGTGGCCCGCGCCGCCGCCGCGGTCCTCCGCTCCCCCGCGGAGCACCGCGGAGCCGTCTACGAGCTGACCGGGCCCGAGGCGCTCACCCTCGACGAGGTCGCAGCGACCCTGACGGCGGCGGTCCGTCCCGCCGTGTTCGTGGACGAGACCCTCGAGGAGGCGTACGCGTCGCGCCGTCGCTGGAACGCACCGGACTGGCAGCTGGACGCCTGGGTCAGCACCTACTCCGCGATCGCCGCCGGGCAGCTGGAGCACGTCTCGGGCGACGTCGAGCGGCTGACCGGACGGCCGCCGCTCTCCCTCGCGGGGTTCCTGGAGCAGGAGGTGCGGGGCTGAGGCGACGGCGCGGGGCTGATCGGGCAGAGGAGACCGGCGCCGGCGCTCCCCCGGAACGGCGCTCCCCCGACATGCGGAACGCCCCGCGCATCTGATGATGCCGGGGCGTCTGCTCGGTGCTCCTGCTCGGTGGCGAGTGAGGGATTCGAACCCCCGAAGGCTACGCCGTCTGATTTACAGTCAGATCCCTTTGGCCGCTAGGGTAACTCGCCGTGGCGCACCCGACCGCGTGTTCACAACCGGAGGCGCTCAGCAAGGATACCCACGCGACGGGCGGATCGGAAATCGGTGCCGCGAGGGCTCAGTCCGCCTCCGCCGCGTAGCGGGAGGCCGCCTCCGCGACCTTCCCCGCGTAGCTCCCGGCCGGGTTGTAGGCCGCGATCGCCGCCCGCCAGCCCGACTCCGTCGAGAGGTCGCCGCCGGCGTCGCAGAGGTACCGCGCCGCGGTCACCGCCTGCTGGTCCACGTTCTGCGGATCCCATCCGCTCGAGGCCCACGCCATCCAGGTCGCCGGGATGATCTGCAGCGGACCCATCGCCCGGTCGACCTCGGCGTCGCCGTCCAGCGCCCCGCCGTCGTTGTCCGCGACCCGGTCGAAGCGCGTGCCGTCCAGGCGCGGGCCGTAGATCGGCTCCGTCGGCCGGCCGTCCTCGCCCAGCTCGCCGCCGTCGATCGTGCCGTGCCTGCTCTCGACGTAGCCGATGCCGGCGAGGGTCGCCCAGTCGAGCCGGCAGTCGGGATCGACCGACGCCGTGAGGAGGGCCGTGCCCGCGTAGGCGGTGAGCGCGCGCAGAGGGATGCCGCTCCCCTCGGACGCCGCGCCCAGCCACGCCTCGTCGGCGAGCAGGCGCACAGGCGTCGCTGCGGCCTGCTCGGGATCCTCCAGCACGACGGGGTCTGCTGCGACGGGAGCGGTCGCCGCGGGAGGGACGGTGGACAGGCCCTCCTCGACCGTCAGCGCGGGCGGCCGCTGGCCGCAGCCGGCGAGGAGGAGGCCTGCGAGCGGGACGAGGACGAGGACGGGGAGGCGGCGCACCCCTCAGAGGTACCAGGCACGCCTGGGGCCGGGCTCCGCCACGCCTGAAAGCTAAACTCGGAGTCATGGCAGATTCAACGTTCGACGTCGTCAGCAAGATCGACAAGATGGAGGCGGACAACGCCCTGAACCAGGCCCACAAGGAGGTCGAGCAGCGCTACGACTTCAAGAACGTCGGCGCCTCGATCGCCTGGAGCGGCGAGAAGATCCTGATCAAGGCCAACACCGAGGAGCGGGCGAACGCCATCCTCGACGTCTTCCAGTCGAAGCTGATCAAGCGCGGCATCAGCCTCAAGAGCCTCGACGCGGGCGAGCCCTTCGCGTCCGGCAAGGAGTACCGGATCGAGGCCACCCTCAAGGAGGGCATCGACCAGGAGCACGCGAAGAAGATCAACAAGCTCATCCGCGACGAGGCACCGAAGTCGGTCAAGTCGCAGATCCAGGGCGACGAGCTCCGCGTCTCCTCGAAGAGCCGCGACGACCTCCAGGCGACCATGGCGCTCCTCCGCGGGGCCGACCTCGAGCTCGACCTCCAGTTCGTCAACTTCCGCTGAGGGATGGCGCACACGGGAGCACGCGCGTGACCGCCGGCGTCGACGAGCCCGACCGGCGGGGCCGCACCGGGCTCGACCGGGAGGGCCTCGACCTCGTCGGCAACCCCGACGTGGTCGTGAAGGAGGTCACCCTCCTCTCGAGCGACTGGTACGTCCTCCGCACCACCCGCTTCGACTACCGGCACCGCGACGGCAGCTGGACCAGCGAGCAGCGCGAGACCTACGACCGCGGGAACGGCGCGGCCGTGCTGCTCTACGACGCCGAGGCGCGGACGGTCGTCCTGATCCGGCAGTTCCGCTACCCCGCGTACGTGAACGGCGACCTGGACGGGATGCTCCTCGAAGTCCCCGCCGGCCTCCTCGACGAGGACGGGCCCGAGGAGGGCGCCCGCCGCGAGGCATCCGAGGAGACGGGACTCGAGGTCGGCCGGCTCGAGCACGTGTTCGACGCGTTCATGAGCCCCGGCTCGGTCACCGAGAAGCTGCACTTCTACGCCGGGCGCTACCGCGCGGGCACCCGTGAAGGAGCGTTCGCGGGACTCGCCGACGAGGGCGAGGACATCGAGGTCGTCGAGCTCTCGTTCGACGAGGCGCTGACCCAGATCGGCGTGCAGATCGTCGATGCGAAGACGATCATGCTCCTGCAGTGGGCGGCCCTGTCCGGCCCGTTCTCGCGCTGACGCTCGGGAGTCGCGGCTCCGGGAGCGTCAGCGCGCGTACTCGGCGAGGGCGCGTCCGGTCAGCGTGTCGGCCGCGGCGAGCCGGACCGGAGTCCCCTCGAAGACGATCGTCCCTCCGTCGTGGCCGGCGCCGGGCCCCACGTCGATGATCCAGTCGGCGTGGGCCATCAGGGCGCGGTGGTGCTCGATCACCACGACCGAGTTCCCGGAGTCGACCAGCCGGTCGAGCAGGCCGAGCAGCGTGTCGACGTCCGCGAGGTGCAGGCCCGTGGTCGGCTCGTCGAGCAGGTAGACCGATCCGGACGAGGCCATGTTGATCGCGAGCTTGAGGCGCTGGCGCTCGCCCCCGGACAGCGTGTTCAACGGCTGTCCGAGCGTGAGGTAGCCGAGACCGACGTCGACGAGACGGGCGAGCACGGTGTGCGCCGGTCCCGTCGCGAAGAACTCCGCGGCGTCGACGATCGGCATCGAGAGCACCTCGTGGATGTTCCTCCCGCGGAGGCGGTACTCGAGCACCTCCGCCGTGAACCTCTTGCCGTCGCACTCCTCGCAGACCGATGAGACCGTCGCGGCGGGGCCCAGCTCGGTGAAGATCATCCCGGCCCCCTTGCAGACCGGGCACGCGCCGGCGGAGTTGGCGCTGAAGAGCGCCGGTCTCACGCCGTTCGCCTTCGCGAAAGCCGCTCGGATCGCGTCGAGGACCCCGGTGTAGGTCGCCGGATTGCTGCGCCTCGAGCCGCGGATCGGCGACTGGTCGGCCACCACCACGCCGGGCCGACCCGCGAGCGAGCCGTGCAGGAGCGACGACTTGCCCGACCCGGCGACTCCGGTGACGACGGTCAGCACGCCGAGCGGAACATCCACGTCGACGCCGCGCAGGTTGTGCGTGGCGGCTCCGCGGATCTCGACCGCCCCGGTCGGACGGCGCACGGCCTCCTTCAGCGGGACGCGGTGACCGAGATGACGGCCCGTCAGAGTGTCGGACGTGCGCAGCTCCGCCACCGTTCCCTCGAACCGCAGCTCGCCGCCGTGCGCACCGGCCCTCGGACCGAGGTCGACCACGTGATCGGCGATCTCGATGATCTCCGGCTTGTGCTCGACGACCAGGACGGTGTTGCCCTTGTCGCGCAGGCGGCGCAGCAGCTCGATCATCCGCGAGACGTCGTGCGGATGCAGGCCCGCCGTCGGCTCGTCGAAGACGTAGGTGACGTCCGTGAGGCTCGACCCCAGATGCCGCACCATCTTGACCCGCTGCGCCTCCCCTCCCGAGAGGGTGCCCGACTCGCGATCGAGCGAGAGGTAGCCGAGGCCGACCTGGACGAGGGCGTCGAGCGTCCCGAGGAGGGTCTCGACGATCGGAGCGACCGACGGCGCGTGCAGCCCGCGGAGCCACGCGGCGAGGTCGGTCGCCTGGAGTGCGGCGCACTCGGCGATGTTCCGACCCTCGATGCGCGACCCCAGCGCCGCGCGAGTCAGCCGACCGCCTCCGCACTCGGGACAGGCGGCGAAGGTGGCCACCCGCTCGGCGAAGGCGCGGATGTGCGGCTGCGCCGCCTCCTTCGCCAGGTAGAGGCGGGTGACCTTGACCAGGAGGCCCTCGTAGGTCATGGTCATCCCAGCGATGGCCATCTTGGTGGCCGGACGGTGGAGGAACGCGTCCATCTGCTCGGGCGTGAAGTCCGCGATCGGCACATCGGCCGGGTACAGGCCCGACTCGGCGAGGCCCTTCCAGTACCAGCCGCCGACGACGAAGTTCGGGATCGCGTCGAGAGCGCCGCCCTCGAGCGACTTCGAGCGGTCGATCAGCGCGTCGAGGTCGATGCTCGACACCCGGCCCGTCCCCTCGCACCGGGGGCACATCCCCTCCGGCAGGTTGAAGGAGAACGCACCGCTCGTGCCCGCGTGCGGGTCGCCGAGACGGCTGAAGAGGATGCGCAGCATCGTGTACGCGTCGGTCGCCGTGCCGACCGTGGACCGGCCGTTCGACCCCATCCGCTCCTGGTCGACGACGATCGTCGCCGACAGCCCGTCGAGCGACTCCACATCCGGGCGGGCCGGCGACCCCATGAACTGCTGCACGAAGGCGGAGTAGGTCTCGTTGATGAGGCGCTGGGACTCGGCCGCGATGGTGCCGAAGACGAGCGACGACTTGCCGGAGCCCGAGACCCCGGTGAACACGGTGATCTTCCGCTTCGGGATGTCGACGTCGATCCCCCGGAGGTTGTTCTGGCGCGCACCGCGCACCCGGATGACGTCGTGGGGCGCGGCCGTGGTCATGCTGTCTCCGTCCAGAGCGGTGCCCGAAGCCTAGAGGAGGCGCGCGGCGTCCGCGCCGGAACGACGAACGGCCCTCCGGAGCGCACCGGAGGGCCGTTCGGAGAGCGCGCGTCAGAGAGCGGCCGGCTCCGCCCGCGAGATCGCGATCATGTCCTCACGCGGCACGACCTTCACGCGCGCACGGCCCTCGGGCTCGCCGAGCGCCATCTCGTGCTCGTCCAGCCGGTGCCAGCCGTCGAGATCCGTGTAGGCGATCTCCCGCTCCTCGAGCAGGGCGACCACGGCCGCCTCCTCGGGGTGCTCGGGCGTCCACCAGGACGCCTGGTCGTTGAGCACGTGCGCGACCGTCTCCATGGCGTCGGACTTGGTGTGCCCGATGAGGCCCACCGGTCCTCGCTTGATCCAGCCGGTCGCGTAGACGCCGTGGACCTGCTGGTCCTCGTCGTCCAGGACCTGGCCCTCGCGGTTCGGGATCACGCCGCGCATCTCGTCGAACGGGAGGCCGTCCAGCGGCGAGCCGAAGTAGCCGACCGCGCGGTACACGGCCTGCACCGGGACCTCGCGGATCTCGCCCGTGCCGCGCACGCCGCCCTCGCCGTCCGGCTCGGTGCGCTCGTACCGGATCGCGCCGACCCGGCCGGATCCGTCGTCCACGAACTCGAGCGGCTTCGCCCAGAAGTGCAGGTGGAGACGGCGTGAGGCGCCCCCGACCTCGCGGGTGCGCCACTGGTTGAGCACCCGGTTGATGACCATGACCTGCTTGTTGGTCGCGATGGCGGCCTCGGAAGCGGGATCGAGGTCGAAGTCCTCGTCGGCGACGATCATGTCGACGTCGCGCAGCTCGCCCAGCTCGCGCAGCTCCAGCGGGGTGAACTTCACCTGAGCGGGACCGCGGCGCCCGAAGACGTGCACGTCTGTGACGGGAGACGCCTTCAGCCCCTCGTAGACGTTCGGCGGGACCTCGGTGGGGAGGAGGTCCTCGGCGTGCTTCGCCAGCATCCGCGAGACGTCGAGCGCCACGTTGCCGTTGCCGATGACGGCGACGGAGGAGGCCTCCAGCGGCCAGGTGCGCGACACGTCGGGGTGGCCGTCGAACCAGCTGACGAAGTCGGCCGCACCGTAGGAGCCCTCGAGCTCGACGCCGGGGACGTCGAGCGGAGCGTCGCGGACGGCGCCGGTCGCGAAGATCACGGCGTGGTAGTGCCGCTTGAGATCCTCGAGCGTGATGTCGGTCCCGAAGTGCACGTTGCCGAAGATGCGGATGTCGCCCCGGTCGAGCACCTCCCGCAGCGCGGTGATGATCCCCTTGATGCGCGGGTGATCGGGTGCGACTCCGTAGCGGACCAGGCCGTAGGGCGCGGGCAGGTGCTCGAACAGATCGATCGAGACGTCGTACTTCTTCTCGGCCTTGATCATGAGGTCGGCGGCGTAGATGCCCGCGGGACCCGCGCCGACGATGGCCAGCCTGAGCTTGGTCATTGCGTTCCTCCTGCCGGGGCGCCGCAGCGCACAACCGGTCTCATTCCTGCGGCGCAGGGCGCGCCGCGACGATCGGGGTCAGCCGTTGCGCTCGACGACGGTGTCGGCGAAGCGCGTCAGCGCCTTGCGCACGGAGCCGTCGGGCAGCGGAGCGAGGGCGGCGACGGCCTCGTCGGCCCACCGGTGGGCCTCGGCGAGGGTCTGCGCGGTGACGTCGTGGTCGCGCAGCTGAGCGATGGCGTCCGAGATGTCGGCGCTCTGCTCCTCCGTGTGCGCGATGGCGTCGTTCGAGCGGCTCACGTAGCTCTCGATGCGGGCGAGGAGAGCCGCGGCCTCCCTGTCGGAGGAGGCGCGCTCGCGCAGGCGCAGGATCGGCAGCGTCGATACGCCGGCGCGGATGTCCGTGCCGGGGTTCTTGCCGGTCTCCTCCGGCTGGGGCGAGAGGTCGATGACGTCGTCGACGATCTGGAAGGCGACGCCGATCTTCTCGCCGAAGACGCGCATGGCCTCCTCGTACTCCTCCGGCGCCTCCGAGAACGCGACTCCGGTGCGGCCCGCCGCAGCGATCAACGAGCCGGTCTTGTCGGCCAGGACGGAGAGGTAGTGCTCGACCGGGTCCTCGCCGTCGGTCGGGCCGACCGTCTCGTGCAGCTGCCCGAGGACGAGCCGCTCGAACGTGTCGGCCTGGAGCCGGATCGCCTTGTCGCCGAGCTCGACCATCAGCTGGTTCGCGCGGGCGAAGAGCAGATCTCCCGTCAGGATGGCCACGTTGTTGCCCCACACGGTCTGCGCCGACGGGACGCCGCGGCGCTTCTCCGCCTCGTCCATGACGTCGTCGTGGTACAGCGACGCGAGATGCGTGATCTCGATCGCCTGCGCGCCGAGCAGGACCTGCGGCGTGTTGCCGCGGCCGAGCGACGCGGCCAGAAGGGTGAGCATCGGGCGTACGCGCTTGCCGCCCGCCTCGAGGAGGTACCGGGTGGAGACGTCCGCCACGGCGTCCGCGAAGGACAGCTGCCGGACGAGACCCTCCTCGACCTGCTCCAGACCCGCGTCGATCGTGCGGGCGAGAGCCCGGTCCGACGAGGAGGAGAAGATGCGCTCGGAGAGGCCGAGCTGCGCCGTCAGGGACGGGCTGCGACGGGCGACGGGCGCAGTGGCGTTCACAGGGAAACCCTAACGTCTCGGCCTGTGCGGACCCCGGTCGTCATCGGGTCGCCGCGATCGGCTTGACGCCGCGGTGCAGCGCCACGATGCCCGCGGTCAGATCGCGGTAGGCGACGCGCTCGAAGCCTGCGGCGCGGAGCCAGGCGGCGACGACACTCTGCTCCGGCCAGGCCCGGATGGAATCGCCGAGATAGTCGTACGCGGGATTGTTCGACGACGCGAGCCGCACGACGGCGGGCATGACGGTCGACAGGTAGAAGTCGTACGCGGCGGCCAGCGGAGCGATCGGCGGAGTCGAGAACTCGCAGATCACGACCCGGCCGCCCGGCTTCAGCACACGCAGGAACTCGGCGAGCGCCGTCCTCGGCTCGGCCACGTTGCGCAGACCGAACGAGATGGTCACGGCGTCGAACGACTCGTCGTCGAACGGGAGGTCCATCGCGTCGGCCTGGACGAACTCGATCCGGTCGTTGCCCGCCTGACGGCGACGGCCGACAGCGATCATCCCCGGGGAGAAGTCGGCTGCGACGACCTGGGCGCCCGATCGCGCCAGCGACGCGCTCGACGTGCCGGTGCCGGCCGCGATGTCGAGGATGCGCTCACCGGGAGCAGGGTTGACGGCGCGAGTCGTCGCGATCCGCCAGAGCCGGTCGTTCCCCACCGAGAGGAGTCCGTTCACCAGGTCGTAGGCGGGAGCCACGGTGTCGAACATCGAGGCGACCTCGTCGGGCCGTTTGGTGAGGTCTGCCTTCGTCACGATCCGCAAGTCTACGGCGAGACGCGGGACGGCGGCTGTGCATCCGCCGTCCCGCGCCCGGTCGCGCGCTCCCCCTCGGGGAAGCGCCGGGACCGCCCCGCTCCGCCTCGCGCGGCGGCCCCGGACCGGATCACGGTAGCAACGGAGGCCTGCGCTCCGAGCCCCGCGGCATGGGACGTCCCACCTTCTGGCGCGGGCGTACCCTGCTGAGGTGACGCTCATCGGCGCTGGAACCCCCCTGCTGCGTGCGGAGACGACTCCTCTGGACTCTCCGCAGTCGCTCCTCTCCCACTCCGACCCGAGACGACCCCTCCTCTGGCAGCGAGACGGCGCCGGCGTCAGCGGACGCGGCGAGGCCCTGCGCCTCGAGTTCTCGGGCCCGGGACGGCTGCGGGATGCGGCGGCGGCATGGCGTCGGCTCTGCGACGCGGCGACGGTCGAGGACCGGGTCGGACTGCCCGGAACGGGGCTGCTCGCGTTCGGGACCTTCACGTTCTCGAGCCGATCCGAGGCGACGAGCGTGCTGATCGTGCCGCGGACCGTCATCGGGACGCGCGACGGACGGTCGTGGCTGACGCGGATCACGATCGGCGAGACGGATCGACCGGATGCGCCGGACAAGGAGCCTCTGGGAGCGGAGTACCACGTGCCGCTCTCTCAGGGTGCTCTGTCGGCGGACGGATACACCGAGGCGGTCGGCGCCGCGGTGGAGACGATCCGGGCGGGCGAGCTGTCCAAGGTCGTGATCGCGCGCGATCTGCAGGGGCGGCTTCCTCCGGGCGCGGACCTGCGTCGGATGCTGGGCGCCCTCACCGAGCGGTACCCGGACTGCTGGGGCTTCGCCGTGGACGGATTCCTCGGCGCCAGTCCGGAGACGCTGGTCGCGGTCGATCGGGGCGAGATCTCGGCGAGGGTGCTGGCGGGGACCGCTGCACGCGGAGAGGATCCGCTCGCCGACGCCGAGGTGGAGGCTGCTCTGCTCGCGAGCCCGAAGGACCGCTCGGAGCACGCTTTCGCTCTCGCCAGTCTGGTCCGGGAGCTCCAGCCCCACACTCGGGAGCTGACGGCCGGCGCCGCCCCGTTCACGCTCCGCCTGCCGAACCTCTGGCACCTCGCGACGGACGTGCAAGGGATTCTGGACGACTCCTCCAGCGCGCTCGATCTCGTCGACGCTCTTCACCCGACCGCAGCAGTGGCCGGCACTCCGACCGCCGACGCCCTCGCGCTCATCGAGCACCTGGAGCCCTTCGACCGCGGTCGGTACGCAGGACCCGTCGGCTGGATCGACGGCAACGGCGACGGCGAGTGGGCCGTCGGCCTCCGCAGCGCGGAGGTCACGGCCGAGGGCGTGGTCACGGCCTGGGCGGGTGCCGGCATCGTGGCCGACAGCGTTCCCGAGTCCGAGCTCGCCGAAACCCGGATGAAGTTCCGGCCGATCACCGACGCGCTGGCATGACCCGCATCAGAACATACTGAGGCCGTCGGCTTCCCGACCTAGCCGCCGTCGGCGCGCCGCCGGCTCGCGTCCTTCTCTCCCGCCGGGTCGCCGTCGAGCCGGGGCACCCCCGGCCGTCGTGCTGCGCCCGCCGGCGGACGCCCTGGCAGCGCCGGCGGCCGGGTCGTCACACGTCGGCCTGTCGGTGTGGTCCAGTCCGCTGTGCCGTCCGGATGAAGCAGGTACGTCCACCGGTCGCCGTGGCGCACGTGGTGGTGGGCGACGCACAGGGAGGCGAGATTCTCGGGAGCGGTCTCTCCCCCGTTGCGCCATTCGACGCTGTGGTCCGTCTCCGTCGAGGACGCCGGTCGGGTGCAGCCCGGGAAGCGGCACGTCTGATCGCGGAGGCGGACCAGCAGCCTCATCCTCGGCGGCGGGAGGCGGTGGCGGCGCCCGACGGAGACGACCGCGCCGGTCTCCTCGTCGGTCAGCACCGGGGTGAAGGCGGCGTCGTCGTCGATCAGCGCTTGCACCGCCTCGGCGGGGATCGGCCCGTAGCCGTCGAGCTCGGCGGCGGCCTCGTCGTCACCCGCGGCGGTGCTCGCCGCCACGGTGACCCTCACCTCGGCCCGCAGCCCGGTCGAGGGCGCCGCGGCTCCCTCCGGGGTGGTCCCCGTCACGTCCCCGTGGCAGAGCAGGTCGGCCCATGCGTCGGCGCGGAGCTGCGCCAGCGTGCGCAGATCGCGGTCCCCTGCGGCGCCGGCGCGCAGATCCCTCGCGATGCGGTCGAGCCGGGCGAGCGCTCCGACGGCCTCCGGCGCGGGGACGTGCGCGCAGACCGTCGCCATGCCGTCCATCCCGGGTGTCAGCCACACCCGGCGGTCCTCTCGCGCGCGAGCGTGGCGTTCCGCGAGGGGCTCGTCGTGCAGCTCCTCCCGCACCCGCGCGAGGGCGTGGCGCAGCTGCCCCGGAGTCAGCGTCTCCGCCAGATCGACGGCCCGGTCGTCGTAGGCCGTGCGCGCCGCCGAGGGGAGGGTCGCCGCGACGGAGCAGATGAGCTGGCCGGCCTCCCAGCGCATCCTGGCGGCGGCGAGCGCGGCGCGGGTCCGCGGCAGCTCCTCCATCAGGAGCGAGGCGTGCAGCAGCTCTCTGGCGGCGGTGCGCTCGGAGACCCCGAGGGCGACGGCGAACTCCGCTCGGATCGACCGGTCGACGAGGTCCGTCGCATCCTCGCTGCGCGTCGAGGAGCCTCGGGCGAACGCGTCGGGACAGGTCAGCGCCGTGCGGTGTCCCGCGTGGAGCGCCTCCGCCGCGGACAGGAGCACCGGGGAGGCGCTCCTCGCGAGCGACGCCGCCCGGTCGCCGAGGGCGAGGACCTCTCCTCGCACGGTCTCCGCATCAGCCATGCCTCCAGCGAAGCAGCAGCAGACGGGCTCCGGAGCTCGAAGGAGACGTCCCGGGGAGAACGGCGTCCGACGACGACCTGTGGAGGACCGTCCGACCGGACCCGCGCCGGCTCAGCGCTCGAGCCGGATCTCCACGACGCCCGGCCCGTCGCCCGGCGAGGTCAGCGCCTGCTCCAGCTCGCCGCGTGTCGCCGCTCGGCGGTGGCCCCACCCGTAGGCGTGCGCGAGAGCCTCCAGATCGGCGTTCTGCGGGGTGAACTGCACCCGGTCGAACGCATCGGGATGCGAGCTCGACGCGACCTCGAGCCCGTCGAAGATCGTGCCTCCCCCGTCGTTGACGACGACGAGCTGCACGCGCGGGCGTCGTTCTCCGGGCGGGAGGAGGAGGCCGCCGGCCTCGTGGAGGAGAGTGAGGTCGCCGAGGACCGCGCGGGTGACGCCGCCCGCTCCCTGCTCGGTGGCCTGCGAGGCCACCGCGATGCCCAGAGCGGTCGAGATCGTGCCGTCGATGCCGGCGAGGCCGCGGTTCGCCAGGACGGATATCCGCTTGCCCAGCAGGGTCCCGTCGGCGACGCGGATCAACCGCGAGGCTCCGAACAGCAGCCGGTCGTGCGGCCAGGTGACCTTCCAGACCGCGGCGACGACGAACTCCCGGGTGAGCGGTGCCCTGATCGCGGCGAGGGCGTTGCGCGCGTAGCCGCGGCGGTCCTCGACCGACATCGACCCCGCATCGGGGACCTCGTCCAGCTCGTCGGGATCGACCGTCAGGCCACGGCTCGCGGACACCCAGGATCCGGCCCAGGCGCGCTCGCCCCGATCGGGACGCGGCGAGCCCTCGGCCCGAACCACGTCGACGCCTCCGACGCGGCGGGCGCGCCGGCCGGGGTTGTAGAACTGCTCGCGCACGGCGTCCACGACGATCACCTCGACGTCCTCGCGCCGCAGCAGCTCGGGGACCTCGCGGGAGAGCGTCGGGTGGCCGAGCACGATCGCCCGCCGGATGCGTCCGCCGAAGTCCGGCTCGCCGAGCAGGCGCCGCCAGGCGATCACGAGCTGCGGCCCGAAGCGGGCCCCGGAGGACACCTCGGCCAACAGCGGCCAGTCGCCGGCGCGGGCGACCTCCTCGGCCTCGGCGCCCGCCTTGTCCCCGGCGACGACCACCGTGAGCGGCTCATCCGGACCGGCGGTCACGACGGCACGCGCGATCCCGGACACGACGGCGGGCACCTCGACCGGCTCGATCCGACCGAGGTCCGGCAGAGCGGAGGAGAGCGGATCGCGGAAGGAGAGGTTGAGGTGGACCGGCCCGCGTCGCGCGGCGGCGACGGCCCGATCGGCGAGCGCCCGCGCGTCCTCGGGCCGGGAGGCGTCGTCCGGAGCCGCGACGTCCTCGAACAGCCGCACGGCGCGGCCGTACAGCTCGCGCTGCTCGGCCGTCTGGTTCGAGCGGATGCCGCGCAGCTCGTCGGGCCGGTCGGCGGTGAGGACGATCATCGGCACGTCCGAGGCGTCCGCTTCGAGCACGGCCGGGTGCAGGTTCGCGGTCGCCGTGCCGGAGGTCGTGATCACGAGGGCTGGCATCCGGGATTCGAGGGCGAGGCCCAGCGCCAGGAACCCGGCGGAGCGCTCGTCGATCCGCACATGGAGCCGGATGTCGCCGCGGGTCTCGAGCCCCGCCGCCACCAGGGCGAGCGCCTGCGAGCGGGAGCCCGGAGCGACGACGACGTCGCGGACGCCGAGCGCGACGAAACGGGTGAGGAGGTCGACCGCGAATCGGGTGGAGGGGGCGACCGGCCGGTGCTCAGGCATCCCGGCGGCCGGGGCCGTCGGCCTCGCCCTGCTCGTCCATGTCGGCGAGGTCGCGCTCGAGCTGGGCGATGCGCTCGGCCTGCAGGCGCTCCTCCTCGGGGTCGCGCTCGGTGCGGAGGGTGCCGAGGAAGTCGGGGTCGTCGTCCGGCGCCGTGTAGCGGCGGCCGGCGGCGCGCTGCTTGCGGGGCCGGCCGATCCAGAACCACAGGCCCGCACCGATGACGGGGAGGATGAGCACCACCAGGAGCCAGGACCACTTCGGGATCGCCCGCACGGCGTGACGGTTGCTCATCGCGACGTCGATCACGGTGTAGACCGTGAAGACGGCGAGGGCCACGAGCAGGCCGATGACGAGGCGGATCATGGACACAAGTCTACGTCCGGCACCCCCGTCGGGGAGGGTCCGCACGGACGCTGGACAGGAGGCTCCCACGGTGCTCACGGAAGCGCGTGCAGGGGCCGACGTACACTGTCCCGGTGAAACTGAGCCGCGCGGTCGTCGTCTACTCGCTCCTGCGCCTGGCCATGTTCGCCGGCGTCTTCGTGCTGGTGTACCTGCCGGCGCGCACCTTCGTCGACTCGGAGCTGACGGCCGCGGTCACCGCGGGCTTCGTCGCCGCGATCGCGAGCCTGTCCCTCTCGTACATCCTGCTGAGGAAGCCCCGCGAGCGCATCGCGGAGGCGATCTACGAGCGCCGCAAGGACGTCCCGCGCGCCCCGACCGACGACGACGTCGAGGACGCCGCGGTCGACGCGACCCGCGACGAGCGCTGAGCCGGCCGCTCCCCTCGGCGAGGACGCCGCTCGAGCGCGGTGAGCCCGCCCGCACCGGGCCCGGCCCGCAGCAGCGCGTCCGCCCTGGGCCCGGCCCGCACGAGCCCGTCCTGCCCGCGCACGCCCCGCCCGAGCCGCCGCTCTAGAACGCCAGCGCCGCCCCGAGGACGACCGCGTAGGCGAGCCCGCCAAGGCTGGTCAGCTGCAGCGCCAGGATGAGCTCCTTCGCCGTCTTCGCCGTCAGGGTGATCAGGATGGCCGGCAGGATCATCAGCAGCACGAAGAGCGTCAGCCACGCCAGCGGGTAGAACAGCGCGAGGATCACCGCGATGCCGAACGGGATCAGCACGAAGCCGGTGTAGATCGCCCGGGACACGGCCGGTCCGGCCAGGACCGCGAGGGTCCGCTTGCCCGAGAGGCGGTCGGTCGGGATGTCGCGGATGTTGTTGACCATGAGCACGGCGCAGGCGAACAGGCCCGCCGCCACGGCGCCGAGCCACGACTCCTGGTTGGTGCGGCCGATCTGCACGAAGGTGGTGCCGACGGTGGCGACCAGGCCGAAGAACACGAAGACGAAGAGCTCGCCGAGCCCGAGGTAGCCGTAGGGGCGGCGTCCGCCGGTGTAGAACCAGCCGGCCGCGATCGCCGCCGCGCCGACGATCAGGAACCACCACTGGCCCGAGAGGGCGGTGAGCACGAGCCCGGCGACGGCCGCGATCCCGAAGAAGACCAGGGCGACGGTGAGCACCTGACGGGGCTTCGCCGCGCCGGAGCCGGTCAGCCGCGAGGGTCCGACGCGGTTGGCGTCGGTGCCGCGCACGCCGTCGGAGTAGTCGTTGGCGTAGTTGACGGCGATCTGCAGGGCGAGCGAGACGGCCAGGCAGAGCAGCGCGCGCACCCAGTGCCAGCCCTCGTCGACGACCTGGGTCGCTCCGGTGCCGATGAGCACGGGAGCGACGGCCAGCGGGAGGGTGCGGAGGCGGGCGCCGGCGATCCACTCGCGGGGACCGGCGGGCTTCACGACGACCGCTCGCGGGCTGCCCCCGGGGCGGCCGCTGGAGGACTTCTTCTTGCGACTCGTACTCGACACGGAGGGAATCCTACCCATCGGCCCGTCGGCGCTCGGAGCCGGTCAGCCCTGCTCGGCGAGCACCTCGAGGGCGCGGCGGTCGGGCTTCCCGGAGGCGAGGAGGGGGATGCGGGCGACCGGCAGCAGGGCGGCGGGAGCGGCGGCACGCCCGAGGCGGTCGGCGATCAGGGCGCGCAGGGCCGCGAGCGCGGGAGCCTCCTCCGCCGTGACGATGACCGGGACCTCGCCCCACTGCTCGTCCGCCCGCCGCACGACAACCGCGTCGGGGACGGTCCCCTCGCGGAGCACGGCCTCGACCGCGTCGAGCGAGACCTTCTCCCCGCCCGACACGATCACGCGGTCGAGCCGGCCGGTCACCCGGAGGCGCCCGTCGACGATCGAGCCCGCGTCGCCGGTGCGGTACCAGCGCTCCCCGTCGAGCTCGAGGAAGGCGGAGGCGCTGCGCTCGCGGTCGATCGCGCCGTGGGCGTCGAGATAGCCCTCCGCGAGGGTCGGGCCGCCGAGCAGCACCTGCCCGTCCTCGACGCGCATCCGCACGTCGTGGAGCGGGACGCCGTCGTACACGCAGCCGCCGGACGTCTCGCTCGATCCGTAGGTCAGGCGGATGCGCACGCCGAGGGCGGCGGCGCGGTCCCGCAGCGACTGCGGCGTCGCCTGTCCGCCGATCAGGAGGGCGTCGAACGAGCGGAGAGCCTCGGCCGCGACCGGATCGCGCTCGGCGAGGTCCACCAGCCGCGCGAGCTGCACGGGGACCAGCGAGGAGTACCGCCGCTCCCCCGCCGGCATCGTCCGGGCGAGAGCGAGGAAGTCCGCCGCGTCGAAGCCGCCGACGGGGAGGACGACCGGGTCCGCCTCCGCGGTCAGCGACCGGACGAGCACCTGCACTCCCGCGACGTAGTGCGTCGGCAGGCAGAGCAGCCAGCGCCCCGGCCCGCCCAGCTCGGCGAGGGTCGCGGAGGCGCTGGTGAGCAGGGCCGCAGTCGAGAGAGCGACCCGCTTGGGCGGCCCCGACGAGCCCGAGGTCTCGACGACGACGGCGACGCGCTGCGGCACGACGGCGTCCTCGGAGGCCGTCGCCGCGCCGGGGGCGGAGACGCGGATCGCCGGGCCGCTGCCGTCCAGGGCCGCGCGCAGAGCGACGAGGACGGCCTCGACCGTGGCGTCGACACCGGCGAGCGGACGGGTCACCTCGGCGCCGTCCGGCTCAGAACTGCCATGGGAACGGCGACCAGTCGGGCTCGCGCTTCTCGAGGAAGGAATCGCGTCCCTCGACGGCCTCGTCGGTGCCGTAGGCGAGGCGCGTGGTCTCGCCCGCGAAGAGCTGCTGGCCCACGAGGCCGTCGTCGACGGCGTTGAACGCGTACTTCAGCATCCGGATGGCCGTGGGCGACTTGGTGAGGATCGTCTCGGCCCACTCCACCGCGGTCGTCTCGAGCTCGGCGTGCGGGACGACCGCGTTCACGGCGCCCATCTCGTAGGCGCGCTGCGCGGAGTACTCCCGAGCGAGGAAGAACACCTCTCGCGCGGCCTTCTGCCCGATCTGGCGGGCGAAGTACGCGGAGCCGTAGCCGGCGTCGAAGGAGCCGACGTCGGCGTCCGTCTGCTTGAAGCGCCCGTGCTCGGCCGAGGCGAGGGTGAGGTCGCAGACCACGTGCAGCGAGTGCCCGCCTCCCGCGGCCCAGCCGGGGACGGCCGCGATGACGACCTTCGGCATGAAGCGGATGAGGCGCTGGACCTCGAGGATGTGCAGGCGACCGTTCCGGGCGGAGTCGATGCCCTCGGCGGTCTCGCCGTCGGAGTACCGGTAGCCGTCGCGGCCGCGGATCCGCTGGTCTCCCCCGGAGCAGAACGCCCAGCCTCCGTCGCGCGGGCTCGGGCCGTTGCCGGTGAGGATGACGACGCCGATGCGCGGGTTCGTCCGGGCATCCTCGAGGGCGCGGAACAGCTCGTCGACCGTGCGCGGCCGGAACGCGTTGCGGACCTCGGGCCGGTCGAACGCGACCCGCGCGATGCGGCCGGAGCGGTCGTGGTGGTAGGTGATGTCCTCGAGTGCGTCGAAACCGTCGACGGCCGCCCAGCGGTGCGCGTCGAACAGTTCGGAGACCTGCGTGCTCATCCCTTGACCCTACTGATCCGGACTGCACGGCGACTCGACACCGCCGGACGCACGGAAGGGGACCCCGCTCGCGCGGAGTCCCCTTCCGGTGCTCGCCGCTACTTGGCGGTGGAGGTGGTGCGGTTCTCGGCCGACACCATCCAGGCGTACTGCTCGAGGCTCTGGATGATCGCGTGGAGGAGGTCCGCGCTGGTCGGGTCCTCCTCGTCCACCTGGTCGTGGACCTCGCGCATGGTGGCGGCGGTGTTCTCGAGGCGGATCGTGACCAGGTCGACGGTCTCGGCCGTGTCGATCTCGCCGTGCGGGTACTCGGGGAGCGTGGTGGTCGCGGCGACGGTGTCGCTGCGGCCGTCCGGGATCCCGTGGAGGGCGCGCATGCGCTCGGCGATGTCGTCGCTGAACTCGCGCGCGGCCTCGATGATCTCGTCGAGCTGCAGGTGGAGGTCGCGGAAGTTCTTGCCGACGACGTTCCAGTGGGCCTGCTTGCCCTGGACGTGGAGCTCGATCAGGTCGACGAGGACGATCTGGAGGCTGTCGAGCAGCTCCTTGGAGGCCTTGAAGCCCTTCTCGGCGTTCTGGCGGCGGCTGGTCTTGGCACCGGAGCCCGCGGGGGCTTCGACGTGGCGTTCGAGGGTGGTGGTCATGGACCGTTCCTTTCTCTTGCAGTGCCGGGTGCGGTGTCCCGCCCCGAGTCTGGCTTCTTCGGCTGGACGGCGCCCGCACGCGCGGGGTGCGCGCGCTGGGCGTGGCCCGTGGTTCGGGGGATCAGATCGTGGCGACGGATCCGGAGTCGACGCGGTAGTTCGAGCCGTTCACGAAGGAGGCGCGGTCGGAGCAGAGGAAGGCGATCACGGCCGCGACCTCCTCCGCCTCGCCCCGGCGCTTCAGCTCCATGTACGGCCGCTCCTCGTCGAGGAAGGACGAGATCGCCTCGTCGACCGAGGTGCCCCGCTGATCGGCGCGCTTCTGCATCATCGCGTCGGTCATCGGAGTGCGGATGAACGCGGGCGAGACCGTGTTCACCAGCAGGCCCTCCTGCGCGTAGGAGCGCGAGAGGCCCTTGGCGAAGGCGAGGACGCCCGCCTTCGCGGCGCAGTAGGGCAGTTCGTCGTCGTAGGGCTGCACAGCGTCCTCGGAGGCGGTGAGGACCAGTCGGCCCCAGCCTCCGGAGCGGAGGTCGGGCAGGAACTCGCGCACGAGCCGGACGGGCCCGAGCAGGTCGACCTCGAGGGTGCTGGTCCAGCCCTCGTCGTCGATCTCGTGGAAGAGGCCCTGCGCCCCCGTGACTCCGGCGCACTGCACGAGGATGTCGATCCCGCCGACCGCACCGGCCACCCGGCGGTGCAGCTCGGCGAGCTGCTCCGTGCTGGTGACGTCGGCGGCGAAGGCGTGCAGGCGGCCCTCCGGAGCGTCGAGCCCGGCCGCGGCCCGCTCGAGCTCGGTCTGGTCCTTGTCGGTGATCACGACGGTCGCGCCCTCTGCGAGGAGGAGCTGCGCCGTGGCTCGGCCGATGCCGGAGTCGCCTCCCGTGACGAGGGCGGTGCGGCCGGTGATTCCGAGGTCCATGCTGAGGTGCTCCTTGTGAGTGCGGTGCGAGGGGGTGGTACCGGTCTACGCTTCTCCGGACCGGCCCTCAACGGGTTGCGCGGACGCCGTGGGCGGGGTTACGCGCGGCCGATCTTCTCCGGCGCCAGCTCCTCGATCGTGATCGCCGCGTTGATCAGCGCCAGATGGCTGAGCCCCTGCGGCAGGTTGCCCCAGAAGGCCAGGTCGTCGACCGCGATCATCTCGGACATGATCCCGACGTCGTTCGGGACCGTGGCGACGAGCTCGTCCATCAGGGCGACCGACTCCTCGTGCCGTCCGACGCAGGCGAGGGCGGAGGCGAGCCAGAACGAGCAGGCGACGAACGGGTGCTCCTCGCCCTCCATGCCGGAGTAGCGGAACAGGAGGGCGCCGCGGCCCAGCTCCTTCACCAGAGCGTCGATGGTCGAGATCATCCGCTCGCCGCGCTCGTAGCCGCTCGGAGCATGCAGGAGCACTGAGGCGTCCAGCTCCTCGCTGCCCGGGTACATCACGTAGGAGCCGAGCTCCTCGGACCAGCAGTGCTCCTCGATCCACTCGCGGATGCGGTCGCGCTCGAAGCGCCAGCGGTCGGGGCTGCCCGCGACCTGGCCGAGCTCCGCCAGGTGCACGGCCGCGTCGAGCGCCTGCCAGCAGCCCATCTTCGAGGAGGTGTAGTGCTGCTCCTCCTCCAGCTCCCACATGCCCGCATCGCGGTTGCGCCACAGGTCGCAGGTCGTGTCGGCGACGCGGGCGAGGAGCCGGCCGGTCTGGATGTCGAGGACGTTGCCCTCGTCGACGTAGATGCGGCAGATGTCGAAGAGGTCGCCGAAGACGCCCAGCTGCAGCTGGCTCTGCGCTCCGTTGCCGGCGACGACCGGGCCGATGCCGGCGTAGCCCGGGACGTCGAACTCCTCCAGCACGGTCGGCATGGAGCCGTCGAGTCCGTAGAAGATGTGCAGGTCCGGCCCGTGCTCCTTGATCGTGCGCAGGAGCCAGGACAGCGCGGCGTGCGTCTCCTCGCGCAGGCCGAAGCGCACCAGCGCGTGCATCGTGTACGCGGCGTCGCGTACCCAGGCGAAGCGGTAGTCCCAGTTCTTGCCGCCGTTGGGCGACTCCGGGAGCGACGTGGTCGCCGCCGCTGCGATGGCTCCAGTGGGCGAGTAGATCAGCAGCTTGAGCGCGAGGGCGCTGCGCTGGACGGCCTCGGACCACGGGCCGTCGTAGGAGAACTCCTCTGACCAGTCCTGCCAGCTGCGGATGGTGCGGTCGATGCCGCGGTCGACGTTCTTCGCGACGGGGAAGTGCAGCGGCTCGTCGTGCGTGGCCGACACGACCAGGACGTGCCGCAGAGCGTCCGTCCCCGCGGTCACGACGAAGGAGCCCGTCAGCTCGTCGCCGGCGCCGGAGGGCGCGTCGTCGCCGTCGGGCCCGTGCTCCTGGCCGGTGACGCCGATGGTGATGTCGCCGGCGCGGATGAGCGAGCGGCCGTCGGCGTTCTGGATCCACGGGGAGAACCGGCCCAGACCCGTTCCCGGGCGCACCGCCCACCGCATCCGCACCTCGCCGTCGACGCCGTCCACGCGGCGCGCGAGCTCGGCCCACGGGAGGCGGCCGGCGATCCCGGTGACGAGCGCGTCCGTCACGCGGACGGTGCCCGACTCGGTGGTGAAGGTGGTCTCGAGGACGTTCGTGTCGCGGATGTAGGTCCGCGAGACCTCGGCGGCCTCCTCGGGGGCGAGCTCGACGCACCCGCCGGACTCGGCGTCGATCAGGGCGGCGAAGGCGGGGGTGGAGCCGAGGTCCGGGACGGGCATCCAGTCGACGCTGCCGTCCTTCGCGATCAGGGCGACCGTGCGACCGTCTCCGATCGCGGCGTAGTCGCGCAGGGGCCTGGTCGAGCGGGATGCAGCCATCCCCTCACCGTAGAGCGCGGGCGGTGCGCCGATGCGGGCTTGCGGACGGACGGGCATGCTTGTAGCGCCCGGTCAGGTGGTGGCGACTCCGCCGTACTCCTCGAGGCGGTCGGTGAACTCGCCGCGGTCCTCGTCCTGGAGGACCCCGTTCGCGTACCCCGCCAGGAACGCACCCTGCGGGTCCGGCGAGAGGCCGACTCCGTCGAGCATGTCGGCGACCAGGCCGGTCGGATCGGCGTCGAGGTCCACGAGGCCCAGCTCGATCGCGGGAACGAGATCGGCGGAGGAGCGCGCGGTGACGATCCAGAGCGCGGCCGAGGCCTCCTCGTCCGAGAGGTCGCCGTCGAGCTCGTAGCCCGCGTCCGACCACTCCTCAGGGGTGTCGGCCACCTCGACGTCGTCGAAGCCGAGGGGCGCGAGCGCCGCGGTGAAGCTGTCGACCGCCGCCTGCCTGTCGGCGTCGGTCGAGACGTCGGCGGCGGCGTACTCGGTCGCCGAGATGTAGTCGTAGAGGAGCGAGGGCCCGCCGTAGGCGTTCTGCGACTGCTCGTAGTACTCGTCGTCGGCCGAGGTCCACTCCTCGGGGACGGCACTCTCGACGGCCGCGACGGCCTGCTCGGCACTCGCGCGCACGTCCTCGGCGGAGGGCTGGCCGAGGATCGTCGCGGCGTCGCCGTCCTGGTAGCCGGGGTAGTCGTAGAGCGGATCGGACGGGTCGCCGCTGCCGAACGGGTCGTCCGTCGGGTCGCCGAACGGCTCGGCGGGGGCGCTCGTGGAGGCGCTGCCGGCGGCGGAGTCGAGCGCGCCGCCCACTCCGACGGCGACGACCGTGCCGAGCACGCCGGTGTAGACGACGCCCACGAGGAGGCTCGTGCCGAGCGCGATCCACGCGCCTCTCCCGAGCGGGCGGTGGGAGGGGGCGGAGCCCTGCGTCGGGCCCGGGGCGGGCGCGGGCGGCGGGCTCATCGGCATCTGGCTCATCGCACTCCTCCGGACTCCAACGGCAGCCTCGTCAGTCTGGCACCTCGACGGGCCCTCGGAGGAGGGACCCCGGGGGCTTGCGCGCCCGTCGCCGACCTCCTGCGCCCGGGTGGCCGTCGCGCCGCCCCGGCCGGTGGACAATGGCCGGATGGACGACGTCGTGCCCGCCTCCCCGCTCCCCTCTCTCGGCGAGATCGACGCGGGCCTCCGCGTCGTCGCTCTGCCGCTGCGCACCCGCTTCCGCGGCGTCGACCACCGAGAGATCGCGCTGGTGCGCGGCCCCGAGGGCTGGACCGAGTTCTCGCCCTTCCTCGAGTACGGCGCGGAGGAGTCGGCGGCGTGGCTCCGCGCGGCGATCGACTACGGCTGGAGCGAGCAGCCGGCACCGCTGCGCGACCGCATCCCGGTGAACGCGACGATCCCGGCCGTCGCGCCGCACGAGGTCGCCGCGGTGCTCGCGAGCTACCACGGCTGCCGCACGGCGAAGGTGAAGGTCGCCGAGCGCGGCCAGACACTGGCCGACGACGTGGCACGGGTCGTCGAGGTCCGCCGCCTGCTCGGTCCGGAGGGCCGGATCCGCGTGGACGCGAACGGCGGCTGGAACCTCGACGAGGCCGAGCACGCCGTCCACGCCCTCGCGGAGTCCGACCTCGAGTACGTCGAGCAGCCGTGCGCGAGCGTCGACGACCTGGCGGAGCTGCGCTACCGGGTGAAGTACATGGGCATCCCGATCGCCGCCGACGAGAGCGTCCGCAAGGCCGCCGATCCGCTCGCCGTCGCCCGGGCCGGAGCCGCGGACCTGCTGGTCGTGAAGGCCCAGCCGCTCGGCGGGACGCGCCGGGCGCTGGCCCTCGTCGCCGAGGCGGGGCTGCCGGCGGTGGTCTCGAGCGCGATCGACAGCTCGGTCGGACTCGCCATGGGCGCCGCCCTGGCCGCGGCGCTCCCCGAGCTGCCGTTCGACTGCGGTCTCGGTACCGCGTCCCTCCTCGCCGCGGACGTCACGGAGCGGCCGCTGCGGCCGGTCGACGGCAGCATCCCCGTCGGCCGCGTGGAGGTCTCGGAGGAGCTCCTGTCCCGCCACGCGGTGTCGCCTGAGCGGCTCGCCTGGTGGCGTGCGCGGCTCCGCGACTCGTACGCGCTGCTCTGACCGTCGGCGGCGGGCGCCGCGTCGGCCGACCGGCAGAATGGAGCGTCGGCCGCCGGTGCCCGACGCGTCCCCCACCCTCGAGCATCGGAGCCCCGTGAGCGCATCGACCGTCCCCGTCTTCCTCGACTGCGACACCGGCATCGACGACTCGCTCGCCCTGGCGTACCTCCTCCGCTCGCCGCAGGCCCACCTCGTCGGGATCAGCACGGTCAGCGGCAACACCGACGCTCGTCAGGCAGCGGTCAACAGCCTCGGCCTGCTCGCGCTGGCCGGGCGCGACGACGTGCCGGTCGCCGTGGGGGCGCACCACTTCCTCGAGGAGGACTACGCCGGCGGATCCCCGCACGTGCACGGCGACGACGGCATCGGCGGGGTCGCGCTGCCCGCGGGCGGCGAGCCGGTCGACGAGGATCCGGCCGATCTGCTCCTCCGTCTCGCACGGGAGCACGAGGGCGAGCTGCGGCTGGTCGCGATCGGCCCGCTGACGAATCTCGCTCTCGCCCTCCGCGCGCACCCGGAGATCGCTTCCCTCGTCCACTCGGTGACCGTGATGGGCGGAGCCGCGCTGGTCCCCGGCAACGTGACCGCTGTGGCGGAGGCCAACATCTGGCACGACCCGGCGGCGGCCGCCGAGGTCGTCGCGGCCGACTGGGACCTCACGCTCGTGCCCCTCGACGTGACCATGCGGCACCTGCTGACGGAGGAGGACCGCGCCGTGCTGCTCGCGTCGCCCGATCCGCTCGCGCAGGCCATCGGGCAGGCGCTCGACTTCTACTTCGACTTCTACGTCGGCCACTTCGGCGAGCGCACCGCTGCCATGCACGACCCCATGGCCGCCGCGATCGCCGTCGACGCCGTCGCCCTCACCTCCGCTCCGCGGGTCCACGTCACTGTCGACGCCACCCACGGCCCCGGCCGCGGCCAGACCGTCGCCGACCTCCGCGGCATCTACCGCGGCGTCCACCCCTCCGACGCCCGCACCCGCGTGGTCCTCGCCCTCGACGCCCCCTTCGCCCCCCACCTGATCGACGTCGTCACCGCCGTCTGACCCGCGCCCGCTCCGCCGGCTCTCGAGACCCCCGCCGCGCGGGCTGCCCTATCGGAACGGTCAGTCTCCCCGCGTGCCCGCGTCCCGGGATCTCGATACGCCCGCTGCGCGGGCTCCTCGATCAGCATGCCCCGGCGGTCGACCGCTCCTCGAGCCCGACCGCGAAGCGGATCCCTCCCTACGCCCGACCGCGAAGCGGAGCCCACCCGAGCCCGACCGCGAAGCGGAGCCCACCCGAAGCGCGACCGCGAAGCGGAGCCATCTCGAGCCCGACCGCGAAGCGCAGCCCTCCCGAAGTCGACCGCGAAGCGGAGCCCTCCCAGCGCGACCGCGTAGCGGAGCCCTCCCGAAGCCGACCGCGAAGCGGAGCCCTCCCCAAGCCGACCGCGAAGCGGAGCCCACCCCAGCGCGACCGCGCGGCGGAGCCCTCCCCTCCGCGGAGTGCACTCCCCTGTGGGGTCGGCGGGGCCTGGTGGGGTCGATCGCAAGGCGGAGGCGTCGGGCGTAGCGGAGCTACGTTCGTCGCCGACAACGCCGCGAGCGGCCCCACCAGGCCCCGCCGATCACATGCCGGTGTCGAGGCCGGAGTAGGCGTGGAGCCCCTTGAAGAACACGTTGACGACGCCGAAGTTGAACATGACGGCGGCGAAGCCGACGATGGCGAGCCAGGCGGAGGGGGTGCCGCGCCAGCCGCGGGTGGCGCGGGCGTGGATGTAGCCGGCGTAGATGGTCCAGATGATGAAGGTCCAGACCTCCTTGGTGTCCCAGCCCCAGTAGCGGCCCCAGGCCTTCTCGGCCCAGACGGCGCCGGCGATGAGGGTGAAGGTCCAGAGGATGAAGCCGAGGATCGTGACGCGGTAGGCGAGGTTCTCGAGGGTGAGGGAGCTGGGCAGGGTGCGCAGGAAGCGGAGGACCGAGCGGGGGCTGTCGCCGGAGGATTCGCGGCGGGCCTGGAGGAGCTGGGTGACCGAGAGCGCGAAGCCGAGCGCGAAGAACGCGGTGCCTAGGATCGCGACGAGCACGTGGATGACCAGCCAGTAGGACTGGAGTGCCGGCGGGAGCGGGACGACGGCGACGTAGTAGTTGACCGTCGCGATGCCGAGGAGCACCAGGACGAGGCCGGTGATGAACGCTCCGAGGAAGCGGAGGTCCCAGCGCAGCTGGACGGCGAGGAAGACGCCGATGATGATGAGCGTCCCGGTCATCGAGAACTCGTACATGTTCGCCCAGGGGACGCGGCCGGCGGCGACGCCGCGGAGGACGGTCGCGGCGAGGTGCAGCACGAAGCCGAGGAGCGTGAGCGAGAACCCGATGCGCATGGTCTTCGAGCGGGCTGGGGCGCGATAGACCTCGTCCTCGACGCGGCTGCCGATGCGGGAGAGGGTCGCGGTGCGTCCGGAGCCGGCGGCGGCGACGGTGGCCTTGCCGCTGGCCGCGCGGTCGGCGGCGGCCGCGGAGGCGACGCGCTCCGCCTCCTGCACGACCTCGATCGACTCGCCGTCGGCCAGGGAGGCGCGGCGGGCGAGGTCGATCGCGAAGAAGACGAACGCCATGGCGTAGATGCCCATGGCGGAGGAGAGGCACAGCACCGAGTACTGCGAGAGGGTCGCGATCACCTCCTCAGGGTAATCGCTCGCCGCTCCGCCCGCCCCTTCGCGGTTGCACAGACTCGGCCCCTGCCCAGCCGGGCGACGGCTGTGGAGGGACCTCCGGTGCGTCCGGGAGGCGGGTCAGTCGAGCGGGGCGTGCCGGTCGGCGATCGTCCGCACCGCGCGCACCAGCTGCGGGTCCTCGCCGCGGGCGAGTCCCGCGTACTCGAGGAGCAGGCCGCCGTCGTCCTGGGCGGTCGCCTTCACCCACACGCGGCGCCGCGGGACGAACAGCGAGGTGAGGAGACCGGCGAGCACGAGGATCGCGAAGAGCAGCACCCAGCCCTGGGTCGCGTCGTGGTGGATGTCGAACGAGGCGAAGCGCTTGACGCTGTCGGTGCCGATCCGCGTCGGGTCGGCACCAGTGTTGTCGAAGGTCACGCTGCCGAGCCCGTTCGGGAGCTCGGCCGTGTCGCCGGGCTTCAGGGTGATCGGCGCGACGCCGGTGGTGCCGCCGGTGAGGCGGGTCAGCGAGTCGGTGTTGAGCACATAGACGGACGTGGGCACTCCCCCGTCGAGGCCGAGGTCGCCCGCGAAGACGTTCAGCGAGAGCACGGGGTACTGCAGGTCGGGGAAGATCGAGGTCGACGCCCCGGAGGCCAGCGTGTCCTGCGTCGGGTAGAAGAAGCCGGTGAGGCCCAGCTGCTCCGAGAGCCCGTCCGGAACCTTCACGACGCCGACGGAGGTCAGGTTCGCGTCCTGCGGCAGGAACGGCACCGAGTCGGTGAAGATCGCCCGGCCCGAGGGGTCGCGGACCGTGATCGTCGGGGCGTAGCCGTTGCCGAGGAGGTAGACGTTCGTGCCGCCGATCGCCAGCGGGTCGTTGACCTTGATCGTGCGGTCCTCGGTGCCCCCGCCGCGCTCGGAGGTCGTGACGTTCGCGGTGAAGTCGACGGGCTGGCCGAGCGCCGACTGGTTCTGCTCCTCGTACTTCACGTCGAGGCTGTCGAGCGTGAGCTGGTACGGGTCGAGCTGGCTGCTGTCGAAGAAGCGGCCGGGGTTGAAGGAGTCGTAGGCCGCGAGGTTGTTCGCGAACCCCTGGGAGCCCTCGACCAGCACGCGCTGCCCGCTGTAGCCGAACCCGCCTCCCACGCCGACGGCGACGAGGATGCCGACCAGGGCGGAGTGGAAGACCAGGTTGCCGGTCTCGCGGAGGTAGCCGCGCTCGGCCGAGACGCTCGACCAGCGGCCGCGCGGGTCGTCGTAGCGCTCGACGCGGTAGCCGGCCCGGCGCAGGACGGAGTGGGCGGAGGCGACGGCCTCCTCCTCCGTCGCGCCCTCGACCTCGCGGACGGTGTAGCCGGCGAGGCGCTGCAGGCGTGCCGGGGTGCGCGGCGGCCGCGACCGCATCGCCTGGAAGTGGTGGCGCGTGCGCGGGACGATGCAGCCGATCAGGGAGATGAACAGCAGCAGGTAGATGCTCGAGAACCAGGCGGAGGTGTAGGTGTCGAACGCCTGCACCTTGTCGAGCAGGGGCGCCAGATCGGGGTTGTCGACGAAGTACTGGGTCACGCCGTTGGGGTCGGAGGAGCGCTGCGGCACGAGCGATCCGGGGACCGCCGCGATCGCCAGCAGCAGCAGCAGGAACAGCGCCGTGCGCATGCTGGTGAGCTGGCGCCACATCCACCGGAGCCAGCCGGTGAACCCGAGCGCCGGCTGCGTGACGGTGCCGTCGGAGTCGTAGTGGTCGGCGGGGCGGAAGGAGGCGTCCGTCCTCCGCTGCGCGGCCTCGTCGGGGCGGCGCGTGCTCTCCCCTGGCTCAGATCGCCGGCTGGAAGCCATCGATCACCGCCGAGAGGGATCCGTAGACGAGGGTGTTCCAGATGCCCGTGACCATCAGGACTCCGATCAGGACGAGGGCGGCGCCGCCGAGGATGTTGACCACGCGGATGTGGCGCTTCACGAAGGCGAGCGTGCTGGTCACCCAGCTGAAGCCGAAGGCGACGAGGAGGAAGGGGATGCCGAGGCCGAGGCAGTAGACCAGGGCGAGGAGCGCCCCGCGCCAGGGCGAGCCGACGCCGTAGCTGAGGGCGAGGATCGAGCTCAGCGTCGGGCCGAGGCAGGGCGTCCAGCCGACGCCGAAGACGATGCCCAGCAGCGGCGCCCCGATGAGCCCGGTGGCGGGACGGATCCCGGGCCGGAGCGTGCGCTGCAGGAACGAGAACTGCCCGATGAAGACGAGCCCCATCGCGATCACGACGAGCCCGAGGACGCGCGTGATCAGGTCGGTGTACTGGCGCAGCCAGAAGCCGACCGTGCCGGCCGCCGCCCCGTAGAGGACGAACACCAGCGAGAACCCGAGCACGAACAGGAGCACGCCCAGCACGACCCTGCGGCGGCCGCGAGCCGCCCGCTCGTCGGCGTCGGTGAATCCGCCGACGTAGGCGAGGTAGCCGGGCACCAGCGGGAGCACGCAGGGCGATGCGAAGGACACCAGACCGGCCAGGAGCGCGATCGGCACCGCCAGCAGGAGCTGACCGCTGACGACGATGTCGCCCACGCCGCTACTCCCCCTCGGCGAGCGTGTCGCCCACGAGGGTCGAGAGGATCGACGCCTCCTGGAGCTGGCCGAGGATGCGCGACGCGACGCGCCCCTCCTTGTCGAGGACGAGCGTCGTGGGCACGGCGTTCGGCGGGACGGTGCCGGTGAAGGCGAGCTGCACCGACGAGTCGGTGTCGACGATGGAGGGGTAGCCGAGCCCGAAGGTCTCGGCGAAGGCGGCCGCGGTGGGTGCCTGGTCGCGCACGTTGACGCCGACGAACGAGACTCCCTTGTCGGCGAACTCCGTGTTCACCGTCTCGAGGTCCGCTGCCTCGGCGCGGCACGGGGCGCAGCTGGCGTACCAGAAGTTGACGACCACGACCTGCCCCGCGAGATCAGCCGAGTCGATGGTCGCGCCGGTCTCGTCGGTGCCGGAGAAGACGATGGGGTCGTCCCTGTCGGGGGCTGCGATCTCGGTGACGGTGCCGTCCCCCGAGATGTAGCCCTTGTTGCTGCCGTTGCGGTACTGGTCGGCGAGCGGATCCTCGGAGCAGCCGGTCAGCGCGAGCGCGGCGGCCAGCGCGAGGGCGCCCGCGCCGCGGAGCCGCCCCGTCCGGCGCATCAGACCGCTCCCACGTCGGTGGCCAGGCCCTGCAGGCCGGCGGCCGGGTCGGAGTAGCCGACCTCGACGAAGCCGTCGCCGCGGCGCTCGAGGGTCGTGATGCTCGAGAGGGCGCAGCGGCGCTTGCGCGGATCGTGGAAGAGGCGCTCGCCGGCGAGGGCGCGGTGGACCGTCCAGATGGGGAGCTGGTGGCTGACGATCGCGGCGTCGCCCTCCTCGGTGCTCTCCCAGGCCGACTCGATCGCCGCGTACATCCGCGCCGAGATGGAGAGGTAGGGCTCGCCCCAGCTGGGCTCGAAGGGATTGCGGAGCCACGGCCAGTGCTTGGGGTTCCGCAGGGCGGAGCTGCGTGCGGCGAGGGACTTCCCCTCGAAGCGGTTGCTCGGCTCGATCACCCGCTCGTCCGTGCGGATCTCGAGCTCGAACGCCTGCGAGATCGGCTGCGCCGACTCCTGCGTGCGCTGGAGCGGCGAGGCGATCAGCGCCGTGACGTGGCGCCGGCGCTCGAGCAGGTCGTCGGCGGCGGAGCGGGCCATGCGGTGGCCCAGATCCGACAGCCGGAAGTTCGGGAGTCGTCCGTAGAGGACCCGGTCGGGGTTGAACACCTCGCCGTGCCGCACGAGATGGATCTGATCGGCAACCACGAGCGTCAAGTGTACGGAACGCGGCGTGGGGGAACGCCGGGAAAGGGTCGCCTGAGCCGGACCTGAGCGGAGCCTCAGCGGCGCGCCGAGACCGCCGCCGAGAGCCGCCGCACGAGCGGTCCGGGCAGGTGCCGCACCACCGCCATCGGGACCCCGAAGCGCACCGACGGCACCGAGACCACGGAGCCGCGCGCGACGTCGCGGAGGAACTCCTCCACCACCGCGTCCGCGTCGAGCCAGAGGAAGGAGGGGATGGAGGAGGTGTCCATCGCCGCCCGCTCGTGGAACTCGGTGCGCACCCAGCCCGGGCAGAGTGCCGCCGAGCGGACGCCGGTGCCGCCCAGCTCGACCGCCAGCGACTGCGCGAACGCGGTCGCCCACGCCTTCACCGCGGAGTAGGGGCCGAGGTGCACGAAGCCCGCGACGCTCGACACGGTGAGGATCGCGCCGCGGCCGCGGGCGGTCATCGCCTCCGCCGCCGCACCCGAGAGCACGGCCACCGAGCGCACCATCACCTCGAAGGCGTGGTCCTGCGCGGCGACGTCCGGCTCGGCGAAGGTCCCGTCGATCCCGAAGCCGGCGTTGTTGACCAGGACGCGGACGGGCCGGGCCGGATCGACGAGCCGCGCGCGCACGCGCTCGACCTGCTCGCGGTCGCCGAGGTCGGCGGGCAGCACCTCGACCGCTGCGGCGCCGAGATCGCGCAGACCGGCCGCCGCCTCCTGGAGGCGCTGCTCGCTGCGGGCGACGAGGACGAGACTCCAGCCGCGGCGCGCGAACGCCCGCGCGAAGGCGAAGCCGATGCCCGAGGACGCGCCGGTGATCAGTGCGGTGCTCATGCTCCGACGCTACCCGTCGCCGCCCGATCCGCAGGAGGAGGTGCGATGTGCAGGAGGAGGTGCGATCCGCAGGAGGAGGTGCGATCCGCAGGAGGAGGTGCGATCCGCAGGGGGAAGTGCCCTGTGCAGGAGATCCTGCTCCGCTGGCGCCTCTCGCGCGGCTGGGTCGACGATCGGCGCCGAAACCCCTGCAGATCGCACCTGCACGTCCCACAAGCCCCTGCAGATCGGACCTCCACATCGCACAAGCCCCTGCAGATCGCACCGACACATCGCACAAGCCCCTGCAGATCGCACCTGCACATCGCACGAGCCCCTGCAGACGGCGCATCGGAGGCGGACAGCGCCCGACGCCGCCCGGCGGCCCCCGAGTAGACTCCCCTACCGTGACCGACGAGACCCGCCTCCCCCGAACCACCGTCAAGAAGCTCGCCGCGCTCGAGGACGGACCCGTCCGCGTGTCCGGCTGGGTCGAGACCGTGCGCGACCAGAAGAAGGTGCAGTTCGTCGTCCTGCGCGACGAGTCCGGCGCCGTGCAGCTGGTGAACCCGGCCGTCCGCGAGGCCGTCGAGGGCGACGACGCGTCGGCCGCGCGCTTCGCGATCACCGAGGAGATCTCCGGCCTCGCCCAGGGCTCCTTCATCACCGTCACCGGCGCGCTCAAGCACGACGAGCGCGTGAAGCTCGGCGGCATCGAGGTCAAGCTCGAGACGCTCGAGGTCGTCGCCGCGTCGATCCCGGAGGCGCCGATCGCTCCCGACTCCGGCATCGACAAGCGCATGGACTGGCGCTTCCTCGACCTGCGCCGTCCCGAGCAGAACCTCATCGCCCGCGTGCAGACCACGTTCGAGCACGCGCTGCGCACGTACTGGATCGAGCACGACTTCATCGAGATCCACACCCCGAAGCTCATGGCGAGCGCCTCGGAGTCGCGGGCCGAGCTCTTCGAGGTCGAGTACTTCGAGACGAAGGCCTACCTGGCGCAGAGCCCGCAGTTCTTCAAGCAGATGGCGCAGCCCGCCGGGTTCGGCAAGGTCTTCGAGGTCGGCCCCGCCTTCCGCGCCGACCCGAGCTTCACCTCGCGTCACGCGACCGAGTTCACGAGCGTCGACGCCGAGGTCTCCTGGATCGACTCGCACGAGGACGTCATGGAGCTGCACGAGCAGCTGATGGTCGCCGGCCTCACCGCCGTCGTCGAGAAGCACGGCGCCGAGGTGAAGGCGCTCTTCGACATCGACCTGACCGTCCCGACCACGCCGTTCCCGCGGATCCCGCTCGCCGAGGCCAAGCGCATCGTCGCCGAGCGCGGCTACGAGGTGCCTCGCGCCGACGACGACATGGACCCCGAGGGCGAGCGCCGCATCGCGGCCTACGTGCAGGAGGAGTTCGGGCACGACTTCGTGTTCCTCACCGACTACGCGTCGAGCATCCGGCCGTTCTACCACATGCGCCGCGAGGGCGACGGGACGATCACCAACAGCTACGACCTCATCTACAACGGCGTCGAGATCTCCACGGGAGCGCAGCGCGAGCACCGCGTCGACGTCCTCGTCGAGCAGGCCCGCGAGAAGGGCCTGGAGCCGGAGGAGCTCGAGTTCTACCTCGACTTCTTCCGCTACGGCGTCCCGCCGCACGGCGGCTTCGGCATGGGCCTCTCGCGCGTGATCATGCTGATGCTGAACCAGGCGAACCTCCGCGAGGTCACCTACCTCTTCCGCGGCCCGACCCGCCTGCTGCCGTAGGAGCAGACCCCCGGCCGAGGGAACCCCGGACCGTCGAGACCGCCGCGAACGGCGGGTTCCCTCGACGGGCCGGGGTTCCCTCGCGTCACCGGCTAGGGAGCCGGCAGCACCACGAGGTCGAGGTAGTCGGCCAGGCACGCCACCATGTCCACCGCGTCGCGCTCGAGCAGCCACTGCAGCTGCACGCCGTCCCAGAGCGCGATGATCGACGCCGCCACCCGCTCCGGGTCCGACCCCTCGCGCAGGCGCCCGGCGGCCTGGAGCTCGCGCAGCTCGGCCGCGTACTCGCTCCGGAGCCGGCGGAACCGCGCGGCGAAGAAGTCGCGCCCCGGGTGCTCCTGCGTCGTCGACTCGCCGCAGAGCACGGCGTACAGCTCGATGACCCCGGGCGCCGTCTCGTTGTAGCGGGTCTGCCGCAGGATGCCGTCGACCAGCCCCTCCTCCGGGTCCGGAGGAGAGGAGCCGTCGCCCGTGATCAAGTCGCGGTGCTCGAGCACGGCGAAGAGCAGATCGGTCTTCGACGGGAAGTAGTGGAGCAGGCTGGTCTGGCTCAGGCCGACCGTGTCCGCCACCTCCTGCAGCGAGCCGCGCGCGTAGCCGCGGGCCGCGAAGACCTGGTGCGCCGCCTCGATGATCGTGCGTCGGCGCTCGGCGGACTTCGCGTAGGGGCCGCGCCGTCTCGTCGCCTCCGCCATCGGCCGCTCCTCACGCTCCCGGGCGCCTCGCCGTGCCCCTCGAACGGCCAGCGTAGCGGCGGCGGAGGAGCAGTGCCGCCAATTTCGAGTACCTACTCGAATTCGTGGTAGCGTCCCGATCATCGCCGGGTGAGACTCCCCGGCTCTCCACCACGACGAAGTGAGGGAAGATGCATCCGTTCACCCGGAGACAGCTCATCGCCGCCGGTCTCGGCACCGCGGCACTCGGGAGCCTGACGGCCTGCGCGACACCGGGCACCGTCTCGGTCAACACGGCGCCGACGATCGCCCCGGCCACCGGCCCGGTCCGCCTGCAGTACTGGGGCTGGCTGAAGGACCTGCAGAAGGTCTGCGACGTCTGGAACGCCTCGCACCCCGAGATCCAGGTCGAGGCCGTCTGGATCCCCGGCGGCAACGCGGGCGGGTACCAGAAGCTCTACTCGGCCCTCGCTGCGGGCGGCGGGCCGGACCTCGGCCAGGTCGAGATCCGCTCCGTCCCCGAGTTCATGCTCGTCAACGGCCTGGTCGACCTCACCCGGTACGGCGTCGAGCAGTACCGCGACCTGTACGACCCCACGCTCTGGGGCCAGGTCAGCTACACCGGCGGCGTCTACGGGATCCCGCAGGACAGCGGCCCGATGGCGCTCTTCTACCAGCCCGAGGTGTTCGGGAAGGTGGGCGCGGAGCCGCCGACGACCTGGGACGACTGGGCCGCGGTGGCGACGGAGCTGCGCGGAGCCGGCTCCTACATCGACTGCTTCCCGCTCGCCGACGCCTCGGTCTTCGCTGCGTTCGCGACGCAGGCCGGTGCGCAGTGGCTGCGCCCGGAGGAGGACGGCTGGGTCATCGACATGACCGACGACGCCACGACGCGCGTCGCCTCCTTCTTCGACACGGCCATCGACCAGGACCTGGTGCAGACCGGCTACGGCGCCTACTCCCCCGCATGGTTCGCGGCTGCGGCGAAGGGCGGCATCGCCTCCTGCGCCACCGGCAGCTGGGGCGACGCCCTGATCGAGGGGGTCAGCGGAGGCGCGGGCAAGTGGCGCGCGGCTCCCCTGCCCGTCTGGGGCGGCACCGGGTTCGGCTCGAGCTTCCTCGGCGGATCGACCGCGGCGGTGTTCTCGAGCAGCAAGCACCCGGAGGAGGCGATCGAGTTCGCCGTCTGGATGACCACCACGCAGGAGGGCATCGACGCGATGATCGCCAACAGCGGCATTGGCTGGTCGCCCGCGGTCGGCGAGATCGGCACGGCCCGCAAGGGTCCGAGCGACTTCTTCAGCGGGCAGAACTACAACGAGGACGTCCTCGTGCCCGCGTCGAAGGAGCAGAACCCCGACTGGTCCTGGTGGCCCGTCACGCAGCAGTCCTTCAACATCCTCAGCGACGGCTTCCGGAAGAAGGCGTCCGGGCTCTCGCTCGTGGACGCGGTCGCCGAGGCCGAGCAGCAGATCATCACGGTCTTCGAGAACAAGGGCCTGAGCATCAGGAGGGCCTCCGCATGACCACCACGACCTCTCCCGCCGCCGCCGCGGTCGCGGCCACCACGCGGACGCCGGGCGCGCCGAGGCGGAGCCGCGCGGTCGCCCGCGCCCCGTGGATCCTCCTCGGCCCCTTCCTCGCCCTGTTCGTCCTCACGTTCATCGTCCCGATCGTGGTGGCCATAGGCTCCAGCTTCACGAAGGTCACGCGCTCCGGCCTCTTCGGCGAGGCCGGCGTGACGAGCGGGTTCGCCGGCTTCGACAACTACGCGCAGGCGCTCGCCGACGGCAACTTCATCGCCTCCATCGGGCGGATGTTCCTCTTCGGCATCGTCCAGGTGCCGGTGATGATCGCCCTCTGCACGGTCCTCGCGCTGATGCTCGAGTCGGCGTCGGCGAAGTTCCCCGGCTTCTTCCGGGCCGCCTACTTCCTCCCCTACGGCGTGCCCGGAGTGATCGCGACGATCCTCTGGTCGTTCCTCTACGTGCCCGGTCTCAGCCCGCTCATCGACGCGGCGAACGTGGTCGGGCTCCAGCCCGACTTCCTCGGCGCCGACACGGTGCTCTGGTCGATCGCGAACATCTCGCTCTGGAGCTACACCGGCTACAACATGCTGATCATCGTCGCCCAGCTCAAGGCGATCCCGGTCGAGCTCTACGAGGCCGCGAAGGTCGACGGCGCCTCCACCTGGCGCGTCGCCCGCAGCATCCAGCTGCCGCTCATCCGCCCCGCGCTGGTGCTGACGACGATCTTCTCGATCATCGGCACGCTCCAGCTGTTCGCGGAGGCGCAGGTGCTGAAGACGGTCGCTCCGGCGATCGACAGCCAGTACACGCCGAACCTCAGCGCGTACACCACGGCCTTCGCCTACAACGACTACAACGTCGCCGCGGCCCAGGCCGTCCTGATCGCGCTGGTCGCGTTCCTGCTCTCCTTCACGTTCCTCTCGATCTCGAACAGGAGGTCGTCGTGAGCCGCACCGAGACCCCGCCGACCACGACCACAGGAGTCGTCACCGCCGACCGCCCCGTGAAGGCCGGGCGCGGGCCCGACCGCTCGGCCGGCCGCAGCCGCGCCTCGACCATCATCGTCACCGCGATCCTGGTCGTCGTGGCGGTCTACTTCCTCATCCCGGTGTACTGGGTCGTCGTCGCGGCGACCAAGACCACCGAGGACCTCTTCGCCACCTACGGCTTCTGGTTCGCCCCGACCTTCGCGCTCTGGGACAACCTGACGCAGGTGCTGACCTACGGTGACGGCGTCTTCGTCCGCTGGTTCCTCAACTCCGTCCTCTACGCCGGAGTGGGCGCTCTGCTCGCGACCTACCTCGCCGCGGCCGGCGGCTACGCGCTGGCCAAGTACGAGTTCCGCGGCAGCAGGCTGGTGTTCGGGACGATCCTCGCGGGCGTCCTGGTGCCGGGCACCGCGACCGCTCTGCCGCTGTTCCTGCTCTTCAGCCAGATGGGCATCGCGAACACCTACTGGAGCGTGCTGATCCCCTCGCTCGTCTCGCCGTTCGGGCTGTTCCTCTGCCGGATCTACGCGCAGGCGACGGTGGACACCGCGATCATCGAGGCGGCGCGCATCGACGGCGCCGGCGAGCTGCGGATCTTCCACACGCTGGGACTGCGCATCCTGACCCCCGCGCTGGTCACCGTGTTCCTCTTCCAGCTGGTCGGGATCTGGAACAACTACTTCCTCCCGCTGGTGATGCTCTCGGACACGAACCTGTTCCCGATCACACTGGGACTGAACAACTGGCTCGGACAGGTCGACCGCCTGCCCGAGTTCTACGAGCTGACGACCGGCGGCGTCCTGCTGTCGATCATCCCGCTCGGCATCGCCATGATCGTGCTGCAGCGCTTCTGGCGCGGCGGCCTGACGGAAGGCTCCGTGAAGTGACGACTCCCCCGACGACCTCCCACTACCTGACGGACACCGGACCGGGCTCGGGCCGCCGCCGGGCCGCCCGCTCGTGGCTGCACACCGACGCCCCGGCGCTCCCGCTGGACGGGGAGTGGCGCTTCCGCCTGCTCCCCGCCGCTCCGGGGACCCCGGGCGGAGCCGGCGTGCTGCCCGAGGGCGAGGGCGTGGACGCCGTCGGGGACGAGTCGTTCGACGACTCCTGCTGGGACATGCTGCCGGTGCCCTCGCACTGGGTGCTGCAGGGCGACGGGCGCTACGGACTGCCGGCCTACACGAACGTGCAGTTCCCGTTCCCGACCGAGCCGCCGTTCGTGCCGGACGCGAACCCGACGGGCGACTACCGCCGCACCGTCGTGGTCCCGGAGGAGTGGGACCGGGCCGAGGCGGTCGTGCTGCGCTTCGACGGGGTCGAGTCGCGCTACCGCGTCTGGGTCAACGGCGTCGAGATCGGCATCGGCTCCGGCAGCCGCCTCGCGCAGGAGTTCGACGTCACCGGCGTCGTCCGCCCGGGCGAGAACCTCGTCGTGGTCCGCGTGCACCAGTGGTCGGCCTCGAGCTACGTGGAGGACCAGGACCAGTGGTGGCTGCCGGGGATCTTCCGCTCGGTGCACCTGCTCGGGCGCCCCGCCGGCGGGATCGAGGACGTGTGGCTGCGCTCCTCCTTCGCCGCCGGCGCGGGCCGCATCGAGGCGGAGGTGACCGCCGCGGCCGACGCCTTCCCGCTGACGCTGCGCGTGCCCGAGCTCGGGATCGAGACGGTCTGGGCCTCGGCGGAGGAGATCGCCGCGATCGAGGTCCCCGAGGTCGAGCCGTGGTCGGCGGAGGTGCCGCGCCTCTACGACGCGACGCTCGCCTCCACCGGCGAGACGGTCTCGCTCCGGCTCGGCTTCCGCACGGTCGAGATCCGCGGCGACCGCTTCCTGGTCAACGGCGAGCGCGTCGTCTTCCACGGCGTCAACCGCCACGAGACGCACCCCGATCGCGGGCGCGCGTTCGACGAGCACTCCGCCCGCGAGGACCTCGCGATGATGAAGCGCTTCAATGTGAACGCCATCCGCACCAGCCACTACCCCCCGCACCCGCGTCTGCTCGACCTCGCCGACGAGCTCGGCTTCTGGGTGATCCTCGAGTGCGACCTCGAGACCCACGGCTTCGAGCGCTTCGGCTGGGCGGGCAACCCCAGCGACGACCCCGCTTGGCGTGAGGCCTACCTCGACCGCATCGAGCGCACCGTCGAGCGCGACAAGAACCACCCGAGCATCGTGCTCTGGTCCCTCGGCAACGAGGCGGGCACCGGCGCGAACCTCGCCGCGATGTCCGCCTGGGTGCACGGCCGCGACCCGGAGCGTCCCGTCCACTACGAGGGCGACTACACCGGCGCCTACACCGACGTGTACTCGCGGATGTACTCCTCGATCCCCGAGACCGAGCGGATCGGCACCGACGGTTCGCTCACTCCGCTGCTCGGGTGCACCCCCGGCGAGTCCGCGCGGCAGCGCTCCAAGCCCTTCCTGCTCTGCGAGTACGTGCACGCGATGGGCAACGGCCCGGGAGCGATCGACCAGTACGAGGACCTCGTCGACCGCTTCCCGCGGCTGCACGGCGGCTTCGTCTGGGAGTGGCGCGACCACGGCCTGCGGGCGCGCACTCCGGAGGGCGTCGAGTACTACGCGTACGGCGGCGACTTCGGCGAGGTGGTGCACGACGGCAACTTCGTGATGGACGGCATGGTGCTCTCCGACAGCACGCCCAGCCCGGGCCTGTTCGAGTGGAAGCAGATCGTCTCTCCGGTGCGCCTCACGGTCCGCGGCGACGGCGTCGTCATCGAGAACCGCCGGCACGACGCCTCCACCGCCGATCTGCGCTTCGCCTGGCGGATCGAGCGGGACGGGCGGATCACCGCGGAGGGAGTGCTCGACGCCCCGGTGATCGTGGCCGGCGACGCCGTGCACGTGGAGCTCCCTCCGCTCGAGGTGCGCCCCGGCAGCGAGACCTGGCTGACCGTCGACGCGGTGCTCGACGCCGCGACCGCCTGGGCGGAGGAGGGCCACGTGCTCTCCACCGGCCAGCACCTCCTCGCCGCGCCGTCGGCGGTGCCCGCGTGGACCCGCGCCGTCCGCTCCGCCCCGCCCCTCGAGGGCGGAGCGCTCGGAGTCGCGAGGTTCCGCGAGGGCAGGCTCTCCTCCCTCGCCGGCCTCCCCGTCGACGGACCGCGCGCCGAGCTCTGGCGCGCCCCGACCGACAACGACGAGGGCGAGGGCTTCCCCGGCTACGTCGCCGGCGACCCCTCCGACGGCGACGGCCGCGGGACTCCGGCCCCCTCCTCCGCTGCTCGGTGGCGCGAGGCCGGACTCGACCGCCTGGTCGGCCGTGTGCAGGAGGTGGACGCCTCCGCCGGGCTCCGCCGCGTGACCCGCTTCTCGGCCGCGGACCTCGACGCGGGACTCCTGATGGAGGAGCGCTGGAGCGTCGACGGCGAGAGCACGGTCCTCCGCGTCGACCTCGTGCCGACCCGGGGCTGGGACTCCGTCTGGCCGCGCCTGGGCGTCCGGATCGACCTGCCCGCGTCGATCGACGGCGCGGAGTGGTTCGGCACCGGCCCGCTCGAGTCCTACCCCGACAGCCTGCGGGCCGCGCGAGTGGGGCGCTTCACGGCGGGGATGGACCGGCTGACGACTCCGTACGCCCGCCCGCAGGAGAGCGGTCACCGCAGCAGCATGCGCGAGCTGACGCTGACGGAGGCGGGCTCGCCCCGGCTCCGCATAGAGGCCGCGCGCGACCTGCACGGGCGCCTCCCCGGCTTCACCCTGGCGCGGCACACGCCGCAGGAGATCACGGCCGCCGCGCACCCCCACGAGCTGCCGGAGTCGGAGCGCTCGGTCCTCGTGATCGACGCCGCCCAGCACGGCCTGGGCTCGCGCGCGTGCGGTCCGGACGTGTGGCCCGACTTCCAGCTGCGGCCGGAGGCGCGGACGATCCTGCTCCGCTTCACCGCTGCCGGCTGAGCACCGGGAGGACGACGGAAGGCCCGCGGGATCGCGTCCCGCGGGCCTTCCGTCGTCCTCGGGACGGGTCAGTCGCTCTGCGTGCGCGGCAGCGGCCCGCCGATGAAGAGGTCCGTGTTCATGCGCCGGCGTCGCATCACGACCAGGACGGCCGCGCAGGCAACGAGCGACGCGGCGACGGCCCCGCCGCCGATCATCAGCGCGGTGGCCGGAGTGATGCCGGCCGGTCCCGCCGAGGCCGCCGTGCTGATGAAGGCGGTGCGCGCGGCGCTGATCGCGGTGCCGCAGACCTGCTGCGCCTCCCACGGCGCGGCCGTGGTGTCGCTGTCGCGGTAGGAGACGGTCACGGCCGCCGTGCGGTGCGACTCGCGGCCGAAGGCGACCACGCAGTAGACGGAGGGGTCGGGGTCGGCGACGACCGCGTCGCCCAGCGCCAGCTCTGCCCAGCCGATGGCGTCGGACTGGACGGCGACGTCTCCGGCGGCCAGGTCGGCGCGGGTCCCGGAGGTCTCGAAGGCGCCCACGGCGACCTCCTCGTCGGCCTCGAAGCCCCAGACGGCGCCGCGGGGCGCCTCGGTGCTGCCGTCGCCGAGCTCGCGCGGCTCGAGCAGGAGGCCGTTGCCGGTGGAGGGAGCGAGCCGGAAGACGACCTTGGCGGCGGAGCCCCGGTCGCCCGTGAGGTCGACCGTGAAGGCGCCCGACTTGGTGATCAGCGCGGTCGGCACGGTCGCCGTGCCGCTCCCCGCCTCGAGGGTCAGCGGGGTCTTGGTGCCGTTCGGGTCGCGGAGGACCGCCGAGACGGCCTCGCCGCTCGCGAAGCCGGTGTACGAGAAGCCGACGCCGTAGAAGCGGGCGAGCTCGACGGTGAGCGCCTCCGGCTGGACGGCGAGCTCGCGGGTGAGGAAGACGTCCGCGGTCGCGGTGCCCGCCGCCGGCTTCGCGCCCTCGGTCGAGGTGCCGAGCTCGGTGCGTCCGGGGGCCGACGCCGCCGGAGTGACGGCGCCCGCTCCGGAGGAGCCGGTGGTGCCGGAGGTGGTGGTACCGGAGGAGGTGCCGCCGCCGGACGTGCCGCCGGACGTGCCCCCGCCGGAGGAGGTGCCGCCGCCGGAGCCGGAGCCGGAGCCGCCCGAGGACGATCCGCCGCCGGACCCTCCCTGGCCGCCGCCGGAGCCGCCCTGCTGGCCGCCGCCGGACGATCCGCCGCCGGTGGAGGGCTGGCTCGGCTGCTGGGGCGCGGGGTCGACCGGTGCCGGATCGACCGGCGCGGGGTCCACCGGCGCGGGGTCGGGCGCGGGATCGACGGGAGCGGGCTGCTCGGGCTCCGTCGGCACCTCGGGCACGCCGGGGACGGAGGGCTCCTCGGGGACGCCGGGAACGGGGTCGGAGCCGCCGTCGCCCGGCTGCTCGGGATCCTCCGGCACACCGGGGACGGTCGTGGCGGCAGGCTGCTCGACCGTGGTCGAGACCGTCGAGGCGGAGGGGGCCGCGACGGCCGCTCCGGGGAGGGCCAGGCCGAGCACGAGCGCCGCGAGAGCGGCGGCGGGCAGGGCGAGTCGGCGGGATGACGGCATGGCGGTTCCTTCCTCCACGGGCGACGATCTGCGTCCGCGCACGGAGGAGTGCACTCCCCCCTCACGAGGGTACGGGCCGGAGACGAGCCATCGCTAGCCGTCCTGTCCCCCGTCAGAGGGACGTCATAGCCGCGCTTCCATCCGCTCCACTCGGTGCAGTCTCACCTGCGAGTCAGGAGGGCCCGGCGCAGCCGCGCGGGATCGACCCGCCAGAAGGTGTGCACGCGCCCGTCGATCAGCACCACCGGGATCTCCTCGACGAAGCGCTCGTGCAGCTCGGGATCGTCGAGGATCGACACCTCCGAGACGGTGACCGACGCCTCGCCGCCCAGATCGGCGACCACCTGCTCGACCACGGTCCGCGCGTCGTCGCAGAGATGACAGCCCGGCTTGCCCACGAGCGTCAACTCCACGTCCACCATGCGGTCAGTGTACGGCGGCCGCGGCGACGGGCGCCGAGCCGGCGAGCGCCGTCCGAAGCGGCCCGTGAACGCAGACGAGCGCCCGACCCCGGAAGGGCGGACGCTCGAGTGGGAAGAGGCGCGAGCCTACTTCTTGTTGCGACGCTGGTGGCGAGTCTTGCGAAGCAGCTTGCGGTGCTTCTTCTTCGCCATACGCTTGCGACGCTTCTTGATGACAGAACCCACGAAGACCTCACAACGTTCAGGGGGTCGACCGCCCGACGGGCGGCCGCTTACGAAAAACTGGCTCCCGCGAGCTTACACGACCCGGGGCTCCACCGGTTCCGGCTCCTCGGCGCCCCTCACTTGCGGATGCGCAGCGCCTCCGCGACCTTCGTCGCCCCCTCGCTGACGCCCCGCTGGATGTCCTGCACCACCGTGCTGACCTGGTGCGTGCGCTCGGCGAGGGCCCGGCCCAGCGACTCCGCCCGGGCCGCGGTCGGAGCGTCGAGCAGGGCGCCGGCCGCCTCGTCCTCGGCGAGGAAGGGCAGCAGCCAGTCCTCGACCTCCGCCAGCGGCGCGTACTCGAGCGCGTAGAAGCGGCGCTGTCCGCTCTCGCGCACCGTGACGAGCCCGGTCTCGCGCAGCACCTTGAGGTGCTTGGACACGGTCGGCTGGCTCAGCTCGAGGCGCGCCACGATCCGCGACACGCTCATGCCCTCGGCCGAGCCGTCCCGCCGCTGCTCGAGCAGCAGGACGAGGATGTCGCGGCGGGTCCCGTCCGCGATCACCCCGAAGATGTCAGCCATGCGCCCAGGCTAGTCAGCGCCCCGGGGGCCCGGCACCGAGCGGGTAGCATGGCCGCGATCGAGTGGAGGATCCGCCGTGGTGGTTCGCCAGCAGTTCCGCAGCCCCGTGGGCGTCTCGCCCGTCTCCCCCTGGTCGGGGTTCGAGCGGGCCCGCGACCTCATCGACGACTTCGCCGGACGCTCGCCGTCCCGCTTCGCGATCCTCATCTTCTCGGCGCTCGTGCTCGTCTTCACCCTGCTGTTCTCGCTGCCGGTGTCGAGCACCACGGGCACCGTCACTCCGCTGCACGACGCCTTCTTCACCGCGATGTCGGTGATCTGCGTGACCGGCCTGGCGACGGTGGACATGGCGACGCACTGGTCGGCGTTCGGCCACTCGATCATCTTCATCGGCGTGAACATCGGCGCTCTGGGAGTGCTGACGCTCGCCTCGATCATGGGCCTGGCGATCTCGCGCCGCCTCGGCCTCCGGGCGAAGCTCATGGTCGCCAGCGACTCGAACCCGCTGCGGATCCACTCCGGTCCCGTCGCCGAGGGCCAGGCCGTGCGCCTGGGCGAGATCGGCGGGCTGCTCGCCACCGTCGCGATCAGCGCCGCCGCGATCGAGATCATCGTCGCGCTGCTGCTGTTCCCGCGGATGCTGATCGACGGGATCCCGATCGGCGAGGCCGTCTGGCACTCCTTCTACTACTCCGCGATGGCGTTCACGAACACCGGATTCGCCCCGAACGCCGCGGGTCTCACGCCGTTCGAGGACGACTACTGGTTCCTCGGCATCCTGATGCTCGGCGTCTTCCTCGGCTCGATCGGCTTCCCCGTCATCTACGCCTTCTCGCGCGGCTGGCGGCGCCCGCGGAAGTGGTCGGTGCACGTGAAGCTGACGCTGGTCACCTCCGTGATCCTGCTCGTCGCCGGGGCCGTCCTCTACATCGTGCTCGAGTTCGACAATCCGAAGACCTTCGGCAGCCTCGATGCGGGAGACACCGTCTTCCAGTCCTTCTTCCTCTCGACGATGACGCGATCGGGCGGCTTCTCGACGATCTCGGTCCCCGACCTCAACGGCTCGAGCCTGCTCGTGACGGACATGCTGATGTTCATCGGCGGAGGGTCGGCCTCCACCGCGGGCGGGATCAAGGTCACGACCCTCGCGATCCTGTTCCTGGCCGCCTTCGCCGAGGCCCGCGGCAACAACGACATGGAGGCGTTCGGCCGCCGGATCCCGAACGACGTCCTGCGCCTGGCCGTCTCGGTCGTGCTGTGGGGAGCGACGACGGTCGCCGTGTCGTCGGTCCTGATCCTGCACATCACCAAGGCCTCGCTCGACCACGTGCTCTTCGACGTGATCTCGGCCTTCGCGACCTCCGGGCTCTCGACGGGGCTCACCGCGGAGCTGCCGCCGTCCGGGGTCTACATCCTCGCGCTGACGATGTTCATGGGCCGCGTTGGTACCGTGACTCTCGCCGCCGCGCTCGCCGCGAGCCAGCGGAGGCAGTTGTTCAGACGACCGGAAGAGAGGCCCATCGTTGGTTGACCGCATCAGGTACGACGCCCCGGTGCTGGTGATCGGCCTCGGGCGCTTCGGTGCCGCCACGGCCGGCCAGCTCGACCGCCTCGACCGCGAGGTCCTCGCCATCGACGCCGACGCCGGTCTCGTGCAGAAGTGGTCGGAGCGGGTCACCCACGCGGTGCAGGCCGACGCCCGCTCGCTCGACGCCCTCGCGCAGATCGGCGCGCAGGACTTCCAGGTCGCCGTCGTCGCGGTCGGCTCCTCCATCGAGGCGTCCGTGCTCATCACGGCGAACCTCGTCGACCTCAAGATCCCGCAGATCTGGGCGAAGGCGATCTCGCGCTCGCACGGCAAGATCCTCGAGCGGATCGGCGCGAACCACGTGATCTACCCCGAGGCGGAGGCGGGCGAGCGCGTCGCGCACCTGGTCTCGGGCCGCATGCTCGACTTCATCGAGTTCGACGACGACTTCGTGCTCGCGAAGATGTACCCGCCCAAGCCGATCCGGGGGCTGACCCTCACGGAGTCCGGCGTGCGCCGCAAGCACCGCGTGACCGTCGTCGGCGTCAAGAGCCCGGGCAAGCCGTTCACCTACGCGACCGAGCAGACCGTCGTGTCGAACCACGACCTCATCGTGGTCAGCGGCACCCCCAGCGACATCGAGCGCTTCGCGGCCCTCGGCTCCTGACCCGCGCCCTCCCTCTTCCGCTTCCGCTTCCGCGAGATGCCACTCGGGTACGCGCGCTCCGGCGTGTCGCGTGCCGGAGCGGCATCTCGCGGAGAGTGAGGGCGGGTCAGGAGGCGGCGAGCTCGCGGGCGCGCGCCAGCGCGGCGTCGGTCGCCCGCGCGAAGAGCGCGGCGAGGTCGGCCTCCTGCAGGACCGCGACGGCCCGCTCGGTGGTGCCCTTCGGGCTGGTGACCCGGCGGCGCAGCTCCGCGGGCTCCTCGCCGGAGTGGGCGAGCAGCTCGGCCGCGCCGCGGAAGGTGCCGACCACCATCGTCGACGCCTGCTCCGGAGTGAAGCCCTTCGCGACGGCGGCTGCGATCAGCTCCTCGATCAGCAGGAACACGTAGGCGGGCCCTGAGCCGGAGATCGTCGAGAGCGCGTCGAGCTGCGACTCCGGCACCTCGACCACCTCGCCGACCGTCTCGAACAGGCGCCGCACGAGCGCCAGGTCCTCGTCGCCGGACCGCGTGCCCGCGCTGAGTCCGGTGACGGCACGGCCCACGACCGCGGGAGTGTTCGGCATCGAGCGGAGCACGGCGACGGACGCCGGCAGGTGCCGCTCGAACGTGGCCGCGGTCACGCCGGCGGCGACGGAGACGACGACCGCGCCCGGGGCGAGCGCGTCGGCGATCTCGTCGAGCAGGTCCGGCACCATGTGCGGCTTGACGGCCACGAGCACGATCGCCGCGCCCTCGACCGCGCGCTGGTTGGCCTCGGGGTCGTCCGCGGTGGCGAAGGCGGTGACCACCGGGTGGCCGTCCCACGCGGCGGCCTTCGCGGAGTCGCGGTTGGTCACCCGCACGCCCCCCTCGACGCGCACGCCGGGAGCCAGCAGGCCCTGGAGGATCGCGCCCCCCATCGAGCCGAGGCCGAGGACGGCGATGGACGGGAGCAGGACGGGCGCATCGGTCACGCCGCTCATCCTACGAAGAGCCCGCGGCAAGGGGGTCCGGGGCCGGTCCGGCGCCTCGTAGGATGGCCCGACCATCCAGCGGCGAGCCCGAGGAGACCACGTGAGCGCATCCGGAGGCGGCACCGCGATCATCGCGGCGCTCGCGGCCAACCTCGGCATCGCCCTGACGAAGTTCGTCGCCTGGTTCTTCTCCGGATCCGCCTCCATGCTCGCCGAGGGCGTGCACTCGCTCGCCGACTCCGGCAACCAGCTGCTCCTGCTGCTCGGCGGCCGCAAGTCGCGGAAGGCAGCCGACGAGGAGCACCCGTTCGGCTACGGACGCGAGCGCTACGTCTACGCCTTCGTGGTGTCGATCATCCTGTTCTCGGTCGGCGGCGTCTTCTCGCTCTACGAGGGCATCGAGAAGATCGCCGAGCCGCACGAGCTCGAGAACGCCTGGCTGCCGATCCTGGTGCTCGTGATCTCGATCTGCCTCGAGGGCTACTCGCTGCGCACCGGAGTGAAGGAGTCGAACCGGGTCCGCGGCTCGCAGTCGTGGTTCCAGTTCATCCGCCGCGCGAAGGCGCCGGAGCTGCCGGTCGTGCTGCTCGAGGACGTCGCCGCGCTCACCGGCCTGACGTTCGCGCTGCTCGGAGTCGGGCTGACCGTGATCACCGGCGACTCGGTCTACGACGCGATCGGCACGATCATGATCGGCACGCTGCTGATCGTGGTGGCCGTCGTCCTGGGCGTCGAGACGAAAAGCCTGCTGGTCGGCGAGGGGGCGACTCCCGCCGACGCCGCCTCGATCCGCGCCGCGCTCGAGGACGGGCGCGACGTCGAGCGCGTCATCCACATGCGCACCCTCTACCTCGGACCGGACGAGATCCTCGTGGCCGCGAAGCTCGCCTTCCCGGCCGCCGAGACCCTCGAGCACGTGGCCGCCGGGATCGACGCGGCGGAGCAGCGGGTCCGCGAGGCCGTTCCCGCCGCCACCACGATCTACCTCGAGCCCGACGTCGACCGCGGACGCGCGGGATCGACGGCGGCCCGTCCGGCCGTGACGGAGGCGGGAGAGACGAACGCTGCGACCGCTCCGCCCGCCGCCGCTCCGCCCGCCTCCTCCGCGCCGGCCGCGCCGCACGGGAGCGCCTGAGATGCGCCGGGCCCTGGCGATCGTCAACGAGCGCGGTGCCGGGCTCGGCGCGCTCGAGCCGATGCTGACCGAGCAGGGGTTCGCCGTCGACGCCGTCGCGGGGACGGACCTCGACGCGATCGACATCCTCGCCCCCGACCTCGTCGTCACGCTCGGCTCCAGCGCCGGCGTCTACGAGACCTCGCGGCACCCCTTCATCAGCCCCGAGATCGCGCTCCTGCAGGACCGGATGCACCACCGCCGTCCGACGCTCGGCGTCTGCTTCGGCGCGCAGCTGATCGCGGCCGCTCTGCGCGAGTCCGTCCATCCCGGATCGGCGCGCGAGGTCGGCTTCCGCCCGGTCGCGCTCTCCGAGGAGGGCGCCCGGTCCCCGCTCCGGCACCTCGCCGGCGTCGACGTGATGCAGTGGCACGGCGACACCTTCGCACTGCCGAGCGGAGCGGTGCTGCTGGCGTCGTCGCCGGCGGGCGAGGTGCAGGCGTTCGCGGTGGACGACTGGCTCCTCGGCGTGCAGTTCCACCCCGAGCTGACCGGCCCGATGGCCGCGCAGTGGCTCGAGGGCGACGGGGAGTGGGCGGGAGCGGCGGGGTACGACGCCGCCGTGCTCGCCGACGACGTCGCGGCGGAGCGCTTCGAGCGGATGCACGCGGCGACGCGGCTCGCGCTGACGGAGTGGCTGGGCGCTCCGAGCTGAGGTTGTCGCCGTCAGCGGCGGTCGGCGTCAGAGCCGGTCGGAGTCGAAGCCGGTCGCCGTCAGAGGACGTCGGCGTCAGCGGCGGTCGGCGAAGAAGTCGAGCAGGAGCCGCGAGCTCTCCGCGGCGCGGACCCCGGGGTACACCTCGACGACGTGGTTGTGCCGGCGGTCGCGGAGGAGGTCGTGCACGGATCCGGAGGCGCCCGCCTTCTCGTCCCACGCGCCGAAGACGACGCGGTCGATCCGCGCCGCCAGGATCGCCCCGGCGCAGAGCACGCACGGCTCGAGCGTGACCACCAGCGTGCAGCCCTCGAGATGCCAGTCGCCGCGGGCCTCGGCCGCCGCGCGGATCGCCACCACCTCGGCGTGCGCCGTCGGATCCCGGCGCAGCTCGCGCTCGTTGCGCCCGAGCCCGAGGACCGCGCCCTCGGAGTCGAGGACCACCGCTCCCACGGGCACGTCGCCCCAGCTCGCGGCCCGACGCGCCTCGTCCAGCGCCAGGCCCATCCACTCCTCCGAGCGGCGAGGGACGCGGAGATCGCTGTCGAGCATCGCTCCCCCTCCTGCCGCGGCCCGCTGCGGCCGGTGGGGCGCCGCTGCGGCCAGTAGATTGAGCTTATGCGCGTCCACGTAGCCGACCACCCGCTGATCACCCACAAGCTCACCGTGCTGCGTGACAAGCGCACCCCCTCCCCCACCTTCCGGCAGCTCGCCGAGGAGCTGATGACGCTCCTCGCCTACGAGGCGACACGCGGCGTCCGCACCCGCACCGTCACCATCGAGACCCCCGTGACGCAGACCACCGGCCTCGCGCTCAGCGACCCGCAGCCGCTGGTCGTCCCGATCCTCCGGGCCGGCCTCGGGATGCTCGAGGGCATGGTCAAGCTCATCCCGACCGCTGAGGTCGGCTTCCTGGGCATGGCGCGGAACGAGGAGACGCTCGAGCCGACCACGTACGCGGAGCGCCTCCCCGACGACCTGTCGAACCGCCAGTGCTTCGTCCTCGACCCGATGCTCGCGACCGGCGGCTCGCTCGTCGCGGCCATCCAGTTCCTCTTCGACCGGGGAGCGGTCGACGTCACGGCCGTCTGCCTGCTCGCCGCCCCCGAGGGCCTGGCCGCCGTCGAGAAGGCCTTCGGAGACCGCGACGTGACCATCGTCCTCGGCTCCCTCGACGAGAAGCTCAACGAGCTCGGCTACATCGTCCCCGGCCTCGGCGACGCGGGCGACCGCCTCTACGGCCTCGCGGGCTGAGCCGCCCGGCCCCCGGATGAACGGACCTCGCGTCGTGCCCGCGGACAGGGCGCCCCGCTGAGCCGCGCCGATCGAGCAGCCCGCACAGCGGGCGTATCGAGATCCCCCCGTCAGGGCCCGCACCTCCTCCCGAGATCCGAAACCACCCCGACGCGCCGTCCATCCCCACGGAAGTGTTGACGCACCGCACCGGCCTCCGCTTTACTGACGGACATGACTGACACCCTGCACGCCCTGACCTCCCTCGAGGCCATCGGGAATGCCGGCATGATGATGGCCGGTGGCCCCGTCATGTGCTGTCGAATGTGTGCATGAGGAACTGACCTCGCCGGATCCCCGCACCGCCTCCGCCCACTGATCGTCTCGATCGGCTGAGCGTCCGAGGCGCGGACGATCCCCTGGATGCCCCGCATCCGTCTCTGCCGCCACCGCGCACCGCGGGCCGGCTCGATCGCGCACACCCGGATCCGCTCCCTCGGACACTCGTCCCGGATCCGACCAGCCAAGGACTCGTCATGACCCTCCTCCACTCCCGCACCGTTCCCGCCGCCGCCACTGAGGCGCCCCGCCTCCAGCCGGTCGCCGACGCCGCGCCCGCAGCGCCCCGCCTCCGCGCCGTCCCGCAGGGCACCGAGGCCCGCGGCTTCGCCCTCTACGTCGGCATCGACGAGGCCAAGGCCCGCGCCGCCGGAGTCGACCTCGGCCGCCTGGTCGAGGAGCTCAAGCGCGTCACGGCGCAGCTCGCCCCCGACGCCGAGACGTACGCCTCCGTCGCCCTCGCCCCGCAGGGCGCCGGCGGCCGCGACGTCGACGTGGTCCGCCTCGCACTGCAGGACCCGGCCGCGGTCGCCAAGCGCCGCTCCGACGCCGAGCCCGACCTCGACCGCGCACCCGGCGGCGTCGTCATCGACATCTCCCGCAAGCGCGTCATCCTCGACGACGAGACCACCCCCCTCACCTACAAGGAGTTCGAGCTCCTCCAGTACCTCGTGCTCCGCGAGGGCCGCACCATCGAGCGCGCCGAGCTCATCGCCTCGCTCTGGGGCGCCGCCGACGACGACGCGCCGAACGAGCGCACCATCGACGTCCACGTCCGCCGCCTCCGCGCCAAGCTCGGCCGCTACGAGGAGATCGTGCGCACCGTCCGCGGAGTCGGCTACCGCTTCGACCGCCACGCCGACGTCGCCATCCGCTACGCGTCGACGCCGTCGCCCGATCTGTTCTGAGTCGGATCAGGAGAGGATCGCGAGCGCTCCTCTCGCCGCGGTCGGGTTCCACGAGCACCGCCTCCCCGGACCGTGGTCGCGCTGAGCGCTGAGCGCTGAGCGCTGAGCGCTGAGGAGAGGCTCGCCGAGCATCAGAACCCCGGCGAGGCCCCGTGCAGATCCTCGACGGACGCGTGCTCCCGTCCGGGGCGACCTGTCGTGGAACGGCTCGGTCTGGGACCTCGTGATCGTCCCCGAGGGCGTGCACTCTCTGCTCGCGGTCGAGGACTCGGTGATCCTTCCGACCGTCGTGGAGACGGACCGGCCCGCGCGCGGTCGCGGACACGGAGAACGGCGACGTCGAGGATCTCGAGCGTCGCCGTCGCTGCAGCGCCGAGCGGTCGCGGGCCTATTCCGTGGTGCGCAAGCTGGTCGGGTCGGGGCGGCGGGCCCTGAGCGCGCGCAGCGCCCGGCGGAGCCGGTAGACGGGCCAGCGGAAGAAGGAGCGGCCGGTGATCGACTCGACGTCGATGCGGACGAAGTTGTTCTTGTCGTCGTCGTGGAACGCCTCGAGCTGCTGGATTCCGGAGTTCTCGATGTCGATGTCGGAGTTCAGACGGTGCGCGTCGCCGTGGACGACGACGCTCCAGAAGCGCCGGCCCCGGTGCCCGTCGAACTCGAACGCGACGCGCGGATGCTGGGTGATGTCCATCATCTTGGCGCCCGGGCCGCTGCGGAAGAAGATCGCGCCGTCATGCACCAGGAAATTGACCGGCACGATCGCGGCACTGGGGCCGCGGGTGGAGGGGCGGTGGTCGATGACCGCGAGACGCCCGACGTCGGTCGTCCGCGCCAGCCGCCAGCACTCCTCGGAGGTGATCTCGCGGAGGGTCGTGTTGGAGTCGGTGGTCATGAGGTCCTTCCGGGCCGGGCGGGTCGGGGTCGTGCGGGTCGGCGTCACTCGGAGACGGCGGGATCGGGGACGACGATGACGGGCCGGGAGGCGCCGCGGAGAGTGTCGTGCGCGACGGAGCCGAGGAGCAGGCGCTGGAGGCCGTGCCGGGAGGTGGCGCCGACGACGATCTCGAGGGCGTCCTTCCCGAGGCGAGTGAGGACGGTCGCGGGGTCGCCGGTCTCGGAGGCGCACCTCACGTCGAGGTCCGGGAACCGCTCCCGCACGACGGCGACCTCGAGGGTGAGCAGGTCGAGGCTGGCGAAGCGGAGCAGGTCGTAGAAGCCCTGATCGGGGACGAAGCCGGCGACCCAGGCCTGCAGCGGTGTCCACACGTGGACGATGGTCAGCTGCTCGTCGAGATCGGCCGCGTCTCTCGCGGCGAACAGGACGGCCGCTCGGGCGGCGGGTGAACCGTCGATGCCGACGAGGACGCCTCCGTGGTGCCCGGATTGCGGGGTCGGGATGACCGCGACCGGGGCTGTTGAGAGCGCGGCGAGATCCACGGCCGGCGAGTGCCGGGCGCTGGGCTCTGCTCCGTCCCGGTCGTCGTGGGTTCCGACGACGATCATCCGGGCGCCGCGGGCGTCCTGGGTGAGCGCATCGACAGGGCGACCCCGGCGAAGCGCGGTGGTGACCGCGATGTCGGGGGCTTTGGACGCGGACCCGAAGGCGTCGCGGGCGAGGACGACCTCGCCGTGGGCGGCCTGGAGGCTCGCCGCGCCGGGATGCCCGGCGGCGGCGTCCGTGTCGGAGACGAAGACGGCCAGGACCGGGGTGCCGGAGAGCCGCGCTCGGCGCAGAGCCCAGTCGAGGGCGGCGCGGCTGTGGGAGGAGTCGGAGAGGCCGACGACGATGGGCGCGTTCATGACGCTCGATTCCGCCCCGGTGCCGCGCGGTGCGGCGGTGAGGTCCTCCGTCGAGCCTCCACCGGCGAGCGGCGGGGAGGTAGAGGCGAACGTCCCGACCGGCCGCGGTCGCCGGCCAGGGACCTTCGGCCCTGGGCCCGCTGGTGGGCGGTGCCTAGCGTCGGTGTCAGGAGCGCATCCGCAGCGGGACGGTGAGCAGCCGGCCCGAGCGCCGTGCCGCCGAGCGCGCCGCCTGATGCTCCCCGAGCGTCACGCACCCGCAGAACGGCCTCGTCGCCTCCTCCTCCTGAGCCCGGCCCGTTTCTCGGCTCTTCATCCCACGACCCGAATCGAGACGCTCATGAGAGCCGCACGCTTCCACGGCCCGCACGACATCCGCATCGACGACGTCCCCGAGCCGAAGCTCCGCCCAGGAGCCGTCGCAATCGACGTCGCGTGGTGCGGCATCTGCGGCACCGACCTGCACGAGTACCTCGAGGGGCCGATCTTCATCCCGCCCGCCGGGCACCCGCACCCGCTGACGCACGAGCAGGTGCCGGTCACGATGGGGCACGAGTTCAGCGGCACCGTCACCGCCCTGGGCGACGGAGTGACCGACCTCGAGATCGGCGCGAACGTCGTCGTGGAGCCGTACTCCGTCTGCGGGCACTGCGCACCGTGCCTCGCGGGGCACTACAACCTCTGCACCAGCATGGGCTTCATCGGGCTCGCGGGAGGCGGCGGCGGGCTCAGCGAGAAGGTCGTCGTCGACCGGCGCTGGGTGCATTCGATCGGCGACATCCCGCTCGACCAGGCGGCGCTGATCGAACCGCTCGCCGTCGGCCATCACGCCTTCACCCGCAGCGGCGCCCAGCGCGGAGACACCGCGCTCATCGGAGGAGCGGGGCCCATCGGGCTCCTCCTCGCCGCGGTCCTCACCGCCGAGGGCGTCCGCGTGATCATCTCCGAGCCCGGCGCCGCCCGGCAGGCGATGGCGCGCGAGACCGGAGTCGCCGACGTCGTCATCGATCCGATGACCGAGGACCTCCTCGCCCGCGTGCACGAGCTGACCGACGGGCACGGCGTGGACGTCGCCTTCGAGTGCACGAGCGTCAACGCCGTCCTCGACCAGCTCATCGACGCCGTGAAGCCTGCGGGCGTGATCGTCAACGTCTCGATCTGGGGCACCCGGGCGAGCATCGACATGCAGAAGCTGGTGCTCAAGGAGATCGACCTCCGCGGCACCATCGCCTACGTCGACGACCACCCCGCGACGATCGCGCTCGTCCAGTCGGGGAAGGTCGACCTCGAGCCCTTCATCACCGCGCGCATCCCGCTGGACCGCCTGATCGACGGCGGCTTCGACACCCTCATCGACCACAAGGAGACCGCCGTGAAGATCCTGGTGCGGCCGCAGACCGGCGATGCCTCGTGATCGCCGCCACCCGACTCCGCACGCCGAGCCCGCTGACCCCTTCGAGGAGACCATCATGACCACCGCACCAGTCACCCCCGCCGCCTTCTCCGTCGACCTGCTCGGGACGGTGCTCGTCCTCGACGACCCCGACGCGCCCGCGGCGGATCCCGGTGGTCTCCGAGCCTGAACCGGTCCCGTCCGAGACGGGACGTTCGGCCCTACGGCGGGCTGGACGAGCCCCGTAGCGTCGACGGCAGGAGCGGCGGCAGGATCGCAGACACGCGATCGTGAGCCGCCTCCGTGATGCCCGGTGACGGGCGGACAAGGAGCCGTCATGGCTGCCACGACCACCACCGACCCCATCGTCTCGAGCACCGGCACCGACGGCGAGCTCGGCACCACGACCATCGACCAGGACGTCGTCGCGACCGTCGCCGGCCTCGCCGCCTCCGAGGTCACCGGAGTGCACGAGCTCGGCGGCGCCGCGACACGTGCCTTCGGAGTCGTCCGAGGCGCCCTGAACAACGTCAACCACCACCAGGGCGTCAGCGTCACCGTGACCGAGCAGACGGTGAGCGTCGACGTGACGTTCATCGCCGAGTACCCGATGAGCCTGCAGAAGGTCGCCTCCGACGTCCGCTCCGCGATCATCCTCGCCGTCGAGACCATCGTCGGCCTCGAAGTCACCGCGGTGAACGTGCGCGTCAACGACATCGTCCTCCCCACCGACAAGGCCGCCGAGTCCGAGCCCACCGCCTGACCTCAGCCGGACGGCGCCACCACTGCGCTCTCCCTGCCCCCTACTGCGGGGCGGGAGGGCGCAGCTCTGTCTGCAGGACAGCCGCCTGAGTGCGCCGCTCGAGGCCGAGCTTGCTGAGGACGCTGGAGACGTAGTTCTTGATGGTCTTCTCGGCGAGGGACAGCTCGACTCCGATCTGCCTGTTCGTCATGCCATCGGCGATCAGCGCGAGGATCTGCCGCTCGCGCCCGCTGAGGCCCGCGAGGCGCGGGTCGACCGCGTGCTCACCGCGCAGGCGTGCCGTGACGGCGGCGACGATCGCCGGTTCGAGGAGGATGTCGCCCGCCGCGGCCGACCGGACGGCGTCGATGAGGCCCTTGCCGCGGATGTCCTTGAGCACGTAGCCGGACGCGCCCGCGATGACCGCGGCGTAGAGCGCCTTGTCGTCGTCGTAGGCGGTGAGGATCAGGCAGCGGATGCGCGGGTCCCGGGAGCGCACGTCTCGGCACACGTCGATCCCGCTGCCGTCGGGCAGCCGGACGTCGAGGACGGCGACGTCCGGCTGCAGCGCGAGGATCTCCCGGAGCCCGGAGGCGGCGGTGCCGGTCTGGCCGACGATCTCGAGGTCGGGCTCGGAGCCGAGGAGCTCCGCGAGGCCGCGCCGGACGATCTCGTGGTCGTCGAGGAGGAACACGCGAGTCATGGGATCTCCGGGGACGTCGTGGAGGGGAAGGGGACGCTCCAGCGCACCCGGGTGTCGCCGGGGCGGCTCGTGACGGTGAACGTCCCTCCGCGCACCTCGGCGCGGTGCTGCAGGTTCGCGAGGCCGCTGCGGCGGCCGTCGTCGGTGAAGCCGCAGCCGTCGTCGCTGATCTCGAGCACGATCACGCCGTCGGCCGCCGTCAGGTGCAGCGTGACGATGTTCGCGTCCGCGTGCCGAGCGATGTTGGTGAGCCCCTCGCGGGCCACGGCGAGGACGTCGGCAGCGAGGTCGTCGACGACGAGCAGGTCGACGGCGCCGGCGAAGCTGATGTTCGGGATGCGGACGAGGACGGAGGCGAGCTCGTTGGCGAGGTCGAGGATCCGGTGCCGGACCGTTCCGGTGTCGTCGCTGGTCGCGTTCAGGGCGAAGACGACCGTGCGGATGTGGGAGATGCTCTCGTCCAGGCTCTCGACCGCGCGCTCGATCCTCGTCACGGCCCGTCCCGGCGGCAGTGCCCCGGCCGCCTGGTGCAGGTCGAGGCCGGTGGCGAACAGCTCCTGGATGATGTGGTCGTGCAGGTCGCGCGCGATGCGACCGCGGTCCTCGAGCAGCGCCATCCGCTGCTGATCCGCTCGCGCGGCCGAGAGCTCCATCGCGACGCTGACGTAGGCGGCGAAGTCGGACACCATGTCGACGTCCGCGGCCGTGAAGACGGGACGTCCCGGGCGGCGCGTCACGACGAGCACGCCGAGCGAGCGGGAGGCGGCGAGCAGGGGGACTGCGAGGACCGGACCTCCGGAGGTGGGTGTGCCTCCACTCGTGGACGCCGGGATCCGATCGAGGACCCGCGGCTGACCCCCCGAGAGGACGCTGCCCGAGATCGAGTCGCGAGCCGGGATCGTCCGGCCTTCGAACGCCTCGGCTCCCACTCCGCGGGCGACGCCGATGCGCAGCTGCTCGGGGTCGCCGGTCGGGAAGACGATGCCCACGAGATCGGCGTCCGCGAGATCGAGGATGCGCGTGGCGACGAGGCCGATGACGTCGTCGCCGTCGGTGGCGAGGATCGCCGAGGTCGTCTCGGCGGCCGCCTGCGCCCACCTCTGCCGGAGTCGGGTCTCGGTGTAGAGGCGGGCGTTGTCGATCGCCACGCCCGCGGTCGCCGCGAGCGCGACCACGAGGTGCTCGTCGTTCGAGGAGAAGGAGCCCGAGCGGGAGTCCGTGAGGTAGAGATTGCCGAACACCCGGTCGCGCACCCGGATGGGGACTCCGAGGAAGGAGTGCATCGGCGGGTGGCCGCTCGGGAAGCCGTGCGCGCGGGCGTCGAGGGCGAGATCGTCGACTCGGGCGGGGCGGGGCTCGCTGATGAGAGCGCCCAGGAGACCGAGGCCCTCCGGGAGGTGCCCGATCGCGTCGATCCGCGCCGAGTCCATGCCGACGTGGATGAACTCGGCGAGCGCCCCGTCACCGCCGAGGACTCCGACGGCGCCGTACTCGGCGTCGACGAGCTCGACGGCCGCCTCCACGATCCGGCGCAGCACCGCCGGCAGGTCGAGATCCTCGACGACCGCCTGGTTGGCGTGCAGGAGAGCCCGGAGCTGACCGGAGACCCCGTCCTCACGGGGATCGCCGTCGCGACCGGTCGAGGGCGCGGGGTCGAGCTGGGGCATGAGGACTCCGCTCCGTCGTCGGTCGGCCGACCGCCCCCTACCCTCCTCCTTCGGGAGGCGCCCGCGATACCCGCGGTCGCACTCTCCCAGCAGCGCGTCCCGCGCATCCCGCCCCTCGGGGACGTTCGGCCCTGGGGCTCGGCCCGCGCCCCGGTCAGGCTGGGAGGCGGAGGTGATGAGATGCCGGAACGGGTCCTCGTCGGTGTCGACGGTTCGAGTCCGAGCGACGCGGCCGTGGAGTGGGCGGTCGAGCGCGCGATGCGACTCGGCCTCGACCTGGTCCTGCTGCAGGCCTCCGACTCCCCCGTCGCCGCTCCGCGCGAGCCGGGTGCCACGGAACGGTCGCTCCTCGACGGGCTCGTCGTCGAGCTCCGTTCCCGCCCCGGTGTCGGGGCGGTGACCGGTCTGTCCGTCCGGGGCGAGGCGATGGAGCAGCTCCTCGCCGCCTCCGCCGGCGCCGGCATCGTCGTCGTGGGCAGCCACAAGACGGGGTTCCTCCGCGGGCGGGTGTTCGGATCGAGGAGCCTCCGGCTGGTGGCCGGCGCCACCTGCCCGATCGCGATCGTCCCCGAGCCCTCGGGCCGGGTCCGGCGCGGTGTCGCCGTCGGCGTGAGCGACTCCCCGTCGAGCGACGGGGCGGTGCGCTTCGCGGCGAGGGAGGCGGCGGCACTCGGTGAGGAGCTGCTCCTGATCCACGGTGATCCGAGCGCAGCGGCCGCCGATCCCCCTGTCGACGCGGCGTCCCGTTCCGCACTCCTGCTCGTGGCCGCCCGCGATCTCGCACTGACCATCGCGCCCGCTCTGACGGTCCGCCTCCGCCCGGTGCCGCGCCTCGCGGCGGTGGCGCTCGCGGACGCCGCCCCCGCGACCGTCCTCCTGGTCCTCGCGGCCTCGAGCGGCCGGGGGTCCCCCGGGGCGCTGGGGCGGACGACCCACGACGTGCTGATGAACCTCGCCGGGCCGACGGTCGTCGTTCCCGCCTGACCGGAGCGGAGGACGCCGGGGACGAGGCCGCGGCGGAGACGGCGAAGGGTCCGGCGAGGTGCGCCGGGCCCTTCGCCGTGCGCTGCCGAGCGGCTACTGCAGCGTCGCCGCTCGCGCCGCCGCGTCGTGCTCGTGAGAGCGCGTCTCGGCACGGCGGTAGGTCGCGCCCTGCGGGCCGCTCCCGGTCCAGCTCCACTGGGCGACGACCGGGATGTCCTCCCCGTGCTCGCGTGTCCAGGCGCGGGCCTCGAGGCGCGCGTCCTGCATCCGCTGCCGGAACGCCGCCTCGCGTGCGGCGAGACCGGGGACGCGGTCGAGGACGTCGAGGACGAGCCGGTAGCGGTCGAGATCGTTGAGCATGACCATGTCGAACGGCGTGGTCGTGGTCCCCTCCTCGATGAAGCCGCGAACGTGGAGGTTCGCGTGCCCGTGCCGGCGGTAGGCGAGCCGGTGGATCAGCCAGGGATAGCCGTGGTAGGCGAAGACCACGGGCTTGTCGACGGTGAAGAGAGCGTCGTAGTCGGCGTCGCTCAGCCCGTGCGGATGCTCGCCCTCGCTCTGCAGGCGCATCAGGTCGACGACGTTCACGACCCGCACCTTCAGAGTCGGGACCTCGGCGCGCAGCAGGGCCGCAGCGGCGAGGACCTCGAGCGTCGGGACATCGCCGGCGCAGGCCAGGACCACGTCCGGCTCCTCCCCCGCGACCTCGGACCCCGCCCAGTCGAAGACACCCAGGCCGCGCGTGCAGTGCTCGATCGCCTGCGGCATCGACAGCCAGTCCGCCTCCTGCTGCTTGCCGGCGACGACGACGTTGATGCAGTCGACCGAGCGGAGGCAGTGGTCGTACGTCGAGAGCAGGGTGTTCGCGTCGAAGGGCAGATAGACCCGGACGATGCCGGCCTTCTTGTTCATCACGTGGTCGATGAAGCCGGGGTCCTGGTGCGAGGTGCCGTTGTGATCCTGGCGCCAGACGTGCGAGCTGAGCAGGTAGTTCAGCGAGGACACGGGCCGGCGCCACGCGATCGCCCGGGAGGACTTCAACCACTTCGCGTGCTGGTTGACCATCGAGTCGACGATGTGGACGAACGCCTCGTAGGAGTTGATCAGCCCGTGCCGGCCGGTGAGGAGGTAGCCCTCGAGCCAGCCCTGGCACTGGTGCTCGCTCAGCATCTCGACGACCCGGCCCGAGCGGGCGAGGTGGTTGTCGAAGTCGGCGACGCGCACCTGGGCGTCCCACTGCTTGTCGGTGACCTCGAAGACGGCCTGCAGCCGGTTCGACGCCGTCTCGTCGGGCCCGAAGATGCGGAAGTCGTGCGGGTTGGCGACGATGACGTCGCGCAGCCACGTGCCGAGGACGGTCGTCGCCGAGCTGGTCGTCGCTCCGGGTGAGGGCACGTCGACGGCGTAGTCGCGGAAATCCGGGAGTCGGAGCGGCCGACGCAGCAGGCCGCCGTTCGCGACGGGGTTCGCGCTCATCCGGCGGTCACCGACCGGCGCGAGGGCGGTGACGAGCGGCACGGGGACGCCGGACTCGTCGAAGAGCTCTTCGGGCCGGTAGGAGCGCATCCACTGCTCGAGGACGGAGATGTGCTCGGGCCGCTCGCGCACGTTCGCCAGCGGCACCTGGTGCGAGCGCCAGCTGTTCTCAGCCGGTAGGCCGTCGATGACGGCGGGACAGGTCCAGCCCTTCGGAGTGCGGAGGATGATCATCGGCCAGGCGGGCCGTCCGTCGAGTCGCCCTGACAGCGCGTCGGCCTTGATCTCGGCGATCTGGTTCAGCGCCAGGTCCATCGCGGTGGCGAGACGGCGGTGCACGTCGCGGGGGTCCTCTCCGTCGAAGCCTCCGGAGACGAGGTAGGGGGTGTGTCCGTAGCCACGCATGAGCTGCTCGAGCTCGCGCTCGGGGATGCGGGCGAGGACGGTCGGGTTGGCGATCTTGTACCCGTTGAGGTGCAGGATCGGCAGGACGACCCCGTCGTGCAGCGGGTCGACGAACTTGTTGCCGTGCCAGCTCGTCGCCAGCGGCCCGGTCTCGGCCTCCCCGTCGCCGACGACCGCCGCGACCAGCAGGTCGGGGTTGTCGAACACGGCGCCGTAGGCGTGCGAGAGCGAGTAGCCGAGCTCGCCGCCCTCGTGGATCGACCCGGGGGTCTCGGGAGCGACGTGGCTGGGGATCCCGCCGGGGAACGAGAACTGACGGAACAGCTTCCGCATCCCGTCGGTACTGCGGTCGATGTCGTCGTAGACCTCGCTGTACGTGCCGTCGAGGTAGGTGTTCGCGACCATCCCCGGACCGCCGTGCCCGGGGCCGGTGACGAAGATCGCGTTCAGGTCGCGCTCGCGGATCACCCGGTTGAGGTGCGCGTAGACGAAGTTCAGCCCCGGAGTCGTCCCCCAGTGCCCCAGGAGGCGCGGCTTGATGTGCCGCGCTTCGAGCGGTTCGCGCAGGAGAGGGTTGTCGAGGAGATAGATCTGCCCGATCGAGAGGTAGTTCGCGGCCCGCCACCAGGCGTCGAGCTCGTCGAGGGAGCGCTCGTCGAGGGGCTGCGGTGTCCGGGACGGCCATCGGGCCGGCGGGGCGGTCTCGAGGAGATCGAGGATGCTCATGCGGAGACCGCCTCGGGCTGGTCGAGGGCGGCGTCCTCGTGAGGCTGCGCATCGGGGTGGCCGACGACGATGAGGGGGACGTCGAGGTTGAGGATCAGGTCGTGACTGACCGAGCCGAGCACCAGGCGGCGCCAGCCCGAGAGCCCGCGGGTGCCGATCACGATCGTCGCCGCCGGGGGCGAGAGGTGGGCGAGGGCGTGGGCCGGGTCGCCGCTGACCAGGTGCGTCTCGATGCGCACGTCGAACCCGCTCGTCAGCGCGGTCTGCTCCGCAGCGTGCAGGATCGCGTGGTGGTCGGCCTCGAGCGAGCGGAGGAACTCGCCGTCGAGGAGGAAGGTGCTGTCGTAGAGGGTCGGCTCGGTCCACGCGTGCACCAGGTGCAGGGTCTGGTCGCGTCGGGCCGCTTCGGCAGCGGCGACGACGATCGCGGCGTTCGACGCCGCCGACCCGTCGACTCCGACCGCTACTCCCGTCGACGTCGCGTCGAACGTTCGCGGGATGATCGCGACCGGCCCGCGGGCCAGCGCCGGGAGGTGGGCGCCGACGGAGAGCCCGAAGCGCAGCCGCGGACCTTCGCGGTCCTCCGTGCCCACGACCAGGAGGGTGTCGGGGCTGGTCAGGCCGGCGAGGGTGTGCAGCACGAACCCGCGGACGACACGGCCCTCGAGGGTCACGGCGGGTGCGAGGGAGGTGACCTGCCCGAGCATCCGGGAGAGCTCACGATCATCCAGCGCGACCTGCTCGGCGGCGGCGATCGAGTCGGGGATGATCGCGGACTCGTCCGCGATCATGACCACGTCGAGGCGCCCGGACGTCTCGCGGAGGAGAGCCCACTCGACAGCGGACCGGGACGGGAGGTCGCCGCCCCACGCGACGACGGTCCGGGTGGGCGCCTGCTGCGGGGCGGGGGCCGCGAGGACCGGCCTCGGCTTCGGCTTCGGCTTCGGCTCGCGGGCGGGGTGGCGCCGGCCGATGATCACCGTGGGGACGGCGAGGTTCACGAGGACGTCGTGGCCGACGGAGCCGATCAGCATCCGCTCGAGACCGGAGACGCCCCCGTCACCGACCACGAGAAGCGCGCGACCGGGTGCGGCGTCGATGAGGAATCGGGCAGCGACTCCGTCGACCTCGCAGCTCTCGACGGCGAGGGAGGGATGCAGGCGGTGGGCCTCGGCGACGGCGTCGGCGAGGAGCTCGGCGTGCTGGGTCGCGATCTCCTCGAGGAGGACGCCCGGCGGGACGCGGTCGTTCCAGAGGTAGGGAGTGCGCCAGGCGTGCAGGATGTGCAGCGTCTGCTGAGTGCGGGCGGCCCAGGATGCGGCGAACTCGAGCGCTGCGCGGGCGTCGTCGGAGTCGTCGATCCCGACGAGCACGCCGGTCCCGTCACCGGCCGCGTCCTCGGTGATGATCGCGACGGGACCGGCGGCCTTCCGCACGAGTCGGGCACCGACGCTCCAGCCGCCCCGCAGCGGGAGGAGGGTGCGCCGGCGGTCGCCGACGACGAGCAGAGTGTTCGGCCCGGACAGGCTCGCGAGCTGCTCGACCGGGTGCCCGGTGAGCACGCGGGTGTGCACCACGGCACCGGGATCCGCCCGCTCCGCGTCGGCGGCCGCGGACTCGACCGAGACCGCACCGTCTGCCCGCGGATCCGCGCTGAGGTCGTCGCCGCTGAACCGGTCGAGACCGTCGACGACCTCCACGAGGAGGACCGACTCGGCCTTCTGCGCCAGTGCCCACTCGAGTGCGCGTCGCGCCGAAGCGGACCCGTCCCATCCGACGACGAGCTGTGCATTCATCAGGCATCCCTTGCTGGCAGCCGGATCCGGCTCCCTCCAGAGTCGCCCCCGCGGGGATCGGCGGACAGGGCCGAAGGTCCCCCCGGCACGCGACCGGCGGGTGGACGCTCCGGTCCCGAGGACTCCGGCCCTACGCAGGACCGACGGACCGCACGGAAGGCTCGACGTCCAGTCGGCGCAGGATCGCGCACATCTCATCGAGCAGCACCGCCTGGCCGCGGTTGATCTCCAGCAGCACTTCGATGTCCGCTCGTGCCGTGACGTCGGTGTCGAAGTCGTGCTGGGACAGTGCCGCCGCGATGCCGTCCTGCCGCTTCGCCGCGATCAGCAGGATCGCGCCCTGTAGCCCGGCCAGCATGCTCAGGAACAGGTTGAGCAGGATGAACGGATACGCGTCCCACCCGCTCGAGAAGGAGTTGATCACCGCCCAGACGAGCATGAAGGCGATGAAGCCGAAGACGAAGCGCCAGCTGCCCATCGAGTTGCGCAGCACATCCGCTGCGCGCTCGCCGAACGTCAGCGACCGGCTGTGCTGCTGATGCCAGGTGCCGTGGAGGGGCGTGCGGTGCGGGCTCGTCATCGGGCGAGCGTACGTCGCCGCCGCAGGATCGCGGAGCTTCCGGCGTCGAAGGACCAACGGCCCTGTTCCCCTGCACAGTGCTCGCGCAGTCTGGAGACGACGGCCCTCGCCGCCCCTCATCGGAAAGGCACCCCGTGCGCGCGCTCGTCGTCTACGAATCCCCGTTCGGGAACACTCACTGCATCGCCGAGGCGATCGGTCGCGGGCTGGCGGACACCGTCGAGGTCGACGTGGTCGGCGTCCATGCCGCTCCCGGTCTCGAGGGAGTCGATCTGCTCGTGGTCGGTGGACCCACGCAGGTGCACACCCTCTCGACCCCGCGCGCTCGCGCCGAGACTCCCGAGCGGGCGGCCGACGCACGCCGAGGCCTGCGACTCGACGACGACGCGGGCGGCATCGGCATCCGCGAGTGGCTCGACGCCCTGCCGCCCTTCACCGGGATGGCCGCGTCGTTCGACACCCGCACCGACATCCCCCGGATCCTCAGCGGGGCCGCCGCCGGTCACCTCGACCACCGCCTCGCCGGTCATGGCCTGCGCCCCGTCATCACTCCGATGAGCTTCCTCGTCGACACCCACAACGACCTCGAGCACACCGAACTCGACCGAGCCCGCGCCTGGGGCGCGCTCCTCGGCTGCACCGCACGAGCCACCGCCGCCGTCGACGCGCTCTCCGCCCACTGATCCGACGACCACGAAGGACACTCCAATGACCACCCTCGTCGCCTGGACCCGCACCACCGCCGCCCGCAGCGCCCTCGACTGGGCCATCGCCCGCGAGTACCTGCTCGACCGTCACGTCATCCTCTGCCACGTCGCGGCCCCCGCCGACGAGCGTCCGATCTCGAGAGCCGCACTCGAGGATCTCGCCGCGACGCTGCAGCAGGACCGCACGGGCATCCGCTTCACCGCGGAACTGCTGCACGGCGACCCGGCTGAACAGCTCGAACGCCGGTGCCTCCTCGACGGCACCCTCCTCGTCCTCGGAACCGACACCCGCAACGAGCACCCCCGGCGGTTCGAGCACTCCCTCGGCATGGCGATCACACAGCGCGGCAGGATCACCGCGGTCATCGTCCCCGTCGACGCGAAGCACGGCGCAGCCCACATCGCAGTCGGTGTCGACGGATCCTCCGCGTCGCTCGCCGCACTCGAGTTCGCCGCCGCGGAAGCCGATCGCTGCTCGGAGACCCTTCTCGTGATCCGCAGCTGGCAGCTCACGGGAATCGAAGAGGACTCCGCCGACGTGCCCTCGAGCCGGACCGACTTCATCCCTGAGAACCGACGACTCAGAACCCTCGACGCTCTCGCTCCGGCTCGCGAACGCTTTCCCCACCTCCGAGTGGAACTGCGCTTCACCCACGGCGACACGGTGCACAACCTCCTCGCCTCGGCGAGCGACGCCGGCCTCCTCGTCCTCGGCACGGACGTCCCGGCGCTCTCCCGAGCGGGAGAGCGCATCAGCCACGCGCTGGTCATGGCGACTCACACAGCCCTCGCGGTGGTCCCCCCTCATCCGATCCGGCCGCTGAGCCCTCTGCCGACAGTCGGCCAGGGCGCCCCCGTCAGCTACCCCGGACCGGGCGCACACCCCCGCCCTGAGATCACCGACCGGATCTGAGAGCGGTGACTCACGCGTCGAGATCGACGACGTCGACGTGGCGCGGATGCCGGTTGCGAGGCGGTCGAGGCGTCGGGTCCCGCGCGCGGCCGCGCCGAGGCTGACGGCTGCCGCGAGAGCCGCGGAGGCCCGATCGAGCGCCTCGAGCGGGCCCGCCTGCAGTTCAGCGGAGTGTCAGGAAAGAGAGGGTTGCGCCGTTACCGGGTCGTTATATAGTTCAAGTGCGTCGACCGTTTGCTGTGGCGGGAAGCGCGAGAAGTGATTGCAGGACACTCTTGGTGCAAGGGAAAGAAGGCCGGCCGCTCGCCTCAGCGGCCGGCCTTCTGTCGTTCCCCCGGCCCTCCTCCTCCGGCTCCCCTCCTCCCAGCACCCCGGCGTAGGCTGTGCGGCGTCTGGATGACAGGGAACCGCTTCCTGAGCGCCGAGAAGGAGGACCAGTGGGGTCGAGAGAGGCCGTCGCCGCCTGGGAGTCGCTCTTCCGCGCCCAGGTCCAGGTGATGCGCGCCCTGAGCACCGAGTTCCCCTCACGGGAGATCTCGATGAACGAGTACGACGTGCTCTTCAACCTCACCCGGCAGCCGGGCCGGCGTGCACGGCTGCGCGACCTGAACCGGCACGTCCTCCTCACGCAGCCCAGCGTCAGCAGGCTGATCGATCGGCTCGCCGCTCGTGGCTGCGTCGAGAAGAGCGAGGACCCGGCGGACGCCCGCGGCACGATCATCGCGATCACCGACGAGGGCTACGCGCTCTTCCGCCGCGTCGCGCTGACCCACATGACGACCATCTCGGAGCAGGTCGGCGGCGTCCTCGACGAGGACGAGCTGAAGCAGCTGACCGCGCTCTGCGACAAGCTCCGCGACGGCGTCGCCTCCTCCTGATCCGTCCCCGTTAGCACGGGCCGGAGCGACCGGCCAGGTCTTCGCCGGGGCGCGGGACTCGCGGATCATGGAGGTCACCATGAGTGACACCTCCCCCACCCTCGTCTGGCTCCGCGACGACCTGCGCCTCGGCGACAACCCCGCCCTGCGCGCCGCGATCGAGCGCGGCGGCCCCGTCGCGGTCTGCTACGTGCTCGACGAGGAGTCGGCGGGGATCCGTCCGCTCGGGGGCGCCTCCCGCTGGTGGCTGCACGGCAGCCTCACCGCCCTCGCCTCCGATCTGCGCGAGCACGGCGCCCCTCTGATCCTGCGCCGCGGGCCGGCCGAGGCCGTCGTCCTCCAGCTCGCCGAGGAGATCGGCGCCGGAGCCGTGCACTGGAACCGCCGCTACGGGAGGGCCGAGCGCACCGTCGACGCGGCGGTGAAGGAGTCGCTCCGCGACCGCGGCCTCGAGGCCGAGAGCCACCAGGGCTCGCTCCTGTTCGAGCCGTGGACCGTGCAGACCGGCGCCGGCGGCCCCTACTCCGTCTACACCCCGTTCGCGCGCGCCTGCCGTGCCAAGCCGACGCCGCGCGCACCGCTCCCCCGCCCCCGCTCGCTCGACGGCGTTACCGGCCACATCGCCTCCGACTCCCTCGACGACTGGGAGCTGCTGCCCACGCACCCCGACTGGGCCGCGGGACTGCGCGAGCGGTGGATCCCCGGCGAGAAGGCGGCGGCCGACCGGCTGCGCGCGTTCCTCGCGGAGCAGCTCGACGACTACGCCGACGGCCGTGACCGGCCGGCGGAGGACGCCACCTCGAACCTCTCGGCGCATCTGCGGTGGGGCGAGGTCAGCCCCTTCCAGGTGTGGCACGCACTGGAGGAGGCGCACGCGAAGGGCCTGCACCGCGGCGACGGCAGCGACCGGTTCCTCTCCGAGGTCCTCTGGCGCGAGTTCTGCTACCACCTGCTGTTCCACTGGCCGGATCTGGCGACCGCGAACTTCGACACCCGGTTCGACTCCTTCCCGTGGGGCCGGCCCGGTCAGAAGGCGATCGACGCCTGGCACCAGGGCCGCACCGGCTACCCGCTGGTGGACGCCGGCATGCGCGAGCTCTGGAACACCGGCTACATGCACAACCGGGTCCGGATGGTGACCGCGTCGTTCCTGATCAAGAACCTGCTGGTCGATTGGCGCGTGGGCGAGGACTGGTTCTGGGACACCCTGGTCGACGCGGATCCCGCGAGCAACGCCGCGAACTGGCAGTGGGTCGCGGGCTCCGGGGCCGACGCGTCGCCGTTCTTCCGGGTGTTCAACCCCGTCACGCAGTCGAAGAAGTTCGACCCCGCCGGCGAGTACATCCGCCACAACGTGCCCGAGCTGGGCGAGGTCGAGGGGGCGGCCGTGCACGAGCCGTGGACGCTCGAGGACACGCTGACGGGCGGCGCGGAGGCCTACCCGGCGCCGATCGTCGACCTCAAGGAGACGCGGGCCCACGCGCTGGAGGCCTTCGCGCAGATCAAGAGCGCTCCGCGCGACATCACGCCGCGGGGCGACGACTGAGCGGCACCGGCTAGAGGCGTCCCACCGGCCCGGTGGAGAGGCCGGGCTCGGCGAGCGGGTCCTCCTCCCCGCCCTGATCGCGCAGATCGCGGGCCGGGATGCCGACGAGCACCGCTCCGTCGGGCGCGTCCTTCACCACGACGGCGTTCGCGCCCACGCTGACGTCGGACCCGAGCACGAGCGGGCCCAGGACGACCGCGCCGGCACCGACGACCACCCGGTCGCCGAGCGTGGGATGCCGCCGCTCGCGCCGGGCGGACTTCCCGCCCAGCGTGACGGAGTGGTAGAGCATGCAGTCGTCGCCGATCCGCGCGGTCTCGCCGATGACGACGCCCATGCCGTGGTCGATGAACAGGCGCCGGCCGATGGTCGCACCGGGGTGGATCTCCACTCCGGTCGCCGCGCGCGCCGCCTGGCTGAGCAGCCGGGCGGGCAGGCGGAGGCCGCGCCGCCACCAGGCGTGCGCGACGCGGTGCACCCAGACCGCGTGCACTCCCGGGTAGGACAGGACGACCTCCGCCGCGCTCCGGGCGGCGGGGTCGCGCTCCCGGGCGGTGCGGACGTCCTCGCGGAGCAGCGCGAGGAGCCCGGGACGCTCCGGTCCGGACGGGACGCGGCGCTCCGACCGGCCGTCGCGTCCGGAGCGGGGCGCCCCGTCTCGTCTCGAGGGGCTCAGCTGCGGAGGTCCTCGTACAGGACGGTCGAGATGTACCGCTCGCCGAAGTCGCAGACGATGGCGACGATGGTCTTCCCGGCGTTCTCGGGGCGCTTCGCGACCTCGAGAGCGGCCCACATGATCGAGCCGGAGGAGATGCCGCCGAGGATGCCCTCCTGCGCGGCCATCTCGCGGGCCACCCGCACGGAGTCGTCGAGCGTCACGTCGATGATCTCGTCGTAGACCTCGCGGTCGAGGATCGCGGGGACGAAGTTGGCGCCGATGCCCTGGATCTTGTGCGGACCGGCGGTGCCCCGGGTGAGGAGCGGGGAGTCGATCGGCTCCACTCCGACGATCCGGACGCCGGGCTTGCGCTCCTTGAGCACCTGGCCGACTCCGGTGATGGTGCCGCCGGTGCCGATGCCGGCCACGAAGACGTCGACCTCGCCGTCGGTGTCCTCCCAGACCTCCTCGGCGGTGGTGCGGCGGTGCACCTCGGGGTTCGCGGCGTTCTCGAACTGGCGGGCGAGGATCGCGCCGGGGGTCTCGTCGACGATCGCACGGGCGCGCTCGACCGCTCCGCGCATGCCCTCGCTGCCGGGGGTCAGCACGATCTCGGCTCCGTAGGCGCGCAGGAGGACCCGGCGCTCGACGGACATCGTCTCGGGCATCGTGAGGACGACCTTGTAGCCGCGGGCGGCGCCCACCATCGCGAGCGCGATTCCGGTGTTGCCGCTCGTGCCCTCGACGATCGTCCCGCCGGGGAGCAGCTCGCCGGACGCCTCGGCCGCGTCGATGATGGCGACGCCGATGCGGTCCTTCACGCTGTTCGCGGGGTTGTAGAACTCGAGCTTGGCGAGGACCGTCGCCTGGTCGGCCCCCTCCAGCCGGTTGATGCGGACGAGAGGGGTCCTGCCGACGAGCTGGGTCACGTCGTCGTGGATGCGTGCCATGGTGTGCGCTTTCTGCCGGGGCCGGCCGCCCGGGGCCCCGGAGCGGTGGGTGGAGCGGGTGCTGCAGCGCCCTTCGGAGCGGCGCTCCCCCCACGATACGGATGCATCGACCCGAGGTCAGCACCCCGGACGCGCCCGCTCCTGCGCATCCCCCGCCAGGTCCTCATCTCCACCGGGAGGAGGACGCCCTGCGGGCGCACCCGTCACGTACCATGAACCCGGGGGATCGCGCGACTGCTCGCGAGGCTTCTCGCCACCCGCCCTCAGATCTCCGCGGCCCCGCGCCGCGTCGAAAGGACGACCGCTCCATGGCACTTCCCACTGCATCCCGCCGCTCCGTCCGGCCGCTCGGGATGTCGCTGCGGGCGGTCATGGGGTTCATCGGGATGAGCGCCGTGGCGGGCGTCCTGATCACGGTCGGCGTCACCCCGGCCCTCGCGCTGACGGGCCTGGCGACGAGCAACACGATCGGCATGTTCCAGAACCTGCCGGGCTACCTCGACGTGGGCCAGCTCATGCAGCGCACGAACGTCTACGCGAGCGACGGCACGACCCTGCTCGCCTCCGTCTACGACCAGAACCGCGTCGAGGTCGGCTGGGACGACGTCGCGCAGTCCGCGAAGGACGCCGCGGTCGCCGGCGAGGACCCGCGCTTCTACGAGCACGGCGGCATCGACCTCCAGGGCACGCTCCGGGCCATCGCCGTCACGCTGACGGGCGACGACCTGCAGGGCGGGTCGTCGATCACCCAGCAGTACGTCAAGAACGTCCTGGTGCAGAAGGCGGAGTCGATCACCGACGAGGCCGCGCGCGACAAGGCCTACCAGGAGGCGACCGACCCGACCCCCGAGCGCAAGCTCAAGGAGATGCGCCTCGCGATCGGCCTCGAGAAGGAGGCGTCGAAGGACGACATCCTGCTCGGCTACCTGAACATCGCCCTCTTCGGAGGCACCGTCTACGGCATCGAGGCCGCGGCGAACTACTACTACGGCATCCCCGCGAGCCAGCTCTCGACCTCGCAGGCGGCCGCGCTGCTCGCGATCGTGAACAACCCGGCGAAGTTCCGCTTCGACAACCCGGGCGACGAGGCGAACGGCGCCGCCAACGGCTACGCCGCCACCAAGGAGCGCCGCGACTACATCCTCTCGGAGGAGCTCAAGCACGGCCGGATCGACCAGGCCGCGCACGACGCCGCCGTCGCCGAGCCGATCACGCCGAACATCACGGAGCCCTCGACCGGCTGCACCACCGCCGGCAACGCCGCGTACTTCTGCGACTACGTGCTGAACGTCCTCCGCAACGACCCCGTCTTCGGGGCCACCGACGACGAGCGCTACCAGCGCATCCGCCAGGGCGGCTTCGACGTCGTGACGACCCTCGACCTCGATATCCAGCAGGTCTCGCAGGCGGCGCTCAACGCCTACATCCCCTCCGTCGACCCGCGCTTCCAGGTCGGCGCGACGGCCGCCTCCGTCGAGGCGAGGACGGGCCGCGTGCTCTCCATGGTGCAGAACACGCAGTACAGCCAGGACGAGCAGTTCCTCGCCGCCAACCCCGGCTACAGCGCGATCAACCTCAACGTCGACCTCAGCATGGGCGGCGGCTCCGGCGTCCAGACCGGATCGACCTACAAGGTGTTCACGCTGGCGCAGTGGCTGAAGGCGGGGCACACCGTCAACGAGTCGTTCGCCTCCCCCACGTCCGGCTTCAGCTCCTACCCCCAGAAGTGCAACGTCGCGGGCGACGGCGGCTACTACGGCAAGTTCTCGCCCCGCAACGACGACCCGTCGGAGGACGCGAGCTCGATGAGCGCGCTCGGCGCGACCACGAACTCGATCAACACCGGCTTCATGGGCATGGCGCAGCAGCTCGACCTCTGCGACATCCGCACCACCGCCGAGTCCTTCGGCATGCACCGCGCCGACGGCCGCGAGCTCGCCAACGGCCCGGCCTCCGTCCTCGGGACGAACGAGATCGCGCCCCTGACGGTGGCCAACGCCTACGCGGGGATCGCGAACGACGGCACGACCTGCTCGGCGATCGTCATCGACCGGATCACCGACAGCGAGGGCAACGCCGTCGCCGCCCCGGCGTCGGCGTGCACCCCCTCCGTGTCGCCCGAGGTCGCCCGAGGGATGCAGTACGCGATGCAGCGGGTGATGACCTCCGGAACGGCCTACGCCTCGAACCCCTTCGACGGGATCGAGCACATCGGCAAGACGGGCACCACCGACGAGGCCGCCGACGTGTGGACGGCCGGCGCCAGCAAGGCGGCCTCCCTCGCCGTCTGGGTCGGCAGCATCAACGGCTTCGCCGACAACACCAAGCAGAACCTGCGCTTCATCAGCCTGACGGGCGAGAAGGGCACCATCCGCGCCTCCAACGCCCGGCACGCGATCTTCAAGCCGATCATGACGGCGCTCGACGAGAAGTACGGCGGCGACGACTTCACGGCGCCGCCGGCCTCGATGCTCGCCTACTCGCCCCGATCGGCGGCGAACTCCGAGGTCCCCGACGTCACGGGCGAGACCGTCGCGGACGCCACGGCGATCCTCACCGCCGCCGGATTCGTGGTCGGGATGCTCGAGTCGGTCGACTCGACGACGATCCCGGAGGGCTCCGTCGTGTCGACGACGCCGAGTGCGGAGGAGACGGCGGTCGCCGGCGGAGTGATCCCCCTGCAGGTGAGCACGGGCAAGGCTCCGGCCAATCCGAACGACATCTCGGACCTGAACGGCGACCTGATCGAGTAGAGACGTCGCCCGTCCCGCGAAGGGGCTGATCCCGCCGGGGTCGGCCCCTTCTGCTGTCGCAGGGGCCGAGCCGGCGCGGGCGCCGTCGCGCCGACTCCGGGCAGACAGGCGTCCGGCACGGCCGTGGCGCGCCTCTCGGGGATGTCGCAGGCCTCGCCTAGGGTGCTGGTGCAGCGAGAGGATCCATCCTGAAGCGACCGAACGTCCCCGTCTTCCAGCCCCGTCGAACCGTCCACGGGGCTCTCGGCGCGCTGTTCGGATTCGTGATCGTCAGCGTCCTCGCGGGTCTGCTCGCCTCGCTCGTCGTCGCCCCCGCCGCCGCGCTCACCGGCGCGGCGACCTCCGGCACCATCTCGGCGTTCCAGTCCCTCCCGAGCTACCTCGAGGTCGGGCGCCTGATGCAGAAGAGCGACGTCTACGCGGGCGACCCCGACGATCCGACCCTGCTGGCCTCCTTCTACGACCAGAACCGGATCGAGGTGCCGGCCGACCGGATCGCCGACTCCGTGAAGGACGCGCTCGTCGCGAGCGAGGACCCGCGCTTCTACGACCACGGCGGGATCGACCTGCAGGGCACCCTCCGCGCCATCGCCAGCACCTACCTCCTCGACGGCGACACCCAGGGCGGCTCGTCGATCACGCAGCAGTACGTGAAGAACGTGCTGGTGCAGAAGGCCGAGTCGATCCCGGACGAGGCGGACCGCGACCGCGCGTACGCGGAGGCGACGGCGACCACGGCCGAGCGCAAGCTCAAGGAGATGCGGCTCGCGATCGGGCTCGAGAAGGTGTCCTCGAAGGACGACATCCTCCTCGGCTACCTCAACATCGCCCTGTTCGGAGGCACCGTCTACGGCATCGAGGCCGCGGCGGAGTACTACTACGGCATCCCGGCGGCCGATCTCTCCCTCGCGCAGTCCGCCTCGCTCCTGGCGATCGTGAACAACCCCGAGAAGTTCCGCTTCGACAGGCCGGACGACACGGCCAACGGCGACGCGAACGGCTACGCGCAGACCCGGGAGCGGCGCGACTACATCCTCGACCGGATGCTCGAGACGGGGAGCATCGATCAGGCCGCGCACGACGCCGCCTCCGCCGAGGCGATCACCCCCGACATCACCCCGCCCTCCACCGGCTGCCAGACGGCCGGCAGCGCGGCCTACTTCTGCGACTACGTGACCCACGTCCTCCGCGACGACCCGGCGCTCGGAGCGACCGACGACGAGCGCTACGCGGCGATCAAGCAGGGCGGGATCAAGGTCTACACGACGATCGACCTCGACCTGCAGAGGACCGCGCAGGAGCTGATGGACGAGCAGGTCCCCTCCTCCGACCCGCGCTTCGACGTCGGGGCGACCGCGGTCGCCGTCCAGAACGGCACCGGGCGCATCCTCACGATGGTGCAGAACAAGCGCTACAGCCAGGATCCGGACGTCATCGCGAGCGGGCCGGAGTTCTCGGCGATCAACCTCAACGTCGACGCGTCCGCGGGCGGCGGCAACGGCTTCCAGACCGGATCCGCCTACAAGGTGTTCACGCTGGCCGAGTGGCTCGACCGCGGGCACACCCTGCTCGAGCAGTTCGACTCGAAGCAGAAGAACTGGACCGGCTTCGCCGACAGCTGCGAGGGCACCTGGGACTACGACTCCTACAACCCCAAGAACGCCGGCGACGGCGGCTACACCGACACCCAGACGGCGCTCTACTCGACCATCTACTCCTTGAACACGGGCTTCACCGGGATGTCGCACCTGCTCGACCAGTGCGAGATCCGCAAGCAGGCCGAGGCCTTCGGAGTGCACCGCGCGGACGGGACCGCGCTCGTGCAGTCGCCGGGAGCGGTCCTCGGCACCAACGAGATCGCGCCGCTCACCATGGCGACCGCCTACTCCGGCATCGCCGAGAACGGCACGACCTGCACCCCCGTCGCGATCACGGCGATCGTCGGAGCCGACGGCCGCGGGATCGAGCCGGCGGAGACGACCTGCACCCGGGCGGTGTCGTCGAAGGTCGCCTCGGCGATGCAGTACACGATGCTCAAGGTGACCGCCGAGGGCACGGGCGTCGAGGACGATCCGAAGAACGGCATCCAGCACATCACCAAGACGGGCACCACCGACAACTCCGCCGACACCTGGGCGATCGGGGCCTCGACCGAGACCTCCCTCGCGGTCTGGGTCGGCAGCATCTCGGCACGGGAGGACGGCTCGAGGGTGAACCTCGACTCGATCGACTTCGACAGCGGCTGGGCGCCCTCGGCACGCCACCGGATCTGGAAGCCGCTGATGACGGCGATCGACTCCCGCTACGGCGGCTCCGACTTCCCGCAGGCCGACCAGTCGCTCATCGCGGCGCCGCAGGTGACTGTGCCGGACCTGTCGGGCCGGACCAGCGACTCCGCCGCGCAGGCGCTGACCGCAGCAGGGCTCACTCCCGGAGCGACGTCGCAGGTCGACTCGACGCAGCCGATGAACTCGGTGGCCGGCACCGTTCCCGCCGCGGGCACGCGCGTGGACAAGGGATCGGTGGTGGGCGTGCAGTTGAGCACGGGGAAGGCGCCGCCCGCTCCCGCTCCGGCCGGCTGACACCGCCGGTCCCCGCCGTCGCGGGTCGGCGACGGGAACGGGTCGGGGGGAACGGGTCAGGGGCCGACGGCTCCGGCGGGGAGGAGCCCGAACTCGACGAGCTCGTCGTCGGTGAGCAGTCGGCTGCGGATCATGAAGCGCTTGCCCTCGGGGGCTTCGACGCTGAATCCGCTGCCCCGCCCGTCGACGAGGTCGACGGTGAGGTGGGTGTGCTTCCAGTACTCGAACTGGGAGCGGGACATCCAGAAGTCGATCGGGTCGAGGCCGTCGAGCCGGAGCGACTCGACGAGCACGTCCGAGGCGCCGGTGCGGAACATCCCGGCAGGGAAGCACATCGGGGAGCTGCCGTCGCAGCATCCGCCCGACTGGTGGAACATCAGCGGCCCGTGCAGCGCCGTCATCCGGCGGAGCATGCCGGCCGCCTCCGCAGTGACGTCGACCCTCGTGGAGGTCATGGGTGGTGCTCCTTCGCTCGTGGTGCGGGGTGTCGGGGGAACGCCCGACCGCTGATGGCGGACGCTCGTCCGGGCAGGATCTCGATCCGCCCGCTGCGCGGGCTACTCGATCAGCATGAAGCGCCGGCCCGTCGTCGGACGCCTCGCCCGCAGTGCCGACCACCGACGGCTGTTCGTCAAGTGCCTCGCTCGCAGGGCCGAGCGCCGAACGCCGTTCGTCAGGTGCCTCGCCCGCAGGGCCGAGCACCGTCCGTCCGCCGTTCGTCAGGTGCCTCGCCCGCAGGGCCGAGCACCGTCCGTACGCTCGTCGTCAGGTGCCTCGCCCGCAGGGCCGAGCACCGAACGGCGGATCCGCGTGCCAGCGGATCCGTCTCGGTGCGAACGCTCCCCGCTCCCCCCCCACCCGGCCACCTCGGCGAGCCGACCGCGGCACGAGCGACGAGGAACGAGGAGCTCGTGCACACGAGCACCGAACGGCGGATCCGCGTGCCAGCGGATCCGTCTCGGTGCGGACGCTCCCCGCTCCTCCCCACCCGGCCACCTCGGCGAGCCGACCGCGGCACGAGCGACGAGGAACGAGGAGCTCGTGCACATCAACTCAGAAGAAGCCCATCGGCCCTTCCGCGTAGGAGACGAGGAGGTTCTTCGTCTGCTGGTAGTGGTCGAGCATCACCTTGTGGTTCTCGCGTCCGATGCCCGACTGCTTATAGCCGCCGAACGCCGCGTGCGCGGGGTACTGGTGGTACGTGTTCGACCAGACGCGGCCGGCTTCGATGGCCCGGCCGGCGCGGTAGAGCTGGGCGCCGTTGCGGCTCCACACTCCGGCGCCGAGGCCGTAGAGGGTGTCGTTGGCGATGCCGATCGCGTCGTCGAAGTCGTCGAAGGAGGTGAGGGCGAGGACGGGGCCGAAGATCTCCTCCTGGAAGATGCGCATCGAGTTGCGGCCCTCGAACACCGTCGGGTTGACGTAGTAGCCGCCGCTGAGCTCGCCGCCGAGGTCGGCGCGGTCGCCGCCGATGAGCAGCTTCGCTCCCTCCTGCTTGCCGATGTCCATGTAGGACAGGATCTTCTCCAGCTGGTCGTTCGAGGCCTGGGCGCCGATCATCGTGGCGGTGTCGAGCGGGTTGCCCTGCTTGATCCGCTTGACCCGCTCGAGGCCGTCGCCGACGAAGTCGTCGTAGATCGAGCGCTGCACGAGCGCACGCGACGGGCAGGTGCAGACCTCGCCCTGGTTGAGGGCGAAGAACGAGAAGCCCTCGAGCGCCTTGTCGTAGAAGGAGTCGCGCTCGGCGGCGACGTCGGCGAAGAACACGTTGGGGCTCTTGCCGCCGAGCTCCAGCGTCACCGGGATGAGGTTCTCGCTGGCGTACTGCATGATCAGGCGGCCGGTGGTCGTCTCTCCGGTGAAGGCGATCTTGCGGATGCGCGGGTGGGAGGCGAGCGGTGCGCCCGCTTCGAACCCGAATCCGTTGACGACGTTCAGCACGCCGGCGGGGATGAGGTCGCCGATCAGGTCGAGCAGCACGTGGATGGACGCCGGCGTCTGCTCGGCCGGCTTCAGCACCACGCAGTTCCCCGCGGCGAGCGCCGGCGCGAGCTTCCACACGGCCATCAGGATCGGGAAGTTCCAGGGGATGATCTGCCCCACCACGCCCAGCGGCTCGTGGAAGTGGTACGCGATCGTGTCGTGGTCGATCTCGGAGACACCCCCCTCCTGCGCGCGGATCGCTCCGGCGAAGTAGCGGAAGTGGTCGATCGCGAGGGGGATGTCGGCGGCGAGGGTCTCGCGCACCGGCTTGCCGTTCTCCCACGTCTCGGCGACCGCGAGCAGCTCGAGGTTCGCCTCCATGCGGTCGGCGATCTTCAGGAGCATGTTCGAGCGCTCGGCGGGGCTGGTCTTCCCCCAGCTCGCGAACGCCCTCCAGCCCGCCTCGACCGCGCGGTCGACGTCGGCGGCGGTGCCGCGGGCGATCTCGCAGAAGGGCTTCCCGGTGATCGGGGTGATGTTCTCGAAGTACTGGCCGCTCGCGGGGGCGACGTACTCGCCTCCGATGTAGTGGTCGTAGCGCGAGCGGAAGGAGGCGACGGATCCCTCCGTGCCCGGATTCGCGTAGACCGTGGAACCCGGCTCCTGCGGTGCCTGCTCGGCGACCTGGTCGGCGTACAGCGTCATGTGGACCTCCATCGACGTCGTTGTCGTGGGCGCGGGGTGGGCGCCCGGTCCTGACGCTACGTCGCGGGGGGTTGCAGGACGTTGCACGGGGCGGCCGAGGCACGGGCGCGCGCAGGAGCGGCGAGGACGGTGGCTGGCGCGGCAGGGACGAGGCACGGCCGGGCGAGGAGGGAACGCCCGGGCGAGGAGGCCCGGCCGCGGCCCCCGACCCTCAGACGCTCGCAAGCAGGCGCTGGGCGATCCGGCTCATGTACACGCCGTAGGTCACCGTGGCCGCTGCGGCACCCGCTCCCACCCAGGACCACACCTGCGGCCAGGCGGAGCCGTCGACGAGGACCACGACGACTCCGATCGCGCCGACCAGGGTCGTCCAGGTCGCGAGCCAGAGGTCGAGGGTGCGGCCGAAGATCCTCGCCATCGGGTAGAAGTGCAGGCCCACGATCACGGCGATGGCCGGCACGAGGAACCGCTCGAGCCCGGTGCCGGTGAGGACTCCGACCGCGACGCCGATCAGCACGCCCTCCGCGGCGAAGACCGCCCCGAAGAGCAGGCCGTTCGGATTCGCCGCGCGGTCGGCGTCGGTGAGCTCCACAGCCATCCTCCGCCGGGCGAGGAGGAGGCGGACGGCCTGCACGGCGAAGACCACCGCCGCGAGCGCGCAGACGGTCACGGCGGTCGTCGCGGCCGGCGCCGGCCAGCCGACCGTGGTGTCGCTCGCCCACCACATCGTGAAGACCGCCATCAGGAGCAGGCCTCCCGCGACTCCGCTCGCGAGGGCCCGGGGAGGTGGTGCGAGGGTGCTCATGCGTCGAGGCTAGCGAGGCGGCTCCGTTCCCGGACGGCTCCGGCGGGAGTCCCTGAAGCGACCGGGACGGCTCAGCGCTGCTCCGCCTCGAGCGTCTCGAGGTGCGCGGCGACGCCGGCGCGCCGGGGCGAGCGGGGCGGGAGGACGCGGAGGAGCTCCCGCCACACCTCCGCGTCGTCGCGGCCGTCCGGGCCCTCCGCCCAGGCGAGGAGGGTCGCGGGCGCCGCGTCGGCGAGGACGCTCGCCCGCACCCGCAGGCGCAGCTCGTCGGCGATCGCCCGGATCCCCGGCGCCTCGGACGAGGGCAGCGGTGCGCCCCGGTAGGCGTCCAGGGCGAGTCGGTGGGAGCCGCGGTCGAGCAGGCCCAGCACCTGGCGGGCGTCGAGGTCGACCGGGCTCGCCAGGCGGTAGGGGCGCGAGAGGGGCACCAGGCGCGGGAGGGTCGGCTCGAGCGCGCGGCGCAGCCGCACCATCTCGGCGCGGACGGTGATCACCGCGTCGTCCCGCCCGTGGAGCAGGAGGGCGAGCTGCTCGGCCGAGAGCCCGGCCCGGTGCCAGGCGAGCAGAGTCAGGATCTCGGCGTGCCGGGTGCTGAGCTCGAGCGCCGCTCCGGCGGCCGTCACCAGGCCCGTCTCGCGGCCCAGGACCCGCAGGCTCGGTGCCCGGGCCGCCGCCGTGCTCCGTGCGGCGGGCCGGCGCGGGCGGAGCAGCCGCTGCACCATCAGCTCGCTCTCGACGGCGGCGGCGGTCGCCTCCATCAGCGGGAGGGTCTGCGGGGCGACGACGTCGGCGCCGCCGGTGATGTCGATCACTCCGAGGATCTCGTGCGTCTCCGGATCGTGCACGGGGACCGCGGTGCAGCTCCACGGGTGCACGAGCGAGGCGAAGTGCTCGGCGCCGTGGATCTGCACGCCGTGATCGAGCACGAGGGCGGTCCCCGGCGCGGACGTCCCGACGTCGGGCTCCGCCCACGCGGCGCCCTCGACGAACGACATCCCCTCGGCGAGGCTCTTGAGGTGCTGGTCCCCGTCGATCCAGAGCAGCCGCCCGAGCGCGTCGCCCACCGCGACGAGCACGCCGCTGTCCTCGTCGGCGTCGCGCACCAGAAGGCGGCGGATGACCGGGAGGACCGAGGCGAGCGGATGCCCGGTGCGGTACTCGCGGAGGTCGTCGCCCGAGAACGAGAGCGGCGCCGTCAGCCGGTCCGGATCGAGCCGCCGCCGCCGCGCGCGCTCCCACGACTCCTCGACCAGCGCGCGCCGCCGACCGCTGCCAGGGCGAGCCAGCCACGGGTTGGTCATGCGCTCCGCCTCGTCGTCGGATCGGTGGGAGTCGACGCTACTCCGCGGAGGGCGACCGCGCCTCTCTCCGCGCCCCGGAACGGCCGCGCCTCCGCACCGCCAGCAGCAGCACCGCCGCCACCAGCACCGCGACGCCCAGGACGGCTCCCGCGGTCAGCCGCTCCCCCAGCACCGCCACGCCGAGGAGGGTCGCGGTCGCCGGCTCCAGGAGGGTGAGCGTCGAGACGGTCGCCGCGGGGAGCACTCGCAGACCGCGCGCGAAGAAGGTGTAGGCCACGGCGACCGTGACCACTCCGAGCCAGAGCACGGCCGGGATCGAGCCGGAGAGCCGCGTCGGATCGCCCAGCAGCAGCAACGGGAGCGAGAGCAGCGCCGCGGCTCCGAACGTGGCTCCCATGGCGGCGACGGGGCTCAGCCCGCGCTTGAGCAGCAGCTTGCCGCAGACGGCGTAGAGCGCGTAGGAGGCGCCGGCGCCGGCCGAGGCGGCGAGCCCGGGGAGCGTCACGCCGCCGGATCCGCCTCCGCTCAGGAGCACCACTCCGACCGCGGCGAGCGCGGTCGAGGCGAACCAGCGCGGGCTCGGCGTCGTCCGCAGGACGAGCCACTCCAGCAGGCCGGTGAAGGCGGGGGCGGAGCCGAGGGCGACGATCGTGCCGACCGCGACTCCGTTCTGCGCGGTGCCGGTGAAGAAGGCGGGCTGGTACGCGGCGACCCCGACCGCGCCGAGCACGACGAGCAGCACGACAGCCCGGGTCGGGCGGGAGCGGCTCCGCCGGCGCAGCGCCTCCACTCCGAGGAGCGCGGCCAGCAGAGCACCGCCGAGGACGATGCGCGCCGCCCCGAGGAGGAGCGGATCCACCCCCGCCGCTCCGAGTGCCTGAGCTGTCCCCGTCGTGCCGAAGCAGACGGCGGCGAGGAGGACGGCGCCGATCGCCGAGGTCCGCGCCCCGCTCATCCCGCCCCGCTCCCCCGGCCGCCTGATGACCGGCTCCCAGTGTCCCAGGGATGGGCGCGTGCTCTTCCGCCTCTCGCACCGGGGGCCCAGGATGGAGGGACCGGACTAGCGGAGGAGCACGACGTGGGCATCGCGGAACCGTTCGATCTCGAGGACCACCACCGCAGCGCGCACGGCGCCCTGCGCGAGCACTTCTCGGTGCGCGAGTTCGAGGAGGTGCCGCTGGACCGCGAGGCCATCGTCGCCACGGCGTACCTGCGGGCGATCGAGCACGCCGCCGTCGCCCGGGTGCTGCCCGTCGCGCGCGCCCACCCCGATGAGCAGGTCCGCGCATTCGCGACCGTCTGGGCCGCCGAGCGGCACCGCATCGCCGACGCCCTGGGCGAGGTGCTCGCGGCCTCGCCGCAGATCCGCGGCATCGACGTCCGCCCGCCGGAGCCGACGGTCGTGTCGCGCCCGCTCCTCGACCGCGCCGCGGCCTCGCTCGCCGGTCCGGTCGCGCTGGCCCTCGCGGTGGACGCCCGGGTCGCGGTGCACGGCTACCGCCGGCTCGCCCGCCTCTCGCTGCACCCCGAGATGGAGCGCCTCGCCGAGACGGTGACGGGCATCCTCGAGCGGCAGGCCGACTTCTTCACGGTGCACGCGGCGGGACGCCTGGGCCGACCGCTGCTGCGCCGGGTGCAGGCGGCGGGCCTGCTCGCCGTGCTGCGCCTCCCGATCGGCGAGGCCGACCTGCCGGAGGCTCTCGCCCGCGAGGGCCGGGAGCTCGTGTTCGGCCGGGACGACGGCGGACTCGACGGGATCGACGCGGGCGTCGTCGCGGCGTTCGCGCTGCCCTGCACGGCGGCCCGGCGGCTCGTGCACCCGTACCGGCCGGCGTCGATCCGCGCCGCGCACCGCCTCGGACGGCTCGCCGCCGACACCCGCGCCGCCGTCACGACCCTGCTGGAGCAGGTGCGCGAGTAGCGGCGGCGATCAGCCCAGCAGCTCGCGCACGTCCTCGGCGGTGATCCCGCCGGTGGCCGCCGCGCCGTCGTCCGACATGACCGCGGCGAAGAGCGCGGCCTTCGCCTCCTTGAGGGCCATCACCTTCTCCTCGATCGTGTCCTTCGCGACCAGGCGGTAGACCATGACCGAGCGGGTCTGGCCGATGCGGTGCGCGCGGTCGACCGCCTGCGACTCGGTGGCGGGGTTCCACCACGGGTCGAGCAGGATGCAGTAGTCGGCCTCGGTGAGGTTGAGCCCGAAGCCCCCGGCCTTGAGCGAGATCAGGAACACGCCCGCCTCGCCCGAGCGGAACCGCTCGATGACCTCGTCGCGCTTCTTCGTCGCTCCGTCGAGGTAGGCGTACTCGATTCCCGCCGCATCCAGCCTGCCGCGGACCCGGCCGAGGAACCGCGTGAACTGGCTGAACACCAGCACGCGGTGCCCCTCGCCGAGGGCGTCGCCCAGCAGCTCGTCGAGGAGGTCGAGCTTGGTGGACGGCACGCTCTCGTGCGCCTCGTCCACCAGTGCGGCATCGAGCGCGACCTGGCGCAGCACGGTCAACGCGCGGAAGATCGCGAAGCGGTTCTTCTCGAAGTCGCCGATGAGCCCCAGCACGCGCTGGCGCTCCCGCGCCAGGTACGTGTCGTAGACCTTGCGCTGCTTCGGGCCGAGCTCGACCTCGAGGGTCTGCTCCTGCTTGGGCGGCAGCTCCTTGGCGACGAGCTCCTTGGTGCGCCGGAGCATCAGCGGGCGGATGCGCCGCCGCAGCTGCGAGAGCTTCTCGCTGTCGGCCTCGCGCTCGATCGGCTTCTGGTAGAACTCGACGAACCCGGCGGGCGAGGGGAACAGGCCCGGAGCGACGATCGACAGCAGCGACCACAGCTCCATCACGTTGTTCTCCATCGGCGTGCCCGTGATGGCGAGCTTGAAGGGCACGTCGAGCCGGCGCGCGAGCTGGTGCGTCGCCGACTGGCGGTTCTTGACGAACTGCGCCTCGTCGAGGAGGAGCCCCGACCACTGGATCCCCGAGTACGACTCGTAGTCGAGCCGGAACAGGGCGTAGGAGGTCACGACCAGCTCGGCCTCGCCGATGACGCTCGAGAGCGCCTTCCGCTTCTTCTTCGACGTCTCGTCGATGCCGACGACGCGCAGGTCCGGGGCGAAGCGCTTGGCCTCGCCGACCCAGTTGGGCACGACGCTGGTGGGCGCGACGACGAGGAACGGACGCGGCGACGTACCCGCCTCCGCAGCCGCGGCGCGCTGCTCCTGCATCACCCGGGTGACCAGGGCGAGGGACTGCACGGTCTTGCCCAGGCCCATGTCGTCGGCGAGCACGCCGCCGAGCTGGTTGTCGTAGAGGAACGAGAGCCAGTCGTAGCCGAGCTGCTGGTAGGGCCGCAGCTCCACGACGAACCCCTCGGGCAGGGCGCGCGACTCCAGGGCGCCGGTCGCCGTGAAGCCGGAGAGCCCCTCCACGGAGCGGCGCCATGCAGCGGCCTGCGCCTCCACGACGCCCAGCTCGACCAGCTCGTCCCAGAGGGAGGACTGGAAGCGGCTGATCCGCAGGGTCTCCCCGGGGTCGTCCGAGAGCTCGCGGGCCTCGGCGATGAGCTCGCGGAGGCGGCCGAACCGCTCGTCGTCGAGGGCGAAGTAGACGCCGCTCGGCAGCACCATGTACTCGTCGCCGCGGGCGAGCGCGAGGAAGATCTCGGCGAGCGGGACCGCCTCGTCGTTGACGGTGACGGAGATCTCGAGGTTGAACCAGTCGCGGCTGTCGGGCTGGGCGACGGTCTGCACGGCGACCACGGGCGCGGTCTGCGCCTCCCGGTACTCGACACGCTCGCCGATCTCCTCGATCTCGACGGTGCCCAGCTCGCGGAGCCGCTCGACCTCGCCGGTGAGGAAGCCGACGGTCTGCATGCCGCGCAGGTCGAAGGTGGGGCGGAGGCGCCTGCTCGACGGGGACACCAGTGCCGGCGTCGACTCCGGGTCCAGGCCGGCTCCGACGAGGGAGTCGAGGATCCGCTGCTCGGCCTCGGGGTCGCGGTAGCCCGCGTCCTCGCCGACCCGCAGCGGGAGCCGCTCGGCGTCCACGCCGCCGCGCGCTCCCTCCACTCCGTAGCGCCACCACCACGAGCCGCGCAGGCCCGCGCCGTCGGTGTGCTCGAGGGTGAGGCCGAGGCGCGGCTCGGGAACCGCCGGCGCCTCGAAGGAGCCGTCGCGGGAGACGATGTCGAACAGCCGGTGCAGCCGCTGGTAGTGCTCGGTGAGGAACGCCGACTCCTCGGCCACCGGGATGCGGATGGCCTCGCGGCTCCAGAGGAACGTGCGCGCCGAGGACAGCAGCGGTGCGGCGAACGGGATGAGCGTGACCGGGCGGGCGCGCATCTCGTCGCCGCCCTCCCACGTGTAGAGCCCGACGGCCGGGTCGCCGATGAAGCCGAACTCCTCGGGGGCCGGGTGGTCGCCGATCGCGACGAGCGAGCGCAGCTCGAGGCCGGCGGCGGTGCGCGTCACGTCGATGGAGGCGGTGGCCGTGGTGTCGAGGATCTTCAGCGGAGTCTGATCGCGGTCGCCCATCACCAGGCCGATGCCCGCGCGGACGGCGCCGTGCAGGGCCGCCCAGATCGCCTCGCTCCGGCACTGGTCGAGGTAGAGCCAGGTGTCCGGCGAGTAGTAGCTGGAGGCACTGTGCCCGGAGAGCAGGCCCTGCATCTCGCGGATCACGTCGATCTGGCGCTCGTCGTAGTCGTGGCTGTAGTGCAGGTAGCCGAGATCGCGCCAGCTGGTGCCGGTGCGGACCCAGCGGTCGCGGTCGCCCATCCGCACCGGGCGCACGCCCAGTCGCGGGCGCGGCTCGGGCGGCGGCCGGTAGGAGTTGTAGCGGCCGGGCGGGCGGCGCACGGGCTCGCCGGGCAGCAGCTCGAACTGCAGGCCGAGCGGGATGCCGGTGTGGGAGCGCTCGGCGCCGGCGAGCAGCGGGGCGAGCGCGCTGCGCCACTCCGGGACGGCGTCGACGGCGGCCTCGCCGGGGAAGGGACCGGCCACTCCGCCCTCGCGCTCGCGGCGCAGGGCCTCGACCAGGACGGCGGCGACGTGCTTGCACTCGTGCTTGACCGGGCAGCTGCAGGCGCCGCCGAGGAGGGTCCAGTGCTCGCCCTCGTCGCGGAGCTGCACGCTCACGGCGTACGGCGAGCGCCCGGATCCGCGGACCTGGCCGAAGAGGCGGGTGCGGCCGCCGAACCACTGCAGCTCTCGGACCCGGCCCTCGTCCGCGTACGCGGTGCCCTTCTCGAAGGCGGCGGTTCCGACGAGGGCGCGGATGTCCTGCTCGGAGAAGGGCTCGTGGCCGGCGGTCACCGGCCCGGGTGCGGCCGACGGCAGCACCTCACCGGGGGGACTCTGGCGGGCCATGGACCTCACGCTCTCCGCGCTCGAACGAGCGCATCCGTCTATTCAACCCGATTCCGGAGGCGCTGCGAGCCGCGGGCCGGGATCCGCGGAGGACGCACGGCCGTCCCTACGATGGAGGGATGCCCCGTCTGGCCGTCGTCTCGGCGCACACCTCCCCGCTCGAGCAGCCGTCGACGGGCGAGGCGGGCGGGATGAACGTGTACCTCGCGGCGGTGCTGCCGGAGCTGGCGGCGCTCGGCTGGGAGATCGAGGTGCTGACCCGTGGCGAGGGCGTCCGCACTCTCGCGCCGGGTGTGCGGGTGGTCGGCGTGCCGGTGCCGGCGGGCGACAAGTACGCGCTGGCGTCCGCGGCGCCGGAGTTCGCGCGCGCCGCGGCGGGAGCCGATGTCGTGCACTCGCACTACTGGGTGTCGGGCCTCGCGGGGGCGCTCACCGGCAGGCCGCACGTGCACTCGATGCACTCGAGCTCCCTCGCCAAGAACGCTCGCCTCGCCCCGGGCGACGTCCCGGAGCCGCAGCAGCGGATCGACGCGGAGCGCTCCGTGCTCGCCTCCGCCGACGCGATCGTGGTGGCGGGCGCCTCGGAGCGGGAGGACGTCGTCCGCGGGTACGGCGCGGATCCGGACCGGGTGGTCGTGGTGCCGCCCGGAGTCGACGCGCGGTTCCGTCCGGGGGGCGGCGAGCGCTCCGGAGTCGTCCTGGTCGGCCGGGTGCAGCCGCTCAAGGGCCAGCTGCTCGCGGTGGAGGCGCTTGCGGCAATGGCGCCGGCGGAGCGGCCGGTGCTGCGGCTGGTGGGCGGGGCGGCCCCGGGCCGGGAGTCGTACCTCGACGCGGTGCGCGCCGCGGCGGCTCCGCTGAGCGACCGCGTGCTGATCGAGGGGGCCGCCGACCGCGACCGGGTGGCGGAGCGGCTCCGGGGTGCGCAGCTGGCGCTCGTGCCCTCGGCGGCCGAGACCTTCGGGCTGATCGCGCTCGAGGCCGCCGGCAGCGGCACTCCGGTGCTCGCGCGCCGGACGACCGGCCTGGTGGACGCGGTGCGCGACGGCGGGAGCGGCCTGCTGCTCGACTCCGACTCCCCTGCGGTCTGGGCCGAGGCGATCCTGTCCCTGCTGGGCTCGCCCGGAGAGCTGGCGCGCCTCGGCCGCGGCGGCGTCGACTGGGCGGCCGCCCACTCCTGGCCGGCCGCCGCCGCCCGGATGGACGCCGTCTACCGCAGCCTGCTGGCCCGCTGAGGGAACTCCGGACCGTCGAGGGAGCCGGCTCCTCCGGGTTCCCTCGACGGTCCGGGGTTCCCTCGGCAGGGGGAGGGCTCGGCAGGTGGAGGGAAGGAGGGGGTCAGTCGGCGATGGCGGGGGCGCCGGGGTCGAGGCGGGCGCCGCGCGTGGAGCGGTACCAGGGCGCGAGGCGGTCGGGCGAGACGGCGACCATCGCGGCGCCCGTGAATCCGGCGTCGTTGCCGAAGCGGGCGGGGACGATCTCGGTGCCGATGTCGAGGAAGCGGGCGAACTCGTCGAAGACGTGCGCCGCCGCACCGCCGATCACGAACAGCTGCGGCGAGAGCAGCATCTCGAGGTGCCGGTAGTAGACGCTGAGGCGCCCCGCCCACTCCTCGAGGGTGATGCCCTCGCGGCGGACCGCCGAGAAGCCGACCTGCGGCTCGAAGTCGGGACCGTCGATGTGCAGGTGCCCGAGCTCGGAGTTGGGGATCACCACGCCCTCGTGGACGAGCGCCGTCCCGATGCCGGTTCCGAGGGTGGTCAGCAGGAGGAGGCCCTCGCGGCCGCGCATCGCGCCGAACTCGCGCTCGGCGACCCCCGCCGCGTCCGCGTCGTTGACGACGACGACGTCGACCCCGGTCGCCTCCGAGAGGAGGGCCTGCGCGTCGAGCCCGACCCAGCGCTGCGAGACGTGGGTGGTCTGGCGGACGACGCCGCCGCGGACGATGCCGGGGAAGCCGACCCCGACGGGAGTGCCCGCGATCGGCGAGACGTCGCGGACGATGCCGGCGATGGCCTCGGCGAAGTCCTCGGGCTCCTTGCCCAGCGGGTTCGCGACCGCGAAGCGCCGGGCCGCCCGCTCGCCGGTGGTGACGTCGACGAGGGACGCCTTGATCGACGTCCCCCCGATGTCGACGCCGACGGCGAAGCGCGGGAGGAGGCCGTCCTGGGGCTGGGTCACGGATGCTCCGTCTGCTGTGGTGGCGAGTGCGGGGACTCGGGAGAGCGGTCGGCCCGTCGGATCCGGGATCGCGACGAGCCGAAGGCGATTCTACGAGCCGTCAGGTGCGCGCGGGCTCCGAGACGGCGCGGAGGACGAAGTCGACGACCGGCTCGTAGAGGTGGACGGCCAGCCCGTCGTCGATCGGGACCACCACCTCGATCGAGCCCTGCGCCTCGGCGACGAACACCGCCGGGTCGTTGCAGTCGGCGATCGCGATCACCGGCAGCCCCCGCCGGCCGGCCGCACCCGCGAAGCCGTGGTCGGCGACGACCAGGTCGGGGCGGATGCCGAGCTCGTCGAGGCCGTCGAGCAGCGCGTCCATCGGCTCCGGCGAGTGCGTGTGCTGCAGCCCTCCCCCGCGGTAGACGCAGGTGACCCCGCCGGTGCACCACAGGGCCTGGTGCTCGTCCGCGAGAGGCACGCGGATGCCGTCCGGGGCGGCGAACGGGAGCGCGTTCACGTCGATCACGCGAGCGCCCCGCTCCGTCGCGGCGGCGGCGAAGCGGCGGTAGACGTCCATCAGGGTCGCGGGGTGCGCGGTGGCGAACAGGAGCAGCGCCCCCTCGCGGACGGCGGCGGCGAACCGGTCGCGGTAGCGGGCGAGGCCCGCGACCGTCAGGCGGGCGTCGATCCGGTCCTGCCCGCTCTCGAAGGAGGGGTCGGTGCTGATCCCCACGCGCTCCCCCATCAGGGCGAGCAGGCTCTCGAGCGTCCAGTGCTCGGCCACGTCCACCCCGTAGAGGTGCGCGGGCTCGCGGGCGGCGAGCCGGCGGAGGTTGCCGAGGTTGCTCGCGCGGCCGGTGAGGACGTCCCCGGCGAGGAGGGAGGAGTCGAGGTACGCCTCGAGCTCGGAGTCGGGCAGCGGCATGCGGGACCTCTCGATCGACGGGGAGCTCCCAGGCTATGGGGAAACCGGGTGTTGACATCCGATCAGTCGCCGATATATCGTTACTACATCGCCGACAGATCGGAAGCAGCCGCTCCCGACGGGCGACCGGATCCGATCGAAAGGGATCCCCTCACGACAGAGAGCAGCACACCCATGAACTCCAGGACCTTCTTCTCCGATGACCGCCGCGACTCCTGCGACGGCGACCACTCCACCCGCCACGAGCACCCCGGCCGCGGACAGCGCCGCGGACCCGGCGGTCACGGCCGCGGCTTCGGGCCCGGCTTCGGCTTCGGCCCCGGCTTCGGCGGCCCCTTCGGCCGCGGCGGAGGACGCGCCCGACGCGGCGACGTCCGCGCGGCCCTCCTCTCCCTCCTCTCCGAGAAGTCCTCGAACGGCTACGGCCTGATCAAGGCCATCGCCGAGAAGACGAACGGATCGTGGCGCCCCAGCCCCGGCTCCGTCTACCCCACCCTCCAGCAGCTCGTCGACGAGGGCCTCATCACGGCCGTCGGCGAGGGTCGCGGCACCGAGTACCAGCTCACGGACGCGGGCGGCACCTACGTGCGCGAGCACGCCGACGAGCTCGACGCGGCCTGGGAGGCCACTCCCGGCGCGAGCGACGCCGACCGTGCCTTCATGGAGAACGTCGGCAAGCTGATGGGCGTCGTGCAGCAGTTCCGCGGAGCGACCGAGGCGCAGCGCGCCGCCGCCTCCGCCAAGCTCGACGAGACCCGTCGCGCCCTGTACCTCATCCTCGCCGACTGACCCCTCCCCCTCTCCCCCTCCCGCGAAATTTCGCGAGGTGCCCTTGAACGGACGAGATCCCCTGCCGCGGCGGGGGATCTCGTCCGTTCTGCCGCATCTCGCGCTCACGGCAGGCGCCGGACTCGTACGGTTCCCGACCACGAGCCGTGAGATCGCGCGAGCCGGTCGAGATGGTCCTGCACGGACGAGCATCTCGACCGGGCTGCGGGATGTCGCGAAATTTCGCGACGTGTCAGGGGTCAGGGGTCAGGGGGTGGCGGCGAGGCGGCGCAGGCCCTCGTCGAGGGTGACCGAGGGGCTCCACTGCAGGTCGGCGCGCGTGCGGCGCTGGTCGAACCAGTGCGCGGTCGAGAGCTGCTCGGCGAGGAAGCGCGTCATCGGCGGCTCGTCGGCACCGGGCCGCACGGCCCACACGCGCTCGACGAGCGAGCCCGCGGCGCGGGCGACGGAGGCGGGGACGGACCAGCGCGGCGGCTCGACGCCCGAGGCGCGGCAGATCCCGGCGAGCAGCTCGGCAACCGGGCGCGGCTCGCCGTTGGTGACGACGTAGGAGCGGCCGTGCACCTCCTCCGCCCGCCCGAGAGCGGCGACGATCGCCGAGGCGGCGTTGTCGATGTAGGTGGAGTCGATCAGCGCCTGGCCGTGCCCGAGGAGCGGCAGCCGGCCGGCGCGCGCCCGCTCGACGATGCGGGCGACGAGCTGAGTGTCGCCCGGACCCCAGACCAGGTGCGGGCGCACGGCGACCACCGCGAATCCGGGGGCGTCCGCCGCGAGGGCCAGCAGCTCGGCGCGGGCCTTGGTGCGCGCGTAGTCGCCGCGGGCCCGGTCCGGATCGGCGGGCTCGGCGTCGTCGCCGGTGATCGAGGAGCCGGAGTGGGCTACCGAGGGCGACGAGATCTGGACGAAGCGGCGCACCCCGACGCGGGAGGCGGCGGCGAGCAGGCGCCGGGTGCCGTCGACGTTCACGCGGTCGAAGTCGCCCGGATCGCCGGCGAGCGAGACCTTCGCGGCGAGGTGCACGACGCCCTCGGCCGCGTCGACGGCCTCCTCGACCGCGCGCGGATCGGTCAGCGAGCCCCGCGCCTCCTCGACGCCCGCGACCCCGGAGGGCCGGCGCTGGAAGGTGCGGACCTCGTGCCCGTCGGCGACGAGGCCCGCGGCCACCGCGCCGCCGAGCAGGCCGCTCGCGCCGGTGACCAGGACCCTCACGGCGCCACCATCCGGCCGCCGGCGAGCACGCCCTCGGCCCAGCGCGAGAGCGCGGCCCGGTCGATCTTGGAGTTGTGGCGGATGTCGGTGGGCAGCGCCGGGACGACGAGCACCGCGGCGACGGGCCGGCCCACGGCCGCGCGCACCTCGGCGGCGAGGGCATCCTCGGCCAGCGCCACGCGGCGCGCGCCCGAGCGCAGCTCGACCACGGCGACCAGCTGCGCGACTCCGCGCGGCCCGGCCCCGACGATCGCGGCGCGGGCGACCGAGGCGACGCGCGCCTCGATCCGCTGCTCCGGCCCCACCGGCGTGACCACGCCGTCGGGCGTGACGACGACGTGCGGCATCCGGCCCTCGACCCAGAGGCGGCCGGCGGAGTCGATCCGGCCGACGTCCCCGGTGCGGTGCCAGCGCTCGCCCGCGACGGCGCCGATGCGGGCGGCGCGGTCGGTGAGCCAGAGGCGCTCGTAGTGGTCCTCGACGTGACCGGCCGAGACGACGATCTCGCCGGTCGTGCCGGTGATCTCCTCCGGCTCGTCCGCGGCGCGGCCGTCGGCGTCGAGCGGGGCGATCCGCAGCCGGACGCCCGCGGCGGGCACGCCCACGCAGACGCCCCCGCGCGGATCGTCGTCCGAGGCGGCCTCGCGGATGCCCTCCAGCGACGCGTCGGTGAGCAGCAGCCCCTCGGTCATGCCGTAGGGGGTGCGGGCGGAGGCGTTCGGCATGAGCGCCTGCGCCTCGCCGAGAAGTCCTGCCGAGACGGGCGCGCCGGCCGAGAGGAAGGTGCGCACGCCGGCGAGGGCGCGGTGGTCGTCGGCGTCGAGCGCGCCGGCGGTGGCCACGACGTTGGCCAGCGCGGCCGGCGACAGGAACAGCACCGTCGCGTCGACCCGGTCGGCGGCCGCGGCGACGGCGGACGCGGTGAGCGTCCGGGGCGCGGTGACGTCCATGTCCGGAGTGGCGGAGCGCGTGCCCAGCGCGGGGCCGAGCAGGGCGAACGGCGCGAAGCCCGCGACGAGGCCGGTGCCCGGCCCGATCCCGTACTGGCGGGCGAGCGCGTCCCGGACGCCCGCGAGCTGGCGGTGCGTGTAGACGACGCCCTTGGCGGGGCCGGTCGAGCCGGAGGTGAACAGGATCGCGGCCACGGCGTCGGCGGCAGGCGGCTCACCCAGCGCCTCCGGGTCCGCGGCCAGCTCGGCGCGGCCGAGCTCGATCAGCTGCCCGAGCGAGGTGTCGACCCCGAGGGCGGCGGCGGAGGCGCGGGGCAGGGTCTGCGTCGAGACCCGGCCGCCGGGCCAGCGGAGGGCCCGCGCGACGGTGAGGCCGGGCAGGGCGCCGACCACCAGATCCGGCCAGGCGCCGCGGACCGCGCGGGTGAGACCGCGCAGGCCCAGGCCCGCGTCGGCGACGACCACGACGGCTCCGATGCGCAGGCACGCGTAGAGCAGCGCGGTCAGATCGGCGCCGGGCGGCACGAGGAGCGAGACGCGGTCGCCCGGGGAGACGCCCGAGGCGCGCAGACCTGCGGCGAGCTCGCGGACCCGCTGCGAGAGCAGGCGCCACGAGACGGAGCGGGGGCCGCCGCCTCCGGGAGGCGCCATCTCGACCAGGGCGAGCGAGTCGTCCTGCGCGTTGCGGTCGAGGTGCGCCCAGAGCGGCTCGACCGGTGCGGTCGGGCGCCGGACATCGGGGGCCGGGTCGCCGCCGAAGGGCTCGTCGCCGTCGGAGAGGTCGCCCAGCCAGGTGAGGACGGCGGACGCGTAGTCGACGTCCTCGGCCACCAGGTGGCCGGCTCCCTCGTAGCGGTGGACCTGCGCGTGCGGGAGGCGGTCGACGAGGTCGTCGAGGTAGCGGTCGGAGAAGATCGGGTCCAGCGGGCCCCAGAGCATCAGGGCCGGCGTCGTCAGGGCGCTGACGCCCTCGGCGATGCGCTGGAGCTCCGGGTCGCTCGGGTGCGCGGAGTCGACCGGGATGTCGGCGACGAAGCCGCCCACTCCGCCGCGGCGCGACCCTGACCGGTAGGGCGCGCGGTACCCCTCCTTCACCGCCGAGGGCAGCGCCGGGTGCCCGAGCGCGAGGGTCGTCTCGAGGAAGGCCGGCGTGCCGACCGTCGAGGCGCCGAGCACGCCCGAGGCGAGGGCGAGCCGGAGCGGGGCCGGGATCAGCTCGTCGGCGCTCTGGTGGATCGCGGTGTTCAGGAGCATCGTGGCGCGCAGCTGCTCCGGGTGGTCGACCGCCCAGCCCAGCGAGACGACTCCGCCCCAGTCGTGGCCGAGGGTGACCACGTCGTCGAGGCCGAGCACGTCGGTGAGGTTCGAGAGCTCGCGGACGCGGTCGGCGAGCGTGTGCAGGGCGCCGGTCCGCTCGGAGAAGCCCATCTCGAGCTGGTCGACCGCGACCACCCGCCAGGCGGGGCCTCCGCGGCGGGCCGACTCGAGCGTGGCGGCCGCGAGGCGGCGCCAGAGGTAGGACCAGGTGGGGTTGCCGTGCACGCAGAGGACGGTGCCGACCGGCTCCGTGCCGAGGGCCTCGCCCGTGTCGAGCAGATGCCAGCGGCGCTGAACGCCCTGGGCGTCGGGAGCGTCGACGAGGCGCGACCACGCGGGGTCGAGCCCGTCGAGCCCGGCTGGGGGCAGCTGCGCTGCGGCCGTGGAGCCGAGCGCTCCGCGGATCCGCTCGGCCGGGTGGGGCGCGGTCACCAGGCGATCTCGAGCATCGCGGTGTTGATGCCCGAGCCCACTCCGATGAGCAGCACCCTGTTGCCGGGCTGCAGGGTCTCGGCCTCCTGGGCCAGGGTGATCGGGATGGACGCCGGGCCGACGTTGCCGAGGGTGGGGTAGGTCGTGGGGACGCGGCTGCGGTCGATGCCGACGGCCTTCACCAGGGCGTCGGTGTGCACGTCCGACACCTGGTGCGTGATGTAGCGGTCCATCCCGCTCCAGTTCCAGTCGCGGGTGGCCTCCTTCCACGCCGAGAGCACGAGCTCCATGCCGCCCTTGAGCAGCGCCTTCGCATCCGTGAACATGCCGTCGACGCTGCCGACGCAGAGCTCGTTGAACTGGGTGGCCGCACGGGTGATGCCGCCGAGGATGCGGTGGCCCTTGGGGTGCTCGTCGGCCGGGCCGAGGACGGCCGCCGCGGCGCCGGAGCCGAGCGTCAGGCTCGCGAACTCGCTCATGAAGTCCTTGCGCTTCACGCCCTCGCGGCTGAGGCGCTCGATCGTGTTGACCTGGATCTCGTCGGCGTCCTCGCCGTCGATGATGAGCGCGTATCGGATCTGGCCGGAGTCGATCAGCTGGGCGGCGAGGGTCATGCCGTTGACGAAGCCGAGGCACGCGTTCGCGATGTCGAAGTTGATGGCCGACGAGGGCAGGCCGAGCCCGTGGTGCAGGCGCACGGCGACGGAGGGCTCGAGGTGCTTGCGGGTCACCGACGTGTTGATGATCAGGCCGATCTGGTCGGCGCGGACGCCGGCCTCGGCGAGAGCGCGCTTGCCGGCGTCGATCGCCGCTCCGTCGAAGCCCTGCTCGGCACCCCAGTTGCGGCGCTCATGCACGCCGGCGACCCGCTGGAGGAGCCCGCTGGGGAGCCGGAGGCGCTTGAGCGCCGGGGCGAGCCGCGCCTCGATCTCGGCCGAGGTGGTCACGCGCGGAGCCAGCGTGGTCGCGACGGACAGCAGTGCGACGTTGCGGTGCGTGGTCGTTGCGTTTCCGTCCAACGGAACTCCCTGTCGAGTTGTCGATCCTGGCATGTGCCTCCGCGATTTTACGCTGTCGTTCAGGCATCGCTTCCTGAATGAACGCTGGGCGGTCGCGGAACGCGTCCCCGGCGGCTCTGCGGCGGTTCCTCCCCCGGAACCGCGCGCGAGGAGCCGATCAGGCCACACGGGACGCGCGGTGTCAACCCACCCGCCGGGCCGTCAGGTCCCCATCGCCCACGGCTCGCGATCGCCGCGGAGACGGGCGGCGAGCGCCATCGCCTGCTCGTCGGTCAGGGTCGCGACGTAGTCGACCACTCCGCGTCCCCGGCCGAGCCGCTGCAGCAGTGCCGGGTCGGAGGTCGGCCGGCCGCGGTCGTCGGCGGGGAGCCAGTCGGGATGATCGGCGCGCAGGCGGAAGTAGCCGTCGGTCGCGAGCTCGATCAGGTCGAGCAGCTTCTGCGGAGCCCGCGAGCCGTCGCGGGGATCCTCCAGCCAGGCGTCGAGGTGGGTCACCAGCGTCTCGAGCACCTGCGACTGGCCGCGCTGGTAGGTGGCGAAGTCGGGCCGGTCGATCACGAAGCGGGTGTGCACGAACTTGAGCACGGCCACGTCGTGCCAGGCGTCGGGGAGGAGGGAGAGGTGGCCCGAGCGGACGTTCGGCTCGGCGAGCACCACCACGGAGCGCTGCAGGCGGCCGATCCAGGAGGAGACGAAGGACTCGATCGCGCGCTCGGTGCGCGTCGATCCGTCGAACGGGAGCGCGAGGAGCCCCTCGACGAGTTCGGTCGACACCCGCTCCACGGAGGCGCGGAAGTGCTCGTCGCTCGCGATCCACGGGTCGCGGGCCACGAGCCTCCGGCGCAGCATCTCGAGCGAGTGCCCGGGCGCCCGCGCCCACAGCTCCTCGGCGTCGAGGGCGGCGAGCGCGTTCTGCTCGCGGAGGAAGGCGCGGAACTCCACGGCGACGGCCGCCTGCTGCAGCACTCCTGCGCGGTAGAAGTCGTCGAGATCGTGCAGCGAGTAGGCGATGTCGTCGGCGACGTCCATCACCGAGCACTCGAGGGTCTGCTGCCAGGGGGCGATCGCGGCGAAGCCGGAGCGGGCGTCGAGCAGGTCGTCGAGGTCGAGCGTGTACGCCGAGAACTTCGGCGGCGCTGTCTCCCAGCGGCTGGCGGTCGAGCCGCGGGGCAGCTCGGTCGGGTCGGCGGAGTCGATGCCGGGGCGGTGGACCGTCCGCCCCCACGGGTACTTGAGCACGGCCGCTCGGGAGGCGGCGGTGAGGTTCAGCCCCACCTCCACCGTCTCGCAGACGTCGAGCTCGGAGAGGATCCGGAACGACTGCGCGTTGCCCTCGAATCCCTCCGCGAGCCCCAGCCGCTCGCGCGCGAGCCGGTCGAGCGCCTGCTCGCCGAGGTGGCCGAAGGGAGGGTGGCCCAGGTCGTGCGCGCTGGCCGCGGCCTGCACGACCACCGGGTCGCAGCCGCCGAGCCGCTCGACCAGCTCGCGCTGCGCGGGATCGGTGGTGGTCAGCTGCATCGCGATCGCCCGGGCGACCGCGGTGACCTTGATCGAGTGCGTGAGCCGGTTGTGCACGACCTGGCCGACGCCCGAGGGTGAGATGACCTGGGTCACCGCGGAGAGGCGTGCGAAGTAGGGCGAGAAGCGGATCCGCTCGAGGTCGACGCGGTACTCGGGGTACTCCTCGCCGGTGGCGAACCGGTCGACCGGCTCGGGGATGCGCCGGTCGCGGCGGTGGTCGTGCGGGGCCGAGGCCCGCGGGGCCGTCGTCTCGGGGAGTGCCGGCTCGGTCATGGCTTCACCCTAATCAGGGGCGCGGGGGCGGAGAGACCGCGCCCCTCCGGCGGTCGGCGTCGCGCTCGTCTGCCCAGACGCCGCCTCCGTCGGCGAGGCACCGCGGCGACGGCGGCGCCTCGCCGACGGAGGGACGTCTCGGCGGCGGCCCGGGAGGCTCGCGCCGCGCCGGAGACGCGAGTCAGGCGGACTGCTCGCGCGGGGCGACGGCGAGGTGCACGGCCGCGGCCACGACCGCGCCGAGGACGTAGGCCGCGATGTCGAGCCAGGAGAAGGTGGTGCCGACGACGAGGCGGAGCGGCGCCCACAGCTCGACCAGGCTCGCCGCGACTCCGATCGCCTGCAGCTGCTCCATCGCGATCGACCAGGCCAGCGCGATCCCGGCCGCGGTGACGCCCGGGATCCGCGGCAGGAGCACCGCGATCAGCAGCGCCACCAGCACGACGTAGGCGACCCCGCCGGCGAGGTCCGCGAGCAGCCCCGTGAGCACGAACCGCAGCGCCAGGCCCAGGCCGAGCACGGCGACGGCTGCGAGGGCGAAGCGGAGCCGCGCCCTCACCGGGCACACTCCTCGAGGGCGCGCTGGAGGCGGTCGAGAGCGAGGAGGAACGTGCGGTCGTCGGCCACGCGCCAGCCCAGAGCGGCCGGTGCGGCGACGACCAGGGGCACGAGCACCGTGCGCGGGCGCCGCCTCGCTGCGCGGAGGACCGCGGAGGCGGGCGGCGGCGCGAGGACCGCCAGCACCAGCGCGCGGACCCGGTGGGCACCCGAGGGCGAGGTGCCGACGCCCACCGAGACGATCCGGTCCCACTCGGCGATGCGCAGGGCGTCCGCGCGCTCGGCGGCGAGCTCGAGTCCGTCGCGGCCGACGGCCAGCACGGCAGCCGCGGCGGCCGGAGCAGCGGAAGCGGGTGCCGCGATCCGGCGCAGCGCCCGGTCGAGCTCGGGAGTGCGCAGGACGGCGAACCCCTCGGTGACGGCGGCGAGCGCCGCCAGCCGGCGCTGACGCTCCGGGGCGGCCTGGCGGACCCGGGCCCGGACGGCCGCCGGGGCGGGCAGGGGGGCGGCGAGCAGCGCGGTCGGCTCGAACCGCGTGCGCGGGGGCAGCGGGACGACCGGCGGCGTGCGCGGCGGGGGCTCGCCCCAGTGCGGCGTCGATGCGGGATCCATGCGCCCCTCCCTCCTCGCGCGGCTCCGAGCCGCCTCTGAGATCATCCCTCCTCCGCCCTCCCGCCTTGCCGAGAGGGCCCGGCGGGCCTACCATGGAGTACCCCCCGGGGGTATGCCGGATCAGGCGTGCCGACCGGACGCCCACCGGGCCGATCGACCGGATCGGACCGGACGCACGACACAGGAGGACCCATGAGCACCAGGATCGACCTCGGCCTGACCGCGAGCGGATCGACGGGAGGCTGCGGCTGCGGCGGAGGCGGCGCCTGCGCGTGCGGCGGCCACGGCGGCGCGAGCCGCTCCGACGTCGGCCACGCCGCTCAGGGCTCCCTGCCGGCCGCGTCCGTCCAGAGCTTCGGCGTCGCGGGCATGACCTGCGAGCACTGCGTCCGCAGCGTCACCGAGGAGCTCGCCGCCTACCCCGAGGTCTCGGCCGTCGACGTGTCGCTCGCCCCCGACGGGGTCTCGACCGTCACGGTCGGCTCCTCCCGACCGCTCGGCCGCGAGGAGATCGCAGCCGCCGTCGCCGACGCGGGCTACCGCCTCGCTCCCCTGAGCTGACATGGCCGAGACCACCGGCACTCCGCTCGAGCTCGCCATCGGGGGGATGACCTGCGCCTCGTGCGTCGCGCGGGTCGAGAAGCGCCTCGACGCGCTCCCCGGCGTGCACGCGAGCGTCAACCTCGCTCTCGAGCGCGCGACGCTGACCCTCCCGCCCGGCACGACTCCCGCCGACGCGATCGCCGCCGTCGAGGCCGCGGGCTACAGCGCGACGGTCCCCTCCACCGGCGGGGCGGCTCCCGCGGAGGAGCAGGAGGAGGAGAGCGACGACGACCGCGAGCGCCGCGCCCTGCGCACCCGGCTCCGCGTCTCCGCCCTGCTCGCCGTGCCGGTGGTCCTGCTCTCGATGATCCCGCCGCTCCAGTTCGCGAACTGGCAGTGGCTGTGCCTCGCCCTCGCCTCACCCGTGGCGGTCTGGGGCGCGCTCCCCTTCCATCGCAACGCCTGGCGGGCGCTGCGGCACGGCTCCACCACCATGGACACGCTGATCAGCCTCGGCGTCAGCGCCGCCTTCGCCTGGTCGGTCTGGGCGCTGTTCCTCGGCGACGCCGGGCGGCCCGGCATGAGCATGCCCTTCGAGCTGCTGGGCAGCCGCTCCGGCCACGACGAGATCTACCTCGAGGTCGCCGCCGCCGTCCCGGTCCTCGTGCTGGCCGGCCGCTACCTGGAGGCGCGGTCGAAGCGCGACGCCGGTGCGGCGCTCCGGGCGCTCCTCCGCCTCGGCGCGAAGGACGCCGTGCGCGTCGCCGCCGACGGGCAGGAGGAGCGGGTTCCCGCGTCCTCGCTCGCCGTCGGCGACCTCCTCCGCGTGCGCCCCGGCGAGACCGTCGCCGCCGACGGCACCGTGCTCGAGGGCTCGAGCGCGATCGACGCGAGCATGCTCACCGGCGAGAGCGTGCCGGTCGAGGTCGGCCCGGGCTCGACCGTGACCGGCGGGGTGCTCAACGCCCACGGCCTGCTCACCGTCCGCGTCGACCGCGTCGGCTCCGAGACCACGCTCGCGCGGATGGGCCGCCTCGTCTCGGACGCCCAGGCCGGCAAGGCGCGCGTCCAGCGGCTCGCCGACCGCGTCTCCTCCGTCTTCGTGCCGGTCGTCGTAGTGCTCGCTCTGGCCACCCTCCTCGGCTGGCTGATCGCCGGCGCCGACCTCGCCGCCGCCGTCTCTCCCGCCGTCGCCGTCCTGGTCGTCGCCTGCCCGTGCGCGCTGGGCCTGGCCACCCCGACCGCCGTCCTCGTCGGCACCGGCCGCGGCTCCCAGCTCGGGATCCTCCTCCGCGGGCCGGAGGTGCTCGAGGCCGGGCGCCGCATCGACACGGTCGTGCTCGACAAGACCGGCACGCTCACCACCGGCGCCTTCCAGGTCGTCGAGTCCAGCGACGACGAGAGCCTGAGGATGCTCGCCGCCGTCGAGCGCGGGTCGGAGCATCCGCTCGCCGCGGCGATCGTGGCCGGGGCCGCGCACCTCGACGTCCCCGAGGCGACCGGATTCCGCTCCAGCACCGGGTTCGGCGTGCGCGCCCGGGTCGAGGGCCGCCTGGTCGTCGCCGGCAGGCTGCGCTGGCTGGAGGAGCAGTGGGGCTTTGCGCCGGGCGGTCTCGCCGAGCGCGCCGAGCGCGCGACCGCCGAGGGCGGCACCGTCGTCGGCGTCGGCTGGGAGGGCGCGCTCCGCGGCTTCGCGGTCCTCCGCGACGAGCCGAGGCCGGAGGCATCCCGCACCGTCCGCGCTCTGCGCGAGCGGGGCCTGAGGGTGATGGTGCTGACCGGCGACAACCCGCGGGCGGCGCAGGCCGTCGCCTCGGCCGTCGGTATCGACGAGGTCGTCGCCGAGGTGCTGCCGGAGGAGAAGCTCGCCGTGATCGAGCGGCTGCGCGCGGAGGGCCGCCACGTCGCCTTCGTCGGCGACGGCGTGAACGACGCCGCCGCCCTGGCCGCTGCCGACGTGGGGATCGCGATGGGCGCCGGATCGGATGCGGCGATCGAGGCGAGCGACATCACGCTCGTCGGCGACGACCTCGGCCGGGTGCCCGACGCGCTGCGCCTCGGGCGCCGCACTCTCGCGGTCATCCGGGGCAACCTCTTCTGGGCCTTCGCCTACAACGTGGCCGCGATCCCGCTCGCGATGGCCGGGCTCCTGGGGCCGCTCGTGGCCGGCGCCGCGATGGCCTTCTCGAGCGTCTTCGTGGTGCTGAACAGCCTGCGGCTGCGGTCGTTCCGCTGACTCCCGGCGGGCCGTCCGGAGTTCCCCCGCGGAGCTCTTGACGGCCCGCCCGCGGGTGGCGAGGGTGAGCGCATGAGCCTCTTCATCACCTGCCCGGTCGACGACGTCGAGCGCGCCACCGCCTTCTACACCGCGCTCGGCTGGACGCTGAACGAGGGGATGTCCCGCGAGGACGTCTCCTGCTTCGGCATCGGTCCCGACACGTCCGTCATGCTCGCGAGCCGCGCGATGTACGAGAGCGTCGGCGCCACCGAGGAGCTGATCGGCTCCCCCGGCACCCCCTCGAAGGTGACCGTCTCGTTCGACCTCGACAGCCGCGAGGCCGTCGACGAGCTCGTCGAGCGGGCCGCCGCCGCGGGCGGCCGGATCGGCGACACGGACGACTACCCGTTCCTGTACCAGCGCCAGTTCGACGACCTCGACGGCTACCACTACTCCCCGTTCTGGATGAAGCCGGGCGCCGACGCGGCGGAGTGACGGGGCCGCGCGGACTCACCCCGCGTGCCGCCGGCGGTGCCGCCGGACCGCGGCCCGGTTCGCGCAGCGGACGGAGCAGTACCGCTGCCGGCCGTTCCGCGTCACGTCGACGACGACGTTCCTGCAGTGGTCGCCCGGTTCCCGACCGGCCTCGCAGCGCAGCAGGCGGCTCATCCCCCGGGTCGTCAGGTGCAGCGCCGTGCCCACCGAGATGACGGCGTGGAGGACGTGCGCCAGGGACTGGTCCTGGTCGCGGTAGTGCAGGTGCCAGCCCTCGTCGTCGTGATCGGTCAAGCGCGGGTACGCGGCGATCGCCGCCATCTGGCGGTTCAGCGACGTCGCCCGGTCGCTCGGAGTCGGCGCGTCGACCACCTCCAGCCACTCGACGATCACGTCGCGCGTCCGGGCGTGGTCGTCCGGGCCGGACTCGAAGGCCATCGTCATGCCGAACTCCCGCGTGCGCGCCTCGATGCCCGCGCGGTCGGACGGCCACTCGTTCGCGAGGGAGGCGGCGAGCAGGACCGCGTACTCGCCGTAAGGGTTGAGCTGCATAAGACCATGACAGCACAGTGGCTCCCATGCGCACCTCATCACCCTCCCCGCACCCCTCCGAGTCGCTCGCCTCCGCCGTCGATCCGCACGAGCACGGCTGGACGACCGAGTCGTCCCACCGGACCAGCGAGGGCGTCGTCGTGTACGTCCGGTGCGCCGACTGCGGCACGCGGCGCGTGGACGTGCGGACCGGGCGCCAGGACCCTCCGGCCGCTCTCAGCCGCGTGCTGCCGGAGCGCTGCTGAGTGGCCGCGACCGGGCTCCGCCGCGGATCTCCGACACCCCGGCGGGCATCTGCGCCGCCGCGGGATCGGCACTCCGCCCCTCCGCCGCCGTCACCGCCAGTAGCCGTTCGCCGCGGCGACGGTCTGGAAGTCGAGGGCGATGACCTGGGAGGCGCCCATCAGGCTGTCCGCGTTCTCCGCGTACGCGGCACGCAGGCGCTCGCGGACAGCGGCGTCGGGCTGGGTGAGCTTGACACCGGTCCGCGACAGTCTCATGGCGAGGGAGTAGCCCTCCTCCGGGGTGTCGGTCAGGAGGGTGGGGAGCCAGGTAGCGGTCATGGTCGGTCTGCTTTCTGTGGAGAGAGGCGGGAGGAGAGTCGTGGTCGGGCGGGCGCCGGCGCGTCAGGAGCAGGATCCGTCGATCCGGCAGACGGCCGCCGCGGAGGCGCCCGACGACGTAGGGAGGGGCGCCGCGGCCGCTTCCGCGGCGGTCACGGGGTGCGGCTCGGAAGGGCGCGGCTCAGCGAGGAGCCGCCCGAGGAGCGCCCCGATCTCGAGGTCGTCGACAGCGCCGAAGAACGTGCTCCGGAGCACGCCGTCGCGGCCGACGACGAGGGTCGAGGGGGTTCCGGGGAAGCGGTAGCGGTCCATCGTGGCGGGGACGGACCGCCCCGGGACCGGGCGGTCGACGGCGACGGGGAAGTCGATCCGGTACTCCGCGAGGAACACCTCGAGGGCGTCCCGGCCCATGACGGCGTGGTGCTCGAACACGGTGTGGAGGCCGAGCACCACCACCTCGTCGGGATCGAAGGCGCGCCGGATGCGCCGGGCCAGCGGAAGTCCGTGGGCGACGCACCCGGGGCACAGCATCTGGAAGGCCTCGATCACCACGACCCTCCCCCGGAGCTCCGCGTCGGCCGGAGCCGTGCCGCCGATCCACTCGGAGACGTCGAGGACGAAGGCGCCGGAGTCGAGGATCGCGGTCACGGCTCAGGCCTTCCGGCGGAGCGGGACGGTCGGGAAGTCGACCGGGACGTCGAGAGCGACGTTCAGGTAGTTCGTGAACAGGTTGAGGGCGACCTGCGCCACGATCTCGACGATCTGCTCGTCCGTCACGCCGTGGGCCCGCAGCTCCTCGACGTCCGACGGCCCGATGCTCCCCCGCTCCTCGACGAGCTTCAGGGCGAAGGCGAGGATCGCGGCGATGATCGGATCGTCGGAGCGGCCCGTCTGGGCGGCGGCCATCGCCTCGCGGCTGACGCCCGCCCTGCGTCCGAGGGCGGAGTGGGCGGCGAGGCAGTACTCGCACGAGTTGCGGTTCGCGACGGCGACGGCGATCTGCTCGCCGACCGCAGCCCCGAGCGCGCTGCTGGAGCCGAAGGCGCCGAACGCGGTCCACATGCTCGTCAGCGCGGCCGGCGACTGGGCGACCGTCCGGAACATGGCGGGGACCGTGCCGAAGGCGGCGCGGATCTCGTCGAGCTGCTCCTTCGTGCGTCCGGTCGCGGCGTCGGGGTCGACGAGGGGGATGAGTGCCATGGGAGGCTCCTGTTCTGATCACGCGCCCGGTTCCTCCGGGCACGCCTCCATCGTCGATCGAGCACTCGGACGATTCGGTGCGAGACGTCTGGACTTCGGTGCAGATCGTCCGGCACAGTGGGGCCATGGACCCGGTCGACCGCCTCTCCGCCCTGCTCGACCGGTTCCGCGTCCGCGCCCGGCTGTTCCATGCCGGACCGCTCTGCGGCGTCACATCCTTCGCCGCGGCACCGGGGCGCGGCTTCCTCCACGTCCTCCGCGAGGGCGCGATGACCGTGAGCCACCAGGGAGCCGACGGCAGGCCCGTCACCCTCCGCATCGACCGGCCGACCCTGCTCTTCTACCCCCGCCCCCTCGAGCACTCCTTCCACAACGCCCCGACGGAGGAGTCCGACTTCGCCTGCGCGACCCTCGACGTCGAGGACGGAGCGACGCATCCGCTCTTCACGGCCCTGCCGCCCGTGGTGATCGTTCCGCTCGAGTCGGTGCCGACCCTCGGGCCCGCACTGGACCTGCTCTTCTCGGAGGTCGACGCCGCGCGCTGCGGTCAGCGGGTGATCGTCGACCGCCTGTTCGAGGTGGTGCTCATGCAGCTCTTCCGCTGGATCCTCGACCACCCCGGCCGGGTGGGGCTGCCCGCGGGCCTGCTCACCGGCCTGGCGGACCCGGCGCTCGCCCGAGCGCTCGTGGCGGTGCACGAGGCGCCCGGGGAGCCGTGGTCGCTCGGCTCCCTCGCGGCGGCGGCACGGCTGTCGCGCAGCACGTTCGCCTCCCGCTTCGCCGCGGTGGTCGGGGTGCCTCCCGTCGAGTACCTCACGCAGTGGCGGGTGACTCTCGCGCAGAGCATGCTCCGCACGGGCGCGCCGGTCGGCCTCACCGCGTCACGGCTCGGCTACGCCAGCGCTCCGGCCTTCTCCCGCGCCTTCTCGCAGCGGGTCGGCGTGTCCCCGCGCGCGTGGCTGGCCTCGGTCGAGTCGTAGCCCCGTCTCACTGCACGAGCCGCAGCAGCTCCCGGATGTCGGCGGCGAGCAGGTCCGGCTCCTCGTGCGGGGCGAAGTGGCCGCCGCGCGGCATGCGGGTGTAGCGGACCACGTCGTAGCTGCGCTCCGCCCAGCTGCGCGGCGGGTGGACCAGGTCGAACGGGAAGACGGCGACGGCGGTCGGGACGTCGACGCGCCCGACGGGTGTCGTGCGCCCGGTCGCGTACTCCCAGTAGGGGCGGAACGACGTGGAGATCGAGTCCGTGAACCAGTAGAGCGAGGCGAGGGTCAGGAGGTCGTCGGCGGCGAAGCGGGTCGACACGTCTCCCCCGCAGTCGCTCCAGGCGCGGTGCTTCTCGAGGATCCATGCGAGCAGTCCGACCGGGGAGTCGGAGAGCGCCGGAGTGAGGGTCAGCGGACGCGTCTGCTGCTGGTGCTCGTAGGCGCCCTCGTCCTGGAACCAGGTCCGCTGCTCCTCGAGGTGCGCGCGCTCCTCCGCCGAGAGCGTCCCCTCGTCCCACTGCCGGGGCGAGGAGACGGCGAGCAGGTGGATGCCGGCGACCGCCTCCGGGTGGCTCTCGGCGAGACGCGAGGTGATGCCCGCGCCCAGATCGCCGCCGTGCGCGGCGTAGCGGGAGAAGCCGAGCTCCTCCGTCATCAGGCGGTGCCAGAGCTCGTGGGTCTGCTCGCCGAGCCGGGGCCGCTGCGGCGAGAACGGGAAGCCGGGGAGCGCAGGGACGATCACGGTCGCCGCGTCCGCCGGGTCGCCGCCGGAGCGCGACGGGACGGCGAGCCGCTCGGCGAGCGCCACCAGCTCGAGCGCGGAGCTCGGCCAGCCGTTCGTCAGCACGATCGGCAGGCGGCCGGGAGCCTCCGCCTCGAAGCGGAGGTACGCCAGCGGCGTCCCGTCGAGATCGGCCTGCGCCCAGGGCAGCTCGCGCATCCGCCGTTCCTCGGCCGGCCAGTCGAACTCCTCCGCCCACCTCCGAGCGAGCCGCCGCAGCAGCGCCTGATCGGTGCCGGCGTCCCAGCCCTCGAGCGGCCACTCCGTCGCCCACCGCGTCCGCCGCACGCGCTCGCGCAGCTCCGCCCACTCCTCGGCTGTGACGGCGGGAACGGGGTGCGGCGCTCGATCCATGGCCCGACGGTAGCGCGGACACGGGTCCGCTGGACCGCCGCGCGACGCCGACGGTCAGGTCGCGGCGGTCCGGTCCGGCGCGGCCCTCCGGCGGCGTCGGCTCAGCGCCCACGCGGTCGCACCCGCGAGGACGACCGCGCAGGTCAGCCCGACGACGTGCAGGACGAGCGACAGCGTCCCGTTCTCCGGCAGCAGGAAGCCGTACGGCACCCACCCGTCCGTCGCTCCGCGTACGAGCACCACCACGACCCAGACGACCGGGTAGGGCAGGACCACCCACAGCCGCCGCCAGGCGAGCGGTGCGCGCTCCCCCAGGACCGCCCAGTCGAGGAGGACGAGCACCGGCAGCACGCCGTGCAGGAAGGCGCTGACCCAGGGCGGAGCCGAGCCGGTGCCGGGCACGAGGGTGTTGTAGATCACGGCGACGACGATCAGGTACGCGGTCACGGTGCCCCGCAGGTACCCGAGCCAGGAGGGGGGCGGGCGGCGGGTGAGAGCGAGGGATCCGGCGACGATCAGCACCGCGCTCGCGAGGAGGCCGGTCTGGTTCGTGAAGTAGCCGAAGTAGTCGAACGGATTCGGGTCGCCGGCCGCGATGCTCAGGCCGTAGGCGTACCCGATCACCGCGAGCGCGGCAGCGCCGACAGCGATCCGGGCGATCCCGACCGGCGGACGGGGCGGCATAGCGGGGCTCACGCGGGCCAGCCTAGGAGGGGGCGGCCTCAGCGGAGCCCGGGACGGCACCGCTCGCCTCTCCCCGGCCGACGTGATTGGCTGGCCCGATGAGAACCCAGACCCGCCAGGGCGTCCCCCTCCTGCTCGTCGACGACGACGGAGGCGCGCTCTCGACCCCGGACGACGCGATCGCGCTGATCGGCGAGACCTACGGCGGCGACGTCGAGACGATCGTGGTGCCCGTCGGCCGGCTCGACCCCGAGTTCCTCCGCCTGCGCTCCGGCATCGCCGGGGAGTTCGTGCAGAAGTTCGTCTCGTACGGCAAGCGCCTGGTGATCCTCGGCGACGTCAGCGGGCCGGTCGCGGAGTCGAGCGCGCTGCAGGCCTTCGTCGTCGAGTCGAACCGCGGCGACCACCTCTGGTTCGCCGCCGACCTCGAGGCGCTCGACGCCCGCCTCCGCAGCTCCGGCACCGCGACCGAGCCCGGCGCCGACGGCGGAGTGGAGCCGACGCCCGGCCCCGCCCGCTGATGCCCCTGCTCCAGCCCGGCCCCGACGGCGCTCCGCCCGAGGTCGACGGTCCGGTCCGCCTCCTCCTGCTCGCCGACACGCACCTCCCGAAGAGGGCGAAGGCCCTCCCGGACGAGGTGTGGCGCGCGGTCGACGAGGCCGACCTGGTCGTGCACGCGGGCGACTGGGTCGACGAGGCGACGCTGGACGCGCTCGAGGAGCGGGCGGCGCTCCTGCTCGCCGTGTGGGGCAACAACGATCCGGAGCCGCTGCGCGCCCGTCTGCCCGAGGTCGCGCGCGCGCGCATCGCCGGCCTCGACGTCCGCGTGGTGCACGAGACCGGAGCGGCGACCGGCCGCGGGACCCGCGCCGACACCGCCCACCCGGGCGCCGACGTGCTCGTCTTCGGGCACAGCCACATCCCCTGGGACACCGTCTCCCCGGCGGGTCTCCGCCTGCTCAACCCCGGCTCTCCCACGGATCGGAGGCGCCAGCCGGCCTGCACGTTCCTGACCGCCGTCGCCGACGACGGAGTGCTCCGCGACGTGCGCCTGACCGCCCTGCCGCTCCGGGCACGAACCATTCCCGGCGGCGGCGCAAGGGGGTCACAGAGCATTTAGGTCGGCCTAAGCTCACCTGGATGAGCAGCTCACACGACCACCCCGACTCCGCGCACCTGCGCCCGGAGGGTCTCGACGACGCCACCGTGGCGGCGCTAGGGAAGCTCTCGGAGGCGCTCGAGACGGTCGAGCACGCCCGCGGTCTGCTCTACGGCTTCCACCGGCTCACCGGCGCGGCCGACCTCGCTCTGGGCGAGGCCGTCGAATTGCTGCGCGAGGCCGGCCACGCCGCGACCGCCGAGCGGATCGAGGCCGAGCTCGTCGGCCGCAACGTCATCGAGGGGCGCTGGACCTTCCAGATCGTCGAGGACTACGACGACACCTACTACGCCGCGTTCCGCGAGCAGGAGCGCGCCGCGCGCGACGAGCTCGCCGGTGGACGCCGCCACCTCTTCGAGTCCGAGATGAAGGAGGACCGCCGCTCCGGCGGCCGCCGCCACCACGAGTCGCGCCCGGAGGCGGGCTCGTGAACGCCGTCATCCGGATGCACGCCTCGTCGCTGCGGGTCAAGGCGGTCACGCCGGGCCGCGGCGGACGCGGCACGCCTCCCGAGCCAGAGGCCACGATGCGGCGCACCACGCTCAGCATCGACGGCCGCCGCTTCCTCCTCGCCGTCTCGCTCGACACCGAGGAGCTCGAGAAGCGCCTGGTCGAGGCCGTGCGCAACCGCGGCGACATGGTCAGCTTCACGGTCGCCGGCGATCGCGAGGTCTGCGTGCTGGTCTCCCCGGGCGTCGCGGTCATCCTCGAGCACGAGGACGTCCCGCTCGAGGATCCGGACGCCGAGGACGCGCCGATCCTGTACGACGACGTCGAGTACCTGACCTGATCCGTCCGCGACCGGTCGCGGCCGCGGGGATCGGCGCGGCCTCCCGGCTCCGGTCGTCCTTCTCCCTCAGACCGCCCCGGTGCTCGCCCACAGGTGGAACGCCGCGTGCGCCCGGTGCGGCCGCCACGCCTGAGACGCGGCCTCGGCCTCCGCCGTGCTCACGCGGCCGAGCGCCTTCCGCAGCACCAGGTCGCCGGCGGGGAACGCGTCCGGATCGCCGAGGAACCGGAGCGCGAGGTAGTCGGCCGTCCACGGCCCGATGCCCGGGATCGCGAGGAGCGCCCGGCGCTGCTCCGGCAGGTCGCCCGCGCGGTCGAGCACGGGGCCCGCGGCGAAGGCCTCGGCGACGGCCCGGACCGTCCGCGCCCGGGCGTTGGTGATCCCGATCGCCGAGCGCAGCGCTTCGAACTCCGGGGCGAGCAGGGCGGCGGGTGCCGGGAACGCCAGCAGACCGCGCTCGCCGGGGGAGCCGAAGGCGGAAGCGGTGCGCCCGCCGAAGGTCCGGGCCGCGGCGACGGACACCTGCTGGCCGAGGACCGCCATCACCGCCGCCTCGAACGCCTCCGGGTACTGCGTCGCGCGCAGCCCCGGCCGGGCCGCGACGGAGCGGGCGAGCAGCGGATCCCGAGAGAGCTCGGCGCCGATCGCCACCACGTCGGAGTCGAGGTCGAACCAGGCGCGGACGACCTCGGCCGCCGGCGTCAGCGCGTCCGGCTCCGCCTCCACTCGCAGCCCGGTCTCCGTCACCTCGAGCGCGATCGGCCGCGGCGTCCCGTCGAGGGTGAGCAGTCGCTCCAGTCGGCGGCCGTCGGCCGAGACCCGCTCCACCCCGGGGAGGGCGTGGTTGCGGAGGAGGCTCGCGGCACCGGCGGAGTCGAAGGGCCCGAGGGCCGGCAGGTCGAGGGAGGACGTCTCGTTCAGGGGAGCAGCACCGTCTTGCCGCGCGCGCGGCCCGACTCGACGAGGGCGAGCGCGGCCGCCGCCTCGGTCAGCGGGAAGGAGGGCCCGAGCACGACCTCGAGCTCCCCGCGACCGGCGCGCTCGAGGAGGCCGGGCCGGGCGGCGTCGCGGAGGGCGGTTCCGGGATCGGCTCCCGGTCCGCCGCCGAGCAGCAGGATCCCGCCGAGGCGGGCGGCGTGCTCGAAGCCGGCGACGGTGGCGATGCGCGAGCGGTCGGCGACGAGAGCCACCGAGGCGTCCAGCGCCTCGTCGGTGCCCGCCGTGTCCAGCGCGACGTCGACGCCGCCGGGGGCCAGGGCGCGCACGCGCTCCTCCAGCCCGGCGCCGTAGCGGACCGGCTCCGCGCCGAAGCGACGGACGACCTCCTCGCCGCGCTCGCTCGTGGTGCCCAGCACCCGTGCTCCGCGGGCGACCGCGAGCTGCACCGCGAGCGAGCCGACGGCCCCGCTCGCCCCGTGCACCAGGACGGTGTCCCCGGAGGAGACGCGGGTGGCCTCGACGAGGTGCTCGGCGGTCGTCCCGGCCAGCAGCAGGCCCGCGGCCGCCGCCCAGCCGAGCCCGGCGGGCTTGGGCAGGACCGCGCTCGCGGGCGCGACCAGCTCGGCGGAGTAGCCGCCGGAGACCCGGAACGCCACGACCTCGTCGCCCACCCGGATCGGGCCGAGCGGCCCCTCGGCCCCCTCGCCGACCGCGGTCACGACTCCGGAGACCTCGCTGCCCGGCCGGACCGGCACCCGTCCGCGCCCGAACATCCCGCGCAGGAGCTTCGCATCGGCCGGGTTCACGCCCGCGGCGCGTACCGCGATCCGCACCCTGCCGGGCGTCGGCTCCCCCGGATCGACCTCGACGGCGCGCAGCGCCTCCGGCCCGTCGAATCCCTCGGCCTGCATCGCGACGACCATGCGTCCGCCTCCCGTCCCCGGGCGCCTGCGCACCCGAGCGCGACGCTAGCAGCAGCGTCCGACCCCCGGACCCCCTGCGGCGAGCGCGGCAGCCGACCGAGAACGCCCGTTCTGGTACCGCCTACCATGGAGGGATGTCCCCGATCCTCGACGAGCGCCCTCCCCGCGAGGCGATCCTCGCGGCCGCCGACCGGCTCTACTACGAGCGCGGCATCCAGTCCGTGGGGATGGACGAGCTCCGCACGGCCGCGGGCGTCTCGCTGAAGCGCCTCTACTCGGAGTTCCCGAGCAAGGAGTCGGTGGTGGTCGCCGTCCTGCACGGCCGGCACGAGCAGTGGACCCTCGGCGTGACCACCCGGGTCTCCGCGGCGGACGGACCTCGCGGCAAGCTGCTCGCGATCTACGACTTCCTCTTCGACTGGTTCTCCGAGGACTCGTTCCGCGGCTGCGGCTTCATCAACGCCTTCGGGGAGCTCGGCTCGTCGAACCCGATGGTCGCCGAGATGGCGCGCGACCACAAGGAGACGTTCCAGCGCTTCCTCGCGACCCTCGCGGAGGAGGCGGGAGGCGGTGCCGAGCTCGCCGCGCAGCTGGCGATCCTCGCCGAGGGCGCCCAGACCACCGCGGCCATCGCCGGAACACCCGAGGCCGCCCTGCACGCGCGCCGCGCCGCCGAGATCCTCATCGATGCGGAGACGCGCCCCGTCTGAGGCGCCTCGCGCGAAGGATCAGGCCTCACCGCCCCCGGGCGGGCCGACCACCAGCAGCGCCGCGAAGACCACGGCGACCAGCGCCAGCACCAGCGCCCCGGCGAGCACGGGCCGCGCGAGCGCCCAGCGGAGGAGCCGGCTCGTCACGCGCCGGTCGCGAGGGTCGTCCGTGGCGTGCGTCCGCCAGGGCCCCTCCAGCAGACCGCGGCGCTCGAAGCCGCGCTCCAGCGGGACCGTCGCGTAGGGCACGACCGCGCTGACGACCGCGAGCGCCGTCGCGCCCGCCGACCACCGCTGGTTGACCGCGAGCACCAGAGCCGCGGCTCCGTAGGCGAGGAACGCGAACCCGTGGATCGGACCGGCGACGCTCACCGGCCAGTCGCCGGCTCCGGCCGCGTACTTCAGCAGCATCCCGACGATCAGGAGCGTCCAGGTCACCGCCTCGACGATCGACAGCAGGCGGAAGAGGCGGCGCGGGCTCATGGGATCGGCTCCGTTCGGTCCGCGGCGACGCGGCTCGGGGTCGGTCGAGGGTCGCCCGGAGCCTACGGGAGGACGCTCGCGAGGAAGCTGAGCGGACGGGGGCCGCTCAGGGCGCTCATGCGGGCCAACCCGTGAGCGACAGGGCAGACACCGCGCCGACCAGGCCCGCGACGACGAGGGCGATCGTGCCCGTGACTCCGCTGCGGGAGGGGGCGGCCGCAGGACCGCCGGCGAGGCGGGCCCAGAGCCGGCGTGCCACCTCCTCGGCGGAGGGGCGGTCGGCGGGGTCGAGAGCGGTCATCGCTGTCAGCAGCCCGCGCCACTCCGCCGGGACCGACTCGGGGACGACGGGCGCGTGGTGGAGGCGCTGGATGGAGATCTCGAGCGTCGTGCCGGTGTACGCCCTGCGGCCCGAGACGGCCTCGAGCAGGACCAGCCCGAGCGAGTAGACGTCGGAGGCCGGTCCGACCGGGCCGGAGCCGAGGCTCTCGGGGCTGAGGTACGCGGCGGTGCCCACCAGCACGTCGGAGCGGGTGAGCCGGGCGTCGTCGATCGAGCGGGCGATCCCGAAGTCGCTGAGCTTGGCCTCGTGCGCCGAGAAGCCGGACGCGGTGGCGCGCGAGCGGACGAGGACGTTCTCGGGCTTCACGTCGCGGTGGAGGACGCCCTGCGCGTGCAGGTGCCCGAGAGCATCGGCCACCTGGGCTCCGACCTCCGCGATGAGCCGCTGGTCGCCGGAGCCGAACCAGGCGGCCGCCGGGTCGCCGCGGTCGAAGTACTCGAGGACGAGGAACGCGAGGGCGCCCTCCTCGCCGGCGATCTCGCCCTGGTCGAGGACGTCGACCACGGAGGCGTGACGCGAGTCGATCAGGAAGCGGATCTCGCGCTCGCGGCGCGCCCGCTCGTTGGGGGTGTCCGGGACGTCGCGGTGGACCTTGACGGCGACCTGGCGCGCGAGGCGGAGGTCGCGGGCGCGGTAGACGGTGGCACTGCCGCCCTCCCCCACCCTCTCGAGCACGAGGTAGCGGCCGGCCAGGGTGGAGCCGACCAGCGGATCCACGACGGCGGCGGGGAACGGCCGCAGGCGGTCGAGTTCGTCCAGCACGGGCAGCTCCCTTCGCGATCGAGTCTCTAGCTCGTCTAGCTAGTAGTTCCTTCGTAGTGGTCGGTCACCCACTCCGGCAACCGTCCGGAGGGAGGTTGGCTTAACTAGATGTTCTTGCTACGAGACTGTCTAGACTGTTCGGCATGGATGAGGTCACGCTGCAGCGACCCGGGGCCTTCTGGTACTCGGGCGAGGCGACCGAGCCCGGAGCGGTGGAGGTCCTCGCCGCGATGCGCGCCTTCCGCACGGCGGAGGCCGCGATGCGCCGCCGCACCCGTGGATCCATGGGCATGGGTGAGAACGACCTGCTGGCCGTGCAGTTCCTCATGCGTCGCCAGCAGAAGGGCGTGCACGTCAGCCCGAAGGACCTGGCCTCCTACCTCGGCATCTCCTCCGCCTCCACGACTGTGCTCATCGACCGCCTGGTCAAGAGCGGCCACGTCGTCCGGGAGCCGCACCCGAGCGACCGGCGCGCCATCCGCATCGTCGCCACCCCGACCTCCCACCGCGAGGTGCGCGAGACGCTCGACGAGATGCACCGCCGCATGCTCGAGGCCGCCGAGACGCTCAACCCCTCCGAGGCCGGGACCGTCATCCGCTTCCTGCAGACGATGCGCGATATCGTCGAGCGCCCGGCCGGTTCCGAGACTGTCGACGCCGCGCAGGAGCTCGCGGGCGAGCCGATCGGCGAGTACGCCGACGGCGTGCGGGAGCAGCGCCGCGCCTGACCGGCGTCCCCTCGGCCCGGGCCGTGCTTCCCCGAGAGTTCACTCCGAGGGTCTTCTGCCGCGCCCCCGATCGGGCGCACAATCGAGCCGTCGCACGGTGATGGACAGAAAACGCACTCCGCGACGTAAGTAGCTAGCTCAACTAGTAGGAAGCCTTTCTAGCGATATAGAGTGACGGACGTCAGCCACTCGCACGTCAGATCGGAGCACACCATGGGCAACATCCTGTACGGCACTCCCCCCGCCGCCATCGAGGTCGAGGACCGCGCCCTCGCCCACCTCCAGATCGTCATCATCAACAAGTTCCGCCGCGACGAGCGCTTCCTGCTCACCCTCGACGCGAGCCCCCAGGCCGGCACCGGCCGCCGCGGCGTGTGGATGCACCCGACCATCCCGATCCAGTTCGAGTTCAAGGGCAGCCGCCAGCCCACGATCAACCCGGAGTGGGTCGAGGCCCTCATGGAGCGCGCCAACAGCGGCGCCGGCCTCCGCATCGTGCCCGAGCCGACGAGCAACGCCGCCGTCCCGCTGCGCCGCGCCGAGCCCGCAGCCTGACCCTCCGCGCCGGAGCCGCCCCCGATCAGGCTCCGCCGCCGCACCACCGACCCGACCCGCCTCCCCGCCCGGGAGGCGGGTTCCGTCGTCTCCGGGTCTGAGAACCCCGGGAGCGCGCTCGCACGTGGTTGACATTCCGCGCCACGGTCAGGGTCGCAGTCCTACACTGCTCCTGCGGCACGGGGTCGTTCCGGCGGGCTCGTCCCTGCTGCCGCACGCATGACCGGCCGCCGGCCGCTCGGGCCCCCCTCTCGAGCGACCGGCGGACGGCTGCGCGGTGCACCCGAAGCGCCGTCCGCGAGGTCCGCCGGAACCAGGAGCGGCCAGATGACCCACGGCACGAACAGCCTCACCACCGTCGACGAGGTGCGCCCGGGCGACCTCTTCTGCGCCGTCGTCGCCCACGAGACGGAGCAGTGGCGCGTCGTCGCCGTCCTCGGCATCCGCGTCCTCGCCGAGCGGGTCTCCGGAGGAGACCGCCGCAGCTTCACCCTCCGCTTCGTGCGCCACCAGCTCTCGCCCGATGTGCTCATCGCGAGGGGCGCCGCGGCGGCGGCCTCTCCGGAATCCCGCCGCTAGAGCGCCGCCGTCGCCACGGCGGGCCGCGCCAGACGGGCGAAGAGGCGGTCGAACACGACCCGCCGATCGAACTGCAGGGCGTACTCCCGGGCGGCCGCCGCGCGGCGTGCGCGATCGTCGGCGCTGAGCTCGAGGACGGCGTGGTCGAGGAGCGCGGCGATCGTGTCCGGGCTGTCGACCGGGGTCACGAAGGCGTGCCGGCCGATCGCCTCTCCGATGCCGCCGGTCAGCGTGGTGATGATCGGCCCGCCTCCGGCGAGCATCTTCTCGGCCAGCGCGATGCCGAAGGTCTCGACGAACTCGGGCCGCGGCTTGCTCGGGAGCACGAACGCCGCGCAGCCCGCCATCAGGTAGGGCTTCTCCGCATCGCCGACGTCGTCGAGGAAGCGGATGCGGTGCGCCAGCGGCGACGCTGCCGCGATCCGGCGCAGCTCCGCCTCCTGCGGACCGCGACCCGCGATGACGAGCTCGTGGTGCTCGTGGACGGCACTGCGCTCGTAGCCGGTGATGAGGTCCTCCACGCCCTTCGCCTCGGTCAGGCGGGAGAGGAAGAGGACGTAGCCGTCGGTCCGCAGTCCGCGGGCCCGCACGACCTCCTCGACGACTCCGGCGTCGAGGTCGAGGTAGGCGTCCGCGTCGATCGCCGGGTAGGAGACCGCGATGCGCTCCCGGCACTGCGGGGCGAAGCGCGTCCCGTGCGCGGCGTCGACGCGCTCCGCCTCCTCGATGATCAGGTCGCGGGTGTACTCCGACACCGCGACGCAGTGGTCCTGCGAGAGGTAGGAGGAGAGGATGTGCGCGGCGGCGCCCAGCCTGCCCTCCTCCACCGCCCGGCGGACCACGTTGGTGACGTCCGAGCCGACGGCCTCGGCGATCGTGGTGACCTCGACGGGAAGGCCGGTGCTCCAGGCGGCGCGGAGGGCGTCGGCCACGACGAGCGTGTGCGGGCTCAGGTAGAGCGAGAGGCAGACGGTCGGGACGCCGTCGGTGAACAGCTCGATCAGGCGTCCGGTCATCCCGGCCAGCCAGCGGCCGTCCGGGACCTTGTAGTCGCCCACGGGCTCCGGCCGCTCCACGACGATGCCGTCGCTGTAGGGCAGCACGGCGTCGAGCGGCTTGAGCGGGAGGCCCGCGGCCTCGAGCCGGTCGATCGGCCACGTGACGATCCGGACCTCGTCGAACCCGCGCTCGCGGGCGGTTTCGGCGAGATTGCGCGCCTCGACGGAGTGCCCGCAGATCACCGGATCGGCGCGGACGACGATCACGAGTCTGTTCTGCACGGTGTTCGCGTGCGTGCTCTGGTCCATGGGTCTCCTTCAGGGGTCGTCGGTCGGGTGCGGCGGCGGAGCCGGACGCGGGGGGTCGGTGGTGGCGGGAGCGAGGGCGAGCGGGGTCAGCGCCGTCGCGCCGGCCATGAGGGCGGGCGGTGCTCGGGCAGGGTCCCCCAGACGGAGGGCTCCGGACCGAGGTGCAGGAGCAGCTCGCCGCCGCGATGGAGGGCGGCTGCGGTCAGGACGCTCGCCAGGAGAGGCGCGCCGTCGAACTCGGCCGACTGCACGTACTGGACCGGCCCGCCCGGCTCGGGCTCGACGAAGCCGGTGGTCCGGATCTCGAGGTCGGCCCCTCCGATCGCCACCGACGCGCGCGCGAAGCTCGGCGCGTTGACCAGCACCAGGCCCTGCCCGGCGACGGGGAACAGCCCGAGGCTCGCCCACACGTACCAGGAGCTGAGGCCCCCGGAGTCGTCGTTCCCGGGCAGGCCGCCCCGGTCCGCTCCGAACCGCTGGTGCAGCACGCCGTGCACGATCTCGGCGGTCCGGTCGGGCCGTCCCGCGTAGTGGTACGCCCACGGCGAGTCCATGTCGGGCTCGTTGTTGAGCCCCTCGAAGCGCCCGAGCTCGGCTCCCGCGAGCATCTCGCTCCGCTCGGGGCGCAGCCCGGGCTGGACGACCGCCTCGGCTCCGAAGCCGAAGAACTCGTCCAGCTGGGCGACGAAGCCCTCGTCCCCTCCGCTGAGGGCGATGCGCCCGGCCATGTCGTGCAGCAGCCGGAAGGAGTAGTTGTGCCGGGTGCCCTCGTAGTACGTCGAGTCCTTGAGCAGGCCGGAGCGGAGGTCGAACGCGTTCACCCACTGCGCGGCGCGCTCCTCGAGCTGCTCGGCGAGCTCGAGGTCCCCGACGTGGCGGGCCACGACCGCTGTGCACCAGTAGCCGTGCGCCAGGTCGAGCGTGTGGCTGATCGGGTGCGCCTCCCCCGCGGCGAGGAACTCCTCGCCGTACATCCGCTTGAGGTCCTCGCTCATGTGCACGAGAGCGGCGTCCCAGTCGATCCCGGGCAGCCCCAGCCGGCAGAGGTCGGCGAGGAAGGTGTGCGCGAGGGCGCTGCCCTGGCGCGAGAAGCGGTCGCTGCCCTTGGCCATCCGGTAGCCGATCGGGAAGTTGCCCTCCTCCTCGCAGATGGTGAGGAGCGCCGCCGCGATCTCGACCGCCCGGTCGGGCAGGAGCATCGTGAGCAACGGGAGCTGAGTGCGGTAGATGTCCCACATCGTGCTGATGTCGAAGACGAAGGGTCCGTCCGTCGGCCAGAACGGGCTCTCGGAGGGGGCGAGGCACGGCTTGATCAGCGAGTGGTAGAGCGCGGTCGAGAAGACCGTCTCGCGCTCGGCGGACGGGGTGTCGACGGCGATCGTGCGCAGGCGCTTCCGCCACGTCTTGCGGGTGCGATCGCGGCGCTGGTCGAACCCGGTGCCCGCCGGAGGGACGTCGCGGTGCAGGTTCTCGCGGGCGCGGTCGGTGCCCCGCAGCGAGAAGCCCATCCGGAGCTCGACGGTCCGACCGGCCGTGCTGGGCCCCGCCCACATCAGCCCGAAGGGGCGGAGCGTGGTCGGGCGGATGTGGTCGAAGTCGAGCCGGGTGCCGCCCGGCATCAGCCGGCGGTCGTACCAGAGCATCTGCCGCCACTGCAGGGCGTCGCACTCGAGGTGCACGGCGAGCGGAGCGCCCTCCATCACGACCTCACCCGCGGCGACCCCGGGCGAGATCGAGTGCAGCCGGGCGCGGAGGGGCACGGTCGCTCCGCTCGGGATCGCCAGGCCGCCGAGGGAGAGATCGACGACGACGCGGGCGCTGCGGTGCTCGGGGAAGGTGTAGCGGTGGACGACGGAGGCGGGACCGACGGTGAGCTCGGCCCGCACGCCGGAGGACAGGGTCGCCGCGTAGTAGCCGGGCTCCGCCACCTCGTCCTCGAGTGCCCAGCTGCGTCCGAGCTCGTCGAGCGGCTCGAGCATCGGGGTGACCCGCAGGTAGTTGTAGTACTTGCGGATCGCCCCGGTGCCCGACTGCTGGAAGTGGGTGAACCCGCTCGCCTCGAGGCCGTCGTGGAGCGTCGGCGGGACTCCCTCGAGCGCGAGGTCGTAGCGGCCGTAGCCCGTGGGGTAGGCGCCGGAGTACGAGCACGCGGACACCATGCCGAGGGGGTAGGTGGCTCCGGGGTGCGTGTTGCCGATCTGCGGCTTCGGCGACCACCACGTCGCAGCGAGCCCGGTCGGCTCCGGGAGCGCGGTCGCCTCCGTGCCCAGGAACGGGTCCACCCGCTCGATCATCCGCTCGCCACCATGCCGTGACGCTAGGCACGGCGGGGAGACGAGGGGTGTCGGCCGGGTGTCCGGCGGACGACGGAGCGGCGACGGATGAGCGCCGACGGGCTAGGGGATCAGGCGCTCCGCGCGGTAGCGGTCGAAGAGCGCCGTGAACGAGTCGACCGTCCGGTGGAACGCCGTGAAGCCCGCGAGGCGGGACTTGCCGATGTCGGTGACGACCTCGAGGTTCCGGCCGAGGTCTGCGTCGGTGTGCCACCAGGAGGCCACTCGGGAGAGATCGGGCTCGATCAGCCCGCGCTCGTCGACGAGGCGCCGCCAGACCGGCTCGGCCCCCGCCATCTGCTGCTCGAGCGGCTGCGGCTCCTCCCCCGGGCCGACCGGCTCGACTCCGAAGTACTCCGCGATCCGGGTCCACATCCAGCGCCAGCGGAAGACGTCGCCGTTGACCACGTTGAAGGCCTGGTCGCGGCCCGCCTCCGACGTCGACGCCCAGAGCATCTGCTCGGCGAGGATCGTCGCGTCGGTCATGTCGGTGAGGCCGTTCCACTGCGTGAGCGAGCCGGGGAAGACGAACGGGGTGCCCTCGGCACGGTGGATCGACGCCGCGACCGCGAGGGTCAGCCCCATGTTCATCGCGTTGCCGACGGCGTGCCCGATGACCGTGTGCGAGCGGTGCACCGACCAGGTGAACCCGGCGCGCTCGGCCGCGGCGAAGAGCTCGTCCTCCTGCGCGTAGTAGAAGTTCGGGGCGTCCAGGCGCTCCTCCTCCTCGTGGAACGGGGTGTCGGGCATCGCGCCCTGCCCGTACGCCTCGAACGGCCCGAGGTAGTGCTTGAGGCCGGTCACCAGCGCGACGTGCTCGACGGGAGCGTGCGCGAGGGCCGCGAGGAGGTCGCGGACCATGCCGCCGTTGACCGCGATGTTCTCCTCCTCCGTCGCCTGGCGCGACCAGGCGGTGAAGAAGACGTGGGTGGGGCGATGGTCGGCGAGCACGCGCGCCAGGTCCTCGGCCGAGCGCAGGTCGGCGGCGAGCGGAGCGACGCCGGGGCGCGCGTCGATCGGGCGGCGGGAGAGGGCGGTCACCGGCCACCCCTGCGCGGTGAGCAGGTCGACGAGGGCGGAGCCGCCGATGCCGGTCGCACCGACGACGAGGGCGCTGCGGGAGTCGGACGGGGGGACGGGAGTGGTGGAGGACATCCCCTGGGCCAACAGCCCCGGGCGCGAGGCATTCCCCGATCCGGGCGTCACGGAGGGACCCCGGAGGTCACGGAGGGACCCCGGGCGTCACGCGAGGTGCGGGCGCGGACGCGGATCTTCTCGCACGGGAACGCCGAGTCGTTCGCGGCGGATCCGCAGATCCTGCAGGTGGTGGGGCAGGTCTCGGCGGCCGCGCGCTGAGCGCCTCCGGAGTGAGCTCCCCGAAGAGCCTCGACCGGCACTGGCGCAACGCCCGCACGGCCGCGAGCCACAACCCCTGGGGTGTTCACGGCGCGGATCGTCGGCGACCACGCGGTCAACGGCGCCGTGCCGCCGCGGGTCGTGCCATCGGCGCCGGGCCGAAGCGGTGGTCGCCTCCGCACCCGCCGGGGGCGGTGGACAGCCGGCGAGAGCGGAGGAGAGGATCGAGGGGGCGGCGACGCGGCCGCCGCGGACGAGGGGGCTCGCGATGATCCGGACGACGACCACGAGGGGAGCCGGTGCGCTCCTCGCCTGCACGGCGGGGCTGCTCGCGCTGAGCGGCTGCACCGGGAGCGCCGGCGAGACGGCCCCGGCGCCCGCGTCGAGCGCTCCACCGCAGGTCTCGAGCGCTCCGGCGACGAGCAGTGCCGTGCCGACCGCGAGCGCCGGCAGCGCGACCCCGCTGCCCACGGCGACCCCGGCCACCGCCCTGCTCCCCTGCGAGGACCTGCTCACCGCCGACGAGCAGGCGTCGCTCGCCGACGACGGTCTCGCCCTCGCGCCCGAGGCGACGGCCTACGACTTCGACTACCCCGTCGTGCAGGAGATCGCCGAGGACGGGGTGCTCTGCCGGTGGACCGGCCAGGGCGACGTGTCGGTCGTGGTCGGGCAGCTGGCGGTCCCTGACGCGGAGTGGCCGGACCGGAGCGCCGCGCTCCTCGCCGACGGCTTCACCGCCGACGACGCCGCGGCTCCGGGCTTCCTCGACGGACCCGACGGACCGGACGAGAGCTACCCCGGCCGCGGCGTCCTCCACCGCGACGGCGTCCTCTACTACGTCAGCTACCCGGGGATCGTCGGCTCGATCGTGCCGCTCGCCGGCTGATCGGGGGCGTCGACGACCCAGGGCGACCGGCCGTGGTCGGCGCCGCTCCCCGTCGTCAGCTGCTCGCCGTGGTGGTCGAACGACAGCGGCGCTCCCGCCTCGGCGCACTCCCGGCCGATCAGGTCGAGCGCGTTCCAGAAGTACTCGCTCGCGCGTCGATCACCGGAGATCGCCTGCAGGAGGTTCACGGTGGCGAGGCCTGCTGCGTGGGCCGCCGTGCTGGTCGAGGAGCCGTCGTCGAAGCGGAGGAGGGCCTCGCGGAACGTGTCGCGGAGTCCGGGATCGAACTCCGTCGCGTACGCGTTCCAGGCGTCCTCGAGCGGATGGCACGGGGCGGGATCCTGCACGCCGCCCGGCTCCCCGCACCCGGTGAGGAGGAGCGTGGTCGCCAGCAGGGCCGGCACGGCGGTGGTGCGTCTCACGGGTCTCCCGTCGGTCGAGGGCCGGTCCCGGAGGCGGTCCGCTCCCGGGTCCGCCGGGTTCCTCCGCAGTGGATCCGAGGACCGTAACCGGCCCGGGCTCGCCGACCGGGCACGCGGCGCGGAACGGGTCCGCCCGGCGCGTCCGGCGTGCTGCCCGACGGGTTCCCGCCCAGCGTCGGGTGGGGCCCCCGGCAGGGGGTAGCGTCGACAGGTGCGATTCCCGTGGCGTTCCCGAGACAGCGAGCGACTGCCGCGGGACGTGCTCGTGCTGGGGGTCGTCGCCTTCTTCGTGATGCTCGGCTTCGGCGTGGTCGTGCCGGTGCTGCCGACCTACGTGCGCAGCTTCGGTGTCGACTACACGGCGGTCGGCGCGGTCGTCTCGGCGTTCGCGCTGATGCGGCTGGTCGCGAACCCGTTCGTGGGGCCGCTGGTCGACCGGTTCGGCGAGCGGGTCGTCCTCGCCGTCGGCATCGGCATCGTCGCGCTCTCCTCGGCGCTGGTCGGCTTCGCCTCCGACTACCCGCACCTCCTGCTGCTGCGCGGAGCCGGCGGCATCGGCTCCGCGATGTTCTCCGTCGCCGCGATGACGCTCCTCCTGCGCACCGCGAGCCCGGAGCGGCGCGGCCGCTCGATCGGCTTCTACCAGGGCGGCTTCCTGCTCGGCGGCATGGCGGGCCCCGCGGTGGGCGGCGTGCTCACGGCGATCTCACTCACGGCACCCTTCTTCTTCTACGCCGGCACGCTCGCGATCGCGGGGCTCGTCGGGCTGATCCTGCTGCAGCGGCCGGAGCGCGACGCGGCGCCGTCCGCCGCGGCGAGGACGAAGCCGCTGCGCGAGGTCGCCCGCGACCGCCGCTACCAGAGCGCGGTACTGGCGAACTTCGCCCTCGGCTGGTCGGCGATGGGAGTCCGCGCGACGCTCGTGCCCGTGCTGGTCGTCGAGGGCCTGGGCGGGCAGCCCGCCTGGACGGGCATCGCCTTCGCGATCGCCGCGGTGGTGCAGACGATCGCGCTCGCTCCGGCCGGCCGCTTCGTCGACACGGTCGGCCGGCGCCCGGCGCTGATCGGCGGGTTCTCCGTCGCGGCGGTGGCGATGCCGTTCGTCTCGGAGCTGTGGCTGCTCGTCGTGCTGCTGTGCGTCTACGGAGCGGCGGCCGCCTTCATGGGCACGGCCCCGGGCGCGCTGGTCGGCGACGCGGCGGGCGAGCGCGGGGGCAAGCCGGTCTCGGTGTTCCAGGCCGCCTCCGACCTCGGCGGCGTGATCGGGCCGCTGCTCGCGGGCGCCCTCGCCGACGCCGCCTCGCCGACCGCGGCCTTCGCCTCCGCCTTCGTGCTTCTGGCGGCGAGCGCGCTCCTCGGCCTGCGGATCCCGCGCTCGCGGATCGCCTAGCTGTTTCGCCCGCGGGCGTCGACCGGCCAGGTCGCACCGCCGCCGCCGCGCAGGAGGACGCGGTACTCGTCGGCCAGGTTCACCGCGACGCAGACGTGGTTCGGCGCGATCCGCACGCGCGTCCCCACTGGCAGGTCGACTCCGGTGATCGTCGCGTGGTGCTCCGAGAGCACCGGGATGCGCGCCTCCGGGTGCTCCGGGAGGCGGCCGAAGCCGCTCGAGGCCGCGCCGCGATCGGAGGAGAGCACCTTGCTGCCGGCGTCGGCGATCAGGTGGTCGCCGCGGCGGGACACGATCGTGGCGAGGACGGTGACGGCGATGTCCTCGGGCGCCATCGTGCCGATCTCCCACTGCTGGGCGTCGCCGAGGGCCGAGACTCCGGGACGCAGCTCCGTGAGCACCGAGGAGTCGGCGAACGCGGCCGAGGGGGTCGATCCTCCGCTGACCACGCGGGCCTCGACTCCGGACGCCGCGAGCGACGCGACCGCCTCGGCGAGGGCGCGCGCCTCATCGCGGGCGGCCGCCGCTCCGTTGCCCGCCGCGTAGCTGTGGCCGGGGAAGGTGAAGACGCCGGCGACGTCGAGCCCGGCCGAGACGGCGGCCGCGGCGATCGCGCCGGCCTCGGCGGGCAGCACGCCGCTGCGGTGGTGGCCGGAGTCGATCTCGACGACGACCTCGAGCCCCTCGCGCCCGGGCAGGGCCGCGGCCAGGCGCTCGGCCGACTCCGCCGAATCGACGCCGACCCGCACGCGGGCGCTCGCGAGGACGCGGCGGAGCCGCCCGGCGCGCTCGGCGTCGAGCCAGAGCGGGTAGGCGATGAAGAGATCGCGCACCCCTCCCGCGGCGAAGACCTCGGCCTCCGAGACGGTCGCGACGGTGAGCCCGACGGCCCCCGCGGCGAGCTGGCGCCGGGCGATCTCGAGCGACTTGTGCGTCTTGGCGTGGGGGCGGAGCGCCAGGCCCCGCTCGCGGGCCGCGGCGGCGACGGCGGCGATGTCGCGGTCGAGCACAGCCTCGTCGAGGACCAGCGCCGGAGTGGCGAGAGCGTCGAGCACGGCGGAGCGGGCGGAGGAGAGGTCGACGGTCACGCGCCGAGCCTAGAGCGGCGCGCGCACGGAGCGCACCGTGCACCGTCCGTTCACCTGCCGGTCGGGTGCGGTGACGGCCCCTCCGCTGCCAGGCTGGTCCGATGACCTCGCAGACCTCCGCGCTCCGGCCCTTCGGCCCGTCCGGCGCCACCGTCACCCGGCTGACCCTCGGCACCTCCTGGCGCCCCGAGCGCGTCGCCGACCTCGACCGGGTGCCGGCCCTCGAGCGCGTCCTCGACTCCGCCGCCGCCACCCGCGCCGTCTCTGTCATCGACACCTCGAACGAGTACGCGCAGGGGCACAGCGAGCGCCTGATCGGCGAGGCCCTGCAGGCGCGGGGCGGCGTCCCCGAGGGGATCACCGTGGTCACCAAGCTCGACCGCGACCCGAGCACCGGCAGCTACTCGGCCGAGCGGATGCGCCGCAGCCTCGACGAGAGCCGCGAGCGCCTCGGGATGGACGTCCTCCCCCTGCTCTACCTGCACGACCCGGAGCGCATCTCGTACGACGAGGCCTTCGGCGAGGACGGACCCGTCCGCGCGCTCGTCGCGATGAAGGAGGCGGGCGTCGCCCTCTCGATCGGGATCTCGGGCGGACCCGCGCCGATGCTGCGCCACTACGTCGACACCGGCCTGTTCGACGCCGTGATCACCCACAACCGCTTCACGCTGGTCGACCGCTCCTCGGAGGAGCTGATCGACGCCTCCGTCGACCGCGGCGTGATCGTGGTCAACGCGGCGGTCTACGGCGGAGGCGCGCTCGCACGCTGGCCCGAGCCCGTCGCCTCGTACGCGTACCAGCCGGCTCCGCGCGAGATCGTGGACGCCGTCGCGGCGATGGGAGCGGCCTGCGACCGGGCGGGCGTGCCGCTCGCCGCCGCCGCGCTGCAGTTCTCGACCCGCGACCCCCGCGTGACGACGACGGTCGTCGGTGCCACCTCCGCCGAGCACTACGACTCCTTCGTGGCCGACGACGCGCTCGAGATCCCCGACGCGCTGTTCGAAGAGCTGGAGTCGCTCGCCCCGCCGAGCACCGTCTGGCAGGACGCGCCCGGGGCGACCTGGCCGCGCTGATCCGGGCATAGCCGGGCTCTCCTCCCGGTTGGAGCACCTGACCCTCTCCGCGAGATGCCACTTGCGCACGCCTTCCACGGCGTGTCGCGTACTGAAGTGGCATCTCGCGGAGCTGCACGACAGGAGAGACATGACCGACACCGCCTTGTTCCAGCCGCTGACGCTCCGCTCGAGGACCGCGCGCAACCGCCTCTGGGCGGCGCCGATGTGCCAGTACTCGGTGGAGGCGCAGGATGGCGTGCCCACCTCGTGGCACCTCGTGCATCTCGGCGGGCTCGCGCGCGGAGGGTCCGGCGTCGTCATCGCGGAGGCCACGGCCGTCGTCCCCGAGGGGCGGATCAGCCCCTGGGACACGGGGCTGTGGAACGACGAGCAGCGCGACGCCTGGGCTCCGATCGTCGACTTCGTGCACGGGCAGGGCGCGCTCGCGGGCGTGCAGCTCGCCCACGCCGGCCGGAAGGCGTCGACCTACCGCGAGTGGAGCGGACGCGGATCCGTGCCGCTGGAGGACGGCGGCTGGCCGACCGTCGCTCCCTCGGCCGTCGCGTTCGAGGGCTACGCGGAGCCGCGTGAGCTGGCGGCGGAGGAGCTGCCCGGCCTCGTCGAGGCGTTCCGCGCCTCCGCCCGCCGCGCTGCGGACGCCGGCTTCGACGTGATCGAGCTGCACGCCGCGCACGGGTACCTGCTCCACCAGTTCCTGTCGCCGCTCTCGAACACCCGCGAGGACTCCTACGGCGGCTCGCTCGAGAATCGGGCGCGCCTGCTGCTCGAGGTCGTCCGCGCGGTCCGCGCCGAGATCGGGGAGCTCGTGCTGCTCGTCCGCTTCTCCGCGACCGACTGGGCCGAGGGCGGCTGGACGCTGGAGGAGACGATCACCGTCTCGGAGTGGGCGCGCGCCGAGGGGGTGGACCTCTTCGACGTGTCGACCGGCGGGCTGGTGCACGCCAGCATCCCGGTGGCGCCGCTCTACCAGGTGCCGTTCGCACGCGATCTGAGGAGGGCGACGGGTGCGCTGGTCGGAGCCGTGGGACTGATCACCACGGCGGAGCAGGCGGAGGGCGTGGTCGCGAACGGCGACGCCGACGTCGTTCTGCTCGCCCGCGAGCTGCTGCGCGACCCGAACGCTCCGGTGCGGATGGCCCATGAGCTCGGCGCGGCCCTGCCGGTACCTCCGCAGTACACGCGCGCCTGGCGCTAGGCGTCAACCGCGAGATGCCACTTGTGCGCACGCCTCGCGGCGTGTCGCGTGCACAAGTGGCATCTCGCGGAGGGGAGGTCAGCTCTCGGAGTCCGCGGGCTCGTCCTCTTCGGGGTTGAAGTGCGAGTCGCCCGAGACGCCGACGGCCAGGCCGTCCTCGGAGGCGGGGATGGTGCCCTCGGTGCCGAGGCCGCCGTCCTTCTTCTCGCCCTCGGAGTCGTTCGGCGTGCTGGTGTCGGTCACGGCTCAGGCCTCGACGTCGCCGCGCCAGGCACCGTCGGGGGTGCCCTGCTTCTCGATGTACTCCTTGAAGTTGTTCAGGTCCTTCTTCACGGCGTGGCTGCCGGCGCCGACGAGCGAGCCGAGGGTCTCGAGGAAGCCCTTGGGCTCCCAGTCGAGCTGCACGGTGACGCGGGTCTCGGTGTCGGAGAGCTTGTGGAAGGTGACGACGCCGGCGTGGTCGGTCTCGCCGCCGGTGCTGTTCCACGCGACGCGCTCGTCGGGGTGCTGCTCGGTGATGTTCGCCTCGAACTCGCGCTCGACGGGGCCGACCTTCACCTTCCAGACGGTGAGGGTGTCGGTGACCTGCTGGATCGACTCGACCTCGTCGAGGAAGCGCGGGAACTCCTCGAACTGGGTCCACTGGTTGTAGGCGACGGACACGGGGACGTTGACGTCGACGGTCTCGATGATCTGCGGCACGGTGGTGCTCCTTGCTGTCTCACTCGGTGTGCGGCGTTCCGCTGCTGCGGTCGTCACGCTCGACGTTAGGCGGGAGCCGCCTGGGAGCGCACCGGGTTGCGGACTTCCCCGAACGTGGTAAGCGCGGGCGCCGCTCCGGGGGACGCCGAGACGCCGCCGCGCGCGCCAGCACGTCCGCCGGAGAGCGGCGTCTCGACGGCACGGCGGCGTCCCGGGGCGGCTGTGCGCTCAGTCGGCGGGCTCTTCCGCGGATCGATCGCCCTCGGCGTCGATCCTGACCGCGGAGAACAGCAGGTCGCTGGCGAAGAACGGATTGTGGTGACGGCGGAGGGGGCTGCCGCCTCGCCGCATCAGCGTCGTGTTGAGCTTGTAGGCCGCTTCTACGAACGGCTCGAAGTCGAGCGCCTCCCAGAACTGCTCCCACGACTCGAACTCCCAGCCGCTGACCTCCGCGCTCTTGTAGCTGGTCGAGTACTCGATTCCGAAAGCGGGCGGGAGCTCGGTGACTCCCTGCTGATCCACCCGCTCCGCGAACGTCGGGGCATCGACATTGACGGCGATGACGATCTCCCCGCTCTCCAGGTCCTCCTGGACGAAGACCGTCTCCAGCACTCCGCAGCTCAGAGTGAGGAGCCGTCGCCGCTTCTTCGTCCGCCTCGTGGACGGCAGCGCGGACACCGTCCAGAGCATCTGCTGTGTTCCGAACGGATCGGGGACCGTTTCGCCGATGTACCGGCCCAGGGCTGCCGAGAGGTCGAGGTAGTCCTCGCGGCGAGCCAGCTCCCAGAAGCGGCCCGGCATCGTCGCCTCGCCCTCCTCGCCCACCCGAGGGCGATCCTCTCTGTTCCAGGGCAGAAGGACGCTCCGCCCCTCCTCCAGCGTGACACCGAGGTCATCGACTCCGCCCGGCCAGCCGGTGAGTGCGAGGTTGCGGAGGCTGTGCTCGGCCTCCTGCCTCCGGATCTCGGCCACTTCTGCGCGGTCGAGTTGCGCACGCTCACAGGGAGCGAAGCGGAAGGCGACGACGTCGCCGTGGTGGCGCCTGTGCGTCGCGTACCGGCTCACGATGTTCGTGGTCTGGCCGACGTACCGCTGACTGTTCTCGAACTCCAGGACGTAGATCCCGCAGAGGGTGGTCCGGTCGAGGAACAGCGACGCCGCCGACCCTGCGGCGCTCATGTCGTAGCGGGTGAAGGAGAGCACGGGGAGGAGGGGTTCGAGCACTCTCGAACCCTACGACCCGCGGGGCGACGATCGAGGGTCGTCGGCCCGTCCACTCGACTCGCCGCACCGGGACACCGCACTCAGCACTGAGACACCGCATCGCGGCCGGTGTCTCGGCACTGGAGCGGTGTCTCGGCACTGGAGCGGCGTCTCAGCGGCGGCGGTGCCGTCGGCGCCGGCGCAGGCCGCGGTCAGCGGTCCTGCGGGTCGCCGCCGAGCTGGCCGATGGCGGGGAGCGGGCCGCCGTCGTCAGCGCCGGTGTGGCGCCAGCGGGCGATGGCGTTGCCGAGGTGGTAGATCACGAGGGCGGCGCCGGCGCCGAGGACGATGCCGCCGAGCTCGAAGCCGCCCGAGGAGAACGAGAAGCCGGCGATCGCGATCACGAGGGAGACCGCGGCGGTGTACTGGTTGACCGGGCGCGAGAAGTCGACGCGGTTGTCGATCCAGATCTTGATGCCGATCACGCCGATCAGGCCGTAGAGCGCGGTGGTCGCGCCGCCCAGGACTCCGGCCGGGATCGAGTTGAAGACGGCGCCGACCTTGGGCGAGAGGCTGAGCAGGATCGCGGTGACGCCGGCGACCCAGTAGGCGGCCGTCGAGTACACGCGGGTGGCCGCCATCACTCCGATGTTCTCGCCGTAGGTCGTGGTGCCGGAGCCGCCGAAGGCGCCGGAGAGGGTGGTCGCCACGCCGTCCGCGATCAGGGCGCGGCCGGTGCTCGCGTTGGCGGAGGCGTCGGTCATCGTCGCGACGCCGCGGACGTGGCCGACGTTCTCGGCGATGAGGACGAGCACGACCGGCAGGAACATCGCGATGCCCGACCAGGTGGATCCGGAGGCGAAGTCGGGGAAGGTGAACGGCGGCAGGCCGAACCAGTCGGCCGCACCGACCGCGGAGTAGTCGATCTCGTTCCGCAGCAGGGCGACGACGTAGCCGATGACCACGCCGAGGAAGATCGAGACGCGGCCGAGGAAGCCGCGGAGGAACACGCTCGACAGGATGATCGCGGCGAGCGTGATCGTGCCGGTGATCGGCGCCTGCTTGAAGCTGAGGTACGCGGTCGGAGCCAGGTTGAACCCGATCAGGGCCACGATCGCGCCGGCGACGACCGGGGGCATCAGCCTGTCGATCCAGCCCAGGCCGACGACCTGCACAAGGACGCCGACGGCGGCCAGGAGGAGGCCCACGGCGACGACTCCGGCGAGCGCCGACCCCGTCCCTCCGACGGCGGTCGCGGCGGTGACGGGCGCGATGAACGCGAAGCTCGAGCCGAGGTAGCTGGGGAGCCGGTTGCGCGTGATCAGGAGGAACAGCAGCGTCCCTACTCCGGAGAAGAGCAGGGTCGTGGCGACCGGGAACCCGGTGAGCACGGGCACGAGGAACGTCGCTCCGAACATGGCGACGACGTGCTGGATGCCGATGGCGATCGTGGCCGGCCAGGCGAGTCGCTCGCCGGGGGCGACGACGGCGCCGGGCTCGACGGTGCGGCCGTCTCCGTGCAGGGTCCAGATGGGCATGGTGCTCCTCGGCGGGGAAGGGAGGCGGGGGTCGACGTTCACAGTAGCGAGGGGCCCGGCCTCCGAGGGGGTCGGGCATCCGAGGGGCCCGGCCTCCGAGGAGCCCGGCCTCCGAGGGGCCCATCCTCCGAGGGGCCCGGCCTCCGAGGGGCTCTCTCCGCGGACGGCCTCGCGGACCTGGCCTCCCCCGTACCCGCGTTCTAGGATCGGGCCATGCACTACGGCGGCCGGCTCGACGAGGCGGAGTACTCCGCGCATCTCGCCGAGTGGGCCGCACGCGTCCGCTCCTCCTTCGGGGATCTGCCGGTGTGGGGGGTCTCCGACTGGAGCGGTCGGCGGCTGCTCGGCGAGTGGATCTTCTCGGGCGGGCCGCACGGTCTGTCCTTCCTCCGCGCCGACGCGGTCCGCGGCGGAGCGGGCCCCTCCGTCGAGACGCGGACGACCCTCGGCGATCCCCGCCAGGACGTCGCGCTGCTCTGCGGTCGCGAGGAGTCCCCGAGCTCGTTCGTCCGCCCGGAGGCGCTTCCCGCGCCGACCCGCATCGCCGAGATCGAGGTCGACGGGGAGCAGGAGCCGTTCGAGGTCTGGGAGGGCGACGGCGCCGTGCGCGCGGCCGCCTCCGTGCGCGGGCACGTCCTCACCCTGGAGTGCCGCGGCGTGGAGCTCGAGCGGCTCGCACTGGCCGAGGTGGACGACATCGAGCCGTTCGTCGCGGGGTGGCTCGAGTCCGCGGGCGGCTCCAGGCGCTGACCGGCGCCCCCTCCAGCCGGGCTCCTCGGCACAGTCACAGCTCGGCGCGCCGGGTCCGGACGAGCGCCGCCGGGCGCGACGGGGGAGCATGGAGGCATGCCAGCTCCTCTCGCGGGCCCGGAGCGCTTCGCCGCTCTCGCCGCCGCGATCGCCGATCCTGTCCGTCGCTACCTCTGGCGCCGCACCGACGAGGCCCAGGCCGACGACGTCCTCGCCTCGACCCTCGGCGCGCTGCACCGACGGTGGGACGACCTCCCCGACGGCGACCCGGTCCCGTGGGCGATCGCCGTCGCCCGGCTGCAGCTCCAGACCGCCAGGCGGCTGCAGCGCAGGCAGGTCCTGCTCTCGCAGCGCGTCGGGGTCGTGGATCCGCCGCAGCTGCACGACGATGGGGCCTCCGACGCGGCGGCCCGCCTCGCTCTGGCGCGGGTCCGCGAGGCCGACGCCGAGCTGCTCCGCCTGTGGGCGTGGGAGTGGCTCGACGTCCGCGGGATGGCCGTCGTCCAGGCCGAGTCGCCGGAGTCCGTCGCGCTGCGCCTCGACCGCGGGCGGAAGGAGTTCGCCGAGCTGCTCGCCGCCGCGACGGCCGCGGCAGGCGGGAACGCGGCGGGCGCAGACGCGGCAGGCGGGCACCCGGCAGGCGGAGACGCGGCGGACGCGACGTCGGGTGCGGACCTGCGCACCGTGCTGCACTCGATCGATCCGGCCTCGACGCTGCCTCCGCTCGCGCCGGTCGAGCTCGCCGCCCACGTCACCGCGGCGACCGGCGGCCCCGGGACCGAGGAGCCCGCAGTCTCGGAGCGCCGTCGCCGCTCCCCGTGGCTCACTCTCGGCGTGGGCGCGCTGAGCGCCGCCGCAGCCGCCTCGCTCCTCCTCCCCTTCGCCCTCGGCTTCAGCGGCACGTCGAGCTCGGCGTTCCAGCTCTACGGCACGGGCGGCCCGAGCGCCGTGTGCTCGCCGGTCACCGCGGAGGCGCTCTCCGCCGCCCAGGTCGCCTTCCGCGCAGAAGTGCGCGGCATTGACGGCGCAGTCGTCACCCTCCACGTCCTCGACCGGTACGCCGGCGAAGTCGGAGACGTGGTGACGGTCACGCAGTCCGCCGAATCGGCCGTCGACGGCGCGCCGATCACCTTCGAGAACGGCGTCGACTACCTCCTCGCGGTCGAGGGGGACACGGTCCTCACCTGCGGACTCAGCGGCCCCGGCTCGCCGGAGCTGACCGCGCTCTACCGCGAGGCGTTCGCCCTGCGGTAGCGGCCGGGCCGCCCCTCCCGGAAGGCGCGGGGGAACGTTTGGTGCACAGCCGCGCGCTCCTGGCAAGGGGGTCCTGCACGGCGAGGAGCACGGCGCACGCTGGTCGGAACGATCCCTCTGGAGGCAATGGTGTTCTTCCACGTGCAACGACTCATCAACGACATCGAGCAGGACGAGCCGGACCCGGCCGCCGCCAACGCGCTGCAGGAGGGGCTCGGCGGGCAGTTCGGCGAGATGCGCACGATGATGCAGTACCTCTTCCAGGCCATGAACTTCCGCGGCGCCGACGCGAAGCCCTACCGCGACCTGATCCAGGGCATCGGCACCGAGGAGATCAGCCACGTCGAGCTGATCGGCACGACGATCTCGCGCCTGCTCGACGGCTCGCCCCGCTACCAGGGGAAGCCGACCGACCCGCTCGACACCCCGGGCGCAGGCGGCGCGACTCCGCTGAGCATCGCGCTCGACACGAGCAACATCCACCACTACCTCGTCGGAGCGCAGGGCGCCCTGCCCGTGGACGCGGCGGGCAACCCGTGGAGCGGCAGCTACGTCTACAACTCGGGCAACCTCGTGCTCGACCTTCTGTACAACCTGATGCTCGAGTCCACCGGGCGCCTGCAGAAGTGCCGCATCTACGAGATGACCGACAACAAGACGGCGCGCTCGACCATCGCGTACCTGATCGTCCGCGATCAGGCGCACGAGAACGGCTACGCGAAGGCCCTCGAGACGCTCGGCGTCGATTGGAGGAAGACCCTCCCGATCCCGAAGACCAACGCCGAGAGATTCCCCGAGGTGAAGAAGCTCACCGACCTCGGACTGCAGAGCAAGCAGTACACGTTCGATCTCGAGGGCGCGTCCGAGGCGGGGAAGATCTTCCGCGGCGCCTCGCCGTCGAAGGACGGGACCGACCTGGAGTCGAAGGAGCAGGCGCCCGAGGGCGTCCCGTCCGTCATCGCTCCGGAGCGCTTCGAGGAGTTCTCCCCCGGCCTCGACCCGGAGCTGCTGAAGCTCATCCAGTCCACCGCGGAGATGGAGCTCGACGAGATCAGCTCCTTCTACGGTCCGACCGCGAAGTGATCGCCCGGGCCCCGCGTGCATACGCCGCGCGGGGCCCGGCCCACTTCTGCCCGCAGGAGGCACGCATGCCGGTGTTCCGGCTCCTCGACCCGCTCCACGCGAGCGGCACCGCTCTCGACGGCCTCGCCGCCCCGGGAGTCCGCCTCCTCGGCGGCGGCGACACGACGTGGGTGACGAGCGTCACCCTCTCGCACCGCGAGATCCGCCCCGGAGCGCTGTTCGCCGCGCTGCCCGGTCGGCACGCCCACGGGTCGAGGTTCGCCGCCGCCGCCGCGGAGGCGGGCGCCGTAGCGGTGCTGACCGACGAGGACGGGTCCGAGGCGGCGCGCGCCTCCGGACTCCCCGTGCTCGTCGCCGCCGACCCCCGCGCCGCGCTCGGCGGGATAGCCTCCCGCGTGTACGGCACTGATCGGACGCGGCCCGTGCTCCTCGGCGTGACCGGGACCAACGGCAAGACCAGCACCGTGCACCTGCTCGACGCGGTGCTGCGGCAGCTGGGTGTCGTCTCGGGGCTGAGCTCCACATCCCAGCGCCGCAGCGCGGACCACGTGGTCGCCAGCCGCCTCACGACTCCCGAGGCCTCCGAGCTGCACGCGCTCCTCGCCCGGATGGCCGAGGACGGCGTCGAGGCCGCGGCGATCGAGATCAGCGCCCAGGCACTGGTGCGCTCGCGGGTGGAGGGGATCCTGCTCGACGTCGCCGGGTTCACCAACCTCAGCCACGACCACCTCGACGACTTCGGCGACCTGGACGAGTACCTCCGCGCGAAGCAGCTCCTGTTCACGCCGGAGCGGAGCCGCCGCGGCGTCGTGGTCGTCGACACGGAGGCGGGGCGCCGGGTCGCCCGCGAGGCCTCGGTGCCGGTCGTCACGCTCTCGGCCGGCGACGGAGCCGACTGGCGGATCGACGTGCTCGAGACCGCGTTCGACCGCACCCGCTTCCGGCTCACCGCCCGCGACGGCTGGTCGACGACGACGTCCGTGCCGCTGCTCGGACGCCACATGGCCTCGAACGCTGCCCTCGCGCTGGTGATGCTGATCGAGGCGGGCCACTCGCGCGACCGGGTGGCCGCCGCGGTCGGCTCCGGGATCGACGTCACCGTGCCCGGGCGGACGCTGCTCGTGTCCGGCGCCGACGGGCCGCGCGTCTTCCTCGACTTCTCGCACACGCCCGACTCGGTCGCGCGCACCGTCGACGCCCTCCGCGAGGTGACGCCCGGTCGCGTGCTCGTCCTCCTCGGCGCCGACGGCGACCGCGACCCGAGCAAGCGCGCGCCGATGGGCCGGGCCGCTGCCGAGCGCGCCGACCTGGTGATCGTCACCGACCACCACCCGCGCTTCGAGGACCCGGCACGCATCCGCCGCGCCCTGGTCGACGGCGCCCGCCGCGTCGAGCGCTGCGAGGTGGTCGAGATCGCAGAACCGGCCGAGGCCGTGCGCGCCGCGCTGCATCGAGCCGGCCCGTCCGACTCCGTCCTCTGGGTCGGCCCCGGCGACACCGACTACCGCGTGGTCGGCGCGGATGATCTCCCCTACTCCCCCCGCGCCGACACGGCCCGCGCGCTGGCCGAGGCCGGCTGGAGCGTCGACCTGCTTGACTGACCGGGTGTTCTCGACCCTCCCGGTGCGCCGCGTGCAGGCCCGACCGGAGCACCCCGCCGACCCCGCGCGGTGGCCCGCGACGCTCGCGCCCGTGCGGCAGGTGCTGGCCGAGGGCTGGGACCTCGGGCCGGTCACGGTGATCACCGGCGAGAACGGCTCGGGCAAGTCGACGCTGCTCGAGGCGGTCGCGCTGGCCTACGGGCTGAACGCGGAGGGCGGATCCACGGGTGCGATGCACTCCTCCCACGCCTCGGAGTCGGACCTGGCCGAGCACCTGCAGCTGGTCCGCGGAGCCGGCGCGTCCAAGCGCGGCTTCTTCCTCCGCGCCGAGACGATGCACGGCTTCTTCAGCTACCTGGAGGAGGTGGGGATCGACGGCGGGTACCACGAGCGGAGCCACGGCGAGTCGTTCCTCGACATCGTCGCGAACCGCTCCCGGATCAGCGGACTGTGGCTCCTCGACGAGCCGGAGTCCGCCCTCTCGGTGTCGGGCTGCCTCGCCCTGATCGGGCAGCTGCGCGACCTGGTCGCCGGCGGCTCCCAGGTCGTCCTCTCCACGCACTCGCCGATCCTCGCCGCCCTCCCCGGCGCCGACCTCTACGAGCTCGACGAGACGGGCCTGCGCCCCTGCCGCTACGACGACCTCGACCTGGTGCGGACCTGGCGCGGCTTCCTCGACCAGCCCGCCCGCTTCCTGCGCCGGCTGGAGTAGCTCAGCGGCAGGCGGGCGCCCGGCCGCAGGAGGACACTCGGCCGCTCCGGGATCGGCCGGTCCTGTTCGCCACGGAGGAAGAATGTCGGCGGAGCCGCCTGTTCTCGCGGATCCGGAGTCGCTCGGGCACGTCCTTCCTCCGTTGCGAACACCACCCGGCCGCGGTGCTGCGCCAAGCTTCGCCGCGGACCGCCGCCGGTCGGCCGCTTCGGGGAGACTCCCACCGCCGATCCTGTTCACGACTCAGGAAGAACGTCGACGGGGCTGGCTGTTCTCGCGGGTCGGGAGACGCCGGCGCCAGTTCTTCCTGAGTTCTGAACATGATCACGCCGCCGGAGCCGCTGCGGACCGCTGACGGTCGGCTGCTTCAGGAGCCTCCCCCGGCCGATCCTGTTCTCAACGCAGGAAGAACGTCGACAGGGCGGCCTTTTCTCGCGGATCCGGAACCGCTCGGACGGATCCCTCCTTCGTTGAGAACACGATCAGGCAGCGGGTGCCGCCGCCGGCCGCGCGACCCGGGGCGCCCAGCCCACCGCGATCGCGGCGCCGGCGAGCGCGAGCTGTCCGAGCGGCGGCAGGACCGCCGAGACCAGGGAGCCGTCGCCGCCGGACGTGACGAAGGTGTCGGCGACCGACATCCCGAAGCCGAACCCCGCGAAGAAGCGGAAGACGACGGCGCCGGCGACCAGGGCGAGCATGAGCACCGCGATCCGCCGGGGCGTGAGCGGCGACCTCCGGCCGACGAGGGCGCCGACCGTCACGACGATCGCGGCGGCCGTCCAGAACGCAGCCCACCCGGTGACCCAGATCGCATGGGATCCGAACTCGAAGCCGTCGCGCTCGGCCATGGTCGCGTAGATCTCCGTCAGAGCCAGGCCCGGGACCTTCGCCTGCGGATTCCAGACCAGCAGATCGACCGCGCCCACCACGGTGACGCCCGCCACCAGCGCGAGGCCCGCGAGGGCGACGGGGAGGCGCTGGGCGCGTGTCGCGGTCCGCGGCGCGAGGGCGATGGTCCGCGAGCCGCCGAGGACGATCACGCCGCAGACGACTCCGGCGAGGGAGACGGGCAGACCGACGAGGGCGAGGGGTCCGGGGAGGAGGAGGCCGGCCGCAGTGAGCACCGGGCCGACGACCGCCGCGACCAGGGAGATCCGCGCGAGCACCGTGCGGGCCCAGGCCGCGGCGCCGAGGAGGTGGACCGCGCCGAGGACCGCGACCGCGACGGCGGCGACGAGCACCGCGGTCTGCACGGCGCCGACGGCGGCCAGGGCGGTGTCGGAGGCGGCACCCGGCTCGGGGACGATGCCGCCGCCGGTCAGCGCGATGCCGCTGAGCATCAGCGCGGCCGCGGCGAAGAGCGCGAGTCCGCGGCGGGCGAGGCGGCGCGGGAGTGCGCCCCGTGCTTCGCCGGTGTGCGCGGGCAGGTCGCGGTCGACGCTCACGAGCAGGGCGACCGCCCCGAGGACGACGCCGCGCCGGGGCAGGCCCAGCTCGGCCGCCCCGGCCAGATCGGCCCGCCACTCCTCGAGGTAGCGCTTCCGGGCGAGCGGGGGCAGGAGCAGCGACAGGAGCCGCAGGAGCGCGCTCATGCGGTCGCCTCCGCCGCTCGCGGCGCCGTCCGCGCGGTCGACCGCATCCGCTCGACGGCGGCCAGGGCTGCCGGAGCGCCCTCCGCGGTCAGCTCGTAGAGCCGGCGACGCGGACCGCTCCGCTCGCTCGCGGCCTCCCACTCCGAGACCACCCAGCCCGCTCCCTCGAGCCGCTCCAGGATCGGGTAGACACTGCCCGCCGGCCGCCCGGTGGCCTTGATCACCACCATGCCCCAGGTGGGGCCGTCGGCGTCGAGGAGGGTCCGGAGGACGTCCGCGGTGGCGGGGGTGAGACGAGGGAGTGGTTGCACGGGAGTGACGCTACCTATGTAGAGATAGCGGGGTCAACGGCTCCGGAAGACTTCCCGGCCACGTCTCGAACGCGACCGTCCCCGCGCCGTCCGGGAGGTCCGAGGCCGTCGTCGCGCCGCTCGCCCTGGTCCACGGCGTGACCGGCGAGGCTGCGCCGTCGATCGTCACCCCGCTGAAACAGCGCTGCAATGAGCGCTTCGGATACTGGGGATGCTCCAAGCTCCCTCCCACTCGATCCGAAGGTGCACGCTTGTCCTCCTCCCCCACGTTCCGTCGCGCTGTGCGACTGACCGCCGCCACCGCCCTCTGCTCCGGGCTCGCCCTCACGGCCGCACTCGGCGCTCCCGCCGCGTTCGGCGCCACCGCCCCCGCCGCCACCGCGCCCGCTGTCGTCGACCTCAGCATCACCGACGCCCTCGCGCTCCTCGAGTCGGGGGCGACCACCTCGGTCGCCCTCACTCAGCGCTACCTCGACCGGATCGCGGCCTACGACGACCCCTACGGCGACCAGCCCGGGCTCGCCGCGGTGATCCTCGCCAACCCCGATGCCCTCGCCACCGCCGCCGCCCTCGACGCCGAGCGCGCTGAGGGCTCGCTCCGCGGACCGCTGCACGGCGTCCCGATCCTGGTGAAGGACAACTACGCCACCTTCGACATGCCGACGACCGCCGGCAGCGCCTCGCTGCACACCTACCGCACGGCGCTCGACTCGACCGCGGTGCAGCGCCTGCGGGACGCCGGCGCGATCATCCTCGCCAAGACGAACATGGCGGAGTTCGCCTGGCACGGCACGTACACGCTGAGCTCGGAGCGCGGGCGGACGAACAACCCGTACAACCAGGCGAACAGCGCCAGCGGGTCCAGCGGCGGCACGGGCGCAGCGGTCGCCGCCGGCTACGCTCCCGCGGGCCTGGGCACCGACTCCTGCGGCTCCATCGTCGGGCCGAGCGCGCACCAGAGCCTCGTCGGCTACCGGCCGACCATGGGCCTCACCAGCGTCACGGGCATCGTCCCGCTCTCGCTCCGCCAGGACGTCTCGGGCCCGATGACGACGACCGTCACCGACGCCGCCCTGCTGATGCAGGTGCTGGCCGGGTACGACCCGACCGACCCGCAGACCGTCATCGCGCAGACCATCGACTCCGACTCCTTCGTGGCGGGACTGAGCGACACCGCACTCGAGGGCAAGCGCATCGGCTACGTCCGCTGGGACTACGAGGAGGACCCGGCCCGCCCCGGCCTCGCCGAGACCACCGCGCTGGTGGATGCGGCCGTCGCCGACCTGCGCGCGCAGGGCGCCGAGGTCGTGGAGGTCCCCGACTTCACCCGGGAGTTCGTCTCCGGCACCCTCAAGCCGGGCGGCTGGATCGACATGCGGCCGAGCATCGACTCGTTCTTCGCCTCGACGGAGGCGGCCTGGCCCGAGGGCCTGGCCGCGCTCACCGAGCCGGCCGACGCACTGACGTTCTCGGACGTGATCGCGGACGGGAAGTCCTCGCTGACCCAGGGCGACATCGACTACTTCCTCAGCAACGAGGACGTGCCGAACCCGGCCTACGACGTGGCCGTCGCCGAGCAGGACGCAGGCAAGGCGGCGATGGACCGGTACTTCGAGGACCACGACCTCGACGCTCTGGCGATGCCGACGAGCGCCACCTCGGCCACCCCCGACTGGGCGGGCACCACGTTCTGCGACGTCGGAGCGAACACGGGCGTGCCGACCGTCTCGCTGCCCGCGGGCTTCACCTCGACGGGTGCAGCGGCGGGCCTTGAGCTGGCCGCTCCGCGCGGCGCCGACGCGTCGCTGCTGGCGATGTCGTACGACTACGAGCAGGCGACGCTGCACCGTGTCGCCCCGGCGTCCACTCCGGAGCTGGCCGCCGCCGAGCCGACGCCCGAGCCGACCGCGACGCCGACCTCGACGCCGACCTCCCCGCCGGTGGAGCCGACCTCGGAGCCGACCGCGGCACCGACCCCGGCACCGACGGCGGCACCGACGGCAGCACCCGGCCCGCAGCCGAGTGTCGCTCCGGTCGCACCGGCACCGACCGCATCGCCGAAGCCCGGGTCCGCACTCGCGCACACCGGCGCCGAGGGGACGACGGGTCTGGCGGCCCTGGCGCTCGCCCTCATCACGGGCGGGGCGGGAGCGCTCGCTCTGACGCTCCGGCGCAGGTCCGCCCGCCGGTAGCCGGAGTCCGCACGCAGAACGTCGGCTGAGAGCAGCCGCCCTCCACGAGGAGTGGAGGGCGGGCACTCTCAGCCGACGTTCTGCGCGTCAGCGGCGAGGACTACTTGCGGAACATCCGCGCGGTCGTCTCGAACAGGCCCTTGATCGGGCGCTGCTGCTCGCCCTGCTGGGCGCCGAGGATGATGATGACGGAGGTCAGCACGGGGATCGCCCACTGGGTGACCTTCTGCACGCGCAGAGCGGTGGTCAGCTCGGCCGAATTGTGCGGCGAGGCCTCGGTGACGCCCTCGGCGCCCTCGTCGGCGTGCTTGGCCTGGGTCGCGCCCGCGATGGCGGCGGTGACGGAGGCGGCGCCGGCGAGACCGGTCACGATCGTCTTGATGATCGTGTTGGTGCGGCTCTCCTGCTGGTTGGCGAGGCGGGTCTTGTTGGCGAGGATCAGGCCGATCCCGCCGACGCCGTGAGCGGCGATCGCAGCCAGCTGCACGGGGGTCCAGCGAGCCCAGCCGTTCGAGGCCAGACGGAGGCGCTCGGCGGGGTCGGAGGAGGTGGAGGCGGCGCCGTTGAGGCCGACGGCACCCATGAGCGAGCCGCCGAACCAGGCGGCGGCTCCCAGGTCGTGGAGGCTGCGGACGAGCGTGTTGCGTGAGGGCATGGCTGCCTCTTCTCTGCTTGGTGGTCACGCGAGTGCGGACGTCGTCGACGCTACGCGCGGCCGCGGGACCCGGCACGGGGCTTGACCTCGGGCACCGCACGCGCTCGACTCGGACGCGAGCGCCGCGACGGCGCGCGAAGGAGCGACTCCCATGACGACCGACGACGACAAGAAGAGCACTCGCGACGACTTCCACGACGCCGTGAACATGACGGCGAAGGAGCTCGAGGAGTGGCTCGAGACGGACGAGTCGAAGGAGGTCGGCCAGAAGCCGGCGGGAGGCGGCGAGTCGGTGGGCCACGAGAGCGGGCGACGGATCATCGAGATCCTCGGCACGAAGCAGGCCGACCTGAGCGACGACGACTACGCCCACATGACGAAGGTCACGGGCTACGTGCACCGGCACGCGAAGCAGCGTCCGTCGGGCGACGTCACTGAGACGAAGTGGCGCTACTCGCTGATGAACTGGGGCAACGACCCGCTCAAGGGCTGACTCGGCGCGTCGGCAGCACGCCGGCCCCGGTCGGCGGGCGCGGGAGGAGAGGCGGCGTCAGGCCGTTGCGCAGCTCCCGTCGACCTCGCCGATGACGCCGTCCGTCACCGTCACGACCGCGCAGTTCGGGTAGCCCCGCTGCGGCCGGTGCGCGGGATCGAGCGCGCGCAGGATGCTGCCGAGCACCGCGCCGTGCGTCACGACCAGCACGTCGCCGTGCTCGGCCGCCGGCACGAACCGCGCGATCGCGGCCTCCACGCGGGCGCGCACGGTGGCACCGGTGTCGGCGCGGCCGGAGGGGTCGTGGCGGTGGATCGCGTCGAGCACCGAGTCGAGCCCGGCGTCGGTCATCCGCGGCCAGTCGGCGGAGGAGGGCACGTAGGAGTAGCCGTGGTCGGCGAACACCGGCTCCCAGAGCGAGGCGTTCGGCTGCCCCTCGAAAGCGCCGAAGTGCCACTCCCGGAGCTCGACCATCGGCTCGGCCTCGAGCCACGGGTGCCCGGCGAGCGCCGCCGCCGCCGTGGTGCGGGTGCGGGTGAGGTCGCTCGTGAACGCTGCGACGAGCGGCACGCCGCGCATCCTCTCGCCGAGGGCCGCCGCCTGGCGCTCGCCGCGCTCGGTCAGCGGCGAGTCGCACCAGCCCTGCAGCTGGCCGGCGACGTTGAAGAGGGTCTCGGCGTGCCGGACGAGGTGGATCGTGCCGCTCACGGGCGCGAGCTCGCGGGCGTCGTCGGGCGGGCGGGGGTGGTGCGGTGCATGCGGTTCTCCGGGGTCAGCGCGCTACTCCGGAGCGGCGCGCGCGATGTGGAGGGCCAGGAAGGCGACCTCCTCGTTGGGCAGGGCGGCCTGGTACTCGGCCGCCACGAAGGAGCGCACGCGCTCGGCGGAGGCGATCGCGCGCGGGTAGCGGGCGCTGAGGCTGGTGAAGAGGAAGTCGTCCTCGCTCTCGAGCAGGCCGCCCGAGAAGAAGCGCTCGGCGAAGTACTGCAGGTGCGCCACGAAGCGGGCGGAGCGGAGGTCGTCGCGGTCGAGCGCGGCTCCGCTGGAGTGCTGGATGATCGCGGTCACCGAGCGGATGAGCTGCACGATCCGGAGGGAGTCGATCCCGACCTTGCCGAGCTCCGCGTTGGCGAGGTGGAACGCGACGTTCGCGGCCTCGTCGGCGGGCAGCTCCACGTCCAGGCGCTCGCGCATCCGCTCGACCGCCCGCTCCCCCACCGCGTACTGCACGGGGTAGACCGTCCGCATCTCCCAGGCCAGCCGGTTGGCGACCGAGAGCCCGCGCCGCTGCCGCTCCACCGCGAAGTGCAGGTGGTCGGTCAGCGCGAGGTACACGTGCGGGTCCAGCCGCAGCCCCTGCTCCTCCGCGTCGGCGACGACCGCGCGGGTGAGCTCGACGAACTCCGGCGGGATCTGCGCCAGGAGCTCGACGAGGTTGCGCTGGTCCGAGTCGTCCAGCGCCACGAACACCTGGTCGACGCTCGAAGGCTCGATCGCCTCGCCGGCCTTCGCTCCGAAGCCGATCCCTCTGCCCAGGAGCACGCGCTCGACGCCGCGCTCGTCGACGACGAGGACGACGCTCGAGTTGAGCACCTTCTTGATGGTCTGCATGCGTGTCTCCGTCGACGGCCGCGTCAGGGCTGGGGTGGGGGTGGCGGGGCCGCTGCCCGGAGAGCCGGACGGCGCCTCCGGGCAGAGGAGGATCATCCCAGATCCGCGCCGTTCGAGGCGATGACCTTCTGATACCAGAAGAACGAGTCCTTCCGGTAGCGCTCGGTGCTGCCGTGGCCGAGGTCGTCCATGTCGACGTAGACGAACCCGTAGCGCTTCGAGATCTGCGAGCTGGAGGCGCTGATCAGGTCGATCGGCGCCCAGCTGACGTAGCCGAGCAGCTCCACGCCCTCGTCCACGGCCTGGATCATCTGCTCGAAGTGCGCGCGGAAGTAGTCGATCCGGTACGGGTCGTGGACGCGGCCGTCCTCGGTCAGCTCGTCGCGCATCCCGAGCCCGTTCTCGACGATGAACAGCGGCTTGCCGTAGCGGTCGTAGAGGTCGATCAGCGAGATCCGCAGGCCGACGGGGTCGATCTGCCAGCCCCACTCGCTCGACTCGAGGAACGGGTTCTTGACGCCGAGCACCGTGTTGCCGGGGGTGCGCTCGGCGTCGGGGCGCACCGACTCCGTCATCGACATGTAGTAGCTGAACGAGATGAAGTCGACCGGGTGCTCGCGCAGCAGCTCGACATCGCCCGCCTCGAACGGGATCTCGACCCCGCGGCTCTCGAGCGCCCGCAGCGCCAGGCGCGGGTAGGCGCCGCCCGCCTGCACGTCGGTGCAGAGGTAGAGCATCCGCTCCTTCGCCTGCGTCGCCGCGACGTCGTCGGGGTGGCAGGTGTTGGGGTAGGTGGTCAGCATCGTGAGCATGCAGCCCATCCGCGACTCGGGCCACAGCTCCTTCAGCGTCTTCGTGACCGAGGCGGAGGCGACGAACTGGTGGTGCAGGGCCGTGTAGCAGGCCTGCTCCACGCTGCCCTCGACGGTCTCCTCGATGATCCCGCCCGAGGTGAACGGGTGGCGGATGATGCCGTCGATCTCGTTGAAGGTCAGCCACAGGTCGACGAGGTGGCCGAAGCGCTCGAAGCAGGTGCGGGCGAAGCGCTCGAACAGCCCGATCGTGCGGCGGTCGACCCAGCCGTTGTGCTTCAGCGCGAGCGCGAGCGGCGGGTCGTAGTGCGAGAGCGTGACCAGCGGCTCGATCCCGAGGCGCCGCATCTCGGTGAAGAGGGCGAGGTAGTAGGCGATGCCCTCCTCGAGCGGCTCCGCCTCCTCCCCCGTCGGGTAGAGGCGGGTCCAGGCGATCGAGACGCGGAGGGTGGTGAAGCCCATCTCGGCGAACAGCGCGAGGTCGCCGGGGTAGCGGTGGTAGAAGTCGATGCCGCGGCGCTTGGGGTAGTACTCGGTGTCGTCGTCGGCAATCGCCGCCGTGATGCTCTCCACCGTGTTGCGGTGGTGGATCGCGTACTCCTTCGGGTCCGCCTTCGGCTTGTAGGAGGCGACGTCGCTGACCGCCGGGCCGCGCCCGCCCTCGCGCCACGCGCCCTCGACCTGGTTCGCGGCGAGCGCGCCGCCCCATCGGAATCCATCAGGCAGCGCCATGGGCGAGCTCCTTCTCTGCTTCGGTGACGGGGCGGGCGTCTTCCGGCAGGCCGTCGGCGGCCGCTCAGGAGGCGCCGGGGCAACAAAAAAGGACCCGACGACACCTCGAGGGTGTTCATCGGATCCTGCCTGCACGACCAGTCACATGTCCGGGAGCGAACCTAACACGGGGGTGGGTGGGGCGTCAAAGTGCACTGCAACACGTTCTCGCCGGGCGTCGCCGCCGATCGAGGACTCGGTCGAAGAGGAGAAGGCACGGGAGTATTCGATGACATCCTGATTACGTCGAGCTCAGCACTATCAGGAAGAAGTCTCCGCCATGGCACGGATCAGGTCTCTGCACCCCGGCACGCAACGCGTCACTGTCCACCAGACCGAGGTCGACTGCACCTACCAGGCAGTCACGGCGGAGGACGGCACTCCGTACATCCACCTCTCGACATTCGGATCGGACAACCGCGCTTCCGGGCCAAAGAGCAGCCAGACCTTCCAGCTCGACGAGCGGACCGCCCGGGAGCTGATCGAGGTCCTGATCTCGACGTTCAAGTTGAACTAGGGCCGCTCCTTCCAGCAGTCGGCATTGCGCTGCGATTCCAGCATTCGGCGATATCGGCTGCGATGGCGTCCGGGTCCTCGTGCTCCCAGTACCGGAGCACCTGCCAGCCCTCCCCGCGGAGCTGGGCGTCGGTGTCTCGGTCGCGCTCGACATTCGTGGCGAGCTTGGGCGACCAGTACTGCGAATTCTGCTTCGGATGCGTTGCGTGGAGGGGACAGCTATGCCAGAAGCAACCGTCGATGAAGACTGCGATGCGGCGGCGGGTGAAGACGATGTCCGCACGCCTGCGGAGGCCGCGCACAGGCCCGTAGTCGACCCGATAGCGCAACCCCAGAGCATGCAACCGGCGGCGGACAGCCAGCTCAGGCGCGGTGTCCTTTCGCTTGTTGCCGCGCATCGTGCGGCGAGCGCTCTCGGAGGACGCCCAGGACTCCGACGCCTTCCCCCTGCTCACCCGCGCACTACCTGCCTGCTGGCGTCCTGATCACGTTCGCCACCGAGCGCGGGAGATTGGTCTGCGTCGTCTCGTAGTCGATTCCGAGGAAGGACTTGAAGAGGGACGAGAAGACAACCTCGGCTCCCTCCACGGGGACCGCCATGCCGATCTGACGACGGACGCTGTCGCGGCCTCCCACGAATTCGTACTCGTCCGGGAACGTCTGCAGCCGGGCCCGCTCGCGGTTGGTCAGCGCGCGCGGCTCATCCCAGTGGTAGACGTGCGTCCCCCCTCCTCCGGAGCCCGTCACGGTGTACGAGGGCTTGTCTCGCTCCAGCCGCTTGTAGATCTGGCTGATCGTCGCGCCGGTGACGTTCAGGCGCAGGTGCTCCGGCAGCTCTGCGGTGAAAGCACTCTGCCCGGGCTTGATGTGCGTGAGCCGCTCGATGACCCAAGGCTTCTGCTTCGCCAGCTCGTTCTGCGTGACGAGCGGCCCGATCGGCGGGTTCTCGAGCCGATTGCCAGCCGAGTTGTCGATGTGCGCGTATGGCTCCGTCGCGGGGATCTCGAATTGCACGTCGAGGTCCTTCCGGATGCCGACGATGAGGATGCGGTGCCGGCGCTGCGGGAGCCCGTACTGCTCGAACTTGTAGAGGTGGGGGGTGAGGACGTAACCGCCCTGGTCCCCCGCTCGCTCCAGCTCGCGGAGGATCTGGCGGAAGGAGTGGCCGTCGTTGGCGCCCTTCAGATCGCCCACGTTCTCGGCGACGAACCAGGACGGGGAGTGCTCGTTCAGCACGTTGACGCCGTACTTGTACAGCGGCCCGAAGCGTCCCATCATCCCCTTGCGCTCGCCCACCCGGCTGAAGTCGTTGCAGGGGAATCCGAAGGCGAAGCCGTCGATCGGAGCGAGCGAAGCGGTCTCGAGGACGCGGACGTCGGCATGGATCACGGACTCAGCCGTCGCGCCGGGGATGTTCGACCGATAGGTCGCACACGTGTCGGCGTCGTAGTCGTTGGCCCACACGTGCTGGAGCTCGATTCCGAGCTCCTGTGCCGCACGGTGCGCTCCCAGCGCCATGCCGCCGGGCCCGCAGAAGAGCTCACCCATCCTGAATTCCACGTGTTGCCTCTCGTTCCGCCCCGCGTCAGTGTGCATCGGGCCACCGACATCAGCCGATGCACCCGATCCCACTCCTGAGCACGCCCGATCGGACGCGCGCTCGACGATCTCGTCCAGCGCCCGAGGGGCAGAAGCAGCTTACCTCGTGGACGGCCGAGGAGGCCGCCGCAGTACCGCCTCTCTATGGCAGTCGGTCCTCCGGTGAGAGGAAGTGCTCACGGACGGTCCTTCCCATGCGCAAGGGAGGTCCTCGTGCCACGTAGGCTGTGCTGAGGTTCATCAAGGGGGCGGTTTGGAGCACGAGATCCTGGTTCCCGGCGTGGAGCTTCTCGAGTCGATGCGGTCTGTTGGCTACTCGTTCCAAGCGGCTATCGCCGATCTCGTCGACAACAGCATCAGCGCTGATGCGCGGAGAGTCGAGATCACTGGAGATCCGATCGATTCCTCATTCCTCACCGTTCTCGACGACGGCATAGGAATGAGCCCAGAAGAGGCGCGCACCGCGCTGCAACTCGCGGGAAGCGCGCGGACGACGACACGCGCCGGCTCCGACCTCGGACGCTTCGGTCTTGGCCTGAAGACCGCATCGCTCTCCCAGGCGAGGCGACTGACGGTTCTCACCCGCAAGAACGGCGAGACGACCGCCCTCCAATGGGACATCGATCACGTGCTCACCACAGGGCAGTGGTCACTCAGCATTCTCGGTGAGAACGAGTACGAGGCTCTGCCCCGCGCTGATTCCCTGCTGTCTCGGAGCGCCGGCACGCTGGTGGTCTGGCAAGAGCTCGACTACATGCTGGGCGCAGCGGCACGACCCGACGTCGTGATGGCTGAGCGACTCCAGGATCTCAGGGGTCACCTCTCGCTCACGTTCCATCGCTTCTTGGATGACGGCACGCGGAATCCGCTCGTCATCACCGTGAATGGCATCGACGTGCCCGCCCTGGACCCCTTCCTCTCGAGAAACCCTCGGACGCAGGAGTCCTACCGGGAGCCGCTGACGATCGAGGGGCAGCGGATCGAGTTCCAGGCGTACACCCTCCCCCACGCCTCCGCACTCTCGAAGAAGGAGCGCGAGCGCTGGGACCTCGGCGCAGGAATGCGAGAGCGCCAGGGCTTCTACATCTATCGCAACCGCCGGCTGATCTCCTACGGTCACTGGTTCGGGCTGTCCCGGCGCGAGGAGCTGTCGAAGCAGTCGCGCGTCATGGTCGACATCCCCAACACCGTCGATCACCTGTGGCAGCTGGACATCAAGAAGTCCCGAGCCGAGCCGCCTCAGGCCTTCCGGACCCACTTCCGCCGGGTGATGGACCAGGTCATCGGGAAGAGCAAGCGGGTGCACACCTTCCGCGGTCGACGCGCGACAGGGGATACTGTCGCCCGGATGTGGGAGAAAGTGACCGAGCGCGACGGCTACCGTTACCAGATCAACGCCGACCATCCACTTGTCAGCGCGCTGCAGGAGACGCTGACAGATGAGCAGCGACGACAGCTCGGCCGACTGCTCGCTGACCTCGGACAGACCTTTCCTACAGCGGACCTCTACATCGAGGCGGCGAAGGGCCAGACCAGCTCTGCACCGTCAGTCACCACGACCGAGGTGCTAGAGCAGCTCTCCGCACTCCAGCGCTCGGGCGGCTTCGGCAACTTCTCCCCCGCGCAGGTTGCGTCGGTACTCCGGGCCACCGAGCCCTTCGATCGCGTCGAGGATCTCGACGGACTCATCAAGCAGGTATGGAGCGCAAACGCATGACGAGATCGGCAATCAGCACCCAGAAGAAGATGCTGATAGATATTCTGATCGGGATGTTCGTCAACGACGAGACCATCGAATTGAATGTACTCGAGACCAGGGCCAGGCAGTTCGCCCCACTCGTTGCCCCCGCTCTGTCGAACAAGGATATCGACGATGTCATCGCTCGGGTGACCGAGCTCATCGATATCATCATCATCATCGGTCCGAGCGTCGTCGACCCGGACACCTTCACGGAGTGGCTCGCAGAACGCAGGGACACGACGGACACGAAGCGGTGGAATGCCTACCGACAGCTCCTCGTGAACCGCGAGTGGAGCCCGAATGTCATACGGAAGCTCGACGAGCTGACGGATACCGTTGTCGAGCGCATGGGCGACCCGAAGATGCAGGGCGAATGGGCTCGACGTGGACTCGTCATCGGAGAGGTGCAGTCGGGCAAGACCGCCACCTACCTGGGCATCCTGAACAAGGCGATCGACTACGGCTACAAGATCATCGTCGTGATCGGCGGTCACACAGAGGAACTCCGGCGTCAGACCCAGCAGCGACTCGATAAGGACATGACCGGTGTCGACTCCGTCTACATCGCGGACAACATCGACTCCCGCTACGCGAACATGCGCATCGGCGTTGGGAAGATCGACTCCACGATCCAGAGCAACATCCTCACCACGACGCGCTCCGATTTCAGCGCCGCCAGCAAGAACGCCGGTGTCGTCGCCCTCGAGGGGGACACTCCGACGATCTTCGTCGTCAAGAAGAACGCGAAGGTGCTCGCGAACCTTGCCAACTACCTCGTCGGGCCGGCGCACAAGGGTAAGTTGAACGCCCCCTTGGTCGTGCTCGACGATGAAGCGGACTGGGCCTCCGTGAACACGAAGACGGAGGAGGACGCGGCTGCGGTCAACAGCGTGATCCGCCGACTTCTCGCTACGTCCAATCGCAGCTCGTATCTGGCCATCACGGCGACACCTTTCGCGAACGTGCTCATCGATGACTCGGTGGACGAAGACCTCTTCCCCCGCGACTTCATCCAGGCTCTCGAGAGCCCGTCGAACTACACCGGCGTCGAGTCCTACTTCGGTCGGGAGACCGCCCCGGAGACCCCGAAGCGCATCCGCACCGACGTGCAGGACTGTCTCGATGTCCTTCCTTTCAGTCACAAGCGGACGGCGGAACTGGAGGAGTTGCCGCACAGCATGATGAAGGCCATCAGCGCCTTCATCGTGGGCACTGCGATCCGACGAGTACGAGACGGGGAGACTCGTCCCGCATCGATGATGATCAACGTCTCTCGCTTCAATGATGTCCAGCAGAACGTGACCGCGGAGGTCAAGCACTTCGTCGACGAGGTCACGCGAGCAGTGCTCGCGGAATATGCGTTGCCGGAGAATGAGCTGGCAAACGGTCAATCCTCGGCCTCAGTGCTGAGGGAGGTGTTCGAGGAGGAGTATTCGGGAACAGCGTCCTGGGACGTCCTGCGACCGCACCTCCTCGAGATCGCAGCCGAGATCACAGTCGTCCTCGTCAACAGCGGAACGATGGGTCCTCGGAACAAGCGCTTGAGCGAGATGTCGCGAGAGGACCGCGACGCCGAGTCGCGACTGCCCACGATCTTCGTGGGAGGCGATGTCCTCGCGCGGGGCCTCACACTCGACGGATTGCAGGTGAGCTACTTCGTCAGAAGGGCAGCAGCTGCGGACACTCTGCTGCAGATGGGGCGGTGGTTCGGCTATCGGCCGGGCTACGAGGACCTCGTGCGAGTCTGGATCGATTCCGCCGTGGTGGACCTCTTCAAGTACGTCGCGGATGTCTCAGACGATCTCCGCGGGTCCCTTCGCTTGATGAACTCTCTGAAGATGACACCGCAGGAGTTCGGGTTGAAGATGCGCAGGCACCCCGAGGCTTTCCTGATCACAGCCGCGAACAAGCAGAAAAATGCCCTGCAGATCGAGGGTGAGGTCGACATCAACGGCGCGTCCTTCGAGTCCTACGTGCTATCGGCGGCGAGTGATGACCTGGACCGGAATCTGAGAGCAGGAGTCGATCTGGTCGAGACCTTGAAAACCTTGGGGAGTCCCGCCGACGACAGGGGGTCGCTCGTCTGGGAGGATGTACCGGCAGAAGTGGTCGTGCGCTTCTTCGCACAGTTCAGAGGTCACGACACTGAGACATTCTTCGGTCGCACAACCAAGAGCGATAAGGCTCAGCTTTCTGCGCACCTGGCCGATGCCGTGAATGCGGAGAGCTGGGATGTCGGCTTCGTTTCCGGCTCCGGGGATCAGTCGAGTGCACTCGGACTTCCGGGTGACCCGAAGACGAGCCTCCGGGCCGGAGTCGAGGCGACCTCGGGCATGTCGTTGCGCTTCGGCAATCGACGCGTCGCCGCAGGCTCCGACCTGAAGAACGCAATGAACCAGGACGTCATCCGCAAGCTTGAGGCCGATCTCGGTGTTGGCGAGCGGCTATCGGAGCCCACAATCATCCGCCACGCATTAGAGCGCCCCTTGCTGCTCGTCTACAGCGTGATCACTCAGACCTTCATGGATGCGAAAGCTGAACAAGAGCATGGCGCCGTGGTGAAGGACGACAAGCGCCCGAAGATCCGAGCGGATGAACCGCTGATCGCAGTCGTTGTGGCCTTCCCGGTTTCCTCCGACGCTGAAGAGCGAGCGGGAAGCAAGAAGGGCCGTGTGTCTCGCTTTGTGGCGAACACGGTTTACGCGCGCATGAATCTCAATATGCCCACGGCAGACGAAGAATCAGATGAGGGTGCCGCGTGAAGCTTGAAGAAGCGTTCGCCACCGTCCTCCGAGGAGAGGACGGCAAGGTCGTGAGGCTTCGCCACTTGTGGCTTCGCGTCTTCGTCCAGAACAGTCAGCGGCATCCGGCTCTCGTGCTCGAGCTCCCGTCGACCCTCGACTACTTCATCGACGGTGGGCGCGGCTTCTCGGTCCAGGTCTCGCAGGCGCCTCAGTCGGGACTCACGTATCTGCGGATCACCTCCCTCGAGCCGGAACTCGACCCCGCGTTCCTCGTGCTCTGCCGGTACCTCCTCGAAGAGAGTCAGCGGGTCGACGGCGCGGAGGCGAGCGTGGAGGCGTTCGCACGCAGTCTCGAGGCATTCCGGGACTTCCTCGCGAAGCCGCGCGGTCGGCTTGGCGAGGACGCACTGCGAGGGCTGATGGCCGAGCTGACGATCCTCGAGATGATCCTCACCGCGGGGAAGACGCCATCCGCTGCCCTCCGGGACTGGAGCGGCCCCTTCGGCAACAGCAAGGACTTCATCTTCCCCTCGGGGCACTGCGTCGAGGTGAAGTCAGCCCACCTGCCATCCCTGGAGGTGACGATTTCGAGCCTGCAACAGCTGGAACCTGCCAACGCCACGCTTCAGCTCGCAGTCCTGCCCATGGAGAGATCCGACGCATCCGACCCGGAAGCTAGCAACCTGCTTCAGCTTTTCGATGCCCTGGCGGACGAGGCTGATCACGACCCGGTTTCAAGGAAGCTCTGGAGGGATGCCGTTCATGCCCTCGGTTTCGACCGGGAGGACAGCTACTACGCCGACTGGTGGTTCCGGATCGGGGACATTCTGGCTTTCGATGTCGTGGACGAGTTCCCGCGCGTGCGCGCCGTCGCGGTTCCGGCCGCGGTGACGAGCGTCACCTACCGTTTGAACATCGCGTCGCTCGCCGACTACGCGAGCAGTCTTCGACTGCACTGAGCACGAACCGGAGCACAATCAATGACCTTCGAGGAAGCGCTTCGCGAGCGCATCGCCATCAGAGCGGAAGGCTCCTCCTCCTTCGCCGTCCAGGCTTTCGGTGAGGAGCTGGTGGCCCGTCTCCAGGAGGCGGAAGTCGTCTTCGACGCGACAGTCGAGCCTCTTCGATGCTCCGGGCGGCGATCGAAGAAGATGGAGATCCTCGGATACGCCGAGGACACCGCAGACGACTCGCTCGTCGTCATCGTCGGTGCTTACTACGACTCTCCGGGCTCGATCCTCACGAAGACGGAGGCACGCAAGATCTTCGGTGCCGGCGAGGCGTATCTCGAGCATTCGGTGGACGGCTGGCTCTTCGAGAACCTCGAGCCCAGCTCCCGCGAAGCCGAATACGCGATCTACTTCCGCGAGAATCTGGCGAAGTTCAACCGTCTGAAGTTCATCCTCGTCACCAATGCCACGCTCAGCTCCCGGGTCACCACCATCGAGGATGAGGTCGTCGCCGGCACGCCCGCGTCGTACTCCATCTGGGACCTCCGGCGATTTGAGGAGCTGGCTGCCTCGGAGAGTGGCCGCGATGACATCCGGGTCGACCTCACGGAGTGGATGCCGGAAGGCCTCCCCTGCCTCATCGGCGCGGAGAACGGCGCCGCCGCGACGAGCTATCTCGCGGTTCTTCCTGGGCGGCTCCTGGCTGATGCCTTCCAGCGCTACGGCAGCCAGCTGCTCGAGTCGAACGTCAGGACATTCCTCAGCGCGCGCGGGAAGGTCAACAAGGGAATCCAGGCGACTCTCGCCGAGGAGCCCGACATGTTCCTTGCCTACAACAACGGCCTCACTACGACCGCCACCGGGGTGACCGTCGAGCAGCGGGACGGCGCCAGCTTCATCACCTCGATCGACAACTGGCAGATCGTCAACGGCGGACAGACGACGTCGTCTCTCGCGCACTTCGTGCGGCTGGCGAAGGACCGCTCCCTGGAGGGCGTCTTCGTCCAAATGAAACTGGTGACGGTGGCTCCGGCTCAGGCGGCAGATCTCGTCGCCAAGGTGTCGCGCTACGCGAACAGCCAGAACAAGGTCAGCGAGGCCGACTTCTTCTCCAACAGCCCCTTCCATGTGCGACTCGAGCAGATCAGTCTCCGCGTGAAGGCGCCCGCTCGGGACGGCGTGCAGTTCGGCACCGGATGGTTCTACGAGAGGACCCGCGGTCAGTACGAGAACACGAGGAACGCGCGGACGCCTGCAGAGCAGCGGCGCTTCGAACTCGAGTTCCCGAAGAGCCAGGTCATCACGAAGACGGACTGGGCGAAGTTCGCCTTCTCCTGGGAGCAGAAGCCGCACGAGGTCAGCCGGGGTGCGCAGAGCAACTTCATGGCGTATGCGGTGGCGACCGACCGCCTGTGGGAGCAGTCGGCCGATGCAGTGAACGACGACTACTACCGGCAGAGCATCGCCAAGGTCATCATGTACAACCGGCTGAGGGCGGCCGTCATGAAGGCGGACTGGTACGAAGGCGGGTATCTCGCCAACATCGTCGCCTACGCGATGTCCAAGTTCGCCTTCGAGCTGGGCCGCAAGATGCCAGACCACCGATTCAATTTCGATCAGGTGTGGCGTCAGCAGGCGCTCGGTCCGATCACCGAGGAGGCGCTGCTGGGGATCGCTCGATCCATGCATGCAGTGCTCACTGATCCGGACCGGCCCCAGAAGAACGTGACCCAGTGGGCCAAGCACAACGCCTGCTGGGACTCCGCGCAGAAGAAGCGGGTGGTTCTGCCTCCTGCGCTGGTCGACGAGCTCACGCCGACCAGCGCTGCGCACGCGGCGCCGGGAGCACCGAGCGCGACTACACCGGACGGCGACTCGGTCGTGGAGTCGGTCGCTCGAGTCCTCCGTGTCGATCCGGCGGTGTGGGCGGCTGTGCTCGGCGAAGGAGTCGTGCGAGGCGTGGTCAGCCCCATCGAGCGCGCTCTGATCGAGCGCCTCGCCGTCCCCGGCACCGTGCCCAGCGAGAGACAGGCAGCCCGAGCGCTTGCTGCGCTTGACCGCAGCGCCGAGCACGATCTCGTCGCTGCCGACGCCTACTGACGCCGACCTCGCGCCGGCTGTTCCAGTGGGCGGCTCAATCGCGAAGGAGTGCGGCCAGATCGGCCTCGCCGCGCTCTTCCAACCGGAACAGGACGTCTGAGGCAGATGCGCTCCGATCGAGGCCGACGGCGATGGCCAGAGCGCGATCATCCTCGGCCGAGACACCGGTCAGCGCCGTGACATCCCCCGAGTCCTCCACTGCCGTCGCTGTCACCCGATCTTCCGCGAAGTCCAGCCGGACGACGTCCCCGCCGGCGCTGTCGATCGTGGCGAGAGCGGCTCGGATGGTCCCCATCTGCGGCTGAGTCCCCTCCCACGTGACAGTGAGGCCCCAATCGTCGCCGTGCCAGCGCTTCCGCTCGCCGGGCGCGAGCCCGAGCGCGAGCGCCACGCCTGAGGACAGCACCGTTCCGCTCCCACGGAGGTGCTCGGCCGTCACCTCGAGGCGGAAGGCGACCCTGCTGTCGTCGAGGAAGTACAGGTTCTTCGTGAGGCCGGGCCGCTTGCGGACGGCGGCACGCCGCTCCGCGAAGCGGACCACTCCGGCGCGGGTGACGAAGGGCCAGCCGGCCGCGTAGCCCCGCACGCTGCTCGCGGCCACCGACAGCCGCTCCGGGAGGTCCTCGAGGAGTGCGTCGAGTGCGACGGCGCCGTCGCTCCGCTCCACCTCCGCTGCGATCGCGTCCTTGATGCTCGTGTAGACCTCGCCGCCCCATTCCACGAGACCCCAGTCGCCCCGGCCGACACGGATGAGCCGATCGTCGTTCGCGAGCGCGTTCCGGATCGACCGGGGCTCCCGCTCCCCCTCGAAGGCGGCCTCGATCCACTCGATCGACCGCGGAGCTCCCTCAACGCTCAGGAGCGCCACCGTCAGATCTCCGATGGACGCCCGGCGCGTCCTCGCCCACACGTCGCCGATCCTCACGTGACCGAGCGCGGTCATCCACTCGACGACGCGCTTCTCGGAGAGTGCCGTCCACTCCGCGAAGGACGCGAGCACATCCGAGTGGGAAGCACCGCCGTGCTGGTCGGCGAGGTCGGCGAAGCGGACCTCCGTCTCCGACCGGGCGCCACCGAGGGAGGGGACGGCGAACCAGTCGCCGTCTCCCTCGAATCCGTCGTCGACGGCGTCGAGAACGGCCAGCGCCGTCGTCCCCTCGTCGTCGACGGGGTCGAGGAGTCCCGGGACGGAGGCGAGGAGCTCGACGTGCGAGAGGACGCCGATCCGCGACCTCACTGCCGCGGCGCGGAAGGCCAGGCCCTCGTCCCGCTCCAGCCAACTCGACGTCGCTTTCCGCACTCGGACCTCGATCTGACGGACGCGCTCCCGCGTCACCCCGAGGCGCTCGCCCAATTGGTCCAGGGTCGCCCGGCGACCGTCCACATGGCGCCCGAGGAAGATCATCCGCTGACGGTCGTCGAGGTCGGCGAGGTGGACGCCGAGCTGCTCGGGCAGGGAGGCGAAGCCCGAGCCGGCGCCGACCCACTCGTCCGAGGTCAGCGCGTCGAGCAGAGCCCATGCCTCGACGACAGCCGAGGGAGCGGCACCGAGGTCTCGCGATGCGGAGAGCAGCGGGGCCTCTCCCTGTCCGAGAGCCTGTCGCCATGACGCTGCGACCTGCACCGCGTCCAGGAGCTTCGTCCTCGGGGTGGCCTCCGCCGCCTGACGCAAACGCCGCGTGAGCGCGGCGGAGACGGCGGGAGGAGTCGGCGACGTGCTGTTGGAGCGGATCGCCTCGTCGACGGCCCAGCCGAGCAGCTCGGTCGCGCTGCGCGCCCCCATGCCGCGGAGCACCATTACGCCTCGCACCCTCATGGGGGCGAGAGCCTCGAAATCGGCGATGTCCTCTCGGATCAAAACGTTGCGGAGGCGGACGCTCTCCACTCGGCCTGGAACGTCGCGGGTGCTCACGGCCGGGAAGAGCTCGCGCAGGGTCGACGAGGTGCGGTACTCGAGGATGTGCTCGACGATCGCGGCCCGCGCGCTCGGGTCGTCCAGATCCCGGCCGGTCAGGGCTGCTCGGAGCTCCGCTCTGTCGGCGGTGGCGTGCCCTTCCAGCCAGGGGAACGCTCCGCTCCAGGTGCTCGGCAGATCCGACTCGAAGGCGAAGTCCTCGTGTGCGCTCGCGGCCATCGGGGCCCCCTCTCAGCTCCGCCATTCTGGTCTGCGCAACCGACATCTGTCGCCCCGCACCACGTCCAGGCTTGACCGATGAGCAGTCGAAGTGCCCAGTGCACCGCGACGAAGATCAGGTCCGACGCGAGCAGGAACGCGAGGTCGGCAGCACTGTGCCGATCGCGGGGATCCACCAGATCCGACGCGATCTGTTCGGTCGAACGAGTGCGACGACCGTCACGAGGAAGGTCAGGGCGACGACTCCGGGGACGAGCACGGTCGTCGTGCTCAGGAGCCCGTAGTCGCATTCGCCCGGGGCTCCGCCGCATCGTTCCATCGCCAGCTGCTCGACCAGGACGAAGAAGGACAGGACGACGCCGAGGACCAGCAGGAGGACGAGCAGCAGGATCGCGGTCACGCGGTCCGCGCGGGCGGAGAGGCGACGGCGGGGCGGCGGGGGAGGTGACCACCGATCGAACCGGTCCCCTTCGCCCCAGTCCGAATCGAAGGCCATGGCGCTGCTCAAGATAGTGGAGCAAGGCGGATAACCATCTCCGGTCGCATGGCACCAGTGCGGGTCAGCACGTGGCCAGCACCGCTTCCGCCGCCTCCCGGTCCTGCGCCCCGACCGCCAGCCCGTACTCGCCCAGCACCGCCACGAACTGCTCCACGTACCCGCAGCGCAGCTCCGCGGCCGGCGGCAGCCACTCCCCCGGGCCGGCGTCGCTCTTCGCGCGGTTGGTCTGCTCGGAGGCGGCGACGAGGTTCGCGGGGTCGTTCGCGAAGGCGAGGCGCTGGTCGTCCGTCCACGACCAGGCGCCGTGGTGCCAGGCCCAGCCCAGGGCGACGACGTGGTCGATCTGCACCAGGCGGGAGGTGTCGGTCCCCGAGACGAAGGCGACCGAGGCTCCGTCGTAGGGGTCGATCAGGGTGCCGGTGAGGACTTTGCAGTCGCGGGTGCCGGGCTTGAACACGGGGCCGAGTAGGTCGCGGCCGAGGACGTCGTTGCGGGTGTCGCAGCCGTTGCGGTCGACGTCCGACCACGCCTGCCCGAAGAGCTCGCGGTCGTAGGGGACGGCGGCGGGGCCCTCGACGGCGGGGAGTGCGGCCAGCGTCGCGAGGGAGGGAGCGGACGGCTCGAAGCTCGAAGCGGAAGGCTGAACGACCGCCGGCGGGCTGCTCGGCGCCGGAGCAGCCGGAGTGCTCGACCCCGCGGACGCACCGGCCGGGGAGGACACCGCCTCCGGTCCGCCTCCTCCCGCCGTGTCCGACAGCGCGACGGCGGCGACGGCGAGCGCCGCGGCCCCCAGGAGAGCGAGGATCGCACCGGCCCGCCGTCGAGGGCGCCGGCGCGCGGTCACATCCGACCCGTGGCGCATGATCGACCCCTCCTGCGATGAGACCCGCGATGCGGTCGACGCGACGCGCCTCCTCAGTATGCGGAGTGGCCCGCTCCGGGCTCGGCGGTCGGGCGGAGCGTCGGGAACGGACGCCGGGAAGGAGGGCGGTCAGGCGGAGCGACGGCGTCGACGACCGGGATCGAGCCTCCCGGAGGCGGCCTCGTCGCGCCCGCGCCGACGACCCGCGCCTGCTTGACTGCTCCCATGGAGATCTTCATCGGAGTGGTCGGTCTGCTCGGCGGGCTGGTCATCGCCGGGCTCGCGGTCGTCGCGGTGGTCATCGGACGGCGGCGGGCGGTGCCGGCGTCGCTGGTCGACGTCGAGGTGCGGCTGACGCACGCCGGAGACGACTGGTGGCGGGTGGGTGCGCGGGTGCGCAACTCCGGCCGGTCGCTCGTGCCGGTGACGAGCTACAGCGACGGGCGGCCGATCGCGGTCGACCTCGGCGGGGCCGTGTCGGCGGAGTGGTACGGGTCGGCTCCCCGGTCGGACGCGTGGCGGATCGATCCGGCGGTCGGGCTCCTCCTCGGTCCCGTCGCGCTGGAGCGCGGGGCCGACCTGGGGGCGACGATCGTCGTGCGCGGGCGCCCGCAAGTGCGGATCGACGCGCCGCTGCGCTACGTGCCGGTGCGGGAGAACGTGATCGAGTCGCAGACGCCGGACGCCGCTCCGGTCTGGGGCGTGTCCGAGGCCGCCGCTGCAGCCGGCCCGCCGGCACCTCCCGCGCCGATCCGGCCGCGTCAGCAGCGCCCGATGGACGCCGACCCGGCACGTCCCGAGCGCGAGAGCATCCTCCGCGGCGGCTTCGGAGTGTGGGCGGCCATGATCGCGGGCGGTGCCGGAGCCGTCGGCGTCGCGATCGGGATCGCCCTCGAACTGGCCGGCGTCGAGGCGTCGGGGCTGGGCGGCGCGGGCATCATCCTGATCGCAGCCGGCTTCCTCGGCCTGGTCGGCACCCTCGTGATCCGGCTGCTGCGCCGCTGGCTCGAGCCGCCGGCCCTCTGGCGGACGCCGGCGCAACGCCTCCGTCGCCCCGGGACGATCACCGTCCTGATCCTGAGCTACGCGGGGCTGGCGCTGTTCTGCACCGAGTTCGCGGCGCAGTCGGTGACGGGCGACACGACCTGGGTGTCCGGTGTCGCCGTGCTGATGCTGATCGCCGCGTTGATCGGGATGGGACTCGTCGGGTTCCTCCGCCTGGTCGTCCTGCTCGGCGTGCGCCGCGCCTCCCGGCAGACCCCGTGACCCGGGAGGTCGTCGTCGTCGGAGCCGGCCTGGTCGGAGCGGCGACGGCACGCACCCTCACCGAGCGCGGTGACCGCGTGGCGCTCGTTGAGCAGTTCGAGCGCGGCCACGACCGCGGCTCCTCCCACGGCGAGACGCGCATCTTCCGCCGCGGTTACCTCGAGGACGACTACCGCGCCCTCACCGGTCGGGCGGGGCGCGCCTGGGCACGGCTCGAGGCCGAGACCGGCCGCCGCCTCCTGCACCCCGTGGGCGCACTCGACCACGGCGACTCCTCCGTCCTGGCCGGGATCGAATCGGCGCTCCTGCGCGACGGGATCCCCGTGGTGCGGATCGCTGGGGCCGACGCGGAGCGGCGCTGGCCGGGATTCCGCTTCGAGACGGACGTCCTGCTGCATCCCGAGGGCGGACGCCTGGACGCGGCGGCCGCGATCGACGCGATGCTCGACTCCGCCCTCGGACGCGGCGCCGTCCTCCGTACCGGCACGCGCGTGCTGGGCATCGAGGAGCGCGCCGACGACGTGCGAGTGCTGACCTCGGACGGCGCCCTCGACGCCGACGCGGTCGTCGTGGCCGGCGGATCCTGGACGCCCCCGCTCGTGGACGGCCTCGTCCGCGCGGCCGGCCGGCGCCTCCCTCCGCTGCGCGTCACGCAGGAGCAGCCCGCGCACTTCGCGACGGACCTGCCCCTCGACTCCTGGCCGAGCTTCGCCCACCACCGCGCCGGCCTGCCCGTGGTCTACGGGCTCGCGACACCCGGAGTCGGCGTGAAGGTGGGCGAGCACGGCACCGGAGTCGTCGTCGATCCTGATCAGCGCACGTTCCAGCCGGAGCCGGGGGCGCTCGCCCGCCTCGTCGGCTACGTCGCGGAGTGGGTGCCGGGCGTGGACGCGGCGAGCGCCGCGCCGATCAGCTGCCTCTACGACAGCACGCCCGACGAGGACTTCGTGCTCGACCGCGTGGGCCGCGTGACGCTGGCGACCGGGTTCTCGGGGCACGGCTTCAAGTTCGGCCCGGTCCTGGGAGAGCTGCTCGCGGACCTCGTCGCGGGCGGAGTGGCGCGGGAGCGGTTCCAGCTGCTGCCGGCGTGAGCGGCGGGTGCTCCCGGAGGAGCGGCTTTCGACCGTGGAGGAGCGGGGTGCTCCCGGGAGGCGGCGTCCGACCGAGCAGCGTCCGCTCAGCGCCCTGCGGGGCCCGTCCGCTGCTCGCGGCCGTCCGGGTCGAGGAGGACGGCGTCGTCCCAGCCGCTCGCCGTCTCCGCCGTGCGGGCCTTCGCGGGCGGGCGCCGCGCGACGGCGACGACGATCAGCGCCCCCAGCATCACCAGGGCGGCGGTCTGCAGCGGCGGCGCGACCATCGCGAGCGCCTGCCGCACGTAGAGCTCCGGAGGGACCGTGATCGAGTCGCCCTGGTACTGGTTCGGCAGCAGGAGGACCACGACCGGGAGCGCGAGCACCGCGGCCCAGAGGACGACCGTGACCGCGATCGCGGCGGCCCAGAGCAGGCGGACCCGCGTCATCGGCGGGGAGCCCTCAGCAGCGGCGCCACGACCGCCAGGCCGAGCGCGATCAGGCCGACGGTGAGGAACGGTCCGATCGCGTTGTCGCTGAGCACGCGGAGGTACTGCTCAGGTCCGAACGCGCTCTGCGACGGCGAGTAGTCGTACCAGCTGTGGGAGCTGTGCCAGAGGGCGAGGAGCCCGAGGAGGACGCTCACGGCGCCGACGACCGCCAGTGCCCCGGCGATGCGGCGCGTGGAGACGGCGGAGCGGGCGTCGTGGTCGGCGTCCGTCGCGTCGCGACCGTCGCCGGAGTCGGGTGCCGCATCGCGGGGAGCGGAGTCGGGCTCGGCGGGGAGCGGGACGGTCGGCTCGTTCGGTCGCGGGACGGACGGCTCCGCGGGTCGGGGCGCGGTCGGCTCCGCTGGTGCCGGGACGGCCCGGACCGCTGCTCTCGCGCCCTCCGGAGCGCTCCGCCGGCTGGAGCGCAGTGGGCTGGTCGAGCCGCCGGCCGATCTCACGTCCTCGCGCTCGGGAGCGGATCCGCCACCTCGTCGGTCGACCGAACGCCCGGTGCCCGTGGCTCCGCCCGACAGGACCGGGGAGCGGAGGCGCTCCTCGCCGCTGCCGCGCCGCTCGGCCTCGCGTCCGTCGTAGCCGCGCTGGAAGCCCGCGTGGTAGCGCGGATCGGTGCCGCCCTCGTCCGTCCCGCCGCTCTCGCGTGGGGAGCCGTTCGCTCCGGTGCTCCGCGCCATGCCGTCCCCCGCTTCGTGCAGTCGGGCCATCATGTCGCACCTCGCTCTCTGCGGGGAGGTGCCGGGCGGAGCTCGAGGTGCGGTGGGTGGAGGCGGCGGCGGTTCAGCGCCCGGCCGCGGTGGTGCGCGACGGGAGACTGACGATCCCCGCCCCGACCAGCAGCAGGCCGATCGTCACCGCCGTCAGCGCGGGCCAGCCGCCCGCTCCGACGGCCAGGCCGAGGAGCCAGCCGCCGGCGGCCGAGCCCACGTAGAAGGCGATCGTGTAGACCGCGCCGGCGTGCCCGCGGAGCGCCGGAGCCGCGCGCGCTCCTGTCCAGGCCGCGCCGGTGGCGTGCAGGGCGAAGAAGCCGGCCGTGAAGACGAGGAGTCCCGCGATCACCACGGCGACGTTCTCGGCGAGCATCACCAGCAGTCCGACGATCATCAGGGCGACGCCGATCCGCATGACGAGGCGGGGGCCGATCCGCAGACCCCATCTGCCCGCGAGCCGGGAGGACACGGTGCCCGCGAGGTAGGCGGCGAAGAGGAGGGAGACGAGCGCGGGCGCGAGCGCGAACGGCGGCGCCTCGAGCCGGAACGCCAGGTAGTTGTAGACCGCGACGAACACGCCGACCGCGAGGAACGTCTGCAGCGCGATCGCGACGAGCATCGTATCGCGGAGCACCTGCGCCGTCTTGCTCCGCCAGCCGCCGGGGGCCGCCTCGCGCGCCCCGCCGCCCCGGGGCGCGAGCACGGCGAAGACGATCGCCGCCGCCGCGCAGACGGCCGTCACGACGAGCAGGGCGCCGCGCCACCCGATCGCCGCCGCGAGCGGTCCGGCGAGCAGGCGTCCGGCGGCACCGCCGATCGTGGTCCCGGAGACGTAGGCGGTCGCGGCGGCCGTCGCTCCGGCGCCTCCGACCCGGTCGTGGATCGCGGCGACGGCGAGCGCCGGGACGGCACCCAGTGCCGCTCCCCCGAGGAAGCGCAGGACGAGCAGGAGCTCGAAGGTCGGGGCGACGCAGGCGAGCAGCGCCAGGACCACGGACGCGAGGACGGCGATCCGCATGGATTCGAGCCGTCCGATCCGCTCGGCCACCGAGGCCCACGGCAGCACCGAGAGCGCCAGTCCGAGAGTCGCGGCCGAGACGGTGAGCGCGGCGTCGGACGGGGCGAGGGCCCATTCGCGGGCGAGCTGCGGGAGGACGCTCTGCACGGCGTAGAGCTCGGCGAAGGTCGCGACTCCGGCGGCGAGGAGGGCGATGGTCAGCCGCCGCTGCGAGAACGGTGCCGCTCCGCGCGTCGGTCGGGTGCGCGCGGCGGTGCTCATGCTTCCGACGGTAGACCGCCTCCGGGTGCATGACTAATGTCCTTTCTCCTGCTGCTCATGCGTTCTGGTCATGTCCGGATCTAGGGTGGTGACGTGTCCGACGACTGGCCCGCGACCCTCCGCCTCCTGCCGCTGCTCGTCGCGGTCGCCCAGACCGGGAGCGTCACGGCGGCGGCCGCCGAGCTCGGGATCCCGCAGCCGACCGCGAGCCGGTCGCTCGCCCGGCTGTCCGCCCTGGTCGGCACTCCCCTGGTGCGGCGGGAGGGCCGCGGGGTGGTGCTGACGGAGGCGGGGACCCGTCTCGCCGAGGTCGCGCAGGACGGCATGTCGGTCATCCGCGCCGGGCTCGCGGAGGTGCGGCAGGCGGGCGATGTGGAGCACGGCCGCATCGACCTCGCCTTCCAGACGCTCCTCGGGGAGAGCTTCGTGCCGGACGTGATCCGCCGGTTCCGCCGCCGCTGGCCGCAGGTGGGCTTCGGGCTCCGTCACGGCTCGCGCGCTCTGTGCCTGCGGGCCGTGGCGGAGGGCGAGTCCGAGCTGGCGATCGTCGCGGATCCGCCCGATCTCCCCGGAACCACCACGACGACGCTCTACTCGGAGCCTCTCCTCGCGGTCGTGGACCCCCGTCATCCGCTCGCCTCGCGACGCTCGGTCACGGTGGAGGACCTCCGCGGCCTCGACCTGATCATGCTCGCGCCCGGCTACGGCCTCCACGAGTCGGCCCGGCGCCTGCTCGCCGTGGACGGCCGCGATCCCGTGCCGGCGTTCGAGGTCGGCGACTACCGCGCCGCCCGGGGACTCGCGGCAGCCGGCCTCGGACTGACGATCCTGCCTCCGAGCCCGTCCTCGGTCGACGACGACGTCCGAGAGATCCCGATCGACGATCCGGGCGCGAGCCGTGAGATCGGTGTGCTCGCCCGGGACACCGGCAACCCGGTCGTCCCCGAGTTCCTGCGGGCCCTGCACGCCGCGGCGGCCGCCCGGCGCCGGTGACCTCTGCTCGGCTCTGCTGTCAAGCACAGGAAGCGGAGGCCCTTCGTGCAGCAAGCTTCGAGAGGATCCCCGCACCGCCAGCGACACCCCCTTCCCCCGCTCCTGCACCACGTCACCGAGGACGGCCCCGGTCATGATCCTTCTCCGCACCCACGCCAACCGCTGGACCGCGCGCGCCCGCCGCAGCGGCGTCGTCCTCGGCATCATCACCCTGGTCTCCGATCTCCCCCGCCCCGCCTACCGGACGGTCCGCCTCGATCCGGCCAGCGGCGAGCGCGTCCTGCTCCGCGACACCGCCGAGCTCGAGGAGGCCTTCGCCGTGCTCCTCGCCGGTCTCGAGCGCTCGCGCATCGCGGCCTCGGCGCCCCCGGCCGAGTCGGTTCCCCCGTGCGCCCCGGTCGACGCGCCCGTCGAGGTCGAGGACGACCTCGAGGAAGCAGCCTGACCCGGCGGTGTCCTCGCTGCGAGACCCTCACCCGCGCATCAGGTGCAGAGCTCTCCACCTGCCTCCTTCACGCTCGACGTGTCGGATCGACGTGCCGTGACACCTCGACCGGCGGATCGGTCCTCGGCAGATCCCGCGGACCGATGACCCGTCGGAGCCGGGCCGGCCTGCGCGACCGCAGGAGGGCGCGGCGCCAGCGCGGATCGGTGCGGGCAAGGACGTGGGGGTCGAGCGGGCGGAAGCCTCCCGCGGTCCGCTCCTCGATCAGCACGACCGTCGGGCTCGAGCGGTGCAGCCGCCGGACCGGCTCCCTCTCCGGATAAGGATGCCCGGCGCGCGTCCGGAGCTGCTGCTCCAGCTGCTCCGGGTCGGCGGACCACCAGGTGCTCACGCCGACGCGTCCGTCGGGGAGAGGGAAGCGCTCGGTGATGCGGTACGGGAGGCCGTGCTCGGTCATGCAGTAGTGCCTTTCGAGGAGATGGTCCAGGGAGCCCGGGCCGCACTGCGGCGGCCCGGGCTCCGGTTCACGAGGTGCGGGTCGAGCGTCGGCGCAGGGCAGTCAGGGCTCCACCTGCCAGGAGCAGAACTCCGGCTCCGGCTGCGAGGGGTCCGGCCGCCGCTCCCGTCGAGGCGAGGACCGTCGGCACAAGTCCGACCGGGGGCACCGCCACCTGGGCGCAGCTGGCTCCGCCGTCGTCCGCGCACGGGTGCAGGACGGTCGTCGGATCGAAGCCCTCCGGGACCCCGGTCAGGCGCGCCCGGTTGGGGATGGTCCACGCGTCCACCCCGTCGGCGACCCGTCCGGTCACGGTGAACGTCGTCGACGCTCCCGGCGCCAGCGACAGGTCCTCGACGGTGAGGTCGGACGAGGCCGGGCCGCCGTCGCGGGAGATCGTGACGTCGCTCAGGTGCGCGAGCTCGGGGACGTCGGTGAGGGTCACCCCGTCCGCCGGCCGAGCCCCCTCGTTGGCCACGACGATGCGGAATCCGGCGCGCCCGCCGTGGTCGACCCGATCCTCGATCGCCGTCTTCTCGATCGAGAGCCGGCCCTCGACGGGCGGCACCGGGATCTCAGCGCAGGACGAGGTCGCATCGTCCGCGCAGGCGTTCTCGACCGTCGGCGGGTCGAAGCCCTCGGGCTGGTGGGTGATCGAGACGCGGTTGGGCAGGGTCGCGGCGTCGTACCCGTCGGCGACCCGGCCGCTGACGTGCAGCGACACCTGCCCGCCGGCGGGGATGTCGAGACCCGTGACGGGCTCCGTGGCCGGCTGCGTTCCTCCGGCGCCGTTCTCGATGGTCGCCTCGAGCAGATGGTCGAGCGTCGGGACGTCGGTCACGGTCACGTCCGTCGCGTCGACCGATCCGGTGTTCGCCACGACGATGTCGAAGCCCGCCGTGCCGCCGTGCTCGGCGCTCGCCTGGGACGCGGTCTTCCGGATCAGGAGCGATCCCTCGCCGAGGTAGTGCGGCACAGTGGCGCAGGGGTTCGCGTCGGTCCCCGTCCCGGACGAGGCGGGAGCGAACGGCGCATCGGCGAGGCAGGCCGTGTTCGTCAGCGCGCGATCCCCCTCCCCCGTCACGATCACGTCGAAGGTCAACTCGGCCGTCGCCCCGACCGGCAGGCTGCCGGCCGCCCAGGAGATGCGGCCCGACGCCGCATCGATGGTGGCCGTGCCCTGCGAGGCGCGGAGAGAGTCGGCGTCGAGCTCGGCGTCGTCGAGCACGCCCTTGTCGAGGTAGTCGATGACGGCGGCGTCGGAGTAGTCCCCGGTCCCGTCCGAGGTCAGCGTCACCCGGTAGGGCACACGGGCGCCGCGGAGCAGCGGAGTGGCGGAGTCGACGGAGGAGGTCTTCGCGATGGTCACGTGCGGCGCGAGCGGATCGAGCCGCGCGACCGCGACCGCGCCGTCCGAGCCGAAGGCCCAGTCGTCGATCGCACGCAGATCGCCGTAGGAGCCGTGCACCGAGTCGTTGGCATTGGGAACGCGGCCCTGCCCGGAGTCGTCGCCCTCCCAGCGGTGCACCCCTCCCGACGAGTCGGTGCCGCCGTCGCCGGACGTCACCGCAGAGGTGCCGGAGTACCGCTCGGAGTTCGATCCGGCGAGGAGCGAGTCGTCCCAGTGCACCGTCGACGGGTCGTCGCCACCGCCGGTCGACCGCACGACGGACACGCCGCCGGCGGACGTCTCGGCATCGACGCGGGTGAAGTGGAACTCGTTCGTGCGACCGACCGAGGCGCGGAAGGTGACGTCGGGATCGGTCACGTCGACCGCCCCGCCCTTCGCGTCCCGTCCGTCCCAGTCGACCGAGAAGGGACCGGTCGTGCCTGCGATCCGGGTCAGGTGCACGTCGCGCTCTCCGTCGTAGGAGCCGTCCCCGTCCGCGTCGACGTCCACGACGACGGTCCCCGGCTGGGTCCCCAGGACGCCAGTGAGCGTGCCCGCGTCGGAGCCCGCGGACGACCGGCGGAAGGCGAGGCCCTCGATCGTCGGCGCGCGGTACGCCGGAGCGATCGACTCCGGCAGATCGGACGCCGGCGGGTCCAGGAAGAGCTTGTAGGTCTGCAGGCCGTCGATCCCGGAGCGACCGGAGGCCTGCACGTACTGCGCCCCGATGCCGCCCGCCTCGCTCGACTGCGGCATGGGGACCGAGAGGTAGGACGGGTCGGACGACCCGACCTTCACGTTGCCCTTGTTCGTCGCCTGGACCGTCGAGGCCACCCCGTCGTAGCCGCGCAGCCCGAGCTCGTAGCGGGCGCCCGTCTCGGTGACGGCGTGGAGCGTGAAGGAGGAGCGCCGCTCCTCGGGCGAGGAGTAGGACTCCTTCGCCCCGGACTGGATCGCGTAGGAGTCGGACCAGACCCGGCCGGCCACAGCGCCTCCCCGCGGGTCCTCGACGCCGATGCTCCAGACGAGGTTCACCGGAGCCGTCACGTCGTCGTCGGACACCCGGACCTGGAAGACGCCCGTCTCGTCCGCCACGAACGAGCCGCCGGCGGACACCGACGGCGCCGCTCCCGGAGCGAAGTCCTGCTCGTCGAGGACGGCGCCGCCGGGAGCCGTCACCCGCGCGGTACCGCCGCCGGTCTCGCCCTCGCCGGTTCCCGAGCCCGCCTTGAGCGGGTGCAGGTCCACCCGGAGCGTCTCGCCCTTCTTAACCCAGGCCGAGACCGTCGTCACTCCGGCGTTCGTCGCGCCTCCCTGCAGGAGGGTGTTCTCGATCGTCGTGTGAGGACCGTCGGCTGCGAGGGCCGGCGGCGGCGCGAGGCCTCCGCCCAGCAGCCCGCCCACGAGCACGCAGCCCGCCGTCGTGCCGACCAGCGCTCGCGCCGTCCGCGCTCGGGGTCGTCCGCGCTCGTCCCGCCCCGACTGTTCCGTTCGACTCATCCGATGTCCTCTCCTCTGCCGGCCGAGCGCACTGCGTCGGCGGCGACCGTTCAGCCCCACGGAAGGAGAGTATTGCTCGGTTCGACGTCCTCGCAGTAGGGGCAGCTGCATCCGTGGAGAACGGCGCGAGATGGGCGCTGTGGAGGAGGAAACGGCGCGCGGGAAGGGGCGAGCGGCGCGGTCCGGTCACGTGATCGCAGAGCGTGCGAGGCGTGATCGCGGGTGCCGATGAGCTCGCGGGCCAAGGACGTCCCGCACTGTCGACGACGTGGAGAGGACACGCCCTTGAAGGCGGAGAACCGGCCGTACCGCCGCCGTGCGCTCTCCGTGAGACCGACGGCGACACCCACCGGAACCCGCGACCGTTAAAACGAGAACGGCCCGCCGAAGCGGGCCGTTCTGTTCTGTCTCAACCAGAGTGCGCCCGGAGGGATTCGAACCCCCAACCTTCTGATCCGTAGTCAGATGCTCTATCCGTTGAGCTACGGGCGCAGTCCATCGCGTGGGCCAGAGGCGCACGCAACGAGTTACGACTATACATGCCGGGAGCCCCCTCCGCGAATCGGCGGCGGCGGTGCAGACAGCTCCCTCCCGGGACGCCGCTCCACCGCTCCGACGTCCGCTTCGCCGCGGCGCCTCGGACCGCACAGCGGAGCGTCCCGACCGGCCAACGCCGCCGGCTCCCCCTACGGCGTACCGTTGCCTCATGGAGGCCGCCGCGATCGAGCTCGTGGGCTTCGTCGTCTCTCCCCTGCACCGCTACGAGGGCCGCCCCGCTGACGGCCCGGTGCCGTCCGAGGGCAACGAGCAGCCCGAGCGGATCGAGATCCGTGCAGGTCTCGGCATCGTCGGCGACCGCTTCTTCGCTCAGCGCGCGCACCGCCCTGCGGCGATCACGCTCTTCGCGGTCGAGACCCTCGAGCACATCGCCGCCGAGCTCGGCGCAGGGCCCTTCGACCCCGCCGACGCCCGCCGCAACATCATCGTCCGCGGCGCCGACGTCGATGCGCTCGCCGGCCGCACCTTCGCGATCGAGCAGGGCGGGGAGCGGATCGAGTTCCAGGGCGGACGACCGGCGAACCCCTGCGCCTGGATGGACGTCGTGCTCGCCCCCGGGGCGTTCCGGGCGATGCGCCGGCGCGGCGGCGTCCGGACCGCACCCCTCACGAACGGCGTCCTCCACACCGGGCCCGCCCGTCTGATCCTCCACAGGTCGGACGACATGCTGATCTGAGCCCGGCGGCGAGCGCCTAGGCTCGCAGCGACCAACTCCCCCGATCGAAGGAGGCCCCGTGCTCCGCCCGAGCGACCTCCTCCCCACCCTCGCCACGACTCTCCGGCGCGGAGTCCGCGACGTCTTCGCGACCACGCGCTCCCGCGGGCGGGATCCGCACCGCCGCACCCGCAGCACCGACGTCTCGGTCCAGCGCGTGCACCACCGCGACGTCTGGGCGCGGGTGAGCACGGTGGGCCGCGACGGCGAGCGCACGTTCGTCCTCGTGCCGGGAATCGGAGTCGCGGCCACCTACTTCGAGCGCCTCGCACCCGCGCTCAACGAATTCGGCCCAGTGCACGCTCTCGACCTGCCGGGCTTCGGCGGCGTGCCGCACCCGATCGACGCGCGGCGCATGGACATCGGCGACTACGCCGAGCTGGTCGGGGCCGTCATCGACGAGCTGGGCCTCGACGATCCCGTCGTCCTCGGCCACTCGATGGGGACCCAGGTGGTGGCCGAGCTCGCCGCCCGCCGCCCCGAGCTGACGACCATCGTCCTGCTCGGACCGGTGATGAACCGGCACGAGCGCCGCCTCCCGATCGCCGCGCTCCGCTTCGCCCAGTCGAGCGTCCGCGAGCCGCTCAAGGTCGCGATCCTCGCCGCCGGCGCCTACCTCCTCTGCGGACCGCGCTGGTTCTCCCGTGTGCTGCCCGAGATGATGCACTACCGGATCGAGGACACCGTCCCCCGGATCCGCGCGTCCGCCCTCGTCATCCGCGGCGAGTTCGACCGGCTCGTGCCGCGCGAGTGGGCCGAGGAGATCGCCCGGTCGATGCCGCACGCGCGGGCCTGGGAGATCCCCGACGCCTCCCACTCCGTGATGCACGCGCACGCGGAGGAGGTCGCCCGCCTCTGCGTCGAGCACGCCCGTGCGCCTCGGCCCGACCGGGACGAGGCCGCCCTCCGCCGCTACCCCGACTCGGAGGTCGACCATTCCGAGGAGGACGCGCCCACCGAGGATCCGATCGGCGCTCTCCGAGGACGCATCACCGAGCTGGCCGGAATCCTCGTGGACGACGACTCCCTCATCGCCGAGGGCAAGACCCTCCACGCCGAGGCGAGCGACCCCGAAGCGCTGCACCAGATCGCTCCCGACCCGGGCGACGGCGAGCTCGTCGAGGGAGGCGGATCGAGGAAGGACGGCGAGCAGGACGGCTGATACCGCGCACCAGCAGCACCCGCACGCCCGGCGCAGCCCTCCCGCCGACGCCCCTCGGCGCCCGCCCGTCAGGACTCCGCGCCGACGATCTCCTCGCGGATGCGCCGCAGGTCCTCGGCGAGCGCCCCCAGCAGGATCCAGTGCTGCGGGTGCGGAGTCGCGATCACGAGCGGCGCGGTGAGAGCGGGCAGCTCGTCCGTGATCGCCTCCGGCTCCGGCACGTCGACCGAGGACTGCACGAGGAGGCGCAGATCATGGGCGGCCCGGTGCAGCTGGACGGCGATGTCGGCGATCGTCGGCTCCCCGACGAGCTCGTCGTCGTACAGGTCATGCACGGTCCGCGTCATGCCCCGGACCCGGGTCACGATGCGCCCCAGACGCGGGACGACGGAGTCGAGGGCCAGCAGGCGGTCGCGGTGGGCGGAGCGGCGCGGGTTCAGCCGGAGGGACTCCTCGCCGGTCGCGATCGCCTCCTCGGCCTTGCTCTGCATGGTCTGCAGCAGCCGCGCGTTGATCAGCAGCTCGTCGAGCCGGCGTCGGGGAACAACCGCCTGGAGGGCGTCGCCGAGGTCGTCGAGGGCGGCAGCGAGCTGGACGGTGAGGTCTCCGATCGCCCGCTCGGCCGGCGCCAGCACGACCGGAGGGACGATGAGCACGTTGATGACGACTCCCACGGCCGCACCCAGCAGGGTCTCGAGGATGCGGTCGAGCGCGTAGTTCGGCGTGACCGCGCCCACCGAGAGCACGAGCATCGCGCTGATCGGGATCTGCACCGCGGAGGCGGGGGTCAGGCGCACGGCCCACCCGACGGCGATCGCGGCGACGATCGCGAGGAGCACGATGATGCTCTCGCCCCCGAGCACGGTGCCGATCACCGATCCGACGATCACGCCGATGATGACGCCGACCGAGCGCTCGAGGGCCTTGGAGAACGACTGGTTGATGCTCGGCGCGACGACCAGGAGCGCCGCGATCGCGCCGAAGACGGGCAGCGTCCCGGGGAAGACGACGGCCGCGAGGAGCCAGGTGACGACCGTGGCCGCCGCCGTCTTGACCAGCTGCAGCACCGGCGGCCGCGTCGGCACGGTGAAGCTCGAGGTCAGGCGCATGGGACCACGGTAGCGAGCGCCCGCCGCCTCGCGGTCACCACGCGGGTCACCGGCTCGCGGCCGCCTCGACGCTCGCGAGCACCGCACGGAGCGAGCGCGACGCGTCCGCCCGCAGATCGGCGGGGACCCCCGAGAGCAGCGCCCGCTCGGCATCGAGCACCTCGGGAAAGGCCCGGTCGACCAGCTCCTCCCCCTGGGGAGTCAGCGTGATGAGCGAGCCGCGTCCGTCCGCCGGGTTCGCGGCGCGCCGCACCAGGCCCCGCCGCTCCAGCGAGTGCACGCGCTTGGTGATCGCGGGCGCAGAGGCGAGGGCGATCGTCCGGAGGGTCGTCGGCGACTGCGGGGTGGCCGCGCGACGCAGCGTGGACAGCACGTCGAACTCGCCGCGGGTCAGCCCGTGGGCGGCGAGCAGCTCCTCCGTCGCCCGCACGATCAGCGCGGAGGCGCGGATCACCCGCCCGACGACGTCGACCGCGGAGGTGTCGAGCTCGGGCCGCAGCACGGCCCAGCCCGCCCTGATCTCGTCGACCGCGTCGTCCGGCTGGCTTTCAGAGTGATTCACGCGTAAAGTATATCTGCTTCACCCGTGAAACACTTCTCCGGCCGCCGCCGCTCGGACTCCGATCAGAGGACCCGATGGCCGCCACCCCCGTTCTGCCCCACCCCCGCGAGCTCCTCGCCTTCGGCCCGCACGCCGGCGCCCACCGCGTCGCCCTGCGCGCCGGCGTCTCGATCGCCGTGCCCCTGCTCGTGCTCTGGGCACTCGGCCGCACCGACCTCGCCCTCTACGCGACCTTCGGCGCCTTCACGGCCCTCTACGGACGCCAGCACACGCACCGGCCCCGCCTGCTGATGCAGCTGTCGGCCGCCGCGTTCCTCGTCGCGACCGTGACCCTCGGGACCGTCGTCTCCCTCTCTCCTCACCGCGACTGGCTGATCATCCCCGTCGTGGTCGCCGTGACCGTCGCGGCCGTCTACCTCAGCGACGCGCTGCACTGGCACCCGCCCGGCCCGCTGTTCCCCGTGTTCGCCGTCACCGCGTGCGCGTCCGTCCCGTCCGAGCCCTCGCGGATCCCGCTCGCCGTCGCCCTCGCCGCGGGCTCCGCCGCCTTCTCACTCGTCGTCGGCCTGAGCGGCCTCGCGCTCCCTCGCGCCCGGCGCCTCGCTCCGACTCCGTGGCGCACCTCGTTCCGCGCGGCGGCCGCCCGCCCCACGACGCGCGCCGCCCTGCTCCGCTTCGGCGCCGTCGTCCTCGTGGCGGGCGTCATCCCCACCGCCACCGGCCTGGGCCATCCCTACTGGGCGATGGTCTCCGCCGTCGCGGCGGTCTCGGGAGCGGACGCCGGCGCCCGGCTCGTGCGCGCGGGCCACCGGATGCTCGGCACGATCGTCGGAGTGCTGATCGCGGCCGCGCTCCTCGCCCTGCCGCTGTCCCCGCTCGCAGTGATCGTGGTGGTGGTGCTCCTCCAGATGACCGCCGAGCTCGTGGTCGGCCGCAACTACGGCCTGACCCTCGCGTTCGTCACTCCGCTCGCGATCCTCATGGTCGAGCTCGCGCATCCCGTCGACGAGCTCATGCTGCTGCGCGACCGGGCGCTCGAGACCGCGCTGGGCGTGCTCGTCGGAGTCGTGGCGACGCTGCTGACCCACGCTGCATCGCGGCGCTCCCGCTCCTAGGCTCAGGAGGATGGACCGCACGATCCCCGCAGTGCTCGCCGAGATCACGGCGGCCGTCGCCGAGGTGCGCGAGGTCGCCCGGGCGCAGCAGGACGGCGCGCGGGCCCGCGCCGCGGACTGGCTCGACGAGCTGTTCGCCGGAGCGGCGACCCGCCGAGACGTCCGGGCGGCGGCCGCCGAGGCCCTCGGGCTCTGGGGTGGGGCGGGCTCCTTCTCGGACGTCGGCTCGGCGGAAGCCGACCACGCGGTCAGGCGCCTGCACCGGGCCCTGCGCGCCGGCCGCTCCTGGCTGCTCCGCGCCGGCTGACCCGCTCGTCGCGGCAACCGGACGACGCCGGGAACGACGAAGGCCCCCTGCTTCCGTGGAAGCGGGGGGCCTTCTCGTTGGCGGTACCGGTGGGATTTGAACCCACGGTGGACGCAAGCCCACACATGTTTTCGAGACATGCTCCTTCGGCCGCTCGGACACGGTACCGGGGTCGAGTGTACGCGACGGCCGGAAGTCGCGCCAATCGAGCGGACGAGCCGCTGTCACGCCGGGAGGAGGAAGCCGAGCACGCGGTCCCACTCCGGGATCGCGAGCAGGTGGCCGCGGCCAGGCACGACCTCGAGGCGGGAGTCGGGCAGACGGGCGGCGTACCACTCGGCGTGGCGGCGGCCGGCGACCGCGTCCTCGGCGCCGTAGAGGAGGAGCGCGGGCGGCTCGGCGGACTCGACGGCGAAGCCCCAGTCCTGGACGCCGTAGCCGATGAGGTCGGCGGCCATGCCGAGGGCGCCCTGGGCGACGGCGCGCTCGAGCATGCGCGAGAGGCGCTCGCGGACGCCGGGGGTCTCGAGCACCGCGGTGTCGGCGTCGCCGGAGCCGAGCATCCCGAGCAGGGCGTCCGGGGCGGGCGTCGGGCCGAAGGCGCCCTCGAGGGAGCGGGTGAGCGAGCGGACGGCCTCGTCGAGCGGGAGGTCGGCCAGGCGGGCGAGCTCGGCGCGGTTCTCGTCGCCGACCCACGGTACGGCGTCGTCGGGGGCGGGCGTGCCGATCACGGCGACGCGCTCCACGAGGCCGGGGTAGTTCGCGGCGAGCGCGAGGGCCACGCGGCCTCCCGCCGACCAGCCGGCGGCGCTGACGGAGGCGATGCCGACGGTCGCGAGGTACTCGGCGATGTCGGCGGCGGCCTGCTCGGGGCTGGCGCCGACACCCGCTCCGGCGGGGTCGAGGTCGGTCAGGAGGGAGGAGGCGCCGTAGCCCGGGCGCTCGAACGAGAGCAGGCGCACGCCGTGGCGCGCGGTCGCCTCCGGGTCGGGGTCGAAGTCCGAGGAGCCGGGAGCGGGATGCGCCAGGACGACGACCCGCTCGGCGCCCTCGGGGCCGGACCAGCTGACGCCGAGCGGGCGGCCGGACTTGAGGACGTGCACTGTCGAGGGCATGCCCTCAGTCTCCCGCAGACGTCCGACGCCGACCGGGCGGCGCTCGGGGTGGAGGCATCTTCCGTGGCGCGATCCTCCACCTCCGCTCCTCTGCATCGACGCTCCTCCACAGCCGGCTTCCGTGAGACCTCTCCCCCGGCCTGGCGCGCCCCGCTCCCCGCGTCGGTGGTCGACGGTACTGTCGAAGACACGTTCGAACGAGCGGCGGTGTCGGGGGTTCCCCGTAGCGTCGCGCTCGTCCCCCTCCTCCGGCCCGGAAGGACCTCATGGCCTCCTCGAAGACGCGCACCGCCCCCTACCGCTGCTCGGAGTGCGGATGGACGACCGCGAAGTGGGTCGGCCGCTGCGGCGAGTGCCAGCAGTGGGGCTCCGTGATCGAGAGCACCGAGCGCACGGGCCTCGTCCGCGCGGTCTCCGCGGTGGCTCCGGCCACCGGCCGCATCGCGCGGCCCATCACCGAGATCGAGACGACGTCGGCGGCGCACCGCCCCACCGGCGTCGGCGAACTCGACCGCGTGCTCGGCGGCGGGATCGTCTCCGGCGCGGTCGTGCTGCTCTCGGGGGAGCCCGGCGTGGGCAAGTCGACCCTTCTGCTCGAGGTCGCGAGCAGGGCCGCGGCCGAGGGGCAGCGCGTCCTCTACGTCAGCGCGGAGGAGTCGGCGGCGCAGGTCCGCATGCGGGCCGAGCGCACCGGCGCGATGCACGACAGCCTCTTCCTCGCGGCCGAGACCGACCTCGCCACGGTGCTCGGCCAGATCGACGAGGTCCGACCGGACCTGCTCATCGTCGACTCGGTGCAGACGGTCGCGAGCGACACCGTCGACGGCCTGCCCGGCGGTCCCAGCCAGGTCCGCGAAGTCGCCGCGACGCTCATCCGCGTCTGCAAGGAGCGGGCGCTCCCCCTCGTGCTCGTCGGACACGTCACGAAGGACGGCTCCATCGCGGGGCCGCGCCTGCTCGAGCACCTGGTCGACGTGGTCTGCCACTTCGAGGGCGACCGGCAGACGGCGCTGCGCTTCGTCCGCTCGCTGAAGAACCGCTTCGGCCCGACGGACGAGGTCGGCTGCTTCGAGATGACGGCCGAGGGCATCGCCGAGATCCCCGACCCGAGCGGTCTGTTCCTCAGCCGCACCCGCTTCCCCACCCCGGGCATCTGCGTCACGGTCGCTATGGAGGGGCGCCGCGCGCTCCCCGTCGAGATCCAGGCGCTCGTGATCGCGAACGACGGCGAGCACCCCCGCCGCGTGACGAACGGAGTCGACGCGTCCCGGGTCGCGATGATCCTCGCGGTCCTCGAGCGCCAGGCGGGCATCCCCCTGCGACGCTGCGACGTCTACGTGTCGACCGTCGGCGGCGTGAAGCTCATGGAGCCTGCGGCGGACCTGGCGATCGCGGTCGCCATCGCCTCCGCCCACGCCTACACGCCGCTGCGGCCCGGGATCGCCGCCTTCGGCGAGATCAGCCTCTCGGGAGACATCCGGCCCGCGTCCGGAGCGAAGCAGCGCGCTTCCGAAGCGACCCGCCTCGGACACTCCTCGCATCTCGACTCCAGCGCCTTCACCCTCTCGAGCGCGATCACCCACGCGCTCGTACCCGTGCCCGAGCGCATCCGTCCGGAGCGGGTCCCCACGCACTGACCGACCCGTGCCCGGCGCGGTTCACAGGCACCGGCCCAGCGCTCGGATCCGCAGGCGCCCTCGCACCGCGTCTGTTCAGGTCAGCGGCGGCGCGCGCGCCGAGTTGTGGAGACGGACCGGCCGGCTCCCCGCGGGCCAGGCCAGACGGCCGCCCTGCCGCACCGGCTCCGCGCGGCAACTTCGTTGCGGCCGCCCCGTTGCACCGCCGCCTAGACGCCGCCCCCGCCGCCACCTCCGCCGCCGCCGCCCGAGCTGCCGCCGCCGCCCGCGCCGCCGCTCGACGAGCTCGACGAGGATCCGACGTAGCTCGACGTCGACGACGAGAACGAGGACACGCTGCCGGCGAAGGCCGCCGCGTGGAAGCCGCTCGGCCCGGAGTACCAGACCGGCTCCTCACCGGTCCGCTCGTAGGCCGACGCGAGCTCCGCCGACCACTCCTTCTCGAGCCCGAACAGGACGGCCCACGGCAGCAGTCGCTCCGTCACCTCCACCACCTCGACCGGACCGACCGTGCGCCGATCCGCCCCGCGGGGCGACTGCAGCATCGCGATCCGGTCGGCCTCGGCCAGGCGGATGTACAGCTCGAGCCCGCGCAGGTGGTCGCGCAGCTCCTCACCCGCGGCCGTCAGCGGCACCCTCGAGACCAGGATCGTCCCGACGACGGCCGCGGCGATCGCGATCAGCATCAGCACGAGCGGGAGCGCTCCGCCGAAGGACCCGGTCATCAGGAGGACGGCGCCCACGAACGCCGCGATGACGCCCAGCAGCAACGGGACGAGCACGAGCACGCTGCCGCCGATGGTCCCGGCCTTCTTCAGTCCCGCCTCGGTCACCCGGTTGCCCAGCGCGGTCCGGAACTGTCCGACGGCCTTGCCGAACTGCTTGTCCTTGCCCGAGAGCTCGCGCACCGCACCCGGCACCCTTCCCACGGCGATGTCGAGGAACTCGCGGTCGTCGGAGGCGAGGGGCCGCGGGCGTCCCGCGCGTCGCGTCGGCGTCGTCGCAGGGTCGAGCACCCGCACGGCGTACTCCTGCTTCCGCCCCTCCCCCGTCTCCTCGATGCGCACGAGGCCGCGGACCGCGGCGTCCAGGAGTCCGGCCGCGGGCGCCTTCGACGTCTTGCCCAGCAGCGCAGCGGAGAGGAACAGCCCCTCCGCGGGCGGGTCGTACTCGGCGACGACGGTCGGGCGACCCGGAGCGTCGCGGAGCACGGTCCGGCGGCGGTGCACCGCCAGCGCGAGGCCGAGGAGGACCGCGGCGAGACCGCCCAGCTGCACCCAGGACCAGCCCGAGGCGAGGTAGCGGTCGTCGCGCGGCGTGAAGGTCCCGGGGGCGAAGCCGATCGCCACGGTCACGTTCTCGCCCGGAGCCAGCGACTCCCCTGATGCCGTCACGACCGCGCCGTCGCGGCCGATCGGGCAGGGCGTCGTCGAACCCTCCGGTCCCCGGTAGCAGCTGACGGTCCCCGTCGCGGCGGAGGCCAGCGACCCCGCGAGCTCGACGCGCACGTCGTAGCGGTCGAACGGCTGGCGCCAGCCCGTGCCGTTGACGTCCCAGTAGAACTCGTCCTCGCCGCTGCGCGTGCCGGAGCCCGGGAGGGTCGTGTTGTGCTGCGTGTAGGTGAAGACGTAGGTCTGACTACCGCTGACGAACTCGTCCGCCGCGCTGGTGACCAGGAGGAAGCCGTCCTCGCGCTCGGTGTCGACCGGCCGCGCCGCCCCGTCGCCGTCGGTCACGGAGACGAGGTCGAGGTCGGTCGGGTGCCCCTCGTAGTCGAGCGGGATCGCGCGCTGCATGCCGCGGTTCTGCGACGGCGGGAACTCGGCCACGAAGGTCTCGACGGTGGTCAGCGTCGAGCGGCCCTCGTCGTCGCGGTCGAGGCGGAAGTCGGCCGAGTACTGCGAGAACCGGAAGTCGTCCACACCGGCCCGCACGACGCCGGCGACGGGCTGCGGAGCCGCCACGGCCTGCGCCGCCGCTCCGCCGACCAGCAGCGGGACCGCCAGGGCCACGGCCGCCGCTCGCCGCGCGACCACCCCCGCCCGGCCGGTCGAGGCGGACAGGATCGTGCCGAGCAGCCCCCACATGCCTGCGATGCTACGCGCCGCCGCGGACCCGGTACGTCCCCCGGGCGGACTACTGGAGCAGGAACTGCGTGGGCGAGCCCGAGGGGATGCCGGCGACCGACACCGACAGGTTGTAGGCCGCTCCGCCCGCCTCGACCGCCTCGCGTCCGCCGGAGCAGGTGTCGGCGGAGGAGCGCGTGCGGTCCCAGGTCAGCGCGCTGCCCGTCACCGAGCGGCCGGCCTGGAGGAGCACCGGGAGGTCGGCCGCGCCGGTCTGGCAGTCCGTCGAGGTCCAGATCTGCTCGGAGCCGCTGGTGATCGTGAAGACCTGCGTGCTGGTGCCGGCGTCGATCACGCAGTCGGTGCTCGAGATGTTGGCCAGCGAGAGCGAGAGCTGCGGATCCTCGCCGGGCGCGTAGCTCGTGGCGTCCGTGACCGCGGTGACGGCGACGGAGTCGGCCGTGCAGGCGGGTGCGGCGCCGGGCGTCGCACCGGGCGAGGTGGTCGGGTAGAGCGTCGGCAGCGCGACGGTCGGCGTGGGGCTCGGCTCGGCGTCGGACCCGGTCATCCGCGGGAGCAGCGAGAGGACGACCGCCAGGCCCGCGACGATGACGACCAGCGCGAGCAGCAGCCCGGCGCGGCGTCGCCGGTAGACCCGGGAGGGCAGGCGGCGGGGCGGCGGAGTCACCGGGACAGGCTACGACGTGGCGATGGTCAGAGCGTCTTCAGCATGCGGGTGTTGCCGAGCGTGTTCGGCTTCACCCGGGCGAGGTCCAGGAACTCGGCGACTCCCTCGTCGGGAGAGCGGAGCAGTTCGGCGTAGACCTCGGGGTCGACGACCTTCTCGCCGATCGGCTCGAAGCCGTGACGGGCGAAGAAATCGACCTCGAAGGTGAGGCAGAACAGGCGCTTCAGGCCGAGCTCGCGCGCGTCGTTCTCGAGGCGCTCCAGGATGTGGTGGCCCACCCCCCTGCCGAGCCAGTCCTGCGCGACCGCGAGGGTGCGCACCTCCGCGATGTCGTCCCACATCACATGGAGAGCACCGCAGCCGATCGCCGTGCCGTGGCCGTCCTCGGCGATGCGGAACTCCTGCACAGCGCCGTAGAGCACCACGCGGTCCTTGCCCAGGAGGATGCGCTCGTTCACGAGCGGCTCGCTGAGCTCCTGGATGAAGGGGACATCGCTCGTGCGCGCGCGGCGCACCGGGTACTTCCAATCGGCCATTCGACAAGCCTAGGCCGCACCGGGCGCGGGATCCTGCGAGCCGGCGCCCGCCCCCGGACGACGACGTGCCCGCCCCCTCGCGAGAGGGGACGGGCACGGAGTCGATCGGGAGCCTGCTACGACATCAGGTCGGGCGTCGCGGGGCCGGCCGTGGCCGCTCCCGTGGACGCGCCGGCGCTGATCGAGATCAGCCGCGGGGTCGTGGTGAAGACGAACGCGTTGTCGACGAAGTCCACGTGGATGTGGTCGCCGGCGCCGAGCTCGCCGTGCAGGATCCGCTCGGACAGCTGGTCCTCGATCTCGCGCTGGATCGCGCGGCGCAGGGGGCGCGCACCGAGGGCCGGGTCGAACCCGACCTCGATCAGGCGCTCCTTCGCCGGCTGCGTCAGCTCCACCGTCATGTCGCGGTCGAGGAGACGGTCGCCCAGGCGCTTGATGAAGAGGTCCACGATCTGGAGCAGCTCGGGCTTCGACAGCTGCGGGAAGACGATGACGTCGTCCACGCGGTTGAGGAACTCGGGCTTGAAGTGCTTCTTGAGCTCCTCGTTGACCTTGCCGCGCATGCGGTCGTAGCCGGTGGCGTTGTCGCCCTCGATCTGGAACCCGACGGGACCACCGGCGATGTCACGAGCACCGAGGTTGGTGGTCATGATGATGACGGTGTTCTTGAAGTCGACGACACGGCCCTGGCCGTCGGTCAGCCGACCCTCCTCCAGGATCTGGAGGAGCGAGTTGAAGATGTCCGGGTGCGCCTTCTCGATCTCGTCGAAGAGGACCACGCTGAACGGCTTGCGGCGCACCTTCTCGGTGAGCTGGCCGCCCTCCTCGAAGCCGACGAACCCGGGAGGGGCGCCAAACAGCCGCGAGACGGTGTGCTTCTCGCCGTACTCCGACATGTCGAGCGAGATCATCGCGTTCTCGTCGTCGAAGAGGAACTCGGCGAGAGCCTTGGCGAGCTCCGTCTTGCCGACGCCGGTGGGGCCGGCGAAGATGAACGAGCCCGAGGGGCGCTTGGGGTCCTTGAGGCCCGCGCGGGTGCGGCGGATCGTCCGCGAGAGGGCCGCGATGGCCTCCTCCTGGCCGATGACGCGCTGGTGCAGGGCCTTCTCCATGAAGACGAGCCGCGAGGACTCCTCCTCGGTGAGCTTGAAGACCGGGATGCCCGTCGCCTGGGCGAGGACCTCGGCGATCAGGCCCTCGTCGACCACGCCGGTGGCCTTGACGTCGCCCGACTTCCACTGCTTCTCGAGGCGCAGGCGCTCGCCGAGCAGCTGCTTCTCCTCGTCGCGGAGCGACGCGGCCTTCTCGAAGTCCTGGTCCTCGATCGCGGCCTCCTTCGCGGAGCGGACCACGGCGATGCGGTCGTCGAAGTCGCGCAGCTCCGGCGGCGCCGAGAGGATCGAGAGGCGCAGGCGGGCGCCGGCCTCGTCGATCAGGTCGATCGCCTTGTCGGGGAGGAAGCGGTCGCTGATGTAGCGGTCGGCCAGGTTGGCCGCCGAGACGATCGCGCCGTCGGTGATGGACACCTTGTGGTGCGCCTCGTAGCGGTCGCGCAGGCCCTTGAGGATGTTGATGGTGTGGGGCAGCGACGGTTCCGCGACCTGGATCGGCTGGAAGCGGCGCTCGAGGGCGGCGTCCTTCTCGAAGTGCTTGCGGTACTCGTCGAGCGTGGTCGCGCCGATGGTCTGCAGCTCGCCGCGGGCGAGCAGCGGCTTGAGGATCGAGGCGGCGTCGATCGCGCCCTCAGCGGCCCCTGCGCCGACGAGGGTGTGGATCTCGTCGATGAAGGTGATGATGTCGCCGCGGGTGCGGATCTCCTTCGTGACCTTCTTCAGCCGCTCCTCGAAGTCACCGCGGTAGCGGGACCCGGCGATGAGCGAGCCGAGGTCGAGCGTGTAGAGCTGCTTGTCCTTCAGCGTCTCGGGCACGTCGCCGCGCACGATCGCCTGGGCGAGGCCCTCGACGACGGCGGTCTTGCCGACGCCGGGCTCACCGATAAGGACGGGGTTGTTCTTGGAGCGGCGGGAGAGGATCTGCATGACCCGCTCGATCTCCTTCTCGCGCCCGATCACCGGGTCGAGCTTGTTGTCGCGCGCCGCCTGGGTGAGGTTGCGTCCGAACTGGTCGAGGATCTGCGATCCCCCCTGAGGCTGCTGCTGCTCACCGCCCACGGCGACCTGCTCCTTGCCCTGGTAGCCGGAGAGCAGCTGGATGACCTGCTGGCGCACGCGGTTCAGGTCGGCACCGAGCTTGACCAGCACCTGAGCGGCGACGCCCTCGCCCTCGCGGATGAGGCCGAGCAGGATGTGCTCGGTCCCGATGTAGTTGTGGCCGAGCTGCAGCGCCTCGCGCAGGGACAGCTCGAGGACCTTCTTCGCCCGAGGCGTGAAGGGGATGTGGCCGGTCGGCTGCTGCTGCCCCTGGCCGATGATGTCCTGCACCTGCTCGCGCACAGCGTCGAGCGAGATCCCGAGGGACTCGAGCGCCTTCGCGGCCACTCCCTCGCCCTCGTGGATCAGGCCGAGCAGGATGTGCTCCGTGCCGATGTAGTTGTGATTGAGCATCTTGGCCTCTTCCTGGGCCAGGACGACGACGCGCCGCGCGCGATCGGTGAATCTCTCGAACATGCTGTCACTCCCTACAGAACCCGCAGGGGTGGGCTCCGATAGATCGACTGTAGCCAGCGCTCCCCCCGCTGCAGAGGCCTGTTCGCCCTGGGCGTGCACGCGATCCGGAGGGGTGCGGGCGGCGCTCTCGTCCACCGGTCCATGCGAAGGCATACACTTCCCGCATGAGCAACCTGGAGGAGCATCCCGACGAGCTCCCCGTCGCCGCGGAGCCGGTCCCTCGCGAGCCCGGCGCGGTCGAGATCCTGGAGGCGCGGCTCGTCCCGCTCGGCGGTCCCCGCGCGATCGAGGTGCGCCGCACCCTCCCCCAGCGCTCGCGCTCGACGATCGGCGCGTGGTGCTTCGCCGACCACTACGGACCGGTCCGGCTCGGCGAGGAGGCGGGGATGGACGTCCCGCCGCACCCGCACACCGGCCTGCAGACCGTGAGCTGGCTCTTCGAGGGCGAGATCGAGCACCGCGACAGCGTCGGCAGCCTCGCTGTGGTGCGCCCGGGCGAGCTCAACCTGATGACGGCGGGGCGAGGCATCTCGCACTCCGAGGTCTCGACCGGAGGCGCACCCGTCCTGCACGGGGTGCAGCTGTGGGTCGCGCTGCCCGAGGAGGCGCGGCTCGTCGATCCGTTCTTCGAGCACCACCGCGGCGTGCCCGTGCAGCTGCCCGGCGCGCTGGTGCGCGTCTTCGTCGGAGGGATGCTGGGCGCGTCGGTGCCCGCGAGCACCTTCACTCCGCTGGTCGCCGCGCAGATCGACCTCGAGCCGGGTGCCCGGGTCGAGCTGCCGGTCGAGGAGTCGTGGGAGTACGGCGTGCTCGTCGACGCCGGCCCCGTGGCGGTCGAGGGCGCGGACGTCCCGCGCTCGGACCTCGCCTACCTGGCGCCCGGCCGCTCGCACCTGGTGCTGACCGCCGGGGACGCGGGCGGGCGCGTGGTGCTGCTCGGCGGCGAGCCGTTCGCCGAGGAGCTGGTGATGTGGTGGAACTTCGTCGGCCGCAGCCACGACGACGTGGCGGCCGCCCGCGAGCGCTGGCAGTCCGACGTGATCGCCGGCGCGGATCCGACGGGCCCGTTCGGCACCGTCGACGGATACGGCGGGCGCGCGCTCCCCGCGCCCGTGCTGCCGACCGTGCGCCTCAAGCCGCGCCGCCGGGCCTGAGCCGGAGCCGGCGCCGCCGGGTCCGGCGCCGGAGGGCCTGAGCCGGAGCCGTCGGGTCGGCAGCACTCCGAGCCGGAGCCCGCCGCCTTTGGAGCGCGGACGTCGCGGTGATCCCGTTCGACCACCGCGACTCCCGCCCTCTCACCAGGGCGTCAGGACGCGTCCGACTCCTTCTTCGCGGCGGCCTTCGCCGCGGCCTCGCGGTCAGTGGCCTCGGCCGTCTCGCGGAAGGCGCGGCGCGGATCCTGCAGCGCGCTCATCGGCGAGAGGTCGCGCGGAGTGACGGCGTCGACGAGCCAGCCCGTGATGATCCGCCACTTTCGGTCCAGGGTCGGCATCGCCGCTCCGTGGTAGGCGCGGTGCGCGAGCCAGGCGGGGAGGCCGCGCAGCTTCACGCCCTTGATCAGGCCCGCGCCCTTGCCGATCCCGTACTCGGCGACGGTCCCGACGGAGGCGTGGCGGTACTCCTCCACGATGCCGCCGGTGAGATCGGCGATGATGTTGCGCGCCAGGAGCTTGGCCTGCCGGACGGCGTTCTGCGCGTTCGGCGGGTAGTAGGCGGGCTGCTTCTCGCTGGTGAGGTCGGGCACCTGCGCGCCGTCTCCGGCCGCCCAGGCGCCGCCCACCGGCTCGCCGTCCTCGCGGATGACCCGCAGGCGCGCATCCGCCATGACGTGGCCCTTCGGCCCGCGGGGGGCGTCGGTCGTGTCGAGGATCGGGTTCGGCTTCACGCCGGCGGTCCACACGATCGTGGCCGTCGGGATGCGCTCGCCCGAGGAGAGCTCCACGACGCCGTCCTCGCAGGAGGGCATCGTCGTCTTCAGGTGCACGTGCACGCCGCGCGAGCGGAGGTGGTCGAGCGTCCACTTCGAGAGCTCGGGACCGACCTCGGGGGCGACCCGGTCCAGCGCCTCGACGAGGTGCCAGGTGACGTCGCCCATCGAGAGCGAGGGCTGCGCGGCGAGGGTCCTGCGGCTGAGGTCGAGCAGCTCGCTCAGCGCCTCGACGCCCGTGTAGCCGCCGCCGACGAAGACGAAGGTCAGCAGGCGCCGGCGCTCGGCGGGATCGGTGGTGAGCGCCGCCTTCGCGATGTTCTCGATGACGCGGTCGCGCAGGTGCGCCGCCTCCTCCACCGTCTTGAAGCCGATGCCGTGCTCGGCGAGGCCCGGCGTGGGGAAGGTGCGGGTGACGGCTCCGAGCGCGAAGACGACCTGGTCGAACTCGATCGTCCGGGTGGAGCCGTCCATCGCGGCGACCGTGGCGCTGCGCTCGGCGAGGCTCACGCCGGTGATCGCGCCGCGGATCACGCGGGTGCGCTTGAGCGCGGAGACCAGCGGCACCGTGACGTGGCGCGGCTGGACGTGCCCGCCGGCGACCTCGGGCAGCAGCGGCTGGTAGGTCATGTAGGGGTTCGGCTCGACGACGGTGACGTCGATCGGCGCCTCCCCCCGCCTCTTCTCGAGACCCCAGGCCGTGTACAGGCCGACGTAGCCGCCGCCGAGGATGAGGATGCGCGTCGTACGGGATGCCGTCATGTCCGTTCCCTTCTCGAACCCGGCGCCGGGCAGGCGGAACCGGATGGTGCTGAGGACGCTCCGACGCTACGCCTGCTCGGTCCCGCGCACAGGCCCTTGCGTCACGAGCCGGGGCATCGCATCCTCCGCCGTCCCGCGAGGGCAGCGGTCGGGAGTCGCGCTACTGGAGCGCCGAGGTGAGCCGCGCCAGGTTGTCGAGCAGAGTCGAGCGGAGCGGCTGCTGCCGCCATTCGCGCAGGGTCAGCTCGCGGGAGTGCTCGCGGTAGTCCTGCTGCACCTGGCGCAGATCCTCGACGAACTCCGACCCGCGCACCATCAGCGAGACCTCGAGATTGAGCGTGAAGGAGCGCATGTCCATGTTGCTGGAGCCGATCACCGCGACGTCGTCGTCGATCGTGAAGTGCTTCGCGTGCAGGATCGTGGGCTTGCGGTACATCCAGATGCGCACGCCCGCCGTCAGCAGCGTCTCGTAGTAGGAGCGCTGGGCGTGGTAGACCACGGCCTGGTCGCCGATCTCGGAGACGAACAGCTCCACGTGCACGCCCCGGCGGGTCGCAGTGGTGATCGCGTAGAGCATCGCCTCGTCGGGCACGAAGTACGGGCTGGTGATGATGATCGACTTCTGCGCCGAGTAGAGCAGCGTCAGGAACAGCCGCAGGTTGTTCTCGCCCTCGAACCCCGGCCCGCTCGGCACCACCTGGCAGTCGATCGTGTCGCGCTGCTGCAGCGCCTCCATCGGCTCCGACTCCCGCAGCAGCAGCTCGTCGGTCTCGCTGTACCAGTCGGTGATGAAGATGGCGTTGATGCCCTGCACCACCGGCCCCTCGAGGCGCACCATCAGGTCGTGCCAGTGCAGGCCGCGGCGGATGTTGCCGCGCTTGTTGTAGCTGGAGTCGACGACGTTCTGCGAGCCCATGAACGCCGCGTTGCCGTCGACGATCAGCAGCTTGCGGTGGTTGCGCAGGTCCGGCCGCTGGTACTGCCCGCGCCAGGGCCGCACGGGGAGCATGTACGACCACGTCGCACCCGCCCGCTCGAGGGCGCGCAGCCGGCGGTGCGTGCCGCTGTAGTAGCCGGGCACGCGGATCGACGCGATGTGGTCGAGGAGGATCCGCACCCGCACCCCGCGGGCCACCGCGCGGTCGAGCGCGTCGAAGAAGGGCGCCGTGGTCGAGTCGGCGGCGAGGATGTAGAACTCGCAGTGCACGTACCGGCGGGCGCGGTCGATCTCGGCGGCCATCGCGCGGATGGTCTGCTCGTAGTCGCCCTGGAGCCGCGCGTCGTTCCCGCCGACCAGCGGCATCGCGCCGAGGTTGCGGTTGAGTGTGACGACCGACTCCAGCCACTGCGGCCACGGGTGCTCCCGGGCGACCCGGTCGATGCCGTCAGTCGATTCCAGGATGAACCGGTTGATCTCCTGCTGCTTCCGGCGGCGCTTGCGCGGCAGCCGGTAGCTCCCGATGAAGAGGAACAGCAGGATACCGACGTACGGGATCAGGAAGATCGCCATCAGCCAGGCGAGGCCGGTGGTCGGACGACGGTTCCGCGGCACGACGATCACGGCGATCACGCGGACCACGAGCTCGACGACGACGGCCGCGATCGGGAGGATCACCCCCCAGTCGGGAGCGGGCACCGCGCCTCCTCGTTCGTCGTGCAGAGCCGCTCACCGGGCGCGGGAGGCACCCGCGCGGCGGCGGTGGTCAGGAGGCGTCGCGGGGAGGCAGGCCGCGGCGCTCGCGCTCGCGGGCCTCGATGCGGTCGTACGCGCGGCGCTCGTTGCGGTCCGAGCGGATGAGGGCGCGCATCACGAACCAGAAGATGGCTCCGACCGTGATCGTCGGCACGAGGGCCCACAGCCCCTGGTTCCACAGCTCCCAGTCCATGCGGCGATCCTACCCGCGGCACCGGCGCGGGAGCCGTGAGCCCGGCGGCCCGTGCGCCCAGCGGCCTTCCCGGGCGCTGCCGCTACTGGCTCTCGACCGACTTGTTCAGCGCCGCGGCGTCGGAGTTGAGGCCCTCCAGCTCCGAGCGCAGGCCGTCGTACACGGCGATGTCCGCGTCGATGGCGGCCCGGGTGGCGTCGACGGCCTGGCTGCGGGCGAGCAGATCGGCGCGCTCCGCCTCGAACTCGGCGGTCGATCCGAAGTCGCCGCTGTCGGCGCGGGAGTTGAAGTCGTCGATCTCGACGTTGAGTGCGTCGTACTCGGCGTTGTTCGCGTCCACCCGCGCCGTGAGGTCGGCGTACATCGTCTCGATCCGGGAGACCAGGTCCTCGATCCGGTTCTCGAGATCGGTGAAGACCGCCTCGTAGCGGGCGTTCAGCCCCACGACGACGGAGCGGTCGTCGAAGAACTCGGCGTAGTGCGCCTCGAGCGCGGGCGGCAGGTCGGCCACCTCGGTCCCGAGGATCGAGTGCAGCTCGTTGACACGCTCGCCGAGGCCGCCGGTGCGGTAGAGCTCGAGGCGCTCGGCGATCGTGCCGTCCTGCGGGAGGGTCTCGTAGGCCGCCTCGAGCTCGTCGCCCAGCTCGGCCTGCTCCTCCGCGTCGAGCCGGACCCACGCGGCGTGCAGCATCTCGTGGGCCGCCGTGACGTCGCGGATCCCGTCGAGGTCGGGGTTGGCGACGTCCGAGATGTAGATGCTGGTGCCGGTGTAGCAGCCGAGGACGATGTCGTCGGAGGCGCCGTAGCCGCAGAGGTCGTTGAAGCCGGCGGTCGGCTCGACCGACGGGCCCGACGCGTAGTAGAGGGCGCGGCCGCGGTCGGACATGGCGGTCCGCTCCGCGAACCCGGCGATCGTGGGGTCGGGCGTGAACGCCTCGGCAGCCCGCCGGTCGGCCAGCGCGGTGCCGACGTCGCCGGAGGAGGTGAGGACGCTCGTGGCGACCGCGGTCCCCACTCCGAACTGCGCGATCGTGAGGACGCCCGCCGCGACGGCCGCGACGATGCTCGATGCCCTGACCATGTCTCCCCCTCGCCGTGCGGTTCCTGCGACCCTACTTGACGAGCGGGAACAGGATCGTCTCGCGGATCCCGAGGCCGGTGATCGCCATCAGGAGGCGGTCGATGCCCATGCCCATGCCGCCGGTGGGGGGCATGCCGTGCTCGAGGGCGCGGAGGAAGTCCTCGTCCAGGCGCATCGCCTCGTCGTCGCCCGCGGCGGCCTGGCGGGCCTGCTCGACGAAGCGCTCGCGCTGCACGACCGGGTCGACCAGCTCGGAGTAGCCGGTGGCCAGCTCGAAGCCGCGGACGTAGAGGTCCCACTTCTCGACGACGCCCGGGATGCTGCGGTGCGCGCGCACGAGCGGCGAGGTGTCGACGGGGAAGTCCATCACGAAGGTCGGACGGGTCAGGCCGCCCTTCACGAAGTGCTCCCACAGCTCCTCGACGTACTTGCCGTGCGTGGGGACGTGGACCTCCACGCCCTCGCGCGCGGCGAGGGTCTCGAGCTCGGCGAGCTCCGTCTCCGGAGTGATCGCGATGCCGGCCGCGAGCGACAGGCTCTCGTACATCGAGATGCGGTCCCACTCGCCGCCGAGGTCGAACTCGGTGCCGTCGGCCCAGGTGACCACGTGCGAGCCCGCGACGGCCTGCGCCGCGTTCTGGATCAGCTCCTGGGTGAGGTCGGCGATCGAGGTGTAGTCGCCGTACGCCTGGTACGCCTCGAGCATCGCGAACTCGGGCGAGTGGGTGGAGTCGGCGCCCTCGTTGCGGAAGTTCCGGTTGATCTCGAAGACCCGGTCGATGCCGCCGACGACGGCGCGCTTGAGGTACAGCTCGGGCGCGATGCGCAGGTAGAGCTCGGTGTCGAAGGCGTTCGAGTGCGTGGCGAAGGGGCGGGCGGACGCGCCGCCGTGCATCACCTGCAGCATCGGGGTCTCGACCTCGAGGAACTCGTGCGAGGCGAAGGTGTCGCGGAGGGAGGCGTTCACCCGGGCGCGGGTGACGACCGTCTCGCGAGCCTGGGGCCGCACGATCAGGTCGAGGTAGCGCTGGCGCATCCGGGTCTCGTCGCCGAGCTCGTTGTGCAGGTTCGGCAGCGGCAGGATCGCCTTCGCGGCGATCGTCCACTCCGACACCCACACGCTCAGCTCGCCGCGCTTGCTCGAGATCACCTCGCCCTCGACGAAGAGGTGGTCGCCCAGGTCGACGAGCTCCTTCCACGCCGCCAGCGACTCATCGCCCACGTCGCCGAGCGAGACCATGGCCTGGATCCGCTCGCCGTCGCCGGCCTGCAGCGTCGCGAAGCAGAGCTTGCCCGTGTTGCGCTGGAACACCACGCGGCCCGCGAGGCCGACGCGCTCGCCGGTCCTCACGTCCGGCTCGATGCCCTCGTGGCGGGCGCGGACGGCCGCGATGGTGTCCGTGACTCCGACCGCGACCGGGTACGCGCCGGCACCGAGGTCGTCGCCCGCGAGCTCGAGCAGGCGCTCGCGCTTGGCCAGGCGGACGGCCTTCTGCTCGGAGGCCTCCTGCTGGGCGGCGCGCTCGGCGGCGGCCTGCTCGGAGTCGGCCTGCTCGGCGGCGAGGGTCGTGGTCTCGGGGGCGTCGGGGGTGTCGGCCATGGCGGGTCGCGGTGCTTTCGGTTCGGGGCGGACGGCCGCGATCAGGCGAGCAGGATCGGGGCGTTGTCGAGGAGGCGGGTGGTGCCGACGATCGCGGCGACGAGCACGAGTGCCGGGCCGCGGTGGTCGGCGTCGACCGGGAGGAGCGTCGCGGGGTCCACGACGACGAGGTAGTCCAGCTTAACGAGCGGCTCGGCGTGCGCGACGGCCTCGGCGGCCTCGATCGCCGCGGCGGCACCGCGGTCGGCGGCTCCCGCGGCGGCCGCGAGGAGGCGCGGCAGCACGAGGCCCGCGCGGCGCTGCTCCTCGTCGAGGTAGCGGTTGCGGCTGGAGCGGGCGAGCCCGTCCTCCTCCCGCACGATGCCGACGCCCTCGATCGCGACGGGCAGGTCGAGGTCGCGGACCATGCGGCGCACGAGGAACAGCTGCTGCGCGTCCTTCTGCCCGAAGACCGCGACGTCCGGCTGCGCGATGCTCAGGAGCTTGGCGACGACGGTGAGCATCCCGTCGAAGTGGCCCGGTCGCGCGCGCCCCTCGTAGAGGCCGCCGACCTCGCCCGCGACGACCCGCGTGGAGGAGGGCCCGTCGGGGTACATCTCGGCGACTCCCGGGGCGAAGAGGAGATCGGCCCCGGCCGCGTCGAGCAGGGCGGTGTCGCCCTCGAGGTCGCGCGGGTAGCGGTCCAGGTCCTCGGTCGGGCCGAACTGCAGCGGGTTCACGAACACCGACACGACGACGACGTCGGCCAGCTCGCGCGCCCGCTCGACGAGGGCGAGGTGCCCGGCGTGCAGGGCGCCCATCGTCGGCACGAGCGCGATGCGCCGACCGGCCCGCCGCGCCTCCTGCAGCCGCTCGCGGAGGTCGCCGATGCGGTGGACGGTGCTGATCACCCGTCGATGCTACCGGCGGGCCCGCGGCCGCCGGGGTCGCCGCCGGCGAGACGCCGCGCTCCTCCGCGAGGCACCGCCTCCCGAGCGGTGTCCCGGCCGCGGAGCGGTGTCTCGCCGCGCCCCGCCGCCGCCCCGTCAGCCCGCCGCGCGGCGCAGGGCGTCGTCGACGGAGGAGCGGACGAGGCTGGAGAGGAAGAAGCCCGGCTTCTCGACGCCGATGCCCGCCAGCAGGCCCGCCGCCTGGTCGACGATCGCGGTCGAGAACGTGGTGGCGGTCGAGACGGCCTCCGCGTAGGCGGCGCGATCCGCCTCCGCCACGGTCACCGGCTCCCCGCCCATCTCGACCACGAGCGCCTGCGCGATCGGCAGCACCGGGCCGGGCGCCGACACGGCGAAGTAGGTCTCGGCGAGGCGCGCCAGGTCGAGGCTGGTGCCGCTGAAGGCCATCGCCGGGTGGACGGCGAGGGGGATGACCCCGGAGGCGAGCGCCGGAGCGAGCACCCCGTAGCCGTGCTCGGGCGCCGTGTGCAGCACCAGCTGGCCGGGCTGCCACGCTCCGGTCGCGGCGAGCCCCGCGACCAGGGCGGCGATCTCGGCCCCGGGCACGGCGACGATCACCAGCTCGCTGCGTTCGACCAGCTCGGGGATCGCGAGCACCGGGACGCCCGGGAGAAGAGCGTCGGCGCGCTCGCGGCCGCTCTCGCTGGTGGTGGCGATCCCGATCACGGCGTGGCCCGCCCCGGCGAGCGCTGCGCCGAGCACCGGGCCCACCCGTCCGGCACCGATCACGCCGACGCCCAGGCGTCCGTCGCGGCGGTTCTCAGGCATGCGGTTCTCCCTCCGGAGCGGGCCAGTCGGGCAGGGCGGGTGCGGCCGCGCGCCGCCCCCACTGGTGGCTCGCGTCGCGGTCGGCGGCCCGCACTCCGGCCGTCGCGAGGCTCTCGAAGAAGGCGAGTCCGTCGGCCGCGCTCATCACCGGCACAAGCGGAGTGACGGGGCCGGCCACCGTGTGCACGCGCGCCGAGGCCAGGCCGAGCAGGCGCTGGAGCGGTCCCTGCTGGACCCCGACGCTCTGCATCCGCGCCAGGGGCACGACGGCGACCCGCCGCCAGACCGCTCCGCTGCGCAGGATCGCGACCTCGTCCGTCAGGCGGTACCCGGTCCTCCGGAACGAGAAGGGGCGGAGCCACACCGCCGAGCGCGGCGCCCGGGTGAAGCCGGCCGCGTCGCGGTGGCGGAGCGCGTCGCCGACCGGGGTCGACTCCGCTCCCTCGGCCGGTCCGGGCAGCAGCAGCCCGAGGACGCGCTCGACCGCGGCGAGGTCGCCGACGGGCAGGATCGTGGTGTTCGGCTCGCCGTTCGCCCCGCGGGAGGCCGCGTGGCCGGCGCGGTCGATCCGCACCTGCCACCAGCCGAAGGGGCGCCAGAGCAGCGGCTGCGTGATCTCGACGGCGTGGATCCGGCCGGGCGGGATCGTGTCGCTGCTGGTCGAGAGCACGCCGTAGCCGACGCGCACGCCGTCGGGCGTCGCCGCGATCGAGTACCGGAGCGAGCGCACGAACTGGCGGACGTAGTAGCTGCCCGAGCCGATCAGGCCCGGGAGGATCGCGAAGAGCACATACGGCGAGCCGTAGACGGCGACGAACACCACGGCGACGGCCGAGGCGGCCAGGAAGAGCGTGAAACCGCTGAAGACGAGCGAGCCGAGGAGCCGGCCGGGCGGGATCGAGACGACCGACTCGGGCGGCGCGTCGTCCTGCGGCTCGCCGAACTCCTCCAGCCGACGCGCCAGGAACCCGCCCGCCGGCGCCGCGCCGTCGGCCGTCGCCTCCCGCTCGCGCACCCCGGAAGCGAGCCGCAGGATGTCGCGGCGCAGCGCGTCCACCAGCCGCGAGCCGAGGTAGGACAGCTGGACGTTCGCGTCCTGCCCGGCCACGCTCACCTCGAGCTTCGCGGCACCGAACAGCCGGGCGAACAGCGGACGCTGCACCGCGATGCCCTGGATGCGGTCCAGCCGCGCCCGGCGGTTCGTCCGGAAGAGCACGCCGGAGCGCACCTCGACGACCTCGTCCGTGATGCGGAACGTGTGCATCCGCCAGGACAGCCAGAACGCGAAGACGGCGACCGCCAGGCCCACCGCCACCGCGAGCAGCGCCCAGCCGACGAGCCCGCGGCGCAGCAGCTCGTCGACCGGGTCACCGCTCTCGAAGCCCTCGGGCCCGGGCAGGAACAGCTCGACCAGGCGCTCGCGGAGGTTCGTGATCACGATGCCGAGGACGACCAGGAGGCCGATCCCGCCCTTGAGGACGGGGGTCGCGGGATGGAGGCGGTGCCACTCCCCGTCGGCGAGGTCCGTCTCGACGGCGCGGAGCTCGGTCACAGGCCGGCCCGGCGCGACTCGGCGAGCTCGACGAGGCGGTCGCGGAGCTCCTCCGCGTCCTGCTCGGCCAGGCCCGGAATGCTGACGCCGGTCGCCGCGGCGGCGGTGACGAAGCGGAGGTCGGCGAGGCCGAGCGCCCGGGCGAGCGGCCCGCGGTTGACGTCGATGAGCTGCATCCGCCCGTAGGGCACCGACACGAAGCGCTGGAACATGATGCCGCGGCGGAAGAGCAGGTCGTCCTGGCGCAGGAGGTAGCCGTAGGCGCGCGCACGGCGCGGGGCGACGATCAGGAGGGTCACCGCGAGGGCGGCCGCGGCGGCCATCGGGATCCAGCCCCACGGCAGGCCGATCAGCATCAGCACCACGGGCACGGCGAGCAGGAGCACGCTCGACACGACGGCCGACACGATCTCGACGGCGACGTACTTGGGCGAGACGCGGCGCCACTCCCCCGTGACGTCGAGGCGGTCCCGCCGACGTCCCCTCGCGTCGCGGCGGGTCGTCGGCGACGCGTCCTCGGGCTCGGCGGGCATGGCGTCGTCCTCACTGCCCGCGGCGGTCCGGGCGTCGGCGTCAGGCGTGGTTCACCTCGCCGACGGCGCTGTCGTCGTCGTCGCTCGGCGGGATGGTGCACAGGTGCTCGGCGACCAGGCCGGCCACCAGCAGCACGAGCGCTCCCACGATGGTCGCGACGTCCTGCCACACGGAGCCTAGCGAAGTGATCGCACGGCTCAGCAGGTACACCAGGATGCCGCCGGACGCACCGAGCAGCAGAGCGCCGACGTGGCTGGACGCCTTCGCGAGCACCACGACGCGCATCGCCCGGAACGGATCGATGGGCCGGCGCAGCGTGCCCTTCGTCGCCCGGTGGATCGGGATCGCGAACCCGAGCACGAGGGCGGCGACGACGATCAGCGTGAGCGGCACCGTCAGCGGCGGGATCAGCACGGGGCGGCCCGCGGCGGCGATGGCGAGGTCGAGGAGGAAGCCGGCGACGGCCCCGGCGAGGCCGAGTCCGAGCAGGGTGCTGATGCGGGTGCGCCTCACGGGGTCCTGCTCTCGGAGTCGGCGGCACTGCCGCGGGCGGACTCGCGCCCCGGCCAGGTCAGTCCGGCCGGGTGATCGGTCACGTGGTCGGTCGCCCGCGCGCGCAGCTCGGCCACGGGTCCGGCTCCGGGCAGGACCGCCGCCGGCTCGGCGTCGAGCCACGGCTCGAGCACGAAGGCCCGCTCGGCCGCGCGCGGATGCGGGAGGGTCAGGTGCGCGTCGTCGCGGAGCACGCCGCCGACCGCGATCACATCGATGTCGAGGGTCCGGTCACCCCAGCGCTCCTCGCCCTCGCCGCGGATCCGGCCGCCGGCCGTTTCGATCGCCGCCGTCGCCGCGAGCAGGTCGTCGGGCTCGAGGACGGTCGAGCCGGTCACGACCGCGTTGAGGTACCCGGGCGCGTCCTCGTCGACGCCCTCGGGCTTCCACGCGGGCGACTCGACGACCTTGGACACCGCCTCGATGCGCAGGCCCGGCGTCATGGCGAGGGCCCGCAGCGCCTCCTCGAGGTGCGCGAGGCGGTCCCCGAGGTTGCTGCCGAGCGCGAGCACGACGTGGCGCACCGGGCGGACGCGCTCCTGCCGCGGCCTCACGAGCGGGTCCTCGTGATCTGCACGGCGACGTCCTCGAACGGCAGCGGGATCGGCGCGTCCGGCTTGTGGACGGTGATGCGGACGACGTCGGCGGCGGCGAAGCCCAGGGCCACCCGGGCGAGGCGCTCGGCCAGGGTCTCGATGAGGTCGACCGGGTCGCGGGTCACCGCGTCGGCCAGGGCGATCGCGAGCTCGCCGTAGTGCACGGTCTCGGCCAGCGCGTCGCCCTCGGCCGCGCGCGCGGTGTCGAGCCAGACCGTCGCGTCGATCACGAAGTCCTGGCCGTTCTCGCGCTCGAAGTCGAAGACGCCGTGGTGCGCGCGCACGCGCAGCCCGGTGAGGGTGATGGAGTCGCGCACGGCGAGGGCGGCGGGGTCGATCGCGATCACGGGGTCTCCTCCTGGAGTCGGGCGGCGAGGGCCAGGGCACGGGCGGACGAGCGGACGTCGTGGACGCGGACGCCCCAGGCGCCGTGCTCGGCGGCGACGAGGCTCAGCATGGCGGAGACCTCGTCGCGCTCGGCGGCCGCGGCGCCGGCGGGGGCGAACGGAGCGAGGAACCGCTTGCGCGAGTGGCCGACGAGGACCGGGAAGCCCAGCGAGACGATCGCGTCGAGACCGGCCAGCAGCGCCCAGTCGTGCGCGCCGACCTTCGCGAAGCCGAGGCCCGGGTCGAGCAGGAGGCGGTCGTCCCGGATCCCGGCCTCGCGGACGGCGTCGACGCGGCGCTCGAGCTCGCCGCGGACGTCCGCCACCACGTCGCCGTAGGAGGCGAGAGCGGTCATGCCCGCGCTGTGCCCGCGCCAGTGCATCGCGATGTAGACGGCGCCGCGCTCGGCGACGAGCGGCAGCATCCGCGGATCGGCGAGGCCGCCGGAGACGTCGTTGACGACCACGGCGCCCGCGTCCAGAGCGGCCTCGGCTGTGGCGGCGCTCATCGTGTCGATGCTGACGCGCACTCCCTCGGCGGCGAGGGCGCGGACGACGGGCAGCACGCGGCCCTGCTCGGCGGCTGAGTCGACGCGCGCCGCACCGGGGCGGGTGCTCTCCCCGCCGACGTCGACCAGGTCCGCGCCGAACGAGGCGGGTCCGTCCCCGGCGGGCCGGGTCAGCTCGAGACCGTGGCGGACGGCGTCGTCGACGGACAGCCAGCGCCCGCCGTCGCTGAAGGAGTCCGGAGTGACGTTGAGGATCCCGAGGAGCGCGGCGCGGCCGGTCGGCGTGAGGTCGGCGACGGTGGTGGCCACGTCACTCCCCCCGCGCGGCGCCGATCAGCGCGATGATTTCAGCGCGGGCGGCCGGGTCGGCGAGGGAGCCGCGCGCGGCGACCGTGACGGTCGAGCTCGCGGTCTGGCGCGGCCCGCGCATCCGCACGCAGCCGTGCTCGGCGTCGACCACGACGAGCACTCCCTCGGGAGCCAGGCCCTGCTCGAGCGCGTCGGCGATCTGCTCGGTCATCCGCTCCTGGATCTGCGGGCGCGACGCGACCGTCTCGATCACGCGCGGCAGCCGGCCGAGGCCGACGACCCGCTCGCGCGGCCGGTAGGCGATGTGCGCGACGCCGAGGAACGGCAGGAGGTGGTGCTCGCAGACGGAGCGGAAGGCGAGGTCGCGCACGATCACCGTCTGGTCGAGCGGCGACTCCTGGCCGCCCTCGACCACCGCGAACGTCTCGGTCAGCTGGGACGCGGCGTCGTCGTCGAACCCGCCGAAGAACTCCTCGTACGCCTCGGCGAACCGCCGCGGCGTGTCGAGGAGTCCCTCGCGGCCCGGGTCGTCCCCGATGGCCGCGAGGATCTCGGCGACGGCCGCCTCGATGCGCGCCTTGTCGACGGGCACGCGCGCGCTACGCCGTCGCGGGGCGCGGCTTGATCAGCGGCGGGCGCTTCGGAGCGACCTCGTCCGCGCCGGCGGAGGAGACCCCTCCGTCGGTCACACCGGAGTCGATCGGCGCCTTGGCGACCGGAACCGCGATGGGCGGCAGATCGGACAGGGGGCGCTTGTCGCTCGAGAGCCACTGCGGGCGCTCGTCGATGCGGCGGACGTCCTTGAAGATCTCGGCCAGCTGGTCGTGGTCGAGCGTCTCCTTCTCGAGCAGCTCCATCGCGAGGCGGTCGAGGATGTCGCGGTTGTCGTTGATGACCTGCCACGCCTCGTCGTGCGCCTGCTCGATGAGCTGGCGCGTCTCGGCGTCGACCGTCTCGGCGATCTGCTCGGAGTAGTCGCGCTGGTGGCCCATGTCGCGGCCGAGGAACATCTCACCCGACGACTGGCCGAGCTTGACCGCTCCGACATTGGCGGACATGCCGTAGTCGGTGACCATCTTGCGGGCGATGGAGGTCGCCTTCTCGATGTCGTTCGACGCTCCCGTGGTGGGGTCGTGGAAGACGATCTCCTCCGCGACGCGGCCGCCCATGGCGTAGGTGAGCTGGTCGAGGAGCTCGTTCCGGGTGGTGGAGTACTTGTCCTCGAGCGGGAGCACCATCGTGTAGCCGAGGGCGCGGCCGCGCGGCAGGATCGTGACCTTGGTCACCGGGTCGGTGTGGCGCATCGCCGCCGCCGCCAGAGCGTGTCCGCCCTCGTGGTAGGCGGTGATCAGCTTCTCCTTGTCGCGCATGACCCGCGTGCGGCGCTGCGGCCCCGCGATGACGCGGTCGATGGCCTCGTCGAGCGCACGGTTGTCGATCAGCTGCGCGTTCGAGCGGGCAGTGAGCAGCGCGGCCTCGTTGAGGACGTTGGCCAGGTCGGCTCCGGTGAAGCCCGGGGTCTTGCGGGCGACGACCTCGAGGTCGACTCCCCCTGCGAGCGGCTTGCCGCGGCCGTGGACCTCGAGGATCCGCTTGCGGCCGAGCAGGTCGGGGGCGTCGACGCCGATCTGGCGGTCGAAGCGGCCCGGGCGCAGCAGCGCGGGGTCGAGGATGTCGGGGCGGTTGGTCGCCGCGATCAGGATGACGTTGGTCTTGACGTCGAAGCCGTCCATCTCGACCAGCAGCTGGTTGAGGGTCTGCTCGCGCTCGTCGTGACCGCCGCCCATGCCGGCGCCGCGGTGACGGCCGACCGCGTCGATCTCGTCGACGAAGATGATCGCCGGTGAGTTCTCCTTGGCCTGCTGGAACAGGTCGCGGACGCGGCTCGCGCCGACGCCGACGAACATCTCGACGAAGTCCGATCCGGAGATCGAGTAGAAGGGGACGCCCGCCTCTCCCGCGACCGCGCGCGCCAGCAGGGTCTTGCCGGTGCCGGGAGGGCCGTAGAGCAGGACGCCCTTCGGGATGCGGGCGCCGACGGCCTGGAACTTCGCGGGCTCCTTGAGGAACTCCTTGATCTCGTGCAGCTCCTCGATCGCCTCGTCGGCGCCGGCGACGTCGCCGAACGTGACCTTGGGCGACTCCTTCGAGACGAGCTTCGCCTTCGACTTGCCGAACTGCATGACGCGGTTGCCGCCGCCCTGCATGCCCGAGAGCATCAGCCAGAAGAACGCGCCGATCAGGAGGATGGGGAGCAGGAAGCCGAGGGCCGAGAGGAACCAGTTGGTCTGCGGGACCTCGTCGTTGTAGCCGGTGCTGCCGAGGTCGGCCGCGGACACCGCGTCGACGACCTCCGCGCCGCGAGGGGCCACGTAGTAGAACTGCACCTGCGTGCCGTTGTCTCCGTCGGCCTGCTTGAGCGTGAGGTCGACGCGCTGCTCGCCGTCCACGATCTTCGCCGAGTCGACCTTGCCGTCCTTCAGGAGGTCGAGGCCCTCCTGCGTCGTGACCGGCCGGAAGCCGGACATGGTGATCAGCGAGGAGCCGATCCACACCGCGACGATCGCCAGGACGACGTAGAGGATGGGACCCCGGAAGATGCGCTTCACGTTCATGCTTGTTGCGGGTGCGACACCCGGCGCCTTTCTGACGAGGAGATTGTGCCTGCCAGGCTACCTCCCGCACTCTGAGCGCCGCCCACGCGTTCGCCGTGGGCCGAACGGCTGCGGGCTGTGTGGTCTGGCGGGGGATGCGGCGGGCCGCATCCCCCGCGCGCGGTCGGCTCTTCGAGGTGGTGCGTTCCGCAGAGCGGGTCCTGTCGGACTGCCGGGAAACGCTGGCACGCGTCGGCAACGTCCGGCGGAGATGCGGCGGGCCGCATCCCCGCGCGCGGTCGGCTCTTCGAGGTGGTGCGTTCCGCAGAGCGGGTCCTGTCGGACTGCCAGGAAACGCTGGCACGCGTCGGCACCGTCCGGCGGAGATGCGGCGGGCCGCATCCCCCGCGCGCGGTCGGCTCTTCGAGGTGGTGCGTTCCGCAGAGCGGGTCCTGTCGGACTGCCGGGAAACGCTGGCACGCGTTTCCCGGTCCGCGTCCTCTGCCTTGCGGGTGAGGGCGACTACCGCGGGCCGGGGGGCGCGCCACGAGAACGCAGGAGTTGTCGCACTCGAGCTCGAGTGCGACAACTCCTGAGGTTTCGGGCGGGGCGGAAGGGACCGGGACGCATCGTCGCTTGCGGCCAGGTCTCGGCGCGGTGTGTCCGGCGGGGCGGGTCCCGTCGAGGGCCACTCTGCAGAGCGGACGCGTCGAGGCGCTCGGGTGGCCGGCCCTTCCGAGGCGGGATGCGCCGCGACTACGAAGGAGTTGTCGCGCTCGAGGGCGACAGCGACGACTACTGCGTACTCGGGAGGAGAGAGCAGGCGTCGCGGGCGGGGCGCGCCGCGAGAACGCAGGAGTTGTCGTAGTCGAGGGCGAGTGCGACAACTCCTGCGGTCTCGCGAGGAGGAGGGGCATCAGAGGCGGACGGGCGGACGGACCGGCCCCGGCCCGTCCGGGTCAGGCCGACTCGAGGAGGGGCTCCGGGTCGCGGAGGGCGGGCTCGAGGCCGCGGCGGCGGCGGGCGGCGGCGAGCACGGTCACGACGAGCGCCCCGACCAGCCAGAGCACGAGCACCAGGACCGCGTGCGCGACTCCGATGCTCCCGCCGGCGATCAGCGAGCGGAACGCCTCCACCGTCCAGGTCAGCGGCAGCACGCCGTGGATCGCCTGGAAGAAGGCGGGCGCGGTCTCGACCGGGTAGGTGCCCCCGGCCGAGGACAGCTGCAGCACGATCATCAGCAGCGCCAGGAATCGGCCCGGGGCGTCCAGCAGCGCGATCAGTGCCTGGTTGATCGCCACGAAGGTGAGGCTCGTGAGCACGGCGATCCCGATCAGCCCGGGCAGGTTCGAGGCCTCGACGCCCACCCCGAAGCGGATGACGAGTGCGGCCAGCACGCCCTGGGCGACCGCCATCAGCGCACCGGGCAGGTAGCTGCGCAGCGCGATGACCCAGGCGGGCCGGCGCGCGGCGAGGAGGCGGGAGCTGAGCGGGGCGCTCATGAGGTAGAAGGCCAGCGCGCCGACCCAGAGCGCGAGCGCCATGAAGTAGGGGGCGAGGCCGTAGCCGTAGGACGGCACGCGGTTCATCCGCTCGGCGTCGATCCCGACCGGTGCGGCCGCGACGGTGCTGAGCTCCTGGGCCTGCTCGCCGGTGTAGGTGGGCACATCGTTTGCGCCGTCCGAGAGCTTCGTGTCGAGGGTGCGCGATCCGGAGGCGAGCGAGTCGATCCCGTCGGCGAGGTTCTGCGAACCGGTGGCCGCGTCGGCCGAGCCGGTCGCGGCGGTCTCGGCGCCGTCCGCGAGGTCCGAGGCGCCCGTCGCGAGGGCGGCCGTTCCGGAGGCGAGGTCGGAGGCGCCGGCGGCTGCGGAGGCGATGCCGCTGGTGAGCGGGCCGACCGCGCCGGCGAGGGTGTCCACTCCGCCGGCGACCTGCGCCGCTCCGCCGTCGAGGGTCGCCGCTCCCTGGGCGAGGGCCTGCGCACCGGTCTGGAGCTGCTGGGCGCCGTCGGCGGCGGAGGACGCGCCGGTGGCCAGGGCGGCGGTGCCGGTCGCGAGGTCGGAGGCTCCACCCGAGACCGTGGCGGCACCGGCGGCGAGCGCCGTCAGCCCGCTGCCGTCGTGGCCGACGAGCGCGGTCGCACCGGAGGCGAGCGTCTGCGCGCCCGCGTCCGCCGAGGCGGCTCCGCCCGCGAGAGCGGCCGCACCCTTCTCGAGAGCGGTCAGCTCGGCCACGCGCTGGGCGTCCGAGAGCGAGTCGTACCGCGAGAGCAGGGACGCGAGGCCGGAGTCGACACCGGTCGCTCCGGAGGCGAGTCCCGGAGTCGCGGTCGCGAGCGCCCCCGCGCCGGTCGCGAGCTGCTGGGCTCCGGCGAGAGCCTTCCCCGCTCCGTCGGAGAGCGAGGCGGACCCGGTGGCCAGCGCCTCTGCGCCGGACGCCGCCGAGGCCGCGCCGCCCTTCAGGGTCGACGTCCCCGCCGCGAGGTCGGCGGCGCCCGAGGCGAGCGACGCCGCTCCGCCGTCGAGCTGCTGCGCGCCGTCGGCGACCGTGCGGGCACCGGTGTCGAGCGCCGCCGCCTGGTCGGGCAGCTGCCCGGTCCCGCTCGCGATCCGCTGGAGTCCCGACGAGAGGTCGGACGCTCCGGACGCCGCGCTCCCCGCGCCCGAGCGGAGGGAGTCGGCGCCGGTCGCCAGCTGCGCAGTGCCGTCCTGCAGCTGCGTGAGCCCGACGACCAGCTCGGAGGAGCCGGATGCGGCGGTGCCGGCGCCGTCCGCCAGCTGCGCGGCGCCGTCCGCCGCCTGCTCGAGGCTCGAGTGCACGTCGGTGAAGCCGAGGTAGACGTTCTCGAGGTAGGTCGCCCCGATCTTCTCCTCCAGCGTCTTCGTCACGGTGGTGCCGATGGTGGAGGCGATGTTGCCGACGATCAGGTTGGCCGCGTCGTTCGTCTGGATGGACAGCTTCGCCTGCACGGCCGCGGCGGGATCGTCGCCGCCGACCGAGGCGACGTCGGCCGAGAAGCCGGCCGGCACCGTCAGGACGGCGAGGACGTCGCCGGAGGCGAGCTCGCGGGACGCCTCGTCGGCACCGGTCGCCGTCCAGGCGAAGTCCGAGCCGGACGTGTCGGTGGTGAGCTGCTCGGTCAGGTCGTCGCCGAGGGCGAGCGCGGAGCCGTCCGAGGCGGTCCCGCCGGTGTCCTCGTTGACGACCGCTGCGGGCACCGTGTCGAGGTGGTGCGTGGGATCGAGGTTGGCCGAGGTCAGCAGTCCCGCGTAGATCAGCGGGATGAGCGCGATCGCGGCGAAGACGACGACGAGGCGCGGGTTCACGGCGCGCAGGGCGCGGCGGAGCGGAGAGGTGGTCATGGTCCTTCTACTTCGTGGAGTGCAGGGCGGCGAGCCGCGGCGAGGCGACTCCGGTGACGAGGAGCTCGGCGATGTCGGCGGACGCCGAGGCCACGGGACGGCGGGCGTCGCCGTCGAGGAGCCAGCCGACGACCAGCCAGGTGGTGCCGGCGGCGAGGAGGACGGCGAAGCGCTCGACGCGGGCGTGGTCGCCGCCGCCCGATCCGCGCTCGGCGAGGGGCGAGAAGGCGAGGAGCCGCTGCGCGAGGAACGCGACGACCGACTCCTGCACGGCGCGGGCCGTCCCTCCGCTCAGCACGCGGCGGTAGAAGTCGGCGTGCACGAGCAGGCCCTCGAGGAGCCCGCGGACGATGCGGGGAACCGCGCCCTCCCAGTCGGCGGGAGCAGTGCCGGGAGCGACGTCGCCGAACAACGCGTGCATCCGCTCCACCGCGGCGGCCTCGATCAGGGACGGGACGTCGCCGAAGTGCTGGTAGAACGTGGGCCGGCTGACCCCGGCCGCGCCGCAGAGCTCGGTGATGGAGGGCTGGTCGTCGCCCGGGCGGTCGAGGGCCGTCGTGATCGCGGCGAGCAGGAGCTCGCGCGAGCGGGTGAGCCGCGGATCGGTCACGGGGTCCTTCTTCCCGGCGCGGCAAGCGCCTTCTTTACGTCCGTCAGATAACTTACAACCGTAAAGAAGAGCGCGCAAGCGTCAGGAGGCGGGCGGCTCCGGCAGCAGCGTCGCGATGGCCGACGTGTCGACGATCACGGAGTCGTGCGGAGTCAGCCCCGGGCTCCGGGGCGTCGGCACCGGCAGGCGCACGAGCAGGGCGCCCGGATCGACGCCGAAGCGCCCGGAGCGGGTGCGGCCGACCGGGTCGCCGTCCAGCTCGGCGAGCACCGGCTGATCGAGCTCGAACGAGAACTCGCGGCCGGGCCACTGCCGGAGCGAGGCGAGCCCGTTGCGGTTGCCGGTCGCGACGTCCAGCGCGAGGCCGAAGCGCCGCCGCAGCAGCACCAGCTCCAGGTCGCCGTCGTCGAGCACCGCGCCGGCGGCCAGCTCGATGTTGGCCACCACGGAGCTGCAGTTGCAGGCCAGCACCATGAAGCAGCGCTGCGGAGACTCCTCCACGCCGTCGATCGTGAGCGTCACCTCGAATCCGGCCTTGAACATCGCCGGCGCCCCCGCCGCGAAGTAGGCGCCCCAGCCCACCCGCTTCTTCAGCTCCTCGTCCGTCTTGTCCATGATCTCGGCGTCCAGGCCCACCCCGCCCATCACCATGAACACCCGCTCCTCGCCGTCGTCGAACGCGACCGTGCCCACGTCGATGGCGCGGTCCTGCCCGAGCAGGGCGATCTCGACCGCCTCGGGCAGGGAGCCGAGGGGGATCCCGAGGTTCCGCGCGAGGAGGTTACCGGTGCCGCTGGGCAGCAGGCCGTAGGGGACGCCGGTCCCGCGCAGCGCCGTGGCGACCGCGCGCACGGTGCCGTCGCCGCCCATCGAGCAGACCAGGTCGGGGGCCGCCTCGAGCGCGGCGCGGGCCGCGGCGGCACCGGAGTCGCCCGGGCTGGTCTCGAACCAGAGCGGCTCGTTCCAGCCGTGGCGGCGCGCGATCGTCGCGACCAGGTCCTCCGCGGCGCCGACGTCGTCGAACTTGCTCGGGTTGATCACGACGGCGACGGTGCGCTTCTCGGGTGCCTTCACCCCGTCAGTCTGATGGCACCGGCGACCGGTCCAGTCGCGCTGACGCCTCCAGGGCGAGCACGGCGCCGATCTCGGCCGAGAGCGTGGCGGGCAGCGACGGGGGCGCGTCCCAGCGGGGCCCTGCCAGGAGCACCCCGCCGCGCACGCTCGAGCTCTGCAGCGCGGCGACGCTGCCGGCGACGAAGCCGCGGAGGCGCGCGGCCACCGCGGGCGCGACTCCGCTCGTCGTGGCGAGGTCGACGAGGTGCCGGTAGGCGATGCCGCCGAACAGGGCGCCGTCCCCCGATCCCTGGTCGACGAAGACGCCGTCGGGGGCGAGCCGGTCGAGCAGGTCCTCGGCCGTGCGGGAGGCGTGGGCGACCAGACGGGGGTCGGGCCGCAGGCGGTGCAGGGCGAGCGCCGCGCCGATGTAGACGGCGTGGTTGTAGCTGAAGGCCCAGTCGTCGCGGGCGGAGCCGCCCTGGCGGCCGATGCCGTCGGCGACGAAGCCGGTGTCGTCGTCGCGGAGGCGCACGTGCATCCAGTCGAGGGCTGCGCGCGAGAGCTCCTCCCGACCGTCGGGCCGCAGCCGCTCCAGGCGCGCGCCGAGGATCGCGAACGGACCGTTGGCGGGCGCGTTCTTGTAGTCCAGCTGCCGACGGCGCCAGGCGAGGCTCGCCCCGTGGCGGAGGTTCCAGCCCTTCGCGACGGCGAAGCGCCAGAGGCGGTCGGCCCGGTCGAGGAAGCGCGAGTCGCCCGAGGCCTCCCCGAGACGGGCGAGCGCGCCGCCGAGCCACATCATGTCGTCGAAGTAGCCGTTGACCAGGCGCCCGCCGTTGCGGAGGCGGATCGCGCGGTGGAGGCGCCGGGCCCGCTCCAGGTGCGCCTCGTCGCCCGTCCGCTCGAAGGCGTCGACGGCCGCGTCGATCGCGTGCGCGAGCCACCAGTAGTTGAACTCGAGGTCGGCCCGCAGCGAGGTCGGGTAGCTCATGTGGTAGCCCAGCAGCGGCACCGCGAAGAGCCGCTCGAGGCTCTCCTGGGCGGTGTCGGCTGCGCTACTCGTAGACGTGCGGGGCGAGGACGGCGACATCGCGGAGGTTGCGGTAGCGCTCGGCGTAGTCGAGTCCGTAGCCGATCACGAACTCGTTCGGGATGTCGAAGCCGACGTAGGCCACGTCGACCTCGACCTTGGCGGCCGCGGGCTTGCGGAACAACGCGCAGATCTCGACCGACTCGGCGCCGCGGCTGCGCAGGTTGCCCTGCAGCCACGAGAGCGTGAGGCCGGAGTCGATGATGTCCTCGACGATCAGCACCTTGCGGTTCGTGATGTCGGAGTCGAGGTCCTTCAGGATCCGCACCACGCCCGAGGACTTGGTGCCGCTCCCGTAGGACGAGACGGCCATCCAGTCCATGACGATGTCGAGCTTGAGCTCGCGGGCCAGATCGGCCATCACCATCACGGCGCCGCGCAGCACCCCGACGATGAGCAGGTTCTCGCCCGCGTAGTCGCGCTCGATCGCGCGGGCCAGGTCGCGGATCCGCTCGTGGATCTCGGCCTCGGTGTAGAGGACCTCGGTGATGTCGTCGGCGATGTCGGCTGCTTCCACCCGGCCACTCTACGGGTGACCGGCCCCCGTCTCCCCTCCGCGAGATGCCACTTGGGTACGCGTTCGTCGGCGTGTCGCGTACCCAAGTGGCATCTCGCGGAGAGGGGACGGGCGGGTCAGGGGGCCGCGGGCGCGAAGACGAGGGTGGTGCCGCGGCGGGTGGCGAGGACGCCGGGAAGGTCGACGCCCTTCTGGCCGTGCCAGTCGGTGACCAGCGCGGCGACCGCCAGCGTCTGCGACCGCGAGAGCGCCACTCCGAACTCGTTCGCCACGACCAGGCGGATGATCCGCTGCCGCAGCGCCGGCGGGTCCGCGGCGAGCCCGCGCGCGTCGACCGTGACGTGCCCCGCCTCGTCCTGCCCCACCAGCTCCAGCGCCCAGTCGAGGGCGAGCGCGTCGAGCGCGTCCCCGTCCTCCCGCAGCTGCTCGGCCGTGCGCGCCAGAGCCTGCGCCACTCCCGGCCCGAGCTCGTCCTCCAGCACCGGCAGCACGCGGTTCCGCACCCGGACCCGCGAGTAGCGGGGGTCGTCGTTGTGCGGGTCGTCCCACGGCACGAGCCCCTGATCGGCGCAGGCGAGGCGGGTCGTCTCGCGGCGCAGGCCCAGGAGCGGCCGCCGCAGCGGTCCGCTGACCGGCGCCATCCCGTGCAGCGAGGCGGCACCGGCTCCGCGGGCCAGCCCCAGCAGCACCGTCTCGGCCTGGTCGTCGAGGGTGTGGCCCAGGAGGATCGCGGCGGCGCCCGTCGCGGTCAGCGCGTCGTCGAAGGCGTGGTAGCGCGCGGTGCGGGCGGCCGCCTCCGGACCGCCCTCGGCGGACACCGTCACCACCTCGCGCAGCACCGGCGCGAGCCCCAGCCCGTGCGCCTGCTCCGCCGCCCGCCGCGCGACCTCGGCCGACGCCTCCTGCAGCCCGTGGTCGACGATCACCGCACCGGCCCGCCTCCCGCCCCGCGGCGCCTCGAAGGCGACCGCCGCCGCGAGCGCGAGCGAGTCCGCTCCCCCGCTCAGCGCGACCAGCACGAGCGCTCCCGAGTCGAGCTCGTCGAGGCTCTCGCGCACCGCCCGCCGCAGATCGGCGACGGCGGGGGTCAGGCGGGGGCGATCGGGCACATCAAGTAACGTAATGCCAGCGATCCGCCCCTCCCGCGCGCGCACCCGCGCGAGCGTTCCGGAGGCCGATCCGTCCGCCGATGCGCCGCTCACGGCGCCACCGACTCAAGGAGAGAGCATGGCCGCATACGACGTCGTCGTCGAGATCCCCAAGGGGAGCCGCAACAAGTACGAGGTCGACCACGAGACCGGTCGCGTCTACCTCGACCGTGTGCTCTTCACCTCCTTCGTCTACCCGACGGACTACGGGTACTTCGAGAACACCCTCGGCCTCGACGGCGACCCCGTCGACGCGCTGGTGCTGCTCGAGTACCCCGTCTTCCCGGGCGTGGGCGTCTCCGTCCGCCCGGTCGGCGTGCTCAACATGAGCGACGAGGCCGGCTCCGACGCCAAGGTGATCGTGGTCCCCGCGAAGGACCCGCGCTGGCAGCACATCCAGGACATCGGCGACGTCCCGGAGCACACGAAGAACGAGATCAAGCACTTCTTCGAGCGCTACAAGGACCTCGAGCCCGGCAAGTGGGTCAAGGTCGACGCGTGGGGCGACGCCGCCGAGGCTGAGCAGATCGTCCAGGACGGCATCAAGAAGCTGGCCGAAGAGGGTCACTGACCCCTCGCACCAACGAAGGAACCCCCTCCCGTCGACTCGACAGGAGGGGGTTCTCTCGTTGCGCGGAGCGGCCGCGGCTCAGGCGGCCGGGCGGCCGACCATGCCGGCCGGCGTGCCCCAGGTGTTCCAGATGCGCACGGGCTTGCCGTAGTCGGCGGCCTCGATGATCTGGTTGTTCCCGAGGTAGATGGCCACGTGGTAGTAGTCCCCGCCGCCGCCCCAGAAGATCAGGTCGCCGCGCTGGCGCTGGCTGTAGGGGACGAGCTTGCCGGCGCCGGCCATGGTGTTGTACTGGTTGGTCGCCGAGTGGGTGCCGATGTAGATGCCCGAGGACGCGTAGGAGGCCTTGGTGAGGCCCGAGCAGTCCCACTGGTCCGGGCCCATGCCGCCGAGGACGTACTCCTCGCCGAGCTGCGCCATCGCGTACGAGATCGCGTTCTCGACGGCGCCGCTGGTCGGCACCAGGACGGGAGCGGTCACCGGCTGCGGGAGCGGCTGAGCCGCCGGCTGGGCGACCGGCTGAGCAGCGGGCTGGGCCGGAGCCGGAGCGGGCTGCTGCTGCGCGGGCTGCGGAGCGGCGGGCTGCGGGAGGGAGGCGGTCTGGCGCGACGGGGCGGCGGTGCCGGCCTGCGCCGAGGACTGCTGCTGGGCGGAGCGGGCGGTGGACTGCGCCTGCGCGGCGGCCTCCGCCTCGGCCTGCGCCTGAGCAGCGGCCTCGTCGGCCTGGCGCTTCTGCTCGCCCGCGAGGTACTGGGTCTCGACCTCGACCGAGGAGTCCTTCAGCAGCGCGAGCTGGGCGACCAGCTCCTGCGACTTCTCCTCCTGCGCCGAGAGCGACGCGCGGGCGGACTCGGCGGCGGCGTCGGCGTCCCTGCGGGCGGCGTCGGCCTCGTCCGAGAGCGCCTGGTGCTCGGTGACGGCGCGGTCGGCCTGGTCGCCGAGCGACTCGGCGTTCTGCTTGTCGGCGAGGGCGTCGGCGTAGACCTTCTGCGACTGCTCCGAGAGCTGCGACATCGCGCCGAGCTGGTAGAGCAGATCGCCCGCGTCCTCGCCCTTGGCGACGAGGCTGGCGGAGAGGTCGCCGCCGGCAGCACGCGAGAGGTGCGCGGCGAGCAGACCGGCGCGCATCTTCGAGGTCTGCGCCTTGGCGGAGGCGGTGGTCGCCTTCTCCTCGAGGTCGGCGACGGCCTCCGCAGCGGCGTCGAGCGCCTCCTTGGCCTGGCGCCAGGCCTCGGCCTTCTTCATCGCGGTGATCGACTTCTCGTCGACCGCGGTCTGCAGGCTCGCGATGAGGCCGGTGATCGAGTCGATCTCGGCCTGCTTGCTCGCCTCGTCCTTCTTGGCGTTCTGCACGTCGTCCCACGAGGGGTACTTCGCGTCATCGGCGAGGGCCGGCGTGATGCCGAGGGACGCGGTGACCGCCGTGACCGCGAAGGCGGCGGAGAGGGCGAGCGGGAGGCGGCCCTTCCAGGCGCGCTCCCGGGGTGCCGGGGTGAAGGTGCGTGCGGTCGTCTGTGCGTCAGCCAAGGGTGACTCCTCGTTGTGCCATGAACGGTTGGGCGTCCACGGCGGAGCCGTTGACGCGGGTCTCGAAGTGCAGGTGGCAGCCGGTGGAGGCGCCGGTCGAGCCGACGGCGGCGATCTGCTCGCCCGCCTGGACCTGCTGACCGACGCGGACGTAGATCCCGCCGGACATGATGTGCGCGTAGCCGGTGCTGATGCCGCTGCCGTGGTCGATCAGCACCCAGTTGCCGTAGGTGCCGTTGGGGCCCGCGTAGGAGACGGTCCCGCTGTGCGCCGCGAAGATCGGGATGCCGCAGCCGCCCGCGAGGTCGGTGCCGCGGTGGTACGAGCCGGAGGATCCTCCGCCGGTCGAGATGCTGTCGCGCGGACCGAAGGTGCCGGTGATGCGGCCCCCGGCGGGGCGGACCCAGCCGGAGTCGCTGACGGCACTGGAGCCGCCGCCGCCTGAGGGGGCGACGTACCCGCCGCCACCGCCGCTGGACGCGGCTGCGGCCCGGGCGGCCTCGCGGCGCGCGGCCTCGGCCTGGGCGGCGGCCTGACGGGCGGCCTCCTCCTCGGCGAGCCTGCGGAGGCGCTCGGCCTCGCGGGCGGCGACGCCGGCCTCGTAGTCGGCCACGGTCTTCGACTCGGTGTCGCGGAGCGCGGCGAGCTGCTGCTCGAGCACGACGCTCTGCTCCTGCTGCTCGGCGAGCGCGGCCTCGGACGCCTCCTGGGCCGCGGTCGCCTCGGCGAGCTTCTGCTCGGCGGCGATGCGGAGGCGCTCGCGCTCGGCCTGCGCGACCTCGGCCTGGTCGGCGAGGGAGGACGCGGTGTTGCGGGCGGTGCTGGCCTGCTCGTAGATCGCGGAGGAGCGCTCGACGAGCTTGGTCATGCTCCCGATCCTCGAGAGCAGCTGGTCGGCCTGGCCGGCCTTCTGGTCGAGGAAGATGTTGACGGACAGGTCGGTGCCGGTGCTGCGGTAGAGCTGCGCGGCGAGCAGGCCCGCCTGCTGCGAGGCCTTGTCGGCCTCCTCGGCGCTGGCGTCCGCCCGGTCCTCGAGCTTCTTCGACTGGTCCGAGGCCTCGTCGAACGCCTGCTGAGCGGCGAAGTGCTCGTCGCCGCGCTGCTGCGCGAGCTGCTGGGCGGAGGCGACCTCGCTCTGCAGATCGCCGATCAGCGAGGTGATCCGGTCGACCTGAGCGGCGGCGGCGGCGGTGTCGCCCTTCGCCGCCTCGACGTCGGCCCAGCTCGGGTACTCGACCGCCTGGGCGGGAGTGGCGACGAGCAGGCCGGCGACGAGCGCGACGACGGCGGAGGCCAGGGCCGCACCGCGGAGTCGCCCGAGTCTCGGCGCGCCGGGGAGGCGGGCGGGACGCGGACGGCGCAGGGAGTGGGGCATGGGACCTCGGGGATTGGGGGACCCTCCCTCCCGCGGCGGTGCGGCTCCGGCGCGCAGGTGGGTGGGAAGAGCGATTCCGCCCCACCCTAACCGCGGCCCTGCCCGATCTCCTAGACCCGGGTCAACCCCGGACGGGGTGCACGCGGCCCGCGGAACCGTCGATTTTGCATCCTGCGCCGCAGCCCCCTATGCTTGCGTGTCGGTAGTCATGGGGGGTCGGCCGCAGGGTCGCCCCGCGAGTCTCCGGCCCCATCGTTTAGTGGCCTAGGACACCGCCCTTTCACGGCGGCAGCACGGGTTCGAATCCCGTTGGGGTCACGGATGGGTCCGTACTGCCAGCACCACCAGAAGTACCAGCACCACCGGCAAGTGCACCGGCTCGAGAGAGTCGGGGCGTGGAAATAGAACAGCCTCGAAGGCAGTATGCTTGTCTTCGCAACGAGGCCCTGTAGCGCAGTTGGTTAGCGTGCCGCCCTGTCACGGCGGAGGTCGCGGGTTCAAGTCCCGTCAGGGTCGCAAAGGGGCCCTTCCGAGAGGAAGGGCCTTTTTCAGGAGATCACCTCTCCAGCGACGTCACGTCGCAACGGCTCTGTAGCTCAGTTGGTAGAGCGCACGACTGAAAATCGTGAGGTCACGGGATCGACGCCCGTCGGAGCCACGGAAACCCTCGCCTAGCTTCTACATGGCGGGGGTTTCTTCGTACCCGGAGCCGTCGCGGCCGCGCGCGCTCCGATCCGCCCTGCACGCTGCGACCCGCCGTGCACGCTGCGATCCCCCGTGCGTCCCGCTGTCCGGGCCCGCGCCGAGCAGCGCGTGCGGCCCGGATCCCGTCCAGGTGGTCTGCGTAGGCTGGCCCGGCCATGCGACCCGACGCCTTCCCGCCGCCCGATCCCGCGACGCTCGCGCCCGACTCCGCTACGGCGCCCTCGTGGCCGGCCGAGCCCCGCCCCTCCGTCCACGCGCCCTACTCCTCCCTCCTCTACCTGCCCGATCCGCGGGTCCGCTGGGGCCTGCCGACCGCCGTCCTCACGATCGTCGGGATCGTCCTGCCGCTGGCCGTGCTCATCCTGCTGTTCGGATTCGGCGTGCTCCCCTACTCCGCCGGCCTCGCCTTCACGGGAGCGCTCGCGAGCTACCTCGTCGCGCTGATCGTGCCGTTCGCCGCGTCGCGGCTCCGCGGGCTGGGCACGATGGCGGCCGACTTCGGGCTGCGGTTCCGCTGGATCGACGTGCCCATCGGGATCGGGCTCGGCATCGCGGTGCGCGTCGTGATCCTGTTCGTTCTCGCCGCCTTCGCTCCGCTCCTCCAGGACGCGCAGGGGAACCTCGACATCGACCCCGACCCGCTGTGGTTCGTGCTGAGCTCGGTCCTCATCCCCGTCGTCGTCGCGCCGCTGGTCGAGGAGGTCCTCTGCCGCGGCGTCGTGATGCGCGCGGTGCGGAACCGGATGCTGCGGGGCACCGCGGAGTCGGCGCCGCCCACCCGCGGCCGGCGGATCTGGGCGATGGTGTTCAGCATCCTGGCGTCCACCGCGGTCTTCGCTCTGCTGCACGGGCACCAGATGGTGAACCCGGCGACGATCGTGACGCTCGGCGTGACGACGGTCACCGCGGGACTAGCGCACGGCTGGATCGCGACGATCACCGGGCGGCTCGGAGCGGCGATCGTCTCGCACGCGACGCTGAACGGCTCCGCGGTGCTGCTGCTGGCGCTGCTGCCGCTGCTGACTCCGTAGAGCGGATCTCGAGACGCCCGCTGCGCGGGCTGCTCGATCAGCGAGGACGACGACTCCGGTGGTCGAGTAGCCGCGCAGCGGCCTATCGAGACCCGGCGGCGAATCAGACGTCGTAGGTGCGCGCTCCCGGCAGCTCGCCGCGGACCTGACGGTGGAGGCGCTCCATGTCGGCGTCGAGGGTGGCGGCGGTGCGGGCCGCGTCGGCGAGGCCGTCGAGGAGCTCCTGCGGGACCTGGCGGTCGTACTTGTAGTAGATCTTGTGCTCGAGGCTCGCCCAGAAGTCCATCGCGATGGTCCGGAACTGCACCTCCACGCAGACGTCGACCGATCCGCCGGAGAGGAACACCGGCACTTCGACGATGGCGTGCAGGCTCTTGTAGCCGTTCTCCTTCGGCTGGGCGATGTAGTCCTTCACCTCGAGCACCGTCACGTCGGACTGCGAGGTGAGCAGGTCGAAGACGCGGTAGACGTCCGAGACGAAGCTGCAGGTGATCCGGACGCCGGCGATGTCGGTGATCGCGTCGGCGATGCCCTCGAAGGTCGTCTCGCAGCCCTTGCGCTCGATCTTCTCGATCAGGCTGTCGGCCGACTTGAGCCGGCTCGTGACGTGCTCGATCGGGTTGTACTCCTGCAGCTCGCGGAACTCCTCCTGCAGGATCGACACCTTCGTGACGATCTCGTCCATCCCGAACTTGTACTGGAGCATGAAGCGCGCGAAGTCGTCGCGCAGGGCGCGGATCTCGGCGACGGTGGTGGCGTCGAGCGCCTCGGCGACGGCGTCCGTCAGCGGAGGGACGGCGTGCGCGGGTTCGGGGATGCGGGATTCCACAGTCGGACACCCTACGCGCGGAGTCGTTCGAGACCGGTGGGAGGCGCCCGGCCTAGCCTGGGAGCGTGATCACCGAGCCCCGCCCGCTGCGCTTCTGCGCGTTCGTCATGAACACCGCCTCCCACATCCAGCACGGCCTCTGGCGCCACCCCGACGCCCGGCAGCACGAGTTCGACGACGTGCAGCTCTGGATCGGCCTCGCCCGGACGCTGGAGCGCGGCCGCTTCGACGCGATGTTCTTCGCCGACGTGGCGGGGCTCTACGGCCCGGCCGACGGCGACTGGGACGTCAACGCCCGCGAGGGCCTGCAGCTGCCCAGCAACGACCCGTCCGTGCTGCTCTCGGCCCTGGCTGTGAGCACCGAGCACCTCGGCTTCGCGTTCACGAGCTCGGTGCTGCAGTCGCATCCGTTCGACTTCGCCCGCAAGGTCTCGACCCTCGACCACCTCTCGAAGGGGCGGATCGCCTGGAACATCGTCACCAGCGCACTCGACGGCGCGGCCCGCAACTTCGGGTACGACCGGCTCGAGGAGCACGACGAGCGCTACGCCTGGGCGCAGGAGTACCTCGACGTGGTCTACAAGCTGTGGGAGGGCTCGTGGGACGACGGCGCGCTCCTGCGCGACAAGAGCGGCTCCTTCGCCGACCCGGCGCGCATCCACCGCATCGACCACGTCGGGAAGCGCTACCGCGTGCAGGGGCCGCACCTCTCGGCTCCGTCGCCGCAGCGCACCCCCGTGCTCTTCCAGGCCGGCTCCTCCCCCGCGGGACGGCGCTTCGCCGCGCGGAACGCGGAGGCGCAGTTCGTCTTCTCGGGGTCGCCGGAGAAGACCCGCGAGCTGATCGAGGACACGCGGGCCCTCGCCGCAGCGGCCGGGCGCGGAGCGGGCGCTCCCTCCTTCTACCTGGGCCTCTCCTTCATCACCGGCGACACGGAGGAGGAGGCGCGCCGCGCGGAACGGGAGATCGACGAGTACCTCTCCTCAGACGCGTTCCTCGTGCACTCGAACCTCGGCTTCGACCCGGCGACGGGCGAGAAGCTCGACCCCGACCTGCCGCTCTCGGCGATCGAGACCTACGCCGGCCAGAGCCACCTGCAGTGGATCCGCGACGCCTCCCCCGACCGCGAGCCGACCGTCCGCGATCTGGCCCGGCTCTCGGCGAAGCTGCGCGGACGGGTCGTCGGCACTCCGGAGCAGATCGCGAACCACCTGGCGGGCTGGCGCGACGCGGGGATCGACGGGATCAACGTCGTCAACTGGATCCTGCCCGGCAGCTACGAGGAGTTCGTCGACCGGGTGATGCCGGTGCTCCAGGAGCGGGGCCTCGCTCAGACCGAGTACGCCGAGGGGACGCTCCGCCGCAAGCTGTTCGGCACGGACGAGCTGCCGGCGACGCACCCGGCGCGGGCGTACCGGGGGGCGTTCGCGGGCTGAGCGTCGGCGGGCCGGGCTCTGCGCGTCCGCCCGTGCAAGGGCCGGACCGCCCGGCCCGCCCGGCTCCGCGCTCTCCGCCGGGCGGGGGACGCGGTGGCGGGCGCGGCTCCGTAGCGTCGAGGGATGATCCAGACCTGGGGAGTCCTGACCGCGCTGTACGGAGTCGTCGTGACGGCGGTCGCGGTGCTCGCGATCGTGCTGCTGGTGCTCCTGTGCCGCCTCGTGCTCGCCGCACGCGAGAACCTGCAGACCTCGACGCGGCTGCGCGAGCTGCAGATCGAGCGGATGCTGCTCGAGGACGAGTAGAGGGCGGCACGGCGCCGGCCTCGAGCGGAGCTCCTCAGCGAGGAGCACTCGCGGCCGAGGGCGTGCGGTCCGGTCAGGGCAGGGCGGGTCGCGCCTCCGGGCGGGGCGCCCGCGGGATGAGCAGGCCGAGGGCGACGGCGACCAGTGCTCCGATCGCGCCGATCACGAACGTGGTCTCGAAGCCCTGAGAGCTCGGCAGCTGCACGTCGCCGACCGACACGGTCAGCTGCGCGAGCACGCCCGCGGTCACGGCGGAGGAGAGCGTGGTCCCGAGGGTGCGCATCAGCGAGTTCAGCCCGTTCGCCGCGGCGGTCTCGGAGGCGGGGACGGCGTGCATGATGAGCGTCGGCATCGCGGCGTAGGCGAGGCCCAGGCCGACGCCGATCAAGGCGTTGATCACCAGGATCTGCCACACCTCGCGGCCGAACGGGAGGATCAGCAGGTACGAGACCGCGATCAGCGCGGACCCGGCGATCAGCACGAGCCGGGGCCCGGACTGCGCCGAGAGGCGGGCGGCGAGCGGGGACGTCGCCATCATCGCCAGGCCCGAGGGCGCGAGCACCAGGCTCGCCACGATCAGGCTCAGGCCGAAGCCGACGCCCGACGCGGCCGGCAGCTCGAGGCGCTGCGGGAGGGTGATCTGGGCGCCGAAGAACGCGAAGCCGACGGCCACCGAGGCGAGGTTGGTGAAGAGCACGGCGGGGCGGGCGGCCACCCGGAGGTCGACGAGCGGGCTCTCCTGCCGCAGCTCGTACCAGCCCCAGAGGAGCAGAACGGCGATGCCGCCGAGGCCGGAGCCGAGGATCGCGGGGCTGGTCCAGCCGGAGTCGTTGCCGCGCGAGACCGCGATCAGCACGCCGCTCAGTCCGAGGGCGAGGCCGATCGTGCCGACCACGTCGAACGTGCCGGGCGAGCGCAGCGTCGACACGGGGACGACCAGCAGGACGAGGACGATGTCGAGGACGCCGAGGCCCGCGGACATCCAGAACAGGACGTGCCAGTCGGTGTTCTGCGCGATGAGCGCGCTGAGCGGCAGGCCGAGCGCGCCGCCGATGCCGAGGGTCGCGCTGACCAGGGCGATCGCGCCGGGGAGCCGGTCGCGGTGAAGGGTGTCGCGGAGGATCGAGATGCCGAGCGGGATGACGCCCATCACCGCGCCCTGGAGGGCCCGACCCACGACCAGCGTCCAGACGTCGCCCGCGAAGGCGCACACGATCGAGCCGATCACGAGCACGACCAGCGCGGCCACGGCCATCCGCCGCTTGCCGTAGAGGTCGCCGAGGCGGCCCGAGACCGGGGTGAGGATGCAGGCGCTCAGCAGCGTCGCGGTGATCACCCACGCGGTCTCGGTGCGGTCGGCGCCGAGCAGCGTCGGCAGCTCGGACTGGATCGGGACGACCAGCGTCTGCATGAAGGAGGCGCTCATCCCCGCGAAGGCGAGGACGGCGGTGATGAGGCGCGGGTCCGGCGAGCGGGTCAGGGAGCGTCTGTCGGAGTCGGGCACGGCGGTCCTTCGTGTCGGCGGCGGACGCGCACCCGGACCGCGGCGGCGGGCGGGCCGTCGTCGGCGTGATCGTATCGCTCGGCTCTGCTTTCCACCGGCTCGGGGCTCAACAGCGCGGGCCGCCGCTTTGTTCCCTCCGGCTCCTTCCCGCGCGCGTCGGGCAGGACGAGGATGGGCGGATGATCGACATCGAGAGCTGGATCACCGGCTACGAGAAGGCCTGGGCCACGGACGACGCGGCCGACGTGGCGGCGCTGTTCACCGAGGACGCCGAGTACTTCACGGCGCCGCACCGCGACGCGATCACTCCGCGCGACGCGATCGTCGAGTGGTGGCTGGCGGAGGAGGAGCCCGCCGACCCGACGTTCGCGTGGGGGCTGGTAGCGCTGACGGAGGAGACCGCGGTGGTGGAGGCGCGCACTGTCTACCCGGGCGACCGCACCTACCTGAACCTCTGGGTGATCCGCTTCGCACCCGACGGGCGGGCGCGCTCGTTCACCGAGTGGTACATGGAGGAGCCGGCCGACTCCGTGACGTGACCCGGGAGGGGCTGTGCGATCTGCAGGACGACGTGCGATCTGCAGGACGACGTGCGATCTGCAGGACGACGTGCGATCTGCAGGGGATCAGAGCTGTCGCCGACGGTCCTCATGGAGGAGAGCGCTCTTTCACTCGGAAGTCCTGCAGACCGCACCTCGGAAACCTGCAGACGGCACCGGGTCCTGCGAATCGCGCGGGATCCTGCAGATCGGACACCGGAAGCCTGCAGATCAGACCGAGACCTGCAGATCGAACGCCGAAGGCCTGCAGATCGCACCGAGTCCTGCAGATCGCACTTGGGAGGCCTGCAGATCGCACGGAAGCCTGCAGATCGCACGGAGGTCTGCAGATGTCACGCCAGAGGTCTGCAAACGCACGGAGTCCTGCAGATCGCACGCCAGAGGCCTGCGGAGCGCGCGGGTGCGCCGCGGCGCCGGGTCAGAGCTGCGCGGCGGCGAAGGTATCGCAGCTGGTGGCGTCGCCCTCGAAGCCGGCCTGGAACCAGCGCTGGCGCTGCTCCGCCGAGCCGTGCGTCCATCCCTCCGGATCGACGGTTCCGGTGGCCTGCTCCTGGATGCGGTCGTCCCCGACGGCGGCCGCGGCGCCGAGCGCGTCCTGGTACTCCTGCGCCGTCACCGGCTTGAGGTAGGGCGTGCCGGTCTCGTCGGGCACCGTCGAGGCGTCGCCCACCCAGGCGCCGGCGAAGCAGTCGGCCTGCAGCTCGAGGCGCACGGAGTCCGACTCGGGGCCGGTGCCGGAGCGGTCGGCCGACTCCATCGCGCCGGTCAGGTTCTGGATGTGGTGGCCCCACTCGTGGGCGAGGATGTACATCTGCGCGAGCGATCCGCCCGAGGTGTCGAACCGGGTGCGCAGCTCGTCGAAGAAGTCGGTGTCGAGGTAGATCGTCCGGTCCGGCGGGCAGTAGAACGGGCCGACCGCGGCGGTCGCGCTCCCGCAGCCGGTGGTGGTCTGATCCTCGAAGAGGTCGACGCCGGTCGGGGTCGTGTAGGCGACTCCGAGCGTCGCCGTCTGCTCGCCCCAGTAGCGGTCGAGCGACTCGGCCGCGCCCTCGAGCCGGCAGTCGACCTGCGTGTTGGCGTCGGCGCCGCTGTCGCAGGCCACCGCGGTGGAGGTGACGCCCTCCGGCGAGGAGCCGCCTCCGCCGAACACGTCGCCGAGGCCCGAGAGGTTCACGCCGAGCAGCTGCGAGAGCAGCGCGAGCACGACCACGCCCACCGCGCCACCGCCGACGGCGATGCCGGTGGTGCGGCCGCGGCGGCGGACCTTGCCGCCGCTGAGCTGGGAGTCGTCGTTGAAGGTCATGCCGACGAAGCTAGCGCTCCGCGGAAGGGCTCCGCTCGGGCTTGCGGTCAGCCCCAGCGGGACTCGCTGGCCGAGCGGATGATCTCGAGCAGCGCCTCGCGCAGGGGGCCGTGCTCGAGGGAGCCCGGGAACATGTCGACCTCGAGCCGGTGCGCGCGGCGCCAGGCCTCGCTGCCCGCACCGGTGAGCGCGACCAGCTGCCGGCGGCGGTCGGACGGATCCGTGGTGCGCGAGACGTGGCCCTCGCGCTCGAGGCGCTCGATGGTCCGCGACATGGTCTGCACCTCGACGTGGGCCGCGGCGGCCAGCTCCTTCTGCGCGACGGGGCCCGCCTGCAGGAGGTGCAGCACGATCAGGCCGGCGTGGGTGAGGCCGATCTCGGCGAGGGCGCCGTGCCAGGCGTGCTCGACCATCCGGGAGGCGGTGGAGAGCAGCCGGCCGGTGGGCCAGTCCTCCATCCCGGAGGCGTCGTCCGCGCGCATCTGATCAGGGTAGACCCGCGCCCGGGGCACGACGGCACCGGGCGCGGGACGCTCAGGCGCGGACGCCCGCGCACCCTGCCGGGAGGCTCGGACCGGCCGACCCGTCAGGATGCGAAGCGGTCCGTCGCCTCGACCAGCGCGTCGAGGATGCCCGGCTCGTCGAAGGCGTGGCCCGCGTCGGCGATCATCCGGAAGTCGGCCTCGGGCCAGGCCCGGTGCAGGTCCCAGGCGGTGAAGGCCGGGGTGCACATGTCGTAGCGGCCCTGCACGATGACGGCCGGGATGTCGCGGAGGACGCCGGCGTCGCGGATCAGCTGCCCCTCCTCCAGCCAGCCCTTATGCACGAAGAAGTGGTTCTCGATGCGGGCGAAGGCGAGCGCGAAGACGGGATCGGACCAGTCCGCGATCAGCTCCGGCTTCTGCAGGAGGGTGATGGTCGACGCCTCCCAGGTGGTCCAGGCGACGCCGGCGGGGCCGTGCACGGCGGGGTCCGCGTCGTGGAGGAGGCGGTAGTACGCCTCGATGAGGCTGCCGCGCTCGCCGGCCGGGACGACGGAGGTGTAGCCCTCCCAGAGGTCCGGGTAGACCGCGGCGGCGCCGCCCTCGTAGAACCACTCGAGCTCGGCGCGGCGGAGGGTGAAGATGCCGCGGAGGACGATCTCGCTCACCCGCTCGGGGTGGGTCTCGGCGTAGGCGAGGGCGAGGGTCGAGCCCCAGGAGCCGCCGAGCACGAGCCAGCGCTCGACGCCGAGGTGCTCGCGGAGGCGCTCGATGTCGGCGACGAGGTACCAGGTGGTGTTGGTCGAGAGGTCGGCCTCCGGCTCGCCGGCGTGCGGGGTGGAGCGGCCGCACATCCGCTGGTCGAACAGCACGATGCGGTACTTCTCGGGGTCGAACAGCCGGCGGTGGGCGGGCGAGGTGCCGGCTCCGGGGCCGCCGTGCAGGAACACGACGGGCTTGCCCTCGGGGTTGCCCGAGACCTCCCAGTAGAGCGAGTGGCCGTCGCCGACGTCGAGCATGCCGGAGTCGTGGGGCTCGATCTCGGGGTACAGAGTGCGCATGGCCCGCACCCTACCGACTGTCAGGGTCGCGGTCCGCGAGGCGGGCGGCCCGGCTCCGGAGAAGGCGGGGGCGCCCGCGTCCACCCGGCGCACCCGCATCCGCCGGTCGTTACTGTGGACCGGACCTGCACGCCCCCGTCGAAGGAGCCCCCATGCCCACCACTGTGCGCGGCGTCATCGCCCGGTCGAAGGGCGCTCCCGTGGAGCTCGTCGACATCGTCGTCCCCGACCCGGGCCCGGGCGAGGCCGTGGTCGACATCGAGACCTGCGGTGTCTGCCACACCGACTTCCACTACCGCGAGGGCGGGATCAGCGACGACTTCCCCTTCCTCCTCGGGCACGAGGCGGCCGGACGGGTCAGCGCGATCGGCGAGGGTGTCACCCACGTCGCGGTCGGCGACTTCGTGGTCCTCAACTGGCGCGCGGTCTGCGGCGAGTGCCGGGCTTGCACCCGGGCCGAGCCCTGGTACTGCTTCGACACGTTCAACGCGACGCAGCGGATGACCCTGGAGGACGGCACCGAGCTCAGCCCCGCCCTCGGGATCGGAGCCTTCGCCGAGAAGACCCTGGTGCACGCCAAGCAGTGCACGAAGGTCGATCCGGAGGCGGACCCCGCCGCGGTGGGCCTGCTCGGCTGCGGGATCATGGCCGGCCTCGGCGCGGCGATGAACACCGGGAACGTGACGCGCGGCGACTCCGTCGCGGTCATCGGCTGCGGAGGAGTCGGAACGGCGGCCGTGGTGGGTGCCGCTCTCGCGGGCGCCGGCACGGTCATCGCGATCGACCGGGACCCCAAGAAGCTGGTCGCGGCCGAGAAGCTCGGGGCCACGCACGTCATCGACTCCAGCGGCCTCGACGAGGCGGGCGTCGTCGCGGCGGTGCAGGCGCTGACGAACGGCTTCGGAGCGGACGTCGTCATCGACGCCGTGGGCCGCCCCGAGACCTGGCGCCAGGCGTTCTACGCCCGCGACCTCGCCGGGACCGTGGTGCTGGTCGGAGTGCCGACTCCCGAGATGACCCTCGAGATCCCCCTGCTCGACGTCTTCGGCCGCGGCGGCTCGCTGAAGTCGAGCTGGTACGGCGACTGCCTGCCCGAGCGCGACTTCCCGATGCTGACCGGCCTCTACCTCCAGGGCCGCCTGCCCCTGGACGAGTTCGTGAGCGAGCGGATCGGGATCGAGGACATCGAGGAGGCCTTCGCCACGATGGCCGGCGGCGACGTGCTCCGCTCGGTGGTGGTCCTCTGATGGGCGCGCGGATCGAGCAGCTCGTCACGAGCGGCACCTTCAGCCTCGACGGCGGCACCTGGGACGTCGACAACAACGTCTGGATCGTCGGCGACGACTCCGAGTGCGTCGTCATCGACGCGGCCCACGACGCGGAGGCGATCCTCGCGGCCGTCGGCGAGCGCCGGCTCCTCGCCGTGCTGCTGACCCACGGGCACGACGACCACCTCGACGCGGTCGAGGGCGTCCGCGCGGCGACCGGCGCACCGGTGCTGCTCCACGAGGGCGACCGGATGCTCTGGGACGCCGTGCACCCCGGCACGGCCCCGAGCGGCGGCCTGGTCGACGGGCAGGTCGTGCCCGTCGCCGGCGTCGAGCTCGAAGTGCGGCACACCCCGGGCCACACCCCCGGCGCCGTCTGCTTCGTGGCCGAGGCTCTGGGCACCGTCTTCACCGGCGACACGCTCTTCCAGGGCGGACCGGGAGCCACCGGCCGCTCCTACAGCGACTTCCCGACGATCATCGACTCGATCACGGAGCGCCTGCTGACGCTGCCCGCCGAGACGGTCGTCCGGACCGGCCACGGCGACTCGACGACGATCGGAGCGGAGGCACCGCACCGCGAGGAGTGGATCGCGCGCGGGCACTGACCGGGCGCCGGGCTCAGAGGCGGCGGTCGGCGGCGCTCTCGGCGGGGGCGGGGGCCTCGGCGGCTTCGTCCTCGGCGGCTCCGGAGTCCACCGCGCCGCCCACGGACGGACCGGCCGCGGACGCAGCGCCCGGCTCCGCCTCTCCGTCCGCCGCCGCGGCCTCCCGCAGGTACTGCGCCGACATCACACGGTAGGAGCGGGTGAGCATCGCCGCGCCGGCCGCGATGATCATGATCACTCCGCCGACGAGGAACACCAGCGCGATCCCCCGGCCGATGCCGTCCCCGAGCAGCCCGCCGAACGTCGAGCGCCCGGCAGGCGACTCCATGTACGGGATGAGCGCGAACTCGGCGATCGGGGCGATGAGGAACGACGTGATCGGAGCGGCGGCGGACTCGAACGCCGCCGCGAAGCCGAAGACGCGCCCCTGGGTCTCGAAGGGGACGACCTTCTGGATCACCGTCTGCTCGGCGGCCTCGACCGCCGGGATCAGGGTCATGTAGATCCAGATGCCGCCGGCGTAGAGCCACCACCAGTCGCGGAGAGTGAAGACAGCGCCGATCAGGCCCATCGCCATCACGAGCAGCAGCATCGTCCGGATCGGGTTCCTCCCGAGGCCGAATCTCGCCACGAGCAGACCGCCGATGACGAAGCCGGTCGCCGTCACTCCGAGCACCACGCCCCACAGCTCGACCGGGAACAGCTCGAGGCCGTACGGGTCCATCAGCGCCATGTAGACGCCGCCGATCAGGTTGTTGAACGTCGAGAAGACGATGAGCGCGAACAGCCCGGTCGCCGCCCGCACCGCGGTGATGCTGCCGCGGAGATCGATCAGCGGCGCCCTCTCGCCCGTGGGCGCGGGCCGGTCCTCCGGGATGCGGAGGAAGAGGAGGTGGAGGAGCGCTGCGGCGGAGAGGCCGATCGCGATCACCAGCGTCCACCCCATGCCGAGCAGGCCGATCGCGAGGCCGCTGAAGACGCTCGTGACCACGAAGGCGAGGCCCTGCACTGTGCCGACGAGGCCGTTCGCGCGGGCGTGCCCCTCCACCGGGACGAGCAGGGTCACCGTCGTGGACAGGGCGATGTTGCGCATGTTCTCGATGACGGCGCCGAAGAGGATCGTGCCCGAGAACACCCAGAACCAGGGGGCGCGGAAGTCCAGGAGGGCCGCCTCGGGCAACGCCAGGAAGAGGCCGCCCGCGACGCCGAACGACACCAGTGTGACCGCACCGGCGAACACCATCACGCGGAACTTGCGGTGCCGGTCCACGATCGTGCCGAAGGCCATCGCGAAGACCGCGACGAGCAGCATGTAGGCGCCGCCGATGATGCCGGTCGCCAGGACGGAGCGCGTCTCGAGGTACACCCAGAACGTGAGCGCGAACCAGAGGAAGCTCGTCGTCACGTTCGCGACAGCGGTGTTGAGGAGGATCTGGTGGAAGTCGCGGAGCCTCGACGGCGCGTCGGTGGCGGCTCCGGGCGCGGGGGCGGTCGAGGACACGGCTTCCTCCGCTCGCGACGGCGCCGTCGGTCCCGTGGCGGGAGTCGAGGGCCGTCGCAGCCACTGTAGGACCGCGCCGTCGGCGAGTCGAGAGGGGAGCGTGCACGTCCGGCGAGGAAGGACCGCCGCATCGCGAGCTCTCGACCGGGGCGCGCTCGGCGAGGCGAGCGCGCCGGCCGGCGATCGACGGGACGCCGGCCCGCTCACCGGGCCGGCGTCCTCCGTCCGGCTACTCGAGCAGCTTGCCCGCGGTGGCGACCTCGCCGCTGATGAGCACCTGGATCTCCTCCGGCACCGCGGGGATCTCCTCGCGGGTGATCCCCGTGGAGGGCGACCAGACGAGGTTCACCCGGAGGGCCGGGTCGATGTCCGGGTAGTCGCTGCGGTTGTGGCAGCCGCGGCTCTCCCGGCGCTCGAGGGCGGCCTCGAGGGTGGCCCGCGCGGCCATCGCGGCCGACTTGAGGTCGAAGGCGTGGGCGAGGTCCTGGAAGCCGGCGATGTCCGGGTGCACGCCGATGTCGGCGATGCGCGCCTCGATCGCGTCCAGCTCCGCGAGCCCGGCGAGCAGGCCCTCCTCGTCGCGGACGACTCCGGCGTGCTCGGTCATCGTGTTGCGGATCGCGCGCTGCAAGGCGCGGACGTTCTCGGTGCCGTCGGCCGCGAGCAGGCCGGCGATCTCGTCGCGCGCGACCTGGACGGACGCCGCCGAGCGGGTCTGAGCCGTCAGCGAGGCGGAGTACTCCGCCGCCGCCTGCCCGACGATCCGGCCGAACACCAGCAGCTCGATCAGCGAGTTGCCGCCGAGGCGGTTCGCGCCGTGCAGTCCGCTGGAGGCCTCGCCGATCGCGTAGAGGCCGGGGACGTCGGTGCTGTGGTCGTCCGAGCGCACCCAGACCCCGCCCATCGAGTAGTGCGCGGTGGGAGCGATCTCGATCGGGTCCTTCGTGATGTCGAGCATCTGCAGCTCGAGCATCGTCTGGTAGACGCGCGGCAGCCGGGTCATGATTGTCTCGCGCGGGAGGTGCGAGACGTCGAGCCAGACTCCGCCGTTGGGCGTGCCGCGGCCCTCCTTGATCTCGGTGTAGCAGGCGAGGGCGACGCGGTCGCGGGTCGAGAGCTCGAGGCGCTCAGCGTCGTACTTGCCCATGAAGCGCTCGCCGAGGCCGTTGCGGAGGATGCCGCCCTCTCCCCGCGCGGCTTCGGAGATCAGCGTGCCCGCCGCGTTCTCGGGCTCGATGATGCCCGACGGGTGGAACTGGACCAGCTCGGGGTCGCGCAGGCGGCCGCCGGCCTCGACGGCCAGGCGGAACGAGTCGCCCGTGTTCTCGTCCCGGCGGGAGGAGGTGCGGCGCCAGATGCGGTTGTGCCCGCCCGCGGCGAGGATCACCGCGTCGGCGTGGATCAGGTAGCGGGTGCCGTCGACGAGGTCGAAGCCGTAGGCGCCGAACACGGCTCCGTCCTCGTTGACGAGGATGCGCGTGACGTAGACGGTGTCCAGGATCGGGATCTCGAGCTGGGCCGCGCGGTTGACGAGCGTGCGCTGGATCTCGAGGCCGGTGTAGTCGCCCGCGAAGGCGGTCCGGCGGTAGGTGTGCGCGCCGAAGAAGCGCTGCGAGATGCGGCCGTCGTCCTCGCGGGCGAACGGCATGCCGTAGCGCTCGAGGTCCTGGATGCCGCGGGCGGCGTTGGAGGTGACGATCTCGACCGTGTGAGGGTTGGCGAGCTGGTAGGACTCGGTGATGGTGTCGGCCGCGTGCTGCTGCCAGCTGTCGTCGGGGTCCATCGTGGCGAGGGCGGCGTTGATGCCGCCGGCGGCGAGGGAGGTGTGCGCGTCCGACTTCGAGCGCTTGCCGAGTGCGAGGACGTCGACTCCCGCCTCGGCGAGCTCGATCGCGGCGCGCAGGCCCGATCCGCCGGTGCCGATGACGAGGACGGAGGTGGAGATCCGACGCTCCGGTGCGGTGGTCTCTGAAGTGGTCATGCCTCCACGCTAGGCACCGCGCTTCGATTACTCCAATGCATAATCCTGGGCATCCCCATGCACGTAGGGTATCGATATGGATCTCGAGCAGCTCACCGGATTCGTCGAGGTCGCCCGCCTCGGCAGCTTCACCCGCGCCGCCGAGGCGCTGCACCTGGCGCAGCCCTCGCTGAGCCGCCGGATCGCCGCTCTGGAGCAGGACCTCGGCTCCGAGCTCTTCCACCGGGCGCGCTCCGGCAGCACCCTCACGCCGGCCGGCGAGCTGCTGCTCCCCCTCGCGCGGCGCATGCTCGCCGACGCCGGATCCGTGCGCCGCGAGCTGGCGGAGCTGGCCGGGCTCGAGCGCGGCCGGGTCCGGTTCGGCGCGACGCCGACGCTGTGCATCAGCCTCGTCGCGGAGGTGCTGCACGCCTTCCACGCGGCGCATCCCGCCGTGGAGCTGCACCTCGCCGAGGACGGGTCGCGGAGCCTCTTCGACCGGCTGGCCCGCGGCGAGCTCGACCTGGCGCTGGTGACGACCTCGACCGCGGCCGCTCCCGGCGCCTTCACGGTGACCCCGCTGCTCGTCGAGGAGCTCGTGGTGGTCTCCTCCGCCGCGGAGCCTCCCCTGGCCGCGACCGGCGCGCTCGACCTGGCGGCGGTCGCCCGTCTCCCGCAGATCGTGTTCAACTCCAGCTACGACCTGCGCCGGACGACCGACGCCGCGTTCTCCGCGGCGGGCCTCGAGCCGGACGTGGTGCTGGAGGGCGCCGAGATGGACGCGGTGCTGCGCTTCGCCGAGCGGGGCCTGGGCGTCGCGGTCGTCCCGGCGATGGTGCTGCAGGGGCGCCCGGGCCTGCGCTCGATCCGCATCGAGGAGCCGACGCTCGAGAAGCCGACGCTGACCCGGACGATCAGCCTCGCGCGCCCGGCGGACCTCGCGCCGACCGCCGCGGCGCGGGTCATGCAGCGCACCATCGCGGCGACCGCCCGCGCCTTCGCCGCCCAGGCCGGCGGCACGATGCGCCTGGCCGGCACCCGCTGATCGAGCGCGGGTCTCGAGACGCCGCTGCGCGGCCGGACATGCTGATCGAGCAGCCCTCGCAGAGGGCGCATCGAGATCCCCCATCGCGCAGGAGCGCCCCCGGCCCCGCAGGGCCGGGGGCGCTCCCCGGTGGTTCAGCCGTGCGCTACGAGCACGGGCGCGCCGCGTACGGAGCGCTCACCTCCGTCTCGACGGGGGCGCCGTTCATCGTCGCCGTGGCGTCGACGGTCACCGCACCGGCGGGCAGGTTCGCCTGACGGGTGGTGAAGGCGTGCGACACGGTCTTGCCGGCCGCCACCGAGGTGAACGACTTCGTGCCGGACGTCGACGTGAAGGTCACGCCGACCGGGACGTCGGAGCCGTTGGTGGCCTGGACGGTGACGATCGCCTTGCCCGCGATGCAGCGGGTCGCGGCGGACGCCGTGATGTCGAGAGCCGGAGCGGCCTCGCCCTCGGTGAAGGCGAAGGTGTCGAGCTCGAACAGGTCGCCGGTCGGTCCGGAGTAGCTGAAGTACACGTCGTGCACTCCGGTCGCTCCGGTCAGCGCGGCGCTGACGTCGGTCCACTCGCCGGTCGTCCCGTTCACCGCGACGGTGCCCGCGACGGGCCCGGTCTCGGAGTCGAGGCGGACGGTGATGGAGCCGCCGGCCTGCAGGGCCTTGGCCTTCGCCGTGAACGTCGCAGCTCCGGTGTCCCCGAAGTCGACGGCGGACAGCGCGGTCCAGTCGCCGTTGTCGAGGTCCTTCAGCACGAGGTTCTGCGTCGCGCCCGCGGCGGGGGTGCCGATCGGAGCGGTCGCGATCCCCTTGCTCCAGCCGATGGTCTCGGCGGGGAAGGTGCGGTAGCCGTCGAAGTCCTTGACCTGATCGACGCCCTTGTAGTCGCCCACCACCTGCTTCACCGTCCCGTCGGCGTTGAACTGCAGCTCCTGGATGTGGGGGCTGCGGTACCCCTGGGTGGTGTCGCCGTTGATGCGCTTGTTGAGCGTCGGCGCGTGGTAGGTGAAGTAGTACTTCCCGCCCATCTCGAAGACCGACTGGTGGTTGTTGCCGCCGGTGCCGGCTCCGAAGAAGCGGCTCTGGTTCGGGAACATCACGCCGGCGTAGGCCTCCTTGGGCCACGACATCGGGTCGTCCGAGATCATGTAGCCGATCTCGCCGCCGCCCGGGTAGCCGGGCTCGCGGGTCTGGTTGCCGCCGAAGTCGTTGCCGCCGAAGTGCGACGAGTACGAGAGGTAGTACTTGTCCTGGCGCTTGAACACCTGGGCCGCCTCGAACGCGACGGGCGCGTCCACGACGGCGGAGGTGCCCTCAGTCGAGATCATGTCGTCGCCGAGCTCGATGACGCGGATGTTCTTCGGGTTGTTGAAGCGCTCGGCCGCGGGGAGCGCGGTCGAGGCGGGTCCGCCTCCGAAGAACAGGTAGCCCTGGCCGTCGTCGTCGATGAGCGGTGCCGGGTCGAACTTCCACGCGACCGCCTCGGCGCCCGGGGTGGACGCGTTGATGAGCGTGGAGGTGCGCTGGCTGGTCCACGGGCCCACCGGCGAGTCGCCGGTGATCACGTTGCTGGAGCCACCGCCGTTGGCGTAGTAGAGGAAGTACTTGTCGACGCCGTTCACGGTCTTCTTCGCCATGCCGGGAGCCCACGAGTTGCCGGTGAAGGGCGCGACTCCGGTGGAGCCGGCGACCTGGATCTCACCGTGGTCGGTCCAGTTGACGAGGTCGTCCGAGGAGATCACGGTGATCTGGTTGATCTTGCCGTAGTCGATGCCCGCCGAGACGCCCGTGGCGGGGTTCGGAGCGTAGCCCTGGGTGTCGTTCGTCATGTACATGTACACGCGGCCGTTCTCGACGAAGCCGAAGCCGTCGGCGCCGAACTTCCAGCCCATGAGCGGGTTGTGGTCGCCCGGGATCTTGCCCACGACCTCGATGGTCCGCGAGGCGGGCGCGGCGGGTGCCGCTCCGACCAGCGAGACGTCGTCGAGCTTGTAGTCCATCAGGTGCGTCTCGGGTGCGGCCGACGGAGTCGCGGTCCACGGCGTCTCGAAGAAGAGGCGCGCGGTGGCGACGCTCTGCCCGGCGGGGATGGTGAACGACCCGTTGATGGTCGCCCACTGGCCCTTCGTGGCGGTGACGCTCGCGAGGTTCGTGTAGGTGCCTCCGCCGTAGTGCATGGTGGCGAAGAACTGCTTGGTCGCCGGGCTCGCGGCGTTCTCGTACTTGATCTGCGCCTTGACCTGGTAGGTCTGACCGGCGGTGACCTTGCCGCTGAGGTCCTGCATGGCGCCGGCGCCGGTCGTCGTCCGGCCGCTGACGAGCGCGGCGGCGGTGCCGGTGCGCGCGTCGGTGGTCGTCGCGATGGTCCCGGCGTCGGCGGCGTTGCCGTTGTTCACGAACCAGCTGCTGATGCCGCTCTCGAACCCGCCGTTGACGATGAGCTCCGTCTCAGCGGCGGACGAGGTCTGGGCGGCGAACGGTGCCACCAGGAGCGCGGTCAGCGCGGCCGTGGCCAGCAGCCTCAGCCGCAACCGCCCCTTCGGAGCGGCTTCTCGATGTGGTGATCTCACGGATCCTCCTTGATCGTGTCGTGCAGGAGATCGTCGGCGACGGGTGCCGCTGACGCGTTCGGGGGCGGGGGCGGCCGCGCGGGCCGCCCCCGGAGTGCTCAGCCGCAGGACGCGGCCGGGTGGGGCGCTCTCACCGTGGTCGTCACCGGCTCGCCGTCGAGGGTGGCTGTCGCGGTCACGACCACCTCGGCGGCGGGGACCGAGGCCGCCCGCGTGGTGAAGGCGTGGCTCGTCGTGGCGCCGGGTGCGAGCGCGGCGACCGTCTTCGTGCCGGAGGCGCTCTCCATCCGGAGGGCGACGGGCACGTCGTCGGCGTTGGTCGCCCGCACGGTCACGACGACCTTCCCGGCGATGCAGCGGGTCGCGGCGGCGGCGGTCACCTCGAGCGACGCCTCCTTCAGCGTGCCGAGGCGGGCCAGCTGGTAGCTGAGCGCGCGCTCCGGAGCGTCGATCTGGTTCTGCGATCCCGCGGTGCCGACCGCCTGCGCCTTCGCGAGGACCGACTGGAGGTCGGACCAGGCGTCGGCCGGGTAGTCTCCGGAGCGGAGGGTCGCCGCGTGGGCGATCGCCGCGTCGAGCTGCGAGCGGTCGAGCGCCTTCCCCTCGGAGGAGAGGGTGTCGCTCAGGAGGAACTCGTCGACGTCGACGTGGCCGCCGGCGGTCTTCGTCGCGTAGCTGAACAGCCCGAGGCGGTGGCCCATGAAGTGCGTGAGCTGTCCGTCGAGGGTCTGCGGGCCGACGCGGCTGCCGAGCTTCGTCCAGCTCGTCCCGTCGAGGCTGTACGAGAAGGTCGTCCAGAGCTGCCCCGCCGGGGCCGAGAGCTCGAGGTCGGCCTTGAGGCGCACCTGCGAGGCGTCGCCGAGAGCGGCGGTGGTGCCGGGGAGGAAGGACTCGACGGCCGCCTGGTCGAACGTGGTCGCGAACGGCTGGCTGCGGTTCACGACGCCGACGGTGTTCACGCCGTCCACTCGCTTGACCGCGACGTAGGAGAAGCCGCGGTTGTAGGCCGCGAGCCCGGCGACGTCGCCGTCCTTCATCCCGGAGACGTCGAACGCCGCCTCCGCCGACTGCTTCGGCGCCACGATCCGCTGGGAGAGCGTGTTGCGCGCCTCCTCCAGGTAGGTCATCTCGGGCGAGCCCGAGAGGCGCGTGTGCGCGGCCGTTCCGCTGAGCACCTTCCCGTTGGTGAGGCGGAGCCAGCCCTCGCGCTCGGTCAGCGACCAGTAGCGGTTGTCGGGGGCGTGGTTCCACTGCCACGGGAGGGCGAGGTTCGAGCCGTTGGGCTCGATCTCGGCGACCGTCGGGCGCTCCACCGTGGGGGCGGCGCCGACGAGCGAGACGTCGTCGAGCAGGTACTCGGTGCTCGAGGACGCCGGCTGCGGGTTGCCCCACGGCGTCTCGACGGCGAACTTCACGCTGCCGATGTTCGCGGTCTCGGGCACCGTGTAGGTCCCCGTGATCGTCGTCCACTGCCCCTGCGTGACGGCGGCGGACGCCATCGTCACGGGTCCTGCGCCGAAGTCGGCGCAGAGGTTGAAGCGGACCGACGCGGGGCCGGTCGTGTACTTCACCTTCGCGGACACGGTGTACGTCACGCCGCGCTGCAGCTTGTTCGCGAGCACCTGGCTCGGGCCGGAGCCGTTGAGCGTGCGGGTGCCCACGCGGAGTGCGGAGGTCCCGGACGCCGGGTCCGTCGTGTCCGCCGACAGCGTCGCGCCGAACTGGCCGGCCCACGGCGCCGTCCCCGACTCCGCTCCCGGGTTCTGGAGCAGCTGCACGCCGAGCAGCGACGGGTCGTAGGCGGGCGCGGGCGGGATCGTCCACGACTCGTCCTGGTAGGCCTTCGCCGGGGCGTCGTTGTCGAAGTCGTCCGAGACGACGATGCTCTTCTGCCGCTCGAACAGCTCCTCCTCGGGGCTGAGGCGGATCGGCTTCGGGAAGCTCCCGCCCACCGGCACCGAGCCGTTCGTCCCGAAGGTCGGCCAGCCGTCCTTCCACGTCGCCGGGATGAGCCCGGGGATGCGGCCGGTCGGGAAGCTGTCGCGGAAGAACATCCCGTGCCAGGCGGTCGAGCCGTCCTCCTTCGCGATCGGCACGAGACTCCCCTGGGCGAACCCGCTGGAGTTCAGCACGCCCTTGCCCTCGTAGGGGTTGCTGCCGTCGGCGGTCGCGTAGCGGCCCAGCAGCTCGGAGGAGCGGAACAGCGCCACCTGGCGGCCCTGGCCCGAGGGCCAGGTGATGATGACGATGTAGTACTGCCCGTCGATGTACTGCACCTGCGCGCCCTCGAACAGCCCGCCGAGGTAGCCGGCTCCCGGGTAGTCGGAGGTGCGGAGGATGTTCGGGTACTCGGCGACGACGGTCGTCAGGTCCTCACTGAGCTTCACGGCGCTGGTCGAGCCGGAGCCGTAGAAGATGTAGGGCGTGCCGCCGTCCGCGTCGTCGAAGAAGAGCGACGGGTCGTGGAAGGCGCGGCCGAGGGCCGTGCGGGTCCAGACTCCGTCCTCGATGTCGTCCGTCGAGTAGAGGTAGGAGCCGCCGAGGTTGTTCGTGTTGAAGACCGCGTAGTAGCGGCCGTCGTGGTACCGCAGCGACGAGGCCCACTGGCCGTTGCCGTAGGAGTTCTGCCCGTTGCGGAGCGAGAAGCGGTCGCCGATCTCGAGCCGGTCGAAGACGTAGTTGACGATCTCCCAGTTGACGAGATCGTAGGACTTCATGATCGGGGCGCCCGGGCTCAGGTGCATCGTGGTGCTGATCATGTAGTAGATGTCGCGGCCCTCGTCGTTCTCGGACGCGGGAACGCGCTCGACGCTGACGTCGGGGACATCCGCATTGAGCAGGGGCACGGAGTAGGTGCCGTCGCCCTTGTCGGTCGAGGTGTACGACGCCTTCGGCGACCAGGCGTCCGCGGCCGTCGCCGGAGCGGCGGAGGCGAGCAGGCCGGTGGCGAGGAGGGCGCCGATCGCCGTCGAGGCGACTGCGCGCAGCCGGGTCATTCGAACAGCGAGAGGGTCAGGACGGAGGAGTAGTCGCCGGGCTCGACGTCGGCCTCGGTCTTGAGAGTGAGGTCCGCGGAGACGGTCCAGGAGCCGTCGGTCGCGGTCTCCTGGGAGTCGAGCGACAGCGCGAGGAGCTCCTGGTCGAGGAGGCCCACGGCGTCGTCGCCCTCGTCGAGGACCGTGTCGACCTGGTCGCCCTCGGCCACAAGGCCGGAGTCGCCGCCGTCGAGCAGCGTGGGAGTCCAGCCGAGGTGGTCGGCGGTGATGTCCTCCTGGTCCGCGTCGCCGGTGAAGGCGCTCGCCGAGCCCAGGACGTACCAGCCGGCGTCGTCCGCGATCTCGTCGGCGGTGCGGGTGTCGGTCACCGTGACCTCGGGCAGCTGACCCGTGAAGGTGCGGACGGTCGGGGTCGATCCCTGCTCGGTCAGCGTCGACTCGGTGCCGTCGACCGACATCGAGAGGAGGCCGGGCTGCTCCAGCTCGGCGATGCTGACCTTCACGTCGACCGCGTCGGAGCCGAACTCGGTGTCGGCGGCCGCCGCCGCGGCGGCGACTCCGGACAGGAGCAGGCAGCCGGCGAGAGCGGCGCCCGAGCGGACGAGCCAGAGGGGTCGGGGGGTGCGTCGCGTGGACATGGTGTTCCTCACTCGATCGGCAGCGTCGCCGATCAGGTCGAGCGCCGGACGGCGCGGAGTGGTGGCGCGGCCCGAGGCCGCGAGAGGACGGAGCACGGCGCCGCCCGAGGGGCGTTCGGCCGCGCCTGGTGCGCAGGACGCGCGGAGAGTGGCGGACGGCTCGTGCGCGGCGGCTTCCACAGCGTGGCCACGCGAACTCCAGCTCTCGACCCCCTCAGCACTGAGGGGAGAAAGGCTGCCCGACACTCGTCTCTCTCGACTGCTGAGCTTTCCCTCAGCTAGTCTTGCGGGCAATGTTACCGGGAACATTCCCGATTGCAAGGACGTGTTCCCATCCGTCCGGAGCAGCGCAGCGAGGCGATCACCGCGTTCCGCCACGGCCGGACGGGGACGGCGGGAGGGGACGAGGATGTCCGCAGGAGCGACGACGGCGGAGGCCGAGCAGGAGGTCGTGACGACGGAGTGCGCGGAGCGCCCGGGCGTCATCGGCGTGCTCCTGGGTGACTTCGAGCCGTTCGGCACGGAGGTGCTGCAGGGAGTGGCGACAGCGCTCCGGGGGACGCGGTTCGACCTCCTCGCCGGCAGCGGGGGGAGCCGCCGGGGCCGGGCGGGCTGGGAGCACGAGTCCCTGCGGCGCCTCGCCGAGGCGCGCGTGGAGGGGGCGATCCTGGTGACGCCCTCCGGCGTGATCACCTCGTCGGACCTGCCGCTCGTGGTCGTGGATCCGCTGACCGCTCAGACCGAGCTGCACTCGGTGGCGACCGACGACTTCGGCGGGGCGCAGCTGGCGACGAGCCACCTGATCGGGCTCGGCCACCGCCGCATCGGCTTCGTCGCGGGCCGCCCCGATCTGGAGTCGTCGCACCGGCGCGGCGCGGGGTACCAGCGGGCGCTCGCGGACGCCGGTCTCAGCTACGACCCCGCGCTCGTGCGGGTCGGCTACTACCGGCACGACCCCTCCCTCGTCGCCGCCCACGAGCTGCTGCTGCTGCCCGACCGGCCGACGGCGGTCTTCGCCGCGAACGACGCCTCCGCCATCGCCGTGATCGAGGCGGCCCGGGCGCTGGGCCTCTCGGTGCCCGGGCAGCTGTCCGTCGTGGGCTACGACGACGTGCCCGACGCCTCCCGGGTGGTCCCCGCCCTCACGACGGTGCGGCAGCCGCTGCACCGGGTCGGGCGCGCGGCCGCCCGGGCTCTCCTGACGCTCATCGACGGCGGGAGCGTGGCCGAGCCGCACGTGCGGCTGCGCAACAAGCTCGTGCTCCGCGGGTCGACGGCGCCTCCGGCCGAGGGCTCGGGACCCGGCTGACTCCTCCCCCGCCCCCAGCCGGCGGGAATACGCTCGGCGCATGAACCAGCAGCGCACTCCGGTCACGGTCACGGTCACGGGAGCGGGGGGCGCCATCGGCTACGCGCTCCTGTTCCGCATCGCCTCGGGTCAGCTCCTCGGGCCGGACGTCCCCGTCCGCCTGAACCTCCTCGAGATCCCCTCCGGCCTCCGCGCGGCCGCGGGCACGGCGCTCGAGCTGCAGGACGGCGCCTTCCCCCTCCTCCGCGGGATCGAGGCGACGGACGATCCGGCCGCCGCGTTCGACGGCGCGAGCGTCGCCCTCCTCGTGGGCGCCCGGCCGCGCAGCGCGGGCATGGAGCGCGCCGACCTGCTCGCCGCGAACGCGGGGATCTTCGGGCCGCAGGGCGCCGCGCTGAACGCGCACGCCGCCTCCGACATCCGCGTGCTGGTCGTCGGCAACCCGGCCAACACCAACGCCTGGATCGCGCGGCGCAGCGCCCCGGACATCCCCGCCGGCCGCTTCACCGCGATGACGCGCCTCGACCACAACCGGGCGCTCGCGCAGCTCGCCGCGAAGCTCGACGCCCCCGTCGACGCGATCGAGGGCGTCGCGATCTGGGGCAACCACTCCGCCTCGCAGTACCCCGACGCGACCCACGCCACTGTCGACGGACGTCCGGTGCCCGAGCTGGTCGACGCCGAATGGCTGCACACGGAGTTCGAGCCGCGGGTCGCGAAGCGCGGTGCCGAGATCATCGAGGTGCGGGGCGCTTCGTCGGCCGCGTCCGCCGCCTCCGCCGCGATCGACCACGTGCGCGACTGGGTCGACGGCACCGAGTGGACCTCGGCCGCCGTCGAGTCGGACGGCTCCTACGGGGTGGAGGAGGGGCTGATCTCGTCGTTCCCGGTCCGCTCCGTCGACGGCGAGTGGCGGATCATCGAGGGGCTCGAGATCGACGCGCACTCCCGCGCGCGGATCGACGAGTCCGTGCTCGAGCTGCGCGCCGAGCGCGACCAGGCGCTGGCGTTCCTCGCGTCCTGACGCGCTCCGCCCGTCCCCTCTCCGCGAGATGCCACTTCGGTACGCCTCGCGCGGCGTGTCGCGTACCGAAGTGGCATCTCGCGGAGGAAGGGGTCAGCGGCGCTTCTCGGGGGTGGGGAGGGTGCCGGAGGCGCGGGCGGCCTCGTACCAGGCGTGAGCCTCCTCCTGGCGCTCCGCCTCGGCGCCGGTCGCGATCGCCGCGCGTACGTGCTCGGGCCCGTAGCCGAACGCCGCGACCAGGTCGGCGGCGTGCGGACGGATGCGGGCGAGCAGGCGGTCGATGTACGACGTCACCGCGACCGCGCGCTGCGACGACAGGCGCCCGTGGATGAGGTACCAGTCGAGGTGCTTCTCGATCAGGCCCAGGCCGAACAGGTCGCGGAGCCAGGTGAGGACGGTGCGCGTGCCCGCGTCCTCGACGCCGGCGAGCGCCTCCGTGAACGCCTCCCACTGCAGCAGCTCGGCGTGCGCGCGGGCCGCCTCGATGAGCTCGCTCTGGTGCGCGTTGAACAGGCGGGCTGCCTCGTCCGAGGGCAGCTTCGACGCCGGGCGCAGCCCTGAGGCGATCCCCGCGACCATGCTCTCGACGCGGCCGGTGAGCAGCTCGCGCTGGTCCTCCCGCAGCTGGCCGACCGAGCGGGCCGTCGATCCGCGGTCGGCGACGACCTGGGCCAGACGGCGCAGACCGGAGTTGTCGACGGTCGCCCCCGCGACCTGCGAGGCGGCGTACCGCGCCAGCTCCGCGGGCTGGGCGCCCTTGAAGCGGCGTCCGACGTCGGTCAGCAGCCGCTTCGCGACCAGCTGGAGGAGGACGGTGTTGTCGCCCTCGAAGGTCGCGTAGACGTCGAGGTCGGCGCGCAGCTGCGTGAGCCGGTTCTCCGCGAGGAAGCCTGCGCCTCCGCAGGCCTCGCGCGCCTCCTGCAGCGTGTCGAGAGCGTGCCAGGTCGACAGCGCCTTGAGCCCGGCGGCGAGGGTCTCGAGGTCCTGCCGCGACTGCTCGGTGTCGTTCGCGCCGGAGAAGACCTCGTCGAACGCCGTCAGCAGCTTCTCGTGCGCGAAGGCGGCGGCGTAGGTGGTGGCCAGGCGCGGCAGGAGGCGGCGCTGGTGCCGCTGGTAGTCGAGCAGCACCTCCTCCCGCTCGCCGCCGCCGGTGAACTGGCGGCGCTGGTCGCCGTAGGTGACGGCGACCGTCAGCGCGATCTTCGCGGCGGCGACCGAGGCTCCGTCGAGCGAGACCCGGCCCTGCACGAGCGTGCCGAGCATCGTGAAGAAGCGGCGGCCCGGGCTCGCGATCGGCGAGGAGTAGGTGCCGTCGGCGGCGACGTCGCCGTAGCGGTTCAGCAGGTTCTCGCGCGGGACGCGGACGCCGTCGAAGTGGAGGCGGCCGTTGTCGATCCCGTTCAGCCCGCCCTTGAGGCCGTCGTCCTCCCCGCCGACCCCGGGCAGGAACGCGCCCTGCTCGTCGCGGATCGGGACGAAGAAGGCGTGGACCCCGTGGTTCACGCCGCGGGTGACCAGCTGTGCGAAGACGACCGCCGCGCGCCCGTCGACCGCCGCGTTGCCGAGGTAGTCCTTCCAGGCCGCGCGGAACGGGGTCCTCAGCACGAACTCGCCGTCCTCGTAGGTGGCGGTCGTGGCGATCGACGCGACGTCGGAGCCGTGGCCGGTCTCGGTCATCGCGAAGGCGCCCGGGATCTCGAGGCTCATGATGCCCGGCAGCCACTTCTCGTGGTGCGGGCGGGTGCCCAGGTGCAGGACCGCGGCGCCGAAGAGCCCCCACTGCACGCCGGACTTGATCTGCAGCGACGGGTCGGCCGTGACCAGCTCCTCGAAGCCGGCGATGTTCCCGCCGTGGTCGGCCTCGCCGCCGAGGTCGACCGGGAAGGCGCGGTGCACGCCGCCCTCGGCCGCGAGCACGTGCATCTGCTCCGAGACACGGAGGCGATGCTCCTTCATGGGGAGGCCGTCGGTGCGGTGCAGCTCGGGGCGGGCGGTCAGGGCGCGGCTCGCGAGACGCTGCTCGCGCCAGGCGCCGAGCAGAGTCTCGCCGAGGGCGGCGACGTCGACGGCGGGAGCGCCGTCCTCGTCCAGGCGCGCGTCGACCTCGGAGCCGAGGGAGTCGACCGGCGGCGTGGGCGCGATGGAGCCCGAGCGGGAGCGCCGGGCCCGCGTGCGCCCAGTGGCCGCCCGGTCGGCGGCGTCGGCGGCGGAGCGGGGGTGGGGAGCGGTGCTGACCATGGTGTTCGTGTCCCTTCGACCGTCTGCGGTTCGGGCCGCTCCCGGTGCGTCGTGCGCCGACGGGCGCGGCAGCGGAGGCGGTCCTCGCACGGTAGGTCGCACGGCGGCGCGGCGGAAACGTTCCGTCGCCCGGGCACAAACGGCGCCGGGCGGAGGCGGAAGCGCGTTGTCGGAACCGACCAGGCGGGCGGGCCGGGCCGCGACGCGCTCCGTCCGGTTCCGGATGCGGCGAAGGCGGAGCCGGGGGAAGCGGAGCCCGGACGCGGATGCGGCCTGGAGCGTGGCTAGGCTCGGGGCATGAGTGAGCCGCCGCTTCCTCCGCCCCCGCCGCCCCGGCCGCCACTGCGCGCGCCGCAGGCCCTGCCGCAGGAGGTCGCCGTGCCTCCGGAGCCGCGGCCGCAGCAGGAGGGCAGGGCGGCGCAGGCGGGCAGCGTGCCGCAGGAGGCCGTCGCGCAGGCGGGACCTCTCCGACCGCCGCGGCGGATCTGGGACCTCGCGCTGACGATCGTGCTGATCCTCGCCGCCGCCGCGGCGACCCTCGGACTGTCGTTCGTCGGGCTGTTCTTCGGGCTCGCGGGCGATGCCTGCATGGGCTCGAACGTCTGCCGTCCCGGCTGGATCGAGGCGGGCGTGCTCCTCGCGGGATTCGGAGTGTGGCTGCCGTTCCTCGCCGCGCTGATCGTGGCGGTCGTGCGGCTCGTGCGGCGCCGACTCGCGTTCTGGGTGCCCGTCGTCGGGCTCGCGCTGTCCTTCTCCTGCACCCTTCTCGGCGCCTGGCTGGCGGGGGTCGGCTCGGGAAGCTGACCCGCGACGGCTCGGGACGCCCCTCCGCGAGGGCTCAGGCGGTCGGGCTGCGTGGGGTCGAGCCGACCACCCGCGAGGGGCTCGAGCCGACCACCTGCGGGGGCTCAGACCGTCGACCCGCGTGGGATCAGTAGCTGTCCCAGCCGGGCTCCCAGTCGGGCTCGTCCGGCGGCACCCAGTCGTCCTCCGGCGGCTGCGCGGCGGACACCGGCGGACCGGCCGACTCGCGGCCGAACGAGGGCTTCGCCCCTCCCGAGCGGGAGGACCCGCCGCGGGCGGCCGGCGCGCGGCGGGGAGCGGGAGCCTCCTCACCCGGCTCCGGGACGGCGATCTCGGGGCTCTCCCCCGCGACGACGGCGAGCACGGCCTCTCCGTAGGTGAGCAGCTTCTTCTGGCCGACGCCGCCGATGATGCTGAGCGCGTCCATCGTCGCCGGCTCGGCGGTCGCGATCTCGCGGAGGGTCGCGTCGTTGAAGACGATGTAGGCCGGGACCGCCTGCGCGCGGGCCTGCGCGGCGCGCCACTCCCGGAGCCGCTCGAACAGCGGCTGAGCCTCGCCCGACAGCTCGGCGACGGTGGAGCGCCCGGAGCGGGAAGATCCGCTGGAGCGGGCCGGCTTCTCCGGCTCCTGCCGCAGCTCGACCTTCCGCTCGCCGCTGAGGACGGAGCCGGACGCGGGCGTGAGCACGAGCGTGCCGAAGCCGTCGTCGTTCACGCCGAGCAGGCCCTGGGCGAGGAGCTGGCGGGCGACTCCGCGCCACTGGGTGTCGCTGAGGTCGGCGCCGATACCCCAGGTGGCCAGCCCGTCGTGCTGGTGCTGGGTGGTGCGCGGCGTGGTCTTGCCGCGGAGGACGTCGATGATGTGACCGGCGCCGAACTGCTGGTTGCGCTCGCGCTTGAGGCGGACGACCGTCGACAGGAACTTCTGCGCCGCGACGGTGCCGTCCCAGGAGGCGGGCGGCTCGAGGCAGGTGTCGCAGTTGCCGCAGGCGGTGCTCTCCTGGCCGAAGTAGGCGAGCAGGTTCACCCGGCGGCACTGGACCGTCTCGGAGAGCGCGAGCATCGCGTCGAGGTGCGCGGACATCCGGCGGCGGTGCGCCAGGTCTCCCGGCGACTCGTCGATCATCCGGCGCTGCTGGACCACGTCCTGCAGGCCGTAGGCGAGCCAAGCGGTCGAGGGCAGCCCGTCGCGGCCGGCGCGACCCGTCTCCTGGTAGTAGCCCTCGACGGACTTGGGCAGGTCGATGTGCGCGACGAACCGCACGTCCGGCTTGTCGATCCCCATGCCGAAGGCGATCGTCGCGCAGACGATGACGCCCTCCTCGCGGAGGAACCGGGACTGGGCGGCGGCGCGCACCCGCGAGTCGAGGCCCGCGTGGTACGCGACGGCGTCGAAGCCCGCCGAGCGGAGCGCCTCGGCCGTCGCCTCGACGCTCTTGCGCGAGAGGGCGTAGACGATGCCCGCGTCGTGCGCGTGCTCGCGCCGCAGGAAGTCGATCAGCTGCTTGCGCGGCTCGACCTTGTTGACGATCCGGTACTGGATGTTCGGGCGGTCGAAGCTCGAGACGAAGTGGCGGGCGGCGCCGAGGTGCAGGCGCGAGGTGATCTCGCGGTGGGTCGCCTCGGTGGCGGTGGCGGTGAGGGCGATGCGCGGGACGTCGGGCCAGCGCTCGGCGAGCTCGCCGAGGGCGAGGTAGTCGGGGCGGAAGTCGTGGCCCCACTGGCTGACGCAGTGGGCCTCGTCGATCGCGAAGAGGGCGATCCGGCCGCGGGCGAGGAACTGCTTCGTGCCCTCGTTGCCCAGCCGCTCCGGGGCGACGTAGAGCAGGTCGAGCTCGCCGTCGAGGTAGGCGCGCTCGACGCGGCTGCGCTCGCCGGCGTCCTGGGTGGAGTTGAGGAACTCGGCGCGGACGCCGTTCGCGCGGAGGGCGTCGACCTGGTCCTGCATCAGCGCGATGAGCGGGGACACGACCACGCCGGTGCCGGGGCGCACGATGGCGGGGATCTGGTAGCAGAGCGACTTGCCGCCGCCGGTGGGCATCAGGACGACGGCGTCGCCGCCTCCGATGACCTGCTCGACGATGGCCTGCTGCTCGCCGCGGAAGGAGCCGTAGCCGAAGACCTTCTCGAGGATCGCCTGCGCCTCGGAGGATCCAAATCCCGGGGTGCCGCTCGCCGCGTCGCTCCCGACGCCGCCGCGGGAATCCGCCGAGGGGTCGGCGAGCGGCGGGGCGGGGAGGGCTGTCGCGGTGGGCTCTGTCACCCGGGGAACTCTACCCGCCGCCTCCGACGCCGCCCCCGGGGTCCGCGGAACTGTGGAGAAGGGCTGGAGGAAGGGGGGCGGGGGAGGCGGCTGCGGGGCGCGATGGGGGCTTCTCCGGCGCCCGGCTCAGAGGTCGGTGAGGGTGCGGGAGTCGCCGTCCCAGAAGCGGACGCCCGCGAGTCCGACGGTGAACGGCTCGCCGAGGAGGGGGACGGCGTCGCCGAGCTGCTCGGCGCGGAGGCGGCGCGAGACGCTGATGTGCGGCGTCCAGGCGTCCGGCAGCGAGGTGCCGACGCCGCCCGGCACGAGACGGGTCGCCCGGGCGTGCAGTGCGTCGAGGGCGGGCGAGCGGACCACTCCCCAGGCGAGGACGAAGCGCCCGGCGTGCGGGAAGAGGAGGACGGCGCCCAGGTCGGCCGTCGCCGGCACCGGACCGAGCGCGCCCGGCTCCGGGGCGGTCAGCTCGGGCCCGGCGACCAGGGTGAGGTGCGGACGGTTGCTGGCGGACGTGTGCAGCGCGAGGCTCGGGATGCCGGCCGCCTCGAGCGCCTCCCACTGGCTGCGGACGCGAGCCTCCGACTCGGGATCGAGGAGGACTTCGAGGCTGCGCATGTCCACATTCTGCCGCGGCTCGTCGGGTGGCCTCGGTCCTTCGTGTGCGCGGGCTCACCGGCGTGCACGCGTGGTCCTCGCTGACCGCCGTGAGTGTGCAGGACTCGTCGCCCTCGCGAGTACGCAGGAGTTGTCGCACTCGTGCTCGACTGCGACAACTCTTGGATACTCGACGCACTGGTGCACGGGTGCTTCCGCGAGTACGCAGAAGTCACCACTTTCGAGCTCGACTGCGACGACTACTGGATGCTCGCCGCCGCTCGGGCGAACGAGCACTCCCGCGAGTGTGCAGGAGTTGTCGCACTGGCGCTCGACTGCGACGACTTTCGCGCACTCGCTGGTCGAGCGCTCGGGCGCTCCCGCGAATGTGCAGGAGTTGTCGCACTCGCGGTCGAGTGCGACGATTTTCGCGCACTCGGGGGGCGGGGCGGGGAGCAGGCGGGCACCGCCGGCCCGCGCCCGGCTCCCGCATCAGCCGATCGTCACGAGGGCGGCGAACAGCTCCGGCGCTCGGCGGTCGACGATCCGGCCGCCGACGCGGATGCCGACCAGCGCGAAGACGGTGCCCAGCACGAGGGCGGCCGCCAGTCCGATCAGGCCGAAGGCCGGATCGCCGCCGATGAGCGAGATCGCGCCGAGGACGATCGACGGGAGCGCCAGCAGGCCCGTCGCCGCCATGCTCCCCAGCATCACGACGCTCGAGATCATCCCGGAGCCCGGCGGCGTCTTCAGCGGGCTGTCCCCCGGCGCGGGCACGGGGTAGACGACGAGCGACGAGGCGACGCTCGACACTCCGAACCCGCTGAGCACGAGGGCCAGCGCCATGCCCAGGACGGCCGGGATCGCGTCGGCACGTCCCGCGTACAGCGCGGTGCCCACGGCCACGACGACCACGGCCGGGATGCCGATGATCGCGGCGGCGATGACGCGACCGGCGCGGTCGGCCGACCCCGTCACTCCGGAGCTGACGTGCGCCGCCCAGGCGGTGCCGTCGTACGACACGTCGGCGCAGAGGGTCACACCGAAGATCAGGCCGACGAGCACGGCGGAGAGCAGCACGAAGGTGTCGCCGCCGCTGCCGATCGCGGAGTAGAAGACCGCGAGGACGACGACCGCCGGGATGACGAGGAGCCCGCGGCTGTAGCGCGGGTCGCGCCACCAGTAGCCCAGAGCGCGCGCAGCGACGGCGCCGGTCGGGGTGCCGGGGAAGCGCGCGAACAGGCCCAGGCCCGCGGAGCCGGAGGCGGAGTGCGCGCCGGACGCGGCGGGCTCCGCGAGGGCGTGGCGCAGCGCCCGGGCCCAGGCCCAGACGAGGACGGCCAGCGTCGCGAGCCCGATCAGCAGGCGCGCGATCGCCGCGACCCAGTCGCCGGCGACGACGGATCCGGGGACGGCCCAGATCGCGCCGAGCGGCGACCAGCCGAGGGCGCCCGCGATCACGGGCAGGACGTCCAGGCCGTCGCGGATCACGTTCGTCAGGCCGAAGAAGAGCGGTCCGAGCAGGATGACGACGACGAGCACGACGCCGCCGATCACCTCGCGGTAGCGGCGGCTCGAGCCCAGGCCCGTGGTGAGCGCGCCGATCAGGCGGGACGCGACCACGCAGGTGGCGACCCCGATCACCGCGGCGACGAGGCCGGGCAGGATGCCGATCGGCCGGCTCCACCATGCGGCGGCGGAGGCGAGCGCGCCGAGCGTGGTCACGACGCCGGGGATGCCCGCGAGGCCCGCGGCGGCGAGCCCGAGCAGAAGGGTCCGCAGCGGGATCGGGAATGTCGCGAGGGTGGGCAGGTCGAGGCTCTGGTCGGAGCCGGACAGGAAGATCGGCCCGAGCACCCAGCCCAGGATCAGAGCGGAGCCGCCGAGGACGATCGCGACGTTCGCGAACGCCGGGTCCGTGCCTCCGAGCGCGACCAGCCCGGCCGCGACCAGGCCGAGCACCGCGATCGCGTAGAGGCCGCCGAGGATCACGCCGATCAGCTGCCACACGTTCCGCGTCAGGGAGTTGCGGAGCAGGAGCAGCCGCAGCCTCAGGAGATGCGCAACCATGCCGGTCCCTCCTGGTGGGTGCGGCCGCCGACCAGCTCGACGAAGCGCTCCTCGAGGCTGGAGCCGGCGCGGACCTCCTCGAGGGTGCCGGAGGCGAGCACGCGGCCGTCGGCGATGACGGCGACGCGGTCGCACATCCGCTCGACGAGGTCCATGGAGTGCGACGAGACGATGACCGTGCCGCCCGACGCGACGAAGCCGGTCAGGATGTCGCGGATGTTCGCCGCCGAGACGGGGTCGACCGACTCGAACGGCTCGTCGAGCACCAGGAGGCGCGGGGCGCGCACGAGAGCGCAGGCGAGCGCGATCTTCTTGGTCATGCCCGCGGAGTAGTCCACGACGAGGGTGCGGTCGGCCGGGTCGAGGCCGAGCAGCGCGAGGAGGTCGTTCGTCCGCTCGACCACGGTGGGTCGCTCGAGCCCGCAGAGCAGGCCGTAGTAGGTGACGAGCTGGAGACCGGTGAGGCGGTCGAACAGCTTGACCCCGTCGGCGAGGACGCCGATCAGGCGCTTCGCCTCGAGGGTGTCCTTCCAGACGTCGACCTCGTGGATCGTGACGACGCCGCTGTCGGGGCGGAGCAGGGCCGTGGCCATCGAGAGGGTCGTCGTCTTGCCCGCGCCGTTGGGACCGACGAGCCCGAAGAAGGAGCCGGCGGGGACGTCGAGGTCGATGTCCTTCACGGCCTCCTTGTCGCCGAAGCGCTTGCGGAGGCCGCGGATCCGCAGGGCGACCTCGCCGTGGCGGCCGGAGGCCTCGGGGGCGGCCCACGCGGGGGTCGCGGAGTCGGTGCGCGCGGAGTCGGCGAGCTCTGCAGTCGTGCCGTCGGCAGCGGTGCGCTCAGCAGCGGCGAGCTCGGTGTCCGTGCCGTCCTGGGGAATGCCGGGGGGCGTCGTCCCGTCCATGTGTGTCCCTTCCGGGCCGCGGTGGGCGGCCGCTCCTCCAGCCTAGGGAGGCGCTGCGGCCGGGGCATCCGTCCAGCGGTGGAGTCGCGCGGAACCCGTCGGCGCGGCCCGGGCGGCCCGGCGCTGCGCTGGAACGGGGCGGGATCGCTGCAGCGCCTTCTGGCCCGGCGGCGCGGCGGGACGGGCGGGATCGGCGCGCCACCGCGGCCTCGGCAGCCGGGCGGGGCGGGAGCACGGCCGCCTACGCTGGCCCCATGCCCACGCTCCTCCTCGTCCGGCACGGACGCACCACCGCGAACACCGCGGGGATCCTCGCCGGACGCACCGCCGGAGTGCGGCTCGACGACGTCGGACGGGCGCAGGCGGCGCGCACCGGTGAGCGGCTCGCGGCGGTCGAGCTCGCGGCCGTGGTGTCGAGCCCGCTCGAGCGGTGCCGGCAGACCACGCGCTTCGTCCTCGACCGGCAGACGGGATCACCGGCGACCGTGATCGACAAGGGCATCACCGAGTGCGACTACGGCGATTGGTCGGGTCGCTCGCTGCGGGACCTCGCGACGGAGCCGCTCTGGGCGACGGTGCAGAACCAGCCCTCCGCGGTGGTCTTCCCCGGCGGCGAGGGGATGCTCGCGATGCAGGCGCGGGCCGTGTCGGCGATCCGCCGGCACGACGCGGCGATGGCGGAGGAGCACGGGGACGGCGCAGTGTGGGCGGCCGTCAGCCACGGCGACACGATCAAGGCGATCCTCGCGGACGCGCTCGGCATGCACCTCGACCTGTTCCAGAGGCTCAGCGTCGGACCGGCGTCGGTGTCGATCATCCGCTACGGTGCGGGGCGGCCCGAGGTCGTCGCGATGAACACGGACGCCGGGGACCTGAGCTGGCTGCGGAAGGCGGCCCCCGTGGCGGACGCCGCCGTGGGGGGCGGTGCGGGGCACGAGTAGGGGGCTTCGGAGGCTGCTCGATCAGCGGGCGGGGTCCGCGCACCGACACGTCGAGGCCCTCGAGTCCGGTGGGGGTGGATCTCGATACGCCCCTCCGGGGCTGCTCGATCAGCACGATCGGACCTTGCTGGTCGACCAGCCGCGCAGCGGCGCATCGAGACCCCTCCTCTCCGGTGGTGACGGATCTCGACGCGCCCCTCAGCACGAGCGGGCGGGCTCCCCGAACGGGGAGCCCGCCGCGCGCAGCCACTGCGGAGGCGGGCGCTCGTAGACTGGGGGCATGCCTCCGATCGTGCACGGATTCGACTGGCCCGATCGCGTCGTCGTGGGGACCGTCGGCTCACCCGGCTCGCGCTCCTTCTACCTCCAGGCCAAGACCGGGCCCCGCGTGGTCAGCGTCGGCCTCGAGAAGCAGCAGTCGGCCCTCCTCGCCGAGAAGATCGACGAGATCCTCGACCAGCTGATGACCGCCCAGGGCAACCCGGTCAGCGTCCCCGCCGGCACTCCCCCGGAGCTCGTCGACAACGATCCGCTCGACCAGCCCGTGGAGCCCGAGTTCCGCGTCGGCGGGCTCAGCCTCGGCTGGGACCCGTCCACCGCGCAGATCGTGATCGAGGCCTACCCGCTGACCGAGGCGGAGGACGACTCCGAGGAGGAGCCCGAGCCGACCGAGATGCTGCAGGTGAAGATCCCGGTCGGGACGGCGCGCGCCTTCGCGAAGCGCACCCTCGAGGTCGTCGGCGCCGGGCGCCCGCTCTGCCCCCGCTGCGGCGAGCCGATGGATCCCGACGGGCACGACTGCCCGCTCGCATGAGCGACCCGGGCGGGCTCGACGGCGAGCTGGAGCTGGCCGGCCGGATCACGATCGCCTCGAACGCGACGTTCCTCGCGCAGCTCGGCGAGACGTCCGTCGTCTACAAGCCGATCTCGGGCGAGAAGCCGCTGTGGGACTTCCCGGACGGCGTGCTCGCGGGCCGCGAGGTCGCCGCGTACCTGGTCTCGGAGGCGCTCGGCTGGAACGTGGTGCCGCGCACCTGGCTCCGCGACGGTCCGCTCGGGCCGGGCATGGTGCAGCTCTGGCAGGACATCGATCCGGACCAGGACGCGGTCGACCTGGTGCCCGCCGACACCGTGCCGGACGGATGGCGGCACGTCCTCGACGGCAGCGACGAGGAGGACCGCGACATCTCGCTCGTGCACGAGGACTCGACGGCGCTGCGCCGGATGGCCGTGTTCGACGTGGTCGCCAACAACGCGGACCGGAAGGGCGGGCACGTGCTCGCGCTGCCCGACGGCCACCGCTACGGCGTCGACCACGGCCTCACCTTCCACTCCGAGCACAAGCTGCGCACGGTCCTCTGGGGCTGGATCGGCGAACCGCTGCTCGAGGAGGAGCTGGCGGCGCTGGCGCTCCTGCGCGCGCAGATCGACGGACCGCTCGGCGAGGCTCTCTCGGAGCTGCTCACCGAGGACGAGGTCGCCGCGTTCGCGAAGCGCTGCGAGCGGCTCGGCTCCTCCGGCCGCTTCCCGGGCCCGCGGGGCGGGATGCCCGCGGTGCCCTGGCCGCTGTTCTGAGCCGGGCGCGTTCAGAACTCAGGACGAACGCCTCCGGAGCGGCGGAGATCCGCTGATCCTGAGGCGCGGAAGCGGATTCCTCCTGCATCCTGAACGGCTCAGAAGCTCCAGCCTCGGCCGAACAGCTCCTCGCCCGGCGACCCGCCGCCGCCCGGACCCGCGCCGCGAGCGCCGAGGTACGACGAGACGACGGCCGCGCCCAGGTCCTCCGCCTCCGGGTTCACCACCGAGCCGCCGACCCGGCGGGCGAGCGAGTCGATGAAGCGCGCGAGGCCGGGGTCGTCGCCCAGCCGGAAGAACGTGGTGTGCGCGCCCAGTCGGAGCGACGCGTCGAGCTCGCGGACCGAGACGGCGACGGTCAGCGGGTCCGGCGGATAGTCGAAGAAGACGCCGCCGTCGGGCTCGAGGTGCGCGGTCGGCTCGCCGTCGGTGACGATGAGCAGCACCGGCTGCGCGTTCGGGTGCTTGCGGAAGTGCCGGTTGGCCAGCAGCAGCGCGTGGTGCAGGTTCGTGCCCTTGTCCCACTCCGCGTCCAGGCCCACCAGCTGCTCGACGTCCATCACCTCGGCACGCCGGCCGAAGGCGACGAGCTGCAGCGCGTCCCCGCGGAACCGGCTGCTGATCAGGGTGTGCAGGGCGAGCGCGGTGCGCTTCATCGGCACCCAGCGGCCGTCCATCGCCATCGAGAACGACGTGTCGACGAGGAGCGCGACGCAGGCCTGCGTGCGCGCCTCCGTCTCCTGCACCTCGACGTCGTCGATCCGGATGCGCACTCCCGAGCCGACCGGGCGGCCCTCGCCGGCGGTGCGGGTGAGGGCGTTGGTGACCGTGCGGGGGATGTCCCAGGCCTCGGTGTCGCCGAACTCCCACGCGCGCGTCGCTCCGGAGCGCTCGCCCGCCGCGCCCGCGCGGCGGACGTCGCGGGCGCCCTGGCGGCCGGAGACGGTCTCGGCGATGTCGCGCAGGAGCGCCTTGCCGAGTTGGCGCATGGCCTTGGGGCTGAGCGCGAGGCGGCCGTCGGAGTTGCGGCGCAGCGTGCCGGAGTCGCGCAGGGCCCGCTCCAGGCGCTTCAGCGTCTGCGCGTCGACGGAGGCGTCCTCGCCCAGGCGCTTCGCCAGCAGGTCGAGGTCGAGGTCGTCGAGGGAGGAGCGGTCCGTCTGCGCGAGCTGGTCAGCGAGGGCGTCGAGGTCGGCCAGCTCCTGGAACACGCCCGTCCCGTCGCCGAGGCCGAGCCCCTGCTCGCCGTCCATCCGCTCGGAGCCGCCCCAGTCCTCGCCGGGACGGAGCCCGCGCAGGGTCTCGTCGAGGCGGCCGAGGGACTGCATCAGCTCGGGAGTGCCGAAGGCCTGCTGGGCGAGGGCGTCGAGCTCGGCCCGCTGCTCGGCGGTCATCGAGTTGCGCATCCGCTGAGCCGCGGCCGCGCGGGCGGCGAGCGCATCGATCAGCTCGTCCACCGACTCCGGGCCCTCGGGGAAGTACTCGCCGTGCTGCTCCATGAACGCGTCGAACTGCTCCGGAGTGTCCTCGCCGCGCGCGTGCGCCTCGAGCAGCTCGGTGAGGTCGCGGAGCATCGCATCGATCGCGGCCCGGTCCTCATCGCTCGCGTTCTCGAGCGCCTGCTTCATCCCCTCGAACCGCTGGTCGAGCATCTCGCGGCCCAGGAGCTCGCGGATCCGCTCGAAGTCGGCGCGCGCCTCAGGGCTCTGCCAGCGGTAGTCGCTCAGCTCCGAGACGGCCGCGGCCGGCGAGGGCGGGAGGCTGTCGAGCTGGATCTCGGCGAGCGCCCGGTCGCCGTCGTCCATCTGCGTGTCGCGGGCGAGCTGCTTGCGCTCGGCGAGGACGGCCTTGTCGAGCAGCTCGCGGATCTCCCGGAGGGTGCCGTCGAGGTTGTTCTTCTGCGTGAGCTCGCGACGGCGCTCGGCGACGCGGGCGGCCAGGTCGTCCAGGCCCTCGCGGTCGCGCGTGCCGCGCCGAAGGAACTCGCGCAGGGCGCGCTCGGGAGAGGTGCCGCCCATCACGTCCTCGCCGATCGCGTCGAGGGCCTCCTTCAGGTCGACCGGAGGGGCGAGCGGATCGGGTCCGCCGTCGTACTTCGCGTAGCGCGCGTCGCGCTTCAGCCGCCGGTTGCCGCGCGGAGCATCAGCCATAGACGGCCTCGCCCCCGCCCGTCTCCTTGCTCAGCTTGCGCGAGAGGTAGAGGCCCTCGAGAGCGAGCTCGACGGCTCCGGCGCGGCGCCCCTCCCCCACGGCGTCGAGGCGCTCGGCGACCTCGTCGTAGACGCGGGCCTCGCCCAGCAACGGCAGGCCGGCCAGGAACTCGCGGGCGGTCACCTGCTCGCCGGTCGTGATCATCGCGCCGTTCTCGACCGCCTCGACGAGCGGCCCGAGGTCGACGCCGCGCAGGTGGGCGCGGACGGTCTCGGCGGTGGCCTGTCGGAGCAGGTGGTCGAGGATCTCGTCCTCGCGGCCCTCCTCGCCCGACTCGAACTCGATCTTGCCGCCGAGCACGTCGACGGCGGTCTCGAGGTCGATGGGGCGGGCCACCGCCTCCTCCTCGCCGCGGCGGGTGGCGCGGTGCAGGGCGGCGGCGGCGATGGTCTCGGCGCCGGCGATGGCGAAGCGTGCGCTGACGCCGCTGCGCTGGTCGACGGAGCTCGACTCGCGCAGGGCGCGCGTGAAGCGGGCGAGGATCTCGATGAGCGCGTCGGGCACGGTCGCGACGAGGTCCGCCTCCTGCCGGATGACGGCGACCTCGTCGACGAGGGCGGTCGGGTAGTGAGTGCGGATCTCGGCGCCGAAGCGGTCCTTCAGCGGCGTGATGATCCGGCCGCGGTTCGTGTAGTCCTCCGGGTTCGCGCTCGCGACGACGAGGACGTCGAGCGGGAGGCGGAGGACGTAGCCGCGGATCTGGATGTCGCGCTCCTCCATCACGTTGAGCATGGCGACCTGGATCCGCTCGGCCAGGTCCGGCAGCTCGTTGATCGCGACGATGCCGCGGTGGCTGCGCGGGATGAGACCGAAGTGGATCGTCTCCGGGTCGCCCAGGCTGCGACCCTCGGCCACCTTCATCGGGTCGACGTCGCCGATGAGGTCGGCGACGCTGGTGTCGGGGGTGGCCAGCTTCTCGACGTAGCGCTCCTCGCGCGGCTTCCACGCGACGGGCAGGTCCTCGCCCAGCTCCTGCGCGCGGCGGCGGCTCTCCGTGGTGATCGGCTCGTAGGGGTGCTCGCCGAGCTCGGATCCCTCGATCACGGGCGTCCACTCGTCGAGCAGGCCGACGAGGGTGCGCAGGAGGCGGGTCTTGCCCTGGCCGCGCTCGCCCAGCAGGACGATGTCGTGGCCGGCGAGGACGGCGCGCTCGACCTGCGGGATCACGGTCTCGGCGAAGCCGTGCAGGCCCGGCCAGGGGTCGCGGCCCTCGCGCAGGGCGTCGAGCAGGTTGTCGCGGATCTCGGTGCGGAGGCTCTTCTGCACGTGCCCGGAGGCACGGAGCTGGCCGAGGGTCTGGGGCGTCGGGCGCATCACCTCGGCAACGCTACGCCGGAGGTCCGACACGTGGTGGAGGTGCGGCGGATTCGCGGGTGGGACCGCCCGCCCCCTTCCCTGAGAGGCCTCGAAGGGTCCGGTGCGAGGCTCGATCCACCGTCGAGACAGGAGCTCAGCCGATGACGAACCGCACCGGCCTCGCGGCCGCCGCCCTCGCGCTCGGCGCGCTGCTCGCCTCCTGCTCGGCCGCGCCGCCGAGCGCACCGCTGCCCTCGGGAGCCGACGCGCCGCGCGCCGTCGCCGAGGGGCTGGAGGCGCCCTGGTCGGTGGCTTTCGCCGACGGCGTCCCGCTCGTCAGCGAGCGCGACAGCGGCCGGATCCTCGAGCTGGCCGAGGACGGCACGACCCGCGTGATCGGCGTCGTCGACGACGTGGTCGCGGAGGGCGAGAGCGGACTCCTCGGACTCGCGGCAGCGGGCGGGGTGCTCATCGCCTACTCGACCGGGCCGGACGGCAACCGGCTCCAGCGCTTCGACCTCACCGGCTCCGCGGGCTCGCTCGGCCTCGGGCCCGCGCGGACGATCCTCGACCGGATCCCGGCCGCGCGCACCCATGACGGCGGCCGAATCGCGATCGGACCGGACGGCCTGCTCTACGCGACCGTGGGCGATGCCGGCCGGCGCGAGGCGGCGCAGGATCCGGAGTCGCTCTCCGGCAAGATCCTCCGGATGACCCTCGACGGCGAGGCGCCCGCCGACAACCCGACGCCCGGATCCCTCGTCTACAGCCTCGGCCACCGCAACCCGCAGGGCCTCGCCTGGTCCGCCGACGGCACGCTCTTCGCGAGCGAGTTCGGGCAGGACACCTGGGACGAGCTCAACATCATCGAGCCCGGTGCGAACTACGGCTGGCCGGTCGTCGAGGGCGCCGCGGGCGAGGAGGGCTTCGCCGACCCCGTGCAGCAGTGGACGCCCGATGAGGCGAGTCCGAGCGGGATGGCGGTGGTGGACGAGGTGCTCTACCTGGCGAACCTCCGCGGGGAGGTGCTGCGCGCGGTGCCCGTCGCGGACCCGTCGACGTCCACCGACTACGTGCGAGGCGAGTACGGCAGGCTGCGGGACGCGGTGGCGGCTCCGAGCGGAGACCTGTGGTTCGTGACCAGCAACACGGGCGGACGCGGGTCGCCCGGGAACGCCGACGACCGGATCCTGAGCGTGCCGCCCCCGCGTGCCGACTGACGGGTCGCGCAGCGGAGGCCGGACGGACGGGTCCTCCCCGGGCGGGGCTCGGCGGCGGGCTGCTCAGCGGCTCGACCGGAGCCCAGCCGGCCGGGATGCTGGACGAGGTCCGTGTCCGGGGCGCTGGAGGCTCGCACGACGTCGGTTGAGAAGGGGTGGCCTCGGCTGTCAGGCGAGGCCGAGTGCTCGCGGCCGACGTCGTGCCGTCGGTGGCCGCGATCAGCCGCGGTCGAGCCGCGGGGCCGCGGCGAGCAGTCGGCGGGTGTAGTCCTCCTGCGGCGCGGCCAGGAGCGACGCGGCGGGGCCCGTCTCGACGATCCGGCCCTCGCGCATCACCGCGATGCGGTCGCTCATGTGGGCGATCACGCCGAGGTCGTGCGAGATCAGGAGCAGCGCGAGGCCGTGACGGCGCTGCAGGTCGTCGAGGAGGTCGAGGATCTGGGCCTGCACCGACACGTCGAGGGCCGAGACGGGCTCGTCGCAGATCAGCACGTCGGGGCGGGTGGCGAGGGCTCTGGCGATCGAGACGCGCTGGCGCTGGCCGCCCGAGAGGGTGCGCGGCGAGCGCCGCTCCAGGGCGGGGTCGAGCCCCACGCTCTCGAGCAGCTCGGGCACGGAGGCGGCGCCGGCGTCGCGGAGGAGCCGCCCGACACTCCAGCGCGGGTCGAACGAGGAGAGGCTGTCCTGGTAGACGGCGCCGATCCGCGGGCGGCGGGGTCGGCGGGAGCGCTCCGTCGCGGCGGACCACGGCTCGCCGGACAGCTCGACGGTGCCGGCATCGGGGCGGCGCAGCGCGAGCAGGAGGCGGGCGACCGTGCTCTTGCCGGAGCCGGACTCGCCGACCAGGCCGAGGGTCTCGCCGCGCCGCAGCTCGAGGTCGACGCCGTCGACGGCGGTGCGCACGCCTCCGCCGGCAAGCGGGAACCGGGCCGACAGGCCGCGCGCGGCGAGCACCGTCTCCCCTGCGGCCGCCGGCGGGAGGATCGGGGCCGAGGGGTCCGTCAGCCGGGAGCCGCGCGGGCGCCCGGCGGGGACAGCGGCCACGAGTGCGCGGGCCTCGGGGCTCCGGGGCGCGCGCAGCACCTCGGCCGCGGTCCCCTCCTCCACCACGCGGCCGTCGGCGAGCACGAGGATGCGGTCGGCGAGGCCCGCCACCACGGCGAGGTCGTGCGAGACCAGGACGAGCGCCCGGCCGCGCGCCTTCTGCTCGGCGAAGAGCTCGAGCACGCGGGCCTGCACGGTGACGTCGAGCGCGGTGGTCGGCTCGTCGGCGACGAGCAGCGGCGGATCGAGCGCCACGGCCGCCGCGAGGAGGGCGCGCTGGCGGAGCCCGCCGGAGAGGTCGCCGGAGCGCTCGCGCATCCGCTCGGCCGGCTCCGGCATCCCGACGCTCGCCAGTGCCTCGACCGTCCGCTGCGCGCGTTCGGCCGCGGGCAGGCGGCCGTGGAGGCGGAGCACGTCGCCGATCTCGCGGCCGATCGGGCGCAGCGGGTCGAGCGACAGCAGCGCGTCCTGCGGGACGAAGCCGACGGATCCGCCGCGCAGCCGCCGCAGCTCCCGCTCGCCGGCGCCGACCACTTCGGTCCCGCCGACGCGGACGCTCCCGGTCACGGCGCCTCCGCTCAGCCCCAGCAGCGCTCGCGCGGTGACGCTCTTCCCCGACCCCGACTCGCCGACGATCGCGACGCACTCCCCCGGCTCCACGCGGAACGAGATCCCGTGCACCACCTCGACGCCGTCGAAGGCGACCCGGAGACCCTCGACGACGACCGCGCTCACCGCGCGCCCCGCAGACGCCCGCCGAGGACCGTCGTCGCGATCGTGGTCAGCACGATCGCCAGTCCCGGGAACACGGTCAGCCACCACGCGCTCGCGAGGTAGGTGCGGCCCGCCGAGAGCATCGCGCCCCACTCCGGCGCGGGCGGCTCGGCGCCCAGACCCAGGTAGCTGAGGGCCGAGGCCCAGACGATCGCCTGGCCGACGCCGAGGGTCGCCAGCACAGCGAGCGGCCCGAAGGTGTTGGGGAGGACGTGCCGCACGAGGATGCGGACGGGCCCGTGCCCCAGGACGCGCGCCGCCTCGACGTAGCCGGAGTCGCGGATGCCGAGCAGCCGGGTGCGCAGGATGCGGGCGTACCCGGGTGCGGTCGAGAGGCCGACCGCGATCGTGGCGGGGACGACTCCGGGGCCCGTGACCACGATCACGAGCAGCGCGAGCAGGAGCGCGGGGAAGGCGAAGAGCACCTCGAGCACGCGGCCGATCACGCCGTCGACGACGCGGCCTCCGAACGCTGCGACCACCCCGAGCACCGCGCCCAGGACGAGGCCGATCGCGGTGGCGCTGGCGCCGATCAGGAGGGACGCGCCCGCCCCCGCGATGAGGCGGCTGAGCACGTCGCGGCCGGACTCGTCGGTGCCGAGCAGGTGCGCGGCGCCCGGTGGCGCGAAGGCGTCGCGCGGGGCGACGGCGAGCGGATCGGAGGGGGCGAGCAGCCCGGGCGCGACGGCGGCGAGCAGGAGCAGCACCACGAAGACCGCGGCCAGCACCTCGCCGGCGCGGAGGCGGGACGCACCCCGGCGGAGCGGGCGGGCGGCGCGCAGCTCGAGCTCGCTCACGCGACCGACTCCCGCCGGGCCAGACGCGGGTCGATCACGCGCGTCAGCAGATCGGTGGCGAGGGTCACGACGATGTACGCCAGCGCCGTGACCAGCACGACTCCCGTCACCACCGGCACGTCGCGGACGGTCACCGCCGCGAGCAGCGTCCGGCCGAGCCCCGGTCGCGCGAAGATCGTCTCGACCACCACGGCCCCGCCGATCAGGTAGCCGAACGCCCAGCCCGAGAGCGAGACCCCCGGCAGCACCGCGTGACGCAGCGCGTGGCGGGTGCGGACGCCGAGCTCGCCCTCGCCGCGCGCCCGAGCGGCGAGCACGAACGGCGACTCCAGCGCGTCGAGGAGGGAGCGGCGCATCACCTGGCCGAGGAAGCCCGCCAGCGGGATCGCGAGGGTGAGCGTCGGCAGGACGAGTCCGGCGGGGGCTCCAGTGCTCACCGGGGGCAGCCAGCGCAGCGCGGTCGCGAAGACGGCGATCAGGACGGTCGCCAGCCAGAAGTGCGGGAGCGCGGCCGCCGTGAGCTCGAGGCCGGACCCGATCGCGGCGGCGAGCCGGCCGCCCCGGGTCGACCAGAGGGCCGTCGCGAGCGCGAGAATCCACGCGGCGGTCAGCGCGAGCACGGCGAGCAGGAGGGTGCCGGGCAGCTGCTCGCCGAGGATCTGCGCGACCGGGGTGCGGAGGGAGTAGGAGGCGCCGAGGTCGCCGCGCGCGAGCCTGCCGAGCTGCACCAGGTACTGCACGAGGAGGGGCTGGTCGAGTCCGTACTGCTCCCGCACCGCGGCGAGCGCCTCGGGCGACGCCTGCGAGCCCGGGCCGCCGAGGATCGCCTGCGCCGGATCGCCGGGGACGAGGCGGATGAGGACGAAGACGGCGGTCGCGACGGCCCAGAGCACCACGAGGGCGCCCCCGAGGCGGAGGAGCACGCGGCGGATCATGCGGGCGGACGTCCTCTCTCGGGTCGGCGCGGTGGGGTGCGCCGGTTCGGGGGCTTCATCGAGGTCCGCACGCTTCGGAGTGCGAAGTCTCGACACGCCGCCGACGGCGGCTGCTCGACCAGCAGGTGACTGCTCATCGAGCAGCGCAGGCGGCGCTCCTCGGCCGGGTCAGACCCAGGCGTCCGCGAACCAGGGGGTCGACACCGTGTCGAGGGCGACGAGGCCCTGGACGGCCGATCGGTGCAGGTAGTGGTTCTGCTGGTCGTAGAGCGGCAGGATCCAGTAGCCCTCGAGGACGATCCGCTGCGCCTGCTCGTACAGGTCGGCGCGGGCGTCCTCGTCGGTCGTGGCACTGGCCTGCTCGAGCAGCGAGTCGAGCGCGGGGTCGGCGATCTGCGCGTGGTTGGCGAAGTAGCCGCTCGGCGCCGGGGTGATGCCGGAGGAGGAGTAGAGGATCCGCAGCACGTCGGGCCCGACCTTCGTGTACGGGGCGCTCACCAGCTCGTACTCGTTCGACGCGAGCGCGGTGTACCAGCTCGACAGGTCGAGCAGGCTGATCCGCACGTCGAAGCCGAGGGTCTTCGCCGAGGCCTGGATCTGCTCGAACAGCGACTGCTCGGCCGGGATCGACTGGTTGGTGCTGACGGGGAAGCGCAGCACGAGCGGCGTGCCGTCCTTCTCGCGGACGCCGTCGCCGTCCGAGTCCACCCAGCCGGCCTTCTCGAGCAGCTCCTCCGCGGCGGCCGTCTCGGAGTCGGATCCGGCGTCCTCGAAGAGCGACGGGTCGGAGTACGCGGTCGCCTCGCGGCTCGACAGCGGGGAGTAGGAGCGCTCGGCGGTGCCGAAGAAGAGGGAGTCGATCGCGTCGTTCACGCCGACGCCGCGGACGAACGCCTCGCGGACGGACTCGTCGTCGAACGGCGCCTGGCCGGAGTTGAGCTCGAGGCGGTTGACCGAGCCGGGACGCGGAGCGTCGAGCTCGACGAGGTCGGAGGCTCCGGTAGCGGCCTTCAGGGTGTCGGGCTGGGCGTTGTCGAGCACGTCGACCTCGCCCGACTGCAGCGCCGCGTAGCGGGTGGCGGAGTCGGGGATGAAGCGCCAGGTGATGCTCGCCAGGTGCGCGGGGCCCTCGTGGCCGTCGCCCGTCGGGCCGGTCGACGCGTCGTACGCCTCGTTGCGGGTGAGGGTCACGTGGTCCTGCTTGACCCACTCCGAGACGGTGAAGGGGCCGGTGCCGACGGGCGCCTCGCAGTTGGCCTCCTCGCCGCGGGCGATGCCGGCGGGCGACTCGATCGCGGTCCACGGCTGCGCGAGCGACTCGAGCAGCGCGCTGTCGGGCGCGGTGAGGGTGAAGCGAGCGACGGTCGGCGACACGGCGGTGACGGAGGCGACCTTCGCCACGGCGAGGTAGCCGGTCGAGGACTTGGTCGCCGGGTCCTGCAGGTGCGCGATGTTCGCGGCGACCGCCTCCGCGTCGAGCGCGGTGCCGTCGGTGAAGGTCACGCCCTCGCGCAGCGTGAAGTCGTAGCTGAGCGCATCGTCCGAGACGGTCCACGACTCGGCCAGCCACGGCGTGATGGCGCCGTCGGCGTCGCGCGAGACGAGCGACTCGAGCACCTGCGTCGCGAGGAGCGCCTGCGGGTAGTTGCCGCCGACGTGCGGATCGAGGCAGGTGGGCTCGGCGTCGCCGGACGCGTAGGTGAGCGTGCCGCCGTCGACGGGGGTGGTGGAGGCGCTCGGAGCCTCGGCGGTGCAGCCGCTCAGCAGGAACGCGGCGGCCGCGACGGCGGCGGGGAGGGCGAGGAGGCGGGGGCGCAGCGGCATGACGTCTTTCGTGGAGGGGTCGGGGGCGTTCGCGTTTCTTGGACGCGACCCAGGAAACGCTAGCAGGGCGTCGGGCCCGCTGACGGTGGTCGCGCGGATCTGTGGACGGGTGACGGGATCCCCTGCTGGGGAGGGACGAATCGCGCTGGCGGACGTGCCTGACGCGCCAGCCGAGGTGGATCGATGCCCGCTCTCCTACTGTCGACGCATGACCTCCGCCGTGCTCGCCCTGGTGTTCGGATCCGCGATCGCCGTCGTCGGCCTCGTGCCCTGGGCCGCCCTGCAGTACCGGCGGCGCGGCGTCCTCGGAGTCGGCAACGCGGTGCTGGCCTTCGCCGCCGTGGTCTACGCGCTCGCCCTCGTCACCTACACGCTCCTCCCCCTGCCGGACGAGGCGACGGTCGCCGCCGCCTGCCGTGCCGGATCGGGTCCGCAGCTGCGCCTGTTCGCCTTCGTCGGCGACATCGCGAAGGAGGGCGGGATCGACGGGCCCCGCGCGTTGCTGACGAATCCCGCGTCCGCGCAGGTGCTCCTGAACGTGGTCTTCTTCGTCCCCCTCGGGATGCTCGTCCGCCATCTCGCTCTGCGCGGGCGCCTCGTCGCCGGGCTGATCGGCGGCACCGTCGTCGGCTTCGCCGTCTCGCTCCTCATCGAGGTCACGCAGCTCACGGGCGACTGGTTCCTCTACCCGTGCGCCTACCGGCTCTTCGACGTCGACGACCTGCTGGCGAACACCGTCGGCGCCCTGCTCGGCGCGCTCCTCTCCCCCGTCCTCCTCGTCTTCACCCGCCGGACCGAGGGCGCGGTGCCGGAGCTGGCGCGCCCGGTCACGATCCGCCGCCGCGCGTTCGGCATGCTCTGCGACGCGCTCGCCCTGAGCCTCATCACGGGCGCGCTCGTCTCGATCACCGGGGTCGGCCTCGTGCTCGCGGGGGTGGACACGCGGTCGAGCCCCGCGGACGTGGTTCTCGGAGTCCTGCCGTTCGCGGCCCCGCTGCTCCAGCTGGTGATCGTGCTGCGCTCGGGGCGGACCCTCGGCGAGACGGTGGTGCGCCTTCGCCCCGAGCCGCGGCCGGTCGCCTGGCAGCGGCTCGTGCGCTGGTCGGCGGGCTCGGGCGGCTGGTCGACGCTGCTCGCCGTCGAGGGCGGGTTCTGGGGGCTGCTCGCGTTCCTCCTCGGGGCGGCCGCCGTGATCGGCCTGATCGCGACCCGGGGCCGCCGGGGGACGGCGAACGCGCTGGCGCGCCTCGACGTCGTGGACGAGCGGGCGGAGGCACCGATGGCCGTCCGCAAGACGGACTGAGAGGAGCCCGCCGGACGCCTGGGCGGGCTCCTCGTCAGACCGCCGCGCGGAACCCCTCGACCAGGTCGTGCTGCGCCTCGCGCCCGGCGCGCGTGGGCACGAGCGGGTAGACGTGCACCTGACCGACGGCCTCGTGCAGCTCGAACGGGACGCCGACCGCCGCCGCCCGCTCGGCCAGAGCATGCGCGTCCGGGTTGAGGACGTCGCGAGTGCCGGTGAAGACGGTGAGCGGCCCGAGGCCCGCCAGGTCGCCGAACAGCGGGCTGACCACGGGATCGAGCAGGTCGAGGGAGCCGCGCCAGCTCTCGGCGAGGACGCGAGCGCCCGGGGTGCCGAGCCACGGATCGGTCGGCTGCACCTCGGGGATCCGCGGATTGCTCCAGGAGAGGTCGAGCGCCGGCGAGACGAGGGTCGTGCGAGGCAGGACCACCCCGTCGTCGCGCAGGGCGAGGGCCGTCGAGAGGGCGATCTGGCCGCCCGCCGAATCGCCGGCCAGACAGGTCGCGCCGTGCCGCTCCAGACTCCGCAGCGCCAGGGCGCGGACGCCGTCGCGCGCCTCGAGCGCGGTGCCGAACGGCACGAGCGGGTAGATCGGCAGGGTGACCGCGACCGAGGCCTCGTCGGCGATGCGGGCGGCGAGCCACCAGTGCTGGGGCGCGATCTCGTTCACCCAGCCGCCGCCGTGGACGTAGACGACGCCGCCGCGGATCACCCGCGGGCGGATCGTGTAGACCGGCCAGGAGCCGACCTGCTCCACGTCGACGCGCACGCCGGGCCGGAGGCGGGGCGGCGGTCCGTAGGAGGCGGGACGCAGCGCGCGCTCCCGGATGCGGCGGCGGGCTCCCTCCGCGCTGACGAAGGTGCGGTTCGCGCGGGCGAGCCGGAGCGCGAGCGGGACGAGGGCATCGGGGACGACGAGCGGCATCGCTCGAGCATCCCGCACGCCGGTGCGCAGCGGCTGGGCGGCGACGGGTGCCGCGGCGCCGGAGTCACCCGGAGGCGCGAGGTCCGACGGTCGCGGTCGCGGTCGAGGCGCGGGGTCCGCGGACGAGGCGCGGGGTCCGCGGACGAGGCGCGGGGGTCAGCGGACGAGGCGCGTCGGACCGGACCGGCCGGACGACCGGCACCCGCGGACAGCACGACGGCCCGGCCCGTGGAGGGAGCCGGGCCGGGGCCGCCGGTCAGCGTGGTGACTGCACGCCCGCGGAGCGCGGGACGGCAGAGACTGCTGTCGGCCGTGCGGTGCGGGTCAGCGGCGCGCGGCGGAGCGGCCGGCGAAGCGCGTGTAGACGAGCAGGACGATGATCGCTCCGATGATCGAGCCGATGATGCCGGCGGGCTGGAAGAAGCCGTCCATCGGGTCGTGCTGGAAGATCAGGAAGCCGAGGAAGCCGCCGACGAACGAGCCGACGATGCCGAGCACGATGGTCATGCCGATGCTGATGCTCTGCTTCCCGGGGACGATGAGCCGGGCCAGCGCTCCCGCGATGAGTCCGACGACGATGAGGCTGATGATGAGACCGAGCATGGCGGTCGTCCTTCCGTTGTGCGGGCGGGGGCCCGCTGGTCGGTTCCGCGGTTGCGGGACCGGTGGCTACGCAACCACCCCGGAGGAGGCGCCGGTACACCCCTGGGGGTGTGCTCGCCCCGACGAGCCGTGCGGTAGCGTCCGACCATGACCCGCCGTGCGCCCCTCACCGTCGCGCTCGTCGACGACTACGACGTCGTCCTCACGGGCCTCGCGCACATGTTCGACCACTACCGCGACCGGGTGGTCGTCGCCGAGATCGACGCGAACGCCGCTCTCTCCGACCGGATCGACGTCGTCCTCTACGACTCGTTCGCCCAGCCGGAGTCGGACCACCACGAGATCGCGGAGCTGGTGCGCAACGAGCGGGCCGAGCACGTGGTCGTCTACACCTGGAACTTCGCCCCGACGCTCATCGCGGACGCCCTCGAGCAGGGCGTCCACGGCTACCTCTCCAAGACCCTGCCGGCGCGGGAGCTGGTGGCCGCGCTCGAGCGGGTGGCCGCGGGCGAGGTGGTCGTCAGCGATCCTCCGCGGCGGGCGGGCAGCGCGCCGGGCCTCGACTGGCCGGGCCGCCACGAGGGCATCACCGACCGGGAGTCGGAGATCCTCGCGCTGATCACGCAGGGCAAGAGCAACGCCGACGTCGCCGCGCTCACCTACCTCAGCCCCAACACGGTGAAGTCCTACATCCGCAGCGTCTACGGCAAGATCGGCGCGACCAGCCGCACGCAGGCCGTCCTCTGGGGCGTCGACCACGGCTTCACGCCCGACCACCACCGCATCGACCACTGGCTCGGCGGCCCCTGACCCGGCCCGGCCACCCGCCCGCGAGATGCCACTTCGGTACGCGACACGCCGACGAACGCGTACCGAAGTGGCATCTCGCGGGAGGGGGACGGGGGCGCACGCACCGCTACGGTGTGGCCATGCCCCTCGACCGCGCGCCGACCATCCGCGACGTCGCGGTGCGGGCCGGGGTGTCGTACCAGACGGTCTCGCGGGTGCTCAACGACAGCCCCCAGCTGCGGCCGCGCACCCGGGAGCGCGTGCTCGCCGCGATCGAGGACCTCGGCTTCCGCCCCAGCGCCGCCGCCCGCGCCCTGGCGACCAGCCGCTCCGGCCTGATCGGGATCCTCGCCGCCGAGAGCCACAGCTTCTACGGCACCGCCACCGCGATGGCCGCGATCGAGCAGGCGGCGCGCGACGCGGGCTACCGGGTCCCGGTGGTGAACGCGGCGCCGGACGCGGAGTCGCTGGCCGACGGCCTCGCCCATCTGCAGCGGGAGTCGGTGGAGGCGATCGTGGTCCTCGCCCCGCAGGAGCGCGCGCTGGAGGCGATCGAGAGCCTCGCGATCGGCGTCCCCTCGGTGACCCTCGGCGCGACGGACCGCGGAGCCGACTCCCTGCTCCTCGTCGACCAGGCGGCCGGGGCGCGGCTCGCGACCGAGCACCTCGTCGGCCTCGGCCACACCCGCATCGCGCACCTCGCCGGTCCGCAGCACTGGGTGGAGGCGCAGGCCCGGCTCGAGGGCTTCGGCGCCGGGATGGGCGCGGCCGGCCTCGCGCCCATCGCCGTCGTCGAGGGCGACTGGAGCGCCGAGTCCGGCTACCGCGCCGGCCTCCGGCTCCTCGACGCCACTCCCCTGCCGACCGCGGTCTTCGCCGGCAACGACCAGATGGCGCTCGGACTCCTGCACGCCTGCACCGAGCGGGGACTGCGCGTGCCCGAGGACCTCAGCGTCGTAGGCTTCGACGACGTCCCCGAGGCCGCGCACTACCAGCCGCCGCTGACGACCATCCGCCAGGACTTCGCGGAGGTCGGGCGCCGCACGATCGGCGTCGTGCTCGCGGAGCTGCGCGGCGAGAAGCCCGCCGTCGACCGCCCGGTGCCGCCGGTGCTGGTGGAGCGGGCCTCGACCGCTCGGGCCTGATCGCCCGGCAGCCCCCGCCTCACCCGGCGTTCGGCAGCAGCACCTCCACGCGGCCGTCGCGCACCCGCGTCTCGAACCGCGGCTGCGGGGAGGTGGCCGGTCCGCGCAGCACGTCGCCGGTCTCGAGGGAGAAGGCGCTGCCGTGCCACGGGCAGGCGATGCAGGCCTCGCCGGCGGCGTCCTCCGCGAGCTCGCCCTCGTCGAGGGGCGCGGACAGGTGGCTGCACGTGTTGGAGAGGACGTCGACACGAGCCCCCCGCCGGAAGGCGAGCAGGGGAAGGCCCGCGACCTCCTTCCTCACCGGGGTGCGCTCCGGCAGGTCCGCCAGGGCGCCGAGCTCCTGCCAGCCCGACGGGAAGCGGTGCGGGACGTCCTCGGCGTGGTTCGCTCCCGCCGCCTGCCGGTAGCTGAGGTGGCCGCCGAGGTAGCCGCCGCCAGAGACGACGGCGAGGCCGAGCATCCCGAGCACCTTGCCGCTCGTGGTGCGCCCGCGGCGGCGCTGCAGCCACGACGCGGCGTAGAGGCCCGTCGCGACCACGTTGGCCGCCGAATGCACCAGCCCGACGCGGGTCTGCTGCTCGTGCAGCTCCGACCAGTCGGTGAAGCCGGAGGCGGCGGTCGGCAGGACGCTGATCACGCCGACGCCGACGAGGGTCCGCGCGGCGCGCTCGTTCCCGGGCAGCAGGTCGAGCACCGCCGCCGAGAGCCAGGCACCGGCGGGGACCAGGACGAGCAGCGGATGGACGGGGTGGCCGACCGGGACGCCGTGCAGCACGTCTCGCACCGGCTGGGGGCGGACGACCGCGTTCACCGCGGTCCGCACCCGGGCGACCAGCGGATCGAGGGAGGAGGCGTTCTCGAGACGGGTGACGAGTCCGACGAACTTCATTTCGCGCATGCCCCAGCGCACCGCGGCGGGGCGTCGAGCGGAAGGGGGTTGCGGGCAGGACCGAGCGTCCCCTCGACGGCAGGCCCCTCGCTTGCCGACCCCGAGCCGTTTCGCCTACGCTGACCCGGGGCTTTGTGAACGGTCACATCGCCCGAGCGAGGAGCATGATGGACCAGCGCAGGCCCACCCCCGCCGACGTGATCGCGAGCGGCGCCACCGCCCTCGGCATCGAGCTCGGCTCCACCCGGATCAAGGCGTGCCTGGTCGACGCGGCCGACCCGTCCGTGGTCCTCGCGGTCGGCAGCCACGAGTGGGAGAACCAGTTCGTCGACCGCCGCTGGACCTACTCCCTCGACGCCGTCCACGCGGGCCTCCAGGCCGCCTACGCGGACCTCGTCGCCGACGCCTCGTCGCGCCACGGCGTGCAGCTCTCCTCCGTCGGAGCGCTCGGCGTCTCGGCGATGATGCACGGCTACCTCCCCTTCGACGCGGAGGGCGAGCTGCTCGTCCCCTTCCGCACCTGGCGCAACACCAGCACCGGGCCCGCGTCGGCCGAGCTCACCGAGCTGTTCGGCGCCAACATCCCGCTGCGCTGGTCGCTCGCGCACCTGCACCAGGCGGTCCTCGACTCCGAGCCGCACGTCGAGCGGATCGACTTCCTCACCACCCTCGCCGGCTACGTGCACTGGCGCCTCACCGGCGAGAAGGTCCTCGGAGTCGGCGACGCCTCCGGCATGGTCCCGACCGACCCGGCGACCCGCGACTACGACCAGCGCGTCGTCGACCTCTACGACGAGCGCGCGGCCGGCGCCGTGAAGCCCCTGCGCGAGCTGCTGCCCGCCGTGCTCCCCGCGGGCGCCGACGCCGGCTCGCTCACCGCCGAGGGCGCGCTCCTGCTCGACCCCACCGGCTCCCTCCGGCCCGGCGCCCCCGCCTGCCCGCCCGAGGGCGACGCCGGCACGGGCATGGTGGCGACCAACTCCGTCGCCCCGCGCACCGGCAACGTCAGCGCCGGCACCAGCATCTTCGCCATGGTCGTCCTCGAGGGCCCGCTGGAGAGCGTGCACCACGAGCTCGATCTCGTCGCGACCCCCGCCGGCGACCTCGTCGCGATGGTCCACTGCAACAACGGGGCCAGCGAGCTCGCCGGCTGGGTCGGCCTGTTCTCGCGGTTCGCCGCCGCGTCCGGCGGTCCCTCCGACAGCGACGCCGTCTACGGCACCCTCTTCGCCGAGGCGCTCGAGGGCGAGGCCGACGCGGGCGGACTGCTCGCCTACAACCACCTCGCGGGCGAGCCGATCGCGGGCCTGGTCGAGGGCCGCCCGCTCGTCGTGCGCACCCCCGACTCGCGCCTCACCCTCGCCAACTTCATGCGCGCGCAGCTCTACGGCGTGTTCGGGACCCTGGCGCTGGGCATGCGCGTCCTCGCCGGCGAGGGCGTCCGGATCGACGAGATGTTCGCGCATGGAGGCATGTTCCGCACCGCCGGAGTCGCCCAGCGCTTCCTCGCCGGCGCGCTCGACGCCCCCGTCTCGGTCGCCGCGACCGCCTCCGAGGGCGGCCCGTGGGGCATGGCCGTGCTCGCCGCCTACCGCCTGCAGAGCGGAGTCGCGCTCGACGCGTACCTGACCGGCCAGGTCTTCGGCGACTCCGGCTTCGAGACCGTCGCCCCCGACGCGGACGACGTCGCCGGCTTCTCCGCCTACCTCGAGCGCTACCGCGCCGGCCTCGCCGTCGAGCAGACCGCCGTCGAGACCCTCACCGACCCGCAGAACCAGGGAGCCACCGCATGACCACTCAGACCCCCGCCGTCGAGGAGGCGATCGCCCGCGTCCGCGAGGACGTCGCGCGGCTGCACTCCGAGCTCGTCCGCTACGGCCTCGTGATCTGGACCGGCGGCAACATCTCGGGCCGCGTGCCCGGCGCCGACCTCTTCGTGATCAAGCCCAGCGGCGTCTCCTACGACGACCTCGCGCCCGAGAACATGATCCTCTGCGACCTCGACGGCAACGTCGTCCCCGGCACCCCCGGCAGCGACCGCAGCCCCTCCAGCGACACCGCGGCCCACGCCTACGTGTACCGCGAGATGCCCGAGGTCGGCGGAGTCGTGCACACGCACTCCACCTACGCGACCGCGTGGGCGGCCCGCGCCGAGTCGATCCCCTGCGTCATCACCGCGATGGCCGACGAGTTCGGCGGGGAGATCCCCATCGGCCCGTTCGCGATCATCGGCGACGACTCCATCGGCCGCGGCATCGTCGCGACCCTCAGCGGGCACCGCTCGCGCGCGGTCCTGATGCAGAACCACGGCGTCTTCACCATCGGCAAGGACGCGAAGGACGCCGTCAAGGCGGCCGTCATGGCCGAGGACGTCGCCCGCACCGTGCACCTCGCGCGCCAGGGCGGCGAGCTCGTCCCCATCCCGCAGGAGTCGATCGACGCCCTGTTCGACCGCTACCAGAACGTCTACGGACAGAACCCCACCGGAGCCATCGCATGAGCGTGTACCAGAGCATCATCCCCGACCTCGCCACCCGCACCGTCTGGTTCCTGACCGGCAGCCAGGACCTCTACGGCGAGGACACCCTCCGCCAGGTCGCCGAGCAGTCGCAGGCCGTCGTGGCGCAGCTCAACGAGGCGAGCGCGATCCCGGTGACCGTCGAGTGGAAGCCGGTGCTGAAGAGCTCCGACGCCATCCGCCGCACGATGATCGAGGCGAACTCCGACGACTCCGTCGTGGGCGTCATCACCTGGATGCACACCTTCAGCCCCTCGAAGATGTGGATCCACGGCTTCGACGCACTCGCCAAGCCGCTGCTGCACTTCCACACCCAGGCGAACGTCGCCCTGCCGTGGCAGGACATCGACTTCGACTTCATGAACCTCAACCAGGCCGCGCACGGCGACCGCGAGCACGGCTACATCCTCAGCCGGATGAGCGTGCCCCGGAAGACCGTCGTCGGCCACGCGAGCGACGCCCGCGTCACCGAGGCCATCGGCATCTGGTCGCGCGCGGCCGCCGGCTGGTCCGCCTCGCAGAGCATGAAGGTCGCGCGCTTCGGCGACAACATGCGCAACGTCGCCGTCACCGAGGGCGACAAGACCGAGGCCGAGATCCGCCTCGGCGTCAGCGTCAACACCTGGGGCGTGAACGAGCTCGTCGAGCGCGTCGACGCCGCCACCTCCGAGCAGATCGACGCGCTCGTCGCCGAGTACCTCGAGAGCTACGACGTGGTCCCCGAGCTGCTCCCCGGCGGCGAGCGCCACGAGTCGCTCCGCTACGGCGCCGCGGTCGAGATCGGCCTGCGCTCGTTCCTGGAGGAGGGCGGCTTCGAGGCGTTCACCGACAGCTTCGAGGACCTCGGCGGGCTCCGCCAGCTCCCCGGCCTCGCCGTGCAGCGCCTCATGGCCGACGGCTACGGCTTCGGCGGTGAGGGCGACTGGAAGACGGCCGTCCTCATCCGCATCGCCGCCGTCATGGGCGCCGGCCTCCCCGGCGGCACCAGCCTGATGGAGGACTACACCTACGACATGACGCCCGGCGAGGAGCTCATCCTCGGCGCGCACATGCTCGAGGTCTCGCCGTCCCTGTCCTCGAAGCGCGCGTCGCTCGAGATCCACCCGCTGGGCATCGGCGGCCGCGAGGACCCGGTGCGCCTGGTCTTCACCGCCGACGCGGGGGACGCGGTCGTCGTCGCACTGAGCGACGTCCGCGAGCGCTTCCGCCTGGTCGCCAACAAGGTCCGGACCGTCGAGCCTCCGCAGACGCTGCCGCACCTGCCCGTCGGCCGCGCCGTCTGGCAGCCCGCCCCGGACTTCGGCACCAGCGCCGCGGCGTGGATCACCGCCGGTGCCGCGCACCACACGGTGATGACCACGCAGATCGGCCTGGAGGCGTGGGAGGACTTCGCCCGCATCGCCGGCGTCGAGCTCCTCGTGATCGACGAGTCGACCACCCTCCGCGGCTTCGAGTCCGACATCCGCTCGAACGCGGCGTACTACCGCCTCTCCCAGGGCCTGTAGATCCTGCGAGGACGGACGGCCGGCTCCCTGCGGGGGCCGGCCGTCCGTCGTTCCCGGGGCATCCCGCCGGGCCGGCGCGGGGGGCCGCCGCCGAGACTGAACCGGACGGCGTCGGCAACCGAGGGCAAATCGCCCTCTCCCGCCCGTTCGGCGCCCGATCCGGCGTCCCGGCCTCGGTTGCGGACGCGTTCGCTGCACGACGAAGGCCGGGAGCGCCGGACGGCCCTCACGGGCGGTCGGGGCTCCCGGCCGGCGTGGTGCCGGCATGCCGGCGGCCGGTCAGTCGCGCGAGGTCGAGAACGCCGCGTCGAAGGCGTCGGCCGGCGGCGTGATCGCGTTGAGCTTCCGGACGAACGCCAGGGCTTCGGGGGCGCCGTCGAGGCGGTCCATGCCCGCGTCCTCCCACTCGACACTGGTCGGGCCGGTGTAGCCGATCGCGTTGAGGGCGCGGAACACCGGCTCCCACGGGACCGCGCCGTGCCCGGTCGAGACGAAGGTCCAGCCGCGGCGCGGGTTCGCCCACGGCAGGTGCGAGCCGAGGACGCCGTTGCGGCCGTCGAGGTTGGTGACCGACTCCTTCACGTGCACGTGGAAGATGTGGTCGGCGAAGTCCAGCACGAACGCGACGCTGTCCAGCTGCTGCCAGACGAAGTGCGACGGGTCGAAGTTGAAGCCGAACGAAGCGCGGTGCCCGATCGCCTCGAGGGTGCGCTTGGCGGTCCAGTAGTCGTAGGCGATCTCGCTCGGGTGCACCTCGAGCGCGTAGCGGACGCCGACCTCCTCGAAGACGTCGAGGATCGGGTTCCAGCGGTCGGCGAAGTCCTGGTAGCCGGCGGCGATCCACTCGTCGGAGGCGGGCGGGAACATGGCCACGCCCTTCCAGATCGAGGAGCCGGAGAAGCCGTTGACCTGCGTCACGCCGAGCGCGGCGGCGAAGCGGGCGGTGTCCTTGAGGTCCTGGGCGGCGCGCTGCCGGACGCCCTCGGGGTCGCCGTCGCCCCAGACGCGGTCGCTGAGGATGTCGCGGTGGCGCTCGTCGATCGGGTCGTCGCAGACCGCCTGACCGGTGAGGTGGTTCGAGATCGCGAACACCTGCAGGCCGTTCGCGGCGAGCACGTCCTTCCGGCTCTGGACGTACTCCGCGTCATCCCAGCGCGCCACGTCGATGTGGTCGCCCCAGCACGCGATCTCGAGGCCGTCGTAGCCCCATTCCCCCGCGAGGCGCGCCACCTCCTCGAACGGGAGGTCGGCCCACTGGCCGGTGAACAGGGTGATCGGTCGCGTCATCGCGGTGTCCTCACTCGAGTCGCCGCCCGGGTTGGCCCTCCGGGTGCCCTGGCGGCTAATTTGAAGTTCCACGCAACATATCAGGAGCACCTGACGGAAGGAACGATCATCCGATCGATCGACCGCGCATCGTCGCGCGCCGCCCTCGCCACCGCCACTCCCGCCCCGACGTGGGAGGACGGCCTGATCGTCGGCAGCGGCCGCGTCGGCGCCGTCGCTCACGGCCCCGCCGACTCCCTGACCGTCCCGCTCGCGCACGAGCGCTGGTTCCTCCCGGTCAATCCGCGCCCGGACGCGCCCGACCTCGCCGGCGTCCGCGACGAGCTGCGAGTCGCCCTGCTGGCCGGCGACTCCGACACCGCCACGGCCCTGCTCGCCCGCGCCGCCCTCGACAGCGGGTACGACGGCGGCCTGATCTGGACCGACCCGCTCGGCCTCTGCGCGACCGTCTCGCTGCGCACCCCCGGCGGGGTCGCCTCCACGGTCCGCCTGATCGATCCGCTCGGCGGCGAGGCCGCGGTGGAGTGGACCGACGAGGAGGGCGGCCGCCACGCCGTGCGCCTGCTCGCCCCGCACGGCGGCGCGGGCGTTCGACTGGCCCTGGAGTCCTCCGCGGACACCGTCGTCACCGTCGAGCTCGCGCTCGGAGCCGGCGAGGTGACCTCCTTCGACACCGGCGTGCCCGACGCGTCGGCCGTGGTCTCGGCGCGCGTCGAGGGCGGCGCCTCCGGGGTGCTCACCGCCGAGGCGGGCGAGGGCCCGACCGCGATCCGCGCCGTGACGCGGGTGACGAGCGGAGCGACGTGGCGCGTGGCAGGGGGCGCCGCCGTCTCGGACGTGGAGCTCTCCGCCGGAGTCGCCCGCGTGCTGCGGCTGGACGTCGCGATCGGCGCGGCTCCCGACGCCTCCGCCGACCTCTCGTGGGAGGAGCTGCGCGACGCCCAGCGCGAGGGGCACGGCCGGCTGGTCGGCGCCTCCGCGCTCGACCTCGACGGCGCCTCCGACGCCGAGCTCACCGAGGACCTGTGGGACGCCGCCCGTTCCGGGGACGCGGGCGCGCGCCGCCGCGTGGTCGAGCTGGCCTGGCTGAGCGGCCGGGCCAACATCGTCGCGTCCACAGGCGAGCTGCCGCCGACGCTGCAGGGCGTCTGGCAGGGCACCTGGCGGCCGGCGTGGTCGGCCGACTACACGCTGAACGGCAACGTGCAGAACGGCGCGATGGCGGCGATGATCCCGACCGGAACCCCCGAGCTGGCGCTCTCGCTGCTCGAGCTGGTCCTCCCGCACCTCGACGACTACCGCGACAACGCGCGCCTCGTCTACGGCGCCGAGGGGATGCTCCTCCCGTCGCGGATGTCGACCCACGGCCGCGCCGACCACTTCTCGGAGCACTACCCGCACCTCTTCTGGACGGGGTGCGGCGGCTGGGTGCTGCGCCTCGCCGCCGACGTGGTCGCCGCGACCGGCGACCGCTCGATCGTCGACGACCGGCTCTGGGAGCTGGCCGAGGGCGTGCTGCGCTTCGCCGAGACCGCGACCGTCGTCGTCGACGGGGTGCGCCGCATCGTCCCCTCCTACTCCCCCGAGAACACCCCCGGCGGGGAGCGGGTGCCGACGGCGGTCGACGCGACGATGGACGTGGCGGTCCTCCGCGACGCGGCCCGGGCGACCGCGCTGCTCGGACGCGCCCGCGGCGATGACTCTCTCGACGCCCGCTGGTCGCAGGTGGTGGCCGACCTGCCCGGCTACCGCGTGGCCGAGGACGGCACGCTCGCCGAGTGGATCGATCCGCGCTGGGGCGAGGAGATCGCGCACCGGCACGCCTCGCAGCTGTACCCGCTCTGGTACGAGCCCGATGCGGCGGTCGCGGGCGGCGAGCGCCTGCGCGCCGCGGCGCTGGCGACCGTGCGGGCGAAGATCGCGTGGCGGGCCGAGGCCCCCACCGCCCCGCCCGGCCGGATGGAGATGGCCTTCGGACTCGTGCAGGTCGGCGTCGCCGCGGCGGCCCTCGGCGATGCGGAGTCGGCGCTGGTGTGCGCGGAGTGGCTGGCGGTCGACCACTGGTCGCCGGCTCTGACGACCCGCCACGACGCGGGCCGCATCTTCAACCTCGACGCGAGCGGCGGGCTGCCGGGCCTGGTCGCGGCGATGCTGCTCCGATCGACGGCCGACTCGCTGACCGTGCTGCCGGCGCTGCCCGCGGCCTGGCCGCGCGGCTCCGTGACCGGGCTGCGCGCCCGGGGCGGGCTGGTCGTGGACGAGCTCTCGTGGGAGCCGGGGCGCGCCGTCGCGACCGTCCGGCGGGTCGCCGGGGCGGAGTGGCTGGCTCCGGCGGAGGGGACGCACGTCGCGGCCGGTCGCGCGATCGTGCTGCGCGTCGACGGCTCCGCGGTGCCCGACGGGCGCGTGCGCTTCGGCCTCGAGCCGGTGCGCCTCGAGCTGGAGTGGGCCGCCGGCTGAGCTCCCGCGCGTGCGGGCTCGCCGGAGCCGCGCCGTCCGCGCCCTCTCCGCGCCCTCCCCGCCCCTGCGACTATCCAGGAGTTGTCGCACTCGCCGCCCACTGCGACAACTCCTGGACAGTCGCGACCGCCGGAGCCGCCGGCGCACAGCGGGCGGCCGCGAGAGCGCAGAAGTCGTCGCACTCGGCGTCGAGTGCGACAACTCGTGAGCAGTCGCGGAGATGGGGGCTGCGCGCTCGGTGCCGGGCGGCGGGCTCAGGACCCCCGGGCCACGTCGGGCTCGGTCTGCGGATGCGGAACCGAGCCCGCGGCCGCGCTCGCACCAGCACCAGCACCCCGAGCCGCAGCCGGAGCCGGAGCCGATTCTTCGGCAGCAACGGAGCCCGCGACCACACGCGACCCCGGCGCCACCGCCTCACCGCGCCCGTCCGCCGCGTCGCGCCCGTCCGCCGCGTCGCGCCCGTCCGCCGCGTCGCGCCCGTCCGCCGCGTCGCGCCCGTCCGCCCCCGCCTCCCCGCGCCCGTCCGCATCCGAGCGCCCGTCCGCATCCGAGCGCACATCCGCCTCCGAGCGCCCGTCCGCCTCGCCGTCGGCGGCGAAGCGCCGCGACCGGAACAGCAGCGCCACCACGCCCTCGATCACCGCCGCCACCATGATGAGGATCGCGAACGGCACCAGCGACACCTCCGCGAATCCGCCCATCACGGGCATCACCAGCCCGGCCGCGGTGAAGCTCACCGTGCCGAGGATCGCCGTGACGCTGGCCGCCTCCCGCGACGGCCCCTGCAGCGACAGGAACTGCACGGCGGGCGCGCCCAGCGAGCGGCCGGCGAGCGCGAAGGTCAGGGCTCCCACGATGACGAGGAGCGGCTGGTCGCCCGAGAGCGACAGCACGATCAGCACGACCGAGCCCAGGGCGGTCACGATCGCGGAGGCGGTCATCGCCCAGCGGGCGCCGAAGCGCGGGATGAGCACCCGACCCGTCGTCTGGCCGACGGCGATCGTGATGAGCGACGTGGCGAGGAACAGCAGCCCGTAGCCGTCCGCGTTCACCCGGAACACGTTCGTGTAGAGGTACGGCGCCGTCGCCAGGTAGCCGAAGCCCACCGACCAGCCGGCGGCCGACGCTGCGGCGAGCGCCAGGATCCGCGGCCGGCGCAGCAGTCCGAAGGAGTTGCGGAGCGAGGGCACGAGTCCGCCCTGGTGCCGCTTCTCGGGCGGGAGCGTCTCGGGCAGCACGAGCAGCGCGATCGCGGTCGCGACGGCTCCCCAGACCGCGACGACCAGGAAGGAGCCGCGCCAGTCGAGCACCTTCGTCAGCTGCGCGCCGAGCGAGGGCACCAGGATCGGGAACACGCTCGTGATGACCGCCAGGTTCGCGAGCATCGTCACCAGCCGCTTGCCGCTGTAGAGGTCGCGCACGATGGCGACGACCACCACTCCGGCCGCGGTGCAGGCCGCTCCCTGCACGAACCGCGCGGGCATCAGCACCGCGGTCTCGGTGGTGCTCGCCGCGACCAGGCTCGCCGCGATGTGCAGGCCCGCCGAGATCCCGAGCGGCCAGCGCCGGCCGACCGCGTCGCTGAGGGGTCCGGAGAAGAGCTGGCCGGCCGCGAAGCCGAAGGTGGCGCCGGTGACGACGAGCTGCGCGGAAGCGGCCGAGATCTCGAGGTCGGCGCCGAGCGAGGGCAGGAACGGGAGGACGAGATCGATGGTGAGCGGCCCGAAGCCGACCAGCATCGCGAAGATCGGGAGGAGGATGCGCGCCGAGGGGACGGTGCGGGCGGCGGCGGCGCGGGTCACGCGGATCGGCCGAGCTGGGTCATGGGGCTCCTGTTCATCGGCTCCGGCCCTCGCGGACCGGCGGGGTCGGGTCCGGAAGGACCGGGAAGTACACGGAGAACCGCTCGTCCCCGATCTCGTGCACGGGGCGGAAGCGGATCGACGCGGACTGCCCGACCGTGCGGTACCCCCGCAGCCACTGCGTCCACTGCCGCTCGTTGTCCGGCGCGAGGAGGGAGGCGGCGTCGTCGAGGGAGCCGCGGAGGGCGACCTCGTGGTCGACCAGGCCGGCGAGCACCGTCGCGCCCTCGACGAAGGCCACCGTGCCCGGCTCGTCCGGGATCGGCACGACGCGCACCTCGAACGGGAACGCGACGTCGACGCTCGTCTCTCCGCCGGAGTGCTCGATCACCAGGACGTCCTCGCCGCGGCTCACCCGCTCGGTGTCGCCGGCCACGTGCGGCTCGTCCGCGATCCACGCGGGGATCCGCACACGCACGCGCAGCGCGGCACCCGACACCTCGACGCGCACGCGGGTCGCGGTGGGCCGGCGCGTGTCGCCCGCCGCCCCTGCGTTCGCGTCCGGGCCCACGTACCCCGCGTTGTCGAGCACCTCGACCCGCACAGCCGTCTCGCCGGAGTCACCGAGCACGCGCGTGCTCGCGTCGACGTGCTGCGCGATGGTCACCCCCTGCTCGTCCGGGTAGAAGACCAGGTCGGAGTGGCGGGTGTGCGCCTGCACGAGCGTCCCGTGGCAGCACCAGAAGTCCTCGGTCGGCGTGCCCCAGTTCTTCACCGCGCCGCCCTCGAGCGGCAGGAAGTACGCGACCATCCCGGTGCGCGGGTGCTGCTGGGCGAGGAGGCCGTTGACCAGATTGCGCTCGATGTAGTCGGCGTACGCGAGCTCCCCCGTCCAGCGCAGCAGCACGTCGGCCAGCCGGATCATGTTGTAGACGGTGCAGTGCTCCTGCGTCTTCTCGCCGCGGCGGGCGGCGAACTCGAACGGCGGCGTCCAGATCTCGCCCGAGGTCTGCCCGCCGGTGCAGAAGGTGCCGCGGGCGGTGACCGCCTGGCGCCAGTACTCCTCCACGATCCGCCGCCAGCGCTCGTCGCCGGTGACCTCGTAGGCACGCGCGGCGCCCAGCACCTCCGGGATCGTGGTGTTGGCGTGCATGTTGGTCAGCACGTCGCGCCCCTCGAGCAGCCCGTCGAAGAGAGAGCGGCGGTAGTAGCGCTCCAGCAGCTCGGAGTAGACCGGGTCGCCGGTGATCGCGAGCAGGTCGGCCCAGACCTCGAGCATCCCGCCCGTCTCGACCTCCATGATCCGCTGGAAGGCGTCGTCGTCGAAGCCGCGCACCCACTCCAGGAGGGGCGCGGTCGCGTTCCGCGCCAGGCGGAGCGCCCGCTCGTCGCCGAGGTCGCGGTGCACGTCGACGAGGCCCATCAGCAGCTTGTGCATCGCGTACTGCGGCGCCCAGATCGGCTTCCCCTCGGCCAGGCGGCGGAGGAAGCGGGGCGGGATCGCCCAGATCCAGCCGTCCCCGTTCTCCTCCTGGCAGCGCTCCAGCCCGTCGAGCACCGCCTGCAGCTTCACGCCGAGGAGCGGATCCCCGGTGACCGCGGTCTCGCGCGCGGCGGCCGAGAGCCAGTGCCCGAGGAAGTGCCCGCGCAGCGCGCCGCCCGGCGTCTCCCAGCCCCAGTGCCGTGCCGCCCCGCGCGACTCCGGGGTGCCGAGGGAGGGCTTCAGGTGCCAGTCCTGGTCGCCGATGCCGGCCTCGAGGAGGAAGTTCTGCAGCAGGGCGTCGTCCTCGAGCGAGACGAGGTAGGCGCGGTTGAGGCGGCGCCGGGCGTCGAGGAGGCCGCGCTCGAGGCGGGTGCCCTGCAGGGTGGGAAGGGTCGGCATTCAGGAGCTCCTCGTCGTTGATCGAGATCGATCTCTCACTGTACTCAGCCCGGGGGAGACGGTAGGAATGTCGTTATGAATCCGCCCCGGGTGATCCATGCCGTCGCCGCTGACGTCTCCGTCCTCCTCACCCAGACGGGAGGTGCGCTGCCCGTGCTCGCCCACTGGGGCCCGCTGCTCCGGGCGAGCGACGACGATCTGATGGAATACGCCGGAACCCCTGTCCGCACAGGGATTGACGGGGATTCCGACGTGCCCTACGAGCCCTCGGTCCTCCCCGAGCACTCCTTCGGCTGGTCGGGTCTCCCGGGCCTGCGGGTGCACCGCGGAGGCGCCGGATGGTCGCCCCGCCTCGTCGTCGCCGGCGTCTCGGTCGACGGGCGGGAGGTCCCGGAGGGGGCCGTCGTGCAGTGCGGCAGCGCGCTGATCTCCGTGGAGGCGCGCGACGACGAGGCCGGGATCGAGGTCGTTCTAGAGATCGATCTCTCGCCCGCCGGACTGCTCCGGACCCGCGCGACCGTCCGCAACACCGCCTCCGGCGTCCTCGAGGTGATCGGCGTCGACCCCGCGCTGCGGATCCCGACCGAGGCCCGGGATATCCTGGACTTCACCGGCCGCTGGGGCACCGAGAAGATCCCGCAGCGCCACCCCGTCGTCATGGGCACCCACTCCCGATCCTCCCGCCGCGGGCGCACCGGGCTCGACGCGACCACGGTCGTGGCGGTCGGCACTCCCGGCTTCGACGCCCGCTCCGGCCGGGTCTGGCTCTGCCACGTCGGCATCGGCGGCAACCACGAGCACGCCGTCGAGCGGACCGACGCCCACCTCGCGTTCCGGGGCGGCGAGCTGCTGCTCCCCGGCGAGGTCCGCCTGGCGACCGGCGAGAGCTACAGCTCCCCGTGGATCTACGGCAGCGTCGGCACCGGGCTCGACGACGCGGCCGCGCGCTACCACGCGTTCCTCCGCGCCCGCTCGCGCTCCTCCCTCCGCCCGCGCCCCGTCACGCTCAACGTGTGGGAGGCGGTCTACTTCGACCAGGACCTCGCGACGCTGAGCGAGCTCGCCGACCGCGCGGCCGCCCTCGGCGTCGAGCGGTACGTGCTCGACGACGGCTGGTTCCTCGGCCGCTCGGACGACCGCGCCGGCCTCGGCGACTGGACGACCGACCCCGGGAAGTGGCCCGACGGGCTCTCCCCGCTCGCCGACCACGTGCGCGACCTCGGGATGGAGTTCGGCCTCTGGGTCGAGCCTGAGATGATCAACGAGGACTCCGAGCTCGCGCGTGCCCACCCCGACTGGATCCTGCGGGCCCGCGCCTCCGAGCTCCCCTCCCGCTGGCGCTTCCAGCAGGTGCTCGACCTCACGAACCCCGACGCCTTCGCGCACATCCTCGAGGCCCTCGACACCCTGATCCGCGACCTCGACGTGGCCTACCTGAAGTGGGACCACAACCGCGACCTGATCGACGCGGGCCACCCCGCCTCCGGAGCGCCCGCCGTGCACGAGCAGACCCTCGCGGTCTACCGGCTGATGGACGAACTGCGCGCCCGCCACCCCGCGCTCGAGATCGAGAGCTGCGCCTCGGGCGGCGGACGGGTCGACCTCGGGATCCTCGAGCGCACCGACCGCGTGCACACCTCCGACAACCACGACCCGCTGGACCGCACCCGGATGCTCCGCTGGACCGGCCTGCTGGTGCCGCCGGAGATGCTGGGCTCGCACGTCGCCTCGGAGGTCTCCTCCGTCACCGGCCGCACCAGCGACCTGCACACCCGCTGCGCCACCGCGTTCCTCGGCCACTTCGGCGTGGAGTGGGACCTGCGCGAGCTGAGCGAGGGCGACTCCGCGGTGCTGGCCGGCTGGATCGCCGCGTACCGCGAGCACCGGGAGCTGATCGCGACCGGCCGCGTGGTCGGCGACGGGGACTTCGACCCCGACTCGCCGACCCTCCGCGGAGTGGTCGCGACCGACGGCTCGGAGGCGCTCTACACGCTGATGACGCCCGTCCTCTCGGCCGACACCCGCCACCGGATGCGCCTCCCGGGCCTCCTGCCCGAGGCGCGCTACCGCGTCGAGGCGGCGCGCCCCGAGTCGCTCGGCCCCTGGTGGCTGAGCCCGCGCTGGCTGGAGGCGACCGAGCCGCTGGACAGCGCGGAGGAGGCGCCCTCCTACTCCGGCAGCCTGCTGCTCGAGGCGGGCCTGGACCTGCTCGCGTTCCACCCCGACCGGGTGGTCGTGCTGCGCCTCGTCCGCGTCGCCTGACGCGACCGGGCAGCAGCCCCCGCCGACCGCCCCGGCAGCCGGCCCGTCCGGCACCGAGCCGACCGGGCATCCGACCACCCGGCACCCGACCACCCCGACCACCCACGAGAACACTGGAGTCCTCCGTGCTCAGCACCGTCACCGTCGACCTCGACCGCCCCGGCGCCACCATCAGCCGCCACCTCTACGGCCACTTCGCCGAGCACCTCGGCCGGTGCATCTACGACGGCTTCTGGGTCGGCGAGGACTCGCCCGTCCCGAACGAGGGCGGGATCCGCCTGGACGTCGTCGAGGCCCTGCGCGCCCTCGACATCCCCAACCTCCGCTGGCCCGGCGGCTGCTTCGCCGACCGCTACCACTGGACCAAGGGCATCGGCCCGCGCGAGGAGCGGCCCGGCCTGATCAACACGCAGTGGGGCGGAGTCGCGGAGGACAACTCCTTCGGCACCCACGAGTTCATGGCGCTCTGCGAAATGCTCGGCGCGGACGCCTACATCTCGGGCAACATCGGCTCGGGCACGGTGCAGGAGATGGCCGACTGGGTCGAGTACCTGACCGGGTCCGGGAAGTCGCCGATGGCCGACCTGCGCCGCTCGCACGGGCGCGAGGAGCCGTGGACCGTCCGCTACTGGGGTCTCGGCAACGAGACCTGGGGCTGCGGCGGCAACATGCGCGCCGGCGCCTACGCCGACCTCGCGCGGCAGTTCGGGACGTTCGTGCAGAGCGGCAACGACACTCCCCTCTACCGCGTGGCGGCCGGAGCCGACGGCGCCGACACGCACTGGACGCAGACGCTGATGGAGGTGATCCCCGAGATCGAGGGGCACCCCTTCTCCTCCGTGCCGTGGGAGTCGGTCTCGGTGCACTACTACACGATCGGCGGCAGCTGGCACGCCAAGGGCAGCGCGACCGAGTTCGACGCCGACACCTACTGGAGCACGATCGTCGCCGCGCAGGGGATCGAGGAGCTGCTGCGCTCGCACGCCGCCGTGATGGACGTGCACGACCCCGAGAAGAAGTACGGGATGGTGCTCGACGAGTGGGGCACCTGGTGGGACGTGGAGCCGGGGACGCACCCCGGGTTCCTCTTCCAGCAGAACACCATCCGCGACGCGATGGTCGCGGCGTGGCACTTCGACGTCTTCCACGGCTTCGCCGACCGCCTGACGATGGCGAACATCGCCCAGACGGTGAACGTGCTGCAGGCGATGCTGCTGACCGACCCGGACGGCGGCGAGATGGTCCGCACACCGACGTACCACGTGTTCGAGATGAACAAGGGGCACCACGACGCGACCGTGCTGCCGACCACGGTCGCCGGCCCGACGCACGCGGTCGACGGGCGCGAGATCCCCGTCGCCTCCGCCTCCGCCTCCACGAAGGACGGCCGCGTGCTCGTCTCGCTGACGAACGTCGACCTGGAGGAGCCGCTCGAGGTCTCCCTCGACTTCCGCGGCGGGACCGTGACCGGCGCGACCGGCCGCCTCCTCACCGCCGACCGGCCCGACGCGCACAACCGCCCCGGCGCCGCCGACGAGGTGAGCCCCGTCGCCCTCGAGGGCATCGAGACCACGGCGACCGGCCTGCGCGTCACGCTGCCCCCGCACTCCTTCGCGACCGTGACGCTGGAGCTCTCGTGATCGCCGCGCGCACGGAGGCCGCCCGCCGCCCGCCGATGGGCTGGAACAGCTGGGACTGCTTCGGCGCCTCGGTGACGGAGGAGGAGGTGCTCGCGAACGCCGAGTACCTCGCCGAGCACCTCCTGCCGCACGGCTGGGACACGGTCGTCGTCGACATCCAGTGGTACGAGCCCGACCCCGGCACGAGCGACTACCAGGAGGTGTCGGAGCCGGTGCTCGACGACTGGGGCCGCCCGCAGCCGGCCGTCGGCCGCTTCCCGTCGGCGGCCTCCGGAGGATTCACCGCGCTCGCGGCACGCGTCCACGCCCTCGGGCTGCGCTTCGGCGTGCACTTGATGCGCGGCGTGCCCCGCCGGGCGGCCGACCTCGGGCTCCCGGTGCTCGGCTCGGACGCGACCTGCGCCGACATCGCGGACCGCGGGAACCTCTGCCCGTGGAACCCCGACAACTACGGAGTCGACATGAGCGTGCCGGGAGCGCAGCAGTACTACGACTCCGTCATGGCGCAGCTCGCCTCGTGGGGCGTCGACTTCGTCAAGGTGGACGACGTGCTCTACCCGCCGATCCAGGCCGAGGAGATCGCCGCGATCTCGCAGGCCATCGACGCGACGGGCCGCCCGATGGTGCTGAGCCTCTCCCCCGGCAAGCAGCTCTCGCTCGAGAACCTCGAGGTGCTGCGCTCGAACGCGCAGATGTGGCGGATCTCCGACGACTTCTGGGACGACTGGGCGCACCTGCACGAGCAGTTCCAGCGGGCCGCGCGCTGGGCTCCGCACCAGCGCCCCGGCGCCTGGGCCGACGCCGACATGCTGCCGCTGGGCCGGATCGGCGTGCGCGCGCACGTGGGCGAGGACCGGCTCTCGCGGTTCACTCCCGCGGAGCAGCGGACGCTCGTGACGCTGTGGTGCCTGCTCCGCTCGCCGCTGATGATGGGCGGGCACCTCCCGGACACGCCCGCGGACACCCTGGCGCTGCTGACCAACGGCGACGTCCTCGCACTGCTCGAGAGCGACGGGAGCCGCGAGATCGTGCGCGACGGCGACTTGGTGGTCTGGTCGGCGTGGCGCGGCGACGAGCAGTGGCGCGGAGTGTTCTGGCTGGGGTCGACCGCTCGGTCGTACTCGGCGCACCTGGCCGACCTGGGCTGCGCCGACGCGACCTCGGCCGTCGACGTCTGGAGCGGCTCGGAGCTGCCGGTCGTCGGCGGCGCCGTCGAGCTCGCCCTCGAGCCGCACGGCGGCCGCCTACTGCGCCTGGCCTGACGCGCGGACGCCGGGCGGGCGTCGCTCCGGCGCCGAGCGCCCCGAAACTCCAGAAGTTATCGCACTCGAGGCCGACTGCGACAACTTCTGCGTACTCGCGGGTGGGCCTCCGGATGCGACCGCGGCCGGCCGGCCTGGGGAGCACGCCGAGCATTCACAGTCGCCGCCCGGCGGAGATGCTGGGCCCGCGCAGGCCGAGGGCGCCGAGACTCCAGAAGTCGTCGCACTCGGGGCCGACTACGACAACTACTGCGCACTCGCGGAGGCCGCGCTCGCGCCGAACCCGGCGAGAAGCCAGAAGTCGTCGCACTCGACGTCGACTGCGACAACTCCTGGACACTCGCGAGCGGGCGGAGCCGCCGGACGCGCCGAGAAGACGGAAGCCGTCGCACTCGTGCGCGAGTGCGACGACCTCCGGACTGTCAGGAGCGGGCGAGCGTGCGGGTCAGGACTCCGTGTCGACGAGCGAGTCGAGGTGCGCGAGGTCCTCCGACGAGATCTCGAAGTCGACGTCGGCGTTCTCGACGATGCGCGACGGCGTCGTCGACTTCGGCAGCGGCAGCACGTCCTTCTCGAGCAGGTAGCGGATGCAGAGCTGCGCGACCGACTTGTCGTACTTCGCGGCGATCTCGCCGATGTCGGAGTTGTCGAGCAGGCCGCCCGTCGCGAGCGGCGAGTAGCCCTCGACGAGGATGCCGTGCTCCTTGCAGTACGCGGTCGTCTCGTCCTGGGTGTTGCCGACGAACCAGCGGATCTGGTTCGCGTGCGGCACCGCGTCGGTGGCCGCGATCAGCGACTCCAGATCGGCGACCTGGAAGTTCGAGACGCCGATCGCGCGCGAGCGCCCGGCCTCGAGGATCTCCTCCATCGCCTTCCACGCCGCGATGTTCCCCTCGCGGTGGTCGGAGCCCATGTCCTGCCAGGGCCACGGCGCGTGGATGAGGTACAGGTCGACGTGGTCGAGCTCGAGCGCCGCCATGGTCGTCTCGAAGCTCGCCTTCGCGCCCTCGTAGTCCTTCACCTCGGCCGGGAGCTTGGTGGTGATGAACACCTCGTCGCGCGGAACGCCGCTGTCGCGCAGGGCCCGGGCGACGCTCGCCTCGTTGCCGTAGGCGCGGGCGGTGTCGATGTGGCGGTACCCGGCCTCGAGCGCGGCGGTCGTCGCGTCGTAGGCCTCGGGGCCGTCGGGGATCTGCCAGGTGCCGAACCCGATCTTCGGGACGGCGACTCCGTTGGACAGCGTGAACGTGTCGGTCAGGGCGGGCATGACTCTCCTCTGCATCGGTCTTCTCCGCGGCCCGCCACCGGCGGCGCCGCTCCTTCCACGCTAGGCCGGGGCCCCGGCTCGCGCGGGCCCCTTGCGCTCTGCGCCTCCGGTGCTACGCGGCCGTCGCACCCGCGGGTCCCGTCGACACCGCAGAAGTCGCAGGACTCGCGCGCGAGCACCGCGACTTCTGCGGACTCGCGCGTCGGCACCGCCGACCCGCGTGCCCCCGCGAGCGGCCGGCGCCTCCCCCCTGAGGCGCCGACCGCTCAGTCCCGCGCCACCGACCAGGGGGTCCGCAGCGCCCGCTCGGCGAGGTGCCGCCGCTCCCCCGTGATCGACACCTCCGCCGTCACCGCCGCATCCGCCGCCGAGGCGCCGGCCGTCAGCCGCAGCGGCCCCGGATCCACGGCGAGCCGGCCGTCCTCCCCCGTCACCGCGAGCCGGGCCGCGTCGACGTGGAAGTGCACCGTCAGCGTCTCGCCCGCCGCCATCGGCACGCGCGCGAAGCCGATCAGCTGCGCGACCGGCCGCACGATCGCCGAGGTCGGGTAGCCCGCGTAGAGCTGCACCACCTCGACCGTGTCGGCGCCGTCGTTCCGGAGCGACACCGCCACGTCGAGCGATCCGCCGACCGGCAGCTCAGCAGCGGTCGCCAGCTCCGTGTACGACACGGAGCCGCGGGTCAGCCCGTAGCCGAACGGGTAGAGCGGAGTCGCGTCCAGCGCCGTGATCCCGGGGTTCGAGAGCCCGAGCGACGGCTGGAGGTACGTGGTCGACGCCGACGGGAGCCGCGGGATCTGCACGGGCAGGCGCCCGGTCGGAGCCACGCGGCCCGAGAGCACGCCGGCGACCGCGGCCGCCCCGTCCGCTCCCGGGAAGAACGCCTGCACGAGTCCGCGCGCAGCCCCGAAGGCCCCGAGCGCGTAGGGCCGGCCCGAGAGGACGACCACCACGGTGGGAACGCCGGTCTCGAGTACGGCCGTCACCAGAGGCTCCTGCGCTCCGGGGAGGCGGAGGTCGGCCGCGTCGCAGCCCTCGCCCGAGGTGCCGTCGCCGAAGAGCCCGGCGATGTCGCCGACCACGACGACCGCCGCGTCGGAGCCGCGGACGAGATCCACCGCCTCCTGCACGCCGTCGGTCGACGCGGAGGTGATCGAGCCGCCCTCCGCGAAGCGCACGCGCGACGAGCCGAACTCCTCCTGCAGCGCCGTCAGCACCGTCGGGATCGACAGCCCGAGGTCGTGGCCCGGGTGCTTGGAGAGCACGTGGTTGGGGAACGCGTAGCAGCCGACCAGGCTGCGGAACTGGTTCGCGGCCGGTCCCACGACGGCGAGCGAACCGGAGGACAGCAGCCCCGCGACGTCCTCGTCGCGCAGCAGCACGACCGACTCCTCCGCGATCCGCGAGGAGATCGCGCGGTTGCGGGCGCTGTCGAGGTCGACGTCCTCGGCCCCCTCTGGGACCAGCGGACCGCCGTCGAGCAGGCCCGCCTCGAACTTGTGGCGGAGGTGCCTCGCGACGGAGCGGTCGAGGTCGGCCTCGTCGACGACGCCCTCGCGGATCAGTCGCGGCAGCTCGCCGTACGCCGCCGTCTGCGGGAGCTCGACGTCGACCCCGGCGTGCAGGGCCAGGCGCCCCGCGTCGGCCGCGTCGACCGCGACGTGGTGCATGGCCTGGAGGAACGGCACCGCCCAGTAGTCGGCGACGACCGTGCCCTCGAAGCCCCAGCGGTCGCGGAGCAGCGTCGTCAGCAGGTGCCGGCTGGCACTGCTGGGCACGCCGTCGATGTCGGTGTAGGAGGTCATCACGCTGCGGGCGCCGCCGTGCCGCAGGGCGGCCTCGAACGGAGGCAGCACCGTGTCGGCGAGCTCGCGCGGCCCCATGCTCACGGGTCCGTGGTTGCGAGCGCCGCGGGAGGCGGCGTACCCCGCGAAGTGCTTCAGCGTCGCGACGATGCCGGTCCCCTCCAGCCCCGCCACATAGGCGGCGCCGAGCTGCGAGACCAGGTACGGGTCCTCGCCGAGGGTCTCCTCGACGCGGCCCCAGCGGTAGTCCTTCACGACGTCGACGACGGGGGCGAGGCCCTGGTGGATGCCGAGGGCGCGCATGTCCGAGCCGATCGCCTCCGCCATCTCGCCCACGAGCTCCTCGTGGAAGGTGGCCGCCCAGGCGAGAGGAGTGGGGAACGCGGTCGCGCCGTACGCGGCGAGGCCGGTCAGGCACTCCTCGTGCGCGAGGGCCGGGATGCCGAGGCGGCTGCCGGCGACCACGCGCTCCTGCAGCTCGCGGAGCCGGCGGACGCCCTCCACGACGGTCACCGGCTCGGTGCCGAACACGCGGGTCAGCTGGCCGAGGCCCCCGGTGAAGAGGTCGTCGCCCGCAGCGGGCCCGTCGTCGAGCTTCGGGGCGAAGTCGTCGGCGGAGTCGGTGAGCCAGACGGAGCCGAGCTGCGCCGCCTTCTCCTCAAGGGTGAGTTCTGCGGTCAGGAGGCGGGCGCGCTCGGCCGGGGGCAGAGCGCGGTCCCGCCAGTCCCGCCCGGGAGGACGCGCGGCGTCCGTCCCGGGCAGTGCTGGGGAAGCGTCGTGCATCAGCCCTTGAACGCCCCGTCCATGATCCCGGACACCATCCGGCGGCCGACGAAGAAGAACGCGATCAGCAGCGGGAGGGTGGCCATGAACGATCCGCCCATCGCCAGGGCGACGTCGATCGAGCGGTTGGCCTGCAGCTGCTTCAGCGCGATCTGCACCGTGAACAGCTCCGGCGACTTGAGGACGATGAACGGCCACATGAAGTCGTTCCAGACCGCGGTGAAGGTGATCAGTCCGAGGACGAACGCCGCGGGGCGAACCACCGGGAAGGCGATGCGCCAGAACAGCTGCCACGAGTTGGCGCCGTCGATGCGGGCCGCCTGGATCAGCTCGTCGCTGACCGTCGTGGACATGTGCTGCCGCATCCAGAAGATGCCGAAGGCGCTGGCCAGGCCCGGCACGATGATCGCCTGGAGGGTGTCGACCCAGTCGAGAGCCGAGACGATCAGGTACTGCGGGATGATGCTCAGCTGCGCCGGCACCGTCATCGTCAGCAGCACGATCAGGAACAGCACGTTGCGGCCCGGGAACTGCAGCTTCGCGAAGGCGAAGCCCGCCATCGCGCAGAGGATCGCCGAGATGACGGCGATGCTCAGCGACACGATGAGGCTGTTCAGCATCGAGGCGATGAACGGGACGGTGTCGAACACCTTCTCGGCGATCGCCATGAAGTTCGTGCCCGGGTACAGGCGCGGCGGGATCGACGTGACAGCGGTCGCTCCGACCGACGCGACGACGAACATGTAGTAGAGCGGGAAGATCGAGACGAGCACCGCGATCACGAGGAAGACGTAAGTCGGCCAGCCGACTCCGCCGCCCTTGCCGCGCCGCTTGGGGAGATCGGCCTTCTTGACCGTGGGGGCCAGCGTCTGCGGGACGGCCTGGTCGATCACATCCGACATCAGACGGCCTCCTTCCGGGTGCGGGTGGAGAGGTAGAAGTTGAGGAGGGAGACGAGGACCACGATCACGAACAGCACGACGCCGATGGCGGATCCGTAGCCGAACTTGAACTGGCCGAAGCCCTGCTCGTAGAGGAAGAGCGCCAGCGTCTGGCACTGCCGGCCGGCGCCGCAGGTGAGGCCCGATTCCGGGGCCACCAGGAGCGCCTCCGTGAAGATCTGCAGACCGCCGATGGTCGACATGATCACGGTGAAGACGATGATCGGGCGCAGCGCCGGGATCGTCAGGTGGCGGAACTGCTGCCAGCTCGACGCGCCGTCGACGGAGGCCGCCTCGAACATCTCACGGGGCAGCGACTGCAGGCCCGCCAGGTAGAGGAGCGTGTTGTAGCCGAACCAGCGCCAGAAGACCATCGTCGAGATGACGATCCAGGAGCCGTAGTTCGTGGCGAGGAAATTGATCGACGGCAGTCCGAAGATGCCGAGGAACCAGTTGATCAGGCCGAAGTTCTTGTCGAAGATCTGCGCGAACACGATCGCGGTCGCCGCGACGGAGGTGATGTACGGCACCAGCAGCGCCATGCGGAAGAAGTTCGCCCAGCGGAGGCGGGCGTGGTTCAGCAGGTGCGCGAGGAAGAGGGCGAACAGCAGCTGGGGCACCGTCGAGATGATGAAGATGCCGAAGGTGTTGACCAGCGCGTTCCAGAACCGGGAGTCGGCGAAGAGCTGCTGGAAGTTCGCGATGCCGACGAAGGTCTGCTCGCCGATCGGGTTCCAGTCGAAGAGCGAGACGTAGAACGTGAACAGGAGCGGGAAGAGCCCGAAGACGATGAAGATGATGAAGAAGGGCGCGACGTACGCGTAGGGGGCGATCCGCTCCGAGAGGGAGTTGCGGATCCGCGCGGCCTTCTGGACCGGCGCGCTGGGCTGCTTGCGCTGCTTGCGGGGTGGTGCTGCTGTCACCGTTGACACGGGAGAACCTCCGTCGAGAAAGGGGGGAGGGGCCCGGCGCACGAGGCGCCGGGCCGCTCGGGTGGGTGGGGCGATCAGCCGCCGATGGCCTGCTTGGCCGTGTCGAGTGCGGTCGACCACGCCTTGTCGGAGGTGACGTTGCCGGCCTCCAGCTCGACGAGGGTGTTGAGGAGCGCCCCGTTGATCGGAGTGGTGTCCGGTCCGTTGTAGAAGGACGGGAACTGCTCGACGGAGGTGGCCATGACCTCGCCGATCTTCGAGTCGCCGAAGAACGGGTCGGTGTACGACTGGACCTCTTCGCTGGCGACCGCCTCGGTGGCGGCGGGCAGGGTGCCCGAGGCCTTGAAGTGGTCGGTCTGGCCCTCGGCCGACATCATCGTCTTGATGTACTGCCAGGCGGCCTCGGGGTGCTCGGCGCGGGCGGGGATGGCGATGACGCTGCCGCCCCAGTTGCCGCCGATGCCGGGGACGCTGGTGACGCGCCAGTTGCCGGCGGTGTCGGGGGCGTCGGTCTTGATGCCGGCGAGGATCCACGAGGGGGCGATCGTCACGGCGAAGGCGCCGTTCGCGCGGCCCGGGGCCCAGCCCGAGGACCAGGCGGCGATGCCGGCGCTGATGCCGGCGTCCTTGGTGTCCACGGCGATCTGGAACGCGTCCTTCACCTGCGGGTTGGTGTCGTAGACCAGCTCGCCGTCGGGCGAGTAGTACTTCTCCGAGACCTGGTTGACGGTCGAGAAGAAGACGCTGGTCTCGATGTTGTCGACGAACGGCTTGCCGGTCGCCTCGGTGTACTTCTTGCCGGTCTCGATGAAGGACGGCCAGTCCTTCCAGAGCTCGGCGACCTGGTCGGGCTCGGTCGGCAGGCCGGCCTGCTCGAAGAGGTCGGCGCGGTAGGCGAAGCCCAGTCCGCCGACGTCGGTCGGGACGCCCACGACGGAGCCGTCGTCGGCGGTCGCGGCGGAGGCGGCCCACGGGAGGTAGGTGGAGGCGACGTCGTCGCCGCCGAGGGTGCGCAGGTCGAGGAAGTTCGAGCTGTTGGCGACGAACTGGGGCAGGTCGTCGTTCTGGATCATGACCAGGTCGGGCACCTTGCCGCCGGCGAGGGCCGCGGTGAGGGCGGTGGCGGTCTCGGTCGTGCTGCCGACCTCGGAGAGCTTGATCTTCGCGTCGGGCATCTTCGCGAGGTACTCGTCGACGCTGTCCTTGGCGTTGATGCCGGTGAAGGACCAGAAGGTGGCCTCGGCGTTCGGGTCGTCCGAGGCGCCTCCTCCCCCTCCGGACGAGCACCCGGTCAGGGTGAGCGCGACTACTGCTGCTGCGGCGGCTACGGCCGTCAGGCTTCTTTTCACGACAATTCCTCTTCGTTGGGGATTCGCAGGGTTTCGGTGAGGGCGGGCCTCAGAGAACGATCTCTTGGCGGCCAACCTAACCCGCCCGCGAGCACGACGCAAGCGAGATTCGATCTCCGCGAGATAACGATCTCCGCCTAGTATCAAGGGGAAGTTTCGCAAATCGAGCAGTTCCGGACGGCCGCGCGCCGCCCCGTGCGAGTCTTCACCTCGACGCTCTCCCCACCGTGCTCCGCGGGGAGGCGCCGAAGCCGGAACCTCCCCTCGCAGAAGGAAGCAGCATGACTCGACCCACGCTGGTGGACGTCGCCCAGGCCGCGGGCGTCTCGCGCGCCACCGCCGCCCGGGTGCTCGCAGGCGGCACCAATGTCGACGTCCGGATGACCGCCGCGGTCGAGCGCGCCGCGAAGTCCCTCGGCTACGAGGCGAACAGCGCCGCCCGGATGCTCCGCGGCGGGCGGGCCGGGGCCATCGCCCTGATCGTCGCCTTCAACGAGCTCGACAGCCTCACCGGGACGTTCTTCACCTCCGTGCTCAAGGGCGCCGCGAAGGGCCTCTACGCCGGCGAGGTGCAGCCCGTGCTGCTGCCCGCCGACCACGACGACAGCGACCGGATCCCCCGCTTCCTCCGCTCGCGGGCCGTCGACGGCGCGATCGTGATCCTCCAGCACGAGATCACCCACCTCGCGCAGTCGCTGGCCGACTCCCCCGTGCCCATCGCCTGGGTCGGCCGCCCGCGGGTGGCGCTGGCCGAGGACGCGATCGTCATCGACTCCGACAACTACGGCGGCGGCAGGCTGGCCGCCCGCGCTCTCGCCGACGCCGGTCGCCGGCGCCTGGGCATCATCGCCGGCCCGCACGACATGGAGCCCGCCCGCGACCGCATCCGCGGCTGGCGCGACGAGCTGACCGAGCTCGGCCTCGACCACAGCCCGATCGTGCACGGCGAGTTCACCCTCGAGAGCGGCTCGGCCGCCATGGCGCGCCTGCTGCAGCGCCACCCCGACCTCGACGGCGTCTTCGCCTCGTCCGACCTGATGGCCAACGGCGCGATCCGCGTGCTGCACGCCTCCGGCCGCCGCGTCCCCTCCGACGTCTCGGTGATCGGCTTCGACGACGTGGTCGTCGCGACCACCTCCGACCCCACCCTCACCACCATCCGACAGCCGCTGGAGGACATGGGCCGCGTCGCCGCCGAGACCGTCGTCGCCGTCGTGCAGGGCCGCCCCGTCGACCGCCAGCCGATCCTCGCCACGACCCTCGTGCAGCGGGAGTCGGCGTGACCCCGCCTCCCCCGCACCGCCTGATCGTCAGCACCGACGCCGCGAACGAGGCCGACGACCAGTTCGCGATCGTGCAGGCGCTGCTGACGGAGACGCTCGACATCCGCGGCATCGTGGCCGCGCACTTCGGTCGGGCGGGGAGCATGCGGGAGTCGCGGGCCGAGATCGACCGGGTCGTCGGGCTCGCCGGAGCGTCGGTGACCGTCGTCGACGGCGCGGAGTCGGCACTGCCCGCCGAGGCATCGGACGGTGCCCGCCTGATCGTCGCGGAGGCGCTGCGCGACGAGGGCCGGGTGTGGATCGCCGTCCTCGGGCCGCTGACCGACGTGGCCGCCGCCCTGCTGCTCGAACCGTCGATCGCCTCCCGCGACGTCGTGGTCGTCTGGGTCGGCGGCCCGCCCTACGACGAGATCCCCGCGTACAGTCCCGAGTTCAACCTCATCAACGACGTCGACGCCGCGAACCGCGTCCTCGAGTCGGGTATCGCCGTCTGGCAGATGCCGATGCCCGTGTACTCCGGAGTCGGAGTCGGGCACGCGGAGCTGCGCACGCGGCTGCGCGGGACGAGCCCGCTCGGCGACTACCTCGTGGACCAGCTGATCGCGTTCAACGAGACGATCCCCTACGGGCCGCTGGACTTCCGGTCGCTCGGCGACAGCCCGGCGATCGGTGCCGTGATGAACCCGGCCGGCGGGCGCTGGCGGGAGCGCCGAGCGCCGCGGTTCTCCGCGGAGGGCGAGCTCCTGCCCGACTCCGGGCCGCACACGATCCGCGTCTGCGAGACGTTCGACACCCGCTGGCTGATCGAGGACCTGTTCGCGAAGCTCGTGGAGTTCGGGGAACGGGCGGGAGACGGGCGCTAGTTGTTCTTCCCTGCGGCGGCTCCGAGGGAGAATCCGGCGGATGAAATGGAGCCCTGCACGAGCGCTACAAGCATCGCCACGGGTCGCGTGCACGATCCCACGACTAGGCGCACAGACGCAGGTCCCTTTCACGAAGTGACTCCGCCCTCAGCTCCAGGAACGCGCCGACGCCGGCGACGCAGCGAGGACGACCTGGCCGCAGCCCGACCGGACAAATTCCTCCTCCAGGAAGCAGGAAAGGTAGCCGTCACCCTCAACCGGACACGGCTGCGCTCGATCGAGGCAAGCTGAGTCGACCGCCCAGCGTCGGTCGAATGGGGGGCGGCCGTATGAATCCGCTCGAGTTAGCGTTTGAGACAGCCGAGTTCCTCCGGCTCTCCCCGCGCTTCGGAAAGCCGACCATGGTCCCACGTTCTACCCCCCGCCGTTCGTTGGCGGTCCTTGCTTCTCTTGCGCTCGTAGTCGGTGCGCTCATCTCGGCAGCACCCGCCGCGCACGCGACTCCCTCCTCTGTTCTCGACACGGTCGACCTCCAGGTCTCGTTGCCCATCGACGGGCGATCAACTCCTCTGGGCGATCAGGGGCTTATCGCGGATCCCCTGCGGCCGGTCCGTGGAGCCGATCCGGCCGCGTCAAGCGGAGCGACCGGGACGATCACCATTGCCGGATCGATCACCGTTCCCGATGGGCATGGCGGTGTCGTACCCGCTGGTAGTCCTGCGGTCTGGGTGTCCGTCTATGGCTGGAGCGGCCAATCGATCGCGTCCAATCAGGGCAACGAGTACTCGTTCACGGTGCCCGCCGCGGCCACCTACTTTGTACGGGCCACTGGCTACTACGCCGATGATGCCGGGACGTGGTACGGCGGAACCCCCATCGACGGACGAGCGACGGCCATCAAGACGAGTACCGCGAACGCTGACATCACCCTACTCACGGCGAGTACCGTCTCTGGCACGATCACTTCCCCTTCCTCGGCAGCGAGCCGATTCACCATTGAGGCCTGGATGCTTGAGGACGGGACGGAGTCGGCGTGGCTGATGGGACGAACAGAGACATCGACGAAGAGATCCGGTCAGTACGACATCTACGGACTCCCCGAGGGCCGCTACCTTCTGCGCGCCTACGAGAGCGCCCAATGGAACGAGACGCCGACCCTCGACGACGTGTTCTGGACTGCGTCAACGACGGCCGACGAGGCCACACCGCTCATAGTCGGTACGCAAGACGTTGTCGGAGTCGACCTCACACCACCGCCGCTGAACTTCAAGAGCACAAGGATCGCGGGGACCGACCGCTACGCCACCGCTGTGGCCGCCACACGAAGCCGCTACTCTCCCGGCATTCCCGTGCTCTACGTCGCCAGCGGCGCAAAATGGGCCGATGCGCTCAGCGCCGGTCCCGCAGCTGCCGCCCGCAACGGCGCCCTGCTACTCTCCGACCCCGACTCGCTCCCAGACATCGTCCGCGACGAGATCCTTCGGCTCGACCCTGAACGGGTGGTCGTGGTCGGCAGCGCCCTGACTGTCAGCGATCCCGTGCTCGCCCGAATTCGAGCGCTGGTACCCGATACGAGGCGGATCGGCGGGGTCGACCGCTATGACACCTCACGGCAGATCATTGCGGACGCCTTCACCCCGGGCAGCTACGCGAACGTCTTTCTCGCGACGGGCGCGAACTTCCCCGATGCGCTGTCAGCCGGCCCTATCGCCGGACGGCGCGGAGAGCCGGTTCTCCTCGTCGACGGCCGCGCCGACTCTATCGACGCGCCGACCCGCACAGCTCTCGAGCGCCTGAACCCGGAATACACCACCGTGCTCGGCCTCGAGCCGTCCATCTCCTCCGGCTTTCTCAGAGACCTGGACGCGAGCGGAATCAGCCCATCACTCGGCCGGCTCGGCGGCAGCAACCGATACGAGACAAGCAGGATGATCAACGCCCAATTCCCAGCGAGCGCGCTGAGCCAGCAGGCCTTCCTAGCATCGGGGGAAGGCTTTGCCGACGCACTCAGCGGCGCCGCTGTAGCCGCGTCGCTAGGATCCCCCGTGATGCTCACCCGAACCAGTTGCGTTCCTCCTGCAAGCGCGGACGAACTCTCGCGGCAGCATCTGACAACGGTCATCCTTCTCGGCAGCAAGCTCACACTCTCGGACGACGTCGCTGACGTCCGAGACTGTTGACCTCTGCAGCGCTCCCGGAACGGACCAACCACCACGCGAAGCGTCATTCAGCGGGGCGATGCCGGCACACGCCGACTGTCAAGCGGGACGAACCGCCGCAGCCCTCGAGCTGATCGCCTCGAGAACCGCGCTGAACTCCGCGTTATCTGCGGCCTTCATGCCGAAGAACGAGCGGTCACCGTAGGGGGCGAGCACGACCGATCCGCCGTCCTCGAGGACGACCTCGATCGCCCGCCGGGTGAAGAACCGGTCGGCCAGCGGAGTAGGCCGGACGGACACGATTCGCGACCACGGGAACGTGACCGGCCGCGCGTTCGACTGCGACAGAATGCTCAGTCCGGTCTCGTCCAAGTGAACGACCGGGTAGGACCCCATGCTGACCTCCGGGTCCAAGCCCCTCACCAGCGACCGCAGGTGCTGATGGTAGACGCACGCGAAAGCCTCCCCCGAGGTCCCGGGATCAAGTTCCGCCACTCTCCGCGCGGATCGCCCGGATGACGCCCTCGCCCAGAGGAAGAGCCCCACCGCGAGAACCACTAGAGCCCCATCGATGACAGCGACCACCGCCTGGGACGCATCCCTACCCAGAGCGAAAAAGTGCTGCGCCACAACAGCGCCAACCGCGAGCACGAGCGGAAACCAACGAACCCGGAGAGCAGGAATCGCAGAAACGGTCACGGCATTGGTCATCGGTTCCTCGCTTGCCGCCGGAGTATCGCCGCGGTCTTCCAGTCCAGATGCGGCTCGCCCGCCTCCCGCAGGATGACACCGGTTCTCGAATCCACCGTGGGAACCGGGATGCGCCCTAACCCCAGGCTGGTGTAACCGGCTTCCTTCTCAGCGGTGACCCTGGACGTGCCGATCGCTAAACAGATCATTGACCAAGCGAGAGCGGCGAAGAACAGCACCAGCGGCACGAAAAGGGGCAGACGCGATCCCGGAGGAAGGACCGCGAACCCGATGACGATCCAGATCCAGGCGATCGCCTGGGCGAGAGTTCCCCACCCGGTGTTGAGAATACGTGTACGCGCAGACCACCCGGGCAGCACTTCCACCCTCCCCGGCACCAGCGCAGGTTCCCTCTCCGCCGCCGACATCACCCGCCCTCCGTCGGCAGCGCCAGGGCGACGGCGCCAGCGGCGCGCGCATCAGCCCGCTGCACCGCCCGATAGACCGTCGAACGCGCGACCTTGAACTCCGCCGCGAGCTCGGCAATGGTGTAGTTCCCGGCACGATGCTCTGCGACCAGATGCGCCTCGATCTTCGGTGACAGCTTCGGCTGCCGGCCACGCAGACGCCCCTTGGCCTTCGCGATCTTCATCCCCTCACGAGTGCGGGCACGAATCAGATCCCGCTCGAACTCCGCGACCATCGCGAGCACGCTGAACAGCAGCCGGCCGATCGGATCCTCCGGATCGTGGACCGATCCCCCGATGCTGAGCTTCACGCCGCGGCGGGTCAGCTCATCCACGATGTCCCGAGCGTCTGTGATCGACCGCGCGAGCCGGTCGAGCTTCGTCACGAGCAGAGTCGATCCGGCGTCGCACGCAGCCAGCGCCTCCCGCAGCGCGGAACGCTCGCGGTTCCTGCCCGTCAGACCGGAATCGACGTAGATCCGATCGGATGGAACGCCGGCCGCCCGGAGTGCGTCGCGCTGCGCGGTCGCATCCTGCTTGTCGATTGAGACGTGGGCGTATCCCGCGAGAGCTGCCATGCGCTCAGCGTGTCAGTTGGCGCCCCGTCATCGGGCATTTCATCGGGCGGGTCTATTGCGACAAATCGCGCCGCAGAAATTCGGTGGCGCACGCGACCGTCTCAGGTGGCCGGATGACGACGGTCTATCGGACGGCTGGTCCACCGACACATGATGGGGGTTCGCCGAGTCGTGCCTGTATGCGACGACCCATCCGTTCCACAAGTTGCTCCGAAGACGTACCGCAGTCCTGGTGCCGACAGGGCGGTGTTCGACCCGATCGAACGCCTCAACGATCCCCATACAGGACGGCCTACCCGTTTTCATTCCGGTATGAGGAACGGCTGGAGAGGAAAACACTTCGGCGGCGGCAACGCCCCGGAGCCGGGAAACGGGGACCCTACGATCTGCCACCCGAACTGCTGGCGCGTAGGCCAGGGAGTGCGGCTTCCGCTGCCGTGGTGAGGGTGCATCGGAGCCAGCGCGAGGCGGGGTCGGCGTCCGCGCGCTGGTGCCATCGCTGCTCGACGGTCACGGTCGGGAGATCGAACGGGACGCGGTGGATGCGCAGGGGCACTCTCCGTTCGACGAGATGAGCCGCCAGGCAGGAGGGGATGAGGCAGAGCAGGTCGTCCTCGAGTGCCATCAGTGCGCCGACCGCGTAGCTGGGCACGACCGCCACCACGCGCCGGGCGAGACCGGCCCCGTCGAGGGCGTCGTCGAGGGGTCCGCGGTCGAGCCCGCGGCGGGATGCGGAGACGTGGGGCACGGAGCAGAGGTCCTCGGCCGTCAGCAGTGCCTGCTCGCCCAGGCGGGACGCGGCGGCGACCACCGCGACGAACGTGTCGGTGAACAACAGCGACGTCCGGACGTCCGCCGGGCCGGGATCCGCGACACCCACGTCGAGGTCGAGGGAGCCGGCCCGGAGCAGGTCCGGGTCCTTCGCGTCCTGGGGCAGGAAGCGGAGCCGGATGTTCGGCGCCTCCGTCGCCACGAGCCGCGTGAGTCGAGGAGCAAGGACGGGGGTGAGAGCGTCGTTGATGCGGATCGTGAACGTCCGGCTCCAGGTGGCCGGGTCTCCGGAGCTCTCGAGGTGGAGCCGGTCGGCGTCCTCGAGAAGGCCCCGCACCCGGCCGGCCGCGCGCTGGGCGAAAGGCGTCGGCACCATGCTCCGACCCGCGCGCACGAGGATCGGATCGCGCATCGACAGCCGCAGTCGCCCGAGTGCTCGGCTCGTCGCCGGGACCGACAGATGGAGGAGCTCGGACGCGCCGGTGACACTGCCTGCGGTGAGGAGCGCGTCGAAGACCCGCAGGAGGTTCAGATCGAGCTGCTCGGTCGACATGCATACATTGTGCCGCACGCAACCGTTTCTTACCGATGTTGCTCTCGACGAGAACCGCGAGGCGCTTCACCATGGAGAACGAGCGATCCGCTCCCCCTCTCCTCGGCATCCGGCCGAGCACCCCGACCAGGAGGTCCCCATGGCACGCATCGTGCGCCCGCGAGCATTCGGCGGTCCCGACGTCCTCGACGTCGTCGAGATCGACACCCCCGCCCCCGGCCCCGGCGAGGTGGTGGTCGAGGTGCGGGCCGCCGGAGTGAACCCGCTCGACTGGAAGCTCTACAGCGGAGCCTTCCACGAGGTCGACGACGACGAGAAGGACGCCGCAGGCCTGGCGGAGGCGATGCCGAGCCTCGGCATGGACGCCGCCGGAGTCGTCGCAGCGGTCGGACCCGACGTCCACGGCGTGACCGTTGGGGACGAGGTGATCGTCTACCCCGTGACCGCTGCGTATGCCGATCGCGTCGTCGTCCACGCGAGCTCACTGATCCCGAAACCCGAGAGCCTCTCCTGGCCGGAGGCGGGCGGGCTCATGCTCGCCGGACTCACCGCGGCGCACACCGTCCACGCGGCCGGTGTCCGGGCCGGCGACACCGTCCTCGTCCACGGCGGCTCCGGCGGCGTCGGACTCCTCGCCGTCCAGCTCGCCCGCCACCTCGGCGCGACGGTCGTCGCGACCGCCGCGGAGCGCAACCACGAGCTGCTCCGTGAGCTCGGCGCGACGCCCATCGCCTACGGGCCCGGACTGGCCGACCGGGTCCGGGCCGCGGCACCGCAGGGAGTCGACGCCGCGATCGACACCGCGGGCACCGACGAGGCGCTCGACGTGTCGCTGGAGCTGATCGCCGACCCCGCGCGCATCGCCTCCATCACGGGATCCGACCGCCGCATCGGAACCGGCGTGACACTCATCGGCTACGGACCCGGACAGGACTCCGGCACCGAGTACCGCTCCTCACAGCGCGCACGCCTCGCCGAGCTGGCCGGGGTCGGCGCGGTCCGCGTGATCATCGCGGACACCTTCTCCCTCGACGAGGTCGCACGGGCACACGAACTCGGCCGCTCCGGACGTGCGACGGGCAAGATCGTCCTCTTGCCCTAAGCCGAGACGCCGTCCCCACGACGTCAGAGAACCCAGGCCTGCATCACGACGCGGGAATGCAGTGCGCTCGGGAGTCCCACTGAACGATCCCCTTACGGGACGCCAGAAGCGATGAAGGTGAGGCGGAGCGAACGACGGCTTGGCGATGCGCTCGCTACGCTCACGGGATGTTCGGCCTCCCGCGTTGGCGCCCGCGAGCTGACGCTCGCCGTTCGCGCCGCGCTCGGTTCCGCTCCCTGCTCGCTGAGGCCTGTAGCGCGTGCTCTCACCCCTGGGTGGAGCACCTCGCGGATGCCGGACCGGCCGGCGGTCACGTCTGCTCGGAGTGCGTCTACGAGCTCGAGCACGGGTTCAGCCACGGGCCGACCTGTCACCGACCGGTTCCGATCGACGTCTTGACGCCGCCGCCGCGACAGCAGCGCGGGGCGGCAGTGAGCGACTGATCGGAGGAGGTCGGATGCGAGACGATGCAGAAGACCGCGATGACCCTTCGATCCCGACCCTGCGCGAAACGACAGCCGCTCTCCTCTTCGGGCTGGTCCAGCCCCGAGACGTGATCGCTCTGGCAGCGAATCTCGTGGCAGCAGGGAGTGACAGCGAGTCCCTTGTCGCTCTCGCGTGCCTCTACTCCAGCGCCACTCCCGCCGATGTCTTCGACCTCAGCTCGGCGGCACTCATCGAAGCGGGCGCGCGGCCATTGGATCGGGACGGTGAGGAGATCCCGCTTCTCGCGCTGCGCGTCGCGTGCCGTCTTTTCCTCACCGGCGACTAGGATCTCCGCTCCTTCTCATCCTGGGTGCACGACCGGATCGGTCACGACGGACCGGCAGCTGCGCAGCCGCTTGTCGAGGTCGATGACGAGCTCGACGCGCGAGGCATCGGAGCCGGCGAGCGATACCGCCAGAAGGTCGCTCGACTCGCCGCCGCCTTCCTCGCTCACACAGAGGGACCGGCGAGCGAGAACCACTAACGAATCCGTCCGGTGCACGATCCCCTAGCGGGCGCCAGGCCGATCCAGTGGACGATCCCCTTACGGAGCACGCCGCAATGCATGCCGGTGAACAACCTGGGGCACGGGGCGACATGGGCGAAACCGGTGGCAGCGGGCAGCGGGCAGCGATCGTGTGAACCGGGATGACGCCTTCCCCAGTCGCGGTCGATACGCTCGCCACCACAAGGAATGAGGTGGCCGTATGTACGGATCGAAGAGGCTCATCGATTTTGCTGTGGCCGAGGAGCAGGCACGGCGGCAGCGCATCGAAGCCGATCGCGAGACCGCGGATCACGGAGGCGATCGCCCTTAAGGGTTCGATGCGAGCTCCACCCCTCTGCCCAGCTACAAACCACCTGCAGGCGGCCAGGGCGACGCTGCTCGCGACGACGCGGAATAACGCAGTCACACAGTGCCGCGAGAAAACTCGCGCTGAAGACCGCGACGCCGTGCGAGGAACGCCGCTTCAGGCGACCAGTTGAGGATCCCCATACGGGACGGCCGGCCAGCGCTAGCGTGGGACCGGCGAGGAGGGCGAATGCACGCCGAATGGGATGAGTCGTACTTCGACGCACAGCGCGAGGACCCGTCGATCTACTGGGTCTGCTTCTGGACCGGAGATGACATCGAGCAATCGGCGCGCCACGACCCGCAGCGGATCACCGGCGCGGAGTCGGTCGCGGAGGTGCTCGAATGGGTGCACGAGGTGAAGGAGGAGCGCCGGTTCGAGCTGTTCGTGGAGACCACAGACCACGCCGAGTCGAGAGCCCACGGTTGGATCGACCACCGCAAGCTCATCCGTCTCGCCGGCGACATCACGCCAGGAGGCACGACGTTCACCATTGCGTCGTACGCAAAAGAGTGAGGTCCGATCCGTCCGCTGAGCGATCCCCATACGGGACGGCAGCCAACTCGAGGCCAGCGCTAGCGTGAGACGAGCTAGGAGTGCGGAGTCGGTCGCTGAGGTGCTCGAGTGGGTGCATGCGATGAAGGAGGAACGCCGGTTCGAGCTCTTCGTGGAAACCGCAGACCGCGTCGAGACCAGAGCCCACGGTTGGACCGACTACCGCAAGCTCATCCGTCTCGCTGGCGACTTCACGCCGGGAGGAACGACGTTCACCATCGCGTTTCACGCACAGGAGTGACGTCCGAGCCGTCCGCTGAGTAATCCGCATACGGGACGCTGATCAATCAGCTCTTCGGAGCAGCGCGAGCGGGGCCACGAGTAACGCTGCGAGATGTTGTTGACCGGCTGCCCCGCAAGATCGCTGTCGCACGTGGCCCTTCGCGAAGGCAGAATCGAGATGTGTCCACTCACCAGAGCCGCCTCCCGGCGGTCCTGCGTGCCGCCGCATTGACGGCGGCAGCCGGAGCGGGCCTGTGGCTCCTCGGGGACTACGTGGACGTATGGCCGGAACCGGCTCCGTCCGCCAGCGCACCGATCGCGGCACCAACCTTCTCCCCCGCTGGCGCGGTGTATCGATACGGATACTGGGGCGGACTCAAAAATCCGACCTCGAGCCAGCCGGTGCAGTGGCTGGGAGACGGAACCACCTTCACGATGACCACGGGCGGAAGCGGTCAGTGCCTGAACGAACCCGTCGCTCTCGAGGTCGTCGCACCCGACCATCTACGAATCGATTCGAAGATGCAGGATGGCACGGAGGGGGCGGGGTGCTCGGAGACCTTTGTGCTTGCGAGCTACGTCCTCGACACTCCCGCGGGACTCGATCAGACCCAGATTGTGAAAGTGGAGCGAACGCAGGCCGGCCGAGCCGGGAGCTCGAGCGTCTACGTCGACCCTCTGCCCTGACCCTGACTTCGCGTCCGGCAGACCATCCCCATACGGGATGATTCTCCGGGCAGCGCCGCATTGATCCGCCGCTCACCATGAGCTGACCCTCAGCGCTGCGCACGGCGAGAACCCAGGTGGTGACGCGGCTGGCTCCTGTCATCGCGACGCCGAGCAATTCGATCAGGTCGGGGCCTAGGGACGCTGGGTCCAACTCGTGCGGTCCGGCGCTGCAATCGATCGTCTGGATCGCGCTCGTCGTCGTGGTTGACGCGCCGGCTGTCACCGAGGAGTCCGGTTGCAGAGGCTCACCGCGACCACCGTGAGTGCTACTGGGCGACGACTCCTGTCGACACCTCAGGTCGGGTGGGCAATGCAGCGTCAGAGCTCGGGCTGCTGGGGTCGGGCGTCGGATGTGACCGCTTCTCTCCTCTGCGGGATGCCACGAGCGCCCGGCGTTTTGCGCGGGATGAACACTCCAATCACCAACGCACAGACTGCGACAACCAAGCCCCACAGGTAGGAGGTCTGGAACGCGCCTGAAGTTGGCGTACTGACGCCACCGACGTCCGTTGTGTCTCCTGCCAGCACGAGGCCGATGATCGCGGCGGAGACGCTCGACCCGAGTGATCGAGCCAACGCGTTCATGCCGTTCGAAGCACCTGTCTCCTCGGGGGAGACGGATTGCATGATCAGTAGTGGCATTGCTGCGTAGCCGAAGCCGATCCCGGCGCCGATGAGGATGTTGGTGACGACGAGATGCCACACCTCCTCAGCGACGAGCAGGGTGAAGCCGTAGGCGAGGACCAGGCAGGCCACCCCCGCGATCAGCAGCGCTTTCGGGCCGACAGTGCGCGCCAGCCTGCCCGATACCGGAGACAGCGCCATCATGACCAGCCCGGACGGCATCACTACCAGGCCCGCTTGCAGCGGCGTGAGGCCGTATCCGATCTCCGTTGATGACGGCATCTCGAGGATTTGCGGGAAGGTCACGTTCGACGTGAAGTACGCGAACCCCACTCCGATCGACACCAGGTTGGTGAGCAGTACCGGGCGTCGGGCTGCGACGCGAAGGTCGAGGAGAGGGTGTGCTGCTGACAGCTCGAACCGACCCCATGCAAGCAGGACCACTACGCCGCCGACGGCGAGGCCGAGCGTTAACGGCGAGGTCCAACCCCAGGAACTGCCGCGCGTCACAGCGAGAAGAAGTCCCGTGAGCCCAGCGGCGAGACCGATAGCCCCGATCCAGTCGAAGCGCCCACCAGTGCGCAGCGTACTGGCCGGTACTACCCAGAGGACGAGGAGGAAGACCAGCGCTCCGAGACCGCCGCTCGCCCAGAACAGCCAATGCCAGTCCGTGTACTGCACGATGTAGGCGCTGAACGGCAGACCCAGCGCGCCGCCGACGCCGAGGGTCGCACTGACGAGGGCGATGGCGCTGGCGACGCGGCGGGGGTCGAGGACGTCTCGGAGGATGGAGATGCCGAGGGGGATGACCCCCACCACGGCACCTTGTAGCGCTCGACCGCAGATCAATCCGACGACGTCTGGAGAGAGCGCAGCGACGACCGATCCTATGGTCAGGACGGCGAGGAGAAGGAGCACGATTCGACGTTTGCCGTACATGTCGCCGAGGCGGCCGGAGATCGGGGTGGTGATGGTGGCCGTCAGCAGGGTTGCTGTCACGACCCAGGCGGTGTCGTCCCGGGAAGCGTTCAGCAGCTCGGGAAGTCGGGCCTGAATGGGGACGACCAGTGTGAACATGACGCTCGAGCACAGCCCCGCGAGCGCCAGGACCAGAACCACAGGACCTTGCCCGGAACGCTGCAAGCGCTTCGCTTCCCTGTTCACCATGCTCCTTCCTTCTCGTTCCTTGCCGGAGCCAGCCACCCGCGCGGGCGCCTGCTGCAGGCGACCATCGCCGAGTTCGCTTTCTCGGTCTCGTACAACGAATCCAGCTCGACGAGAACTCCTGTCATCAGGGGCGGCGTCTTAGGGATGCCTGGCCATTGCGTCGCCGCACCCGTACGACGGTGATGTGATGAGGTGGCGCAGCGGGAGGTGATCGTCGGTCACGGCACGATCACTGCTCGGCCCCGGATAGAGCCGGCCGCGAGGTCTAGATAGGCGGTCGCGGCGTCCTCGAGACTGTAGGTGGTGGTTTCCACGCTGATCTTTCCTGCTCGGGCGAGGTCGAGGACTTCGATCAGTTCGTTGCGGTATCCCCAGTACGGAATCCTGACGGCCACGTCGTACGCGATCGAGCCGAAGCCGAACGTGACGTCTCCGCCGCCAGCGCCCACGATGACGACGTCGGCCTCGGGGGCTGCAACGGCGATCGCGAGCGGGATCGTCGGCGCAGCGCCGACGAAGTCGAACACGGCGTTCGCTCCGATTCCGCCCGTGTACTCCCTGATCTTCGCGGCAGCGTCCGTGTCGCTGATCATCGCGAGGTCAGCGCCGACATCCCTTGCCAGTTGGAGGCTCGCTTCGCTGATGTCGAGCGCGATGACGGTGGCTGCGGTCACTGCCTTGAGGATCTGGACTGCGAGATGGCCCAGACCACCCGTCCCGATGACGACGGCGTAGCTGCCGGCGCCGAGTTTCACCGCCGAGCCTTTGATGGCGTGGTACGGCGTCAGGCCGGCGTCCGTCAGCGAGACGTTCTTCACCGGGTCGAGATTCCCGAGATGGACGAGGTGACGCGGGTCGTCGATCAGCATGTACTCCGCCATGGCGCCCTGGTTGCCCAGTCCAGGTGGACGGAGGCCGAGGGAAGCCGCACTGGTGCAGTAGTTCTCCCGGCCCATGGAGCAGTTGTGACAGTGCCCGCAGCCCCACGGCCCGTAGACGGCAACGGCATCGCCGATCTGCAGCGAGGTGTTCGCGCCCTCGCCGATCTCGTGCACCACTCCGGCGCCCTCGTGGCCGAGGGTGAGGGGCAGCGGGTACTTCCGGCGCCGGTATTCGGTTTCGGGAAGGCTCATCACGTGCTGGTCGGAGTGGCACACGCCGCTCGCCGTGACCTTCAGAACGACCTGTCCAGGTCCCGCGGTCGGTTGCGGAATGTCGACGAGGACCGGGGGCTTCCCGATCTCGAGGTAGCGCAGGGCTTTCATGCTGTGTTCCTTGTCAGCCTGGCGGTAGGGGAAGGTCTGCCGCGGGTGTGCGTGTCTCCGACCGGAGGAGCTGCTGCCAGCGGCGGCTCCTCCGGTCGAGTGCGTCGACGGTGATGCGTCGGCGTGGGGTGGGCTTTATCGGACCTGCTTGATGGGGATGATGGCGACCGCTCCGACGAGGCACACGAGGATCGCGGCGACGAAGACCGGGACGTAGCCGATGCCGAATCCGATGAAGCCGGCGCTGGCGACGGGGGCGAGGATCTGCCCGAGCGTGTTCGAGGTGTTGAGGATGCCGAGGTCCTTGCCGCGGGATCCCTGGTCGGGGAGGACCTGCGTGATGAGAGCGCCGTCGACGGCGGTGTACGCACCGAAGCCGAATCCACCGATGGCGTAGAACAGCAGCATGCCGAGAGCCGAGGGGAAGACCAGAGGGATGGAGATGGCGACGGCGAAGATGACGGTCGCGACGAAGATGATGGGCTTCCGGCGTCCCATCTTGTCCGAGACCGGTCCGGAGATCGTCGCGGCGAGGAGATTGCTGCCCAAGGACAGGAGTGCCCCGACACTGATGACGCCGGCAGCTTCCTCGAGGCTGAGCTTGATGTAGTCGGTCAGGATGTACAGCACATATCCGTTGACCATGTAGTAGCCGAGGATGAGCAGGAACCGGCCGAACAGCGCCCAGTAGAAGTCGTGTGCGCCACGAAGACGCGGGAACGAGAAAGCACTCCAGATCTCGGCGCCCTTGAGCGGCTTGCGCGGGATGTCGCGGTTGTCGAGGTCGGGGGCGATGAGGACGCCGGCGACCGGGAGGATGAGGATGATCGCGGCGAAGACGAGCATGCCGAGGTGCACGTCCGTGATGAACCGCGCACCCACTGCGGCGCCGCCGGTGAACCCGATGAGCGATCCGACGGACGCGACGGTGGTGATGGTTCCGCGGCGATTCGCCGGAACACGGTCGGCGATCCACACGCGGGACGGGGCGATGATGGCGTTCTGGGCCGCCTGGTACAGGCACCAGATGATCAGAAGCGGCACGTACGTGTCAGCGAACGACAGCGCGAACATCGCCGCGCCCGCTGCGATGGCCCCGAAGACGATGAACGGCGTCCGTGATCCGAATCGCGTCCGGGTCCGGTCGGAGAGCGCACCAAAGAAAACGTTGGCGAGCAGAGCGACGACGGACCCGCTGATGGTGATGCCGGCCAGCAGCGGGACCTTGTCGTCGGGGTAGAGAGTGGCGATCTTGGTGGCGAGCAGGACGCCACTCGCCGCCGCGAAGGCGATGGTCCATCCGAGATCGAGGACGCCGAGCCCGACGCCGACGCGGACCATGCCGGTTCGAGAGCGGACGGAGCTGTCGGGTTCGGGTTCGGCCGCGGGTGCGACAACGGGCGGGGTGGCCGGTGTCATGGACATGGAGGTCTCCTTTGACGGGGTACGGAATTGATGGCAGGTCGCGGTGGTGCGACATCGGGAAGTAGCGCTCGCAGGTCAGGTGAGCGCGACGAAGAGGGGTCGGTGGGCCGCCGCGCCGAGGGCAGCGCGGCAGCCGAGGGAGTCAGATCAGATCGAGCGAGGTGGTCGCTGCGTTCTGGTCACCGGAGAACGCCGCCGCTTCGATGACGACGCTCAGCGCGGCGGGAACGAATCCTGCGTCCGTCCAGCGCTGGGTGGGGCGGGTCGAGCAGGCGACCGTGACGACCTCGGACTGGCCGGCGTTCAGCCACACGGGCTCGAAGCCGACGAGGACACGACGGGGGAAGTCGTCTGCATCGATGACGGCGTACAGCTGCACGACGTGGCGCCCTGGACGAGCGCCGGTGTTTGTGACCGTCGCCGTAGCGGTGAAGTGCTCGTCCTCCACTGCGCTGACCCGCACCGCTGTGATGCTGAAGTCGGTGTAGGAGAGCCCGAATCCGAGGGGGAAGGCTGCGGCGACGCCGTCGCGGTCGAGCAGTCGCTGGCCGTGCCACCGGTCGTAGGTGATCGCGGTCGCGTCCTTGTCGAAGTACGGCAGGTGCGCTTCGCTGGTCGGGATCGAGTAAGGAAGCCGGCCGGTGGTGTCGTGAACGCCGAGGAGGACATCAGCGAGCGCAGCGCCGCCTTCGCTGCCGTTGTACCAGCTGACCAGCACGGCCGGGACGCTGTCGCGCCATTCCTCTGTGATGACAGCGCCGGCGGTGATCAGGACGACGACAGTGCTGGGGTTCACTGCGGCGGTCGCGCGGATGATGTCGGCATCGATCGGTCGCACGCGGAGGGATGAGCGGTCTCCTCCGCGCGCCTCACCCATGACGATGCGCGTGGAGTTGTCGTCGTCGTTCAGGATGGACTGCATCGAGACGCCCTCCGGCGGCTCGGGGTACAGCGCCATCAGCTCGGGCCGCGACGAACCCAACGACTCGCCTTCGTCCGCGTAGGTGTATCCCACGACGACGACCGCGACGTCAGCGGCTTCTGCGGCTTCTGCGGCGGCCTCGGGATCGTCGTCGGCCACATGGACGACGTCGACTCCGGGAAGCGCGGTCCGAATGCCCTGGAGGGGCGTGACGACTTCCGGCGACCGCACGTTCGAGGATCCCTTGTCGCCCGTGTTCGGGATGTCCGCGAGACGTCCGATGAGCGCCACCCGCTGCAACTGCGAAGCGTCGAGGGGCAGCACAGGTGCACCGTTCACTGCCTCGTTCTTGAGCAGGACTGCGGCTTCGGCGGCCGCCTCGCGGGAGAGCGCGCGGTGTTCCTCGGAGAACACGACGGACGGGTCCGGTTCGTCCGCGAGCACTCGCGCGTGGAAGACGAGCTGCGTGGTAAGGATCCGCAGCGCGGAGCGGTCGACGTCGTTCCATGACGCTCGTCCCGCGGCGAGATCGTCCGGCAGTTTCTCGGCGCGCTGCTGCCGGAACGGCTCCTCGATGTCGAGTCCCGCGCGCAGCGACTTCGCCGGGTCCCGCAGACCCCAGATGAAGTCGGAGACGGTCACCCCTTCGAACTGCCAGGAGTTGCGGAGGATGCCCTCCATGAGCTCTTCGTTCTCGCCGGCCCATTCGCCGTTGACACTGTTGTAGGACGTCATCATCCCGTCGACGCCGGCCTCGACCGCGCGGCGGAAGTGCGGTAGGTAGACCTCACGCAGCGTCGCCGCATCCGCCGTCACATCGACGGTGAAGCGAGCGTCCTCCATCGAGTTCAGCGCGTAGTGCTTCGCCACGACCATGGCGTGCCGGCGCACCCCACTGGTCAGCGACGCACCGAACTCGCCGAGAAGGTAGCTGTCCTCGCCGTAGGTCTCCTGCGCTCTCCCCCACGCCGGATGACGCGGCACGTTGATGCACACACCTCCGAAGAAGTTGGCGCCCTGAGCACGCATCTCCGCGCCGATGGCGACGCCGATGCGCTCCTCGAGCGCGAGATCCCACGTCGCCCCACGCGCCATCGGGACGGGGAAAGCCGTCGAACGGCCCATCACCACCCCGCGGGGACCGTCGCTGAAGCGGAATCCCGGGATCCCCAGCCGAGCGATCCGGCCCATGGTGAGCGGCGTGCGGTTGTAGCCGCGAGTGATCATCTCCCGCATGCCGTCCCAGAACTCATCGTCGCCGTCGAGCAGGAACAGACGCTCCTCGCGCGTCAGCTCATCGAGCAGCTCCCGCGCCACCTCGGCAGGCTCAGCGCCCTCTCGGACTCGGCCGACCGCGTGGTCGAAGTCGGTCGTCGCAGTAGTAGAAGTCATCTCACATCCCTGTGCACATCCTTACCCGCATCAGTGCGGGTAAGGTGATGCTAGGGCGACCCCTGAGGCCGCGCAAGGGCGCCATGAGAAAATGTTGCGATGACAGCGAAACGAACCAGGACCCGGTTGGCGCCGGAGGCGCGACGCGCTCAGATCGTCGACGTCGCAACGCGCCTGATCTCGGCCGGCGGCTTCAAGGCGTTCACGCTTTCGCACCTCGCGGAGGAGTGCGAGATGACCAGGAGAGGCGTAGAGCATTACTTCCAGTCAAGCGAGGACATCCTCGTCGCCGTCCTCGAGCACCGCGACGAGGTCGACCAGCACGACTTCGCATTCCGCGAGCGTCTTCCCCTCTCACAGGAGGACCTGTGGGACCTGCTCGATCACATCGTCATGCGGAACGCCGAGCGTCCGGAGATCATCAGGCTGTACACGATCCTCGAAGCCGAAGCGCTTGACCCCGGGCATCCTGCATTCGACTACTTCCAGAAGCGCGTGACCCGCATCCGCAGGGAGCTGGCCGACGCCGTCCGAGACTGGCACCCTGAGCCCGATTCGTTCGGCGTGCAAGTCCTCGCACAGCTCGACGGTCTACAGCTGCTCTGGCTGCGAGATCGCGAGCTCGACCTGCTCGATCTGTGGCGCACGGCTTCCGTCGTGCTGCGGCGTCCGGACGGCACGTCAGTCGAAGACGGCGTCCCGACAGGAATCGCTCACCGACACGCGTGAAGCGTCCCGTTGGCCCATCCCTATATGGGACGGTGCCTCAGGACGGTGATCCTGCGTCTTGCTCCGCGCAGCGCGGAACAGTACCGCGGCTCTCACTGCGGTCGCCCTCGACAGAGGAGCGTGATGGTCGCCGTATCGGCCGAGGCGCTCTTCCTGCCCCAGCTGCGGATACTGTCGCGGCCCGTCATCAGCTAGGAGAACCCGTGTTGCTCGTGCTCCTCGCCGGCGCTCCCGCCGTGATCGGAATCCTGTGGCTCGTCAACCTCTCAGGCGACGGGTCCCAAGAAAAGGTGCGGCGGGACACCTGCATCGGCGCCCTTGTCGTCAGCGTGCTGTTCATCGTCGGAGCCGTCGCCTACTGGTTCGTGCCGGTGGAGATGAGCAACGATGCTCAGGGGTCGTTCGGCGCCTCTGCCTTCGCCGTCGCTGCGCTGATCGTCAGCGGCATCCTCGGCCTCATCCTCACCTTCATCCTCCGGCTCACGATGTCTGGAGGGGAGGGGGCGGAGCGCGACTGACACCCGGTCGCTGCTCGAACGACGATCCGATCGGGAGGAGTTCACGCCACCGGCCCCGCAGAGAACCGTCGACAGGGCGATGAGAATCGCGCCCTGCGTAGGCTGAGCGACAGTTGGACGGACGGAGCAGCACAAACCATGACAGACACGAACGCGATCGGTCGGCTCTCGGCCGTGGCCGCTGCGACCGGGCTCGTTCTCGCCCTGGCCGGGTGCACGGCACCCCTCGATGGAACCGCCGTCACCAGCCCCTCGGCGACGTCCACCGCTCCCAGCCTTCCTACGAACAGCCCCACGGATGGCTCCGATGCAACGGACGCTGCCGCCGCCCAGTCGCTTCTCGAGCAGCTGCCCATCCGCACCTCGCTCGAGAGCGTGTCCAACGATGCGAGCGGTGATCTCCTGATCGAGGAGCGAGAGGACGGGACGGTGTGGCTGTCCCTCAGCGGGCTGAGCCTGACCGGAGCAGTGGAACCGCGAGTCCTTCTCACCAGCGCTCCACTCGAGGACAACGACGGCGGGTTGAGGTTCCCTTCGGACGTCGGAAGCCAGGTCGGCTCGCTGACATCGGCTGCCGACCAGGAATTGCAGATCATCGATCCCGAAACGATCGGCAGCATCGAGAGCATCCTGATCCTGGGTGTCGGTGATCCCGGCACCCGCCAGCTCGCAGCCGCTCGAGTGCCGCCCTCCAGCACGGAACAGTGACGCCGCAGCGCCGCGAACGGGCATCGCCAGGTACCGGCACCGGCCTTCGCGTGGAAAGCACGCTCGCCGCGCTCCCCTACGAGCTGTCGCGCGACATGAGCAGCTCCCGCAAGAACGGGCAGCACCCATTCGACCCACCCCTTCGGCTGGCGGGCACGAGGGAACGCCGGGTGCCTGATCCCCGCGCAATCATCCTGGTGCCCTTGGCCATCGTCTGGTCCTTCGTGACCTACGGGGTGACAGCGACTGTCGTGGGATCGGCGATACTCGGTTCCGCCGTCTTTCTCTTCGTCGACCGGAAGCGGCAGCCGCCCTCGCCTGTCGATCACGAGAAGAGCTAGACGGCATGATCGGTACATGGCCCGGAGATCGACTCAAATCCTCATCGGAGGATTCGCTGCTCTGCTGGCGCTGGGCGCAGCAGGATCAGCCCTCGCCCTCGCGAACGCTACTGCGGAGCCGTACTACCCGAAAGAGGGTCTGAACGAGGAGTACGCCGCGACGCTGGTGCGGGACCTGACGACGGACGATCCGCAGACCGCGGTCATGGCTCACTTCCCGGCGTCGAACCCGAACTCCGTCGCGGAGCTCGTCGCTGAGTGCTCCCCGGTCGCACAAGCTCAAGCACAATCGACCGTCTACTCCGACGTCGTCCCGGTCAACGCGAGGGTGATCCTCGATGCACCCGGGCTCGCGCGCTGCGACATGTACCTCTCCTGGTCCGAGAGCCACGGCGAAGCGTGGTCAGTCCACCTCACGGACCCGCCGCCGCAGGACCCGCTTGCGACACCGATCCGCACACCAGAGGCCTAGCCGCGCAACGTGAGGCGCCGCTGTCGCGCTGGACGATCTCCCTACGGGACGCAGGTGACCGTCGACGGCCGGCCGAGGCGGGCGCTAGCCCGCTCCTCCCCTACCGATCGGACCGGGCTAGCTCTGACCGACTTGTCGACGGCCCGAGCCGACCGGCGCCCTCCGGGGCGTTCTGCAGCGTCTCGTGTTCGGTCCTGCTGCCGGGGCGGAGGATCGTGTCGAGGGTGGCCATGGGGAGGTCGAGCTGGTCGAGGAGTCGGAAGATGACGAAGAGGCTGGGGTTGTCCTGGCCGCCGCTCTCGATGCGGCGGAGGGTGGCTGTGCCGACGTCGGCGTAGCGGGCGAGGTCTTCTTGGCGGACGCCGCGTTCGATGCGGGCGCGGCGGATGTGCGCGCCGAGTCGTCGGGCGTCGTCGGTGGTCGCGCGGAGAGGTCGAGGCACGGCGGTCGGCCTTTCGGGTGGTCAGTCGGTCGGAGTGGTGGTGCGGCTGGGCGCGTAGGCGCCGGCGGCGAGGAACGCTGCGGCGAGGAGGGCGACGACGAGCCAGAAGGCGTTCAGCAGCCCGAACGTCTCGGAGAGACCGCCGATGATCGGCGGACCGGCGAGGTTGGCGAGGTAGCCGACGGAGGCGACGACGCTGACGCGGGCAGCGGGGTTAGGGCCGCTATCGGCCGCGGCGGACATTCCGAGCGGGAAGCCCATCGACACGCCGACGGCCCAGAGGACGGTGCCGATGAGGATCAGCCAGGTGGGTCCGCCGAGGATGAACAGGACCAGGCCGAGGACGCCGACGGCGGTGGTGATCCGGATCGTCCGGACGCGGCCGATCCGGTCGACGACGGGTCCGCCGACGACGCGGGCGATGGTCTCGCCGACGGCGAAGAGGGTGAAGAAGAGCGCGGCGACGGTCTCGGTCTGACCGTGGCCGTCGCGGGCGGAGAGGGAGAGCCAGCTGTTCGCGGTGCCCTCTCCGAGCTCGGCGCCGAGCATGACGACGCCGATCAGCAGCAGCCGCCGGTCGGCGAGGGTGCGCAGGCGCTGGCGCCACCCGGGCGCGTGCGCCTCGATGTCCTCCGCGCCGACCGCGGCGTCGTTGGGGAAATAGCGGACGGAGAGGAGGCCGGCGGCGGCGATGAGGACGGCTTCGGCGCAGAACTGCCATTCGAAGCGGACGCCGAGGGCGGAGGCGGCGGCGCCGATGACGGAGCCGAGGATGGCGCCGGCGGACCATGCTGCGTGCAGCAGGGGCATCAGGGTCTTCTTGATCGCCGCTTCGACGGCGGCGCCCTGGACGTTGATCATCACGTCGAGCGAGCCGACGCCCGCGCCGATCGCGATGAACCCGGCGATCGTGGCTGGCAGGGACTGGGCGACGCCGGCGCCGAGGCCGACGACGGCGATGCCGGCGGCGATGACGAGGAGCGCGCCGAGGATCGCGCGGACGGGTCCGAAGCGGGCGAGCAGCAGCGCGGAGACGCTGAGGCCGGTGATCGAGCCGACGGTGACTCCGGCGAGGGCGACTCCGATCACGGCGTCTCCGATGCCGAGGGAGTCGCGGATGCTGGGCAGTCGGGGTCCCCAGGTGGAGACGGTCACACCTCCCAGGGCGAACACGACCATGACCGCGTTGCGCCAGGCGGTCAGCGAGTGGCGGGAGGTGTCAACGGTCACGGTGGTTCTCCAACGGGCGCAGCGAGCGGACGGGCGCCGGGGCGGCGGCCAGGTTCTGGGCGAGGAGGGAGACGGTGACGCCGACGACGACGAGCACGCACAGTCCCCACCGCAGACTCGTCGCATCGGTGAGGGCGCCGATGACGGGGCTGGTGACGAGGAAGCCGAGACGCATCAGCCAGCTCACGAGGGTGACTCCCGCTCCGGCGCTGACGCCCGGGAGCGTGGCGGCGGCGGTCATCGCGCTGGGCACGAGGGTGGCGGATCCGTAGCCCGCGAGGGCGAGGCCCAGCAGCAGCGTGGCGACCTGCTCGTGGGTGGTGACGACGAGCAGCGCGCCGGTGGCGATGAGGAAGCCGCCCACGCGGGCGACCGCGGCGCGGCCGAAGCGGCCGATGAGGAGGTCGCCGGAGAAGCGGCCGATGCACTGGCTGCCGATCGTGACGGTGAACGCGAGCCCGGCGAGGCCGACCGGCATACCCCCGATCTCCACCGCCGACATCGCCGCCCAGTTGTTCGCGACGTCCTCGAGCATCGTCCCGCCGATCGCGATCGCGATCAGCGGCAGCGCCGCCAGGAACACCACCTTCCGCGCTCCCCCGCTGCGCGCGCTCCCTGCGGAGTCCGCGGCAGGAGCGTCGGCGGCGCGACCCACGAGTCGATCACCGACGACCACCAGGACGACGCCCGCAGCGGCGGCCGCCGCGAGGAAGAGCCGCACATCCACTCCGCTCGCCGCGGCGAGGGTGGCGATCGCGCCGCTGGCGACACCGCCCAGGCTCCACAGGGCGTGCATCGAGGAGAGGATCGAGCGGCCCGCGAGCTCCTGCACGCGGATGCCGGCGAGGTTCTGCGCGACGTCCACGATCGCGTCGAAGAACCCGATCAGGAAGATCGCTGAGGCGAGCATCCACCCCGACGTCGCCCACGCGGCCCCCGCGACCGCCAGCCCGACCAGCACCGTCCCCGCGATGACCACCGGGGTCGCACCGAACCGCGCGATCAGCGGAGCAGGCAGAGCGGAGGACACGATCGCTCCGACCGCGAACGACGCGACCACGATCCCGAACTCCGCCGCGCTCAGCCCCAGCCGCTGCGTCAGCAGCGGATACCAGGGCAGGAGCGCCGCGAACAGCGCCCCGTTGCTCGCGAACATGATGCCCACACCCGCCGGAGCTGCGAGCCCGGCCCTGCTTGTCCTTGTCATGGGTTGCACCGTACGAACTAGAGTGATCACGTGCAACGATCAGAACGTCAAAGAGTGATCATTCGGGCGGTCGACTCCGGAGAGCGATCCGTGAGCGAGCTCGTCACCCTCACTGGCGCCTCTGCCATCAGCATCCGCCGGGACCTGACCGAGCTTGCCGAGCAGGGCGCGCTCCGGCGCGTCCGGGGCGGCGCAGCGCCCGTCACGACGCGCGGATCGGAGTATCCGTTCGCGATACGGCGAAGCGAGGACTCCACCGAGAAGACCGTACTCGCGCGGACGGTCGCCGCGATGATCGCTCCCGGCGACAGCGTCCTCATCGACAACGGGACGACCGCGCTGGCGGTCGCAGAAGAACTCGCCGGCCTCGGCATCACCGCGTTCGCGCTCTCCCTTCACGCCGCAGCAGCACTGGCGAGAACCCCGGGGAACGAGGTCATCGTGCCGGGCGGACCGGTCGGGCACGACGACCTCGCCTTCACCGGCGCCGGCGCAGCAGAAGCGGTCCGCGCGATGCGCTTCGACACAGCGATCCTCGGCGCCTGCGCCGCCGACCCCGAAACCGGCCTCACCGTCGCGAGCTGGGGCGACGCCCAGGTCAAGAGAGCCGCCATCGAATCCTCTAGGCGCGTCGTTCTCGTCTCCACCCCCGAGAAGTTCACCCGCACCGCCGCCCACCGCTTCGGAACCTTCCGAGACCTCGACACCATCATCACCCTCCCGGACGTCCCTCCCGCTGTCGCCTACGAAGCGAAAGAAGCGGGAGTCGCCGTCATCACGGCGACCATCGAGCAGGCGGCTGTGCCGCACCGCTGAGGGATCCCGATACGGGACCGACCGATCCCCTCGAGCAGCTCGATGAACGTGAGCTTCATGTGCGCGAGCGAGTTGCCGCCCCGCTGGTGAGGAGGGTGAGTCTGTCCGCGGTGTCGGAGCCATCGTCGGCGGTGTAGGTGGTGATCGACAGCCCGTTCTCGCCAGGTATCTCGAACACGTCGTAGGTGAGGTCGAGGTCGCCGACAGCGGGATGCCGGTAGATCTTCCGTCCGGTGCGGTGCTCGTGGACGTCGCGGTCGGCCCAATCGATCCGGAACTGCGGGCTTCGCGTGGCGAGCTCTCCGATGAGTGCTGTCAGTTCGGCGTTCAGGGGATCTCGACCTGCTTCGAACCGGAGCATCGCGGCAGTGAGGCTGCAGGCGAGGGACCAGTCCTCGTAGAAGTCTCGTGCTCGGGAGTCGAGGAAGATGAAGCGCGCCAGGTTGGGGTGCTCCGCTTCGAAGTGCGGGGCGAAGAGGGCGCGGCCGGCGAGGTTGGACGCGATGAGCGTCTGGGCGGCGTCGATGACGACGGCCGGCACGGCCATGTTGTCGAGGACGCGCTGGACCGACTCGCGAACCGCGGGGGGCGAGGAGGCGTCGCCGTGCTGAGCCGCGAGGGTGAGTGGGACTGTCCGAGCGAGGTCGAACAGGTGCTCCCGTTCGACGTCATCGAGGTGCAGGGCACGCGCGATCGCGTTCAGGATGCTGTCCGAGGCGCCTTCCAGTCCGCCGCGCTCGAGCCGGGTGTAGTAGTCCGCGCTGATTCCCGCGAGCATCGCGACTTCCTCGCGGCGCAGACCAGGGACGCGGCGTTCACCGCCGAGGACAGGGATCCCGGCGTCGGCCGGCGTTAGGTTGCCGCGGCGGGAGATGAGGAACTCCCGGATGTCGCTCTTTCAATTCATCATCGCTCCAAGCTAGGACGCCGAGGCGCCGAGGTCTGCGGGAGGCACCTCGGCGCCTCGGGGCGGTGGTGGCTAGAGGGTGAGGAGGACCTTCGTCGCGCGACGCTCGTCCATGGCCTTGTAGCCCTCAGGCGCCTGCTCGAGCGGGAGGGTGAGGTCGAAGACCTTGCCCGGGTCGATCGTGCGGTCCCAGATCAGCTGAATCAGGTCCGGCAGGAACCGGCGGACAGGAGCCGGCCCGCCCTGGGTGTGGATGCCGGCCATGAAGAGGTCGATGCCGGGGAGCTGCACGCCGTAGTTCACGCCGACGAAGCCGAGGTGGCCGCCTCCGCGGGTGGCGCCGACGGCCTGCATGAAGGACTCCTGCGTGCCGACCGCTTCCACGACCGAGTGGGCTCCGAGGCCGCCGGTGAGCTCCTTGATCCGTGCGACACCCTCGTCGCCGCGCTCCTCGACGATGTCGGTCGCTCCGTAGAACCGGGCGAGCTCCTGCCGGTCCTTGTGCCGCGACATGGCGATGATGCGCTCTGCACCGAGCTGCTCCGCGGCGAGGATCGCCATCAGTCCCACTGCTCCGTCGCCGACGACGGCCACCGTCTTACCGGGTCCGGCCTCGGCCGCGACCGCGGCGTACCAGCCGGTTCCGAGGACGTCGGAAGCGGCCAGCAGCGACGGGATGAGGTCCGCGTCCGGCTGTCCTGGGGTGGCGACGAGGGTCCCGTCGGCGTAGGGGATCCGAGCTTTCTCGGCCTGCGTGCCGATGGTCGCCGCCACGAACTCGGCGTGAACGCACTTGGACTGGAAGCCTGCCTGGCAGATCTCGCAGGTGTTCTCGGAGATGACGAACGAGCCGACGACGAAGTCGCCCGGCTTCACGGTCTTCACGTCCGCGCCGACCTCCTCGACGATGCCGACGTACTCGTGACCCATCGCCTGATGATCCGCCGGTTCCACACCGCGGTAGGGCCACAGGTCCGATCCGCAGATGCACGTAGCGGTGAGCTTCACGATGGCATCGGTGGGGTGGACGATCGTCGGGTCCTCCCGCTCCTCCACTCGAACATCGCCGGCAGTGTGCATGACCACTCCACGCATGGGTCTCCTCCTTGCTCTCGGCATCCGTGATGCCGTTACGAACGATGGGCGTCCTCGCGACCCCACACGTTCATAGAACGACGATGCACCGCGAGAGTGGGAGACCCGATCCGGTCCCCCCAGCGCTGCACAGACCTCGAGGGCGCTCTCGGAGAGCCGAGCGCTCAGAGAGCAGCTCCCAGGGCATGCGCGTCCGCTCAGCGATCCCCGAACGGAACACCGCCTGCTCAGCGGTGCTGCACCCAGATGTTCGGCTCCACGTAGAGCCCCTCGTCCGCGTCGCGGTCGACGCGCAGGGTCGAGAGCCCACCGGGGATCACGTACTCCCCCGACGCCGGCAGTGCCATCCCGGTCCACTCCTCCCACTGGGCGACGGTGCCGGTCATCACCTGCGACCGCGGGGCGACGCCGAGGATGGTCGCACCCATCCGCACGTGTGTGCGCAGCCACGGGTCCAGCGGCAGCCCGTCCTCACGTCTCCAGCCCGCGTAGACGTCGATCGGGGTCAGCGGGTAGCGCGGCTTCATCGTCGGGCGCAGCGGCACGATCACGTGCTCATACCCGCCGGTGACGCTGAGGTCGCGGAACGCGCCGAGCAGCGTTCCAGCGAGGCCGGCGCCGGTGCGGTCCGGATGCACCTGCGCGGCGCAGACGACGAGGGTCGTCGCCTCGTCCTCTTCCTCGAGCGCCCTGCGGAGGGAGTCGCCGTACCCGGCGGGCAGACCCCCGCGAGTGCCGTCCCACCGGACCGGCACCGCCCAGCCCACAGCAACCGGCATGTCCTCATCGAGGACCACCAGCTCGAACCGGGTGAACCGCTCGCGCACCTGCGGCAGGTGCTCCTCCGCGAGGCGGTCGGCGGAGATGAACGCCGGCCACCCCGAGCTGAACAGTGCATCCATCTGCGTGTCGTCGCGAGGGCGCGCCTTGAGTGGTTCCACCGACGTCATGGGCTCAGTCTGTGCGGAGGGCGGCCGCTCGGCGATCCCCTACCCGATCGTCGACTCGCCGCGCGATGGCGCCTCGACGTCGTGATGGCCGGCGCCGATGTCGGGGCTCGTCAGCGGGTGGGAGGCGAGTTCGATGGCTTGCTCGCGGGTGAGGTGCTGCGGGAAGTTCACGTGAGCGAACCGGCCGGTGGGATCCTCCGAAGAGGACGGCATCGCGACACGGCTTCCCTGGAGGAACGTCACGATCGCGTCCTGCGTGGGGTCGGTGGTGACGCGGCCCAGCCTGTCGCGCAGTTCGAGAAGCACCTTCTCGCCTGGCGCCGACACCTCGAGGACGACCTGCTTCGACCGGCCGGTCTCGATCCTCCGTGCTGTGGTGAACGACGCGAAAGGCGTGACCCGTGAGCGTACGCGCACCGTCTTGGCCGACAGGTCGGCGTACGGTGCCGGTCGGCGAATCGCGTGCACGACGAGCGGCAGAACGGTCAATACGATGAACGCACCGACGAGTACCGCCAGGCGAGCAGCAAGGGGAACGGCGTCCGGGTTCAGTGCGTCGAAAACGAGGTTGCCGCCGACGATCGCAACGAGAGAGACTCCGATGAGAACACGCTCCGTCGGTGCTCCTGCGCGACTGAACCACTTCCACTGAGTGAGTCGCACCTCGGACGACGAACGTCCACCTCTGAACCCTGCCGCCATCGGTCGCCCCTTCCGTTTCGTTCAGCCTGTCGGACAGCCTGCGGTTCCGGCCAGCAGATCCTCGACGCCCGGCCGGCGATCCCCCTACAGGATGGCTCACTCGACCGAGTAGACGATGCGACGAGTGCTCGGATCCAGGTCGCGTCGGCCGGTACGGTGACCGCATGGACGACGACGAACGTCAGAACCTCGAGACACGGACCGAGATCGTCAGCGCCTACATCACAGCTATCGAGAACGCCGAGAAGCTGTTTCGGACGTGCGCGAACGTCTCGGGAGGTCCTGACGACGAGAGAGCAGCTGTCGCCGCAGAGTTCGAGGTCAGCGACGTGGTGGCCGATGCGATCCTCGACTTGCAGGTGAGGCGCTTCACGCCGAGGTCGGTCGAGCAGATGCGGAATGAGCTGGCCGACTACGACCGTCGACTAGCCGAACCCGACGGCCCGTAGGACGATCGCTCAACGGGGCGTCCCGTTCATCGCGTCCCGACCGACGGCGATCCGACGCCGTGTCACCGGGGTCGCGCGCATCCTGGACCCCTCGACCTCCTCGGCGAAGGGCCGGATCGATCCCGATCGTCAGCCCGACTGCTCGGAGGATCGACCTAGCTGTGCCTCGATCGGCACCGTTCCGGCGACGAGGACGTCGCCGGTGTGCGCAGTGGTGACGGTCTCGATGAGCACGATCTCGACCTCGTCCTCAGCAACCGGGTTGTGACGTACACCGCGGGGGACGACGAAGAATTCACCCGGGGCGAGGTGCACGTCAGGACGGTTCTCGAGCTGGATGCGCAAGTGTCCGGAGACGACGAGGAACATCTCGTCCTCCTCATCGTGGGAATGCCAGACGAGCTCGCCGAGGAGCTTCGCGACCTTCACGTACTGGTCGTTCACGCGCCCGACGACCCGGGGCGTCCAGTGCTTCGACACCTGGGCGAGTTCGGAGGCGATGCTGATGCTGTCCTGATCCACTGTTCCATTCTCAGGCCGAGAGCGCCGCGCCGCCTCCGAGGCGCGCGACCGAGAAGAATGCCCGACGTCGTCGCCGTCCTCGAGAGCCGACAGCGGCCGGAGCCGAAGTGCCTCTTCGCTGCGGTCGGTCTCCCGTAGAGGGCTGGCTCAGCGGGCGCCGATTCCGGTCTGTATCGGACGATTTGGGACGCGGTTCCAGCCGAGTACGGAAGAGCAGGAGAGGGCCGACGTGAGAGGAGGTGCAGCCGGGCACCCCGACCGCGGATGCCGTAGCGAGTGCCCCCGTGATGACGCCGAACCGCGCGACATGCACAGCGACTGCGAAGAGGACGGCCCTGGTCCGATCATCCGACACGGAGCGCACGCGAGCATCGCGGCGCTCGACCGACCAGAACCCGCGGCCAGGTGGCCTTCGAGGGCTACTGGGACGAGTCCGGCGACGGCAGCGGGACCTGGAGGTCGGTCGCCGTCAGGGGAGTCTCGGCGAGGCGCCGGCTCAGAGCGTCCCGCTCCGCCGTGAGAGAGGCGATGGTGGGCCGGTCCAGACGCGGGTCGGCGATGTCGCTGAACGGGCTCTCGGTGTCGGTGCGGGCGGAGACGGCGGCGGCGTACGTGATCGCGGCTCGCTTCACGTCGGCGGCGGCACTCTCGATGCGGCCGCGGCGGCTCTTCTTCCCGGAGGCGAGCTCGGCGTGCTTCTCGAGCGCGTCAGCGAGCCTGCGGTAGGCGGATTCGATCTTCTTCGACATGTGTCCATCTTCCTCTTGCGCTCGGCCGGGTCGCCCCCCGTGAGGAAGGGCCGCCCCGAGGGGCGGCCCTTCCGGTGTCTCCGACCGCTGTCAGCTCGTGGGGAGGATCGCGGTCGAGGGGTCAGTGCTGGCGGATCTTGCCGATCAGCTTCCCGCCGAGGTCCCTGACCTTGTCGGCGATGGGCGTGTCCGACTTCGGACGCTCGGTGACGGTGAACGGCAGGGTGATCGCCTTGCCGGTCTGGTCGCCGGTGACCGTGACGCTGTAGTCGCCGGGCGTGGTGGGCGCCTTCGCGGTCACGGTGAGGCCGCCGCCGGCGAGGTCGCGGGTGGCGGTGCGGTCCGTGAACAGGGGCGCGGAGCCGATCAGCTGCGTGTCCCCGTTGAAGCCCTTGGCGGTGAGGGTGATGTCGGCTCCCGGGGCGACCGACGAGCCGGAGAGCTCGGCGGTGGCTCCGAAGCTCATCGAGCGGATGTCGCGGTCCACTCCGAGCGCGTTCGTGATGGTGAAGAACGTGTCGGTCTGGTCGGTCAGGCCGGCGACGTTCGCCGCGCCCGGTCCGTAGGCCGCGATGCGCAGCTGCGAGCCGGTGTGCTGCTGGGATCCGCCCTCGGCGGCCGTGCCGTACGACACCTTCATGGTGCTGCCGTCGACGGTCTTCAGCGCGGTGCTGAGCGAGGTGGGCGGGGTGGAGTCGACGATCTGGCTGGAGTGGGCGTGGTCGGCGGTCACGATGACGAGGGTGTTCCCGTCGGCCTCGGCGAACGCGAGCGCGGCCTGCACGGCCTCGTCGAGGTCGACGGTCTCGCCGATCTGGCCGCAGGCGTTCGCGGCGTGGTCCTGCTTGTCGATGCTGGCGCCCTCGACCTGGAGGAAGAAGCCCTTGTCGCCGGTGTCGAGGAGGTCGATCGCCTTCTCGGTCATCGCGCGGAGCGTGGGCTGCTCGGCGGGGCGTGCCGGGTTCGCGACGCAGGTCTGGGGGGCGGCGTCCGCTCCTCCGACCGTCGCCGGGGTGGGCGCGTAGCGCACCGGCAGGTTGCCGGAGTTGAACAGGCCGAGCACGGGCGCGTCCTGGTCGGCGACGGTGAGGGCGTCGAGCTGCGAGGCGGAGGCGGGAGTGGTCGCGTCGCCGAGGACCTGGAAGCCGCGCTCGGCGGCCTGCTGGAACAGGGGCTCCCCGCTCCAGTCGCCGGCGCGGGCGACCTGCGCGAAGCTGGCCGCGCCGCCGCCGAGGGTGAGGTCGGCGCGGGTGTCGAGGATCTGCTCGCTGATCGAGCCGAGTCCGCCGTTCTCGAGCGCGTCGTTCCCGCAGGTCGGGCTGTCGGGGCCGTAGCAGCTGCGAGCGTCGACGTGGGCGGCCTGCACGGCGGGAGTCGCGTCCTGGATCTCGGCTGTGGTCACGTTGCCGGTCTTCAGGCCGTTCGCCTTGGCGATCTCGAGGAGGGTGTCCTTGCGCTCCTGGTCGATGTCGACCGAGATCGCGTTGTCGTAGGTCTTGGTGCCGGTGGCCCAGGCGCTGCCGGTAGCGGCGGAGTCGGGCACGTAGTCCGGAGCGCCCTTGACGGCGCCCGTGGCCGGGTCGTCGGCGCGGTAGAGGGAGTACGTCGTGTACTGGCCGGTGATAGGGAGGGCGTCGATGCCGGGGAAGCGGCCGGCCGCGCCGTACTGGTAGTTGCGGGCGACCGTGATCTCGGAGTCGCCCATGCCGTCGCCGATGAGGAGGATGACGTTCTTCGCGTCTTGCTCCTTCACCGCCGCGCGCAGCGAGTCGGAGAGGTCGGCGTCGACGGGGGAGATGCGGGCGGCGCCGCCGGTGGCGCCGAGATCGGCGGCTCCGACGGCGGTCGCCACGCTGGGGGCGGCCAGAGCGGCGCCGCAGACGAGGGCGGCGGCCGTGAGGGCCAGGGCGGAGCGTCCGCGGTGCGCGGAGCGGAGCAGTCGTGTCACGTCGTGAACTCCTCGAGGATGAAGGCCCCGGAAAGGGGCAGCCTCAGCACACTCCTGATCGCCGCGTCCGTGGGTGAACGGTGATGTATAGCTGAGTGAACTTTCCGACGAGCGCCGCTCATCAGGCGCACCGTTCGGCCGCGATCGGCCGAGATGTCGGCGACCGCAGCGGACCTCAGCGAGCGCCGCGCGCACGCGGAAGTGGTGCACGAGGCCGCCCTTCGGGACGCCGGCGGTCGTCGCCGTCTCGTTTCGCGACGGCACGACACCGCATTCGCTGGTCAGTCTCCGGGGCGACGTCGAGGAGGAGAGGCCCCGGGTCAGACCGGCGTCGACTTCAGCAGCCGGGTCACCGCGATCATCGCGCCGCCCACCACCGCTGGGATACCGCCGCCCGGGTGCACCGACGCGCCGACCCGCCACAGCCAGGGTCGCCAGGGGTCGTTGTAGGAGGGGCGGTGGAACGGCCCGCTCAGCCATGGCGGACGCGCCGCCCCGTAGAGCGCGCCGTGCGGTTCGCCGCCTCCGCCGTAGTACTGCGGATCGAGCACCATCTGCTCGTCGAAGAATTCGGTGAGGGGCCCGTCGAGTCCCATCGCGCTCGAGACGCGGTCGACCTCGCGCCGCACGAAGGGGTGCTCGGCCGTGTAGTGCCCACCGTCGGCGGGCGCGGTGAGCAGGATGCCGACGGTGCTGCGCGGGTTCGGGTACACCTCGCCCGCTCGGTACTGGTTGACGAACACCATGGTGTCCGCCGGCTCATCGCCCGCCTCGAGGCTGCGGTGCAGCGCAGCGGGCTTCGTCGGCAGCACCACGCTGTGCGTCGCGAAGTCCGCGGGCAGCTCCTCCCGCAGCACGCCGTACACCGCGATGGCCGAGCAGGAGAGGGTGCGCGGGCGCAGGCGGGGGAGCGCCGGGATGCGCGACGGAGCCATCAGAGAGGCGAGCCGGTCGGCGTCCACCGCACTGACGACGAGGTCGGCGGGATAGCGCCCGACGTCGGTGGTGACCGACCCGCGCTCGATGCGGGTGACGGCCTCGCCGGTGCGCACCTCGCTCCCGGCCGCCTCGGCCAGCCGGCCCAGCGCGAGCACGATCTCGTACACTCCACCGCGCGGCACCCAGGCTCCGGTCTCCGCCATGATCGCCGGCATGCTCGCGTAGAGGGCGGGGGTGCGTGAGGGGGAGACGCCCGCGTTGAGGGTGTGGATCGCGATGATCTCGCGCAGCCCTTCCGGCAGCCACGGCAGGCTGTCGAGGTAAGCGCGTGTGGTGAGTCGCGAGCCGTAGACGGCCAGCAGCCTGCGGAGAGCCGGGAGGGCGGCCCGGTCGAGGGGGTCGGCGAGCAGCAGCTCGGTCACATCGTCGGCGAGGGGCGCGTGCAGGTCCGAGAACCGTCGCCAGGCGGGGTACCAGGGGTGCTCGAGTGCCACCGGCAGGGAGGTCTCCTCGCCGTTGTAGTAGTAGCGGCCCACCTCGGGCATCCGCACCAGGTCGAGGCGGCCGTCGTCGCGGATGCGATCGTCGGCGCGCCTGCCGTTGCCGAGTCGCCGCAGCAGCTCGTCCCACACCGCTGGGAATGTCACCAGGGACGGCCCGGTGTCGATCCGGTCCTCCCCCAGTTGAATGCGACGGCTCTTGCCGCCGAGCTCGGCGGAGGCCTCGAGAAGGGTGACCCGGTGGCCTGCGTGCGCGAGAAGCGCGGCGGCGGTGAGCCCGCCGATCCCGCCGCCGACCACGACGATGCGGCTCACGGGTAGCCCACCAGCACGATCGAGACCATGAGCAGCACCCCGGCGAATGATCCTGCGATGTACGGGAAAGCGACCGACAGGCGGTAGAGGCGGTGACCGGTCTCCGGCGTCGGGTCGCGCAGCAGGCACACGACCAGGATGCCGGCGATCAGCAGGTTGACGGCGGCCACGGGCACGCTCACCACAGCGAACAGCGCCGTGGAGACGATCCACCAGGACCCGCTCCACAGAGCAGTCCCCCGCGCGCCGAGCCGCACCGCGGTGGTGGTGATGCCCGCGTCCCGGTCCTCCACGATGTCCTGGACCGCATCGAAGGCGTGCTTGGCCACGCTCCAGGCCATGAGGCCGAGGGCGGCGGGCCAGACCGGCGACACCTCGATGGCCGCGGGCACGATGACCAGGGGCAGGGCGTAGGCCGCGTTGCTCAGCGAGTCGAGGAAGGGCCGCGCCTTGAAGCGCAGCGGCGGTGCGGAGTAGAAGACGAAGACGCCCACGTAGAGCAGGATCGCGGCGTTCGCGAGGGGCGGCAGCGCGAGGAGGAAGTAGACGAGGAACGGGGCGTTGGTCACGGCGACGGCCCAGGCGATGAGCCGCACCTCGGACTGCCGGATCCTGGCGCCCTCGAGGGAGCCTTTGCGGGGATTGGCCGCATCCGTGTCCTGGTCGTAGATGTCGTTGACGCCGTAGATCAGCAGGTTGAACGGCAGGGTGAGCCACAGGATGATCGGCAGGGCCCGCAGGTCGAACAGCGTGCCGGTGAGCCATACGGCGACCAGGCCGGAGCCGATGGTGTTGATCCACAGCACCGGGCGCGAGATGTGCACGAGACGGCGCACGGCCAGCCCTGGAGCGGACGGCGCGGTGCGCGACGTCTGCCCTCTGCCATCAGTCACACGACCGAGAGTATGCGGCTCACATCAGCGCGGGGCAGGGGGTTGCGGCCACACTGGGCGGATGCGCATGATGCTGCTCACCGCCGGCACCCGGGGCGACGTGGAACCCTTCGCAGCCCTCGCCCGACACGCAGTATCCCGCGGTCACGAGGTGCGGCTGGCTCTGCCCGACGACGCGGTCGCGCCCGAGGGGGTCGACACCGTGGCTCTCGGTCTGGACGCACACCGCGTGCTCTCCCCTGCCGGTCGCTCCCCGTGGGCTCTCGTGCACCACCTCCGCGCTGAGGTGCGGCCCGCGATGCGGCGGATGCTCGCCGCCGCGGTGCGGGAGACGGTCGCCTTCGACCCCGACGTGGTGGTGCACCACCCGCTGATCCTCAGTGCGCCGATGGTGGCCGACTCGCTCGGTGTCCCTCGCGTGCTGGTGGAGTTCGCGCCGGTGGCCACCCCGAGCGAGCGCTTGCCCGCTGCCGGCGGTCCCACGGCCACCCGCGATCTCGGCGCGTACAACCGGTTCACCTACGCCGTGCCGCGCACCGCCGCACGCCTCTTCGACGCGGATGTGGCGCGCGCCGCTGCCGAGCTGCCGGGCGGTCGTCGTCCCGCACGGCGGTCGCCGTCGCGCGCGACGCTCATGGCGGTGAGTCCCGCGCTGCTGCCGCGGCCCGACGACTGGCCGGAGCGGGTGCACCAGACGGGAGCCTGGTACGAGGAGGCGACGGCGGCGTCCCCGGACCCCGTCGTCGGCGACTTCCTGGGCGCCGGCCCCTTCATCGTCGCCTCGTTCGGCTCCATGGCGACGGGGGACGCGTCGGCCCGGGGGGCCGCGATCGTCACGGCCTCCCGCTCCCACGGCCTGCGGGTGCTGCTCGTCACCGGGTGGGGTGGGCTTGCGCTGCCTGCGGAGCGCCGCGGCCCCGATGTGCTGGTGGTGCGGTCGGCGCCGTTCGACGCGGTGCTGCCGGGCGCGACGCTCGCCGTGCACCATGGCGGGGCCGGCACCTCCCACGCCGTCGCCCGGGCCGGCGTTCCCGCCGTCGTCGTGCCCGTCACCGCCGACCAGCCGTTCTGGGCTGCTCACCTGCATCGACAGGGGGTGGCCGCGGCCCCGATCCCGTTGCGCCGCTTCTCGTCCGGCACCCTCGTACCCGCGATGAGCGACGCCCTGTCCCGAGCTCAGCGGGCGGCTGAGGTAGGCCGACTCATGCGGCGGGAGGACGGGGTGCAGCGGGCGCTCGACGTGCTCGAATCCCTCTGAGCAGCGAGTCCCGCGGACGGCCGAGGCACCGAGCTGCACTGAGCCATCACGTCGGTGACACTCGGGGTCCCGTGGTTGCGCGTGCCGATCGCTGGCAGGCGGCGGGGTGCGGAGGGCGTCCGGCGCGGGGAGGATCCGCTCGCTTCGACCGACCGTTGTCGAGCCCACGATCACCATGCGGACCGAGTCCTCTCCACGGGGACGCCTGCGACCTGAGCGAGAGTGATCCCACCGAGGACGATCGACAGTGCCCGCGCCGTGGGATGAACCGGCACGAGAGCGGCGAGGGCGGAGACCGGTCGCGCGTCCCGCAAGGAGACGGATCAGCGGGACGTCTCTCGTTGTGCTGCTGTGCACGGCTCCGCTCCGTGTTCCGTCTGTGAGTGGCCGCCGCAGCTCGATCTGGTCCTACTCCTGGCGCGGACGTCCGGTACCCGATCCCGCCGAGGCTTCTCGGATGCGCCTCAGGGGCGGAGGCGTTGCCACCGGCCTCACCCTCCTTGGGTGAGGCCGGTGATCAGGTTGATGGCGACCGCGACGACGAAGGTCCCGAAGAAGTAGGACAGCAGGGCGTGCCCGAGGGCGATGCGGCGCGACGGGGTGGACGACTGCGTGATGTTGCCGGCGTTGTAGGCCATGCCGATCGAGAACGCCGTGTAGGCGAAGTCGCTGTACGAGGGGTCCTCGTCCTGGTCGAAGTCGAACCGGTGCTTGTCGTCGAGGTAGTACATCCGTGCGTACTTGAAGGCGTAGACGGTGTTGATGAGCGCCCAGGCCGCCACGACACCCACGACCGCGAGGATCGCCGCCGCGGAGCCGACGGGGTCCTTCTGCTGGCTGCGGACGAGCGCGAAGACCACCAGGACGAGGCTGAAGAAGGTGGCGGCGATGATGACCGAGTCGACCAGCTTCCGCGAGCGCTCCTCGTGACGTGCGAGGTCTCGGGTCCGCTCGGGGTCGGCGGGCCACGCCCCGGACCACGCCCAGACCAGGAACACCGCCGACGCGATCGCCCAACCCAGCAGTGGCGACAGGTCGGGGAGGCCGAGGAGCGCGACGACAACGGCGACCGCTGCGCCGACGATCGCGGCGACACCGGCTTTCAGGGCCAGATGGGACATGGGTTCTCCTCTTTGATCGGCGACGGCCACTGAGCTTCGAGGCCGTCGACGGCACTCATCCGGTCCGCCCACTCAGCAGGGGGAGGTAGAGCCCGGCCCGTTCCGCGCGGACGGCCGCGAGCGTGCGGCAGGTGGCATCGAGTTTCATCAGGATGTGCTCGATGTGAGCGGCGACCGTGCGGGGAGCGATCGCCAGCGCCCGAGCGATCTCGACATTGGAGCACCCCTCGATGACATGACCGAGCACCTCGAGCTCCCGCGGCGTCAGGCCCCTCAGCTGCGGAGCGGCGGAGAGCACGACGACGCCGGCGGCGACAGCGTGGAGATCCTCCTCGCAGGCCAGCACCGTCACCCGCAGGTAGCCGTCCGGTGCCTGCGGGTCTCCGCGCGGCCACAGGAACGCGGCGTAGCCCTGCCCGTCGTCGAGGGCATCCCGGGCGGCGCCGATCAGAGCCGAGTCGGCGGCGAGGAGCGCGTCGTCCGACAGGCCCGGGAGGCGTGCGACGCCGTGATCGGGAAGGAGGACCGCGCCGGCTCCGGCCCCCGTCACGAAGCTCGCCGCCGCCGCGAGCGATCGCATCGGATCGATCGCCGACGCGAGCCATGGCACCAGTCGGGCCAAGCGCCGTCGGAGGGTCGGCGCCGGCGGGTCGGCGCTCTCGAACAGCACCGTCATGGAGCCGACGTGCCGCCCTCCGGCCTCGAACAGCGCGACGGACAGCGTCTCGTGGAACCCCGCGGGGACCAGGCACTCGGCCCAGGTCTGCAGGTCTCCCGAGGGCCGGGACAAGTCTGAGAGGCTGATCGGCGGACTCGCGCGGTCGGCGCCGGTCGCCTCGATGTCCCGCGCCATCTGCGGACCGCTGAGGTAGCGGACAGTGGACGCGTCGAGGTCCGTGCTCGCCAGGAACGCGTACCCGGCGCCCCGCGGCTCGGCCAGCGACATCCACGCGCCGTCGAAGGGGACGTGAAGACGCACCTCGTCGAGCAGCGCCTGCGCACGCTCGTGGGCGGGACGCGGGCGCGCCGCGATCTCGTCGAGCTGAAGTGCGGCGCTGCGTGTCACGGGAGCGACCACCTCGAGCTCGTCGGAACGGGAAACCGAATGACTATCCGGAAACGTTCCTCCAGGCTTATCACGCACTCCGCGGAAGGTGGTGCCTCCCGTCGGCGGACGGGATCGGCAGGTCTGCCGATGGCGTCGTCTCGCCCGCCGGGCGTCCCATGGAGGTGTCGCGCGGCCGGTCGGCCAGCGGTTCGTTCCAGGGCACGTCACGCACAGGAGGAGACGAACATGAGAGCAGTCGTGTACGAAGGGCCGCGCGAGGTCGTGGTGAAAGACGTCCCGGACGCTCGGATAGTGCGTCCCACCGACGTGCTGGTGCGCGTCACGACGACGAACATCTGCGGGTCCGACCTGCACATGTACGAGGGGCGCACGAGCTTCGAGACCGGGCGGTGGTTCGGGCACGAGAACATGGGCGAGGTGATCGAGGTCGGAGACGGCGTCGACAAGATCGCGGTAGGGGATCACGTCGTCCTGCCGTTCAACGTGGCGTGCGGGCACTGCAAGAACTGCGAGCGAGGGCTCACCAACTACTGCCTCACTGCTCAGCCCGTCCCGGAATGGGCGGGTGCGGCCTACGGATTCGCCGACATGGGGCCGTGGGCGGGCGGCCAGGCCGAGCTTCTGCGTGTGCCTTGGGGCGACTTCAACTGCCTTCGTCTGGGTGAGGACGCAGAGGAGAAGGCGTCGGACTACGTGATGCTCGCCGACATCTTCCCGACCGGCTATCACGCGACCGAGATGGCGGGAGTGAAGCCGGGGGATCAGACCGTCGTCTACGGCGCCGGCCCTGTCGGGCTGATGGCCGCCCTGTCTGCCACCATCCGGGGTGCGAGCAGAGTCATGGTCGTGGATCGGCATCCGGATCGACTCCGACTGGCGGAGTCCATCGGCGCCATCGCCATCGACGATTCGAAGGTCGACCCTGTGCAGGCCGTGCTCGAGCTGACGATGGGGCTCGGCGCCGACAACGGCTGCGAGTGCGTCGGCTACCAGGCGCACGACCCCGGCGGCGACGAACAGCCGAACCTCACGCTCAACCGCCTGGTGCAGTCGGTGCGTTTCACCGGACGGATCGGCACCGTCGGCGTCTTCGTGCCGCAGGACCCCGGCGGCCCCGACGAACTGGCGAAGCAGGGCCGGATCGCGTTCGACATGGGACTGCACTGGTTCAAGGGTCAGACCATGGGGACCGGTCAGGCGCCGGTCAAGAGGTACAACCGCCAGCTGCGCGATCTGATCGCCGCAGGCAAGGCCTCGCCGTCGTTCATCGTCAGCCACGAGCTCACGCTCGACGAGGCGCCCGGCGCCTACGAGCACTTCGACAACCGGGACGACGGGTGGACGAAGGTCGTCCTCAAGCCCGGGAAGGCGGCGTGATCATGGCCGGCAGAGCAGCTGTCGCGGTCGGAGTCGGTGTTGCGAGCGTCGCAGTGGGCCTGGTCGCCCGCACCCTGGTGAAGAAGGAGCGCGAGTCGGACGGGGACGGAGCGCATCCCCAGGGGTGGAAGGCCGTCACCGTGCTGGGCGACGCCGAGGACTTCGCCGTCGGCGGGTATCCCGAGCCGCTGGAGCGTCTGGCGGAGTCGCTCGACATCCGCATCGACCCGGCTCCCGGGGACAAGGGCTTCGAAGTCCATGCGCGAGTCCGCGAGGGCGTCGATCTCGGCGAGAACGGCGATCTGGGCAAGGCGCTGCGGGAGGCTCTGCGCGACGCGAAACAGATCTTCGAGACGGGCGAGATCCTCCGCGCCACGCCGAGACCGCACGGAGAACGTCCGCGCACGCTGCTCGGTGGCGTGGTCGACAAGGCAGAGGACGAGGCGAAGGGCGAGGGTGTGCTGTGAAGGCTCTGTGCTGGACCGGAGTGAACGAGCTCGCGGTGGAGAACGTCGAGGATCCGGGGATCCTCAATGCTCAGGACGCCATCGTCAAGGTGACGCTGAGCACGACCTGCGGATCCGACCTGCACCTGCTCGGCGGATACGTCCCGACGATGCGAGCGGGCGACGTGCTCGGCCACGAGTTCATCGGCGAGATCGTCGACGTCGGATCGGCCGTCACCAAGCACAAGATCGGCGATCGCGTCGTAGTGTGCTCGTTCATCAGCTGCGGGAAGTGCTGGTACTGCCGCAACGAGCTCTTCTCGCTCTGCGACAACGGCAACCCCAACGCGGGCATCCCGGAGATGCTCTGGGGGCAGGCCCCCGGTGGATGCTACGGCTACTCCCACGCGCTGGGCGGATGGGCCGGCAGTCACGCCGAGTACATCCGCGTGCCCTACGCCGACCAGGGGGCCTTCCCCGTCCCTGAAGGGGTGAGCGACGAGCGGGCGCTCTTCGCCTCCGACGCCGCCCCGACCGGATGGATGGGCGCGGATCTCGGTGGTGTGAAGCCCGGTGACACCGTCGCGGTGTGGGGCGCCGGCGGCGTCGGGCAGATGGCGGCGCGCGCGTCGCTGCTGCTCGGTGCCGAACGCGTCATCGTGATCGACCGCTTCCACGAGCGGCTGACCCAGGTCGAGCAGGTCATCGGCGCGGAGACCATGAACTACGAGACAAGCGAGGTGACGGCCGAGCTCCGCGAGCTGACAGGCGGACGCGGCCCCGACGTGTGCATCGAGGCGGTCGGCATGGAGGCGCACCGCGACGGACCCGACTTCGCCTACGACCAGCTGAAGCAGCAGCTGCGGCTTCAGACGGACAGACCCACCGCCGTTCGCGAGGCGATCTTCGCCGCACGCAAGGGCGGCAGCCTCTTCGTGCTGGGTGTGTTCGGCGGCTTCGTCGACAAGTTCCCCCTGGGGGCGATCATGAACAAGGGCCTCACGCTCCGGTCCGCTCAGCAGCACGGGCACCGGTACATCCCGATGCTCCTCGAGCGCATGGCGCGCGACGAGATCGTCACCGAGCACCTGGCCACGCACGTCATGCCGCTCGAGGACGGACCCGCCGGTTACGCCATGTTCAAGGAGAAGACAGACGGATGCGTGCGGGCGGTCTTCCGCCCCTGACCCTCGGGGAATCGCTCCCGCTCCACCCGAAGGAGCAGGGACGGTTCCGATGGCGACGCCGCGGTAGGCCGCGCCCCGCTCACGCCCGTGAGCAGGGGTCAGTGTGCCTCAGGCGCATCCGGAGCCCAGACCACCGCCCTCTCAGAAGCGCCTTCCCGGGTGCGCGCCGCGCGCAGACGTCGGTACTCGTCGAGGGAGGATCCGTCAAGGTCGTAGGTGCGGAGGGGTCGCAGTGGGCACGATGGCACCGTCACCGGGCGGACGTGATCCGGGGCCGGCTACGACGATCGAGCAAAGGAGACCGATGATGGCAACCCAGGTGAGCAAGGCACTCCTCGTCCGTCTGGAGGCGCTGCCCGACAAGGCGGACGATCTGCGGGCGTTCCTGAACCAGGGGCTGACGATGGTGGAAGGGGAGCCGAAGACGGTCCGGTGGTTCGCGCTGCAGTTCGGACCCACGTCGTTCGGCATCTTCGACGCGTTCCCCGACGACTCCGGGCGCCAGGCGCACCTGTCGGGCGAGGTCGGCCGAGCGCTCGGCGAGAACACCGGGGTCCTGTTCGGAGAGCCCACCGTCGAAGAGGTCGATGTCGTCGCCGAGAAGCAGCCCGTGTAGGCGCGGCAGGGACGACGATCATGGAGCACCGCTCATTCGGCCGCCCTCCGTCGGAGGTCTCGGTGATCGGGCAGGGCACCTGGTACATCGACGACGCCCACCGCCCGACCGCCGTGGCCGCGCTGCGTCACGGGATCGACAGCGGCATGACGCACATCGACACCGCCGAGGTGTACGGCGACGCCGAGCCGGTGGTCGGTGCGGCGATCGCCGGACGGCGGGACGAGGTCTTCCTCGTCTCGAAGGTGCTCCCGAGCAACGCCTCGCGTGCCGGAGTTATGGCGGCGTGCGAGCGCACGCTGACGCGGCTGGCCACCGACAGGCTGGACTGCTACCTCCTGCACTGGCGCGGCTCGCACCCCTTGGAGGAGACGTTCGCCGGTTTCGAGCAGCTGCGCGAGCAGGGCAAGATCCGGTCGTGGGGCGTGAGCAACTTCGATGTCGACGATCTGGAGGAGGCCTGGCGGTCGGGCGGGGAAGGGCACCTCGCCTGCAATCAGGTGCTGTACCACCTCGAGGAGCGCGCGATCGAGCACGCCGTGCTCCCGTGGTGTGAACGGCAGGGCATCGCCGTCGTCGCGTACAGTCCCTTCGGTCACGACCGCTTCCCCGATCCGCGGACGCCGGGGGGCCGCGTGCTGGAGCAGATCGCGGCGGAGCACGGTGCGAGCGCCCGGCAGGTCGCCCTGCGCTTCCTCGTGCGCCGGCCGGCTGTCTTCGCCATCCCCAAGGCCTCCACCGTCGCGCACGCCGACGACAATGCAGGGGCGGGCGCGCTGGAGCTCAGCACCGCCGAACTCGACCGGATCGACGCCGCGTTCCCCCGCGGCCCGCGACCGCGCCGGCTGCCCATGCTGTGACGTCGGCCTCTGCTCGACGCGGGCTACGAGCGGAGGGTGTCGGAGGGGTTCTCGGAGAACGCTGCGCGATAGCTGGCGGCGAATCGGCCGAGGTGGATGAAGCCCCATCGAGTGGTCACCTCGGTCACGCTGACAGTTCCCAGCGCGGTGACGAGCAGTTCCTCGCGGACCCGCTCGAGTCGCTGCTGCCGTAGGCAGGCCATCGGTGTCGTGTCGAGAGTTCGGCGGAACGCCTCCTGATGGCCGCGAACACTCATACGGCCGCCGCCAGTTCGGTCACGGTCCACGGATGCTCAGGCCGGCTCCGTATGAGCTCCACCGCCTGCTACAGAGGATGTGGGCCGGCCGAGTCGAGCGCGCGAGGCGCATTCCGGCGCAGGGCGACCCTCGACACGACGAGGGATGAACCTGTCTGCGAGAGAACGCTTGCGCCTAGGGGTGGGGGCGGTGATCTGCTGCCCTGTGCTCAGATCCGGATCTCCTGCGTCCTGAGACGTAGCCGAGGTCGACGTTGGTCGCGCGACGCCACGGAACGGCCCGTCTCTCGGTCACAGCGTCACGCTCAGGTGACCGCGCCTCACGTGCAGGGCAGTGTCAGCGGGGCGTCTGTCGGATGGTGCGCCGGTTCTCGGCCTTGAGGATCGTGCCGGCGAGGACCGCGGCGAGGATCGCGCCGATGGTGTTCATGAACCAGTCGTTGGTGTCGCAGGAGCGGCCGATCGCCGGAGCGGATGCCTGGACCAGCTCGATCAGGGCGGAGAGGCAGGAGACGCAAGCGGCGATCAGCAGGGGCCGACCGGTTGCGACCGCGAGCAGCAGGGTCCCGGGGAGCAGGAGCGCGATGTTCGCGAGCGTGTCGATGCCCTCGAACGGCACCGAGAACTGCACGGTGCAGAAGACCAGCGGTGTTCCATCGGGCGGGTACACGGTCAGCGCGATCGCCGCGACGAAGGCTGACGCCGCGAGGACGAGGAGGGTCTTCCTCGCGCCGCGGCGGCGGAGCAGCCAGGCGAGTGCGGTGACCGACGCGACCGCGATCCAGAAGCCGAGAGGTACGAGCGCGGCATGGTCGACGAGGAAGGTGCTGATCATGATGCTCTGCTTCCGGGTATCTGGCTGGCGAGATCGAAACTAGCGGCGTTCCACCCGCACTGCGCGCCACGAGCGACTGCCGGGTGGTGAGCGCGGTCGCGACTGTGCGAATCAGTGGCTCTTCGAGCGCCCCGTATGGAGATCCTTCACCGGCACGTCTCGAAGCCGCGTTCGGGGTCCCCGAAGAGGCGGACCCGGGTGAGCTGGTCGGCGACGAATCGCGAGGGTTCGGCCGCGGACGAGGGGGCGGGCGGCCACAAGCGTTACTCGATGAGCACGGTCACGCTCGGAGACCATCGGATCGAGCTGCTGCAGTACGCCCCACCTCGGTCGGCTCGAGCGGGTACCTCTTCACCCGCGGACATCGGCACGGTGCACATCGCACTGACGGTCTCGGACCTCGACCGTGCGCTCGACCTCTGTGCGGCATACGGCTGGCGGCCGGTCGGCATGCCCCACCGGATGGCCAGCGGCGCTCGAGCGGGCACACGCATCATCTACCTCGAGGGAGTGCTCGGCGGCTTCCTCGAACTGATCGCGCCACCACTGCTTCCGTAGCCCGCGGTCTGCTCGGTCGCTGACCGGACTTCATCGACCAGACGACACAGACCTCTCCACTCTCGCGAAGGCCGTGGCACTACTGCGCTTCGTCGTCGACGAACACGAGAGGGTCTGGGAGAAGATCTCCACCCTCCGAGCTGTCATGAAACCGGATGACTCACCGGTCAGCGGAGTGTGCATTCGAAGGCGGTGACGAGGTCGTCGGTCAGGGTGCCGATGTCGCCGATGCTCTGCAGTGCGCCCTCGCGCAGGAGTGCGACGACGCCGTGGGCGAAGCCCCAGCTGACGAGGGTCAGGGTCGGGACGGAGGAGGAGGGTCTGGGGGACTGGGCGGGCACGGCGGAGGTGAGCAGGCGCAGGCTCGCGGTCTGCGCCTCGCGCAGCGCGGGGTCTTCCGGGTGGAGCTCGGCGGGGCGGAACGTCAGGTCGGAGAGGGCCCTCCTCGGAGAGTTCTCCTGGTTGCGCGCATCTCGGTGCGCCGCCGGCGATAGAGGTGCCGCGCTTAGGCTGCGGGGATGGTTGCAGTGCCGCAGTCGTTCCGGTCCATGCCGAGATGGTGGAGCGATGAGGAGGGCCGAGAGTGGCTCGGCAACCTTCCGCTTCTGGTCGAGAGCCAGTGCACGAGGTGGGGTCTCGCGGTCGACGGCGAGCCGATGCACGGGTCGAACGCTCTCGTCGTCCCGGTCCTCCATGGGGCGCAGGTTGCGGTCCTGCGCCTGGCTCCGCCGGGTGATGACGTCGCGACGGAGGTCGCTGCGCTGGCGCACTGGGACGGTCGCGGAGTCGTCCGGCTGCTCGACGCGGACCCTGATGCGGGGGCGTCACTGCTCGAGCGGCTCGATCACACGCGGTCGCTCGCCGATGAGCCGTTAATGGCGGCTGTCGTCACTCTCGGCGAGCTGACCCGCCTTCTCGCGACCCCGGCGCCGGCGACAGCGCCCAGCACTCGAACGATCGCACGAGAAGCAGTGGAGTCCTTTCCGAAGGAGTGGGACGCTCTCGGACAGCCGACGTCGCGGATTCTGCTCAAGCAGGCGGTGGACGCGGCGGCCTGGCTTGCGGAGCGGGACGTGCCGTTGACGTCGGTCGATGGTGACCTCCACTTCGAGCAGGTGCTCGCGGGTGGCCGCTACCCGTGGACCGTGGTCGATCCGGTCCTGCTCCAGGGCGACCGTGAGTACGACGTCGGCCGAGTCCTGTGGTCTCGGCTCGACGAGCTCGACGCGGACCCCGACGTGCTGGCGGCCTTCGAGGCGTTCGTGACCGCTGCTGATGTGCCGCCCGAACGAGCGCGCGCCTGGGCGATCGTCCGGTCGATGTCCTACCTGCTCTGGGGGCTCAGGAACGGTCTGACTCTGGACCCGCCGAAATGCGAGCGACTACTCCGAATCTTCAGCCGCACGACTAGTTGAGACGTCCCGCAGGGGATCGTCCAGGGCTACAACGTCGCCTCGTGGTGCGCGGCTAGGTCTCTGGTGTGCGGATCGGTGTCGCAAGCGGGTCCTGCGGCGGCGGGTCCGTGAGGTGGACTGACCACGCTTCGCCGTGGCTCTCGGACCAGGAGAGGTACATGTCGCAGCGCGCGAGCCCGGGTGCATCGAGGATCACCCTCGCGTTGACCGGGACGACGTCGGAGTAGACGGTCGATTGTGCTTGAGCTCGTGCGACCGGGGAGCACTCAGCGACGAGCTCCGCGACGGAGTTCGGGTTCGACGCCGGGAAGTGAGCCATGACCGCGGTCTGCGGATCGTCCGTCGTCAGGTCCCGCACCAGCGTCGCGGCCTACTCCTCGTTCAGACCCTTTTTCGGGTAGTACGGCTCCGCAGTAGCGTTCGCGAGGGCGAGGGCTGATCCTGCTGCGGGGCCATGGTCGCCGTGGTCGACCATAAGTCGACCAGAATTCAACGGCTAGGCCTTTGCGAGATGCCGTCAGCAGTTGCAGTCGCCCTGCCGTTCGATGGCCGCGTCTGCCTGACTCGGGGTCATTCCCCGCCCCTGCACCCGGTGAGTTCACCTCAACGCCGGTTCTCAGCATGGGCGTCCTGCACTACCACGACCACACTTTCGAGTTCGAGGACAGGATCCTCGCGCACATTCAGATCGTCGCCGGAGTCAAACTCTCTGACCGGCACCATTGGTCGCAGCGACAGCGTCAGCGCTGCGACCGCCTCCGCAGCACTGCACGGCCTGCGGATCATCCGGGTCCGAGTAGCTGGTCTCGGCCGTCGCTCAGCTGATCGCGCCCCCTAGTCGACAGGGGCAACGGCGCCCGCGGCGCTTGACCTCACGGCTCGTTCGCGCAGGTCTGTGAAGACGCAGGCAGCCGCCCGCTCAAGGACGGCTCCCTTGATGCTTCACTCCTGCAGCTGGTGCAGCTGGGAGGGGTCTACATACAGCTCCATCTGCCCGGTCTCGGTGTTGATGCGCGCTTTGACGGGGAGCTTGCGCATCACGCGTCGTCCATTGGAGACGGTGACGGGATAGGACGTGGCGGCGTAGAGGTCGCAATCCTCAATGAACTCAGGCATGCCCTCACTCTATGAACGAAGGTCCGGCTCGCGCGTCCCCCTCCCGACGGAAGCGGCCTGCGATTCAGTCCGAGGCGCGAGCGCAGAGGCGGAGCTCCGAGGGCCCGGAGGGCAGGTTCGGCTGTCCGTATGGGGATCGTCGGCCGGGCGTCGAGGATCTGCTGGCCGGAACCGCAGGCCGTACGACAGGCTGAACGAAACGGAAGGGGCGACCGATGGCGGCAGGGTTCAGAGGTGGACGTTCGGCGTCCGAGGTGCGACTCACTCAGTGGAAGTGGTTCAGTCGCGCAGGAGCACCGACGGAGCGTGTTCTCATCGGAGTCTCTCTCGTTGCGATCGTCGGCGGCAACCTCGTTTTCGACGCACTGAACCCGGACGCCGTTCCCCTTGCTGCTCGCCTGGCGGTACTCGTCGGTGCGTTCATCGTATTGACCGTTCTGCCGCTCGTCGTGCACGCGATTCGCCGACCGGCACCGTACGCCGACCTGTCGGCCAAGACGGTGCGCGTACGCTCACGGGTCACGCCTTTCGCGTCGTTCACCACAGCACGGAGGATCGAGACCGGCCGGTCGAAGCAGGTCGTCCTCGAGGTGTCGGCGCCAGGCGAGAAGGTGCTTCTCGAACTGCGCGACAGGCTGGGCCGCGTCACCACCGACCCCACGCAGGACGCGATCGTGACGTTCCTCCAGGGAAGCCGTGTCGCGATGCCGTCCTCTTCGGAGGATCCCACCGGCCGGTTCGCTCACGTGAACTTCCCGCAGCACCTCACCCGCGAGCAAGCCATCGAACTCGCCTCCCACCCGCTGACGAGCCCCGACATCGGCGCCGGCCATCACGACGTCGAGGCGCCATCCCGCGGCGAGTCAGCGTCCCACTAGGGGATCCCCATACGGGACGGAGGCGCCGGCTCGGACTGGGGCGACACGTTCTCATCGGACACAGTTCGCCAACCGCTCGACGCGACGTCGCTCGTGGCGCGCAGTGCGGGTGGAACGCCGCTAGTTTCGATCTCGCCAGCCAGATACCCGGAAGCAGAGCATCATGATCAGCACCTTCCTCGTCGACCGTGCCGCGCTCGTACCTCTCGGCTTCTGGATCGCGGTCGCGTCGGTCACCGCACTCGCCTGGCTGCTCCGCCGCCGCGGCGCGAGGAAGACCCTCCTCGTCCTCGCGGCGTCAGCCTTCGTCGCGGCGATCGCGCTGACCGTGTACCCGCCCGATGGAACACCGCTGGTCTTCTGCACCGTGCAGTTCTCGGTGCCGTTCGAGGGCATCGACACGCTCGCGAACATCGCGCTCCTGCTCCCCGGGACCCTGCTGCTCGCGGTCGCAACCGGTCGGCCCCTGCTGATCGCCGCTTGCGTCTCCTGCCTCTCCGCCCTGATCGAGCTGGTCCAGGCATCCGCTCCGGCGATCGGCCGCTCCTGCGACACCAACGACTGGTTCATGAACACCATCGGCGCGATCCTCGCCGCGGTCCTCGCCGGCACGATCCTCAAGGCCGAGAACCGGCGCACCATCCGACAGACGCCCCGCTGACACTGCCCTGCACGTGAGGCGCGGTCACCTGAGCGTGACGCTGTGACCGAGAGACGGGCCGTTCCGTGGCGTCGCGCGACCGACCGACAAGGGGACGTCGGTGTCGTCTCGACCTCGGCGACGGGTCAAGACGCAAGGGGTCCGGACTTGAGCGCAGGGCCGCACATCGCCCCCACCCAGGCGCAAGCGTTCTCTCGCAGACAGGAGTTCATTCCTCGCTGTGTCGAGGGTCGCCCAGCGCCGGAATGCGCCTCGTGCGCTCGACTCGGCGCCCCGCCACTGACGAGCAGGTGCCGCCACTCGTCCAGCGGGTGAGGGCGCCGATGAGGCGCTCGGCCCCGTCGGCGACGTCGTCGACGGGGCCGATCCTCGATCCGATCGTGCCCCCGGTGGCGGCGATGCCCGCCCCCGGTACCATCCGGGAATGGATCCCGCTTCCGTGTTCAGCGTCCTCGTCGGCCAGGTACTCGTCATAGCCCTCGTCCTGCTCGCCCTGTTCTTCGTGATCCGCGCAGCAGTCGTCTCCGCCCTCCTCCGGGTCGGCATCGGCACCCGTCCCCGCCGGGCACCCCGACAGCGCGACAGCGCCGACCAGGCCGAGAGAGACGCCGAACGCCGGCCCGGCCAGTGACCGTTCCAACTGTTCCGCACCCGGTGTGTGCAGATCGCGGAGTGCACGATCGCCGCGCCGGTCCTCGAACCGAGAGAGGGCGACGCTACGGCGTCGTCGTCGGCCACCAGGTGTGCAGGTCGCGAGTGAAGGTGATCTCGGCGGAGTCGTCGCAGATCGTGAGTCCGTACTGCCGGCGCAGGACGTCGACCAGACGGGCGCTGAGCTCCTCGGCTGACGCTCCCGCCTCGAGCGCGATGCGGAGCGGGTCGACGAGATCGTCGTACTCCTCGTCGTCCGCCGGTCGGATCTCGTCGGCGTAGACGCCGAGCACATCCCACTCGCGAAGACGATGAGCGAGTGCGAGGGATCGGTCATCGAAACCCGCCCGCCGGGAGGCGCGACCGCAACTCGACATCAGCGACTTCAGCGCGTCGGCCGTGCGTCCGACGTCGGCGGGGCGTCGGCCGCGGATCCGCCCTCATCGTTCCACCGGTCGATGTCACGCTCGGCCTGCGCTCTCGCGGCCGCACTGCGCCAGGCGGTCGCGGCCGCGTCGGCCCAGGCGGTGGCCGAGGAGGGGGCGGCGTCGTAGGACCTCCAGAACCGGGCCTCGCGGGCATGCTCCTCGTCGAGGAGCGTGAGGCGACTGGTCCGCCGTGAGGTCGTGGGGATCGGGAACGGCTTCGAGGAGCCGCTGCGGGCTTTCCCCCCGGCTGGTGCGGGGGTCGTGCTGATCGATTCAGCCATGCTCGGACTGTACGCCTCCGCACGCGGTCGGAACCGGATCTCCCGATATCGGGCACGCGCCGGCGACTCACGCCCGACCCACGGTCGCTCCTCGGGGACGGAACCGCTGCGCACGGATGCCGCCCCGCACGGAGGCTGCCCCGCACTCGAGGCGTACAGTGGAAAGCACTCGACCACGGCACTCATGGTCAGGACGCGACCCTCCACCGCTTTCTGCCCCGCGGACTTCCGCTCCGCTGCAGACGATCACGACCCGGTACTGCCGACAGCATCGAGGGCCCGTCATGGGACAGCTCATCTACGGCGCCTGGCGATGGCGCATCGACTTCGACGACCGCACCCTCCACCACCTCCGGATCGCCCTCGAGCGCCGGATGCCGATCGGAGCGTCGTTCCGGCTGACGTGGGCCCAGCGCGGCCGCGCAGAGCACCACCCCAACGCGATCACCGTCCACCCGGGCACGCCGCTCGAGTACCACTTCGATCACCGCGAGACCAGCGGAATGAACCCGCTGTGGCTGCGCTCGCTCCTGCGCCCGATCGCGAACCAGGACATGGTCGTCACCCGCGAGCCCGACCCCCGCCTCCCGGCCCCCCGGAACGCCACTGGAACAGCTGCCGCCGCGATCGCGACGGGAGGAACCAGGACACCGTGAAGGTCATGACCTGCCGCGATCTCGGCGGCCCCTGCACGCTCGAGCTCCGAGGCGAGACCGCGGGCGACGAGGGCCTCCCTCGCGGTCGCTCGTGAACCACGCCCACGAGGCGATCGACGGGCGACCCGCCCTCGCCGTCCCGATGAGGATGCACGGAGCGGATCGACTCGAGGTCGGCGCGGGCCTGCTGTTCACAGGGCTGCGGGTGGCACTGGTGGGGGGTTCGGGTCCTCGAAGACGGCCGAGCGCGGCCACATCAGCGTCGGCATGCGCACGCGACCTCGACTGCCGGTGTTCTGCGCGACGTCGAGGAGTTCGGTGGCGTGCGCGAGCACGTGCTCCGCATAGGCGGGGTGGACCCAGTGCGGCCCGGAGAACGCCGTAACCAGGTCCTGGAGGGCGCGGATGGTGTCTTGCTGGTTCTCGTCCCGGAAGGACATGAGGGCTCGACTCGATAAGGGGGAAGCCCTCTCGGCCGAGTGGCGCCGTCCGACTCGTGCGAGAGAGTTGGTGCACCTCCGCGACGCGACCGGCAGCCGCCACCCTACGCCTCCGACTCGCCGAATCGGGCGAAAAAGAAACATCCTGGTGAGGTAGCAGAAACGACCCTGAGACCTCGGGATCCGGCAGGCGCGGAACCGAGTACCCCGAATCGGCCCGACTCGTGCGGAGCAGGGGTTAGTCTCAGAGCCCATCCGAGACCTCGCGTGGCGAATCGCGCCCTTCTCGGACGCACGCACCGGCGGGACCCCATGGGCAAGCTGCACTACAACTCCAGCTCCGGAACCGACTTCGAGGACCGCCTCCTCGCTCACCTGCAGCTCGTGATCGGAACGAAGCTCGGCAGAGGCGAGAGCTTCTACCTGTCCTGGAAGAACACCGTCGACATCGGAAGCGGACGGCGCTCGGTGTGGCTTCATCCTGCGATCCCGCTCGACTTCACCTTCGCCGGCAACCGCTCACCCAGCATCAACCTCGCCTGGGTACGTCAGCTCATGCAGGACTCCTACACCGTCAACGGACTCCGCATCAGCCCGGAACCCGACCCCGGTGGAACCGACCCCCACGCCCCGGACGCCTCGAGCGCACCACGAGGAACGACAGCCCGCACACCTTCGATCGGACCAGTGACCCCATGAGGAAGCTCTACTACGCCAGCGGCTCGATGCTCGTCGGTGACGTCACCTGCAAGGCCGTGCTCCGGTACGCCCGTGCCCTCGCCGACGTCGGGAGATCGGACATCGTCACCGTGCCCGTCGTCACCGACGCGGGAAGCAACGCCTACGCCCACTTGCTCATCGGACCGGCCAGCCAGCTGTTCTCCATCCCCGTGGAGAACAGCCACGGCGACGAACCCCTCGACGAAGCAGCCATCGCGCACATCGAGCTCGAGACGCGTCGGATGCAACCCGCCCGACCGTCCTGGGACGACGAGATGACCGACATCGTCGATATCGACTTCCTCGACCTCCCTGAACCTTCCTGATCCCTCACTCGGACGCGGAGTCCCGGGACCGCCTCCTGCCTCGTTCCCCGCCGGGACGCGTCAGGCGGACTCGCGGAGCACCAGCTGGTGGCGGACCGTGCGGTGGACCTCCGGGCCGCCCGGGGGGAGCTCGCCGGCGATCATGGCGACCGCGAGGTCGAGGGCGTGCCGCGCGAGCTCGTCGAGGTCGACGGCGAGGGTCGTCAGCGTCGGCGCGAGCAGCCGCCCGATCGAGAGGCCGTCGATGCCGACCACCCGGACGTCGCGGGGCACATCGACGCCCGCCCGACGGCAGGCGGAGAGCACGCCGAGCGCGCAGAGGTCGTTGAACGCGACGATCGCGTCGGCGACCCGGGGCCGGGCGATGATCCGCTCGGTCGCGTCCGCGGCCGCCTGGGCTGTGGGGCCCTCGGCGCGCACGACGGAGGCCTCGAGTCCGTGCGCGGCGAAGGCCCGGGCCAGCAGCTCCGCCCGCCGGCTCGGCCGCGCGTCCCGGGAGACGTCGACGACCACCGGATGCCGCACACCCGCTCCGGCCAGGTGCTCGGCCAGCGCCTCGACCGCGTCGGAGTGGTCGAGCAGGACCGCGGCCCGCAGCGGGTCGCCGGTGGGATCGAGCTCGACGACGGGCACGGAGCCGAGCCGCTCGATCCACTCCGCAGCACGATCGCCGAAGGTGCCGATCACCGCGTCGGTCTGCGCACCGAGAGCCTGGATCATCCGGTCGGAGTCGGCGGCGAGGCCGACGTCCGCGAGCGACACGTTCCAGCCCCGCGCAGCCGCGACCCGGACGACGGCCGAGGCGAGCTCCGGCGACCACGGGTTCCGCAGGTCGTCGACGACGAGTCCGAGCTGGTGCTCGCCGCCGGTGACCAGGCCGCGGCCGAACCGCGACGGGCGGTAGGACAGCTGCTCCGCGGCGTCGAGGACCCGCCGCTTCGTCTCCTCGCTGATCCCCTGCATGCCGTTCATCGCGCGGGTGACGGTCTGGCGGGAGACTCCGGCGGCGGCCGCGACGTCGTGGATCGTCGCGCGGCCGCCGCCCTCGGCTGCGCTCAGGCGCGGAGGTCGAGCCACGCCGTCTGCTCCGGAGTCAGCTCGATCGACAGGCCCCGCATCGACGAGCGCAGCTCGGTGATCGTGCGCGGACCGAAGAGCGGGAAGGTGGGGAACGGCTGCGCGAGCACGTAGGCCAGCGCGATCGCCGTCGCTCCGACACCGTGCTCGGCCGCCAGCTGCTCGGCCCGGCGCAGCCGCTCGAAGTTGTCCGGCCCGTAGTAGCAGCGCACGAGCTCGGCGTCGCTGGTGTCGTCCGGGCGGGCGCGGCCGGTGAAGAAGCCGCGGGCCTGCGAGGACCACGGCAGCAGCGGGATCTGCCGCTCGACCAGCCACTCCTTCGACGCCCGATCGGTGACGTGCACGCAGCCCTCCCACGGCACGTCGTACGCCTCGGCCAGGCCGAAATGGTCGCTCAGCGCCTGGAACCCGGCCCGGCCGTGGGCGCGGGCGTACTCCTGCGCCTCGTCGAAGCGCGCAGGCGTCCAGTTCGAGACGCCGTAGGCGCGGATCCGCCCGGCGCGCTGGTGCTCGTCCATCACGTCGACGAACTCGCCGACCGGCACCTCGAGGTTGTCGCGGTGCATGAGGTAGATGTCGGCGTAATCGGTGCCCTGGCGCTCGAGGCTCTCGAGCAGCTGCCGGGAGAGCGACTCCGGGTCGCAGTGCGGGGTGTGCGCGCCCTTGGTGATCACGACGACGTCCTCGCGGATCCCGCGGTTGCGGATCCACCGGCCGAGGCGGCCCTCGAGCATGCCGTCGCCGTAGATGTAGCCGGTGTCGAAGGCGGTACCGCCCTGCTCGACGAACGCGTCGAAGATCGCCGAGGCGTGCGCCAGATCCGGCTGGTTGTCGACGCCCATCACGAGCCGCGACATCCTCTTGCCGACACCGGGGATCTCGCCGAAGAGCATCGGGGTGTCCGCCGCCGCGCGCAACGGCCGTCCGGACACCGTCGGGATGTCCGCGGTCTCGGCCTCGAACGGGAAGCGCAGGCCGACCGCGGCGCGCCAGCGGTCGAGCGTGCGGGCCGTCGCCAGCGTCTCCTCGAGCGTCATCTGCGGCGCCTCGACGGCCCCGGCGGCCAGGGCGTCGGTCGTCGCATCCGCCTCGAGCGCGTAGGGGCTCTCCCCCTCGAAGGAGACGATGCGCGGCTCCTCCCCCACGACGCTGATCTCGATGCCCGTGTCGGCCGCACCGAACCACGGGTCGGCCACGTGCAGCCGGCCGCGAGTGCCGTGGATCGTCAGGGCGTTCACGTCGTCGAGCGCCACTCCGGTGCGGAGGGTCGCGGTGATGCCGCCGCGGTAGGTCGCGCGGGCGACGCTCCACTCGTCGACGCCGGTCGGGCCGAGGCTGCCCCTCGCGTCGAACTCGACGGGCTCGGCGACGGCGGCACCGGTCGCGGCCTGCACCACGGCCGCCGCGGCGGTGACGGTGTACCCGCCGACGTCGAGGATTCCCCCGCCGGCCGTCGCGACGTCGTACAGGCGGCCCTCACGGGTCCCCGCGCGGAAGGAGAAGGAGGCGTCGATGTGCACGACGTCGCCGATCGCGCCGTCGCGGACGAGTTCGAGCAGCGCGGCGGTCTGAGGGTGGAAGCGGTACATGTACGCCTCGACCAGCGGCAGACCGGCGCTGCGGGCGGCGTCGACCAGGGCCATCGCCGTGCCGTGGTTGACGGCGAGCGGCTTCTCGCAGAGCACGGCCTTGCCGGCCTCGAGCGCCTGCAGGACGAGCGCGGCGTGACCCGTGTGCACGGTGGAGATGTAGACCGCGGTGACCCGCGGATCGGCGAGGACCGCGGCGTAGTCGCCGGCGGTCGCCTCCGGGAAGCCCTGCTCGACGGCCTCGGCGGCGAAGGCGGCGGCGCGCCCCGGGTCGGAGCTGCCCGCGGCGACGAGCCGGGCGCCGCGGTCGCTCGCCGGGAGCTGGGAGAGGAACCGGCGCGCGATGCTGCCGGGGCCGAGCACGGCCCAGCCGGGTGCGGGAGTGGTCGGGGTGGAGTCGGTCATGGGTGACCCTTTCGCGGCGTCGTCGGCGTGAACGTTCACGCCCCACGCTAGGCGGGTGGGTCGGGTCAGGACAAGTGCGGCGCGGATCCTCCCCGTGAACGTTCACCAGGGGACGTACGGAGCTCCCCCGCTGCTCGCGGGGCGCGCTCTCAGTGAGCGAGTGCGCGTCGGGCTCACGGGCGCCGGAAGACGCGGAGTTGCGCAGGCCGATCACAGACCGCCGCTACGGAGCGAGCGACTCCCCGCACGCGAGATCATTCGATGCCCGCAGGGCGTCCGGAGCGCCCTGACAGCCGCAATGATCGGCGATTTCTCCGAAGTCGGGCACATTCACGTAATCTGAGCGCCAGTACAGAGCGTGAACCGGGGCTGTTTCACATTCGATTCGACATCCGCATCATGGGGGCGCAATGGATTCGCAGCAATGGGGAAAGAGCGGCCGCGCCGCGTCCGTCCACACGAGGAGTGACGGATGACCGATTCGAGAACAACGGCCGCCGTTGCGAAGCGCCCCGAGTCGCGGGAGTGGATCGATTTCGCCAAGGGCGTCGCGATCAGCCTCGTCGTGCTCTACCACTCGTCGTTGTTCCTCGGATTCTTCGACCTCGCGGGATACGTCCCGAAGCTCCGCACCGTGCTGCTCTACTTCCCCATGCCCGTGTTCTTCTTCATCGCGGGCCTCACGGCCGCCCGGATGCTGACGTGGACGTTCCCGGAACTGTGGCGCCGTCGGGTGCTCGCGCTGGTGTACCTCTACCTGCTGTGGTCGCTCATCCGGGTCGTCTTCTACCTCATCGTCCCGTTCTCACGATCGGAGGCCGCCTCACCGACGGACCCGCTCACCGTGCTGGTGCTCCCCATCCTGCCGTCGAGCAGCTACTGGTTCATCTGGGCTCTCGCGGTCTTCAGCATCCTCGCCTGGGCGATCCGCAAGGTGCCCCGGTGGATCCAGCTCTCGGTGGCCGGACTGCTGGCCGTCGCGGCGACGACCACCGGCCTGCTGGACACCGACAACATCGGCTGGGACCGGGTGCTCCAGAACTTCATCTTCTTCCTCGTGGCCATGTTCATCCCCCGCACGTTCTACCGCTTCGCCGCCCGCGTGAAGGTCTGGCAGGCGCTCGCGCTGGCGGCGGCTTACCTCGGCATCATCGCGGTGATCGTCGCCTTCGACGCCAACCGCGTTCCGGGCGTGATCCTGATCGCCAGTTCGGTCGCGATCATCGCGGGTATCGCCGTCTCCCAGCACCTCGTCAAGGTCCGCGCACTGAGGATCTTCGTCACCCTGGGGCAGCAGAGCTTCCAGATCTATCTCCTGCACCTCTTCGTGATCGCTGTCGTCGTCGCGTTCGTCGCCCTGCTCGGCGAGACGAATGTCCCGACCCTCCCAGCGACGATCTTCCCGACCGCGCTGACGGTGTTCTCCCTCTGGGCGTCGCTGTTCCTCTTCGCGGCGCTGCGGCGCTTCTCCTGGCTGTGGGTGAGCCCGTTCAGCACCGGCAAGTCGCAGAAGAAGCGCCTCGCCGCCAAGGATGCGAAAGCAGCCGGGCCCCAGCCCACCCGGGTCGAGTCCGCACCGCCCGTCGCCTCGGCCGACGAGACCGCTGACTCGAGGAGTGCGGGCACACCGGAGAAGGACTGAATCAGTCCACGAGCATCAGCAGCAGTGTCGTCGGCGGACGGGGCGGTAAGCGCGAGCATCTCGCACCGGGCCGTCCGATCCGGCCGCGACGGCGACGGGACGAGCGGCGGTGACCAGCGAGTGCCTTCCCGGCGACGCCCTGGAGCCGCACTTCTGTCACTCCGCACTGGCCCCCGAAAGGACACCGACATGACCTCGATCTCGCGTCTCGTGGTCGCCGATCCCCTCGGCGTCTCACCGGAGATCATCGCCCGCGGCCTCGCGGCCGAGGGTGGTGCGCGCTGATGGCGATCGTGGCCGCTCGGCTGCGGCGGGCCGTGAGCGTGGCGATCAGCGGCGTTCTGCTCGTCGCTCTGGTGGGCTGCTCCGGGGCGGCCGTTCCCTCCGGGCGGAGTACCGTCATCGACCTGGTGCAGCAGGACTGGCGGAACGTGCCGGGGGTCGACGCGGACGGCAGCAGTCTGAAGGTGGCGGCGACGGGCCGGCGCATCGTCGAGCAGGACGGCGGGGAGGGCCGGTCGGATCCGCCGGTCGACCTCGCAGGAACGCATCTGGTGGCCGCGGGGGACTTCACGCTCAGCGCGTCGTTCGCGAACGTGACCGCTGACGCCACACTGGCCGTCTCCGTCAGCCCGCCGGTGATCGCTGACGAGTTCCGGATCGAGCCTGCAGGGGTGCGGCTCACGCTCCGCGGCAAGGCTCTCGACATCGCGGTCTTCGACGGATCGACCGATCAGGACGTGACCGACCCGCGACCGGTGTACGGCAAGCGGGTGACGCTCCGCGACCCGAGAGCGACGATCGTCACGAAACGCTCCGGCGACCTCCTGACGATCGCGAGCGGCAGCCAAGCGCTCGCCTCCCTGCCCGTGGCGGATGCGTTCGACTCCGGCCGGCTGTGGCTCGGCCTCTCGAGCGAGGCCGGATCCTTCACGGTCACCTCGCTCACCGCCACCGCCCCCGCCGGCACTCCTCTGGCGGCCGCAGGACCGGTCGGGGCCAGCGCGAAACGGTCTCCGAACGGCCTGCAGGCTCTCGCCGACCGCTCTCGGCCGGGCTTCCTGATCGGCGCGGCCGCAGCCCTCGGCCCGCTCGCCGCGGACACCGATTACGCCGAGAACCTCATCGGCGAGTTCGGCGCGCTCACCCCCGAGAACGCGATGAAACCGCAGGCACTGTCGCCACGGCAGGGTGAGTACACCTTCGCGGAGGCCGACGCCCTTCTGGATCTCGCGAAGAGCAAGGGCATGGCCGTGCACGGCCACACCATCGCCTGCACCGAGGCCATGCCCCGCTGGATGCGCGACCTGCCGACCGGGACCAAACAGGCCCGGGATGCCAGCGCGAAGGTCCTGCTCGACTACGTGAGCACAGTGGTCACGCATTTCAAGGGCCGCCTGAACTCGCTCGACGTCGTCAACGAACCGTTGGATGTGGATCAGGGGACCAGCCTGCAGAAGAACATCTGGTACCGGGTCTTCGGCGCGTCCTACCCGGTGACCGTCTCCCGGGCGGTGCATGCCGCGGACCCCGATGTGAAGCAGTTCATCAACGAGAACGGCGCCGACGTCCCCGGTCCCCGCCAGGACGCTCTCCTCAGACTCGCTCTCGACACCAACAAGCGCGGCGGACACATCGACGGCGTGGGCCTCCAGGCTCACGTCTACGACCTCGATACCGACGCCGTGTCCTCCGCAGATCTCGCGTCGACGTTCACCACCTTCGGGAGAGCGGGACTGGTCGTCCGCATCTCCGAGAACGACGTCGTCGACGATGGAGGCGAGGACGTCCAGGCGCAGCAGTACGCCACGATCCTCCGAGCCTGCCTCCGCTCCAGGACCTGCGTCTCCTACACCACCTGGGGAGTGGACGACCGGTACGACTGGTTCATCGACAACGACGGCGCCCTCCAGCAGGGCCACGACTTCCTCTTCGACGACGGAGACCCCACGCCCGCCTACGACGCCGTGAGAGCAGTCCTCGCGAGATAGGCGTCACGCATCCGCGGAGCCCGCCGCAGCACTGACCTTCGTCCGGCTCGTCATCGGCCGCAGGCGACGCGGCCGTCGGCCACTCCCCCGACGCCCTCGCCCGCTGCGCGTCGATGAGCCCTTGACACCTCACGCGGCCGTTCCTCGCCGAGGCGGGAGCGCGGGACCTGTCCAGCCGCGCGGCCGCCCAGCGCTCGCACCGGTTCCGATTCGCCAGGGAGAAGTCGGAGAACTGCCGGGAGCAGCAACGGCCGCTGACCGAATCCGTCAGCAGGTGCCGACAGGGGTGGCGCGCATGCGGTCCTGCTCATCCCGCGCCAGTACGGCTTTCGCGAAGGGAGCCGCACATCGGCTGCGTGGGGACGGCATCAGCCCGCCGCCCTCGCCATCCACTCCTCCACCGCATCGGGCGTGCGCGGCATCGCCGCCGAGAGCAGGATCGACGAGGTCTCCGTCACCACGAGGTCGTCCTCGATCCGGATGCCCAGCCCTCGCAGCTCGGCGGGGACCGTCAGGTCGCCCGGCTGGAAATAGAGACCCGGCTCGACGGTGAGCGTGTGGCCGGCCGCGAGCACTCCGCCGAGGTAGGTCTCGTGCGGGGCGTGGTTGCAGTCGTGCACGTCCATCCCGAGCATGTGCCCGGCGCGGGAGATGCTCCACCGGCGGTGATAGGACGCCGATGGCGCCATGGCCTCCTCGACGGAGCAGCGGATCAGGCCGAGCTCGATCAGCCCCTCGGTGAGGGACCGCCCGCACGCGTCCTGGTAGTCCTGGAACCGCACTCCCGCCCGCAGGGAGTCGATGCCGGCCTGCTGCGCGCGCAGCACGATCGAGTACACGTCCCGCTGCAGCGGGGTGAAGGCGCCGCTGACCGGGAAGGTGCGGGTGATGTCGGCGGCGTAGAGCGAGGGCAGCTCCACTCCCATGTCCATCAGCACGAGATCGCCGTCGGCGAGGGGCCCGGTGTTCCGCGTGTAGTGCAGCGTCGTGGCGTGCGCTCCCGCGGCGACGACCGATCCGTAGGCCGGCCCCTGCCCCTCGACCAGAGCGCGGCGGGCGAAGGTGCCCTCGAGGTAGCGCTCGCCCCGCGGCATCGCGCGGGCGACCTGCCACGCCTCGAGGCAGTCCTCGAAGCCCCGCGCCGTGCCGTCGACGGCGAGCTGCAGCCGGCCGATCTCCCAGTCGTTCTTGATCAGGCGCAGCTCGTCGAGCGTCGCCTTGAGCACGAGGTGCGGTTCGAGCGCCGGCCCGCAGATCCTCCGCACCAGCTCGTCGACGCTCTCATCGAGGGTGGGCAGCACCCGGATGCGCCGGGCACGCCGCGCGGCCCGCTCCACGTCGCGCGTGAAGTCGGCCAGCGGCCGGGTCTCGATGCCGAGCGCCGCCTGCGTCTCGGCGAGCGACGGCCGCGGCCCGACCCAGAGGTCGCCGAGCGCGTCGTTCTGCCAGAACTCGTCGCCGTCGCGGCCGGACGGGGCACGCAGGTACAGGATCGAGCCGGCCTCCCCTCCCGTCGTGTCGACCACGAGCACGCTCTCGGCGACTCCGTTGCCGGTCAGCCACACGTGGTCGGTGCCCGGCCGGAAGCGGTGGTCGCTGTCGTTCGAGCGCACCCGCGGCAGGCCGGCGGGGATGATCAGCAGCTCGGCGGGCAGCGCCTGCGCCAGTCTCGACCGGCGCTCCGCGGTGTAGGCGAGCACCGGATCGTCCGGATCGATCACCGGCTCCGGATCGGCCCAGCCGGCGGTCATGAACGCGCCGTCCCCGGGGAGCGGGCTGCGGTTCACTGCCCTCGGCATGCTCCAGAGAGCGGATTCCTCGAGCCCGGTCTCCTCCACCGCGCTCACGCGCCCGTCCGCTCCAGCGCGTCGGGCAGCTCCTCGAGCCACGCCGCCCGGTCGGCGTCGAGCGGGGCCAGCGGCAGCCGCCCCTGCCCGTCCGGCAGCGGGATCGCCGCGAGCAGCGCTCGTGTGTACGGGTGCAGCGGGCTCTGCCACACCGTCTCGGTGTCCCCCGACTCCACGACCCGGCCGCGGTACATCACGAGCACCCGGTCGGCGATGCGCCGGACCACCGAGAGGTCGTGCGAGATGAAGAGCATGCCCGCGCCGGCCTCGACGCTGAGCGAGCGCATCAGCGCGGCGACGCTCGTCTGGGTCGAGGCGTCGAGGGCCGAGATCGGCTCGTCGGCCACGAGCATCCGCGGCCGCGCCGCGAGGGCCCGCGCGATGGCGATGCGCTGCTTCTGACCGCCGGAGAACTCGTGCGGGAACCGGCTCGCCATCGCCGGATCGAGCCCGACGCGGCGCAGCCAGTCGGCCGGGTCCGAGCCCTCGGCGCCTCGGGCGAGCGCCGCCCGGACGCCGTCGCCGATCTGCTCGCCGATGCGGCGGCGGGGGTTGAGCGAGGAGTTCGGGTCCTGGAAGACCATCTGCATGCCGGTCATCGCGGGGCTCCGCCGACGGAGTCCGAGCGCGGGCACGTCGACGCCGTTCAGGCGCACGTCGCCGCCGCGGCGCTTCTCGATGCCGACGACCGCGCGCGCGAGGCTCGACTTGCCGCAGCCGCTCTCGCCGACCAGCGCCACGACCTCGCCGGCCGCCACCCGGAAGCCGACCCCGTCCACAGCACGCAGCGGCGGACGCCGCCCGTACTCGACGACGACGCCGTCGGCCTCGAGAACCACTCCCTCGCTCATCGCGCACCCCCCTCGACGTCGCCTGCCGTGGCCGCACCTGGATCGTCCTCGGCGGCAGCCTTCTCGTGCCCCTCGACGAGCTCGGCGACCAGCTGCTCCGGGCTCTCCTCGAAGCTCGAGCCGGGCAGAGCCGCGAGCAGCGCCCGCGTGTACTCGTCCTGGGGCGCCGTGAACAGCCGCTCCCGCGGCGCCGACTCCACGACGAGCCCCTGGCGCATCACGGTCACCTCATCGGCCACGGCGCTCATCACGCCGAGATCGTGGGTGACGAGCAGGATGCTCAGCCCGCCGTCGTCGACCAGCTCCCGCAGCAGCTGCAGCACTCCGGCCTGCACGGTCACGTCGAGGGCGGTGGTGGGCTCGTCGGCCAGCAGCACGGACGGCTCGCACGCCAGCGCCACCGCGATCGCGATGCGCTGCCGCTGACCGCCGGAGAACTGGTGGGGGTAGCGCCCGAGGGCGGCCCGGGCGTCCGGGACCCGCACCCGCTCGAGCAGGGCCTCAGCCCTCGACCGCGCGGCCTCCTTGCCGAGACCGAGGTGGTGGCGCAGGTGATCGGTGAGCTGGCGGCCCACGGTGAGCTGCGGGTGCAGGCTCGTCGACGGGTCCTGGAAGACCATGGCGACCCGGCGTCCGCGCACCGCGCCGAGCACCTGCCGGGACGCTCCGACGAGCTCCGTCGTGCCGTCGCCGGTGTCGTCGGCGAGGCGGATGCTCCCGCTGGCCGTCATCGATCCGGGGAGCAGTCCGAGCACCGCCAGCGCGGTCATGGTCTTGCCCGAGCCGGACTCGCCGGCGAGGCCGTGGATGCCGCCGCGGCGCAGCGCCAGGTCGATGCCGTCCACGATGGCGTGGCTGCGGGTGCGGATGCGCAGCCCGCTGATGGTCAGTGCGTCGCTCACAGCGTGGCGCCTCCTCCGCGGATCGTCTGCGACCGCGGGTCCAGGGCGTCGCGCAGGGCGTCGCCGACGAAGTTGAACGCGATGACGACGGTGAGGATGGCCAGGCCCGGGAAGACCCCGATCCACCACGCGTCGAAGTTCTGGATGGCGTCCGACACCATCGAGCCCCACTCGGCGGTCGGCGGCTTCGCGCCGAGCCCGAGGAAGGACAGGCCCGACAGCAGGAGGATGGCCGTGCCGATGTCGAGGCTCGCGAGGACGAGCACCGGGCCGACGATGTTGGGGGCGATGTCGCGGGCGAGGGAGCGCAGCGGCGAGAAGCCGAGCAGCTGGCCGGACACGACGTAGTTCGACGAGCGGAGGCCGAGCACGAGACCGCGGGTCAGCCGGGCGTACGAGGGCCACGACACGATCAGCGCCGCGAGCACCGCGTTCAGGAGCGACGCTCCGAGCGCGGCCGCGATCACCATCGCCAGGATGACCGTGGGGAACGCCATCACGAGGTCGGTGATGCGCATCGCGACCTCGTCGACCGCGCGGCCGAAGAAGCCGGCGACCGACCCGACGATCGCGCCGATCAGCACCGACATCACGACGAGCAGCAGAGCGAGCGGGATCGTGACCCGGGCACCCCAGATGACGCGCGAGAACACGTCCCGGCCGAGCGCGTCGGTCCCCATCAGCGTGCCCTCGCCGGGCGCCTGGAGGAGGGGCAGGTCCTGCGCGAGCGGATCGTGCGGGGCGATGACGGGGGCGAGCACGGCGATGAGGATCCAGAGCACGCCGACGGCGGCGCCGAGGAGTCCGAGCGGCGCCGACCAGCGGCCCAGGCGCAGGCGGGGGCGGCGCAGGCGGAGGCCGGGGGCGGCGACCGGGTCGAGCACTCCGGCGCCGACGCCGTCGCGCAGCCCGGCCGGAGCGCCGTCGCGCGGGTCGGACCGGGTGGTTCGCGGATCCGTCACGAGGCCAGCCTCACTCTCGGGTCGAGCACGCCGTACAGCAGGTCGACGATCAGGTTCACGAGCAGGTACATCACGCCGATCAGCAGGCCGACGCCCATGATGCCGCGCAGGTCGAGGTGCGACGCGGCCTGGTAGGCGTAGGAGCCGATGCCGGGCCAGCCGAAGACCGCCTCGACGAGCACGGTGCCGCTGAGCAGGCTGCCGAAGGCGAGGCCCACGACGGTGAGGATCGGGATGCTCGCCCCGCGCAGCACGTAGGAGAAGGTGACCGCGCGGTTCGGCAGCCCCTTCGCGCGGGCGGCCCGCACGTAGTCCTGGTCGAGGATCTCGAGCACCGCGGTGCGCACGAACCGGGTCAGCAGGCCCACCGTGTACAGGGTCAGGACGAGCACGGGGAGGAAGAGGTGCGACGCCGCGTCGAGGAAGGTGTCGAGCTGGCCGGCGAGCAGGGCGTCGACCGTGTAGAGCCCGGTCACCGTCGGCGGCGTGGTGAAGTCGCTGCTCAGCCGGCCGGAACCCGGCGCGATCCGCAGCTGGAAGTAGAGGACGTAGTAGAGGACCAGCGCGAGCCAGAAGGTCGGCACGCTGAGGCCGGCCAGCGACACCACGCGCAGCACGTGGTCGGAGGCCTTGCCGCGCCGGTAGGCGGCGACGGTGCCGAACAGCACGCCGATGATGACGCTCAGCACGATGGCACCGAAGGCGATCTCGAGGGTGGCCGGCAGCGCCTTCGCCAGGTCGGCGACCACCGGGTTGTGCGTGGTGGTGGAGACGCCGAGGTCGCCGTGGAGCAGGTTGCCGAGGTAGGTGAAGTACTGCACGACGAGCGGCTGGTCGAGGCCGTACTGGGCGCGGAACTGCGCGACGATCTCCGGGTCCTCCGCGGCGCGCTGGCCGAGGGCGGCCGCCACGGGGTCGCCCGGCACGAGGTTGGTCAGGATGAAGGTGACGAGGGTCACGCCCACCACCAGCAGCAGCGAGGTGAGCACGCGGCGGAGCGCGTAGCGGAGGAACGGGTGGGCCGCCCGGCCCCCGCGCTGACGCGGGGGCCGGACGGCCGTCGTGGCGGTGGACACGGGCTACTGCGCGGCGAGGGCCGCGATGTCGATGGTCCACACGGCGTTGTAGACGACACCCGAGACGTCCTTCGCCGCGGCGATGTTGTTGCCGGGCTGGAGCAGCGGGATGAAGGGGCCGTCGGCGTTCAGCGCGGTCTGCAGCTCCTCGAAGCGCGACTGGCGCTCGTCGTCGCTGCCGCCGGTGGCCGCGGCGTCGGCCAGCGCCGAGATCGCGGGGGCCGCACCGTCGGTCCAGCCGGAGCGGAGGCCCACGACGTCGCCCGGGGTGAAGACGAGGTAGTCGCTCGGGTCCGGGTAGTCCGGGCCCCAGTACCAGAGGCCCATGGTCTCGGTGCCGTTGCGGTAGGCGTCGAGCTCGGTGGCGACGGGGGCCGGGGCGAGCTCGACGGTGATGCCGGCGTCCTTCAGCTGCGACTGGATGCGCTGCGCGATGGTCGGGAAGTCGATGCCGTTCAGGCTGATGTCGCTCGGGAAGTTGAGCGTCACCGACTCGCCGGCGTAGCCGCTCTTCGCGAGGTCGGCCTTCGCGGCGTCGAGGTCCTGGGTCAGCGCGCCGCTCTCGGGCAGGGCGCCGAGCAGCATGCTCGGGATGACGCCGGATGCCTGCGCGGTGCCGTTGCCGGCGATCGAGACGAGGTCGTCGTAGTCGACGGCCTCCTTCACGGCCTTCACGAAGTCGGGGTTCGACGTGATCGCCGAGACGCTCGGGTTCTGGTTGAGCAGCAGGAAGATGACGTTCGCCGACGGGTCGCTGGTCACCGCGACCGAGTCGCCGAGCGCCTCCGCCTGGGTGCCCGAGAGGTCCAGCGCGACGTCGGCGCTGCCGCCCTCGACGTTGATCTTCTGGGTCGCGCCCTCGACGTTCTGGATGACGACGCGACCGTAGCCCGGAGCGTCGCCGTCGTAGTTCTCGTTCGCGGTCAGCACGACCTGCGAGGCAAGGTCGAGCGTGTCGAGCACGTACGGGCCGGAGCCGGCGGAGGTGGTGTTGAGGAACGTCTCGGCGGTGTCGGTCTCGTCGGTGGTGCCGCCGTTCTCCTTCACGACCTTCGAGTTCAGGATGCCGAGCGCCGGGTTCGCCAGGATCGCCGGCAGGGCGGGCGTGGGGTTCTCGGTGGTCAGCACCACCGTGGTGTCGTCCTTCTTCGTGACGGTGACGCCGTCGAGGAGGAACGAGGGGTTGCCCTTCAGGCCGATCACGCGCTGGAGCGAGAACACCACGTCGTCGGCGGTCATCGCGGTGCCGTCCGAGAAGGTGTGCTCGCCGTTCAGGGTGAGGGTGAAGGTCTTCGCGTCGTCGGACTGCTCGAGGCTCGCGAGTCCGTCGACGACCTGCGAGACGTCGCCGCCCTCGAAGGTGAGGAGCGTCTCGTAGAGCGCCTTGTCGACCATCTGGCCGGTCGGCTCGTACATGCGGCCCGGGTCGGCGGTCTTCAGGTCGAACGCCTTGTTGATGGTGAGCGTCGCGCTGCTGCCGTCGGCGGTGTCGACGCGGCCCGAGGAGCAGCCCGCCACGAGGAGGGCGAGCGAGACCGCCGCAGCGGCGATCACCACTCGCGTCGGGGCGGAGCGCGGGGTGCGGGTGGAGCGGACAACCATGGAGGCCTCCTGGCGAGGGTTCGGCTGGACGTGTTGCGAAACGATGGCACATCGCGACGCACTCCGTTTCCGGAGGGCCGCTATCGTGGACGAAATGCCGCCCGCAGCGACGAAGGAGTGGATTATGTCGATCACCGATCCGGCCGCCGGTGCGGTCGCTGGACAAAGCGCGGGCGGGCTCGACGAGCTGAATCTGCGCATCCTCGCCGTCCTGCGCGAGAACGGGCGCATCTCGATGTCCGCCCTGGCCGAGCGGGTGAACGTCTCGCGGGCGAGCGTCTACAACCGGGTCGAGCAGCTCACCGCATCCGGCGTCATCACCGGGTTCTCGGCTCAGGTCGATCCGGGCAGGGTGGGGCTCGACGTCTGCGCCCTGGTGTTCGTGACGGTGCACCCGCAGTCGTGGCACCGGTTCCGCGAGGGCATCCTCCAGATGCCCGACGTCGAGTACTGCTGCATCACGACCGGCGAGCACGACGCGATGCTCCTGGTCCGCTCGCTCGACATCGGAGGCGTGCACGACTTCGTCACGGGCGTGGTCGCGGCCCGGCCCGAGGTGAAGTCGGTGGTCTCGGTCGTCGTGCTCGACGAGGTCGTGCGGAAGGCCTACCTGCTGCCCTCCGACATCCCCGACCGCTCCGGATCGACGAACCGGCTCGGCATGACCCGGTTCACCACCGCGGGGAACGGCCGCGACGCGGCGCGCTGAGCGTCAGACCTCGACGCAGATGCTGACGTGGTCGTCGCCGTCGATCTCGAACTCCTCCACGAGCCGCAGCAGGCCCGTCCCGTCGAGCTCGACGCGGCTGCCGCCGGTGCCGCTGACCACGGTCCCGCCGTCGATCAGCCGGTGCACGAACGAGACCTGCAGGGCGTCGCCGGTGCGCGTGCCGACGAAGCGGCCGAAGGTCACGGTGTCGCCGACGTAGTCGCCCCAGACCACTCCGTCGCGCTCGGAGTAGTGGAACCGCGACGGCGACTCCGGATCGACCACGCTGTTGGTCGAGGAGGTCATCACGAACTCGCGGCCGTCGAGACTGGGGGCGGTGGTGGCGTCGTTCACGTCATGGAGTATGCCGGAGGGGTCGGGTTGTCCTGCCCTCAGGCAGGATTCGTCTCGTCCTTCAGGTGCACAGCCCGCGGATCTGGACGAAATCCTCCTGATCCTGTCGCTGGACGGTTGTTTCGTCTCCGACGGGCGACCCCTGGTCGGCGGCGCGCGGAGCGGATCGGAAGTGCTGGGCTCCTCCCGAGTCCGAGCCCGTCATCACGTCACTCCGCGACGGGATGGACGGGGCAACCCGACGCAGGGCGTGCCCGCGAGGCCTAGACACTAGATTGCCTCCGCCCTCCTCGCCCCGCGCGGAACCGCACGACAGTGCGATCTCGGGGCGGCTGAACTGGTTGCGGGCGGGCGTGCTCGGCGCGAACGACGGCATCGTCTCGGTCGCCGCTCTCGTCGTGGGCGTCGCCGGCGCGACGACCGCCACCGCACCGATCCTGACGGCAGGCGTCGCCGGTGTCGTCGGTGGTGCGATCTCGATGGCGCTGGGCGAGTACGTGTCGGTGAGCAGCCAGAGCGACAGTCAGCGCGCACTGATCGCGAAGGAGCGCGTCGAGCTGGCGGAGGATCCCGCCGGGGAGCTCGAGGAGCTCGCCTCTCTCTATCAGGCGCGGGGCCTGACCCCGGAGACTGCGCATCAGGTCGCCCGCGAGCTGACCGAGAACGACGCTCTGACAGCGCATCTGGAAGCGGAACTGGGCTTGAACGAGGAGGCGGTCGCCAGCCCGCTCGCCGCCGCCGGCGCCTCGGCACTGTCGTTCCTCCTCGGCGCCGTGCTGCCGCTGCTGGCGATCCTGCTCCCGCCGCCGGAGCTGAGGGTCCCGGTGACCTTCGCAGTGGTGCTGATCGCCCTCGCGGCGACAGGGTTCATCAGCGCCCGGGTCGGCGGCAGCCCGGCTCTGCGTCCCGTGATCCGCATCGTCGTCGGCGGTGCTCTGGCCCTCGCAGCCACGTTCCTGATCGGGTCGCTGCTCGGCACGTCCGGCGCGATCTGATGCCCCGGGTCCTCGTCGTCGAGGACGACCCGCAGAGGGGCGCCCTCGTCGAGCGAGGGCTGCAGGAGGACGGGTGAGACGTAGTGAGCGCGTTCCCGTCGCGGGCACCCCGCTGTGCCGCCGCACTTCGGAAGCCACCGACACCGTTCTCGGGCACGGTGCACCGAGGAACTTCGCCAGAACTCCAGGCCGGATTGGACTCCACCGGCGTTGCTCTCGCCGAGAATCCTCTCTCATCCGAACGGGTCGTCCGAGCGAACGCCGTCATCGAGTCGACCGTCGGCGAGGACAAGGAACTGGTGAGCGCCCGACTCGAGAAGGAAGGGTCTTCCCGATCTGACAGCGCTCGGTCGGATCATCCCCCGCCACTCGGACAGCTGGCGGAAGCTGCACCGGGACCGCAGGAAGACCATCGCCAGGCTGGCCGGGCTCGGAGACCGCCGACCGGAGCCCTCGTCCGCGACCCGCGCTTCGGGCGGGCGCTCTCCCACCCTGATTCGACCGGTCGACAGGGCCGACCTTCGAGCCCCTCCTCCCCGCCTCCACCCCTCGACCGCGCCCGGCGAGGCGGCCGCTTCCGCTCGTGAGGGGCGGCGGACGCCGGCTCGGGTCGCCGAAGCCTCTCCGGCGCTCCCTCCAGCGGGATGACCGCCGCGCTCACACGTTGCGAACGCCCCTGTCGGCGACGACGACCTCGACGATCGACCACAGCATCACGACGAGCCCGACCGCCAGGGCGATGAACCAGCCGGGTCCGAGTTCGAGCGTCGCCGCTGGGATCGGAGCGGCGAGGTCGACCGCCCGGAGGTCGACCGTGCGCCCCACGATGCCGACCGCACTCAGGTCCACCCCTTCCGGGAGCTCCACCACGCCGGCGCTCCCCGTCAGGCCGAACGAACCGAGCAGGTCGCCGAGGTCGTACGAGATCGCCCCGATGTCGCCGAGGAGCTCGGTGACCGGCGCCGCGAGGGCGAGGACGGAGCCCGCCGCGAAGGTCCAGCACCCGCCCACCAGAGCGGCCGCGACCGCCGCCGCCCGCGACGGCCGCCACCACGCCAGGACGAGGACGACCACGAGCACTGCCGCAGTAGCGATCACGGCGACGTCGAGCCCGGTCCCCCAGGCGGACACGCTGAGGGGCGGCACGATCCGGGAGTCGAAGGTGAACCACCCCACGAGCAGCAGAGATCCGGTGCCGGACACCGCGAGGACCAGTACTGCCAGCAGCACGAGCCTGAGGACAGTGAGGGGGCGGTGCGTCGCGCGCACGGCCGCGGTCCGCGACGCCAGTCGCGCGCGCGCCGTGGCGATCGACGCAGACGCGATCTGCGCAGGGCCAGCACCGGACACGGCGTCGTGGCTCGGAACCCCGAACGGCGACGCCGACGCACCCGAAGCACCCGCCCAGGGAAACGGCGTGCTCGGCGGCGGCGCGGTGCCGAACGGTGATGCACCGCGACCAGTGGCACCGACTCCGGAGACATCGTTGCCGGAGGCGCCGAACGGATCGAACGTGTCGTTCACGCCTAACGGGGCGGAGATTGCCGGTTCGGCCGCGACCGGCGCGGGGGGCGTCGCCTGCGTGCCCGTCAGTAGGGGTCGCCGGGTCCGTCGGACCGCGACAACGACCATGAGCACGAGAGGTCCGACCAGCGGGACCAGCACGCTGATCGTGACCGCTGCCCATCGCGGAACGCCCGCGGGGAAGGCGAGTGCGAGGCCCGTGACGACCGCCACGATCGCATAGCACCCGATCAGCAGCGCGGTGCTCTGCGCGAGGAAGTTCAGCCAGACGCCGATATCCATCGTGTCTCCTTGTCGTGGTCGAAGGCCGAAGCACGCCGCCCGTGCTGCTCGGCGAAGTCCCGCAGCCGACGGACGATCTCCGTGGATGCGTGCGGGCCGGAGGAGAGCGTCGCGACGACGCCCGGCGGGCGCAGGACATCGGCGTGGGCCGGGACGACCGCGTGGTCAGCGGCACCCAGCATGAGTCGATCGAGCTCCGCATCCCCGGCAGCGAGGATCAGGTCCGCTCCGAGCCGGCGGGCGACCTCGGACATCGCCGTCGACTTCTCGACCGTGTGGGGTACCAGATAGACCTTTCTCCCTTGCCTGCTGCACCGCCACTCGATGTCCTCGGCGAAAGCGAGGAGCCGCCCGCGGGCGGCCTCCGCCTGGTCCGCCGCGGCGAGGACCGCATAGACGAAGACGCCGTCGACGATGCGGACGGTCGCGGTGGGCACGAGTGCGGCCGTGCGCTCCCTGACCAGGGAGACGCTCGTCCCGCCGGCCGCGACGGCGTCCAGGACCCGGCGCGACCAGGCCTCGACCGGCGAGCCGTCCTCGAGGAGGACCCCTCCGTTAGCGGCGATCCGGAAGCGGGTCGGCACCGAGTCGAACAGTGTCACCCTCGCAAGCTGCGCCACCGAGCGCGTCGTCGTCGGCACCACTGCCGCCAGGGAGGCGAGATCGATCAGATCGCGGGCGAGGGTCGGCGGTGCGTAAGCGGAGGCCCGACCGTCGATCCGCTCGACGACCGCGAGCGCGTCGATGACGCCTTCCGCGGCGGTCGCCGAGTGGATGAGGGTGCGGTCGAGGTCGAGGAATGCGGCGATCACGGCGACTCCGCCCGCGCGATGATGCCGACGGCGGCGAACGGCATGGCCTCGTCGACGACGACCTCGACACCGCGGTCGGCGGCGAGGACCAGGAGGTGCTCGACGGAGTCGGCGGCGTCGGACCGCACGACCACCTGTCGGGGGACCCTGCGCAGGAGCACGCGCGTCGTCTCGCCGATGCCCGGCTTCAGCAGGTTGCGGTCCCGGACGCCGTGGCGCCGGAGCAGCCGCTCGATCTCGGCGTCGGCGCTTCCCAGCGCCGTCGGCTCCGACGTCGCGGGCGAGGGCGGGACAGCGGGGAAACGCGCCTGCACCACCTCCAGGAACTGCTCGGAGCGGTCGACCGCGGCGAGGTGCCGGTAGAACTTCGCGCCGTGGAACATGCCCGGACGGATGAGCTCGTCGTTCAGGACCGTGCGCGAGACAAGTCCCGACACCGTGGAGTTCAAGCAGGCCGAGGGCACGAGCATGTCGTCGCGGGTCGCCCGGATGTCCGCGACGCCGAGCGGGTCGCTCAGCACCGCGAGCGAGGGTGCGACCCGGCCGCCGGGCGGGAACCGGTGCGACGCCAGGGCGGCCCGCAGCGTCGAGGCGATCACGCCCTTCCCTGTCCAGCCGTCGATGAAGACGATCGACTCGGGAGCAGCCGTAGCGATCACGTGATCGAGCGCGACCGCATCGATCCCCCGGTCGCGGATGACCGAGATCGCGAAGTGCGGCACCTCATTGCCCCTCGCCAGGAACCAGCGGCGCAGCAGCACGCCGATCGGTACCCCGGCCCGCGCGAGCGACACAAGGACGGGGTGCGGGCCGTGCCGCCGCTCGATCTCGACGCCGAGCGCGGCGACCCCCTCGGCCACGGCGCGCGCGCCTCGGGCGAGCGCGTGCTCGTAGGCCTCGAGGTACCGGGCGGTGGGCTCGTACTCGATCGGCAAGGACTCGGAGTAGTGCCGTCGACCCGACTGAATCAGGTCCTCGCGTTCCTCCCGCGGCTGTTCGAGAACTCGATCGGAGAGGTCGGTCAGGAGCCAGACGACGTCGTCCGCCCGGTAGGACGAGAAGCCCGGACCGACGAGGGGCGGCGGTCCGGGGGCCGCCTCGACAGAGGGGGCCATCAGCACGTCGATCACCTGAGACGATCGGGCAAGGCTCGCGAGGAGGGAGTCCGGGGCGTCACGATCGGGTGAGACGGACTCGTCGTGGCACACGATGACGATGCGAAGTCCTCGTGTGTCGCGGGCGAGGTTGTAGGCGAACCGGAGCGCGCCCTGCTCGCCGGCGACGTCCATCCGCGCAGCGATACCGGATCTCAGACCGTACGAGGGGTGGTCCAAAACGAGACCCGGCGAGCGGGTCGTCGAGCTCGTGAGAACGCGGGCGGAGGTCCGGGCCTCGAGGTGCTCTGCGAGGAGCTGCGGTGCGCGGAGGAACTCCTCGGTTCCGAGGACGAGGATCTCGTCCTCGGAACCGAGCTCAGCGAGCCCCTCGCTCTGAAGGAGGCGGTCGCCCAGCTCGGCGACCGCAGTGCGCAGACACCGGCGGTCCTCCGGCCCGGAACCTCGAGCGGATCGGGTGGGCAGCACCGCCGCGCGGATCCTCCTGATCACCGCCTCGGGCGAGGGGAGGACCGCGGGGGCGGCCGCGCCGCGCCCGACGAGCGCCTCGAGCGCCGAGGGGACGAAGTCCTCAGGCACGGCGTGGGTCGCGACCAGACGCACAGTGGCGGGGAGCAGGCCCGCCTCCTCGTCCCAGGCGGCCCGGGCCTCGGCCGAGCGGGAGTCATGAAGCGCGGCCACGACCACGAGCGACGCGGCGTGCTCGTCGAGGAGCAGGCGCGCAAGCGCGAGGACGGTGCGGCCTGAGGTGACCTCGTCGTCGACGAGGACCAGCGCACCGATCGGTCCCGGCGGCAGCGCACCCGCCAGGAGGTGGTGACCGGGCGCGTGCGAGTGAACCTCCTCGAACGCCCCGTCGGCGACGTCTCCGGACAGGAGGTACCTCGTCGAGTGGGCGTCCCTGCGGGCGTCGAGAACGTCGGCGACCGCTGCGGAGAGGCCGGTCGCCGTCTCGGCGAAGCCGAGCACGACCGCCTCCGACGGTTCGAGGCCGACCGCTCGGACCGCGTCCCCGACGAGTTCGGCGAGCCGCTCCGCCGCGCCGCGGACCACCGACGGCGGGACAGGCACGTGCTTGCCCAGCAGCGAGCTCACGAGGAGCTGCTTGCGGAGTGGGTTGTCGCGCAACGCGATGGCGAGCAGCGCCGGGGCCGTGCCGACGGCGGTCACCGGCTGATCCGATCGAGCTGCATCATCAGGTCGAGGAAGCCCAGATCCGGCCTCAGAACGCCGAACGCTGCGGCCCGCAGCAGCACCCGGTCGGCCCAGGCGGTGTGCGGCCTCACCTCGTTCATCTTGTTGTCCGCCGCGCTGCGCAGCACGCCTCCGTGCTCTTTCGCAGCCGAGACGGCGACCGCGTCGCAGAACTCCTCGTGTGTCACTGCGCTCAGCGCATGAACCACGGAGATGTGCGATGGATGGATCACCGTCTTGCCCGAGAGGCCGTTGATCTTGTCGAGCTCGATCTCGCTGATGAGACCGTCGAGGCACTTGTCGAGGAGCGCGCGCCGGTACTGCGGAGCGTCACGCTCGAGGAACGGCGACTCCCGCAGCCGCGGCTTCTGCAGGCGGTTCCGCTTGCTGAAGTGCTCCCACACCGCGCCCGATACCGGGTACGCCCAGGGCCGCTCCCTGGCGAACACGTTCACGATGTCGCCGATCGCGTCGGCCACGACCCGCACGTCGTAGATTGTCGACTCGCCGTCGCGGCGCAACCCGAATGCAGAGGCGAGGTCGGTCGCTCCGATGCGCACGCAGAGGATCGACTCCCGGTGCTCGTCGAGCAGTCGCCGGATCGCCAGCAGCTGAGCGGATCGCGTCTCGCGGTGAGCGACCGACACGGCCTCGATCACCGGCATCACGAAGAGGCGCTTCTCGGCGGCCTCCTCGGCTCCGGCGACGGCGGCGAACGCAGCCTCGCCGCTCTCACCCGCCTCGAACTTCGGCAGCACGAAACCCGTCAACGCGGCGCATCCGGCGCTGCCGAGCGCCTGTGCGATACGGAGCATCCCGTCGGCGTCGGCGACACGCACGAACACCGCGGGAAGGGCACGCTCGGACCCCGGCTCGTCGGCCGCCTCGGCCGAGAGGCGGGCGAGCGCGGCGATGACCGCCGTCTCCGCCTCCGGTCGGCACTCGGGTCGGACGGCGTCCTCGAGGTCCATGACCAGACACTGCGCACCGTTGCGGCGCCGTGACAGGACGTCGTCGACCAGGCAGGGGCGGTCACCGGGCAGGTAGAGCGTCGCACCGAGGGCCTGGCCGAGCTCTCCCGTGACGGAGTCGAGCGGGATCGGGCCGGGCCGGACTTCGAACAGCTGGTCGAGCTGGTCGGAGGAGAGAGAATCGAAGTGCTGCAGGTACATGGGTTCAGACCACCTCTCGCACCCCTGCGGAGTCGGCCTCCGTGGCCGCGACACGACGGTTGACCACGATGCTGCTCAGCCATCCTGCACTGATGAAGACGACGCCGATGAGGCCCGTGACGAGTTCGGGGATCTCGATCGAGACCGTCAGCAGCATGATGACGGCGAGCGCTCCCACCGCCCAGAGTGCACCGTGCTCGAGGAAGACGAATTCGCGCAGTGTCCCCCGGTGCACGAAGTGGATCGTGAGCGAGCGGATGTACATCGCGCCGACGCCGAGCCCGATCGCGATCAGGATCGGGTCGGAGGTGATCGCGAAGGCCCCGATCACGCCGTCGAACGAGAAACTCGCGTCGAGGACCTCGAGATAGAGAAACAGGAAGAAGGCCGCCCGGCCTGCCACCTTGGCCGTCGCGCTGGTCGTCCCCGGCTCCGGCATGTCGTCGACCTGCTCCTCGAAGACATTGCCCAGTGCGTTCACGAGCAGGAAGGTGCCCGTTCCGATCGCCCCGGACACGAGGACCACGGCGGGATCGGGCGCGAGGAACTCGGCGACCGACACCAGGACGGCGAGCGCCACGACGACGTGGATGTTCTGGACCCTGCCGAGCTTCTGGAGGGGTCCTTCGACCCATCGGATCCAGAGGCGCTCGCGCGGGTCGAAGACAAAGTTTAGGAAAAGCATGAGCAGGAACATGCCGCCGAACGCGGCGATCGCCGGGTGGGCCTCGTGCAGGATGTAGCCGTAGCTGCCCGGCTCCTCCGGGTCGCCCTGCTCCATCGCCAGAGAGACCGCCTGCACGGGGCCGAGCCCCGCCGTCGCCGCGACGACCACGAAGGGGAAGACCAGGCGCATGCCGAAGACGGCGATGAGCACTCCGATGGTGAGGAAGATCCGCTGCCAGAAGGCAGTCATCCGGTCGAGGATCCCGGCGTTCACGACAGCGTTGTCGAACGACAGCGACACCTCGAGGACGCAGAGGATGAGGACGAGGATCAGACCCTCCATTCCGCCGTAGAGGAACCCGAGTGCGATACCCGCGAGCGTGACGGCGTAGGACCATCCGAAGGTCTTGAGCATGTTCTTCCCATCTCGTCGTGCTGAGGCGGATCGCAAGTGGACGGCCGCCGAGTGCCCGCGGCCGCCGGAGAGCCGGCGACCGCGGACGGGAGACGTCAGACGTTGACGCCGAACCGGCGCAGCGTGCCCTCGAAGCCGCCGTCGTAGGTGTCCCCGAGCGCACGGAACTTCCACTCGGCACCGTCCCGGTAGACCTCGCCGAAGACGAGGGTGCTGGTCGACCCGGCGCCCTCGCCCAGGTCGAAGCGCGCGAGCTCGGTGCCGCCGTCGTTGTTCACGACCCGGATGAAGGAGCTGGCGATCGACGAGAAGGTCTGACCCTTCTTCTCGGCGTCGTAGATGCTCACGAGGAAGGTCACCGACTCGACTCCGGCGGGGACGCCGAGGAGGTCGATGACGATCTGCTCGTCGTCGCCCTCGCCCTCGCCGGTGAGGTTGTCGCCCAGGTGGCTCACTGCTCCGCTCGAGTGCACCAGGTTCCCGTAGAAGACGAAGTCCGAGTCCTGCACGACGCGACCGGAGGCGTTCAGGAGGAGCGCCGATGCGTCGAGGTCGGTGGTGCCGCCGAAGCCCTGCGGCGCCGGGTCCCACCCGAGGCCGACGGTGATCGCGGTGAGTCCGCGAGGTCCTGCTTCCTTGGTGAGCGAGATGGTCCCGCCCTTGCTGAGGCTGATGGCCATGAGTGTGGTTCTCCTTCGTTGAGTCGTGCAGTGGTGGAGCGGTGGTGGAGGTTAGGTCAGAGGATCCGGGCGACGGCCGGCAGCAGATCGCGGATCGTGCGACCCTGGGCACGCTCGCCGATCGCCTGCATCGTCCAGCCAGCGCCGTCGCGGACGAGCTTCGCCATGATCTGGGCGGTGTGGCTGCCGGAGCCGGAGAGTGCGTAGCGGGCGATCTCGACTCCGTTCGAGGCGTCGACGATCCGGCAGAAGGCGTTGTCGATCTGGCTGAAGTTCTCGCCCGAGTAGCTGTTGACGACGAAGACGAGCGTCTGGGCCGCTGGATTCACAGCGAGGAGGTCGACGACGATGCTCTCGTCGTCGCCGTCCCCGGCCCCCGTGCGGTTGTCGCCCGTGTGGCGGATCGCGCCGTCCGCGCTGACGAGCTGCTGGAACCAGACCTGGTCGATCAACCGCCCGGAGGCGTCGTAGATCAGGCAGGAGGCGTCGAGGTCGATCTCCTGCTCCTTCTCGCGGCCGAAGAAGCCGCGGACGGTCTTGGCGTCCCAGCCGAGACCCATGTGGGCCCGAGTCAGCGTTCCGCCCTCCCGTTTGAGGAGGGAGACGCGCTGTCCCTTGCTGAGGCTGATGGTCATGGTGTTCTCCTTGTCGAGGTGGTCGGGTGCGGCGGAGGTCGGCGGCTCAGGCGAGCACGCCGGTGCGGGCGAGGGTCCACTTGAGCGGGTCGAGGCAGCGGAAAGGCGCGATGCCCCTCGCGTTCAGTTGCTGCCCGTCCGGCGACTCGCCGAGAGCGGAGACGGCGAAGAAGCGGTGATCGATCGGGCTGCCCTCGTGCGGGTTCTCGAGCGTCAGCACGATCGGCCCCGCGTTCATCGCGTAGAGCAGGCTCTTCACCTCTTCGTGGAGCAGGCCGCCGTCGACCGTGTCGTAGGACGGGGCGGCGTGGTCGGGCTCGCGCAGCATCGCGGATCCCGCGTTGGACATCACCGACGACCAGGCCACGTCCTCGACCTCGCTCAGGCGCTGGACGGCGTCGAACTTCGAGAGGACCACGGCGAGACGGCTTAGCCGGCCGCCCGTCAGGGTGATCAGGTTGTTCAAAACGGTGAGCGGATTCACGCCGGACCCGCGCTGAGCGGGGATCACGTCGACGAGTTTGTCGCGCACCGACGGGACCGCCAGCGGGTCGAACATGAAGAAGATGCCGTCCGCGTTGGCCAGGAACGCCAGATGGCCCGCGCGCGCGGGCGGCTCCTCCATCTCCTCGCCCGCGACGTCCCGCAGGACGATGAAGCGCCGCACCCCGCGGATCGTTCCAAGGCTGTAGATGAGGGGCGTCCTCTGGTACGAGTCGGCGCTCTGCGACCGAGGGGTCGGAGCCATCAGGCCCCGCTCCTCGAAGAGGGGGGCCTCGTACACCCGCGAGTAGGTGCGGCGCGTCTCGTCGTTCGCGGCCTGGAGCACAGTTCCGAGCCGCTGCGCCATCTCTGCGAGCTGCTTGACGACCACGGCGATGTAGAGGCTCTTGCCGGTGGCGCGCGCTCCGTTCATCGCGATGCAGGTCGCGTGCCCGCTGCGGTACCCACTCGGCAGGGGGCAGTGGCAGCTCGGGCAGGCGTCAGAGAGGGGCTCGCGGCACTCGGGGCACTCGAGCCCGGTGGGCGGGCTCCAGTTGCGGGCGTCCGCCGGGCGGACGAGCGCATAGCGCGTCCCCGTCATGACGTCCTCGTGCGCGTAGCGGATGGCGTCGGGATCGAGCGTCTGGGCGCAGCGGCCCGTCGTGCAGATCCAGGCGAAGGAGGCGTCGCCGATCAGCGAGAAGCAGCTGGGGCACTTCGTCATCGGCCGACCCTCGCGTAGGGCTCCGTGCCGGGAGCGAAGCAGCCGGCGAGCAGGGAGCGCACCAGGCGGCGGAGCAGTTCCGCATCGCTCCGGAACGCCTCGGCCAGGCTCCGGCCCGCGGGATCGGTCTCGATGAAGGTGTGCGGCGTCGACGGCGGTGTCTGCAGCTGCCAGGCCGACCGCGATCCGATGACCACGAGGTGTCGGGCCTCGCCGTCGATCTCGTCGGCGGCCTCGAAGGCGCCGATGTCGGCGGGGACCGCGTCGGTGACGACGTAGGTGACCGTGTTCCCTTCCGCGAAGCCGCTCAGCGCTGGGGCACCCGACCGCACTCCGCTCGAGCGCGGCGCCTCCCGGAGTGCCGAGATCACCGCGCGCTCGGCCGGCTCGTCGGGCGGGACGTCACGGAAGGCGACGGACGCGCCGACCACCGCCGCTCCGCGCCTCCTCTCGGTCGAGAGCACGGAGGCGACACCGTCGAGGACGGCGACGACCGCCTCCGCCGTGGACGGATCGGCGGCGGTCGCGTCCTCGGCGAAACGGCGGAAGGACGCCGAGCCGTCGAGCGCGACCACCACGTGCAGGGCGCTCGTGGGCGACACCTCCTGCGCCCCCAGGATCCCGACGGTCGCGACCTGCGCCTCCGCCGCGACTCCGCTCAGCCGGTACCGGCGCTCGGAGATCCCGGCGCCGCGCACCTGCACCCCGTCGCCGCCCGGCTCGAGGATGACCACCTCGCGCTCGGCGAGGCCGGCGAGGTCGAGGGGAGGCACGACCGCCCTCTCCGGGTCGGAGGACCGCGCGTCGTCGATCCCGACGCTCACATTGGCGACCGCACCGGCGGGGAAGAGCTCGCTGCCGATCGGCACGAGGCGGATCATCGTGCGCTCTGTCACCCTCGGCACGATGAGCAGGTCCGGCCTCGGACGGACGGCGGTCGTGAGCGGCCCGCCCGCGACGACCGCGTCCAGACGCGCCGACCCCGCCTGCATCTGGAGGCGCACGGTGAGGGGCCTGTCGCTCAGAGTGACGACGGCTCCGCCCGTGATCATGTAGCTGGGCATCAGCGTTCCTTTCGGTCGGTCAGGAAGGAGGCGAGTCCGTCGCGGAACGATCCGCGGGGACGCGGACCCTTCAGCTCGCGCTGCCAGACCTTGGCGGAGCGCTCGATCGCGGTCAGGAGCTTGTCGCCGCCCACCGCGCCGCGGACGGTGACGACCGCCCTGAGCTGGTCGACGAGGACGGCGGTCACCGCCTCCGGATCGAGGTCGCCCTGGGCGGCCAGCTCGCGGAGCGGCCGATCGAGCAGTCGGATCGTGCGGCCGGCCCCGTCGGACACGGTCAGCGCCGCGAGGGCATGCGCTCGGGGGTCGACGAACGACGGGTCGGGGAAGTCGTCCGACGTCACGAAGGCGAGCCTCGCGAGTCCGAGAGCGTGCCTGGGCGCCTGCGCCCCGCTCTCGAGTCGCGTCCGCAGGCGCTCCTCCGCACCCTCCGAGGCGTCGCTGAACGTGCGGATGAGGGCGATTTCGGCGTCCAAATGATCCGCCGGATCCTCAGCGGCGAGGAAGGAGAGCGTCGTGGCGGCGGCCGCGGCTCGCCGTGCGTCGCCTGACGCCGCCTCGGTGCGGAGCACCCGCTCGAGAGACGGCCGCCACTCCCGGCTGAAGGGCACCTCGCCGAGCACGGACACGACGGCGGCCAGGTAGCGCGGACCGACGTCGGCCGCCACCGGGGCCGGCGCGGCGGCGGCGCGCATGGCGACGACCGCGTCCCTCAGCTCGAGGACGTGCTGGGCGGGCACGAGCTCCCCCGTCGCCGACTGCGACATCGCGAGGCGGACGAGCGCGAACCGCGCCGAGGGCAGCCCCGGTCGCGAAACCTGCACCCGCCTGGCCAGCCCGCTGAGCGCATCACCCATCGGCGCCGAGGCGAGGGCGGCGGCGACGAACTCCTCGGGGAACTGCCCGCCGAACTCCTCCTCGAGCGCAGCGAACTCGGTGGGCAGCACCGCGCCCGGGAGCGCGGCCGCCCGGACGAGTGCGCGGCGGTCGACGGCCGGGATCTGCTCCCAGACCGCGTGCTCGGACAGGAGCGAGTAAGCGACGGTCGCCGTCAGCCCAGTGACCGGCACGCCCTCGCGCAGGAGCAGCATCGCGAGGGACAGCTGCACCGGCGGAAGAGCCGTGAGGGGACCGCTCATCCGCTCCCTGATCGACGGCAGAAGCTGTCCGTCGCCGGCCAGCCACCGCAGGACCTCCTCAGGAGCCGCGCCCCCGGGAACGGGCTCCCGCTGGACCGGCACGGCCTCGAGCTCGACGATCAGCCGTTCGCGCAGGGGGAGGCTCATCACGCCCGCCCGGGCGGCGACGGCGATCCCGCGCTCGCCCACGAGGAGCTCGGCGACCGTGCGCAGGAGGGTCGCCGTCGCCGGTCCCGTCCGGCCGACGTCAGCGCCGAGCAGGCCCGCTCGGACGACGACGTCGAGCAGTCGCAGGGCGTGCACGGCCGACGTCACCGGCTCACGCGGATCCACCGGCCGGGCGAGGTCGGCGATCGCGGCCTCGGCGAGCGCCGTCAGCCGCTCCCGATCGGCGTCGAGGAGCGCCTGGTCGGGCAGCGGGACGCCCTCGTCCCTCAGCAGCCACTCCGCGTCCGACACGCAGCGCTCGAGGTAGGCCGACCCCATGAGCTCCCGGATCAGGAGAGACGACCTCGTGTCGCGAGCGTCCAGCTCCCGCCAGACGCCCCATGTGGTCGAGCCGATCGACGAGGAGACGACCGCGACGGTCCTCTCGTAGAGGTCGAGGTCTTGGCGGATGCCGTCGGGCGAGGCGTCCAGCAGCACCCGCGAGGCCTCGTCGCGCGCATCCATCGTCTCGTCGCCGAGGAGCACGACCGCCATGGCCAGCGGCCACTCCGGCGCGAGACCCCGGTCGCCCACCCGCAGCACCGCTTCGTCGAGGACGACGAGCACTCGGCGCGCGACCTCGTCGTCGACGAGGACCATCTGCGCTGCTCCCGACCAGTTCGAGGCAGCGACCTCGCTGCCCGCCGCCGTGACATGGGGTTCACCGCCCGCCTGGCCGACCGCCGGTATCTCGGCCTCGTCGATCACGACGGCGCCCGCGAACGCCGAGCGCTCGCAGGCGTCGATCCGCGGTACGACGGCGATGTGCACGCCCCTCGCCCACGCCGCTCCGAGACTGCTTGCGCGCTCGTAGAGGGACCAGGAGAGGGTGCGGGCCGTCGAGGGCGCCATGAGGCGCTGAACCGACCCCAGCCACAGCGCTCCGGTGTCCTGCGAGTCCGCGATGAGCACCACCGGGGGCCCTCCGCGCAGCGCGGCGACGGAGGCGTCCATCAGGACCGAGAGGACGCCGGCGCGCCAGGTGCTCGGGTCGCACACGAACGAGACGACGGAGTCGAGGGTGACGACCGCGCCGCGCTGCGGAATCCCCGCCGCCCGCAGTCGCGCGGCAGCGACCTCGAGGTGCGAGAAGGGCGTCAGGAGGTCCGGCGACCGCCAGAGCTCGACGGGCCGCAGCGGAGGCTCCGGCTCGTGCGGCCGCCTGTCGAACACGACGTGGTTGTAGACGTTGTCGGGGCGCCCCGTGCTGTCGGCTCCCGCCTCCGAGGACTGGAGGTAGACCGCAGAGCCGTCGACCGACGCGAGGTGCATCAGGCGCAGCGGCCGGGCCTCGAGCTCCGCCGCCGCAGGGAAGTCCGAGAGCCTGACGTGCGATCCGAAGCTCGTGACGGCGGAGGCTGTGACGAAGCCGATCTCGGCCTGCGTCGGCTCGCCCGCCTGCAGCTGGACCCGCCAGCCCTGGTCGAGCGTGTACGTCGCCTGGCTCCACCGCGGACCGCCGGCCCCGCCCTGCTCAGCCACCGCGCGCCCTGTTCTGGAAGCCGCCGACCTTCTCCTTGAGGCTCTGCACCCGCAGGGTCTCGATGGGAGGGTCGAGCAGAGCCACGCGTCGCAGGACCGCGCTCGGGAGGTCGACGAACAGGCGGAGGTAGCCGGTCGGGTGCGGCACGTCCTGCTGCCACGCCGCGGGATCGGTGCGCCAGCCGGGCTGCTCGGAGCCGGGGGCCATCGCCGCGGGCACGAAACGACGGGTCGGTGCGACGACGTCGTCGACGTCGGGCACGACGGCCAGTGGCGTCCCGTCGCCGACGGTCAGGGGGAACCGCTCGGGATTGTGCACCAGCACGAACGGCGGCGAGCTCTCGAGAGCCCGCTCGGAGGTGAGGGTGACCGTCGCGGAGTAGCGGCCCATGAGAGTCCGCTTCACCACGCAGCGGTACGACAGACGGAGCAGGCCCGGATAGACGACGCTCCGCGCCGTGCTGAGCACGCGCTTGCCCCCGTCGAAGGCCACGGCCACGAGGTGGAGCTCGCAGCCGAGCGGATCGAGCCCGCCGGTGCGGTACTCCAGCGATCCACGATCGAAGTACTCCGACTTCGAGATCTCCCTCGGCTCTCCCTGGACGGCGAGTGCGGAGTCAAGGCCGACGGGCGAGCGGTAGGCCATCACGACGTCCGCGCCGTCGGGCCACTCGAAGGTGATCCTCTGGTTCTGGACGCGCTCGACGATCCGGAGCTGCGCCACCGGCGGCACACGGACCCCTCGCACGGTCCGACCGACGAACGCCTGGCCGTCCATGAGCACGACGATCGTGAAGTACGCCCGCGTCCAGCCGCGCGGCCACGGCACGTCGCGCATCGAGGCCCGGGTGCCGTCCGTCGTGATCGGATGCGCCAGCCGGCTCTCGGTCGAGAGGTTGGCCTGCGGGAGGACCGTCTCCGGCACGATCTCGCGCTCGATCCCGGCGCTCGGCGGCGCCGTCGTGCGGTAGATGACGACGTCGCCCCCCGGCGGGACCGTCCACGACAGGTCGAAGAACGGAGCGTCGGCGTCGTCGTGCAGCTCGAAGGCGAGATCGAGGACGGGCTCGTGGACGTTGGGGATGTCGATCGGCACCGCCGTGGGGGCGGAGAGGCGCGGGACCCCGTCGATCACCGCCTCCGCGAAGACCTGGTAGAGGTACTTCTCCCCGCGCACGGCGTTTCTGTCGACGAAGCCGCCGAGGTTCGCCTCGTCGACGAGAATCCTGAAGCTCGGATCGCCCACGGTCAGAGCGCCGCGGGATCGGGGCACCCGGAACACCTGCACGCGCGTAGTGCCGCCGTGAGCCCTCCAGCGGCCGATCACGCGACCCTCGTCCTCCTGCACGTCGACATCGACGACCGGTGCGACCACGGCGCCGAAGGCGTGCAGCGAAGGCTGCGCGAGGACGGCGTCGCGCACATCGCGACCGACGTTCCGCCACACCTGGTAGTGCCGCACCGCGGTGGTGAACGGCCGCTCGTCCAGGGCGTCGGTCTCGACCGTCGCCGCGACGAGGTGACCGTCGTCCGGTGAGTAGGGGGCGTGCTCGTCGGCCGAGACGACGCGGAACACCGCGGTCGCTCCCGCATCGGCGTCCGACCAGACGGCGCGGAGGGACCCTTCCGGCCCGGGAGTGACGCGCAGCGGAGTCGGCACGCCCTCGGAGCCGCCGTAGGCGTAGGGCGCGAACGAGGCGGGGTCGATGGCGGGCGACGGGGCGGGGGCGGTGGTCGCGAGCGGGACGGGCGCCGACGGCTCCGTCGCCGGGGGCGACGCCGGTGCCGGGGAGTCGACCGGTCCAGCGGAGGGCGCCTCCTCGGTGCGGCTCGCGAGCGTGCGGGCCACCACGGCTGCGATGTCGTCGGCGAACTGGCGCACGACGGGCGCGAAGGTCGCCCTGAGCTCGTCCGCCTCGCTCTTGCGCGATCGGGCGACGAGCCGAAGGTGGGTCTCGGTCAGCTGGCCGATCCCGGGTGCCTCGCGGGCGATGGCGTCCTCGCGCCAGCGCTTGAGCGCCGTCAGCACCGCCTCCTCGGGGGTCTCGGAGGCGGCGGGCGGGACGGGCAGGACCGGCGGAGCGGGCGGGACAGGCGGGACGGTCGGGGGCGGCGGCGGGGGCTGCTCGTCGGGCGCCCCCTCGCCGGTCGGCTCGAGCAGCCGGCTCGGCAGCGAGTCCTGGGGGTCGTTCGCCCCCATGCGCTCCTGCTTCAGGAGGTACTCGATGGTCGGCTGCCACTGGCGCGCCGACGAGCTCGAGTCGGGAGGCATCGAGCCCGCGAGCGCGATGCGCCGGAGCTCGTCGAACGGCGGCGTCCGGTGACCGCGACCCGCCGCCTCCTCGGCCCAGAAGGTGAGGAAGCGCAGTCGTCTCGCCTCGTGCGCGTCAGGCATCGTGCACCTCCACCGGGTCGACCAGGATCGCGGGCATCAGAACGGCATCCCGTCGAACAGGTCGGGGACGTCCGCGGCCGTCGGCTCGGGGATCGCCGCGGGAGCGGCGACGACCGGTGCTGACGCCCACTCCCGAGCGCCGTCCAGACCGACGTCCGACACCGCGCGCGGGCCGGCAGCCCGGTGGACGAGGAACTCGTATGCCGGGATCGACGCGGTGAGCTCGGTCAGGGCGACGATGCGGCTGAGTCCGCGTCGGCCGATCCTCGAGTCGGGACGCTCCACGGCGCTCGCACCAGAGGCGCGCGCCGAGTCGGTGAGCAGGCCGTCGTCGAGCCGGTCTCCGAGCAGGCGCGAGGGCGAGTCCGTGTCGGCGAGGAACCTCGCGTACGGCACAGGTGCGCCTCCGGCCAGACGTGCGTCGGACACCGACGCGAGCAGACGGTCGGCGATCGCGGACCGCGGCCCGTCGAGATCCTGCAGGACCCTCGCCCAGGTCGCATCGCCGACGGAGCCGTCGACGCCGTGAGCGCTGAGCGCTGCGGTCCAGAGCGGGAGCAGGCTGTCCTCGCCTCCGCCCGACTGACGGTAGAGAGCGCGGGCGTCCGCCTCGATCTCGACGCCGCGGGGACCGATCTGGCGGGGAGCGCCGGCGAGCGCGGCGGTCCAGCACTGATCGAGCCAGCCGATCGCGAAGATGTCCCGGCGCAGCTCGATGGCGGCACTGCCGACCGCGGCGGGATCCACCACGCCCGCGCCCAGGCGCACCGACTGGGGGAGGTCGGCGACGTCGACGTCCGGCGCGAGTGCCGACTCCTCCGCACGGCCGAAGGGCGCCGCGAGGATCGTCCCGACCACGCGCGACCACGCGAGGAACTGCCCGTAGGCGTCGGTGAGGCGTCGCGCATCGCGGACGGCGTGACGCAGATTCCGCCGGGCCAGCTCCTCCCGCGCCAGGAGTTCGGTCCTGGCGTTGATCAGCCGGAACAGCTCGCGCTGCCCCCGGAGGAACACGATCAGAGTGGTCGCGAATCCGACCAGGAGGATCGAGCCGAGCAGGATCAGTCCGATCGTTACTCCGATCACACCGGTCGCGAGGAGGACGCCCGTCACCACCAGGAGGGCGGTGAACACGATCACGAGGATGCGAGTCGTCGACGCGAGACGCTTCTGCTGAGCCTGCACGGAGGTGAGGATGTCGTCCGCGCTGGCGGCCCGGCGGATGTCCTCGAGGAGCGTGCGGATCTCGAGAGTCACGGCGAAGAAGCTCTCGCCGATCCGCGTACCCACCCGGGCGGCGAAGCTGTCGCCGTGCTCGGCCTTCCACGTCCCGAGGGCCTGCAGAGCGGTCGCGGCGGCGACGCCGACCGCCGGCTGCTCGGCAACGAAGCGGAGGCGCTGCTCGAGCGCGTAAACGCCGAGCACGTCGAAGGGCTCCGCTGCCGGCAGCCCCACCGTCGCCGCGAGGTGCGGAGGCACTCCGTCGAAGGCCTGATCGGCTCCGGGCACGATGCCGCCCGGGCGCCGGAGCACACCCCGCTGAGCTCCGATCTGCACCGGAGTGAGACCGGTGACGCGCTCACCGCCGTCGGCGAGCGTCAGGGAGGCGGCGACGTAGTCCTGCCACAGCGCCGAGAGGTCGGCGTGCGCCTCGTGGTCGCGCCGGGCGCCGCCCTGCTCGTCGAGGATCCTGTCGATCGACGCGGCGGCACCGCCGTAGTCGAGCCAGCTCGCCGGCATGCCGTCGGCAGTCACCCCCTTCACGACCACCGCGTAGGCCGACGGTGCGCCTCCGAAGACGAGGCCGTGCACCGCCGCCGCCGCGTCCGCGCGCACCCGGTTGACCACGGCGGCGAGCCAGGCCCTCGGAGCGTTGCGGAGGGCGGCCAGCACGAATCCGAAGAGCATCTTCAGCGCGTCCCAGGCGCCGATCTGCTTGGTCTTCCGCGGCGGCTCCGCGTCACGGGGTCCGCGGAGGACACCGGGGTGGCGCGCCCAGAGCTGCTCGGACATGTTCTGGGACGCGAGCGGAGCGTCCTCGACGTAGGTCGCCGCCGTTCCGAACTGCGTCGGGAGCGGGAGTCCCCGCTCCATCGAGAGCACCTCCCGACGCAGCGCGCCCTCCAGCTCCGCGGTCCCGAGTCGGCGGTAGTACGACCGCGACATCCGGGCCAGCTGCCCGTAGGTGAGGTTCTCGTCGTCGAGCGGTGAGCCGTCGACGCCCGTCCACAGCCCGACCAGTCCGGCGACACCGGCGGCCGCGGGGACGCCGAGCTCGAGAGGATCGGTGGTCGGGGGGAGGCGGGTCTGACCCATCCCGGGTCCGCTCGAGTCTTCGGGCGAGAGCAGGATGTTGTGCCAGCCGTCCACAGCGAGGTCCGCCACGGTGGCGGGGTCGCCCGCCCGTGCGACGACCGCCCGGACGCGGACCACCTTCGCCTGTCCGAACGAGCTCTCGAGGAACTGCGCGAGCTCCTGCTCGACCGCGGTGCCCGCAGGCACCACTCCGGTGAGCGCCGGGACCAGCGAGACCAGGCGGATGCGCTCCGTGCGCCCCGCTCCGGCGAGCGCGTTCAGCGTGGTGCCCTCGATCGTTCCGCCGCGGACGACAAGGGCCGAGATGCTCGTGCGCCCGATCATCTGCGGCTCGACCCAGTGGAACTCGTCGACCATTCCGGCGGCCGACCAGTCGGTCAGTGCGTCCCTGATGCCCGCGAGCGGGCCGGCCGGCGCGAGGAGGACCGTGATCGTCGACATCAGAAGGCTCCGAAGTCGGGCTCGGGGACGGCGGCGAGGGCGCCGGCCGGGGCGAAGGTTCCGTCGGCGGATCGTGGCAGTCCGGCGGCGGGCACCGGTCGGGCCGCCAGGGTCCTCGCGGCGTCGAGGGTCTGCCGCAGCTCCTCGGTGGCCAGGATGATGTCCGGCGCCAGGTCGCGGAAGATCGGCGTGGTCGAGGCGGTCCGCCGCGTGGCGATCGTCGAGTAGGTCCCCGGCGCGGCGCCGGGAGCTCCCGGTGTGAAGCTCGTCGTGGTGAAGGTGTGGATCGACTCGAGCCAGGCGAGGGCATTCGCGTACCTGGCGTCGAGCGTCTCCCCGACGATGCGCGACGGCGTGCCGCTGGGGGTGTCCCCTGTCGCGAGCCAACCAGCGAGCTCGCGCTCGGAGGACCGCTCGATGAGCCCGCGCGCGGGGCCTCCCGGGTTGGCGTCCGAGAGCCTGCGCAACTGGCGGTACGGCTTCATCGACGTCATCACCGGTGCGTCGAGCGCCCGCGAGATCGCCAGCAGGTACGACTCGAGAACGGCGGGCAGCCAGTCGATCAGGCGGCCGAGGAACTCGGAGGGAGGCGTCAGCAGCGGGTGCGGGAAGGCCATCCAGCGCTCGTCCTCCGGGTCCCAGATCTCGACCGGTGTGTCGTACGGCGCGTCCGGGATGCGGATCTGGCCCGTCATCTGGCCGACGTACCAGCCGGCGATCATGGCGCGACGCTCGCGGTCGCCCATGGGGAGCGACGCCGGCAGCGGTCGGCTGCGCCGGTTCGACCAGAAGGTGAGGCGTCCCTGCTGCGACGTCTCGGCCCACTGCTTCGCCACCGGGAGCAGGAGCGAGTCGAAGACGAGAGGCGCGTAGTTGCGGTAGGAGCCGAAGATGTCGATCCGGGTCAGCGTGCTCTCGGCGTTGACGGCCCGTCCGAAGATCTGCGCCACCTCGTCGGCCATGTTCTGGCGCGAGGCGATGACCTGCTCGAGCGCCGCCACGACCGGCGAGTCCTTGAACGGCACGCCCGAGAACTTGTAGCGGTACTGGGTCGGCGTGCCGTGGATGGCGTTCACCGCGTCCGAGTCGATGCTGATCAGAGGGAGGGCGCGAGAGAGCGCCTCGCCGAACTTCGCCACGAGATCCGCGTGCCGGCCGGGAAGACCCGACGGCGGGAGGTCCTTGCCCTCGGCGAAGTCCCGGAGGGAGAGAGCGCAGAAGATCTCGAAGGACTCGCCCGGCCGGCGGATGAACGCCAGGGCGCGCTCGACGAGGTCGGCCGGCGCGACGGCGAACTGGTAGCGCCCCTGCGACGGAGTGAGCGGTGCTCCGTTCATCGGATCGCGGTTGAAGAGCCCGGGTCGCCACTGGGCGAGCCTCTCCACGAGGCCGCCCGGCGCCTCCGCACCGCTCGCAACCGGCCACGTGCCGCTGATGACGGCTCGGGCGCCGAGGACGCGCGCGTCCGAGAACATGACCGCCGTGGTCCCCTCCGCGACCGCGGCGCGCAGGTCTCCCTCGTACTGCTGATCGAAGCCGGCGGAGGGGGTGAGCAGGATCTCGTTGTCCGCGACGTCGAAGCGCGCGGGGACGAAGCGGTCCTCCTCCGAGGGCCAGGCCGTGTAGTCGCTGGTCGCGACGTTCGCGAGCCCGACCGCTGTCGGCGCCGCGTGCACCGCGTTCTCGAGGACCTGGATCCCCTCGCTCAGAGCGAGGCGCAGGGGGGCGAGGACGTCCGTGACGAGCGCCTGCAGGATCGTGCGCGCGACGTCCGCGCTCCGGGCGTAGACCGTGTTCGTGGTCTGCTGCCGGAAGAGGTCCACCAGCCGGTCGACGACGCTCGCACCGTTCGCGATCGTGCCGCGCATCCCGGCGAGCTGCGTCTCGAACGCTGGGGGCACCTGGCCGAGGTCGCCGCCCTGGTATCCCGCCATGGTCTGCAGGTGGGTCAGCAGCTGATCCTGGATCAGCCGCTCCACGCGGTCGAGGACCTCGCGGGCGTACGGCAGGCCGAAGAGCTCGACGGCCTCGGCGACCTGCGCGAGGATCCGCTCGTGCAGGTGGTCGCTCCACTGGAACCCCCAGCGGTACGCCGCCTCGGAGGCGGCGCTGCCCAGCACCGCCTTCCTCTCCGCGAGGAACTGGCGCAGCGTCGGCGACCAGAGCGCGACCGTGGTCGCGGGCGGCGGGACGTAGGGGACGAACTGCTCGTCGAGGATCCGCCGCGCCGCGCCGTCGGCGTCGGTGCGGGCGAAGGCCGTGCCGGTGAACCAGCCGAGCACCTGCTCAGTCGACAGGGGGCCGGGCGCGTCCGAGAAGGGCAGGCCCATGGCGTCGGCGACACGCGTCCACTGCGAGTCGGCGAGCGCGCGGAGCTGATCGACGCTAGAGGCGATGCTCCCCGGCTGGAGATGCCCCTCCCGCAGGCGGTCCGCCGCGGTCCGGGCGAGGCGCTGCGCCGAGTAGTGCCGGTAGCGGTCGCGGCCCATCGAGAGGCTCGCGTAGCCGAAGGCGCCCCAGGGGATCGAGTTCGCGCTCTCGCCCCAGCCCAGGAAGTCGAGGTCGGCAGGAGTCGGGTCGGCGACGTTCACGATGTCGAACTCGACGAAGTCGCCCGACGCCTTGCCGCTGGAGATGAGCGCCGCGAGACCGCGCCCCAGCCCCCGGTACACCGCCGACTGCGATCCGTCGCCGAACTGCGTCTTCTCGGCGCCGACGAACCGCCCGACTGGGAACACCCGGGCGAACGGCGCCGCGCTCGTCCGCGTGACCCTCTGACCGAGGGCGCTGAGGATGGCCACGTCGTGGTCCTCGGCCGCCGCGGTCTGGGTGGCGACGATCTCGCCGAGCATGGCGAGCGCGTTGGCCCGGACACCGCCGCGGGCGGAGGCGGGCAGGCCGTCGAACACGTCGGGGGTGACCATGAACACTCCGACGAGCCCGGGGTCGACCCCCTGCACGAGCGTGAGGAGGCGGCAGACGTCGAGCGCCATGCTCGCGCCGGCGCCGCCGGCCATCGACGACACCACGAGGACGACCGTCCGCGACGCCGGGTCGAACGAGCCCGCTCCTGGCAGGATCCGCGAGACCCGCGTCATCTCGGTGTTCGCCTCGACGGTGTTGATGCTCTGGAAGGCGCGCGAGAGGCCCTCGAACACGTCGGAGGCGCGCTGCAGAGTGATGGCCCGCCCCACGGCGCGCATCTGCCCGGCTCCGTTGCCGATCGGCACCGTGATCGACGCCGGGTCGCGGGGGGCCCAGGTCCCGAACTCGCCCAGCGCGCCGCCCTGTCGCAGGCGCGTGCTCAGGGCGTTGTCGAGGACGGTGTAGCTGCCCGTCGAGGGCGCGGTGCCGATGTAGGTGCCGCCCTGGTCGCGGACGTTGCCGATGCCGTTGATCCGGGTGTCCGGCGCGTTGGGCACGTCGATGTGGACGAACTGCCAGCCGGCGGGGATCCGGTCGATGCCCAGCGGCGCGAGCTCGGAGTGCAGCTGATCCATCATGTAGGCGAGGGTCGAACCCCCGGAGCCGCCGCAACCGACGACCAGGAACTTCTGCATGGATCAGACCTCTTTCGACGTGGGATCGAGTGGACCGGACGAGGGCATTAGAGGGTCCCCCAGGGGTTCGCATCGGGAGCCGGGCGGGGCGGCGCCTCTCCCGTGTCCGCCTCCGGCCGCGCCGGCGCCGCTGGCGGGGAGGCCACGGCCGTCGGCGCAGCAGAGGATCCGAGGCCGGAGCCGAAGCCGCCGAAGCCGCTCGTCTCGGCGGCCCCTCCCCCTCCGATCGGCGAGCTCGCCGCCTCGGCCGCAGGAGCGTCGGACTCCGGCTCCTCCGCGACGAGGCGGGAGAGGATGTCGGGGAGACGCGAGTTCAGATCGTCCGCGAGACTGGCGCGCTGCGCGGGCGTGGCCGTTCCCCCGATGAGCAGCAGGACCTCGGCCGATCCGGCCGGGCGCCCCGGCTGGTGGAAGACGACCCAGTTGTTGTGCACGGCGAGAGGGAGCCTCGCCGTGGTGCCCTTCGCGGTGGTCGACGGCGAGGCGCCGGAGGCGCTCGACCAGCCCGGGCGGTCCACGCGGACGAAGCCCGCCTCGGTCGGCGCGGCGCCCGCCCGGGCGACCAGCTCCGCCCCGCCGGTCACCACACGGCGCGAGCCCCTCGCGCTGATCGGGACCACGTCGCGGAGATCCTCCGGCCCGATGGCGAAGCGGCTGCCTCCGCGGAGCACGCTGCCGCCGGACACCTCCACCGGGACCGTCGTCGCCACGAGGGGCCTCGCCGGGACGACCGAGACGAGCCTCTTCGCGAAGTAGAGGACGCCGACCGGGACCGCGATGCCGATGATGACCGTGATCGCGAAGGCGAGCCAGACCACCGGGACGTCCAGCGGCAGCGCGAGGCTCGCTGTGAACGGCACCTCGACCTCGAGTGGCGGGCCGCTGCCGTCAGAGGAGGCGAGCATCACGGTGATCGTGCCGTTGATCGCGCCGTTGCCGCCCTGCTCGGTGCTGAGCCGCAGAGGCAGGCCGGCGCCGCCCGAGTCGACGCACGAGTCGGCGGAGGAGGCTGTCGACTCGATCGTCACCGCGCCGAGACCCTGCGGCGACGCGACGACATCGGCCGAGTCCGAGGCCAGCCAGGCGCAGCCGTCGCCCTTGAGCGAAAGCACGGCCTGCTGGTCGACCGGTCCCTCGGCGCCGCCGAAGTCGACGCGCTCGGCGACGGTCGGGTAGGCGGCGGGCGGCTCGATCGAGATCCGCTGCGCCACCACGCTCGGATCGAGAGCGGTCCCGGGCACGACGGCGCCGGAAGCGGAGGTGGCGGACCCGGTGGTCACCTCCAGGCGCAGGGTGAGGAGCCCCAGCCCGACAGCCGCATCGGTGAGGGGCAGCGCGACCGGTCGCCCGATCGCCGCCTTGTCCTCGGTGTCGAGCACCGTGACGACGGCTCCCTCCGCGTCCTGGAGCGACACGGCGTACCGCATCGTCCCGAGGATCGACGACGGGTCGACGGGCGCCCCGCCCCGGCCGACGAGCGCGAAGACCGCGCCGTCGATCGTCTCGCCCGCGTGCAGCACGACGCCCGTGCCGTTCGTCCAGCTCGGCGCCAGATCTCCGCTGATGTGCAGGTTCGTCTTCGACCGCCGATCGGCGGAGGCCCCCTGCGGATCCGTGAACGTGAAGGCCCACTGGCCGACCCACGCCGCGTCTGCGGACGACCCGCGATCGACCGTGATCGACACCGTCTTCTCGGTGATCCACTCGTAGTCGATCGACGCACCGCTCGCGTCGATCACGACCGAGGCGCTCCCGCCGCCGTCCGCGTCGCGGGCGAGATCGACCCGCGTGCCGTCCGGCAGGCTCATGCTCGCCGCGAGACCGGTGGCGTCGGCGGAGCCGAGGATCTTGACGCGGGGCGTCGAGGCGTCGAGGACGAAGTTGTGCGCCTGGTCGGCGCAGGCGACGACCTGGCAGATTCCCGCCTCCTGGGTGAGCGGCGCTCCCCCGGGAGTCGCGATCGCGTCGAAGGCGAAGAGGAGGCTGTCGATGTCGCCTGCCACCTGGAAGGAGCCGGGGACCGGCTCCGTGATGTCGCCGCAGCGCGTCCCGGCGAGGTCGGTGCCGGTGGTGACCGACCTGATGAAGTCGAAGTCGGCGTCCGTCGATCCGGGGCCGGTGAGGCCGACGCCGAAGACCGTGATCCCCGACGAGCGCAGCTGGTCGGCGAGACCGCCGCCGCGGCAGAGGTCGGCGGCGGCGGCGTCGCGCACCTGCGCGGCGGCGCCCGAATCGGTCAGGTCGACGCCGGGGGCGAAGCGCTTCTGCGTCCCGTACTCGGCGCGCTCGGCACCGGTCTCGCGAGGGAAGTAGTCGAGCTTGCCGTCGGTGAACCAGACCACGGCCTGGCAGCCCGCGCCTCCCGTGCGTCCGGCCGCTCGGTCCGCGAGATCTGCACGCGCCCCGTCGAGCGCCGTCCAGTAGTCGGTGTCGAAGCCGTCGACGCGCTCGGCGAGTCCGGCGATGCTCGCCCGGACGCCGTCGACCGACTCGGCGCCGAGCGGCGTCCACGGGAGCAGCGTCGAGTAGGAGTCGCCGAAGACGCTGAGCTGCACGTCGACCGGAGTGCCGGCCTCCGTCGCGAAGTCCGCGAGCTGATCGACGAAGTAGGTGGCCGAGGTGACCCGGCCGAGCGCGGCGTCGCTCGACGTGAGGCTGCTCGACTCGTCGACGAGCAGCAGCACGTCGGCCGCACCACCACCGGCGATGCACGCCCCGAAGGCGCCCAGCGCCGGATCCGCCTCGGCGGCGGCTGCTGCCGGCGCCTGCACTAGTCCGCCGACGATCAGCGGGACCGCGAGCGCGACGACGGAGAGGAGTCCAGCTCCGCGGCCCTTCACAGCTGCCACACCCGTCCCGCCCAGAAGGCGATGCGGGCGGCGCTGGCGATCACGGCGAGCAGCACGATGATCAGGCCCCCTCGGTAGAGCCACGGCGCCCAGGTGGGCGGCGAGTACATCAGCTGGGTGCGCCTCCTGGTGTCGAGTAGCAGGTAGACGGCGAAGAGGCCGATCGCGATCGGGCCCGCGAACGCCCACGAGAGGATCGCTGCGAGCGGGTCCGCTCCGAGCACCAGTGCGGCGGCCCCCGCGAGAGCGGCGACCGCGACTCCGCCGATCAGCCAGCCTATGGGCGAGCGGACGGAGGACGGAGCCGGCTCGGTGGCGACGGCGCCGCCGAAGCCGGCCGACGCGGTGAGGGGAGCGGTCGCCGTCGACGAGGCCCCGCCGAACGACGCTCCGAACGCGTCGGCGCGGGGCGCGGGATCCGCTCTGGACGAGTCGTCGCCGGGGGTGGTGCCGCCCCCGCCGGTGAAGCGGCTGAAGTCCCACCCGCCGGTCGGATCACTCATCCGTCGCCCCCATCCTCCGCGCCCTGCGGCGTCCGGAGTCAGGATGACAAGAGCACTCGGCATCGTCACGTCACACTGATCGGTGACACATGACCCGTGTCACATGAAGTGGTGACAGGGCTCCTCTTCTTTGCGGACAGTCACGGACCGGAACTACAGGGAGTGCTTGAAGAAGTCGATCTTCGTGTCGAGGCGGATACCGCACTCGACGTACTTGGCTTTGATCCTCTTCAAGTAGGTGCGTACCGTGTCCTGAGACAGACCCATCTGGAAGGCGACGTTCTTCACCGGGAGCCCCGTCGCGTAGAGGCTCATCACGCGCTTCTCCTGCATACTCAGCGCGGGTCGGCGGATCTGCGTCTCCTGGAGGAGCAGAGCCGTGACGTGCGGAGTGAGGTAGTCGCGCCCCGACAGGGCCGCCTCGATGGCGAAGCCGATCTCGGAGGCGCTCTCGCTCTTGGACGCGTACCCGAGCGCTCCCGCTGCGAGCGCCCGGTGCACGACTGTCGCGTCGGCGAAAGTGCTGACGACGATGACCTTCATCCCCCGCGCGGTGATCTCGGCGACGCGCGCCTCGATCGTGCTGTCGTCCTTGAGGTCGACATCCACGATCACCACGTCGATGGGGCCGGTCAGCTCCTCGAGGAACCCGACATAGCTCTGCGATTTGACGACCACGCGGATCCGGGGATCGGCCGCCGTCAGCCATGACTCGAGTCCATCGAGGAACATCCGCTGATCATCGACGATCGCGACGTTGATGAGGCCGGTGAGTGCCATCAGGGTCCGTCCTTCGAGCGCTGTCCGGATCGCTCGGGCTGAATCTAGGACACTTCGCGCCACTCGGTCACCAGTTCGCGACATCACGTCTCTTCGCGGAGCTCCGAACGAAATGCATCGCTGTAAATCATCATCGGGACCACTCCACCTCAACGACGACGAACCCGTCCGACTCGTTCGAGGTCCCGCCGAGACGACCGACCGCCTCGACGAGGCCGCCGAGCGCGACGTCCCGCTCGAGCATCACGCCCGGCCCGGCGGTGAGCACGACGCCGACGGAGTCCCCGTACCGCGTGACGACGACGGCGACCGAAGCCGACCGGCGCGCAGCGAGGGTCTGCAGTCGTCCGATCACCTCGAGCAGCACCGTCCGGACGCGGTCGGGGATGTCCTCTGCCGCTCCCTCACCGTCGAGCACATCGAGCTGCGCGGGCGAGCGCAGGCGCTGCAGATCGCGCGACGCGAGCGCGAGCGTGAGCCACCCCGACTCCGCCCCCGATGAGAGGAGGCCGCGCACCCCTCGCGCGACGACCACCGCCGAGTCGACCGCGATCGGATCGAGGGGGAGCGGCGATCGCCCCGACGCGACGTCGTCGAGCAGAGGAGCGGCGAGCTCCCTGAGCCTCGACCGGCGATCGGCGAGCAGCGACTCCGCCGCCGCGACCGCCGCCCGCTGCGACTCCAGCCTCGCCGCCTCGTGGTCGAGCTCCTGCAGCTCGACCACCGCTCGACCCGCCGAACGCAGATAGACCGCGACGCCGACAGGGACGACCAGCGCCTCTGCGCAGATCCGGGCGACAAGCGCCGGCAGCACCCAGGGGCCGTCGACGTCGACGGCCCCCGACGCCAGGGCGAGGCACAGGAGGGTCGTGGTGTGCGCCCCCGCGAGCGTCAGCACCACGGCGCTCGGCTGGGACCGGTAGAGCCAGACGAGGGCGAGCGACACCCCGGTCACTCCGATGTTCGCCCCGGTGAACCGGACCCCCGCCGGCGTGATGAGGGTCGCGGTCACGGTCGCGCCGACGATCAGGAAGACGAAGGCGGCGAGGGCCGCGATGCGCCCGAAGCGCCGTCGCGACGCGGTCGGGCGTCCGGTCAACGCACCCGTCGCTAGGAGAACCGCGAGGCACAGTCCCGCCAGCCCCGGCACGAGGTAGTCCTGCCAGAAGACGATGACGAGGAGAGTCGCGTCGGCCACCCCCACCCAGCCGATCACCATCGGGGCCGTCCGCGAACTCCTCCTCAGGCGCTCGGCCGCCGGAACGGGCGGCGGAACGGCGCTCTCCGGGAGGGCGCGGACGACGTCGGGGATCTCGATCCGCACCCGGGTCCCCTCGCCGGCGATCGAGGTGACGGAGGCTCGACCACCCACCGACTCGATGCGACGGACGATCGACCGCGCGACCCCCCACCGGGTCGGCATCGGCGAGTGCGTCGGATCGAAGCCGTCGCCGTCGTCCGCCACCTCGACGGCGAGGAGGGAGGGGTCGCCTCCTACCCGCACCGCGACAGCGTCCGTTCGGGCATGCAGGCGCACGTTCCGGAGCGCTTCGCGGACCGCTCCGTCCAGAGCGAGGCGCGACTCCTGCTCGAGCACCTGCGACCTGTCGGTCGAGACGTCGACCGCCCAGCGCAGGTGCAGCGACTCGGCGACCCGCTGCCAGCCGTCGACCAGGTCGCCGACGGTCGGGACGTCGAGGGGGGAGTCGCGACCGGCGGTGAAGTCGGCAAGGTCCTCCCGGCAGCGCTGCCGGAGCTCGGCCGGGTCCATCCCCACGCCGCCGTGCGCGAGCATCGTCAGCGTCGCGAGCACGTTGTCGTGGACGGCGATGTCGTGCTCGCGACGCCTCCGGGCCATCTCCTCGCCGTACACACGGTCACGCCGGGCGGCGGCCAGAGCAGCGATCGCCGATCCGGCGAGCGCCGCCCCCCGGCGCATGCCCCAGCCGCCCAGAGCGCAGACGATGATCAGGTTGACCGACCACAGGCAGCCCGCGAGGATCCTCGGGCCGGGTGCGCCGAGGATCGCGGCCCCGACGAGAGCGATCACCGCAACGGTCATCGAGACGACGAGAGCGTGGCTGAGGCGCTGAAGACCGAGCCCGAGGAGCGTCAGGGCGATCCCGATCGCGAGGGGCCGAGCGGGTTCGATCACCTCGGCTGCGTCCGCGCCTAGCGGCTCCCACGGGTCGACCGCCGTCGACCACCACGTGATGAGCCCCGCGGCCGTGACCACGCCGAGCCAGACGGGTGACCAGAGTCGGAGCGCAAGCACGATGACCACCGCGGCGATCGCCGCTGCTCCGACGGTGGCCGCAGCACCCCGCGACAACGCCTCGAGGAGCACCACCAGCGTGTAGGCGAGACCGACATGGATCGCGATCCTCCGCAGGACCGCCGATGCCGCCGCCGCCTCCCCGCCGGAGTCGATCGGAGCCTGAGTCGCAGCTGCCACAGCACCTCCCTGCTCGGCGGCACGAGCATAGGCCGGGGTGACTTCACCGGGCTCGTCCCCTTAAGCGGTGACGCCTCCCTGCTCGGGACCCGCGTACTCTCGGCCCGACCGACTGACGAGAGCAGGAGATCATGGCCAACGAATCCGACTACCGAGCCGCCATCGCGCGGGTCAAGAACTCGCCGTCGACGGCGAGCCGCAGCGATTGGGACCTTGTCAACAAGGCGGCGCAGCAGGCAGGAGAACTGGGGAACCGCGCCCGCGAAGCCCGCGACGGCCGCTGAGCGGCGCCCGGGCCGGACCGGATCGTCCTTCCGCTCTTCATCACCTCCGCGTCGCCGTCGACCGGTGAGCCTCGTCGGGCCCGCCAGGGCAGTTGCCACTTGCTGTCGGCGGTTCGGCCGCCGGGGCTGTCCTCGGTGTCGAGCGTGCCGGTGCTCCAGGTGATGTCCGTGGAGCGGGCACCGGCGCTGTACTGCGTGCGGCGTCCTTCCGACGTGGGTCGGGAGGCGTCGGCACGAGGGATCCCGCCGCCCCGAGAACGGACGACGGGACCTCTCCGGGGCGACCCGCTACCTGATCGTGCGCTTGACCGCGTTGTTCGACGGGGTCGGGTCGGCCGCCGTGGTCGACACTTTCGCGTCGATCGCAGTCGACTTCGGGCGGTCGACGAGGGTCACCGTGTAGACGATGCTCCGGCCCGGCGCGACCCTCGGCTCAGTCCAGGTGAGGACCGTGGTGCCGGCCGTCGTCCCCGGCGTCTGCACCGCGCCCGGAGCGCTCGCGACCTTGCCGGAGACGATCACCCGGGTGGTCGTGGTCGCCGCGTCGCGGGTGCCCGTGTTCGTCACCGTGACGGTCCCCGCCAGCGGCGCCGTCGCCGACAGGCCCGGCGCGGTCGCGAGGACGAGCGTCAGGTCCGCTCGCGTGCCGGCCTTCACCTGCAGCGTCTGCGTGGTGGAGGTCGCTGCCCGCCACTCCGAGTCGCCGGGCTGAGTGGCGCGTACCGTGCACAGCGTCGTCCCGGTCAGGCGCACCGTCGCCGTGCCGGCTCCGGTCGCCGTCAGGGTGCACGCACCGCTGGCGAAGAACTTCACGGGCAGTCTCGACGTGGCCTTCGCCGTCACCGGGTAGGCGATCCCGCGCTCCGGAGCCGTCGGCATCGTCGACGTGAACGCGAGGGTCTGCGCCTTCTTCCCTGTCGCGGCGGCCGCCGCGACCGTCATCTGCTGCGTGATCTGCGGGGCGGCATCGTGCGACACGTCGCCCGCCTGGTCCGCCGTCACTACGCAGGAGCCCGCTGCGAGGAAGGAGACCGTTCCGCCCGCCGCAGAGCAGATCGTCGGGGTCGTCGTCGCGATCACGACCGCCGCGCTCGAACCGCCCGCGCGGACGGTCGGCGTGTACGTCGCACCCTTCGCTGTTGCCGTCGGTGCGGTGGACGTGAACGCGAGCGTCTGCGCTCCACGGCCGATCTCGAAGGTCCGCACCGCCTGCGGGGCCGCGCCGTAGCGGCTGTCACCGGCCTGATCCAGCGTCAGCGTGCAGGCGCCGGCGGAGTCGAAGGAGACGACTCCTCCGTCGACCGAGCAGGCGCCGGAGGCGGCGAGCACGGGATCCGCGCTCGAGGGCCCGCGGACGATCGTCGGGGTGGTGGAGCCGCCGACGCGGGGATCCTCGGGCAGCCCTCCGCCGAACGACACCGTGGCCGCAGCGACGCCGACCGCGATCGACTGCGAGACGCGCGGAGCCGCTGCAGAGCGGTCGTCGCCCGCCCTGTCCGCCGAGACGGTGCAGGTGCCCGCTCCGGTGAACGTCACCGTCCCGTCCGCCAGCGAGCACGCACCGTCGACCGAGAGCACGATCGGCGCGGAGGAGAGTCCGCCCGCCGCCCTCGGCGTGTAGGTCCCGCCCGCCGTCGCCGACCCGGGCGCGTCGGTCGTGAAGACGAGCTTCTGCGGCGTCTTCGTGACCTCGAACGCCTGCACGGCCTGCGGCGCGGCTCCGTGGCGCGCGTCACCCGCCTGATCCAGGGTCAGGGTGCAGGTGCCCTCCGCCGTGAACGTCACGGTGCCGGAGGAGGCGACCGAGCAGGCTCCGGAGGCGGCGAGCACCGGGGCGGCGCTCGACGGGCCGGCGGTGATCTCGACCCGGGTCGAGTCGCCGACCCGGGCGATCGACGGCGCGGAGGACGCGAACGCGACCGAGCCGGGATCGACGCTGACGGCGACCGTCTGCACGGCCTGCGCATCGGCGTAGCGGTCGTCTCCGGCCTGGTCGGCCGTGATCGAGCAGGTACCCGCTCCGGCGAACGACACCTCGCCGTCCGAGAGCGTGCACGCTCCCGTCGCTCCGATGACGACGGCGCTGCCGCCGTCGCGCCCGGTCGCCGTGGGCCGGTAGGTCTCGCCGCCGCGCGCGGAGGCCGGAGCGCTGGTGGTGAAGGTCACGGTCTGCTCGTACTTCGTGACGAGGAACTGCTGCGGAGCGGAGTAGGCCGTGCCGTACGTCGCGTCGCGGTACTGGTAGCCGGTGAGCGTGCAGATCCCGGCGGAGTCGAACGTGACGAGACCGCTGCTCCAGTCGCGCGAGCACGCGCCCGACGCCAGGACGGCAGCAGCACTGCTGGAGGGGCCGCCGGTCGCGACGGGGGTGAAGGATCCGCCGACCTTCGCGTCGGTCGGTGCGGCGGACGCGATGGCCACGAAGCCGGGCTGGAACCCGACCTCGATCTGCTGCGGCCGCCACTGAGCCTGCTCGTACGCCCCGTCACCGTTCTGGAACGCCGCGAGGGAGCAGATCCCCTGCGAGATCATGACGACCACTCCGTCCTTCAGCTCGCACGCGTCCCACGCTCGGAAGTACAGAGCGGGGCCGGGGCCTCCGACGGCGGTCGGGGTGTACGTGTCGCCGATCTGCGCCGATCGGGGCGCGGTCGAGGTGAAGGTGATCGTCTGCGGGATCAGGTAGATCGAGTAGCTGAGGTATGCCTCCCGAGCGGGCCAGTAGCCGTCTCCGGGCTGAACCAGCTTGAGCTCGCAGAGACCCGCCCGGTCGTTGTGGACGGAGCCGTCCGCTGCCAGGGAGCAGTCGCGCGAGGCCGTCAGCACCGGCACGCCCTTCGACGGCCCGGGGACGATGATCGGGTGGTAGGTGTCGAGCGCCCGCGCACCCTGGGGCACTCCCCCGCCGAAGGAGAGGTTCCCCTCCGGAGTCCCGACGGTGATCACCTGGCGGGCCTGCGGAGCGGCCGAGTGGAGCCTGTCTCCGGCCTGATCCGCCTTCACGGTGCAGGTGCCGTCGCCGAAGAAGGTCACGACGTCGTCGGCGAGGGTGCAGTTGCCGTTCTCGATGATGCTGAGCGTCACCGGGTTCCCCGAGCCGCCGCCGGTCGTCGTCACCCTGTAGGTGTCGTCCGTGAAGCCGCGGGCGGGCGGAGTCGAGGTGAAGGTGATCGCCTGCCTGATCGCCGTGACGCGGACGAACCGGTAGATCCGCTCCGCCGGGGCGAAGACGTCGTCGCCGGGCTGGTCGATGTTCAGCCCGCAGTCGTCCGACGTGCTGAAGATCAGGACCTGCGTGCCGTTCGGACCCGGCGCGACCGAGCAGCTCCCGGAGGCCTCGTACACGACCGGACGTCCGGAGCTCGAGATCGCGGTGAGCGTCGGGGTGGTGTCCGCGGCGAAGGAGGTCGGCCAGTCGTAGGCGATCGTCTGCGGCGCCTTCGCGACGGCGACCACGAGCGTCTGCCGCGGCGCGGCGGCATAGCTGTCGTCGCCCTCCTGGTCGGCGGTCACCGTGCAGTCGCCCGACCGGGTGAAGGTCACGACGCCGCCGTCGAGGCGGCAGGATCCGGTTGCCCCGAGGGTCACCGGCCGATCCGAGCCGCCGCCGCGCACGGTCGGCGTGAAGGAGCCGAGCGCCGTCGGGGTGGTCGGTGCGGTCGAGGTGAAGACGATCGACTGCGCGAGCCTGCTCACCGTGACGACGAAGCGGGACTCGCCGGTGTTCCCCGCCGAGTCCGACGCGGTGCAGGTGACGGTCGTGTCGCCGATGGCGAAGGTGCTGCCCGAGGCGGGCGCGCACGTCGCCTCCACCGCTCCGTCGACGGCGTCCTTCGCGGAGGGGGCGAAGGTCACGACCGCTCCGGAGGGGGTCGTCGCATCGGCCGCGATCGACTTCGGGACCGAGACGGTCGGGCCCGTGCGGTCGGCGATCGAGAAGGTGCCGGGGACCGTGCTGACCGTGTAGTTCCCGCCCGCGTCACCGCCGTCGCAGCGGGTCGTGTAGGCGCCGATCGGAGTCGTGGCTCCGACATCGATCGTCAGCGAGCCGGTCAGGACCCGTCCGGTGGGGGCGGTGACGAATCCGTCGGAGCCGACGAAGCCGCTCGGGGTGCAGGTCACGGTCGGCGAGCCGGGCGAGCCGAACGCCTTGACCTCGGGGCTGCTCGCGGTGACCGTCACCGGTGCCTTCGAGACCGTCAGCGTCCCGTCGACGTACCGCAGCTGGCCGGAGGGGTTCGTCAGGCCACTGCAGTGCGTCCGGTAGCTCCCCGCGGGAGTGCGGTCCGAGAGGAGAAGGGGCGAAGCGAAGCCGGTGTCACCGGTCGCGTAGGCGCCGCAGGTGAGCGAGCCCGGGAGACCGGAGGGCGCGGAGCCGGAGATCGCCGGAGGCGCGGCTCCGTAGACGACGGTCGGCGAGTCCGCGGTCACCCGCGGCACGGCCGCCGTCATGGTGATGGTCCCGCTCGTGTACCCCGTGATCGTGTAGTCGCTGCTGACCGTTCCGCCGCTGCACCTGAGGACATAGGAGTTGAAGCTCGTGGAGGTGTTCCAGCTCGGGAACGGCCGGTAGAGGGTCGTGCCGTCCGACATCGTGATCGGCCGTGTCACCGTGGCGGTGGGCGGCGTGATCCACGTGTCGGAGCCGACGAACGGCGCGCTGCAGAGATCTTCCGGTACCGGTCCTCCGCGCTCCTGCGTGAAGGACCGGGCCGTGACCACCAGCGGCTGGGGAGTCGAGGAGAAGCTCTGCGTCACCACTCGTGCGTAGCCGGCGGACGTCGGCCCGTCGAGCTCGGCGGTGAGGGTGCAGGTGCCGGGCTTCGCGACGCTCACGGTCGAGCCGGCGACCGTGCAGACGCCCGTCGTCCGGCTGCTGAAGACGATCCCCCGCTGCGGGGTCGAGACGGCCTGCGCATAGCCGCTCACGTCGAACGTCGCTCCGAACGACTTCTGGGGCAGCGTCGACAGATCGAACCGGACGCCCATCACGGAGACTGTCGCCGGCTGGCTGACGACGGATCCGCCGCAGGTGGTGAGCGTGGCGCGGTACTGCACCGGACCGGGAGTGTCGGAGCCGGTCTCGAGGAAGGCCGTGCCGTCGTCGCGGACGCCCGCCCTGCCCGGGTCGTCCGCCCACGTGCGGCCCCCGTCGCGGGAGGCCTGCCAGGTGGCGGTCGGCCTGCCGCCGAAGACCGGCGGGATCGTCGTGCCGAGGGTCACCGTGTAGGGGAAGTTGGTGGTGCCGTCGATGCTCGCGGGCTGCCGGGTGACGGCAGGTGCAGGAGCGCAGACCCGCACCTCGTGCCGCAGCGCCGGGAGCGCGGTCCAGCTCTCGCGGTCCGCCTCGGAGGCGGTGATCGACTCCAGGTAGTGGGCGCGCACGTCGTTCCAGCCCTGGGGCAGGTCCCTCGACGTGAGGACGGCCTTGCCGTTCGTGTCGAGGGTCGCCCTCGTGACTCCGAGGCCGGTGGTGAACTCGACCGTGCCGCCCGCGGGCGCCGGACGGTTCAGCGCCGGGACGGTGACGGTCGCGGTGATCGTCACCTCCTGACCCTGCGTGGAGAAGTCCGGGGTCTTCGTGATCGAGACCGCGGTGTCATAGACGGGGCCGACCACGGGGGCGTACGACGTCGAGCCGGAGCTCTGCCGGATCCGGGTCACGCTGGGATCGACGAAGCTCGAGCCGCCGCCACCGGCTCCCGGGTGGTGCTCCGCTCGACGATTCGAGCCGCCTCCCGTGAAGGACGAGCCGCCGCCACCGCCGAAGTAGTACCCGGCTCCGCCGCCACCGCCGGAGAAGTTGAACGCGGCGCACTCGTAGTTCGTCTTCGGGCGCGGCTCCCCGACGGCCGCACCGTCGCCGCCGCTGAGGAAGGCACCCGCGCGACCCGCGTTGCCGTCGGCGCAGGGGCTGAACCTGTCGTAGCCGGCCGCTCCTCCCGATCCGCCGCGGGACGACGTCGCTCCGCCGCCGCCGGCTCCGTCGACCGCGGCGTTCCCGCCGCCGTTCGCACCTCCCTGTGCGCCGCTGCCTGCATCGGCGTCGCCGCCGCGCGCGTTCGTCCCGCCGCCGCCGCCACCACCGCCTGCGACCGCCAGGGCGTGCTGACAGCCGTCGGAACCGACCGTCGAGAGGTACTGGGCGTCACCGCCCCTGCCGCCGGCGTTCAGGTCGGGACTGCCGGCCTCGGGCGCCCCTCCGGACGGCGCACCGGTGATGCGGCCGAGCGTCAGCACCTGCCCGGGCGTCACGGCCACATCGACGACGAGGGTGGAACCGGAGCCGCCGACCGCTCGACCGCCCGCGCCGCCTCCGGGTGCGTAGTACTGATCCCCGCTCCCCTGGCCGTCCGCTCCGCTGAGGACGGCTCGGACGGCGCCGACGCCGTCGGGCACGACGACGTCCGAGAGCGGGACGACTCGGTCCGACGTCAGGCACGGGGAGGAGAGCGCCGGAGCCGCCGATGCGGCCGGCGCAGCCACCACCGTCAGCCCGGCGCCCGCGACCAGCACGGCTGCGGCGACGAGAGAGTGGAAGAAGGACTGTCGCATGCGCTGCTGCTCCTCGGCGGCCGGTGGCGAGAGCTCGTACTCGCGGTCGGCTCACGGTAGAAGAGGGAACGGCTGCGCACCGGGAATCGAGACAGATCCGCCCTACTCGGGGGGCGACGACGAGCTGCACCTTCTCGACCCGCAGGAGGGCGTCGGCGGTCCCGCTGCGCCGGCGGGAGACCGCTCCGGCGCCCCCGCCGGCGCCCCCCGCGCAGTCACACTCCGTCACGATCCGGCGCGCACTCCCCTCGGCCTGACAGGCTCCCGGCATCCGCCTTCCGGGCGTCTGGACAGGAGCACACCGTGACGATCACTGCACCGGCGAACACCGCGACCTCGGCGTCGGCGACCACCGCGACCACTGCACCGGCGACCACCTCGACCTCGGCGCCCGCACCCCGTGCCTCCGCGGCGGCGGGCTTCACCACGCGCCAGGTGCACGCCGGTGCCGCGCCGGACGGCGCCCACGGGGCGCGCGTCACTCCTGTGCACCTCAGCGCCGGCTTCGTGTTCGACAGCTTCGAGCACGCCCGTGAGCGGTTCGCCGGCGAGGACGAGGGCTACCTCTACACCCGCAACGGGAACCCGACCACCGAGGAGGTCGAGCGCCGTCTCGCCGATCTCGAGGGCGGTGCCGAGGCGATCCTGGTGGCGAGCGGCCAGGCGGCGACCGCCTCCGCTCTCCTGGGGATCCTGCAGGCCGGCGACCGAGTGCTCTCCTCGCGCCGCCTCTACGAGGGCAACCGCGGGCTGCTGGTGCAGAACTTCGGGCGGCTCGGGATCGGCGTGGACTTCGTCGACGACGCGTCGGACCTCGGCGAGTGGGAGCGGCGGATCGGACCCGACACCCGGGTGCTCTTCGGCGAGCCGATCCCGAACCCGAAGAACGATCTGCTGGACCTCCCGGCGCTGGCCGCGATCGCGCACCGGCACGGGCTGCCGTTCGTGGTCGACAACACGCTCGCGACTCCCTACCTCCTCCGCCCGATCGAGCACGGGGCCGACGTGGTCGTGCACTCGACCAGCAAGTTCCTCGCCGGGCACGGGTCCGCCCTCGGCGGCGTGATCGTCGACGCCGGCACGTTCGACTGGGCGGCGCGCCCCGCGCTCTTCCCGCACCTCAACCAGGAGGAGCGGTCGTTCGGCGGGCGCAGCTGGACCGAGCAGCACGGCCGGCGCGCCTTCGTCTCGTACACGCGGGACATCGTGGTCTCCCGCCTGGGACCGACGCCGTCGCCGCTCAACTCCTTCCTGCTGCGGCAGGGCGTCGAGACGCTGTCGCTGCGGGTCGAGCGGCACTCGGCGAACGCCCTCGCCGTCGCCCGCTTCCTCGAGGGGCGGCCCGAGGTGGTGTCGGTGGACTACTCCGGCCTGGAGTCGAGCCCGTCGTTCGCCCTCGCGCAGCGCCTGCTCCCCCGCGGGCAGGGCTCCGTCTTCTCCTTCACCGTGGCCGGAGGAGAGGCGGGCGCGGCGGCCTTCATCGACGCCGTCGAGCTGTTCAGCCACATGACCCACCTCGGCGACGTGCGCTCGCTGGTGCTGCACCCCGCGTCGACCACCCACGCCGGACGCACCCCCGCCGAGCGGGCCGCCGCCGGGATCCACCCCGGGCTCCTCCGGCTGTCGATCGGGATCGAGGACGTCGACGACCTCCTCCGCGACCTCGAGCGCGGGCTCGCCGCGGTGCGCGCCCGCGCCCTCCCCGCCCTCGCGGAGGTGTGACCGTGGCTCGCCGTCAGCACTTCGGCTGGTTCTTCTCCCGCGGCTTCGGACCGCAGGGGTGGGGGCACCCCTACCGGGAGTGGAACCACGACTGGACCAGGCCCGGCCTCTACCAGCAGTCGGCCCGCGAGCTGGAGCAGGCCGGCTTCGAGCTGATCGTGATGGAGGACGCCGTCTCGCTCGGCTCCCCGGAGACGCTCGACCTCCGCGTCAGGGGGGCGTACGGCGGGCCCAAGCACGATCCGCTCCTCCTGGCGCCGTACCTGTTCGCGGCGACCGAGCGCATCGGGCTGGCACCGACGATCAACGCCGGCATCACGCCCCCGTACCTCGCCGCCCGGCAGGCCGCGACGCTGCAGCACCTCAGCTCCGACCGCTTCGGGATCAACCTCGTCACCGACGTCGGCAGCGCCCGCCACGTGGGGCTGGAGCCGCTGTCGCACGACGCGGCCTACGACCGGGCCGACGAGTGGATGGCGGTCGTCCGCCGGCTCTGGCACAGCTGGGGCCGGGGCGCGCTGATCGCCGATCCCGAGTCGGGCCGCTACGCCGACGGCACCCGGATCGACGCCTTCCAGCACCGCGGGGAGCACTTCCGCGTGGACGGACCCCTGAACGCCGTCCCCTTCGCGAACGGTGACCCGATCGTGGTCTCCCCCGGCGGCTCCCCCCGAGGGCTGGCCTTCGCCGGCACGCAGTCGGACGTCCAGCTCGCCCTCGCCCCGCTGGAGGCCCGGGCGGTGCGCGACTACCGGGCGCGCGTGCTCGCCGCGGCCGAGCAGCACGGGCGGACGGCGGACGACCTGCGCGTGCTCTTCGTCGTGAAGCCGGAGATCGTGTCGAGCCCGGAGGAGGCCGCGCGCGTCGTGGAGGCGTCGCGGCACCCCGACGAGGCCGCGCTGCGGCGGATCGCACTCGGCTGGTCGAGCGACCTGGAGACCGACCTCACGGGGCTGGACCTGGATCTCCCCGTCCCGCGGTCGGTGTTCGGGGAGCACGTCTCGCACGGCACCATCGCCGGCCTGTACGGCGGCACCGAGGACGCTCCGCTGCGGGAGCTGCTGACCAGGAAGGCGCGCAAGGGCCGCGTCGCCGACCGCGCCGGCTTCGTCGGCACCGCGGAGGAGTTCGCCGACTTCGTCGAGGAGCTCGGCGACGACGGCGGCAGCGACGGGCTCCTCCTCTCCGGGGACCTGCACCCGGTCACCCTGCACCGGATGCTCGACGACCTCGTCCCCGTCCTGCGCCGCCGCGGGATCCTCCGCGACGAGCTCGCTCCCGGCGGGACGCGCGCCAACCTCTTCGGGACGTAGGGGACACGCCCCCGCCCCTGTCCCTCCTACCGAACGGCCGATCATGACGAACGAACCCGCCTTCAGCATCACCCTCACCCCCTTCGACGAGGACTACTCGCCGGCCCAGAGCTCCCGGATCACCACCAACTTCGCCAATCTGGCCCGCGGCGAGCGCCGCCGGGAGAACCTCCGGACCGCGCTGCGGATGATCGACGACCGGTTCAACGACCTCGCGCCCGTCGACGATCCGAGCCGCGGCCGCTACACGGTCGGGCTCGACATCGTCTCCGTCGGGCTGCAGCTCACCGCGGACGGCGAGGGCCGGGAGTTCCCGCTGCTGGAGGTCCTGCGCACCAGGATCGTCGACCGCCGCACCGGCCGATGTCAGCCGGGGACACTCGGGAACAACTTCTCGTCCTATCTCCGCGACCACGACTTCAGCGTGCGGCTGCCGGCGGTCAACGCCTCGCAGACCGGCTTCACCGTCCCCGACGACTTCGGCGTCCTCCACGGCGCGCTCTTCCAGCACTTCCGGGACTCCGCGCAGTACGCGGAGCTCTCCTCGACGCCGCCCGTCATCTGCATCAGCGTCTCGACGAGCAGGACGTACCGGCGCACCGGGAGCCGTCATCCGGTCCTCGGCGTCGAGTACCGGCAGGACGAGCTCTCGCTGACCGACCGGTACTTCGCGGAGATGGGCCTGCGGGTCCGCTTCTTCATGCCGCCCGGCAGCACGGCACCGCTCGCGTTCTACTGCGGGGGCGACCTGCTCGAGGACTACTCGGACCTCCAGCTCATCGCCACCATCAGCACGATGGAGACGTTCCAGAAGATCTACCGGCCCGAGATCTACGGCGCGCGCTCGGCCGCCGCCGACGTCTACCGGCCGGACCTGGAGCAGCAGGACTACGCGCGGCCCGCGGTCTCCTACGACCGCGAGGAGCGCGGCCGGCTCGCGGTCGAGCAGGGGGAGTTCGCGGAGGAGCACCTGATGAAGCCGCACGGGGAGCGGCTGCGGCAGTGGGCCGCCGGGTACGCGGGAGCGGTCCGATGAGCGCGCGCGGATCGTCCAGGGCCCTCCCGCTCCTGCCCACCTCGATCGCCGGCAGCCTGCCGAAGCCGTCGTGGCTCGCGCAGCCGGAGACCCTGTGGTCCCCGTGGCGGCTGGACGGCGACGCCCTGGCCGAGGGGAAGCAGGACGCCCTGCGCGCCGCCGTCCACGAGCAGCACCACCGGGGCCTGGACATCGTCAGCGACGGGGAGCAGACCCGCCAGCACTTCGTCACGACGTTCATCGAGCACCTCACGGGCGTCGACTTCGAGCGGCGCGAGACGGTGCGCATCCGCGACCGGTACGACGCGAGCGTGCCGACCGTCGTCGGCGCCGTGGGCCTCGAGAGACCGGTGTTCGCCGACGACGCCCGGTTCCTGCGCGAGCAGACCGATCAGCCGATCAAGTGGGCGCTGCCCGGCCCGATGACGATGATCGACACCCTCTCCGACCGTCACTACGGCAGCCGCGAGAAGCTGGCGTGGGAGTTCGCGACGATCCTCAACGAGGAGGCGCGAGCCCTCCAGGACGCCGGGGTCGACATCGTCCAGTTCGACGAGCCCGCCTTCACCGTGTTCTTCGACGAGGTGCAGGACTGGGGAGTGGCCGCTCTGGAGAGGGCGGCGGAGGGACTCCGCGTCGAGACCGCCGTGCACATCTGCTACGGCTACGGGATCAAGGCCAACACCGACTGGAAGGCCACCCTCGGATCGGAGTGGCGCCAGTACGAGCGGTCGTTCCCCCTGCTCCAGCGGTCCTCGCTCGACATCGTCTCGCTGGAGTGCCACCACTCCCACGTGCCGATGGAGCTGATCGAGCTCGTGCGCGGCAAGAAGGTCATGCTCGGAGCGATCGACGTGGCGAGCGGGACCGTGGAGACGCCCGAGGAGGTCGCGGACACCCTGCGCCGCGCCCTCCGGTTCGTCGACGCGGACCTGCTCCTGCCGAGCACGAACTGCGGCATGGCGCCGCTGTCCCGGGACCTCGCGTGGGGGAAGCTCAGCGCGCTGAGCGCGGGAGCGGCGATCGTCCGCGAGGAGCTCGCGCCCTGACCGGCCTCCGGGGAGTCGGGTCGCCGCCGGCCCGTCTCCCCGGACGTCCCCGTCCGCCTCATCCCTCCGCTCGTGCCTCCTGCGCCGCGATGTCCTTCATCGCCAGGTCCGCCCGGCGGAACTGGACCGTCTCCGGGAGCGCGAGGTGGAGTCCGGCGACGGTCGTGAGCGAGACCGTCACGTCGGCCACAGTCACGTCGAGGACGTGCCCGCCCTTCTCGCGGGCGTCGTCGACGTAGTGCAGGTGGTACCCGGGGACCGACACGGCCTGCTCGAACTGCGGAGTGCGGAAGCCGGCGATCGTGCCGCTGGTGTCGGCGATGCCCGTCACGCTCTGATGAGCGGTCGCCTCGATCAGGGGCGGATACGGCGGGGTCTGCTCGCCGACGGTCCGGGTGCGGACCTCGGTGAACCGGCCGTCGATCCGCAGGGCGACGGGGATGTTCCCGCCGTCGACCGCGTCGTCGATCAGCCGCGTGAGTCCGGCGAGACCGGTCGGCTTCTCGACTGTGAACGTCGTGGTCGGGTGGAAGGGCAGCACGGCCGCGAAGGGCGTCCTGTCGGCTCCGCCGGCCACCTGGACGGAGCCGTCGCTGCGCAGGTGGTAGCAGACGCCGTCGACGATCACCATCTCGCCGTCCAGGTGGTTGAAGGTGCCCAGCCCGAGGTCGCCGTGGGTGAGCAGCTCGCGGATCGTCAGGTCCCCGTCGTAGACCCCGGCCAGCAGCGCGGCCATGGTCGAGCTCTGGTAGATCGCGTAGTCGTCGGTCGAGTCGACCGTGTGGGTGCTCATTCGAAGGCGTCCTCGACCAGGTGGGCGGCGATGTCGACGTTGCGGCTGTAGTCCACCGCGACGTCGATGATCGAGACGCCCGGCTCGGCGAGCGACGCCCGGAAGGCCTCCTCGAACTCGGCGAGGCCGCTCACCCTCCTGCCCGTGGCGCCGAACGCCGCCGCGAACTTCTCGATGTCGTAGTCGCCGAGCTGGACTCCGGACTTGCGGCCGTATTTCAGCAGCTGCTGGAAGCCGACCATGTCATAGGTGTCGTCGCGCATGATCACGTGCGTGAACGAGAGGCCGAGCCGCGTCGCCGTCTCGATCTCCGTCGCGGAGAACAGGAACCCTCCGTCGCCCGAGACGGAGACCACGGGGGTCCCGGGACGCAGGAGGCTCGCGGCCATGCCCCAGGGGAAGGAGACGCCGAGGGTCTGCTGCCCGTTCGAGAAGAGCAGGTGCTTGGGCTCGTACACGCGGAAGTGCCGGGCCATGAAGATGTAGTTCGAGCCGATGTCGCAGGCCACGGTGGCGTCGTCCGAGAGCAGGTCCCGCATCAGGAGCACGAGGCGGGCGGGATCGACCGTTCCGGGGGCCGCCTCGGCCGTCCGCGCCCCGTCGTCGATCCGCTCCAGCTCGCTCCGGTGCCGGGCGACCCGCTCGGCGGCGTCCTCGTCGAGCTGCAGCCCGGAGACGAGGGGCGTGAGGGCCGCGACGGTCTGCGCGAGGTCGCCCTTCAGCTCGAGCGCCGGCAGGTAGTGGTTGTCCAGCGGGGCGTCGACGGAGTCGATGTGGACGATCCTGCGGTCGACGTCGCTGTTCCAGATCACCGGGTCGTACTCGACGGCGTCGTAGCCGACAGCGACGACGAGGTCGGACTCGGCGAGGGCGAGGTCGGCGGGCTGGTTCTTGAACAGCCCGACGCGGCCGAGGTAGTGGTCCTCGAGCTCGCGGGAGACGAGGCCGGCGGCCTGGAACGTCTCGATCACCGGCAGCTCCGTCTCGCTGATGAGCGCCCGCAGGGCCGCCACGGTCTCCGGCTCCGATGCGCGGAGCCCCACGAGGAGGACGGGCCGCTCCGCGGTGTTGATCAGGTCGGCCGCGTGGGTGAGGTCCTCGGCGCGCGCCGGACCGCTGGTCGGACCCGTGGCCGCCCGGGTGATGACCTGCGAGGTCGGCGCGGCCATCACGCTGGCCGACAGGACGACCGCCGCCGCGCCTCTGGGCTCGGTGACCGCGGCGCGGAAGGCGTTGCTGACCGCCTCCGAGACGTCGTCCGGATCGGTCGACTCGACCGTGTGCTTCGTGACGGTGGAGAGGAAGGCGGCGGCGTCCATCGACTGGTGCGTGCGCTTGAGGCGGTCGGAGAGCTGCACGGCTCCGGCGAGCGCGACGACCGGGTCCTGCTCCGTGTTGGCCGTGAGCAGGCCGGTGGCGAGGTTGGTCGTGCCGGGGCCGGAGGTCACGAGGACGACGCCCGGGCTGCCCGTCAGCCGCCCCACCGCGGCGGCCATGAAGGCGGCGTTCTGCTCGTGGCGGCAGACGATCAGCTCCGGCCCCTCGTCGGCGAGGACGTCGAAGACCGCGTCGATCTTCGCTCCCGGGATCCCGAAGACGTACTTCACCCCGTTCGCGGTCAGGGTCTCGATCACCCGGCGTGCACTGCGCGTCTCGACGTTCGGCTGCTCCATGGTCCGCTCCGCTCTCTGCTCCGTTGTACCGACGAGCGTAGGAACGGAGGCATGCGGAGCGACCCGGTCAGATGACTCGTTCCCGCGGGCCGATCTCCGGCGGCGTCCCGACCGCAGTGACGCCGCGCCCGGGCGGGACACGACCGCGAGGACCCCGCCCTCCTTCGCCGTCGGTCTGCTCCGAGAGTCGTCCGACGCTCACCGCGACGTCCTCGGCCGTGGTGGACTTGCCCGCATGATGATCTCTCCGCGCGAGTCCGCGCACGACACGAAGGCAGGCGTCTGATGGCCGAGGAGCGCGCGATCCTGGCGGGCGGATGCTTCTGGGGGCTCCAGGAGCTCATCCGCGACATGCCGGGCGTCTTCAGCACCCGCGCCGGCTACGCCGGCGGCAGCACGCCGAACGCGACCTACCGCCACCACGGCGACCACGCGGAGGCGGTCGAGATCGAGTTCGATCCCGAGCAGCTCTCCTACCGCGACCTGCTCGAGTTCTTCTTCCAGGTGCACGACCCGACGACGAAGAACCGTCAGGGCAACGACATCGGCACGGCGTACCGCTCCGTGATCCTCTTCCTCTCCCCCGAGCAGGAGAGGGTCGCGCGCGAGACGATCACCGAGATCGACGCGTCGGGCCGCTGGCCCGGACCGGTCGTCACCGAGGTGGAGCCGGCCGGCGAGTTCTGGGACGCCGAGGAGGAGCACCAGGACTACCTGCGCAAGCACCCCGGCGGCTACACCTGCCACTGGGTCCGGCCGAAGTGGGCGCTCGACGCCTGATCCCGGTCACGCGGGACGCGAGGCCCCGGGCTCCGCTCCCGCGTGCACGGCCGGCGCCCGGTGCGCGAAGAGCAGCACGACGGCGAGCGCCGAGAGCACGAGGGCCGGCGTCGGAGACCAGGCCGGAGCGAGCGTCACGGTCGCCGCTCCGACGACGGCCCCGCCCGCGAGGCTCGCGACGATGAGCGCCTGGAGGGTCCTCGACCCGGACGAGCGCTCGGCGAGCTCCTGCATCAGGCTGGTGAGCGTGCCCGTGACGAAGGTCGTCGTCAGGCCGGCAGCGCCGGAGATCCGCTTCGCGAGCACGGTCTGCAGCCCGAGCGCCGCCGCGCTGGTCGCGATGAAGGCGCAGTCCACGAGCAGCGGCCGGCCGCCCTGCACCGTCGGCCAGGCGACCGCGACGGCGAGCTGGAGGACGACCCCCGCGATCGCGATCGAGCGGAGCGGATGCCTCCCGTCGCCGGTCGACGGCGTGTGCGCCCGCGTCGCGCGGAACCCGGCGTAGGCGGCTCCGGCGAAGAAGACGATCGCCGTGACCGCTCCGGCCGCGGTCGTCAGCCAGGCGGAGCGGGGGTACAGCCCCAGCAGGACCAGGTTGCCCGTCATGTTGGCGGTGAAGATGCCGCCGAGCAGGAGGAACGCGAACGCATCGGTCGCGCCCGAGGCGATCGCCAGCAGCACCAGGGCGAGCCGCAGGCGCGCAGGTCCGGTCACCGCCGTCACGCGGGATCCTCAGCCATGGAGCTGCCGCCAGGTGACGATCTGATCGCCGCGGAGCTCGTAGCTCCCGAAGCAGCGGAGCCAGTGGCCCTCCCCCGTGTCCGAGCGGAGGTGCAGGGCGTGCTCGGTGAGGACGATGCTGCCGGCGACGGCGATCGTGACGAGGGCGATCCGGATCTCGGTGAACGCCCGGTGGACCTCGTCGCACATCTCGAGGACCCGCGCCCGCCCCGCGATCTCCTGCGAGCTCGACGCGCTGTAGACGACCTCCGGATGCAGGAACGGGATGAGCTGGCGGCTGTCGCGAGCGCTCCACACCTCGAGGAAGTCGCGCACGACCAGCTCGTTCTCGATCATCGCGACGCCCCGCACCGACGCGTCCTGCCAGCTCTCGGCCATGGGTCCTCCCGCCGTACCCGCACCGACACTCGTCGATGGCGACGAGCCTGCCCGAGAGCGCTCCGAGCGCCTACGCGTCGGATGACCCGATCTCCCCGGCGCCGGCGGTCACCGCGCGTGCGCTGTCGCCAGCTCGCCCCAGTGCGTCGTCGCCCGGAGCGAGAGTGCGTCGCGCTTCATCGTCCACACCGGACCCTTGCGGATCCCCGCGAGCCCGAGGCCGACCGCGGAGCGGCCGTGGCGCTTCGTCACCGCGTCGATCGTGGCGCCGAGGCCCTTCGTGTCGAAGGCGGTGTCGAAGATCTCGAGCAGCGCGTGGGAGTTCCGCGGCGACAGGTTCGTGAGGATGACGCCGGCCCGCACGTAGCGAGCGCCCTCGCGCAGGCGCGGGCGGAGCGTGCCGATAGCGGCCCTCACCATCGCCACCGGGTCGTCCGTGGGCACGGGGAAGCCGGCGAGGCCCCCGGCGGACTCGTAGGGCGCGTCCGCGAACGGCGACGTCGACGCGAACACGCTCATCGTCTTGGTGACCGACTCCTGCGCGCGCAGGCGGTGGGCGGCGCGCTGCGCGTAGACGGAGAGCACCTGCTCCATGTCGGCGATCGTCGTCACCGGAGTGGCGAACGAGCGGGAGAAGATCAGCTGGTCGCGGACGGAGCGGGCGGCCTCGAGGGGGATGCAGTCGACGCCGCGCAGCTCGTAGACGGAGCGCTGCAGGACGACGGAGAACTTCTTGCGGATGAGCGCGGGGTCCGCGTCGCGGAGGTCCCGGATCGTGTGGATGGACAGCTCCGCGAGGCGCTTGCCGATGCGGCCGGCGACCCCCCACAGCTCGGTGACGTGCTGCGAGGCCATCAGCGCGTCGAGCTGCTCGGGGGTGTACCAGTCGGTGTCGCAGACGCCGCCCAGGCGCGGGTGCTTCTTCGCTCCGCCCTTGGTGACGAACTTCGCGAGCGTCTTGCTCGGCCCGAACCCGACGCACACGGGCAGGCCGACGTTCTTCGCGACCGCCGCCCGCATCGCCCGGCCGATCTTCGCCCGCTCCCCCACGTCGCCGTCGACCCCGAGGAAGCTCTCATCGATCGAGTAGACCTCCTGCCAGGCGGAGTAGCGGCCCAGCAGCTCCATCACGCGGGCGGACAGCTCGCCGTACAGCTCGTAGTTGCTCGAGCGGGCGATCACCTCCGGGAGGCGCCCGGAGCGGATCAGGGGTTCGATCGTGAACCAGGGCGTCCCGTTCTCGATGCCGAGCCTCTTCACCTCGTCGGAGCGCGCCACCACGCAGCCGTCGTTGTTGGAGAGGACGACGACGGGCCGGCCGGCGAGCCTCGGGTCGAACAGGCGCTCGCAGGAGACGTAGAACGAGTTCACGTCGACCAGGGCGATGCGCCGCTCAGAGCGCACGGTGCAGCCGGTGGAGGCAGACGGTGACCACGCCCCACACCTGGAGGTCGCTCAGCTCGGGGACGAGGATCGGCGGGTACTCCGGGTTCTCGGCCCGCAGCACCACTCCCCCCGGGCTGAGCTCGAGGCGCTTGACGGTCAGCTCGCCGTCGAGGATCGCGATGACGACACTGCCGTGCGTCGGCGTGATCGACCGATCGACCACGAGCTCGTCCCCGTCGCTGATACCGGCGCCGACCATGCTCTCGCCCGAGACGCGGACGATGAACGTCGACGTCCTGTCGCGGATCAGGTGGTCGTTGAGGTCGAGGGACCCGTCGAAGTAGTCCTGCGCGGGCGAGGGGAATCCGGCCGCCACCGCCTCGCTGGTGACGAGGAAGGTGACGGCGACGGCGTCCGAGGCCGGAGTCGCGATGCGGTCCACGACGGTCACGCTCATGGCAGGCTCCCTCCTCGTCCCATCGAACAGGTGTTCGAACGGGTCCGAGTGTAGGTCGGTGGCACCGACATTCGGCCTCCGCCCGCTCGCGGGCGGACGGCGCGGCGAGCGGGGTGCTCCTGCGCTAACGTGAGCCGTGGCGACCCTGACCCTGTCGTCGCTGTTGCGCCGCGTGCTCGGAAGGCGACGCGCAGCCGCTCCCTCGACGAGAAGGAGCGCTGCAAGTCGTCGACCGCTCCCGACGCGGCCGCGCGCGGGCCCGGGGAGGTCTGCGTGCCGGGTATCGATGCCGGCTGTCCCGCGTGCCGGCCGGCATCTCCTGCTTCAAGGAGCACACCATGGTCGATTCTCGTGAGCAGCTGCTGCTGCGCACGCTGACGTTCGTCGCGGACACCCTCGTCGACGACTTCGACGTCGTCGATTTCCTGCACGAGCTCGTCGAGCGGTGCACGAGCATCTGCGACTGCGACGACGTCGGGCTCGTCCTCGCGTCGGCACAGGGCGAGCTCCTCGTCATGGCCAGCACCAGCGAGCGGATGCGGGTGGTGGAGGCGGTGCAGCTGTCCTTGAACAGCGGCCCGTGCATCGACTCCTTCGTCACCGGCGACGTGATCACAGCGGGAACGCTGGAGGAGATCCAGCGGCGGTGGCCGCTGTTCGCAGCCGAGGTCGAGGCCTCCGGATTCCACTCCGTGCACGCCGTGCCCCTTCGTCTCCGGGGGACGGTGATCGGGTCGCTGAACTTCTTCCGCGACCGCTCCGGCGCCCTCGACGCGAAGGACATCCGAGCCGCGCAGACCATCGCGGACGTCGCCACCATCGGCCTCATCCAGGAGCGCGCGATCCGGGAGGTGACCGCCGCCCGCGACCAGCTGCAGCACGCCCTCACTGCGCGGATCCTCGTCGAGCAGGCCAAGGGCGTCATCTCCCACGACCGGGGCGTCGACATGGAGGAGGCCTGGGCGCTCCTGCGCCAGCACGCGCGCGCGACGCGGGCCCGTGTGGTCGACGTCGCCCAGAACGTCGTCGAGAGGCGACTGCGCCTCTGACCCGGCTCGCGCCCCTCCTCCTCCCCGTCTGACCTGTCCGGCGTCGGGGGGCTTCCTCGACGGGCCCGGGCGCCTGAGCGCGGCGTAGACTCGCCCTCCTCCGCCGACGCGCAGTCGCCCCTCACCGCCGGTCCGCCACCGACCGTCGTCCCGCGTGCGGTCCCGGGCCGCCCGCCCCTCAGCCGGGCCGGAGCCCACGGAAGGAACCGCCATGAGCATGGAAGGCGCGGCCTGGAGCTCGCTCTACAAGATCTCGACCGTCCGGAACGGCGACCACGGCGTCTCCCGCGAGTCCGTCCGGCGGATCATGACGTTCGCCGTCCCCTACCGCTCGAAGCTGCTGGTCTTCATCAGTCTCTCCGTCGTCGGAGCGTTCCTCGCGGTCGCGACGCCGGTGCTCGCCGGTCAGGTGGTCGACGTCATCGTCGCGCGGGGCGAGGTCGCCACGATCGTCCGCCTCGCCATCGTCATCGCCCTGGTGGCCGTGGCCGACGCGGCCGTCTCGCTCGTCACGCGCTGGTACTCGGCGCGCATCGGCGAGGGCGTCATCCTGGACCTCCGCACCGCGGTCTTCGATCACGTCCAGAAGATGCCGATCGCGTTCTTCACCCGCACGCGGACGGGCGCCCTCGTGAGCCGCCTCAACAACGACGTGATCGGGGCGCAGCAGGCCTTCAGCGGCACGCTGTCCGGCGTGGTCACGAACCTCGTGGCGCTGATCCTCACCCTGGTCGTCATGCTCAGCACGTCCTGGCTCGTGACGGTCCTCGCCGTCGTCATGCTCCCCGTCTTCCTCGTCCCCGCACGCCGCATGGGCGGGCGCCTCGCCGCGCTGCGCCGCGAGGCCGCCGACCACAACTCCGCCATGAGCACCCAGATGACCGAGCGCTTCTCGGCGCCCGGCGCGACCCTCGTCAAGCTCTTCGGCCGACCCGACGAGGAGGCCGAGGAGTTCCGCGTCCGCGCCGCCCGCGTCCGCGACATCGGGGTCCGGACCGCGATGCTGCAGTTCGTCTTCTTCACCGCGCTGATGCTCGTCTCCGCTCTCGCCCTCGCGCTCGTGTACGGGCTCGGCGGCGTCCTCGCGCTCTCCGACCGGCTGGACACCGGAGAGGTCGTCACTCTGGCGCTCCTCCTCACCCGCCTCTACGCCCCGCTGACCAGCCTCGCGAACGCGCGGGTGGAGATCATGAGCGCAGTGGTCAGCTTCGAGCGCGTCTTCGAGGTGCTCGACCTCGAGCCGCTCATCCAGGAGAAGCCCGGCGCCGCCGTCGTCCCCGAGGGTCCGGTGTCCGTCGAGTTCGACGACGTCCGCTTCGCCTACCCGTCGGCGGACAAGGTGTCCCTCGCCTCCCTCGAGGAGGTCTCCACGCTGGACACCCGCGGCGGCGAGGAGGTGCTGCACGGCGTGTCCTTCAGGATCGAGCCGGGGCAGACCGTCGCCCTGGTCGGCACGTCCGGTGCCGGCAAGTCCACGATCGCGCAGCTCCTCTCGCGCCTGTACGACGTCGACAGCGGCGCCGTGCGCCTCGCGGGCACGGACGTCCGCGACCTCACGTTCGCGGCGATGCGTCACACCCTCGGCATGGTGACGCAGGACGGCCACCTGTTCCACGAGACCATCCTGTCCAACCTGCGCCTCGCGCGGCCGGAGGCGTCCGAGGACGAGGTGTGGGACGCCGTCCGCCGTGCGCGCCTCGAGCCGCTCATCCGCTCCCTGCCGGACCAGCTGGACACGATGGTCGGGGAGCGCGGCTACCGGCTGTCCGGGGGCGAGCGTCAGCGGATGACCATCGCGCGGCTCCTGCTCGCCCAGCCGCGGGTCGTGATCCTCGACGAGGCGACGGCGGCGCTGGACTCGACCTCGGAGGCCGCGGTGCAGGCGGCCCTCAGCGAGGCGCTCGAGGGGCGGACGGCGATGGTGATCGCGCACCGGCTCTCCACCATCCGGAGCGCCGACCTGATCCTCGTGGTCGAGGACGGCTCGATCGTGGAGCGCGGGACGCACGAGGAGCTGCTGGCTGCGGCCGGGCGGTACGAGGAGTTGCACCGGACCCAGTTCGCCGTGCAGAAGCCGGTCGCGGCGGAGGAGGAAGCGGCTTCGAGCCCGGCACGGTCGACCGCTGCGACGACCTGACGACGCTCCGGGCCGGGATCGGGCACGGCTCAGAGCGCAGCCGGCGGCACCGGCGGTGCGTCGGGGACCTCGACGAAGGCGGAGCGCGGCCACATCAGCGTCGGCATGCGGGGGCGGTCCGATCGGGCGTCCCGCCCCTGCAGGACCGCCAGCTGCTCCGCCGACTGCGCGAGAACGCGGTCGACGTAGGAGGGGTGCACCAGGTGCGGCCCGGAGAACGCCTCGATCAGGCCCCGGAGGGCGCGGGCGGTGTCCTGCTGGTTCTCGTCCTGAGGGGACATGACGGCTCGACTCGATCGGAGGGGAGGGACTCGACGGTGCGGCGACGGCCGTGAGTGGTGGTGCGCCTCCGCGGAGCGACCGGCATCGGCCACGGTACGCGGGCGAGGGCCCGAGAATGGATCCGGTCCGGATATCCGGACCGGGGTTGCGGAAGGCCGGAAGAAGTCCCGGTCGGCGCGGACTTCCTCGTCCGATCTGCACCGGACAGCGTGTCAACCCCGTTCCTCTGTCACACTGAAAGCGTCCCACCGCCCCTGATCCCGGCGAGTTCATCTCGATGACAGGGTTCTCCGCATGGGCGTTCTGCATGACGACCAGAGAAGTTTCGAGTTCGAGGACAGACTCCTCACCCACCTCCAGATCGTGGTGGGGGTGAAGCTGCGCCGCTCGGAGTGCTTCTCCCTCTCCTGGCTTCCCGGGCGCGAGACCGGAGCAGGCCGGCAGTCGCTGTGGATCTCGACCGGGACGCCTCTGCATTTCGAGTTCAACGGCAGCCGGGTCCCGGCGCTGAACCGCGACTGGATCGAGCTGCTCATCAGGGAGAGCGGCGGCGGCATCGGCCTGAACCTGTCGGACGACCGCAGCCGTGAGCCCCTTGCCGTCTGATGAGGTCGAGCATCGTCCCGCCGCGAACGGCCGCGCATCCGGGCTCCCGACCGCGGGACTCCTCCGCCCGGGGCCGGGGAGCGGCCGGTCGACCCTCCCGACGGCACCGCGGTGATCCCGCGACCCGCCCGCCCGCGACGGGAGCAGGCACGATGACCGGCTCCGACGACCTCACCACGCTCACCTCCTCGCTCTGCACCCTGCTGCCCTACGAGGACGCGGCGGCGTCCTCCCTCGAGGCGCCGTTCGACGTCGAGACGCTCGCCGCCAGCAGCGAGCGGGCGGCAGCGCTCGACGAGGCGCAGCTCGACCTGGGTGAGGGACCGGGCTGGGAGGCGTTCCACGCCGGCCGGTCGATCCGGACCGACGTCGACGCGGAGAGCGGGGCGAGCGCCTGGCCGGTCTACCGGTCCGCCCCGGCCGTCAGCGGGGTGCGCTCCGTCCTGGCCCTCCCGCTGTCCTTCGGGCCCCTCCGCATCGGAGCCGTCACGCTGTTCAGCACCGGGACGACGCCCGCGGACACCGAGCACCTGCAGCTCGCGGAGGGCGTGGTGACCCTCCTCGCTCGAGCAGTCGTCACCCGCGCACTCTCGGAGGCGCAGTCCGGAGTGGTGCTGCGGGACGCGGCCCTCTCGCGCCGGGAGGTGCACCAGGCGACCGGCATGGTGATCAGTCAGGCCGGCACCGGCCCCGCCGACGCGCTGCTCCTGCTGCGCGCCTACGCGTTCAGCACGTCCACGACGGTGAGGCAGGTCGCCTCCGACATCATCGCCCGACGCCTCGACCTCTCCCCCCTCCGCGATCTCGACCACTGAAAGCAGGTCTCCCCATGACCGACACGACGCGCACACAGCTGCTCCTCGAGACGCTCACCGTCGTCGCCGACACTCTGGTCGACGACTTCGACATCGTGGAGTTCCTCCACGACCTCGTCGACCGCTGCGCCGCCATCTTCGACGCCGTCGACGTGGGGCTCGTCCTCGCCGACTCCCACGGCGAACTCGTCGTCATGGCCTCCACCAGCGAGCGCCTGCACCTCATCGAGGTCCTCCAGCTCTCCGCGGGAGACGGCCCCTGCGTGGACGCGTACGAGTCGGGCGACGTCGTCACCTCCGGCAGCCTCGAGAACATCGTCATGCGGTGGCCCGCCTTCGCCTCCGCCGCCCGGGACTCCGGCTACCAGTCCGTGCACGCCGTGCCGCTCCGGCTGCGCAGGAGCACGATCGGCTCGCTGAACTTCTTCAGCGACAGCACGGGCGAATTCGACGTCAAGGAGGTGCTCATCGCCCAGACCATCGCCGACGTGGCGACCATCGGCCTGGTCCAGGAGCGGGCCGTCAAGGAGGTGTCGTCGGCGCGGGACCAGCTGCAGCACGCGCTCGACGCGCGGGTCGTCATCGAGCAGGCCAAGGGCGTCATCGCGCACAGCCGGGGAGTCGAGATGGAGGAGGCGTGGACGATCCTCCGCCACCGCGCCCGCTCCCGCCAGGCCCGTGTCGCCGACATCGCGCGGGGTGTCGTCGACGGCCTGATCGTCCTCTGACCGGACGTCGCGGCGCGGAGGAGCCGGGGGACGACGATGAACTTGCCCATGACCACTGGCCCGATCCGGGTCGATGTCGTCCATGACGGAGTTGAGGTCGTCGGCCGTCCTCGCCGCATCGCCGTTGGACTCGACGACTCCGGTGGTGCCGACGTGCGGCATCGAGGGGAGCGGGACGCGGTCGGCCTCGGCCTCGGCGCCGATCCCGCCCACGTCGGCGATGTCGAACTGACTCGCGGGGCTCAGCAGGAGGGTGTGCACGGACGTGTCGCCGTTCTCCTCCAGCACCGTGATGTCGACGGTCGTGCTGTTCTCGGCGTCGGCGACGGTGGTCGTGTACTCGAGCAGGGCGGCCGTGATCGCGTTGCTCGTGACGAGCTCACCGCACCGCTCCTGATCCTCCGCGGATCGCACGACCCGATCGCGACCGACGAGTGGTGCACCCGCCTCCTCGAGGCGGCCGGTGGAGGGACGCTCCGCATCGTCCCCGGGCATCGGCACGTCGTCGTCCACACCGCAGCGGCCGACGTCGCCGACGCGATCGTCGAGCACGCGCGCTCGACCGCGACGGTGCCGCCCTCCGCCGCTTGACGCCGTCGCTCGCTCTCGTCATCCTGCTGTGACGACCGGCGGCAGCAGGCCGCCGGCACCCGGGGAAGAGGCGCGCACCGATGTCCACCACGATCTTCGTCAATCTGGCCGTCCGCGATCTCGCGCGGTCCCGGGCCTTCTTCGAATCGCTCGGCTACTCGATCAACGAGGGCTTCAGCGACGAGAACGCCGTCAGCGTGGTGATCAGCGACACGATCACCGCGATGCTGCTCACGCGGGAGTTCTTCGCCGAGTTCACCAGCAAGCCGATCATCGACGCCACCACCTCGACCGAGGTGCAGCTCGCCCTCAGCGCCGAGAGCAGAGAGGAGGTCGATGCGATCGTCGGGAAGGCTCTCGCCGCGGGGGCGACCCCGGCCGGCGAGCAGGACCACGGATTCATGTACTCCAAGAGCTTCGACGACCTCGACGGCCACCACTGGGACTTCGTCTGGATGGACCCGGCGGCCGCGGCGGGCGGCGCACCGGAGCTGTCCGTCGAGGAGATCCGGGCGAACACGACGCACAGCTGACTCGCGCGCAGCGGCCGGAGCAGCCCGCGGCGGATCGGGACACCGGCGGGCGCAGGACGACCCCGGCGTCGGCCGTCGGCTCCCCTCTCCCCCGGGAGGTCGCGCGCACCTAGGATCGCCACATGGCCGCCTCCACGCGTGAGCAGATGCTCCTCGAGACGCTGACCGTCGTGGCGGACACTCTCATCGACGATTTCGACGTCGTGGAGTTCCTGCACGAGCTCGCGGAGCGATGCGCGGCGATCTGCGAGGCGGTCGACGTCGGCATCGTCCTCGTGAACGATCGTCCCGAGCTCGTCGTGATGGCCTCCACGTCGGAGCGGCTGCACGCGATCGAGGCGCTGCAGCTCTCCGCCGGCCACGGTCCGTGCCTGGACGCGTTCGTGACGGGAGAGGTGGTGACCGCGAGCTCGCGCGAGGAGATCGCCCGCCGCTGGCCCGCCCTCGCGGAGGGCGTGCGGGACACCGGCTACCAGTCCGTGCACGCGGTTCCGTTGCGGCTGCGGAGGACCACGGTCGGATCGTTGAACTTCTTCCGCGACAGAGAAGGCCGTCTCGAGATCGACGATGCGATCGCGGCGCAGACGATCGCGGACGTCGCGACCATCGGGCTGGTGCAGGAGCGCGCCATCCGAGAAGCAGCGACGGCGCGCGACCAGCTCCAGCACGCGCTCGATTCGCGGGTCGTGATCGAGCAGGCGAAGGGCGTCATCGCCCATCGGAACGGGGTCGACATGGAGACCGCCTGGCGGATGCTGCGCCAGCGCGCACGCTCCCGCCAGGCCCGGGTCGGCGACATCGCCCGGGCCGTCGTGGACGGCGTCATCCTCCTCTGACGGGCGTCGGCCGCAGCCGACTACGAGGTCTGCGGCCCGGACTGCGCCTGACCGGGTCGGATGCCTGCTCCTCCTAGTCGAGGACGCCGGCGGTCCGCATCAGCAGGAGCTGCGCGCGATCGCGATCGGCGCAGTCGACCTCGAGATCCAGTGCTGAGACCGGGCGTGCGACATGTGCTGTGAGGGACCGCGGGTGGTCGGCTGCGAGCCGAGACCGTGCCACGGGCGCGGTGCCGGCGGTGAGCAGGGCGCGAGCCGAATCCTGGACGAGTGCCGCCAGACCCGGGTGCACGGATCCCGGTTCGTCGAGCGCGTCGAGAAGCGCCTCGAGAACGACGACGGTCTCCGCGGCCTCGTCGCGGCCGTCGGACAGAACCGGTTCTGTCACCCTGTCCCGTGTCTGCACGTGACCCCGCCTTCGATCCTCGATCGGACGATCAGCGGCGGAGTCAGGGGCGCTGAGGCCACCGTAGGGGTGCTGACCGGTCGGCGCTAGAGGGGATCGGCAGCTGGACCGCTCGCGGAAGCGATCCCGGAGCGGACGACGCGCTGGACGCGTCCGTCTGCCACACTGAGGGACTTCCGCCCGGGTCTCTGGCGTTCCCACTGCGATGAGAGGTCCACGGCATGGGTGTTCTGCACGACGACCACCGGTCGTCCGAGGTCGAGGACCGTCTCCGCAGCAGCGGGGGCATCGGCACGGAGCTCTCCGGCGAGCGCGGATCCGCCCGGCTCCGCGCGGCCCCTGTGACCCCGTCGTTCCTATGACGGGTGCGCAGCACCGCTCTGCGCCGCCCGCGTGGATGCCGTGAGCGGCCCCGAGGATCTCACCGTGCTCGTGGCGTCGCTGGTCGCGCTCCTGCCGTTCGAGGACGCCGCCGCGTGCTCTCTCGACGCCCCCTTCGACGTGGAGACGCTCGCATCCACCAGCACCCGCGCCGCGTCCCTGGACGAGACGCAGCTCGACTTCGGCGAAGGTCCGGCCTGGGACGCCTTCCGCAGTCGTCGGCCGGTCCAGCTCTCCGTCGCCGGCCGCGACGCTGAAGCCGCGTGGCCGGTGCTCGCCTCCTCGCTGACGGCCGCCGGCGTGTGCTCGGTGCTCGCGCTGCCGCTGTCGTTCGGACCGCTCCGCATCGGAGCCGTCACGCTCTTCAGCTCCGGAGCTGCGCACGCGGACGAGAAGGCGGTGCAGGTCGCCCAGAGCATCGCCACCCTGCTGGGTCGCGCGGTCGTCGCTCGCGCTCTCGCTCGGGCCCAGGACGGGGAGGCGGGCTTCGACGCGTCCTTCGCGCGCCGCGAGGTGCATCAGGCGACGGGCATGGTCCTCAGCCAGAGGGGGACCACTCCGGACGACGCTCTGCTCATCCTGCGGGCCTACGCGTACAGCCACTCACGGACCCTCCGCGACGTCGCGGCCGACGTCGTCGCCCGCCGCCTCGATCTCTCCGTCGACCACGACCACTGAAAGCAGGTTCTCGATGCCCGCCTCCGACCACACGCAACTGCTCCTCGAGACTCTCACCGTGGTCGCCGACACTCTCGTCGACGACTTCGACATCGTCGAGTTCCTGCACGACCTCGTCGATCGGTGCGCCGCGATCTTCGACGCCGTGGACGTGGGTCTCGTCCTCGGCGACGAGCACGGCGAGCTCGTCGTCATGGCCTCGACCAGCGAGCGCCTCCACCTCATCGAGGTCCTCCAGCTCTCCGCCGGGGACGGACCCTGCGTCGAGGCCTTCCAGGACGGCAACGTCGTCACCGCCGGAACGCTGACGAGCATCGCCGCCCGCTGGCCCGCCTTCGCGCAGGCGGCTCGGGACTCCGGCTACCAGTCCGTGCACGCCGTTCCGCTGCGGCTGCGGCAGAGCACCATCGGCTCGCTGAACTTCTTCAGCGACCGGCCCGGCGAGTTCGGCGCGGGCGACGTCCTCGCTGCTCAGACCATCGCCGATGTCGCCACGATCGGCATCGTCCAGGAGCGGGCGATCCACGGATCCGCACTCGCTCGCGAGCACCTGCAGCACGCCCTCGACATCCGGATCGTCGTCGAGCAGGCCAAGGGGGTCATCGCCCACAGCCGGAACGTCGACATGGTGACGGCCTGGAATCTGCTCCGTCACAGCGCCCGATCCCGCGGAGCCCGCGTCTCCGACATCGCTCACGCCGTCGTCGAGGGCGACGTCGTCCTCTAGTCCGGCCGGCACCGACGTGCGCGGGCGAGCGGACCGACGGGCCCACCCGCCCTCCTCCTGTGCCGCTCGTCACCGCAGGATCGTGATCGCAGCTGCTCTCCAGCGCCGATCAGTCGCTGCGGTCGAGCTCCCGATTCGTCGCCGCGGGAGTCGCCCACCGTCGGTCGCGTCGTCGCGGCTACAGCACGTCCTCGATCGCGGCGAAGGTCCGGTCGGGGTCCTCGAGCTGCATGTCGTGGTGCACGCCCGGGAGCCGGCGCACCTGCCAGCCCCGCTGCTCGAGCCGCGCGGCCAGGGCGTCGGGCAGCACCGCCGGCGACTGGTCGGAGAGGACGATCGTCGACGGGACCGCCGGCGCCTCGACCGGGATCGGGTGGAAGGCGACGTCCCGGAAGACGCCGACGGCCATCCGCGCGTCGAACCGCTCCTTCGCGTCGTCGAGGAGCGCGCGGGTCTCCGGGCTGTAGGCGGCGCGGACCGCGGCGCTCGCCCGCGCCTGCCCGAGCTGGGCGATGCCGAGCGACAGGAGCGGCGCCGCCCAGAACAGCCGTCCGGCCAGGCCGCTCGTCGGCAGCGACAGGGCGAATCCGGGATCGAGGTAGACGGCTCGGCCGGGCGCGAGTCCGGCGACGGCCCGATGCAGCACTGCGCCGCCGAGCGAATGGCCGACCACGCTGTGGAGCCCCGTCGGCAGCGACTCGACCAGATCGGCGGCCATGTCGTCGATCCGGTACGACTCCGCCCGCGGGCTCGCGCCGTGCCCGCGCAGGTCGACGGCCGTCACGGTGCAGCGGCCGGTCGCGACGAGCCGCTCGACGAACGGCCCCCAGGTCGCCGCCGACGCGCCGAGACCGTGCACCAGCCCGACGTGTCGCGGTCCGGATCCGGTGGTGATCGTCTGGAGGAGCATCCCCTGATCCTGCCCGAGACGGCGCCCGAGGCGGAGGCGCCGGGCGGGTGGAGAGCCTGCTGCACGCTCTGCGTCGATGATCGCGCCACTTCTCCTGCCATCGAGGTGCCCGCTCTTGACTCCGTCGACGAGCGCTGGGAGGTTCTCCGGATGCGGTCGCACTCCGCCGTCCGCCCGAGCAGCCGACCGAAGAGAGGTCCTCCATGACAGCGACGAGCGGAGCCACGGGAACGGTCGGCCGGACCGCCCTCGTCTTCGGGGCGGCGGGTCTCGTCGTCGGTGCCGTCGTGGGAGGAGCCGCCGTCTTCGGAGCGGGACTCCTCCTCGACGACTCGAGATCGAGGATCACGATCCGGGACGTCACCCGCGCGGACCTGGACGGCCTCGAGCGGGCCGCCGCTCCGAGCAGGGACGCCTGCGGAGATCGGCGGGGGTGCGTGGAGGGCGTCGACGGGCCCGGGGCGTCGATCCACCGCTACCGCTCCCTCGATCTCGCGCGGCAGGCGACGGTCTACAGCACGAGGGACGTCTACCGGTCGGACCGGCTCGTCATCGAGTTCGAACCGCACCTGGGACCTGATGAGCGGCACGACCTGATCCAGGTGATCGAAGGGACCTGGACCGGAAGCAGCGACTGACGGGCTCCGAGCGAGCCGGTCTCCCGCGCGCGAGCGGCTCGACCTCCGGCGCAGGGACTGCTCCGTGAGCGCCGATCCTCCTCCGGAATGCCCACCGGACAGGGGCCTCCGCAGGGGGTCCGCTCCGGTGCGGTCCGGTCCTACGCTCGCCCCATGCACCTCCGCACTGTCGCGATGAGGCCCGGCGCCGCCGCTCTCGGGCCGGTCGGCGCGCCCCCACGGACCGCGCTGGACGACGTGCTCGCCCACCTGGTCGCGGCGCTCGCGATCGGATCCGGCCTGCTGCTGGTGCCGGCGGGCGTCGGCGGAGTGCCGCTCCTCGCCACCGGATCGACCGGAGCGAGCGCCTTCGAGGCGTGGGCGCTGATCCGGACGACGGTGGCCCTGCAGATCGGCATCGCCGTGCTCGCGATCGGGCTCGGCGCCGTGGCGCGGACGCGCGGAGCCGCAGGGACACGAGCGGAGCGCTGGTGCGTGGTGGCCGCGGTGAGCGCCGCGATCGGCGTGGTCCTGCTGGTCGTGCCGCCGGTCTGAGGAGCCTCCGGAGAGCGACGACCACCGGCCCGTCGGAATCGCCGCGCCCGGCCGTGACCGAACCGTCACCTCGCGCCGCGCGGCGTGATCGGATCGTTGCAGGATCCGGCACAGGCTGAGGTTCCGCATAGGACACACTCGGCCACAGGGGGCGATCGTCCCCCGCTCATGGGGAAGCCGACCGCGATCAGCGGCTCGGAGAAAGCAGGAATCGTGCGTTCTGCGCGACGACGCCACGGCGTCACCATCATCACCACTGCGGCACTGCTGGGGGCGCTCGCGTTCCCGTCCGTCGCCCTGGCCACCGAGGTCGTCCCTGACGCCGCCTCGAGCCCCGCACCGGCCGAGCCGGCTCCCACCGGGGAGCCCACCGCCACTCCGGAGCCGACCGCGACTCCGGAGCCGACTCCGACCCCGGCGCCCACTCCGGCTCCGACCACCGCGCCCGTCGAGAGCGCGCAGTCGCCCCTGGCGATCGCCCTCGACCGCACCACCTACGAAGCGGGCTCGGCGTTCTCCGCGATCCCCTCGGCGGAGGGCTGGGCCGGCGGCCTGGACGTGTCCGGGACCGGTTTCCAGCCCGGCACCGTCGCCGTCGTCGTGCTCCGCGACGGCGACTCGGAGGAGGCCGTCACCACCAGCGTGATCACCGCCTCCGGCGAGCTCCGCCTCCGGGACTGGCTCCCCACCGACGCGGACGGCGTCGCGGTGGACCCCCACCTCCCGCTCCCCGGCGAGACGATCTCCGTCGTCGCGGAGGGGCTCGACGCCTCGGGTGACCGCGTCGCGTCCAACGCCGTCGAGCTGACCGTGACGCAGCCCGACACGAGCGTCGTCTTCCAGAACCGGGAGGACGGCGGGGTGCTCCCGGCCGGCGCTGACATCCAGGTCGGCGAGTTCCGGATCTACGGCGTCGTCGCCTCGTTCCGCGGATTCGACCGCGGCGAGGACGTGTCCGTCACGCTCACCGCGCCCGACGGCAGCACCTCCGTCCTCGTGTCTCCCGCACCGAGCCCGCTCTCCGGCGAGACCTTCGTCCGGCTGGACGCCGACACCATGGCGGACCAGCTCGGGACCTTCACCGTCACCGCCACGGGAGAGACCAGCGGACGCTCCGTGACGTCGTCGCTCGAGCAGGTCCCGTCGCGCACCGCGATCCGCATCTGGCCCCAGGGAGCCTCACCCGAGCCCGCGCCGGCGGACGGACAGCCCACCAGCGGTGGCGCCCTCCTCGGCTTCGGCGCGGACGAGACCGTCTCGATCGGCGTCTTCTCGACCTCGGGTGCACGCCAGACGCTCACCGGCGGCGCCTCGAGCCTCGAGGTCGGCGTCGACGGGCTCGGCTGGAGCCTGATCTCCCTCGGCGAGTACCCGCTGCAGGACCCGGCGAGCGAGATCTACTGCGTCATCGCCCGCGGCACGTCGAGCGGTCTCGTGGCGAGCACCTCCTACGACTACACGCTGACGGAGGAGGACCCGGTCGCCGGAGAGGCCGACTGCTCCGCCGCCGTCGCCGCGGTCACGGCGCACCCCGCCGGCGCCGGACCCGCAGTGCACCCGGCCGGCTCCCGACCCGCGGCACAGACGGGCGGCCACCGTCCCGCCCTCGCCTCGACCGGCGTCTCGACGACCGCGCCGCTCGCCCTGGCCGCCTTCGGCGTCCTCGGGGGTCTCGCCCTGACGGTGCTCCGCCGCCGCCGCGCGTAGGCGGCTGCGCACCGCGCACGAGGAGGGCGCCCGGGCACACCGCCCGGGCGCCCTCCTCGTGCGCGACCTGTCGGGTCAGTCGGACGGGACCGCGCAGGTCTCCTCCGCCGCGGTCTGGCCCGGAGCGTCGACGGCGACGGGAGCGGGATCCGTCGGAGCCGCGCCGCCCTCCTCCGTGGGCGCCTCCGCTGCGGGATCCTCCGCCGCGGGCGCCTCCTCCGCCGGCGCGTCCGACGCGAGGGTCACCGGCTGGTCGTTGAGGACGCGGTTCATCAGCTCGGCGCCGACCTCGGCGTTCGGCACGACCTTGCCCGGGTAGTCCGGGTCGTCGAGCGCCGGGTACTGCACGAACACCATCTTCGAGAGGTCGACGTCCTTCAGCGCGAGGGCGAGCGAGATCATCGTCGCCGGGCTCGTGAGCGAGGTCGACAGGTGCACGTTCGACGAGGTCGCCTGCGCGAGGCCGTAGAGGGCGGGGATGTTCGAGAGGGTGTCGGCCGAGCGGACGGTGCGCATCAGCGAGGCCAGGTACTGCTGCTGCGACGAGATACGGCTGAGGTCGCTCTGGTCGCCGACGCCGTGGCGGCTGCGGAGGAACGAGAGTGCCATCGATCCGGAGACGGTGGAGGTGCCCGCGGGCAGGTCGAGGCCCGAGTCGGTGTCGAGGATCGGCCCGGTGAGACAGATCGGGACGCCGCCCACGGCGTTGCTCATCTCGATGACGCCGTTGAAGGACACCCAGCCGGCGTAGGGCACCGTCAGGCCGGTGAACTGCTGCAGGGTGTCGTTGACGCAGGCGAGACCGCCGTACTGGAACGCCGAGTTGAGCGGGACGCCGGTGGTCGCCTCGGTGACGGCGCCCGTCTCCGGGTCGGTGCAGGCGGGGCGGTCCAGGATCAGGTCGCGCGGGAAGCTGATCACCGTCGCGCTGCGGTGGTCGGCCGAGACGTGGAGCAGGATGTTGACGTCGTTGAGCGTGTCGTCGCGGACACCGAAGGAGTCGCCCTGCGTCGCGTCGTTGTCGGTGCCGACCACCAGGACGTCGAAGCCGCCCTCGACCGCGCCCATCTGCACGTTCCCGGCGGTGGGAGGAGCGACGCCCAGGTCGACCGCGTTGTCGGCGACGTTCCGGCTGATGCTGACCGTCGCGATCGCCACGAGCGAGGTGGCGCTGACGGCGAGGACGCCGACCACCGCCGCGATCCCGACCACCACTGTCCGCACCCCGGACCGCCTCCGGAGCCGCCCGTGCCGCACCGCGCGCTCGTGAACCCTCATGCGCTCCCACCCCTCGCCCCGCCCGCCCGTTCGCGGACGCAGTCGCTCGCCAGTGTAGGCAGGCCCCCTCCGATGCGGCGCCACGCCGGAGAGCCGGCGCCGCAACCCGTCCCCGGACCGGGCGCCGCATGCCTACCCTGGACGGTGCGCTCTCCTCGTCTTCTGCAGCAGGTCGTCGGCAAGCTCGGCGGGCAGCGGCCCGCGGCCCCGGTGAGCCGTCGAGCGCAGCGGGCGCTCCTCGCCGAGCAGACGGTCCGCGGAGTGCTCGAGCTCGCCGTGCGGCTGGGCGAGACGCTGCTCTCGCTGGGGTCCGCGGCCGCCGAGGTGACCGAGACGATCCAGCGGGTGTGCCGCGCGTACGGCATCGAGTGCCAGGTCGACCTCACCTTCACGTCGATCCTGGTCGTGCACGACGGCGGCGACGACTCCCCGAGCGTGAGCGTGCTGCGCGTCGTCCCCTCCCGCAGCGCCGACTACGAGCGGCTCGCCCGCGTGACGGCGCTCGTCACCGCCATCACCGAGGGCTCGCCGGAGGTGCGCGTCGCGGACGCCGTCGACTCCGCCGAGGCCCGCGAGGAGGCGCGGCACCAGTTCGAGGCCGCGCACGACCGGCTCGACGCGATCCTCGTCCAGCCGCACCGCTACCGCCGCGGGGTCGTCACCCTCACGCTCGCCCTGATGGCGGCGGGCGTCGCGCTCCTGCTCGGGGGCGGACCCCTCGTCGTCCTCCTCGCCGCCGCGACGGCCGCCGCGATCGACCTGGTCAACCAGCTGCTCGCCCGCTGGGGCCTGCCCGCCTTCTTCCAGCAGATCGCAGGCGCTGCGCTGGCGACCGGAGTGGCGGTGGTGCTCCTCGCCGTCGTGCCGCGGCTGCCCGTGGAGCTGGCGGTGCTGCCGCCCGCGCTCGTCGTCGCGTCGGGGGTGGTCGTGCTCCTCGCCGGGCTCTCGTTCGTGGGAGCGGCGGACGACGCGATCAACGGGTTCCCGATCACGGCGGGCGGCCGGCTGCTCGAGGTCGGGCTGCTGACGCTGGGCATCGTCGTCGGCATCGCCGTGGTGCTGGACGGCGCGCGCTCGCTTGGGGTCGAGCTGGTGCTGGTCGACTCCTACGCCCGCCCCTGGCCGGCCGCCGTGCAGGTGCTCGGCGCCGGGGTCGCGGCGGGCGCGTGGGCCCTCTCGTCGCACACCCCGCCGCGGCCCGCGCTCATCGCCGCCCTCACCGGGGCCGGCGCGTTCCTGGTCTCCGACTCCCTGACCACTTCGGGCTTCGCTCCGCTGATGGCCAATGCGCTCCCCGCCCTGGCGATCGGACTGCTCGGCGAGATGCTGGCCGAGCGGATGCGGGTGCCCGCCGTGGTGACGACCGCGTGCGCCATCGTCCCCCTCCTGCCCGGTCTCACCCTCTACCGCGGCGTCCTCGGCCTCACCTCCGACGTCGGTCCGAGTGCCGGGATCGAGCTCCTGCTGCAGGCGGGCATGATCGCGCTGGGCCTCGCCGGCGGAGTCACGCTCGGCCGGATCGCCTACCGCCGCCTGCGCACTCCGATCGTGCGCGCGGTCGCGCCGGTCCGGGCCCGCACCCGTCGGGACCGCGGCATCGAGCAGGCCCTCGCCGCCGATGTGCTCTACCAGGACGCGCCCGAGATCGCGCAGGCCGACCTCGGGCAGGCGGGCGTCGCGGCGTCCGACCGGGCGGCGCCGACCCCGGGTGAGCCCGCATCGCCGCCCGACGAGCCGGCGCCCCCGGCCGAGGAGCCGTTCGTCCGCACCGGAGTCGTCCCGATCGTCAGCACGATCGGCGTGACGGAGCCGGTACCGGTCGTCAGCGAGGAGGATCCTGCGGACCGGGGCTGACGGGCCGCGCGGAGCCGGGGACGGAGAGGCCGTGGACCGCGAGGTGGTCCTTCAGAGCGCGGGCGCCGGGCAGCCCGACCTGGCGCGCGACGAGCTCCAGCTCGACCGGCGTGACCGCCGGGTGCGTGCGGAGCAGCCTCTCCGCGGCCTCCGCTCGCGCGCGTCGGAGGAATCCTTTCGCCGTCGTGCCGGTCGGAGCGAAAGCACGCTGCAACCGCCTCTCGCTGACCGCGAGATCGGAGGCGAGGGCGCGGACGGAGAAGCCCGGGTCGCCGAGCCGCTCGCGGACGACGCGGCGAGCAGCGAGGACGAGGCGGCGGTCCGCAGAATCGAGCGTCCTCGGCAGGTCGGGCCCGATCCGATCGAGGACGTCGGAGGCGAGCGCCTCCAGCGCGATGCGGTATCCGGTCGGGAGGAGGGCCGCCGAGTCGTCGGCGCCCCCGAGGACCTCGTTGGCGAGGGCGGAGAGCGCACGGACGCTGCGGACGTCGTCCTGGACGATCACCGGCTCCCCTCCGAGCTGCAGATCGAACCGCGAGGAGGAGCTCGAACCGAAGACGATCTCGATCGTGCCGACCGAGTCGGTGTTCCTCGTCTCGAGGGCGCGCGTGGTCCGGCTGAACACGGCCTGCCCGCGCTCCACCCGGACGCCGCCCGCGGGCAGGAGGAGCTCGAGTGCTCCCTCGGTGACCAGCGAGACGGAGACGCCGGGAGCACGCGCACCCCCCTGCCTGGTCTCCCCCGGCCCCCGGAGGATGCGCGCGAGGGCGAGATCCGGCGCGCGGCAGGCGTCGGCCGCCAGCCGGAACGCTCGTGCGGACGGCACGGTGGCGAACCCGCGTGCACCGAGCCACGCGGTCGCGTCCGCGCCCCCCAGGCCCACTCTCCGCTCGATCCTCGACGGGTCGCTCCTCAGCATGCGCTTCCCCTCTCCATGGTCGATCATCCTCCGAACTCCACCACACGCGTCTGGGCGGTGCTCGGCGGACGGTAATCCGCCACTCTCCGACGAGAATCCGTCCGATCGCGGCCCCGGCCTCGATCCGCGCACGCGGCTCGGTGAGGATCGGTCAGATCCACCCGAGGCCGCTGATCGGAATCCGACGCGCGCACTCGGGCCGGCCGCCCTTCGAGGCGACCGGACGGAGCGATCGCCTGCGGTGCCCCACCGCCGGCGTCGACCCGACACCGCGAACCGGACGGACCCCCGTCCCCAAGGAGAGACCCATGTCCCACACCCCTCAACTCGACGCGACGTCGACGGAAGCCCCGTCCCGTACGGCGCGCGACTCGACCTCCCGCCGCACGATCGTCCACGGTGCCGCCTGGTCCGTGCCGATCGTGGCGGCCGCGATCGCCGCCCCGCTCGCCGCGGCGTCGACGGTCCCGACCGACCCGCAGGTCGACCTGGCCACGGTGGTCCGACGCCCGACCGAGTCCCCGAACGGGGCCGTCGCGGGCAGCGGCCAGCACGCCGGCGAGCCGATGTACAAGGGATACCGGGACCTGACGTTCGTCACGACCTACCGCAACGACGGACCCGACACGGTGCCCGCCGGCGCGGTCATCGGGTTCGGCCTGGCCTTCGCCGGCTACTGGGACTCGCTCGCGGTGCAGGAGAACCCCGCCTCGATCCCGCTCACCGATCTCGGCATCGACACCAGCGCGACCGTCCCCCTGGAGGAGGATCCCAGCGTTCAGGTCCACGTCAAGTGGTGGTCCCAGCGCGTGGAGAAGCCGCTCGCCCCGGGCGAGGTCTTCAACCTCACCTACAAGGCCCAGCTCCGGGACCGTCCGTCGAACCCGTCGGGAGTGGGCTTCCCGAAGTACGACTCGCTCTCGATGCGGTCCCGATCGCGCATCACGGTGGGGACGTCGGGTGCCGTCGACTCGAACGCCGGCAACGATCGCGACCTCAGCGACCGGTTCTTCGCGATCGACAACTCCGCCAGCTCCCGCGGCTAGCTCCTTCTCGCACTGCACGGCTCCTCCTCTCGGCGGGTCGACCCCATCCGGGTCGGCCCGCCTCCGTCGTGCGGCCACGACGAGCGCGGCTCCAGCGCCTCATCGCCAGGGAGGCGCCGCACGGATCAGCCCGCGTCGCTCCGCACGACGACGGTGCGGCGGGTGTCGATCACGATCACCGAGCCGAGGACGATCAGGGCGAGCGACACCGAGGCGAGGGTGTCCGTCAGCCAGTGGTAGCCGAGGTAGAGCCGGGCGACGATCTGGCCGGCGATCATCCCCAGCGAGAGCGCGAAGCCGCCGACCAGCCAGCTCCGGGAGGAGCGGCGGGAGGCGAGGAGGAAGGTGGTGATCAGGAAGAAGTCGCTCACTCCCGTGACGTGGCCGGAGGGGAACGAGAACGTCCCGTCGGGCCCGAGCAGCATGTACTCGACCGGCGGGCGCATCCGCATCACGAGGTGCGCGACCAGCTGCACGCTGAGCATCCCGACGAGCATGCCGCCGGCCAGGAGGATCGGCCGCCAGAGGTGCCGGGCGAGGACGAACCAGAGCACGAGGACCGCCAGGATGATGACGGGCAGGTAGACCGGCCCGAAGACGGTGGCGAGCGCGTCCATCACGACGGTGCCCTCGGCGGAGCGCTTCTCGCGGAACCACTCGGCGACGACCGGGTCGAGGACCGTGAGGCCGGTGCCGCTCGCGACCTGCGCGGTGAAGGCCGCGAAGAGGACCACTCCGACGCCGATGAGGCCGAAGCCGGCGCGGTCGAGGCCGCGGCGCGCCTCCGGGGCCATCACGCGCTCCTCCACGAGGAACCGCTGGTGGAAGCGCGCGCGGCGCGAGAGGGCGGGGGCGGTCATCCGCTCACCCTAGGGCTGCGGAGGCGCCGCCGACCGGGCCGTTCGCTCAGCGTCCTACCGCGTAGTGCGTCTGGATCTGCTCCGGCGTGAGGACCGTCGAGTACACCGCGGCGTAGCGCAGGCTCCCGCCGAAGTACGACGAGCCGACGTTCGGCCACTGGCCGCCGAGGCTGTCGTAGCCGATCTTCCAGGTGCCCGTCGTGTTCTCGGCCGTGCGGTAGGCGCTGTTGGAGGCGACCTTCACGCCGTCGAGCCAGAGTGCTGCGCCCGCCGTCGGAGAGAGGGTCGAGACGACGTGGTGCCACGTGCCGTCGTTGACCGCGCGGGGGCTCGTGATCGTCTGCGCCGCTCCGTTGTAGACGCCGAAGACGAGCTTGCCGTCGGCGCCGATGTAGGTGTGCCGGTCGTACTGGCCGCCCGGAGCGGTCGCTCCCGCACTGAAGCTGAAGAGCTTGCCGCCGGCGACCGTGGTCTTGAACCAGATCTCGGTGCTGAAGGTTCCGGGGTTCACCAGCTGCAGGGGCGTGCTCAGGTACTGGTTGGTGCCGTTCGGAGTCCAGGAGCCGCCCGCGTCGCGTGGGCAGGCCTTCGGCGTCGCGGCGGAGCTGACCATCGCGGTCGGGAAGAGGCTGGTGGAGCGGTAGGTGCCCGGGTACTGGCCGGAGTCCGTGTCAGGCGCGGTCGTCGATCCGCTCGGCTGCGCGAGCGTGTAGGCGAAGAGCGCGGCCCCGCGGTCGGCGGCGAGGGCGCCGTCGCAGGTGAAGAAGGCCGCGGCGCTGCCGACGGTGTTCGTCGAGTTCAGGATCGACGCGGTGTACGCGCCCGAGGTGGCGGGGGCGGTGAGCAGCACGGCGGTCAGGGCGGCGAGGGCCGCGGCGACCGCACGCGGCCGCGCGAGGAGCGCGCGCAGTCGCGTGGTCGGCGACGCGGCGGAGAGGCGGTGCCGGCTCATGCCGTCTCCTCCTCGCGCGCGGCGCGGCGGCCGTGCTCGGCGGTCCGCTCCGGCTCCCCGGGCAGGCCGACGAAGACCGTGTAGAGCACCGGGATCGCGCAGAGCAGGACGAAGAGGACCCAGCCCCAGAACGGCAGGTGCAGCGCGGAGGAGAGGGCGTAGGCGTCTCCGTCGTGCGCCGGGATCTGCAGGCGGCCGACCTGTCCGGAGACCAGGTCCACGGGGTCGGCGCCCTCGGCGCTCACGCGGATGGGGAGGACGCCCGTCGAGACGAGCGTGGCGTTCGTCGTGCCGCTGTCGACCGTGGCCTCGAGGACGACGATGCCGACGAGCGGGCGCAGCACGAAGACGGTGACGGACGCGACGAGCGACAGGCCGAGGATCCGCATCGACGCCCGCTGCGTGGGCGAGGCGATGACGCGGGTGAGCAGCTGCACGAGGACGGCGCCGATGATCAGCAGCGGCAGGCCGCGCACGAGCCAGCCGAGCACCGGCAGCGCCGTGGTGACGACTCCGATGAGCTGGTCCTGGCCGGTGGCCCACGGATCGACGGCGCCGTTGATGTCGCCCTGGGTGCGGAGCGTGCCGTCGTCGGCGATCTCGACGACCCGGTGGGTGTAGGTCTCGTCGGGCGTGGTGGTGGGGTGGAAGCTGACCGCGTCGCCGACCCGGACGTCCTCGAGGGCCGTCGGCTGGGTGAGGACGAGGGTGCCGACCGGGGCGGCCGTGCCCATGGAGGGCGTCTGCACGATGAACCAGCGTCCGCCGGACGCGTGGAACAGGAGCGCCGCCGCGACCAGGACGGCCAGCAGAGCGGTCGTCGTCAGGATCAGGGCGGTGCGGAGGAGGGACCGGCGGGGGCGGTCGGTGCGGGGGCGGGTCGTCGGGGCGGGCGAGTCGGGCGTCGCGGGGAGGCGGAGGTCGGCGGTGTCGACGAGGGTCATCGTGTCCGCCTCCTCCGGCGCGGTGCGAGCGGGGCCGTGGGGGCCGGCCCCGCTCGCGGTTCAGGGTGTGGGTGGTGGGGGTGGGGATTCTCGGGGGGGTCTCGGAGGCGTGCGCCGTGCGGCGCGGTTCTCGGGGGAGAGGGGGTTCTCGGGGGCGGTGCAGGAGGAGCGCTGCGGGACGCTCCTCCCCCGGCCCGTCGCGCGGGGGCGCTCCGGGCCGGGTGGAGAGGGGATCAGCTCGCGAAGGTCCAGGTGAGCGGGAGAGAGGCGGACAGGCCCTGGTAGGCGTTGGTGGCCGACGAGTCGAGGGTCACGGCGATGGAGAAGGGGGTGGAGGTGCCGGGGGTGACCGGGGCGGTGTTGAGGGTCTTGACGGCCGAGCCGGCGAGGGTCGCGGCGGTGCCGGTGAAGACGGTGGTCCCACCGGAGGTGATCACGACGTTGAGCTTGCCGCAGAAGTCGGTCGCGGAGCCGGAGGCGCCGGCCGCGGCGTTGTTGGTCTGCGAGCAGGTGGCGCCGGGGGTCAGCGTGAAGGTGTTGGCGGCGACGGTGCCGGTGTTCTTCAGCGTGATCGCGGTGGTGACGGTCTGGCCGGGGACCATCGTGGTCGATCCGCCGAACTTGTTGATGGTCGCGCAGGTCGCGGTGTTGGTGCTGATCGAGCCGCCGTCCGTGCTGAGGCAGGTGATGGGGCTGGCGCCGGTCGACTTCTCCTCCATGACGAGCGAGCCGGAGGCGGCGGTGTTGCCGGTGTTGGAGATGCTCGCGACAAAGCCGGACAGGGTGCCGGACATCGAGACGGAGAGGAGGGCGGCGGCGGCGATGCTCGTCGCGATGGCCAGGGGGGCGAAGCGGACGCGCTTGGACTTGGCGGTGTGGGTCGACATGACAGGACTCCTGAGGGGGTGGGCCGGGCTGGTGCTGAAGGGGGAGGGTCCGACTGGAACTCCGTCGAACTCGATTGACCGCTAAGTTACTTGATGGCCAAGATACATTGCAATCGTTCTTTCACCCCCTGTCCGGGTGACAGGCCATGACCCCCGAGGGCGACCCGTACGATGACCCCAGCCCTACCCCGAGAAGGACGAATGACCACCGAGAAACCGACCCCGCGCGACGAAGATCAGGACGCGCCCGCCGTGCAGCTGCGGCAGTCGCTCCGCCTGCTCGAGAACGCGCAGCGGCACCTCCGCGCGAGCATCGCCGCGGGTGTGGGCGTCGGCATCTCGGAGCTCACGGCGCTCGAGGTCCTCGGCGAGTCGCCCGACCTCACGCCGAAGTGGCTGGGCCTGGAGCTCTCCCTCTCGACGGGCGCCGTGACCGCGCTCCTCGACCGGCTGGCCACCGCCGGCCACGTCGACCGACTCGCCAACCCGCAGGACCGCCGCAGCGTGCTGCTCCGCCTCACCGCCTCCGGGGAGCAGCTGCTCGCGCAGGTGGACGAGCGCTACGACGAGGTCAGTGCGGAGGTGCTCCAGGCCTCCCCCGGACTGAACGGCAGGGCGGACGACCTGGCGCGTGCCGCCGCGGTCATCACCGCGCACACGATCCGCTGATCCGCGCCGATCGCTAGGAGTTCACCGCCCGGGTCAGGGTCCAGACGTTGCGCCCCTCGGAGCGCTCGTGCTCGAACGTGGTCGTCAGCGCCTGGATGAGGGCGAGCCCGCGCCCCGACTCCGCGAAGACGTCCGGCATCTCCCGCGGCCCCGTGTCGATGTCCGGCGGATCGGCCGTATCGACCAGCTCGGCGCGGATCACGTCGCCCTCGACGCGCACGACGAGGCGGCAGACGATCGTCGTCGTCGACGTCGCGTGCTGGATGACGTTGTCGACCAGTTCGACCAGCGCGGTCTCCACGGCCATGCGGTCGCGGGCCGACAGGTCCGGGCGCTCGCTCCAGAGTCCGGCGAGCATCTCGTGGACGACCTCGGTGTCGTCCGGGGGCGTGCGGAACCCGACGCTGCGCTCAGTCACGGTACGCGTCGCCGGCGGTGTCGAAGAGGGTGAGCACCCGGTCGAGGTTGGACAGCTGCAGCACCATCACGACCTGCTCGCTGGGCGCCGCGATCCGCAGGTCGCCGCCCGCCTGCCGCGCGGTCTTGAGGGCGCCGACCAGGGCGCCGAGGCCGGAGGAGTCCATGAACGTCACCGCGCTGAGCTCGACGACGATGCGGGGGCTGCCCTCGTCGACCGCCCGGCGGACGGCCGAGCGCAGCTCCGGAGCCGAGGCCGCGTTGAGCCGCCCCTCCCCCCGCAGCACGGCGATGTCGGGGGCGATCGTCTCGGTCGTGAACGTCATGCGGAGTCCTTCTCGGCGGAGCGGTCGGCGCCCGTGCGGGTCAGCACGAGAGCGGTGATGTCGTCGGACGCGGAACCGGAGGCGGCGAGCGCCTTCAGCGCCTCGAGGAACGCGGCGGTGTCGGCGGAGTCGCGGGCGAGGTCGACCGCGCGCGCCAGGGACTGCAGCGTCCCGTCGTAGAGGTCGAGGACGCCGTCGGTGAAGGCCAGGAGCGAGTCGCCCGCCGCGAGCTCCACGGTCTGGGTGATCCAGCCGCCGTCCTCCGCGATGCCCAGCGGGAGGCCCAGTGCCGCGAGCCGCTGGAACGAGCCGTCGGCGCGGAGGAGGACGGTGAGGCCGTGGCCCGCGTCGACGAAGTCGATCCGGCCGGACGCGGTGTCGAGGCGCCCGTGGAAGAGGGTCGCGAAGGTCTCGGTGGCCGTGAAGTCGTCGTGCAGCTGTGCGCTCACCGCGCTGACGACCGCGTCGGGGTCGCCGCCGAGGCGCGCCCGGAACGCGGAGCGGATCGAGGCGGCCACGATCGCCGCCGCCGTCCCCTTGCCCATCACGTCCACGAGGGTCAGGTCGACAGTCTCGTCGTCGCCGCGCCAGCTGTAGAAGTCGCCGGTGATCGTCCACCGCGGCAGCGAGAGCCCCGAGAGCTCGTAGCCGGCGGGGTGGTGGAGGGAGGAGGGCGCCATCTGCGTCTGCATGTCGGCGGCGCGGTCGCGCTCCGCCGTGTCGCGCAGCTCCCGCTCGACCCACTCGCCGAACTCCTCGAGCAGCTGCTGCTCCTCCTGGCTCAGGCTGCGCGGCACGAAGTCGAGGAGGCAGAGCGTGCCCAGCTGCAGGCCGCCCTCGACCGTCAGGGGCCGCCCGGCGTAGAAGCGGACGTGCGGGTACCCCGCGACGTGCTCGTGCCCGGCCCACGCCGCGTCGGCACCGAGGTCCGGCACGACGAAGGTGGTGCGCTTCTCGAGCGTCGCGTCGCAGAAGGTGCCGGCGCGCGGGTAGGCGAGCACGGCGTCCGGACGCTGCGGGGACTTCGTGAACAGTGTGGTGTCGTCGAGGAAGTGGATCTCGGCCACGGGAACGCGGAACAGCTCCTCGGCCATCCGCGTGATCCGGTCGAAGCGCTCCTCCGGAGCCGACCCCATCATCTCGAGCGCCTCGAGCGCCACCAGCCGCGGATCCTGCTCGGCCTCGATCATCTGTGCCCCTTCCCCCGCGCGCCGCGCCGAGACCCCCCGGAGCGCACGCGCACCTCCGACCGTATCGTCCCGCCTGACGGGTGTGGGACCTCGGGCGCTCGTGTACCCCTCACGGGGTGCGGATGGCGCGGATCGCGCGGCCGTGGCACTCCGCCTCGCCCTCTAGAGGTGCCGACGCCCGACGGCAACCCTCTTGAGGGGCCGCACGCGCCTCCCGAGCCTGGAGGCATGAGGAAACTGCACTACTCCAGTGGACACCTTCTCGTCGGCGACCTGACCTGCAAGGCGGTCCTGCGCTACGCGCGGGCTCTCGCCGATGTCGGCAAATCGGACGTCGTCTCCGTGCCGGTCCTGACCGAGGGCGGCGGCCGGGCGTACGCGCACCTGCTGATCGGTCCCGCGAGCCAGCTCTGGTCGGTGCCGATCGACAGCAGCGAGGTGGAGGAGCCGGACGACGCGGAGGTCATCGCGGACATCGAGCTTGAGACGCGCCGGATGCAGCCGGCCCGCCCCTCGTGGAGCGAGGAGATGACGGACATCCCCCCGCTGGACTTCCTCGAGTACGCGGACATCGCCGACCTCGAGGACTCCCGGCGCGACCCGTCGGACTGAGCCGCTGCCGGGGAGGAGGCTCAGACCGCGGCGCGCTCCACATCGGCCGCCGCCGGCTCCTCCGTGGAGCGGGAGTCGCTGAGCGACAGCGAGCCGATCGTCGCGATCACGCCGACGAGGACCGCCACGGCCAGGTAGGCGACCCGCTCTCCCGCGAAGAAGCTCCGGACGAGGTCCGCGCTCCACGCGCCCGCCGGGAGGGTGGTCGCCACCAGGGCGGCGATCAGCGTGCCGACGACGGCCGTGCCGATGCTGGTGCCGATCTCCTGGGCCGTGTCGTTGAGCGCCGCGCCGATCGAGGTGCGGTTCGCGGGCATCGCCTCGACGAGGGCGACGGCGCAGATGGTCATGATCGTCCGCAGGCCCACCGTCATCACGACCATCATCACGGCGATCGCGAGGTAGCCCTGGTCGACCGCCCAGGACATCCCGAGCAGCGCGCCGACCAGGAGGCCGGTGCCGATCAGGCAGGCCGCGCGGTGCCCCAGCTTCGCGGCGAGGCGCTCGGTGATCGGAGCGGCGGCGAGCATCGTGACGATGACGGGCAGGTTCGCCAGGCCGGCGCGCACCGGGCTCCAGCCGTAGGCGTACTGGAAGTGCAGGATCAGGCCGAACAGGACGCTCGCGAAGGCGACCGAGGCGCCGAGCTGCGTGAGCGCCGCTCCCCGCGCGGGGCCGGCGCGGAAGATCGCGAGGTCGATCATGGGCGAGGCGGCGCGGCGCTCGCGGACGACGAATCCCGCGACGGCCGCGACGGTCCCCGCGGCGCAGGCGATCGTGACGAGCGACAGCCAGCCGTGCTCGACTCCGCTGGTGAGGGTGTAGCAGCCGAGCCCGACCGCGGCGACGGTGAGGGCGGTCCCCGGGAGGTCGAGCCGCTCGGAGGTCAGATCGGCGCGCCGGTCCGCGGGGACTCCGAGGCGCACGCCGATCCAGACCAGCAGCGCGATCGGGGCGTTGACGACGAGCAGCCACTGCCAGCTGACGGTGCTGAGGATCGAGCCGCCGAGGAGGGGGCCGAGGACCATGCCGGACATCCCGACGATCATCACGATCGTGATCGACCGCATGCGGAGCTTCTCGTCGTCGAAGAGCCGGAACACCAGCGACATCGTGACGGGCGCCATGGCGGCCGCGGCGCAGCCGAGGGCCGCACGGAGGGCGATCAGCTGGCCGATGTCGGTGACGAGCACGACGGCGAGGCTGATCAGCCCGAACGCGGCGAGGCCGGTGAGCAGCACGCGGCGGCGGCCGAACCGGTCGGCGGCGGACCCGGCGGTCAGCAGCAGACCGCCGAAGGTCAGGGAGTAGGCGCCGGTCACCCACTGCAGTCCGGCGGTCGAGCCGTCGAGCGACCGTCCGATCGTGGGGAGGGCGATGGAGAGCAGCGTGTTGTCGACCATCTCGACGAAGAAGGCGAGGCAGAGGGCGGCGAGCGGGAGTGCCGCGGAGCGGAGGGAGGTGTGAGCGCGGGGCTCGGCGGAGGTGGTCGTCGGCGTGGTCATCGAGGCGCCTTCCTATCGAACGCCGTTCGACTCTCGTACGGCGTTCGATAGTATGGAACGGCGTTCGGTAAGATGCAAGCCATGCCTGCAGATCGCTCGACGGAGACCGCCGGCGCCGGCGCGCCCTCCCCCGCCCGGGGCCGGCGTCGGGCGTCGCACTCGCTCGACACGGTGCTGGCCGAGGCGATCGCGATCCTCGACGAGTCCGGGGAGTCGGCCCTCACGTTCCGTGCGCTCGCGGCCCGGCTCGGGGGCGGCGTGGCGAGCATCTACTGGTACGTCGGCAGCCGCGACGAGCTGCTCGAGCGGGCGACCGACGAGGTCATGGGCCGGGTCCTCGCCGACAGCGAGCCGCTCACTCACGGGCCGGATCCGATCGACAACGTCCGCGCCGTCGCGCTGGCCCTCTTCGACGAGTGCGTCCGCCGGCCCTGGTTCGGCCTCTACATGCTCCGCGCGACCGGGGTGCAGCCCAACTCGATGGCGATGTACGAGCGCCTCGGGCAGCAGCTCCTGGCGCTCGACCTCACGCCCCGGCAGCGGTTCCACGCCGTGTCGTCCATCGTCAGCTACGTCGTCGGAGTCGCGGCCGACCTGGCGCAGCCGCCGCCGCGCGAGTTCCTCGAGAGCGGGATGGAGAGGGGTGAGTTCCTCGAGCACCTGGCCGACCGCTGGCGCGCCCTCGATCCGGAGGAGTTCCCCTTCGGTCACCACGCCGCCGACGTGATGGCGACCCACGACGACCTCGACGTGTTCCGCTCCGGCCTCGACCTGCTGCTGGCCGGGCTGCGCCTGCAGGCGGGGCGGGGCTGAGCCGGCTCCGCCGCCCCTACCGCTCGCCCAGGGAGTCGGGACCTCCCGACGACCGGCGCACCACGAGCTCCGGCTGGAAGCGCACCTGGCGCGGCTCCTGCTCGAGGAGGAGCTCGACGGCCGTCGCGCCGAGGAGCGAGCTCGGCTGCCGGACGCTCGAGAGCGGCACGACCGTGGCGGTCGCGAAGGCGATGTCGTCGTAGCCGATGAGGGCGATGTCCTCCGGGACGCGGATCCCGCCGAGGAGCACGAGCGCCTGCAGGACACCCACGGCGAGCAGGTCGTTGGCGCAGAAGACCGCGTCCGGGCGATCCTCGGCGTCCCGCTCGGCGAGGGCTCGGCCGGCCTCCCTCCCCGCCAGGACCGAGAGCGCGTCGGTGTGGATCTCCTCGAGGACCGCGCCCTCGACGGCGGCGACGGCCGCGCGCGCGCCGGCCAGGCGGTCGGCGACCTGGCGGATCGACTCCGGACCTCCGATCACGGCGAGGCGGCGGCGGCCGAGACCGAGGAGGTGCTCCGCGGCGAGGCGCCCTCCTGCGACGTCGTCGACCGAGACCGAGGAGACGGCGGGGTCGTCCGATTCGCTGTCGACCAGGACGCACGGGATGCCGTGCGATCGGAGACGGGCGAGGCGCGTCGGGTCCTCGCCCTGGGGCGACAGGAGGACGCCGGTCACGCGCTGCTCCTCGAAGAGGTCGAGGTAGGCGCCCTCGCGCTCCGCATCGCCGTCGGTGCTCGCCAGCAGGACGGCGAGCCCGGCTTCCGCGGCGCGGGCCTGGGCGCCGCGAGCGACCTCGGCGAAGAAGGGGTTCCCTCCGTCGAGGACGACCAGGCCGATGCTGCGACTGCGGCCGGCGCGGAGCTGACGGGCGGCGTCGTTGCGGACGAAGCCGAGCTCGGTGATCGCGTCCTGCACCCGGCGGACGGTGTCGGCGTTCACGCTGGAGCGCCCGTTGAGGACGTTCGACACGGTGCCGACGGCGACACCCGCACGGGCGGCGACGTCCCGGATGCTCACGGCCACGGCAGGTCCCTCCTCCGGTCGGGTCGGGTCCGACGCTCGGAGCCCCGGGCCCGAGGGTAGGCCATCCCCTCCTCGCCGGGACCGCGGGCAGACGAGTGCTTTGACACCGGGCGGACGCGGCGACTAGGGTCGCCATTATGCGATGAAACGATTCATTCGCCCTTCTCCGCCACTGCAGTCCCGAAGGATCCGCCCGTGACCGACCTCTCCCCCGATCTCCTCAGCCGGCTCGAGCAGCAGGCCATCGAGCTGCCCTCGTGGGCCTTCGGCAACGCCGGCACCCGCTTCAAGGTCTTCACCACTCCGGGGACCCCGCGCACCATCGAGGAGAAGATCTCGGACGCGGCGACCGTCCACGAGCTGACCGGCCTCGCGCCGACCGTCGCGCTGCACATCCCGTGGGACCGGGTCGACGACTACTCCGCGCTCGTCGACTTCGCCGCGTCGAAGGGCGTCGCGCTGGGCACGATCAACTCGAACACGTTCCAGGACGACGACTACAAGTTCGGCTCGCTGACGCACTCGGACCCGGTCATCCGACAGAAGGCGATCGACCACCACCTCGCCTGCATCGACGTCATGGACGCGACCGGCTCCCGCGACCTGAAGATCTGGCTCGCGGACGGCTCCAACTACCCCGGCCAGCAGGACATCCGCGGCCGCCAGGACCGCCTCGCCGACTCCCTCGCCGCGATCTACGAGCGCCTCGGCTCCGAGCAGCGGATGGTGCTCGAGTACAAGTTCTTCGAGCCCGCGTTCTACCACATGGACGTCCCCGACTGGGGGACCTCCTACGCGCACGTGGCCGCCCTCGGCGACCGGGCGCTCGTCTGCCTCGACACCGGCCACCACGCGCCGGGCACCAACATCGAGTTCATCGTCGCCCAGCTGCTGCGTCTCGGGAAGCTCGGCTCGTTCGACTTCAACTCGCGCTTCTACGCGGACGACGACCTGATCGTCGGCGCCGCCGACCCGTTCCAGCTCTTCCGCATCCTCTACGAAGTGGTGCGCGGCGGCGGCTTCGGTCCCGACTCCCCCGTCGCGTTCATGCTCGACCAGTGCCACAACGTCGAGGACAAGATCCCCGGCCAGATCCGCTCGGTGCTCAACGTGCAGGAGATGACGGCGCGCGCGCTGCTCGTCGACCGCGACCAGCTCGAGCAGGCGCAGCTCGCGGGCGACGTGCTCGGTGCGAACGGAATCCTGATGGACGCGTTCTACTCGGACGTCCGGCCGGCGCTGGCCGCGTGGCGCGAGACCCGCGGACTGCCCGCCGACCCGATGCGCGCCTACGCCGACTCCGGCCGGGCTCAGCAGCTCGCTGAGGAGCGCGCCGGCGGCACCCAGAGCTCCTGGGGAGCCTGACCGACTCGGGACGGGGTCGCTGCACCCGAAGGGCGGTCCCGTCCCGACCCCTCCCTCCTCCTCACCCCTCTTCTCCGAACAGGAACCCTCGCATCCCATGACGAACGACACCGCCGCGGAGCTCATCGCCCGCTCGAACCGCCTCGGCGCCGACCCGCGCACCACGAACTACGCGGGCGGCAACACCTCCGCGAAGGGCACCACGACCGACCCCGTGACCGGCGAGCCCGTCGAGCTGCTCTGGGTGAAGGGCTCCGGAGGAGACCTCGGCACGCTCACCGAGTCCGGCCTCGCCGTGCTCCGGCTCGACCGCCTCCGTGCGCTGGTGAACGTCTACCCGGGCATCGAGCGCGAGGACGAGATGGTCGCCGCGTTCGACTACACGCTCCACGGCAAGGGCGGCGCGGCCCCCTCGATCGACACCGCGATGCACGGCCTCGTCGACGCCGCGCACGTCGATCACCTGCACCCGGACTCCGGCATCGCCTTCGCGACCGCCGCCGACGGCGAGCGCCTCACCGCCGAGGCCTTCGGCGGCACCGTCGCGTGGGTCCCGTGGCGCCGCCCCGGCTTCCAGCTCGGCCTCGACATCGCCGCCGTCAAGGAGGCGCACCCCGAGGTCATCGGCGCGATCCTCGGCGGCCACGGCATCACCGCCTGGGGCGACACCAGCGAGGAGGCGGAGGCCAACTCGCTCCGCATCATCCGGACCGCGAGCGCCTACATCGCCGAGCACGGCCGCCCCGAGCCCTTCGGCCCGGCCCTCGAGGGCTTCGCCGCCCTCCCGGAGGAGGAGCGCCGCGCGAAGGCCGCCGCTCTCGCCCCGCACCTGCGCGCGATCGCCTCGCACGACCGTCCCCAGGTCGGCCACGTCACCGACTCCGCCGAGGTCCTCGACTTCCTCGCGAGCACCGAGCACCCGCGCCTGGCCGCGCTCGGCACCTCCTGCCCCGACCACTTCCTCCGCACCAAGGTCAAGCCGCTGCTCGTCGACCTGCCGGCCACCGCCTCCGTCGAGGAGATCCTCGAGCGCCTCCCCGCCCTGCACGAGGCGTACCGCGCCGACTACCAGGCCTACTACGACGCACACGCGACGCCGGAGAGCCCTGCGATCCGCGGCGCCGACCCGTTGATCGTGCTGGTCCCGGGCGTGGGCATGTTCTCCTACGGCGCGAACAAGCAGACCGCCCGTGTCGCCGGCGAGTTCTACGTCAACGCGATCAACGTCATGCGCGGCGCCGAGGCGATCTCGACCTACGCGCCCATCGACGAGGCCGAGAAGTTCCGCATCGAGTACTGGGCCCTCGAGGAGGCGAAGCTGCAGCGGATGCCGAAGCCCAAGCCCCTCGCCTCCCGCATCGCCCTGGTCACCGGCGCCGCCTCGGGCATCGGCAAGGCCATCGCCACCCGTCTCGCGGCCGAGGGCGCCTGCGTCGTCGTCGCCGACCTCGACCTCGCCAAGGCGCAGGCCGCGGCCGCCGAGCTCGGCTCGACCGACGTCGCGGTGGGAGTCGCGGCGAACGTCTCCGACGCCGCTGCGGTGAAGGCCGCGATCGACGCGACCGTACTCGCGTTCGGCGGCCTCGACCTCGTCGTCAACAACGCCGGGCTCTCGCTCTCGAAGTCGCTCTTCGACACCACCGAGGCCGACTGGGACCTCCAGCACGACGTGATGGCGAAGGGCTCGTTCCTCGTCTCGCAGGCCGCGGCCCGGGTGCTCGTCGACCAGAAGCTGGGCGGCGACATCGTCTACATCTCCTCGAAGAACTCTGTCTTCGCGGGCCCGAACAACATCGCCTACTCCGCGACCAAGGCCGACCAGGCCCACCAGGTGCGCCTGCTCGCGGCCGAGCTCGGCGAGCACGGCATCAAGGTCAACGGCATCAACCCCGACGGTGTCGTCCGCGGATCCGGGATCTTCGCCTCCGGCTGGGGAGCGAACCGCGCCAAGACCTACGGCATCGACGAGGAGGACCTGGGCGCGTTCTACGCGAAGCGCACCATCCTCAAGCGCGAGGTCGTCCCCGAGAACGTCGCCAACGCCGTCTTCGCCCTCTGCACCTCGGACTTCTCGCACACCACCGGGCTTCATGTGCCCGTTGATGCGGGCGTGGCTGCGGCCTTCCTGCGATGACATCGTCATCGCGGGAACGCCGCAGCATCGCCCGCAAGGCGGCAGCCCTCGGCCCGGGAGACCCTGCAGCGCGACGGCGACCCTCACTGGGTCGCATCACGCCGAAGGCATCCACCGAAGGGCTCCTGCGATGAAGGCCGTCGCCGCCGTCGACCTCGGGGCGACCAGCGGACGCGTGATCCTCGGCTCCGTCAGCCACGACGAGCTGCGGCTGCGGCACGTCGCGCGGTTCCCGAACCAGCCGGTGCGCACCCACGAGGGCGCCTCCTCCGCGCTGCACTGGAACATCCTGGAGCTGTACCGCTCGCTGACGGCGGGGCTGGCGAGCGCTCTCCGCGAGGAGCCGGAGACCGTCTCGATCGGCGTCGACTCGTGGGCCGTGGACTACGCGCTGCTGCGCGAGGGCCGGATGCTCGGCGCCCCGTACCACTACCGCGACGAGCGGACCGTGCGGGGGGTCGCCGACGTCCACGCCCGGATCGACGCGGACGAGCTCTACCGGCGCAACGGCCTCCAGCACCTGCCCTTCAACACGCTGTTCCAGCTCGCCTCCGAGCGCGACGTGCTCGCGCTCGCCGATCAGGCGCTGCTCGTCCCCGACCTGATCGGCTACTGGCTGACCGGGATCGCAGCGACCGAGATCACGAACGCCTCCACCACCGGGCTCCTCAGCCCGCACACCCGCGCGTGGGACGAGGACCTCCTCACGCGCCTCGACCTTCCGCGCGGGATCCTGGCGCCCCTGATCGAGCCGGGCACACGGCTCGGCACGCTCCTGCCCTCCGTCGCCGCCGACCTCGGCGCACCGGAGAGCCTGGGCGTCGTCGCCGTCGGCTCCCACGACACGGCCTCCGCCGTCGTCGCCGTGCCCACGACGGGTGATCACGTGGCGTACATCTCGAGCGGTACCTGGTCGCTCGTCGGCGTCGAGCTCGAGAGGCCGGTGGTCTCGCCGGAGGGTCGGGCCGCCGGCTTCACCAACGAGGGCGGCGTCGACGGGCGTGTCCGCTTCCTGAAGAACGTGTCGGGACTCTGGCTCCTCTCGGAGTCGATCCGGACCTGGGAGAAGCAGACCGGCGAGCGGATCGAGCTGCCGCTCCTGCTCGCCGAGGCCGCCGCGATCCGCGGCCGCATCACCGTCTTCGACGCGGCCGACGAGCGCTTCGTCGCACCGGGGAACATCCCCGGGCGGATCGTGGAGTGGTGTGTCGAGCGCGGGCTCGAGCAGCCCCGCTCCCGCGCGGAGTTCGTGCGCTCGATCCTCGAGTCCCTCGCCGAGGCCTACGCCACGACCCTCGAGCAGGCGTCGGCGCTCTCGGGCACGCCGATCGACACTGTGCACATCGTGGGCGGAGGATCGCAGAACGAGCTGCTCTGCCGGCTGACCGCCGACCGCACCGGCCGCACCGTGCTCGCCGGTCCGGTCGAGGCCACCGCGATCGGCAACATCCTCGTCCAGGCCCGCGCTCAGGGCCTCGCCAGCGGATCACTCGAATCGCTCCGATCCCTCGTGCTCCGGGCCTTCCCGCCGGTCCGCTACGACCCCCGCCCCTCCTCCTCCGAGAAAGGCTGACCGCATGGTCCAGCGCCAGTTCCCCAAGCCCGTCGAGCTGCTCGAGTACCTCAGCTTCAAGAAGCCCGAGCTCGACGGCCGCAAGCGCCGCCTCGACGCCGCCCTCACCGTCGAGGACCTCCGCACCATCGCGAAGCGCCGCACCCCCAAGGCCGCGTTCGACTACACCGACGGCTCCGCGGAGGGCGAGATCTCCATCGCCCGCGCTCGCCAGGCGTTCGAGGACGTCGAGTTCCACCCCCAGGTGCTGCGCGACGTCGCCTCCGTCGACACCACCGCCACCGTCCTCGGCGCGCCCTCCGCCCTGCCCTTCGGGATCGCGCCGACCGGGTTCACCCGTCTGATGCAGACCGAGGGCGAGACCGCGGGCGCCGGCGCCGCGGCCGCCGCGGGCATCCCGTTCACGCTCTCCACCCTCGGCACCACCTCGATCGAGAACGTGAAGAAGGCCAACCCGAACGGCCGCAACTGGTTCCAGCTGTACGTGATGCGCGACCGCGAGATCTCCTACGGCCTCGTCGAGCGCGCCGCCGCCGCGGGCTACGAGACCCTCTTCTTCACCGTCGACACCCCCGTCGCCGGTGCCCGCCTCCGCGACAAGCGCAACGGCTTCTCCATCCCGCCGCAGCTCACCCTCGGCACCGTGCTCGACGCACTCCCGCGCCCGTGGTGGTGGTACGACTTCCTCACCACGCAGAAGCTCGAGTTCGCCTCCCTGAGCGCCACCGGCGGCACCGTCGGCGACCTGCTCGACCTCGCCATGGACCCCACGATCAGCTTCGAGGACCTCAAGGTCATCCGCGAGATGTGGCCCGGGAAGCTCGTCATCAAGGGCGTGCAGAGCGTCGAGGACGCCCACAAGTTCGCCGACTTCGGCGTCGACGGCATCGTCCTCTCCAACCACGGCGGCCGCCAGCTCGACCGCGCCCCGATCCCCTTCCACCTGCTGCCCGAGGTCGTCCGCGAGGTCGGAGACGACACCGAGGTGATGGTCGACACCGGCATCATGAACGGCGCCGACATCGTCTCCTCGATCGCCCTGGGCGCGAGGTTCACCCTCATCGGCCGCGCCTACCTCTACGGACTCATGGCCGGCGGGCGCCAGGGAGTCGACCGCACCATCGCGATCCTCTCCGACCAGATCGTCCGCACCATGAAGCTCCTCGGCGCGCACTCCCTCGAGGAGCTCACCCCCCAGCACGTCACGCAGCTCGAGCGCCTGCAGCCGCGGCCCCGGAGCTGAGACGAGCAGCGCGGACGCCTGCGTCCTTCCTCCGAAGACGTCCGCGCTTCTCCCGCCCCTTGCTCCTGTCGCTAGTCTTGAAGCGCTTCATTCTTCCGAGGACTCAATGACGAGGAGCAGGACATGCATTCGATGACAGAACGCCACGGATCAGCGGACGGCGCGGCGCCGGGCCATCGGCGCCGCAGACGAGCAGCCCTCGCCGGGATCGCCGCTCTCGGGATCGCGGCATTCGGCCTGACGGCGGCAGGGTCGGCCGCCCCCGCGGTCGCGGTCGGGGGCAGCGTCTCCGTCACCTGGAGCTCGGACGACGGCGCCTACCGCCTCACGGACCGTCCTGCCCGGACGCTGACGACGAGCGGGACCACCACGACGGACGCGAGGATCACCGTCGACCCGGGAGCCGCGTACCAGCGCATCCTGGGGCAGGGCCAGTCGCTCGAGAGCAGCAGCGTGGCGAACATCGCCGCACTGTCGCCGGACAAGCGCGAGCAGCTGATGAACCAGCTCTTCAACCCTTCCACCGGCAACGGGTACAGCATCATCCGCCTCGCGATGGGATGCCCCGACTTCTGCTCGCAGGAGTTCTACACGTACGACGACGTCCCCGCCGGTCAGACCGATGAGAGCCTCTCCGGCTTCTCCATCCAGAAGGACATCGACGCGGGCATCATCGCCCTCGCTCAGCGGGCGAAGCAGATCAATCCCGCCATGACCTTCTACCTGTCGATGTGGTCGGCGCCCGCCTGGATGAAGACCAACCAGAGCCTGAGCAACGGCGGCTCGGTCAAGCCCGAGTACTACGACGAGCTCGCCCGCTACCAGCGCCTGGCGATCCAGGCCTATCAGGCGCAGGGGATCCCGATCACCGCACTGACGCCGCAGAACGAGCCGAGGGTCGTCACGAACTATCCCACTGGCGAGTGGACGGGCGAGCAGATGCGGGACTACGTCCGCGACCACCTCGGTCCCGAGCTGGAGCGGTCCGGCCTGTCGACCGAGATCTGGGTCGGCGACGACAACCCGCCCCGGCTGAAGGACTTCGTCCCGGCGATCCTCGACGACCCGAACGCAGCCCGGTACGTCGACGGTGTCGCGATCCACGACTACAGCGGTGACGACCCGACGGTGCTCTCCGAGTTCCAGGTGAAGTACCCCGGCGTCCCGCTCCATCTGACCGAGCGGACCTACTACGGCGTCACCGGCGAGCGGAACACGGTCGACGGCAGCCGGCAGGCCGGAGTGACCCGGGTCATGGACTTCTTCCGCAACGGCCTGACGAGCTGGACGTACTGGCTCAGCTTCTTCGACACGAACGGAGAGCCCAACACCGGCCCGCTCCGCGCCGAGTGCTGCTCCCTCCCCGTCACCGCTGCTCCGGGGGCTCTCGACGCCTACACGCTCAACCGCGACTACTACCTCTACGGGCAGTTCTCGCGCTACGTCGTGCCGGGCTCGGTCAGGATCGGGTCGGACCAGACGTCGCGCGACGTGACGAACGTCGCATTCCGGACGCCGACCGGGACGATCGTCGTCGTGGTGGCGAACAGCGCCGCGAGCGCCCGCTCCGTGACGATCTCGTCCCCGGACGGCGTGGTGACCGACACTCTCCCCGCCGCCGCCGTGGCCACCTACCGCTGGGCGGGGACGACTGCGCAGTCCGACGCCCGGCTGGGCTCGTTCGAGCTGGTCAACCGAGCCCACCCCGACCTGGCCGTGCACACCACGAAGGAGACCTACCTCGGGAATCCGGATGCGACCCGCGCCGTCGCGACTCCGATCGCGTGGAACCTGCTCGAGCAGCGCTGGACGATCACCTCGGCCGGCGGCGGCTACTACCGCGTGACGAGTCGCAGTGCACCGTCGACGGTCCTGCACACCACCGGCGAGCGCTACCGGGGCTCCAGCTCCGTCTGGAGCATCGCGAGCGTGTCGGGTGCTCTGAACTGGGACGAGCAGCTCTGGCGGATCGAGCCGACGGGCGACGGGTACTACCGCCTGATCAACAAGGCCCGGGGCACCGCACTCCAGGTGACGGGCGACGTCTACAGCGGCTCGAGCGCCGCCCGCGAGCTCGCCGGCTCGCCCGCCTCGTGGAACACGGCCGAGCAGCAGTTCCGGCTGGTGCCGGCCGCCTGAGCGGCCCCGCGCACGAAGGGCGTCGCTCCTCCTGTCGGAGGGGCGGCGCCCTTCGTCGTGCCGCCAGCCGCGCTCCACTGCTCCCCTCACCGGGCGCGCTCCCACCCGGCGCGCTCCCACCCGGCGCGCTCCCACCCGGCGCCGCGCACAGCGAACGGCCGCCGGCCTCCGAGGAGGGCCGACGGCCGTTCAGTGCGTCCGGCGGGCGCCTAGCGGTACGAGCGGACCGGGCCCGTGTTGCCGGCGACGTCGGTCGCGCGGTACTCCACCTTGATGTAGCTCGGCAGTCCGAACAGGACCGGGCTGCGGTAGGTCAGCCATGGGGTCATGCGCGTGATCCCCTTGACGGAGATCTGGTACCGGTACTCGACCTTCTGCACGCCCGACGTCTCGTCGGTCGCGGTGAGGGCCACGCGGTAGCGCGACTTCTGCGCCGCCGCGACGGCCGGAGCGGTCCGGTCGATCCTGCCCGACCACTGCACCGTCTCGGAGACGTTGCCCGAGGCGTCGGTCGCTCGTGCGACGAGCGAGTGCTCGCCGTCCGTGTCGAAGACGACGGGTCCCGTGACGGGGGCGAAGTCGCCTCCGTCGATGCTCGCCTCGACGGCCGGTGCCGCGTCGACGTCGTCCGTCGCCGTGGCGGTGACGGTCACCGGGGTGCGGTACCAGCCGGCCTCGCCGGTCGGCTCGGCCGGGTCGATGCCCAGGGTCACGACCGGAGCGGTCTCGTCGACGACGGAGGCTCCGACGGTGATCGAGTCGGTCAGGCGGATGTCGCGCGAGGAGGCGCCGGCGTAGAGTGCCGTCTCACCCTCGGGCGTGACCCAGGCGTCGGACTCGGCGTCCCAGTAGGCGAGGCGGTTCGTCGAGTCGTACAGCGGGACGGGGATCTCGACGGTCCCGGTGGCTCCGGGCTCGAGGGTGATCTGTCCCCAGCCGAGCAGCTGGCGCTCCGGCGTGACGACCTCGTCGGTCGGCAGCACGCCGTGGTAGAGGTTCACGGTCTCGGTGCCGGCGACGTCACCGGTGTTCTCGACCTCCACGCGGACGAGACCGGGTTCGGACGTGCCGTCCGCGCCGGTGACCGGGTCCTGGACCTCGATGCTGCGGTAGTCGAAGTCCGTGTACGAGAGGCCGTAGCCGAACTCGAACAGCGGGTCGATGTCCTTCGCGTCGAAGCCGCGGTAGCCGATGTTCACGCCCTCGGTGTACTCCACCGTCAGGTTCCCGGTGTTCACGTCGTAGACGGGGTTCTCGATGCCGAGTTCCTCCGTGACCTGCTCGGTCGACTTGGGCCAGGTGATCGGCAGCTTGCCGGAGAAGTTCTCGTCTCCGAACAGCAGAGCGGCGACCGCGGTCCCCGCCTCCTGTCCCGGATACCAGGACTCGAAGACCGCGGCGACGTCGTCGACCCACGGCATCTCGACCCCGGTGCCCGTCGCGAGGACGACGACCGTGTTCGGGTTGACCGCGGCCACGGCCGAGATCAGACGGTCCTGGTTCTGCGACAGCGCGAGGGTTCCGCGGTCGAGCGACTCGCCCATGTAGTCGTTCGCCACGACGACCGCGACGTCGGACTTCGCGGCGGCCGCGACGGCCTCGACGATCTGCGGGGAGGCGGCGGCGGTGGGCGGCGTCCAGTCGAGGCGGATGGCCGTCCCGATGTTGCCGCTGGTCGAGCAGCACTGACCGGGCGCGTCCGGAACGTAGTCGATCCGGATGTCGTAGCTGCGGCCGGCCTCGAGGACGCGGTCGACCGAGTAGGTGTCCATCGTGTCGGTGTCGACGTCGAGGACCTGCTCTCCGTCGACGTACAGGGTGGCCGAGCCGAGGGCTGTGAAGCCGAGACCGTAGGTCCCCGACACGGTCGGGTTCAGCGAGCCGGTCCACCGGGTGGCGGTGGGCGCTCCCGCGAACGTCGTCACGGGAGGGAGCTTCGGCGCCGGCGACGGGTCGTAGCCGAAGGTGGCGAGGAGAGCGACGAGGCCCTGACCCCAGTTGACCTGGTCGTCGACACGGGTCGTGACGGCGGGTCCGCTGAAGTCGGGCGAGCCGAACCACTCGCCGGTGATGCCGGGCGTGGTGCCGTCCGCGGCGCGGAGCACGCCCGAGGGGATCGGCTGGGCGCCGGGAAGCAGATCACCGGGGCGGACCGGGTCCCAGCCCTCGACGTGCTCGACGGTCGTCCCGGCGCCTGCGCGCTCGGTGATGCCGTCGAGGATCGTCGACGTGCTGGTGGGGTTCACGACGATGTCGCTGCCGAAGCCGGTCATGTAGCGGTCAGCGCCCTCGCCGATGACGGCGATGGAGTCGAGCTCATCGGCGTCGAGGGGCAGAGCGTCGTCGCTGTTGCGGAGCAGGACGGAGCCGTCGACCGCCATGCGGTAGGCGGCGTCGCGGCCCTCCTGCACGACGGAGGCGGGCAGCGGTGCCGCGGCGGGCGCCGGGTTCTGCAGGCTCCCGGGCGGCGGGTTGTCGATCAGACCGTGCTCGAAGTAGGTCCGGAGCACGCGGTGCACCATGTCGTCGAACCGGTCGGGGGCGATCGTGCCGTCCTCGACCGCGGCACGGAAGGTGGCCGCGTCGGGGAAGTTCGGCCCGCACACGTCGGTGCCCGAGTTGTAGGCGCGCAGGGTGACGCAGGCGTTGAAGTCGGAGGAGATCCAGCCCGGGAAGCCGAGGTCGCCCTTCAGCGTGTCGGTCATCAGCGGCGGGTTCTCGCACGCCTTGCTGCCGTTGACCTTGGGGTAGGCGCACATGATGGCGCCGGGGTCCGCCTCGACGATGGGCTCCCACTGCCGGACGTAGAGCTCGCGGAGGGTGCGCTCGTCCACGACCGTGTTCATCGTGGTGCGCGAGGTCTCCTGGTTGTTCGCGACGAAGTGCTTGGGCAGCGAGTAGACGCCCATCGTGTCGTTCGTGTCGTTGACGCCCTCGATCACGCCGGCGGGCATCAGGCCTCCGAGCAGGGGGTCCTCGCCGTAGGTCGCGAACTGGCGGCCGTGGAACGGAGTGCGACGGAGGTCGGCGGCGGGACCGGCCCAGCCGGAGAAGCCCGTGAGGTGGGCCTCCTCCCCCGCGATGCGCCCGAACTCGCGGGCGAGCTCGAGGTTCCACGACGAGGCGATGGCCTGGCCGGCGGGGAACGCGGTCGTCGGAGTGCCTGCGGCGATCACACCGCTCGCGCCGTCGATCTCCCGCCGCGCGGGGATGCCCAGCTCGGGGATCGCGACGGCGCCGCTGCCGCTGCCGGCGAAGAGGGTGAGCTTCTGGTCGAAGGTCATGGCCTCGGCGAGCAGATCGGCGCGCTCGTCCGAGGAGAGGGTCGTGTCCATCCACGGGTCCCCCTCCGCCGCCGCGGCGGGCACGGCCGAGGCGGTGGCGATGAGGGCTCCGGCGAGCGCTGCGGAGACGAGGCCCCGCAGCCAGGGCCGGAGGGACGGTCGGGACGAGGGATCCCCTCGTGAGGTATCGGACTTCGACAGCGGCATCGCTGACCTCCAGGCGGTGAGAGCGCACAGCGGTCAGGGGGAGTGAGGACGCCGTTGTGCACGCTCAACGTGACAGTTGAAGCGCATCAAGTCAATGCATTCCGGCACGCGCTCACTATCCGGCCGACCTGTGACGGAGCTGGGGACTCGCGAAGAGGTCGTCTCGAATCGCTTCGCCTCCGGCCGGCTCACCGGAGCGGACCACCGGACGAGCGCGGACGGCGCCGTCGCCTCCTCAGGTGCGCGAAGATGGAGCGATGGACTCTCCGGCGGCGACGAACGATGCGCGACGGGGCGTCCGCGCGACCGATGGGGCGAGGACCGGATCGGCCCCGGGCACTCCGGAGCGGGTCTCTCCTCCGCGGATGGAGGACGTCGCCAGACGCGCCGGCGTGGCGCTGGGCACCGTCTCGAACGTGCTGAACCGCCCCTCGCTCGTCTCAGCAGCGACCCGGTCGAGGGTCCAGCAGGTGATCGACGAGCTCGGCTTCGCGCCCAATCGCGCCGCCCGCGCTCTCGCCGCAGGGACGAGCAGCACCATCGGCTTCGTCGTCATCGACCTCAGCAATTCGTTCTTCCTCGACATGGCCCGGGGAGCGGAGCAGGCCGCGGAGGCCGCGGGGATGACGGTGGTCCTCGGCAACGCCGACGTGCGGGCCATCAAGCAGCGCACCTACCTCGACCTCTTCGTCGAGGAGCAGGTCGCCGGCATCCTCCTCGCCCCGCTCCCCGAGACGGCGGCGGACGCGATCGGGAGGCTCCCCTCGGGGCGCCGACTGGTCTTCCTCAACGACTCGGCGGTCGACGGCGCCTGCACGGTCAGCGCGGACGACGAGCACGGCGGGTACCTCGCGGCCCGGCACCTGATCGATCTCGGGCGTCGTCGACTCGCGTTCGCAGGCGACCCCGCCATCGCGGTCCCCGTCCGCGATCGGCTCCGCGGAGTCGAGCGCGCGGTCGCCGAGAGCAACGGCGCCGTCTCCCTGGAACTGGACCTCACGCCCGAGGTGCAGGTCGAGGACGGGCGCCGCTTCGGCCATCTCCTCGCCGACCGGGCGGCCGCCGACCGGCCCGACGGCGTCGTCGCCGCCGCCGACCTCCTCGCCCTCGGCGTCCTCCAGTCCCTCCTCGCGCGCTCCGACCTCCGCGTCCCGGAGGACATCGCGGTGACCGGGTACGACGACAACCGCTCGGCCTGGGACAGCGTCGTGCCGATCACGACCCTCGCCCAGCCCGGCGAGGCGATGGGCGAGGCCGCGATGAGGCTGCTCCTCGACGAGATCTCCGACCCGGAGCACGTGCACCGCCACGAAGTCCTGCGACCGCGCCTCGTGATCCGCGGCAGCACCGTCCCGCGCTGACGCCCTCGGCGCAGCCGCGGCGGCCACGCCTCGCAGAAGGGGACCGGCCGCGGCCGATCCCCTTCTGCGCCTGCAGTCACCTCATCCGCTCAGCAGACCCGCGACTCCGCCAGCGTCCTCGTGCCCGTCGGCAGCGGCTCGGCGAACGAGTGCTCGCCCGGGCCCACCTCCACCGCGCTCCGACCGGGCAGGACGACCTCGGCCGTCGTGCCGATGGGGACGACGACGGAGACGGACAGCACCGTGTCCGAGACCTCCCAGTCGATGCTCGCGTCGCCGTACGGCGTGCGGTGCGTCGCTCCGGCCGACGTCAGCCCCCCTCCGGGTCGCGGCTCGAACCGGATCCGGCGGTAGCCGGGCGCGGCGGGAGCCAGGCCCGCGACGACCCGGTGGAGCCAGTCGGCGACAGCGCCCAGCGCGTAGTGGTTGAACGACGTCATGTCCCCGGGATTGACGGTCCCGTCGGGAAGCATGGAGTCCCAGCGCTCCCACGTCGTCGTGCCGCCCATCGCGACGGTGTAGAGCCACGACGGGCACTCCTCGGTGAGGAGCATCCGGTAGGCCTCGTCGAGGTGCCCGCCGAGCGTCAGCGCGTCGGAGACGACCGGGGTCCCGGCGAAGCCGGTGGCGACGCGTCCGCCGGCGGCGTCGACGAGCTCCGCCAGCCTCCGGGAGCCGGTCGCGGACGAGTCGGCGTCCGGCCACAGCCCGAAGACCGTGACCAGGGAGAGCGCGGTCTGGGTCTCCTCGCGGAGCCGCCCGTCCGGATCGATGTACCGGGCCGCGAAGGCTCTCACCACCCGCTTCCCGAGATCACCGAAGTAGGCCTCGTCCTCCCGCTCACCCACGATCCCCGCGATGCGGGCCAGGGCCCGCGCCGACCGCGCGAAGTAGGCCGTGGCCACGAGCGCGGGATCGGTCGTCGCGAGTGCCGGGTCGTCCGGTGGCGCGGCCGGGTCGAGCCAGTCTCCGAGCTGCATCGTGCCCTCGCAGATCAGATCGTCGCCGGCCCGCTCCTGCACCTGCAGGACCCAGGCCCTGGCACTGGCGTACTGGCGCCGGAGGAGCCCGGCGTCGCCGGTGCGGTCGTAGAGGACCTCCGGCGTGAGGACGGCGGCGTCGCCCCAGACGGCGACCGGGTCGACCGGCGCGTCCGCCCAGGATCCGAGCGGCAGGTAGGGGACGTAGAACGGCACGGTGCCCCGGTCGTCCTGGTCGTGCGCGAGGTCCTGCAGCCAGGAGGCGAGCATCCCCGTGACGTCGAAGAGGAAGGCCGCGGTCGGCGCGAAGACCTGGATGTCGCCGGTCCACCCCAGGCGCTCATCGCGCTGAGGGCAGTCGACGGGCAGATCCACGAAGTTGGACCGCGCGCTCCAGACGACGTTCTCGTGCAGCCGGTCCACGGCCTGGTTGCTGCTGCGGAACCATCCGGTCCGCTCCATGTCGGAGTGCAGCACCCGCGACACCACGGAGGACGCTTCGAGGGGACCGCGCCATCCCGAGATCTCGGCGTAGCGGTATCCGTGGATGGTGAACCTCGGCTCCCACGTGAAGTCGCCGCCGGCGAGCACGAGGCGGTCGGTCGCGTCGGCGCCACGGAGCGTCCGAGTGTAGAGCTCGTCGTCCTGGAGGACCTCGGCGTGCCGCAGCACGACGGTGTCCCCCGCTCCGCCGCTACCGGAGAGGCGGAGTCGCCCGGAGTGGTTCTGACCGAAGTCGAGCAGCCAGCGGCCGTCGCCCCGGTCGTGGACGGCGACAGGGGCGAGCTCGCCGGTGCAGCGGACGGGCGAGCCGGTCGGAGCGACCAGGATCGAGGGATCGGCGGGGGTCACGCGTGCCGGGGACTGCTCCCCGGACCACCCGGGGGTCGACCACGCCGGATCGTCGAGACGGAGGTCCGTGTGCTCGCCTTCGTAGAGCCCCGTGCTGAGGATCGGCCCGGCGCCGACGGTCCAGTCCGCGCCGCTGGCGATCGTGACGAGAGTGCCGTCGGCCCGCGTCAGCTCGATCTGCACCAGCGCGCTCTGATCGGATCCGTAGACGTCGGTGAGGCCGCCGTCGAACCCGACGAGGCCGCGCCACCATCCGTCCGCGAGCCAGATCCCGACCGCGTTCGGACCGGGGCGGAGGTGGGAGGTGATGTCGTACGTCGCGTAGCGGAGCCGGTGGCGGTAGGTCGTCCAGCCCGGCGTGAGCTCCTCGTCGCCGACGCGCAGCCCGTTGACCTCGGCCTGGGCGAGGCCGTGCGCGCTGAGATAGAGGCGTGCCCGGACCACGTCGGCAGGAGAGTCGAACTCGGCTCGGACGCGTGACGGACGCCGGAGACCCGATGCGTCCTCGTCGTCCGGCCCGACGAACGACGCCTTCCACTCGTCCGGACCGAGGAGGCCGACCTCGACCGTCGACGGAGCGCTCCAGCCCGCTCCTTCGAGAAGAGGGCGGACGCGGACGGAGACGCGCTCCCGCGAGCGGAGCGGACGCGCCGGCCACCCGACGAGCACCTGCTCAGGCCCCGTGTGCCGGTGGACGCCCACCTCCGGACCGGACCCCGGTCGCTCGATCGACACCTCGATGTCGACCCCGGCCTGGACGTAGCCGGGCGGGGCGTCGTCGTAGCGCCACGAGAGCCGCGGCCTGCTCTCACCGATGCCCAGGCGGCCGACCTCGTGGTGCTCGAATCGGACGGAGGCCACGGAGACGGCGGCGCTCATCCCTTGACCGCGCCCGCGGCGAGCCCCCGCATGACCTGCTGGTTCAGGAACACGTAGAGCACGAGGATGATCAGCACGTTGATGCAGATGGCGGCGAAGGTCGGGCCGTAGTCGACGACGCCGAACTGCCCGGTGAAGTTCAGCAGGCCGACCTGGACCGTGCGCAGACTGTCGTCCGTCGTGAACGTCAGGGCGATGAGCAGGTCGTTCCACATGAAGAAGAACTGGACGAGCGCGATGGTGAAGACGGCGTTGCGCATCATCGGGAACGCCACGGAGACGAACGAGCGGATGATGCTGGCGCCGTCGAGAGTGGACGCCTCGAAGATCTCGCGCGGGATCGCTCGGAAGTAGGTCGCCATCATGAACACCGTCAGCGGCAGCGCCGTGGCCGTGTAGGTGATGATCAGCGGCCACAGCGATCTGCTCAGACCGAGGTTGAAGTAGACGGAGAAGAGCGGCAGCAGGATCATCTGGCCCGGGATCATGATCCCGACCAGGAAGAGCAGAAGCATCGTGCGCCGGCCCTTGAACACCATGATCTCGAGCGCGAAGCCCGCAGCGGTGCCGATCACGAGGGTGATCAGCAGCGCGGGGAAGACGGCGAGCACCGAGTTGAGCAGGTAGCCCGCGACCGAGCCCCAGGCCGTGGTGTAGTTCGAGAAGTTCAGCCAGTTCTCGGGGAGGGCCCACGTCGGGTTGTTGAGGAACTCGTCCTGCGTCTTGAGCGATCCCAGCAGGAGCCACACCAGCGGGTAGACGAACACCACGAGGAGCACGGCGACGACGAGGTAGAGCGGCAGGCGCTTTACGAAGGCGGTGCCGACGCCCCGGCCCGCTCGGCGCGGACTGCCGGGTCGCTGCGATCGGACGGCGGTGGCCGCAGCTGCGGCAGCGGTGGTGGTCATGCGCGATCCTTGTCGGTGGTCATCGAGCCGCGGAAGATGACCGCTGTCACGAGCAGGCACATCACGGTCAGCAGCAGGGCGATCGTCGCGCCGTACCCGTAGTCCCCACCTGCGAAGGAGGTCCGGTACATGTACAGCGTGAGCGGAGTGGTCGAGGTCCCCGGTCCGCCACCGGTCAGGGCGTAGATCGAGTCGAAGACCTTCAGCGTGCCGTTGATGCTGAAGATCGCCGAGGACACCACGATCGGCAGCGACAGCGGGAGGATCACGTGGCGGATCAGCTTCCCCTTCGAGGCGCCGTCCAGGCTCGCCGCCTCGATGACGTCGTCCGGGATGTCGAGGAGGCCGGTGTAGAGCAGGACTCCGTAGAAGCCCATCGCCCGCCAGATGTCCATCAGCGCGATGACGATGAAGGCGGTGTCGGCGCTGCCGAGCCAGTCGACGGAGGGGATGCCGACCGAGTTGAGGACCGAGTTCACGAGGCCCGTCTGCGGGGCGAACTCGAACAGCTTCTGGAACAGGAGCGAGACCGCCACGGTCGGGAGCACGACGGGGAAGAAGATCAGGGTCCGGATCAGGCTCGACGCCCGCTTGAGGAAGAACTGGTAGAGCAGCGCGAGCAGGTAGCCGGCGACCACCTGGCCGACGGTGACCAGCAGGGCGTACTTGACGGTGAATAGGACGGCCGGCCCGACGGACGGATCGCTGAAGAGCCGTTCGAAGTTGCTCAGCCCGGCGAAGCTGAAGCCGCCCAGGACACCACCGGTGAAGAAGGTGTATCCGAGCGACCAGAGCATCGGCAGCAGCATCACGGCGGTGTAGACCACGAGCGCGGGGCCGAGGAGGAGGGCGATGGCGCGCTTGTCCGCGAGCACAGAGTTCATGGTGTCCTCAGGGGAAGAGGGAAGGAGAGGAGGGGGACGAGGGCGGGGCCGGAGCCCCGCCCTCGTCGAGAGGCTGCTACTGGCCGAGCGAGGACTGCACGGTGTTCATGAAGTCCTGACCCGAGAGCTGGCCGGCGCCGAGGGGGCCGCCGTTGCTCTGGCTCGTCGTGGTGGCATTGGCGCCGAAGAGCGCCTCGAACCAGGCCACGCTCTGGTCGGTCGCGGCGATCTGGTCCTGCACCTGCTGGGTGAGGGCGGGGATCTCGACGTCGCCGTTCACCGTGAATCCGGTGATCTGCCCGGCTTCGCGCAGCGCGGCCGCCGCGTAGTTCTCGGAGATGCAGGAGGCCCAGTTCTGGACCTTCTCGTCCTCGTAGGCCGTCTTCGAGAACGCGATGCTCGTTCCGACGTTGGCGGGAGTCTGATCGGTGGTGCCCACTCCGCCGTCGACGGTCGGGAACGGCATGAAGCCGACGTTGTCGACGCCGATCTTGTTGGCGGTCTCGTCGGTGAAGTTCGAGACGGCCCAGGAGCCCATGTAGATGAAGGCGGCGTTGCCGGTGAGGAAGCTGTTGAGAGCCGTGGCGTAGTCGATGGACGAGGGCGACGGACCGAAGTCGCCGGCGGAGCCGAGCGCTGCGACCTGCTCGGCGGCCTTCACGTACTCGGGATCGGTCAGCTTCGCGTCCCCGCTCTCGATCCTGCTCATGGCGTCCGGGCCGAGCTCGCGGTAGAGGTAGGCGCCGACCCAGCGGGTGACACCCCATCCGTCGCCGCCCTTGCCCGCGGCGGAGACGGGCTGCACGCCCGCGGCCTTCAGCGTGTCGAAGGCCGAGACCAGGGAGTCCCACGAGTCGGGGGTCGTGATCCCGTTGTCCTTCAGGATCTGCTTGTTGTACCAGATGCCCTCGATGTTGAGCTCGGTCGGCAGGACCATGGTCGTGTCTCCGTAGATGGAGGCGATGCTCGACGCCGCGACCGGCACGAAGCCCTTCGCGATGTCCGACCCGGTGAAGTCGGCGACCTTGTCGGCGGCGAAGAGATCCTTCATCAGGTCGGGCGAGTTGGCCGACACGAAGGCGGACGGCAGAGCGTTCTGTCCGCCGAGCAGCTGCAGCTGCTGGTCGAGCGAGCCCTGCGCCTGCTTGTTGATCTTCAGCGGCAGTGCCTCGTTCTCCGCCGAGCACTCGTTCTCGCTGAGCGAGGTGAGGACCGTGGGGATGGTCGTGTTCTCGTTGATCGCGAGGAAGGTGAACTCGGTGGCCGCGGCGGAGCCGCCACCGCCTCCGCCACTGCAGGCGGTGAGGGCGAGAAGAGTGACAGCGGCCGCGCTGAGTGCAGTGACCGTGCGTCGGGACTTCATGCTGGTGCTGGGCATGGGTTCCTCCTTGAACCTAGAGCTGTGATTGAAGCGCTTCAGACGCCGCAGGTGACACCGTAGCACCTCGTCGCGGAAGCGGCGTCGCCGATCGAGCCGGCCCGCGCAGTGCTCTTCCTCCTGGCGTCAGTGCTCGGCGAAGGTCGGCCGGGGACGGCGCGCCTGCGACCTCGACGGAGCGGGTCCTCCCGGGACGGCCGAGACGGTCCCGACCGGCCCGGGACGCCCACTCTCCCGTCGACCGGCGGCACGCCGGCCCCCGTCACCGGTCGAGGTAGCCCAGGTGCTGGTCGTTGTAGCGGGCGCCGTGCACGCCGAGCCGCTGCGCGAGGGAGGTGAGGTCGGCGGCCTCGTCCGCGGAGAGGGCCACGGCCGTGGCGCCGGCGTTCTCCTCGATGCGGGACGTGCGCCGCGTCCCCGGGATGGGGACGATCCAGGGCTGCTGCGCCAGGAGCCAGGCCAGCGCGATCTGACCCGGGGTCGCGTTCTTCTGCGCCGCCAGAGCGCTCACGTGCTCGACGAGGGCCCGGTTGGCGGTCCGGTTGTCCTCCGTGAAGCGCGGGATGCCTGCGCGGACGTCGCCGTCCGCGAACGTCGTCGAGGTGTCGACCGTGCCGGTCAGGAACCCCTTCCCGAGCGGGCTGAAGGGAACGAAGCCGATCCCGAGCTCCGCGAGGGCGGGCAGGACCTCCGCCTCCGGATCGCGGGTCCACAGCGAGTACTCGCTCTGGACGGCGGTGACGGGGAACACGCTGTGCGCCCGGCGGATCGTCCCCGCGGCGGCCTCGGACAGGCCGAAGTGGCGGACCTTCCCCTCGGCGACGAGCTCGCCGACCGTCCCGGCGACGTCCTCGATCGGCACGTCCGGATCGACGCGGTGCTGGTAGAACAGGTCGATCACGTCGGTCCGCAGGCGGCGCAGCGACTCCTCGGCGACGGCGCGGATCCGCTCCGGACGACTGTCGAGCCCCACGCTCGCCCCGTCCCGGATGTCCCAGCCGAACTTGGTGGCGACGACGACGTCCTCGCGCACGGGCTGGAGCGCCTCGCCGACGAGCTCCTCGTTGACGTACGGGCCGTAGACCTCGGCCGTGTCGAAGAGGGTGACGCCGCGGTCGACGGCCGAGCGCAGCACGGCGATCATGTCGTCGCGGGTGCCGGGGTTCGGGCCGTAGCTCTGGGACATGCCCATGCAGCCCAGGCCGATCGCCGAGACGTCCAGTCCCTGTCCCAGTGTGCGGATGTGCATGTCGGTTCTCCTTCGTTCGTTCCCGGTGGGCGGGCGGCACGATGCGACGTGCCCGCGGGCAGGTCGAGCGCCGGTCAGCGGCCCTCGTACTCGTCGTCGGTGATGTGCTCGGCCCAGGCGGTGGTGGAGGCGGGGTCGTCGGCGTTCTCGAGGATCGCGAGGTGCTCCATGAACACCCCGGGCGCGGAGGCGTGCCAGTGCTCCTCCCCGGGCGGGGTGTAGAGCGTCTGGCCGGCGTGCACCTCGACGACGCTCCCGTCGCGAGTGCCGAAGCGTCCGATCCCGGCGGTGACGTGGAGGTACTGGCCGCGGGCGTGCGAGTGCCAGGCGGTGCGGGCGCCGGGCGCGAAGCGGACCCGGCCGACGACGGTGCGCTGGTCCGCGTCGTGGGGAGCGACGATCGGATCGAGCCAGACGTCGCCGGCGAACTGCTCGGGCGGGTTCGTGACGGTCGGGGTGGGGGGTTCGATGTTCACGGTTCTCCTTCGGTACGGGGGTTCGACCGGTGTCGGCGACACCCGGTCAGGCGTCGTCGCGGGTCGCTCCGGCGACGTCCCGCAGGTCGGCGGCCGCCCAGGCGCCGAGCAGGTGCAGCTGGTCCTCCGCGGGAGAGCCGGGTGCGGCGGCGTAGATCATCAGCGACAGTCCGGGGTCGGCGAGCAGTTCGGTTCCGACCAGCTCGAGGGTGATGGAGCCGACCACGGGGTGGTTCGCGACCTTCGAGACGGCGTCGTGGCGGCGCACGCCGGCGTTCGCCCAGCGGTCGCGGAAGACTTCGCTCCGGGTCGAGAGCTCCCCGACGACCTCGGTGACGCGCCTGTTGAAGGGGTCCCGACCCGCCTCCCGGCGGAGGACCGCGACGGTCGCATCGACGGCGGCGATCCAGTCGGGGTAGAAGGCCTGCGCGGCCGGGTCGAAGACGGTGAACGTGGCCAGATTCGGCCTCGCCGGCCTCCTGCTGTAGATCGGCGAGTAGAAGGCGCGGCCCAGGTCGTTGGCGGCGAGGATGTCCATGGCGCCGTTGCGGACGAAGGCCGGCGCCGCGGTGATCGCCGAGAGCGCGGCGAGGATCCCCGGACGGACCCCCTGCGACGAGGGTCTCCGCGTCCTGGTCCGAGAGGTGGCCTGGGCTCCGCGGGCCAGATCGCCGAGGTACTCGCGTTCCGCGTCGTCGAGCTTCAGCACGTCCGAGAGAGCGTCGAGGACCTGCTCGGACACGCCGGAGATGCGCCCGCGCTCGAGGCGCGCGTAGTACTCGGTCGAGACACCGGCGAGCAGGGCCACCTCCTCGCGGCGCAGTCCCTCGACGCGCCGGCGACCACCGAAGTCCCGCAGGCCCACGTCCTCCGGGCGCAGACGTGCCCGCCGGGTGGTCAGGAACTCGCGGACCTCGGTGCTGTTGTCCATGACGTCCACGCTAGATCGCCCCTCCCGATCCAGAGATGCCCTGCGAGTACGTGGACAAGCGGTTCCTCCCTCGCACGGGCCGGACGCGGTGGACTGGGACCGACCGGCGGGACCCCCGCCGCGAGCACGACCCGTCCCCCGATCGGAAGAAGACGACGATGACCCACTCCCCCTCGAAGCAGATCGGCGGCGGCCGCCGCAGCCTGGGCGACTTCGCCCCGAAGCTCGCCGCGCTCACGGACGACGTCCTCTTCGAGGACGTCTGGAACCGCCCGGAGCTCCCGCCCCGCGACCGCAGCCTCGTCACCGTCGCCGTCCTCGCCGCCGGCGGCGACCTCGACCAGCTCGAGTTCCACCTCGGGCGGGGCGTCGAGAACGGGCTCACCCGGGAGGAGCTGATCGAGACGATCACCCACGTCGCCTTCTACGCCGGCTGGCCCAAGGGCATGGCGGCGATGGCCGTCGCGAAGCGCGTGCTCACGGACTGAGGGACCACCACCGGCACCGCAGCCGATGCGAGGAGGGGGCACTGCTCCTCCGAGCACCGTCCCCGGGGCACCCCTGGCCTTCGATACAGCCGTCCGTGTATCGTCGCGCCCGTGCCCGCCACCGCGACCCTCACCCACTCCGCCGCCCTCGCGCGCCTGGGATCCGCCCTGGCGGACGAGACCCGGTCGCGGATCCTGCTCGCCCTGCGTGAGGCCCCGGCCGTCCCCTCCGATCTTGCGGATGCGCTCGGGGTCTCGCGGCAGGTGATGTCGAACCAGCTCGCGTGCCTCCGCGGCTGCGGTCTGGTGGAGGCCGTGAAGGAGGGCCGGTACACCTGGTACCGGCTGGCCGAGACCCGGATCGCCGGGGCGCTCGACCACCTGCTCCGCCTGGCCCTGGTGGTCGACCCGGACTGCTGCTCCGGCGACGACTGCCGCTGCGCATGACCGCCCTGCGCGCTCCGCTCCTCCCCGCCCGCCGCCGCGTGCTGCAGAGGCGCATCCGCTGGATCGTCGGCGCGACCATCGGCTACAACGCAGTGGAAGCGATCGTGGCCCTCGCCGCCGGGACGGTCGCGTCGTCCACCGCCCTCGTCGCCTTCGGCCTCGACTCCGTGGTGGAGGTGCTCTCGGCCGCGGCCGTCGCCTGGCAGTTCTCGGGGCGAGATCCGGAGGCACGCGAGCGCGTGGCCCTGCGGGTGATCGCCCTCTCGTTCTTCGGCCTGGCCGCGTTCGTCGCCGTCGACTCGGTCCGGGCGCTGCTCGGATTCTCGGAGGCCCAGCACTCCCCCGTCGGCATCGCGCTGGCCGCCGTCAGCCTGCTGGTGATGCCGGCCTTCTCCCTGCTCGAGCGCCGGACCGGCCGCGAGCTCGGCTCCGCCTCGGCCGTCGCGGACTCGAAGCAGACACTCCTGTGCTCGTACCTCTCCGCCGCGGTCCTGGTCGGCCTGCTGCTGAACAGCACGCTCGGATGGACGTGGGCCGACCCCGTCGCCGGCCTCGTGATCGCCGCGGTCGCCGTCCGCGAGGGCCTGGAGGCCTGGCGCGGCGAATCCTGCACGACGCCGATCGCCGCGCTCGCGAGCGAGGACAGCGACGCCTGCAGCTGCTGCTGAAGGTCGGCGTCCGCACCGGCGCGATCCTCGGGCCGATGGAATCCGCGACCTGCGGAGCGAGGCGCACCCGCGTCGGCGGGTCAGGAGGCGCCGGGGCCGCCGGGGATGAGAGGGTTGCGCGGTGTCCACTGCGAGCGTGCCGTCGCCGCGCGCCGGAGTCCGGACCCGGCGCTTCCGGCGCCTCGCGCGCACGGGCTTCGCGGTGAATGGACTGATCCACCTCCTGATCGGCGGCCTCGCCCTGCGCGTCGCGGTCAGCGACGAGACCTCGCGGGAGGCGGACGCGTCCGGAGCGATCGGGCGCATGGCCGACTCCCCCGTCGGCCTCGTGGTGGTCTGGGCCGCGCTGATCGGGCTGGTCGCGCTCGGCCTCTGGCAGCTCTCCCTCGGCGGGCGCTCCTCCGCGCCGGGCCTGCTCGCCCGTCTGGGCCGCCGGATCGTCGAGTCCGGCAAGGGCTTCGCCTCGCTCACCCTCGCGGGCACCGTGCTCGTCTTCGCCCTCGGCGGCTCGACGAGCTCCTCGGCCACGATCCGCCGCATCAACACCGAGCTGCTGACGAGCACGGTCGGCGTCGTGATCCTCGTGATCGTCGGCGGGATCGTGCTGGGCAGCGGGATCGGCTTCGTCGCGATCGGGATCCGGCGCGGCTTCCGCAAGCTCGTCCGCATCCCCGACGGCCCGACGGGGACCGCCGTGCTGATCCTCGGCGCGACCGGCTACATCACGAAGGGGCTCGCGCTCGGCCTGGCCGGCGGGATCTTCGTGGTCGCGGCGCTGACCGGCGACGCCCGCCAGGCGACCGGCCTCGACGGGGCGATCCGCTTCCTCGACGTCCCTCCGTACGGCACGATCGCCCTGACGCTCGTCAGCGCGGGGCTGGTGATGTACGGGCTGTTCCTCGTCGCCCGGGCGAAGCTCGCGAAGCTCTGAGCCGACGCGGCAGTCGTTCACAGTCGCCACCCATATCGCTGAGTATCGTTCGGAGAAACAGGAGGTCATCATGAACGGATCGTCATCGACCGGCGCGTTCGGCACCGGCACGCCCATCGAGAGCATCTGGCGCGCGATGGAGCAGGCCCGCTCCCGCATGGAGAAGCGCGTCGGCTCCCGGGTCGGCCGCGGAGACGTGCGCACCGCGGTGCTCGCGCTCCTCGCCGAGCAGCCCATGCACGGCTACCAGATCATCCGCGAGATCGAGGAGCGCAGCGGAGGCGACTGGAAGCCGAGCCCCGGCTCGGTCTACCCGACCCTCCAGCTCCTCGCGGACGAGGGCCTCATCACGGCCGACGAGCAGAACGGCCGCAAGACCTACACGCTGACCGACGCCGGCCGCGCGACGGTCGCCGAGCACGGCACCTCGACGCCGTGGAACGACTCCGACCACGTCGACTTCGGCGCCCTGCCCAAGGCGGGCCTCGAGCTCGCCCAGGCCGCGGCCCAGGTCGGACGCTCGGGCACCCCCGAGCAGATCCGCAAGGCCGTCGCCGAACTCGAGGACGTGCGCCGCCGCCTGTACGCGATCCTCGCGCAGGACTGACCCGGGTGGCCTCGGTCAGCCCGGGTCCTGCCGCCCCGGGCCACCGAGAGCGGGAGGACCGGCGGCGCTACCGCCGGATCCTCCGCTTCGCCGCGTGGCATCTCGCGGTCACCTGGTTCTTCGACCTGCTCCTGCCGCGGGTGGGGCTCACGCGCGTCGCGCTCCGCACCCGGCCCGGCCGGATGCGCCGCTTCGCCCGCAGCTTCCACGTTCTTGCGGTCGATCTCGGCGGCCTGATGATCAAGGTCGGCCAGTTCATGTCGTCGCGCCTGGACGTGCTGCCTCCCGAGATCACGCGCGAGCTGGAGGGGCTGCAGGACGAGGTCCCGCCCGTCCCGTTCCCGCGCATCCGGGCGCTGGCCGAGTCCGAGCTCGGGCTGCCGCTCGAACGCGCGTACGCCGGAGTCGACGAGTCGCCGGTCGCCGCCGCCTCGCTCGGCCAGGCCCACCGCGCCCGCCTCTCCCCCGTCGACGCCGAGGACACCGGCTACTCCGCCGCCATCATGAAGGTGCAGCGGCCGGGGATCGACCAGATCGTCGAGGTCGACCTCGCGGCTCTGCGCCGCGTCGGCGGCTGGCTCAGTCACGTGCGCCTGGTCTCGGACCGCGTCGACGCCCCGGCGCTCGTCGAGGAGTTCGCGGTCACCAGCCTCGAGGAGATCGACTACCTGCAGGAGGCGGCCAACTCCGTCCGCTTCGCCGCCGACTTCGCGGGCGACGCCCGGGTGGCCGTCCCGGACGTGGTCTGGGAGCGCTCGACCCGCAAGGTCCTCACGCTCGAGGACGTCACCGCGATCAAGATCACCGACCACGCCGCACTGCTGGCCGCCGGGATCGATCCGCGGGAGGTCGCTCCGGTCTTCGCGGCCGTGATGTTCGACCAGCTCTTCACCCTCGGCTACTTCCACGCGGACCCGCACCCCGGCAACGTCTTCGTCACGCCGACTCCCGGGGGCGAGCTGCCCTGGCGCCTCACCTTCATCGACTTCGGGATGATGGGCGAGGTGCCGCCGAGCACGCGCGCGGGCCTGCGCCGGATGCTGATCGCCGCCGCCTCCCGCGACGGCAAGGGCCTCGTCGACGCGGCCCGCGCGGTCGGCGTCCTCCTCCCCTCGGCCGACTCCCGCGAGCTGGAGCGGGCGCTCACGCAGCTCTTCGCCCGGTTCGGCGGGATGGGCTTCGCCGAGTTGCGGGAGGTGGATCCGCGCGAGTTCCGCGACTTCGCCGTGCAGTTCGGCGACGTGGTGCGCGCCCTGCCGTTCCAGCTTCCCGAGAACTTCCTGCTCGTGATCCGCGCGATGTCGCTGACCTCGGGCGTCTGCAGCGCGCTCGACCCGGCGTTCAACCTGTGGGACTCGGTCGAGCCCTACGCGCAGCAGCTGATCCGCGAGGAGCGCGGCTCCGTCGTGCAGGACGTCGGCAAGCAGGCCGTCGACACGCTCGGCCTGATCTGGCGCCTGCCGCGCCGACTCGACGAGCTCCTCACGACCCTCGACGACGGCGAGCTCGCGGTCACCGTCCCCACCATCGAGCGTCGGCTGAACCGGCTCGAGGGCACCGTCCGCCGCGTGATCTCGGCCGTGCTGTTCGCGGGCCTGCTGATCGCGGGCGCCGTCGTGCGCCCGGACGACAGCGGCTTCGGGACGGTGCTGATGATCGCGTCGGCGCTTCCCCTCCTGCACGCCCTGCTGGCCCGCGGGCCGCGCGGCTGACGACCGCGCAGCAGAGACGGGGCGACCAGACGCCCGCCATACGCGGCGGTCCGTAGCATGACGGCATGCGCGTGCTGATCGTCGAGGACGAGCCCTACCTCGCCGAGGCGGTGCGCGACGGGCTGCGCCTCGAGGCGATCGCGGCCGACATCGCCCCCGACGGCGAGACGGCCCTCGAGCAGCTGGCGGTGACCGACTACGACGCGGTGCTGCTCGACCGCGACCTGCCCGGCATCCCGGGCGACGAGGTGCTGCGGCGGATCGTCGCGGACGCGCTGCCGGTGCGGGTGCTGATGGTGACCGCGGCGGACCGGCTCGACGAGAAGGTGAGCGGCTTCGAACTCGGGGCGGACGACTACATCACCAAGCCCTTCGCCCTCCGCGAGGTGGTGATGCGCCTGCGGGCCGTCGCGCGCCGGCCGGCCGAGGGCGCGCCTCCGGTGCTGGAGTTCGCCGGGCTCCGGCTCGATCCGTTCCGCCGCGAGGTCTACCGCGGCGACCGCTACGTGGCGCTGACGCGCAAGGAGTTCGCCGTGCTGGAGGTCCTGATGGCCGCGCGCGGCGGGATCGTGAGCGCCGAGACGCTGCTCGAGCGGGCCTGGGACGCGAACGCCGATCCGTTCACCAACGCCGTCCGGATCACGATCTCCTCGCTGCGCAAGCGGCTCGGCGACCCCTGGGTCGTCCGCACCGAGCCGGGCGTCGGCTACGGGATGGTCGACCCCGGCGCCGCGGCACCGTGAACGTCCGCCTCCGCCTCACCCTCAGCTACGCGGGGTTCCTCCTCGTCGCGGGCGGAGCGCTCATCGCCCTCCTGTTCTACGTCCTCCGCTTCGTGCCCGACCAGCAGATCGACGCGGGCGGACCCTTCGTGCCGAGCCGCACGGACCTGATCGAGGCGCTCCTCCCGCGGGTGTGGCAGGTGCTCCTCGCCCTGGCGGTGGTGGGGCTGATCGGAGGCTGGTTCCTCGCCGGGCGGATCCTGCGCCCGCTGGCGAGGATCAGCGCGGTCGCCCGGGAGGTGGCCGCCGGCTCGCTCGACCGGCGGGTCGGGCTCGGGGGCCGACCCGACGAGTTCGGCCTGCTCGCCGACGCCTTCGACTCGATGCTCGAGCGGCTGGAGCACTCCTTCGCGGAGCAGCGGAGGTTCGCGGCGAACGCCTCGCACGAGCTGCGGACCCCGCAGGCGATCGCGCGCAGCATCCTCGACGCGGCCCTCGCCGACCCCGGGAGCGGCGACCCGGCCGAGACGCTCCGGCGCCTCGACGAGACCAACCGGCGGGGCACCGAGATCGTGGAGGCACTGCTCGCCCTGGCGGCCCTGGACTCGTCCGAGCCGCTCCTCCGGGAGCCCGTCGACATCGCCGAGACCGCCTCCGACGTCGTCGACGAGCTGCGCCCGCTGGCCGAGGCCTCCGGGATCGTCGTGGTCGACGAGCTGGGCGAGGGCTCGTTCGACGGGCATCCGGTGCTGGTGCGGCAGCTGCTCGGCAACCTCGTGCTGAACGGCGTCCGCCACAACCTGCCGGAGGGCGGACGGATGGTCGTCGCGACGCGGACCGCTCCCGACGGAGCGGTCGAGGTCGCGGTCGTCAACACCGGACCGGTGGTCCCCGACGCGCTGCTCGCCACGATGACCGAGCCCTTCGTGCGCGGCGCCGGACGCACCGCGGGCGGGGCGGGCGCGCGCGGCGCCGGGCTCGGACTCGCGCTCGCCGCCAGGATCGTCCAGGTGCACGACGGCGAGCTGCGCCTCGACGCCCGCGACGAGGGCGGACTCACGGTGACGGTGCGGTTCCCCCCTCCCGGCGTATGGTCGGCGTCTGCTCGGCCCTGACGCTCCCGTCACTGCCGCCCTGGTGTGCTCGATGCATGCGATCCACCTTCGTCTCCCCCCACCGTCCGCGTCGCGTCGGCTCCGCCGTGGTCGCGGCCTCCCTGGCCGTCGTCCTGCTCGCCGCCCTCCTCGGAGCGGCGTCGTGGGCCCTCCTGAGCGAGCGGCGCAGCAGCCCGACAGCGGCCGCCGAGCTCTTCTCCGGCTCCCTCGGCGACAAGGACGGCTACATCGAGGAGGGCGAGTCGGTCTCCCCCTTCGCCGACGAGCTCCCGGCGATCGCGCGCCTCGACCCCGCCCTGCGCGCCGCCGTGCAGGCCGCCGCCACGGATGCGGCCGCCGACGACGTGCCCTTCGTGGTGACCAGCGGCTGGCGCAGCGAGCGCTACCAGCAGGCGCTGATCGACGACGCCGTCCGCGAGTACGGCGCGGAGGAGGCGGGCCGCCGTGTCGCGTCCGTCACCTCCTCCGCCCACCTCACCGGCGGAGCTGTCGACATCGGCTACACGGACGCGGACAGCTGGCTCTCGCAGCACGGCACCGACTACGGGCTCTGCCAGATCTACGCGAACGAGATCTGGCACTTCGAGCTCGCCACCGAGCCGGGCGGCGACTGCCCGGAGCAGCTGCCGGACGCGAGCGCGACCTGAGCGGACGTCCGGGTCCTTCCGGGGATCCGACGGGTCGCGAACGGTCGTCATCGGGGCAGCGTCGGAGCCGTTCGCGACGCATCGATCGCGCGGGCGGCGGGGCCCGGCGGCGGGGCTCAGCGGCTGGTGAGCAGCTCGACGAACTCGTCGGCCATCGCGAGCTGGGCGCTCAGCGCCTCGCGGCGCTCGCGGGCCTGTGAGACGAAGCCGTCGAGCTGCGCGCGGACCTCGGGCGAGGCGTCGCCGCCCTCGGCCTCGAGCGTGTCGATCACGCGGAGCAGCGCGGCCATCTCCTCCAGCGAGAAGCCGAGCGGCTTCATGCGGCGGATGAGGATCAGGCGGTCGTAGTCGGTGGACGTGTAGAGGCGGAAGCCGCCCTCGGTGCGGCCGGACGCCCTCACGAGGCCGATCTCGTCGTAGTGCCGCAGGGTCCGGAGCGAGAGGCCGGTCCGCTCGGCGAGCTCGCCGATGTGCATGGTGCCGATCCTGCTCACCCCTTCAGATCTACCCTTACGTAAGGGTAGGGTTGCACGTGCTGCTGACACGCCTCTGCAAGCTTGGCATCCCCGCCCGCTTCTGCCGACCCGCCGCCGCAGACCTCCGCGCTCCTCGTCGAGCACCCCTCCCACTCCCTGGAGCCGCCGCGATGGCCCTCGCCTCGAAGACCCCTGCCCGCCCGCACGCCGAGCCCACCGTGATGACGGCGCTGCGCACCCCCCGCATCCTGACCCGCGAGGTCCTCGCCGGCCTCGTGGTCGCGCTCGCGCTCATCCCCGAGGCCATCTCGTTCTCGATCATCGCGGGCGTGGATCCGCGGGTCGGCCTCTTCTCGTCGTTCGTGATGGCCGTGTCGATCGCCTTCCTCGGCGGACGCCCCGCGATGATCACCGCCGCCACCGGCGCCGTCGCCCTGGTGATCGCCCCCGTCGCCCGCGACTACGGGATGGACTACTTCATCGCGACGGTGATCCTCGCGGGCGTGTTCCAGATCGTGCTCGGGCTGCTCGGAGTGGCGAAGCTGATGCGCTTCATCCCCCGCAGCGTGATGGTCGGCTTCGTGAACGCGCTGGCGATCCTGATCTTCTCGGCGCAGATCCCCAACCTGATCGGCGTGCCCTGGCTGGTCTACCCGCTGGTCGCCGTCGGCATCGTGATCATGGTCGCGATGCCCCGCCTGACGAGGGCGGTCCCGGCGCCGCTCGTCGCCATCGTCCTGATCACCGCGGCGGTCGTCGTCACGGCCGTCGCCGTCCCCACCGTGGGCGATCAGGGCGAGCTGCCCCGCAGCCTCCCCGAGCTGTTCGTCCCGGACGTGCCGCTCACCTGGGACACCTTCACGACCATCGCGCCGTACGCGGTCGCGATGGCGCTCGTCGGGCTCCTCGAGTCGCTGATGACCGCGAAGCTCGTCGACGACATCACCGACACCCCCTCCCGCAAGACCCGCGAGTCGCTCGGGCAGGGCGCCGCGAACGTGCTCTCCGGCCTGTTCGGCGGCATGGGCGGCTGCGCGATGATCGGCCAGACGATGATCAATGTGAAGGCGTCCGGCGCCCGCACCCGCATCTCGACCTTCCTCGCCGGCGTGTTCCTCCTGATCCTCGTCGTCGCGCTCGGCGACCTCGTCGCGATCATCCCGATGGCCGCGCTGGTCGCGGTGATGGTGATGGTCTCGGTGGCGACGTTCGACTGGCACAGCATCCGCCCGTCGACCCTGAAGCGGATGCCCATCGGCGAGACGGTGGTGATGATCGCCACGGTCGTCGTGGTCGTCCTCACCCACAACCTGGCGATCGGAGTCGTCGTCGGCGTCCTCGCCGCGATGGTCGTCTTCGCCCGCCGGGTCGCCCGCTTCGCCACCGTCGAGCGCACCCTCTCGGCCGACGGATCGACGGCCCGCTACACGGTGACCGGCGAGCTGTTCTTCGCCTCCAGCAACGACCTGACCACGCAGTTCTCCTACGCGGAGGACCCTGCGCACGTCGTGATCGACCTCTCCGGATCCCACATCTGGGACGCCTCGACCGTCGCCGCGCTGGACGCCGTCACCACCAAGTACGAGCGCCACGGCACCCGCGCCGTGATCGAGGGCATGAACGACGCGTCCACGCGGATGCACGGCCGCCTCGCCGGGAACCTCGGCGCGGGGCACTGAGGACAGAGCGCGGGACCGCGGCGCCCGCCGGGAACGATGCGTCACGAACGGCCGTCACGGGCGCCGGGTGAGGACCGTTCGTGACGCATCGATCGGGAGACGGCGGGGAGCGGGCGGCTCGCGGGCGGCCCTAGACGCGCACGGGCGCGACGGAGGCGCGGCGGATCAGCCGCGTCTCGAGCTCCATGCGGGTCGCCGAGGCGCCCGAGGCGAGCGGGGTCGCCGACCGGTGCGCCTGGTGCAGCATCCGGAAGGCGATGGCGCCCATCTCGCCGATGGGCTGCTGGATCGTGGTCATCGGCGGAGTCGCCCAGGCCGACTCCTCGACGTCGTCGAAGCCGATGACGCTGAGGTCGCGGGGGATGCGGAGGCCGGCGTCGTCGGCGGCCTCGTAGACGCCGAGCGCCATCACGTCGGAGCAGGCGAAGAAGGCGGTCGGCGGGTCCGGCTCGGCGAGCATCAGTCCGGCGGCCTCGCGGGCCAGCTCGCGGTCCCAGTCGCAGTAGGCGACGCGCGGCTCCTCGGCCCCGGCGGCGCGGAGCGCGGTGGTGAAGCCGTCGATCCGGGCGCTGCTGTAGAGCTGGGTGCGCGTGCCGCCGAGCACGCCGAAGCGGGTGTGGCCGACGTCGAGCAGGTGCTCGGCGGCCATGCGGCCCCCGTCCCAGTTGGTCGCGCCGACGCTCGCGACGTCGGCAGGCGGCCGTGTGCTGGGGTCGACGACGACGACGGGCAGCTCGGCGGTGGTCAGCAGGTGCAGCTGCGCGGCCGAGACGTTGACCAGTACCACGATGGCGCCGAGCGAGGGGCGGCGGAGGAGGCGGCTGATCCAGGCGCCGTCGTCGCGGGCGCGGGTGAGCACCAGGTCGACCCCGGCGGCGGAGGCCTCGGCCTCGATCCCCTCGAGGACCGGGCCGATCCAGGTGCCGCCGATGTGGCCGACGACGACGTCCACGATCTGGGCGGAGTGCGGGTCCTCGACCGGCGGGCGCAGTCGCGGACGCCGCCGGTAGCCGAGTGCGTGCGCCGCCTCCATCACGCGCAGGCGGGTCGCCTCCGAGACGTCGGTGCCGCCGTTGAGCACCTTCGAGACGGTGGGGACGCTCGTCCCGGCGCGCTCGGCGATCAGCGCCATGGTCGGGCGGGTGGTCGCTCCGGAGACGTCGTCGTGGTCGGGCATGTGCTCACCGTAGCCGATGCCGACTTTCGCAACTAGACCGGCGCGCGGACAGCTTGCTCCCGCCGGGAACCGCGGTGCATGATGGTCGCACGCCGGGACACCCGCGCAGAAGTTGCGCAAGTCCTGTTCGATGACGAACCGCGGAGCGATCCGCCAGCACGTGAGGACGACGATGACCGACCACTCCCCGACCACTCCCGGCAAGACGGCCCTCGTCGTCCGAGGGGGCTGGGACGGCCACCAACCGGTCGAGGCGACCGAGCTGTTCCTGCCGTTCCTCCGCGACAACGGCTACGACGTGCGCGTCGAGGAGTCGACCGCCGTGTACGCCGACGAGGCGTACATGCGGACGGTCGACCTGATCGTGCAGTCGAACACGATGACCTCCATCCAGTGGGAGGAGTTCCTGGGCCTGCGCGCGGCGGTCGAGCGCGGCACGGGCCTCGCCGGCTGGCACGGCGGGATCGCCGACTCCTACCGCGACAACTCCGACTACCTGCAGCTGATCGGCGGCCAGTTCGCCTCGCACCCCGGCAAGCACCCGGACGAGCGCACCGGCGAGCAGTCGGACAACTACATGCCGCACACGATCGAGATGACGGCCCTCGCGGCCGACCACCCGATCACGCAGGGCGTCTCGGACTTCGAGCTGGTCACCGAGCAGTACTGGGTGCTGCACGACGACTACAACGACGTGCTCGCCACGACCACGCAGGCCGTCCGCCCGTGGGACCCGTGGAAGCGCCCGATCACCTCCCCCGCGATCTGGACCCGCCTCTGGGGCGAGGGCCGCATCTTCGTCTCGACGCCGGGCCACCGCGTCGAGATCCTCCAGGACGACAACGTCCGCACGATCATCGAGAGGGGAATGCTGTGGGCGTCCCGCTGAGAGTCGGCATCATCGGCGTCGGGAAGATCAGCGAGCAGTACCTCGCGAACCTCCCGACCTTCCCCGGCCTCCGCCTCGTCGCGGTCGCCGACCTGAACCAGGAGCGGGCGCAGCAGGTCGCCGACGAGCAGGGCGTCCGCGCCCTCACCGTCGACGCGCTGATCGACGACCCGGAGATCGACGCGGTGCTGAACCTCACGATCCCGGCGGCGCACGTCGAGATCGGCACCCGCGCTCTGAAGGCGGGCAAGCACGTCTTCGCCGAGAAGCCGCTCGGGCTGAACCCGGCCGAGGCCGCGCCGATGCTCGACCTCGCGGACGAGCTGGGCCTGCGCTTCGCGAGCGCCCCGGACACGGTGCTCGGGACCGGCGTGCAGACCGCGCGCCGCACCCTCGACTCCGGAGCGATCGGCACGCCGATCGCCGCACAGGTGCACTGGGCCGCGCCCGGACACGAGCGCTGGCACCCGGCGCCCGAGTTCTACTACCAGCCCGGCGGCGGCCCGCTGCTGGACATGGGTCCGTACTACCTGACGGCGCTCGTGCACTTCTTCGGGCCGGTCGTCCGCGTCACGGGCCTGGCCACCCGCTCCGACCGCCCGCGCACGATCGAGACCGGGCCGAAGGCGGGCACGCCGATCGAGGTGACGATCGACACGCACATCACCGCGCTGCTCGAGCACGCCAGTGGAGTCGCCACCACGGTCACCGTGAGCTTCGAGGTCTGGCGCAGCCGGGCTCCGAAGTTCGAGGTCTACGGCACCGAGGGCACCATCTCGGTCCCGGACCCGAACATGTTCTCGGACCCGGTCGAGGTCGCCGTCCGCGACGAGGACTGGCGGGTCGTCCCCGACTCCGCCGGGGTGATCGACACCGGTCGCGGAGTGGGCCTGGCCGACCTCGCCGAGGCGATCGCGGAGGACCGCCCGCACCGCGCCTCCGGACGCGTGGCCCTGCACGTGCTCGAGATCATGGACGCCGTGCTCCGCTCGAACGAGGAGAAGGCGGTCGTGACGATCGAGAGCACCGCCGAGAAGCCCGACGTGATGCCGCTGCGCACGGCCGGCTCGATCGGCGCCTGAGGCCGCCGGGGAGCGCCGACGGGAGGCGGGGATCGCCGCCAGCGCGTCGCTCCCCGTTCGGGGGTGACCGCGGCGCGCGACGCCGTAGACTCGGCGGATCGACGGTCCTCAGCCGTCGTCGCACGCGGAGGGGGATCGGCCGTGGCAGTCGGCTTCCGACGGAGCGGTGAGCTCCGCGCCCTCACGCGACCCCGGCTCCGGGCCGCCGGCGACCCGCTCTCCCCGGAGGACCACCGCTCCCGGCTGTCGGGCTGGCTCAGCATGCCCGGCGGGCCGGGACTCGTGCGGCCCTCCGCCCTCGCTCCGGCCTGGGAGGCGCCCCTGCTCCGGCTCGTGCGCACCGGAGCGCCGGCGGAGGACCTGCACGAGGCGACCAACGGCTCCCCCGGGGGCTCGCGTCTCGCGGCCGTCGTCGAGCTCGTCCGCGACGCCCTGCACTCCTCCGACGACGACCGTGCTCTGCGGCTCACCGGCTGGCTGGTGCGCATCCGCTACGACCCGTCGGCCGACTCCTTCCTCCGCCGCTACGGGATCGCGCTGACCGTCCGCCTGCCGCTGAGCGGCGGCCTCGACGTGGAGGTGCCGCTCGACGCCCCGGCACTGCGCCTGCTCTACGCCGAGCTGGCGGCACCCACGGATCCGGCCGCGGCGGTCGTGGCGGTCGAGACCCTGGAGCCGTCGACCCTCGCGGCGTCGACGCTCGCCTCCCTCTACTCCGCCCGCCGACGCTGGAGCGACGTGGCCGAGTTCTCGGCGCCCGTCGAGAACGTGGACGCCGCCTCCGCCGCGGTGCTCATCCGCCGCGGCGTCGCTCTCCGCGAGCTCGGCCTGATCGAGGGCGCCCTCGAGGCGTTCGACCGCGTGGTGCGCCCGACCGTCACCAGCGCGCGGCCCGTCGAGCTGCGGGCGGAGGCGCTGCTCGAGCGCGCGAGCACGCTCCTCTCGGACGGGCGCACGGCTTCGGCGCGGCGCGATCTCGAGCGCGTGCTCTCCCGCTACCCGGACAGCGCCGCGGCGCGCGAGCTGCTGGCGGTCACCGGGCGCTGACGCGACGGAGGGGCGCACCCTCTGCAGGATGCGCCCCTCCGGTGAGTGCGTCGGCTCAGCCCTCGGCCTTGGAGGGCCTGCCCTCGGCGGGCAGGACCTCGTGCGGGGTGTCGCGCTCGTCCTCGCCCTCGGCCTGCGAGGGCTTGTCGGCCTGGTCGTCCGGGTCCTCGACGGGGCTCGGGGTCTGGTCGCTCATCGGAGTCCCTCCGGCTCGTCGGACGTGGCGGACGGCTGGACGTGCGCCTCGAACTCCATCCAGGCGCGGTCCAGATCGGCTTGCGCCGACTCGGGCTCCCTGGCGAAGTAGCCGTCGTAGATCGCGCGGCCGCCGTGCTCGGGCAGGTCGTCGCGACCGCCGAAGGCCTGCGCGAACAGGCCGACCTCGTCGTCCCTCTTCTGCTGATCCCGCAACCAGGCGGGGAAGGTCTGCGTCATGGTGACACCTCTCTCTCCTGCCCTCCAGCCAATCCCCCGCCACGGATCCGGGCAAGCCCTTCCGCCACGCGCCCCGAGGGGCCAGGCTCCGCCCTCGCGGGGCCGGGCTCGCCCTCTAGAGGACATGTCCGCTACAGGGCGCCCCCGCCGCCGTGAAGGAGCGGCGCCGGACGACCGGCGCACTCCGGTCAGGCTCCCGCCGCGGTGCACCGCTCCGCCAGCACGCGGAACGCGGCGGCCAGCTCGGGCGGCTCGGCCTCGGCCATCGGAGCGTCGAACCGGCCGAACGACGCGGCGAGCGCCGCCCACGACCAGGCGCCGAGGGCGAGTCGGCAGCCCGCATCGCCGAGGTCCTCCACCTCGCCGTCGCCGGCGTAGGGCAGGACCTCTGCGGCGGGCGCGTCCAGCACCACCGAGCCGCGGCACGGCCAGCCCTCCCCGGGCGCTCCGCCGCGGAACCGCGCCTCCAGGAACCCGGCGGGGCTCCCGCCCGGCAGCGCCCGGCGGCGGAAGCGGGCTCCGCGCGGCGAGCGCGGCTCGAGCCGGTCCACCCGGAACACCCGCCAGTCGTCGCGGTCGAGGTCGAAGCCGATGAGGTACCAGCGGCCCTGGCGCGCGACCAGGTGGTGCGGCTCGATGCGGCGCACCGCCTCCGCGTACTCGAAGCGCAGCACCTCGCAGGCCCGGACAGCCGCCGCGACCGCGACCAGCCGCTCCGGAGGGACCGCGGGAGCCGGCGCGGCCGCGACCGTGAAGCGCAGCACATCCGCTCGGGGCCGGAGCCGGGCGGGCAGGACCTGCCGCACCGTCGCCAGCGCACGGGCGGACGCCTCCTCGAGCCCCGCGACCGGCGCGCGCAGGGCGGCGGTGAGGGCGAGCACCTGCTCGTCGTCGAAGAGCAGCGGCGGGAGCTCGGCGCCGGCCTCGAGCCGGTACCCGCCGTCGGGGCCCTTCGCCGCGTCGATCCGGTAGCCCATCGTGCGGAGCCGGTCGACGTCGCGCCTCACCGTCCGCGGCGCGATCCCCAGACGCTCGGCGAGCACTCCGCCCGGCCAGTCGCGGCGGGTCTGCAGGAGGGAGAGGAGCAGGAGGAGCCGCTCGGTCGTCGTGGGCACGTCCCGAGCGTATTCCGAGAAGAGGACCGGAACCGTCCTCTTCTCCTGGGAGCGTCGGGGCACCGGGTGATCGACCCGGTACGACTGCGAGGAGCGCACCATGAGCATCACCACCACGACCCACCTCAACTTCCGCGGACAGGCCCGCGAGGCGCTGGAGTTCTACGCCTCGGTCACGGGCGGCCGGCTCGACGCGATGACCTACGCGGACGCGAACGCCGTCACCGCGCCCGACGAGGCCGACCAGCTGATGTGGGGCCAGGTCGTCTCCGAGGCCGGCTTCCGCGTCATGGCCTACGACGTCCCCGCGCACACCGCCTACGACCCGGGCACGATCCCGGTGTTCGTGTCGCTGCGCGGCTCCGACGCCGACGAGCTGCACCGCCTCTGGGACGCGCTCTCGGAGGGGGCGGTGGTCGTCGCGCCCCTGGCCCCGGCGGCCTGGTCGCCCCTCTACGGGATGCTGCGCGACCGCTTCGGAGTGACCTTCGTCGTCGACCTCGAGGTCGCCTGGGGCTGAGGTTCGCGGGCTCGGCGGCCGGGCGCGTCCCGCTGCGGACGCGTCCGCCGCCGACTCGGTACGCTCAGCACCTGATCCGGTCGGAGGGACGCTGCATGCTGGAGACGATCTCCGAGGCGCTCTCGCTGATCACCCTTCCTCTCGGAGTGCTGTTCCTGCTCGCCGCGTTCGTCGCGGCGCTGATCGACGGACGCTGGCTGACGACGACCGCCTACCTCGAGGAGGGTCCGCCCCTCGCACTGCACTGGGTGACCCGGGCGGGCGAGGTCCGCTCGCGTCCGCTGTCACCCGGAGACCCGCTGACGCCGGCGCGGTCGGACCAGCGCGAGGTGTACTACCGCGAGGAGGATCCGGAGCGCATCCGCCTGCACCGGTGGAGCGACGCGGTGCGGGCGCTGCGCCTGACCGGCCTGATCCTGCTCGGGGCGGGCGTCGTCCTCGGGATCCTGTCGACGGCGCTGGCGATCCTCGCCTAGGCGGCGCTCCGTGCGCCAGGATCGGACCCGTGGATGCGGAACGGGTTCTCGGTGACGGTCGGGCCGACGGGGTGTGGTGCCGGCTCGGGGAGCCGCTGACGGTCGCGGAGATCGCGCGCGGCGGACCCGCCTGGCTGTGCCTGGACGCGCAGCACGGCGCGTTCGACGACGCCGCGGTCCTCGCCGCCCTGCGCGCGCTCGACGCCGTGAGCGGGAGGCCGCCCGTCGGCGTCCGGGTCGCCGGGCTCTCCGACGCCCTGATCGGCCGGGCGCTCGACGCCGGCGCGGACATCGTCGTCGTCCCGATGATCGAGACGGTCGACGAGGCGCTCGCGGCCGTCCGCGCCGCGCACTACCCGCCGCTCGGCCGCCGCAGCTGGGGACCGATGACCGACCTCTGGGGCGCCGCGCCGCCGTCGGCCGCCGAGGCGCGCACCGCGCTCTGGGTCATGATCGAGACGCGGGCCGGCCTCGACGCCGTCGAGCGGATCCTCGCGGTGCCGGGAGTGAGCGGAGTCTTCGTCGGCCCGTTCGACCTCGCGATCGGCCTCGGACGGGACCTGGCCGACCTGCTCGCCGCCGACGGACCCGACGACCCGCTGCCGAGGATCGCCGCGGCGGCCCGACGCGCGGGCAAAGGCGCGGGGGCGTACGCGGGCGACCGGGAGCGCGCCCGGCTGCTGCGGGCGCTCGGCTTCCCGAGGGTCGCCGTCGCGACGGACCAGTCGCTGATCGCGCTCGGCACCGCGGCGGCGCTCGACGCGGGCGCCGCCGACGCCGGTTACTGAGACCGAGGCCGGTGCGCCCGGCTCCGTCGGGCCGGGACTCAGGCCGGCGGGTTCGCCGCCATGAAGTCGCGCATCGGCAGCAGGTTCTGCAGGGGCGCGAAGTACCCGAACCGGGGCAGGTCGAACACGACGCCCGCGACTCCGGAGGCGCCCATCGCCGCGATCCACTCGAGCGCGGCCGGCATCGGCACCTTCAGCACGCGCGACGCGTCCTCGTCGGAGAGGCCGGCGTGCAGCGCCCCGGCGCGGGTGCGCTCCCCCGTGGTGAACGCGAAGACCATCGGCCCCGACTCCAGGCCGCCGACGAAGGGGGTGGGCGCGTCGTCCGGGCCCCGGGCGATGAAGCACCACATCGGCAGGGCGTAGACGCTGCGCCAGAGCGCGTCCATCGCGGCGAAGCTCTCGGGGTCGGCGCGCAGGGCGTCGGCCCGGGCATCGATCTCGGCGGTCTGGTCCATGCGGCTCCCCTCGGCGCCGGCGATCGGCGCGGACCTCCACGCTAACGAGGCTCCCGCTCGGCCGCACCCGCGATCGATCCGCGGTCCGCTCAGGCCGTCGCGTGCAGCGCGGCGTAGGCGCCGCCCGTCGCGAGCAGCTCGTCGTGCGTCCCCTGCTCCACGATCCGCCCCTCGCTGAGCACCACGATCCGATCGGCCGTGCGGACGGTGCTCAGACGATGAGCGACGATCAGCGTCGTGCGCCCCTCGCGCAGCCGGTCGAGGGCGAGCCGGACCTCGCGCTCGGTGCGCGGATCGAGCGCGGCGGTCGCCTCGTCGAGCACGAGCAGGCGGGGGTCGCGGATCAGGGCCCGCGCGATTGCGAGGCGCTGGCGCTGGCCTCCCGACAGCAGCGCACCCCGCTCCCCCACGACCGTGTCCCAGCCGTCGGGCAGCTCGAGGACGAACTCCGCGTTCGCCGCCCGCAGCGCCGCCTCGAGCCGCTGGTCGTCGGCGTCCACGGTCCCGTAGAGCACGTTGTCGCGGATGCTGCCACGGAAGAGCACCGACTCCTGAGGCACCACCGAGACGAAGCGGCGGGCCGTGCGCATGTCGAGGGCGGCGATGTCGCGGCCGTCGAGCAGCACTCGGCCCTGCACGGGGCGGACGAAGCCGAGGACCACCCGGGTCAGCGTCGACTTCCCCGAGCCGGAGGGGCCGACGAAGGCCACGGTCTCCCCCGGAGCGATCCGGAGCGACACGTCGTGCAGCACGCGCCGGTCGCCGTAGTCGACGCTCACCCGGTCGAGCTCGACTCCGCCGGCGAGGGCGTCGACGACCGGCTTCCCCTCGTTGTGCTCGACATCCGGGTCGGCCAGGACCTCGGCGATCGAGCGGCGCGACTCGAGGCCGCGGGTGACCAGCGGAGCCGTCTGGAACGCCGCCGTGATCGTTCCGGTGAGCAGCGCGAAGTAGGAGCTCAGCAGCACGACCTCGCCGACCGTCACCGGCAGGACGCCCGTCATCGCGATGACGGCGGCGCCGAAGAGCGAGCCGAGCGTGATGAGCTGGTAGCTGCTCCACGACAGCGCCCCGAAGCGCCCGTTCAGGCGGTCGAGGGCGACGCCGGCCCGCTCGACGCGGCGGGCGGCCTCCACCACCCGCTCCACCGAGACCTTCTCGAGGCCGTGGGCGCGGGTGACCTCGAGGAGCGCGGACATCTCGCCGACGGTGCCGGACATCGTCTCGACGTGGCGCCGGAACGCCTCGTTGCCGGCCGCCGTGCGCCGTCGGAGCCAGAGCACGAGTGCGGCCGCGAGCGGGACGGTCAGCGCGAACACCAGCAGGAACTGCGGCACCCGCGTGCCCGTCGCCACTCCGGCTCCGACGAGCACCACCAGCGCGGTCAGCACCGGCCCGAAGGCCTGCTGCAGCATCAGCTCGAGGTTCTCGACGTCCCGAACCACCTTCGTCTGGGCGATGGAGGCGCTTCCGCGCGAGTGGTAGTCGAGCGAGAGGCTCTGCAGCCGCTCGGCGAGCGCCTCCCGCAGCCGCAGCCCCAGCGAGCGCACGGCGGAGGAGGAGAGCCGGACGTAGACCGCGTTCGCCCCGATGTTGGCGAGGATCGTCGTCGCGGCCGCCGCGGCCGGCACGACGAGCGCCGCCGGCGACAGGCCGTCGACGAGGGCGTCGACCACGGCGGCGGTGACGAGCGGCAGGATCCACAGCGGGCTGTCCTTGACGACGTAGGCGAGCGCCGCCCCGACGACGCGGTGCCGCGACGGGCGCAGGGCCGAGCGCAGCGGATGCTCGGAGGAGATGCCGCTCACGGCACGAGGGCGGGCTCGCGCCCCGCCGCTGTCGACCGGAGGATCAGGGCGGCCGCGCCGACCAGCGGCCCCTCCCCGCCGAGCCCGGACGGGCGGACGGAGAGATCGCGGGCGTAGTCCAGGACCGCGTGCTCCCGGGCGCTCGCCAGCACGAGGTCGAGGTAGTCGTCGGTCACGCCCGCGAATCCGCCGCCGACGGCGAAGTCGTGCACGTCGAGAAGGGTCGCCGTTCCCGCGATCGCCGTGCCGACGGCCTCGGCGGAGCGGCGGACCGCGGCGAGGGCCACGGCGTCACCACCCGCGGCCGCGCGCCCGAGCTCCTCCCCCGTGCGCCCGACGAAGCCCCGGCGCCGGGCCCAGGCGACGGTGCTCGGTCCTGAGGCGATGCTCTCGAGCGTCCCGTCGCTCCCCTCCTCGGGGTCGGCATCGGCGACGTGCACCTGGCCCAGGTGGCCGGCGTTGCCGGAGCGGCCCGCCAGCACCCGGCCGTCGAGGACGATCCCGCCGCCGACCCCGGTCGACACGACGAGGCTCACCGAGGAGACGGCGCCCCGGTTGGCGCCGTACCAGTGCTCGGCGAGGGCGATGCAGGTCCCGTCGAGGCGCAGCTCGACCGGCCGGCCGGGCACGAGCCGCTCGAGCGACTCCCGGAGCGGAACGCCGTGGAGCAGCGGAAGGTTCTTCGGTCGGATCCGGCCGCCGGCGAGGTCGATCGGCCCCGCGGATCCGGCGCCGACGCCGACGACGTCCGCTCCGGAGGTCGAGGCGGCGACGCACTCCGCGAGCGCCCGCTCGAACTCCTCAGGAGTCAGGGCGGAGCCGGTCGCGCGCCGGTGCCGCGTGCCGGGCACGAGCCCGCCCCCGGCGTCGACGAGAGCGGTCTCGATCTTCGTGCCGCCGACATCGACGGCCAGGGCGGGCTGCGTGCTCACCGCGGATCAGGCCCAGTCGGCGACGAGCTGGTTCGCTGTGCGCAGCACGCTCGGCGATACCAGCGCCTCGGCGTCGAGACCGGAGCCGCGCACCGTGAAGACGACGCTCTCACCCGGCAGCAGCGTGACCATCTGGTCGTCGACGACGGCGGACGGGTCGACCTTGTCGACCAGGAGGGTGACGTCGCGCACGAGGTTCTCCGCGGTGACGGTCACCTCCACTCCGCCCTCGACGAGAGCGACGCTCGTGCGCAGGCGCGCCGCCTCCAGCGCGGAGTCGCGGTACTCGGCGAAGAACCAGAACGCGCGCGCCCCGGCGAAGTCGACGACGAGCAGCTCGGAGGAGGCGTCCCCCGGCGTCGCGACGTCGGATCCGATCGGCAGAGTGCGAGTCGAGCGCGCTCCGACCGCGAGCTCCGTCCGCTCCTCCGCCAGCACCGTCCCGTCGAACGCCAGGCGGCGCACGACGCACTCGCCGGCCCACTCCTCGGGGGAGTCGCCGACGGCGACCACGGCGAGGCCCTCCCCGCGCGGCTGCACGGTGAGCAGCCGGTCCTCGAAGACGTGCTTGAGCGCGTAGAGGAGCGGCTTGGCGGTGCCGTCGCCGTCGACCGCGGCCCACGAGGTGACGGGCCAGCAGTCGTTGAGCTGCCAGACGATCGATCCCATGCAGCGCGGGCTCTCGGAGCGCTGGTGCTCGATCGCGAGCGTCACCGCGAGCGCCTGGTTCAGCGACATCGCCCAGTGCCAGTCCTCGGTGTCGTCGGGCAGAGGGAGGTGCGCGACGAGACCGTCGGTCAGCTTGTCGTTGCCGTCGGTCGCCTTCTGGTGGTGGATCATGCCGGGCGACTCGGGGGTCAGCGGCGAGTCCGAGATCGAGCGCTGGATGGTCGACCACGACGCCGGACCCTGCCAGCCGAACTCGGCGACGAACCGGGCGTGGGCGTCCCGGTAGGCGGGGTAGTCGACGCGGTTCCACAGCTCCCAGAGGTGCACGGAGCCGTGGGCGAGGTCGTTGGCGAAGATCTGCGGGTCGCCCGACCAGGGGCTGCCGGGCGTGTAGGAGCGGGCCGGGTCGAGCTCGGCGACCAGGCGCGGGAGGAGGTCGAGGTAGTAGCCCAGTCCCCAGGTGCGGCCCTGGAGGCGCTTCTCCCAGCCCCACTCCTCGAAGCCCCAGATGTTCTCGTTGTTGCCGTTCCAGAGCGCGAGGCTCGGATGCGGCATGATCCGCGTGACGTTGTCGCGGACCTCCGCCTCGACCTCGCTGCGGAGCGGCTCCTCCTCCGCGTACGCCGCGCAGGCGAAGAGGAAGTCCTGCCAGACGAGGATCCCGCGCTCGTCGCAGAGATCGTAGAAGTCGTCGGACTCGAAGTAGCCGCCGCCCCAGATGCGCAGGAGGTTCAGGTTCGCGGACTCCGCCTGGTCCATCCTGCGGGCGAGGCGCTCGCGGTCGACGCGCGTGATGAAGGCGTCGTCCGGGATCCAGTTAGCTCCGCGGATCCACACGGGCTCGCCGTTGACGACGAAGCGGAACGAGGTGCCCTCGTCGTCGCGGTCGAGCTGCACCTCCAGGGTCCGGAAGCCGATCCGCTGGGAGCGCTCGTCGATCACAGTGCCATCGTGCAGGAGCACGACCTCGAGGTCGTGGAGCGGCTGCCCGCCGAAGCCCCGCGGCCACCAGAGGGCCACGTCGGCCGCCTCGAGGCGGAGGACCGCGGTGCGCTCGCCACCGGGGACGCTCGCCACGGTCTCCACGCCGGCGACGGAGGCGCGCACCTCCACCTCGGCGTCCGAGGCCCGGTCGAGCTCCACGTGCAGCTCGACGCGGCCGGTCGTCCCGTCGACCGTGACCACGGGACGCACCGAGGCGAGGCGCGCACCGCTCCAGGCCTGGAGCGTCACCGGCTTCCAGATGCCGGCTGAGGCGGCGTCGAGCCCCCAGTCCCAGCCGAAGTTGCAGGCGGCCTTCCGCAGGGCGTTGAAGGGGTGGGAGTAGGTGTGGGGCCGATAGCCGATCTCGAGGCTCGCTCGGTCGGCCTCGGCGACGGGCGAGGCGAAGGCGACGACCAGCTCGTTCGACCCTTCCCGCAGCACCTCGTCGACGCGGATCCGGTAGGTGCGGTGCTGGTTGCGGGTGCGGGCGATCTCGTGCCCGTTGAGCGTGACGACGGCCACCGTGTCCAGGCCCTCGAAGACGAGCTCGTGCACGGCGCGGCCGTCGGGAGCCCAGTCGAACGAGGAGGAGTACTCCCAGTCCGTCTCGCCGATCCAGGTGACCTTCTTCTCGTTCTGGTCGAGATAGGGGTCGGGGATCAGACCCGCGGCGAGCAGGTCGGTGTGCACCAGGCCGGGAACGACCGCGGGGACGACGGCGGCGGCGAGCTCGACGGGGACGGGTCCGCGGGTCGCGCGGACGCTCCAGCCCTCGTGCAGGCGGCGGGTGGTCGCGGCGGTCACCCGGGTGTCGGTGTCGATGGTGTGGGTCACTTCGTGGCTCCTGAGGTCAGTCCGTTGTAGATGAAGCGCTGGAGGAAGAGGAAGGCGACGAGGGTCGGCACGATCACCAGGATCGTGCCCGCCGCGATGACCTCCCACTGGGCGCCGAACGGGCCCATGAAGCGGAAGAGGGAGGTCGAGATCACGCCGAGGTCGCGAGAGGGCATGTAGAGGAAGGGGATGTAGAACTCGTTGTAGACTGCGATGCCCTTGATGATCACGACTGTCGCGATCGCGGGCTTCAGCAGCGGGAGCACGATCCGCCAGTAGACGGTGAAGCGGCTGGCTCCGTCGAGCATCGCGGCCTCGTCGAGCGAGACCGGGATCGACTGCATGAACTGCAGGAAGATGTAGATCGCGACGATGTCGGTGCCCGTGAACAGCAGGATCGCCGACCACCGGGTGTTGAAGAGGTCGAGCGCGTTGATCACCTGGAACGTCGCCACCTGCGTGGTGACGGACGGGACCAGCGTCGCGAGCAGGAAGAGCCCGGTCACGAGGCTCCGCCCGCGGAAGCGGAACCGGTCGATCGCGTAGGCCGCCATCGTGCCGATCAGGACCGTGCCGACGATCGACACCAGCAGGATGATGCCGGTGTTGAGGAATCCGGTCACCATCCCGCCCTGCGTGAAGGCGATCGCGAAGTTCTCGAAGTTGAACCAGTTCGAGGGCGGGGTGAGCGGTCCGGTGCCGCGGTACTCGGCCGACGTCTTGAACGCGAGCATGACGATGGTGACGATCGGCACGAGAGCGAAGAGGCAGGCGACGATCAGCGAGCCGTACTTCCCGATCGAGCCGAGGACGGATCCCGCCGACCGGCGGGTGCGCCGCTCCTTCACGGCCGCCTGCCGCGTCACCGGCAGCCCGGTGACCGCCGGGGGGCGCTGCTGGGTGCTGGTCATTCCTGGCTCGCCTTCTCGTCGGGGAACACGCGCCGCTGCACGGCCGTGATGATCAGCACGATCGCCAGCAGCACCACGGCCATCGCCGACGCGAGGCCGACCTTGGAGTAGCGGAAGGCGGTGTCGACCGTCTGGATCACGAAGGTCTCGGACCCGTTCGCACCGCCGGTCATGATGTAGGGCATCTCGAAGGCCGAGAGCGCGCCCGCGATCGCGAGGATGAAGGAGAGTCCGAGGATCCGGCGGATGCTCGGCACGATGATGAAGCGGAACTTGTCGAGGGCGGTCGCGCCGTCCAGGTCCGCCGCCTCGTACTGCTCCTCGGGCACCGACTGGATGGCGCCGAGGAAGAGGACGAAGTTCAGGCCCATGTAGCGCCAGACCGAGGTGGCGGCGAGCGAGACGTTGACGACGTCGGGGTCGCCCAGCCACTGCGGGGTGTCCTGCACGCCGAAGACGCCGAGGACCGCGTCGAGCGTGCCGTCGGGGCGGAAGAAGTAGAGGAACATCAGCCCGATCGCGACGCCGTTGATCAGGTAGGGGAAGAAGATGACGCCCTTGAAGAAGTTGCGGAACCGCGTGCGGAAGCTGAGCAGCGTCGCGAAGAAGAGGGCGAGGCCGAGCTGGGCGACCGCTCCGGCCAGGTAGAAGAGGCTGACGAAGAAGACCCGGAAGATCTCGGGCCGCGTGAAGATCTCGATGTAGTTCTCGAGGCCCACGAAGGTCTTGTCGGGGTCCAGGCCGTCCCAGTCGGTGACGCTGTACCAGAACATGTTCGCGACCGGGATGTAGGTCAGCACGACGAGGAACGCCAGCGGGACCGCCAGGAAGAGCCAGGGTGTGCTGCGCCTGCCGGTGAGGCGCTGCCGGCGGGCGGGCCGGATCCGCTTGCTCGCCGCGACCTCGAGGGGCGGGGCGTCGGTGATCGCCATGTCGATCCTTCCGTCGTGGGGGATGTCAGGGGAGGGGGCGGGCGGCCGCGGGGTGCGGCCGCCCGCGGGGACTACTCCGCGACGTCGGCGCGGGCCGCGGCCCAGCGCTCGTTGAGGTCGGCGAAGAGGGACTCCTTGTCGCCGGAGCCGGCGCCGCGGGCCGCGTCGATCAGCTCCTGGCGGTAGGCGTTGCCGAACAGGTCGATCTCGGCCTCGTTCGCGATGTCGTTGATGACCGCCTCCTTGCCGACCGGGTCGGGTGCGAGCTCGAGGTACTGCACGCCGAGCGCGTCGAAGTCCGAGAGGGTGTCGGGCGCCGGGTCGCTGATCACGGGGCTGATCGCGCCCTGGCTCTCGGCGTAGCCGGACTCGTTCGTGAACCAGTCGATCCAGGCGCGCGCCGTCGCCTTGTTGTCGGAGTTCTTGTTGATCGCGAGGAATTTGTCGGAGGCGGTCACCGAGGTGAAGGTCCCGCCATCGGTCCACGGCATCGGCCAGAAGCCGATGACGTCGCGGGACTTCCCGGCCTTCTCGGCCGCGTCCTGCATCTGCGAGACGGCCCAGGAGCCGAGCACCATCGAGCCGATCTCGCCGCTGGCGAGCAGATCCTTCGACTCCTCCCAGTTGGTGGTGGTCGGGTCGGCCTCGCTGAGGCCCTGGGCGACCGTGTCGTAGAGCAGGCCGTCGATGTTGTACTGGTCGTTGCCCTCGGTCCACGGGGCGTCGTCGGCGATCATCTCGGTGCGGACGTCGGCGCCCTGCACCGTGCCGAGGTTGCCCTCGATGGTGGCCAGGGGCCAGCCGTCCTTGTAGTTCGTGTAGTACGGGACCACCCCGTTCGCCTTGATCTTCTCGAGCGCGGCGAGGTACTCCTCCTCCGTCGTCGGCGGAGTGGTGACACCGGCCGCGGTCCAGACGTCGCGGTTGAAGACGTAGCCCATCGCCGAGCCGAAGGTCGAGACGCCGTAGGCGGTGCCGTCGAACGAGCCCTCGTTGGTGAAGCGGTAGGTCTTCGACAACTCCTCGGTGGAGCCGAGGGGCTCGAAGTAGTCGGAGTAGTCGTCCTTGGTGACGTTCGAGCTCGGGATGAGCAGCACGTCGCCGTAGTCCTTCGAGTTCAGGCGGATCTTGGTGTCGCCCTCGTAGTCGGTCAGCGCCTCGAACTTCACGGTCGTCCCGGGGTACTTCCCCTCGAAGGTCGTCGCGTAGTCGGCGAAGGTCGTGTCGACGAGGTCGGTGCGGTTGGTCAGCACGGTGATCTCGCCGGCCGGCTCGCCGGAGTCGTTGCCCGCCGAGCCGCCGGAGCATCCGGCGAGCGCGAGGGAGGACGTGACGGCGACGGCGACGATGCCGATCAGCGTGGTCCTGCGGGTTCTGGTGGGTCGTTGCACGGGTGTTCTCCTCGGTAGGGCGTCGCGGTGCGACGGAAGTGCAGTGGATGCGGGACGGAAATCAGTGACGGGCCTGGAACCAGTGCCGGATCGTCGGGAGGTACTGGCGGACCAGCGACTCCAGCCACGACGGCATGTGGGGGTGGGGCGAGGGTCCGGCGGTGGGCGGCGCGGTGGGCGTCGTCGTCGGTGGTGCGGTGGGCGGAGTGGTCGGCGTCGTCGTGGGCGGAGTGGTCGGCGGAGTCGTGGGCGTCGATCCGGCGGCGACCACGGTCGCCACGTCGTCGACGGCGAGGCTGCCGGTTCCCGATCCGTTCACGTAGAGGGCGTACTGGGTCACCGAGGTGAGGTCGAGATCGGCCTCGGGAGCCCAGGACGGCGGAGCGAAGGCCGAGAAGGGGACGACGGTCGGCCCCTCCGTCGCCGGGGTGACAGAGGCCTCCCAGTAGGCGCCGTTCGCGACGAACTGCACCGAGAACGGGGCCGCAGCGTCGACGTCGAGCGTCAGTCCGGAGTAGCCCCACCAGTTCTGCGGAGCGTCGAACGTCTTGACGACGCCCGCGTAGCCCGCGGTGCCGAGGTCGTAGTCGAAGCGCGCGGCGCTGCCGTCGCCCGACGGGACCAGTGTCGGCACGATGGTGCCGCCTCCCGAGTTGCGGACGTAGGCGGCGCGAACGGCCTCGTCATCGGCGTAGCCCTCGAAGTCGTCGACGACGACGGGCTCGGTGGGCAGGGCGGCGGTCTCGAACGAGCGCACCTCGGAGGCGGTGGAGCCGACGCCGTTCACGGCGGTCACCCGCCAGGAGTAGCGCGTCTCGGGGGCGAGGTCGACGTCCGGCCGGACGGTCGTCCCGCCCAGGCCGGTGAGCTCGGCGATCGGGTCCGTGAGGTCGTCGGCGGTCGAGAGCGTGAAGCGGTAGTACGCGGCGTCGGCGGAAGGCTGCCACGAGAACGCCGGGGTCGAGGTGATCCCGTCGGCGTCCGCAGTGGGCGACCCGAGTGCGGGGACGCCGGGAGCGCCGAGCGGAGCGGCGTTCGGCGAGTACAGGTTCACGGAGCCGACCTGCGGGGTCCAGACCTCGCCCTCCCCCTGCGGCCACGAGACGCGCAGGCGGTTCACGTCCGAGAGGCCGCGCACCGCGTAGGTGTACTCCTTCCAGTTCCCGGTCCCGCCGCGGACGTCCACGGCGAGCGGCGTCCAGACGGTGCCGTCGGCGGACCCCTCGATCGTGAGCGGCGCCACCGTCTGGTCGGGCCAGTACCAGGCCGTCACGTCGGCGCCGCTGATGTCGTCGAGACTCCAGGTGAGGCTCGCCGGATCGGCGCTGTCGCGCTTGACCCGGGAGGCGTCGCCGCCGAACTGCGCGGGCGAGCCGGTGTCGAGCGAGAGGCTGCCGGTGCGGGCCGAGACCTTCGAGAAGTCGTCGAGCGGGTCGGCGAGCGCCACCGTCGCCGCGGCGCTCGTGATCGTGGCGCGCTCGAGCGTGCCGGACCCGCTCCAGGAGAGACGGACGGCGTCGCCGTCGAGGTCCGCCGCGCGGAGGACGCCGTCGTCGATCGTGGTGGCGGCCTCGGCCCAGGTCGCTCCGTCCGTGCTGGTGGACACGGTGGCGGCGGCGGGGTCGGACAGGAGGAACTCGGCCGCGGCGACGCCGTCGCGCTGCCAGGTGATGCCGGCGTCGCCGTCGGCGGTCACCACGCCCCCGGCCGGCGTCGGCGTGAGCACGGCGTTCTCGTGGGCGGAGGCGAGCGTCCAGGTCTGCAGAGGGTCGACCAGCACGGTGCCGGCAGCCGGCGCGGAGACCGGGTCGGAGGCGGGGCCGGGACGGTCGTCCCCGCCGATCGCGACCACGCGGTAGCGCGCTCCGTCCGGCGACTCGTAGTCGGTGACAGGCGAGGCGGAGGCCGGCACGGCTCCGTCGGTCACGTCGCTCCAGGCGCCGCCGTCCACGGAGCGCTGCACGAGGTAGCCCTCCGCCCCTGCGGAGCCGCGCCACGAGACCGCGGTGATCCCGAAGACCTGGTCGAGAGCGGTGATCAGCGGCGCGCCGAGCTCGATGCGCCCCGGCGTGCTGCCGAGGGAGGCGCTGTAGCGCTGGATCGCGGCGACGCTCTCCTGATCGCGGGCCGACTCCCCGGGGTAGTGCAGCGTGAAGCCGTCGTCGTGGGGCACGAAGCCGCCGCGGTCGTTGTTCCCGAACAGCGACCAGAAGAACATCCCGGACACGTTCGAGTCGGCGGCGGCCGCGTCGAGCAGCGTCGCCGAGGCGGCAGTGGAGGCGTACTCCCCCGCGATGTAGACCTTGCCCGCGTCGGTCACGGTCTTCGCGTCGGCCGACACCCGCTCCGCGGTCGGCGGGTAGTAGTGGACGTCGACGATGTCGAGGTCCGGCGATGCGAGGGTGTCGGGGTCGATGTCGAAGCGGCGGCCGGCGGCGACGAGCTGCTCCGGGGCCTTCTCCTTCAGGTGCGCGACCTGGGCGTCGATCCACTCGCGGGTCATGCCCTCGAGCTCGTTGCCCAGCTCCCACGCCATGATCGTCGGGTCGTCGACGAAGCGCGTCCCGGTGATGGTGTTCGTGTGGTCGAGGACGTGGTCGACGTAGTCCTGGTAGGCGGCGATCGCGGCCGGATCGGTGTAGAAGTCGTCCGACTCCAGGCCCAGCGGAGTCGTGAAGTCGCGGTGTCCGCCGTGGTAGTACTCCCACTGGTCGGTGAGCGGCAGCACCAGGCGGATGCCGAGGGTCCCCGCGTAGGCGACCGCGAAGTCGATGGTGCGGAAGGCCTCCTCGTTGTACTCGCCGAGCCGCGGCATCAGCGCGAGCGGGTCGGCGGCGTCCTGGCTCGTGGACGTCATCATGTGCGAGCGCACGACAGTGACCCCGAGCTGCGCGGCCGTGTCGAGGGCGTCCTTGATGCGGAAGTACGTCGGGTAGTCGACACCGCCGACGTTCTCGTCGAGGCCGAGCCAGTAGATGTTCGTGCCGCTCGCGCGGAAGCGCTCGCCGTCGAGGGTGAGGGCGGTGCCCTCGCGCTGGACGAACGCGGTGTTCGCGCTGGTCCAGTCGGCAGGGGCGGCCTGGGCGGAGGAGGCGGTCGCGACGAGAGTCGAGGCGACGACGACGGCGATCGCTCCGCCGGCGAGGGCCGAGCGGAGGCGGGAGCGCCTCGGGGCGGGCGGTGCTGCGGCACGGGTCATGGGTGTTCCAGGGCTCCTTCGACCGGGGATGGACGACCGGCTCGAGACGCTCTGCGCTCGGATCAGGGGCTGCACGCCCCGCGCCCGACGGCCGGTTCTCCGACAGACTCCCCTGTCCTCCCCCTCCAGGTCAATATAAAAAGTAAATAATTTATGTAACAAGTCGAGAGCCAGGGATGCCCGAACCGAACGCACCGCGGCTCGGGAACGAGGAGGCCGCACTCCGCTCCTCGAGCCGGAGCGCCAGGCGCTCAGGCCGCGGGTGCGCCCGTCGAGCCGCGCGGCACGATCACGACGGCCGGGCTGCTGATCGCCCGGCTCTCGCCACCACCGATGCCCGCGAGCAGCTCGCGGCCTGCCAGCATCCCGATCACCTGCACGTCGTGCGAGACCGCCGAGAGCGGGGGCTCGCTGAGCTGGCACTGCGCGGAGTCGTCCCAGGCGAGGAGCGACAGCTCGCCGGGCACCGCCAGTCCCCGCTCGCGGGCCTCGTCGAGTCCGCCGAGCGCCATCAGGTCGCTGTCGAAGACGACCGCGGTGGGCCGCTCGTCGCCGTCGAGCAGGGATGCGAGGGCGCGGGCCCCGGAGGCGCGCGAGTAGTCCCCGCCCGCGGTCGGCCCGGCGACTCCGTGCCGCGCGCATTCCTGGGCGAAGGTCTGCCGGCGGATGCGCGTGTGCAGCAGCTCCGCCGGTCCGGCGACGTGGCCGAGCAGGGAGTGGCCCTGCTCGGCGAGGAAGTCGACGGCCGCGCGCATCGCATTGTCGTCGTCCGTCCACACCGCGCGGAAGCCGACCGCCGCGCTCGGGGGGCCGACGACGACGGCGGGCAGGCCGAGGCTCCGCACGAACTCCGGCCGCGGATCCTCGTTCTCCAGGTCGACCAGGATCACCCCGCTCACCTCGCCGTCCTCGCTCCACCGGCGGTAGGTCGCCAGCTCGGCGTCGGCGTCGGGCAGCACGTTCAGCAGCACCGAGTAGCCGGAGGGGCGCACCGCCCGTTCGACGCCCGCGATGAACTCGTGGAAGTACGGCTCGGCGCCCATGATCTCGGTCGCCCGCACCAGCGCCAGGCCTATCGGTCTCGTCCGCGTCATCACCGCCGCCCTTCGTCGCGCTCCAGCGTAGGGTGCCGATCGGCGCCGGAGCCGTCCCGTACGCTGACGAGCGGAACGGGAGGTGACGGCATGGCACGGCGCGAATCGACACCGGCGGCACCCGGCAGCCGCGCCCTCGTCGTCGACCTGATCCGCTCCTCCGGACCGATCAGCCGGGTCGAGCTGACCACCGCGACGGGCCTCACCCAGCCCGCGATCTCGATGATCGTGCGGAAGCTCCTCACCGACGGCATCATCAGCCAGACCGGGTCGAGCTCCACCGGCGGCAAGCCGCGCCAGCTCCTCGAGATCAACGCGCGGGCGCGGATCGCCATCGGCCTGCAGCTCGGCTTCGAGTCGATCACCCTGGTCGCCACCGACACGAGCGGAGGCGTGATCGCCCGCCAGCAGATCGACGGCGCCGCCCTCGCCTCTCCCGAGGAGGTGACGGCGCGCCTCGTCGCCGCCTACGACGACTTCGTGCGCGGCACGGGCATCGACCGCCGCTCGATCGCGGGAGTCGCGGTGGTCGCTCCCGGGCCCATCGACCAGAGCGCGGGCCGGGTCCTCGGCCCGCCGACCCTGCACCACTGGCGCGACTTCCCGCTGCGGGAGGAGCTGGGCGCCGGACTCGGCGCGCCGATCCTGCTCGACAACGACGCGGCCGCCGCGGGCATCGGCGAGTACTGGAGCCGAGGGGTCTCGCGGCACCGCACCTTCGGCAGCATCTACGTGGGCACCGGGATCGGCGCCGGAGTCGTGCTCGACGGAGCGCTCCTGCGCGGCGCGAGCTCGAACGCGGTCGAGATCGGCCACGTGACGATCGTCCCCGGCGGCCGGGAGTGCTTCTGCGGCAACCTCGGCTGCCTCGAGCGCTACGCGGCGCCCACCGTCGTCGTCGACGAGGCGCGCGCCGACCCGACCGCCTTCGCCGACCTCGACCTCGCCTTCCGCCCCGAGGAGCACGCCCGCGACTTCGACGTGCTCAGCCTCGCCGCGATCAACGGGCACCCCGCGGCCAGCGCTCTGATCGAGCGGGCCGCCGGGCACCTCGCCGACGGCGCCCTCATCCTCGCCAACCTCTTCGACCTCGACGAGCTGGTCCTCACCGGCCCGGGAGTCGCCATCGCCGGCTCCATCCACACCCGCGCGATCCGCGCGCGCCTCGACGAGCGCCGGTTCGCCCGGCGCGCGCACCCGATCGACGTCGAGCTGTCGAGCAATCCGCGCGACGCAGCCGCCGTCGGCGCCTCCTCGCTGGTGCTGCAGAGCACCCTCTCGCCGGGGCACGGACCCGTGCTGCTGCAGCCGAGCCTGCGATGACCGGGACCGTCGTCTCCTCCGGGCGGCTGCGCGGGCGGAGGCTCGAGACCCCGGACGGAGTGGCGCGGGCCTTCCTCGGCGTCCCCTACGCGGGCGACGCCGCGCGGTTCCGACCGGCGCCTCCGGTGGAGGCGTGGAGCGGATCGCGCGAGGCGGTCCGGAGCGGGCCGAGCGCTCCGCAGACCTCGGGCGGCAGCGAGAGCGGCTGCCTCACCGTGAACGTGTGGACTCCGGACGCGGCAGCGGGGAGCCCGGTGCTCGTCTGGATCCACGGCGGTCTGCACGTCGCCGGCTCCAACGCCGAGCCGTTCTGCGACGGAGCGCGGCTCGCCGCCCGCACCGGCACCGTCGTCGTCGCGGTGAACCACCGGCTCGGCGCGCTCGGCTTCCTCACCCTCGACCACCTCCTCGGCCAGGAGTACCGCGACTCCGCGAACCTCGGTCTGCACGACGTGATCGCCGCCCTCGAGTGGGTCCGCGACGAGATCGCGGCGTTCGGAGGCGATCCCGCGCGGGTGACCCTGGCCGGCCAGTCCGCCGGCGCGACGTCGGCGGCGATGCTGCTCGCGGCCCCCCGCGCGGAGGGGCTCTTCTCGCGTGCCGTGCTGCAGAGCGCGAACCCGGAGCGGATCGGCTCCCGGCGATACGGGGAGGACGTGACCGCGGAGCTGCTGGGGCTGCTGGGCGCGGCGCCGGAACGGCTCCTCGACCTGCCGTGGCCGCACCTGATCGAGGCGCAGGACCGGCTGCTCGCGCAGCGCTCGGCGGCGGGTCCGAACACGGTCGCCGTGCTCCGCCCGAGCCTGGACGGGCGGCTGCTGACGCGCGATCCGGTGTCGGCGGTCGCGGAGGGGGCGTCGAGCGGAGTCGACCTGATCGTGACGACGAACGTGAACGAGGGTTCGGGTGCGGTCGACCTCCGGGCACCGGACGCGGCCGAGCTGCGGGCGCAGCTCGATCGTCATCTCGGCGCGCTGCTGCCGGGCGGGAGCGCCGGCTCCTACCGCTGGGCGCTGGCGGCAGACCTGGAGCGGACTCCGACCGACGCCGAGGCGCTGGAGGCGTGCCTCGCCGACGAGATCTACCGGCAGCCGAGCCAGCGTCTGCTCGACGCGCGAGCCGCCGCGACCGGATCGACGCGCGCCGCCCTGTTCGCCTGGCGCGCCGACGACACCCGCGGCGCCACCCATTCCCTCGAGCTGCCGTTCCTCTTCCGCAGCCTCGACACGGCCCGCGACGAGGTCGGGCCCGGCGCCCCGCAGCGCCTGAGCGACGAGGTCTCTGCGCGCTGGGCCGCGTTCGCCGCCTCCGGCGACCCGGGCTGGCCCGACTACGGGACCGAGCGCACGACCCTCGTGCTCGACGATCCGGTCCGGGTCGTCGACGCGCCCCGCGAGCACCTGCGCCGCCTGGTCGCCTCGCACCGTCACTGATCCGCCCGGCGACGGCGGGCCGTCCCTGCGCATCGGAAGCCCGGATGCGCAGCGCCTCCCCGATCCGCCGCTTCCGGCGTCGGTCGCGCAGCCCGTTCCGCCCGGCCACTGGCTCCACCCAGCGAGTTAGGTTAGGTTAACCTTCGCAACCCCCACCACCCCCTTCGAAGGATCGCCGTGCCCGCCACTCGCACCCCCCTCCGCCTGACCGCCGTCGCCTCGCTCGGCCTCGCCGCGCTGCTGCTCACCGCCTGCTCGGGAGGAGCCGACGCCGGCTCCGAGGGCACGTCCGAGAGCAGCGCCGCCGAGAGCAGCGAGGGCTTCCCCGTCACCGTCGACCACGCCTTCGGCAGCACCACCGTCGAGTCGGCCGACCGCGTCGTCGCGACGAGCTGGACCAACCAGGACGTGGCGCTCGCGCTGGGCGTGACCCCGGTCGGCTTCACCCGCGCCTCCTACGGCGACGAGGACGGCGACGGCCTGCTGGTGTGGACGAAGGAGGCGCTCGACGCCTCCGGTGCCGAGACCCCGACCCTGTTCGACGAGACCGACGGCGTGCCCTTCGAGGCGATCTCGGACCTCAGCCCGACGGTGATCCTCTCGGCCTACTCCGGCATCACCCGGCAGGACTACGACACCCTCAGCCAGATCGCCCCCACCGTCGCCTACCCGGGCCTGCCCTGGGGCACCACCTGGCAGGACTCCGCGAAGCTCGACGGAGCCGCGCTGGGCCTCGAGGACGAGGCCGTCGCGAAGGTCGGCGAGATCGAGAGCGACATCACGCAGACCACCGCGTCGTACCCGCAGCTCGCGGGCACCACGTTCATGTACGGCTGGTACGACCCGACCGACGCGAGCACCTTCACCTACTACACGCCGAACGACGCGCGCGTGAAGTTCGTCGAGGACCTCGGCCTCGACGTCGCCCCGAGCGTCGCCGAGCTCTCCGGCGACTCGGAGGCGTTCAGCGGCACCATCAGCTCCGAGAACGCCGACCAGCTCGACGCCGACGTGCTCGTCGTCTACGGCGACGACACGACCCTCGCCGCTCTGCAGGCCGACCCGCTGCTCTCCAAGATCCCCGCCGTCGAGCGCGGCTCCGTCTACGTGCTGGAGGACGGCTCCTCCGCCGCCATGGCCACCTCGTCGCCGAACCTGCTCAGCATCCCTTGGGTGCTCGACGAGTACACCGCCGGCCTGGCCGCGGCCGCCGACAAGGTGTCGTGACCCGCACCGCACCCACCCGGAAGACGAGGGCGACCGCGCTGGCGGTCGCCCTCGTCGCGCTGGCCGTCGCGTCGGTCCTCTCGCTCGTGTACGGCTCCCGCGAGATCCCGCTCGGCGAGGTCTGGCCGGCGCTGACCTCGCCCGATGCGGCGTCCATCGTCGACGCGGCGGTGCAGGGGCGGGTGCCGCGGACGATCCTCGCGATACTGGTCGGCGCGGCACTCGGGCTCGCCGGAGCCGTGATGCAGGGCCTGACCCGCAACCCGCTCGCCGATCCGGGCATCCTCGGCCTCAACTCCGGCGCCTCGCTCGCGGTCGTGCTCGGGATCGCCGGGGTCGGCGCGACGAGCCTGCCGCAGTTCATCTGGCTCGCGTTCCTCGGAGCCGCCGCCGCCGGGGCGTTCGTCTACGCGGTCGCCTCGCTCGGCCGCGAGGGCGCGACTCCGCTGAAGCTCGCCCTCGCCGGAGCCGCGACCGCCGCGGCCCTCACCTCCCTCATCAGCGCCGTCCTGCTCACGCAGGAGACCACCCTGAACCGCTTCCGCTTCTGGCAGGTCGGCGGAGTCGGCGGCGCCGAGACCGCGAGCATCCTGCAGGTCCTCCCGTTCCTCGCGGTCGGAGCGGTGCTGGCCCTCTCCAGCGCGCGGGGGCTCGACGCCCTGGCACTCGGCGACGACCTGGCGACAGGCCTCGGCCGGCGCGTGGGGCGCATCCGCCTGGTCGCGGGGCTCGCGGCCGTGCTGCTCTGCGGCGCCGCGACCGCGATCGCCGGACCGATCGGCTTCATCGGCCTGGTCGTCCCGCACCTCGCCCGCCGCGTCACCGGCCCCGCGCACGCCTGGCTGCTGCCCTCCTCCGCTCTGCTCGGCGCCCTGCTGCTGCTCGTCGCCGACGTGGTCGGCCGCGTGGTCGCCCGGCCGAGCGACGTCGAGGTGGGCATCGTGACCGCGCTGATCGGCGCCCCGGTGCTGATCGCGATCGTGCGCCGCTCGAAGGTGCGGGCGCTGTGAGGACCGCGGAGGCACCCGCCGCGTTCCGCATCGCGGCCGGCCGCTCGCTGCGCCGTCGCCGCACGGTCCTCGGCTGCGCGGTCCTCGCGGTGCTCGCGCTGGCGCTCGTCGTCGTCTCGCTCACGGTCGGCAGCACCGTCTACTCGGTGCCGCAGGTCGTCCGCGTGATCCTCGGCGAGACCGTGCCGGGCGCCTCCTTCACCGTGGGCACGCTGCGGCTGCCGCGCACGATCACCGCCGTCCTGGTGGGCGTCGGCTTCGGGATGGGCGGCGTGATCTTCCAGACGATGCTGCGCAACGCCCTCGCCAGCCCCGACATCATCGGCATCACCTCGGGGGCGAGCGCGGCGGCCGTCGTCGCGATCGCGTTCTTCGGGCTCTCGGGCGGCGCGGTCTCGGTGATCGCGGTCGCGGCCGGGCTCGCGACGGCCCTGATCATCGCAGGGCTGGCCGAAGGCGGCGGAGTGATCGGGGCGCGGCTGATCCTGATCGGGATCGGCGTCGCGGCGATGTTCCAGAGCGTGATCGCCTACGTGCAGACCCGCGCCGATTTCGAGGACGTCCAGGAATCGCTGCGCTGGCTGACCGGCAGCCTCAACTCGGCCGCCTGGCCCTCCGTCCCGCCGCTCGCGCTGACGATGCTCGTGCTGGTGCCGCTGGCGCTGCTGCTCTCGGGCCGGCTCGGCGTGCTGCAGCTCGGTGACGAGTCGGCGACCGCGCTCGGGCTCGACGTGCGGCGCAGCCGACTGGCCCTGCTCGCGGTCGGAGTCGGTCTCGTGGCCGTCGCGACCGCCGCCACCGGCCCGATCGCGTTCGTGGCCTTCGTCTCGGGGCCGATCGCGCGGCGGATCCTGCCGAGCGCGCGCACGCTGCTGATCCCCTCCGCCCTGGTCGGCGCGGTCGTGGTGCTCGCCGCCGACCTGCTCGCCCAGTACGTCGTCGGCGCGCTGTTCTCGGGCGCGCGCTTCCCGGTCGGCGTCGTCACGGGCGCTCTCGGCGCCCCCTTCCTGCTCTGGCTCCTCGCCCGCCGCAACCGCTCCGGAGGCTCCCTGTGACCGACGCCCCGCCCACCCTCTCCGCCGACGCTGTCACCCTCGCCTACGACGAGCGCGTCGTGGTCGACGGGCTCTCGCTCGCCGTGCCGCCCGGCCGGATCACGGTGATCGTCGGCGCGAACGCCTGCGGCAAGTCGACGCTCCTGCGCGCGATGGCGCGGCTGATCACCCCGCGCTCCGGGAGCGTGCTGCTCGACGGGCGCGCGATCCACCGGCTCCCGACGCGCCAGGTCGCGCAGCAGGTGGGGCTGCTGCCGCAGACCCCGATCGCTCCGGAGGGGATCGCCGTCTCGGACCTGGTCGCCCGCGGCCGCTACCCGCACCGGGGCCTGTTCGGCCGCGGCTCCGGATCGGACGACGACGCGATCGTCGAGGAGGCGCTGCGCGACACCGGCACGCTCGAGCTCGCCGACCGCCCCGTCGACGAGCTCTCGGGCGGGCAGCGGCAGCGGGTGTGGATCGCGATGGCTCTCGCCCAGCGGACCGACGTGCTCCTCCTGGACGAGCCGACGACCTACCTCGACGTCTCGCACCAGGTCGAGGTGCTCGACCTGCTCACCGATCTCAACCGCTCGCGCGGGACGACGATCGTGATCGTGCTGCACGACCTGAACCTCGCCGCCCGCTACGCCGACCACCTCGTCGCCGTGCGCGACGGCGCGCTCTACGCCTCGGGCACGCCCGCCGAGGTGGTGACGCCGGAGACGGTGCGCGCGGTGTTCGGGATGGAGTCGCGCGTGATCGAGGACCCGGTCTCGCGGACGCCGCTGGTGCTGCCGATCGGGCGCCACCACTCGGGCTGAGCCCGGCCGGTCAGGCCGGAGCCGCGGCCAGGGAGGCGCCGTCGACGAGCGTGCAGCGCAGGAGCTGCTGCTCCCGTCGCGCGGGATCGCCCTCGATCAGGATCTGCACCGCGCGGCGGCCCATGTCGCGCCGGGGCAGCTCGAAGCCGGCCTGCCACCCGGTGCGGTCGGCGGAGCCGGAGAGCGACACCAGCGACAGCTCGCCCGGCACCGGCACCCCTTCGGCCTCGGCGGCCTCCTGCAGGAGGACGAACTGCTCCTCCTGCTCGGCGAGGACGACCGTGACGCCCTCGGCGGCGATCCGGCGGATCCACTCGCGGGCCGACGCCTCCGGCCCCGGGACGAGGTGGAGGAAGCCGTCGCCGAGCTCTGCCCGGGCGCCGGCCATGCGGTCGGTGTACGACTCGACGCCCTCGCCGTGGCCGGCGTACGCGAAGCGGGTGTGGCCGAGAGCGCGCGCGCAGGAGATCAGCTCGCGGACGATCGACGCGTAGTCGGCGGCCACGTAGGGCACGGGCCCGCCGGCGTCGTCGCGGCGGCCGATGCTGACGAAGGAGAAGCCGCTGGCGTTCAGGAACTCGAGCTCCTCGCGGGGCATGCGCTGCCCGAGGAGGATGCAGGAGTCGGCCAGGCGCAGCCGGGTGGTGCCGCCGCTCAGGCCGCCGCGGCGGCCGCCGACGCGACCGCTGGTCAGCAGGAGGAGGTCGATGTCGCGGTTCTGCGCCTCCTCCTCGATGCCGGCGAGGAACGGGTGGAAGAAGTCCTCGCGGTCGAGCGGGAACAGGCTCTCGTAGGTGTAGACGCCGATCATGCCGGTGCCGACCTGCTTGAGGCGGCGCGCGATGGGGTCGGCGACGTAGCCCGTCTCCTGGATCGCCTTGAGGATCCGCGCCCGCGTCGCCTCCGGGACCCGGGCGAGCTGCTCGCCCTTGTCGTTGAGCACGAACGACACCGTCGTCTGGCTGACTCCCGCGAGACGCGCGATGTCCTTCTGCGTGATCCGCGCCACCCGGACACCCCCGCTTCATCCTGGTAATAGGTATTACGTCTTGACCTCAGGCTACCGATGACGAAGGATCGCCGTACGCCCATCCGGGGCGAGAGAGGGCGGAACGTCGACGATGATGAATCCCGCAGACCCAGACAACCAGACCACGGCCCCCCAGGGGCCCGATCAGCCGCGCAGGCCCGACAACTCCCGCCGCCTCTTCCTCGCCGGGGGCGCCGCCGCCCTCGCCGGCGCGGCAGGGGCCGTCGGCGCCGCCACTCCGGCCGCCGCAGCTCCTCCGGCCGACGCCCCCGGGCAGAAGAAGCGCCTGAGCGTCACGGAGGGGCCGATCTCGCCGCTCGACAAGGAGTTCCGCTGGGACGACCGGGCCGGCGCCGACAACACCCGCGCCGTGCAGGCGGCCATCGACAAGGCGATGACCGCTCCGGGCGGCGAGGTGTCGCTGCCCGCGGGCGAGATCCGGGTGACAGGGCTCGCCGTCGACTACCGCGGCTACCCGGTGCAGCCCGAGAACGGCGCGCCCTACGGCTACGCCGGGCCGAAGATCGTCGGCGCCGGCATGCGCCAGACGAGGATCATCCAGATCGAGGGCTCGACCCGCGACATCTTCACCGTCTCCGGCCAGACCGGCGACGCGGCCGGTCCCGCCAACAACAACAAGGCGACCGGCGTCGTGCTCGCCGACTTCGAGATGACGGGCACGCCCTCCGGCGGCCACGGCATGTCGCTCCGCTCGCTGGTCAACTGCGAGTTCCGCAACCTGTGGATCCAGAAGACCGGCAAGTCGGGGATCTTCCGCGAGCGCGCCACCTTCGTCTCGGGCGTCGACGACGAGTACTCCTACGCCAACTCCTGGAACAAGATCAAGATCGTCGCCCCCGGCCGCTGGGGCGTGGAGGACTCGGGCAAGGCCTCCATCGGCGGCTCGATGACCAACGTCGAGGCGATCAGCCCCGGCCTCGGCGGCTTCCTCCTCGCGCCGACGAACATGACGCTGCTCGACTGCCAGGCCATCGGCGGCACGGTCGGCCTCCGGTCGATCCGCAACGAGAACCGGCGCTCGGTCAACTCCGGCCTGACCCTGATCAACTTCCGCTCGGAGGGCTCCCGCGACGGCTGGGAGGTGCTGATCGAGGCCGGCACGAGCCACATGATCGTGAACCCGAACTTCTTCCCGACCTCGGGCGCGAACTGCCTCGGCGTCGGCCTAACGAACGGCGGGGCCGACTTCGAGGTGCGCAACCTCACCGTCCTCGGCGGCTTCTACGGGCTCAGCCTCGGCCGCTTCCCCCAGCAGAAGGCGATCGTGCTGGGCAGCGACTCCTCGCAGACGCGCCTCGTGAACCCGTTCATCGAGCGCGGCGCCGCGGGAGTGGACGAGGGCTCGCTGATCGTCGACGACGGACGCCTGACCTCGTTCGAGCTCGGCCGAGGCCGAGTGGAGCGCGCGGCCGGCTACACCACGGTCGCCCGCGCCCCCGAGACCATCCCGACCCCTCCGGCCGGACAGGTCAACGAGGGCTGGGAGCGCTCCGGCGACACCTGGCGGAAGGTGGCCGTCTTCCCCGACGGGCACCGCGTCGTCATCGCCTCCTGACCCCCGGCGGCGGCGCCCTCCGCGCCGCCGCCTCCCCCACTGCACACGGATCGAGCACCAGAACGCATGCATGACGACAGCACCCGCATCGAAGCCCGCATCGCCCGCTTCCGCGCCGAGAGCCTCCGGCCGGCGATCTACCGGGCGGTCGAGCCGCTCGGGATCGAGTCGTGGACCGCTCCGGGCGAGCCGGTCCCCTTCGACCAGGCGCGCGGCGCGTCCTACGCGCCCGCCCGCATCGGGGAGCCGTGGGGCGCCCCGTGGGGCACCGTGTGGTTCCACGTGCGCGGCGAGATCCCCGCGTCGTGGGTCGGCGTCGACGGCTGCGAGCCCGAGCTCGTCGTCGACCTCGGCTACACCGGCGCCCAGTCCGGCTTCGAGGCGGAGGGGCTCGTCTTCACCGCGACCGGCACGGTCGTGAAGGCCGTCGAGCCGTTCAACCAGTCGGTGCCGCTCGACCGGCTTCCCGGCCGCCAGGCGGGCGACCGCACGGTCGAGCTCTACATCGAGGCCGCCGCCAACCCGAACATCACCGGCGACTGGTCCTTCACTCCCACGGCGCTCGGCGGCCGCCCCGCCGACGGCGCCCTGCCGTCCGACCCGCTCTACCGCCTCCGCCGCCTCGAGCTCGGACTGCTCGACCGGGAGGTCTGGGAGCTGGAGCAGGACATGGCCGTGCTCGTCGGACTGATCGGGCAGCTGCCCGAGTCATCCCAGCGCCGCGCCGAGATCGTGCGCGCCCTCGACCGCGCTGTCGACCTGCTCGATCCTGACGACGTGTCCGGCACCGCCGCCGCCGGCCGGGAGGGGCTGCGGACGGTCCTCGAGCGCCCCGCCTCGGCCAGCGCGCACCACCTGCACGCCGTCGGCCACGCCCACATCGACTCCGCCTGGCTCTGGCCCGCCCGCGAGACCGCCCGCAAGGTGGCCCGCACGTTCTCGAACGTCTGCGACCTGATCGAGCGCGAGGAGGGCTTCGTCTTCGCCGCCTCCTCCGCGCAGCAGTACGCGTGGCTGAAGCGCGACCACCCGGAGCTGTTCGAGCGCGTCCGCGGCCACGTGCTCGCGGGCCGCTTCGTGCCGGTCGGCGGGATGTGGGTCGAGTCGGACACGAACATGCCCGGCGGCGAGGCGCTCGTGCGCCAGCTGCTCGAGGGCAAGCGCTTCTTCCTCGACGAGTTCGGGATCGACACGGAGGAGGTCTGGCTTCCGGACTCCTTCGGGTACTCCGCCGCGCTGCCGCAGATCATCGCCGGAGCGGGCGGGCGCTGGTTCCTCACGCAGAAGATCTCGTGGAACGAGACCAACACGATGCCCCACCACACCTTCTGGTGGGAGGGCATCGACGGCACCCGCGTGTTCACGCACTTCCCGCCCGTCGACCTCTACAACTCCGACCTCTCGGGCGAGGACCTCGCCCGCGCCGAGCGCCAGTACGCCGAGAAGGGCAGCGGCACGATGTCGCTCGTGCCCTTCGGCTACGGCGACGGAGGCGGAGGCCCCAACCGCGAGATGATCGCGGCCGCCCGCCGCACGCGCAGCCTCGAGGGCTCGCCGACCGTCGAGCTGTCGACGCCCCGCCGCTTCTTCGAGGAGGCGCAGGCCGAGTACCCCGACGCGCCCACCTGGTCCGGTGAGCTCTACCTCGAGTTCCACCGCGGCACCTACACGTCGCAGGCGCGCACCAAGCAGGGCAACCGCCGCAGCGAGCACCTGCTCCGCGAGATCGAGCTGTGGGCGACCACGGCCCTCGTCCGTGCCGGGGTCCCGTACCCGGCCGACGAGCTGCGCGAGATGTGGCGGACGGTCCTCCTGCAGCAGTTCCACGACATCCTGCCCGGCACCTCCATCGCCTGGGTCCACCGCGAGGCGGAGGAGAACTACGCCCGCATCGCGCAGCGGATCGAGGAGATGATCGCCGAGGCGGTCCGCGTCCTCGCCGGCGAGGGCTCCGCGGAGCTGCTGGTGAACTCCTCCCCCTTCGCGGTCGGAGGAGTGCCCGCGCTGGGCGCGGCACCGGCCGGGGACTCCGAGTCGGCCGCCGTTCCGACGCTCTCCGCCGACGGTGACGCGCACGTCCTCGACAACGGGCTCGTCCGCGTGCGGATCGGCGCCTCCGGGCTCCTCGAGTCGGTCGTGGACCTCGCGAGCGGCCGGGAGGTCGTGCCCGCCGGCGCCGCCGCGGGGCTCCTCCAGCTCCACCGCGACACCCCGAACAAGTGGGACGCCTGGGACCTCGACGACAACTACCGCCGCACGGTGGAGGACCTCGTCGGCGTCGACTCGGTCCGCGCCGGCACCGTGACCGACCCGCTCGGCCGCGAGGTCCCGGCGGTCGTGATCACGCGCTCGTTCGGCGGCTCCACGGTCGCGCAGACCGTCTCGCTGCAGATCGGCCGGGCGGCCGTCGACCTCGACCTCGACATCGACTGGCACGAGCGCCGCAAGCTGCTCAAGCTCGCCTTCCCGCTCGACCTGCTCTCGGACCGGGCGACGTCCGAGATCCAGTTCGGCCACGTGCACCGCCCGACCCACGTGAACACGACGTGGGACGCCGCCCGCTTCGAGACCGTCGCGCACCGCTGGGTGCACGTCGGAGAGCCGGGCTTCGGCGTCGCCGTCGTCAACGACTCCACCTACGGGCACGACATCACCCGCGACCGCGCCGCGGCCGGCACCCCGACGACCACGGTCCGGCTCTCGCTCCTGCGCGCGCCGCTGTTCCCGGACCCGGACGCAGACCAGGGCCGCCACCGCCTCGCCGTCTCGCTCGTCGTCGGCGCCGAGCTGCCCGACGCCGTCGAGGCCGGCTACGCGCTGAACGCCCCGGTCCGCAGGCTCACCGGCGCCTCGCCCGTCGCTCCCCTGGTGTCGATCGACGACCCCTCGGTGATCGTCGAGGCCGTGAAGGCGGCGGACGACGGGAGCGGCGACGTGATCGTGCGGCTCTACGAGTCGCTCGGCCGCCGCGCCACGGCGACCCTTCGCGCCGCCTTCGCCGTCCGCACGGTCACCCGCACCGACCTGATGGAGCGCCCGACCGAGCAGGTCCGCATCGAGAGCTCCGTCGAGGCAGAGTCGGCCGATGTGCGGCTCGAGCTGCGTCCGTTCGAGATCGCGACGGTGCGCCTGGCGCGCTGAGCGCGGACGCAGGGGTGGGAGCAGGCCGGGTCGGCTTGCTCCTGCCCCTGCGTCATGTGGTCTGCTCGAGGCACACCGTCCCGATCCGAGAGGTCCCTCATGCACCCGTTCCCCGCCCCGCCCCGCGAAGTGCAGATCGGCGACGCCGCCGCGTTCGCCGGCGTCACTCCGCGGGCGATCCGCCACTACCACCGGCTCGGCCTGCTCGCCGAGCGCGAGCGGGGCGGCGACGGCCGCCGGCGCTACGGGTACGACGACATCATCCGGCTGCTCTGGATCCGCCGCCTGGCCGATGCCGGGGTCGCGCTCGAGGACATCCGGGACGCCTTCGCCGTCGGCGCCCCGGGCAGCGCCGAGAAGCGCGCCGACCGCGAAGACGAGGTCGCAGGCGTCCTCGCGCGGCTGGACGAGGCGCTCGCCGCCCAGGAGGCGGAGCTGCAGCGGAAGCGGGCCTCGGTGCGGCGGATGCGGGCGCTCGGCGGTCGGCTGGGGCTGCTCGACGACATCGTCTCGCGCCGCCTCGAGGGCGCACCCGAGGGCTCGCTGCGCCAGGCGGACCTCGACACCCTGCTGGTCACCGAGCGGATGTTCGGCCCGCTGGGCGCCGTCTCCCAGGCCGGCCGCTTCGTCGTCCTGGCCGCCGATCCGGCCCTGCGCGCCGAGGCCGACCGCGTCGACGCCGCCGAGGAGGCCCTCGACGACACGGTCGCCCTCGACGATCCCCGTGTGGAGGAGGTGGCGCAGGAGCGGTACGCCTTCGAGACCCGGCTGATGCGCGTCATCGAGGAGTCCGGCCAGCTCGAGGAGGACGACGCGATCTTCGACGCCTGGGACGAGGCGCACCCGCCCGAGGACCCCGCCCCGGCACCCGGAGCGGTGCAGGGCCCGACCGGCAGGAGGGCGGGCGAGATCATCCGGAGCCTGCCCTACGACGTCTCCCCGGCCCGCCTGCGCGCCATGGAGCTGGCGATGCGGCTCGGGACGGAGGAGGCGGAGGTCCCGTGAGCGGCCGCCGGACCCCTCGGCGCCCGGCGCCTCAGGGCAGGAATCCGGCCGCTGTGAAGGCCCGCTGGTAGATGTCCCGGATCGCGGCCTGCTTGCGCGCGTTGTAGTCCATCACCCGCTGGTCGGGTCCGGCCGCGGCGGAGCGCTTGGCCTCGGCGTAGAGCTCCCGATCGGCCGGGTCGGCGCGCAGCCACTCGCGGAACACGGCGTGCTTGACCGACTCGGGGCTGTCCGGTCCGAAGACGTGGAGGTTGACCGCGGGATGCTCACCGGAGCGGCGCTGGAGGAGGCGGTGCTCGTGCCACCACGGCTCGCGGACGGTCAGGACGTACCCCGCCTCCTGCAGCGGCGGCAGCCAGCCCCGCTCGTCGCCGGGATCAGCGACGGTGAGGTCGAGATCGATGACCGGCTTGGCGGCGAGGCCGGGGACCGCTGTCGACCCGACGTGCTCGATGCGGAGGGCCCGCAGACCCAGGGCTGCCCTCAGCCCGCGGACGACCCGCTCTGCGATCGTCGGCCACTCCGGGTCGTACTCGACGACCTCGATGGCGGACGGCGTCGGCGGGACGACCCACGGGCTCTTCCCGGGCGGCCGCGGGGTCTCCTCGAAGCTCAGGATCTGATCGCGGCTCGGCACGGCGGGAGCCTACCCGCTCGCCGGTGCGCCGCCACCCGGCCCGCCGCCGCCCGCCTCACCCCAGCGCCTCCCGCAGCACCTCCAGCGCCCGCTCCCGGTCGCCGACCCCGCCGCCCTCGTGGCCGCTGTACGGCCACACGTCGATCGACGTCTCGCCGCCGGAGACGTTGTGGGAGGCGAAGACCGTCGAGGGCGGGCAGATCGGATCCATGAGCCCGACCGAGCGGTGGACCCGGCAGTGCAGGCGCCGCGAGAAGTGCACGCCGTCGACGTAGGAGAGGGTCCGCTCGACGGCGGCGAGGTCCTCGGGGCGGGTCGCCAGGTAGCGGGCGATCTCCACGGAGGGCGCCTCGTTCGTGATCGTCGTGGCGCGCAGGACGTCGGAGAGGAACGGCACCAGGGCGATCGCGGCGCGCACTCGGGGGCGCAGCGCCGCCGCGGCGGTGGCGAGTGCTCCGCCCTGGCTGCCGCCGAAGACCGCCATGCGGTCGGGGTCGAGCCCGGGGAGCGCCTCCACGGCGTCGACGGCGAGCGCCGCGTCCGCGATCAGGCGGCGGTAGTAGTAGGTCTCGGGCGACTCGATCCCGCGCGTCATCACGCCCGGGTACGCCGGCCCGCTGCCGTGGGGGTCGGGGGTGGCTCCGGAGCGGGCCAGGCGGCCGGCGCCCTGGCCGCGCGCGTCGACGACCAGGTGCGCGTACCCGGCGGCCGCGACCCACAGGTGCTCGATCGGCCGGCCGCGACCGCTGCCGTAGCCCGGGTACTCGATGACCACGGGGAGTGGGACGCCCGGGTCGACCGCGGGGGTCACCAGCCAGGCCGCGATCGGCTCGCCCGCGAAGCCGGGGAACCGCACGTCCTGCACCCGGACCAGCGGGAGGCCCGCGTCGACCGGCGCGGCGCTCACGGCGGAGCCGCCCTCCCGCCCGAGCGCGAGGGTGGCCCGCCAGAAGGTGTCGAAGTCGTCGGGCTCCGCGACCTCCGCCCGGAACTCGCGGAGGGCGGCGAGGGGGCGATCCGTGAACACCGGGTCAGCCTTTCAGACCGGAGTGCGCGAGCCCTTCCACGAACTGCCGCTGAGCGAGGAGGAACACGGCCAGCACGGGCACGACCGTCATGGTCGCCGCGGCGAGCTGCACGTCCCACATCTCCCCGCCGTAGGCGTCGGTGAAGCGGGTGAGCGCCTGGGGCAGGGTGAACAGCTCGGGCGAGGTCAGGTAGACCGTCGGCTCGAGGTACATGTTCCAGGACCCGAGGAAGGTGAGGATCGCGACGGCCGACAGCGCCGGCTTGGACAGCGGCAGGAAGATGCGCCGCCAGATCCCGAAGCGGCCGAGTCCGTCCAGGCGCGCGGCCTCCTCGAGCTCGCCGGGCATCGCGATGAAGTACTGCCGCATGATGAACGTGCCCAGCACCGCCGGCGCTCCCACCATCGGCACCAGCAGCAGCGGCACGTGGGTGTCGATGAAGCCGAGCTGCCGGAAGATCTGGAACAGCGGGATGATCGTCACCTCCGTCGGCACCAGCAGGCCGGTCAGGACGACGAGGAACACCGCGTTGCGTCCCGGGAACGGGATCCGGGCGAAGGCGTAGCCGGCCAGGCTCGACACCAGCAGCGTCACCACGGTGACCGTGACCGCGATGTAGAGGCTGTTCCAGTACTGGAGCGCGAACGGCTGGAACCGGAACGCCTCGGCGTAGCCCGCCAGGCTCGGCGAGTCCGGCAGCAGGGTGGGCGGGTTCGAGAAGATCTCGTTCACCGGCTTGAACGACGAGGCGATCATCCAGAACGTCGGCACCGCGAACGGCAGCACGAGCAGGATCAGCGTCACGACGAGCAGGGCGGTCATCAGCGGGCTGCGGCCGCGGCGGCGCGTGACGGGCGGCTCCGGGACGGCTTCGAGGCGTGGCGTGAGCGGGGTCCCCTGCTCGACGACGGCGTCAGTTCTCATAGAAGACCCATTTCTTGCGCAGCTGCCACTGCACGACCGTGAGGATCAGGACGAAGAGGAGCAGCATCAGCGAGAGCGTCGCGCCGTAGCCGATGTCGCTGAACTCGAAGGCCTGTTGGAACACGTAGTAGACGAGCACCGTCGTCGACAGCTCGGGCCCGCCCTCGGTCAGGACGGCGACCTGCGCGAACGCCTGCAGCGAGCCGACGATCGTGAGGATGCCGGTGAGGAGCAGGGTGGGCGAGATGAGCGGCAGCGTGATCCGGAAGAAGATCGCGCGGGGGCTCGCGCCGTCGAGGCGGGCCGCCTCGTAGAGGTCGCCCGGCACTCCCTGCAGCGCGGCGAGGAAGAGCACCATGTTGACGCCGACGCTGCGGATGACCTGCGTGACGATGACGCTCGCCATCGCGGTGGGCCCCTCCTGGAGCCAGTTCGGCCCGTCGAGGCCGACCAGCGAGAGCAGGCCGTTGATCGCGCCGTTGTCCTGGAGGAGGAAGCCCCAGACGAGGGTCCAGGCGACCACCGAGATGACGACGGGCGAGAAGAAGAGCGTGCGGAACAGGGCGCCGCCCGGGATCCTCCGGTTGAGCAGCACGGCCAGGCCCAGCCCGAGGGCGAGGTTCAGGACGACCACTCCCCCGGAGAAGACCGCGGTGGTGCCGAGCACCGCTCCGATGCTCGGGTCGTTGATCGCCCGCTCGTAGTTCTCGCCGCCCACGAAGGTCATGGAGCCGGTGAAGACGTTCCACTCGTTGAGGCTGAACCAGACCGCGAGCCCGACGGGCAGCAGCACGAACACGATCACACCGAGCAGCTGGGGCGCGATGAAGAGCCAGCCGGCGAGCGCGTCGCGGCGCCGGAGGTTCCAGTAGGCGCCGGCGGGAGCGGATCGGCGGCTGTCCGTCGAGGTCGCGGTCACGGGATCACTTCCCCTGGAGGACGGGCGCGATGGCGTCGCAGACGCCTCCGAGCACCTCGGCGACGTCGGCGTCGGGCGACCACATGCGGTCGAGCGCCGTCTTGCCGACCGAGGTGATCTCGGCGGGGCTCGTCACCGGAGGGGTGGCGGACACGTCGGCGAGCTCGTCGACCACGACGCGGTCGAGCTGCTCGGCGCTGAGGCGGGTGTTGACCTTCGCCAGCTCCTCACCGGACAGCAGCGACTCGCGGGGCGGCGGGAAGAACTGCGCGAGCTTGGCGGAGTTCTCCGGGTCGGTCATGAACGAGAGGAAGCCGGTCGCCTCCTCCACGTGGTCGCCGCCCGCGAGCACGGCCATGCCGGCCTGCCCGATGTTGCCGTACTCGCCGGCGGGGCCGACGGGCAGCGGGTAGATCTCGAACGGGAACGAGCCGTCGAGCAGGCTCGCGCGCGAGACCTGCGCGGTCGTGAACGCGGCATCGCCGGCGAAGAAGTCCGCCGTCACGCCGGGTCCGGGGGTCGCGCCGCTGACGTAGACCGAGTCGTGGAAGAACTGGAACGCCTCCACCATCTCGGGCGAGTCCATCGTGCACTGGGTCCCGTCGTCGCTCCACGGCTGGGCTCCCCAGCCCGCCCAGAGGTTCGCGAGGCTCAGCCAGCCCGAGAAGTCGAAGTCGCGGATGATGTAGCCGGCCTTGCCGGTCGACGCGTTCACGGCAGCGCCGATGCGGTCGACGTCCTCCCAGCTGAGCGTCGCGGGGTCGACGGTCTGCCCGGCCTGCGCGATGAGGTCCTGGTTCACGTACAGCGCGAACGGCGAGTTGGAGAACGGGTACGCGTAGAGCTCGCCGTCCTGGCTGAACGACTGCGCCACGCTGGGCAGGATGTCGTCGTACTCGTAGCCCTCGGTCCCCTCGAAGGTCTCGGTCAGCGGAGCGAGCGCTCCGGCGTCGATCAGGTCCTTCGCGATGTCGCCGACCCAGGCGAGGTCGGGGGCGTTGCCGCCCGCGGCCTGCGTGGTCAGGGTCGAGTTGTAGTCCGCGAACGGGAGGGACTCGAAGGTCACGGACTCGATCTCGGGGTGGTCGGCGATGTACTCGTCGGCCATCGAGTCGAACAGGGCGAGCTGCTTCTCGTCGGAGGTCCAGACGGACATCCTCAGAGCGACGGGTGCTGAGTCGTCCCCGCCGCCGGCGGCGCCGCAGCCCGAGAGGGCGGCGATCACTCCGACTGCGGCGAGCGAGGCCATCAGCTTCTTCGCTGGTCTCATCGTCTCTCTTTCTCCAATGGTCTTCTCGGTGTTCCCGGTCAGTACCCGACGACGTCGGGCCAGTGGGTCTCTACGCCGCGCGACTCGAGCCGCGCCTGCAGGCGGGCGACGAGGGCGGGGTCAGCGGCGATCTCGTGGGGCGACAGGTCCTCGGCGAGGGCGAGGGCCGCCAGCTCGCCGACGGCCTCGCCGATGTTCCACTCCACGGGGTGCAGGCGGTACGCGCCGTTGGTGATGTGCGTCGTCCCGATGTTCTTGCCCCCGGGCAGCAGGTTCGTCGGGGTGCGCGGGACGAGCGCGCCGAGCGGGATCTCGAACGGCGAGCACTCCACGTCGAGGTAGTTGTCGCCCCCGGTGGTCGGGTGCAGGTCGATCCGGTACATGCCCACGCCGACGGAGTCGTCGAAGCGCGCGGGGCTCCCCGTCCCACGGGCGGCGACGGAGACGTCCTGCTCGCGCACGGTGGTGAGCGCGCGGATCCGGCGGGACTCGCGGATGTAGGGGGCCTGCGCGAGGCCGTCGGCGGTGCCCATCACGTCGCCGCGGAGCCGGAGCCCGGGCCAGCCGCGGCCGCCGTCGGGCCGGGGCGCCTCGGTCTGGAGCCAGTAGAAGTACGAGAGCGAGAGCGCGCGGGCGCCGGCGAGGTGCTTCTCCGGCTGCGGCACGTCGAGGATCGAGCTGTCGAGGTAGTCGAGCATCGGCCAGTTCGCGAGGACGATGTCGCTGTCGAGCGCGCCCGGCCGGAGGGTCTCGGTCGCGAGGATGCGGCGGAACATCCAGAGGTCGGTGTCCCCGCCCTGCGCGCGCTGGTCGGCCGTGCGGGTGTCGCCCACGGCGTTCACGTGCATCGTGCGGGTCTCGGGGCGCAGCGTCCTCGGGTTCGGCGCGGTGAAGGAGAGGAGCTTCCCGCCCCAGAAGGGCACCTCGTACTCGTGCCAGTAGTCGTAGTCGGCCGGGCGCTCGATGGTGTGGTCGCCGTCCGCGCTGTCGAAGCCGAAGCACCAGGTGACGGCCTGCACGTTCATCGGGTCGGCGACGGCGGGAGCGCTGGGCTCGCCGTGCTCGTCGCGCGACTCGGAGCCCGTGACGTAGTCGACCTCCGCGAGGGGGAGCAGCTCCCCCGTCTCGGTCGCGTCGACCACGTACCGCCCGGAGACGGCGAGCTCCTCGCCCGAGACCGCGTCGCGCAGCAGGACGCGCTCGATCCGGCCCGGGCCGCCGTCGACGGCGAAGGGGACGACGCCCGTGACGACGCGGATCGCTCCGCTCGAGCGGTAGGGGGCGAGCATCTCGTCGAGCACGGCGACGGCCACGCGGGGCTCGGCGCAGAGCCGGCTCACGAGTCCGCGGCCGGGGTTCAGGCGCTCGTCGCGCATCGCCTCGGCGGTGAGAGGGTAGTTGCGGCGGTAGTAGCCGCGGATGCCGTCGCGGAGGCGCCGGTAGTCGGCGGTGACGCCGAACTGCTCGACCCAGGTGTGCTCGTCCGGCGGGACGCCCTGAGAGGTGAGCTGGCCGCCCAGCCACGGGTACTGCTCGGTCAGCACGACCGAGAGGCCGTTGCGGGCGAGGGCGATCGCCGCCGCCACTCCTCCGAGGCCGCCGCCGATCACGGCGACATCTGCTTGCATCGGGGTCACGCGTCCGCCTCGTCCTCGTCGACAGTCTGGGTCATCGGTCTACTACTCGCGGGTAATACGTATTGCCGATTGATAAGACCGTAACGCACGAGTGTCCGGTTGGCAACGGTCTCCGCTGTGCCGGGCGACGCGGCGGCGACCCGCGGGCGTCCTCAGCCGGGAGTGGACCGGATGTCAGGGCTCGGTGGCATGCTCGACCCCGAGCACTGCCGGCGGGCGGCGGCGCGGAGCGGAGCAGCATGATCGGGTTGGATCTCACCGGGCGCACGGCCCTCGTCACGGGGTCGGGGCAGGGCATCGGGCTGGCCATCGCGACGACGCTCGCGGAGGCGGGGGCCGAGGTGATCGTGAACGCCCGCTCCGAGCGGTCGATCCGCCGCGCGATCGAGGCCGTCGGCGCAGCGGTGCCGGAGGCACGGGTGCGCGGAGTCGCGGCCGACGTGTCGACGGAGAAGGGCACCGCCTCCCTCCTGCGCGCGGCCGCCGACGTGGACGTGCTCGTCAACAACCTCGGGATCTTCGGGTCCGCCGATCCGCTCTCCATCGACGACGCGGAGTGGCGCCGCTACTTCGAGGTCAACGTGCTCACCGGCGTGCGCCTGACCCGCGCCTACCTCCCCGGGATGATGGAGCGCGAGTGGGGCCGCGTCCTCTACATCGGCAGCGACTCCGCCGTCGTCACGCCCGCCGAGATGATCCACTACGGAATGTCGAAGACGGCGCTGCTGGGCGTCTCGCGCGGCTTCGCCAAGGCGGCCGCCGGCACCGGGGTGACGGTGAACAGCGTGCTCGCCGGGCCGACCCACACGGGCGGCGTCGAGGACTTCGTCTACGAGCTGGTCGACCGCGAGCTGCCGTGGGAGGAGGCGCAGCGCGAGTTCATGCGCCTGCACCGGCCCCAGTCGCTGCTGAAGCGCCTCATCGAGCCGGAGGAGATCGCCCAGATGGTGGCGTACCTCGCCTCCCCGCTCGCCTCGGCCACCACGGGCGCCGCGGTGCGCGTCGACGGCGGCTACATCGACTCGATCGTGCCGTAGCGCGATGCGGCGGACGTCAGCACCGGCTGCCGCCCGCTCGCTCGCTCGCTCGCCGAGACACCCCTCCCTGGCCGAGACGCCGCTGACGGAGGGACGTCTCGGCGTCGACCGCGCTGTCTCGGCGGGCCGTCAGCGCCCAGTCACCTCTCCCTCTCCCTCCCCCACACCTCCCCGACAGCGGGACGTCTCGGCATCGGTTGCGACGGCTCGGCAAGCCAACGCCGCCCAGACACCATCCCCTCGCCGAGACACCGCCGACAGAAGGACGGCTCGGCGCAGACGGCGGCGTCTCGAGGTGGAGGGAGGGCGAGAGCGGGCGTCGGCCGTCAGCGCGGAGGGGCGACCGAGCCGCCGGGGCGCCACGGGCCGCCGATGCGCTCCTGGAGGAGCGGCGCGGCGGGGTCGGAGAGGCGGGCGAGCAGCGCCTCCACTCCGCGGCGGCCGAGCTCCCGGCCGGGCGCGACGAGCAGGTCGAGCGCCGGGTCGGCCAGGTCGGCGACGTCGGGGTCGGAGGCGAGCAGCACGATCGAGAGGTCCTCGGGCACGCGCAGGCCGCGGTGCCGCACCTCGTGCGCGAACCCGACGGCGGCGCCCCCGTTGACGATCACCACGGCGGTCGCGGAGCCGGGGTCGAACGAGCGGGCGAGGGTGCGGCCGCCGGCGGGCGACTCCTCGCAGCGCAGCAGCACGCCCTCGACCCCGCGGGCCGCGCAGGCGAGCGCGAACGCCTCCTGGGTGCGCGCGTAGGGGCCGAAGTCGGCCGCGGCGTCGCGGTCCGGGCCGAGCACGAGCGCCACCCGCTCGTGCCCCAGACCGGCGAGCCGGCCGAGCGCCTCCTCGACCATCCCCTCGAAGTCGATGTCGACCCAGTCGAGGGCCGACGGGTCGCGGGTGCGCCCGATCAGGGCGAAGGGCGTGCCGGAGTCGCGCAGGACCGGCACGCGCTCGTCCTCGCTGGTGACCTGCATGAGCACGACGCCGTCGATCAGTCCGTCCGCACGCAGGTCGGCGAGGCGGTCGGAGCCGCCGACCGTCGGCCACAGGACGATCGAGTGGTCCTGCTCCGCCGCGGCCTCGGCGGCTCCGAGCAGGAACGAGGTGGCGGTGTTCAGGGGTCGGCTCGAGACGAGCGGATAGACGACCGCGACGATCCCGGAGCGGCGCCGCGCGAGGGCGCGGGCCAGGGCGTGCGGCCGGAAGCCGAGCTCGCGCATCGCCGCCCGCACCCGCTCGCGGGTCTCGGGCGAGACGGGCTTGGTGTCGTTGACCACGAACGAGACCGTCGCGATCGAGACCCCCGCGAGGCGCGCGACGTCCCTCATCGTGGCCACCGCGCCTCCTCCGCTCGCGCCGCCCGGCCGTGGTTGACGCGGGGCGGACGTCTCCCGCATCCTAGGAGACGCGGCCGGTAAAGCGGTTAACCCCGTGTCGGGCCGCCCACTGCCGCACCGTCTCCACCGTCGAAGAAGGAACACCGTGACCACACCCTCCTCCCCCGTCCGCGTCCTCGTCTGGGGCGAGAACCGCCATGAGCAGATCGAGGAGAAGGTCCGCGCGATCTACCCCGACGGCATGCACAGCACGATCGCCGACGGGATCCGCGAGAACCTCGGCGAGCGCGCCACCGTCTCCACCACCACGCTCGACGAGCCCGAGCACGGCCTCACCGAGGACGTCCTCGACGCCACCGACGTCCTCGTCTGGTGGGGCCACATGGCCCACGGCGACGTCTCCGACGAGATCGTCGAGCGCGTCCAGCGCCACGTCCTCTCGGGCATGGGCCTCGTCGTCCTGCACTCCGGCCACTGGTCGAAGATCTTCGGCAAGCTCATGGGCACCACCTGCACCCTGCGCTGGCGCTCGGAGCAGGACCGCGAGCTGGTCTGGACCGTCGACCCCACCCACCCCATCGCCCAGGGGATCCCGCACCCCTTCGTGATCCCGCAGCAGGAGATGTACGGCGAGTTCTTCGACGTGCCTGCGCCGGACGAGCTCGTGTTCCTCTCGACCTTCACGGGCGGCGAGGTCTTCCGCTCCGGCATGACCTGGAAGCGCGGCCACGGGCGCATCTTCTTCTTCTCGCCCGGCGACCAGGACTACCCCGTCTACCACCAGGCCGAGGTGCGCCGCGTGATCGCGAACGGCGTCGAGTGGGTACGCTCCTCGCGCCCCGAGCGCCGCCTCCCGGTGCTGCAGCGCTACGAGATCGAGGACTTCCACAACGGCCAGGACTACGAGGGAGCGCTCGTCCGATGACGGTCCGCCTCGTCCAGGTCGGCGCCGGCGCGATGGGCCGCGCCTGGATCCGCACCATCCGTGACTCCCCGGACGCCGAGCTCGTCGGCCTGGTCGACCTCGACGTCGACCTCGCCACGGCGGCGGCGGAGGAGGAGGGGGTCGGCCCGGTCGCGGTCGGCACCTCCGTCGCCGAGGTCGCCGCGCGCTCCGGCGCCGACGCCGTGGTCAACGTGACCGTGCCGCGCGCGCACCTGCCCGTCAGCTCGGAGGCGCTGTTCGCCGGGCTGCCCGTGCTCTCGGAGAAGCCGATCGCGCCGACCATCGCCGAGGCGCTGGTGCTCGCGGCGACGGCCGAGGCCTCGGGCCGGCTCCTGATGACCAGCCAGTCGCGCCGCTACTACGCGGCGATCACCGCCTTCCGCGAGCAGATCGCGGGGCTCGGGCAGCTGGGCACCGCCTCCGTGCACTTCGCGAAGGCGCCCCGCTTCGGCGGCTTCCGCGACGAGATGGACCACGTGCTCCTGGTCGACATGGCGATCCACGCCTTCGACGCGGCGCGGTACCTGCTCGACAGCGACCCGGTCGCGGTCTACTGCGAGGAGTACAACCCGGGCTGGAGCTGGTACGCCGACGGAGCCGCGGCGAGCGCCGTGTTCGAGTTCGCCGGCGGAGTGCGCTTCAGCTACACCGGCAGCTGGTGTGCCGACGGCCTCGAGACCTCGTGGAACGGCGACTGGCGCGTGAACGGCGCCGGCGGCACGGCGCACTGGGACGGCGACGGCGCTCCGGAGTGGCAGTCGCGCGAGTCGGAGGCGGTGCAGACCGCCTCGCTCGAGCCGGTGCCCGAGGAGATCGCGGGCTCGCTCGCGGAGTTCGTGCGGGTGCTGGGCTCGGGGGCGGTGCCCTCGGGCGAGGTGCACTCGAACGTGCGGAGCCTGGCGATGGTGGAGGCGGCGGTCCGCTCCTCCGAGACGGGCGCGCGGGTGCGGCTCGATGAGGTACTGGAGGAAGGCTACTCGGAGGCGCTGACGCTCGCGCGCGACGAGCGCACACGGACCGCGCTGGCCTCCTGGGGCTCGGCCGCGGCGGGGCTCACGCGCTGACGCCGCACGACGTCGGCTGAGAGCAGGCGGCCTCCCGCAGGAGGCGACGCCCCCACCTCTCGGCCGACGTCGTGCGCGCCGGCCAGCCGGGTGGGCGCGGACACCGCGCGTTCGCCGGGCGGACACCTGCGGGCGGCGGTGCGTTCACCGGGGGCGGCCAGCGTGGGCGGGTTCCTTCGAAGCCGCTCAGGAGACCCGTGTCCTCTCGTCATACCCGCACCCGCACCCGCACTGCCGCCCTCGCTCTCACCGTCACCCTCGCCGGCTGTACCCTCGGTGCCGCGGCCCTGCCCGCCTCCGCAGCGGGCGACTCCTTCTTCACCCGCATCGCCACGGTGCCGGCGTACCTGAACGCGGCCGACCCGTCCGCCGACTCCGCCGTCGCCGAGATCTCGAGCGCGTCGCCCGACGGCCGCCTGGTCTACTCGACGGACTCCGCCGGGCAGCGCATCAACGTCCTCGACATCTCGGACCCCGACTCCCCCGAGCCGCTCGGCGGCGTCGGCGTGGGCGGCGAGCCGACCTCGGTCTACGCGACCGGCGAGTACGTGCTCGCGGTGGTCGACACGAGCGACGGCGACTTCGCGAACCCCTCCGGCCACGTCAGCGTGCTGCACGCCGACGACCTCGCGCCCGTCGCGAGCATCGAGCTCGGCGGCCAGCCCGACTCCATCGACGTCACCACCGACGGCTCGACCGCGGTCATCGCGATCGAGAACCAGCGCGACGAGGACCTCGCCCCTGAGGGCGGCGAGGAGGGCGACCTCCCGCAGGCGCCCGCCGGGGAGCTCGTGGTCATGGACCTCGCGGGCGACCCCTCCGCCTGGGTGCCGGAGCACGTCGACCTCACCGGCCTCGACGGCCTCGACACCCCGTCGGACCCGGAGCCCGAGTACGTCTCGATCAACCCGGCCGACACCGCCGTCGCCGTGACGCTGCAGGAGAACAACGCCGTCGCGATCGTCGACCTGGCCACGCGCTCCGTCACTGCCTCCTACACCGCGGGCACCGCCTCCGTCAGCAGCATCGACACGCTCGACGACGACTCGATCTCGCTGACCGGCTCGATCACCGACGTCCCGCGCGAGCCCGACGCGATCGGCTGGGTCGGCGACGACCACGTCGCGATCGCGAACGAGGGCGACTGGAAGGGCGGCACGCGCGGCTGGTCGATCCTCGACGCCGCGACCGGAGCCGTGCAGTGGGACGCCGGCAACTCGTTCGACCACCTGGCGGTGCGCCTCGGGCTGTACCCGGACAAGCGCTCCGACGCCAAGGGCTCCGAGCCCGAGGGCCTGCTCTCGGCCACCTTCGACGGCGTCCCCTACGTGTTCGTCGGTGCCGAGCGTGCCAACTTCGTGGCCGTCTACGACGTGTCGGAGCCGACTGCGCCGCGCTTCGTCCAGGCGCTGCCGTCGACTCCCGGCCCGGAGGGTCTGCTCGCCCTGCCCGAGCGCGACCTGCTGGTCGTCTCGAGCGAGACCGACGACGCCGAGGCCGCCGTCCGCGCCAGCGTGCAGCTCTACGCGCTAGGAGCCTCCACCCCCGCGTTCCCGACCGTGCTGTCGGCGGATGTCGACGGATCGCCGCTGCCGTGGGGCGCGCTCTCGGGCCTCTCGACCGACCCGTCGGCGCCCGAGCGCCTGTACGCGGTGAGCGACAGCGCGTACGCGCCGAGCACGCTCCACTCGATCGACACCTCCGTCTCGCCGGCGCTGCTCGACACGACGCTCACGGTGACCGAGGGCGGCGAGCCCGCCGCGCTGGATCTGGAGGGGATCGCCGCCCGCGCCGACGGCGGCTTCTGGGCCGTGACGGAGGGCGGGACCGGCGACGGCAACGCGCTCCTGCGGCTCGATGCGGACGCCGCGGTGACCGAGCGGATCGCCCTCCCCGCGGAGCTCGCCTCCGCGCTGGGCAAGCAGGGCTTCGAGGGAGTGACCGTCGAGGACGGCGCCGACGGCGAGATCGTCTGGACGGCGCTGCAGCGCGAGGCCTCGATCGACGCCGACGGAGTGGTCCGGATCGGGCGCTACGACGTCGCCGCCGGCACCTGGAGCTTCTTCGGGTACCCGCTGGAGGCCGTGTCCGGCGCCGACGGCGACTGGAACGGGCTCTCGGAGATCACGCTGACCCCCGCGGGCACGCTCGCGGTGATCGAGCGCGACAAGCTGAACGGACCGGACGCCGCGCTGAAGGCCGTATACACGGTGCCGCTGCCGACGGAGGCCGGCGCGGCGGTCGGCGAGACGCTGCCGGTGCTCGAAAAGACCCTCGCGGTCGACGTGCTGCCGGCACTGCAGGCCGGGAACGGCTGGATCCAGGAGAAGCTCGAGGGCCTCGGGATCACCGGCTCCGGCGAGGTGTTCGCGGTGACCGACAACGACGGCGTGGACGACGCGAACGGCGAGACGGTGCTCGCGTCGCTCGGCTCCGCGGAGTCCGTGTTCGGGGCGGGGACGGTGCCGACTCCGGAGCCGACTGTTGCGCCGACTGCGCAGCCGACCGTGGCGCCGACGGTGGCGCCGACCGTGGCGCCGACGGCTGAACCGACCACGGCGCCGACCGCACAGCCGACCGCGCAGCCCTCGGCCGAGCCGACCCGCACGCCGGCTCCCGCTCCGGTCGGCGCCGTTCCTCCGCGGAACGGCTCGGGACTCGCGAGCACCGGCGTCGAGACGGGCTGGACCGCCGCGGCGGCCCTCGCCCTGCTCGCCGGTGGAGCGCTCGCGCTCGGAGTGACGCGCCGACGCCGCGACGCGCGCTGACCGACGCCGACGGCCCGGGGGACAGTGTCCTCCGGGCCGTCGGCGTTCCCCCGCGCGAACGGGGCGAGCGGGGCGGGTGGGGCGAGTGTCAGCTTCCGGTGGGTGCGTCCTCGGAGTCGGGAGCGGTGCTCTCGGAGGGCGCGGGGGTTCCAGAGGGAGCCGAGGGCGCGGAGCCGTCGGCGGGGGCCGGCGGGGCGGGGTGTCCGGCGGGACCGCACTCGCCCGGGGCGGGCGGGGTCGGCATCGAGCCGTCAGCGGCGGCCGGCGGCGTGGGCGGGGTCGGGGCCGAGCCGTCAGCGGCGGCAGGAGGCGTGGGCATCGAGCCATCGGCCGGCGGGGTCGGGGCGACGGCCGGAGGCGTGGGCGCGTCGGTCGGCGGGGTCGGCGCGTCCGTGGGCGGGGTGGGCGCCGAGCCGTCGGTCGGGGCGGCGGGCGGGGTCGGCGCATCCGTGGGCGGGGTGGGCGCCGAGCCGTCGGTGGGCGGGGTGGGCGCGTCGGTCGGGGGCGTCGGCGCGGAGCCGTCGCTCGGCGGGGTCGGCGCGTCGGTCGGAGGCGTCGGCGCGGAGCCGTCGGCGGGCGGGGTCGGCAGCGTCGCGGCGCCGGGGCCCGCGGGGCCGCAGTGGCCGGGGCCGGGCGGGGTGGGAGCGGTGCCCTCGGCGGGCGCGTCGGTCGACGGCGTGCCGGTCGACGGTGCTGACGGCGCGGCGCTCGCGGTGGAGTGCAGCGGGGTGGCGCTGGAGGTCGGCGTGCTCGACGGCGTCGCGGCGAAGGCGGCGGTCGAGCCGAGCGCGACGAGTCCGAGGGCGCCGACGGCGATGCCGATGGTCAGGGCGCGCTTCTTCGGACGGCGCGGCCCGAAGCTCGAGCCCTTCTCGGCGGGGGTGGTCGACTCGGTCATGGGTGTCTCCTCGTTCCGGCCCGGTGCCGACCCCGTTCGGGATCGGTTGCGGCCGGTTCTCTTTCAGAGTCGAAGGCGAATCTGAAGCCGCACTTAAGAACAGATCCTCCACAGCAGACGCCGGGTGCGCCCCGATCCGCGGCCCCTAGGTTCGAGCCCATGCCCTCCTCCGCCCGTGTGCTCCTCATCGAGGACGACGACGCCATCCGCTCCTCCGTCGAGACCGCGCTGCGCAGCGAGCGCTTCACGGTCCGCGGTCTCGTCTCCGGCGAGGACCTCGCCCGCGAGCTGAGCACCTTCGCTCCGGACCTGGTGATCCTCGACTGGATGCTCCCCGGCCCGAGCGGCATCGTGCTCGCCGAGCGGATCCGCCGCAGCAGCGACGCGGCCGTGATCATGCTGACCGCCCGCGACGCGGTCGACGACCGCCTCCGCGGCTTCGACGAGGGCGTCGACGACTACGTGGTGAAGCCGTTCGTGCTCGCCGAGCTCGTCAAGCGCGTGACCGCCGTGCTGCGGCGCCGCGGCCGCATCCCCTCCGTCGTCGAGATCGGCGACCTGGTCGTGGATCCGGAGTCGGGCCGCGCCCGCCGCGGCGGCGTCGCCCTCGACCTCACCGCGACCGAGTTCCGCCTCCTCGCCTTCCTCGCCGGCAACCGCGGCCGCACCCTGACCAAGACGCAGATCCTCACGCAGGTCTGGGGCTACGACCACGTCGACCCGAACCTCGTCGAGGTGCACCTCAGCTCCCTCCGCAAGAAGATGGAGGCGCACGGCGACCGGCTCGTGCACACCGTCCGCGGCCTCGGCTACCGGGTGGAGGCGTGAGCCGCGCCCAGCCGGGCGCCCTGCGCACCGGCTCGCTCCGCCTCCGCACGGTCCTGGCCGTGCTCGCACTGCTGGCCGTGCTGCTCCTGGCCCTCTCGGCGACGGTGCAGGCAGTGCTCGGCGAGCGCCTGCGCGACCAGATCGAGGAGCGGCTGCAGGACCGCGCCTCCGCCGCCGCCGCGCTGGTCGGCACCATCGACGACGACGCCCTCGCCTCCCGGCTCTCGGCGCAGGGCGTCTCGGTGCGCATCACGAGTCCCGAGGGCGAGGACGTCGTGGCCGGCCCGAGTCCGGAGGAGCTGCGCCGCGGACCGGGAGCCGCCGACCAGCTCGGCGAGCCGCCGTCGCCGCCCGGCACGAGCTCCTCCTCCGGAGCCGTCTCGCCCCGGGCCGCCTCCGCCGCCGTCACCGTCGTCTCGAGCAGCGTCACCGGCGACGACGAGCTGATCACCCTCGAGTCGACCCTCAGCGACGGCACCCGGCTCGAGCTCACCAGCGAGGCCGGCTCGGTCGGCAGCACGCTCGCGCAGCTGAACGGGATCCTGCTCGCCGCGTCGGCCGTGTTCCTCCTGCTGGCCGCGCTCGCGCTGATCGTCGTGGTCCGCGCGACCCTCCGGCCCCTCGAGCGGATGACCGACGTGGCCCGCGACATCGCGCACGGCGACCGCGGGCGGCGGTTGCGTCCCTCCCGGCCGCGCACCGAGCTCGGCCGCACCGCGACCGCGTTCGACGAGATGCTCGACGACCTCGAGCAGGCCGAGCGCAGCGCCCTCGCGGCCGAGGCGACGGCCCTCGCGGCGGAGCAGCGGATGCGCGCCTTCGTCTCGGACGCCGCGCACGAGCTGCGGACGCCGGTCGCGGGGATCCAGGCCGCCGCCGACGCCCTGGTCCGCGCCGACGGCGGCGAGCAGGAGCGCGAGCGCCTCTCGGTGCACGTCGTGCGGGAGTCGCTGCGCGCGGGCCGCCTGATCCAGGACATGCTGCTGATGGCGCGGCTCGACGAGGGCCTGGCTCTGGAGACGCGTCCGCTCGACCCGGCGGGCGTCGCGGAGGCCGCGATCGAGCGCCAGGAGCTGCGCCGGCCGGGCCTCGCGATCGAGCTGCACCGGTCGGCCGAGCCGCTCCTGGTCAGCGCCGACGCCGACCGGCTGGCCCAGGTGCTCGGCAATCTCCTCGAGAACGGCGCCCGCTTCGCCCACTCCCGGATCGACGTGGCCGTCGAGGCCGGTGCCGACTCCGTCACGATCACCGTGGACGACGACGGCCCCGGAATCGCCGAGGCCGACCGCGAGCGCGTGTTCGACCGACTGGTCCGCCTGGACGACGCCCGCAACCGCGCGGACGGCGGCTCGGGGCTCGGCCTGCCGATCGCGCGTGGACTCGCGCGGGCGCTCGGCGGCGACCTCGTCGCGCAGGCTGGGCCCGTCGGCGCTCGCTTCCGCGTGACGCTGCCGCGGTCCCGAGACCGATGACCGGCGGTGTCTCTCACCGGGGTCGGATCGCCCGAGCGGTGTCTCCGACCCTCGCACCTCCGCACCCCCGCACCGCCGCGGATCCGCGCCCGGCCCGCAGGCGCCGGTGCGATCATGCGCTGATGTGATCCCGCTCGAGGATCCCGGCCCGGAGGAGCGCTCGTGACGCAGGAGGTGCAGTCCACCCGGCTGCGGTCGCTCGGGAGCGAGACGGTGTTCGCGGTGACCGTCGGGGTCGCAGCCGCATGGTCGGCGGCCAGAGCCTCCGAGCTCTACGGAGGCTGGGGCGTGGTGCTCGCGGTGGTCGCCGTGATCGTCGCGGTGCTGGGCTTCCGTCTTCGGCGGCGCCTCGAGGAGCGGTGGTCCCGGCCGAGCCTCGAGAGGCTGCGCGCCGAGCATCCCGACGGCGGCGTCACCGCGGTGCTGAACACTCCGGAGACTCTGTCCTCGCTGCGGACGCTCGCGATCGCCGGCGCTGCGGTCGACCTCGCCTCGCTGCGGGCGGCGAAGTCCGACGCCGTACTGCTGGCCGTCGTCACGGCGAGGGCGCTCTCGCTGTTCCGCGCCGACGCGGACCTCTCGCCGATCGCGTTCCTGCCCCTCACCGGAGGGGAGACACCTGAGTCGGTGACGGGCTACCACCACGGTCGGGCGCTGACGGCTCCCGTGCTCACGATCCGGCAGCAGGGAGTCGAGGCGCGGATCGCCCTCTTCCCCGCCGACGGTCCGCGGACGATCACCGGGGCCCCGCCCCGCTGACCACCGCTGCCCTGGCATCGGCGCAGCGGACGCCTCCCCTCGCGCAGGATCCGGAAGCGCCGAGGCGCGCGTAGCGTGAAGCGATGGACATCCCACTGCTCACCACCACCTCCTCGTCGCTCTGTGCGGGGCGGCGTACGTCGGAGTCGCCGTCCTCGCGGTCCTGCAGATCCTCCGGTCCGACCACGACCCGCTCACGAAGGGCCTGTAGACGGTCGCCGTCGTGTTCGCCCCGTTCCTGGGATCGCTCGCGTGGTTCCTCCTCGGACGGTCCGGAGGACGAGCCGTCACCGGCAGCAGCATCGGTCGCCGGAGCGCCCGCCCGGCCCGGTAGAGAGCCCTCCTCCCTCACCTCGCACGGCTGAGAGCCCGTCTCAGCCCGCGCTCTGCGCGCACGCATACGCAAGAAACGCGATCGCGCAAGCACGTGTCCGCGGGGCGTCGGCCCGCCAGCATGAGGCTGATGGACACGATCGAGGAGGCGGGCGCCTGGGCGCGCACGCTGGTGCGCCGCGAGTTCGGCGTCGGACTCGTCGACCTCGAGCCGGTCGTCGGCGGACTCGACCACGGCGCCCGCGTCTGGTGCGCCTCCGACGCCGACGGCGCCCTCTGGAGCGTGAAGGCCTCGCGCCGCGACGGCCGTTTCGGCCTTGCGCTCTCCGCAGGCCTCGGGGAGGCGGGCGTGCGCGGCATCGCGAGCCCGCGGCGCGCCTCCGACGGCCTGCCCTGGACCGAGGACGCCGGCCAGCGCGTCTCGCTCGCGCCGTGGATCCTCGGCGAGGACGCCGTCGAGACCGGTGAGGACGCGCTCGACTGGCACGGATTCGGCGCCGTGCTGCGCTCCGTGCACGACGCCGAGCCGCCGGCGGTCGCCCCGCCCGTCCGGCGGGGGATCCGGCGCCTCCGACGCCGGCCGGCCGATCTGCTCGCCGAGACGGACGAGCGCCTCACCGCCGACGACGCGCATCCGCGCCTCACCGCGGTGTGGAACGAGCACCGCTCCCGCCTCGACGCCCTCGCCCTCGCCGAGCGGCGGCTGAAGCGCACCCGCACACCCACCTCCCGCGTACCCCTCCACGGTGACCCTCATCCCGGCAACGTCGTGATCGACGAGGCCGGCCGCCCCTGGCTGATCGACTTCGACGAGGCCACGGTCGCGCCGCGCGAGGTCGACCTCCTGCTGATCGAGCTGGGCGTCATCTACTCGCGGCCGATCACCGACGGACAGCGCTCGGCGTTCCGCTCGGGCTACGGCGAGGCCCTGATCGACGACGAGCGGATCATCCGCTTCGGCTGCGTGCGCGCGGTCGAGGACGTGGCCGCCACCGTCGCGCTGGCACTCGCCGACCCGGGGCCGGAGGAGCGCGAGGCCGCCCCCGTGCCCGCCTCCCGCCTCGGCCGCGCCGCCTCCGCGCTGCCCGTCCCCACTCCGCTCGACCTGCTCGCCGGCCAGCTCGGCCCCCACGGCCTCGTCTCGCTCGTCGAGACCGCCCTCCGCCGCCCCGCCTGACGCGGCCACCCGACCCCGCCCCCGTCCGACCCTTCACAGCAGGAGACCACCCATGCGCAGACGATTCATCCCCCTCGCCGCCGTCCTGGCGTCGACCGCCGCCCTCACCGGCTGCAGCGGCTTCGGAGGCGGAGGCGGCGGCGGTTCCGCCGACGGCGACTCCATCACCTTCACCACCTGGGCGAGCGAGTCGGAGCAGGCGGCCTTCGAGTCGCTCATCGCCGACTTCGAGGCCGAGAACGACGGCGCGAGCGTCGAGCTCAACGTCGTGCCCTACGACCAGATGTTCAGCAACATCGACGCGCAGCTGTCGTCGGGCGAGGCACCCGACGTGTTCCGCGTCGACTACGGCAACCTCGGCGTCTACTCCAGCCAGGAGCAGCTGCTCGACCTGACCGACCGGATCGACGACTTCGACTCCTTCACGCCCGCGTTCCAGGAGGCCGTCTCATTCGAGGGGAAGCCCTACGGGGTCCCGCACCAGACAGACGTCTCTGCGCTGCTGGTCAACACGCAGCTGCTCGCGGCGGCCGGCGTCACCGACATCCCCACCACCGCCGACGAGGCGTGGACCTGGGAGGAGTTCGCCGACGTGTCGGCGAAGCTCCGCGCGAGCCTGCCCGCCGAGCAGTACCCCTTCGCCTACAACTGGCAGCTCGGCGGCACGCCCCGCTGGCTGAGCTGGCTGTTCGAGGCCGACGGCACCCTGCTCGAGGAGGACGGCACCACCCCCGCCATCGACTCCGAGGCCGGCGCGAAGGCGCTCGACTTCACGAAGAGCTTCTTCGACAACTCCTGGGTCCCGCCGACCAGCTCGGTCAAGTCGGCCACCTACGCCGACTCGTTCTTCACCGAGCAGACGACGGCGATGGCCTTCGCCGGCTCGTTCCTCGTCCCCGACATCGACAACCTGGCCGACTTCGAGTGGGCCGCGACTCCGATGCCCGTCGACGAGCGCGGCGCGACCGACCTCGGCGGCAACGCCCTCGTCGCCACCGCCGACACCGACAACGCCGAGCTCGCGACCGAGTTCCTCTCGTTCATGACGCAGGCCGACACCATGGCCGAGTTCTGCGCCGCGACGAACGAGCTGCCCACCCGGTCCGACATCGACCCCGCGTCGATCGACTTCGCGGTGCGCCCGGACGTGATGCCCGTCTTCGTCGAGCAGGCCGCGACGATCACGCCGCGCGACGTGCAGCAGCTCACCTCGCCGTTCCTCGCGAAGATCTCGGTCGCGATGCAGGACCAGCTCGAGGAGGCGTTCGTCGGCGGACGCAGCACCGAGGAGACCCTCTCCGGCCTCGACGCGGCCATCCAGCAGGCGACCAGCTGATGACCGCCACCACCCTCCGCGGCCGGGCGGGCTCCTCCACCCGGCCGCGGTCGGCCCGCACCCGCGAGGCCCTCGCCGGCCTCGGCTTCGTCGGCCCGAACCTGCTCCTGATGGCGCTGTTCCTGTTCGTGCCGATCCTCTGGGCGATCCAGCTCTCGTTCCAGGAGTCGCGCGGCTTCGGCACTCCGGAGTGGGTCGGCTTCGCGAACTACCTGCGGATGGGCGCCGACCCGGTGTTCTGGCAGAGCCTGGGCAACACGCTCCTCTTCACCGCGGTCACCGTGCCGCTCGAGCTCGCGGGCGGGCTCGGCCTGGCCGTGCTGCTCAACTCCGTGCTGCCCGCGCGCGGGATCTTCCGCACGGTGATCGTGCTGCCGCTGGTGATCTCGGGCGTCGCCTCCGGGATGATCGCGGTCACGATCTTCAGCGAGTCCTCGGGCATCGTGAACAAGGTGCTGAGCTCGCTCGGGGCCTCGCCGGTCGCCTGGCAGTCGGACGGCTCCGCGGCGATGATCTCGGTGATGCTGACCGCGGTGTGGCTGCGGATCGGCTTCAACATGGTGATCTACCTGGCGGGCCTCCAGAGCGTCTCGCCCGAGCTCTACGAGGCCGCCCGGATCGACGGAGCGACGCGCTGGCAGCAGTTCCGCGCGCTGACGGTGCCGCTGGTCGGCCCGTCCACCTTCTTCCTGCTGATCATGAACGTGATCGCCTCGTTCCAGGTCTTCGACATCGTCTTCGTGATGACGGGCGGCGGCCCGGGCTTCTCGACCTCGGTGCTCGGCACCTACGCGTACCGCAACGGCTTCCAGGTCCGCGAGCAGGGCTACGGCGCCGCGCTCGGTGTCGTCATCCTGCTGGTCTCCCTCGCCTTCACCTACCTGCAGTGGCGCACGAGCCGCACGCGCGACCTCGTCGACTAGGAGCCCTCATGTCGTCCTCCACCGTCACCACGCCCGCCGCGGTCGCCGCGGCCACCGCCCGCGAGACCCCTCGCCGGCGCCCCTCCCGCCGCGACGGCTCCCGCTCCGGACTCGTCGTCCGCCTCGTCGTCGCGATCGTCGCCTCGGCGATCGTGTTCTTCCCGCTGTACTGGATGCTCGTCATCGCGTTCTCGCCGCGCGGCGAGGTGTTCGCGCCGGGCCCGCCCCGCTTCTGGCCGAGCGAGATCTCGTTCGAGAACTTCACGACGGTGTTCGCTCGATTCCCCGTGGGCGAGTGGTTCGTCAACTCGGTCGTGATCGGGGCGTTCGTCACGGTGTTCACCGTCGTGGTGAACCTGCTGGCCGGCTGGGGCTTCGCACGGCTGCGCTTCCCCGGGCGGAACCTGCTGTTCCTGCTCGCACTGGCCACGATGATGATCCCGGTGCAGGCGATCATGGTCGCGCAGTTCAAGCTCGTGACCGGGCTGCAGATCTACGGAACCTACTGGTCGGTGATCCTGCCCGGCGCGGCGGCGGCCTTCGGGATCTTCCTGGCCCGGCAGTTCTTCCTCTCCATCCCGGAGGAGCTGATCGAGGCGGCGCGGATTGACGGCGCCGGCCACCTGCGCGTGTTCCTGCAGATCGTGCTGCCGCTCTCGAAGCCGCTGATCGCCGTCCTGATCCTGCTGACTCTGCTCGGCAGCTGGAACGACTTCGCCTGGCCGCTGATCGCCCTGAAGGACAACGAGCTGTTCACGCTGCCGATCGGGCTGCTCTATCTGAAGGGCCAGTCGACGCCGGACTACAGCGCGAGCATGGCGCTGGCGCTGGTCTCGGTGCTGCCGATGGTGCTGCTGTTCCTGTGCTTCCAGCGCTACTTCGTGCAGGGGTTCGCTCGCAGCGGCATCCGCTGAGCGCGGGCGGCCGCACGGGCGGCGTGGAGCGGTCGCCGCGGCCTGGCGCTCATGACCGGACGGGGCAGGGGGCGACGGACGCGGCGGACGCCGGAGAACGCGAGTCATGTGGAGGTCGTTCGGTCGCGATGTCCTCGGTTCGACGGCTCTCCTGTGCGGCGGGGGCGTCCGGCAGCCGGAACGGGGGCACCGACGCACGACGGCACGCCGGCACGCCGGCTGCGGGGCTCGAGGCTCGACGAATTGCGAGCTCACCGACAGGCCCCGCGGCCCTGGAGGCAGGACTGCGCGGAGGCGCCCGCGCGTCACCAGGCACAGAGTCGCAGCACCGCGGATCGGGCAGAGTGTCGATCGGCCCCGCAGGTCGGGCTGGGGGTCAGAACGGCGGAGGCGCGTCCACGAATCTCGGCCGCGTCGGGGACAGCAGCGAGGGCGACGGTCGAGGTGACGACGACCGCGATGACCCCGGCCGCGATGACCACGACCGCGACGATGAGGATCGTGGCGGCTGCGGCGGCGGTTCCGGCGACGATTCTCGAGATGAGTGCGCCGTCGGTCGTTGCGTCGGCATCAGCGGGGCTCCGGGCAGCGCCTGCGGTCGGTCGGTGATCCGCCGGCCGGTGGGGGTCGTCCAGACGACGGTGCCGTCCGGACGGAGGACGTAGGTCCAGCGGTCGCCGTGGCGGACGTGGTGGTGCGCGACGCAGAGCGAGGCCAGGTTGCCGAGGGCGGTCTCGCCTCCGTTCCGCCACTCGAGGGTGTGGTCGGCCTCGGCCGTCGAGGCCGGGCGGGTGCAGCCGGGGAACCGGCAGGTCCGGTCCCGCAGCTGCAGCTGGAGGCGCATCCGAGGGGGCGGGACGCGGACGGTCCTGCCGACCGACGCGACCGCTCCCGTGTCCGGATCGGTCAGCACCCGCGTGAAAGAGGCCGCCGTGCGCACGAGCTCCCGGGCGACGTCGGCGGGGACGAGTCCGTACCCGTCGAGGTCGGCCGGCGCGTCGTCGAGGCCGACCGCGGTGCTCGCGGCCAGGGTCAGGCGCACGTCCGCGCGGACTCCGCACACGGAGGCGGGGACTCCGCTCGCTCCTTCGCCCGTGGATCCGTCGCCGGCGATGTCGCCGTCGATGAGCAGATCGACGAGGGCGTCGGCCCGGAGCTGCGCGAGCGTCCGGCCGTCGCCGAGGGAGATGCCAGCGTTGCCAACGGCGCCACCACCCGTCTCCGCGCCGAGCCCGGCACCAGCACCAGCACCAGCGTCCGCCCCCGCGCCGACGGCCACCCGGACATCGCCACCGGCGCCAGCACCGCCATGTGCACACGCACCCGCACCCGCACCCGCACTCGCATTCCCACTCGCTTTCGCAGTCGCGCCGAACCCGAGCCCGATCCCCGCCGCGTCCGCTCCGTCGCGGAGAGAGCGGGCGATGCGGTCGAGACGGTTGTAGGCGCCGAGCGCGACCGGGGCCGGCAGCAGGGCGCAGAGCGTGGCCATGCCGTCGGCCTCGGCGCCGAGCCACACGCTCCGGTCCTCGCGGGCGCGGGCGTGGCGCTCGGTGAACGGCTCTTCGTGCAGCTCGTCGCGCAGTCGCGCCACGGTCCGGCGGAGCTGGGTCGGCGTCTGCGAGAGCGCCGCGGCGGCCGCCCGCTCGTCGAAAGCCGCGCGCGTCGAAGCGGGAAGGGACGCGGCGGCAGCGCAGACGACCTCGCCGGCCTCCCAGAGGATCCGAGCCTCGGACAGGAGGGCACGGGTCGCGGGGAGGTCCTCGATGAGGAGCCGAGCGTGCTCGAGTCGTCGAGACGCCGCGCGCTCCGACATGCCGAGCGCCATCGCGAACTCGGCTCGGATCGAGCGCTCTACGAGGTCGCCCGCCTCGCTCCGCGAGAGGCCGCTCCCCCGCGCGAACGACTCCGGCACGAGCAGTGCCGCCCGGTACGCCGTGTGCAGGGCGACGGCACTCGCGAGCAGCACCGGTGCCGAGGAGCGGGCGAGCCCTGCCGCGAGACCGGCGAGGGCCCGCACCGCGTCGAGCGTCTGCACCGCCCCACCCTCCTGCGCCGCGTCACCCGAACTTCTCATACTCGTATTGAACCAGCGACCACCGACATCGGGCCGGGGGTCACGACCAGGATCGGGACAACGGAGCCATCACCCCGCCTGTGGAGGGAAGAAGCGCCGGCGACAGCGGGCTCGCGCACCGCGATCGGTGGGGTCTCCGGCTCTCTCCGCTCCGAGCACTCCGCGCCGCTCCCGCGCCCGGGCACGCCCACGCGACCCTCCACGCGCCCGGGCACGCCCACGCGACCCTCCGCGCACCCGGGCACGCCCACGCGACCCTCCGCGCGCCCGGTACGCGCTTTCTCCCCCCGCGAGATGCCACGAGGTCGCCCGCGAGATGCCACCCGGCTACCCGCGAGATGCCACTTGAGTCCGCTCGGCTCGGCGTGTCGCCCGCACAAGTGGCATCTCGCGGCACGGGAGGTGGCATCTCGCGGATTGGGGCGTGGCATCTCGCGGAGCGGGGCGCCCGACCACGCCGCACCACGCCCTCACCCGGGCACGCCCACGTGACCCGTCCGCACCCACCCGCACACACCCCGCGACCCGCCCGCGGGGGACCGAGCAGTACCTCACCGCCCGCGCCCTCCGCACTCGCATCTCCCCCCATTCGTTGCAATCAACAACAAAATCCCCGAGAACCCCGGCAGAATGGACCGATGACCTCACGGAGCAACTGGGCGGGCACCTACGAGTACCGCGCCGCCGCCATCATCGAGCCGGAGTCCGTCGAGGAGGTGCAGCGCCTCGTCCGCGAGAACGAGCGCGTCCGCGCCCTCGGCAGCCGCCACTCCTTCAACTCCCTGCCCGACACCCCCGGCGCACTGCTGCACCTGGGGCGCCTGGCCTCCGACCCCGTGATCGACGCCGAGGCGAGCACCGTCACCGTCGGCGGCGCCACCCGCTACGGAGTCGTCGCCGCGCACCTGCACAGCAACGGCTACGCCCTGCACAACATGGGCTCGCTCCCGCACATCTCCGTCGCCGGCGCCATCGCGACCGGCACCCACGGCTCGGGCGACCGCAACGCGAACCTCTCCTCCGCCGTCTCGGCCCTCGAGCTCGTCACCGCCGACGGCTCGCTGCGCACGATCCGCCGCGGGGAGCCGGGCTTCGAGGGCGTCGTCGTCGGCCTCGGCGCCTTCGGCATCGTCACCCGCGTGACCCTCGACATCCAGCCGACCTTCGACGTCCGCCAGGACGCGTTCGTCGACCTGCCCTGGGAGCGCGTGCTCGACGACTTCGACGCGATCACCTCCTCCGCCTACAGCGTCAGCCTCATGACGCACTGGTCGTCGCCGACGGTGGAGCAGCTGTGGCTGAAGACCAAGGTGGCGGCGGGGTCCGTCGCCGACGTCGATGCGACGCACCTGGGCGCGGTCGCCGCCTCCGCGAGCCTCTTCGCCGTCTCGGAGGGAGTCGACTCCAACCTGAACCCGTTCGGCGGCTCCGTCGGACCGTGGTCCGAGCGCCTGCCGCACTTCCGCCTCGACCGCGAGCCGAGCGCGGGCGACGAGATCCAGAGCGAGTACATGGTGCCGCGCGCGAACGTCCGCGAGGCGATCGTGGCGCTGCGCGCGATCGGCGAGCGGATCGACGACGTCCTGCTCATCACGGAGCTGCGCACCATGGCCGGCGACGACCAGTGGCTCTCCCCCGCCGGAGGCCGCGACAGCGTGGGCGTGCACTTCACCTTCAAGAAGGACCGCGCCGGCGTCGACGCCGTGCTTCCCGCCGTCGAGGGCGCGCTGCTGCCGCTCGGTGCCCGACCCCACTGGGGCAAGCACTTCCTCGCCGGAGCCGACGAGATCGCGCCGCTCTACCCGCACCTCGACGAGTGGCGGACCCTCCGCTCCGAGTGGGACCCCGCGGGCCGCTTCGCGAGCGACTTCCTCCGCGACCGCCTGCTCGGCTGAGCGGCACCCGTCCCGCGGGACCAGGCAGGTTCCGCGGGACGGGGCTCAGAACAGGCGGGCCGCGTCGGCGGGCTCGACCAGGTCGCGCACCAGCGCCGGGATCCGCTTCCGGAACGGGAAGAACCCCCGCGACGCCGACGGCCACGCGGCACCGTCCCAGCGGCGGCGCACGGTGACGAGCGCGATCCCCTCGTCGGCGAGAGCCGAGCGGAGCGCCTCCACTCGCTCTCCGACGGGCCCGACCGGCGCGTACGGGACCACCACGGTGTCGATCCGCTCGGACACCGCCCAGTCGACGACCGTCCCGGGACGCGCGTCCGCGAGCACCCGCGCCGGCCGGCCGCTCGCGTCGGAGGTGCGCTCGGCGGCGTCGGCGAGCGCCGCGGCGGTGAAGGCGGCGACGGCGTCCGAGACTCCGGAGGGCGAGCGCCCGCCCGCGTCCCCGGCGACGGCGCTCGCCACGAGGCGCTCGGCCAGACCCGGCTGCTCGGCGAGCAGGCTCTCCGCCTCGAGGTCCTCCTCGTGCAGCAGGAGGCCCGGGCGGGCGCCGACGGTCCCCACGACGTCGTCCTGCTTGAGCGGTGCTCGCGGCGGGAAGGGCTCCTCCGTGAGCGCGGGGGCCGTGGTGGCGAGGCCGCTCGGCGAGAAGCGCCCCTCGGTGTAGCGGGCGATGTTGGACGCGGAGGCCAGGTAGGTCTTGCCCGGGGTCTGCAGGCCGGCGACCCACCGCCACGACAGAGTGTTGGACGCGGCGTCGCCGTCGAGCAGGTGCCGGTAGAAGAAGTCGGCGCCGAGCTGCCAGGGCAGTCCGAGGGTGAAGATCCAGATGCTCGCGAACCACATGCGGGCGTGGTTGTGGAGGTACCCGGTCTCGACGAGCTCGCTCACCCACGCGTCCATCGCGTCGATGCCGCTGCGTCCGCCGATCGCGTCGAGATACCCGGGCGGAGGATCGCCCGCGGAGGACTCCGCCACCTCGCGGCGGTAGCGGCGCCAGACCTCCGGGTTCTGCTCGAGCCAGCCCTTCCAGTAGGTGCGCCAGAACACCTCCTGGACGAACTTCTCCGCTGCGGTCAGGCGGTGCCGCGCGAGGACCGCGGCGACGACCTCCCGCTCGGTGACGAGGCGGTGGCGGACGTAGGGCGAGAGCCCGGAGACGTTGTCCCTGGATGGTCCGAGGTCGTGGTTGCGGTCGCGGGCGTAAGCGGAGCCGGCGCGGGCGACGAAGTCGTCGAGCGCCTCGAGACCGGCGGCTCTGGTCGGGATGAACATCGCCCCATCATCGGCGTCGTCGCGGTGAGAACACCGGCAGCGGCCTCCCGAGTGCGCTCCGGGGACCCGGGCGCCCCGCCACGCGCCGTCAACGGGGTGACCGGCACCTCCGACCCGACGTAGCGTCGGAGGACGAGAGGGAGGCCGCCATGCCCCGCGAGGAACAGATCCCGTCCACGATCGAGCGCTCCGATGAGCACGCGCAGAAGCTCTGGTCGGCCGCGCACGACTCGGCCGTCGACAGCTACGGAGACGGCGAGCGCGCCCACCGCACCGCCTTCGCCGCGCTGAAGCACGAGTACGAGAAGGTCGGCGACCACTGGGAGCGCAAGGCCGAGAGCGGCCCCTCCGACTCCCGCGCCGAGGGCCACGGCCGCTCCCCCGGGGGCGAGACGGCGGGCGGAGTGGACGCGAACGCCACCAAGGCGCACCTGATGGACCTCGCCAAGCGCCTGGACGTCTCCGGCCGCTCGCGCATGACGAAGGCCGAGCTCGTCGAGGCCCTGCAGCGCGAGAACACCCGCCGCACCCGCGCCGCCCGCTGACCCCCTGCCCCTCCCGCCGAGGGAACCCTGAGCCGTCGAGGGAACCCGCTGCCCGGGGTTCCCTCGACGGTTCGGGGTTCCCTCAGTCGGGCCGGGGGGGCAGGAGGAGGGCAGGGTCAGGTGAGGGAGTCGCGGACGGCGGCCAGGCCCAGCTCCAGTTCGGCGAAGGTTGTCGACAGCGGAGAGAGGCCGATCCGGATGCCGTCGGGTCGGCGGAAGTCGGGCACGATCCCCTCCGCCTGCAGCCGCGGCACCAGGCCGGCGAACGACTCGTGCGCGATCGTCACGTGCGATCCGCGTCGGGCGGGGTCGAGCGGAGTCGCCACCCGCACCCCGCGCGGCACCAGCCACGCGTCGGCCAGCTCCAGCGCGTACGCCGTCATCGCCTCCGACTTCGCGCGCACCGCCGGCATGCCGACCGAGGCGATCAGCGCGATCATGTCCTGCATCGCGAGCATGCCCGTGATCGGCGGGGTGCCGCTGAGGAAGCGCCGCATCCCCTCGGCCGGACGGTAGCCGGGGCCCATCTCGAACATGTCGGCGACGCCCATCCAGCCCTGCACCGGCTGCGCGAGCGAGCCCTGGTGCCGGGAGGCGACGTACGCCCACGCGGGCGCCCCCGGGCCTCCGTTGAGGTACTTGTAGGAGCAGCCGACCGCGAGGTCCGCGCCCCACGCGTCGAGCTCGAGCGGCACCGAGCCGACGGAGTGGGAGGCGTCCCAGAGCACCAGCGCGCCGGCCTCGTGCGCCTGCGCGGTGATCGCCGCGGCGTCGGCGAGGAACCCGGAGCGGTACGCGACGTGGCTGAGCAGCACCAGCGCCGTCCGCTCGCCGAGCACCGGGGCGAGGTCGTCGGGGCCCACGCCGCTCCCGGGGTCGGAGTCGATCCAGCGGAGCGTGCTGCCGGTCTCGGCCGCGATGCCCTCCAGCACGTACCGGTCGGTGGGGAAGTTGTCGGTGTCCACGACGATCTCGTCGCGCCCCTGCTCCGCCTGGCGGGCGATCGCCGCGCGGGCGAGCTTGTAGAGCAGGACGGTCGTGGAGTCGGCGACGACCGTCTGCCCGGCCGCGGCTCCCAGCACCGCGGAGCCCAGGGCGTCGCCGACCTCGAGCGGCATGTCGAGCCAGCCCTCCTCCCAGCCGCGGATGAGGCGGCCGCCCCACTCCTCCTCCGCGAACCGCGCGAGCCGGGCGACGCTCGCGCGCAGCGGCCGGCCGAGCGAGTTGCCGTCGAGGTAGGAGCGGACCTCGGGGGTGCGGACGAACAGCTCGGGGCAGTGCGCGAGCGGGTCCTGGGCGTCGAGCGGATGCATGCCCTCACCCTAGGTCGCGGGCACCGGGCACGACGCGTGCCGCCGGGAGGCCTCCCCCCACTGTCCAGAAGTCGTCTGTCCAGAAGTCGTCGCACTCGGCGTCGACTGCGACAACTCTCGAGCACTCGCGAGCCCTCACCCGAGCCTCTGCCCACTGTCCAGAAGTCGTCGCACTCGACCGCGAGTGCGACAACTCCTGGACAGTCGCGAGAGCCGGCCGAGAACGGAGCGCGAGCCCGAGCCGGCGAGCGCCTCCGGACCCGCGAGAACGGCCGCGCACCTGGGAAGTCAACGGGCGGACGCACCGCCCCGCCCCGCCTAGCCTCCGAGGACGGCCCCCGCCGCCTCCCCCGACCCCTGGAGCCCCTCCGTGACGCATCACGAGCACCCGCACACCGCCACTCCCGCCCCCGAAGGCCCGGCCGCCTCGCCGACCACCGCGGGCAGCACCTCCTCCTGGAGCGCCACCCGCGGGGGCCGCACCTCGGCCCCCAGCGCGAGCCCCGCCTCCCCGCTCGCTCCGACCCTCACCCCCGCGACCCCCGCCTCGTCCCGCACGGAGCCCCGCGCATGAGGGTCACCGACACCAGCGACCTGTGGTGGCGCACCGCCGTGTTCTACAACCTGGACGTGAAGACGTTCATGGACTGGGACGACGACGGCGTCGGCGACCTCGAGGGCCTCGTCCACCGGATCGACTACCTGGCCGAGCTCGGCGTCAGCTGCCTCTGGCTCGCGCCGTTCTACCGCTCCCCCGGTCGCGACAACGGCTACGACATCAGCGACTTCTACGGAGTGGACGAGCGCTTCGGGCACCACGGCGACGTCGTCGAGGTGATCCGGACCGCCCACGACCGCGGGATGCGCGTGATCGTCGACCTCGTCGTCAACCACACCTCGGACCAGCACCCCTGGTTCCAGGCCGCCCGCTCCTCCCCCGACAGCCCGTACCGCGACTACTACGTCTGGCGCGACGAGCCGCCCGCCTACCAGCCCGCGAACGTGTTCCCCGATGCGGAGGACGGCGTCTGGTTCCGCGACGAGGAGGCCGGCCAGTACTACCTGCACCACTTCTACCGGCACCAGCCCGACCTCAACACCGAGAATCCGGCCGTGCGCGACGAGATCGCGAAGGTCATCGGATTCTGGCTGCAGCTGGGCGTCGACGGCTTCCGGGTCGACGCGGTGCCGTACCTGATCGAGCCCGGCGCCCGCGACGAGCACGAGTGGCTGCGCCTGCTGCGCCGTTTCGTCTCGCGGCGCTCCGGCGAGGCGATGCTGCTGGGCGAGGTCAACGTGACCCGCGAGGAGCAGCTCGGCTTCTTCGGCGGCGCGGACGCGGACGAGCTGTCGATGCAGTTCGACTTCATCGGCAACCAGCGCCTCTACCTCGCGCTGGCCCGGCAGGAGGCGGCGCCGCTCGTCGAGGCGCTCGCGAGCCGCCCCGAGATCTCCGTCGGCAGCCAGTGGGCGAACTTCGCGCGCAACCACGACGAGCTCACCCTCGACCAGCTGAGCGACGACGAGCGCGACGAGGTCTTCGCGGCGTTCGCTCCGGAGCAGTCGCAGCGGATCCACGGGCGCGGCATCGTCCGCCGCCTCCCGCCGATGGTCGACGGCGACCCGCGCCGCGTCCGCCTGGTCCACAGCCTGGTCTTCTCGCTGCCCGGCACCCCGGTGCTCTACTACGGCGAGGAGATCGGGATGGGGGAGAACGCCGACATCCCGGGCCGGAGCGCCGTGCGGACCCCGATGCAGTGGAGCAGCGCGGCCAACGGCGGGTTCTCGCGAGCCGACGCCGCCGACCTGATCGCCGCGCCTCCCGGCGGCGGCTTCGGACCCGAGCACGTGAACGCGGCGGCCCAGCTCCAGGATCCGGACTCCCTCCTGGCCCACGTGAAGGGCCTCGCCTGGCTGTACCGGCGGTCGCCCGAGATCGGCTGGGGCGACTACACGCACCTCCCCTGCGACGAGCCGAGCGTGCTCGCGCACCGGATGTCCGCGTCGACCGGCACGACGGTCGCGGTGCACAACCTGGCGTCGGACCCGCGCACGGCGCACCTCCTGCTCCCCGACGCCCCCGCCGGGGCGCGGCTGGTCGACTCCCTCGGCGGCGAGTCGCTGCCGCTCGGCGAGGACGGCTCCGTGTCGGTGTCCCTCGACGGCTACGGCGCGCGCTGGTTCCGCGTGGTCACGGAGGACTCGCGCCGACTGGTCTGAGCGGCGTGCCGGCCTCCGGACGTCGTTCCGCAGGCCGCTCGTCGCGCGCCCGCCGCTCCCACCCGAGAGTCCGGAAGTTGTCGCAGTCGACCTCGAGTGCGACAACTTCTGGAGTCTGGCGGTGGAGTGCCCGCGTGCAGCGACCGCGTGCGACCCGCGCTCGGCTCGGTCGGCTCGACTCTCCGAAAGTCGTCGCAGTCGACCTCGAGTGCGACAACTTCTGGAGTTTCGAGAGAGGCGGAGCAGCGAGACGGGTGGACAAGAGCGCGCTCCAGACGAAACGTTGCACACGGGCACCTGCAGCCCCGTTGACGACGCCACGTCCTCCCGCCTACCGTGAAGCGCAACGTTTCGCCCCCGGTCGCCCCAGGAGGACCCGCATGGCCCCCACCCCGCCGAGCCACCGCGTCCTCGCCAGCGGCAGCCGCATCCCCGCGATCGGCGCCGGGACGTTCGGGTCCGACCGCTACGACGCCGAGACCGTCGGCCTCGCCGTCGAGCACTCCCTCCGCGCCGGCTTCCGCCTCCTCGACTGCGCCACCGTCTACGGCAACGAGCCGCGCGTCGGCCGGGCGATCGCCGACTCGGGAGTCGACCGCGACGAGCTCTTCGTCATGTCGAAGATCTGGAACGACGCGCACGAGCCCGCGGCGGCCGTCGCCTCCGTCGAGCGCTCGCTCGCCGACCTCGGCCTCGACGTGCTCGACGCCGTCTTCGTGCACTGGCCCTTCCCCAACCACCACCCGCCGCACGCCGAGACCGACGCGCGCGATCCGCACGCCCGCCCGTACGTCCACGAGGCGTTCCTCGAGACCTGGCGCGCGCTCGAGAGCCTGGTCGACCGGGGGCTCGTCCGGCACCTCGGAACCTCCAACGTCACGATCCCCAAGCTCGAGCGGATCCTCGCCGACGTCCGCATCGCCCCGCAGCTGAACGAGATGGAGCTGCACCCCTGCTTCCAGCAGCCGGAGCTGTTCCGCTTCTGCCTCGACCACCGCATCCAGCCGATCGGGTACTCGCCGCTGGGCTCGCCGTCGCGGCCCGAGCGCGACCGGGTGGAGGGCGACATCGTCGACATCGAGCACCCCGCGGTGCGGGCGATCGCCGACGAGCGCGGCGTGCATCCGGCCGTCGTGTGCCTCGCCTGGGCGGTGAACCGCGGCCAGATCCCGATCCCTTTCGCGGTGAAGCCGGAGCAGATCGACGCGAACCTGGCCGCCGCCTCCCTGGTGCTCACGGCCGAGGAGCAGGAGGCGCTGCGCGGCGCCGAGCGCAACAACCGGCTGATCAAGGGCCAGGTCTTCCTCTGGCCCGGCAGCACCGGCTGGCTCGACCTGTGGGACGCCGACGGCACGATCCCGGGCTGGAGCGGCTACGGCTCGCCCCGCGCCACCCTGTGACGTGGCCACCTACAAGGATCTGCAGCGGCTGACCGGGCTCTCGCTCTCGACCATCTCGAAGCACTACAACGGCCTCCCCGTGCGCCCCGAGAACCGGGCGGCGATCGAGGCCGCGGCCGCCCAGGTCGGCTTCCGCGTCAACGGCTTCGCGCGCGGCCTGCGCTCGCGGCGCTCCCGCACGGTCGGGGTGCTGCTGCCCGCCCTCGACAACGAGTTCCACCTCTCGATCATCGCGGGACTCGAGCGGGCCCTGCACGAGGAGGGCATCGGCGTGCTGGTCGGCGTGAGCCGCCCCGAGCCGGGCGCCGCGGTCGACCTGCTGCTCGAGAAGATGGTCGACGGGATCGTGGCGGTGCCGTCCGCGGGCGACGTCGACGCGCTGCGCCGCGCCTCCGAGCAGGGCACCCCCGTCGTGACCGTCGACTGGATCGACGACGCGCTGGTCACCGATCGCGTCGCGCTCGACAACGCGGGCGCCGGCGCCTCCGCCGCCCGCCACCTCCTCGACCACGGCCACCGCTGGATCGCGGTGCTCGGCGGGGAGGACGGAGTGTCCTCCACCCGGGAGCGGACGGCCGGCTTCCTCGCCGCCCTGGCCGAGCGCGGCGTGCACCCCGCTTCCGACGCCGTGGTGCGCGGCCCGCTGACAGTGGAGAGCGGGGTCGCCGCCGTCGAGCGGATCCTCGCCCTGAGGCCCCGGCCGACCGCCCTGTTCGCCGGCAACCGCGAGCTGACGGTCGGCGCCCTGATCGCGCTCGGCGACTCCGGTCTGCGCGTGCCGACGGACCTCTCGGTCGTCGGCTTCGACAACGTCGAGCTGGCCCGCGTGGTCCGCCCTCACCTGACCACGATCGCCCAGCCGACCGAGGCGATCGCCGCCGAGGCCGCCGCCCTCGTCCGCCTCCGCCTCGAGTCCGGGTCGGAGCAGCCCGGCCCCCAGGAGCGGAGGCTCCCCGGCCGCCTGCTCGCCGGCTCGTCCGTCGCCCACCTCCACGACCTCTAGGAGCTCCTCTTGCTGACCACGACCCTCCTGCACCCCGAGATCCTGCACGCGCTCGCCCGCGCGGGCCACGGCTCCCGCGTCCTCATCGCCGACGGCAACTACCCCGTCGGCACCACGCTCGGCCCGAACTCGGCCCTCGTGCACCTCAACCTCCGGCCCGACATGCTGACCGTCGACGAGATCCTCGACGCCCTGCTCTCGGCGATCGTCGTCGAAGAGGCGACGGTCATGACCCCAGCGCCCGGGATCGACGTCCCCGCGCAGGACGCCTTCCGCCGGTCCCTCGACGGCGTCCCCTTCACCTCGCTCGAGCGGCACGCCTTCTACGCCGAGGCGCGCACGCCCGACGTCGCGCTCACCATCGCCTCGGGCGACCGCCGCATCTACGCGAACCTCATCCTCACGATCGGCGTGCGCCCGGCGGACGCGTCCTGAGCGGGCGGCGGGCGCGCCCCGCCGCCCCCGCGACCCTCCAGACGTCGCAGGAGTCGCGCGCGATCAGCGCGACTTCTGCGGAGTCGCGCGCTCCTCACCCCGCTCCCTGAGAGTCCACGAGGCGTTCTCACGGCCGGCATCCCTACTCTGGTCGGCGTGGATCTCGACACCCTCCTCAACATCGGCCTCGTCGTGCTGTTCGTCCTCCTCGGCGGCGTCTTCGCGGGCACCGAGATGGCCATCGTCAGCCTCCGCGAGAGCCAGGTCCGCGCGATCGAGGCCGGCAGCGAGCGCGGCCGCCGCATCGCCGAGCTCGTCCGCAACCCCAACACGTTCCTCTCCGCGGTCCAGATCGGCGTCACGCTCGCCGGCTTCTTCTCCTCGGCGTACGGCGCCTCGACCATCGCGCCCGACCTCGTGCCGCCGCTGCAGTCGCTCGGCCTCTCGGCCTCCGCCGCCTCCACCGTCGCCCTGATCCTGATGACCCTCGTCATCGCGTACCTCTCCCTGGTGCTGGGCGAGCTGGTCCCCAAGCGCCTGGCGATGCAGAAGTCGGTCACGTTCACCAAGGCCCTCGCGCCCCCTCTCAACGCCCTCGCGCGCCTGATGCGCCCCGTGATCTGGCTGCTGTCCGTCTCCACCGACGCCGTCGTCCGCCTCCTCGGCGCCGATCCGCGCGAGAAGGGCGAGAGCGTCTCGGCCGACGAGGTGCGCGACATGATCTCCAGCAACACCGAGATCCACGAGGACAGCCGCCGGCTGCTCACCGACATCTTCCGCGCGGACGACCGCCGCGTCGCCGAGGTGATGCGCCCCCGCCCGGACGTCGACTTCCTCCGCGGCGCGCTCAGCGTGGCCGAGGGCTACGCGGCGGTCCTCGACCAGCCGCACTCGCGCTACCCGGTCGTCGGCGACGACTTCGACGACGTCCTCGGCTTCGTGCACGTGCGCGACCTGATGTCCGCGTTCCCGGAGGCGGGCCGCGCCGGCACCGCGAGCAGCGTCGCCGACATCACCCGCCCGATCCTCGCGGTCCCCGGCACGACGAAGGTGCTCGCGGCCCTGCGCACCATGCGCCAGGACGGCCACCAGATCGCCGTCGTCATCGACGAGTACGGCGGAACCGACGGCATCATCACGCTGGAGGACCTGCTCGAGGAGCTCGTCGGCGAGATCTACGACGAGTACGACGGCGCCCGCCAGGCGGTCGACGCGAAGGCCGCCGAGCAGCTGCACGACGTCGACGGCGGGATGATCCTCGAGGACCTGGCGGAGCAGCTGGGCATCGAGCTGCCCGAGGGCCCGTACGAGACGGTCGGCGGATTCGTCCTCGACCGGATCGGCCGCGTCGCCGTGGTGGGCGACTCCGTCCTCGTCGGCGACCACCTGCTCCGCGTGGCCGAGACCGACCGCTACCGCATCTCGCGGCTGACCCTCGTGCCGCAGCCGGCGTCGGAGCCGAGCGGGCCGACGACGCCCGCCGTCTGACGGGCGACCGGCCGCGCCTAGGGCAGAGGCCCCTCCACCCAGCGCGTGGCGACGCGGCCGCGGGCGCCGGGCTGCGCGATCCACAGTCCGCCGGCGTGCGGATGACGCGCCCGCTCGTCCGCCGAGAGGTCGCGTGACGCCGAGGTGACGACCGCGATGTCCAGGTCCTCCCCCGCGAAGGCGATGCTGGAGGAGTGCGGGGCGTCGATCCTGATGCCCTCGCCCTCGACCGGGCTGCCGTCGGCCTCGAAGACCCGCACGCCGCTCCCGCCCCAGACCGCGACCCACACGCGGCCGTCCGCGTCCACGGTCAGCCCGTCGGCGAACACGCCCTTCTCGAGCTCGACGAAGGGCTCCCGCGTGCCGTGCTCGCCGTCCGCGTAGGAGCGGCGGTGGATCACGCCCGACTCGGTGTCGGCCGAGTACAGCACGGAGCCGTCCGGCGAGAAGCCGAGCCCGTTGGAGAGCCGCAGGTCGTCGTCGAGCACGGTGACGGATCCGTCGCGCTCGATGCGCAGCAGGACGTCGTCGCCTGCCGACTCGCCGAGCGTCAGCGAGCCGACGAGGAGGCGCCCCTGCGGGTCGATCGTGCCGTCGTTGAAGCGGTGCCCCTCCGGCAGCAGCTCGGAGCCGCGGGTGAGGGAGCCGTCGACCTCGAGGATCGCGAGCCGTCGGGTCAGCGCGACCAGCGTCCGGCCGTTGCCCAGCGGCAGCGCGGCGCCGATCTGCTCGCCGACGTCGGTGCGCGAGATCGCCCCGATCCCCTCCGCGGTGACGGGGGCCGACAGGACCGCGCCGGCCTCGATGTCGACCCAGGTGAGGCGGGCGGTGTCCGGATCCCAGACGGGCGCCTCGCTGAGGACGTAGGTGGGGGTGCCCGCGGGCGTCGCGTCGATCATGCCTCCACGCTAGGCGGAGGAGGCGCGCGGTGTCAGGCCCCGCGGGACGGATCCGGGCTCGAGTCCACCGCGCCGCGCTCCGGATCCGGGTGGGCACCGACCCCCGGAATACACCCGCTCGGCGGTCGGTGACAAGGGGTGAATAGCCTGGCGATATGGAGCCGCCCGCGGGTCTAGTGTCGTCTCGCCGCGCTCGGGACAGCGTTCCTCCGCAACGACGCCGGGGCGACAGGAAGGCGCTCGCCATGTCGACATCCACCAGTCCGCGCGGCCCGGTCCGGAGCCTCGTGCCCGCCCGCATCGACCGGCTCCCCTGGACCCGCTTCCACTGGTCGATCGTCGTCGGCCTCGGCTTCTCGTGGGTGCTGGACGGACTCGAGATCCAGATCGTCGCCTCCGCCGGCTTCGCCAAGGAGTTCGGGCTCTCGGCCTTCGAGGTCGGCCTTCTCGGCACGATCTACCTGGTCGGCCAGATCGCGGGCGCCCTGATCTTCGGGCGGCTGAGCGACAAGCTCGGGCGGCGGAAGCTGTTCATCCTGACCCTCGTCATCTACCTGGTCGCCAGCGGCCTGGCCGGACTCGCGCCGAACTACGTCTTCCTCGCCGTCTTCCGCTTCTTCGCGGGCATGGGGATCGGCGGCGAGTACGCGGCGATCAACTCCGCGATCGACGAGCTCATCCCCTCCAAGTACCGCGGCCGCGTGGACATCGCGATCAACGGCACCTACTGGGGCGGCGCGGCTCTGGGCTCCGCAGCCAACCTGTTCTTCCTGAACGACGCGCTCTTCGCCGAGAACGTCGGCTGGCGCCTCGGCTTCTTCCTCGGCCCGATCCTCGGACTGGCGATCATCTACCTGCGCCGCCACATCCCCGAGAGCCCGCGCTGGCTGATGACCCACGGCCGCGAGGAGGAGGCGGAGCGCACCGTCGACGAGATCGAGCGCCGGGTGGAGGCCGAGGGCGGCGTGCTCGAACCGGTCGACGACTCGAAGGCGATCACGGTGAAGGCGACCGAGAGCATCCCGTTCCGCACCATCGCCGGTGTGCTGCTGAGGCAGTACCCGAAGCGCACGCTGGTGGGCGCGACGATGATGATCACCCAGTCGTTCCTCTACAACGCGATCTTCTTCACCTACGCGCTGGTGCTCGAGAACTTCTACGGGGTCGAGCAGAGCGCGATCTCGTACTTCTTCTTCCCGTTCGCGATCGGCAACCTCGTCGGGCCGCTGGTGCTCGGTCACCTGTTCGACGTCTGGGGCCGGCGGAAGATGATCTTCCTCACCTACGGCGTCTCGGGTGCGGTCCTGGCCGTGTCGGCCGTCCTCTTCAGCATGGACGTGCTGACCGCGACGACGCAGACGATCCTCTGGTGCGTGTCGTTCTTCTTCGCCTCCGCGGGAGCGTCGAGCGCCTACCTGACCGTGAGCGAGATCTTCCCGCTCGAGCTGCGCAGCCAGGCGATCTCGTACTTCTTCACCCTCGGCCAGATCGCCGGAGCGGTCGCGCCCGCTCTCTACGGCGCCCTGATCGGCGACGGCAGCGACCGCGGCCCGCTGACGATCGGCTACTTCGTCGGCGCCGCCGTGATGATCCTCGGCGGCGTGATCGCCCTGCTCTTCGGCGTCGACGCCGAGCGCCGCAGCCTCGAGGACATCACCGAGCCCCTGTCGACCGTGAAGTCCTGACGGCTGACCCTCTCCCTCTCCCTCCCGCGAGATGCCACTTGTGACGCTCCCTGGCGGCGTGTCGCCCTCACAAGTGGCATCTCGCGAGCGGAGCCGGGCGGCATTCCGCGAGATGCCAGTTGAGTACGCGACACGCCGGGCGAGGCGTACCGAAGTGGCATCTCGCGAGCGGAGCCGGGCGGCAGGGCGCGGCGCTCAGTGGGCCGGGCGGTAGCCCGTGCGGTCGTCGGGGGTGATCGTGCGGAGGACGCGGGCGGGGACGCCGGCGGCGATGGTGAGCGGAGGGACGTCGCGGGTGACGACGCTGCCCGAGCCGATCACGGCCCCGTCGCCGATGGTGACGCCCTGGTTGATCGTGACGCCGCCGCCGATCCAGACGCCGTCGCCGACGACGACAGGCTTCGCGGTGCAGGCGCCGGCCGCCCGCTCGGCCGGGTCGAGGGCGTGGTTCGAGGTGTAGATCGAGACGCGCGGGCCGAACAGCACGTCGTCGCCGATCGTGATGGGGGCGCCGTCGAGCAGGATGCAGTCGAAGTTCGCGTAGAAGCGGTCGCCGATCGTGATGTTGAACCCGAACTCGCAGCGGAACGTCGGCTCTAGGTGCGCGTCCCCGCCCACCGAGGCGACGAGCTCGCGGAGCAGAGCCTCGCGCTCGACGGGCGGCCGCCCGAAGCTCGCGTTGTACGCGTTCGAGGCGAGGACCGCCCGCTCGCGCGCGGCGACCAGCTCGGGGGTCATGTCGTCGTACACGGCTCCGGTCAGGATGTGCGCGCGCTGGTCCTCGAGGGTCATCGTCGTCCGTTCGTCGGTGTCGGCGCCCCGGGCGGGGCTCCTGCCCACGCTACGGGGCGCCCGCTCGCCCGGACGCCTCCGCATCCGCCGACACACCGCTCCTCAGGCGGTGTCTCGGGGAGGGAGTGGCGCCTCGGCGACGCCTCCCGGCTGCAGGCGCGCTGTCGGCGGTGTCTTGGCGAGGAAGCGGCGCCTCAGCGAGGGAGCGGCGCCTCAGCGGGAAGGCGGCCCTGCGAGAGTGCGGCCCGCTGGGGGCGCTGCGCCTCGGCGGTGCGCCTCGGCCGTGCGCAGGCGTCAGCCCACGTGCACGCCCGGCCGGCGGTCGCGGCGGGACTCCGCGCGGCGGAGGACCTCGCGGGTGACGGGGGCGACCTCGCCGGTGCCGGTGATGAGGAAGCGGAACATGTTCGAGAGGGGGCCGCCCTCGGTCCACTCGAAGTAGACGTCCGGGATCACGCCGGTGAGGTCGCGGATCTCGAGCAGCACCGTGGCGATGGTGTTCGGGATGTTGCCGCTGGTCACCGTGAGCACGCGGAAGCCGTGGCAGACGCGGCCCTGCACGACCAGGTCCTCCTCGAAGTCCGAGGAGTCGGTGGTGTGCACCTCGAGGAAGAGCACAGGGCCGCGCATCGGCAGGTTGCTGTCGCGCTGCTCCTCTGCCAGCTTGTCCCGGTACTCGGCCTCGGAGCCGTCGTCGGGCTCGTTCGCGAGGATGCGGATCACGCCGTAGTCGTCGGCGTCCGTCGTGAGGAAGTCGATCGCGGCGGCGTCGAACACCACGGAGGTGGCGCGCAGCTGGAACGAGCGGTGCACCCGCGAGACGAGCGAGACCGCGAGGATGCCGACGATGAAGACCGCCGCGATCCGCACGCCGTCGGGCCGCTCGATCACGTTGACGACCGTCGTGTAGACGAAGACCAGGGCGATGACTGCGAAGCCCACCGCGCGCTTGCGCTGCTTCTTCCGCTTCGCCGAGAGGAACACGGCGACGGATGCGGAGGTGATCAGCACCAGCACGCCGGTCGCGTAGGCCCCGCCCTGCGCGTCGACGTCGGCGCGGAAGAGGATCGTGATGACGAAGGCCACGACGGTGAAGACCAGCACGAGCGGACGCACGGCGCCGGCCCACTGCGGCGCCATGCCGTAGCGGGGCAGGTAGCGCGGGACGATGTTGAGCAGGCCGGCCAGGGCGGAGGCGCCCGCGAACCAGAGGATGCAGATCGTCGCGACGTCGTAGACCGTGCCGAAGCCCTCGCCGAGGTACTCGTGCGCGAGGTAGGCCAGCGCGCGGCCGTTGGCCTCGCCGCCCGGCTGGAACTGCGCCTGCGGGATGAGCAGCGTGGTCACGAAGCTCGAGGTGATGAGGAACGCCGACATCGTGACGGCGGCGGTGATGAGCAGCCGCTTCGCCCCGCGGATGCGGCCGACCGGGGCGTCCTCGGTGTCGCCCGCGTCGCCTCGGATCTGCGGCATGACCGCGACCCCGGTCTCGAAGCCGGAGAGCCCGAGCGCGAGCTTGGGGAACACGATGAGCGCGATGCCGACCATGACGAGCGGATTCCCGTGCTGGGTCGTGAGCGCCGACCACCAGTCGCCGATGACGACGGGGTTCTCGGCCACGTGCCCGATCGCCACGGCGATGACGATCGCGTTGAGGAGGAGGAATACGGCCACGAGCACGACCGCGATCGAGATGGCCTCGCGGAACCCGCGGAGGAACACGATCCCCAGCAGGGCGATCAGGCCCAGCGTGAGCGGCACCTCCGCGCCGTGGAACCAGGCGGGGGCGAAGGGGTTCTCGACCGCGTGCGCGGTGGCGTCGGCGGCCGAGAGGGTGATCGTGATCATGAAGTCGGTCGCCGCGAACCCCAGCAGCACGAGCACGAAGAGCTTGCCGCCCCACCAGGGCAGCAGGCGCTCGAGCATCGCGATCGACCCCTCGCCGCGGAAGCTCTCGCGGGCCACGCGGCGGTAGACGGGGAGTGCGCCCAGGAGCGTGAGCACCACCAGGACGATCGTCGCGAGCGGCGAGACCAGGCCCGCGGCGAGCGCCGCGATCGCCGGCTGGTAGCCGAGGGTGGAGAAGTAGTCGACGCCCGTGAGGCACATGACGCGCCACCACGAGTGCGTCTTGGCGGTGGCCGCGTGGGGGCCCGGGTGGGCTCCGGAGTCGTCGCGGAGGCCCTCGAGGAGCCACGCCTTCACCCCGCCCGCGCGCGCGGAGGAGAGGGGAGAGGGTTCGAGGGCGTCGGGGTCGCCACGGACGACGGAAGAGGTCACTGGATGTTTCTACTCGCCGTGAGGAGCGCGCCCGCCCTGAATGAGCGGATCCTCACGCTTTCCTCACGGGTAATCGGCTGTGGAGGGACGTCGGCGCGCGATCCCGCGTCGTGAGGGGGTCGTGAGCGTCGCGCGAGCGGACCGTGCGGATCGGGTCGGGGCCCGCCTGCATTCCGTCAGGACCCCCTCGGATGCCGCCGTCACGGGCCGAGGATGGCGCTCGTGCACCTGCTCCTCCGCCTCCTCGACGCCGGGCCCCGCTGGGGCCGCCACACCGTCGGCGCGAGCCGGTACGGCGTCGTCCGGAGCGAGCTCGTCGTCTTCGCGCCCGGCACCTCCGTCGAGGAGCGGAGGCGCCTCCGCCTGCATGCGGCCGGTCCGCAGCTGGTCCTCGCCGCGATGACCGCCGGAGCCGTCGGTACGCTCGCCCTCGACCGGCTGTCGCTCCTCCTGCTGGCCGCGCTCGCCCTGCCGACCGCGTCGCTCCTGCTCCTCTCGGCCCGCTCCACCCGCCGCCTCCGCTGCGCCTGTGCCCGCCGGCTCGTGATCGCGGACGTCGACTCCCCCGCCGTCGCCGAGCTGGCGGCGATCGCGGCCGTGCTGCGCCGGGCCGACCGGCTGCTCGATGACGGCGTCCTCACCCCGCTCGAGCACGAGGAGGTGTGGGCCTGCGCGCACGACCGGGTCGCGGGCCGCGTGGCTGACCGCCGCTCCCAGCCCCGGGCGGGAGGATCGGGGACGTCCGCCACCGATGGGAGCACCTCATGACCACACCGCGCCGCGCACTGATCCTCGTGGACGTGCAGCAGGAGTACTTCAGCGGCCCGCTCGAGATCCAGTACCCGCCGCACGCGCAGTCGCTGCCGAGGATCGCCGCCGCTCTCGACTCCGCAGCCGCCGCGGGCCTCCCGATCGCCGTCGTCCAGCACAGCGCGGGCGAGGGAGCCCCGATCTTCGACCCGTCCGGCCCGTCCTTCGCTCTGCACCCCGAGATCGAGAAGCGCCGCTCGGACTCGTGGAAGAGCGTGACGAAGCAGTTCGGCACCGTCTTCGCGGGGACCGACCTGCTCGACTGGCTGCGCGAGCACGACGTCGACACGATCACCCTCGTCGGCTACATGACCAACAACTGCATCCTCGCCTCCGCCGCCGAGGCCGAGACCCACGGGCTCCGCGCCGAGGTCCTCTCGGACGCGACGGGCGCGATCGCGATCTCGAACGACGCGGGCTCGATCGACGCGCACTCCCTGCACACCACGCTGATGGCGCTGCTCAACTCGAACTTCGCCGCCGTCGCCCCGACCACCGTCTGGATCTCGGCGCTGAAGGGCGAGTACACCCTCCCGATGAGCAACCTCCCCGAGTCCGCGACCGCCGGCGCCGCCCGCTGACCCCGCTCCCCTCCGCGAGATGCCACTTAGGTACGCGACACGCCGTGCCGGGCGTACCGAAGTGGCATCTCGCCGGAGGCAGGGAGGGCGGGGCGCCTCAGCGGAGGGAGGCGAGCACGGCCTCCAGCTCGTCGACGGCGAAGTCGATCTCGGTGGCGGTGACGACCAGCGGGGGCGCCAGGCGGATGGTGGAGCCGTGCGTGTCCTTGGCCAGCACGCCGCGGGCCATCAGCGCCTCGCAGACCGCGCGGCCCGAGGCGAGCTCCGGGTCGATGTCGATGCCGGCCCAGAGTCCGGCGCCGCGGACGGCGACCACTCCCCGGCCGATCAGCGCCTGGAGACGCGCGTGCAGCTGGGCGCCGCGCTCGCGGGCGAGGGCCTGGTACTCGCCGGTCGCGAGCATCTCGACGACCGCGAGGCCGACGGCCGCGGCGAGCGGGTTGCCGCCGAAGGTGGAGCCGTGCTGGCCCGGCTGCAGGACGCCGAGCACGTCGGAGTTCGCGACGACGGCCGAGACCGGGACGATGCCGCCGCCCAGCGCCTTGCCGAGCAGGTAGACGTCGGGGACGACTCCGACGAGGTCGCAGGCGAAGGTCGCGCCGGTGCGGCCGAGGCCGGACTGGATCTCGTCGGCGATGAAGAGGACGTTCCGTCGAGCGGTGATCTCGCGGACGGCCGGCAGGTAGTCGGCCGGCGGCACGACGATGCCCGCCTCGCCCTGGATCGGCTCGATCAGCACGGCGACGGTGTCGTCGTCGATCGCCGCCTCGAGGGCTTCCGCGTCGCCGAACGGCACCGTGCGGAATCCGGGCGTGAACGGAGCGAAGCCGTCGCGCGCCTCCGCGTCGTCGCTGAACGAGATGATCGTGGTCGTGCGACCGTGGAAGTTGCCCGCCGCGACGACGATGTTCGCCCGGCCCGGAGCGACGCCCTTGACCCGGTAGCCCCAGGCGCGGGCGACCTTGATGCCCGACTCGACCGCCTCCGCGCCCGTGTTCATCGGCAGGACCATGTCCTTGCCGGCGAGCGCGGCGAGCGCCGTGACGAACGGGCCGAGGCGGTCGTTGTGGAACGCGCGGCTGGTGAGGGTGACGCGGCCGAGCTGCTCGCGGGCCGCCTCCAGCAGCACCGGGTGCGAGTGGCCGAAGTTCACGGCGGAGTAGGCGGCGAGGCAGTCGAGGTAGCGGACGCCCTCGACGTCGGTGATCCAGGCGCCCTCGCCGGTGGCCGCGACGACGGGCAGCGGGTGGTAGTTGTGGGCGGCGTGCTCCTCCTCCGCGGCGATGAGGGCGGCGGAGCGGGCGGTGGTGGTGTCGGTGATGCTCATGTCGTTCCTCCTGAGGGGACGATCGACTCTCCAGAAGTCGTCGCACTCGGCGTCGAGTGCGACAACTCGTGGACAGTGGAGGGTGGGTCGGCGCTGCAGCGAGGCCGCGCCGCCCGGGGGGAGTGGGTCAGCGGCGCAGCTCGAGCGTGCAGCACTTCACGCCGCCGCCGCCGAGCAGCAGCTCGGACAGGTCGACGCCGATCGGGTTGTAGCCGCGCTCGCGCAGCTGACGCTCGAAGCCCGTCGCGCGGGACGCGATCACGACGTTGAGGCCGTCGGAGAAGGAGTTCAGGCCGAGCACGGACGCGTCCTCCTCCGAGACGAGGATCGCGTCGGGGTAGAGCTCGCGGAGGGTGCGGTTGCCCTCCTCGCTGAACGCGCTCGGGAGGTAGGCGATGTTCGTTTCGTCGAGCACCGCGATCGCGGTGTCGAGGTGGTAGAACGACGGATTCACGAGCTCGAGCGTGACGACCTCGCGGCCGAAGACGCGGGCGACCTCGGCGTGCGAGTCGGAGGCGGAGCGGAAGCCGGTGCCGGCGAGGATCCGCTCGCCGACGAGGAGGAAGTCGCCCTCCCCCTCGTTGACCTCCTCGGGGACGCGCACGTCGAAGCCGGCCGAGCGGAACCAGTCCATGTACGCCGGGCCCTCGGGCTGGCGCTCCGGGTAGGTGAAGGAGGCGCCGTAGGCGATGCCGTCGATCACGAATCCGCCGTTGGCCGCGTAGACCATGTCCGGCAGTCCGGCCTCGGGCTCGATCAGCTCGATCGTGAAGCCGAGATCGGCGTAGGTGTCGTAGAGGGTCTGCCACTGCCGGACGGCGAGGGAGGTGTCGGTGGGGACCTGCGGGTCCATCCACGGATTGATGCGGTAGACGACGGTGAAGTGCTCGGGACGGCACATCAGGATCGTCTTCGCGACGGAGGTTCGGGCGGGTGCCTCGGCGAGCACGGCGGTATCGGTCATTCGAGTCCTCCTGCGAAAGGATGCGGATGAGCGGACCGGGTCCAGTGGCTCCGTGCCCCGCGCGTGACGCGGCGGGATGGAGCACGCTCGCGCCCAGTCTTGCACGCGCCGATCGTGCGGTTCTCGCCATGGGGCGCACGGAACGCGCGTGAGTAACGGATGCGACGCGGGAAAACGCTACCGCCCTCTCGTGTGGCGCTGTGAGGCCGCCGCGACTCCACTTGTCTGGGTCTGAGGCGGGGCCTCTTGGAGGGAATGATGCAGCGCCTCAGGGAGAAGGTCGTATGTACCCGCTTGTCATCGCGCTGATGACACTTCTCCATTCCGCCGAATTCCGCCCTGAATGGGGGACTTAGTGCAGCGATAAGCGGCATGGGACGATCCCTCCGGCCCGACAGTCGTCGGCCTTCTCGCTCCGACGAATCCGGATGCCCTCCTCCATGCGAACGAAGACCCTCAGCGTCTCCCTTTTCCTCGCCCTGCTCCTCTCCCTCTTCGTCGCGACCCCGGCCCAGGCCGCGGGCTCGCCGGCGGCGCCGACGAACGTGAGCGTGACCGACAACGACTGCACCGATGCAGTCACCGTCTCCTGGACGCCGTCCGCGTCGGCGACGGCCGGATATCGGATCCACGTGACCAGCCAGTACTCGGGGTACTACGAAGACGGCCCCGTTTACTCCGCGGAGCTGATCGAGACAGGGCGGACCACGACATCAACGTTCGACCTTCCGCGGTCGTGGGACTCTTACTCCTTCGAGGTGTCTAGCGTCTCGGATTTCAACGCGCCCTACTCCGGCGGTAAGGACGGGGCGTCTCTGGTCGCCTCGTCCACCCAAAGCGCTCCCGCCGAGGCGTCGTTCGACCACTTTTGGGACGTCCCCGCCCCAGGCGATCTCAGCGTTGCGGCGGATCCGACCTCGTCTCTTGCCACGGCGCGCTGGGATCGGCCTTCCGTCGGTAGTGCCGCCTGCAATTTCGACCTTTACTACTACGACCTCGACAACCTGAACTCGCAGTACGACTGGGACCAGTATCCCGATTACGAAGGCTCCCTCGATGTCGACGCCGCTTCGATCGACCTAAATATTCAGCCTTTCCAGCGGTACAGGTTCTGCGTCTGGGCAGCGTCGCTCAGTGAACGTCCTTACAACGAGTCGCCTGCGTTCTCGCACTCCCCGGAGTCGTGTGTCACTTTCGTCACCGGAACGTCGGCGCCTGACTCGCCCGGCTACGTCGACGGATACTCCTCGGGCACGGCAATAACCGTCACCTGGGCAGCCCCATGGAATGACGGCGGCACCGACATCACGGGCTACAGGGTCAGCCGCGACGGCACCGACGCGTCCGGCAGTGGCCCCTGGTCGACGGTCGTCGCCGCCGACCGCCGCTCGCAGACGTTCACGAACCTCCGCCCGAACACCTCGTACACCTTCACCGTCCAGGCGATCAACGCGGTCGGCACCAGCGAGTCAGCAACGGTCACCCGCACCGCCGACCCCTACTACGCCCCCTCCGTCCCGACGCGCGTCGCCGGCACCACGAACGACAGCGTGCGATCCGCGACGATCTCCTGGGCGCCTCCGGAGTCGGCCGGCAACCCGGCGATCACCGGCTACCGCGTCTCGCGCAACGGCGTCGACAACGCGGGCGCCGGTCCGTGGTCGACGACCGTCGCCGCCACAGCGCGCTCCTTCACGTTCACTCACCTGGCGGCGGGAGCCACCTACACGATGAGCGTCACCGCGATCAACGCCGGAGGCGAGAGCGCGGCGGGATCGACCGTCGTGCGCATCGGCGGCACCGCCCTCACCGCCGCGACTCCGACCGTCACCGGCACCGCCGCGGTCGGCTCGACGCTCACGGCGAGCGCCGGCACCTGGGGTCCCTCCCCCGTCGCCCTCGCGTACCAGTGGCGCGCGAACGGCACTGCGATCAGCGGAGCGACGGGCACCACGTACCGCCCGGTCTCGGCCGACGCAGGGAAGGTGATCACCGTCGCCGTCACGGGCTCCAAGTCGGGCTACGTCTCGACCACGCGGGTCTCCTCCGGGACCCCTGCCGTGACCGGCGGTGCGATCACCGCCGCGACGCCGACCATCAGCGGCACCGCGAAGGTGGGCTCGACCCTCACCGCGAAGCCCGGCACCTGGGGCCCCTCCCCCGTCGCCCTCGCCTACCAGTGGAAGGCGAACGGCACCGCTCTGAGCGGGGCGACGTCCGCGACCTACACGCCGACGAGCGCCACCCTCGGCAAGACGATCACCGTGACGGTCACGGGGTCGAAGTCCGGCTTCACCGCCGTGACGAAGACCTCCGCGAAGACGAGCGCCGTGGCGGCGGGCACCCTCTCCGCCGCGACCCCGACGATCTCCGGAACCGCGAAGGTCGGCTCCACCCTGACCGCCAAGCCGGGGACCTGGGGGCCCTCGCCGGTGACCCTCACCTACCAGTGGAAGGCGAACGGCACGGCGATCTCCGGGGCGACCTCCGCCACGTACAAGCCGACCAGCGCCACGGTGGGGAAGAAGATCACGGTGACCGTCACCGGCAAGAAGGCCGACTACACGACGGCGACGCGCACCTCCGCCGCCACCGCAGCGGTCGTCAAGTAAAGGATCGAACCAGAGTCGCCGGGGGAGCCTGCTCACGCGGACTCCCCCGGCGACTCCGTGAATCCCCCACCGTCGCCCCCCGGACGGGGGCCCATCCCGCCGACACCCGCCCTCGCCCGGACGCGGGCGGCGGCTAGCATTCAGACACCGTGTCCGCCGCGGCCTCCCGCGGATCCTGCCGAAAGGCCCGCCGTGCCCGCACGCTCCCTCGCCGCGATCGGCGTCTCCGCTCTCCTGCTGGCCGGCCTCGCCGCCGGTCCGGCCGTCGCCGCCCCCGATCTCCCCGGTGCGAGCGCCGCGCAGGAGGCCGCCGCCGAGGTCGTCCTCTCCGGCACCATCGCGCTCCGCGACGCCGACGAGGAGCACCCCGCCCCCGCGGATCCGTCCTTCTACGTCCAGGTCCAGGACGCCGAGGGAGCCGTGGTCGCCGAGGCCGACACCGGCCCCGACTTCTCCCTCACCGTTCCCGGCGGCGAGCCCCTCACCCTCCGCGCGAGCCTGATCGGCAGCGACGACTGGTACCCGACCTGGTTCGGCGACACCCCGGTCGCCGAGGCCGCAAGGACGACCCGGGGGACCGACGAGTCCGTCGCCATCTCCCTCCTGCGCACCGCCGAGCTGTCCGGATCGATCACCGCCGACGCGGTCTCGGGCGTCTCCTCCCCCGCCTTCGACGTGCAGGCCTGGTGGGTCGACGGCGGGACGTACTCGCTCCTCGACTCCGTCCCCGTCACCGGAGCCCCCGGCGCCGCCCGCGCGTGGGACACGGGCGACCTCGCCCTGCCCGCCGGCGACTACCTCCTGCGCCTCGTGGAGCCGGGCTACCCCGCCTACGACGACCAGTACTTCTCGCGCCTGGCCCGCCTCGACGAGCGCGCGGTCGTCTCCGTGCCGCCGGGCGGCCGCAGCGGCGTCGACTTCTTCCCGTCGGCCTACTCCTCCGACGTGGCGCGCCTCGCCGGGACCGACCGGTACGCGACCGCCGTCGCGGTGACCGCCTCCGGATTCGCCGCCGGCGCTCCCGTCGTCTACCTCGCCAGCGGAGCGAACTGGCCCGACGCGCTCAGCGCCGGTCCCGCCGCCGCGAAGCAGGGCGGCGCCCTCCTGCTCACCGACCCGAGCGTCCTGCCCGCAGTGGTGGCGGCCGAGCTGCGCCGCCTCGCCCCGCAGCGGATCGTCGTGGTCGGCAGCGCCCTCTCGGTGAGCGACTCGGTCTTCCAGCAGGTGACGGCCCTCGGGATCCCGACCGAGCGCATCGAGGGCGTCGACCGCTACGACACCTCGCGCCGGATCGTCGAGGACGCCTTCCCCGACGGCAGCTACGAGAACGTCTTCGTGGCGACCGGCACCAACTTCCCGGACGCCCTCTCGGTCGCGCCGATCGCCGGCCGCCGCGCCGAGCCCGTCCTCCTCGTCGACGGCGCCCGCTCGCGCCTCGACCAGCCGACCCGCGACACGCTCGCCGGGCTCGACCCCTCCGCCGTGCAGCTTCTCGGCGGCGCGCCCTCGATCTCGACCGCCGTGGAGGCCGACCTGCGCGCCGCGAAGATCGCCGACACCGTGTCGCGCATCGCCGGGACGGACCGCCACGACACCAGCCGACGCCTCAACGACGTCTTCCCGCCGTCCGAGCTGGGCGACACCGTCTACCTCGCCACCGCCACCGGCTTCGCCGACGCGCTGGCCGTCGGCCCGGTCGCTGCGAAGCAGGGCGCCCCGCTCTACCTCAGCGAGCCGACCTGCCTGCCGCGCAGCACCCGTGTGAAGATGCAGGGCCACGACCTCGATCAGGTGCTGCTCCTCGGCAGCCCCCTGACGCTGTCGGCGCAGGTGCGCTCGCTGTCCGCCTGCTGAGACCCGAGACGCACCGCACGAGCCCTGGAGATCCATGAGCGCCACCGCCGACCGCCCCCTCCTCGTCGGCATCGAGACCGGGGGCACGAAGGTCGTCGCGGCGGTCGCCGACGCGGCTGACCCCGAGCGGATCCTCGCGACGACGACCCTGCCGACGCGCGGGCCCATCGAGACCCTCGCCGACCTGGCCGGCTTCGTCAGCGGCCACGGCGTCGACGGCACCGTCGCCGCGGTCGGCGTCGCCTCCTTCGGGCCCCTCGACATCGATCCCGGCTCCCCGGCCTACGGGCACCTCACCTCCACGCCGAAGCTCGGCTGGGAGGGGACCGACGTGCTCGGCCCGATCGGCGCGGCCGCTCCGGGCGCCCGGCTCGCGCTGGTCACCGACGTCAACGGAGCCGCGCTGGGCGAGTCCCGCTGGGGCGCCGGAGCCGGAGTCGACGACTTCGTCTACCTGACGGTCGGCACCGGAGTCGGCGGAGGCGTCATCGCGGGCGGACGGCTCCTCGCCGGCAGCGGCTGGCCAGAGGTCGCGCACCTGCTGCCCCGCCGCCACCCCGAGGACGGCTTCGCCGGCGCCTGCCCGTTCCACGGCGACTGCCTCGAGGGCCTGGTCGCCGGTCCCGCGATCTCGGCGCGCTGGGGCGTCGACGGCTCCCGCCTCGGCCCCGAGGAGGCGGCTGCGAACCTCCGCTTCAGCTCCTACTACCTCGCGCAGCTCGTCACGACGCTCGCCTACGTCGCCGGCGTGCGGCTCGCGGTCGTCGGCGGAGGCGTGTCGAAGACGCCGGGGCTCGTCCCCGCGGTCGAGGCCGAGGTCGAGCGGCTGATGGGCGCGCCCGGCGCGACGGGGACGGGCGGCGGGCGGATCCGCATCGTGCGCCCGGCGCTCGGCGACGAGTCCGGAGTGCGCGGGGCGATCTCGCTGGCGGAGTCCCTGCTCGGCTGAGCCCTGCTCTCGTCCCCTGAGCGAGCGACCCGTCGCCCCGGACCCCGGTCGAGCGATCGCTCCGGACCCCGGTCGGGACGCGACGGCCGGGAAGGGACCCGACGGCGACGGGAACGGATGCGCTCCCTCCACAGGTCGCGGATTCCCGAGCCCTCCCCGGATCGGGCCGAGCCGGCCCCGTCGGCCTCTCCGGACGAGCACGCTCGGGGGATGCAGCAGCCGAGTCAGTCCTCCGGAGCGTCGAGCTCCTCGAGCGCCCGCAGCGCCTCGCGGGCGCGCTCGAGCCGATCGGCCTCGGGCTCGTCCCACCAGGCCGGTCCGCGCTCGCCGAGCCCGTGCTTGGCGAGCCCGACCCTTGTGCGCGCCAGCGCCTCCGCCTCGGCATCGTCGTGCAGCCGTGCCGAGCGCACTCCCGAGCGCCCGCGCCCGAGGTGCGAGGTCAGGCCCGCGACCACGTCCTCCGGCAGCGAGGGGTCGGTGCGCCGCCAGCGGCGGCCCTTCACCACGAGCCAGCGCTCGTCGTCCTCGTCGTTCACTCCGTCACCGCCGCCTCGGATTGAGCCGGTCGCCGGTGCTCGTGAGGTCCACGTGCTCCGGCAGGAGGAACGCCTCGATCCGTCCGGTGGCGGAGAGCCGCAGCAGGTCCTCGACGAGGGCGCGGGAGCCGCCGATCAGCGTCGAGTCGAAGTCGATCTCGCTCGCGAGGTACCAGGCCCGGTCCTCCGGCCACATCGCGAGCGGAGTCTGCACGACGAGCCCGGAGGCGTCGGCGAAGCCCGCCGCGCGCGCCCACGCGGTGTCCTCGAGCACCCGGACGTCGAGCGAGAGTAGTGGCCCCTCGCGCCCCGGCAGCTCGACCGTCGTCGCGGCTGCGGTCTCGGGGTGCTCCCAGCCGGTCGGCCGGGTGTCGCTCATCCACTCGGGGAGCTCGTCCGACGCGTCCGAGCGGGAGATGAGGATCCGCGACCCACCGGTCAGCACACCGAACCCCTCCCAGAACACGGCGAGGCAGTCCTCCGGAGTGCTCGTGTGCTCCGCGAGCACGCCGACGACGGCCGCGAGCTCGTCGAGCGGGAGCACTCCGAGGCGGGGCTCCGAGTAGTCGTCGGGATGCTCGCCGGTGAGCGAGTACCACTGCGCGAGCGGATGCAGGAGCGTCCCCTCCCGCTCGGCCACCTCGCGCCAGCGCAGGGGCGGGTCCTCGCCGGACGGGTGCAGGATCCGCACGGCCGCCTCGAACAGGGGCGGGACGATCCCCTCGAAGCGCCCGAACGGCCCGAGAGCGCTCAGCACCGGCTCCGCCCGCGCGGCGTCCCGCTCGGCGCGCAGGGGCGCGTCCTCCGGTGTCGGCTCGACCATCGGCCCAGGCTAGCGCTGGACGGTCGCTCCGCTCAGGGCGGAGAGCGCCCGCTGCGGTCCGGGCTCGCGGGCGAGGCCCTCGGCGAGCGCCGACAGCCGTCCGCGGGCGGAAGCGTCGAGTGCGAGCATCCGCCGCGCAGCGTCCGCCAGCTCCCCCGCGGATGCGGCGTTGGGGTCGAGGACGGCGGCGAAGCCGGCGTCCTCGAGCGCGGCCGCCCCCGCGAACTGGTCCGTCGAGAACGGCAGGACGACGAGCGGCACGCCCGCGGTCATCGCCTCCGTGACGCTGTTGTTGCCGCCGTGGCTGACCGCCAGCACTGCCCGGCGCAGGAGCGCGACCTGCGGCAGGAAGCCGCGGACCAGCCAGCCCTCGGGGATCTCGCCCAGGGCCGAGCGCTCGGTCGCACCGGAGGCGAGAGCCACCCGGACGCGCCTGCCCCCGGCCTCGACGCCGGCCAGGGCCTCGACGACCCGGGCCAGCACGTCGTCGCGCACCGAGAGGAAGCTGCCGAAGCTCACGTAGACGACCGGATCCTCGGACGCGGCGAGCCACTCCTCGACCTCCGCGTCGTCGGGCTCCTCGCGGACGGCGGAGCCGAGGAACGCGTGCGGCGGCAGCTGCGCGGTGCGAGCCGGGTCGTGGAGCTCGCCCGGATAGTTGAGCAGCAGGACGTCGCCGCTCTCGGCGAAGGCGTCGGCGCTGGGCGCCGCCCCGGGGTCGAGGGTGGTGAGGGCGGCGTTCCACTCGGCGGTGAAGGAGTCGCGGACCCGCTCGCAGAGGTCGCGGAGCGCGTCGAGGTCGTCCGGCTCCGGAGCGAAGGCGTCCGGCCAGACCGGAGGGAACCCGTAGACCTCGCCGGGCACCGTGAGCGCGCTGGGGTGGCCGAGCACGACGTCGCCGTAGGGCACGCGGAGGGCCTTCAGCGCCACGCGCGCGGTGAAGGCGAGGTGGTCGACCACGATCGCGTCGGGCTGAACCTCGTCGAGGATCGCGCGCAGGCGTGCGGCGACGCCGGCCGGATCCCAGAGGAGATCGGTGAGCCGCTCCCGCGCCTGGTAGGCGAGGGCGGGGACCATCCCGCGCCGAGTGGCGTCGAAGAAGCCGCGGAGGGACGCGCCCTCGTCGGGCGCCTGCTCCTCCGCGCGGATCGTGCCCGGGTTGGAGCCGCGCCCCAGCCGGAGCGCGATGTGCTCGAAGCCGAAGGCGTCCACGATGGAGCGCGTCGCGTCGCCGGTCGCCGCGACGACGCGCTCGCCCGCCTCCTGCCACGCCGTGCCGAGGGTCGCCAGCGGCAGCAGGTGCGACGCGTAGTCCGGGCTGATGATCAGCAGGGTCACGAGGCCCCCAGCACGAGCGGCGAGCGGAGGGGACGCTCCTGGTCCGCTGTCGCGTGCGCGTAGACGCCGGAGAGGGCGTGCGCCATCGCCTGCACCGTGTAGCGCTCGGCGACCATCGCGCGCCCGCGGGCCGCGGCGTGCTCGCCGAAGGGGCCGCCTGCGAGATCCAGTGCGGCGGCGGCACCGGCGGCGAGCGCTGCGGGGTCGGCGGTGTCGACCAGGAAGCCGGTCTCCCCCTCCTCGACGTAGGTCGCGGGCCCGCCGGTCGCCGGAGCGACGACGACCAGTCCCGCGGAGAGCGCCTCGAGGAGGGCGATGCCGAACTCCTCCTTGACGCTCGCGCAGACGTACGCGCCGCCCGGAGCCGAGAGCCCCGGTCGGCCGTGCCGGATCGCGCCGAGCCAGCGGGCCACGGTCCCGTTCGGGCGGTGGCCGGCCAGGAGCAGCCCGTCCGACGCGACGGCGCGGATGCGGTCGAGCTGCTCGCGCTCGTCGGGGCTCGGGTCGGCGAGGTCTCCGCCGACCAGGAGCAGGTTGGCGCGCTCCTGGAGCGAGGGGTCGGACGCCCAGGCCTCGGCGAGCGCCGCCATCCCCTTCACCCGGTGCAGGCGGCCCACGCTGAGCAGCAGCGGGAGGCCGCGGCGGTGCTCGGGCAGCTCCCCCAGCAGGAGGTCGAGCGAGGCCAGGTCGCCGCCCTCGTCCAGCGCGACCGGCTCACCGGCTGCCGAGGCGCGTGCGGCCGCCTCGCCGCGCTCGACGAGGCCGACGTCGATCCCCTCCGGGACGATCGTGTGCCGCTCCGGGTGCGCGGTGATGTCGACGCCGATCAGCTCGCGGATGGTTGCGGCCAGCTCCTCCCTCGGGAACAGGACGGTGTGCGCGGCGTCGGCGGCCAGGCGCTGCACGAGGCGCACTCGGAACCAGAAGTGCTCGGCGGCGTCGCGCTCGCCGAAGTCGGCGCGGGTGAGCGCGCCGGAGGCGTCCAGGCCCGCGATCAGGGCGTGCGGGTCGGGGGCGAGGGTGAACACGACGGGGATCTCGAGCTCCCGCGCGACCGCGGCCGCCGCGAGCGATCCGACGTCCGCCATCCGGAGGTGCAGCACGTCGACCCGGCCTGCCGCGCGCAGGATCCGGCGGATGCCGCGCTCGGCGGCGATGCGACGGCTCCAGGCCTGGGGCATCGCGACGGGCGGCCCCGTGAACGGGACCGGAGCGAAGCCGTGGCCGGCGACGGGCAGCTCGCCGAGCGCGCGCTCAGCCTCGGCCGGAGTCCCGCGCGAGAGCGTGAGCACCCGGTCGATCCCCTCCTGCTCGACGAGCGAGTCGCCCAGGCGCACGAGCAGGGTCGCGATGCCGCCGTTGTCGCCGGCGCCCACCCGGGTCAGGGTCCCGTCGATGTCGGCGTGGACGAAGAGCTGCGCGACCGTCGGCCCGGCCTCCGCGGCCGGTGCGGGGGCGACGTCGCCCAGGGCGAGCCGGGCGAGGGGCCCGATCGGCGCCGCCTCCTCTGCCAGGCCTGTGAGCAGGAGCTCGGCGTCGTCGGAGCCGCGCTCGCCGAGCGCGTCCGTCGCGGCGGCCCGCGCCTCCAGCCCCTCCGCGCGGTCAGCGGCCACGTGCAGGAGGGTGCGCTCGGCGATCGCGCCGGGAACGAGGCCCAGGGTCTCGACGAGCCTCGCCCGGGCCGCCGCCTCGCGCTCGCCGAGCAGCGCGCCCTCGAGCGCGACGGCGACGAGGTCGGGGGTCGAGGAGGCCCAGAGCAGGACGGTGCGCTGCGCGAGCATCCCGGAGAAGCCGCCGTCGCGGACCAGGCGCAGCAGCGGCCCGAGCGCGGCGGGGCGGGGCAGGCGCCCGCCGAAGGCCCAGGCGGCGTGCTCGCGGAGGTACGAGCGCTCGTCCTCGAGCAGCATCAGCAGTGCGAGGTCGGCCTCCTCGTCGAAGACCTGCGCGAGCGCGTGCACGGCCGCGATCGCGGTGAGCTGGTCCGAGGGGTCCAGGGCGGCGCGGGTGAGCAGGCGCACCGCGCGGCCGCCGCCGTCGCTCACCGCGGCGACCGTCAGCTCATCGGCCATCCGGACGGCCTCGAGCAGAGTGGGAGCGGCGCGCACGGCGTCGAGAGCGGTCTGCGTGGCCATGGTTCACCTGGTCTGTCGGAGTGGAGAGTGCGGCGGAGCGCGACTCCCGACCGCTGGAGCGGCCCAGGAGGAGCGGACCGGTACCGAGCATGCCGCGTGGGCGGCTGGGATTTCGCCACTTGCATCGGATCTCTTCCCGCGGTACGCCCTCCTGTCAAGGGGGAGACACCCGCAGTTCGCTTGCGCCACGCGCGAGGGTCAGCCGCGGGTCCACTCCAGGAGCCGCTCGACCGGCCAAGTGGTCACGATCCGCTCCTCCGGAACGCCGAGCCGCTCCGCCCGCTCGGCTCCGTAGTCGAGCAGTCCGAGCTGGCCCGGAGCGTGCGCATCGCTGTCGATCGAGAACAGGCAGCCCTCCTCGAGCGCGAGCGCGATCAGCCCGTCCGGCGGGTCCTCGCGCTCGGGGCGGGCGTTGATCTCGACCGCGGTGGAGTGGTCGGCGCACGCCCGGAAGACGGCCCGGGCGTCGAAGGTCGACGGCGGGCGGGTGCCGCGCTCGCCCGACACCAGCCTCCCGGTGACGTGGCCGAGGACGTCGGTCCGCGGATCCGACGCCGCCGCTACCAGCCGGGCCGTCATCTCGCGGGAGGGCAGCCGCAGCTTCGAGTGGGCGCTCGCGACGACCACGTCGAGGCGGTTCAGCAGCTCGTCCGTCTGGTCGAGCGCGCCGTCCTCGAGGACGTCGACCTCGATCCCGCTGAGCAGCCGCAGGGGACCGGTGTCGAGGCCCGCGAGATGCGCCAGCTGCTCCTCCAGACGCTCGGCGCTGAGACCGTGGGCGACCCGGAGCCGCGGCGAGTGGTCGGTGAGCGCCAGGTACTCGTGGCCGAGCGCGCGTGCCGCGTCCACCATCGCGAGAACCGGCGTCGCCCCGTCGGACCACTCGCTGTGGCTGTGGAGGTCGCCGCGCAGCCGTCCCCGCAGAGCGCTCGCGGGCGGAGGAGCGGAGCCGCGCAGCTCCGCCAGGTAGTCGGGCACCCGGCCGGACCGCGCCTGCTCGATCACGGTGAAGGTCGTGTCGCCGATCCCGGACGCCCGCCGCACCAGGGCGAGGTCGTCCCGCTCGGCCGGCGCCATCCCCTCCAGCACCGCGGCCGCTCGGCGGAACGCCTTCGCCCGGTAGCGGGAGGCCCGCTCCCGCTCGAGCAGGGCTGCGATCTCCTCGAGTGCCGCGATCGGGTCCATGCGCCCGGTCTACCACGGCGCCCGCCGCACCCTCATCCCCTCGACAGTGGCTCCGACCCCCGCCTGGGCGCCGCCCCCGGTCCCGGCTGCCCGACGCTGGGAACCGGCCGAGCCCCGTTGCCGACCGCTGCGATCGAGATATATCGTGACTCTCGTCCACTCGCGATGTATCGCGTTTCCAAAAGGCACCCCGGTGCAGGAGGAGGAGCTCATGTCCCTCGAGAAATGGCTCGTACAGGCCGGCGAGACGAAGGTCATCGACCTCGACGTCGTCCGCTCGGTCAAGGTCGCCCTCGTCGGCGGCCAGATCGACGTCATCGCCCACGACGAGCCGACCGCTCGCGTGGAGGTCCACAGTGTCGACGGCCGCCCGCTCACGGTCTCGATGGACGGCGACCGCCTCGAGATCGACCACGTCCAGCTCCGCTGGGACACCATCGTCGACGTCGTGAAGGGCCTCGGCCGCCGCGGCGACCGCGCCGACATCAGCCTCCTCGTCCCCCGCGGCATCGACCTGAAGTTCGACACCGTCTCGGCCGACGGCCTGGTCTCGGGCCTCCACAGCGACGCCCGCGTCTCGACGGTCGGCGGCGACATCGTCGTGGACGGTCTGCACGGCGACATCGAGGTGAACACCGTCCACGGCGAGCTCTCGGTCCGCAGCCACACCGGCCGCGTCACCGCGCGCACCGTCTCGGGCGACGTCACCGCGACCGGCGAGCTCACCCGCTTCACCGTCGACGGCGTCTCGGGCAGCGTCTTCGTCGACGCCGAGGGCACCCCCGACCGGATCCAGGCCAACACCGTCAGCGGCGACCTCACGATCCGCGTCGACGAGGGCCTCGGCGCCCGCTACCGCATCAACACCGTCTCGGGGACGCTCCAGCTCGACGGCTCCGTCGTCAAGGGCACCTTCGGCCGGGGCTTCACCTCGACCACGGGCTCGCTCGACTCGAAGTGGGTCGACGTCGCCGCCAACTCCGTCTCGGGAGACGTGGTCGTCGTCCGCCGTTCCGTCGCCGCCGCCTCCGCCTCGGTGGGCGAGGGCTGGGGCTCCCCCGGCTCCGGCCCCGCCGACGGCCCGCGCCCGATGGACGGGAGCTCGCTGTGAGCCCCGTCTTCGCGCACGGCCGCCTGCGCCTCTACCTGCTCAACCTCCTCGCCGAGTCACCGCGCCACGGCTACGAGCTCATCCAGGCGCTCAGCGAGCGCTTCGGCGGCACCTACGCGCCCAGCGCCGGCACGGTCTACCCGCGCCTCGCGAAGCTCGAGGAGGAGGGACTCGTCACGAAGGAGGCCGACGGCCGCAAGACCGTCTACTCGATCACCGACGCCGGCCGCGCCGAGCTCGCGAACCGCGCGACCGACCTGGGCGACATCGAGGAGGAGCTCACCGACTCCGTCCGCCGACTGGCCGACGAGGTCCGCCTGGGCGTCGCGGAGGCGATGAAGAGCCTCCGCGCCGACCTGGCCAGCGCCGCCCGCGACTCGCGGGAGCCCGGACGCCGACCGGAGCACTCCGCCGAGGAGCCGCGCCCGCAGGACACGTCCGGCACCCCCGCCGAGCAGCCCGCGCCCGAGCAGGCCGCACCGGCCTCGCCTGACGCGCGCACCGCCTCGCGGATCGCCCTGCGCGACGCTGAGGTCCTGCTCACCGAGTTCCGCGACGAGCTGCGCGCGGAGCTGCGCACCGCCGCCTCCTCGGGATCCGTGACGACCGCGAGCGTCGACGCCCTGCGCGCCGCGCTCGACGAGGCCCGCGCCTCGGTCCGCTCCACCCTGGGCTGAGCCCGGACACCGCACCGCCGAGAGGGCGGGGATCCCACCCGGGGTCCCCGCCCTCTCGGCGCTACTGCCGCCCGACCGCCAGCGCCTCCTCCTCCACGTCGAGGAAGGCCAGGGCGCTCACCACCGCGGGCTCCTGGTACCGCCCCTCGGAGCGGGCGCGGAGCACCGCCTCCCGCTCGGCCGCGATCATCACGCGCCGGAGCCGGTTGTACGCCTGCGGCAGCGGCTCCACGCCCTCGCCCTCCGGCGGGTTCTCCAGGGCGTCGGCGAGGAACGTCGCGTTGCGCCGCAGCCGGTCGAGCACGCGGTCCTCCACCCCGTCCTGCGGCTCCGCGTCGAGCCGGGCGAGACCGGCGGCCTGCGCCTCGGCGAGCAGCATCTGCTTCTCGACGTGCTCCTGCATCTCGTTCGGGGCCGGCAGCTTGAGGGCGCGGACGAGCCGCGGGAGCGCGAGCCCCTCGACGAGCGTCCCCGCCACCACGATGAAGGCGAGGAACTGCAGGAACGCGCGCTGCGGCGTCTCCGCGGGCAGGAGGAACGCGGCGGCGAGGGTGACCACGCCGCGGATGCCCGCGAACGAGACCCCGATCGCGGTCGGCCAGGTCCACCCGCGCTGCTGCAGCCGTCGCGGACCGTGCCGGAACAGCAGGGTCGTCATGCACATCCAGGCCACGCGGCTCCCGACCAGCGCCGCGAGCACGGCGGCGCCGATGCCGACCGTCTGCCAGACCCCGATGCCGGAGTCGGCCGTCGCCTCCACCACCGACGACAGGCTCAGCCCGATGAAGAGGAAGACCGCGTTCTCGAGCAGGAACTGGATCGTCCGCCAGTTGAGCGACTCCGCGATCCGCGCCTGCGCCGACTGGATGACCGGCGCGCGGTAGCCGAGGTAGAGGCCCGCGACCACGACCGCCAGCACCCCCGAGCCGTGCAGCAGCTGCGCGGGGATGAACGCGACGTAGGGCGTCACCAGCGAGAGGCTCGTGTCCAGGACGGACGACTGCACCTGCTTGCGCACGAACCCGAGCAGCACGGCGATGCCGATCCCGACTCCGCCGCCCACCGCCACGGCCAGCACGAAGTCGAGCGCGATGCGCCCGGGCGTGACCGTGCTGACGATCGCCAGGAGGGAGGCGTTCAGCGCCACCAGCGCGGTCGCGTCGTTGAGGAGGCTCTCGCCTTCGAGCACCGTGAGCATCCGCCGCGGCAGGCGGAGCCGCCCCGCGATCGCCGTGACCGCCACCGCGTCCGTGGGCGCCACGATCGCGCCGAACGCGAGGGCCGCGGCGACCGTGATCGCCGGCACGACCATCCAGGCCACTGCGCCGACCACCGCGACCGTGAACACGACCAGCCCCACCGACAGCAGGAGGATGCTGTCGCCGCGGGCGCGGACGTCGAGCACGGAGGTGCGGATCGCCGCCGCGTAGAGCAGCGGCGGCAGGATCCCGAACAGCACCACGTCCGGCTCGACCACCACCTCCGGGATCCCGGGGACGAAGGAGGCGAGGGCCCCGACAGCGACGAGCGCCACAGGAGCGGACCAGTTCACCCGCCCCGACAGCCCGGTGACCAGGACGGTCACCACCACGAACGAGACGATCCAGACGATCGCGACGACGGGCTCCTCCATCGCGTCACTCCTCCCGGGCGTCCGCGCGCCTCCGCGCACGATCATGGCACTGCGGAGGCGCTCGCGCCGCGGGGGAGCGCGACGGCCGGACGGCCGGAGTGAGGATTGCCTTAATAAGGCGACCCTAAGTAAGGTGAGGCGACCCTTACCGATCCTCCGAGAGGACCACGCCGTGCATCCACGACGACCCCGCATCCACCGCGCCGCCACCGCGCTGCTCGCCACCGTCTCCCTGGTGGGCGGCGCCCTCGCGCTCGCTCCGTCCGCGTCGGCCGCTGCCTCGCCCGGAACCGTCACCGACGCCTCCTTCACCTGGGGCCTCAGCGGCGAGGCCGGCGGCGGCGCGTTCTTCGGCGGCTGCAACTTCCTCAGCGCGGGGACGGCCGGCGACACCGGCAGCTCTCGCCTGTGGACCGAAGCCGACGGCTTCTACGCGCAGGAGGCGGGCAACGTCTCGATCGTGAAGCCCGACGCCTCCGGCGCGCTGGTGCCGACCAGCTGGGGCACCAAGTGCCAGACCGCCGCCGGCAGCCCGGTCAACCCGGCCTCCGCCGCCTCCCTCACCCGGAACGCGGTCGTCGTCGACGGCGGCACCGGCACGGTCGCCGCGGACGGGTCGACGCGGATCGAGTGGGACGGCTCCTTCACCGTCGCGTTCTACGGCGGCCTCACCTACTGGACCGCCACCGACCCGGTGCTGAGCGTGGACGGAGCGGGCGACGGGACGCTGACCGCCACGGCGAGCGGCTACGGCACCGACATGGCCGACCAGACGAAGTGGGTCCCGGTCGCCCCGCAGCAGGTCGTCCTCGCCGAGATCCGCGGAGCCGAGGCCGACGACGACTCCCTCACGGCCGCGCCGGACTACCTCGGCGTCGCGGTCACCACGGCAGGGACCGCGCAGTCGCGCACCGGAGCGTCGTGGGGCTCGTTCCCGCAGAGCTTCGTCGACTTCCAGGCGAAGACCGGCCAGAGCAGCTACTGGTACAGCTCCGGCGGCTCGCGCGACGCGGCCAAGCCCGCTTCGCCGCTCTCGGTCGCGTACACCCTGACGGGCGCCACGACTCCGGAGCCGACCACGCCGCCGACCACGCCGCCCGCCGAGCCCGGCGAGCAGGACATCACCGTCCAGGTCCCGGCCGTCACCGCTCCCCCGGCGACCGGGAGCTTCGGCTGGGCGTTCGAGAGCACCGACGCCGTCAGCCTCGGCACGGCGGTGCAGGCGGGATCGACCTTCGTCGCGAACGGCGCGCTCAACACCATCGCCGTGACCGACACGCGATCGGGCGGCTCGACTCCGTACGGATGGAGCATCGCCGGGTCGGTCAGCGGCTTCACCTCGGCCGCCGGAGGCTTCGACGCCGGCTACCTCGGCTGGACGCCGAGCGTCACCGGCGCGGGACCGGCGGTCGCGGCAGGCGCCGCTGTGGGCTCGACCCTCGAGAACGGAGCCGGCCTCGCCGAGCCCGCGACGCTCGCCTCCAGCACCGCCGCGGCGAGCGCCGCCGTCGATGCGGCCGTGAAGCTCGTCATCCCCACCACGACGCCCGCGGGCGACTACGCGGCGACGCTCACCATCACCGCGCTCGGCTGACCGGCCGGTCGACCCCTCGGGGCGGCGCCGCACTCCTCCGGAGGCGGCGCCGCCCTCTCGTCACTCCACTCCCTGCACCGAGACGGATCCCATGCCCCGCTCCCCCCTCGCCCTCACCGCCCTCCTCGTCGGAGCCGTGCTCGCGGTCGCGCCCGCCGCCGACGCGACGATCGCCGCCGCCGCGACCGGCCCGGCCTGGAGCATCGGCCCGTCCGCGGACGACGCCGGCGCCGTGCGCGCGAACTTCGACTACTCGCTCGATCCCGGAGCCGTCGTCGAGGACTCGATCTCGGTCCGCAACGACGGCGCAGCCGAGCTCGTCCTCGATCTCTACTCCGCCGACGCGTTCACCACCCGCGAGGGCGGGATCGACGTGCTCACCGCGGGAACCGCCTCCGAGGACTCCGGCACCTGGATCGCCCTCGACTCCGCATCGCTGACGCTCGCGCCGGGCCAGGAGGCGGCCGTCCCCTTCACCGTGACCGTTCCGGCCGACGCCCGCCCCGGGGACCACCCCGCCGGGATCGTCACGTCCCTCCGCGTCGAGGACCCGGACGCCCAGGTCCAGGTGGACCGCCGTCTGGGCACGCGCCTGCAGCTGCGCGTGGCGGGCGATCTCGTCCCGTCGGTCGAGCTGTCGGAGCCGCGGGTCGCGTTCTCCGGCAGCTGGAACCCCCTCGCGATCGGCTTCGTCACGGTCGACTACTCCGTCGTGAACACGGGCAACACCCGCATCACCGGGCAGACCTCCACGAGCGTCTCCGGTCCGTTCGGAGTCGCCGCGGCGAGCGCGCAGCAGCAGCTCCCGGAGGTGCTCCCGGGCTCGGAGATCGACGTGCAGGAGCGCCTCGACGGCGTCGGCGCGCTGCTCCGGCTGTCGGGCGCCGTGAGCCTGCAGCCCAGCAGCGTGGGCTTCGGCGCCGCGGCGATGGAGGCGGTCACGGCCGAGTTCGGCCTCGCTGCCGTCCCGGTCGCCGCCCTCCTCATCCTGCTGGGGGCCGCCGCGCTCGTCGTGCTCGCCGTGGTGCTCGGGCGGCGCCGAGCGCGTGCCGCCTCCCGGGCGTAGTCGCACCGCACGCGCAGAACGTCGGCTGAGAGCGGCCGCCCTGCCCCGACAGCGGAGGCCAGACCGCCTCAGCCGACGTTCTGCGCGGCGGAGGAGTCGCGCCGGCGATCGCCCGAGGGGCGAACGGCTCAGCCGGCCGCACCCCGTCGCCACGGGAGGCGCCCGGTGAGGTGCAGGACCGCCAGGACGGCGATCAGCACGGCGAGCGCCAGCGTCCCGATCAGCAGCGGGAGCGCCGAGGAGCTCTCCACAGCCTCCGGCACCAGTCCGCCGCCGTCGCGGACGACGGTGGTCGCCTCGCCGACGAGCCCCGCCTCCGCAGCGCCCGCCGCGGACGGCGGCGCGGTCGCGGCGGTCGCCCCCGCGGACCCCGCCGCAGCCGTGCCGCCGGTGGGAGCGGGACCGGTGGGAGCGGAGCCCGCCGGTGCCGCGCCCGTCTCCGGTGCCGCGACGACCACGGGCGCGGAGGCGTCGTAGTTCACCAGGAGCGCGGTGGCGGGCTTCGCCGGATCGCGGACGCCGCCCGAGGTCAGCCAGTAGCCGACCTGGCCGGTCTGCTCCTGGAAGCGCAGGAAGCTCGGTGGGAACGACCCCCAGTGCGCCTCGTTCTCGGCGGTTCGGGGCACCTGCCCGCCGATCTGGCTCGCGACGCCCCGGTACTCGGGGATCACGCTGAATCCGCCGACCCCGAGCGGGGCGCCGCGGACCTCGGCGAGCACGACAGAGGCGGCGGCGACCGGGCGCCAGACCGAGGCGTCGTCGCGGGAGGCGCCGTAGCCGCTCGCGGTGGCGGTCAGCCGCCCGTTCCCGGCCGCATCGAGCTCGAGCACCGGGTCGCTCGCGCTCCAGTAGGTCATGCCCCCGTAGAAGGCGACGGTGAAGGACCCGCTCCAGCGGAGGGTCAGGCCCGCTGCCGAGGCCTCGCCCTCGCCGCCGCCGATGACCACCTGGGTCTGCGTGCTCGATGCGGGCGAGGCGGCGCTGACGACCGCGCCCGACGGGTCGGTGCACCGGGTGGCGAAGGAGGCGCCGGTCCAGCCTCCGTCGGCCGTCGCCTTCTCGATCGAGACGGGCCCCTCCCGCGACGAGTAGAGGCCGTCGGCCTCCGCCCAGACGCGGGAGCCGCCGATGTCGCCCGCGGTGCCCGCGCTGAGGAAGTTGCAGCCGCCGGCGAAGGCGCCGCCGGAGGTCTCGCGGTTGAGTCCCCAGCGGAGCTCGGCGTCCGCGATGCGCCCGTCGACTCCGGTCGCCGCGCCCTCGGGCACGGTCACGCCGATCTCGGTCCCTCCTCCGGGCGCGGTGGACGTCGCGGCGGCGGCCGGAGCGAGACCCAGCGCTAGCACGGCCGCGGCCGCGAGGCCCGCCAGGCGGCGCCTCATCGCACGTCCGCCGTCTCGCGGCCGAGCAGCGGAGTCGCGGTGGCGGGAGCCGGGTCCGCACCGGGCGCCGCGCCCTGCGCCTCCGCCCCCCGCCGCACGCGCCGCCGGCGCGCCGCACGCACGATCGCCGCGACGACACTCGCGAGCACCAGCCCCGCCGCGATGAGCAGAGCAGCGCCGAGCGCGAGGGAGAGCCAGACCGGCACCTCCTGCGCGGGCGGAGCGCTCGGCGCGCCGGGCGCGGCCGCCGCCACGACGGTCACCTCGCTCTGCGCGCTCGCCCCCGAGGCGGCACCCGTGAGCGTCAGCAGGTGAGTGCCTCCGCGCAGATCGGCGGGGAGCGGGAGGACCCCCGCGACCTCGCCGCGGGTGCCGGCGGTGAGCGGGCCGACGGCGACCACGCCGTCGTCGAGGGTCGCGACCACCTGCTCCGAGACGGCGAAGCCCTGACCGGTGAAGGAGAGGGCGTTCCCCGCCACCGCCGAGGAGGCGGTGTAGCCGACGCGCGCGGTGCCGGCGGCCGCGGTCGGCTCCTCCGAGCCCGGAACCGCCGCGCCCGGGGCTCCCGCGCTCGGATCAGCCGCAGCGGGAGCCGCCGCACCCGCCGACGGCGCCGCGAACGAGAGCGGCGTGAACGACTCGTTGTTCGCGTTCTTCACTCCGTGCGCGCCGAGGGTGATCACGCCGCACTGCACCTCGAGGCAGTCGACGGTCGTGAGCGCCCCCGAGCGGTCCGTCGCCTCGAAGCGCGCCGACGGGATCGTCAGGTCGACGGAGAAGGAGCCGTCGGCCGCGAGCACGCCGTTCGCCGCCGACTCCGTCTCACCGCCCGGGAAGGCCACGAACCGCTCGTAGCCCGCGTTGTCCTTCGACTGGGAGTCGGGCACGTACCGGTAGTCGGCACCGGCCTGCCCGCCGCGGCTGGGCGCCCAGCCCTCGCCCGACACCCAGCCGAACAGCACGTACACCCCTCCGAAGCCTCCCGAGACCGATTGGAATCCGCGTCCTGCGACGGTGATCGACGTCGCCTCGGCGGGATTGGCGGCGGACGCACCGCCCGGAAGGGTGATCGTCACGGAGCCGGCGGCCTCGGCCGCGGGGACGGCGAGCGGGGCGGCGGCGACCGCTGCCCCGAGCAGCACGGCGGCGAGGAGGCGGACCGGAGCGGCCGGACGGGTCAGGCGGGCCGCGGCGGCCGAGCGGGACGTGCGGATCATCGGATCTCTCCTGTCTGCGCAGCGGTGCGGGGGTCGGTGTCGGTGTCGGTGTCGGACGGAGACCGGCCGGTGCGCCGCGCACGCTCCGGCCGGATCGAGAGGACTCCGTCGGCGTCGGCGTCGACGCGGATCGGGAAGCGGTAGACGGCGCTCAGCAGCTCCGTCGTCAGGGCGCGCGCGGGCGGCCCGTCGGCGCGGACGCGTCCGCCCTCGAGCACGACGACGCGATCGGCGTAGGCGGCGGCCAGCCCGAGATCGTGCAGAACGACGACCGCCGAACCGCCCGACTCCGTGTGCGAGCGGACCTGGCCGAGCAGGCGCTCCTGATGGCGGATGTCGAGACTGGCCGTCGGCTCGTCGAGCAGCACCAGGTCGCACTCCTGCGCGCGGACCCGGGCGTACGCGACCCGCGCCCGCTCGCCCCCCGAGAGCTCGGGCATCCGCCGGTCGCGCAGCGTCGAGACCTCCGCGTCCGCGAGGGCCAGCGCGACGGCCGCACCCGCGCCGTCGGCGCCCCGTCTCGGCGACCGCCCCATTTCGACCACCTCGGCGACCGTGAAGGGGAACGAGACCTCGTTCGACTGCGTCAGCACGGAGCGCAGCAGAGCGAGCTCGGGCGCGCGGTAGCTCCGGAGGCTCCGCCCGTCGAGCTCGATCCCACCGGCGTCGGGCACGGAGTCCCCCGCGAGCACCGACAGGAGCGTCGACTTCCCGGCGCCGTTCGGCCCGACCAGCGCGACGAACTCGCCGCGGCCGATCCTCAGGTCGATGCGGTCGAGCACCTGCCGGCGGCCGTAGGCCACGCCCGCACCGGAGGCGCGCAGCCGCTCCTCCGCGCTCACGCCCAGCCTCCCGAGCGCACGCGGGCCCGGCGCAGCAGCCAGAAGAAGAACGGACCGCCGACCAGCGCGGTGAGCATCCCGATCGGGAGGTCGGCGTAGGGCACCGCGGTGCGCGCGACCGCGTCGGCGCAGACCAGCAGCAGCGCGCCTCCCACGGCGCTCGTGCCGATCAGCGCCCGGTGCGCCGGCCCGAGGACCATGCGCAGCAGGTGCGGCACGACCAGCCCGACGAACGCGATGATGCCGCAGAGGGCGACAGCGGCGGAGGTGAGCGCCGCGACGACCACGATCGCCGCGATCCGGGTCCGCTCGATCGGCACCCCGAGGTGCTGCGCCTGGCGCTCGCCGAGGGCCAGCAGATCGAGCCGGCGCGAGAGGAGGGCGGCCGCGGCGATGCCTGCCGCGGTGATCGGCAGGACGATCGCCACGTCCTGCCAGCGCGTCCCGTTGAGGGACCCGAGCTGCCAGAACACGATCTGCTCGCGCTGCTGCGTGGTGCCGAGGAAGGTGAGGAGCGCGATCCCCGCGCCTCCGACCGCATTCACCGCGATGCCGGTGAGCACGAGCGTGACCACCTCGGTGCGCCCGCCGGCTCGGGCCGTCAGGTACACCAGGAGGGTCGCGATCAGCCCGCCGACGAAGGCGACGGCCGGCGCGGTCAGCGGCCCCAGTGCGTCGAGCCCGGTCACGATCACCGCGGCCGCGCCGAGAGCGGCTCCGGAGGAGACTCCGACGACGCCGGGCTCGGCCAGCGGATTGCGGAACACGCCCTGCATGACGGCCCCGCCCACGGCGAGCGCCGCTCCGACGACGGCGGCCATCGCGATCCGGGGGAAGCGGATCGCCCAGAGCGTCGCGTCGCCGTTCACGTGCGCAGGGGTCTCGAGCACCGGCAGCACTCGAGCGCCGAGGGCGTCGTTCACGTGCTGGGCGACCGAGCCGAGGATCTGCGCGGGCGGGATCGGGAGCTGCCCGAGACCGGCGGAGACGACGGCGACGACGGCGAGCGCGAGGACGAGGGCGCCGGTGAGGACCGGGATCCGGCCGGGGCGCGGGGCGGACGCCTCCGCGACGGCCGTCATCGGGCGCTGTCCGGAGCGTAGATCGCGACGGCCAGCGCGTCGAGCGTGCGCGGGGTGTCGGGGCCGAAGCTGAGGATGCGGGTGTCCGCCATGTCGACGATGCGGCGGTTCTGCCCGGCCGGGGTCTGGGCGAGTGCGGGCACCTGCCGGAGCAGCCCGTCCACTCCGTCGACCGAGTCGAGGCCGGCGGTCATCATCAGAACGAGATCCGGTGCGGCGGCGACGAGCCCCTCGTCGGTGAGCGGGCGCATCCCCTGCCAGCCGATCTCCTCCGCCACGTCCACACCGCCCAGCGAGCGGACGAGGTCGTCGGCGCCCGAGCCCTCCCCGAAGAGGTAGTGGACGCCGGACTGGCCGCGCACGTAGAGGAACGCGATCCGCAGCCGCTGAGCCGGGTCGGCCGGGGCGACCGCGCCGATGCGCGCGATCGTCTCGTCGACGGAGGCGCTCACGCGCGCCGCGAGCTCGGCTCCGCGCTCCGGCACGCCGAGCGCCGCCGACACCTCGCCGATGAGGGAGGGGATGGTCGCGATCGACCGCTCCGCGCCGACCACGACGACGGGGATGCCTGCGTCCCGCATCTGCAGGACGGTGTCCCACGGGCCGAGGCTGGTGTCGGTGATGATCACGGTCGGCGCCAGGTCGAGGATCGCCTCCGCGGCGAGGTCGTGCCCGTTGCGCGTCACCAGCGGCCGGTCGGCGATCTCGGCGAAGTCGCTCGACAGATCGCGGCCGACGACGGAGTCGCCCAGACCGAGCTCGAAGACGAGCCGCGAGGTGGAGCCGTACAGGTCCAGCGCGAGGATGCGGGACGTGTCGGCCACCGTGACGGCCGTGCCCTGCGCGTCGACGACAGAGGCGGGCAGCGCCTGCGGGCCCGACGTGATCGGCTCGACGGGAGCCGCCTGGATCCGGGCCGTGGAGGGGCCGGTCGCGGTGCGCGGCTCGGCGAGCGGAGCGACGTCGGCGAGGCGCGGAGTGACCGGGCCGTCGACCGCGGACTCCGCCGAGGAGCAGCCGGCCAGCAGCCCGAGAACGACCAGGGCGGCGGCCGGGAGGCCTGCGGAGCGGCGGTGGAGGAGCGGCACGATGTCGCCTTTCACAGAGGCGCCCGGAGCGGGGGCTGGTCGAAAAGTTAGCTAATGCTAACCTAACCTCGCTCGCCCACCACGAGCCCTGGCCCCCGACGAGACGAGCCGACCGTGACCGCAGCCACGACGACCGACAGCCCCTCCACGCCCGCCTCGACAGCGCCCCCCGGGGTCGCCGCAGCACTCCGCGAGGCCACCTCGGAGGAGCACAGGCACGCCGAATCGCGCGGCTACATCACGGCGCTGATGCAGGGCACGCTCTCCCTCCGCGAGTTCGCGCGCTACCTCGGACAGCTGCTCCCCGTCTACGAGGCGCTGGAGTCGCGCCGCCCCGCCCGGGAGGATCCGGCCCTGCTCCACGACACCGCCGTGCACCGCGTCGCGGCCCTGCGCTCCGGCCTCGCCGCTCTCGGGGTCGACCCCGCCTCGATCGTCCCCCTCGACGCGACGGCGCGCTACGTGGCGCGACTGGAGTCGCTCGGCGAGGACGACGGCCTGCTGCACGTCGCCCACCACTACACGCGCTACCTCGGCGACCTCTCGGGCGGTCAGGCGATCGCGACGATGATGACCCGCCACTACGGCGCGACCGCCGAGCAGCTGGCGTTCTTCCGCTTCGACGGGATCCCGAACGCCGTGCACTTCAAGCGCGTCTACCGCGCGCAGCTCGACAAGCTGGCGCTCGCCCCGGGCGCCCTCGACGCGATGGTGGCGGAGGCCCGGCTCGCGTTCGCCCTCAACGCCGCGGTCTTCGACGCGCTCGACGGCACCCGCTCGGCGGCCTGAACCGCACCCCGGCCCCGACCTGCGGCGTCCGCTCCGGCCGACGGCCCGAGCTAGCGGCCGGCCTCGTGGATGTCGCGCGCCTTGGTGACCTTCGCCGGGTCCACCGGGTTCATGCCGAGCACGATCTTGCCGCGCGAGTGCCGCTTCTCGAGATCGTCGAAGGCGTCCTGCACCTGGTCGAAGGGGTAGAAGCCCGAGACGAGCACCCGGAGCTTCTGGTCGGCGACGAGGCCGACCAGCTCGCCGAGGATCTCGGTGTCGCGCTGGGCGGTCTCGGCGTCGGGCCAGACGGCGCGCAGCTCGATCTCCTTGCGGTCGTCGCTGGAGTGGAAGCGGCCCGCCGCGATGCCGAGCTCGGCGGCCAGGGCGTCGTTCTCCCCGCCGAAGTTGTCGAGGAACACCGTGACTCCGCCGGGCGCCGCGGCCCGGATGCGGTCGACGATCCCGTCGCCGTAGACCACCGGCTTCACACCGATCTGACGGAGGTAGTCGAAGTTGCGCTCGCCGCAGGTGCCGATCACGGTCGCGCCGCGGAGCTTCGCCAGCTGGATCTCGAGGCTGCCCACTCCTCCGGCCGCAGCGGAGACGAGGACGGTGTCGTCCGGTCCGACGTGCGTGGCCTCGAGCGCGCGCCACGCGGTCACTCCGGCGAGGAACAGCGCGCCGCCGACCTCCCAGCTCACGGAGGCGGGCTTGGCGACGAGGTTGCGGCGCGGCACCACGACGTGGGTCGCGTGCGAGCCGACGAGCGCGTGGCCGACCACGTCGCTGCGGAGCTTGATGTCGGTGACGCCCTCGCCGAGGGCGACGACGACGCCCGAGAAGTCGGTGCCCTGGCGCATCGGGAAGGCGGCGGAGTGGTCGGAGTCGAACTGGCCCTGCCGGATGAACGCCTCCATGTGGTTCACCCCGGCGGAGAGCACCTCGACGAGCACTTCGCCCGCTCCGGGCCTCGGCCGCTCGACCTCGGCGATCTCGAGGACGTCCGCGTCGCCGAAACGGCTGTACTGGACGACGCGGGCGGCGGTGGGGCTCAGACGGGACATGCGCTCATCATCCGCCCCCGCCGCCCGAAGCCCTGACCCCCGAACGGGGGCGTGCGGCTCAGGAGGGGTCGCTCGGGCAGTACAGCTGAGTGCGCGTACCGGAGCGGTCGATGACGTGCTCCGACATCGGCCGGCCGCAGAGCGGGCACGCCTGCCCCGCCGGAGCCTCCTGCTCGGGTTGGTCGTACGGGCCGAGCGGCGGCGGGCCGATCCAGGGGAACAGCCGCGCGTTGAAGCGCTGGTAGAGGGAGCCGGTCTTCTTCCGTGTCATATCCTTAGTGTACTAACGATCAGTGCGCGATGAGAGGATGACGCTGTGGAAACCGACCCGCTCGCCCTCCAGAACCAGGTCTGCTTCTCCCTCGCCGTCGCGGCGCGCACCGTCATCGGGCTGTACCGCCCCGTGCTCGAGCCGCTCGGGCTCACGCACCCGCAGTACCTCGTGATGCTCGCGCTCTGGGAGCGCAGCCCCCGCTCGCTCGCCGACCTCGGCTCCGCCCTCCGCCTCGAGCCGGCCACTCTCAGCCCGCTCGTGAAGCGCCTGGAGGCGAGCGGCCACGTCACGCGGGCCCGGAGCAGCGACGACGAGCGCCGCCTCGACGTCGCGCTGACCTCCTCCGGAGCGGCCCTGCGCGAGCAGGCCCTGCAGGTGCCGCCGCAGATCGTCGAGCGGCTCGACGTCCCCCTCGAGGAGCTCACTGCGCTCCGCGACAGCCTCACCGGCCTGATCGGAGCCGCGACCCGCGACGGCCGCTGACCCCCCGCTCGGGGCGCCGGCCGCGAGCACGTCGGCCGCCGCACCCCGCCGCACCGGGAAACTCCCGGTCACAGGGCGAGATCAGCCTCCGCTCGGCCCGCTCCCGGGCGTCTTGACTGCCCCCTCGTACGGAGTAGTGTCATCGCTCGTGACACACGAGGGCCCCCCGTCCGCCGCGGACGGATCACCGGCCGACGCGACCGAGCTGCGCACCGCCAAGCACTTCTTCATCGGCGAGCCGCTCCCCAGCGACAAGCTCGAGGGACAGCTGCTGCAGAAGCGGCTGGCGCTCCCCATCTTCGCCAGCGACCCGCTCTCCTCCGTGGCCTACGCGCCGCAGGAGCTGCTGATGATCCTGCTGCTCGGCGGGCTCTCCTTCCTCACCTTCGCCCCCTGGGTGGCCGCGTGCGTGGTCGTCCTCCTCGTCGTGGTGGTGCTGAGCTACCGCCAGCTGATCCGGGCCTACCCGTCCGGCGGCGGCGACTACGAGGTCGCCCGCACGAACCTGGGCGAGACGGCGGGACTCACGGTCGCCGCCGCCCTCCTCGTGGACTACGTGCTCACCGTGGCCGTGTCGGTCGCCTCCGGAGTCGACAACATCATCTCCGCGGTGCCCGAGCTGGCACCGCTGCGGGTCGAGCTCGCCATCCTCTTCGTGGTGCTGCTGGCGGCCGTGAACCTCCGCGGCGTCTCGGAGTCGAGCCGCGCCTTCGCGATCCCGACCTACCTCTTCGTCGCGAGCGTCTTCGTGATGGTCGTCGTCGGCCTGGTCCGCACCGCCTTCGGCGACACTCCGGTGGCGGAGTCGGCGGGCTTCACCGTGCAGGGCGAGCAGCTCACGCAGGCGGCCGTCGTCCTCCTGCTGCTGCGCTCCTTCGCCAGCGGCTGCGCGGCGCTCACCGGCGTCGAGGCGATCTCGAACGGCGTGCCCGCGTTCCGTGCCCCGAAGGTCAAGAACGCCCAGCGCACCCTCGTCGCGATGGGCACGATCGCGATCGTGCTGTTCGTCGGCCTGACCGCCCTCGCCCTGCTCTCGAACGTGCACTACGCCGAGAACGCCTGCCACCTCGTGGGCTTCGCCGACTGCGCCACGACCCCGCAGCGCTCCGTGATCGCGCAGGTCGCCGCCGCCACGTTCGGCAACAACACGATCCTGTTCTTCATCATCCAGGCCGCGACCGCCGCCGTCCTGCTCCTCGCGGCGAACACCGCGTTCAACGGCTTCCCGCTGCTGGGCTCCGTGCTGGCCCGCGACGGCTACGCGCCCAAGTCGCTGAACACCCGCGGCGACCGCCTCATCTACTCCAACGGCGTGATCATCCTGGCGCTCGTCGCCGCGGTCATCCTGCTCGTCTACCAGGCCTCGCTCACGAGCCTCGTGCAGCTGTACATCATCGGCGTCTTCGTCTCGTTCACGCTCGGGCAGTCGGGCATGGTCAAGCACTGGGTGCGGATGATCCGGGGCGGCGAGGGCTCGCGCACCGTCTACACGAGCCTGGCCATCAACCTGTTCGGCGCGACGCTGACCTTCGCGGTGCTCGTCGTCGTCACGATCACGAAGTTCACCCACGGCGCCTGGCTCGTCTACCTGGTGATGCCGATCCTCGGAGTCCTGATGGCCGGCGTCTACCGCTACTACCGCGACGTCGAGAAGGAGATCGAGGTCGACCCGACCACGACCTTCGGCGCCAACGGCGACCACGCGATCGTGCTGGTGGGCCGGATGAACAAGCCCACGCTGAAGGCGCTCGACTACGCCATCGCGGCGCGGCACGAGACGCTGGAGGCGGTGCACTCCTCCATCGACGACGCGCAGACCGCGCAGCTCAAGGCCGACTGGGCGCAGATGGACATCGAGGTGCCGCTGCGCTGCGTGGCCTCGCCCTACCGCGACATCTCGTACCCGCTGATCAAGTACATCAAGGGCCACCGCCTCGAGCACGGCTCCGAGATCACCACGGTCTACATGCCGCAGTACATCGTCGGGCACTGGTGGGAGGCGTTCCTCCACAACCACAAGTCGCGGCGGATCCGTCAGAAGCTCCTGCTGGTGCACGGAGTGACGGTGGCGCTGGTGCCGTGGCTGCTCGACTCGTCCGAGCTGATCTACGGGCGCCGCTCGCGTCCGATCCCCGGCCAGACGCGCCGCGGCGAGCCGGTGCGCCCGGTGACCCGCCGCCCGATCCCGCCCGCGTCCTCGCTCCCGCAGGGTGCCGCCGGCGAGGGCGCCCCGCGCATCCCGCAGCGCCCGGCCGCACAGAACCGGCCGCGCTCGAAGCGGCGCTGAGGCGACAGGCCCGCACACGGGTAGAGGGCCCGCGGCGTGTGCCGCGAGCCCCCGATTTCCCCTTAGTGCCTTCCCCCGAAGGCGGCCCGCCCCAACGGGCCGTGTCCGACGCTATCGGTGGGCTATGCACCTGCGCATCCTCCTCGCGACGGATGCCCGTGATCCCTTCAGACGACAGGCTCGTCCCCCGTCGTCTCAGACGACGGCCCCGCGCACCCCTCGGCCGGTGAGCCACCAGACCGCTGCGACGGCGACCGCGGCCGCCGCACCGCCTCCCACGAGCAGGATCGCCGCCCGCACCACGTGCGCCCGGTAGGCGGCGTCGAGCGGATCGATGCCCGCCCCCGCCAGCACGATTCCGGCGGGCACCACCGCGGCCGCGAGCACCACGGCCGCGGCCGCGATGCGCACCGGCTGCCGGCCGTCGGAACGGAGCTTCCGGGGACGGCGGCCGACGTACCAGACCACCGCGCCGATCCCGAGCCCGAGCAGCCCGAGCACGCCGCTCGCGTACTGCGCCCACCGGAAGCCGGGGAAGGGTCCGAGATCCTGCTGCAGCACCGGGATCGCCGAGACGAAGAGGCCGCCCCGGTGGGTGAAGCCGTCCCACATCACGTGACTGGCGGCTCCGATGGCGATGCCGGCGGCCGCGAAGACGAGCACGCGGATCCACTCGGCTGCCCCGCGGGGCGGTGAGCGCCGGGGACGCAGGCGCGAGCGGACCAGCGCGGGTGCGAGGTCGCGCCAGGCCGGAGCGACGACCGCGCTCCACAGCGCGAGGCCGAGCATCCCGAGCAGCAGGTCGACGGTGACGACGCCGAGGAGGGAGTGGGTGGACTCGCGGGCGACGGCGACCGGGAGGTACATGCCGATGTCCGGGACCATCGCGCCGACGGCGACGGCCGCGGCGGGGATCCGGCCGTTCGAGAACGCGAGCGCGACGACGGCGTGGCTCGGCGTGAAGGGCATGACACGCACGCTATCCCGGCGACGCGGCCGGCGAGTGTCCGCGTCGCGAAGCGGGCGTCACCGATCGCGATCCGGCCCCTGCGGGTCGCTCCGGCGCGCCGGCTTCCCGGGGCCGGCGGTCAGCCCGAGGAACGTGATCCCCAGCACGAGGAACACCGGCCAGACCGGATTCCCGAGGACCGCGAAGACGGCTCCCGCCGCGAGGAACAGCGGACCCGTGACCGCGTTCCAGCGCCGGGACGCCTCCTCCGTCGACATCCGACCCGGACCCTTCCCGCCCTGTGCGCGCACCATCCCTCCACGCTAGGCCGCCTCCGCGGGGCCCGCCTCCCCCGTCCGGCGGAGCTCCGCGCTCGGGGAGCTCCGAGCGCGGCGACCGTAGAATCGTCCGGAAGTCCGGCCCTCCGGGCCCAGCGGCGACGGATCGGAGCGGGTGTGCGGAAGGCGTTCGCGATCCTCCGCCTGGCCCTCGCCGGGCTGGGCGCGGTCGGACTCGTCGGCGACTTCTTCTACACGCTGGGCTTCCGCGCGTTCCAGATCGACAACTTCTTCGCCTACTTCACGACGCAGTCCAACATGGCCGGGGTCGTGGTGCTGGGCCTGTCCGGCCTCGTCGCCCTCGCGCGCGAGCGGGAGCCGCGCTGGCTCAGCACGGTGCGGGCGCTCGTGCTCACCTACATGGTCGTGTCGGGGATTGTCTTCGGGCTGATCGCGGTCGAGGCCAACAACCGCGGCGTGCGGGTCGACGTGCCCTGGTCGAGCGCGCTCCTGCACTTCGTGATCCCCACGCTCGCGATCCTCGACTGGATTCTCGGCCCCGGCCGCAGCCCGGTCGCCTGGCGCGGGGCGCTGACCGTGCTCGGCTTCCCGATCGTCTGGGGCGTCATCACCCTGGTCCGCGGGGCCCTCATCGGCTGGTACCCGTACTTCTTCCTCGACCCCGGCCAGGTCGACGGACCCGTGATGTTCGTGCTCTACGACGTGATCGTGCTGAGCCTGATCTCAGGCATCGCCGCCTTCGTCGTCGCGCTCAGCCGGGTGCGGCCTCTCGGGGCGGCGCACGCGTCGGAGTGGCGGGGGCCGCTGGCGAGGCTCCGCGAGCTCGTCAGCCGGGGACGACGGCGAACGGCTCGAGCGCCGTCTGCGCGAGGGTGACCAGCTCGTCGTCGCTGAGGTCCTGCAGCGAGAGGGCCTGATCCGCTCCGACCAGCCCGACGAGCACCGCCTCGCCGGTCGACGGCTGAAGGTTGAGCCACTCGGTGATGCCCGCCTCGGAGCCGACGAGCGACCAGCGTGCGGGGGCGCCGGCCTCCCAGAACGCCTCGTCGAAGCGCAGCCAGAGCGTCTCGACGACGCCGGAGCCGAGGGCCGCGACGGCCGCGCGCTGAGCGAACGGGAGAGGCGGGTCGAAGGCGATCGCGTCCGTCTGCAGGACCCCGATCGGCACGGTGACCAGCACCCGGTCGGCCGTGAACGACTCGCCGGTGCCCAGGCGGATGCTCACGCCGGTCTCCGTGTAGCCGATGCCGCTCACCACGGCGCGCAGCGAGAGCTCGACGTCGGCGAGCAGCGTGTCGACCAGGGGGGCGAGCCCGTCGGTCAGCAGCGCGTCGCCGGAGTCGTCGCTCAGCTCCTCCGCGGTCGTGGCGGCGGAGGCGTCGCCCAGTCCGTACCAGGAGGAGAGCTCCTCGGGAGCGGCGCCGGTGCGCAGCGCGGTCGTCCCGGCGAGGTGCGCCGCCACGCGGGCGGCGTCGCCGTCGCCGGAGCCCGGCTCGGCCTCGGCGGGGTCGGGCGCTCCGGAGCCGGCGAACGACTCGGCGAGCGCCAGGTCCTCCGGCTGCTCCGCTCCCCACTCGAGCGCGCGGGTCAGGGCCTCGGCGCCCGTGGTGCCGACGTCGAGGGCCGCGCCGTCGGCGTCGCTCGAGCGGACGTCGGCGAGGTCGACCGCGGTCGTGACCACGCCCGCGTCCGCGATGCTCTCGCGCAGGGCGGCTCCCGCGCCGGTGAGGGCCCAGGCCCCGGTCTCGACGGCGATCGGCCAGCCGTCCGGAGTCGCGGTCGCGATGCGGCCGCCGGTGCGCTCGCGCGCCTCCACCACGGTGACGTCGAAGCCCGCGTCGGACAGGCGCCGCGCGGCGACCGCTCCGGCGAGACCGGCCCCGACGATCGCGATCCGCTCGCCCTCGTCGGCGACGGCGCTGATCTCGGCGGCTGCGCGGACGCCCGAGTTCCAGGCGCCCTGGAGCGTGCCGGGCGCCTCCGTGTCGGTGGCCTCACCCGCGAGGAAGACGCGGTCGAGGACCGCGGTGCCCAGGTCGGTGCGGTGCTGCGGCGTCGCGCCGACGGGCAGGTAGGAGACGGAGCCGAGCGCGTACGGATCCTCGGCCCAGGCGGAGCGCACGAAGGCGGACGGCGCGGGGACGGCCGTGGTGCTCGGCGTGGGCACGGGGGCCTTGGTGACGGAGCGGGTCGGCGTCGGACGCGACGGCGTGCAGCCCGCGAGGGCCAGGAGCCCGACTCCCGTGGCGGCTCCCGAGAGGAAGAGGCGGCGTCCGATCGTCATCCCGCACATCCTACGTTCTCGGCGTTCGGCCGGGGCGGCGCGGGTGGCGTGGGCCGATGGTCACTGCAGCCGGGAGCGTCAGTGCTGCCTGCTGCGGAGGTTCAGCACCGCCCAGCCGAACAGGAGCACGACCGCGACGATCGCGGCGGTGATCACCGCGTTCCACGGGTCCTTCGCGCCCACGGCGGTGGAGACTCGTCCAGGAGCCCGTGCGGAGGCCTTGCGGGCGGGGTGACGGCGGGACGGCGAGCGGATAGCGTCGGGGCAGCGCGGACCGGACCGCGGCGACGGGGGACGCAGCATGGACACGACACGGACGCGGACCGCGACGACGACCACGGCCGGCACCCCTCCCCGCAGCCACCTCCACGCGGTTCTGCTCGGCGCGCTGGGCATGATCGTGGTCCCGCTGCTCATCGTCCTCGCGACAACGGCCTGGTCCTCCCCCGGACCGGAGGAGTACGTGCGCATGTCGCTCGGCTCGGTGGTCGCGGCGTGCGTCTCGGTGGTCGGCGCCTGGTGGCTCGCCTTCGAGCGGCGCAGCGCCGGGGCGCCCGGTCGCACCTGGTTCTGGGGCATCGCCTGCCTCGTCACGCTCAGCGCGGTCTCGACCGTCGGAGCCGCCGCCGACCGCCTCACCGGCCTGATCACGGGCTGAGCGGGTGGTCGTGGACGTCCTGGCGCGATCACCGCGCAGACCTCACCCCCTCGGCGACCGCCCCGGTGGCCCCGAGTCCCTCCTCGAGCGAGCGGCAGCAGCATCGGCGCCGGTGACCGTCCGGACGAGACGACCGGGCGGCTCCGGCTGTTCCGTCCCGCCGAGAGCGATCTGGACGAGCTGTGGCGGCTGTACTCCGACGAGCGGATCGCGGCGGGCGACCCCCTCCTTCGACACGACTCCGTCGAGCAGACGCAGGCGATGCTCGCCCGCGGGACAGCGCAGTGGGCACGGGACGACCTCAGCAGCTGGGTCGTCCGGCTGCGGAGTCCCGAGGGCCGCGCGGACGGCGCGATCGGGATCGGCGGATGCACTCTCCTCGCCGGCACGGCCTGGAACGTCGGGTTCACCTTCCATCCGGACCACTGGGGCAGGGGGTACGCGCAGGAGGTCGCCTCCGCAGGGATCGCGCGGGCGCGGCGGCTCCGGCCGGAGCTCCCCGTGACCGCGGTCGTCGCGGAACGGAACGAGCGATCGCACCGGACGGTCGCTCGACTCGGGCTCGAACGGAGGTGGGAGGGCCCCGACGCGCACAGCCCCGACCCCGCGGCTCGCCTCGCGCTCTACTCCGACCGCCTCCTCTCCGAGGACGAGATCGGCCGCCTGACGAGCTGAGGGGGCCCTGTGGCGAGGATCGCCGCAGGCCGCAGCGGAGCCGAGACACCCGCGGCGTCGCCACCGCTAGGGTGCGAGCGTGAACGCTCTCCTTCCGAAGCCGTGGATCTGCGTCGTGTACGCCGCCGCCTGCGCGTTCCTCGCCGTCGCGTTCCTCGTGCACGCCGGGCTCGGACACGGGTGGTCCGTGCTCTGGGGCGCCGCCGCGATCGCCGGGGTCGTGCTCTTCGCGCGCCGAGCGCGGCGCCTCCACCGGGAGGAGGAGCAGCAGCCGGTCGGCCGGTCCGGGACGGGTCGGCCGTGACGAAGCGCGCTGACGACACCGGCAGCTCCCCCCGGCGCCTCTCCCTCCGCTCGTGGTGGACCGTCGGCGCTCTCGCCGTCGGCGTCGTGGCGTGCCTCCTGATCGGGCCCCTCCTCCCCGCGGACAGTGCCGCGCGCGAGTGGATCGGATCCGCGGCGATCGCGCTGACCCTCCTCGCGGTCGCGCTCGGCGGACGGCTGGCGAATCAGCGCAGGCAGGGCGCAGAGGACGGCCGCCGTTCGGCCGCCGGCGCACTCCGCCCTCCTCCGCCCGCCGAGCGCAAGGCCGAGCGGCGGGGAGGCGGCGAGTGGTAGACCTGGGGGCATGAGCAACGACATCCGCGCACTCGCCGAGGGCGAGAGCTACCTCGTCTTCTTCCAGGGCGGGCCGTTCGACGGCCAGACCGAGAACCGCGTCAGCACCGACGGGAGCTACGAGAAGGAGGTCGACGTCTACGCCGCCGTCGACGGCCAGGAGACGCACCTCGTCTACAACGCCGTCTCCGCCAAGGAGGTCGGCGAGGCGGTCCACGTGACCTACTCGATCGACACTCCCGACTCCGACCCGATCGAGGACCCGGAGGACCGCGGCGGCGGATTCCAGTAGTCCGCACCACCCTTCGGATGCCGCTCCGGCGTCGCGCTCAGCGCGGCCGGGGCGGCATCCTCGTGTGAGGACGCGCCAGTCGGGGCACGGCTCCATGCCCGGCTTCTAGAATGATGGTTCCTCACTAACTCGGCGGATCCCGGTCCGCTGTTCCCTGGGAGCCGCCTCCGTGTCCGATCCGCTGATCCGCTCGACGCCCCTCCACGGCGCCTCGGCGCGGCAGTGGCTGCGGTCGCGGCACGCCGAAGTCGAGCCCGACCCCGCGTTCGCCGTCACGGGTCAGGAGGCGTCGGCCGAGGGCGTGCTCCTCCGGCGGATCTGGCACACGGCCGGATCCATCCACTTCCACCCGAGCCCCCGCGCCGACTCGCGATCGGTGGTGCTCCTGCTCCCGCTCGAGGGCGTGTTCACGGTGTCCTGCCGGGAGGAGCGCGGTGTCGTCGTGCGCGGCACGGTCGCCGTGCTGCCCGCCCGAGCCGGAGCGACGATCACCACGAGCGCCTCCGGTTCCCGGCTGATCCTGGTCGTGAGGCCATCGGGCGGCGCGGCCCCGCCGTCCGACCTCGTCGTCACCTCCTCCCCCGCGGCGCCCGTGCTGGTCGCCGCCGCTAACGCCCTGCTCGACGCCGGCCTGCCCGTGAGCGACGGGCTGCGGACGGCGCTGCAGGGGCTCGCGGCGGCCGTCCTCACGCGATGATGCGAGCTGTCAACCCTCTCGGCCCCGACAAACCGCCCGGGGAGACGTCCTCGAACATCGAGTGACGCCGATCGTCGGCGCCGGAAGGAGCACTCGCCATGGCCGAGATCACCGCCCACCACGGGCTCTTCAAGGACACGAACCTGCACGTCGACGACACCGGCGGATCGGGACGCCCGGTCGTCCTCATCCACGGCTGGCCCCTCTCGGGCGAGTCGTGGAAGGAGCAGGTCCCCGCGTTCGCCGAGGCCGGCTACCGCGTCGTCACCTACGACCGCCGCGGCTTCGGGCGCAGCGACAAGCCGCTCACCGGCTACAGCTACGACACGCTCACCGAGGACCTGCACACCCTCCTCACCGAGCTCGACCTGCAGGACGTCACCCTGGTCGGCTTCTCGATGGGCGGCGGCGAAGTCGCCCGCTACTTCACGAAGTACGGCGCCGAGCGCCTGCACAGCGTGGTCTTCGCCTCGGCCGTCCCGCCGTACCTGATGAAGACGGACGACAACCCCGACGGCCCGCTCGAGAAGGCTCAGGCCGCGCAGATGACCGCCGGCCTCACGAAGAGCGAGGACGACTTCTACGACCAGTTCACCACCGACTTCTTCTCGGTCGACGGCGTCCTGAAGGTGACGGAGGAGCAGCGTCAGGAGGCGATCGCTCTGGCGAAGCAGTCGGCCAAGCACGCCGCGCTCGCCTGCATGACCGCGTTCGCGACCACCGATTTCCGCGAGGACCTGCCGAACGTGTCGGTCCCCGCGCTCGTCATCCACGGCGACGGAGACGCCACCGTGCCGTTCGAGGGCTCCGGCGCGCGCACCCACGCGGCGATCCCCGGCTCCGAGCTGCACGTCGTCCACGGCGCCCCGCACGGTGTGACCGTGAGCCACCCTGAGGAGTGGAACCGCGTCGTCCTGGAGTTCCTCGCGAAGTAGCCGGGGCGCCCCGCATGCTGGTCGAGCAGCCCCGCAGGGGCGTGTCGAGACCCTCCGCACAGAGGCGGATCTCGATACGCGCGCTGCGCGCGCTACTCGACCAGCATGAACCGGGGACTCCTCACCGACGACCCCCCGTCAGCCCTTCTCCGCGCCCTCGGTGGTGTTCATGATCCGCCGCTGGAAGACGAAGAACAGCACGGCGACCGGGATCGACATCAGCACCGCCGCCGCGAGCTGCAGCGGGTACTGGTTGCCGGTGCCCAGCTGCCCCGACACGAGCGACGCGACTCCGGTCGTCAGCGTGTTGAGCTCCGGTGACTGCCGCGACACCACGAAGTGCGAGAACTCGTTCCACGACCCCTGGAACGACAGGATGAACAGCGTCACGATCGCCGGGCGCGCCATCGGCACCACGATCGAGCGGAACGTCCGGAACACCCCGGCCCCGTCGATCCGCGCGGCCTCCTCGATGGAGAGCGGGATCGAGTCGAAGAACTGCTTCATGATGAAGATCCCCGCCGCGTCCACGACGAGCGGGACGATCATCCCCGCATAGCTGTCGTAGAGGCCGAGCTGCTTGAGGATCAGGAACCGCGGGATCAGCAGCACCACCGCGGGCACGCTCATCACTCCGATGAACAGCGCGAACAGCAGGCCCCGCCCGCGGAAGCGCAGCCGCGAGAGCGCATAGCCGGCCAGCGAGTCGAAGAAGACCCGGCCGACGGTGACGACCACGGTGACGATCACCGAGTTGAGCGTCCACAGCGGCAGCGGCACATCGGTGAACAGCCGCTCGTACGAGGCGAACGACCACGTCGCGGGAAGCAGTGACAGCGGGTTCGCGGTGGCGTCGGCGTCCGACTTGAACGACGAGGCGACCGAGATCAGGAACGGGTAGATGTACACCAGCGCCAGAGCGATGAGCAGCAGGTAGCCGCCGATCAGCGACGCGCGGCCGCGGGCACCGAGGCGGATGCGGCGGTGCGGGACCGGCGCGGCGGGCTCGGGGCTCTCCGGGGCGCGGGTGTCGGGCTCGGCCAGCGTGCTCATCGGATGCCTCCCGTGGTGAGGGTCGTCGCGGCGTCGGCTCGGGCGGCGCGGCGGGGGCGCCGGCGCGGCTCCCCCTTCTCGCGGAGGACCGCCCGCTGCAGGAGCGTCAGCACGACGATGATGAAGAAGAGGATGAAGGCGATCGCGGCGCCCTGGCCCCAGCGGAGATCCGTGAACGAGGACTCGTAGGCGAGGTACGCCGGGGTGAGCAGCGTCTTGCCCGGCGCCCCTCCTCCGGTGAGGTAGATCTGGTCGAACACCTGCCAGGTGCCGATCAGTCCGAGGGTCAGCACGGTGAAGAGCGTGGGCTTCAGCATCGGCAGGGTCACCGAGAAGAACTTCCGGAGCGGCCCGGCGCCGTCCATCAGCGCCGCCTCGTCGATCTCGGCGCCGATGTTCTGCAGCGCCGCGAGGAACAGCAGCATGAACGTGCCCGAGGTGGTGAAGATCGCCATCGTGATCAGGACACACATCGCGACGGACGGGCCGGAGAGCCAGTCCCACCAGGTGAGGCCGAGCGGGGCGCCCGCCGCCAGGGGCCCGGAGCCGTCGACGCCGACGGCGCCCAGGAGCGAGTGCAGGACGCCGGTCGGGTCGGCCATCCAGGTCGGCCCGTCGGCGCCGAACCAGCCGAGCACCGCGTTGACGACGCCGGAGGCGGAGAAGAGGAACAGGAAGATCACGGTGATCGCGATCGAGGAGGTGACGGAGGGGAAGTAGAAGGCGGTGCGGAAGAAGCCCCGGCCCCGCAGGATCCGCCGGTTCACCTGCACGGCGAGGAAGAGCGCGAGCGCGGTCTGCAGCGGCACCACGAGCAGCACGTAGTAGACGTTGTTGCGGATCGCGGTGCCGAAGTCCTTCTGCGCCAGGCCGGAGTCGGTGAGCACCGCGCGGTAGTTGTCGGCTCCGACGAACTGCGCGGTGGGCCCGAGCGGCGAGCCGAGCCCGTTCCAGTTGCTGACGCTGACCCAGAGGGCGAGGCCGATCGGGACGACGAGGAACACGCCGATCACGACGATCGCCGGGAGGGTGAAGAGCCAGCCGTAGCGGGCCTCGTGCCCGCGGATGCCGGAGCGGCGGCTCCGGGGGGCGGCGGTGGTGCTCATCGACGGGTCTCCTTCGACTCACGTGCGCGGGGTGGGGGCGTGCCGGGCGGGCACGGGGAGGCGGCGGTCGGGTCCGCCGCCTCCCGGCCGGGCTACTTCGCGTTCGCGGTGTCGAGCGCGTCCTGCAGGTTGGTCTGCAGGTCGCTCAGGATCGACTCCGGGTCGCCGGTCGCGAGGCCCTCGAGCGCCGAGTTGAAGTCGGTGATGACGGTCGCCGCGCCGGCGAAGGCCACCGGGCTCACCGCGTAGTCGTTGCCGGAGACGAAGGCGGCGTTCTCGGGGTACTTCGTCGCGTACTCGGCGGCTCCGGTCTCGGTGGAGGGGATGACTCCGAAGGCGTCCGAGAAGGCGAGCTGCTGCTCGTCCGAGGTCAGGGCCGACACGAGCGACTCCGTCTTCTCGGCCGAGGCGCTGCCGACGGGGATGCCCCAGCAGTTGCTGAAGGTGAAGGTCGACTTCCCGCCGGGGCCGGCCGGGAGCTCGGCGACGCGGTAGTTCACGTCGGGGTAGTCGGCCGCGAGCGCTCCGTTGATCCACGGGCCCTCGATGACCATCGCCGCCGCGCCCTTGCCGAACGCCTCGCCGGACCAGCCGGAGTCGAGCGCGGCCGGGAACTTCAGCACGCCGTCGGAGAGCAGCGTCTTCACCTCGGTGAGGCCCGCCACGTTCTCGGGGGTGTCCGCGGTGACCGTGGCGCCGTCCTCCGAGAGGAGCGATCCGCCGGCCTGGTTCATGAAGGTGCCGATGCGCGCGTACTCGGCGCCGAAGGAGAGCCCGGTCACGCCGTTCGCGGTCAGCTTCGTCGCCGCCGACTCGAGCGAGGCCCAGTCGGTGGGGACGTCCGCGTCGGTGAGGCCGGCCGCCGCCCAGAGGTCAGTGTTGATCACGAGGCCGAGCGTGGAGAAGTCCTTGGGCTCGCAGTAGAACTGGTCGTCGTAGCTGAACGCGTCGCGCAGCGCCGGGTAGAACGCGTCGGCGTTCCCGGCGTCCTGGGCGTACGGCTCCAGGTAGCGGTTGCTCGCGTAGGTCTGGAACTGGTCCCAGCTCATGTAGAAGAGGTCGGGCGGGTTGCCGCCGGAGAAGCCCTGACCGAGCTGCTGCGTCAGGTCGCTGGCGGCGACGACGTCGACCGTCGTGCTGTTCTGCTCGCCCCAGGCGTTCACGGCGTCGGTGACGGCGGTCGTCTCGGCGTCGCCGGACGAGCCGATCATCACGGTGAGGGCGGAGTCTCCGCCCGCGTCACCGGAGTCGGAGCCGCTCGAGCAGGCGGCGAGCGGGAGCAGCAGGCCTCCGGCGAGGATCGCGGCACCCCAGCGTGCCGCGCGGTGGGTGGGGGTCATGGTCTGGCCTTTCGTGGGGAGGGGCGCCGGTCGGAGTGACGGCGCCTCAGTCGGCGGGGTGGTGGAGGGGCGTGCGGAGCACGAGGTGGGGCTCGATCAGGCGGTGGGCTTCGCCCGGAGCGAGCGAACGGTGGACGACGTCGTCGCCGCGCTCGCCCAGCAGGAGCTCGAGCGCGCCCGCGGCCACCGCGTCGAGGTCCTGCTCGATGCTCGGCAGTCCGACGGCCGCGGCGACGGGGGTGTTGTCGAAGCCGACGATCGGGAACGAGGGCCGACCGACGGCCACGGCGGCCATCGAGGCGCCGAGCGCGAGCGAGTCCGAGACGCAGACCAGGCCGTCGAGCTCCGGGGTCGAGCGGAGGAACTCGATGGCCGCGATCCGGGCCTGCTGGACGTCGTCCTCGGAGGAGGCGGCGAGCAGGGGCGCGCCGCGGAAGCGCTCGCGGTGCACCCGCTCCCAGCCGCTGCGGCGGTCGTCCCCGGTCGCGGATCCGCTCGGCCAGCCGAGGAACCCGATGCGCGAGCAGCCGCTGTCGGCGAGGTGCGCGGTGGCCTGGGCGAGCCCGGCGGCGCCGTCGACGTCGACCCAGAGGTGCTGCGGGTCGTTGCGGTCGTCGACGCCCCAGGGCCGGCCGAAGGTGACGAAGGGCACGGCCTGCTCGATCAGCCAGGCGGTCCGGGGGTCGCCGTAGAAGGTGGAGGTGAGCACGAAGGCGTCGACGTCGGCGCCGTCGCGGAGGCGCCCGATCCGCTCGATCTCCTCCTCCGGGCTCTTCGCCGTGTAGAGGAGGATGCGCATGCCCCGCGCATCGGCCTGCTCGGTGACGGCGTGGAGGAAGCGGTCGAGCAGGCTCCCGGAGATGCCGTCGAGCACGCGGTCCATCCGCACGCCGATGGTGCCGGACTTGCGGGTGCGGAGGCGGCGGGCGGAGGCGTGCGGGCGGTAGTTGAGATCGCCGATCGCCTTCTCGACGCGCTCGCGGGTGCTGTCGCGGACGATGTGCGGGCTGTTGAGCACGTTCGACACGGTCTGACGCGAGACGCCGGCGGCACGGGCGACGTCCTCGACGGTCGGCAGTGCCATGCGTCCTCCTCGACGTGCTCTTGATCGTTCCAACCTGGCGGGCTCCACCGGTTTGATCGATCAAATCCTTCGGTAAGGTTACCTCCGACGACGCCGCTGTCAACCGTCCGCCCCCTCCGGCACTCCCGGGGACCGGCGGAGGACGATCGGCGGCACGCCCCCAGCACCGACGATCCAGTGAGGAGTCGACCGTGACGACCGAGCGCGACGACCGACAGACCCCGCCCCGCCAGCCCCTCCTCCACGACTCCTTCGTCCTGCTCCGCGCACCGGTGCAGCTGTGGTCGGACGAGGCGGGCGAGGTCGGCTCCCGCCCCGTGCACGGGCTCTACCTCGGCGACGTGCGCGTGCTCGCGGGCGCCTCGCTCCGCGTGGGCGGCGAGGCGCTGGAGCCGATCGCCACCGGCCGCGACGGCGCCTCCTCCGCCCGCTTCACCGCACTCGCCCGCCATCTCGACGACGCCGCTGCGGACCCGCGGCTCCGCGTGGTCCGCTCGCGGGAGGTCTCCGCCGGCGGCGTCCGCGAGAGCATCCGTCTCGAGTCGGCGCTCCCCGACGAGGTCGCGACGACCGTCGAGCTGACCCTCGACCCCGACTTCTCGCTCGTGCACGTGGTGAAGGCTGGTCTCCGCGACGAGCCCTCCTTCGAGACCGCGGCGGTGGACGGCGGCCTCGACTGGACCCACGGCCCGGTCCGCGCCGAGCTGCGCGCGCCCGGCGCCTCGATCTCGGGCACGGTGCTGACCTGGAGCGTCGTGGTCCCCGCCCGCGGGAGCGTCGAGGTCGTGTGGAGCGTCGCGACGGAGGACGCGGCCGCCGTGGTCGCCGCCGCGTCCGGACCGGCCGAGTGGGCGGGGACCGCGCTCGAGACCGGCGACTCCCGCCTCGCGTCCTGGTGCCGTGCCGCGCTCGACGACCTCGACGCCCTGCGCATGGTCGCCGTGGAGCGCCCCGGCGAGCCGTTCCTCGCCGCGGGAGCGCCCTGGTTCTTCACCCTCTTCGGCCGCGACTCGATCTGGGCGGCGCGGATGCTCCTCCCCCTCGGGACCGGGATCGCCGCCTCCACCCTCCGCGTCCTGGCCGGCCTGCAGGGCACCCGCCACGTCGCGGACACCGCCGAGCAGCCGGGCAAGATCATGCACGAGCTGCGCGCCACGACCCTCGAGATCCCCGGCGAGGGCGTCTCGCTGCCCCCGCTCTACTTCGGCACGGTCGACGCCACCGCTCTCTGGGTCTGCCTCCTGCACGACGCGTGGCGCTGGGGACTCCCGGACGACGAGGTGGAGGAGCTGCTGCCCGCTCTGGAGGCGGCGCTGCGCTGGCTCCGCGACGACGGCGACTCCGACGGCGACGGGTTCCTCGAGTACGTCGACACCACGGGGCACGGCCTCGCCAACCAGGGCTGGAAGGACTCGGGCGACTCGATCCAGTGGCGCGACGGCACCCTCGCCGAGGGCCCGATCGCGCTCTGCGAGGTGCAGGCCTACGCCCACGAGGCGATGATCGGCGGAGCGGCGCTGCTCGAGCACCTCGGCCGCGACGGCTCCGAGTGGCGCGAGGCGGCGGCGACCCTGAAGGCGCGCTTCGCGGAGGCGTTCTGGATCGACGATGCGGACGGCGGCTACCCGGCGATCGCGCTCGACGCAGCCAAGCGCCCGGTCGACACGATCACGAGCAACCTCGGCCATCTCCTCGGCACCGGCATCCTCTCCCCCGGGCACGCCGCCCGGGTCGCCGAGCTGCTGGTCTCCCCCGGGCTCGACTCGGGCTTCGGCCTCCGCACCCTGGACACCGGCTCGGGCGGCTACTGGCCACTGTCGTACCACGGCGGCTCGGTCTGGGCCCACGACACCGCGATCGCGGTCACCGGGCTCGCCCGGGAGGGCTTCGGGTCGGAGGCGACGACCCTCTCGCGCGGGCTGATCGCGGCGGCCGAGGGATTCGGCTACCGGATGCCGGAGCTGCATTCGGGCGATCCCGCCGCCGAGGTGCACGCGCCGGTGCCGTACCCGGCCGCCTGCCGTCCGCAGGCCTGGTCGGCGGCCGCCTCCGTCGCCGTGCTGTCGGCGGCGCTGGGGCTCGCTCCCGGAGGCGACACCCTGGTCGTCGCGCCGCTGTCGCCCGCGCTCGCCGGGCCGATCCGCGTGCACGGGATCCGCTACCGCGGCTCCGTGGTGCCGGTGGACTGGGACGGCAGGATCTGAGGCGCCGCCGCGCTCAGGGCAGGCGCGCCACGACCGCGCGCGCGATGCGCCGGCCCGACCGGTTCGCCCCGATGGTCGAGGCCGTCGGGCCGTAACCGGCGAAGAAGACGCGCGGATCGGTCAGCGAGGCTCCGTCGGCGACCGCGATGCCGCCCTCCCGCTCGCGCAGCCCGAGCGGAGCGAGGTGACGCAGCTCCGGCCGGAAGCCGGTCGCCCAGATGATCGCGTCAGCGCGCGTGAAAGAGCCGTCCGGCCAGCGCACGCCCTCCTCCTCGATCGACGAGAACATGCCCCGCTCGTGCAGCAGCCCGCGCTCGATGGCGGCGACCACCCGGCGGGTGCGCTGCACGCCGGTGCCGCCGACGATGCTCGGCAGGGGCAGGCCGGCGCGAGCGGCGCGGTCCTGCTCGGCCACGGCCTCCACCGCCGACTCCATCGCCAGCTGCTCGCCGTCGTGGTACACGACCGGCCGCCGGGTCGCCCAGGTCAGCGAGCGCGCCACCCGTTCGAGCTCGAGCAGGAAGCCGATCGCCGAGGTGCCGCCGCCGACCACGAGCACCTGCTTCCCGGCGAAGTCCTCGGCGCGGACGTACTCGGTCGGGTCGATCTGCACGCCGCGGAACCGGTCGCGCCCGGGGTAGTGCGGGACGAAGGGCGAGCCCCAGGTGCCGGTCGCGTTGACGAGCAGGCTCGCGCGCTCGACCGCGCGGTCGGTCTCGACGACGAGGGGCGACCCCGTGTCGTGCGGTGTCGCACTCGACACGCGCCGCACCGACTCCGGACGGCGGATCTCGAGACCGAGCTCCTCCTCGTAGCGCCCGTAGTACTCGCGGACCACGTCCCGGGCCGGCCGGCGGCGGTCGGCCGTGCGGAACGACAGCCCCATGCGCTCCATGCCCGGGAGGTCGTGCACGCGGTGCGCGGAGCCGAGCCGCAGCGCCTCCCAGCGGAACTGCCAGGCCCCTCCGGGCTCGGGTCCGCGGTCGAGGACCACCAGGTCGCGCCCGGGGACGAGGCCGAGACGGCGCAGGTAGTAGGCCACGGACAGGCCCGCCTGACCCGCGCCGATCACCACGACGGGGCGCGGTGGGGCGACGCTGTCCACGGTGCTCCTGACGCGGTCGAGGATGGGCGGCCGTCCGGCAGATCGAGGCCCGGGGTGGCGTGTCCCCCGTCTGCTAAACTACCGCGTAGATTTCAACTTTCCCTGTCTGCTCTTTTCCCCAGCCGGCTCACTGCCCGTCTGGCCTGTCATCGTGAGGGGGTCACCCATGGGGCGCGGCCGTCAGAAGGCGAAGAACACCAAGATCGCCCGTGAGCTGAAGTCGTTCAGCCCGGCGGTCGATTACAGCGCGCTCGAGCGCGAGCTCAGCCACCCGGACGAGCCGGACTACTCGAAGTGGATCGACGCCGAGGACGACGGCGACGACACGGACCTCGTCGAGGAGCCGCACCAGAAGCGTGCGTGACTCCTCCCGTGACACGGGGCCGCTCCCTCGGGGCGGCCCCGTTCCGCGTGCGGGCGGGGATCCGACGGACGAGGTTACGGGCGGAGGACCGGTCGACGGCGCCGTCCGGCAGCTGTCGACGCGGATCGCCTACGAGACCCCGTGGATCCGCGTCCGCGAGGACGAGGTGCTCTGGCCGGGCGGAACGCGCGGCGCCTACTCCGTCGTCGAGCGCGACGACTACGCCCTCGTGCTCCCGCGGGAGCGCGGCGGGTTCTGGCTGGTCGAGCAGTACCGGTATCCGATCGGCCGCCGCGCGTGGGAGTTCCCGGCCGGCGGCTGGCCGCACGGCTCCTCCGGCGGCGACGCCGAGGCTCTCGCGCGCGCCGAGCTGCGCGAGGAGACGGGCCTCCGGGCCGAGCGGCTGACGCACCTGGGCCGGCTCGCGGAGGCGTACGGCTTCGTCGCGCAGTCCGTGGACGTCTTCCTCGCCGAGGGGCTCGAGCACGGCGAGCACGAGCGCGAGGACACCGAGCAGGACATGCGGCAGCAGTGGTTCCCCGATGCGGAGGTCGCGGCGATGGTCCGCTCCGGGGCGATCGTCGAGACGGCAGCGGTGGCCGCGCTCGCCCTCTTCCATCTGGAGCGCGGGTCGCTCGGCTGAGCACGTCCTCCCGCTTTCCGCCACTGCGTGCAGAATGTCGGTGCTCGCTGGGACACTGACCGGATGAGCACTTCCCCGCCCGCACGGCTGCCCGTGTGGCAGTCGGAGCGTCGCGGGAACGACCTCGACGAAGCGCGCGACTTCTACGCGGGCTCGTACAACGGCTCCGGCTTCCGGGCCGAGCGCTCGGTCGTGCCGTTCGCGTTCCGCTACACGACGACCGGGCCCGGGCCGGTGAGCCTCCACTCCGCCTCGTTCCTCGGGCGGGTGCGCGGCACGGTGGCCCCGAGCGACGTCTACGTCGCCCTCTGGCTGACCGCGGGGCGCGCCTCCCTCGACCTGGGGCGCGACGAGCACCGCCTGGTCGTCGGCCGCCCGGCGATGTTCCCGAGCGGCCGGCCCTTCGGCTTCGAGGCTCTCGAGTACCGCGACGCGCTCGTGCACTTCGAGGCCGCCCACCTCGAGGCGATCGCCGCCGAGCTGCACGGCACCGAGCCCGGCCCGCTGCGGTTCGCCCCCGTGGCGCGAGACACGACCGCCTGGTGGGCGGCGGTCCGGCTCCTGCGCGACACCCTCGCCTCCGCGCACACGCCCACCGTGCTGCAGCGCGACGGCGTCGCCCGCATCGCCGCGCTCGCCGCCCTGCAGACCTTCGCCCACCGCATCGCCCCGCTGCCGGCCGTCCCGCCCTCGGTCAGCGCACGGCGCCTCCGCCGGGCGGTGGAGTTCGTGCAGGCCAACGCCGACCTGCCTCTCGGAGTGGCCGACATCGCCGACGCGGCGGGGCTCACGGTCCGCGGCGTGCAGCTGGCGTTCCAGCGCGCCTTCGGCGAGACCCCGCGGCACTACCTGCGCGACGTCCGCCTCGAGCGCGCGCACGAGGAGCTCTCGGCCGGATCGGCCGGCTCGCTGGTGGTCGGCGACGTCGCCGCCCGATGGGGGTTCATCAGCGGCGGGCGCTTCGCCCAGCACTACGCGACGCGCTTCGGCGAGCTCCCGAGCGAGACCCTGCGCCGCTGATCCCGCCGATCCCCGACGGCGGTTCCGCCGCGGGGTGTTCGGGCGTACTGTCCGAGGACCGCCCGCTGCCCCGCGGGCCCGCGTCGATGGAGCCGCGAATGTTCGAACCTGGAGGATCCGCGCGACCTGTCGCGCGGGTCGGCTACGTCACCGCCGCCCTGCTGGTCGGCGCGATCCTGGTGGGCGGCGCGGTCGGCGCCGCCGTCGCCCTGGTCCTCTACCTGCCCGGCGTCCTCGCCTCCGACGGTCCGCCCGGGCTGGTCAGCTTCGGCCTGCTCATGGGAGCCGCGTCCGGCGCGGGCATCGGAGTCGTCGGAGGCGCGGGAGCGGTCGCCGGCATGGTCGCAGTGCGCGTCGCGAGCCGCCGCGACGGTCCGTTCGTGCTCGGCACCAGCGCGGGCGCCGGCCTCGGCGTGCTGGTCGCCTCGGCGAACCTGCTCGTCAGCCGCGACGCTCCGACCTGGGCGACCGCCCTGCTCGCCACCGCGGCCGCCTGCGCCCTCTGCGCGGCGGGCTCGTGGCTGCTGACCCGGCACGAGCACTCCTGGGAGCGCGCGCACGCCGCACCGCGCTGATCCGCGGCGCCTCCGGAGGTCAGCCGGCGTAGGACCCGACCAGGCGGACCGCTCCGCCGTCCACGCCCTTCGCGCCCTGCTCGAAGCCCTCGAACCCGCGCGCGGCCGACGAGACGCGACCCGCGGCCCAGGACGGGACGCCCGAGCGCTCGAGGCGCGCGATCACAGCGTCGGCCGCCTCTGCCGCGACCACGGCGAACATGCCGATGCCGAGGTTCCAGGTGCCCTCGGTGCTCTCAAGCGTCGCGCCGGACATCCCGGCGAGCGCGCGGAACACGTCGGACGGGCTCCAGCTCGCCCGCTCGACCTCGACCCAGGAGCCGCGCGGCAGCACCCGGGCGAGGTTCGCCGCGATCCCGCCGCCGGTGACGTGGCTGATGGAGTGGACGGCCGGGCCGAGCTCGGCGTCGTCGAGCAGGTCGAGGAGGGGTCGCGTGTAGAGGCGGGTCGGCTCCAGCAGCACCTCGCCGACCACGCCGCCCAGCTCCTCGGAGCGGTCGGTGAAGCCGATGCCGCGCTCGGCGAGGATGTGGCGCACGAGCGAGTAGCCGTTCGAGTGCAGTCCGGAGGAGGCCATCGCCACCACGACGTCGCCGTCGCGCACGCGGTCGGCGCCGCGCACCTGGTCCGCCTCGATCGCGCCGACAGCGGCGCCCGCCACGTCGTAGTCGTCGGCTCCGAGCAGGCCCGGGTGCTCCGCCGTCTCGCCTCCGACGAGCGCGGTGCCCGTCTCGGAGCAGGCGCGCGCGATGCCGGCGACGATGTCGGCGATGCGGGCCGGGACGACCTTGCCGCACGCGATGTAGTCGGTCATGAAGAAGGGGCGGGCGCCGACCACGACGATGTCGTCGACGACCATGCCGACGAGGTCCTGCCCGATGGTGTCGTGCTTGTCGATCGCCTGCGCGAGCGCGACCTTCGTGCCGACGCCGTCGGTCGAGGTCGCGAGGAGGGGGGCGCGGAAGTCGCGGAGGAAGGAGACGTCGTAGAGGCCCGCGAAGCCGCCGACCCCGCCGAGGACGTTGCCGTCGTGCGTCGCCGACACCGCCGACTTCATCAGCTCGACGGCGAGGTCCCCCGCCGCCGTGTCGACTCCTGCGCGGGCGTAGCTGCTCGTCTCATCACTCACGCGACGACCCTACCGACTGCCTTCTCCCGTCGCGGCGCGGCCCGACAGAGCGCGCCCTCGCCGAGCGGTCTGCTGCTCTGGATGGCGGGCACGACCAGCCGCGAGCCCGCGGCTCCGCAGGGCTGGCGACGCGTCCTGGACCGCAGTCTCGCGGGAGCCTGGACGACTCCGAGCAGCTGAGCGGCCGCGCGGCGCCCCGCTGACGGCCCGGCCGATCCGCCGGTCGACACCGCTCAGAGCAGCCCCGGGACCACGGATCCGCCCAGGGCGAACCATTAGGGGATGAGTCCCCCGCGTGCCAGGATGGATCGTCAAACCCCCCTGCTATCCCCTTGGGAGCCCCTCCGGCATGTGCGGAATCGTTGGGATCGTGTCCTCCGGACCGGTCAACCAGTCCATCTACGACAGCCTCTCCCTCCTGCAGCACCGCGGCCAGGACTCGACCGGCATCGCGACCGCCGACGGCAGCACCCTGCACATCAAGAAGGCGGCGGGACAGGTCCGCGAGGCGTTCCGCACCCGCGACATGCGCTCGCTGCTGGGCTCCATGGGCCTCGGCCACGTGCGCTACGCGACGAAGGGCAACGCCGAGCGCGAGGAGGAGGCCCAGCCGTTCTACGTGAACGCGCCGTACGGCATCATCCTCGTCCACAACGGCAACCTCACCAACACGCGCGAGCTCACCGAGGAGCTCTTCCGCATCGACCGCCGCCACCTCAACACCACCTCCGACACGGAGCTGCTGGTCAACGTGCTGGCGAACGAGCTGCAGGCCTCGATGTCGGGCCGCGACCTCGACGCCGACGAGGTGTTCGACGCCGTCGCCCGCGTGCACGAGCGCGTCGAGGGCTCCTACGCCACCATCGCGCTGATCGCCGGCGTCGGGCTCCTCGCGTTCCGCGACCCCTTCGGCATCCGCCCGCTCATCGTCGGCCGCCGCAGCAACACCGGGGCGCCGGACGACTGGGTCGTCGCCTCCGAGTCGCTCGTGCTCGAGGCGCAGGGCTTCGAGATCGTCCGCGACGTCGCCCCCGGCGAGGCGGTCTTCATCACTCCCGACGGCCGGATGGCCAGCCGTCAGTGCGCGAAGGACCCGCGCCTCATCCCGTGCTCGTTCGAGTACGTCTACCTCGCCCGCCCCGACTCCGTGATGTCGGGCATCTCGGTCTACGAGGCGCGCCTGCGCCTGGGCGACCGCCTCGCCGACACCATCGCGCAGTACACGCCGGGCGGAGCGATCGACGTCGTCATGCCGATCCCGGACTCCTCCCGCCCCGCCGCGATGCAGGTGGCTCAGAAGCTCGGGATCGAGTACCGCGAGGGCTTCTACAAGAACCGCTACGTCGGCCGGACGTTCATCATGCCGGGGCAGGCGGTCCGCAAGAAGTCGGTGCGGCAGAAGCTCAACGCGATGTCGAGCGAGTTCAAGGGCAAGAACGTCCTGATCGTCGACGACTCGATCGTCCGCGGCACCACCTCCAAGGAGATCGTCGACATGGCCCGCGCGGCCGGCGCGAACACGGTCACCTTCGCCTCCGCCGCGCCTCCTGTGCGCTACCCGCACGTCTACGGGATCAACATGCCCTCGCGCCAGGAGCTCGTGGCTCACAACCGCCGCATCCCCGAGATCTCGGAGGCGATCGGCGCCGACCAGCTGATCTACCAGGAGGTCGCCGACATGAAGGCGGCGATCCTCGAGGGCTCGGACGTCACCGACCTCGAGACCAGCTGCTTCACCGGCGAGTACGTGACGGGCACCGTCACCCCGGAGTACCTCGACTGGGTGGAGCGCACGCAGCTCAGCTGAGCTCTGCACAGCGCCGGGCCCGGCGCAACGGGTGCCGCGGATCCGCGCGCCGCTCCATGATCGGTGGGTGCGCGGCCCCGCGCGCATGCACCCGAGGAGTCCCCCGTGATCTACCGAATCCTGCCGTTCCTGCTCACCTTCGTGGCCAAGAAGATCTCGAAGTCGCAGAAGGCCAAGCGCGCCGCCGCCAAGCGCGCCGCCGCCAAGCGCCCGACGTCCCCCACGAGCAGCAGCCGCCGCTCCTCGTCTCGCCGGGGACGCTGACGCCGCGGTCCCGTCCGCGAGCGCGAGCCGCGGGCGGGACCTTCAGCGGAGTGCCGCGGCCGCAGGACGGCCCGCCTCGGCCGGCTAGACCCGGTCGGACCCCGTCTGCGGATCGCCCTCGTCGGACGTCGTCGCGACGTCGGGCCGAGCCTCCTCGGCCACGGGCTCCTCGACTGCCTGCTCCTCGCGCTCGACGATCCGCTCGGCGGTCGTCCGGACGACCTTCCGGCCGACGACCCGGTCGAGCAGGACCACGACCAGCCCCGCCAGGGCGCCGAACAGCGTCACGAAGAGCAGCAGGCTGAAGCCGAAGACCTGCCCGCGGGAGAAGCCCTGCGTCTCGGGCAGCGCGAAGGTCAGCACGAACGCCACGATCGCTCCGAGCCCGACGCCGAGGGTCAGGATGCGCCACACGCGCGGGGAGCGGCGGACGTCGACCTCTTCGCGGGTGACCTCGGGGCGGGCGGGATCGCTCATGCCTCCATTCTCCCCCGCGCGGGCGAGGGCGCGGCACCGTGATCGCTCAGAGCGCGTGCACGAGCCGGCCGGCCTGCGCCCGCAGCTCGCGGACGACGGTGCGGACCGAGAGCCGCTCCGCCCGGTCCGGCCGCATCAGCGCGACGATGTGCCGCACCGAGTTCACCCCGCGGAGCGGCTTCACCACCACTCCCGCGCCGCCCGCTGTGTAGCGCGGGAGCACCGCGATGCCCAGGCCCGCCGCGACGAACGCCTCCGTCACGCGGGTCGACGCGAAGCGCTGCTCCACCCGCACCGCCTCGCCGGACGCGGTCTCGATGTCCTGCATCACCCGCTCGAACGGGAAGCCGTCGGGGACGCCGATCCAGGTCTCGCCGACCAGGTCCGCCGCCGAGACCGTCGCCCGGTCGGCAAGGCGGTGCCCGACAGGCAGGCCGATGTCGAGGGGCTCGATCATCAGCTCCGCCATCGCGAGGCCGCGGCCGGCCCAGGCGCTGCGGCCGGTGGGCGAGTGCGCGAGGACGATGTCGAAGTCGGCGGTCAGGTCGGCGAACTCGTCCGTGCCGGGGTCCGCGTCCTCGCACTGCACGACGAGCCCCTCGACGCTCCGGAGCGCCACCAGCGCGTTCGGGAGGAGCATCTGCCCGGCGGTCGGGAAGGTCGCGATCGTGACCTCGCCGATCGGGTTGTTCTTGAAGGTCTGCCAGACGGCGTCGGCCCGCTCGAGCGCGATCGCGATCTCGGTGGCGCTGCGGGCGAGCTCGCGCCCCGCCGCCGTGAGCACGACGCCCCGACCCGAGCGCTCGATCAGCGGCACCCCGGCCTCGCGCTCGAGGACTTTGAGCTGCTGCGAGACCGCGGAGGGCGTGCGGTGCGTCGCCTCCGCCACGGCCGTGATCGAGCGGCGCATCGAGAGCTCGCGGAGCAGTTCCAGTCGGCGGACGTCCATGTAGAGAAACTACACGTCAGGGCAAGAACAGTTCGATTGTCCTTCGGAACACGGGACCGGACACTGGACGTTGTACACAGCATCCCGGCGGATGGATCAGAAGCCGCCGCAACGAAAGGCAGAACACTCATGAGCATCGCAATCCTCGTCGTCCTCAGTGGCCTCGCCGCATGGGGCACGGTGTCGACGGTGCTCGTCGCCAGCCGCGACGGCTACCGCCAGGTCCCCGCGCAGCACTGAGCCCCGCCGCTCCGCGACAGCACCTCATCGCGTTCCGACGCCGTCTCCCGATAGGGAGGCGGCGTTCTCGCGTCTCCAGGGGCTGCGACCGCTCCTCGGGGAGCCCCTCCCCGCCCGCGGCACCCGGGCGGTCCCGCCCCTCGGCTCGCCCCCACGCACGACGACGGGCCCCCGACCGGAGTCGAGGGCCCGTCGTCGTGCGCGGTGCGGCTACTTCGCGGCGGTGCGGCGGCGCAGGCGCGCGACCGTCATGCCCAGACCGAGCAGCAGGGCGGCGATCCCGGCGGCGAACGCGGGGGTCGCGTCCACTCCGGTCTCGGCGAGGTGGTGCGACCCGGCGACCGGAGCGGTGGTCGGCGTCGGCGCGGGGCCCGTGGTGGGCGGCGTGGTCGGCGCGGGCGTGGGCTCCGTGGTCGGTCCGGGAGTGGGGGTGCCCGCTCCGGCGCCGGCCGCGACGGCGAAGCCGAGGCTGATCTCGGTTCCGGTGGTGTCGAGCGCGAACGTCGCGGTGTGCGCGCCGCCCGCCAGGCTCTCGTCGATCGGGACGGAGAACGAGGCGCGACCGGTCGAGTCGTCGGTGACGGCCCGGGTCGGGTCGATCGTCGCGGTGCCGACGACGGTGCCGTCGACGCTCGCGGTCACGGTGGTGTCGGCCGCGGCTCCGGTGCTGAACAGGAGCGAGGAGAGGTCGACGGTCATCGTGTCGCCGACCGCGTACTCGCCCGAGTCCGGGACGTTGTCGGTCAGGCCGATCGTGCGCTGCACGGGGTCGGGGCTGACGGTGCCGAGGTCCTGGATGTAGCCGACGAAGGCGTCCAGGTCGATGCGGCCGGAGTCGGCCGTGCCGGTGCCCTCGGTGAAGGTGCTGAAGCCGTCGCCGCCGCTCGCGAGGAAGCTGCTGGTCACGACGGTGAAGGTCGCGGCCGGGTCGATCGGCTCGTTCTGGAAGAACACCTGCGAGATGCGCGAGCCCTCGGGCGCCGTGGCGTCGAAGACGTAGGTGAGGTCCTTCGAGGTGGACAGGTTCAGCTGCGGGTGGCTGGAGCTGCCCACCCACTGCTCCTCGAGCAGGTCGGAGATCTGCTCGCCGGTCAGCTGCAGGGTCACCAGGGTGTTCGCGAAGGGCTGGGCGTCGGAGGCCTCGGCGTAGGTGACCACGCCGTCCGCGTCGCCGGGCTGGTCCGGAGTCGCGATGTAGGACAGGTCGTCGCGCAGGCCGCCCGCGTTCGAGAAGGCGATCTGCGTGCCGAGCTCACGGGTCGCCCAGAGCTGGGCGTCCGAGACCAGGTTGCCGAGGGTCGACTCCGAGCCGCGGTTGGTCGTGGTGCCGTCCGGGCGGTAGGCGCGCGAGATGTCCTCGGTGATGGTGCCGACCTTCACGCTGCCCTCGCGGACGGCGACGGCCTGGGCGTCGGCGACGATGGCCTCGACCTCGGGGTCGGGCGTGAAGGCGCCGACGACGATCGTCTTGGCCGGGTCGTCGGAGGTGGGGTCGTCGACGACCTTCGTGAGCGGGACGACCTCGCTGGTGAGCGAGGTGAGCTGCTTCGTCGCCGGGTCGACGGTCAGGGACATGCGGCCGATGTTCTCGGCGTAGCTGCCGGTCTGCGACACGACGGTCGGGAAGGCCCGGCCGGCGTCGATGCCCGCGTTGTACTCCTGGTGGCTGTGGCCCGAGACGATCGCGTCGACGTTCGGGGCGACCGCGTTGACGATCGCGCCGAACTTGGGGTCGGCCTCCGGGGTGTTCAGCTCGGCCGCGTCGGCGTCGGCTCCCTCGTGCAGGAGCAGGACGACCACGTCGGCCTCGTCGTTCGCGGCGTCGCCGTCCTGGAGCTGCGCGGCGACCTCGTTGACGTTCTCGGCGATCGGCTCGATGGAGAGCGTCGAGATCGTCGCCGGGCTGACGAGCTTGCCGAGGTCCTCGGTGATCGCGCCGATGAAGGCGACGGAGACGCCGTCCTGCTCGGTGATCACGTACGGGGAGTAGGCGCGCTCGCCGGTCGCGGTGTCGTAGAGGTTCGCGTTCACGTAGGGGAACGCCGAGGCGTCGACGACGCGGCCGTCGACGTCGTCGCGGCCCTGGTCGAACTCGTGGTTGCCCAGCGTGCTGACGTCGAGGTCCATCGCGTTGAGCGAGTCGAGCGTGGGGATGTCGCCCTGCACCTTCGAGACGAAGGTCGACGCGCCGATGTTGTCGCCGGCCGAGACGAACAGCGTGTTCGGGTTGGCGGCGCGGTAGGAGTCGACGGCGCCGGCGAGCACAGCGGCTCCGGCGACGGCGCGGTCGGCGGCGAGCCGCCCGTGGAAGTCGTTGATCGAGAGGATGTCGATGGCGACATCGCCCTCGGCCGCCACGGCGGGCGTGGCGCCGAGGAGAGCCGCTCCGGCGACGGCGCCGACGGCGGTCGCGGAGAGGAGTCGGGTGAGGCCGCGTCGGCCCGGGGAAGTACTGCGCATCGTGAAGGGGACTCCAAGCATCGAGCGGTGGATCCGGAGAGGATTCGTGCCGCGTGAGGGGGTTATTCCCAGACAACCCGACGGCGGACCCCAGGTCAAACGTTCTGACGACGGCTCGCCGCCGCGTTTACGAGAAGTTAACTCGCCGATGCTCAGCCGACGCGCAGGACGGGGAGGAACGGCGTGAGGTCCGCGCGCACTCCGGACGCGTGGATCCGCCCGCTCGCGAGGCCCTCGCTCCACGGCAGGGAGCCGGTCGCGAGCGGCAGCCAGGTCGCCGCGTCCATCTCGATCACGTTCGGCGGAGTGCCGCGGGTGTGGCCCGGACCCTCGACGCACTGGGCCGCGCCGAACGGCGGAACGCGCACCTCGACGCTGCGCCCGGGGACGTTCGTCTCGATGATCTGCAGGAGGAACCGGACCGCCGTCGCCGTCGTGTTCCGGTCCGCTCCCCCGGCGAGCGCCGCCCGCACCGCGGACTGCCCGCTCGCCTCGTCGATCCTGCCCTTGGCCATGCACCCATCCTCCCTCGCCGCTCACCCGGCTGCCGTCCGCGAGATGCCACTTGTGCAGGCGATCCTCGGCGTGTCGTCGTCACAGGTGGCATCTCGCGGGAGGCGGGCGGCTCGGAGGACGGCTCCGGCGCGGGGCGCCCTATCCTGTCAGGGTGAAGATCCTCGTTCTCGGTTCGGGTGCCCGTGAGCACGCCATCATCACGGCTCTCCTCGCGGAGGAGGAGCACCACGAGATCATCGCGGCGCCCGGCAACGCCGGCATCGCGCGCGACGTCGAGGTCATCCACTTCGACACGAACAGCCCCCGGCTCGTCAGCGACTTCGCCGTCGAGCAGGGCATCGAGCTCGTCGTGATCGGCCCCGAGGCGCCCCTGGTCGCGGGAGTCGCCGACGCCCTCCGCCGCCGACGCATCCCCACCTTCGGCCCCGACAAGGCCGCCGCCGCGCTCGAGGGCTCGAAGACCTTCGCGAAGCGCGTGATGGACATGGCCCGCGTGCCCACCGGCCGCGCCACACGCGTCTCCACCCTGGTCGACGCCACCCGCGTCATCGACGAGTACGGACTCCCGTCGGTCGTCAAGGCCGACGGCCTCGCCGCGGGCAAGGGCGTCCTGGTGACGGAGTCGCGCAGCGCCGCGATCGCGCACGCCGAGTTCTGGCTGCAGTCCGGCGACGTCCTCATCGAGGAGTTCCTCGCCGGCGAGGAGGTCTCCCTCTTCCTCCTCTCCGACGGCCACGACGTGGTCCCCCTCTCCCCCGCACAGGACTTCAAGCGCCTGGGCGACGGCGACGAGGGGCCGAACACCGGCGGCATGGGCGCCTACTCCCCGCTCCCCTGGCTCGCCGACCGCTGGGAGAGCGAGCGCGCCTTCGTCGACGAGGTGATCGACACGGTCGCCATCCCGACCATCCGCCAGCTCGAGCGCGAGCGCACCCCCTTCGTCGGACTCCTCTACTGCGGCCTCATCGTCACCGACGCGGGCCTGCGCGTGATCGAGTTCAACGCCCGCTTCGGCGACCCCGAGACCCAGGTCGTCCTCCCCCGCCTCGCCTCCCCGCTGTCCGCGCTGCTGCACGCCGCCGCGACCGGCTCCCTCGCCTCCGTGCCGTGGCCCGCGTTCACCGACGAGGTCGCCGTCACTGTCGTCCTCGCGAGCGAGGGCTATCCCGAGAACGCCGTCACCGGGCGGACCATCACCGGACTCGACGCGGCGGCGGACGTCCCCGGCGTCACCATCGCCCACGCAGCGACCCAGCTGGTCGACGGACGCTTCGTCGCCACCGGCGGCCGCGTGCTCAACGTCGTCGCTCGCGGCGCCGATTTCGTCGAGGCGCGGGAGCGTGCGTACCGCGCGCTCGACCTGATCCACCTCGACGGCGGGATGTACCGGAGCGACATCGCGGCGAAGGTCGCGCGGTAGCGCGACGGCAGCCGCGCCGCTCCTGAGAAGCCGCCCGCTCGACCGAGCGCGGCGAGCCGGCCTCCTCCTCGCCGCCGGCGGTGTCGTCCGGTGAGGCCCGCCGTGTCGGTGCGGCTGCACTCACCCCGGAGAGCCGAGGTGAGTGGACAGCTCGCGCGCCGTGAGCGAGACATAGGCCCCGAGTGCGTCCAGCTGTGATCCGATCCGCGACTTCGGCGCGCTGACGTTGATCGCCGCGACGATGCGGCCGGAGAAGTCGCGCACCGGCGCCGAGGCCCCTACGACCCCGCGCTCCAGCTCCTCGTCGAGCGTCGCCCAGCCCCGCTCCCGGATCCGCGCGAGCTCGGCGATCAGCGAGTCGAAATCCGAGACGACCGCCTTATCGACCGGCGGCTCCTCGAGCACCGAGAAGCCTGCCGCGGCCATGGCCGGATCGACCGGCCCCACCACCGGCCGGTCGTGCCCGTGCTCGTCGTACCAGGCCGAGAGGGAGGCGCGGTCCCAGTCGCTGATCAGGACCCGCCCCGAGGGTGTGCGCCAGGCCGCGGTGATGACCCCCTCCCAGCCCGTGGTGCGCACCTCGTGCGGGCTGAGCTCGCTGAGGACGGTGAGCACGTTGCCGCCGCGGAGCACGCAGAGGTGCGTGGTCTCGCGCGTGGAGCGGGCGATCCTCCGAAGGTGCGGGCGCGAACGCGCGATCAGCTGCGACTCGAGGGTGCGGGCGGCGAGCGAGAAGATCCGACTCCCGAGCCGGTAGCCGAGCGTGGCGGGATCGCGGTCGAGCAGGCCCGCGTCGGAGAGAGTGGCCAGGCTGCGCGAGATGACCGCCTTGTCGCGGCCGGTGAGCTGCGCGATGCGCATCACGCCCAGCCCGCCCGACTCCTCGGCCTCCGGTCCGCCCAGGATCTCGAGGATCTCGATGTCGCGGGCCAGGCCCGAGGAGTTGCGCCGCGGCGCCGCACTGTCGTCCTGCATGACGCAACGGTAGACGGCAGTTGTCATATGAGCAACATCCATTGTTTTTATGGCACCGCTCTTCGTACTCTGACCTCGTCGCCACTCGGCGGCCCCGCTCAATGGAGAGAAGGGAGTCATCCGTGCCCGGATCCGACGTCTCCGGACTCGTCGTCTTCCTCGGTCGCCGCTGGGACGACATCGCGGAGCTCGTCCTCGAGCACGTGCTCGTCGTGGCGGTCTCGCTCGTCATCGCCCTGGTGCTCGGCGTCGTGATCGGCCTGCTGGTATGGGACCGCCCGGTCCCCCGCTCGCTCGCCATCACCGCCGCCGGCATCGCGATCACGATCCCCTCGCTGGCCCTGCTGGCGATCCTCAGCCCCGTCCTCGGGCTCGGCTGGGCGCCGACCGTGGTGGCGCTGGTCTTCTACTCGCTGCTGCCGATCATCCGGAACACGGTGGTCGGCCTCCGCGAGGTCCCGAGCCACGTGCTCGAGGCGGCGCGCGGGATGGGGATGGGTCCACTGCGGGTCCTGCTCACCACGCAGCTGCCGATCGCCTGGCCGATCATCCTCACCGGCGTCCGCGTCGCCGCGCAGCTCACCATCGGCATCGCCGCCATCGCCGCGTACGTCGCCGGTCCCGGCCTCGGCCAGTACATCTTCAAGGGCCTCTCCTCGCTCGGCTCGAAGAACGCCCTCAACTACGCCCTCACCGGCACCGTCGCCGTCGTCGTCCTGGCGCTGCTGGTCGACGCCGCCTTCCTCCTGATCACCCGCTTCACCACCTCGAGAGGTCTGCGTGCCTGAGATGACCACCCCTGAACCCACCGACACGGGCTTCCTCTCCGCGATCTCGCAGCGGGAGGGAGGAGTCGCCATCGAGCTCGAAGGCGTCAGCAAGACCTACCCCGGCCAGTCGGCGCCCGCTGTGGAGGACTTCTCGATGCGGATCGAGCCCGGCGAGCTGGTCATGTTCGTCGGCCCGAGCGGGTGCGGCAAGACCACCACGATGAAGATGATCAACCGCATCATCGAGCCGACGAGCGGAGTGATCCGGATCGACGGCAAGAACGTGCTCAGCCTGGATCCCAACCAGCTGCGTCGGCACATCGGCTACGTGATCCAGCAGATCGGCCTGTTCCCGCACCTCACGATCGCCGAGAACATCGCCGTCGTCCCGAGGCTCCTCGGCTGGACCAGGCAGCGCACCGCCGAGCGCGTCGACGAGCTGCTGCGCACGGTGCAGCTCGACCCGGGCCAGTTCGCGCAGCGCTACCCCAAGCAGCTCTCCGGCGGTCAGCAGCAGCGGGCCGGAGTCGCTCGGGCGCTCGCCGCCGATCCGCCGGTCATGCTCATGGACGAGCCGTTCGGCGCGACGGACCCGATCACGCGGGAGAAGCTGCAGGCGGAGTTCCTGCGCCTGCAGAGCGAGATCGGCAAGACGATCATCTTCGTCACCCACGACTTCGATGAGGCGATCCGCCTCGGCGACCGGATCGCCGTGATGAGCGAGAGGTCGCGCATCGAGCAGTTCGACACTCCGGCAGCCATCCTCGCGGCGCCGGCGAACGACTACGTCGCCTCCTTCATCGGCAGCGGCGCGGCGCTCAAGCGCCTCGCGCTGATTCCGGTGCGGGGCGCCCGCCTCGCCGCGGCAGGCCCGTCGGGGTCGCCGCGGGTGGGATTCTCGGCCACCCTCCGCGACGCGCTCGACCTGCTCGTGCTCACCGGAGCACCCTGCGTCGACGTGGTGGACGGCGGCGGAACCGTCCGCGGCTCCCTCGACCACGCTGCGATCTCCGCGGTGCTCACCGGCGACTCCGACCCGTCGGCCGCGCCGGGACAGGTCCGCTGACATGGCCGTCATCGCTCCTTCCGTCGCGCTCCGCGCCGGCCGCTCGGGCCGCGTGCTGCGCCGGGTCGCCGCTCCACTGGCGGTGGCCGTCGTGCTCGCAGTCACCCTGCTCTGGCTGAGCAGCAGCACCCTCGACTCGATCGAGCAGCGCACGCTCAACCCGGGCTACATCCTCGCCCGCGTCGGCGAGCACGTCGTGCTCACCGTGACCGCCTCAGCGCTCGTCGCGGTCCTCGCGATCCCGGCCGGCATCGCCGTCTACCGGGCGAAGTCGAAGGTGTTCCACACCGTGGTGCTGGGGCTGGCGAACATCGGCCAGGCGACGCCCGCGGTGGGCGTGGTGATCCTGCTGGCGATCGTGTGGCAGACCGGATTCGCCACCGCACTGGTCGCGCTGGTCGCCTACTCCTTCCTCCCCGTGCTGCGGAACACCCTGACGGGGCTGGAGCAGGTCGACGCCGGCGTCCGCGAGTCGGCGCGCGGGATGGGGATGACCCCGAACCAGGTCCTGCGGCGGATCGAGCTGCCGCTGGCCTCGCCGGTGATCCTCGCCGGGCTCCGCACCTCGCTGGTCTTCTGCGTCGGCGTCGCCACCATCGCCACCTTCATCAACGCCGGCGGGCTCGGCGACATGATCGTCAACGGCCTGAAGCTGCAGCGCTATCCCGTCCTGATCACGGGCGCCGTGCTCGTGGCCTGCATCGCGGTGCTCATCGACTGGGCCGCAGGCCTGGTCGAGGACGCCGTGCGCCCGCGCGGCCTCTAGCCGCCGGCCCGCCCCCCTCACTCCTGCACATCCGCACCCCCGCACACCCCTGCACAGAAGGAACAACCATGAAGAAGCGAACCGTCGTCATCGTCGCCGCGGCCGTCTCGAGCATCGCCGCCCTGAGCGGATGCTCCGGGGGCGCCTCCCAGGGCTCGGGAGGAGCGGGGGACGAGCTCTCGGGCCTCTCCGGGGAGATCGGATCGAAGGACTTCTCGGAGCAGTACATCCTCGCCCACATCACCACGGACCTCCTCAACGCCCACGGCGCCGACCTGGAGGCGAACACCAAGCTCGTGGGCTCGGCGAACGTGCGCCAGGCGCTCGAGAACAAGGACTTCGTCGGCTACTGGGAGTACACCGGCACCTCCTGGATCACCTACAACGGCAACACGTCACCGATCCCCGGCGCCGAGGCCCAGTTCGCCGCGGTGAAGGAGGCCGACGCGAAGAAGGACATCGCCTGGCTCGACCCCGCGCCCCTCAACAACACCTACGCCTTCGCGATCCGGTCCTCCGAGGCCGAGAAGCTCGGCGTGAAGACGCTCAGCGACGTCGCGAAGCTGCCCGCCGACGAGCAGACGTTCTGCATCGAGAGCGAGTTCTCGACGCGCGACGACGGCTGGCCCGGTCTGAAGACCGCCTACGGACTCGACGTGCCCGACTCGAACGTCACCCTCCTGGACACCGGTGTCATCTACACCGCCACCCAGAAGGGCGACGACTGCAACTTCGGCGAGGTGTTCCAGACCGACGGCCGCATCTCGGCCCTCGACCTGACCGTGATGGAGGACGACCAGCAGTTCTTCCCCGTCTACCAGGGCGGGTTCACGCTCCAGCAGTCGGTGCTCGACGAGTACCCGGCGATCGCCGACGTGATGGCCGAGGTCTCGCCGTTGCTCACCACGGAGGAGATGCAGAAGCTCAACGCCCGCGTCGACGTGGACGGCGAGGACCCCGAGGACGTCGCCAGCGAGTGGCTCGACGAGCAGGGACTCCTCGGATGACCGCCCCGATCCTCGAGGTCGGCGAGAGCTTCGTCGGCGAGGGCGTCAACGCCGCCCACATCAACACCGTTCTCGGCGCCCGCACCGGCCCGGCCGGGACGGCCTGGGCCACCGCCCTCGCGACTCCGAGCGCCGGCCACGTCCCCTTCGTCGCCGTGCTGCGCCCCTCGCTCCCGGTGAAGCCGCTCACGCTGTTCGTCACCAAGTCGGCCCCGGCCGGCGACGAGCACGGCGTGATGATCTGGGGCCCGGCGCAGGCCGGCGTCGCGGCGGGAGTGGCGGACGCGGTGGCCGACGGTTCCGTCGATCCCGCCGCGGTGGACGAGTGCGTCGTGATCGCCGCGGTCTGGGTGAACGCCGCGGCCGACGACGCCGACGCCGTCTACCGCCACAACCGCGAGGCGACCGCGACCGCACTCCGCAACGGTGCCCGGCACCTGCCGCCGCTGGAGGACGTGCTCGCCGCCCGCGGCGCTCCGGCGAACCCCTTCTACACGGCTCCGGCCGCCCCATGACAGGAGACACGATCACCATGCCCCCCGCCACCACCCCGACCGTCGGGTTCATCGGCCTCGGCAACATGGGCTCCGGGATGACCAGGAACCTGCAGAAGGCCGGCTTCCCGCTCGTCGTCACGGACATCCGCCGCGAGTCGGCAGACGAGCTGGTGGCGGGAGGCGCCGTCTGGGCGCCGACCGCCGCCGAGGTCGCGGCCTCGAGCGACCTCGTCATCACGATGCTGCCGACTCCGCGCCACGTCTCGGACGTCGTCGGCGGCCCCTCGGGCATCCTCGCGGGGATCGCCGACGGCGGCACCTGGATCGACATGTCGACCTCGGTCCCCGAGGTAGCGGACCGGGTCCGCGCCGAGGAACGGCACCGGGGCCTGCGGGTCCTGGACGCACCGGTCAGCGGCATGGCCGTCGGTGCCGCCAGCGGGATGCTGCAGATCTTCGTCGGCGGAGAGGCCGAGGACGTCGCCCGGGTCCGCCCGGTGCTCGAGGCGATGGGCGATCCGGAGCGGATCCTGCACGTCGGCGGCCACGGCACCGGCTACGCGGTGAAGCTGATGATCAACCAGCTGTGGTTCTCGCACCTGGTCGCGACCGCCGAGGTGCTGGCGATCGGCACGAAGGCCGGCGTCGACCTCGGAGTGCTGCGCGACTCCCTCATCGCGAGCCCCGCGAACAGCACCTTCGTCGAGCGCGACGTGCTCTCGATCCTGACCGCCGGCGATTACGACGAGGGCTTCGCCATCGCTCTCGCCTGCAAGGATCTCGGCCTCTCGATCGACCTCGCCCGCTCGGTGGGCGTGCCCGCCGAGCTCAGCGGCCTGGTGGAGCAGATCTACCGCCGCGCCCGCGCCTCCTACGGCGATCGCGCCGGAGAGATGACGCCGTTCCGCCTCTACGAGGACCTCATCGGGCGGGACCTGCGCCTGTGACCGCCACGACCACCACCCTGGAGACCCGCATGACCACCGCAGCCGACGAGGCCGCCCTCCTCGCCCGGATCCCCGTGCAGCTGCTCCTCGGCTCCGGCTGGGCCGACTCCGCCGACGGCTCCACCTTCGCCGTCCAGGATCCCGCCACCGGCCGCACGCTGCTCGAGATCGCCGACGCCCGCCCCGAGGACGGCGTCCGCGCACTCGACGCCGCGGCCGCCGCGCAGCGCGGCTGGGCCGCGACCGCTCCCCGCACCCGCGCCGAGATCCTCCGCCGCGCCTTCGAGCTCGTCACCGAGCGAGCCGAGGACTTCGCGCTGCTGATGACCCTCGAGATGGGCAAGCCGCTGGCGGAGTCGCGCGGCGAGGTCGCCTACGGTGCGGAGTTCCTGCGCTGGTTCTCCGAGGAGGCGCCGCGGATCTCAGGGCGCTACGCCACAGCGCCCGACGGGATCAACCGCCTCCTGGTGCTGAAGCGCCCGGTCGGTCCGTGCCTGTTCATCACCCCGTGGAACTTCCCGCTGGCGATGGCCACCCGCAAGATCGCGCCGGCGATCGCGGCCGGGTGCACGATGATCCTCAAGCCCGCCGCTCTCACGCCGCTGACCGCGCTGCTGCTGGCGGAGGTGCTCCGCGAAGCAGGCCTGCCCGACGGCGTGCTGACGGTGCTGCCGACGACCAGCGCCGGAGCCGTCACGGGTCCGCTGCTGCGCGACCCGCGCCTGCGCAAGCTGTCCTTCACCGGCTCGACCGAGGTCGGCCGTCGGCTGATCGCCGACTCGGCGGAGCAGGTCCTGCGGGTCTCGATGGAGCTCGGCGGCAATGCCCCGTTCCTCGTCTTCGACGACGCCGATCTCGACTCCGCCGTCTCGGGCGCCGTGCTCGCCAAGATGCGCAACGGGGGCGAGGCGTGCGTGGCCGCCAACCGCTTCCTGGTGCAGCGCGGCATCGCCGAGCGCTTCACCGCGGCCTTCGTCGAGCGGATGGCCGGCTTCCGCGTCGCCCGTGGCACCGAGCCCGGCTCCACTCTCGGGCCACTCGTGGACGAGGCGACCCGCGGCAAGGTGTCGGAGCTCGTCTCCGGCGCCCTCGAGGACGGGGCGACTCTCGCCCTCGGCGGCTCCGCCGTCCCGGGTGCGGGCTACTTCTATGAGCCGACCGTGCTCACGGACGTGCCGCGCGACGCCAGGATCCTCGACGAGGAGATCTTCGGCCCGGTCGCCCCGATCGTCGTCTTCGACACCGAGGCGGAGGCGGTGGAGCTCGCGAACGCGACGCCTTTCGGCCTGGTCGCCTTCGCCTTCACCCGCGACCTCGACCGCGGGCTCCGGCTCGCCGAGGAGCTCGAGACCGGGATGCTCGGCCTCAACGCCGGGGTCGTCTCCAACCCGGCCGCGCCCTTCGGCGGCGTGAAGCAGTCGGGTCTCGGCCGCGAGGGCGGGGCCGAGGGCATCGAGGAGTACCTCGAGACTCGCTACGTCGGCATCGCCGATCCGCACCACGCCTGAGACCTGGAAAGGACCTCTCGATGGAGATCACCGACTTCTCGACCGACTACTTCTCGCTCGCCGGCCGGACCGCGGTCGTCACCGGCGGCAACACCGGCCTCGGCCGCGCCTTCACGCTCGCCCTGGCCACCGCCGGCGCCGACGTGCTCGTGCCGAGCCTCGCCGAGGACGACGGCACCACCCGCCGGCTCGTCGAGGCGACCGGCGCCCGCTACGAGTTCGTCGAGGCCGACATCAGCGTCCGCGGCACGCCCGCCGGGGTGGTGGAGACCTGCGTCGAGCGCTTCGGCGCGATCGACGTGCTGGTCAACTCCGCCGGGATCTGCCTGCTCGCCGACGTCGACGACTTCGGCCGCGAGCAGTGGGACCCGATGCTCGCCGTGAACCTGACCGCCGCGTTCGAGCTGGCGCACGAGGCCTCTGTCCGGATGCGCGCGCAGGGCGGCGGGAAGATCATCAACATCGCCTCGCTGTTCTCGTTCCTCGGCGGCAAGGGCTCCCCCGCGTACGCCGCGACCAAGGCGGGGATCGTCGGCTTCACCAAGGCCTACTGCGACGAGCTCGGCCGCGACAACATCCAGGTCAACGCTCTCGCTCCCGGCTACTTCGCCACCGCCATCACCGCTGCCACCCGCGCCGACCCGGACGCGGACCGCCGGGTCCTCGAGCACATCCCCGCCGAGCGCTGGGGCGACCCGGGCGACCTGATGGGCGCCACCGTCTTCCTCGCCTCGCGCGCCTCCGACTACGTCAACGGCCACGTCCTGGTCGTCGACGGCGGCTACCTCGTCCGCTGATGACCTCCCTCCCGACCCTTCCGAAAGCGATGGACCACCGCATGGCCGCCTCCCGTTCCCCCCTCCGCCGCGACGAGATCGTCGCCGCCGTGACCGAGCTGCTCGGCGCGGGATCGGTCGACACCGACCCGCGCGAGCTGGAGCTCGCCTCCGTCGACCGCTTCAAGAAGTACCAGTCGGTGCACGGGATCTTCGACGGGCCGATCCCCGCCCTGATCGTCTACCCGCGCACCGCCGAGGAGGTCGCGGCCGTCCTGCGGTTCGCGGACGCGAATCTGATCAACGTGGTCCCCCGCACCGGCCGCACGGCCACCGAGGGCGGCCTCGAGACCGTGATCGAGGACACGATCGTGCTCGACGGCTCGCGCATGGACGCGATCCTCTCGATCGATCCGGTCGACATGATGGCGACCGTGCAGTGCGGCGTCCCGCTGCAGCGCCTCGAGGACGTGCTGCGCGAGCAGGGCCTCACCACCGGCCACTCACCGCAGTCGAAGCCGCTCGCCCAGTACGGCGGCCTGGTCGCCACCCGCTCGATCGGCCAGTTCTCGACGCTCTACGGTGCGATCGAGGACATGGTCGTCGGACTCGAGGCCGTGTTCCCGGACGGGACGGTCGCGCGGATCAAGAACGTGCCGCGCCGCGCCGCGGGACCGGACCTGCGCCACGTCGTGATCGGCAACGAGGGCGCGCTCTGCGTGATCACCGAGGTGACGATCAAGGTGTTCCGGTACCAGCCCGAGAACAACCGCTTCTTCGGCTTCCTCGTCGACGACTTCGCCGACGGCGTCGACGCGCTGCGCGAGCTGGTGACCGCGGGCTACCGTCCCTCCGTCTGCCGTGCCTACTCACCCGAGGACGCCGCCCAGCACTTCGCGCACTTCGCCGGGGGGAGGAGCGTCGTGATCCTCGTCGCCGAGGGCCCGAAGCGGATCGCGGACGCCACCGCCGAGGCGATCGAGGAGCTGTTCGCCTCCCGCCCGCACGAGCGCGTCGAGACGGCGCTGATCGAGCGCTGGTTCGACGGCCTCAACTGGGGCCAGGACAAGATCGACGCCGAGAAGGAGACGATGCTGCGCGAGGCGCACCTCGGCTACACGACCGAGGTCTCGATCGACTGGTCCCGTGTGCGCGCGCTCTACGACGCGGTCATGACCCGGATCCGCGAGGAGTTCCCCCGCGCCGCCGACCTGACGATGCTGGGCGCGCACTCGTCGCACAGCTACCAGACCGGCACGAACCTGTACTTCGTCTACGACTACGCGATCCAGGTGTCCCCGCGCGAGGAGATCGACGAGTACCACGTCCCGCTCAACGCGATCATCGTCGAGGAGTCGCTGCGCCTGGGCGGCTCGATGGTGCACCACCACGGCATCGGCAAGTACCGCACGCCGTGGACGCAGCAGGAGCACGGCTCCGCCTTCGGGATGCTGACCACGCTCAAGGCCGCCTTCGACCCGCGCGGAGTGATGAACGCGGGCACGCTGATCGCCCTCGACTCGTGAGCGTCGCGGAGGGGACGCGCTACGTCGTCGCAGTGGACAACGGGTCGCAGAGCACGAAAGTGCTGATCATCGATCAGGACGGGGTGGTGCACGCCTCTGCGCAGCGCCGTCTCCTCCAGTACGAGACGCCGGAGCCGGGGCGCGTCGTCCATCCGGGCGACGACGTCTGGGAGTCCGTCGTCGAGGCCTGCGCCGAGGCCATGGCCTCGTTCCGCGGAGACACGGCGCAGGTGGTGGGCCTGGGGCTGTGCACCATCCGCTTCTGCCGCGCGCTGCTCGACGCCGACGGTCGCCTCGTCGAGCCGATGATGAGCTGGATGGACGAGCGTGTCTCGCGCCCGCACGTCCAGCGGCCCGGAGTCGCCTTCGTCACCACTTCCTCCGGCTACGTCACCCACCGCCTCACCGGCGAGCGCCGGGATGCGGCAGCCAACCACCAGGGCGTCTGGCCGATCGACCAGCGGACGCGGCGCTGGTCCGAGGACCCCGCCGCCTACGAAGCGACCGGCATCCGGCCCGAGCAGCTGTTCGAGCTCGTCGATCCCGGCGGCCTCCTCGGGCATGTCAGCACCGAGGCGGCCGGAGCACTCGGCCTGCCCGCAGGACTCCCCGTGTTCGCGACCGCGAACGACAAAGCGGTCGAAGCGCTGGGCAGCGGCCTGCGCTCCGACGACCAGCTGCTGCTCTCCCTCGGCACCTACATCGCCGCGATGTCGACCGGGCCGTTCGCACCCTCCTCCGAGGCGTACTGGGTGAACTTCGGCAGCGAACCCGGCCGCTACCTCTACGAGAGCGGCGGGATCCGCCGGGGGATGTGGACGGTGAGCTGGTGGCGGGACCTGCTGGCCGGCGGCCTGACGGACGAGGAGTTGAACGCGGGCGCGGCGCTCGTCGCACCCGGCTCGGACGGCCTGATCACGCTGCTCGACTGGCTGGCCCCGGACGACGCCTCGCACCGGCGAGGGGCGATGCTCGGCTTCGACGGACGGCAGGGCCGATTCCACGTGCACCGCAGCATTCTCGAGGGGATCGCGATGACGATGCGGGGGCACGTCGACCGGATGGAGCACGCGCTCGGACGGCGGTTCCGCGAGGTCGTCGTCTCCGGAGGCGGATCCCGCTCCGACCTGATGATGAGCATCGTCGCCGACGTCCTCGACCGTCCCGCGCGCCGCGTGCAGGTGAACGACGCCGCCGGGATGGGCGCCGCGATCTGCGCACTGGTCGGCGCCGGCGTCCACGACGGTTTCGGCACCGCGATCGACGCGACCGTCCGCGAGCGGGACACGGTCCTGCCTCACTCCGAACGCGTCACGACCTACCGGAGGCTCACGGCGCGCTACGCAGGTGTCGCCGAGTTCGCCGATCCGCTCTTCCGTCATCTGCTCGACGAGGACGGATAGGACATCCGCGCTCTCCGCGCCGGCGGCACCCCCGATCTGCAGGTGGCCCTCAACGGCGACACCGACCACCCCGCCATGCCCCGCACCGCGGAGGAGACCGCGGAGGACGCCGCGGCCTGCGTCGCCGCCGGAGCGACACTTCTGCATCTGCACGCCTTCGACGACGACGGCCAGGAGTCGCTGGCGGCCGGACCGGTCGGACGGATGCTGAGGGCGGTGCGCAGAACCTGCCCGGGCACACCTCTGAACGTGACGACCTTCGCCGAGATCGTGCCCGACCCCCGGCAGCGCCTCGCGCTGATCGACGAGTGGACGGAGCTGCCGGACCTCATCGCCGCCAACCAGGGCGAGGCGGGCATCGACGACGTGACCGCCCTGCTCGCGAGCCGCGGCGTGGGTGTGGAGGCGTGCGTCCTCTCCCTGTCCGACGTCGAGGAGTTCGTACGGGCGGGAGCACCGTCGCGCTTCGTGCGCCTCGTGATCGAGCCCCTCGAGGCCGACTCCGACGACGCTGTCGCACTGGACGCCGAGATGGAGGCCATGGTCGCCGCGGCGGGCATCACTCTGCCGCAGCTGCACCACGGCATCGGCCGGGCCTCCTGGCAGGTGAGCCGCCGGGCGATCGCGCGCGGTCACAGCATCCGCACCGGGCTCGAGGACACCTCCGTGCTGGAGGACGGCACGCGGGTCTCCTCGAACGCCGAGCTGACCGCAGCGGCGGCGGCCCTGATGGGCACCCGTGGCGAGAGCAGCAGCGCGTCACGGTGATGATCCGCCGGAACGCCGCACCAGGACGCTTCAGGGGGTGAGCCTCGGCGCGGGTCAGGCCAGGGTGCGGAGGGCCTCGGCGAGGTGGGGGTGCGCGAAGGTGAAGCCGGCGTCCTCGAGGCGGGCGGGCACGACCCAGCGGGATTTGAGCAGGAGCTCGGGCTCGGTGCGGAGCAGGAGCGTCGCGGGCTCGAGGACGAAGCGCGGAGCCGGCACGCCGATCCGCCGGCCCACGGCGGCACGGAGCAGTCGGGAGAGCTCGGTGCTGTCGCTCGGGTTCGGCGACGCGAGGTTCACCGGCCCGTCGAGGCTGGACTCCTCGAGGAAGCGGATCGACCGGTGGACGTCCTCCACGTGGATCCAGCTGAAGTGCTGACGGCCGCGGGTGCGCCGGTGCTCGTGATGCACGCCGGCCTCGCGACGGGCGCGCGTCGAGGGCCACGGCCCGTCGAACTGCGGACCGCCGAGGCCGAGCCGCGCCAGCCGCAGCAGGATCGCCGTCGCCGGCCCGTCTCCGAGCACGATGGCCATCCGCAGCGCCAGACGCCGCACGCCGGGGGTCTCCCCCGCGAAGAACTCCGACTCCCACGCCCGCGCCACGTCGACCGAGAAGCCCTCGCCGAGCACGCCCTCGTCCTCGGTGTTCGCCCGCTCCTCCTCGTGCCGGTAGATCGTGGCCGTGCTCGCGTTCATCCAGACCGGCGGAGGAGTCGCGGCCGCCGCGACCGCACGATGAAGCTCCGCCGTGGTCGCCACGCGCGAGCGGAGGATCTCGGCGCGGTTCGCCGCGGTGTACCGGCAGTCGACGCTCTTGCCGGCGAGGTTCACCAGGAGGCGCGAACCGTCGAGCAGGCGGGCGATGCCGGCGGTGTCGCCCCAGCGCGCGTCCGGCCCGGAGCGGCCGATCCGCCTGACCGTCCAGCCGTCGGCGGTGAAGCGGCGGGCGAGGTCGGTGCCGAGGAAGCCGCTCGCTCCGGCGAGGACGATGACGGGTCGGTCAGCGCTGCTCATCGCCCCATCGTGCCGCACCGACGCGGCGGCGGTGTTCCGAACGAAGGAGGAACGCCCGCGAGCGACCGAGGTCACGCGGATCCGCCGCCGTGGAAGCACTTCCTTCCTTCGTTCGACACCGCACGACCGACAGCCGCGTCGCGCCGACCTGGTCAGAGCAGACGCGCCGCCTCGAGCGCGCCCGCGAGCCGCTCCGGGAAGCCGGGCGGCACCTCCGCGGGCAGGGCATCGACCGGCCACCAGGCCACGTCGTCGCTCTCGTCGCTCACGATCAGTGGGGCGTCGGGATCGGCGAGAGCGCCGTAGCCCACGTCCCAGTGGCGGGCGCACCGGCCGAAGCCGCTGCCGAGCCCGTGGCGGTCGAGATCCAGCGGGAGCTCGCCGAGCGGGCGGAGCCGAGCCAGGCCGCTCTCCTCCCGCGCCTCACGGAGGGCCGCGGCGGCCACGGAGCCGTCGCCCGGCTCGACATGACCGCCGAGCTGCACCCAGAACCGGCCCTTGCGGTGGAAGCAGAGCAGCACCCGCGCGAGATCCGGCGAGAGCACGAAGCAGCTCGCCGTGACGTGCTCGGGTGAGCCGTCGCGCTCGAGCGCCGACTCGCCGCGCTGCTCGAGGAACGCCAGGTACTCGTCCCGCAGGAGCGCGAGCGCACCCGCGTCCCACTCCTGCAGCTCGCCCGCCAGCCGCGCCCCTCGCTCCCCCGTCACGCGAAGGACCCTACCTCCCCTCCGCGAGATGCCACTTCGGTACGCGACACGCCGTGCGTGGCCTACCGAAGTGGCATCTCGCGGGAGGGAGGAGGGATGGGAGCGTCAGACGGAGAGGCCGGAGAGGCCCTCGCGGTCGACGCGGCGGTGGAAGCGCATGCCGGCGAGACCGCCGAGCACGGCGCCGACCAGCGCGACGACCAGCGCGGCGAGCGCCGTCACGATCGCCGCGACAGTGGCGTCGCCGGCGTCCAGCGGGATCGTCGGGAAGCCGCTGACCGCGGACAGCGCCTGGCTGCCGCCGGTGATCGCCGAGACGATGCCCACGACGATCGCGACGACGACCGCCCAGGCCCACACTCCGACGCCCTGCTTCGCTCCGCTGAAGCGGGCCATGCGGCCGGCCACGTAGCCGCCGCAGTAGTAGGCGACGAGGAGGATGACCAGCAGCGCGATCGCGCCCGCCCAGCCGAACGCCGCGGGGTCGGCCGCGAGGTCGCCGGTGACGTCCTGGGTCCCGATGACGGCGGCCCCGATCGCGGTGACGAGGGCGGTCAGGAGGACCGCGAGTCCGGTGGCGGCGAGCCAGCCGAAGAAGGCGCAGCCGATCTTGAAGCCGCCGAAGCGGTCGCGCTCGCGCTGGTGGATGTCCTTGCGCGCGGCCGCACGGGCCTGCTTCGCCTCGGCGGAGTCGGGGTCGACGGGTGCGCGGTGCTCGGGGCCGGTGGGCGAGGAGCCGGTCCGCGAGGAGTCGTCGTGCGCCGAGACGACCGGCGAGGAGCCGGCCCGCGAAGCGCCGGTCGCGCCGGTCGTCGACTCCGCATGCGAGCCCTCCGTCCGCGGCACGGCGGTCGTGTCGTCTCCTGTGCCCGGAGTGCCGGTGCGTCCGGGCAGTCCACTGTCGGAACCCGGGTCCCTGTCTGTCGTGCTCATGTCGAACCTCCTGGCCGCGCCCCCGGAACGGGGCGGATGCTCTCAGTCAAGACCCGGCGAGTCCCCGGTGTCGCGGGCTTGACGGCCGATCAGCGCTCCGGATCGTCAACCCCCTGCGGGCGGGGCCCCGAGCGGCTTGCATGGAGGAACGCACCGACGAGAGGGAGAGCAATGACTCCGGAATCCCCCGAGCAGACACCGCCCGGCACCGAGGCCGAACTGACGCCGAAGGCCGACCACGGCGAGACCAGCTACCGCGGCACCGGCCGCCTCAGCGGCAAGGTCGCCCTCGTCACGGGCGGCGACAGCGGCATCGGCAAGGCCGTCGCGATCGCGTTCGCGCGCGAGGGCGCCGACGTCGCGATCTCGTACCTCGACGAGCACGACGACGCCGAGGACACCGCGAAGTGGATCCGGGAGGCCGGCCGCGAGGCACTGCTCCTCCCCGGCGACCTGCAGGACCCGGCGCACTGCCGCTCCGTCGTCACCGAGACCGTCGAGCGCTTCGGCCACCTCGAGGTCCTGGTCAGCAACGCCGCCTTCCAGATGAGCCGCGAGAGCGTCACCGACATCCCGGACGAGGAGTGGGACCGCACGATCGCGACCAACATCAGCGCCTACTTCCACCTCGTGAAGGCGGCGCTGCCCCACCTCAAGGAGGGCGCGTCGATCATCGCGACGAGCTCGGTGCAGTCCGACCAGCCGTCGTACCAGCTGCTGCCCTACGCGGCGACCAAGTCGGCGATGCTCAGCATGACCGCCTCGCTCGCGCAGGCACTCGGCTCGAAGGGCATCCGCGCCAACGCGGTCGCACCGGGCCCGATCTGGACCCCGCTCATCCCGAGCACGATGCCCGCGGAGGCCGTCGCCGAGTTCGGCGAGCAGGTCCCGCTCGGCCGCCCGGGCCAGCCGGCCGAAGTCGCCCACGCCTACGTCCTGCTCGCCTCCGACGACGCCAGCTACATGAGCGGGTCGACGATCGCCGTCACCGGCGGGAAGCCGATCCTCTGATCCCGCTCCAGGGCACCGCTCACCCGCAGGATTCCGCGATAGGTTCCTGCGGGTGAGCGTCCACATCCGCAGCATCGAGACGGCGGTGCCGACCACGGTCCTGCGCCAGTCCGAGGTGCGCGACCTCTTCGCGTCCCAGCCCGCGATGACCCGTCTCGGGTCCCGCCTGATCGGCGCGGCCTTCGACGCGTCCGGGATCGACACCCGCAGCACGGTGGTCGACGAGCTCGACCGGGTCGAACGGGAGGGTGCGAGCGTTTTCTACGACGCCGCGAGCGGCCTGGTGCTCGATCCGGGGACGGCGGCGCGCAACGCCGTCTACACCGAGCGCGCTCCCGAGCTCTTCACGGAGGCGGCCCGACGCGCCCTCGCGTCCGCGTCGATGACCGCCGAGGACGTCACCCACGTGGTGACCGTCTCCTGCACCGGCTTCTACGCCCCGGGGCCCGACTACCAGCTGGTCCGTCGGCTCGGGCTCGCGCCCTCGACGCAGCGCTTCCACCTCGGCTTCATGGGCTGCTACGGCGCCTTCCCCGGGCTCCGCGCCGCCCGCCAGTTCTGCGAGGCCGACCCGGAGGCGGTCGTCCTCGTCGTCGCGGTCGAGCTGTGCACCATCCACCTCACCAGCTCCAACGACCCGGAGCAGATCGTCGCCACCTCCGTCTTCGCCGACGGAGGAGCGGCGGCCGTCGTCACCGCCCGCGAAGCCGCTCCCGGCACACCGGTGCTCGAACTCGACGCGCTCGCCACGACGCTCACCGACGAGGGCGAGACCGAGATGGCCTGGACGATCGGCGACCACGGCTTCTCGATGCGGCTGAGCACCTACGTGCCCTCGATCATCGGCGCGAACATCGAGGCGGCCGTCGCCCCGCTGCTGGCCGGCGCCGAGGTCGAGCGGAGCGACGTGCAGCGCTGGGCGATCCACCCCGGCGGCCGCAGCATCCTCGACAAGGTGCAGGCCTCGCTCGCCCTCAGCGACGAGCAGCTGGCCCCGTCGCGCGAGGTGCTGCGGACCAACGGCAACATGTCGAGCGCGACCGTCCTCTTCATCCTGCGGCGCCTGCTGCACGGCGAGGCGGCCGACGGCGAGCGGATCGGCGCGATGGCGTTCGGGCCCGGCCTCACCGTCGAGCTCGCGCTGCTCACCAAGCGGGGCGGGGAGTGACTCCGCGAGCCCCTCTCGCGCCGGACCTGCGCCACCGCGAGGTCTCCGAGCAGGAGCTGATGGACGACCCGGAGTGCGACCGGACCCTGCTCGACGCCACCTACGCCCGCTTCGGCACGGTGAACCGGCTGGTCTCGGGGTGGCGCGGCCTCTACCGCTCGCGCCTGCGTCCGCTGCTGCGGCCCGACGAGCCGTTCCGCCTGCTCGACATCGGCTCCGGAGGCGGCGACGTCGCCCGCTCCCTCGCCGGCTGGGCACGCGAGGACGGACTCCGCCTGGCGATCACCGCCGTCGATCCGGACGAGCGGGCCTCCGGCTTCGCCACGTCGACGTCCGCGCCGCCCGGAGTCGAGTTCCGCCGCGCGAGCAGCGCCGACCTGGTCGCCGAGGGCGAGCACTTCGATCTGGTGACCTCGAACCACGTGCTGCACCACCTGTCGCCGGAGTCGCTCGCCGAGCTGCTCGCCGACAGCGAGCGCCTGGCCCCGCGCGCCCTCCACAACGACATCGAGCGCTCGCGGCTGGCCTACACGGCCTACCTGCTGGCGACGCGCCCGATCGCGGCCGGCTCGTTCCTCCACTACGACGGGTCGCTGTCGGTGCGCCGCAGCTACACCGCTGCCGAGCTGCGGGCGGTGGCGCCCGAGGGGTGGCGGGTCGAGCGCGCGGCGCCCTACCGGCTGCTGCTCGCGCGGGGCGACGTGTGAGGACGCGGCGGAGGGCGAGCGCATCCGGTCCGCTCTGGCTGCGCGCCGCCGCTGTCAGCTACTCCGCCAACTGCGCCCTCGGCACCGCCGTCGCCACCGGCGCCCTCCGCACGGGCCGCTGGCACTGGATCCACCACGCGCTCTACGTCTGCACGTCGACGCTCACCGCTCTGGCCTGGGCGACGCTGCGGCGGTCAGCCCCCCGCGCCGCGGCGGCGCTGGCTCCCGCCGCCGTCCCGCTGGCGGTGATCCCCTTCGCCGGGACGCACGGACATCGGCACCCGGCGATCGCGCTGGCGGCGGCTCCGTTCGTGCTCGCCGCTCTCGGGCGGACGCGGAGGCCTGAGCGGCGGCGCGGCGTGCTCCAGCGCCTCAGAGCCGGGGCGGCACTGCGCTGACGGTCCCCGCCTCTAGCGCGGGGGCTCGACGTCGCGGTCGGGGTCGGCGCGGTACGAGCGGAGCGCCTGCCAGCCGGCGATCGCGAGGATGAGCGCGCCGCAGAGGATCGTCAGCATGTTCGGCACCGAGAAGCCGGAGCCCACCACCGAGTTGATGCCCGCGCCGAGCACGAACACACCTCCGAGAAGGTAGAAGATGACCCTCGTCTTCACCGTTCCACCGCTTCCCTCGAGCCTGCACAGGACCCTCGATGGTACCGCGCGCGCCCCGGGCCGCCGCCGCTCCCCCTGTGCGCGATCGATCGGGGCAGGATCGAGGCATGGAGTTCCTCGATGTCGTCCGGCGCCGGAAGACCACCAACGGCGCGTTCCTGCCCGACCCCGTCTCGGAGGAGCACCAGCGGCTCCTGATGGAGGTGGCCGGACGCGCCCCGTCGCAGCTCAACAGCCAGCCGTGGCGGTTCGTGCTCGTCGAGGAGCGCGAGACCATCGACCGGATCGCCGCGATCAGCGGCGAGAGCATGACCACCGCGATGTCGAACGGCACCTTCTTCGAGCGCTACAAGCCCTACTTCCGCTTCAGCAGCGAGGAGATGGAGCAGCGGCGCGACGGCATGCTGTTCGACAGGCTGCCGGCTCCGCTCCGCCCCTTCACGAAGCAGGTCTTCACGAAGCGCGGGCAGTTCCTGATGAACTCCCTCCGCGTCCCGCAGACCCTCGGCGAGGAGAACCGCCGGCTCGTCGCGGGATCGCCGCTGCTGCTCGGGGTGATGCTCGACCGCTCCGAGTACCGGCCGGGCGAGCTCTCCTCCTTCTACTCGGTGTTCAGCATGGGCGCCGCGATGGAGAACGTCTGGCTGAGCACGGTCGAGCTGGGGATGGGGATCCAGTTCGTGTCGTTCCCGATGGAGGTGCCTGGGGCGTGGGCGCGGATCGAGTCGCTGCTCGCCGTGCCCGACGAGCTCGAGCTGATGGCGGTGTACCGCCTCGGCTACCTGCCTCCGGAGCAGCGGCGGCCGGCGATCGACTGGTCCTCGCACCAGCGGAGGCTGCCGTCGCAGTACGTCTTCCGCGGCACCTGCGCGACCCCGCAGGAGGGATGGGACGCGCCGGCCGGTCCGTGACGAGGATCCGGAGTGACGCGGCCGGCCGCCGGAGGAGCCCGCGCCTGCTCCCCGGCCCCGACCGACCGGAGATCCGCGACGGAGCATCGACTCCGCCGATACGCGTCGGCTAGGGTGGCGCCCAGCACGCCCGGCAGTGCTACGTCCCGTCCGCGGGACTGTCAATGGGGGTCCGGCGTGTCTCCTGCCCGATTCCCCGCACCGGGGTCCGAGCGGATACCGTCCCCCGAGGAGCCGTCCGCCAGGGCCGGCCCGATGAACGAAGGGGGCCCGTGGCCACGCTCATCTACGGACCGCAGAACCTCGAGATCGAATTCGAGGAGCGCGTCCTCGCGCACCTGAAGGTCGCCGTCCTCTCGAAGCTGCGCCGCAACGAAGCCTTCTCGCTCTCGTGGATGGAGGACGCCTCCACCGGACACGGCCGGAGCTCCGTCTGGCTGCACCCGTCGGTGCCGCTGCACTTCCGCTTCACCGAGGCGCACCAGCCCAAGCTCAACCGCGCGTGGATCGAGCAGATGCTCAGCGTCGCCAGCATGCACGGCGAGCTCTCGGTCCTGCCGGAGCCCGAGGAGCAGCGCCAGGGCTCCTGAGCCCCGCTGCCTCGCGATCGCGCGGCCGTCAACCCCGTCCCCTCTGCGGGGGTGAGAAGTACCGTCGAGAAGACGTCCCCGGAACCATCGGCGGACGTCGACGGACGGAGACGACCATGACGGACACCGCGCGAGCGACCGGCTTCCACACCTTCACCCCGGTGCGGGCGCTCCGCAAGGACCAGCCGGTCGAGCCGCGTCGCGTCCCCGACTCGGTGTCCGTCGATCCCCAGGCCGTCATCGGCTGCCGGATCGACGTGAGCGGCCGCTCCTTCGTCGTCGAGCTCGACATGGCCGGCATCTTCCTGCGCCAGGTGCGGAGGAGCCTGCGCGAGGGCCAGGGCGGACTCGTGCTGCTGCGCCATGTCGACGGGATCGAGATGATCCCCTTCACTCGCGCTACTCCGTTCGAGGTCTCGGACATCGTCTGCCCCGAGGGCGTCGAGCCCGCGGACGCGCGGTCGGCTCTGGGGCTCCGCGACCGCTGATCCGCGACGGGTGGCCCACCCCGGCCACGCGCCCGCCGCTGAGCGGGATCAGGCGGGGAGCGAGGCCTCGATCAGGTTGACGATCCGCGGGTCGTCGGGCTCGACCGTCGGGCGGAACCGGTGGACCGTGCCGTCGGTCGTGATCAGGAACTTCTCGAAGTTCCACTTCACCCGGCCGGCCTTGCCGTTCTCGTCCTCCGCCTTGGTGAGCTCCGCGTACAGCGGGTGCGCCGAGCGGCCGTTGACGCGGACCTTCTCGAACATCGGGAAGGTGACCCCCCAGGTCGCCGAGCAGTACGCCTTGATCTTGTCCTCGTCGCTCAGCTCCTGGAGGAACTGGTTGCTCGGGAAGCCGAGGACCGTGAATCCGCGCTCCCCGTAGCTCTTCTGCAGAGCCTCGAGCTTCTCGTACTGCGGGGCGAGGCCGCAGCGGGAGGCGACGTTGACGATCAGCCGCACGGGCGGGTAGTCGGCGAGGGTCGACGTGGTGCCGTCGATCGTGGTGAGGGGGATGTCGGCGATCGTGTCGGGCACGGAGGGCTCCTTCGGACGTGGTGCGTCGACGCTACTCCCCGCCGCCGAGGGAACCCCGAGTCGTCGAGGGAGCCCGCCGATGCTGGTTCCCTCGACGGTCCGGGGTTCCCTCGGCGCGCGCCTGCCTCCACCATGGGGGGATGGCCGCCTCGCAGCAGATCGTCTCGGTCGGCGGGCGGAGGCTGCGGCTGACGAACCTCGACAAGGTCGTCTACCCGGAGACGGGCTTCACCAAGGCCGACGTGCTCTCCTACTACGCCTCCGTCGCCTCCGCGATGCTGCCGCACCTCGCCCGCCGCCCGGTCACCCGGAAGCGCTGGGTCGACGGAGTGGGCACCGCCGAGCACCCGGGCGAGGTCTTCTTCGAGAAGAACCTGCCCTCCTCCGCCCCCTACTGGCTGAGCCGGACCCGGCTCGCGCACTCGTCGCGCGACGTCGAGTACCCGCTGGTCGACGACGTCGCCGGGCTCACCTGGCTGGCGCAGCAGGCGGCGCTCGAGCTGCACGTCCCGCAGTGGCGGGTGGGCTCCGACGGCGAGCGCCGCCCGCCCGACCGCCTCGTGCTCGACCTCGACCCGGGCGAGGGGGCGGGCCTGCCCGAGTGCGCCGAGGTGGCGATCCTCGCCCGCGACCTGCTGGAGGGGATGGGCCTGGCTCCGCTGCCGGTGACCAGCGGGAGCAAGGGGATCCATCTGTACTGCCCGCTGGACGCCTCCGCCTCCAGCGACCAGATCTCGGCGGTCGCGCACGAGCTGGCCCGCGCGCTCGAGTCGGACCACCGCGACCTCGTCGTCTCGGACATGAAGAAGACCCTGCGCGAGGGCAAGGTCCTCGTCGACTGGAGCCAGAACAGCGCGGCGAAGACGACCATCGCCCCCTACTCCCTCCGCGGGCGCCTCCGGCCCGCCGCCGCCGCGCCCCGCACCTGGGAGGAGCTGGGCGCCGAGGACCTGCGCCACCTCTCGCCCGACGAGGTGGTGGAGCGGCTGCGGAGCGGCGGCGACCTCCTCCGCCCGCTGCTCGCCGCCCGCGGCGCCGGGCTCGAGCCGACCCCGGAGCGGATGGCGGGCTTCGCCGCGACGGACGCCTCCTCCGACCGCCTCGCGACGTACCGCAGCATGCGCGACGCGTCGAAGACGCCGGAGCCGGTTCCCGAGGCGGGGTCCGCGGGCTCCTCCTCGGGCGACTCCTTCGTCATCCAGGAGCACCACGCGCGGCGCCTGCACTACGACTTCCGGCTCGAGCACGACGGCGTCCTGGTCAGCTGGGCGGTGCCGAAGGGCCCGCCGCTGGAGGGAGACCCGAACCGGCTCGCGGTGCAGACCGAGGACCACCCGCTCGAGTACGCGACCTTCGAGGGCACCATCCCGGCCGGCGAGTACGGCGGGGGCGAGGTCCGCATCTGGGACGAGGGCACCTACGCGCTCGAGAAGTGGCGCGAGGGGAAGGAGGTGATCGCGGTGCTGACCGGACGCCCGGACGGCGGGCTCGGCGGCGAGCCCCGCCGCTACGCCCTGCTGCACACGGGATCGACGGCGGGCGCCGAGAAGAACTGGCTCCTGCACCTGATGGCGGCGGGTCCCGCTCACGGGCACGGGACGCAGCGACGGGGCCGGGCGGCCGCGTCCGCCGCGTCGAGCGCTCCCCGGCCCGCACCCTCCGCCGACCGCCCGGCCGAGGACTCCGCTCCGCGCCGCCACCGCCCCATGCTCGCCACCGCGGGACGCCGGAACGACGTGGACCCCGGGGCCGCGATCGAGATGAAGTGGGACGGCTACCGCGCTCTGGTGCGGGTGCAGGGCGGCACCGCGACCCTCACGAGCCGCAACGGCAACGACCTGACCGCGGCGTTCCCGGACCTGCTCGCCCCGCTCGCCGACGCGGCCGTCGACGCCGTGCTCGACGGCGAGATCGTCTCCCTCGACGCTCGCGGGCGCCCCGACTTCGGCGCCCTGCAGACCCGCGGCGGACTGACGAAGCCGCGCGAGATCGAGGCGGCCGCCCGGTCCACTCCGGTGCACCTGATGGTCTTCGACCTGCTCGAGCAGGGCGGCGAGGACCTGACCGGGAGCGGCTACGACACGCGTCGCGCGGCACTGGTGGAGCTCGTCGCCGAGAACGAGCGCGTGCACGTCCCGTCGGTGTTCGAGGGCGACCTGGAGGAGGCGATGGCCACGAGCCTGGCTCTCGGGCTCGAGGGCGTGGTCGCCAAGCGCCGCGACTCGCGCTACCAGGAGGGCAGCCGCTCGCGCGACTGGATCAAGCTCACCCACCACCGGCTGCAGGAGGTCGTGATCGTGGGCTGGCGCGAGGGCGAGGGCGGCCTGCAGGGCTCGGTCGGGGCGCTGCTGACCGCGATCCCCGGCGCGGACGGGCTCGCCTACTCCGGCCGCGTCGGCACCGGCTTCAGCGACCGCGAGCGCCGCGGACTCGTCGACCGCCTGGCCGAGCAAGCCGCCGACGAGCCCGCCGTCTCCGTCCCGCCGCTCGAGTCGCGGGGCGTGCACTGGGTGTCACCCGTCCTGGTCGGCGAGGTCCGTTACCGCGAGCGCACCGCCTCCGGAACCCTCCGCCAGCCGGTCTGGCGCGGCTGGCGCGCCGACAAGGCGGCCGAGGACGTCCGCGTGGAGGAGCCGGGGAGCTGATCCTCCCGCGTCCCGACCGAGGTGCCCGGGAACGCGGCTCGCGCCGCCGATCCGCTGCGGTCCCGGGCACCTCAGTCCAGGCGCACCCCGCGCAGAAGCAGGAGGGTCGCGCCGACCGCGGCGCCGGTGCCGATGAGGACGCCGCCCGCTCCGGCCGCCGCCGCGAGGACGCCGAGGAGGCTGGGCAGGGCGATCAGCCCGAGGCGGTTCCCGGCCAGGCGCAGCGCGAGGGCACGGCCGTGGCGGTCGGCGGGGGTGCGCTCGATCAGCCAGGACATCGTGATGGGCTGGCCGATCCCCAGGCCCAGGCCGAGGGCGGCGACCGCGACGAAGAGGAGCACGGTCGGCGCGGGCAGGGCGACCAGCACCAGGCAGAGCGCCGAGATCAGGATGCCGCCCACCATCACCCGGGTGCGCCCGAGCCGGGCGGTGGCTGCGCCGAGGAGGAGCCGTGAGGCCATCGACGCGAGCGCGCGCACGGTGAGCAGGGCCCCGACGACGCCGGCCGGGAGTCCGCGCTCGGCGCCGAGGGCGGGGAGGTAGACGACGGTCAGGTCGACGGCGGCGACGACGGTCGCGCTGGTCAGCAGGGCGCGCGCGAGGCCCGGCACCCGGAGGAGCCCGAGCGTCGAGCCCGGAGCCGCCTCCTCCGCCGCCGCGGGTCCGCGAGGGGACGGGCTGCGGATCCCCGCCGTCGAGACGAGCAGCAGCACCGCGAGGATCCCGCCCACGAGGAACAGCGGCGCCGGGTCGGGCCGCACCGAGCCGCCCGCGAGCACCGGAATGAACGCGGGCCCGATCGCCTGGCCGAGCGACGCGGCGAACGTGTAGTAGCCGAAGCGGCTGTCGAGCCGCGTCCCTCCGGTGCCGCCCGCGACGACGGTCTGCTGCCCGACCACGCAGCCCAGGTGCCCCGCGCCGAGCAGGGCGATGCCGACCAGCAGCCCGGCGACGCTCCCGCCCGCCAGGAGCAGCACTGCGGCCGCTCCCACCGCGACGAGCGAGCCGACGGCCATCACCGCTCGGGCGCCGACCCGGTCGACCAGCCCGCCGGTCGGCAGCGCGATCAGCAGCGGCACCAGAGCGAAGGAGGCGCCGAGCGCCCCGAGCGCCCAGGCCGGCACGTCGAGCTGGATCGCCTGGTAGACGGCGGCCGGCCGGAGCAGGAACGCGACGGCCTGGATGAGCACGGCGTGCGCGAGCAGGGACGGAGTCGCCAGGCGGTCCCGCACGCGTGCTCCTCCCCGGGGCGCTCGGCCGAGCACCCGCTCCCCCATCCTCCTCCCCTCCCGCCGCCGCCGAGTCGCCCGAGGTCTGCTCGAGCCCGGCGGCGGGAGCACGAGGGCAGAACCCTCCCGGTCCGTCCTCGTGCCCGGGTCGTCCCCGCGCGCGGGCATGCTCCCCCTTTTGCGGACTGGTCAAGACCCATACACGTATGGTCGAGTATCGAAAGCGCAAGAACGAGCGGATCGGGACTGCGCACCGGGGACACGCCGGGACCGACAGGCGCTCACGCGTCGGCCGCGATCCCGGCGTGCCTCCTTTCCGAGACGCGGGCACCGCGTCCCGGCGGTACCCGGACCACGAGGAGGAGAGAACATGAACAGAGACCATCGAGAGACCGCCGCCCGCGGCGGACTCGCGGCGCTCCTGGCGTGCGCTCTGGTCGCTGCAAGCGTCGCCCCGGCGCACGCGGCGCCGTCGGCGCTCCCCGACGCCGCGGTCAGCGCTCACGACGGCGCGACCAGCACTGCAGAAGCCGCGGTCAGCGCTGTCGACGCCGCGACCACTCCGCCCACTGCCGGCACTCTCGGCGACGCAGCGACCGTCGACCTCCCGTCGACCAGCAGGGAGCCCCTCACCATCACGGCGGAGGACGCGCCCACACTGTCCATCCGGCTGCCCGCCGGAGACGGAGCCGTCGCGGGGTCGACCGAGCACCCTGGAGTCCGCGTCTACGACAACGGCGACGGCTCGACGACCGTGCCCGTGGTGGCAGGCAGCACCGTGCGCATCCACACCGTGCTGCGCGACCGGACCGCGCCCGAGGAGTACCCCTACGCGGTGAGCATCGGCACGGGATCGTCGCTGTCCCTGACCGACGACGGTGGAGCGGTCGTCCTCGATCCGGCGGGGCAACCGCACTACCGGTTCGCGCCGCCCTGGGCGGTCGACGCAACGGGAGCGGCAGTCCCCACCTCCTACTCGGTGAGCGGGACGACGCTCCTGCAGCACGTCGACCTCTCCTCGGCCGGCATCGTCTTCCCTGTCGTCGCCGACCCCCAGCCGGTCCTCTGGCCGGGAGGGACGGGCGTCCGCTTCGACCGCGCCGAGACGCAGGCGATCGCCGACTCCGGCGACGCGAGCAGCGCCGCCGCGACCCTCTGCGGCCTGATCGGCTCCGCTCCGGGAGCTGTCGCGTGCGGCCTCGGCGCCGCGCTGGTCCTGCGGACCAAGATCCAGCCCTTCAAGGACGCCGCGAGCAACGGCCGCTGCAGCCAGATCAACATCCCCTACGGAACCGGTCCGGCACTCTGGTTCACGTACGAAGTCGACTGCTGAGAGGAGCCGTCGTGACCGCCACCACGAAGGACCTGCTGACCGCGCTCGCCGTCGGCGCCTGCTTCCTCGTGATCGCCGTGCTGGTCGGGCTCCAGCTTCCGACGCTGGTGCTCTTCCCGGTCGCCGCGTTCCTTCTCTTCTGGGGAGCGCAGACCTGGCGTCGTCGCCACTGACCCGCCCGGGAAGGCTCGTCTCCCGCCTCGAGAACCAGCCTTCCCGGGCGTCTCAGCGGCGGACGTCTCCAGCCGAGTCGTCTCCGCGCGGGGTCGGCAGCGCGTGCGCGGCCAGCGTGCCCAGCCGGTGCCGGCCGCGGAGGAGGAACCAGGCCAGGCCGATCCCGACGACCGCGGCGATCACGACGACCGCGCTCCAGCGCAGCTCCTCCCCGTAGACCTCGACGCGCGGCCACGCGAGGTCGACCGTCATCGCCGCGCCCCAGAGCACCGCGACGACGTTCACCGGCAGGCCCGCGCGTCCGAGCGAGAAGCGCCCGGGCGCGGCCGCCGGCCACCGGCCCCGGAGCCGGGCGATCAGCAGCGGCACCGTCACCAGCAGGTACGCGAGGTAGATCAGGATGACCGCCACGCTCGTCACGGCCGTGAAGATCGCCGGCGTCCCGACGTTCACCACCAGGATCAGCACGGCGAGCACCCCCACGATCAGTGCCGGCGCGACCGGGGTCCCGCGCCGCGGGTCGACGCGGGCGAGCACGCGGCTGCCGGGCAGGGCGTTGTCGCGCGCCATCGCGAAGATCAGCCGGATGCCCGCCGTGTGCACGGCGAGCGCGCACACCGTGATCGCGACGACCACGCAGAGCAGGAACACCGTCCCCAGCGGGCCGCCGAGCACCTGCAGCACGATCCGCTGCAGCCCGCCCGACGCCTGCCCGAGCGCCGGATCGGCGAGGTCGGGCGCCGAGAGGATCCCCAGCAGCAGGATCAGGCCGCCGAGGACGAAGGAGGCGGTCACCGCCCGCAGGATCGCCGTCGGCGCGGTCCGGCGCGGGTCGACCGTCTCCTCGCCGAGCGAGCCCGCGGTGTCGAAGCCGTACATCACGTACGCCGACGCGATCGCGGCGATGAGGAACGCGCCGGCGTACCCGCCCGGCGTGCTCCCGCCGTAGCCGCTCGTGTCGAGCAGCACGGTCGGCGGATGCACCACGTGCACCGCGAGCACCGCCACCAGCAGCACCGCCGCGACGAGCTCGATCAGCACGCCGACGCTGTTGATCCGGGCCATCAGCCGCACGCCGCGCGCGTTAACCGCAGTGGTGAACGCGATCAGCAGCGCACCCCAGACCACCGCGCTGACACCCGAGGACTCGCCGAGCTGGAATCCGCCCCAGATCTGCGGGAGCGTCGCCTGGTAGGCGAGCACGACGGCGGCGAGCGTGACCACGGAGGCGGTCGCCATCAGCCAGCCCGCCAGCCAGCTCACCGTCGGACCGGCCAGGCGCTTGCTCCAGTTGTAGACGGAGCCGGCGACCGGGTAGCGGGCGGCGAGCTCGGCGAAGCACAGCGCCACCATGAGCTGCCCGGCGAACACGATCGGCCAGGACCACCAGTAGGCGGGACCGCCGAGCGCGAAGCCGAAGGAGAAGAGCTGGAACGTGCCGGTCAGGATCGAGATGTAGCTCACGCCCGCGGCGAAGCTGCCGAAGCGGCCGATCCCGCGGGTGAGGGAGGGGCGGTAGCCGAACTCGGCGGTCCCGTCGTCGACGTCCTCGGTGGCGCTCATGGGGCTCCCCTCACGGGGCGCGGCCATCGCGCCGAGGTCAGGATGCCAGCCCCGCTCCTCCCGCACGACTCCCCCGAGAGGCCGTCGATCGGCGCGGGACGCGCGTCCCCCGCCGGGCGGGTCGAGCCGTCAGCCGTGCGCCCGGAGCCCCGACCGCGAGCGCTGCGGCACGAGGAGCTCGAGCAGCTCCTCCACGCCGGCGACGGGCTGCGGGTCGGCGGCGACCCGCGGACCGCTGGGACGGTACGACGGCGGGTCCGTGCACATCACGTGGCCGACCGTCCGGCCCTTCTCCCACACCGTGAGGAGGAACAGCCCGTCCCGCTCATCGGGAGCGCCGATCTCGAAGATCCGGCCCCGCACGATGGCGCACTGCGGCTCCTTGCGCGCGAGGCGCACCCAGAACGGAACACTGTCGTTCATCCCGACCGTCCTCTCCGGCCGGCCCGCGGCCGTACCTGTGGCACGACGGTCTGCGGCGATCGTGTCGTCATCGGCCCGTCACCGTCACCGTACGTCCGGCTCCTCGGAGTGATCAGGGGATTCACTCCGAGGGTCCGGAGTGGTAGCGATCGGTCCGCAGATGAGTCCACCTCTCCCATAGCTCTGGGGCGGCGCACATGTTAACGTGAACACTGCGCCGTTCCCCCCGGTCCGACGCCCCTCCCCTGACGGAAAGGTCTCGACGATGAGACGACGCTCCCCGGAGCCCCCTGCCGCCGCGCCTCGGCGCCGCGTGCGAACCCTCCTCCTCTCCGCACTCGCAGGCACGAGCGTCGCCCTCACCGGCGCCCTCGTCCCCGTCTCGGCTCAGGCCGTCGACGTGCCCGCGCCCACCGCGCACTACGACATGTCGCACGCGGGGTCCGCTCTGCTCGACATCTCGGGCAACGGGCGCAACGCGACCCTGACCGGGCTCGGCGACTCGTCGTTCGCGGACGCCGGCGGCGACCAGGTCGCCCGCTTCAAGGCGAACGGCTACGCCTCCCTCCCGCAGGGGCTCGTGACCGGCTCGGACAACGCCTTCGCGGTCGAGTACACCGTGAAGACGCAGACCACCGCCAACCAGTTCGGCTGGGTCATCGGCGACGGCGTCGGCCCGTGGAACACCACGCAGCTCGGCAACCACGTCTTCGTGAACCCGCGGAACCCCGACGGCTCGCCCAGCGGCCAGGTGCTCGCGGGCATCCGCGTGAAGGACTCCGGCAACGGCGAGACCCGCATGCCCTTCGGCGGCACGCTCAACCCCGGATTCACGACGCTCACCCTCGTCGGCACGGGCACCGGAGCGACCACGACGCTCACCCTGTACCGCGACGGCACGCAGATCTCCACCGTGACGACCGCCAAGTCGATGGCGAGCATCGTCCCGACCGGCTCCACGCTGGGCTACCTCGGCCGCTCGCTCTACCAGGGCGACGCCCTCGTGACCGCCGACGTCGCCGACGTGAAGTTCTGGGACACCTCCCTCACCGCCGAGCAGGTCGCCTCGAGCATGCCGACCGCCGCGGCGAAGGCGTCCGCGACCTCCGCCCTGCTGCGCTCGGACATCCAGCCCGTCCTGCTGGCCGGCAACCCCTCGCTGACCCAGGTCTCCTCGAACCTGACGCTGCCCGCCTCCAGCAGCGGCGTCCCGCTCACCTGGACCTCCTCGAACAGCGCGGTCGTCTCGACCACCGGCGTCGTCTCGCGCTCGATCGCGCAGAACACCCCGGTCACCCTGACGGCGACCACCGCTCAGGGCGCGACGATCGCCTTCGACGTCGTCGTGCTCGCCCCGAGCATCAACGACGACCTCGACGCGCTGAAGCTCGCCACGCGCACGACCGAGAACCTCCCCCTCGCGGTGAAGGGCGCCAAGAACGGCACCGACATCACCTGGACCTCCTCGGACCCGGCCCTCGTCACGCCGACGAGCACCTCCTACGCGCCTCCGGCAGTCGGCGCGGCCGACCCCTACCGCGGCGGCGGCGTCGTCACCCGCCCGGCCTACGGCTCCGGGGACAGGACGGTCACCCTCACCGCGAAGGCGACGCTCAACGGCGTCACCGAGACCCGGGCCTTCACGCTGACGGTCGCCGAGCTCGGCCGCACCGCTCCTGACGCGGGCTACGCCTCGGCGTACTTCAAGTCGGACGGCGACGAGAAGATCTACCAGGCCGCGACCTCGGGCAACGACTTCTTCACCTTCTCGCCGGTCAACGGCGGCAAGGCGGTCATCACCTCGACGACCGACACGAAGGGCCTGCGCGACCCGTTCATCCTCCGCTCGCACAACGGCGACAAGTACTACATGGTCGCCACCGACCTCTGCATCTCCTGCGGCACGAGCTGGGGCGACGCCCAGTCCAAGGGCAGCCTGAAGATCGAGGTCTGGGAGTCGACCGACCTGGTGCAGTGGACCCGCACCAACGGCGTCGACACCGGCATCACGGTGAACCAGCCGGCCGCCGGCATGACCTGGGCGCCCGAGGCGTACTGGGACGACGCCCTGCAGTCCTACGTCGTGTTCTTCTCCTCGCGCCTCTACTCGGACGCGACGAAGACCAACAGCGACAAGCTCTACTCCCGCGTCTTCTCCGTGATCACCCGCGACTTCCGCACGTTCACCGCTCCTCCCGCCACCTGGCAGGACACGGGCTACGCGCGGATCGACTCGACGATCACGAAGATCGGCGACTACTACTACCGCTTCACCAAGAACGAGGAGGGCGGCGCCGCCGGCACCCTCGAAGCCGGCAAGGACATCTTCCTCGAGAGGTCGAAGGTCCTGACCGCCGGGACGACCTCCTCGAACTGGAGCGCCGACCCGAACACCACCTGGCAGCTCACCGACACCCGGATGACCTCGCTCGAGACCGGCCAGGCCGGTGAGGGACCCGAGATCATCAAGCTGAACGCGGGTGACCCGAACGACACCACCGGCACGGGCGACGGCTACGCCTTCCTCGTCGACAACTACGGCGACGGCGGCTACAAGGCCTTCCTCACCTCCGGAGCGGCCATCGCCGGCAGCTCGCAGACGGACCGCCTCTCGCAGTCGGCCGACTGGAACGTCTCGCCCAAGAGCCGCGCCGGCCTCCCGGCCAGCCCGCGGCACGGTGCGTTCGTGAGCGTCCCGCAGACGGTCCTCACCGCCATGAAGAACTGGACCGGCGTCACCGCCGTCGACTCCACCACGACCCTCACCGCCGACGGCCGCACGGTCACGGCGACGGTCGCGGCGGCAGACAAGGGCGACGTCGTCGGCTCGGTCACCTTCACCGGCGGCTCGTGGACGTCGACCGTCCCGCTGACCGGCGGCACGGCGAGCGTCTCGGTCCCGGCGGACGTGACCAGCGTCACGGCCTCCTACACCGGCTACGCGGACAAGCTGGTGCGCACTTCGGCCTCGGCCGCGGTGTCGCTGGACACCCTCGAGCTCGTCCCGGCCGTGTCGACGCGCTGCGTCGCCGGCAAGATCGTCCTCACGGCGACCGTGAAGAACACCGACACCGCTGCCGCGGACGTCACGATCGCCTCGGCCTACGGCTCGAAGTCGTTCACCGCGGTCGCACCCGGCTCGTCCGCCTCCGCCGCCTTCACCACCCGCCTGGCCTCGATGCCGGCCGGCACGGTGACGGTGACCGGATCGGCGACCGGCCAGCCCGCGTTCACCGCGACGGTCCCCGTGGCCGCTGCGCGCTGCTGACGCGCTGACGACGAAGGGCCCCCTCCCGCGCGAGCGCAGGAGGGGGCCCTTTCGTCGTCCCGCGAGACGCCGGTCCGGTACGCGACACGCCGGTGCAGGCGTACCGGAGCGGCATCTCGCGGAGCGGGTCAGACGGTGGGAGCGAGCAGGTCCGCGTGGTGGACGGCCGCCACGTTCGGGTGGGCGCGGAGCCGGTAGCGCAGCGCGTTCTCGCCGTAGGTCTCGAGGATCGGCGCATTCGTCGGGTCGACCGAGAGCCCGGACTTGAGCTCCTCGGGCAGCGGGAGCGAGGGCATGGTCGCCGAGAGCGCGGGGTTGAAGAAGAACGGGATCGAGATCCGGTCCGTCCCGATCAGCGGCGAGATCACGCGGTGCAGCGTGGCCTTGAGGTAGCCACCCGTGGCGAGCTCCAGCATCTCGCCGATGTTGACGACGAACGCTCCCTCCTTCGCCGGCGCCTCGATCCACGAGCCGTCGTGCTCGACCTGCAGGCCGCCCTTGCCGGGCTCGACCAGCAGCAGCGTGAGCACGCCGCCGTCGCGGTGCGCGCCCACGCCCTGCTTGGGCTCCGGGTCCGAGGTGCCCGGGTAGCGGACGACCTTCACCAGCGAGAACGGCCGCTCGGCGAACGCCTCGTCGAACACGTCCTCCGGGGCGTCGAGGGCGACGGCCCAGGTGCGCAGCAGCCGGATCGCGACCGCGGCGAGCTCCGCGTGCCAGCGCTCGAAGACCTCGCGGAACTCCGGCAGCGCCTCCGGCCAGAGGTTGGGCCCCTCGAGGCGCTCGTAGTCGGCGACGTCCGGTCCGCTCGGGACGGCCGGGCGGTCGATGCCGATGTCGACCTGCTCGCGGTAGTCCACGTCGCCGTTGGTGAGCTCGGCACCGAAGCGGGTGTAGCCACGGAACTGCGGGCTGAGGGTGTTCTCGATCGCGAGCTTCTCCTCTTCCGGCAGGTCGAAGAAGCGGCGCGAGACGGCGACGACGTCGTCGAGGAGGTCCTGGGGCACGCCGTGGCCGACGAGGTAGAAGAAGCCCACGTCGTGCGTGGTCTCCCGGAGGTCGCGGCGGAAGGCGGCGGCCTCCGCCTCCCCCTGGTCGAGGCGGGACAGGTCGAGGATCGGCAGGGAATCGGTCATGCACCGACTCTCGCGCACGAACCTGCACAGCAGTCGATTGTTACGACAACCAAAACGGCGGGCCCCGTCACAGCGCGGAAGAAGTTCCTCCGCGCCGCGACCGGGCCCGCCGTGAGCGCCGAGTGTTACGGCGTGGGCATGCCGCCGTTGACGTGCAGCGTCTCGCCGATGACGTAGCTCGACTCCGGGGAGGCGAGGAAGACGTAAGCGGGAGCGAGCTCGGCCGGCTGGCCCCAGCGTCCGAGCGGCGTCTGCGAGCCGACCTCGGGCAGCTTGTCGGACGGCTGGCCGCCCGCGGTCTGCAGCGGCGTCCAGATCGGACCCGGGGCGACGACGTTCACGCGGATGCCCTTGGGCGCGAGCTGCTGCGAGAGCGCCTTCGAGAACGTGTTGATCGTGGCCTTCGTGCTGGCGTAGTCGACCAGCATCGGCGAGGGCGAGTACGCCTGGATCGACGAGGTGCTGATGATGGCGGAGCCCGGGGCGAGGTGCGGCACGGCCGCCTTCGTCATCCAGAACATCGCGTAGACGTTGGTCTTGAAGGTCTCGTCGAACTGCTCGTCCGAGAGCTCGAGGAAGTCCTCGACGTGCTGCTGCTTGCCGGCGTTGTTCACGAGGATGTCGAGGCCGCCGAGGCCCTCGACGGCCTGCGCGACCGCGCCCACGGCGAAGTCGTGGTCGGTGATGTCGCCGGGGATGGCCACGGCGGTGCGGCCGGCCTCCTCGATCAGCGCGACGACCTTCTTCGCGTCGGACTCCTCCTCGGGGAGGTAGACGATCGCGACGTCGGCGCCCTCGCGGGCGTAGGCGATGGCGACGGCCGCACCGATGCCCGAGTCTCCTCCGGTGATGAGCGCCTTGCGGCCGGCGAGGCGGCCGGAGCCGCGGTAGGTCGACTCGCCGCGGTCGGCGGGGTCGTCCATCTTCGAGTCGAGGCCGGAGCCCTCCTGGTACTGGGCCTCCGTGTCGATGTCGGAGAACATCGCGGCGGGGTCCTGGAACGTGTACTGGTCTTTCTGCGGGGTCTGTTCGTTCTGCGAAGTCATGTCTCCGACGCTAGGCGCGGGCGATCGGCGGCCGCGCCTGCTTGACAGCCCGGATCCGGAAGGACACAGCAGGCGTTCAGGAGCCGCGGAACGCCGGATCGGGGAGAATGGCGACGTGACCCGCGACGACTCCCTGTCCTTCGACACCACGGCGCCGCTGCCCGGATGGCAGCACGCCTACTCCGGCAAGGTCCGCGACCTCTACACCCCCGACGACGCCGACCCCGTGCTCGGCGCCGACCGCATGCTCGTCGTCGCCAGCGACCGGGTCAGCGCGTACGACGCCGTCCTGGAGCCCGGCATCCCCGGCAAGGGCGAGCTGCTGACCACGCTGTCCCTCTGGTGGTTCGCGCAGCTCTCCGACATCCCGAACCACCTCGTTCCGGGAGAGATCCCCGAGGCGGTCCGCGGCCGGTCGATGCTGGTGAAGACGCTCGACATGTTCCCGATCGAGTGCGTCGTCCGCGGCTACCTCTCCGGCAGCGGTTGGAAGGAGTACCGGGAGACGGGCTCCGTCTGCGGCGTCCCGCTCCCCGAGGGCCTCCAGGACGGCGACGTGCTCCCCGAGCCGATCTACACCCCCGCGTGGAAGGCCCCGCAGGGCGAGCACGACGAGAACATCACCTTCGAGCGCACCGTCGAGATCGTCGGGGAGGAGGCCGCGGAGGCGCTGCGCACCCTCTCGCTCGCGGTCTTCCGCGAGGCGTCCACCATCGCCCTGGCCCGTGGCGTGCTGCTGGCCGATACGAAGTTCGAGTTCGGGGTCGACCGCGGGACCGGAGTGGTCACCCTCGGCGACGAGGTGCTCACGAGCGACTCCTCCCGCTACTGGGACGCCGACGACTACGACGCCGGGATCCGCGGCCGCTCCTTCGACAAGCAGATCGTGCGCGACTGGCTCTCCGACAACTGGGACGGCCAGGGCCTCCCCCCGACGCTCCCGTCCGAGATCGTCGAGCGCACGGCCGCGCGCTACCGCGAGCTCATCGAGCGCCTGACCCGCTGAGGCACCTCGACCCGTGGACGATCATCACCCCCGCGTCCGGCTCGAAGCCGGCGGCGGGGATCCGGACGAGGCGCGGCACAGCCTCGCGCGGCTCTACAACGGCGACGAGTGGCGCGCCGCCACCACCGCGGCCGACTTCAGCTACCGCTACGCCGCCATCGGCGACAGCGGGATGACCCTCCGCACGTCGCGGATGTCCGGGCACCTCGCCGGCGGCGTGGGCGACTCGGACGACGTCGTCGTGCAGTGGATCGTGGGAGGCTCCGGACGGATCGACGTCGGCCGCGCCTCGATCGCGATGGAGGAGAACCGACCCGTCCTCTTCCCCGTCGGCCGGCCGTTCGCCTTCGACTACGTCGACTTCGACCAGCGCCTGGTGCACCTCGACCGGGGAGTGGTCGACCGGGTCGCCGCCGAGCGCGGCCTCGTCGGGTCCCTCGTCTTCGACTCCGAGCACCGCCCCGACGCCGCGGCGATCCGCCGCTGGCGCACGGCCGTCGCCGACTCCGCCCGTGCCCTGCGCAGCGAGCGGGTCGAGCCGCTGCTCTGGGACGAGCTCACCCGCGCCACGGCCTCCGCCCTGCTCGATCTCTACCCTCCGGAGTCGGCGCCGGTCCCGCCCGAGCTCCTCGCCCCCCGGAACGCGCGGGTCCGCGCGGCCGTCGAGTACGTGCACGCCCACTGCCGCGAGCCGATCGGCCCGGCGGAGATGGCGTCGGCGGCGGGCCTGACCGTCCGGGGCCTGCAGTCCGCGTTCCAGCGGGTGCTCGGGATGCGCCCGATCGCCTACCTGCGCCTGGTGCGGCTCGACCGCGCCCGGGAGGAGCTCGCCGCGAGCCCGCCCCACGGGACGACGGTCTCCGCCGTCGCCCGGCACTGGGGCTTCGGGAACGCGGGCCGCTTCAGCGCGGCCTACACGGAGCGGTTCGGCGAATCGCCGAGCACCACCCTCCAGAGCTGATCAGTCGACGACGTCGGGCGGGAGCTGCCCCTCGAGGATGCTGCTGAGGCCGTCGAGCAGCAGCGCGACGGTCGCCGCCTCCGGCTCCGGCACCTGCGCGACCATCGTGCGGATCAGCTCGTAGGTGGGGTCGTCGGTGCCGATGATCGCCTTCTGCGCCCGCTCCGTCAGGCAGAGGATCCGACCGCGGCCGTCGGAGGGGTCGGGGGTGCGGTTCACGTACCCGGCGCGGGCGAGGCGGTCGACGAGGAGGGAGACCGCCGCCGTCGTGATCGACAGGGCCGCGGCCAGGTCGACAGCGCGCACGATCTCGTTCCGCCGCTCTCCGACTCCGATCAGCCGCAGGGCCGCGAGGTCCGTGGCGCCGATGCCCAGGCGCCGCTCCACGCGGCCGTCGTAGTCGCGCTCCGCCGTGCGCAGCCGCGTGAGCAGAGCGAACAGGTCTGGTCGAGCGTCCATCGGGGGTGCACCTTCCGAGCGGCAGGCGCCCCGGGCGGGAACTCGCTGTCCCCATCGAACCACTTCTCCGACCGCCCGAGCGCGTGTATCCCGAAAGCGCAGTGGACGCTCCGGCTGTTAGCTAACCGGCTTAGCAAAACCTAGTGTCGATCGTGCGGCACGCCTTCCGTGCGCCGCCGACGAGGAGGAGGTGCGCTCGATGGGACGACTTCTCTACGGCGCCCCGGCCAGCTCGCACGCTTTCGAGGACCGCGCTCTGGCCCACCTCCAGACCGTGATCACCTCGCGGTTCCGGCGCGGCGAGGGCTTCCTCCTGACGATCGAGGACGGCGAGGGCCGACGGTCCGAGCTGTGGCTCCACCCCAGCATCCCCACCCGCTACGAATACGACGGCACCGCCTCGATCGAGCTGAACCCGCACTGGCTGCGCGAGCTCTCGAACGCCTCGAACGGCCGCCTCGGCCTCCACCTCCTCCCCGAATCCTCGTCGTCCGACGACCTCTCCGTGAAGAAGATCCCCGCATGAGCGACCACAACGGCACACTGTTCCGTCGCGGCGGCACCGTCCGCTTCGTCCGCTGGATCTCGTCCCGCGACGGTGGCTGGGCCCCCGAGATCGTGCAGGGGCGCTACCTCGAGCGCGACGACCGCGGCTGGCTGGTCGAGATCGAGGGCACCCCGACGGTCCTCGCGAAGGACGACTGGGCCGTCTACCGCTGACGGGCTGTGCGCTCGGCGTACTGTTGAGCAGGTGCGTTCTCGTGATCGCCGCGGCATCACCTCGGCTCCCCTCCTCCTGACCACCATCGGAACCACGAGCCTCGTGTTCCTCTGCGCGTTCGAGTCGCTCGCCGTGACGACGATCATGCCGATCGTCAGCGCCGACCTCGACGGACGGGCGCTCTACCCCCTGGCGTTCGCCGCGACACTGGCCGCCGCCGTGGTCGGGATGGTCGCAGCCGGCTCCTCCGCCGACCGCCGCGGCCCGACCCCGTCGCTCGTGGTCGCGATCCTGCTCTTCACGCTGGGCCTCGTCGCCGCGGGCGCCGCACAGTCGATGCCCGTCTTCGTGGCGGCCCGCCTGCTGCAGGGGCTCGGCAGCGGAGGGATCACCGTCACGCTCTACGTGCTCGTCGCCCGGGTCTACCCGAGCGAGCTGCATCCGAGGATCTTCGGAGCCTTCGCCGCCGCATGGGTCGTGCCCTCCCTGGTGGGGCCGCTGGTGGCCGGGGTCGTCGCCGAGCTCGCGAGCTGGCACTGGGTCTTCTTCGGAGTCGTCGGCCTGGTGGCCCTCGCGAGCGCCGCGATCGCGCCCATCCTCCGCTCGCTCGAGCCGCGCGAGCGCCTCCCCTTCGACCGCCGAGCCGTGGGCCGCATCGCCCGCGCCGTCGTGGTCTCGGCCGGAGTCGTCGTGCTGAGCACGAGCGCCGAGCTCGCCCCCGATCTCGCCGGGCTCCTGGCCGCGGCCGCCGTGGTGGTCGTGGTCGTGGCCGTCCGCGCGCTCCTGCCCGCCGGCACGCTGCGCGCCCGGGGCGTTTTGCCGTCGGTGATCCTCCTCCGCGCCCTCGTCGCCGCGGCGTTCTTCGGCACCGAGGTCTACCTGCCGCTGCTGCTCTCCGAGCAGTACGGCCTGCCGCCCTGGCTCTCGGGCGCCATGCTCACCGCGGGCGCCGTGTCCTGGGCCCTCGGCTCGAACCTCCAGGGGCGCCCCGGCACCCGCCTCAGCCATGGCGGAGCGATGAGGCTCGGCACGTCGCTCGTGCTCGCCGGCATCGGCGTCGTGCTGCTCGTGACGGTGCTCGCGCTCAGCCCGATCGTCGCGGGCGTGGGCTGGTTCCTCGCCGGCGGCGGCATGGGCACCATGTTCCCGCGGATGGGGACGATGACGCTCGCGCTCTCCGCTCCGGGCCGGGAGGGCTTCAACAGCTCGGCCCTGCAGATCGCCGACTCGACCGGCGCCTCGGTCTCGCTCGCGCTGACGGGCCTCCTGGCGGCGGCGGTCACCGGGCTGATCGGAGCCGGGACCGGTGTCTTCGCCGCGACCTTCTCGTACGCCGCGCTGATCGCGATCGTGGCGGTGGGCCTGGCCGGCCGGCTCGACGGGCTCCTGCGCCGCGAGGGACGCCGGGAGCCCGCCGAGCAGGCTCAGCTGTAGAGCGACTCCGGCACGTCGAGGCCGTAGATCGCGCGGCCGGACGACCAGATCACCGAGCAGGCGGCCCGGAGCAGATCCGTCGCGTCGTCGCCGGCGTCCACGATCACCACGGAGTCGCCGTCGAGGCGGACCTTCGCGCCGCGGACGGCGTGCGTGCCGTTCCGGGAGACGGTCGTGGCCGGGTAGGGCAGGTGCAGCTCGCGCAGGTCGCCGAGGATGTACGTCGGCCGGAGCTTGGGCTCCGCTGCGAGGAGCTGCTTGGCCCGGTCGATCCCGGTGAGCACGTGCGCGCTCTCCATGTCGGCGCCGTTCGCGCCGGCGATGTCGGTGTCGAGCCGGTCGCCGAGGAACAGCGGGTTGGTCGAGCCGAAGCGCGCGGTCGCCGCGTCGAAGATGGCGCGCTCGGGCTTGCCCGCGACGACCGGGAGCCTGCCGACCGCGGTGTGCACGGCCGAGACGAGGGTCCCGTTGCCCGGGGCGATGCCGCGGGCGACAGGGATGGTCCAGTCGGTGTTCGTCGCGACCCACGGGATCCCGGTGTGGAGCGCGAACGAGGCCTCGGCGAGCTGCTCCCAGCCGACCGTGGGCGCGAAGCCCTGGATGACCGCCGCCGGCGAGTCCTCCGCGCTGCGCGTCACGGTGAATCCGGCGCGCTCGACCTCGGAGGTGAGGCCCTCCGCTCCGACGACGAGGATCGTCGAGCCGGCCGGCACCAGGTCGGCGAGCAGCACGACGGCCGCCTGCGGGGAGGTGACGACGTCTTCGGGCCGCACGCTCAGCCCCAGCTCGGAGAGGTGTCCGGCGACGGAGGCGTCCGTGCGGGACGCGTTGTTGGTGATGTAGCCGACGCGCAGCGTCTCGGCCGCTCGGTTCAGGCTCTCCACCGCGAACGGGATCGCGTCGGCGCCCGTGTAGACGACCCCGTCGAGGTCGGCCAGAACGGAGTCGCGGCCGTCGAGCGGGGTGGGCTCAGTCCTGCTGCTGCGGAACATCGGCGTCCTCCTCGGCGGTGTCGGCGGGCGTGGTGGGGCGGGTGGCGGCGAGCTCGTCGGAGTCGGCGGTCTGGCCTGCGTCCGCGGAGTCGTCGGTCTCGGCGTCATCGGGCTCGACGGACTCGACGGCGGTCGCCTCAGCCGAGTCGAAACGCTCATCGGAGTCGGTCTCGGCGAGACCGTCCGACTCGAGGGACTCGTCCGCGGTGGTCGGCTCGTCCGTGTCGGAGAGGTCGGCCTCGGGATCGGCGATCTCCTCGGGCTCGGTCCGCTCAGCGTCGTCCTCGTCCGCGTCGTCGACGACGATCGGGCCGACCTCGTCCTCATCGTCCAGGTACTCGTCCGCGGCGTCGACCGCGGTCCCCTCGTCGGCACGATCGGGAGCGGAGTCGGCGCCGGCCGACTCGTGCTCCTCCTCGATCACCTCGATCGTCTCGTCGTCACCGCCGCCCTCGGCTGCGAAGACGGCCTGGGCCGCGATGTCCGCACGGCGCTGCCACTCCGCCGCCTCCTCGGAGCGGCCGACCTCCTCGAGGACGAGCGCGTAGGCGGCGAAGAGATCCGGGCTGTACGAGAACGCGCGGTCCGGGTCCAGCTGCGGGATCTCGAGCTCCATGAGGGCGAGCTCCGCCTGGCCGAGGTCGAGGCGGGCGCCGGACATGGCGATGGCCAGCGACACCTGCGCGCCGGGGCTCAGCGTGGTGCGGTCGATCGACCGTCCCAGCTCGAGCGCCTTGTCCGGCCGCCCGACGCCACGCTCGGAGTCGACCATCAGCGGCACCTGCTCGTCCGAGCCCGAGATCCGGCGGAAGGTCCGCAGCTCCCGCAGCGCCAGAGCGAAGTCGCCCGTCGCGTAAGCCGAGATGGCCAGCGACTCGCGGACCACGGCGATGCGTCCCGCGCGGCGCGCCGCCGAGAGCACGTGGCGGTGCGCCAGCTCGGGATCCTCCTCGAGGAGGCGGCCGGCCATCACCAGGTGGCGGGCGACCCACTCGGCGTTGTCCTTCGAGAGCGTGCGCAGCTCGTTGCGCGCGACCTTGTCGAGGTCCTTGGCCTGCACGTCGTCAGGAAGGTCCGGGTCGTCGTGGCGCGGGCGCACCGACTGGAGGGAGCGCCGCTCGCGCTCCTCCTCGGTGAGCTCCGGCTCCTCGCGGGGGCCGCCGCGTCCGCCGCCGAAGCCCTCGCGTCCGCGTCCGCCGCCCTGGCGGTCTCCGCCGCCGCGACGATCGTCCGACCAGGGCCGCGCTCCACCGTCACGCGATCCGCCGCGGAACGGAGGACGGGAGTCCCCGTCCCTGCGCGGCCGCGAGTCCCCGTCACGCTGGGGGCGAGAGTCGCCACCACCACGATAGGGAGGACGCGAGTCGCCATCGCGCTGCGGACGAGAGTCGCCACCACCACGGTACGGAGGACGCGAGTCCCCATCGCGCTGCGGACGAGAGTCCCCACCGCCACGATACGGAGGACGGGAGTCGCCGTCGCGCTGCGGACGAGAGTCCCCACCGCCACGGTACGGAGGGCGGGAGTCGCCGTCGCGCTGCGGACGAGAGTCCCCACCGCCACGGTACGGAGGACGCGAGTCGCCGTCACGCTGCGGACGAGAGTCCCCACCGCCGCGATACGGAGGACGGGAGTCGCCGTCGCGCTGCGGACGAGAGTCCCCACCACCACGGTACGGAGGACGCGCGTCCCCATCCCGCTGCGGACGCGAGTCTCCACCACCGCGATAAGGAGGACGGGAGTCGCCATCACGCTGCGGACGAGAGTCCCCACCGCCGCGATACGGAGGACGGGAGTCGCCATCGCGCTGCGGACGCGAGTCTCCACCACCGCGATACGGAGGACGGGAATCGCCGTCACGCTGCGGACGAGAGTCGCCACCACCACGATACGGAGGACGGGAGTCGCCATCACGCTGCGGACGAGAGTCCCCACCGCCGCGATACGGAGGACGGGAATCACCATCACGCTGTGGACGCGTTTCTCCACCACCGCGATACGGAGGACGCGAGTCGCCATCACGCTGCGGACGCGAGTCGCCACCACCCCGATAAGGAGGACGGGACTCCCCGTCACGCTGCGGACGCGAGTCCCCGCCGCCACGGTACAGAGGACGCGAGTCGCCGTCACGGCGCGGGCGCGAATCGCCGTCGCGCTGCGGACGGGAGTCGCCGGCTCCGCGGTACGGAGGACGAGCATCGCCGTCGCGACGGGGGCGGGAGTCGCCCGAGCCGCCGCGGTCGTTCGAGGAGCGGTCGGAGCCGCCGGCGCGAGGCGGCCGCTCGTCACGACGTCCGGAGTCCCGGTCGTTGCGGTCGGATCCTGAGTCGTCCATGCGTTCCTCGCCTGTCGTGGTGATGCTCTGTGGAGTTGACCCGCCCGAGGGCGAGGAGGACGGCCGCAGCCGTCGCACCACCCTAACCCGCACCGCGCTCCAGTGAGCAGCGGGGATCCGAGGTGGTGGTTAAACAGCGATGGCCACCCATCTCTGGGTGGCCATCGTGAATGGTGTCCGGCGGTGTCCTACTCTCCCACAGGGTCCCCCCTGCAGTACCATCGGCGCTGAGAGTCTTAGCTTCCGGGTTCGGAATGTGACCGGGCGTTTCCCTCTCGCTATGGCCGCCGTAACCCTGGCGACACACGCACCCGAAGGCACATGGTCAAATCTGGGTTACACGCCGTGCGTGTATTCAATTGTTCCGCTCCTCCCCAAGGAGGACGCGGGGTGCCCGTCTTCTGGGAACCACAAAGTGGACGCAAGCAATCTCTGGCCACTCCTACCAGCCTTTACAACGGTATGAGTGTAGTGATTATCAAGTTATCGGCTTATTAGTACCGGTCAGCTCCGACAGTCTTTAGTCCTGTCTTCCACATCCGGCCTATCAACCCAGTCGTCTGGCTGGGAGCCTCTCCCCCGAAGGGATGGAAATCTCATCTCGAAGCCGGCTTCCCGCTTAGATGCTTTCAGCGGTTATCCGTTCCGAACGTAGCTAATCAGCGGTGCTCCTGGCGGAACAACTGACACACCAGAGGTTCGTCCATCCCGGTCCTCTCGTACTAGGGATAGATCTTCTCAAATTTCCTGCGCGCGCAGCGGATAGGGACCGAACTGTCTCACGACGTTCTAAACCCAGCTCGCGTACCGCTTTAATGGGCGAACAGCCCAACCCTTGGGACCTACTCCAGCCCCAGGATGCGACGAGCCGACATCGAGGTGCCAAACCATGCCGTCGATATGGACTCTTGGGCAAGATCAGCCTGTTATCCCCGAGGTACCTTTTATCCGTTGAGCGACAGCGCTTCCACAAGCCACTGCCGGATCACTAGTCCCGACTTTCGTCCCTGCTCGACTTGTCAGTCTCACAGTCAAGCTCCCTTGTGCACTTACACTCGCCACCTGATTGCCAACCAGGTTGAGGGAACCTTTGGGCGCCTCCGTTACTCTTTAGGAGGCAACCGCCCCAGTTAAACTACCCATCAGGCACTGTCCCTGAACCCGATTAGGGTCCGAAGTTAGATATCCAGAGTGACCAGAGTGGTATTTCAACAATGACTCCACGAACACTAGCGTGCCCGCTTCACAGTCTCCCACCTATCCTACACAAGCCACACCGAACACCAATACCAAACTATAGTAAAGGTCACGGGGTCTTTCCGTCCTGCTGCGCGTAACGAGCATCTTTACTCGTAATGCAATTTCGCCGAGTTCGCGGTTGAGACAGCTGGGAAGTCGTTACGCCATTCGTGCAGGTCGGAACTTACCCGACAAGGAATTTCGCTACCTTAGGATGGTTATAGTTACCACCGCCGTTTACTGGGGCTTAAATTCTCAGCTTCGCCTTGCGGCTAACCGTTCCTCTTAACCTTCCAGCACCGGGCAGGCGTCAGTCCGTATACATCGTCTTGCGACTTAGCACGGACCTGTGTTTTTAGTAAACAGTCGCTTCCCACTGGTCTCTGCGGCCATCGAACGCTCCCGGAGCAAGTCCGTTCACGCCTCAGGCCCCCCTTCTCCCGAAGTTACGGGGGCATTTTGCCGAGTTCCTTAACCACGATTCTCTCGATCTCCTTAGTATTCTCTACCTGACCACCTGAGTCGGTTTGGGGTACGGGCAGCTAGAACCTCGCGTCGATGCTTTTCTTGGCAGCATAGGATCACCGATTTCGACTTGCGTCTACCCATCAGATCTCAGGCTACGTGAACGACGGATTTGCCTATCGTTCGCCCTACATCCTTAGACCGGGACAACCATCGCCCGGCTCGGCTACCTTCCTGCGTCACACCTGTTAATACGCTAAACGCACCAGCACGGGGTCGTACGCTAGGCCCAACGCTTCACCCCGAAGGGATCCATCAAAGGGATTCAGATACTTAGCACTACTGGATTGTCTTGGGCGGTTCTTCGCCGGTACGGGAATATCAACCCGTTGTCCATCGACTACGCCTGTCGGCCTCGCCTTAGGTCCCGACTTACCCAGGGAAGATTAGCTTGACCCTGGAACCCTTGGTCTTCCGGAGGACGGGTTTCTCACCCGTCTTTCGCTACTCATGCCTGCATTCTCACTCGTGTGGCATCCACGGCTGGTTCACACCGCCGCTTCACTCGCCACACGACGCTCTCCTACCCATCAACACGGCTGGACCACGAAGGCCTACCACTAATGTCAATGCCACAACTTCGGTGGCGTGCTTGAGCCCCGTTACATTGTCGGCGCGGAATCACTTGACCAGTGAGCTATTACGCACTCTTTCAAGGGTGGCTGCTTCTAAGCCAACCTCCTGGTTGTCTGTGCAACTCCACATCCTTTCCCACTTAGCACGCGCTTAGGGACCTTAGTTGGTGGTCTGGGTTGTTTCCCTCTCGACTATGAAGCTTATCCCCCACAGTCTCACTGCTGCGCTCTCACTTACCGGCATTCGGAGTTTGGCTGACGTCAGTAAGCTTTTGGGCCCCATCGGCCATCCAGTAGCTCTACCTCCGGCAAGAAACACGCAACGCTGCACCTAAATGCATTTCGGAGAGAACCAGCTATCACGAAGTTTGATTGGCCTTTCACCCCTATCCACAGCTCATCCCCTCCATTTTCAACTGAAGTGGGTTCGGTCCTCCACGACGTCTTACCGTCGCTTCAACCTGGCCATGGATAGATCACTTCGCTTCGGGTCTAGACCCTGCGACTGAATCGCCCTATTCGGACTCGCTTTCGCTACGGCTGCCCCACACGGGTTAACCTCGCCACAGAGCACTAACTCGCAGGCTCATTCTTCAAAAGGCACGCCGTCACCCCTACAAGGAGGCTCCGACGGTTTGTAAGCAAACGGTTTCAGGTACTATTTCACTCCCCTCCCGGGGTACTTTTCACCTTTCCCTCACGGTACTTGTCCGCTATCGGTCATCTGGGAGTATTTAGGCTTATCAGGTGGTCCTGACAGATTCACACGGGATTTCTCGGGCCCCGTGCTACTTGGGATACTCTTCACGCCATAACACCATTTCGACTACGGGGCTCGCACCCGCTCTGGCCAGGCGTTCAAACCTGTTCGTCTATGATGCGCTGTAACGTTCACCGGCCGGCAGACCGGAACGAAAAGTCCCACAACCCCGGACATGCAACCCCTGCCGGGTATGACACATGACTCGGTTTAGCCTCTTCCGCGTTCGCTCGCCACTACTGACGGAATCACTGTTGTTTTCTCTTCCTGTGGGTACTGAGATGTTTCACTTCCCCACGTTCCCTCTACCCGCCCTATATATTCAGGCGGGAGTCACCAGGTCACCACAAGGGGCCTGGCGGGGTTTCCCCATTCGGAAATCCTCGGATCACAGCTCGTTTATCAGCTCCCCGAGGCTTATCGCAGATTACGACGTCCTTCTTCGGCTCCAGATGCCAAGGCATTCACCGTTTGCTCTTATGAACTTGCTAATCACATGAGTTAAGAAACTACAACTCGAAAAGTTGCAGATCCAATGATTTGCATGACCGCAGCCCGAAAGCCGCGCCATGCGAATCTTGTCGATCCACGACCGAAGCCGTGAATCTAAGATGCTCGCGTCCACTGTGTAGTTCTCAAAATACGGGCGGTATCCCTCTCCCACACACCCAGGCGTGAAAAAAGGATCCGGAGAGTCGACCCCGCCACCCGAAGGCAGCCGGCCCGGTCCCTCAGGACCCAACAGCGTGCATGCACCCGACTCCACCGCCCGACGCGTTCCCAACCCGAAGGCTGTACTGACGCGAGACGATCTCACCGAGCACCTAGTTCAATGTTCCACCCATGAGCTACCAGCAAAGACATTCGCTTTGATCTGGCGCCTGGAACACCCTGCGGTGTCCAGATGCTCCTTAGAAAGGAGGTGATCCAGCCGCACCTTCCGGTACGGCTACCTTGTTACGACTTAGTCCTAATCACCGATCCCACCTTCGACAGCTCCCTCCTTGCGGTTAGGCCACTGGCTTCGGGTGTTACCGACTTTCATGACTTGACGGGCGGTGTGTACAAGGCCCGGGAACGTATTCACCGCAGCGTTGCTGATCTGCGATTACTAGCGACTCCGACTTCATGAGGTCGAGTTGCAGACCTCAATCCGAACTGAGACCGGCTTTTTGGGATTCGCTCCACCTTACGGTATCGCAGCCCTTTGTACCGGCCATTGTAGCATGCGTGAAGCCCAAGACATAAGGGGCATGATGATTTGACGTCATCCCCACCTTCCTCCGAGTTGACCCCGGCAGTCTCCTATGAGTTCCCACCATGACGTGCTGGCAACATAGAACGAGGGTTGCGCTCGTTGCGGGACTTAACCCAACATCTCACGACACGAGCTGACGACAACCATGCACCACCTGTATACCGACCTTGCGGGGCAACCATTTCTGGAAGTTTCCGGTATATGTCAAGCCTTGGTAAGGTTCTTCGCGTTGCATCGAATTAATCCGCATGCTCCGCCGCTTGTGCGGGCCCCCGTCAATTCCTTTGAGTTTTAGCCTTGCGGCCGTACTCCCCAGGCGGGGAACTTAATGCGTTAGCTGCGACACGGAGACCGTGGAAAGGTCCCCACATCTAGTTCCCAACGTTTACGGCGTGGACTACCAGGGTATCTAATCCTGTTCGCTCCCCACGCTTTCGCTCCTCAGCGTCAGTAACGGCCCAGAGAACTGCCTTCGCCATCGGTGTTCCTCCTGATATCTGCGCATTCCACCGCTACACCAGGAATTCCATTCTCCCCTACCGCACTCTAGTCTGCCCGTACCCACTGCAGGCCCGAGGTTGAGCCTCGGGTTTTCACAGCAGACGCGACAAACCGCCTACGAGCTCTTTACGCCCAATAATTCCGGACAACGCTTGCACCCTACGTATTACCGCGGCTGCTGGCACGTAGTTAGCCGGTGCTTTTTCTGCAGGTACCGTCAAGCCGAAGCCCTTCTTCCCTACTAAAAGAGGTTTACAACCCGAAGGCCGTCATCCCCCACGCGGCGTTGCTGCATCAGGCTTTCGCCCATTGTGCAATATTCCCCACTGCTGCCTCCCGTAGGAGTCTGGGCCGTGTCTCAGTCCCAGTGTGGCCGGTCACCCTCTCAGGCCGGCTACCCGTCGTCGCCTTGGTGAGCCATTACCTCACCAACTAGCTGATAGGCCGCGAGTCCATCCTTGACCGAAAAACTTTCCACCCGCACCCGATGCCGGGGCAGGTCGTATCCGGTATTAGACGCCGTTTCCAGCGCTTATCCCAGAGTCAAGGGCAGGTTACTCACGTGTTACTCACCCGTTCGCCACTAATCCACCCAGCAAGCTGGGCTTCATCGTTCGACTTGCATGTGTTAAGCACGCCGCCAGCGTTCGTCCTGAGCCAGGATCAAACTCTCCGTAAAAAAATTACGACCTCCTACCCCGAAGAGCGAGGAGAGTCAAGTTTGACCTCTAGCAAATAAGACATCTCTCCGACCCGAAAGCCGGAAGCTGACATCAATTTCCAAAGGAATCCCAACCCGATCCGAAGATCAAGGCCGGGGTATAAAATTGGCATTGAACATAGTGCACGCTGTTGAGTTCTCAAGAATCGGACACATCCCGCCTCCACACCAGAACGGTGCTTCACAACGAGAGTGATCGAAGATGTTGTTGCTTGCGTCATACGCGTCTTCTCGGTAGACTAGGAGGAGTTTCTTTCTCCCTGTCGCCGTGGCAACTTGTATAACTTAGCACATCCGCAGGCCGTGTCAAATCCGGCTTCTTCGCGATGCCGTCACGCTCGTAGGCGCTCCGACGTTGCTCGGTTCAGAACCTGAGTCCTGCGCCGGGCGGCGAAGTCACTGGACCCGAAGGATCCTGCGAAGGCTTTACATCCGTGCGGCAGACCTGCTTCGACAAGCTGTCTTGCCGAGTGGATGGTCCCGATTGAGGCCGGGACGTAGGAGCTGCTGCTCTTTCCGTTTCCCTGCGGCCTTTGTGGCGACTCGGAATAAGTTACGCAGCGATCGGGGTGCTGTCAAACGAGGGGCCGAAATCGCGCATCCCGGGCGTGTCGGGATCGGGGTCCTCCCCGCCGGCACACCGTTCCGCGGGAGGGATCCGGGCTCCGGCCCGGCTGCACGGGAGGGCGGCGGGCACCCGCACCCGGGCGGGATCGGTCCCAGCCCGCGGCAGGACCACGCCCGGAAACGACGAGGAGCGCGCGGCCCGGATCACTCCGGTACCGCGCGCTCCTCGGGGGGATGTCGGGACTACGCCCTGATGCCGACCGCCTCGGGGGAGACGTCCGCACCGGGAGCCGACGGCTCGAGCGCCTCGGCGACGCGCTGCGAGAGCGACGAGTCGACGTTCGCCCAGTACTGGAGCACGCGCTGGCGCAGCTCCGGACGGGTGACCTTCGACACGTGGCCGGCGATGTTCGCGACCAGGCGGGCGCGCGCATCGTCGTCGAGGACCTCGCGGTAGAGCGTCCCCGCCTGACCGAAGTCGTCGTCCTCCGGGTGGAGGGTCGCCGCGGCGCGCGTCAGCTCGCCGTCGGTCTCCCAGCCGGCCGACTCCGCCGCCCGGGCGGGATCGGCGTGGGCGCCGCCCATCGTGTTCGGCGCGTAGACGGGCACCTCGGACTTCTGGAAGTCGAACCGCATGGGGCCGTCCTTCGAGTACGAGTGCACCGGCGACTTCGGCGCGTTCACCGGAAGCTGCGCGTGGTTGGTCCCCACGCGGTAGCGGTGCGCGTCGGCGTAGCTGAAGATGCGCGCGAGGAGCATCTTGTCGGGGCTGGCGGCGATGCCGGGCACGAAGTTCGAGGGGGCGAACGCCGCCTGCTCGATCTGCGCGAAGTAGTTCTCGGGGTTCCGGTCGAGCGTCATGGTGCCGACCTCGATCAGCGGGTAGTCCGCGTGAGGCCAGACCTTGGTGAGGTCGAACGGGTTGAACCGGTAGCTCTTCGCGTCCTCGTAGGGCATGACCTGCACGGACAGCGTCCACGAGGGGAAGTCGCCGCGGTCGATCGCGGAGTACAGGTCGCGGATGTGGAAGTCCGCGTCCTCTCCGGCGATCTGGTCGGCCTGCTCCTGGCTCAGGATCTCGACGCCCTGGTCGGTCGTGAAGTGGTACTTGACCCAGAAGCGCTCGCCGGCCGCGTTGATCCACTGGTAGGTGTGCGAGCCGAAGCCGTCCATGTGCCGCCACGAGGAGGGGAGGCCGCGGTCGCCCATGAGCCAGGTGACCTGGTGGGCCGACTCGGGCGAGAGGGTCCAGAAGTCCCACTGCATGTCGTGGTCGCGCAGGTGGCTGCCGGGCAGGCGCTTCTGCGAGCGGATGAAGTCGGGGAACTTGATGCCGTCGCGGATGAAGAACACGGGGGTGTTGTTGCCGACGAGGTCGTAGTTGCCCTCGCTCGTGTAGAACTTCAGCGCGAAGCCGCGGGGGTCTCGCCAGGTGTCGGGCGAGCCCTGCTCGCCGGCGACCGTGGAGAAGCGCGCCAGCATCTCGGTCTCGACTCCGGGCTGGAAGAGCGCGGCGCGGGTGTAGGCGCTGACGTCGGCGGTGGTGGTGAAGCGTCCGAAGGCTCCGCCGCCCTTGGCGTGGACGACCCGCTCCGGGATGCGCTCGCGGTTGAACTGGGCCAGCTTCTCGACGAGGTAGTGGTCGTGGAGCGCGAGGGGTCCGTCGGCTCCGACGCTCAGCGAGTGGTCGTCGCTCGCTACCGGTGCTCCGGAGTTCGTGGTGGTGAATCGTTCCTCGGTCATGTTCCTCCTGTCGGCGAGGGGCACGGGGCCCGCCGCTGCGGTGTAGCGGATGTGGGTCAGTGGGCCAGGGCCAGGCAGTCGGGGCAGGTGCCCCAGAACGTGATGTCGGCGGTGTCGACGGTGAAGCCGCTCGCGGTCTGCGGATGCAGGCACGGCGCCTCCCCGACAACGCAGTCGACGTCGGCCACGGCCCCGCAGCGCCGGCACACCACGTGGTGGTGGTTGTCGCCGACCCGCAGCTCGAACCGGCGGGGGTGGCCCTCCGGCTCGATGCGGCGGACGATCCCGGCGTCGGTGAACGCCGAGAGCACTCCGTAGACGGCCTGCGCCGAGGCCTCGGGGAGGCCCTCGCGCACTCGGGCCAGGACCGCGTCGACCCCGGAGTGCGGGTGCTCCTCGAGAGCGAGGAGCACCGCGCGCCGGGTGGCGGTGACCTTGAGCCCGGAGGCTCGGAGCCGCTCGTCCACTGTCGTCATGACGAGGACACTACCCGAGTTGTCTTGAGCGGATCAAAACAACCGGTGGCGTGGCGCGCTCGTCCCGGTGAACGGCCGGGAACGCCCCGGCGGCCCCGCGGAGGCTCCGATCAGGCGACCGGACCCTCGACCAGCACGACCTGGGCGGAGCGGGCTGCGCCCGCGGTGTCGGTCCACGAGATCGTCACCGACTCCCCGGGCTCGCGCTGCGCGAGCGACGCGGACAGCTGGTCGGCCGAGGAGACGGCGACTCCGTCGACCGCGGTGACGACGTCCCCCGCTTCGAGGCCCGCCTGCGCGGCCGGCCCGCCCTCGACGACTCCGCCGATCACGGCGCCGGACGCGGTCGTCGCGAGCGCGCGGGAGGTCGGCGATGCGGTGCCGGAGGAGAGGGAGACGCCGAGGAAGGCCGGGTAGCCGATCTCGACGGTGGCCGTGTCGGCGCCCGCCTCGATGGTGGCGACGATGTCCAGGGCCTTCGAGATCGGGATCGCGAAGCCGGTGATGTCGGCCGTCCCGCTGGAGGCGGCGGTGTCCATCCCCACGACGCGGCCGGCGGAGTCGACGAGCGGGCCGCCGGAGTCGCCCGAGACGATGTCGGCGTCCGTCTGGATCAGTCCGGTCAGCGTCTCGGCGGAGATCCCCGACTCGGAGCGGGTGGTGATCTGCTGATCGAGACCCGTGACCGTGCCGGAGGCGGCGACCAGGTCGCCCGTTCCTCCCGCGTTGCCGACGGCGGTCACGGCCTCGCCCACGGCGAGCCCGTCCGTGTCGAGCGAGGCGGGGGTGAGGCCGGAGGCGTCCTCCAGCTGCAGGACGGCGACGTCGTTCGTCGCGTCGGTGCCGACGACGCGGGCGGTGTAGCTGCGGCCCGTCGACTCCACCGTGACCGAGATCGCCGTGGCGCCCTCGACGACGTGGTTGTTGGTGAGGATCATGCCATCGGAGGTGAGGATCATGCCGGTGCCGGCCGAGCGGGCGCTCTGGTAGGTGAGCTCGGAGGTGATCGTGACGACGCCGGCGGTCTGCGCAGTGCTGGCGGCCACGGCGTCGGTCGCGCCGGTGGCCGGCTCGGACGCGGAGGACCCGCCCTGGGTCGAGCCGTACTGGCCCGAGCCGCCCTGCGTCGATCCGCCCTGCGTCGATCCGCCCTGCGTCGATCCGCCCTGCGTCGATCCGCCCTGCGTCGATCCGCCCTGCGTCGATCCGCCCCAGGAGGGGACGATCACGTACCCGCCGCCGAAGGATCCGCGCGAGCCGCCGGGGTAGACGATCGTGATGGCGCCGGCCGAGGCCGAGGAGGCGGTCTCGGTGCGGCCGGCGGTGGCGACTCCGCCCGCCGTCACTCCGATCAGCACGGCGAGGCCGAGGCCGCCGGCGATCAGTGCCCGACGACGGCGGCGGCGGTCGTCCGCGCGCAGCGCGCGCACCTCGTCGGCGCCCGTCGCCTCGGTGGTGCCGGGCTGGTCGGTGAGCTCTCGCTCGTCGGATTCGTGTCGCTCGTTCATGGTGTCGTCCTCGTGCCGGGGCCGCCCCTGACGGCGACCGGTTCCCATTCGACGCCCGGCCTCCCCGCGCCGCCTGGACACGGCTTATGTGGTTCCTATGAGCGCGCGCCTCTCCGAATGGTTGTAGCTGCAACCAAAAGCGGGTAGCGTCTCCGCCGTGACAACCTCCTCCCCTGATCTACTCGCTCCCGACACCGTCATGGGCGCGGTGACCCTCCGCGTCGCCGACCTCGACGGGATGATCGCCTACTACCGCGACGCCGTGACGCTCGAGCTGCTCTCGCACGACGGACCGGTCGCGGTGCTCGGCCGCGGCGGAGTGCCGGCCGTGATCCTCCAGCACGCGCCCGAGCTGGTGCACGCCTCGCCGCGCAGCGCGGGCCTGTTCCACACGGCGATCCTCTTCGAGTCGGAGGCGGCGCTCGCCGCGGCCGTCTACAGCGTCGCGACCCGGCACCCCGGCTCCTTCACCGGCAGCTCCGACCACCTGGTCAGCAAGGCCTTCTACTTCGACGACCCCGAGCACAACGGCGTCGAGCTCTACTGGGACCGCGACCGCACGCAGTGGTCGTGGACGCACGGGCGGATCGAGATGAGCACGCTCTTCCTCGACCCGAACGCCTTCCTGCAGGAGCACCTCACCGAGGAGTCGATCGCGCAGCCGCGCCTCGGCGGCGCCTCCGTCGGCCACGTGCACCTGAGCGTGGGCGACGTCGCCACCGCGAAGGAGTTCTACGTCGACCGGCTCGGCTTCGAGACGACGATCGCGTACGGCGGGCAGGCGCTCTTCGTGTCGGCGGGCGGCTACCACCACCACATGGCGATGAACACGTGGAACTCGGCGGGCGCCGGCCGTCGGCAGCAGGCCCTCGGCCTCGGACAGGTCGAGATCGTGGTGCCCGCCGCCGACGACCTCGGCGCGCTCGGCGAGCGGCTGGCCCGCTCCGGAGTCGCCACCCGCGACGACGGCCGCACCCTGTCCTTCGAGGACCCCTGGGCGAACGCGATCCGCGTCACGACCTCCTGACCCCCTCCCTCCCATCTCGCGAAATTTCGCGAGATCGGCCGCGCCGGACGAGATGCCGCGCCTCGGCGGGCCATCTCGTCCGCACCCCGGCATCTCGCGGAGCCCGGCGGCCGACGGCGAGCCGCCGGTACGATGGTGCCGCGGAAGACCGCACTCCCCCGAGACTCCGGAGAACACGGTGCCCACGATCGTCGTTGAAGTCATGCCCAAGGCCGAGCTGCTCGACCCGCAGGGGAAGGCCGTCGCCGGCGCTCTCGCGCGGCTGGGCCACTCCGCCCTCCACGGCGTGCGGGTGGGCAAGCGCTTCGAGATCACCGTCGACGAGGTGACCGACGAGGTGCGCGCCTCGGTGCAGCGCATCGCCGACGAGATGCTGTCGAACTCGGTGATCGAGGACGTCGTCGGGATCCACTACCCGGCGGAGGCCGCCCGATGAGGATCGGCGTCATCACCTTCCCCGGCTCGCTCGACGACCGCGACGCCCAGCGCGCCGTCCGGTTCGCGGGCGCGGAGCCGGTCGCGCTCTGGCACGGCGACCACGACCTCGACGGCGTCGACGCGATCGTGCTCCCCGGCGGCTTCTCCTACGGCGACTACCTGCGCTGCGGCGCCATCGCCTCCCACTCGCCGATCATGCGCGAGGTGATCGACGCGGCGAACGCGGGGACCCCGGTCCTCGGCATCTGCAACGGCTTCCAGATGCTGACCGAGGCGCACCTGCTTCCCGGCGGCCTGATCGCGAACGACATCGGCTCCTTCGTCTGCCGCGACCAGCGCCTGATGGTCGCGAGCACCGAGACCGCCTGGACGAACGGCTTCGAGCCCGGCCAGGAGATCACGATCCCGCTGAAGAACGGCGAGGGCGGCTACATCGCCTCGGCCGACACGCTGGCCGAGCTCGAGGGCGAAGGGCGCGTCGTCATCCGCTACCTCGGCCACAACCCGAACGGCTCGATGAACGACATCGCCGGCATCAGCAACGCCCGCGGCAACGTGGTGGGGCTCATGCCGCACCCGGAGCACGCCGTCGAGGAGGGCTTCGGGCCCGACACGGCCGCCGCGATGCGCTCCGGCGTGGACGGGCTGACCTTCTTCACCTCCGCGCTGCGCTCGCTGCTGGCCGCCGCCTGACGCCTCCTGCCCGCGAGATGCGGGTGGACGGACGAGATCCCCGGCCGAGGCTGGGGATCTCGTCCGTTCCGGGGCATCTCGCGAAATTTCGCGGGATGCGGGGCGGTCAGGGGCCGGTCAGGACCTCGGGCTCCGGAGTCATCGAGATGGTGGGGATGGACGCCGTGATGACGGTGCCGTCGGAGCGGCGCGTGCCCTCGATGTCGGAGGTGGTCGGCGCGCCGTGCAGGCGGCGGCCCTGGTGGGTGAGGGCGACGCGAACCGGGTTGCCCGCCTCCACGTGCACGCGCTCGTCGCGGACGGTGATCGCGGCGGAGTCGCCGGTCTCGACCGTCAGGAGGACCTCGGTCTGCGTCACCTCGACGCGGACGCGCGTGCCGTGCAGGGCGATGCGGAACGCGAGGCGCTCCCAGTCGTCGGGAAGGCGCGGGTCGAGCGTGATCCGCCCGCCGTGGTCGCGCATCCCGCCGAAGCCGTAGACGAGGGCGCTCCACACGCCGCCCGTCGAGGCGACGTGGATGCCGTCCGCGGTGTTGCGGTGCAGGTCGGCGAGGTCGACGAACAGTGCAGAAAGGAAGTAGTGGCGGGCCAGATCGCTGTAGCCGACCTCGGCGGCGATGATCGACTGCACGACGGCCGACAGGGTCGAGTCGCCGGTGGTCAGAGCGTCGTAGTACTCGAAGTCGGCGCGCTTCTGCTCGGCGGTGAACTCGTTGCCCTGCAGCAGCAGTGCGAGCACGACGTCGGCCTGCTTGAGGACCTGGAAGCGGTAGATCACCAGCGGGTGGAAGTGCAGCAGCAGCGGGCGCTTGCTCGCCGGGGTGTTCTCGAGGTCCCACAGCTCCTTCTCGAGGAAGGCCGCGTCCTGCGGGTGGATGCCCGCCCGCGCGTCGAAGGGGATGTGCATCTTCTCGGCGGCGCGCGCCCACTCGAGCACCTCGCCCTCGTCGAGAGCGAGGCGGTCGGCCATCCGCTCGTACGCGGCGGGCTCGACGGCCTTCAGCAGCTCCACGGCGCGAGCGGCGGAGCGGAGGTTCGCCCGGGCCATGACGTTCGTGTACAGGTTGTCGTTGACGACGGTCGTGTACTCGTCCGGCCCCGTCACTCCGTGGATGTGGAAGTGGTCGTCGCCGTTGCTGCGCCAGAAGCCCAGATCGGCCCACATCCGCGCGGTCTCGACGAGGATGTCGATCGCTCCGCGGGCGAGGAAGTCGTCGTCGCCGGTGGCGCCCACGTACTGCATCAGCGCGTAGGAGATGTCGGCGTCGATGTGGTACTGCGCGGTGCCGGCGGCGTAGTACGCCGACGACTCCTGCCCGTTGATCGTGCGCCAGGGGAAGAGCGCGCCGCGCTGGTTGAGCTCGGCGGCGCGCGATCGGGCGGCCTCGAGCATGTTCTGCCGGAAGCGCAGGGCGTTCCGGGCGACGAGAGGCGCCGTGTAGCTGAGGAACGGGAGGACGTAGACCTCGGTGTCCCAGAAGTAGTGGCCGCCGTAGCCGGAGCCCGAGACGCCCTTGGCCGCGACTCCGCCGCCGTCGGTGCGCGCGGTCGACTGGGCGAGCTGGAAGAGGTTCCAGCGGGTGGCCTGCTGGATCGCGGGCTGGCCGTCCAGCTGCACGTCGGAGCGGGTCCAGAAGTCGTCGAGCCACTCGCGCTGCTTGACGAACTGCTCCTCGACCGGCGTCTCGCGGGCGCGGTCGAGCGTGCGGTCGCAGCGGTCGGCGAGCTCGCGCACGGGCACGCCGCGGGACGTGTGGTAGGTCAGCGTCTTGATCAGGCGCACCGGCCGGCCGGCCTTGGCCTGCACGCGGTAGACGTGCTTGGCCAGGTCGTCGTCGATCTGAGAGGTCTGGTCCCACTCGTTCTCGGTCTCGAGCTGGTGCTCGGCGCCGCAGGCGATGGTCATCTGCGAGTTGGTCGTGCGGTACCCGAGGAGGTAGCGGGTGCCGCTGACGCGCTTGAGGCGGGGCTGGAGCACGCGGTCCTCGAACGACTCCGCCTTGCGCGGGTCGAAGCCGGCGCCCTCGCTGCCGGAGGGGGCGTGGTACTCGTCCACGCCGTCCTGGCGGTTGAGGATCTGGCTCGAGATCAGCACGGACGCATCGGCGTCGAGCATCTCGACCTCGTAGTCGAGGATCGCGAGGTGCCGGTCGGTGAACGAGACCAGGCGGCGCGAGCGGATCAGGACGCGCTTGCCGGAGGGGGTGCGCCACTCCAGCTCTCGGGTGAGCACGCCGTTCGCGAAGTCGAGGCGGCGCGAGTAGGCGAGGACGTCGGCCTCGCTCAGCACGAAGGGCTCGTCGTCGACGTAGAGGCGGATGATCTTGGCGTCCGGCACGTTGACGATGGTCTGGCCGACGCGGGCGAAGCCGAACGCCTCCTCCGCGTGGCGGATGGGCCAGGTCTCGTGGAACCCGTTGATGAAGGTGCCGTAGGCGTAGCCGTCGCGCCCCTCCTCCACGTTGCCGCGGAGGCCGAGGTAGCCGTTGCCGGTGGCGAAGAGCGTCTCGGTGCGGCCCTGCAGCTCGGAGGCGAACTCGGTCTCGACGAGGGCCCACTCGTCGATCGGGAAGCGGTTCCGGTCGAGCGGGTCGGAGGTGATGGGGTTCATACGGCGTCCTCGGGAGCGGGAGCGGTGGGGAGGAAGGGGAGCAGCTCGGCCAGGTCGTCCACGACCAGGTCGGCGCCGTGCTCGAGCAGGGTGTCGGCCCCGACTCCGCGGTCGACCCCGACGACGAGGCCGAAGCCGCCCGCCCGGCCGGCCGCGACTCCGGAGTGCGCGTCCTCGAGGACGGCGCATTCTGCGGCCGGGAGGCCGAGGAGCTCGGCCGCGTAGAGGTAGGTGTCGGGGGCGGGCTTGCCGGCGATCGAGCGCTCGGCGGCGAGGAGTCCGTCCACGACGACCTCGAAGCGGTCGCGGAGGCCGGCCGCCTCGAGCACCGGCACGCCGTTGCGGGAGGAGGTGACGACGGCGACCTGCACGCCCGCGGCGATCGCGGCGTCGACGAAGCGGAGCGAGCCCGGGTAGGGCGCGACGCCCGTCTCGGCGAGGGTGCGGTTGAAGGCGTCGTTCTTGCGGTTGCCGAGCCCGCAGACGGTCTCGACCGACGGGTCGTCCTCGGGCGTGCCCTCCGGGAGGGTGATGCCGCGCGAGGCGAGGAGCGCCCGGACGCCGTCGTAGCGCGGGCGGCCGTCGATGGAGCGGAAGTAGTCGGCGTCCGTGTAGCCCTCGGCGACGCCGCGCGAGGAGAGGTACTCCGTGAACAGCCGCGACCAGGCCTGCATGTGGACGTCGGCGGTCGGCGTGAGCACGCCGTCGAGGTCGAAGAGGAGCGCGCGGAGGCCGCGGAGGGCGGAGGCGTGGGGGCTCGACGGGAGTGCGGTCACGGCGGGAGGACCTCTGATCGGGGGCAGGCGTTCGGCGGTTCCAGCGGTGACGGACGCCCGCCGCGGACTGGAGGTATCGTATACGCCCCCCGGCCGCCGCCTGGAACCGTTTACACGTCCGACATCTGCGCGCCGCCCGCCCCATCGATCCGCGCCGGAGCGAGACGGTGCCGACCCAGCGGGAGCATGAGCGGCGCGCCCGAGGTCGGGTCGGTGATGATGCGGCTGTCGAGGCCGAACACGGCGAGCACCGTCTCCTCGGTGAGCACCGCGGCCGGGGTGCCGGAGGCGTGCACCGCGCCGTGCGCGATCGCCACGAGGTGGTCGGCGTAGCGGGCGGCCAAGTTCAGGTCGTGCAGGACCATCACCACCGTCGTGCCGCGCGTGCGGTTGAGGTCGACGAGCAGGTCGAGGACCTCGATCTGGTGGCTGACGTCGAGGAAGGTGGTCGGCTCGTCCAGCAGCAGCACGTCCGTCTCCTGCGCGAGGGCCATCGCGATCCAGACGCGCTGGCGCTGCCCGCCGCTGAGCTCGTCGACGGGGCGGTCGGCCAGAGCGGCGGTGCCGGTCGCGTCGAGCGCGGTCGCGACGGCCTCGTCGTCGTGCGAGCTCCAGCGGCTCAGCATCCCCTGGTGCGGATGGCGGCCGCGGCCGACGAGATCCGCGACGGTGATGCCCTCCGGGGCGATCGGCGACTGCGGGAGGAGGCCGAGCGTGCGGGCGAGCTGCTTCGCCGGCGTCCGGTGCACGGCCCTGCCGTCGAGCAGCACGGCGCCGGAGCGGGGCGCGAGCAGGCGCGACATCGAGCGGAGCAGTGTCGACTTGCCGCAGGCGTTCGCTCCGACGATCGCGGTGATGCGGCCGGGCGGGACGACGAGGTCGAGACCGTCGACGACCGTCCTGTCGCCGTAGCCGAGGGTGACCCCCTCGGCCGTCAGGGTGTGCGCGGTGGTCACAGTGAGCCTCCCGCTCGGTTGCTGCGGACGATGAGGTAGACGAGGTACGGCGCCCCGAGGACGCCCGTGACCACTCCGACCGGGTAGCGCAGGCCCAGCCCGAACTGCCCGACGAAGTCGGCGACGAGCACGAGCAGCGCGCCGACGAGGGCCGAGGGGATGAGGAGCGAGGCGCCGGGGCCGACCAGGCGGGCGGCGATGGGGCCGGAGAGGAAGGCCACGAAGGCGATTGGGCCGGCGGCGGCGGTCGCGAAGGCGATCAGCCCGACCGCCGCGACGATCACGACGAGGCGGGTGGCGTGCACGCGGATGCCGAGCGCGTAGGCGGTGTCGTCGCCGAGCTGCGTGGCGGAGAGGTCGCGCGAGCGGGAGAGCAGGACGGGAGTGAGGACGACGACCGCGACGAGGACCGGCACGACCTCGCTCCAGCTCGCGCCGTTGAGGCTCCCGGTGAGCCAGCGGGACGCCTCCTGCAGGTCCCACGCGGCGGCCTGCGAGAGCACGTAGGCGGTGAGGCTGTCGAGCATCGCGGCGACGCCGATGCCGATCAGGATCAGCCGGGTGCCGGCGACTCCGCTGCGGTAGGACAGGGCGTAGACGAGCAGGGCGACCACGAGTCCCGCGACGATCGCGAGGGCCGAGACCTGTGCGGCTCCGAGCGAGAGCGTCACGATCGCGAAGGCCGCGGCGGCGCTCGCCCCGGCGCTGATGCCGATGATGTCGGGGCTGGCGAGCGGATTGCGGAGCATGGTCTGGAAGCTCACGCCGCCGAGCCCGAAGCACAGGCCCACCAGCAGGGCGAGCACGGCGCGCGGGAGGCGGAGGCGCCCGACGGTGAAGCTCGCGCCGGGGACCTGCTCGCCGAGGATCACGCGGAGCACCTCGTCGGGCGAGTAGACGGTCTGCCCGACCAGCAGCGAGACGGCGAAGACGGCGACGATCAGGGCGGCGAGGACGGCGACGACGACCCGGCGGCGGGCCCCGCGGCGGCGGCGGCCAGCGGCGACGGCGAGGGCTGTGGCGGAGGGCGCCTCGAGCAGCGCGGTCACAGCTCGCGCACCTTCTGGCGGCGGACGATCGCGATGAACACCGGAGCGCCGACCAGCGCGGTGACGATGCCCACGTCGATCTCGCTCGGGCGCGCGACGACGCGGCCGACGATGTCCGCGGCGATCAGGAGCACGGCGCCGGTCACCGCCGAGAACGGCAGCAGCCAGCGGTGGTCGACGCCGACGATCAGGCGGCAGGCGTGCGGGACGACCAGGCCCACGAAGCCGATGGGCCCGGTGACCGCGGTCGTCGCTCCGCAGAGCACGACCGCGCCCAGGGCGGCCCCGCCGCGCGCGAGGGCGACCCGCTCCCCCAGGCCCGCAGCCAGCTCGTCGCCGAGCGCGAGGGTGTTGAGGCTCTTGGCCGAGAGCACGCAGAGCACGAGGCCGGCCAGGAGGAAGGGGAGCACCTGCGCGATGCTCGCGGACGTCGCGCCGCCCACTCCGCCGACCTGCCAGGAGCGGATGCCGCCCGCGAGGTCGGCGCGCGGCAGGATGATCGCGCTGATCACCGAGACCAGTGCGGCCGAGGTGGCGGCCCCCGCCAGCGCGAGCTTGAGCGGAGTCGCACCGCCGCGCCCCAGCGAGCCGACCGTGTAGACGAAGACCGCGGCGACCGCGGCCCCGCCGATCGCGACCCAGACGTAGGCGGCGGAGCTGCTCAGCCCGAAGAAGACGATGCCCGTCACGACCGCGAGCGAGGCTCCGGTGTTCACCCCGAGGATGCCGGGGTCGGCCAGCGGATTGCGGGTCACCCCCTGCATCAGCACGCCGGCGACGCCGAGGGCCGCGCCCGCGATCGCGGCGAGCACGGTGCGCGGGATGCGCTTGGCGACAGCGGCCTGCGCGAATCCGTCCGTGGACCCGCCGAACGCGGCGACCACGTCGCTCCACGCCACCTCCCGCGACCCCACCAGCACCGAGACCACGGCGGCGGCGAGCAGCACGGCCACGGCCGCGAGCAGCCAGAGGGCGCGCAGCCGCCTCGGGCGGCGCACGGCGGCGGCGCCCGAGACGGCGGGAGGAGCGGCGAGGGTCACGCGGGTCGGGTTCCGGCTCAGGCGGCCGGAGTGCTCTGCGCGGCCTTGGCGGCGGCCTCGTCGAGCAGGTCCAGGTAGTCGTCGAGGACCCACGAGATCGAGAGCGGCGTCGGGTTGGCGGCGGTGCCGAGCGGAGTGGAGGGAAGGCGCACGATCGCGTCGTCGGCCACGGCGGGGATCTGCGAGAGCAGCGGGTCGGCCTTGAGCGTGTCGACGAGCTCGTCGTCGCCGTAGGTGACGATCACGTCGACGTCGCTGAACGCGTCGGCCTGCTCGGCGCTCTGCGTGAGCGAGAACTTGTCCGTCTCGGCGGACGCGGTGGCGATGCTGCCCGGAGTGGCCATGCCGAGGTCCTCGAAGAACGCGGGGCGGGTGTCGTGCGACGTGTAGAAGCTGACCTGGCTCAGGTCGGTCGGGTCGACGTGGGTGAGGAACATCGCCGAGGTGCCGGCCAGCTGCGGGTGCGCGGCGACCTTCTCCTCGATCTCGCCCTCGAGCTCGGTGATCAGGGCGGCGCCCTCGTCGGCCCTGCCCATCGCCTCGCTGTTCAGCGTGATCATGTCGCGCCAGGAGGTGCCCCACGCGGTCTCGGGGTAGGCGACGACGGGGGCGATCTCGCTCAGGGTGTCGTAGTCCTCCTGCGTGAGGCCGGAGTAGGCGGCGAGGATGACGTCCGGGTCGGTGTCCGAGACGGCCTCGAAGTCGATGCCGTCGGTCTCGTCGAAGAGGACGGGGGTCTCGGCGTCGAGCTCGTCGAGCTTCTCGCTCACCCAGGGGAGGAGTCCGTCGCCGTCGTCGTCGCCGAAGTTGGCGGCGGCCATGCCCACGGGGACCACGCCCAGCGCGAGCGGCACCTCGTGGTTGGCCCAGTTCACGGTCGCCACGCGCTCCGGCGCCGACTCGATGGTGGTGGTGCCGAGGGCGTGCTCGATCGTGATCGGCGTGAAGCCGCTGTCCGAGGCGGCGTCGTCTCCGGCGGCCGAGCCGCTGCAGCCGGCGAGGCCGATCGTCAGCGCGGTGGCGGCGAGCAGGGCGAGGGGCGTGGTGGCGCGGGGCATGGGTCCCTTTCAAGAGGCTGTGCGGGAGGCGGCGCAGGGTCCGAGTGGACCAGCACTTAGGACAGCCTAACCAAAGAATGTGCGTGCTCTCAGCCCTGGAGAGCGGACCGCCGTCCCGAACCGAGGTCAGGAACGCGCCGAACGGCGCTCGAGGACCCCGGGCGGATTCCGACCTCGGTTGCGGACGTCAGGCGGTCGCGAGCTTCTCGACAGTGCGCAGGTTCCGGGTCGTGGTGCTCGAGCGGTAGGCGGGCCGAGCGAGGATCCTCGCGACCGGCGTGTCCGTCGAGGAGCCGCGCGGACAGCGCCAGTAGAGGACGCCGGTGCCGCGAGCGACCAGCTCGACCGCCGGATCCGGCTCGCCGATCGCAGCCTGCGCGGCGTCGAGCGCCTCCTCGTCCGAGCCGAAGACGACGTACGGATGCGCCTCCTCGTCGATCCGCGGGAACGGGTAGGCGGCGAGCACCGCGGCGAGCGCCTCCTGCGTCACGAGCACGATCCAGGCGTCGTAGCCGAACCGCTCGGCGAGCGCCGCCTCGAGCGCGGGCTTCAGCTCGGCGGCCGGGCGGTCGGAGTCGAAGGCCGCGTTGCCGCTGGCGAGGACCGTCCGCACCCGCTCCACGCCGATCCCGGCGACCGTCTCGGCGAGCTCGGCGCTGCGGACCGTGCGGCCGTTGACGTTCACTCCGCGGAGGAGGGCGAGGAACCGGGTCATGCGGCCGACGGTAGCGTGACGGCATGGCGCGCGGAAGCGGACGACGACCCCGGCGGACCCTCGAGGAGGAGATCCTGCGGGCGAGCGAGCGCGGACCCGGGGCGAGGACGCGGGCGGAGGCCGTCCCTCCCTCCGGACGCCGGCTCGTGGAGCCGCCCGTCTCGGGCACCCTGCTCCACGTCGACGTGGACGCGCTGGTGGCGCTCGCCGCGCGGGAGGACCTGCTCCTCGCGCTGGAGCGGCGGATCGGCGAGCACGCCGTGGCCGCGACTCCGGTGCTCTCGTGGTGGTCGGCGACCCCGTCGGTCCCGGGCGAGGAGGAGGAGCGCCGGCTCGACGCACTCTCGCTGCGCGCCGTGGAGCTCGGGCCGGGGCCGGCGGAGGACGTGGACTCGCGGCTGCGGGAGCTGGCCCGCACGGGTGCGCTCGACGAGCTGGGAGCCGCGCTGGCGCTGCTCGCGCGGATCCCGGATCCGCCGGCGGCGTTCCAGGACCCGGACGGGTTCCTGCGCGTGACGGTCCCGGAGTCGCCGTTCGAGCGGCGGCTCGAGGTCCTCGCGGAGACGCAGGGCCGGGCGGACGATCTGCTGGTGCTGCTGCGCGACTGCGCGTTCACCGCGACCCTGCCGCGGCGGCGCTCGGCGATCGCGGTGATGAGCGGGCGGATCCGGGCGGCCGCGGACCCGGGGCGCCTCGACTCCCGGCGGCTGGACGAGCTCGCGGAGGCGGTGGACGCGGCGCTCGAGAAGCGGTGGACCGTGCTCTGACGCCCCCGGTCTCCGGAGCGCTGGACGGCGGTCCCGGCGCCCCGGTCGCGGAGGCCGCTCGCGCACCGGTTCAGCCCCCGCGCACCCCGGGTGAATAGGCTGGACGGATGCCTCTCACCGGTCTCGACCTCCGCCGCTTCCCCGCCGCCCTGAACGACGAGGGCGGCCCCGACGCCGCCACCGCCGCCTGGGCCACCGCGATCAACGCGGGCTTCCACGAGAAGGAGTTCACGCCGGAGAAGCTGCGGGACTGGGCCGAGCACATGGTCGCCGACCAGCGCGTGCTCACCGCGGTCGTCGACTCCTCCGCCCCCGAGGGCCTCGACGGCGCAGGCGTGCCGGTGGGCACCTACGCGGCGTTCCCCGGCGCCCTGCAGGTCGGCGGCGGACGCGAGCTGCCGGCGCACCTGGTGTCGCAGGTGACCGTGCGGCCCACGCACCGGCGCCGCGGCATCCTGCGCGCGATGATCACCGAGGACCTGCGCCTGGCGAAGGAGGCCGGCACCCCGGTCGCCGCGCTCACGGCGAGCGAGGCCTCCATCTACCGCCGGTTCGGGTTCGGCCGCTCGGCCTTCACCCGCTCGATCCGCGTCGACACCGGGCCGCGCTTCGGCCTGCAGACCGAGCCCGCCGGCCGCGTCGAGGTCGTCGCGACGAGCTGGCTGCAGCCGCGCATCCCCGCGGTGTTCGCCGCGTTCCAGGCGTCGACCCCCGGCTCGCTGACCCGGCAGTCGCGCTACGAGGCGAACTCCGTCGGCACCGCGTCCGGCGAGACCACTCCCGGCCTGGATGTCCGCTCGGCCGTCCACCTCGACGAGGACGGGACGCTCGACGGCTTCGTGACGTACCGCGCGGTCGGACCCGAGGACGACAAGACCCTCGAGATCGTCGACCTCGTCGCCCCCACCGCCGACGCCTACCTCGCGCTCTGGGGCTACCTCGGCGCGGTCGACCTCGCCTCCGCGGTGACCTGGGACATGGCGCCGGTGGACGACCCGCTGACCTGGGCGCTCCTCGACGCGCGCGTGGTGCAGGTGAGCCACGTGGGCGACCTGATCTGGCTGCGGATCCTCGACGTCGCCGCCGCGTTCTCGGCCCGGCCGTGGACCGCGGACGGCTCGGTCGTGGTCGAGGTGGCCGACGGGCTCGGGCTCGCCGACGGCCGCTACCGCATCACCGCCGCGGGCGGCTCCGCCACCGTGGAGCGCACCGAGGACGAGGCCGAGCTCGCGCTGGACGTGGCCGACCTGGGCTCGCTGCTGCTGGGCTCGGTGCGGCCGTCGATCCTGGCGAAGGCCGGGCTGGCGCGCCTCACGGGCGAGGCGGGGCGGATGGACCGGCTGTTCGCGCCGATCGCGACGCCGTACTGCATCTCGTTCTTCTAGGGCTCCGCGGCGCTCCCCCCTCCGCTGCGAACAGTTCCTCCGGAGCTCTGCGGCTGTGCGATCTGCAGGGGGCTGTGCGATCTGCAGGCGCTGAACGTGCCGTCTGCAGGCGAGCGTGCGATCTGCAGGGGCCGAGCGTGCCGTCTGCAGGGGATCAGCGCGTGATCGGGCATTCTTCCGCATGAACGACGGCTGGAGCCCGAGTTCCCCTGCAGACGGCACACTCCCCTGCGAATCGCGCACCCCGCCCGTAGCGCACCCCTGCGAATCACACGGGCCCCTGCGAACCGCACGCCGCCCAACCGCGAGCACACCCCCTGCGCACCGCACGCGCCCGCCGCACCGCGGATCCGCGGATCCGCGGACTGCCAGCCGCCTCCGGGCGTCCGCGCATCCCGCGTCGGTCATGCTGGAGGACCCGTCCCCGACACCGGCAGGAGTTCCGCGTGGGTGCATCCGTGATCGTCGACGTCCTCGTCGTGCTGAGCCTCATCGGCGCGCTCGTCGACGGCCTGCGGCGCGGCCTGCTCCGGACCCTCGGCGGTCTCGCCGGGATCGTTGCGGGCGCGATCGGCGCCTCATTCGCCGTGCCCGCCGTCTCGTCGTGGGCGGCCGGCAGCGAGTGGCGCCTGCTCGCCGTGATCGGCACCGCCGTGCTGCTGCTGGGCGTCGGCTACGCGATCGGAGCGACGCTCGGCGCGGTCATCGGCCGGGGAGCCGACCGCGTGAAGCTCGGCCTGCTCGACCGGCTCGCGGGCGGCGTCGCGGGCGTCGCGATCTCCGGCCTGGTCTGGATCGCCGTCACCTCGGCCGTCTCCCTCCTCGGCGTCCCCCTGGTCACGACCTCGGTCGCCGGCTCGACGGTCATCCGCACGATCGACGACCTCACCCCCTCCCCCGTCCGCGCCTTCCTCGCGCAGCTGCAGTCGACCGTGGTCGACGAGGGCACCTCGTGGGTCGTCGAGGCGCTCGACGCTCCGACCGAGGCGCCCGCGATCCCGGACGTCTCGACCGACGACCCCGAGGTCGCCGCCGCCACCCGCTCGGTCGTGCGCGTCTCCGGCACGGCCTGGGCCTGCGACGTCGGAGTGACGGGCAGCGGCTTCGTCGTCTCGGACGACCGCGTGATCACCAACGCTCACGTGGTCGGCGGGGTCTCGCAGCCGGTCGTCGAGGCGCCGGGCGAGGCGCCGCGGACCGGCCGCGTCGTCTACCTCGACCCCGCCGCCGACCTCGCCGTGATCGCCGTCGACGGGCTCGACGCCTCCCCGCTCCCCCTCGACGACGCCGTCGCCGCCGGGGACGACGCCGTGGTCGCGGGCTACCCCTTCGGCGGCCCGCTGACGCTCGGCTCGGCCGAGGTCTCCTCCGACGCCACGGTCTCGCTGATGGTCGACGGAGCACCGACCTCGCGCGAGGTGCTGACCCTCGCCGCCGTCGTCAACCAGGGCAACTCGGGCGGCCCGTTGCTCTCGCTCGAGGGCACCGTGTCGGGCGTCGTCTTCGGCAAGGCCGCCTCCGTCGACAACGTCGGCTACGCCATCCCGCTCTCGGTGCTCGCTCCCGTGGTCGAGCAGGCCGCCTCGCTGACCGACGCCGTCGATCCCGGAGCCTGCCGCTCGCGCTGACGCGGCCGCCGCGAGATGCCGCGGTACGGACGACATCGCCCGGCACGGCGGGGCATCTCGTCCAGGCGGCGCCATCTCGCGAAATTTCGCGAGATGGCGAGGGTGGGGCGGGGTCAGGGGGCGGGGAGGGGGGTGGTGACGAGCACGAGGGTGAGGTCGTCGAGCCGCACGGTCTCGGGTCGCGCCGAGTCGAGGTAGGCGGACACGCGCGGATCGAGGGGGTAGCGCGCCGAGCGCTCGATCGCGATGGCGACGATCCCGGCGGACGACGGGTCGGTGGTCACCCGGTCGCCGATGTAGGGCACGTAGACGCCGGAGGACATGCCCTGCGCGAGGACCAGGCCGCCGTCGAGGCCGCGCTCGCGCAGCACGTCGGCCACCCGCGCGATCCCGGTCGGCCGCTCCTGGGCGATCCCCGCCGAGGTGGCGATCGCGATCACGAGGGAGGCGGCCAGCAGCACCGCGCCGGCGCCGCGGGCGAGGGGCGCGGGCAGCACGATCGCGCCGCGCAGCGCCTCCGCGATGCCGATGCCCGCCAGCGCGCAGAGGAGCCAGGCCCAGGCCGCGTAGTAGTGCGGCAGCGCGACCGAGCTGATCGCCAGGTGGAACACGAGGAGGAGCAGCGTCGCGGCGCCCAGGTAGAGCACCAGCGCGCGACGCCGCGGAGCGAGCAGGGCCAGCAGGGTCCCGAGGAGCAGCACGGCGAGCGCCGCCGGCCCGATGCCGACGAGCATGAACCACAGGTTCGCCCACGACGGAGGGAAGACGTACGCGGTCCCGGCGACCTCGATCAGGTGGCCGTCGACGTTGTGCTCGGACTGGAACTCGAGCAGGTACCGGATCGCCTCGACCGGGTGCACCGGCAGATAGGCGAGCACCCCGGTGACGACGAACGCGACGGAGAGGGCGAGGCCGCCCCGCAGAGCCCTGGCCCTGCTCCCCGACCACAGCAGCGGCAGCAGGAGCACGGGCGCGAGGACCGCGGTGGTCAGCTTCGAGGTGACCGACAGCGCCAGCAGCGCACCGGCCAGCACGATCAGCCCTCCGCTCCGCCTGCCCGGGGAGGCGCGCGACCAGGTCCACGCCGCCGCCATCGCCGCGACGGCGAAGAGCACCATGAACGGCTCCAGGAGCGCGAGGCGGTCGATCCGAGTGCCGGCTCCCACGGCGGTGCGCGGGAGGAGGAGGAACAGGCCGGCCGGGACGAGGGCGAGCGTCGGTCCCAGCTCGCGCCGGAACCAGAGCCAGAGCACCACCCCGGTGAGGAACGCGGCCGCGCCGGCGGCGATCCTCCCCGCGAGCAGCCCCTCGCCGAGCAGCAGCTGCGCAAGACCGATCAGGTACTTCGCCGTCGGCGGGTGCTCGAGGTTCGCGCTCATGTCGCCGTGCAGGTAGTCCCAGCCGGCGGCGAGGTAGACCGGCTCGTCGGAGGAGATGTTCGCCGCGCCGAGGTTCCCGAAGCACTGGTAGAGCCCCCAGAGGAGGGTCCCGATCAGAGCCGCCCGCTTCACCCGCCCGATCCTAGGCGCTGCCCTCCGGCGGCAGCGCCCGGCGCCCGGAGCCTCGGGACCGGCGGCGGGTAGGATCGACGCGCATCCCGTCCCCCTCCCCTGGAGCCTCCAGCACATGGCAGACAGCCGCACCGCCGTTCCCGACACCACTGCGAACGCGGAGGCGACGCCCGAGCGGGAGCAGCCCTACGCGGCCCTCGGACTCAAGCCCGACGAGTACGCGAGCATCCGCGAGATCCTCGGCCGCCGCCCCACGAGCGGCGAGCTCGCGATGTACTCGGTGATGTGGAGCGAGCACTGCTCCTACAAGTCGTCGAAGATGTACCTCCGCCAGTTCGGGCAGAAGGTCTCGCCCGCCATGAAGAAGAACCTCATGGTCGGCATGGGCGAGAACGCCGGAGTGGTCGACGTCGGCGAGGGCTGGGCCGTCACCTTCAAGATCGAGAGCCACAACCACCCGAGCTACATCGAGCCCTTCCAGGGTGCGGCGACGGGAGTGGGCGGCATCGTCCGCGACATCATCTCGATGGGCGCCCGGCCGGTCGCGGTCATGGACGCGCTGCGCTTCGGGGCGATCGACGATCCCGACACGGCGCGCGTCGTGCACGGCGTGGTCGCGGGCATCTCCTTCTACGGCAACTGCCTCGGCCTGCCGAACATCGGCGGCGAGACCTACTTCGACTCCGTCTACCAGGGCAACCCGCTCGTGAACGCGCTGGCCGTCGGCGTCCTCCGCCACGAGGACCTGCACCTCGCGAACGCCCGCGGCGTCGGCAACAAGGTCGTGCTCTTCGGGGCGCGCACCGGAGGCGACGGCATCGGCGGCGCGTCGATCCTCGCCTCCGACACCTTCGCCGACGGCGGACCGACCAAGCGCCCCGCGGTGCAGGTCGGCGACCCGTTCGCCGAGAAGGTGCTCATCGAGTGCTGCCTCGAGCTGTTCCGCAAGGACCTCGTCGAGGGCATCCAGGACCTGGGCGCCGCGGGCATCTCGTGCGCCACCTCGGAGCTGGCCTCCAACGGCGACGGCGGCATGTTCATCGAGCTCGACTCTGTGCTGCTGCGCGACCCCTCGCTCACGGCGGAGGAGATCCTCATGTCGGAGTCGCAGGAGCGGATGATGGCCGTCGTCACGCCCGAGAAGCTCGACGCGTTCCTCGAGGTCGTCGGCAAGTGGGACGTCGAGACCAGCGTGCTCGGCGAGGTCACCGACTCCGGCCGCCTGATCATCAACTGGCACGGCGAGGAGATCGTCAACGTCGACCCGCGCACCGTCGCGGTCGACGGGCCGGTCTACGAGCGGCCGATCGAGTACCCGGCGTGGCTCGACGCGCTGCAGGCCGACTCCTCCTCCCGTCTCCCCCGCTCGACCGGCGGCGACGCGCTGCGCGCCGAGACCCTGGCACTGCTGGGCTCGGCGAACCTCGCCGACAAGAGCTGGATCACCTCGCAGTACGACCGCTACGTGCTCGGCAACACCGCGCTCAGCTACCCCGACGACGGCGGCATGGTCCGCGTCGACGAGGAGTCGGGGCTCGGCTTCGCGGTCGCGACCGATGCGAACGGGCGCTGGTGCCAGCTCGACCCGGCGCAGGGCGCGCGCCTGGCGCTGGCCGAGGCGTTCCGCAACGTCGCCGTCACCGGAGCGACCCCGGTCGCCGTCTCGGACTGCCTCAACTTCGGCAGCCCCGAGAACCCCGAGGTGATGTGGCAGTTCCGCGAGGCCGTGGGCGCACTCGCTGACGCCTGCCTCGAGCTCGAGATCCCCGTCACCGGCGGCAACGTCTCGTTCTACAACCAGACCGGCGACGTTCCGATCTTCCCCACCCCCGTCGTGGGCGTGCTCGGCGTGATCGACGACGTCGCGCGCCGCATCCCCTCCGGCTGGCAGGACGAGGGCGACAACCTCTACCTCCTCGGCACCACCCGCGACGAGCTCGACGGCTCCGCGTGGGCCGGCACGATCCACGACCACCTCGGCGGGCTGCCCCCGCAGCTCGACCTGGCCGCCGAGCGCGCGCTGGCCGAGCTGATCTCGGCGGGCGCGAAGGAGTCGCTCATCGCCTCCGCGCACGACCTCGCCGACGGCGGGCTCGTGGTGGCGCTGGCCGAGTCGGCTCTGCGCTTCGGCGTCGGGGCGCGCATCTGGCTCGACGAGCTGATGGAGCGCGACGGCGTCGACGCGACGGCCGCGCTGTTCTCGGAGTCGACCGGCCGCGTGCTCGTGTCGGTGCCGCGCGAGGACGACGTGAAGTTCCGCGGGCTCTGCGAGGGACGCGGCTACCCGGTGCTGCGCATCGGCGTGACCGACGCGGCGACGCCCGCGGTCGAGGTCCAGGGGCTGTTCACCCTGCCGCTCGACGAGCTGCGCACCGTGAACGGCGCCGTGCTGCCCCGCCACTTCGCCTGACGCGGCTCCCGCCCGCGAGGAGCCGCGGACGTCGCTTCCGCGGCTCCTCCTCGCTGAGCGGGACAGCCGGTTCCGTTATTACGGAATCTTTGCAAGAGTGGAGGCATGACCTCCGACGACCGCGACCTCGCCCGCGAGATCGACGAGCTCCGGATCCGGCTGGACCTCCTCGAGCACGCCGGGCCGACCGCGGGACCCGTCGGCGGCGATCCGCTCTGGGCCCTCTCCGCGCTGAAGGAGCGGCTCCCCTCCCCCGGCGGCGTCGTCTTCGCCGGCGCCGTCACGACTCCGACCGGGCCGGTCGAGTGGCAGTACGGCCTGACGACCGACGCCTTCTTCGAGCGGGACTGGGGCTCGAGCCCCGGCCCGACCGCGCTGGCCGCACTCGGCAGCCCCATCCGGCTCCGGTTCCTCCAGGCGATCGCGGGCGGGGTGGAGACCGTCGCGCAGCTCGCCGAGAGCGAGGGCGCCGGCACCACCGGCCAGATCTACCACCACGTCAACCAGCTGGTCGCTGCCGGCTGGCTCGAGGCGCGCGGCCGCGGCCGCTACGGCGTGCCGCCCGAGCGCCTCGTCCCCCTGCTCGTGATCCTGCTCGCCTCGGGAGGCCCTCGATGACCCGCCGCCGACTCGTCCTCGCCGCCGCGGCCGCTGCCGCCGTCCTCCTCGGCGGAGTGCTGCTGCAGCCCTCCGCCCCGACCCTCTCGCCCGACGCGACCGGCGACGCCCGGATCGCCGAGTGGCTCCGCACGGACGTCGGCGACGGCGCGCGGAATCACCTCGTCGCGGCCGTCGTCACGCCGGACGGCGTCCGCTACGGCGGGCTCGGCGCCGACGAGCGGACCGAGGTCGAGATCGGATCCGTGAGCAAGACGATGACCGCCCTCCTCCTCGCTCAGAGCGCGGAGGAGGGCACCGTCGCACTCGACGACCCCGCCGCGGAGCACGCCGACGTCGGCGGCTTCCCCGGGACGCTCGAGGAGCTGGCGAGCCACCGCTCCGGCCTCCCCCGCCTCCCGTCCGGCCTCGGCGACACGGCTGCGACCCTCCTCGCGCAGCTGCGCGGCACCGATCCCTACGCCGGCTGGACGGCCGACGACGCCCTCCGCCACGCCGCGGAGGCGGACCTCGGCCCGGAGGAGGCCGCCTACTCGAACCTCGGGGCAGCCGTGCTGGGCCAGACCCTCGCCCGCGCGGAGGGCCGCGACTCCGCCGATCTGCTGCGCGAGCGGGTCCTCGAGCCCCTCGGGATGACCGCGACCACCGTCCCCGTCACCGCGGACGCCCTCGCTCCCGGCGCTCCGTCCGGGTACTCCGCGAGCGGCCGCTCCGTCGCCCCCTGGACGCTCGAGGGCTATGCGCCCGCCGGCGGGGTGCGCTCGACCGCGGCCGACATGGGCCGCTACGCGCAGGCTCTGCTCACCGACGACCCGGCGCTCGGAGTACCCGGCTCCGCCGTGCTCGATCCGCGCTTCGATGCGGGCGGGGGCGACCGCATCGGTCTCGCCTGGTACACCTCGGAAGCGGCGGGCGGAGGCTTCACCACGTGGCACAACGGCGGTACCGCGGGCTACTCGACGATGCTCGCGATGGACCGCGAGCGCGGCGTCGCGGTGTTCGTCAACGGCGACACCGCGAGCTCGGTCGACGATCTCGGCCTCCGGCTGCTGCAGCGCGTCCTGAAGGAGGAGTCGTGATCATCGCCTCGATCGTCGCCCTGGTCGTCGTCGCCTGGACGGTGGGCCGCTTCGCCCTGGGAAGCATCCCGTGGCGGCGGACCGCGGCCCGGCTCGACCGCGACCGGCTCCGCACGCTCGCCCGCGGGGTGGAAGCGGCGGCGGTGCTGCTGCTCGGCCGGGCGTTCATCGACTGGTCGACGCTCACGCTGCTCCCGTGGTTCCTGCTGGTGGCGGTCGCCGCGGTAGGAGCCGCCTGCGCCGTGCTGCGCTGGGAGGCGCTCCCGTGGGTCGAGGACCCGGCGCGCCGCCGCTCCCGCACGGCCGGTCTCGCCGCGACGGTCGCGGTGTCCGCCGCTCTGCTCGCCGTCCTCGGCTGACGACGGCGCCGCCCGCAGGCCGGCCGGGCGACCTGCGCCGGGACGTCCGCCCTCGTCAGCCGGTCTGCGCGGGGAGGTCGTCGGGCTCAGCGTTGTCGAGGACGCGGCCGTTCTGGTCGCCGACGCTCAGGACGGTCGTCGGGCGGAGGTTGAGGGTATCGCCGCCGTAGAGGTTGTCGATGCCGACGCCGTCGCGGCGCACCGAGTTCAGCGCGGAGAGGTAGTCGGAGCTGATGCAGAAGCGGTCCGCGATCCGCTCGCTGATGTCGCCCGCGGCCACCAGGTACGAGGCCGGTGTGCCGTCGGAGGCGGTGCTCGCCGTCCCGGTCGCGCCGGCGCGGGTGCCGCGGTCGCGCACGCGCTCGAGGTCGACGCCGTCGAGCGTCCCCTCGTCGAGCGCCTGGACCACGCACTCGCCCGAGACGTCCTCGACCGGCGCGGGAGTGGTCGACACGCTCGGCACAGGCCGCGGCGTGGACTCCGCTCCGGCGGCGGGCGGCGCCGTGGAGGCGGTCGTCTCCGCCGGTGCGGCGGCGGGACTCGTCGCCTCGGCCGTACAGCCGGCGAGCAGGACCACGGCGGAGAGGGCGATCACGAGGCGCTGCGTCGTCCGGACCATTCCGCGACTCTAACCCGGCACCCGCGCGGCCGGGCGCCACCGCGCCCAGCGGGGCGCTCTGCGGGGCGCGCGCGCCGATGATCCGACCGGGGCCGCAGGAGCCGACCGACGGACAGGCCCGACCGAGGCTCGGCTCGAGCAGCACACGGACGACTCGGCCCCGCGACCCCGATTGACCTCCCCCGTCGATCGCACCCATGCCGAGCACCTGTTGGACACGCGGCCCGGACCGGAGTCGACTGGGACCATGCAGTACACGCACCTCGGCCGCACCGGCCTGTCCGTCTCCCGCACCGTCCTCGGCACCATGAACTTCGGCATGCAGACCGAGGAGTCCGACTCGTTCGCGATCATGGACCGCGCGCACGAGCTCGGCGTCAACTTCTTCGACACGGCCAACGTCTACGGAGGCGAGGCCGGCCGCGGCGCCACCGAGGAGATCGTGGGCCGCTGGTTCGCGCAGGGCGGCGAGCGCCGCGAGCGCACCGTCCTCGCGACCAAGGTCTTCGGCGACATGGGCGAGTTCGCTGCTCCCGGAGCCGAGCGCGGCCGCGACTCCTGGCCCAACGGCGGCCGCCTCTCGGCGCTCACCCTGCGCCGCGCGCTCGACGAGAGCCTCCGCCGCCTGCAGACCGACCACATCGACCTGTACCAGTTCCACCACGTCGACCGGACGACGCCCTGGGACGAGATCTGGCAGGCGATGGAGGTCGCCGTGCAGCAGGGCAAGGTCCTCTACGTCGGCTCCAGCAACTTCGCCGGCTGGCACCTCGCCCAGGCGCAGGAGGCGGCGCGCGCCCGCCGCTTCACCGGCCTCGCCTCCGAGCAGTCGATCTACAACCTGCTCGTCCGCGACGTCGAGCGCGAGGTCCTGCCCGCCGCGCTGCACTACGGGCTCGGCGTCATCCCCTGGTCGCCGCTGCAGGGTGGACTGCTGGGCGGCGTGCTCGAGAAGACCGCGGAGGGCGGGCGCCGCTCCTCCGAGCGCACCCTCGCCGCGATCGAGGAGCACCGCCCCGCGCTGGAGCAGTGGGAGGCGTTCGCGCGCGAGCGCGGCGAGGCGCCCGGCGAGCTGGCGCTGGCGTGGCTCCTCCACCAGCCCGCCGTCACCGGTCCGATCACCGGGCCGCGGACGCTCGAGCAGCTCGAGAGCGCCGTCGCCGCCGTCGACATCACCCTCGACTCCGAGGCCCTCGCGCGCCTCGACGAGATCTTCCCCGGCCACCGGACCGCCCCCGAGGACTACGCCTGGTGACCACCCACCCCACTGCGAAGGAGCATTCATGAAGCAGCGCACTCTCGGCGACGTCCAGGTCGGCGCGATCGGACTCGGCGGCATGCCGATGTCGATCGAGGGCCGTCCGGACCGCGAGCGCTCGATCGCCACGATCCACGCGGCCCTCGACGCCGGCGTGACCCTGATCGACACGGCCGACGCCTACCACCTCGCCACCCAGGACGACCTCGGCCACAACGAGGTGCTCATCGCGGAGGCGCTGCGCAGCTACGGCGGCGACACCTCCGCCGTGCTCGTCGCCACCAAGGGCGGCCACCTGCGGCGCGAGCCCGGGCCCTGGGACCAGGACGGCCGCCCCGAGTACCTCAAGGAGGCGGCTCGCGCGTCCGCGAAGCGCCTCGGCGTCGACGCGATCGGCCTTTACCAGTACCACCGGCCCGACCCCACTGTCCCCTACGCCGACTCGATCGGCGCGCTGGCCGAGCTGCTCGACGAGGGCGTCGTCCTCCGCGCGGGCATCTCGAACGCCGACCCCGACCAGATCCGCGAGGCGCACGGCATCCTCGGCGAGCGCCTGGTCTCGGTGCAGAACCAGTTCTCGCCGTCGTTCCGCTCCAGCGAGCCGGAGCTCGAGCTCTGCGCCGAGCTGGGACTGGCGTTCCTGCCGTGGAGCCCGCTCGGCGGCATCTCCTCGGCGGGCGAGCTCGGCTCGCGCTACTCCGCGTTCGCGGCGGTGGCCGAGGCCCGCGGCGTGACGCCGCAGGTCGTCTGCCTCGCCTGGGAGCTGGCGAAGGCCCCGGTCGTGCTGCCGATCCCCGGCGCCTCCCGCCCCGAGAGCATCCGCGACTCCGCCACCGCGGCCGACCTGGAGCTCACGGCCGAGGAGCTGGCCTCGCTCGACTGATCCTGTTCACGATGCAGGAAGGATTCGGATCGGACACCCGATCGACGCGGATCGGAGGACGCCGCGACGAATCCTTCCTGCAGTGTGGACAGGCCCGGCTCAGACCGCGTCCTGCAGCGGCTGCGGGAGGGCCGAGACGAACGCGCGGGCAGCGGCGCTCGGCCGCTCGGGCACCGCCACCATCGTCCGCCACACCAGCAGCGGATCGGCGAGCGCTACCGCTCGCAGCCCGGCCGGGCGCTTCTCGGCGAAGTGCGCGGGCACGACCGCGATCCCCATGCCGTACTCGACCAGATCGAGCAGCGTGTGCACGTCGTTCACCTCGAGCTCGACCTCGAACGCGAGACCGTGCGCCGCGAACGCCCGCGCCGCCAGGTGGCTCGCCGCCCAGTGCTCCTGCAGCCCCACGATCGTCTCGCCCGCGAGGTCCGGGATGCGGCAGCCGACGCGGCTCGCGAGCGGGTGGCCCGGGCGCACGAGCACCGCGAAGCCCTCGCTCGCCAGCGGCATCGTCCGCACGCCGCTCGGCACGGCTCCGATGTCGGCCACCAGCGCCAGGTCGAGACGGCCGGCGGCGACGGAGTCGAGCAGCGTGCCGGACCCCTCGTGGATCAGCCGCAGCGCGACTCCCGGGTGCTGCTCGCGGAAGGTCGCGAGCTCGCGCGGCAGGTGCACGCCGCCGAGGCACTCCTCCGTGCCGACAGCGAGGCTTCCGCGGAGCACCCCCTGCACGGCGAGCACCGCGTCGCGGGCGGCGAGCGCGCTGGCGACCGAGCGCTCCGACTCCGCGAGCATCGCCCGGCCGGCCGGCGTCAGCTCGACCCGGCGCGTGCTGCGGGTGAAGAGGGGGCTGCCCAGCTCGCTCTCGAGCGCGCGGATCGACGCCGAGAGCCCCGACTGCGAGATCTGCAGGGCGCTCGCGGCGCGGGTGAAGTGCTGCTCCTTCGCGACGGCGAGGAAGTGTTCGAGCTGACGCAGTTCCATGGGTCCATCCTCGTCGCGCGGGCGGAGGAGCGGGGACCGGACCCGGCACTCCGCAGCGGCCGCCGGGCACGGACGCAGCCGGCGGGAGAGCCGGTTCGGCTCAGGCGTCGGCGGACGAGATCGCGAGGACGATCGCCGTCAGCGTCGTGCGCAGGCGCTCGAGCGACTCCGGCTCCGACTCGTCCTCGAGGATCGACTGCTTCACCGCGTCGTCGAAGCCCGCCACCAGCAGGCGCACGGCCGTCGTCGGCTCGAGGGAGAACTCGCGGCGCACCTGGCGCAGCGCCCCGTGCACGATCTGCACGAGCGAGGCGTCGAAGCCGGCGCGGAAGTCGCGGTACTGCGGGGCGATCCGCGGGTCGCGCAGCGCGAGCAGCTCGAACTCCGACTCGACCACGCACCAGCGGCGGTTGTCGGTGGCCGGGCCCTGGAGGAAGTCGAGGATGACGACGGCCAGCGTCTCGGCCGTCAGCGGCTCGTCGGCCGAGACGACGCGCGGGATCGTGCGGTCCATCTGCTCGACGAGGGCGGTCACCCGGGCGCCGTTCTCCCGCTCCATCAGCGCGAAGAACAGCTCCTCCTTGGTGGAGAAGTTGGAGTAGAAGGCGCCGCGCGAGAAGCCGGCGCGCTCGCAGATCTGCTCGACGGACGCGCTGTGCACGCCCGTCTCCGCGAAGACGTCGTAGGCCGCGTCGAGCAGGCGCTCGCGGGTGCGGCCGCGGCGGGAGGTCTCGGGAGGAGTGGAGTCGATCGCCGTCATCACCAGCCTCCTGCCCGTCCTGTCAACACCTTCGACGCCGTTCACCTTATCCGATACATTCACGTATCGAATACGGTGCTGTATCGGATACGCTCGCGTATCGGAGCCCGGCTCCGCCCTGGTACAGAGACGTATCGCCACCCTCCCCACCCATCGTCAGGAGACCGCGTGTCGTCGCTGCTCTACCGTCTCGGTCGTCGCGTGTACCGCGCCCACCGCCTCGTCGCCGTCCTGTGGCTGCTGATCGTGGTGGCGGGCGGCGGAGGAGCACTGCTGCTCAACCAGGGCACCGACAACACGTTCTCCATCCCGGGCACGCAGTCCCAGACCGCCCTCGACCAGCTCGAGCGCACCTTCCCCCAGGTGAGCGGCACGTCCGCGCGGTACGTGGTGGTCGCGCCCGACGGAGGCAGCGTCCAGGACGCCGACGTGAAGGGCCCGGTCAGCGACGCCGTCACCGCGCTCGGCGACGTCGACGAGGTCGCGGCCGTCACGGACCCCTACTCCGACAGCGTCTCCGGCACGATCTCCGACGCCGGGAACGCCCTCGTCATCACCGCGCAGATGGACGGCTCCGCCACCACCACGAGCCCCGAGAGCCGCGACGCGCTGAAGGCCGAGGCGACGACCCTCCAGGACGCGCTGCCCGCCGGCTCGGTGGTCTCGCTCGGCGGCGACCTCTTCGCCCAGAACCTCCCCGGCGTGACGATCACGGAGGCGATCGGCCTCGTGGTCGCCCTCGTGGTCCTCGTGCTCACCTTCGGCTCGTTCCTGGCCGCCGGCATGCCGCTGGTCACCGCGCTGCTCGGCGTCGCCCTCTCGATGTCGGCGATCTTCATCGCCACCCGCTTCGCCTCGATCTCCTCGACCACGCCGCTCCTGGCGCTGATGCTGGGCTTGGCGGTCGGCATCGACTACGCCCTCTTCATCATCAGCCGCCACCAGGACCAGCTGAAGCAGGGCATGGACCCGGAGGAGTCGACCGCGCGGGCGACCGCGACCGCGGGCTCCGCCGTCGTCTTCGCGGGCCTGACCGTGATCATCGCGCTCGTCGGCCTCTCGGTCGCCGGCATCCCGTTCCTCACCACGATGGGCGTCGCGGCGGCGGGCGGAGTCGCGATCGCCGTGGTCATCGCGCTCACCCTGACCCCCGCCTTCCTCGGCTTCGCCGGCGCGCGGCTCCGCCCCAAGGAGCGCCGCGCGAAGAAGAGGGCCGCGAAGGCCGCCGCCGCTGCGGGCACCCACGTCGACACCGGGGCGCACGAGGAGGCGGCGACCGCCTCCCCCGGCGGCCACGCGCACGCCGAGGTCCCGCGCGGGTTCTTCCGCGGCTGGGTCCGGGTCGTCACGCGGTTCCCGATCGTGACGATCATCGCGGTGATCGGCGTTCTCGGCGTCGCGAGCATCCCGGCGCTGAGCCTCCGCCTCGCGCTGCCGGACGCCGGGTACCAGGCCGAGGGCACGCCCGCGCGCACCACCTACGACCTGCTCGCCGAGAACTTCGGCGCCGGCTACAACGGCCCGCTCATCGTCACCGGCACGATCATCGGCTCGACCGATCCGCTCGGCCTCATGGACGACCTCAAGGGCGAGATCGAGAAGCTCGACGGAGTCGCCTCGGTGCCGCTCGCGACGCCCAACGAGACCGCCGACACCGGCATCATCCAGGTGATCCCCGAGGGCGGCCCCGACTCCGAGGCCACCAAGGCGCTGGTCGCCGAGATCCGCGACAAGCACGACTACTTCCAGCAGGAGTACGGCGTCGACCTCGCGGTGACCGGCCAGACCGCGGTCGGCATCGACATCTCGGACACCCTCGCCAAGGCCCTCCTGCCGTTCGGCCTGCTCGTCGTGGGCCTGTCGCTGGTGCTGCTGACCATGGTGTTCCGCTCGCTCTGGGTGCCGATCAAGGCGACGCTGGGCTACCTGCTGTCGGTCGGCGCGTCCTTCGGCGCCGTGGCGGCGGTGTTCGAGTGGGGATGGTTCTCGGACGCGCTGCACGTCGACAAGACGGGCCCGATCATCAGCTTCATGCCGATCATCCTGATGGGCGTGCTCTTCGGTCTCGCGATGGACTACGAGGTGTTCCTGGTCTCGCGGATGCGCGAGGACTACGTGCACGGGAGGCCGGCGCGCGCCTCCGTCGAGTCGGGCTTCGTCGGCTCGGCCAAGGTGGTCACGGCCGCCGCGGTCATCATGTTTTCGGTCTTCGCCGCCTTCGTGCCGGAGGGGGACACCAACATCAAGCCGATCGCGCTCGGGCTCGCCGTGGGCGTCTTCGTCGACGCGTTCCTCGTGCGGATGACGCTGGTGCCCGCCGTGCTGCACCTGCTCGGCGACCGCGCCTGGCACATGCCGCGCTGGCTCGACCGCGTCCTGCCGTCCTTCGACGTCGAGGGCGAGGGCCTCACGAAGGAGCTCGCTCTGGCCGACTGGCCGGAGCCCGGATCCACCGATGTGATCGCGGCGGAGGACCTCCGCCTCGACGGACCCGACGGCCCCGTCTACAGCGGCGTCTCGCTGCGGGTCGCACCCGGCTCCTCCCTCGTGGTCCACGGGCCGCACCGCTCCGGCCGCACCGCGCTGCTGCTGAGCATCGCCGGCCGGCTCGCCCCCGACTCCGGGCGCCTGAAGGTCGCGGGCCTGGTCGTGCCGATCCGCTCCGCCGCCGTGCGCGGGAAGGTCGGGCTGGTGCGCCTCGCCGGAGCCGCCGACCCCGTCGCCGACGTCCGGTCGGCTCTGGAGTCGGCCCCGCCGATCCTGGTGCTCGACGACCTCGACACGGTCACCGACCCGCAGCTGCGCAGTGCGATCCGGGCCGAGCTCGACGCCGCCCGCGCCGCCGACGACGCGTTCACCGTGGTCGCCTCCTCCGTCGACGCCGAGGCGCTCGACGACCTCCTCCCCTCCGACCGCGGCGTGCTCGCGGTCTCGCCCGCGGCCGAGCGCCGCGCGATCGCAAAGGTCCTCTGACAGATGGCTCTCCTCTCCCTCGAACGCCCCCGCGGCGTCAAGAAGGTGTCCTGGCTGACCCTTCTCGGGATCGTCCTGGTCCCCCTCGTCATCGGCGGCCTCCTGGTGTGGGCGCTGTGGAACCCGACCGAGCGCCTCGACACGATCACGGCCGCCGTGGTCAACGAGGACACCCCGGTCGAGATCAACGGGCAGACCGTGCCGCTCGGGCGCCAGCTCGCGGCCGGCCTCGTGACGGGCGGCACCGACTCCGCGAGCTCGGACGCCCCCTCCTCCACACCCTCGGCGAGCGCGACGCCGTCCGCGAGCGCGACCCCGGTGCCCAACGTCTCCGGCTCGGACTCGACGGGCAACTTCACCTGGGTCCTCACGGACAAGGACGACGCCGCGAAGGGTCTCGCCGACGGCAGCTACGCGACCGTCGTGACGATCCCCTCCTCCTTCTCCGCCGCCGCCACCTCGTACTCCGGCGACGCCGCGGAGGCGACGAAGGCGACCATCGACATCGCCACCAGCGAGAAGGCCAAGCTCGTCGACGACGCCATCTCGGCCACGGTGACCAGCACCGCCACCTCGCTGCTCAACACGCAGCTGACCACGGCCTACCTCGAGAACGTCTACGTGGGCTTCAACACCCTCAACGAGCAGATCGGCCAGGCGGCCGACGGCGCGGGCACGCTCGCCGACGGCGCCGACCAGCTCGGCACCGGCGCCTCCACCCTCGCCGACGGCACGAGCAGCCTCGCCGACGGGATCGACGAGCTCGCCACCGGCGCCTCCTCGCTCTCGGACGGCGTCGGGCAGATCGGCACCGGTGCCTCGTCCCTCGCCGACGGCGTAGGGCAGCTGGGCACCGGTGCCTCCGACCTCTCCGGCGGAGTCGCGCAGCTGGCCACCGGCGCGCGCGGCCTCTCCGGCGGAGTGGGACAGCTCGCGACGGGCGCCCGCGACTCGGCGACCGGGGCGACCGCGCTGCAGGGCGGCGCCTCCGACCTGGCCGACGGGCTCGACCAGCTGAGGGAGGGAGTGGTGAGGACCGGCGACGGGACCCAGCAGGTCGCGGCCCTCAGCGCCGGCGCCGCCGCCGCCACCGCGGGGACCTTCCAGGCGCTCAGCGACGCCCTCGAGGGCTGCGAGACGACGCAGTGCCTCGCAGCGCGTGCCGTCATCGCGTCGGCCGACGGACCCACCGGCGCGACCACCCTCGCCACGACGACCGCAGGAGCCGTCGCCGGGATCGACGCGGGCATCCGCCTCGGAGGCGACGGGCAGCCCTCGCTGATCGACGCGGTCGGGCAGTCCGCCACGGGAGCGCGCACTCTCTCGGGAGGCATCGGACAGCTGTCCGGCGGCCTGACGCAGCTCGCCGACGGCGCGGACGACGCCGCAGGGGGAGCGTCCCAGCTCGCCGACGGCCTCGACACCACGGCGGCCGGGTCCGCGCAGCTCGCGACCGGCGCCACCACCGCCGCGGCCGGCGCCCGCGACCTCGCGACCGGCGCGACCACCGCGGCGGGCGGCGCCGCCGACCTCGCCGCGGGAGCCTCCTCCGCCGCCGACGGAGCCGACCAGCTCGCCGACGGCGCGAGCGGGGTCTCGGACGGCGCCGTGCAGCTCGCCGACGGCACCCGCACGCTCGCCACCGGCCTCGACGCCGCCGTCGCGCAGCTCCCGACCTACACCGAGTCGGAGTCGACGAACCTCGCCGACGTCGTCTCGGACCCGGTCGAGAACACGAGCAGCGCGACCGACCTGTTCGGAGCCTCCAGCGTCCCGTTCTTCGCGACCATCGCCCTCTGGCTCGGCGCCCTCGCGACGTTCCTGGTGCTGGCCGCGTTCTCGCACCGCGCGCTCTCCTCGACCCGCTCCTCCGCGGCGCTCGCCCTCTCCTCCTACGTGCCCGCGCTCCTGATCGGCGTCGTGCAGGGCCTCGCGGTCGCGATCGTGATGAGCGGCGTCGCGGGCCTGGAGCCGGGCCGCTGGGTCGGCTTCGCCCTCCTCGCGATGCTCACCGGCGCCTCGTTCGCCGCGATGAACCAGGGGCTGGTCGCGCTGCTCGGAGGGATCGGCCGCTTCCTCGCGATGGTCGCTGCGGTGATCGCGCTCGGCGCGGGCATCATCTCGACGGTCCCCGGGCTGTTCGACGACGTGCTCGGGTTCCTGCCGCTCTCGGCGGCGCAGAACGCTCTGTCCGGAGTGGTCGAGGGCACCGACGGCACGGCAGGCGCCGTCGTCGGCCTGGTGATCTGGCTGCTGTTCGGCCTGCTGCTGACCGTCGCCGCCATCGCCCGCCGCCGGGTCGTCTCGGTCCGCGCCCTGCACCGCACCGCGGAGGCGTAGGCTGCGCCTCGCGCCGCTCCTCCCCCGAAGCGGGGACGGGTGGCGCGAGGATCGCGCCACCGACGCGCCTCTCCGGGCGACCGGCCCCGGCCGGGGCTAGCCTGACGCGATGGAGTCGGAACCGATGGCGATCCGGACGCGACGGGTGTACGGCCCGTCGGTCCTCAGGCGCCTCCGCGCCCTCCTCCTGCGGCTCCTCGGCGCCGGCCTCGCGGCCGTGCTCATCCCGTTCGCCGTCCTCGCGGACCGCCGCGGCGTCCTCGACGAGTCGGTGCTCGCGCTCGGCCTCCTCGCCCTCACCGTCGTCATCGGACTGGTCTCGGCGGTCTCGCTCTTCGTCGTCTCCCCCACCCGCGTGATGACGACCGAGACGCAGGTCGTGCTGATGCGCGGCCACCGCCGCCGCGAGCAGTGGCCCCGCCGGTCGGTCCGCTTCCTCGAGTCCGCCGACGGCGACGGCTTCGTCGCCTGGTGCCGCGGAGACGGAGTCGAGGTGCGCTGCGCCCACTTCCGCCCGGAGGACCTCGCCGCCCTGCTCGCCGACCTCGGCGCCGCCGCCCGCGTCCGCGACGCGCTGCCGCCCGCTCTGGCCGGGCCCGCCTCGGCCGTCCGCTTCCGGCCGCACCGCGCTCCGCTCCAGCGCCGGGCGGTCGCCCTGGTCGTCGTCGCCACGGAGGCGTTCGCCGCCGGCGTGCTGGCCGTCGCCCTCGCGGGATCCCCGTCGGGCGACCGCGCGCAGATCGCGCTGGGGGCGGTGGTCGTGGCGCTCTCCCTCCCGCTCGGGCTGATCGCCGCGCGGCTGGCGCTGCGGCCCGGGCTGCCGGGGTCGATCGTGGTGTCGGAGTCGGCCATCCAGATCGACGGGCTGATCTTCCCGCTCGAGGCCCTGCGCTCGGTCGTCGCCTCGAGCCCGACAGGGAGCCGGAGCCTCCGCCTGACCCTCACCGAGACCAACGGCCGCATCACGGAGGTCCCCCTCGGGCTCCGGGTGCCGACGCTGCGGCGCGACCAGCTGTTCCCCGACTACCCGCTGCTGCTCGGCGTGCTGCGCGAGCGCACGGCGGGGCTGCTGCGGATCGAGGGCTGAGGCCTAGTCCTCGGCGCCGTCGGCGATGCGCTGGTGGTGGTGGATGACCTCGGCGACGATGAAGCCGAGGAACTTCTCGGCGAACGCCGGGTCGAGGTGGGACTCCTCGGCGAGCGCCCGGAGCCGCGCGATCTGGCGCGCCTCGCGCTCGAGGTCCGCGGCGGGCAGCCCGTGCGCGGCCTTCAGCCGGCCGACCTTCTGCGTGAACTTGAAGCGCTCTGCGAGCAGGTGGATCAGCGCCGCGTCGATGTTGTCGATGCTCTGACGGATCTGCACGAGCTCGGCTCGCGCCAGGGACTCCTCGTGCGACGACTCCTCGTGCGACAGCTCCTCGGTCATGCCCCGACCCTAACGGACCGCCCCCGGACACGACGACGGCCCCTGCCCGGAGTCCGGGAGGGGCCGTCGAGAGGGGTCGGTCAGTCGACCAGGTTGATCTGCACGGGGATGTTGCCGCGGGTGGCGTTGGAGTACGGGCAGAGCTGGTGCGCCGCGTCGGCGACCTTCTGCGCGTCCTCGGAGCCCGCCTTCGGCACGTAGACGTCGAGCTCGACCGAGAGACCGAAGCCGTCGGAGTCGTTCTTCCCGATCGAGACGCTGGCCGAGACGGCCGCGTCGGTCGTGTCGATCTTCAACTGGCGGCCGGCTCCGTGCAGTGCGCTGAGGAAGCAGGCGGAGTAGCCGGCCGCGAACAGCTGCTCGGGGTTGGTCCCCTCGCCGGAGCCGCCGAGCTCCTGCGGGGCGCGGGTGTCGAGGTCGAGACGGTCGTCCTCGGTGCGGACGTGGCCGTCGCGTCCTCCACCGGAGGCGTGGGCGATGGCGGTGTAGAGAGCATCCATCCCCCCATCCCATCACCCGGCCGCCGGGAGTCGGGTGAACGCGCCATGCACGTCCGTGCGTTCTCCCGGGAATCCGCCCCGCGTTCGGCGGAGGGAGCGTCAAGCCCCTCCCGTCCGACGGCGTCCGGGTGTGCGCTGGAGGTCTACCGACCCCGACCGGCGCGAGCCGGAGAACGGACACGAGCATGCGAGCACTCACCTGGCAGGGCATCGAGAAGGTCTCGGTCGAGACCGTCCCCGATCCCCGCATCCAGCAGCCGACCGACGCCATCGTGCAGATCACCTCGACGGCGATCTGCGGGTCAGACCTGCACCTCTACCGCCTCCTGGGCCCCTACCTCGACAAGGGCGACGTGCTCGGCCACGAGCCGATGGGCGTCGTCGTCGAGGTCGGCTCGGCCGTCTCGAAGCTCTCGGTGGGCGACCGCGTCGTCGTCCCCTTCAACATCTCCTGCGGCGAGTGCTTCATGTGCCGCAACGGACTGCAGTCGCAGTGCGAGACCACGCAGGTCACCGAGTACCAGTCGGGAGCGGCGCTCTTCGGCTACACGAAGATGTACGGGCAGGTCCCCGGCGGCCAGGCCGAGCTTCTGCGCGTGCCGCTCGCCGACTACAACACCGTCGTCGTCGGCACCGACCTCCCCGACGAGCGCTACCTCTTCCTCAGCGACATCGTGCCGACCGCCTGGCAGGGCGTCGACTACGCGCAGGTGCCGGACGGCGGCTCGCTCGTCGTCTTCGGGCTCGGCCCCGTCGGCCAGTTCGCCGCGCGCATCGGCGTCCACAAGGGCTACCGCGTCATGGCGATCGATCCGGTGGCGGAGCGCCGCGAGATGGCCGCGCGCCACGGCGTCGAGGTCTTCGACCTCTCGGACGACGTGACCGACCGCCTCCGCGACCTCACCGACGGGCGCGGTCCCGACTCGGTCCTCGACGCGGTCGGCATGGAGGCGCACGGATCGCCGGTCGGCTCCTTCGCGCAGACGATGGCGGGGCTCCTGCCCGACCCGATCGCCCGCAAGGCGATGGACACGGTCGGCGTCGACCGGCTCGCCGCCGTGCACGCCTCCCTCGACCTGGTGCGCCGCGGCGGCACCGTCTCGCTGAGCGGGGTCTACGGAGGCGAGGCCGACCCGATGCCGCTGAAGTCGATGTTCGACAAGCAGGTCACGATGAAGATGGGCCAGTGCAATGTGAAGCGCTGGATCGACGAGCTGCTGCCTCTGGTGGAGGACCCGTCCGATCCGCTCGGCGTGATGGACCTGGTGACGCACCGCGCACCGCTCGAGGACGCTCCCGGCCTCTACGAGACGTTCCAGAAGAAGGAGGACGGCTGCATCAAGGTCGTCCTGCAGCCCTAGCGGCGAACGACGAAGGCGGCGCCCCCGAGGGGAGCGCCGCCTTCGCTGTACTGCCGAGACCTACTTGAAGACGTCCTTGACGTCCTCGCCGACCTTCTTGGTCGAGGCCGCGGCCTGGTCCTTCTGGCCTTCGGCCTTCAGGCTGTCGTCGTTCTTGTGGTCGCCCAGGGCTTCCTTCGCCTTGCCGGCGATGTCCTGAGCGGCGTTCTTGATCTTGTCATCGAGCCCCATGGTGGTGCCTCCTTCGCTGATCGTTGGCACGACCGTAGGACCGGGAACTGCCCGCTTCCTGGGAGCGGGAAGGGGCTTGCCCGAGCGCCCGCTGGACTGCCATGATTCGCGCCCTCGACCGGGGCCAGCCGGTCGAGGGCGCGGGATCAGGTCGCGGGAGTGGCGGACTCCGACGGGGCCGACTGGGAGGGCGCGTTCGTGGGCGTCTGCGACGATCCGTCGTCGGCGCTGGTGGGCACCGCGCTCCCCGACTGGTTCGGCGTCTGGGCGTCACCGCTGCAGCCGGCCAGCAGGCCGATCAGCAGAGCGGAGGCTCCGAGGGCGCCGAGCACGCGGGCGCGCGAGGAGCGGGACGGGGAGAGCGGGAATGCCTGGCGGGAGGAGAGCATGACTGGTTGTGCCTTTCCGGGGAGCTGAGCGGATCCGGGTGCGGACGTCCGATGTCTCCTTCGACAGTAGGCAGACCCGGCGCAGGCCAGGAGGGCTTGACTGCTCCCACGGCCGGACGAGGCCCTGACCACGCACCGTCTCGGGGGCGCGGGATGCTAGCCCTTTCCGGGGGTCAACCGCTACGCCCTTCCTGCTTCCGGGACGCCCCGCCCAGACTTGCGGCACCCCACTCGACTACTGGAAGGGCAGACGATGTCGAACATCGATCCCGCTTCACCTCCTTTCGGAGACGGCGCCGCGAACTTCGGCGCGACCGACACCCCGACCGGCACCACCGGTTATGAGACCGGCGCTCACGCCGCCTCCACCGACTCCAGCTCCGGCGCGGTCGACTCCGCGAAGGAGAAGGCGAGCGCCGCCGCAGGCACCGCCAAGGACCAGGCCGGCGCCGTCGCCGGCGATGCCAAGCAGGCCGCGGGCGAGGTGCTCTCGACCGGCAAGGACGAGGCCGCCAACGTGGTCCAGGAGGCCAAGGTCCAGGTCCGCGACCTCTACGAGCAGGGTCGCACCCAGTTCACCGAGCAGGCCCACGCTCAGAAGGAGAACGCCGCCAAGGGTGCTCGCGCCTTCAGCGACGACCTGACCGCGCTGGCCAACGGCGAGGGCGGCAGCGACAACGCCGCATCGAACCTCGTCTCGCAGGCGGCCACCCGCGTGCAGGGCGTGGCGACATGGCTCGAGAACCGCGACCCGTCCGAGCTCCTCGACGACGTGCGCGCGTTCGCCCGCCGCCGTCCGGGCGCCTTCATCCTCATCGCCGCCGCGACCGGTCTGGTCGGCGGGCGCCTCATCCGCGCCCTGACCGCGGACGCGAAGGACGAGAAGAAGGCGGCGACCACCCACGCCGACGGGCCCGAGTTCGACGCCCCCGTCTCGACCACCCCGGCGTCCACGTACGACGCTCCCATCGCGTCCGCCTACGGCACCGTCGGCTCGAGCTCCCTCGAGCGCGACTACGCGCCGACCGAGCCCGTCGCCGACCCGCTCGACGGCGGCTTCCCGAACGGCTCCCGGCTGTGAGCGACCTCTCCGGCGCGCACCGCTCGACGGAGCCCACGGCCGACCAGCGGGCCGGCTCGACGTCGCTCGGTGATCTGCTCGGCGAGGTCTCCCGGGACCTCTCGACTCTGATCCGCCAGGAGATGGCGCTGGCCAAGGCCGAGATCAAGGAGTCCGCCGGCAAGGCGGGCAAGGGCGCCGGCCTCCTCGGCGGGGCGGGCTACGCCGCGCTGATGGCCGTGCTCTTCCTCTCGATCGCCCTCTGGTGGGGCCTCGGGACCCTGATCGGCAACGGCTGGTCGGGCGTCGTCGTCGCAGTGATCTGGGGCGTCCTCGCCGCGATCCTGTACGTGGTCGGCCGCAAGAGCCTCAAGCAGGTCGACGGCGTCCCCGAGACGGTCGACTCCCTCAAGAAGATTCCCGACACCCTCAAGCCGAACGGGGCAGGACGATGACGTACGACGCAGGACAGAACAAGACTCCCGAGGAGATCCGGGCCGACATCGAGCGCACGCGCCTCGAGCTCGGCGGTGACGTCGACGCGCTGGCCGAGAAGGTCAGCCCGAGCGCCATCGCGCAGCGTCAGACCGACAAGGTCAAGTCGGCCGTCGGCTCCGTCCGCGACCGCGTGATGGGCTCGGCGCACGACGCCTCCGACTCGCTCTCGAGCGGTGCCGGCTCGGCGAAGGCCAAGGCCGAGGGCAACCCCTTCGCCGTGGGCCTCATCGCCCTCGGTGCCGGTCTGCTGGTCTCGTCGCTCTTCCCCGCCTCGAACGCGGAGAAGGACGCGGCGAGCCGGGTCAAGGAGCAGGCGCAGCCGGTCGTCGACAAGGTGACCGACGCGGCCAAGGAGGCGGCGAGCGAGCTGCGCGAGCCCGCGCAGCAGGCCTTCGCCTCCGTCAAGGAGACCGCGACCGACGCCGCGCAGAACGTCAAGGAGGCGGGGACCTCCGCCACCGACGACGTGAAGGACTCGGCCCGCGAGGCCAAGCACGCCGTCCAGGAGGACGTGCAGCACTGACCCGTCAGCGCTGCCAGGGCGGTGGACCTCCGGGTCCGCCGCCCTTCTGCGTACCCACCCCCCGCCCTCCGCTCCGCGAGATGCCACCTGTGACGGCGTTCTTCGGCGTGTCGCGATCGCAACTGGCATCTCGCGGCGGGGAATCGGGGCGGGACGGGCGGCGGGGAATAGCGGGGGGCGGGCGGGGCTTGGCCTGGGTATGCGATCCATCGTCCACACCCGCACCGGTGACTCCTCCGTCCTCTCCCTCGTCGACCGGGAGGTGCGTTCGCCCGGGCCCGGTGAGGTCCGCGTCCGCGTCCTCGCGTCCGGCGTCAACCCGACCGACTGGAAGGCGCGGTCCGGTGGTGCTCTCGCCTTCGACGAGGTCGTGCCGAACCAGGACGGCGCCGGTGTCGTCGACGCGGTCGGCGACGGCGTCGACGGTCTGGCGGTCGGCGACCGCGTCTGGATGTACCTGTCGGCCCACCAGCGGCCCACCGGCACCGCGCAGGAGTCGACCGTGCTGCTCGCCCAGCACGTCGTGCGCCTCCCCGAGGGGATCGGCATGGACGTCGCGGCGAGTCTCGGCGTCCCCGCGATGACCGCTCACCGCGCCCTCACGGTGCACGAGCACGGCCCCTCCCGCCTCTCCCCCGGCGCTCTCGCCGGCCGCACCGTCCTGGTGCAGGGCGGGGCCGGAGCCGTCGGGCACGCGGCCGTGCAGCTCGCCGTCTGGGCGGGCGCGACCGTGATCGCCACGGTCAGCAGCGACGAGAAGGAGCGGCTGGCCCGCGCCGCCGGGGCGCAGCACGTCCTGCAGTACCCCGACGAGCGCCTCGCCGACCGGATCCGCGAGCTCGCTCCCGACGGCGTCGAGCACATCGTCGAGGTCGCCATCGCGCAGAACGCCGCGCTCGACGTGGAGGTCCTCGCGAACCACGGCAGCATCGGCTACTACGCCGACGACAAGGGCGATGCGTTCACCGCGCCGATCATCGCCAGCTTCGCCAAGAACGCCCGCTGGCAGGGCCTGCTGCTCTACACGGTCGGCGAGGAGGCGCTCCAAGCTGCGGCGGAGGACATCACCGCCGCCCTCGCCGACGGTGCGCTGCCGGTGGGCGAGGAGGCGGGACTCCCGCTGACCTGGTTCCCGCTCGAGGAGACCGCAGCGGCCCACGACGCCGTCGAGCAGGGCGCGACCGGCAAGGTCCTCATCCGCGTGGCGGACGAGGACTGACGCGACGGGTCGCCTCCGCTCGGCTCAGCCCCGCAGCGGAGGCGACCCCGCCACCGTCGACCGGTCGCCGAGGCCGGCGATCAGCTCGGCGAGCGCCTCCTCCGCCGTGCGCGTCGGCGCCCAGCCGAGCTCCGCGCGGGCACGCTCGGTCGACATCACCGGGACGTTGCACGCGATGTCGAGCCAGCCCGCGTCCGTCCGCTGGAGGCGCAGGTGCCAGGTCGCGGTGACGATCGAGCGCAGGAGACCGAACGGCACCGTCACCAGCCGGGCTCCGACGGCTCGGGCCAGGCGCTCGGGAGTGAGAACGGGCTCGGCCGCGATGTTGAAGGCACCGCCCGCGCGCCGGTCGAGCACGCGCCAGAAGGCGTCGGCCACGTCGTCGGCGTGCACGCCCTGGAAGATCAGGGTCCTGGGCAGCGGCAGGACCGGGATGCGGACGGCCTTCAGCCACCGCGTCGGGTAGTGCGGGCCCGCGAAGAGCCCGGCGATCTCGGTGGCGGCACCCCGCTGGAAGACCAGGCCGGGACGCAGCCGCGTCACCACGATCTCCGGATGCTCGGCCTCGAAGGCGTCCATCGCCCGCTCGTTCGCCGCCTTGTGCCGGCTGTAGGTCGAGGTGTGCAGTCCGCCGGTCGGCCAGTCCTCGTCGACCCGGGCCGACTTCGGCGCCGCGCTGTAGGCGCCCACCGAGGAGGCGACGGCGACCTGGCCGACTCCCGCTGCGGCGACGGCCGCGAGCACCGCGGCGGTGCCTCCGACGTCGACCAGCCGCTGGAACGGCTCGTCGTGGCTGGGCTGCAGCGCCCAGGCGAGGTGCACGACGGCGTCGATCCCCGTGAAGGCCTCGTGGAGCCGCCCCGGGGCCGTGCTGGAGGCGACGTCGACCTCGACCCAGCGCACGCCCTCGTACTCCTCGGCTCCCGGCCCCGGCGCCCGCCTCGCGATGCCGACGATCTCCTCGATCCCGGCCTCGCCGTGGAGGCGCCTCAGCAGTGCTGTGCCCAGATTGCCCGTGGCCCCGACGATCGCGATCCGCATGTCGTGCTCCCTCCGCGGGACGACGCGCGCCGACCCCCTGCTCCGAGGCTAGGCAGAGGCGGCGCCGGGGAGGAGGCGCTTGACAGCCCGCACGGCGGGCGCCCGCAGGCCGCCGGTGCGCACCACGGCCTCCGGGCCGGAGTGCTCGCGCCGCAGCTCGCGCGGTTCCGCGGGCTGGAGGAAGGGACCCCCTCCACAGGGCCGATCCGGCCTAGACCACGCCGGGTCCGGGCGCACCCCCCGCGCGCGCCCGGCCATCGATCCCTAGCCTGGGACGATGCCACCGCCACCGCTCCGCAGAGTCGTTCCCGTGCGACACGAGGTCGACGGCGTCGCGCTGCGCACGGTCGACACCGGGCCGGCCGGCCCTGCACGCACGTTCGTCCTGATCCACGGCATCGGGATGTCGCACCACACCTTCTCGCCGCTCGCCGCGGCGCTGAAGCCGCACGGCCGGGTGATCGGGGTCGACCTCGCGGGCTTCGGAGCCAACCCGCGCCCCGGGCGGCGCGTGAGCATCGACGACCACGCCCGCCAGGTCGAGCTCGTGCTCCGCGAGCTCGGCGTGACGACCGCCGTGGTCGTCGGCCACTCGATGGGCTCGCAGGTGGTCGTCGAGCTGGCGCGGCGGGCCCCGGCGCTGGTCGAGGGAGCAGTGCTGATCGGCCCGGTCGTCGACCCGGAGCGCCCGGGAGCCGTACGGCAGGGCATGGCCCTCCTCCGCGACTGCCTCCGCGAGCCGGTGGGCGTCGACGCGGTCCTGCTGGCCGACTACCTGCGCAGCCTCCGCTGGTACCTCTCCCAGCTGCCCGAGATGCTCCACTACCCCGTGCAGGAGCGGCTCGCCGAGGTGACGCGGCCCGTCCTGATCGTGCGCGGACGCCGCGACCCGATCGCGACCCGCGACTGGTGCGAGCGGCTCCTCTCCCGCGCGCGCGACGGCCGTCTCGTCGAAGCGGCGGCCTCCCGCCACGTCGTCCCCCGGACCGAGCCCGGCCGGCTGGCCGAGGAGCTCGTCCGCTTCGCCGATGCTGTCCGCGACACGCCCGCTCCCACCGCGGCTGCCGCCGCCGAGGCCACCGCATGAACCGCGTGCAGCGCGTGGTCCGCGACGCCTCCTGGTGGATCCAGGACTACGCCTACGCCGTCGCCTGGCAGGTGCGCGGCTTCGTCTCGCGCCGCGCCCCCGACGACTACCTCGACGGCGACCGCCGGCCGATCGTCGTGCTCCCCGGGATCTGGGAGACGTGGTCGTTCCTCCGCCCGATCATCGACCCGCTGCACGAGCGCGGACACCCGTTGCACGTCCTCGACAGCCTCGGCCGCAACGGCCGACCGGTCGCGAGCACCGCCGAGGACGTCGCGGCATACCTCGCCGAGCACGGACTGCGCGACGTGGTGATCGTGGCCCACAGCAAGGGCGGCCTGATCGGGAAGTACGTGATGACCGAGCTGGATCCCGACGGGCGGGTCGACCGGATGGTCGCCGTCTCGACGCCGTTCGGCGGTTCCCGCTACGCGCCCTACCTGGTGCTCAAGAGCCTTCGGGCCTTCTCCCCCCGCGACGCCACGACGCTCCTGCTCACGAGCCGGTCGGGAGCGAACGCCCGCATCACCTCCGTCTTCGGGCTGTTCGACCCGCACATCCCCGAGGGCAGCATGCTCGAGGGCGCCGTCAACGTGCGGATCGAGACCGGCGGGCACTTCCGCATCCTCGGAGACCCCGAGACCCTCGCCGCGGTCGTGGCGGCGGTCTCCGCCGAGGAGTCGGAGGACCGCGCCGAGAGCGCCGAAGGTGGTGCGCCCTCGTAGCAACTCCTCCCACCGCCGCGCAAACCCCTGGTCGCGAGCCCGCGACGGAGGGAGCGTGGACGGATGACTCCTCCCCGCACGACCGGCCCGACCGAGCTCCTCCTGGTGCGCCACGGCGAGAGCCGCGCCAACGTGGCGGCGAGCGCCGCGGAGGCCGAGGGCGCCCACGAGATCCCGGTCGACCGGCGCGACGCCGACGTCGAGCTCTCGCCCGCCGGCGAGGAGCAGGCCCGCGCCCTGGGCCGCTGGCTCGCCGGCCAGCCCGCCCCGGCCGCCGCCTGGACCTCGCCGTACCGTCGGGCCGCCGACACCGCCCGGCTCGCGTTCGACGCCGCCGGTATCGACGTCCCGCTGCGCAGCGACGAGCGGCTGCGCGACCGCGACCTCGGCATCACCGACCGCCTCACCGCCGCCGGCGTCCGTGCCCGCTACCCCGAGGAGGCCGCGCGCCGCGAGTGGCTCGGCAAGTTCTACTACCGGCCGCCGGGAGGAGAGTCGTGGACGGACCTCGCCCTGCGCGCTCGGGCCCTGCTCGACCACCTCGACGCCGCCGCCCCCGCGGGTCCGGTCGTCCTCTTCTGCCACGACGCGGTCGTGCTGATCCTCCGCTACGTCTGCGAGGGGCTGACCGAGACCGAGCTCCTCGACATCGGGGCGTCGACCCCGGTCGCCAACGCCTCCGTGACGCGACTCGTCCGCGACGGCGGCGAATGGCGCCTCGCGCTCTTCAACAGCACCGGCCACCTCGAGGACACCGGCGCCCCGGTCACCAGCCACGACGACCGCGAAGCCGGAGAAGGAGACCCCCATGAGTGACGTGATCACCCGGGCCCTGCTCGAGCAGCGCTGGCCCCTCCCCGAGCCGGGAGGATCGAAGCACGCCCGCGGCGACGTGGTCGTCGTCGGCGGGGCCCGCAAGACGCCGGGTGCCGCGATCCTGGCCGGCATCGCGGCCCTCCGCTCCGGGGCGGGGCGCATCACGCTCTGCGTCGCGGAGTCCGTGGCGTCCGCGACGGCCGTCGCCCTGCCCGAGTGCGGGGTCGTCGCGCTGCCGGAGACCCGTGACGGCTCGGTGTCCGGTCGAGGGCTCGACGTCCTCGCCGGCGAGCTCTCCTCGGCGGACGTCGCCCTGATCGGACCGGGGCTGGACGACGCACGGTCGACGACGGCGACCCTGCGCGCGCTGGCGCCCCTCCTCGACGGCGTGCCGTCCGTGCACCTGGACGCCTTCCCGCTCGGCGTGCTGCCCGGGCAGCGGCGCGCGGCGCGGCGCCTCGCCGGACGCCTCCTGCTCACTCCCAACACGGAGGAGGCGGCGCGGCTGCTCGGCGAGGAGGTCGGCGACCTGGAGGAGGCGGCGGTCGCCATCGCCGAGCGCTACGGAGCGGTCGTGAGCCTCTTCAACACCATCGCGTCCCCGGACGGCGACGTGGTGCGGATCGACGAGGAGCACCCGGGGCTGGCGACCGCCGGCAGCGGCGACGTCCTCGCCGGAGCGACGGCCGGCCTCCGAGCGCGCGGAGTGGATCCGATGGGCGCGGCGGCGTGGGGAGCGCACCTGCACACGGAGGCGGACACGCTCCTCACCCGGCGGATCGGCCCGGCCGGCTACCTCGCGAGCGAGATCCCGGGCGAGTTCCCCAGCGTGCTGGCGCGCTGAGCGGGCGGTCGGTCCCGCCCGCACCTCAGCGGCCGGTCGGGAGGCTCAGCGCCGACGGCTCGCCCTGCGACGTGCGGTCGGGCAGCACCGATCGCTCAGACGGCGACGTCCGCGACCGAGAACTCGACCCCGGGGGTGAGGAGGATCGACGTCTCGCGCGGCTGCCCCTCGCCCTGGTTCACCATCAGCCAGCGCGAGGCGGAGCCGTCGAGAGCCTGCTCGACGCGACGGCGGACCTCCTCGGCCGACGTGTCGGTGAGGCTGTACGGCGTCCCGCCGTAGATGATCTCGACGCGCTTCACAGCAGACCCTCCTCAGGACGGCGGACGCCGCCGGACGGCTCCTCGCTGATCCGCAGCCCGTGCGCGGTGTGCGAATCGGCCAGCAGCTGGCGGATCCAGTCCGGATTGATGTTCGGAGCTCGGCCGCCGTGGTACTTGAAGCGCAGCGGGATGGCCGGGTGCAGCCAGATCGAGGTGCGGCCGTCGCCGACGGCCTGGGAGTCCTTCCAGGAGAAGTAGAAGGACTCGTTCCGCGCGAGCTTCGAGCCGATCACGATCTGCAGGTGCGCCAGCAGACGGTCGTCGAAGTCGGCCTCGAGGGTCGAGTCGTAGATCAGACGCCCCATCAGGCCGCGCTCCGTTCGGGAAGTCGCCCGTCCGCGGAGGGACGGGCGGAGTCGTGGGTCTCGATCCTACCGGTGCGCTGAGCGCTCACCAGGAGTCGTCCTCGCTGTGGAAGCGCGGGATCTCGGTGTCGACGGCGGAGAGGGGTCCGGCGCCGCCGTCCTGCTCGGGAACGGGGTGCGAGACGCCCAGGCGGGCCGTCTCTCGCGTCAAGCGCTCGACCAGCTCCTCGTCGACGATCTCCTCGGACCCGTCGTCCTCGGACTCCGAGAACAGCTGGCTCGCCGGGCCGATGAGCAGCGCCGCCCGTCCGGCCCTGCCGGACTCCTGACGGATCGGGATGTCGACCGTGACCGAGCCCTTGGTGAGTGCCAGCGCCTCCGCATAGGCCAGCAGCGACCGCGCGATGACGGTACCCGTCAGCACGGAGCTGCCGGCGTAGAAGATGCGTTCCATGCCTCCTTCCTACTCCTCGCGCGGCTCGCCGGTCAGCGGTTGCGCGGTTGCGGGAGGGAGCGCTAGCGCCGCGTCGATCCGGCGATCGAGCGCGTCGCGGACAGCCGGCCACTCGTCCGCGAGGATCGAGTGGACGGCGGTGTCGCGCCAGGACCCGTCGGCCCGCCGCTGGTCGTGACGGAGCACCCCCTCGAGCACGGCGCCGAGGCGGAGGATCGCGGCTCGCGAGCGCGCGTTCACCGCATCCGCCTGGAGCTTCACCCGCTCGTAGCCGCTGTCGAACGCGAGCCCGAGCACCAGCCGCTTCGCCTCCGGGTTCACGGCGGTGCCCCACGTCTCGGGCGCGTAGGCGGTCCAGCCGAGGTGGGCCGCTTCGCGCGTCTCGTCGAAGTCGGCCAGCGAGGTCGTGCCGACGACGCGCCCCTGCTGCAGCACGGCGAACGGCAGGCCTGTGCCCCACGGGTAGTAGCGCTCGACGAAGGCGCGGAAGTCCTCCGGCGTGCGAGGGAGGCCGGCGGGTCCTCCTCCGTAGCCGCCCGCGAACACCTCGGGACGGCCGATCGCCCGGCGGAGCGGCTCGACGTGCTCGGCGGCGAGCGGCTCCAGGACGATCGAGCGGCCGACGAGCGTGACGGGACCGGGGCGGCGGGGACTGCTCATGCGACCAGTGTGGAGCACCGTGCCAGCATGGCTCCATGAGCACCGCCGCGCTGTTCGAGTCCGCCGCAGCCGCCCTCGTCGGCCTGCTCGCGCAGGTGCGGGACGACCAGTGGGAGCAGCCGGGGCTCGGCGTCTGGGACGTCCGCGGTCTCGCGGGCCACGCCTCTCGGGCGGTGCTGACGGTCGAGGCGTACCTCCTCGCTCCGGAGCCGCCCGAGCCGACCATCGAGGACGCCCTCGACTACTACGCCGCGCTGGCCGGGAACGTCGCGGACCCCGCGGCGGTCGCGCAGCGCGGGGTCGAGGCGGGGCGGCTGCTCGGCGACCGGCCGGCGCAGGTGCTGGCGGAGGCGGCGGGCCGCGCGGTCGAGCTGGTCGCCGCCCAGCGTCCCGGACGCCTCGTCGCCGTGGGCGGCCACGCGATCGAGCTGGGCGAGTACCTCCGGACCCGGCTGCTCGAGCTGGTCGTGCACACGCTCGACCTCTCGCGTGCCACCGGGATCCCGCACGTGCTGCCCGCCGAGGCCGTCGAGGCGTGCTGCGCGCTGACCGGCGGGCTGGCCGCCCGGGCCGGACGCGGCGAGGAGCTCCTGCTCGCTCTCAGCGGGCGGGAGCCCCTCGCCGCGGGGTTCTCAGTGGTGTGAGGGCGCCGGCCCTCAGGCCGTGGGTTCTCCGTGGTGAGGGCGCCGATCACACGCCGCGGGTTCTCCGTGACGTGGTCGCGCAGGCCCTCATGCCACCGCGAGAGCGGCAACCGGCGACACCTTCGTGGCGCGGCGGGCGGGCAGCACGGCCGAGACGACCGTGATCACGACGCCCACCACGAGCACCGCCACGAGGATCGGCACGGGGACGGTCGGCGGGATCAGTCCGACGCCCGGCAGCGAGCCGAAGACCGAGATCGCACCGCACCATCCGTAGACGATGCCGAGCACGATGCCGAGCACCGCCGCAGCGATGATCATCTGCGCCGCCTCGAGCACCACCATCGACCGCACCTGCGAGCCGGTAAAGCCGAGCGCGCGGAGCAGGCCCAGCTCGCGCTGGCGCTGCAGCACGCTGAGCGACAGCGTGTTGACCATGCCGACGGCCGCCAGGACGACCGAGAAGCCGAGCAGGACGCTCATCACCGCGGTACTCACCTGGATGAACTGCTCGAACGCCGCGATCACGTCGGGGTTCGTCTCCCCCGTCAGCTGCATGATCGAGCCGAAGGTGGCGGCGGCGACCGCGAACATCGTGACCAGGGACACTCCGATGACCAGTCCGATGACGGCGCGGGCGCTGCGGGCCGGGTTGCGGACGGCGTTGGCCGACGCCAGTCGGGCGACGGGGCCCCGGCCGAAGGCGCGGCCCACGAGGGCCGTGAGCGGAGGGAGCAGGACGGGCGCCCCGAGGATCACGCCGGTGAACGACGCCATGCCTCCGACGAGCCCGAGCAGGACGCCGCCGGGGTTGGTGAGCCCGAGGACCACGCCGGCGGCGAGCAGCAGCGCGCCGACCACGACGAAGACGATCGCCGTGACGTTGCGCGCGGTGCGGCCGCGCAGCTCCTCGTAGCGGGGCTCGGCGGACGATCCGGCGGCCTGCGAGGGCGCCACCGCGAGCACGCGGCGCGATCCGGACCACGAGGCGATGACCGTCGAGGCGACCACGGCGATCAGCGGCAGCACGAGGCCGGGCGAGACGAGCGGGTAGTCGAAGCGGGGCAGGGTGCCGCTCCGGATGGCGAGCTCCGCGGCGAGCGCCACGAGAGCGACGCCGGCGACCAGGCCGATCGCCGCGCCGAGGAGCCCCTGCAGGAGGCCCGTCCGGACGATCCCGCCGCGCAGCGACCGGCCGGAGGCGCCGAGCAGGCGCAGCAGGGCGATCTCGCGGGTGCGCCCGGCGATGACGGTCGAGACGGCGTTGGCCGTGACGATCCCGCCCACGAACACCGCGATGCCGAAGAAGACGGCGCCGACCATCCCGAGCATGAGGGCGACCTGGCCGATGCCGTCGATCCCCGCCGCCGCGAAGGCCGCGACCATGTCGGCGATGACCTGCACCAGTACGGCGCCGAAGGCCGCGGCGAGTGCGGCGACGGTGACGATGGCGCCCCCGCCCTGACGGGAGCCCGTGCGCACGCCGCTCACGCCGCGCCCTCCATCGTGAGCATGGCGCGCGAGATCTCCTCGGCGCTCATCCCGCGGCGGTCGTCGACGACGGCCCCGTCGCGGAGGAAGACGATGCGGTCGGCGTAGGCCGCTGCGATCGGGTCGTGGGTGACCATCGCGATCGACTGGCCGTACTCGCGGGTGGAGGCGCGGAGCAGGCTGAGGACCTCGCGGCCGGTGCGCGAGTCGAGGTTGCCGGTCGGCTCGTCGGCGAAGATCAGCTGCGGCCGGGTGGCGAGGGCTCGGGCGATCGCCACGCGCTGCTGCTGCCCGCCCGAGAGCTCGTGGGGCCGGTGCGTGAGGCGCTCGCGGAGCCCGAGGGACTCGATCAGCCGGGCGATCCACTGCTCCTCGTCGCCGGTCACGGAGCGGCCGTCGAGCTCGAACGGGAGGCGGATGTTGCCGCGGACGTCGAGCGTGGGGACGAGGTTGAAGGCCTGGAAGACGAAGCCGACGCTGCGGCGGCGGAGCACGGTCAGCTCGGCGTCGCTCATCGCGGTGATCTCGGCGTCGCCGAGGAACACGCGGCCGGAGGACGCGGTGTCGAGGCCGGCGAGGACGTGCATGAGCGTCGACTTGCCGGATCCGCTGGGGCCCATCACCGCGGTGAACTCGCCCCGCTCGATCGAGAGGGTGACGTCGTCGAGGGCGACGACGGGCGGCGTGCTGCCGTAGAGCTTGCGCACGCCCTCGACGCGCGCCACGACGGAGGAGGTCTGGTTCTGCATGTCCTCGACGCTACGGACGCGGCCGTGTCGCCGGCGTCGTCCGCAGTGGCTCGCGGCATCATCCCTCCGGCGGACCCGCGGTGGTCCTCGGGGTCAGCGGGGCCGGAGTCCCGCTCGGCGGAGGGCGAGGGCCGCCAGCGCGGCGGTCGCGGCGGGGTCGCCGGTCCGCCAGCCCGCGGCGGCGTCCGGGTTCGCGGCGAGGATGTCGTGGGGGGACGCCTGGGTGAGCGCGCGCAGGGCCAGCAGCTCGGTTCCGCCGCCGGTCGCGCCCAGGGCGCGCAGCTCGGCGGTCCGGCGGGCGAAGCGGAGCCGGGGCCGGAGCCAGAGCACGGCCAGGAGCAGGAGCGGGAGGCCCCCGACGGCGAGCCCGGCGACCACGGCCAGGGCGCTCGCGAGCTGCTGCTGGTCGCGTCCGGCGGCGGCCAGCACGGAGCCGGCCCCGCTCGCCTCGTCGAACGGCGCGCGCACGGCGTCGCCGAGCAGTGGGATGCCGCCGAGGGTGGTGCCGGCGTCGCTCATGGTCGAGCCGAAGCCGCTGCCGGCGCTCTCGAGCCGACGGCCGATCTCGGCCAGGCCGGCGATCAGCGAGCCGACAGCGATCCCCGCGGCGACCGCCACGACGGCCACACCGAGGGCGAGGGCGTCGGCCAGGATCTGCCGCGCGCGGACGGCCGGGAGGTCGGCGTAGATCTGCATGCGCCGATTATCCGGCGCGCTCGGCGGCGGTCGTGTTCACAACTCAGGAAGGATTCGTTCCTACCCGGCCGGATCCGCATGAATTCGTCGGCCGGAGGACGTTCGTCCTGAGTTGTGAACACGATCGCTCGTCGGAGAGGCGTGAGACGTCCCTCCACAGGCGAATCGCACGGCCCGGTCGTCGCGGCGCAGGCAGGCGGCCCTCCCCGAACAGCGGACGGACGTCAGGCTCGCCGTGTGGATCTCGATCGCCTGCTGTCCCTCCACGGCGGAGTCTCCTCGCGGTCGGTCCTGCTCGCGGCCGGCGCGACCGCTCGCGGCCTCACGGCAGCGGTCGCGGATGGCCGCCTGGTCCGTGGCCGGAGCGGCCGGTACGCCTCGCCGAACCTTCCTCCGGAGGCCCTCACCGCTTTCCGGCTCGGCGGCCGCCTCGCTGCGACCGATGCGGCTCGCTCCCACGGACTCTGGGTTCTGCGCTCGCCGCGGCTGCACGTGCACGTCGGGCCGAACGCCGGTCGGTTCGCCGTTCCCCGCGGCGTCCGCCTCCATTGGGACCCGGCCTCGCCCGACGACGAGTCGTTGCGGGTGTCCGTCCCGCACGCGCTGCTGCAGCTGGGCCGCACCCTCGGCGCCGAGGACATGCTGGTCGCGCTCGAGTCGGCCCTCGAGAAGAGGCTGCTCGGCCGGGACGACGTCGCCCGGCTCCGAGAGGCCTGCCCGGCCCGGCTCCTCGCCGCCCTCGCGTTCGCCCGGGACGACGCGCAGTCCGGCCTCGAGACCCTCACCCGCTGGCGCCTGCACCGGATCGGCGTCGAGGCCCGGGCGCAGGTGGCCGTGCCCGGCGTCGGCCGGGTCGACCTGCTGGTCGGCCGCACGCTGATCGTCGAGCTCGACGGCAGATCGACGCACGACTTCGAGAACGACCGCCGCCGCGACCTCTTCGCCGCGGTCGACGGCTACGTCACCCTCCGCTTCTCGGCGACCCAGGTGCTCACGCAGTGGCCGGAGGTCGAGCGGGCGATCCTGACGGCGATCGACCGCGGCCTGCACCACCTGTGACGGACCGCCGCCCGCTCCGGCTCCAGTCAGCCGCCGCCCGCGCCGGCTCCAGTCAGCCGCCGCCCGCGCCGACTGCAGTAGGAAGCGGCTCCTAGTCGAGCAGGTCGTGCAGCACGACGACCTGCTCGCGCTCCGGGCCGACGCCGATCGCCGAGAACCGGGCGCCGCTCATCGCCTCGAGCGCGCGCACGTAGTCCTGCGCGGTCTGCGGCAGGTCCGAGAACTCGCGGCAGCCGGAGATGTCCTCCTGCCAGCCGGGGAACTCCTCGTAGATCGGCTTCGCGTGGTGGAAGTCGCTCTGCGAGACCGGGACCTCGTCGTGGCGCACGCCGTCGACGTCGTAGGCGACGCAGACCGGGATCGACTCGAGGCCCGAGAGCACGTCGAGCTTGGTGAGGACGAAGTCGGTGACCCCGTTGATCCGCGCCGAGTAGCGGGCGATCGGGGCGTCGTACCAGCCGCAGCGGCGCGGGCGGCCGGTCGTGGTGCCGAACTCGAAGCCCTGCCGGCGGAGGTACTCGCCCCACTCGTCGAAGAGCTCGGTCGGGAAGGGGCCGGCGCCGACGCGGGTCGTGTACGCCTTGATGACCGCGATGACGCGGTCGATGCGGTTCGGCGCGACTCCGGAGCCGGTGGCCGCTCCTCCCGAGGTCGCGTTGGAGGAGGTGACGAACGGGTAGGTGCCGTGGTCGACGTCGAGCATCGTGGCCTGTCCGGCCTCGAACAGCACGGTCTTGCCGGCGTCGAGCGCCTGAGAGAGGACGAGCGACGTGTCGGCGACCATCGGGCGGAGGCGCTCGGTGTACTGCAGCAGGTCCTCCAGCACCTGCTCGACCAGGATCGCCCGGCGGTTGTAGACCTTCACCAGCAGGTGGTTCTTCTGGTCGAGGGCGCCCTCGACCTTCTGGCGGAGGATGTTCTCGTCGAAGAGGTCCTGGATGCGGATGCCGACGCGGTTGATCTTGTCGGCGTAGGCCGGGCCGATGCCGCGGCCGGTGGTGCCGATCTGGCGCTTGCCGAGGAAGCGCTCCGTCACCTTGTCGAGGGTGCGGTGGTAGCTGGTGATGACGTGCGCGTTGGCGCTGACGAGCAGCTTCGACACGTCGACGCCGCGGGCGCTCAGCGCCTCGAGCTCGTGGAACAGCACCTCGATGTCGACGACGACGCCGTTCGCGATGACCGGGACGACGCCCGGGGTGAGGATGCCGGAGGGGAGCAGGTGCAGGGCGTACTTCTCGTCGCCCACGACGACGGTGTGCCCGGCGTTGTTGCCGCCGTTGAACTTCACGACGTAGTCGACGCGGCTGCCGAGGAGGTCGGTGGCGCGTCCCTTGCCCTCGTCGCCCCACTGGGCGCCGGTGATGACGATTGCTGGCATGGCGTGTCCTTCTCGACGGGAGGGGCGGGGGTGGGCGGTGCGGCGCGGCAGTCGTGCCGCCTCCGCGCGACCAGCCGCTCGATTCTAGCGGAGGGGCCGGAGGACGCCTCCAGCGCGCACGGCCGACCCCGCGGACTCCCCCGACACCGGGCGGCTCAGTGGACGCATCGCCGAGCAATGCTCTCGATCCCGTCATGCGAAGTTCACACGCGGCGCATAGATTCGAGGACGTTCACACTCCACTCATCACGCGAACAGGACCACGATGCGCAGACTCCGCGCCGCAAGCCTCCTCGCCGTCGTCGCACTCGGAGCCGCCACCGCCGCTCCGGTCGCCTCGGCCGCCCCTCTCGACGACGGCGTCGAGCTCACCCTGGTGTCGACGACCGACACGCACGGGCACGTCTACGACTGGGACTACTTCGCGAACGCGCCGTATCCGGCCGCCGGGACGCTCGGCCTCACCCGCGTCGCGACCGAGGTCGACCGCCTCCGCGCCGAGAAGGGCGAGGAGTCCGTGCTCGTCATGGACAACGGCGACGCGATCCAGGGCACACCCCTCACCTACTACTACGGCCTCGGCGACGGCGCCGCGGGCGTCCTCTCCGGTGAGACGACGCACCCGATGGCCACCGCGTTCAACACCATCGGCTACGACGCGCAGGTCGTCGGCAACCACGAGTACAACTACGGGCTCGACATGCTCAGCGCGTACGAGGGCGATCTGAACGCCCCGCTGCTGGGCGCGAACGTCGTCGACGTCGCCACCGGCGAGCCGTACCACGACCCCTACACGCTGATCGAGCGCGAGATCGACGGGAAGACGGTCACCGTCGGCGTCCTCGGCCTCGTCACCCCCGGCGTCCGCGTCTGGGACAAGCAGTACGTCGACGGCGTCCTCGAGTTCCAGGACATGGTCGCCGCCGCGAAGCAGTGGGTCCCGATCGTGCAGGAGCAGGCCGACGTGGTCGTCGTCCTCGCGCACACCGGCCAGGGCACGGTCCCGGACGCCGAGTACGACGCCGCCGACCTCAACGAGGACGTCGTGAACAACATCGCGACGCAGGTCCCCGGGATCGACGTGGTCGTCGCCGGCCACAGCCACAAGGACCTGCCGCAGACGCTGTTCACCAACGTCGCCGGCGAGCAGGTGCTGGTCACCCAGCCGAAGTTCTGGGCGCAGGGCCTCACCGAGGTCACCCTGAACCTGGTGCCGGATGCGGCGGGCGGCCTCGAGGTCGACTGGTCGGCCGGGAGCGCGCCGGTCGCGAAGCCCGTCTACGCACCGGACATCGCCGAGGAGTCGCCCGCTCTGGTCGACGCCCTCGCCGAGCAGCACGCCGCCACGATCGAGTACGTGAACACCCCCGTCGCCGACTCGGTCGAGGAGCTCTCGGCCGCGACCTCGCGCTACGAGGACACCCCGATCATCGACTTCATCAACACCGTCCAGGCCGAGACCGTCGAGACGGCGCTCGAGGGCACCGAGTGGGCCGACCTGCCGGTGATCTCGCAGGCGTCGCCGTTCTCGCGCACCGCCGTCTTCCCGAAGGGGCAGGTCAGCATCCGCGACATCGCGGGCCTGTACATCTACGAGAACACCCTCCGCGGAGTGGAGCTGACCGGAGCCGAGGTGCGCGACTACCTCGAGTTCTCGGCCCGCTACTTCGTCCAGACCGCCGAGGGCGCCGTGTTCGACCCCGAGACCGGCACCAACGCGACGACCGAGGACCGCCCCGACGGCATCCCGGACTACAACTACGACGCGATCTCGGGCGTGGACTACGTGATCGACGTCTCCCAGCCCGCCGGCTCGCGGATCCGCGGTCTCGCCCACGCCGACGGGACCCCGGTCGCCGACGACGAGCGCTTCGTGATGGCGGTCAACAACTACCGCCAGAGCGGCGGAGGCGCCTACCCGGCCGTCGCGCAGGCCCCCCTCGTCTACGACGAGCGCCTCGAGATCCGCCAGCTCCTCATCGACTGGTCGACCGCCCGCGGCGTGATCGACCAGGCCGACTTCTACGACCCCAACTGGTCGCTGACGACGGAGCCCGCCGCCGAGGTCCCGGTCACCCCGGCGCCGACCGAGCCCGGCACCCCGACGGAGCAGCCCACCACCGCTCCGTCGCCGCACCCCACCACTACGGCGGCCCCCGTCGCGGGAGGCTCCGGCCCGGGCTCGCTCGCGAACACCGGCGCCGACGCGGCCGGCCTGATCGGCAGCGCCCTCGTGCTGCTGCTGTCGGGTCTCGCGCTGGTCGTCGCGCGACGCCGCCTCGCGGCCTAGCCGAGCAGGGCACGGGCGGCGGTCGGCGGGGTCTCCCCGCCGGCCGCCGCTCGTCGTTCGCGGGCCTGCAGATTCGCGGACGATCGGGCCGCGGACCGGCGGCTCAGTCCCCGCGCCTGCGCGACCGGTGGGCCCGCCAGGCCGAGAACGCCCCCGTGGACCAGAGCGCCCAGACCACCAGCAGGGGCTGGAAGACGAGCCGCACCGCGCGCGCCGTGTCCGTCTCGAGGCCGAACGCCGGCGTCCGCGTCACCAGCTGCGAGATGTTCCCGGGGAAGACCGCGACGAAGAACGCGGCCACCACGACTCCCACGATCACGCGCCACCGCACGAGCACGACGAGCGCGAGCCCGAGCGCGATCTCGACGACGCCCGACGCGACGACCACCAGGTCCGGGTCGACCGGCAGCCACGGCGGGACCTGCGCCTGGAAGGCCTGACGAGCGACCGTCAGGTGCGCCGTGCCGGCCGTGACGAGCACCAGGCCCAGGAGGATGCGGGCGAGAGTGCGCGGGACGGAGCGGCGTCCTCCGTCGGGCGCTGTGGCGGCGGTCATGCCCCCAGTCTGCGCTCGGAGCCCGCCCGCGCCGACCGCGCGCGCGTTCCGGCGGCGCCCCGTATCCTCGTTACCGCCCCGTCCGCAGACCGTGAAACGAGTTCCATGAGCACCCTGCCCCGCCTGATGGCCTTCGACCTCGACGACACCCTCGCCGCCTCGAAGTCCCCCGTCGACCCGGCGATGGCCGACCTCTTCGTGAAGCTGCTCCAGGCCACCGAGGTGTGCATCATCTCGGGCGGCCAGATCGGCCAGTTCCGGATGCAGGTGCTCGACCGCCTCGAGGGCGCCGACCCCGAGGTCCTCGCGAAGCTGCACCTCATGCCCACCTGCGGCACGCAGTACTACCGGTACGAGAACGGCGACTGGACGCAGATCTACGCCGAGAACCTCACCGAGGACGAGAAGTCGCGCGCCCTCGCCGCCGTGGAGGAGAAGGCGAAGGAGCTCGGCTACTGGGAGTCCGAGACCTGGGGCCCGATCCTCGAGGACCGCGACTCGCAGATCACCTTCTCGGCCCTCGGCCAGTCCGCGCCCGTCGAGGTCAAGCAGGCCTGGGACCCGGACGGCGAGAAGAAGAACACCCTCCGCGAGGCCGTGCAGGCCGTGCTCCCCGACCTCGAGGTCCGCTCCGGCGGTTCGACCTCGGTCGACATCACCCGCAAGGGCATCGACAAGGCCTACGGGATGAACAAGCTCACCGAGCTGACGGGCATCCCCCTCGACGACATGATCTTCGTCGGCGACCGCCTCGACCCGGACGGCAACGACTACCCCGTCAAGGCGATGGGCGTCGAGTGCTTCGCCGTCGAGGGCTGGCACGACACCGCCGCGTACCTCCGCTCCTACGGCCTGTAGTCCGGCCTCTCCGCACGCGAGACGCTCCGGGATCCCCTGCTCCGGCGGGGGATCCCGTGCGTTCGCGAGTGGGCACGGGTCGCGGGTGCTGCGCGTGCCGGCGCCGTGCGTCCGTGGACCGCGCGTCCAGCCTCTCTCAGGCCTCCAGGAGGTCGTGAGTCTCGGGCGCCGCGCGTCCGGACGCTGCGGTTCCGGGCCCTGCGGGTCCCGGACGCTGTCAGGCGTCCTCGTTCAGCGATCCGGACGCGGTGCCGTCGAGGGCGAGGCGGAGCCGTTTCGGCAGCTTCGCGACCACGATCGCGTGCGACTCCTCGATGAGCTCCAGCACCAGCCCGGGCTCCACGGCCCCGCCGACGTCGACCGTCACCCAGTGCTTCTTGTTCAGGTGGTAGCCGGGCTCGATCCCGTCGACCCCCGCGACCAGGTGCACGACGTTCTCGGGCAGCGCCTTCACGCTCACCACCGGCCGCCCGAACCGCTCCGACTCGAGCGCGAACACCTTCCCCGCGACCTTCCACACCCGGGTCCCCTCCCCGAACGGGAATCCCGCCTCCGCCCCCGCGAGCCCCTCGAGAAGCCGCTCCACCGCTCCGTCGTCCATCCTCCCATCCTGCCGCAGCCCTCGGGTGGCGGGGTGGGTGGTTCCAGTCCGGCGCCAGCGGCATCCACCGAGCCGGCTCCCGCCGCAGACACAGCCACGTTCACGTCCGGGAGCAGCTCGTGCCGCAGGCACGGCCCGACGCTCCAGCCCCTGCAGCGGCGGCCTCGTGCCGCAGGCACGGCCCCCCGCGTCCACCCCGGAGCAGGCTCGTGCCGCAGGCACGGCCCCCGCTCAAGCCTCCCCGTGGCCGCTCGTGCCTTCGGCACGGCGCCTCGCGCTCGTGCCCCCGGCACGGCGCCCACCCCCCCAGCACAGGGCTAGGCGCCGTCCGGGTGCGGTTCTGGCAAGGCGGAGGAGGAAGCCGTAGCGGCGCTACGGCGCCCGACGACAACGCCGCCAGAACCGCACCCGGGCGGCGCCTAGTCGTTGCCGAGGATGATGATGGCGGCGGTAGGGGGTAACGCGTCCTCGTGGTACCGCTCGATCTCCTCGATGGCGATCGGGTCGGCCTGCTGGAGGAACTGGGTGAGGCGGGTGACCTCCTCCGTCTCGCCGATCGATTCGGCGGCGCGGCGGAGGGCGTAGAGGGAGAGCAGGAATCCGCGGTTGGGTCCGTGGCGCCAGGGGATGGGGCCCTGGCCGCGCCAGCCGGCTCCGCGGAGGAGGTCGAGGCCGCGGTGGTAGCCGACGCGGGCGTAGGCGTAGGAGGGGAGGGCCGCGTCGATGCCCCAGACGCTGTCGGCGAGCAGTGCCCAGGCCAGCGGGGAGCGCGGGTGGGCGGCGGCGAGGGCGGCGAATTCGACGGCTCCCGGGTTCGCGTGCTTCGCGAGGGCCGCGGTGACCGCGGGCTCGTCGGGGAGGAGGGTCGGTTCGGGGCCCAGCAGGTTCTCGCCACTCATGCCTCCCAGGCTATCCCGCTCGCGGCTGTGCGGGTCCGGGGTCCGGCCGTCCGGCGCACGGCGGTCGTCCCTCCACAGGGGCATCGGCGGAGGGAGCCGGGCTGTTCGCTGGTCGTCGCCGTCGTGTCCGGGGGTGCCGCCGATAGCATCGACCCATGGCGACGAACCGCAGTGAAGTCGAGGCCTGGCTCACGGACATGGACGGCGTGCTGGTGCACGAGAACAAGGCGCTCCCCGGAGCGCCCGAGCTGATCCAGGAGTGGACCGATTCGGGCACCCCGTTCCTGGTGCTGACCAACAACTCGATCTTCACGCCGCGGGATCTGGCGGCGCGGCTGCGCGGCTCGGGGCTGCACGTGCCGGAGGAGCGGATCTGGACGAGCGCCCTGGCGACGGCGGACTTCTGCGCGTCGCAGAAGCCGGGCGGGAGTGCGTTCGTGATCGGCGAGGCGGGGATCACCACTGCGCTGCACGAAGCGGGCTTCATCATGACGGAGACGGCGCCGGACTACGTGGTCGTGGGCGAGACCCGCAACTACAGCTTCGAGGCGATCACGAAGGCGATCCGCCTGATCGTCGCGGGTGCGCGCTTCATCGTCACCAATCCCGACGCGACGGGTCCGAGCGCCGAGGGCGTGCTCCCGGCGACGGGGGCCATCGCCGCGCTCATCACGAAGGCCACGGGCAAGGATCCGTACGTCGTCGGCAAGCCGAACCCGATGATGTTCCGCTCGGCGATGAACAAGATCGGCGCGCACAGCGAGAACACCGGGATGATCGGCGACCGGATGGACACCGACATCGTCGCGGGCATCGAGGCGGGCCTGCACACCGTGCTGGTGCTGACGGGGATCAGCGACGAGGCCGAGATCGAGCGCTACCCGTTCCGCCCGGACGAGGTGCTGAGCGGGGTGCACGAGCTCCTGTCGTCCGAGCCCCTCGAGTCCGAGTTCCCGCCCGATTCCGCCGTCTGAGCCGCACGCCCCGCGGAGCAGTCAGAAGCGGACGTGCTGCAGCACCCAGGCGTGCATCGCGACGGCGGCCGCCGCCGAGGCGTTGATCGACCGGGTCGAGCCGAACTGCGAGATCTCGAGCACGGCCTCCGAGGCGGCGATCGCCTCCTCCGAGAGCCCGGGTCCCTCCTGCCCGAACAGCAGGAGGCAGCGCTCGGGCAGCCGGTAGGTCTCGAGGGGCACGCAGCCGGGGACGTTGTCGACGGCGAGGAGGGGCACCTCCGCCTCCGCGGCCCACTGCACGAGGTCGGCCACCGTCTCGTGGTGCTGGACGTGCTGGTAGCGGTCGGTGACCATCGCGCCGCGCTTGTTCCACCGCCGCCGGCCGACGATGTGCACACCCTCCGCGCCGAACGCGTTGGCGCTGCGCACGATCGAGCCGATGTTCATGTCGTGCTGCCAGTTCTCGATCGCGACGTGGAACGGGTGCCGCGTGCGGTCGAGCTCCGCGACGATCGCGTCCATCCGCCAGTAGCGGAACCGGTCGATCACGTTGCGCGCGTCGCCGCGCTCCAGCAGCTCCGGGTCGAGGCGGTCGTCCTCGGGCCACTCCCCCTGCCAGGGGCCGACGCCGTTCGTGGTGAGCTCCACGGAGGCGGCGGGTCCGGTCGCGGGGGTCGCCTCGTTCTCCTGCACGACGAGCGATCCTACTGGGCGCTCCCCGGCTCGGCCGGGCGCACCGAGCAGGCGCCCTGCGGCATCCCCGAGGTCTGAGAGACGGAGCGCGTCAGGCCGCGGGAGTGCCGGCGAGGGAGCCGGTCAGCTCGCCGCCGCCGGCGCGGTCGACGAAGCAGTAGTAGCTGCGCTCGCCCGCGTCCCACTGCTCCTGGGTGACGGGGAACGCACCGGCGACCTGCACGTCGCCGTAGGTCTCGGCCGCGGCGACGTCCACGACGCCCTGCGCCTGGCAGAGCGAGGAGACGGTGACGGCCAGTGCGTCCTGGCCGGGGAACGCCGCGTCGGTCAGCTCTGCCGTGGCGACGAGCTGGGCGGAGTGCGCGGTCGCGCAGTCCACGACGGTGAACTCCTCCGCCCAGACGGAGTCGAAGGGATCGACGCACTCGCCGCCGAGGAGCGCGCTCCAGGCCCAGGTGCCGACGGGCAGCGGGCCGACGGGCAGCGGGCCGACGGTCGGGAGGGTCGCGGTCGGGGTCGGCGAGGGGGTCGGCTTCGCCGCGGGCGTCTCGCTGACGACCGGGGCGGCCTGCGGCTCGGCCTGTCCGCCGGCGCTCCCGACGGCGATGCCGATCGCGAAGAGCCCGGCGAGGAGGATCACCGCACCCGCCGCGATCAGGCCGATCAGGAGCCGGCGCCGGCTGAGCGTGCGCCACGCGGGCGCTCCGGCTGGCGCCGAGTCGCGCTCGCGGCTCTCGGGTCGAGACCGGGCGGAGCGGCGCTTCCGCGGCGGAGCGGCGTTGACGTGTGCCGTCGCGGGAGCGGTCCGGAAGGGCGCGGGCTCGGCGCTGTCGGTGGGCTCGGCGGCCGGCTCGAGGTTCCAGGTGTAGGCGCCGGCGGTCTCGCGCCACAGCTCCTCGTCGCCGCCGTCCTCGTCGGGCTCGTCGCGCGGAGCGACGACCTGCTCCCACACGGGCGGCTGGTCCCAGTCCCCGCGCGGATCGGGCCACTCGTAGACGGCGGGCGGAGTCGGCTCGCGCGGAGTCGGCGGGGTCGCGCCGACCGGGCGTCCGTCGGCGGGGTGGCGGGCACCGGAGCGGTCCGCCGGGTCGACGTCGGTCGAGGATCCGGCATCGGGCTCGTCGTCCGGCCGGTGGGCGCTGCGCAGTCCGGCGGGGGCGGTCGGCAGGTCGGCGGGAGGGTCGGTGTGCGGCAGGACCGGGCGCACGGAGTCCGCCCCGCGGCGGTGCACCTCGGTGCGGCCGGCATCGGCAGACGCGTCGGAGCCGTCCGCGTCGTTGCGAAGAGGGGCGAAGAACACGTCGAAGGGGTCCTCGTCGGACACGTCCGCGTCGGAGGCGCTCGTCTCGCGGGTGCCGGTCTCGCGGCCACTCGTCTCGGACGCTCCCGTCTCGGGCGCTCCCGTCTCGGGCGCTCCCGTGGCGGGGACTTCCGAGGCGGGGACTCCCGTGTCACCGCCCCTGGAGTTCCGCCCATCGACGGAGCCGTCGTCGCGGTCGGAGGAGCGCTCCGGCTCCGGGACCGTGCCGCGGGCGTCGTCCTCGTTCCGCTCCTCCGCCCGAGCGGAGTCGTCCGCAGAGGCCAGAAGATCGTCGCCGGCCCCGTCGGGGCCGGGCGTCGCGCTCAGCACGGGCTCCCCCGGCCACAGGCCGACCGGAGCGGCGGGGGCCCGGCGCGGCGGCGCACCGGGGTCGCTGTCGCTGTCGCCCGAGGACGCTCCGGCCGCATCGGCGACGGAGGCCGGCTCGCTCGTGTCGCTCCGCTCCTCCTCCGGCGCGGGTGCCTCGTCAGCTGCGGACCCGGTTGGGCCGGGCGTCCGCTCCTCGCGCGACTCCTCCTCGGGCGCGGCGGGGCGAGGCGAATCGAAGATGCTCTTCAGGCGGCCTCCGCTGAGCTGCTGGAGCAGCCACTCGCTGCTGCCGACGGGACGCTCGGGCTCGGCACGCTCCGGCTCGGGACGCTCCGGCTCGGAGTTCCCCGATCCGGCCTGCTCCGGCTCGCGGTCCTCGGACCCGCGGCGCTCCGGGTGCTCGCCGCCTCCCGAGCCCCCGTCGCGTCCCCCCTCGTCAACCATCAGCTCAGGCCGAGGTCGGCCAGACCGATCGCGGCGAAGTACGGGTAGCCGGCGTCCTCGATGATCTCGCGGGCCCCGGTCGCGCGGTCGACGACGACGGCGACCCCCGCGATCTCGGCTCCGACCTTCAGCAGGGCCTCGATCGCCTTCAGCGGCGAGCCGCCGGTGGTGGACGTGTCCTCGACGACGACGACGCGCTTGCCCTCGAGATCGGGGCCCTCGACCTGCCGGCCGCGGCCGTGGTCCTTGGGCTCCTTGCGCACGACGAACGCGTCGTAGGCGAGGCCGCGGGCGGCGCCCTGGTGGAGGATCGCGGCGGCGATCGGGTCGGCGCCCATCGTGAGACCGCCGACAGCGTCGACGCGCTCGATCGGCGCGATCAGGTCGAGCATGACCTGCCCGATCAGCGGCGCGACGCGGTGGTCGAGGCTCACGCGGCGCAGGTCGACGTAGTACGACGCCTTCTTGCCGCTGGTGAGGGTGAAGTCCCCGTGGAAGACGGCGTCGGAGCCGATGTACTCGATGAGCTGCTGGCGTGCGTCGGTCACGCGCCTACTCTACGGGGCGACCCCTCCCCCGGTCGGGAGCGCGCCCGCTGCGGCGTGCTCGCCCGCCTCGTCGCCGCCTCCGCGGAACTGGGTCATGTAGAGCTCGTAGTAGGCGCCGCGCTGCTTCAGGAGCGCCTCGTGCCCACCCTGCTCGACGATCCGGCCCGACTCCATCACCAGGATGGTGTCGGCGTCGCGGATCGTGGAGAGCCGGTGCGCGATCACGAACGAGGTCCGGTCGGTGCGCAGCGCGTTCATCGCGTGCTGCACGAGCAGCTCGGTGCGGGTGTCGACCGAGGAGGTCGCCTCGTCGAGGATCAGCAGCGACGGGTTCGCGAGGAACGCGCGCGCGATGGTGATCAGCTGCCGCTCGCCCGCCGAGACGCTGCCGCCGTCGGCGTCCAGCACCGTGTCGTAGCCGTCGGGCAGCCGGCGCACGAAGCGGTCGACCATGGTGGCCTTCGCCGCGTCGACGATCTCGTCGTCGGTCGCGTCGAGGCGCCCGTAGCGGATGTTCTCGCGGATCGTGCCCTGGAAGAGCCACGCGTCCTGCAGCACCATGCCCACCCGCGAGCGCAGATCGCCGCGCGCGAGGCTGGTGATGTCGACGCCGTCGAGCAGGATGCGCCCGCCGGTGAGCTCGTAGAAGCGCATGACCAGGTTGACCAGCGTGGTCTTGCCGGCGCCGGTCGGGCCGACGATGGCGACCGTCTGCCCGGGCTGCGCCGAGAAGGTCAGGTCCTCGATCAGCGGCTGCTCCGGGTCGTACGAGAACGAGACGCCCTCGAACTCCACGTGGCCGTCGGTGCGCTGCGGGAGCGACGCGGTCGCCGTCTCCGGCTCCTGCTCCTCGGCGTCGAGCAGCTCGAACGTGCGCTCGGCCGAGGCGACGCCGGACTGCAGCATGTTCGCCATGCTCGCCAGCTGGGTCACCGGCTGGGTGAACTCGCGCGAGTACTGGATGAACGCGGTCGCGTCGCCGAGCGTCAGCTGACCGGAGGCGACCCGCAGGCCGCCGACCACGGCGATGAGCACGTAGGAGAGGTAGGAGACGAAGGTCATCGCGGGCATGATCATGCCCGAGACGAACTGCGCGCCGAACGAGGCGGTGTAGAGGCTGTCGTTGCGGCGGTCGAACTCCTCGAGCATCTCGCGGTCGCGGCCGAAGGCGCGGACGATCTCGAGCCCGGAGAAGGTCTCCTCGATGTGGCCGTTGAGCGCGCCCGTGTTCTTCCACTGGGCGGCGAAGAGCTTCTGCGAGCGGGCGCCGATCACTCCCGCGATCACGCCCGAGAGCGGGATCGAGATCAGCGCGATCAGCGCGAGCTGCCACGAGACGATGAACATCATCGCGGCGATGCCGATGATGGTGAGCACCGACTGCACCAGCTGCGAGAAGGCCTGCTGCAGCGCCGTCTGGATGTTGTCGACGTCGTTCGTGACGCGCGACATCACGTCGCCGCGCTGCCGGGTGTCGAAGAAGCGCAGCGGGAGGCGGTTCAGCTTGGCCTCGATGTCCTGGCGGAGGCCGAAGACCACCCGCATCACGAGGCCGTTGAGGATGTAGCCCTGCGCCCACATGAGCACCGACGCGACCACGTACATCAGCAGCACGATGATGATCAGGCGGCCGAGGACCACGAAGTCGATGCCCGCGCCGGGCACGATGTCGGTCTTGGCCAGCATGTCGGCGAAGGTGCCGTTGCCCGAGGCGCGCTGCTGCTCGATGATCTGCTCGAGCGGGACGCCGGCGGGCAGCTGCGAGCCGATCACGCCGTTGAAGATCGTGTCCATCGCCTGCCCGAGGATCTTGGGCGCGATGACGGTGAGGACGACCGACAGCGAGACCAGGGCGACCACGAGGACCATCCGGGCGCGCTCGGGGCCGAGCAGCGAGAAGAGCCGCTTGGCCGACGGCCAGAAGTTCTGCGCCTTGCGGGCGGGCGGCCCGTCTCCGAACATGCCGCCGTCGCCCTCGCCGGGCTCGAACTCGGGCTCGAGAGACGTCGTCTCCTCAGGGGCGGTGGTGTCGCGTGTGCGCGCCATCTCAGGACACTCCTTCGACGCTCAGCTGGGATTCGACGATCTCGCGGTAGGTCGCGTTCGTCTCGAGGAGCTCGTCGTGCGTGCCGCGGCCGACCACGCGGCCCGCGTCGAGCACGACGATCTGGTCGGCGTGGCGGATGGTCGACACGCGCTGGGCCACGATGATCACGGTCGCGTCGGTCGTGGCGTCGGCCAGCGACTCCCTCAGCCGCGCATCGGTCGCGACGTCGAGCGCCGAGAACGAGTCGTCGAACAGGTAGACCCGCGGCTTCGCGACGAGGGCCCGCGCGATGCAGAGCCGCTGGCGCTGCCCGCCGGAGACGTTGGTGCCGCCCTGCGAGACCGGCTCGTCGAGCCCGTGCTCCTTGCTCCGCACGAAGTCCTCGCCCTGGGCGATGCGCAGCGCCTCCCACAGCTCGGCGTCCGTCGCGTCGGGGCGGCCGAAGCGCAGGTTCGAGGCGATCGTCCCTGAGAAGAGGTAGGGGCGCTGGGGCACGAGCCCGATCACCTCGGCGAGCTGCGCCCGGTCGAGGGAGGAGACGGGCACGCCGTCGATCGTGACGGTGCCCTCCTGCGGGTCGAACAGGCGCGGCACGAGGCCGAGCAGGGTCGTCTTGCCGGCGCCGGTGGAGCCGACGACGGCCGTGGTGCGCCCCGGCTCCGCGACGATGTCGATGCCCGCGAGCACGGGGCGCTCGGCGCCCGGGTAGCCGAAGACGACCCCCGAGAACTCGACGCGGCCGCGCGTGGGCGTCGGGACTCCGCCCTCCGGCGTGGTGAGGCTGGTGCGGGCGTCGAGCACCTGCTGGATCCGCTCGGCGCAGACGACCGCGCGCGGGATCATCATCACCATGAAGACGCCCATCATCACGGCGGTGAGGATCTGGAGGAGGTACTGCAGGAACGCGGTCAGCGAGCCCACCTGCATCTGACCGGCGTCGACCCGCTGCCCGCCGAACCACAGCACGGCCGCGGTGGCCAGGTGCAGGATCATCATGATCGCGGGGAACATCAGCACGAAGATGTTGCCGACCTTGATCGACACCTCGGTGATCGCCGCGTTGGCCTTGCGGTACCGCTCGGACTCGAACGGCTCGCGCACGAAGGCGCGCACCACGCGGATGCCCGTGATCTGCTCGCGGAGCACGCTGTTGATCCCGTCGATCCGGTCCTGCATGAGGCGGAACAGCGGCAGCAGCAGGAACACCAGGAAGCCGACCACGACGAACAGCAGCGGCACCGACACCCAGACCAGCCAGGAGAGGCCGGCGTCCTCGCGCAGGGCGAAGACGATGCCGCCGACGCACATGATCGGCGCGGACACCATGAAGTTGAGGGTCATCAGCACGAGCATCTGCACCTGCTGCACGTCGTTCGTGCCGCGGGTGATCAGGGTGGCCGTGCCGAAGCCGCCGACCTCGAGCCCGCTGAGCGAGTCGACGCGGCGGTAGACGTCGCGGCGCAGGTCGCGGCCGACGGACATGGCGGTGCGGGCGCCGAAGTAGACGGCTCCGATCGCCGCGGCGACCTGCACGACGCAGACGCCGAGCATGGTCATGCCGGTGCCCCAGATGAAGTCGGTGTCGCCGCGGCCGATGCCCTGGTCGATGATCTCGGCGTTGAGGCTCGGCAGGTAGAGCGCGGCGAGCGTCGCGACGAGCTGCAGCACGACGACGGCGGCCACCCAGCGCGCGTAGGGCTTCGCGTAGGCGGAGGCGAGGCGGAGCAGGATCATGGGTCCTCCGGAGGGGCGGAGCAGGAGCGGGAGGGGAGGGGACCGGGCCCGGGAGCGCGGAGGGTCGGGGAGCCCGTCGGGCCCGCACGGCGCGGGCGGCGGCGGCGTCCGGACGGCGCGACGAACGGCCGGTCGGGACGGCGCTAGACAACCATCGACCACCGACACCGGTTCCGCAATCCGCCGAGGGGATGACTCCCCCGGCCCGCCGCCGCCGGGACGCGCGGAGGACGCGCAGGAGACGTGTCGGCGGCGGCTCCTACACTTCCAGGATGCGCATCGCCACCTGGAACGTGAACTCCATCCGGGCCCGCACCGGCCGCGTCGTCGACTGGCTCGTGCGCGAGGACGTCGACGTGCTCGCCATGCAGGAGCTCAAGTGCAAGCCCGAGCAGTTCCCGCACGAGGCCTTCGCCGACGCCGGGTACCACGTCGAGATGGTCGGGCTCAGCCAGTGGAACGGCGTGGGCATCGCCTCGCGCCTGCCGATGGAGGACGTGCAGGTCGGATTCCCGGGCATGCCCGGCTTCGCGAAGGAGGCGGCGGCCGACGGCTCCTACCCGCTGGAGGCCCGCGCGATCGGCGCCACCGTCGACGGCGTGCGCGTCTGGAGCCTCTACGTCCCGAACGGCCGCGCGGTCGACGACCCGCACTACCTCTACAAGCTCGAGTGGCTCGCTGCCCTCGAGGCGAGCACCCGCGAGTGGCTGGCCGCCGAGCCCGACCTGCCGCTCGCCCTGGTCGGCGACTGGAACGTCGCCCCGCTCGACAGCGACGTGGGCGACCCGAGCCTCGGCCCCGGATCGACGCACGTCTCGATCCCCGAGCGCGCCGCCTTCGCCGCCTTCGAGGACGCGGGCCTGCGCGACGTCGTCCGCCCGCTCGTGCCCGAGGGCTACACCTACTGGGACTACAAGCAGCTCCGCTTCCCGCGCAACGAGGGGCTGCGGATCGACTTCGTGCTCGGATCCGCCGCGTTCGGCGAGCTCGTCACCGGCGCCTCGATCCACCGCGACGAGCGCAAGGGCGACGCCCCGAGCGACCACGTCCCGGTGGTGGTCGATCTCGACCTCGAGACGACCCTCGACGACGACCGCCCGATGATCTTCTGACCGTGGCCTCGTCGAAGAAGAAGCGCGCGCGGGCCCAGGGCGGCCCGGACGGTGCGGCCCGCCCCGCCGCCCGACCCGCACAGTCCCGCCCCGGAGCCGCCCGCCCCGCCGCCGCCCGCGCCGGAGCCGCCCACGACGAGTTCCGGTCCGACGCCTACCGCTCGGTCGGCGAGATCATCGCCGCCGGGAAGCCGCGCCGGCGCCGCTGGGACCTCGTGCTCTCGATCCTCGGCTGCCTCGCCCTCGGCATGCTCACGATCGTGCTCGGCTACCTCGCCGCGATCCTCTCGGTCTTCCCCGCGCAGTGCGAGGGCCAGAACTTCGCCTGCGACTTCGACCGGATCGACTGGGGCGTCTCGATCGCGCTCATCGGGCCGCCCGCGCTGACGGTGATCGCCGTGGTCGTGACGATCGTGCGCTACCTCGTCGGCCGCCGCGCGTTCCTCGTGCCGGTCATCGGGTTCGTGCTCTGCATCGCCACCGCGTTCCTCGCCTCCTCGCTCGTCACGAGCTCGATCCCCGGATCGGCGCTGGTCTAGCACCGCCCCGGGGCGTGCCCGCGGCCGGCGTGGCCGGCGCGGTCGGCGCCGGCCCAGCACCGACCTGGGGCGTGCCCACGGCCGGCGTGGTCGGCGCCGGCTCGGCACCGCCCCGGGGCGTGCCCGCGGCGGGCGTGGCCGGCGCCGGTCCGGCACCGACCCGGGAGGAGCGTCAGCCGCAGGCGGGCTCGTCGTTCAGCGTCACCGCGGTGGGGTTGATCATCGGGGTCACCCGGACGGCCTGGTCGCCGAAGCCGGAGGCGTCGCCGGCGCTGAACTGCACGTCGAACGTCTCGGACTGGCCGGGCGAGAGCTGCACGGCGACCTTCGAGACGGGACGGCCGAGGTCGTCGAGGCTCTCGGGCCCGTAGCCCGTGCCGTCGGCCCAGGCCGCGCTCGACACCGTGGTCCCGGGAGGACCGTAGACGTAGATGTTGGTGACGAAGTCGCCCAGGGGGTACGCACCGCGCCCGCCAGCCGCCGCGACGTAGCCGGGCAGCGTCCGCGCGACCGCCTTCGAGATCGTGTTGGTCACGGTGACGGAGGTGGTGAAGACCGCGCCGGAGGCGGCGCACCGGCCCGTGCTCGACTGCGCGACCGCCGTGCTCAGGTAGTAGTCCATCTTCGAGCCGCCCGACGCGTCCTGGAAGAACACTCCGGTGGTCGTGCCGTCGGCCGTCGTCTCCGGCAGGACCCCCGCGATCGGCGTGGGCGCGAGGAGCGCCTGCTCGTCGGCGTCGGAGCTGTAGGCGAGGATGCGGCTCTCGTCGACCGCCTTCACGATCGCCGGCAGCATCTTCGTCGGCTCCATCTCCCCGCCGAGGATCTTGCCGAGGACCGTCGCGCTCGCCTCCGAGAAGAACTCGTCGGTGCGCTCGGCGACGACCGACTCCGGGTAGCGGAAGTAGACCTCGTTGAGCAGGGTCGAGACGGTGTTCTCGCTCGTGAGGACCGTGCCGTCGGTGAGGGTCACCGGCCCGGTCGAGCCGAGGAGGTAGGAGAGGGCGACGGGGTCGATCGCGAGCACGCCGTCGATCCTCTGCTCGGGGAACTTCTGCGCCCAGAACTGCGAGGCGATCGAGGCGGCGGTGGGGAAGTCGGGGCGGCTGGTCGAGACGTTGAACGTCGTCGCCAGGTTCTCGCCGATGGTGTCGAGCGCGCTCTGGTCGACGGTGACGGGCGCCAGTCCGCGGAAGTCCCCGCTGCCCAGCTGACGGCCGATCGAGATCGCGCCGCCGTCGACGTCGAGCTGCATCACCGACGAGGCGCCGCCGCCCAGGGCCTGCGACTCCGCCAGGTTCTGGAACATCACCAGGTAGTGGCGCGGGCCGGACGCTCCGAGGGAGTCGGGGAGGATCGCGGTGAGCGGCTCGACCTGCTCCATCGCCGCGGTGGCGGTGGCCAGCTGCGGAGTGAAGGAGTCGAGGGCCGAGGCCACCTGCGGCACGAGCGGGCCGCGGTCGATGCCCTCGACGCGGGTCTGCGCGGCGTCGACGACCTCCTTGGCGACGGTGATCTTCTGCGACAGCTCGGTGATCGCCGCGAGGTCGACCCTGCCGTCGACGGGCTTGAGGATGTCGAGCGAGGTCGTGGAGAGCGGCGTGACGATCCGGCCGGAGACGTCGTCGGCGATCTCGGTCGCGGCGCGGACGGCGGACAGGTTCGGCCCGAGGACGGGCACCACCTCCATCACCCGCCACACCGGGTCGTCGGTCTCGTCGCGCGCCTCGCCGGTGAGAGTCGCGATCTGGGCCGCGGTCTCCCCGGCCCCCGAGGTGTCGAACGTCGTCAGCCTGTCCGTCACCTGCGACACCAGCGGGATCGCCTCGGTCAGCTTGTCGCGGACCGTCATCGCCTTGTCGTAGGTGCGCACGCCGAGGAGCACCGCGACGACGGCGCCGATCAGCAGGACCAGGAGGACGATCAGCGTGATCCAGAGGCCGCGACGGCGGCGCGGCCTGCCGCGGGCGGGGCGGTCGGCGGACGTGGTGGTGCTCATTCGAGAGAGCCTAAGCGACGGTCGGCGGAGTGCGACGGGACCTGCGCCACCGTCCCCGTCCCAGGACGAGGGACACGCGTCGCGGATGCGCGGGCCGCCCGGCGCCTCCGCCGGGACCGAGCCGGAGCCGGGGAGGCGGCTCCGCTCAGCCCAGCAGGAGGGACACCCCGATGAGCACGGGCACCGCGGCCACCGTGGTCACGAGGGCCGTGTCCCGGGCGACGGCGATGCCCCGGTCGTAGCGCGAGGCGAAGGTGAAGATGTTCTGCGCGGTCGGCAGCGCGGCGGTCACCGTCACCACGAAGAGGTGCTCGGAGTCGAGGTGGAACGCGAAGCGCCCCAGCAGCAGCGCGACCGCCGGCATCACGAGCGACTTGAGCACGGAGGCGACGACCACCTCGACCCGCGCCGGTCCCGCCTCCAGCGGCCGCTGCCCGCGCAGCGACATCCCGAAGGCGATCAGCACCAGCGGGATCGACGCGTTGCCGATGATCGAGAACGGCTGCAGCACGGGCGCGGGCAGCTCCACGCCGGTGACGGCGACGACGAGGCCGAGGGCGGAGGCGATGATCATCGGGTTCCGCAGAGGCTGAGTGAGGATCGCGCCGACCGACGTCCGCCCGCTCGTCGAGACGTCGAGCAGCGTCAGGATCGTCGGCGCGAGGAGGATCAGCTGCAGCAGGAGCGTCGGGGCCACCCACTGCGGATCGCCCAGCACGTAGATGGCGACCGGCAGTCCGATGTTGTTGGCGTTGACGTAGGAGGAGGCCGCGGTTCCGATCACCGTCTCCGGCAGCGGGCGGGGGAAGAGCAGCCGCGACGCGAGCACGTAGAGCAGGGCGACGGTCAGCACCGTCAGGAGCGAGACGAGCAGGAACGAGGAGAAGAGGACGGAGACGTCGGCCCGCGAGAGCACCGTGAACAGCAGCGCCGGCGTCGTGACGAAGAAGGCGATCCGCGACAGGATCAGCCGGCTCTCGGGAGGGACGATCCGGAACCGCGCGATCAGGTACCCGACCGCGATGACGACCCCGATGATCGAGAAGCCGGTGAGCACGCCCTCCACGCCGCCGCCTCCCCGCCGCGGCCCGTCCGCTGTCGCGCCTCCACCCTAGGCAGTGCCCGGGCGTTGCAGCGCCGGCGCGACGCGCCTACGGTGTGCGGCATGCCGCATCTCGAGGTCCCCGGCGCGAGCCTCCACTGGGAGGCGGACGGCCACGCCTCCGCGCCCGCCCTGCTGCTCGTGCACGCGGGCATCGCCGACCTGCGGATGTGGGACCCGCTGGTCCCCGACCTCTCGCGCGACCGGCTGGCGATCCGCTACGACGTCCGCGGCGCCGGCGGCACGAGCACGGAGGACGTGGAGTACGACCCGCGCCGGGACGCCCTGGACGTGCTCGACCACCTCGGCGTCGAGCGCGCGGTGGTCGTCGGCTGCTCGCGGGGCGGCACGCTCGCCCTCGACCTGGCGCTGGAGCATCCGGAGCGGGTGACCGGCCTGGCCGTGATCGCCCCGGGGCTGGCGGGCTTCGACTACCCCGCGCTGACGGCGGAGGAGGAGCGCCGCTTCGGTGAGGTCGAGGCGCTGGAGCTCGCGGGCGAGCGGGAGGCCGCGGCGATCGTCGAGGCGGAGCTCTGGGCCGTGGGTCCCGACCGCTCCGCGGACGACGTCGCTCCGGAGTTCCTCGCGCGGGTCCGGGAGCTCGCGCTCACGGGCGTCGGCCACGAGGCGGAGGCTCCGCGCCCGGTCGAGCCGTCCGGGCCGGCGGGCGAGCGCCTCGGGGAGATCGCCGTGCCGACTCTCGTCGTGGCGGGTGCGCACGACCTCTCGGAGTCGCTGCCGGTCTGCGAGCACCTCGCCGCCGCGGTGAGCGGTGCCGAGCTGCACGTGCTCGAGGACGCCGCGCACCTGCCCAGCCTCGAGCACCCCGAGGAGTTCCTCGCGGTGCTGCGGCCGTGGCTGGAGCGCCACGGGATCTGATCAGGCGACGGCGGCCAGGTCGAACGCCCAGTCCACGTAGCGCTCCGGCGGCTCGCCCTGCTCGACGAGGTCGATCCGGTCGAAGCCGGCCTCGACGCAGGTCGCACCGGCGTCGAGGTCGTTCTCCGCCACGAAGGCGTGAACGAAGCGGGGCACGGGGAACGCCGCCGCCTCCTCGAGCAGCATCCGCACGGAGTCGACCGTGACGCCGCGGGCGTGCGGAGCGATGCTCCACGCCGCCTCGTAGGCGACGACGCCGCGCGAGCAGCCGTACCAATAGCCGATGGAGCCGACGGAGAGTCCGTCCAGCTCGACCACGTAGAAGAACGCATCGCCGTCCGCCCAACCGCGCAGGTAGCGGTCGTGGCGCACGAGGATCTCGCTCTCGCTCTCGAGTCCGCCGCCCGCGTGCGCGAGGGTGTCGCGCAGGACGGAGGCGTCCGCCTGCGGCCAAGGGAGCAGGCGGAGGTTCTCGGGGTGGTGGTCGATGCTGGCTGTTCTCTGGTCGCTTCCGGGTTCGGGTCCCGTCACGCGCTCCGATCCTCTCTCTCAGGATGGCTCGCCGATCGAGCGCGCCGCCAGGGTGTTCGGCGCGCCGGTCCGATCGGATGTCCCCGCACTCGGGATGCGGACACGGTATCGCCCCATCTTCGACCCGATCAGGGGACGGAAACGGAAGCGGTGAGGAATCTAGCCCCGGACGGGGGGCGGCACCTGCACAACACCTGGGCAACCGCTGACCGCGAGGTCTCCGAGGGGCGGCGGAGACGTGCGCCCGCTCCCATGAGATCGCCGCTTCGCTCCGCCGAGACGCAAGAAAAGCGCGCGCACGAGCCCATACGCTCGGAGTCGGAGCGCGTCCCGCTCCTGCAGCCCGTATCACCAGCGTGAGGAGGATCACCATGTCGCAAGCCGTGCAGAGCACCGTCGTCGGAGAACCCGAGGTCGTCGAGGACCGCGTGGAGGACTCCGCCGCCTGGCTCGACCTCAAGGCCGCCGCCGCCGCGCTGCAGCCGCTCCAGTCACAGGACGGCTCGCTCGCGGAGCCCGAGCGGATCGAGGAGGCGCGCTCCCTCGTCGAGCGGATCGTCGCCGGTGTCCGTGCCCTCGCCCCCGCGTTCCCGCACGACGCGGCGTACCTCGACGCGCTGGTCGTCGACCTCGAGCGGTGGAGCGCGGACGGCCTCGGCCTGCCCGACTTCCTCGACTCGCTCACCGCGTTCCAGCCGCAGCTCGAGCGCGTCGACGGCCGCCGCCACCTCGTCGTCTTCCCCATGTACACCCAGAACGGCAGCCGCGACCGCCACGTCGAGGCCGTCCTCGTCGAGGTCGTCTGGCCGCGGTTCGTCGCCGAGCTGGAGGCGGGCGACTACTCGAACGCCCTCTTCGTGCCCGTGCGCTTCGTCGACTTCACCGCCGGCTACGACACCGACAGCGCCGTGCTGTTCCCCGAGACGGTCGCGATGCGCTCCGTCCCGTCCTTCACCTGGGGCGCGATCTTCGCCGACCGCGAGGCGGCCCGGTTCCGCCGCGTCGTCACGGAGGCGGCGCGGATCACCCGGCTCGAGCTCCCGGAGGACGCGCAGCGGCTGCTCGCCGACCAGCGCCTGGCGGAGGAGTCCTTCGTGATGTGGGACCTCATCCACGACCGTACCCACATGCGCGGCGACCTGCCGTTCGACCCGTTCATGATCAAGCAGCGGATGCCCTTCTTCCTCTACTCGCTGGAGGAGCTGCGGTGCGACCTCACCGCCTTCCGCGAGGCCGTCGCCATCGAGCGCCGCCTCGGCGCGCTGGACCGTCGCGACGGCGAGGAGGAGGCGCTGGCCGAGCGCTCGCGCTTCGTGCAGTACGCGATCCTGTTCGACCGGCTCTTCCGCTTCCCGCTCACCGGGTCGCGGGTGCGCAACTACGACGGCCTCGGCGGCCAGCTGCTCTTCGCCTGGCTGCACCAGCACGGCGTCCTGCACTGGACCGACACCCGGCTGGCGTTCGAGTGGGACGGCGTCGCCGACGTGGTCGTCGCCCTCTCGGACGCGATCGACGAGCTCTACTGGCGCTCGATCGACCGGCCCAAGACGGCGCACTGGCTGGCCGCGCACGCGCTGATCGCGGCCGTGCTCACTCCGCACCCCGCCTCCGCCTGGGCCCGCGGGCTCCCGGACGAGGTGCTGCTCGGCGCCCCGCGCGGCCTCACCGACGCGGTGCTGGACGACGAGTTCCCGCTGTCGATGTTCTACGAGGCCCTCGGGAAGAAGATGGGCGACGTGATCGCCTCGACCCGGGGCATCACCGGCCGGGACTGACGCGGTGCCCGGGGGGCGGCGGGGTGCGCTCCTCCGTCTCCCGGGGGCCCGTCCGACCGGCGTCGGTTAGCGTGGGGCGCATGCCCTCAGGTGACGGAGCCGCGGACCCGCTCGACGCGGGCTGGATCCGGCGACCGCCGAGCCGGGCCGGATACGTCCACGACGCGATCACCGCGGGGATCCTGCTGGTGGCGACGATCGTCTCCGTCGCGCTGTACTCCTCGGCGGGCTTCCCCGGCGCGGCGCATCCGGTCGTCAGCGCCCACTGGGCCGTCCTGATGACCCTGCCCCTCGCGCTGCGGCGGCGGTTCCCCGCGAGCGTGGCGGCCGGGCTCTCCGTCGTCTACGCGCTGGGGATCGTGCTCCAGGTGCCGGAGTCGCTCTTCGGCCAGATCTGCCTGTTCCTCGCGCTGTACACGGTCGGCGCGTGGGGCCGGAACCGGCGCACGGCCCTCGTCGTCCGGGTGGCGATCGCGGTCGGGATGCTGGGCTGGCTGCTCACCACCCTCGCCACAGGCGAGTACTTCGGCAGCTCCGTGCCGGTCGACGACTCCCCCGGCCTGCTCTCGCCCTACGCGGCGGAGTCGGCCCTCGCCGTCGTCTCGAACCTGCTCTACTTCGGCAGCGCCTACGTCTTCGGCGAGGCGTCGTGGCAGTCGGCCCGTCGGCTGGAGGCGCTCGAGACGCGCACGGCCGAGCTCGACGACGAGAGGGAGCGCTCCTCCCGTCAGGCGGTGTCCTCCGAGCGGCTCCGGATCGCGCGCGAGCTGCACGACGTGGTCGCGCACCACGTCAGCGTGATGGGCGTGCAGGCCGGAGCGGCGCGGCGGGTGCTGGCGCGGGATCCGGAGCAGGCGGCGGCCTCGCTCAGCGCCATCGAGGGCGACGCGCGCTCGGCGATCGAGGAGCTGCACCGCATCCTGGTCGCGCTGCGCGCCGAGGACGCCGTGCCGAATCCGCTCACCGACGCCGCCTCGACCCGCGGGGTGGCCCAGCTCGAGGAGCTGGTCGCGGCGTCCAGCGGGTCGGGTCTGCCCACCGTCTTCCTCACCCTCGGCACGCCCCGCGAGATCCCCGCGACGGTGGGCCTCAGCCTCTACCGCATCGCGCAGGAGTCGCTCACGAACGTGCGCAAGCACGCGGGGCGCGGTGCGCACGCCGAGGTGCGCCTCCGCTACGCCCCCGACGCGGTCGAGCTCGAGATCGCCGACGACGGCGGGTCCGGCCCTCACCCGAGCGCCCCGGCCTCCTGCGGACTGGGGCACACCGGCATGAGCGAGCGCGCCGCTGCGGTCGGCGGCTGGATCGAGATGGGGCCGAGGGGCGGAGGCTACCTCGTGCACGCGCGAGTCCCGCTGTCCGACGTCCGGGCGAGCGTGCCGGACGCCGGCGACCGGGTACCGTCGTCGGAGACGTCGCGGGGGCGTCAGGAGCGAGCGAGCGGGGGCCGCCCATGACCGAGCACGTGCGCGTGCTGCTCGTCGACGACCAGGAGCTCGTCCGCGTGGGCTTCCGCATCATCCTCGAGTCGGAGCCGGGGATCGAGGTGGTCGGCGAGGCCCGCACCGGGCTCGAGGCCCTGCAGCGCGCCTCCGAGCTCCATCCCGACGTGATCTGCATGGACGTGCAGATGCCCGGGCTCGACGGCCTGGCCGCGACCCGGGAGATCGTGGCCGACCCGCGCCTGTGCTCGCGGGTGCTCATCCTCACCACCTTCGACCGCGACGACTACCTCTTCGAGGCGCTCTCGGCCGGCGCCAGCGGGTTCCTGCTCAAGAACGCGTCGCCGGAGGAGCTGGTGGAGGCCGTGCAGGTGGTCGCCCGCGGCGACGCGATGCTCGCCCCCGACGTCACCCGGCGCGTAATCGAGCGGTTCGCGTCCGTGCCCGAGCACACCCCGGCCGCCGCCGAGCACTCCGGAGTCGCCGAGCTGACGGACCGCGAGCGCGAGGTCCTCGTGCACCTGGCGCGGGGCTGGTCCAACGCCGAGATCGCGGCCGAGCTGTTCGTGGGCGAGGCGACCGTGAAGACGCACGTCTCGAAGATCCTGATGAAGCTCGGCGTGCGCGACCGCATCCAGGCGGTCGTGTTCGCCTACGAGCACGGGATCGCGGTGCCGGGGCGCCCCTGAGCGGCGGGCAGCGGGGCGGCCGGCTCCGGAGCGCTCGACGCGGGGACGGCCAGCGCCGGGACGGTCAGCGCCGGGGCGGTCAGCGCCGGGGCTGGCTCGAGGCCGGGCGCGGCGGGGTGCGGCGAACGAACTCCATCCGGATCTCCGGCACGATCTTCCGGTCGAGCACGACCGTCATGTAGCGGCCGTCGACGCGGGCGCCGATCGCGACCACGTCCGGGTCGGTGTCCACGCGGTAGCCGCGCAACGCCTCCCCGTCCACGATCACCGGCACGCCGCGCACGACGTCCTCGTCGCGGAGCGCGGCCGCGACCACCGGCATCCCGCCGCGGCGGCTGCGCACACGGCCCGGGAAGGTGTTGCGGAGCACGTCGCCCATGTGGGCCGCGAGGCGGGACTCCAGAGGCCGGCTGCGCTCGGCGGGGATCGGCACGGAGGTGCGCACCGCCTCCCAGAGGACCGGGTACCGCATCCGCGTCACCTGGTCGACCATCCACGGCGGAAGGTGGTCGTTCTCGGCCCGCTCGATCGCGCGCTTCTGCTCGGGGGTCAGCGGGACGTGGTTGACGGGGTCGGCGCGGTTGCGCGGGTTCTTGTAGAACGAGTACGAGAGCGAGATCTCGACGAAGCGGCCGAGCGCCATCGTCTGCGCGGCGGCGAACTCCTCCAGCCGCGGCTGGGGCGCGAACGCGAGGACGGGATCGCCGAAGCGTGCCGCGATCTCGTCCACCCCGGGAGGGGCGGGCATGTCGCGGACAGCTCCCGAGGTGTCCATGCGCATAGGTCAAGAGTGGCCTGCCTCCCAGCCGATACCAACTTCTTGACGGAGATCGGCTTTCGGGTCGTCGTCCGTTCACCTGCCCGAAACAAACGGGGGGCAGGAGGGGCGTCGCGGAGGGCGCCTCCCGGGCTCCTCCGGGCGGCGGGCTGCGAAGATGGAGGGATGAGCGCTCTGCACGATCCCGACGTCCGCGGCTTCGCCTCCGACAACTACTCCGGAGTGCACGACGAGGTCCTCGCCGCGATCGCCGCGGCCAATGGAGCGCACCAGATCGCCTACGGCGAGGACGTCTACACCGAGCGGCTGCAGGAGGCGTTCCGGCGCGAGTTCGGCGAGCAGGCCCAGGCCTTCCCCGTCTTCAACGGCACGGGCGCCAACGTCACCGGCCTGCAGTCGATGCTGCCGCGCTGGGGCGCCGTGGTCTCGGCGGGCACCGCGCACATCACCTCCGACGAGGGCGGAGCACCCGAGAAGGTCGGCGGGATCAAGATCCTCACGGTCCCCGCGCCCGACGGCAAGCTGACCCCGGCCCTGGTCGACCAGGAGGCGTGGGGCTTCGGCGACGAGCACCGCGCCCAGCCGCTCGTGGTCTCGATCACCCAGTCCTCCGAGCTCGGCACCGTCTACACCCCCGAGGAGGTGCGCGCGCTCGCCGACCACGCGCACGGCCTCGGGATGCGGCTGCACATGGACGGGGCGCGCATCGCGAACGCCGCAGCCGCTCTCGGCCTCCCCCTGCGCTCGTTCACCACCGACGCGGGCGTCGACGTGCTCTCGTTCGGCGGCACCAAGAACGGCATCCTGCTCGGCGAGGCGATCGTCGTGCTCGACCCGGCGGCCTCGACCGGGCTGACCTTCCTCCGCAAGACCAACATGCAGCTCTCCTCCAAGATGCGCTTCATCTCGGTGCAGCTGCTCGCCCTGCTCGGCGACGGCGGCGAGGAGGAGCCCCTGTGGCTCCGCTCGGCCCGGCACGCGAACGCCATGGCGGCGCGTCTGCGGTCGGGGCTCGAGGAGGCGATCGCGGCCGGGCGGATCACCGGGCTCGAGTTCACCCAGCAGACCCAGGCCAACGCGGTGTTCGCGACGCTGCCGCCCGGAGTCGCGGACCGGCTCCGCGCCGCCTACCGCTTCTACGACTGGAACCCGGCGACCGGCGAGGTCCGCTGGGTCTGCTCCTTCGACACCACGGAGGACGACATCGACGCGTTCACGGCCGCCATCGAGCGCGAGCTGGCCGCGTGAGGGCCCGCCCGCCGCGCCTGGCGACGGTCGGCGCCGCGCTCGCCGTGCTCGTCGCGCTGACGGGCTGCACGACGGCCGAGCGCTCGGACGTGGCGGCCACCCCGTCGGCGTCCGAGACCGCCGCTCCGACTCCCTCCGCGACACCGACGCCCTCACCCACCGCCTCGACCCGCCTGGGCTGCGACTCCCTCCTCCCCGCCACGCGAGCGGCCTCGGCGCTGGGGGTCTCCCGCAGCGCTCTCGAGGGCAGCCGCGAGGTGACGACGCGCTCCTCGGGAGAGCTGATCCGCGAGGCCGCGGAGGAGAACGGCGGAGTGCTCCGCTGCGCCTGGTACGACGAGGACGCCTCGATCACCGCGGCGGCGGTCGACGACGCCGCCGAGGCGTTCGCCGGCCGCCCGGGCCCGCGCCTCGAGACCGGCGTCGAGGCGTACGGCTCCTGCACCGACGGCAGCTGCGACCTGGACCTGCTCGCCGGCGCCACCTGGGTGACGCTGCAGCTGCGCGGCGCCCCCGCCGCGGTCGACCTCGCCGCGCTGGCGACCGGCACCGCCTCCGCCGCGCTCGGCACCCTCGACGAGCCGGTCACCGCGACGGCTCCCGTCTGCACCGAGGTCCTGACGGCCGAGCAGCTGTCCGGTGCCGCCGGCCTCGCGCAGGCGACCGCGGGGACCGGGACCGGGACGCCGATGACCGCGTCGGCCGCTGCGGCCGCCCGGGCCGGGTACGCCTCCTGCAGCTGGAGCGACGCCTCCAGCGCCGCCTACTCGGGCGTGACGGTCGACGCGCTGCCCAACGGCGACGACGGCTGGCGGAACCTCTCGCTGACCTCGGGCCTGGCGATCCCCCTCGAGCCGCTCGACGGCTTCGGCGAGAAGGCCCTCACCGGCTGCGCGGCGGGCGTCTGCGAGATCGACGCGCTGGCAGACGACGTCTGGTGGCGCGTGACCGTCACCGGCGACGCGGCGAAGGCCGAGGCCGTCGCCCGCGCCGTGCTCGCGAACGCCTGACCGGCCGCCCCGCTCCTCCCCGCGAGATGCCGCTTCGGTACGCCTCCACCGGCGTGTCGCGTACCGGAGTGGCATCTCGCAGAGGCGGACGGGCGGGTCAGCGCCAGTACTCGTACCAGGACGACTCGCGGCAGCCGAGAGACGCGTAGAGGCGGCGGGCGCCGGCGTTCTCGGCGAGCACCTGGAGCCAGAAGCGTGCGACGCCCCGGCGGGACGCGTCCTCGAGGAGGGTTCGGATCACGGCGGAGGCGAGCCAGCGGCGCCGGGCGTCCGGTCGGGTCGCCAGGGCGTAGAGGCCGCCGCAGAGCTCGCCGTCCGGCGCCGCGACGAGCGCGAGGCGGCCGGTCGCGGCCGGTCCGTCCTCGTCGCTGACGAGGGCGTAGGAGGAGGGGCAGCCCGCGAGGATGCGCTCGGCGACCGCGCGCTCCTCCGCTCCCCCTCGACCGTCGACGGACCACCAGAGGGCGAGCCAGTCCTCATCGGGGGCCGGGGCGAGGCGGACGCGAGGCGGCGGCGCCGAGCTCGACGGCGCGGGAAGGGCGGCGAGCGCCTCCTGCACCGATCCCGTCAGCACGAGCGTCCGGTCGATCGGCGCGGCGCCCCGCTCGGCGAGCAGCCCGGTCAGACCGTCGGGGCTCGGCGGGCCGATCTGCACGAGGGGCGCGATCCCGTGCTCGCGGGCGAACGCCTCCGCCGCGTCGAGGGCCGCCCCCTGGTCGACGACCTCGCCCGACGCGAGCACGGAGTTGGCGCGCTTGGTGACCCCCGCGGAGGCGCGCAGCTCCCACGCGCCGAGGGGGCGCCGCACGAGCGCGGGCCAGGCGTCGGCGGCGAGGCGGTCGAGCAGGCGCGGATCCATCGGGCCACGGTAGCGGGAGCGGCGCCGCGGCCGCCCCCGGAGACGGGTCCGGCCCGCAGGAGCCGCGGCGGACGAGCCGAGAGGGATCCTGCGGGCCGGAGGCCGTGGAGGGACGAGCCCTACATGTTGATCATGTGCCCCTTGAGGCCGTGGAAGCCCTCCTGCAGCGCCTCCGACAGCGTCGGGTGGGTGTGCACGTTGCGGGCCAGCTCGGTCGCGGTGAGGTCCCACTTCTGGGCGAGCGTGAGCTCGGGGAGCAGCTCCGAGACGTCCGGGCCGATCATGTGCGCGCCGAGGAGCTCGCCGTACTTCTTGCTCGCGATGAGCTTCACGAAGCCGGTGGGCTCGCCGAGGCCGTGGGCCTTGCCGTTCGCCATGAAGGGGAAGGTCGAGACGGTGATCTCGTGTCCCTCGTCCGTCGCCTGCTTCTCGGTGAGGCCGAAAGAGGCGATCTGCGGCTGGCAGAACGTCGCGCGCGGCATCATCCGGTAGTCGCCCAGGGTCTGGGTCTCGGCACCGGCGAGGGTCTCGGCGGCGACGACGCCCTGCGCCTCCGCGACGTGCGCGAGCTGGAGCTTCGCGGTGACGTCGCCGATGGCGTAGATGTGCGGCACGTTGGTGCGCATGTGGTCGTCGATCGCGATCGCGCCGCGCTCGGTGAGCTCGACGCCCGTCTTCTCGAGGCCGAAGCCCTCGGTGCGGGGGACCCAGCCGATGGACATGAGCACCTTGTCGACCTCGAGGGTCGACTGCGTGCCGTCCTTCGCGGTGTAGGTGACCGTGACGTAGCCGTCCTTGTCGACGACCGACTCGACCTTCGTCGAGGTCAGGATCTCGACGCCGAGCTTCTTGTACTGCTTCTGGATCTCCTTGGAGACGTCCGGGTCCTCGTTGGGGAGGGCGCGGTCCATGAACTCGATGATCGTCACGTCGACGCCGTAGTTCTTGAGGACGTAGGCGAACTCCATGCCGATCGCGCCCGCGCCCACGATGGCCATCGTGTCGGGGAGCTCGCGGGTCATGATCTGGGTCTCGTAGGTGACGACGTTCTCGGAGAGCTCGACGCCGGGGAGGAGGCGGACGCTCGCGCCGGTCGCGATGATCGCGTCGTCGAAGGTGAGCGACTCGGTGCCGCCCTTGCTCAGCTGCACGTCGAGGCCCTGCGGGCCGGTGAAGGAGCCGACGCCGTCGAACTCGGCGATCTTGTTCTTCTTCATCAGGAAGTGGACGCCCTTGGTGCGGCCGTCCGCGACCGAGCGGCTGCGGTCGAACGCCGCGCCGAAGTCGAAGGAGACGTCGCCCGAGATGCCGAACTGCTTCGCCTGGGTGTGGAAGAGGTGGGCGAGCTCCGCGTTGCGCAGAAGCGCCTTGGACGGGATGCAGCCGACGTTGAGGCAGACACCGCCCCAGTACTGCTTCTCGACGACGGCGACGGACTTGCCGAGCTGGGCGGCGCGGATCGCGGCCACGTATCCGCCGGGGCCTGCCCCCAGGACGACGACGTCGAAGTGCTGGGCCATGGATGATCCTCCAGAGTCGTGGATGGTGGTGCGCGGGGTGACCACGCCGTCTCCCACCGTACCGTTCCGGGGCTCGGAGACGGCCCGCTCCTCCGTGGGCGAACGCGCGCGCGGCCGCCTGACGTGCGCGCATGGGAATGCCCGCGGGGCGCAGACGGTTGGGCTCCTCGGGCAACGGAGCCCTTCCCCCAGTCCCCGCACGGAAGAAGCCCGCGATGACCGCCACCGCCTCCCGCACCGCCAGCACCAGCGCCCCGATCCTCGACGTCCTCGCGGAGCGCTGGAGCCCCCGCTCCTACGACGCGACCGCGACCGTCTCGGACGAGACCCTCGCGTCCCTCCTCGAGGCGGCGCGCTGGTCCCCGTCCGCCAGCAACTCGCAGCCGTGGCGCTTCATCGTCGCCCGCCGCGGATCCGACGAGTTCGACCGCATCGTCGCGACGCTCGCCGGGTTCAACGGCGCCTGGGCCGGCTCCGCCGCCGTCCTGGTCGTCGCGCTCGCCGAGACCGTCGACTCCGAGGGGAAGCCGCGCCCCTGGGCCGTCTACGACCTCGGCCAGTCGATCGCCCACCTCAGCGTCCAGGCGCACCACGAGGGCCTGCACGTCCACCAGATGGCCGGCTTCGACAAGGACGCCGTCCGCGCCGCGTTCGGCGTCGACGAGCGCTTCGACCCGGTGACGATCGCCGCGGTCGGAGTCGCGGCCGACGCCGACGCCCTGCCGAACGAGACCCTCCGCGAGCGCGAGACCGCGCCGCGCACCCGCCTGCCCCTCGAGGAGCTCGTGCTCGTCCAGGCGTAGCCCTCCGACGGAAGGCCTCCCCCGTTCGCGGACCGGGGAGGCCTTCCGCGTCCCTCCCCCTGTGTTACTCCCCGTGTCGGTCCCCGCTGTGCCGCCGGGAGCCTCTCCGTACGATCGGACGATCCGCCCGCCCGTCCCGCCGTCCGGAGAGACATGCCCGCCACCCCCGCCGCCCGCACGAGCCTGGCCTTCGACGCCGAGCTCGGCCAGTCGGCGTTCCCCGTGCGCTTCGAGGGGGTCGGCCGCACCTTCGCGCCCGGGGCCCCCGTGCTGACGGACGTGACGCTCGAGGCCGCCGCGGGCGAGGTCATCGCGATCCTCGGCCCGAGCGGCTGCGGCAAGTCGACGCTGCTGCGCATCGCGGCGGGCCTGGACACCGCCTCCGAGGGGTCCGTCCTCATCGACGGCGCCCCCGTCTCCGGCATCGACCCGCGCTGCGCGGTGGCGTTCCAGGAGCCGCGGCTGCTGCCGTGGCGGAGCATCGCTGACAACGTCGCGCTCGGCCTGCCCCGCGGCACCCCGCGCCCGGCGGCCCGCGCCGCCGTCGAGGAGCTGCTCTCGCTGGTCGGCCTCACCGCGCACGCCCGCTCGCGGCCCCGCGAGGTGTCCGGAGGGATGGCCCAGCGTGCCTCCCTCGCCCGCGCCCTCGCCCGGAACCCCGGCGTGCTCCTCCTGGACGAGCCCTTCGGGGCACTCGACGCGCTGACCCGCCTGCGGATGCAGGACCTGCTGCTCGACGTGCACGCGGCGGCACCGGCGACGATCCTGCTCGTCACCCACGACGTCGACGAGGCCCTCCAGCTGGCCGACCGCATCGTGCTGCTCGGGCGCGACGAGCCCGGAGGCGTCTCGCGCATCCAGCGGATCGTCACCGTTCCCGGCGCGCGGCCCCGCGACCGCGGCTCGGCGGAGCTCGCCGAGCACCGGGCGGAGCTCCTCGCGGGGCTGGGCATCGAGCGGCACTGAAGCCGGGCGGATCGACCCGCGTCTCCCACCCGGGCGGCACGGTCCGGGCGGCACGGTCCGGGCGGCACGGTCCGGGCGGCACAACCTCCCTCCCCAGCCGCCTCCTCCTCCCGCTCTCCACCGCACGAGCTCCTCCCCGCACCGCCCCTCCCCCGCAGCATCCACACTCACTGTCACCGCATCCCCGAAGCCGAGGCCCCCATGTCGTTCACCAGCTCCCCGCTCACCCGCCGCACCGCTCTCGCCGGTCTGCTCACCGCCGCCGCCGTCCCGCTCCTCGCGGGCTGCGTGCAGGGCGAGGGCGGAGGAGGAGCGGCGGCCGCGACCGCCGACGCCGCCTCCGGAGGGACCCAGGGCGGCACGCTCACGCTCGACTTCGCGACCTACAACCCGCTGAGCCTGGTCATCAAGGAGAAGGGCTGGCTCGAGGCGGCCCTCGCCGACCAGCAGGTCACCGTCGCCTGGGTGCAGTCGGCAGGCTCGAACAAGGCCAACGAGGCCCTGCGCGCCGGGGCGATCGACGTCGGCTCGACCGCGGGCTCGGCCGCGCTGCTCGCGCGCTCGAACGGCTCGCCGATCAGGACCATCGACATCTTCTCGCAGCCGGAGTGGTCGGCCCTCGTCGTCCCGGCCGGCTCGGCGATCACCTCGGTCGAGCAGCTCAAGGGCAGGCAGATCGCGGCCACCAAGGGCACCGACCCCTACTTCTTCCTGGTGCAGGCGCTCGAGGCCGCCGGGCTGGGCATCGGCGACGTGACGGTGCAGAACCTGCAGCACGCCGACGGCTGGGCGGCGCTGCAGAACGGCTCCGTCGACGCCTGGGCGGGCCTGGACCCGATCATGGCCGGCGCCGAGGCGGCCGGGGCGACCCTGCTCTACCGCAACGTCGACTTCAACTCCTACGGCCTGCTCAACGCGACGGAGAGCTTCCTCGCCGAGAAGCCCGACCTCGCGCAGACCGTGGTGAACGCGTACGAGCACGCCCGCGCCTGGGCGCTCGAGAACCAGGACGAGACGGCGAGCATCCTCGCCTCCGTCGCCGGCCTCGACGTGGCGGTGGCGACGACGGTCATCACCGAGCGCAGCAACCTCGACGTCGACAACGTCCCCGGCTCCGCGCAGACCGACGTGCTCGCCGTGATCGGCCCGATCTTCGTCGAGAACGGCGACGTCGCCTCGCAGCAGCAGGTCGACGACGCGCTCGACTCGCTGCTCGACGACACCTACGCCTCGGCGGCCGACCCGAGCGCCATCGGCGCCTGAGGGTCCGGCCCTCCGCCCCCGACCCCGTGATCCGAGGAGACCGACGATGACGATCCGCGACGACGACACCGCGACCGACGCCGACGTGCTGCGCCGGAGCGCGCTGTCCGCGCCGATGCCGGATGCGCCCGTACTCGCGACGGCGGGCCCGTCGGTCGCGGCCTCCCAGCGCCGCCTCCGCGAGGACCGCTCCCGCCCGCTGACGTCGCGGCGGTGGTTCGTCGTCGCGGGAGGCGCGGTCCTGCCCGTGCTGCTGCTCGCCGCCTGGCAGATCGCGACGACGACCGGGATGGTCTCGGTCGCGGTCTTCCCCTCGCCCGCGATGGTCTGGGCGGCCGGCGTCGACCTCGCCCAGCGCGGCGACCTCGGCCAGGACGTCGCCATCTCGACGCAGCGCGTGCTCATCGGGTTCGCGCTCGGGTCGGCCCTCGGGCTCGTGGTCGGTGCGCTCTTCGGACTCTCCCGCGTCTGGGAGGTCGTCCTCGGGCCGACCCTCGGCGCGATCCGCGCCGTCCCGTCGCTGGCCTGGGTCCCGCTGCTGCTGCTCTGGATGGGCATCGGCGAGGAGTCGAAGATCACGCTGATCACGATCGGCGCCTTCTTCCCCGTCTTCACCACGGTGGCCACCGCGCTGGGCCACGTCGACCGGCACCTCGTCGAGGCGGGCCGCGCCTTCGGGCTCTCGGGCGTCCGGCTCTTCACGACGGTGCAGCTGCCCGCGGTGATCCCCTCCGTGATCTCGGGGCTGCGCCTCGCGCTCGCCCAGTCCTGGCTGTTCCTGGTCGCCTCCGAGCTCATCGCCTCGTCGATGGGCCTGGGCTTCCGGCTCATCGACAGCCAGAACAACGGCCGGATCGACCGGGTGTTCCTCGCGATCGTCCTGCTGGCCGTGCTCGGCAAGCTCACCGACGCGGTCGTCGGCGTGTTCCAGCGCTACGCCGTGAGGAAGTGGGCGTGAGCGCCGGGGAGGGAGCTCCGAGCGTGAGCGACACGATCGTCAACCTGCTCGACGAGCACCGCCGGTTCCCGCCGCCCGCGGACTTCGCTGCGCGGGCGAACGCCGGCGCGGAGGAGTACTCGCGCGCCGCCGCCGATCCGGTCGCGTTCTGGGAGGAGGCGGCCCGCCGCCTCGACTGGGCGGAGCCGTGGCACACCGCGCACACCTGGGAGCCCGCCGCTGCGCTGCCCGACGGCTCGCTCTCGGTGCCGCGCACGACCTGGTTCGAGGGCGGACGGCTGAACGTGGCCGTCAACTGCGTCGACCGCCACGTGGACGCCGGTCGCGGCGAGAAGACCGCCCTCCACTTCGAGGGCGAGCGCGGCGACCGGCGGTCGATCACCTACGCCGAGCTCCAGCGCGAGGTCTCCCGCGCCGCGAACGCGCTGACCGCGCTCGGGATCGGGAAGGGCGATCGCGTCGTCGTCTACCTGCCGGTGATCCCCGAGACCGTCGTCATCACTCTCGCGATCGCGCGGATCGGAGCGATCCACTCGCTCGTCTTCGGCGGCTTCTCGGCCGAGGCGGTGCGGTTCCGCGTGGAGGACACCGGCGCGAAGCTCCTGGTCACCACGGACGGGCAGTTCCGGCGCGGTGCGGCGGTGCCGGTCAAGGCGAGCGCCGACCGGGCGGTCGAGGGCGTCGCGTCGATCGAGCACGTCCTCGTCGTCCGCCGCACCGGTGAGACCGACGTCCCCTGGACCCCGGGTCGCGACGTCTGGTGGCACGAGCTGGTCGACGCGCAGAGCGACGTCCACGAGGCCGAGGCCTTCGACTCCGAGACGCCGCTGTTCATCATCTACACCTCCGGCACGACTGGGAAGCCCAAGGGGCTGGTGCACACCAGCGGCGGCTACCTCACGCAGGCCTCCTGGACGCACTGGGCCGTGTTCGACGCGAAGCCCGACGACGTCCACTGGTGCACCGCCGACCTCGCCTGGGTCACCGCGCACACCTACGAGATCTACGGACCGCTCTCGAACGGGCTGACCCAGGTGATCTACGAGGGGACCCCGAGCACCCCGCACACGGCCCGGCACTTCGAGATCATCGAGCGGTACGGGGTGACCGTCTACTACACGGCGCCGACGCTGATCCGCACGCTGATGACCTGGTTCCCCGAGGGCGTGCCCGCGCAGTACGACCTCTCGAGCCTGCGCCTGCTCGGCACCGTCGGCGAGTCCATCAACCCCGAGGCCTGGGTCTGGTTCCACGAGGCGATCGGCGGCGGGCGCTGCCCGATCGTCGACACCTGGTGGCAGTCCGAGACAGGCGCCGCGGTGATGTGCCCGCTGCCGGGCGTCTCGACCCTCAAGCCGGGCTCGTCGCTCGGAGCACTGCCTGGGCTCGGCGTCCTCGTGGTGGACGAGCACGGCGAGCGGGTGCCGAACGGCTCCGGCGGCTATCTCGTGGTCGACCGGACCGGGCCGGCGCTCGCCCGCACCGTGTGGGGAGACCCGGAGCGCTACCGCGACTCCTACTGGGCCCGCTACGCGTCCCGGGGGTGGTTCTTCTCCGGGGACGGCGCGAAGTACGACGCCGACGGCGACGTCTGGGTGCTCGGACGCGTCGACGACGTCATCAACGTCTCCGGCCACCGCCTCTCCACGATCGAGATCGAGTCGGCCCTCGTCGCCCATCCCGCGGTCGGCGAGGCCGGAGTCGTCGGGGTCGCCGACGCGACGACCGGGCAGGCGATCGCGGCGTTCGTCATCCCCTCCGACGAGGCCGTCGACCGCGCCGAGGAGGACCCTGCCTACTGGACCGCTCTCGGCACGACGCTCTCGGCGCTGCTGCGCGACCACGTGGCGGTCGCGATCGGGCCGATCGCCAAGCCGCGCGACGTGGTGGTGGTGCCGGATCTGCCCAAGACCCGCTCCGGCAAGATCATGCGACGGCTGCTCGGCGACATCCGCGACGGCCGCCCGCTCGGAGACGTGACGAGCCTCCAGGACGACACCGTCCCGTCGCGCATCGCCCGCATCGTCGCCGAGCGCGGGTAGGCGCCGCCCCGAGCGGATGCTGCGCTCGAGGGGGGGGCGCGGGCCGTCGTGGGACACCGTGCCGTCGGCCGAGGCGCCGTCGTCGCAGCGGCGTCTCGGCGGGCGGCGCGGTGTCTCGGCGGGCGGCACGGTGTCTCGGCGGGCGGCACGGCCCGGGCGCGGGCAGCGCCTGTTTCGGGGAGACGTCCGGAGCCTGCGCGTCCGCGGCGAGGAGGGGCCGCCCGGGAGCATCCGGAGTAGCGTGAAGCCGTGCGCGACGTCCAACAGCAGATCATCTCCGAGCTCCACGTCTCCCCCGTCGTCGATCCGGCCGCCGAGGTCGAACGGCGCAGCGGCTTCCTCGCCGACTACCTCCGCAGCACCGGCGCGAAGGGCCTCGTCCTCGGCATCAGCGGCGGCCAGGACTCGAGCCTCGCCGGGCGCCTCTGCCAGCTCGCGGTCGAGCAGGTCCGCGCGAGCGGCGGCGACGCCTCCTTCATCGCGGTCCGCCTGCCCTACAAGGTGCAGGCCGACGAGGAGGACGCCCAGCTGGCCCTCTCGTTCATCCGCCCGGACCGCCAGGTCGTCTTCGACATCCACCAGGGCGTCGACGGCGTGGCGGCGGCGTTCGGCGACGCGGTCGACGAGCCGATCAGCGACTTCGTCAAGGGCAACGTGAAGGCGCGGATGCGCATGATCGCGCAGTACGCGATCGCCGGCCAGGCCGGGATGCTCGTCGTCGGGACCGACCACGCGGCCGAGGCGGTCACCGGCTTCTTCACGAAGTACGGCGACGGCGGCGCCGACGTCCTCCCGCTCACCGGTCTCACCAAGCGGCAGGGGCGCTCGCTCCTCGAGCACCTGGACGCTCCGGCCCGGCTCTACGAGAAGGCGCCGACGGCGGACCTGCTCGACGACAACCCCGGCCAGACCGACGAGACGAACCTCGGGCTCACCTACGCCGATCTCGACACGTACCTCGAGGGCGGCGACATCGATCCGGCCGTCGCCGACCTCATCGAGGCCCGCTACCTCGCCACCGAGCACAAGCGCCGGGTGCCGCTGTCCCTGTTCGACGACTGGTGGCGCTGACTCCCCTGCTGAACCCCGCGAGATCGGGGTGGACGGACGAGATCCCCTGCCGCGGCGGGGGATCTCGTCCGTTGGGGGGCATCTCGCGAAATTTCGCGAGATGAGGGGTCAGGAGTCGGTGCGGGCGTTGTAGACGAGGGCGGCGCCGGAGTCGACGGAGGCGCGGTAGGCGCGGAACACGTCGAGGGCCTCGTCGCGGAGCACGCCGTCGACGACCTCGATGCCGCGGGCCTCGAACTGGGCGGCCCAGTCCTCGCGCATCGGCCCCTCGTCGAAGGTGCTGATCTCCTCCAGCTCGGGGCCGGAGCCCGCGACGACCAGGCGGCGCACTCCGGACCACATCGTCGCTCCGTAGCACTGCACGCACGGGCGCCAGTTGACGACCAGGTCGTGCGCGGGAAGGCCTTCGCCGCCGAGGTCCCAGGTGCCGAGCGCGGCCTGCGCGAGACCGAGCGCCGTCACCTCGGCGTGGCCGGACGAGACTCCGCTGCCGAGGACGACGTTCACTCCGACCGAGACGAGCCGGCCGGAGTCGCGCTCGACGACGATCGCCGCGAACGGGCCGCCGTTCCCCTCCCGGAAGTTGCGGTCGGCGAGAGCGTGCACGAGGGCCATCCGGTCCTCGAGGCTCGGGAGGACCTCGGGGACGTCGCGGAGGGCGTCGCCGATCCAGGCGGGCAGGGCGATCTCGTAGCGGGTGGCGAGGCGGTCGATGTCCATTGCGGTCTCCAGGAGGCGTGGCGGGCGGGCAGGGGGAACCTACCGCAGGGCGCGCCGACAGGCGGACCGGCCGGGCGTCTCCGCACCGGCCGATCCTCCCCGCGGCCGCTCGCTACGGACGCACGAGGGTCTTGATCGCGCGGCGCTCGTCCATGGCGGCGTACGCCTCGGCGATCTCCTCGAGGGGCAGCTCGAGGTCGAAGACCAGACCGGGCTCGATCGCGCCGCTGAGCACGTCGGGCAGCAGCTCGGCCATGTAGCCGCGGACCGGCGCGACTCCGCCGTTGACGCCGACGTTCGAGCCGAACATCTGGCGGACGGGCAGCTCGGGTCCGCCGTTGGGCACGCCGACGTAGCCGACCATGCCGCCGGGCCGGGTGGAGTCGAGGGCCTGCTGCATCGACTCCTTGGTGCCGACGCACTCGAGCACGCAGTCGGCGCCGATCCCGCCGGTCAGCTCGCGGACGCGCGCGACGCCCTCGTCTCCGCGGGTCTCGACGATGTGGGTCGCCCCGAAGCGGCGGGCGAGGTTCTGCCGCGACTCGTGCCGCGACATCGCGATGATCGTGGTCGCGCCGAGGCGCTTGGCCGCCAGGACGGCGCAGAGGCCGACCGCGCCGTCGCCGACGACGGCGACGGTCGAACCCGCGGTGACACCGGCCGAGACCGCGGCGTGGTGGCCGGTCCCCATCACGTCGGCGAGGGTGAGCAGGCTCGGGATGAGCGCCGGGTCCGGGTCGATGCCCACGCGGAAGAGCGTGCCGTCGGCGAGGGGGACGCGCACCTTCTCGCCCTGGGCGCCGTCCGCGAAGCCCTCCTCGCGGACCTCGGCGCCCCACCAGCCGCCGGTGAGGCACGAGGTGGAGACGCCGTTGGCGCAGTTCGCGCAGGTGCCGTCGCAGACGTAGAACGGGGCGATCACGAAGTCGCCGACCGCGACGTCGTGCACGTCGTCGCCGATCTCCTCGACGACGCCGACGAACTCGTGGCCGATGCGGTGCGCCTCCTTGGTGGGCGTGACGCCGCGGTAGGGCCAGAGGTCGGAGCCGCAGACGCAGGCGGCGGTGACGCGGACGATCGCGTCGCGCCCCGTCGAGAGCTGCGGGTCGGGGACCTCCTCGAGTCGGATGTCGCGCTCGCCGTGGATGAGTGTTGCTCGCATGGGTGCTCCTGGTCGGGAGGGGGGTGGGGTCGGCGTCCACGGTACGCCCGCGACCGGCCGCGGGCGCAGGAGAGGCGGGGGCTTGCACGAACGCGCCGACGCGGCACGGGCGGAGCTCAGGGGCGCCACCGTGGACGGTGCGGGGCCGGCCGGGAGGCGTCCTGTCGGAACCGGCGTCGCAGCAGCCCGGCCCCGCGTCACGGCAGCGCCTCCGCCCAGCCGTCGCGCCCGATCACGACGTGCGCGAGGAACCGCAGGCCGCACGCGTCGGCCCCGTCGGCGATCGCCCGCGTCGCCGCGCGGTCCGAGGCGAGCACCACCGCCTCACCCGCGTGGCTGTGCGCGAGGCCGATGCCCGCCGCGCCCCGCGCCAGCACCTCGGCGAGCACGGCGGCCACGGGGATCTCGGCGTGCGCCGGGGCTCCGTCGGCCAGCGTCAGGACGTCGCGCACGGCTCCGGACTCGGCGAGCGCCACGGCCAGCACGGTCTCGAGCGGCCGGGCGGCCAGCAGCGGAGCGACGAGCTCGGCCAGGCCCGCGGCGTCGGTCACGCGGGCGGCGCGCGAGGCCCGGTTCATCCTCCGCCGCAGCTCGAAGGAGGCGACCAGGCGGCAGGCGGCGACCTCGCCGACCCCGCGGTGCCGCATCAGATCGGCCACCCCGGCACGGGCGACCGCGTCGATGCCGCCGAAGCGCGCGAGGAGTCGCTGCGCCACGACGGTCGCGTTCGCGCCCCGGACGCCGGCCCCGATGAGCACGGCGAGGGTCTCGGCGTCGGTGAGCGCCTCCGGTCCGTAGGCGCGGAGGCGCTCCCGCGGCCGCTCCTCGGGAGGGAGGTCGGCCATCCGGGGGCCGGGCGTTTCGAAGGACATGCCGCCGACGCTACGGAGCCGACCGGACGCGCGGACCGCGGATCCCGCGACTGTGGACGACCGCCGCGTCCGCGCGTCCTGTGGAGGGACCTCCTGTCGTCGCCCCCGCGTTCCTCCCCCTGCGAGAACGCAGACGTCGCGGTGCTCGACCGCGACCACCGCGACTTCCGAGGATTCGCGACAGAGATCGGGCGCCCCGGTCAGCCCGACGTGGGCAGCCCCGCCGTCACCGACAGGCTCTCGCCGTCCGGCGCCACGTCCACCAGCACCACGTCCCCGTCGCGCACCGTGCCGCCGAGCAGCGCCGTCGCCAGCTGGTCGTCGATCGCCCGCTGCATCAGCCGGCGCAGCGGCCGCGCGCCGTACTGCGGGTCGTAGCCGCGCTCGGCCAGCCACCCGCGGGCCGCGGGGGTCACGGCCAGGTCGAGCCGTCGCTCCGAGAGCCTCCTCGACAGCCGGTCGACGTACAGCGACACGATCTCGCCGAGCTCCGTGCGGTCGAGCGCGTCGAAGATCACGATGTCGTCGAGCCGGTTCACGAACTCGGGCTTGAAGGCCTGGCGCACCATCTGCTGGACCGCCTCCTCCTTCTGCGGCCGCGACAGCGCCGGGTCCACGAGGAACTGCGACCCCAGATTGGAGGTGAGGATGAGGATCGTGTTGCGGAAGTCGACCGTCCGCCCCTGGCCGTCGGTGAGCCGGCCGTCGTCGAGCACCTGGAGCAGGACGTCGAACACCTCCGGGTGCGCCTTCTCGATCTCGTCGAGGAGCACCACCGAGTAGGGGCGGCGGCGGACCGCCTCCGTGAGCTGGCCGCCCTGCTCGTAGCCGATGTAGCCGGGAGGGGCGCCGACCAGCCGCGAGACGGCGAACTTCTCGCCGTACTCCGACATGTCGATGCGGACCATCGCCTTCTCGTCGTCGAAGAGGTGGTCGGCGAGCGCCTTCGCCAGCTCGGTCTTGCCGACGCCGGTCGGCCCGAGGAAGAGGAAGGAGCCGGTCGGCCGGTCGGGGTCGGCGATGCCCGCCCGGGTGCGGCGGACCGCGTCCGCGACGGCCGACACCGCTTCGTCCTGGCCGATCAGGCGGCGGTGCAGCTCGGTCTCGAGGTGCAGCAGCTTCTCGGTCTCGCCCTGCAGGAGGCGCCCGACCGGGATCCCCGTCCAGGCGGCGATCACCGCGGCGATGTCGTCGGCCGTCACCTGCTCGTTGACCATGCGGCCCTCGGCCGGCTCCTCCTCCGCCTCGGCGGCGGCGAGCTCGCGCTCGATCACCGGGATGTCGCCGTAGAGCAGCTTCGACGCGCGCTCGAGCTTCCCCTCGCGCTGCGCCCGCTCGGCGGCGATCCGCAGGGCGTCCAGCCGGTTCTTGAGCTCGCCGACGCGGTTGAGGGAGGCGCGCTCGCGCTCCCAGCGCTCCTGCAGCTCCTCGAGCTGGTTGCCGCGGCGGGCCAGGTCCTCGCGCAGCTTCTCCAGCCGCGCCTTCGAGGCCTCGTCCTTCTCCTTCTTCAGCGCGAGCTCCTCGAGCCTCAGCCGGTCGACGGAGCGGCGAAGCTCGTCGATCTCGACGGGAGCGGAGTCGATCTCCATGCGCAGCCGCGACGCGGCCTCGTCGATCAGGTCGATCGCCTTGTCCGGCAGCTGGCGGGAGGTGATGTAGCGGTTCGAGAGCGACGCGGCGGCGACCAGAGCGGAGTCGGCGATCGCCACCTTGTGGTGCGCCTCGTAGCGCTCCTTCAGCCCGCGGAGGATCGCCACGGTGTCCTCGACGGTCGGCTCGCCGACGAAGACCTGCTGGAAGCGGCGCTCGAGAGCGGCGTCCTTCTCGATGTACTGGCGGTACTCGTCGAGCGTCGTCGCGCCGATCATCCGCAGCTCACCGCGGGCCAGCATGGGCTTGAGCATGTTCGCGGCCGCCACCGACCCCTCGCCGCCGCCTGCGCCCATCAGCGTGTGCAGCTCGTCGATGAAGGTGATGATCCGGCCGTCGGACTCCTCGATCTCCTGCAGCACGGCCTTCAGCCGCTCCTCGAACTCGCCGCGGTACTTCGCTCCGGCGATCAGGGCCGAGAGGTCGAGGCTGACCAGCTGCTTGCCCTTGAGGCTCTCGGCGACGTCGCCCGCGACGATCCGCTGGGCGAGCCCCTCGACGACGGCGGTCTTGCCGACGCCGGGCTCGCCGATGAGGACCGGGTTGTTCTTGGTGCGGCGCGTGAGCACCTGGCTGACGCGCCGGATCTCGGCGTCCCGCCCGATCACCGGGTCGAGCTTGCCGCTCGCCGCGATGGCGGTCAGGTTGACGCCGTACTGCTCGAGGGCGGACTTCTCGTCCTGCTGGGGCATCCGACCGGCCTGCATGATGGTGGTCTCCTCCGTGGCTCAAGAGTTGAGTTCGACGGACTCAACTTTACTCCCGCGAAGGCTCCGGCGGTCAGGCCGTCAGAAGATCGCTGTCGCGGGCCCGGAGCGCCTCGAGCGCGGTCCGCAGGATCGAGCGCAGCCGGAACTCGCCGATCCCGGTCAGCGCCGAGATCTCGGCCTGCGAGAAGCCTCCGGCCGCGGCCAGCAGCAGCAGCTCGCGGTCCGGGCAGTCGAGGGCGAGCAGGCCGCTGCCGAGCGGACGGCGGGCGAGCTCGTGCGCGGAGCCGAGGGTCTCGCAGAGCACTTCGAGCACCCAGAGCACGGGCTCCGGCGAGCGGGCGCCCTCGCGGGAGCGGCGCCAGACGGCGGTGAAGACGTCGGAGCAGAGCCGGTCGCGGCCGGCCGGGTCGGCCTGGACCGTGCCGACGCACGCCGAGACGAGGCCGCCGAAGCGGTCGACGAGCTCGCCCAGAGCGGAGGCGTCCCCCGTCGCGGAGCGGGTCAGCAGACGGGCGGCGTCCTGCGTCAGCGGCGGACGCACCCGTCCTCCGGTCGCGTCCTCGCCTCCAGCACTCACAGGCCTCAGCGTGTCACCGACTCCGCGACGGTGGGACCGGTTGCGCGGACGGGGGGTGGCGGGTAAGGAGCGGGACCGCCGACCGGTCTCAGAGGCGCGGCCAGCGGGCGCGGGCGAAGCAGAAGAGCCCGTAGGCGATGAGGCCGATCGCGACGAATCCCAGCAGGAACACGCCGGCCGGCAGCTCCACCAGCGACTTCAGCGCCTCGTCGAGCCCGCCCGCCTGCTCCGGATCGTGGGTGACGGCGGCGACGATCAGCAGCACGCCGAGCGCGCCGAGGACCACGCCCTTGGCGACGTAGCCGGCGACGCCGAGCACGGTGACGACGGTGCCCGCCGTGCCTCCCGGCTCCGCGACGTTCTCGAGGAACTTCCGGCTCGCTCCGCGGTACACGAAGACGCCGCCGACCGCGAGGACGGCCAGTCCGGCGATCACGAGCAGCACGACTCCGCCCGGCGCCGCGAGGATCCTGGCGCTCGCGCTCTCGGACGACTCGGACGAGCTCGACCCGCCGCCGGTGGCGAATGTCAGCGCCGTCACGCCGAGGGCGCCGTAGACGACGGCCTTGCCCGCCTCCTTCAGCCGGCTGCCCCAGGTCTTCAGAGCGCTCTCGCGCGGGCGGACGAGGAACGCCTCGAGCAGGCCCCAGAGCGCCAGGCCGAAGAGGCCGACGGTGCAGATCCAGAGGATCACCAGTCCGCCGGGCTGCGCGGCGAGGGCGCCGAGGGCGCCGCTCTGGTCGGCCTCGCCTCCGCCGCCGCGGGCCACGCCGAGCGCGATCACTCCGATCAGGAGGTGGACGAGGCCGTTCGCCGCGAAGCCGCCACGGGCGAGGGTCCTCACCGCCCGCGAGTCCTGGATGTCGTCGGCGGTGCGCTGGGCGTCGGCGGTGCTCGGAGTGTTCACAGGGTGGACGCTACGCGTTTCCACACCCTCGTGCCCGGCTCTCCGCCGTTCCGAGGTGCTCCCGGAGCCGGTTCTCCACACCTTTCCACAGGGTTGTCCACAGCTGTGGAATCACGGGAGGGACGTGCGGATCACACGTCGACGGCGCGGACGAGCCCGTCCTGCACGCCGCCCAGCCAGTCGTAGACGCTGCGGATCGCGGCCGCGCTCCCCTCCTCCGGGACGACGTCGTCGGTGTCGTCGATCCCGAGCCGCACGGCCAGAGCGAGCCGCATGTCGGTCAGCGCGCGGAGCCAGGCGATCGCCTGCGGTTCCTCGAGACGGACCGCGACCTCGCCCAGCCCCTCGAAGATCCGGCCGTGGCTCGTGCCGTCGCCGGCGTCGAGGGCCGCCGTGACGGCGCGGGCGTCGTCCATCTTGCGGGCGGCGAGGTCCGGAGCGGTGAAACGACGGAACTCGTCGGCCGCCTCGGCGTCGTCGCGGTAGGCGTCGGGCAGGAGGCGGGCGAGCGCCGGATCGGAGCGGGCGTCCTCCGAGGACGCCCCCCGGTCGAGCAGCTCGAGCATCTCGCCGGCCAGATGGCGGAGGATCCCGGCCTCCTCGCGGTCGAAGCGGGCGACGGCCGCTCCGGAGGAGTCGCGGCGGAACGCGCGCATCAGCGAGGTCCTCGGGTGCCGCGGGCGGATTCCGTTCCGGTCACCGGAGCGGCGGGGCGCAGCGGGGCGCTCATGCGTCGGCCTTCTGCAGCGTCGCCCACAGGCCGTAGCCGTGCATCGCCTCCACGTGCCGCTCCATCTCCTCGCGGTTGCCGGTCGCGACGACCGCGCGCCCCTCCGTGTGCACCTGCAGCATCAGCCGCTCCGCCTCGGCCCGGCCGAAGCCGAAGTAGCTGCGGAACACGTACGAGACGTACGACATCAGGTTGACCGGGTCGTCCCAGACCAGCACGATCCACGGGACCTCGGCCGCCGAGCGGGTCGCCAGGCGCTCATCCGCGCGCTCGATCGTGTCCGCCATCCCTCCAGCGTAGGCGGCGGCGCGCGCGGGCGCCCGGGCGCGCGGCCCGGCGCCCGCGGGTGTCCAGGAGTTGTCGCAGTCGGCGTCCAGTGAGACGACTTCTGGACAGTCGGCGCGGAGCCGCGGGGACGGGGACCACGAGAAGCCAGGAGTTGTCGCAGTCGAGCGCGAGTGCGACAACTCCTGGACAGTGGGCGACCGGGCGCGGTGACCAGAGCCCGCGAGTGTCCAGGAGTTGTCGCACTCGGCGTCCAGTGCGACAACTTTTGACACTCGGCGCAGAGGCCGCGGCCGGCCTAGGCCGACAGGCGCGGCAGGACCTCCCGGGCGAAGAAGTCGAGGTGGTCGAGGTCCTGCAGGTCCATGAACTGCAGGTAGACGCGCTCGCAGCCGGCCTCGCGGAGGGACTCGAGGCGGTCGACCGCCTCGTCGACTCCGCCGGCCACTCCGTGCTCGCGCAGCTCGGCCGGCTCGCGGCCGATAGCCTCCGCACGGCGCGTGAACTCCGCTTCGTCGCCTCCGCCGACCGCGATCAGCGCGACCGAGTGCACGAGCGACGAGGGCTCGCGCCCGATCGCCCGGCACGCCTCGTCGACGCGCTCGAAGGCGCCCGGGATCGCGTCGAACTCGGGGAAGGGCAGGTTGAACTCGCTCGCGAACCGCGCCGCGAGCGCCGGGGTCCGCTTGGGCCCTCCGCCGCCGACGATCACCGGCAGCGGCAGGCGCGCGGGCTTGGGCAGGGCCGGGGAGTCGGTCAGCCTGTAGTGCTCGCCGACGAAGGAGTAGCGCTCGCCGACGGGCGTCGACCACAGGCCCGTCACGATCTCGAGCTGCTCCTCGAGCAGGTCGAAGCGGCGCGGAGGGAAGGGGATGCCGTACGCGGCGTGCTCCTGCTCGAACCAGCCGGTGCCGAGGCCGAGCTCGGCGCGGCCCCCGGACATCGCGTCGACCTGGGCGACCTGGATCGCGAGGATCCCCGGCGGCCGGTAGGTGACGGAGGAGACGAGGGTGCCGAGCGCGATGCGCTCGGTCTCGCGGGCGAGGCCGGCGAGCGTCGTCCACGCGTCGGACGGCCCGACGCCGGGGTCGCCGGCGCCCATCCGGAGGTAGTGGTCGGAGCGGAAGAAGCCGTCGTAGCCGAGGCTCTCGGCGGCCTGCGCGACGGCGAGGAGGTCCTCGTAGCTCGCGCCCTGCTGGGGTTCGGTGAAGACTCTGAACTGCACGGGACCAGCCTCCCGCACCGGGGCAGGATCGTGCCAGCCCGGCTCCCCCGGCCGGGGCCGCCGACAGGCCCCCGTGTACCGTGGACGGTTGCCGCCGACGAGAGGACCCCATGTCCGAGCACCCGTCCTCCCCGGACACCGCCCCCGCCACCGCGGGCACCCCCACTCCTCCGCACCGCCTCGCGCGGTGGGTCTTCTGGCCCGCGGCGGCCCTCACGCTGTCGATCGCGGCCTTCGCGATCCTCGCGCCCGACGCCGCGACCTCCGTGTTCTCGACGCTGCAGACCACCGTCGTCAACACGTTCAGCTGGTACTACGTGCTGATCGCCGCGGTCTTCGTGGCCTTCGCGATCTGGATGGGCGTCAGCCGCTTCGGCGACATCAAGCTCGGCGCCGACGACGACGAGCCCGAGTTCTCGATGCTCGCCTGGATCTCGCTCCTCTTCGCCGCCGGCATGGGCATCGGCCTCGTCTTCTACGGCGTCGCGGAGCCGCTCACCCACTTCGCCACTCCGCGCCCGGGCGTGACCGGCACCGAGACGGAGCTCGCGCAGAGCGCGATCTCGCAGACCTACCTGCACTGGGGCGTCCACGCCTGGTCCATCTACGTGGTGGTCGGCCTCGCCCTCGCCTACGCGATCCACCGCCGCAAGCGGCCGGTGTCGATCCGCTGGGCGCTGGAGCCGCTGCTGGGCCGCCGGGTCCGCGGAGGCTGGGGCAACGCGATCGACGTGGTCGCCCTGGTCGGCACCATGTTCGGAGTCGCGACCTCGCTCGGCCTGGGCGTCACCCAGATCTCGGCGGGCCTGGAGGCGAGCGGCATCGTGGAGTCGTCGCTCGCCGTGCAGATCGTGGTCATCGCCGTGGTCACGGCCCTGACCGTCTTCTCGCTGATCTCGGGCGTGGGCAAGGGCATGAAGTGGCTCTCGACCGGCAACCTGCTGCTGGCCGCGGCGCTTCTCGTCTTCGTGCTCGTCGCCGGCCCGACCCAGTTCCTCCTGCGCGAGTTCGTGCAGTCGCTCGGCAACTACCTGCAGAACTTCATCGGCCTGACCTTCACGGTCAGCGCCTACTCCGGCCGCGAGGGCGAGCAGTGGCAGGCCTCGTGGACCACGTTCTACTGGGGCTGGTGGATGTCGTGGGCGCCGTTCGTCGGCATCTTCATCGCCCGCGTCTCCAAGGGCCGGACGGTCCGCGAGTTCGTCGGCGGTGTTCTGCTCGTGCCGACGATCATGACCTTCCTCTGGTTCAGTGTCCTCGGCGGCACCGCCATCTACCGCGAGCTGTACGGCGACGGCGGCCTCGTCGGTGCCGACGGCTCGGTGGACACGAACCTGGCGCTCTTCTCGATGCTGCAGGGGCTTCCCGCTGGCTCGGTGCTGACGATCGGCGCGATCATCCTGATCGGCATCTTCTTCGTGACCTCCGCCGACTCCGGCGCGCTGGTCATGGCGATGATCGCGACCGGCGGCCAAGCGGAGCCGCGCAACCCGATCCGCGTGTTCTTCGCCGTCGCGACCGCGCTGCTCGCCCTGTCGCTCCTGATCGCCGGCGGCCTCGACGCCCTGCAGACCGCCGCGATCCTGTCGGCCCTGCCGTTCAGCGTCGTGATGATCCTGATGTGCATCGCGACGGTGATCGCCTTCCGCCGCGAGATCCGCGCCTACGACAAGGCCCGCCGCAGGGCGTTCGTCGGCGACATCGGCACGTTCTACGGCCTCGAGGTCGAGGACCCGGCGGAGCGCGAGCCCGCCCACCCGATCAAGCGGCTCGCGCACCGCCTGAAGCCGGGGTCGAAGGAGTAGTCCGCTCGGAGGTGCAGTCCGCTCGGAGGAGCAGTCCGCTCGGAGGAGCCGGACGCCGCTCGAGCGCCCGGCTCCGCCGATCAGCTGGGCGACGGGATGAAGGGGTGCTCCGGCGGGTCCTGGTCGTCGCCGAGACGGGCGTCGGCGCCCTCGTCGAGCGCCTCGTCGATCGACTCCGGGTCGTCGATCTCCGCCGGGTCCTCCGGCGGGACCGGCAGGGAGTCGCCGTCGGGGCGGGTGGTATCGGTGACGTCCTCGGGGGCGTCGAAGCCGAAGCTGCTCATGGTTCCCTCTCCGCGGTGCGCCCGGGAAGCGGCGCCGCTGCGGGCAGCCTAGGTCGCGGCCCCGGAGGCGGTCACGGACTTGACGGAGCACCCGAGGGGTCCCGTGTCGTCGGCCTGCTCCGGAGGAGCATCCGCCGCGGCAGCCGTCAGTGCACGTACTCGAGCAGGTCGGCTCCGAGGGTGCGCATGCCCTCCAGCACCGCGAGGCGGTAGTGCAGGGTCGTGTCGTCGAACTGGGTGGCGACGGCATAGGCGACTCCGGCGCGCGGGCCGCGGAGGACGCCCGCCTCCGCGCGGACGCCGACGTCGGTGCCGGTCGCGTTGACGAGCAGGACCCCGTGGTCGGGGTGGCGGTGCGCGAGCGGGTCGAGCCCGAACGAGGCGGCGACCATCGAGAGGTCGGTGCCGAGCGAGAGCCAGCCGATCACCCGCGAGCTCACGGCCGCGTCGACGATCTCGCCGTTCGCGAGGGTGGCGAGCAGCCAGGTCAGCTCGCGGGCGGAGCCGATCGAGAGCTGCGGCGCGTCGTCCGGGCCGCGCTCGTCGCGCACGACGTCGAGCAGGGCGGTGCGGGAGAGGCCGAGCGCCTCGGCCCGCTCGCGCACGGCGTCGAGGCCGACGCGGCGCAGCAGGACGTTGGTCGCGAGGTTGTCGCTCGAGGCCCCGACGAGCGCGGCGAGGTCGGCGATGGGCATCGAGGGCACCTGGAGGTGCTGCCAGATCCCGGAGCCGGCGACGGCGTCCGCCGCGGTCCGGTCGACCAGGCGCAGGTTCTCCTGCGGCTCGTTCGCCAGCCGGGCGGCGACCTCGATCAGCAGCACGACGGTGCCGAGGGAGGCGGTGGGCATCGAGACGGAGTCGTCGACCGCGAACAGGGCGCGGCCGGTCGCCAGGTCGACGGCGCGCGCCGAGACGACGACCCCGTCGATCGCGAGACGGCCGAGGGCGTCGAACCCGCGCTGGAAGTTCTCGCGGTCGCCGCCGCCCTTGTGGCGCCCCCGGCGGTTGCGTCGGCTCTCACGGCGGGTCTCGCTGGTGGGGATCACCACGGGTACGGCCCCTCTACGGGTCGGGAGTGCGGTCGTGCGGAGGGGGGACCTGAGTCCTCACGCGCCGGCGGGACGCGCGATCGGCGGACGACCCCGCGGCATCGGTCGGCTCTCGATGCCCGGGGCTCCTCGTCCGTGGTGCGGAGGTGGTCTTCGGCGACTACCAGATGGTGACGCGCTCGCTCGGGGAGAGCCAGAGGGCGTCGCCTTCGGAGACGTCAAAAGTAGCGTAGAACTCGTCGATGTTCCGGACGATCTGGTTGCAGCGGAACTCGGCCGGGGCGTGCGGATCGATGGCGAGGAGGCGGATCGTCTCCTCGTCGCGGGACTTCTGCTGCCAGGCCTGCGCCCAGGAGAGGAAGAACCGCTCGGCGCCGGTCAGACCGTCGACGACGGGCGGCTCCTCGCCGTCCAGCGAGAGCAGGTAGGCCTTCCAGGCGATGCCGAGGCCGCCCAGGTCGCCGATGTTCTCGCCGATGGTCAGGGCGCCGTTCACATAGTGCCCGGGCGTGGTCGCGGGAGCGAGCGCGTCGTACTGCGCGATGAGCGCCTTCGTCCGCTCCTCGAACGCGGCCCGGTCCTCCTCGGTCCACCAGTCGGTGAGGCGGCCGTCGCCGTCGAAGCGCGAGCCCTGGTCGTCGAAGCCGTGGCCGATCTCGTGGCCGATGACGGCGCCGATCGCTCCGTAGTTGGCGGCGGGGTCGCGCTCCTCGTCGAAGAAGGGGAACTGCAGAATCGCGGCGGGGAAGACGATCTCGTTGAAGCCGGGGTTGTAGTACGCGTTGATCGTCTGCGGGGTCATGAACCACTCGTCGCGGTCGAGCGGGCGGCCGATCTTGCCGAGCTCGCGGGCGAACTCGAACTCGGCCACGCGGCGCGCGTTGCCGAGCAGGTCGGCCGGGTCGACCGAGAGGGCGGAGTAGTCGCGCCAGCGGACCGGGTAGCCGATCTTGGGCGTGAACTTCGCGAGCTTCTCGAGCGCGCGCTCGCGGGTGGCGGGGCTCATCCACTCCAGGTCGACGATCGAGCGCCGGTACGCCTCGATGAGGTTCGCGACCAGCACGTCCATCGCGGCCTTCGCAGTCTCGGGGAAGTGGCGGGCGACGTAGGTGCGGCCGACCGCCTCGCCGAGCGAGCCCTCGACGAGCGACACGGCGCGCTTCCAGCGCTCCCGCTTCTGGGGGGTGCCGGTGAGGGTGCGGCCGTAGAAGTCGAAGTTGGCGTCGACGAAGCCGCTGGACAGGTAGGCCGCGGCTCCGCGGATCACCTGCCAGGACAGCCAGTCGCGCCAGGCCGGGAGCCGGTCCTCGGTGAGCAGGCCCGCGAGGCCCTGGAGGAAGCTCGGCTGGCGGACGACGACCTCGGCGAGAGCCCCCTCCGGAGCGCCCATCGCGGTGAGCCAGACGTCGAGGTCGACGCCCGCGGCGAGCTCCTCGACCTCGGACCAGGAGCGGAGGTTGTAGGTCGCCTGGCTGTCGCGGCTGCGGACCTTGTCCCAGTGCGCGGCGGCCAGATCGGTCTCGAGGGCGACGATGCGCTCGGCGCGAGCGTCGGCGGCGTCGATGCCGGCCAGCCCCAGCATCCGCGCGACGAACGGCGTGTAGGCCTCGCGGACGGAGGCGAACTCCTCCTCGCGGTAGTAGCTCTCGTCCGGCAGGCCGAGGCCGCCCTGGTTGACGAAGACGAGGTAGCGCTCGGGGCTGCCCGGGTCGTTGTCGACGAAGAGGCCGAAGAGCCCGGGGACGCCGGTGCGCTCGAACGCGCCGACGGCGCGGAGCAGGCCGGGGATCGAGTCGACCCGCTGCACGGCGGCGAGGTCGTCGGCGATCGGGGCGGCGCCGAGCTCCTCGGCCCGCTCCTCGTCCATGAAGGAGGCGTAGAGGTCGCCGAACAGGCGCTCCTCGGTGCCGTGCTGCGCGGTCTGCGCCTCGACGATGATGTCGCGCACGGCCTTCTCCGCCTCCTCCTGGAGGAGGTGGAAGGAGCCGTAGCGCGCCTTGTCGGCGGGGATCTCCGTGCGGTCGATCCAGAGCCCGTTGACGTGCCGGTAGAGGTCGTCCTGCGGGCGCGTCGCGGGGTCGAGTTCGGAGCGGTCGATACCGGAGCGAGGCGTCGTCGAGGTCATGGCGCACAGCCTACGTCGGGGCGCCGACACGGGGCGCGAGGTGCGGCGGGTCGAGCGCGGAGCCGCGGGAGGACCGGCGCGGGGCCGCGGGCGGCCGGGCGCGCCTGCGTCCGGCTCGCGGGGGCGAGGTGCTCCTGCGAGCCGGACGGGGGGACGCCGAAGCGTCAGCGCCCGAGCTGCTCCTCGACGTACGCGCGGATCGGCGTGGTCGGCCGCCCGATCAGGCGGGCGAGGGAGCCGTCGGCCTCGCCGAGGAGGCCGTCGGCGATGTTCGCGTCGAGGCCGACGACGAAGCCGACTCCGCCCTCGGGGACGCCGGCGCCGGTGAGGACGCGGGCGTGCTCGTCGGAGGAGACGTGGCTGATGGCGGCGTCGCGTCCGGCGACCTCGGCGACGATCGCGGCCAGCTCGTCGAAGCTCCAGGCGGTGTCGCCGGAGAGCTCGTGCACGGTGCCGACCAGGGACGGATCGGTCAGGGCGACCGCGGCGGCCTCGGCGTAGTCGGTGCGGGCGGCGCTGGCGACGCGGCCCCCGCCGGCGCTCGAGAGGGTGCTGCCGGTGGAGGCGAGCTCGGCGACGGTCTGCTCGTAGTTCTCGTTGTACCAGCCGTTGCGGAGGACGACGGCGGGGACGCCGCTGGCGGCGATCGCCTCCTCCGTGGCCTTGTGCTCGGGCGCGAGGATGAGCGCGCTCGTGGTCGCCTTCGGGGCGCTCGTGTAGACCAGGCGCGCGCCGGCACGGACGGCGGCGTCGATCGCGGCGGTGTGCTGCGCGACGCGCCTGCCGACCTCGGAGCCCGAGACGAGGAGGACGGCCTCGGCGCCGGAGAAGGCGGCGTCGAGCGAGGCGGGGTCGTCGAAGTCGGCGACGGCGGTGCGGACGCCGAGGTCGGCGGCGAGCGCCTCGAGCTTCGCGGCGTCGCGGCCGGTGGCGACGATGTCGGAGTCGGCGGTGCCGCGGGCGAGCAGGTGCTCGACGGCGAGACGGCCGAGGTGGCCGGTGGCTCCGGTGACGACGAGGGTCATGAGGGGTCCTTCCTGACGGGTGGGGCGGGCGGGGTCCGCCGCCAGGAGGGTGCAACCGGCGCATCCTCCTGGTGCTTCCCGGAATGCAGTACCCACTATTTCGTTAGTACTCCCATCACCCCGATTCCGAGGAGCACCCGTGACGATCGCCGACTCCCCCCTGCTCGCCGGGGACGTCTACTCCGCCGACTGCCCGAGCCGCGAGATCTTCGGGCACGTCACCAGCAAGTGGGGCGTCCTGGTGCTCGCGGCGCTCGCTCCGGGCACGCTCCGCTGGGGCGGGCTGCGGCGCCGGATCGGCGGGATCAGCGAGAAGATGCTCGCCCAGACGCTGCGGATCCTCGAGGAGGACGGCTTCGTGCACCGCGAGGCGCGGCCGGTCGTCCCGCCGCACGTCGAGTACCGGCTGACGCCGCTGGGAGCCGAGCTGGCGGAGCGGCTGCTGCCGGTGGTCGAGTGGATCGCGGGGAACGTCGGGGCCGTCCTGGAGGCCCGCTCGGAGGGTCGCCAGGAGGTCAGGTGAGCCTCACCTTCTTGTGAGAACGTTCATGTTCCGTTCAGGGAGGAGCCGCCACCCGGCGGCATCGGCGCCCCCTCCCCCTGCTTGCCTCGGTCGCATCTCTTGCTCGTGATCGAAGGACCTCCATGTCAGACACCGCCCGCCGCCCGCTCCTCCTCCCGATGGCCGGCCACGTGCGCGGCAAGCGCAGCCCCGTCACCTGCGCCCTGAAGTGCGCCAACGCCTGCTCCACCGCGACCTGCAACACGTCGCACAACAGCTACTTCCGCGACATCGTCTCGTCGCAGCTCTCGCGCCGCAGCGCCCTCGGCCTCGGCCTGGCCGGCGCGGTCACCGTCGCCGTCGCCTCCGCCGGAGGAGCGCCCACCGCCGAGGCGGCCGTGGCGACCGCGGCCGACGGCTCACCGCTCGCCTTCACTCCGATCGCTCCGGTGCCGTACACCGTCGACCAGTTCACCGTCCCCGAGGGCTTCGCCTGGCAGCCGATCATCCGCTGGGGCGACCCGCTCTTCGCCGACAGCCCCGCCTTCGACATCGCCGACCAGACGGAGGCCGCCCAGGCCGCGCAGTTCGGCTACAACAACGACTACACCGACATCGTCGAGATCCCGGGCTCGAAGCGCCTCCGCGCCCTGCTCGTCGTGAACCACGAGTACACGAACGAGAGCATCATGTTCCCGGCCGCGCAGCTCGAGGCGGAGCCGGAGCGCGTGCGCGCCGTCGGCCGCGCCGCCCACGGCCTCAGCGTCGTCGAGCTGGTCCGCACCGCGGTCGACCGCCCGTGGGCGTACGTCCGCGGGGGCGAGCGCAACCGCCGCTACCTGATCGACACCCCCTACGAGGTGACCGGGGCCGCCGCCGGCTCCGACCTGCTGAAGACGGTCGCCGACCCCGAGGGCCGCACCGTGCTGGGCACGCTCGGCAACTGCTCCGGCGGCACGACGCCGTGGGGCACGATCCTCTCGGGCGAGGAGAACTTCAACGGCTACTTCCGCGCGGTCGGCACCAGCGACGCCGAGAAGCGCTACGGCCTCGCCGACTCCGAGACCTCGCGTCTCTGGGAGCTCGACGACCCCCGCTTCGACGCCCGCACCCCGGGCTACGAGAACGAGCCGAACCGCTTCGGCTGGATCGTGGAGTTCGATCCCTTCGACCCCGACTCCACGCCGAAGAAGCACACGGCGCTCGGCCGGCTCAAGCACGAGGGCGCGAACGTCATCATCGCCCCGGACGGCCGCGTGGTCGCGTACCAGGGCGACGACGAGCGCTTCGACTACCTCTACAAGTTCGTCTCGAAGAAGCGCTACATCGAGGGCGACCGCGCCCACAACAAGACCCTGCTGGAGGAGGGCGACCTCTACGTCGCCCGCTTCACCGGCGACTCCCCCGTGGCCGAGATCACCGGCACCGGAGCGGTCCCCTCGGACGGCGGCTTCGACGGGATCGGCGAGTGGCTGCCCCTGGTGCTGAACGGCGCCTCGACGATCGCCGGGATGAGCGTCGCCGAGGTGCTCGTGCACACCCGCCAGGCGGCGGACGCGGCGGGCGCGACCAAGATGGACCGCTGCGAGGACGTGCAGCCCAGCCTGGTCAGCGGCCGGATCTACGTGGCCTGCACCAACAACTCCGCCCGCGGCACCGAGGGCAGCAAGGAGGGCGCGACCGAGGTCAACCCGCGCACCGAGAACCGCGACGGCCACATCGTCGAGATCATCGAGGACGGCGGCGACCAGACCGGCCGCACCTTCACCTGGAACCTGCTGATGCTCTGCGGCGACCAGGCGCAGGGCGACGTCGTCTACTTCTCCGGCTTCCCGGCGGACCAGGTCTCGCCGATCTCGTGCCCGGACAACCTGGCCTTCGACTCGGTCGGGAACCTCTGGATCTCGACCGACGGCGCCCCGAGCGGCATCGGCTACAACGACGGGCTGTTCAAGGTGGCGCTCGAGGGCGCGACGCGCGGCAAGGTCGAGCAGTTCCTCTCGGTCCCGCGCGACGCCGAGACCTGCGGCCCGATCGTCCACGACCTCGACCAGCACGTGTTCGTGGCCGTGCAGCACCCGGGCGAGGAGGGCACCTTCGAGGCGCCGACCTCGTTCTTCCCGGACTACGGATCGACGGCGGCGGGAGCGGTGGCGGCACCGCGTCCGACCATCGTGCAGATCCTGCCGGCGTCGCAGGTGGTGGCGCCGACTCCGACGCCGACCGCCGGACCGACCACGGCACCGACGACCCCGCCCACCACCGCACCCACGGCGGCTCCCACCACGGCACCGACCGCCGGGCCGACCGCGGCGCCCACCGCCGCTCCGTCCCCGGTGCCCACGACGGCGCCGACCGGCACGCCGACTCCGCTGCCCGTCGGCGGCTCGGGCGGCGGGCTGGCCTCGACCGGAGTCGAGAGCGTCGGCCTGATCGCGGGCGCCACCGCGCTCCTGGCCGCGGGCGCCACCGCGCTCGGGCTCGGAGCGCGCCGCCGCGCGGCCGCCGAGGGCGACCCGGAGGTGTGAGGTGGGCTGTGCGATTCGCAGGGGATCCGCGCGCGAAGGGGCGTTCTGCCGCTTGATGCGCCCCCTGGATGGCAGATCTCCTGCGAATCGCACAGTGGCACCCGGACCGGCGCCCCTCGTAGGCCCGCCGAACGTGCGATCTGCAGGGGATCAACGTCGAGAAGGGCGTTCCGCCGCACGGCGCGTCCCGCAGAGCGCGGATCCCCTGCGGATCGCACGACGGCCGCCCTCGACTCCTAGAGCAGGCGGCGGGCGGAGGCCCAGGCGGTGAGCTCGTAGCGGGAGGAGAGCTGCAGCTTGCGGAGGACGGCGGAGACGTGGGACTCGACCGTCTTGACCGAGATGAAGAGCTCGGCGGCCGCCTCCTTGTAGGCGTAGCCGCGGGCGATCAGGCGCATCACCTCGCGCTCGCGGGCCGACAGCCGGTCGAGCTCGTCCACCGACTCCGCCTGCTCGCCCGCCAGCGCCCCGAAGGCGTCGAGCACGAAGCCGGCCAGGCGCGGCGAGAACACGGCGTCCCCGCCCGCCACCGCGAGCACGGCCCGGCTCACCTCGGCTCCGGAGCTGGCCTTGGTGATGTAGCCGCGGGCACCGGCGCGGATCACGCCGACCACGTCCTCCGCGGCGTCCGAGACGCTCAGCGCGAGGAAGCGCGACGACGAGCCGGCGCTGCGCCGCAGCACCTCGGCCCCGCCCCCGCCCGCGCCGCCCGGCAGGTGCACGTCGAGCAGCACCACCTCGGGCGCGAGCGCCGCGACCAGGCCGACGGCGGAGTCGACGTCGGCCGCCTCCCCGACGACCTCGAGCTCGGGAGCGAGGTCGGCGCGCAGGCCGGAGCGGAAGATGGAGTGGTCGTCGACCAGCAGCACGCGGGTCATCGCTCGACCTCCGCCGGGAGGCGCAGATGCACCTCGGTGCCGGTGCCGCCGACTCCGGGGCGGACGGTCGCGCTGCCGCCGGCGCGCGCCATCCGGCCGATGATCGACTCGCGGATGCCGAGGCGGTCGCCGGGGACCTCGTCGAGGACGACGCCGGGGCCGCGGTCGCGCACGAACACGTCGACGCCCTGCACGGAGGACTCGAGGTACACCGAGACGTCCCCGCCCGCGTGCCGGGCCGCGTTCAGCACGGCCTCGCGGGTCGCGGCGAGGAGCGCCGCGGCGCCGGGGACGGATGCTCCGACGGCCACCACCTCGAGGTGCACGGGGTAGTCGAGCTCGACGGCGGCGGCGATCGACCGGACCTCGGCGGCCAGGTCGTTGGCGACCGGGACGTCGCGCTCGAACAGCCAGTCGCGCAGCTCCCGCTCCTGGGCGCGGGCGATGCGGGCGACCTCGCTCGAGGCTCCCGCGCGGTTCTGGATGAGCGCGAGGGTCTGCAGCACGGAGTCGTGCAGGTGCGCGGCGATCTCGGCCCGCTGCTCCTCGCGCACCCGGGCGGCCCGCTCGCCCATCAGCTCGGACCAGAGGGTCACCACCCGGGGCGCGGCCAGCACGCCGGCGGCGATCAGCAGCACGCCCACGGCGAGCACCGCGTTGAGGGCGCTCGGGCGGCCGGTGAGCACGGCCGCTCCGGCGAGCACCAGCAGCGCGCAGGAGGCGAGGCGCACCGCCGAGCCGTAGCGGGCGGGGCGGACGGCGTCGCCGCGGTCGAGTCCGAGGCTCCAGCCGACGGCCCCTCCGGCGAGCAGGCCGACGGCGACGAGCGCGCGCGTGATGTCGGCGTCGTCCCCGCGGTCGACGGTAATCAGCACGGCGAGCGCCGCGACAGCGGCGGCGAGGGTCAGCAGGCCGGCGACGGGAGCGGAGCGGCGGACGGCCGGATCCGCATCGCGCGAGTCGAGCGGCGCGAGGGGCACCAGCGCCCAGAGCCAGAGGTAGAGGAGCGCGCCGCCGCCGCCGAGCGCGGTCGTGAGGAGGGCCAGGACGCGGGTCCTCCGCACGCTCCAGCCCAGGTGGTCGGCGACCGCGGTGCACACTCCGCCGAGCAGCATCGTCCGCGGGCGCCGCAGCGGGGGGCGGACGGCGGTGCCGGGGACTGTGCTCACCCCTGCATCCAAACAGGTCGGCCGCGCGATCGGGGGTGCTCTCGGGGTCGGATCAGGGGTTCCCCCGATGGTCCGGGTTGTGGAGCGCACGGGAGACTCGCAGCATGACAGGACAGAGCACGATCCCGCCGGGCTCCCCGGAGCCGGACGGCACGGACGCGGCGAGCACGGCGACGACGCCGATCGGGACGGATCCCGAGGCCGAGGGCGCCTCGCGGCCCGCGGACCCCGGAGCCGCCGGCCCCGAGAGCCCCGGCCCCGAGAGCCCCGGCCCGGGAGCCCCCGGCCCCGCCGATCCGCCCCCCGCGCCCGAGAACCGCTTCGTGCTCTGGCTGCGCGGCCTCGACCTGCCCCGCCGCCCCGGCTGGATCGGCGGAGTCTGCGCGGGGATCGCCGACCGGCTCGGCATCGACCCACTCATCGTGCGCGGCATCGTGCTCGTCGTCGCGGTGCTGGGCGGGCCCGCGCTCCTCCTCTACGCCGCGGCCTGGCTGCTGCTGCCGGACCAGGACGGCGCACTGCCGGTGGAGCGGCTGCTCCGCGGCTCGCTCGACAAGGTGCACGCCGGCATCGGCGTCCTCGTGCTCGCCTCGATGCTGCCGGTGGCGCAGGGCTTCTGGTCGCTCGGCGGCGCGTACACCGGGGCGATGCCCTGGGCGCCTGCGACCGGGCGGACGCTGTGGTCGCTCGTGGTGCTCGGGCTGATCGTGGCGTTCGTGGTCTGGGTCGTGCGGCGGAGCCGACGACCGGACGACGCGGCCGCCGGCCCGCAGACCGCGGCCCCGTCCGCCGGCCCCTCCGCGACGCTCCCGTACCCCGCGCCCGCCGCTCCGGCCTACCCCGCACCCGACCCGGGCCTGCAGGACGAGCGCCCCTCGTCCCCCGAGGCCGTCGCCGAGTGGCGGGAGCGCCAGGAGGCGTGGCGGGCCGAGCGGGAGGCGTTCCGCGCCCAGCAGAGCGCGTCGGCCCGCGAGACGGCCCGAACCCGGGCGGAGGAGGCGCGACTCGCCGCCGCCGCTGTCACCGCCGCGCGCCTGGAGCGCCAGCGCCTCCGACGCGCCGCGAACCCCCGGCTGCGGGCGAGCCTCACGCTGCTCGCCCTGGGGGCCGCCGCCCTGACCGGCGCACTGGTCTCGCTCACCGCCTCCGGACCGACGTCCCTCGTCGTCGGAGCCGCCTCCGCCGCGCTCGTGCTCGCCGTGGTGATCGTGCTCGCCGGCCTGTTCCGGAGGCGCGCGATCGCGCTGATCGCCCTCGCGACGGTCGCGCTGATCACCGCCGCCTGCGCCGCCGTGCTGCCGACCGACCGCGAGCTGCTCCCCGTGCTGGGGTCCTACGGCTTCTCGAGCGCCGCCCCCGGCCGCTACGCGACGCTCGCGGCGAGCGACCTGCAGGTCACGGTCGCACCCGGCTACGAGGCCTCCGGAGAGCCGCTGGACCTCTGGATCGGCTACGGGCAGGTGTCCCTCGCCACGATGGAGGGCACGGCGGTCCGCCTGGAGGCGACCACCGAGGACACCGAGCTCCTGGTGCTGGACGCCGACGGAGGCGCGATCGACGCGCCCCGCGAGGTCCGCACCGCCGGGGGCCGTCAGCTCTGGACGCAGACCTTCGGCGATCCGGAGGCCGAGCCGTTCGTGGTCCGCATCGCCCAGGAGGGCGGGTCGATCCGCGTCTACGACTCGACGCCGGACGCCGACTCCGGCACCACTGCGCCGGACGCCGGCGCCACCCCGACACCCACCCCGAGCCCCACCCCCGAGACCGGAGCCGCACGATGACCACCACGCCCACCCCCGCCACCGCTCGCCCGCGGATCCGCGTCGGCGCCGTCCTCTACGGCCTCGTCCTCGCCGCCGCCTCGATCGGCCTGCTCGTCGTCTCGGCCGACCCGGTGCTGCGGGCGCAGGTCGTCGAGCGCGGGATCACGCTCGAGCCCGGCGCCGCGCTCGCGCTGGCCGTCGCCGCGCTCGGCGCCATGGCGCTCCTCCTCGCGCTCGCCCGCCTGCTCGACCGGCGCGCCGCTCGCGACGACGGGTGACCCCGGCGCGGGACGCCGGGCGCTCGCAACCCCCTGCCCCGCATCAGCCGAGAGGCGCAGACTCGTCCCGGGCGATCGCCCGCCACCCCCTGGAGACGAGACCATGCCCCTCTGCGCCCTCGCGAGCCTCCGCTGATGGAGCTGGGCATCGCCGCGATCATCGGCGTCTCGGTCCTCGTCGCGGTCGCCGTCTTCTCGCGGCGCCTCGGCGTCGCCGCGCCGATCGTCCTCGTCCTCGCCGGAGTCGGCCTCTCCTACATCCCCGGGGTGCCGGAGGTGGTCGTCCCGCACGAGTGGGTGCTCGACGGCGTGCTGCCGCCTCTGCTCTACGCGGCGGCGCTCAGCGTGCCGTTCATCGACTTCCGCCGGAACCTCGCCACCATCACCGGCCTGTCGGTCGTGCTGGTGCTGATCTCGGCGGCCGGCGTCGGTGCGCTCCTCTTCCTCCTCCTCCCCGAGCTCGGGCTGGGCCTGGCGGTCGCCGTGGGCGCGATCATCAGCCCGCCCGACGCCGTCGCCGCGACCTCGGTCGGCCGGCGCCTCGGCCTCCCGCCGCGGCTGCTCACCCTGCTCGAGGGCGAGGGGCTGATCAACGACGCGACCGCGCTGGTGCTCCTCCGGTCGGCCCTCGCTGCCGCCGCCGGGACGCTCGCCACCCCGTGGGCCGCGATCGGGGACTTCCTCTACGCGGTCGTCGTGGCCGTCGTGGTCGGCTTCGTGGCCAGCGTGGTGACCGTCTTCATCCGCTCGCGGATCGAGGACCCGGTGCTGAACACCGTCCTCTCCTTCATCGTCCCCTTCGTCGCGTTCATCCCCGCCGAGGGCCTGGGCGCCTCGGGCGTGCTCGCGGTGGTCGTCGCCGGCCTGCACACCGGGCACGCCTCCTCCCGCGCCTTCACCGCCCAGTCGCGGGTGAACGACCGGATCAACTGGCGGACCGTGCAGTTCCTGCTCGAGAACGGCGTCTTCCTGCTGATCGGACTCGAGATCCGCTCGCTGATCCAGGACGCCGACAGTGCGCGCCTCTCCGTGCCCGGAGCGGTCGGGATCGGCCTGATCGCGGTGGTCGGACTGATCGTCGTGCGCTTCCTCTGGGTCGGCCCGGTCCTCCTCGGCGAGCGCTGGCAGACGCGCCGGGCCGAGCGCCGGGCCCGTGAGCAGAAGGAGCTGCTCGAGTCGCCCGAAGGGCAGGAGCTGCCGAAGGAGGAGCGCGGCCGCGCGAAGCGGCGCTACCTGCTGCGGCGCAGCGACTACCGGCACTTCAGCCGCAACGGCATCGGCTGGCGCGGCGGGCTGGTGCTCGGCTGGTCCGGGATGCGCGGAGTGGTGACCCTCGCGGCGGCGCAGTCGCTGCCCGAGGACATCCCGTACCGCCCGCAGCTCGTGCTGATCGCCTTCACCGTGGCCGTCGCGACCCTGCTGATCCAGGGCAGCACGCTGCCCCTGCTGATCCGCGCGCTGGGCATCCGCGGGATCGACGTGCCCGAGGACCAGCGCGCGCTCGCGGGCCTGCTCGACGAGATCACCGAGAAGGGCCTCTCGGTTCTGGAGCGTCCGGGTGACGCCGTCGAGGGCGCCGACGACGTCGCTCCGGACGTCCTGGAGCGGGTGCGCCAGACGTCGTTCCTCCGCTCCGAGGCCGCCTGGGAGCGCTCGCGCGGCACGGAGCGGTCGGTCGCGGACACTCCGCACCGCCTGTACCGGGCCCTGCGCCTCGCTGTGGTCGCGGCCGAGCGGGAGGCGCTGCTGGACGCGCGCTCGCGCCGCGCCTACCCGCAACGCATCCTCCGCGACGCCCAATCGCTGCTCGACCTCGAGGAGACGCGGCTGCGGGTGCGGCGGGGCTGACGTCCGTCGATCGACGCCACGGGCCGGGGCGAACGCGACGGATCCGGCCCCGTTCACGTCCGCGCCGCGATGACGGCGCTTCCGCTGCGGCCCGGCGCCGGGGACACGCGGCGCGCTTCTGCCAGGATCGACAGCAGCACGCTCATCGTCTCGATCCGCTCCGCCGGATCCCTCCTCGACAAGGACGGCACTGTGGGAATTCGCGAGTACGGACGACTCCTCCGCCGGGGCTGGCTCGTCATCTCGATCTTCGTCGCCCTCGGCCTCGCGGCCGCGTCGGTGGCGACCATGGCGTCGGAGTCGGAGTACCGGGCGCAGACGACCGTGTTCGTCTCGGTCGCGACCGCCGACAACCAGTCCAGCGCCGAGGTCGGCGCCTCCTTCACCAGCGCGGAGGCGCGGGTCGCCTCCTACGTCGCGCTGGTCGACTCGAGCTCGGTGCTGCAGCCCGTCATCGACGACCTCGGTCTCGACATGACCGTCGGCGATCTGGCGGGCGAGGTCACTCCGGCCGCGCTCCCCGGCACCGTCATCATGAGCATCGACGTGGTCGACGCCGACGCCGAGCGGGCCGCGCGGATCGCCGACGCGGTGGCCGAGAGCCTGAGCAGCTACGTCGCGCAGATCGAGCGCCCCGTCACGGGCGGCGCGAGCCGGGTCGACGTGAAGGTGCTCGAGGCGGCGTCCGTGCCGGGCTCGCCGCTCAGCCCCGACCTGCTCGTGTACCTCGTGCTCGGCGGAGCGACCGGCCTGATCCTCGGTGTCGGCGTCGTCGTGCTGCGCTCGCTCGGCGACTCCCGCATCCGCTCGGCCAAGGACGTCGCCGCCGGCACCACCCTGCCGGTGCTCGAGTCGATCCCCTACGACACGGCCGTCCGCCGCTCGCCCCTCGTCGTGGACGGCCGCAGCGCCGTCGCCGAGTCGTTCCGGATGCTGCGCACGACGCTCCTCTTCGGATCCGGCACCCACGAGCGGACCCTGCTCGTCACCTCCGCCCGCGAGGGCGACGGCAAGAGCACGGTGGCCGCGAACCTCGCCGTCTCGATCGCCCAGATCGGCCGCACCGTCGTGCTGATCGACGCCGACCTCCGCGATCCGGCGCAGTCGACCGTCTTCCGCGTCCCCACGGGCGGACCGACCCTCGCCGACCTGCTCCGCACCGGCACCCTGCCCGCCGACGGGTCGCTGCCCGTCAGCGCCCAGGGCGTCACCGTGCTGACGGCGGGCGGCAGCCAGGCGAACCCGAGCGACCTGATCGGCACCCCCGCGATGGAGCGCGTGATCGCGCACCTCTCGCGCCGCTACGACCACGTGATCGTCGACTCCCCGGCGATCCTCTCGGCCACGGACGCGGTGCTGCTGGGCAAGATGGTCGCCACGACGGTCCTCGTCGCGGGCGCCGGGATCTCGTCCTCGGCCGACCTCGTCGCCGCGGCCGACCGCCTACGGGACGTCGGGGGCGACGTCCTCGGGACCGTGGTCGCGCAGGCCCCCCGCAGCACGGTCGTCGCCGCCGCGGCGACGGCGTCCGCCTGAGACGCGGGAGCGCTGCGGCCGGCGCCGGCGCCCCTCCCCTCGGGAGGTGACGACGTGCGCCCCGGTGCCGGCGCGCGGCCCGTCGAGGTGGGCGGCGTTGCGCGAGGGTGAGGGCTCGCGGACCCGCGCGGTGCTCGGGCGCGCCGCCTGCTCGCCCCGCCCCGCCACGATGCCCATGCCGCAGACGATCCAGAGCGTGTACGCCACCGGGCCCTCCTGGAGCGTCGGCAGCACGGTGTAGCTGACCAGCGTGCCCGCGACCACGGCCGTGGGCAGGAAGCCGTCGAGGGTCGGCGCGCGCAGCCCGCGGAGGAACAGGTACACCAGCAGCGCCGCGAACAGCAGCATCACGAGGATCCCCGACTCGATCGCGAGCACCAGGAAGAAGCTCTCGACCAGCACGCTGTCGGTCGAGTACAGCTGAGCGCGCGGCCCCACCTTGCCCAGGCCGAAGCCGAACGGGTGCGCGACGAGGAGCGGGATGTTCTCGAGCAGGCTGTCGCTGTGGCCGATCAGCGACGGGTCGGCGACGTGCGAGATCACCTTGTCGATGTAGAGGTAGAGCGTGACTCCGCCGATCGCCGCGGCCGTGGTCACAGTGAGCATCGCCCAGACCAGCATCGGCTTCGCGCGGAACAGCGCCCAGGCCACCAGGGTCACCGCGAGCATCGCGAGGCCGATGTAGCCGCTCCGGGACTGCGTCAGGTAGACGGCCACCAGCGGCAGGAGGGTCAGCGCGCCCTTCAGCCACAGCGGCCAGCGCGGTCGGGTCCACAGCACGGCGAGCGCGATCGTGACGGCGACGGCGCTCTCGTTCGGGGCGCTGTAGGGGCTGAAGCCGCGGGGCACGATGCTGCCGGCGACGAAGAGGGAGGAGGGGAACGGCGTCCCGGGAGCCAGCGGGAACACCCCGAGGGTGAACAGCCAGTCCAGCCCCTGGTTCCAGGTGAGGATCGTCGTGATCGACGAGAGCTGCAGCGCGACCACGAACGCGGTCGCGAGGATCGCGAGATGGCGCTTCTCGAGCACCGCGGGCACCACGATGAGGGCGAGGAACGGCAGGAAGTCGTTGCGCCAGCCGTAGGCGGCCTGGATCGGGTTCTCGGTCCACACGGCCGAGACGGCGCCGAGGCCGACGATCATCAGCACGAGCACGACGATCGGCACCGGCACCCGCTTGATCCGCCCGCTGACCAGCACGAGCAGGAAGAGCCCGAGGATCGCGGCGTCCTTGATCGCGCCGAACGCGGTCGCCGTGGCGCCCGGCAGGAACGCGGAGGCGACTCCGTTCGCCGGGAGGACGAAGACCAGCAGCAGGACGCCCAGCCACGGCAGGCCGAGCCCGTCACGGCCGAGGAGGGCGCGGAGCGTGCGGCGGGTGCGCACCGGTCCGCGGGCGACCGTGCGGGAGCCCGCCCGGGGCAGCGGCGCCGCCGTCCGGGTCATGCCGCGCCGCCCCGCATCGTGAGGCGCCGGACCACCAGCGGCACGTCGGAGGGCCGCGGGACGATGGTCCGGGCCGGGGGCCGGATCGCGACCACCATCACCACCAGCGCCATCAGGATCCCGCTCGCGTTCGCGATGGCGGCGGCGATCGCGCCGTTCGCCGGGCCGAACGCGAACAGGAGCACGAGGCAGGTGATCAGCCCGGCGCCCTGCGCGACGGTGAGGCTGATGCCGCGGTTGCGCGCCGAGAGCACCTCGCCGGCGCTGACGGTGACGACCACGAAGACGGAGCCGATGATCGCGAAGAAGACCGCGGGCATCGCCTCCGCGAACTCCTCTCCGAAGAGGAACGGCACGCCCCAGGGGGTGACGACCGCGAGGAACACCGCCGACGCCAGGCCGACCGCGAAGGCCGAGCGCAGCGCGTCGCCGGTGGCGGTGACGCGGGCGCCGCCCTCCGTCCGGCTGATGTCCGAGAAGACCGGAGCGGCGACCGCGTGCGCGAGGAACACCGGCAGGGTGCCGATCGTCACGGCGACGGAGTAGAGGCCGGCCTGGTGCGAGCCGATCAGCGGCAGCATGATCACCTGGTCGAGGCGCTGGTACGCGGCGTCCGAGGCCTGCGCGCCGTAGAAGGTGACGGAGCCGCGCACGAGCGGCCGCCAGGGCGCCGGTGCTGCTCCGCGGGGACGGTTGAGCAGCGAGCCGATCAGCGCCGTCGTCACGGAGCCGGCGAAGTTCGACCAGATCACGCCCGAGACGGTGATCGAGTCGAGGAGGAACAGCACGACGATCCCGCCGACGTAGACCAGCGGCTGCGTGGCCTGGAGCAGTGCGACCGCTCCGAAGCGGCGCTGCGCCCCGACGACGCCGATGTCGATCATCCAGCAGACCATCAGCGGGGTGCCGGTGAGCGCGACGAACACCGCGACCGTGGCCGCCTCGTCGAGCGCCGAGAGGAGGGTCGAGGTGAGCAGCCAGGCGATCAGCGCGGCCGGGATCGCGGTCAGCAGCGCGAGCCGCCGGGCCGTGCGCACCGCGCCGAGGTCGCCCGCCGCGGCGAGCACGCGCCGGCGGATCTCCAGCGGCATCCCGAGAGCGAGCAGGATCGGGACGAGGTACATCGAGGCGAGGGCCGCGGCCGTCTCGCCGCGTCCGCTCGGACCGAGGGACTGGGCGATCAGCGGGGCGCTCACCAGCCCGAGCGCCGCCACCGAGAGGCGGCTGGCGAGCATGGCGATCGGGGAGTTCAGGAGGCGCAGCAGCCCGCTCACGAGGCCTCCGCGGCCGAAGCGCCGACGGCGGCGCGCAGCCGTTCCTCGAAGCCGTCGAGAGCGAAGGTGCCGGTCTCGTCGTGCACGGTCAGGTGCATGCTGTCGCGCATCGGAGCCACCTCGACCCAGACGCCGAGCGGGAAGCGCAGGTGCGCGGGCATCCCGCCGATCATGGTGTCCGCCTCGATCCGCGGCAGGAGCTCCTCGGGCACCGGCACCTCGGTCGAGGGCAGGGAGACGTGGATCTCGAACGGCACGCGGGGCGTCCCGCTCGGCGGGCGGACCGCGGCCAGCGGGTGCTGCACGAGGTTCTTCACGCTCACCAGCGCGCTGGCCAGCAGCCAGGTCGCGGGGAGCCCGGACTTCGTCGCGGCGGACAGCCGCTCGAGGAGCGAGGTGGCCGACCAGTCGTCGGCGCGGAGCCGGCCGAGCGGGAGGGAGGGCGAGAGGTTGCCGGCGACCTCGGTGCCCTTGGCGACCCAGCGGCGGCCGTCGACCGGGACCACGACGCGGAAGTCGAGGCCGTCGGCGGCGCAGTCCTGGAGGCAGCGGAGCACGAGGCTCGCGACCTTGAGCGAGACCGGTGGGCGGGCCGGGCGCTTCCCGTCGCGCGCGGTCTCGGGCGTCGCGGCGATCCGGCGGAGCGCGTCGGCATCGAGCACCGTCGTCACCAGGCGGGAGAGGCGGTCCGACTCCTGCTTCGAGAGGGTCGCGTCGAGCTGGTAGCCCGCGTCCGTGGCGGCGGTCAGCGTGCGGAAGGTGTCGCGGGCCTTCCGGACGCCGGCGAGGCCGGTCAGCTCGAAGCGCTCCACGACCTCGCGCAGCGGAGCGGCGGCGAGCGGCTTCGGAGCGACGGCGTCGATCCCCGGGGCGCCCAGCTTCTCGATCACGAGCGCGACGACCGCGGTCGCTCCGGTGCCGTCGAAGAGGCTGTGCGGGAGGGTGAAGCCGACCGTCGCGCCGTCGAACAGGATGCGGACGGGCAGCTCCCCCGGAGCGAACTGCGCGCCGATCAGGCGGTGCGCCAGCACCTCGCGCTCGAGCGGGCCGGCGACGACGTCGACAGCGCGCTCCGAGGCGTCCAGGGCCGCCGCCGCGCTGATCCGACGCCATCCGCGGTACCGGGTGCGGCGGCGCAGGAGCACCGCGCCGCGCGGCGAGAGCAGGACGTCACGGAGAGCGGCACGCACGCGCTCCGCCGTCACGCCGGTCAGCGGACCGACGTGGTAGCCGATCAGGAGGTCGTCGTAGCCGAGGTCGCGCGGGGCTCTCACGCCCGGCTCCTGCTCGCCCCCGCGGAGGCCCGCTCGGCGATGACGCTGAGCAGCGAGCGCTCGTAGCCGGCGTTCACCTCGGCCCAGGAGTAGGAGTGCAGGGCCCGCAGGTGCCCCCGGTACGAGAGCCGCTCCTGCTCGATCGGGTCGTTCAGCACCGAGAGCACGCCCTCGGCGATCGCGTCCGGGGTCGGAGCGACGAAGCGCCCCGCCTCCTGGAGCACCTCGCGGTTGAAGACGGTGTCGCGGGCGACGACCGGAGCTCCGCAGGCCATCGCCTGCACGAGCGCGGGGTTGGTGCCGCCGACGCTGTGCCCGTGGAAGTAGGCCCCGGCGTGCTGCCAGAGGGAGTGGAGCCGGGTGTCGTCGCTGACGTGCCCGAACCAGTGCACCCGCGCGTTCTGCTGCGCGAGGGCGCTGACCGCCTGGTCGATCGGACCGCCGTAGCCGGAGGAGCCGACGATGACGACGTCGTGGGTCCGCGCGATCCGCTCGGCCGCCTCGACGAACTCGGGCACCGTGTTCTCCGGGACGAAGCGCGCCACGATCAGCGCGTAGCCGCGGTGGGTGAGCCCCGGCTCGACCGGGTGCTCCGGCGGGACGTCGCCGCCGTAGGGGATGACGTCGCCGTCGCGGCCGAACTCCCGCTTCCAGCGCGTCTCGATCGCCGCGGCGTCGTAGACCATGCGGTCGCCGTGGCGGGCGGTCCAGACCGCACCCTGGTGGAAGACGAACTTCGCGAACCGGCCCCACTTGGCGCGGTCCCACTCGATGCCGTCGACGTTGACGACGGTGGGGATGCCGCGCTGCTTGAGGATCGGCAGCCAGAAGCCGTTGGCGCAGTTTAGCACCAGCGCGACGTCGGGCTTGCGCTTCGCCGCGTCGAGAGCGGCCGTGAGTCCGTAGGAGAGGGTGCTGAGCGACTTGCTCTCGACACCCCGCGTCTGCCGGGTGATCACCCGCTCGTCGCGATCCGGGTCCTGGCGGGCCGTGGTGCCCGGCCTTCCGTAGACCGTGACCTCCCATCCCTGCTCCGCCAGGTATGGCGCGAGACGCCGGACGGCTGTCTCGAATCCCCCGTAGTAACTGGGATAGCCCCGCGTGCCGATAATGGCGACCGACCTGCCCATGTCGCGGTTCTCCCTTTGTTGTGCGTCGCCTCGCCAAAGGCGATCGCCGGACGAAATCTGCTGTCGCAATACCAGGCGTATGCGACGGTGCACAGCATTCATTCGACGGCCTACTCGCACCCCCGAAGGCGGGTATCGGCGCTCATACTAGCGGCGAACGGACCGCCGTCCGCCACCGCTGGAGGGACAGGATCGCGACACCCATCAGGAAGAAGATCGAGAGGATCAGGACGGTCATCCCGACGATGATCCGCTCCCCGCCGGAGAGCTCCGGATCGAGGAACTCGTACACGTAGCGCGAGGTGAGGGCGCCCCTGACGAAGGTGTAGACGAACCACAGGACAGGGAACACCATCACCGCCCAGACCAGCCGGAGGTCGACCGGGCGGGCGCCCGGGACCGCGAGCAGCTCGATCAGCGCGAGTGCCGGCACGAGCACGTGCAGGACCACCGTGCCCGGGTTCAGCTGGGCCGGGTCGCCGAGCACGGCGGGCCCGTAGATCACCAGGAACAGGCCGGACATGCTCAGCAGAGTGGCGGCGTTGAGGGTGCGCATCGCGGTGACCGCCCGCGACTCCCCGTGCGCCGCGGCACTCCTCCTGCCGCCGGATCGCGCGGATCGCCAGGCGCTCCGCCCCGCGATCGCGAAGGAGACCACCGAGAGGATGTTGGTCAGCGCCGTGACCGAGCTCAGGAAGTCGGCGGTCGCGTCCGAGCCCACCTGCGTCTGGGCGACGACGACCGCGTCGAGCACCACGACCGCCCCCAGCGCGGCGACGGCCCAGCGGACGAGTGCAGTGCGGCGTCGAGCTCTCATGGGGCCCTCTCCTCGGTGCGGCGGCCCTCGGGCCGGTACTCGTGGGCGTCCGGTGCAGGAGTCCGTTCGCTACAGTCGGGACATCCATGAGAACCCATTCCCAGACAGGGGTCGAATGCCCGGCACAGGTTCGCACCGAGGATCCCTACGGGTCCTGCTCGATGGTAATTGGTGGATTCGCGGCCCGATCTCGAACCGTGAGGTCATGCGAGAGATCGCCTTCTCCTGGGCACGACTCTTTCCTGAGGATTCACTTGTCATTGCCGTCCCCCTGACGGGGGTGGAGACGGCGAGACGGGAATTAGCGGGACTCGCCCGAGTGGTACCGACAAGGCTCCGGCCGCAGGGCGTCAGTGCCGTTCTCGAACTCGCCCTGCTCTCTCTCCGACTCCGTCCGGACATCACCTTGACGCACAACTTCACCCCCCTTCTGGGGCGGTCCGCGGTGTTCATCCACGACTTCCTCTTCCTCACGAATCCGGAGTGGTTCACCCGCAGGGAGCGCGCCTACTTCTCGCTCATGCCTCTCACCGTCCGCCGCGCCGACGTGGTGATCGCGAGCAGCGTCGCGGAGTCGCACCGCATCGTCCGCACGTCGGCCGCGCCGAGCGCCGTGCCCGTCGGCCTCGGCCTCAACCGGGCGTTCGCCGACGCGGAGCCCATGGCGCCCTCGGGCGTCGACGGACTCGACGGCTTCCTCCTCGCCGTCGGACGCCTCAACGCCCGCAAGAACCTCGCGACCACGATCGAGGCCGCACTCGCCGCCCAGGTGCTCTCCCCCTCCTTCCCGCTCCTCGTCGTCGGCGAGGCCTCCGGAGTGCCCACCGAGTTCCCTCCCGCCGTGCGCGCCGCGCTCGACGACGGCTCGGTGCGCCTGCTCGGCCGGATCGAGACGGAGGAGCTGCGCTGGCTCTACGAGAACGCCGCGCTGTTCCTCTTCCTCACCCTCGACGAGGGCTTCGGCCTGCCGACCCTCGAGGCCCTGGCCTGCCGCACGCCGATCCTCGCCAGCGACATCCCCGTGTTCCGCGAGATCCTCGGCGAGCACGCCCGCCTGGTCGATCCGCGCGACGTGCGGGCGATCGCGGCGGCGATCCGCGAACTCGTCGCCGACCCGCCGGAACCGCTCGATCCGGCTCCGGTGCTCGAGTACTACAGCTGGGACGCCGTGGTCGCCCGGCTGCGCGCCGCGATGGTGGCGGTGCTCCCGTGAGCGGGCCGTCCGTGTCGATCGTGATCGTCACCTACAACAGCATCGGCGTGATCCGCTCCTGCCTCGACGCGCTCGCCGGCCGCGACGAGAGCGTCGAGATCCTGGTGGTCGACAACCTCTCGCGCGACGAGACGGTCGCCGTGCTGCGCGCCGAGTACCCGGACGTCCATGTCGTCGAGAACACCGAGAACGCCGGGTTCTCGCGGGCCGTCAACCTCGGAGCCGCCCACGCCACCGGCCGCCACCTGCTGCTGCTGAACCCGGACGCGCAGATCTCGGCGGAGGTCGTCGGCTCGCTGGCGTCACTTCTCGACAGCGATCCGACGATCGGCGCCGTCTCCCCCCTCCTCGAGAACGAGGGCGAGGACGTCGTGATCGTCGCCGCCGGCCACGCCCCCACGGTCCGGCGGATGCTCCTGCATCAGACCGGCCTCTCGCGCCTCGGCCGGCGCTTCCCCTCCCTCGAGGGCCACTACCTGTTCGCTGCCGACCTGCACGGGCGGCCGCGCGACGTCGACTGGGTGAGCGGCGGCTGCCTGATGATTCCGCTGGCCGTCTGGGACCGCGTCGGCGGCCTCACCGACCGCTGGTTCATGTACGCCGAGGACGTCGAGATCTGCCTCCGCCTGCGCGCCGAGGGCCTGCGCGTGGTCCTCGATCCGAGCCTGCACGCCCTGCACGCGATGGGCGGCTCCTCGAGCGATGTCGACGGCCGCGTCAGCACCGCCTGGATCGTCAACCTCTTCGACCTCTACGGCTGGCGGATGGCGCGCTCGGATCTGCAGCAGCAGGTCTGGCGGGCGGTCGTGCTCGCGGGGATGGCGTCGCGGATGCTGGTGTACCGGCTGTCCGGCCTGCGCCCCGGACGCGCCGCGGCATCGGCCGCACAGCTGCGGCGCTACGGGATCTACATGCGGGCGCTGCGGGCGGCACCGCTGACCCGCGACCGGGAGCCGTTCGGCACCTGACGACCCCGCTCCGCGCGGCGCTCGCCGCGCACTCCCCCGGCCCGCGATCGATGCGTCACGAACGGTCGCTTCCGGCCGCGCATGGCGCCCATTCGTGACGCATCGATCGCTCGTCCGAGGCAGGACTCCATCCTGGGCGCCGCCCTGGGAGCGGAAGGGCTGCAGCGGCGGCTCGCCCGGCGGCGCGGGGAGGAGCCCTGGCCGGGCCGGAGAGCGTCCGTCGGCCCGCTCGTCCGAGAACGAGCGCGGTCGACCGCGGCTCCCGCGCCCGGGCGTGGCGCCCGGACGCGGTCTCCTGGACGCGCGATCCGGCAGCGGGCGCGGGAAGGGGGCGGCGGCTTCGGGTCCAGCCCCGAGCCGCCGCCCCCTCATCCCGCCGCTACTTCCCGGTGCCGCGGTACGCGACCCGGAAGGTCTCCCGGGTCCCGTCCGGTGCGGTCGCCGTCACGCGGAACGAGCCCGACGGCACCCGGGAGAGGTGCGTGTCGACCGAGACCGTCCTGGTGCGGCCCGCCGCCAGCGAGGTGACCTTCAGCTCACCGAAGGCCGTCGGGATGCTGAGACGGACCGGCGTGCTCCCCTGGTTCGTCGCGGTGGCGGTCAGCACGACCGATCCGCCGCGCTTCACGCCGGTGATCGTCACGTCGACGTCGACCCGTGTCGCCGGGGCGACGACGGTGACGGCGGGGAGGAGTCGGCTGACGCCTCCCGAGACCGCGGTGATCGAGACGGCACCCGTGCCGGGACCCGCCGTGGCCGCGGGGAGCGGAGCGGAGCCGTCGGCGCCGGTCGTCGCGGTGGCGGTCGTGCCTCCGTCGGCGAAGCGGGCCGGACCCTCGATCGTGTACGCGACGTCCGCACCCGCCACCGGCTCGTCGGCCGCGTTCGCCGCGGTGACTCCGAGGCCGGTGATCGCCGCTCCGGTCTCGACGGTCTGCGGCGCGCCCGCGGGGGTCAGCGAGGCGACCGCCGCGGGGTCGGTGAACATCGACGGAGTGAGTGGTGTGACCGTCAGGCTCTCGAGGCGCGCCGTCCCCCCGGAGGAGAGGAGCGAGACACCCGTGCTGCTCGGGTCGGGGAAGACCTGGTCGGTGATCGTCGCGCGGCCGCCCTGCGCGAACGTCTCGACGGAGGCGTGATCGACGTAGAGCTCGAGGTGCAGCTCGCCGTCGTCGAGGGACACCGGCGCGGTCTCGACCGACGGGAAGTCGGCGTCGAAGCCGACGTCGCCCGAGCGGGTGCGGTCGACGCTCAGCTGACCGGACGCGACGTCGTAGGTGATCGGCGTGCGCTGGGAGCCGTCAGCGGAGTTGCGGACCGAGAGGCCGAAGGAGTCCGCGTCCCCGGCGCTGAAGGTGGCGTCGAGCTTGTAGACGCTGCCCTCGGCCGCGGCCGGGAGTGCGGTCTCACCGTCGGCGATGTCCGTGGCGCCCAGCGTGAACGCCTCGTCGCCGCGCTCGAGGCCCGCCGTCTGGTCGACGACCTTCTGCACGAGCTTCGGGGCGCCGTCCACTGTCTCGAGGGAGAGCTCGCGCGGGAGCGCCATCGCTCCTCGCCAGGTGCCGGTGGGGATCGCCTCGCCGTACTGCCAGTTGTTCATCCACGCGATCATGATGCGCTTGTCGTCGGGTGCGTTGTCGAAGGTCACTCCGGCGTAGTAGTCGCGGCCCCAGTCGAGCCAGTCGTAGTCGACGAGGCGGCTCTGCGCGGGCTCGTCGGACAGCATGAACTGGTCGGCCAGGATGTGGCCCCAGCCCGCGCGGTTGTTGTCGACGACCTGCAGGTGCGCGGTGCGGCCGGCGAGGTCCGCGACGTCCCAGCTCTTCCAGTCCAGCGTCTCGCTGTCGCTGCCGGTCGCGGTGCGGACGATCTCGCCGTCGACGACGAGGTTCACACTCGTCTCGTTCGAGCGGACCTGCGCAGCGGTGTCGGCGAGCACGACGTGGTCGACGGTGAGGTGGCCCCAGCCGCCGGTCGCGCCGTCCTGCACCACGATCGTCGCCGTCCTCCCCTGGTACGCCGAGACGTCCCAGCTCTTCCAGTTGAGGGCGCCGTCGTTCGTCCCGGCCGTGGTCTCGACCACCTCGCCGTCCACGACGAGCTGCACCTCGAGGGTCTGGGCGTCGCCCTCGGGGCGGAAGCCGCCGCCGACGAGCATGCTGAGGCTGCTCTTGTCGATCGTGAACTCCGGCGAGGTCATGGTGCCGGTGTTGTCGTCGCCCTTCGGACCGCCCTCGAAGGTGTTGATCCGCTTCTGGCCGAGGAAGAACTCGCCGCCGTTCGTGGAGGGGTTCGTGCCGCCGGCGAAGTCGCCGGTCACGGTCCAGCCGTTGTCCGCGAGGCTCTGCTGGTCCGGGAACTCGAAGCCCTCGAAGAGGAGCTCGCTGCCCGCGGGAGGGTCGTTGGCGAGCTGCGTGCCGTCGACGTGCGGGTGGTTCCCGCCGCCGACGAGGAAGTTCAGGTGGTCCTGGTCGAGGGTGAAGGCGGGCGACTCCATCGAGCCGACCGGCCAGTCGCCGTCGTTGAAGCCGTTGATGAGACCCGTTCCGGCGAAGCCGGTGACGGCCTGCTGACCGTCGATCGCTCCGGTGGCGGGCGCGGCGCCGAAGGGTCCGTCCTTCCAGTTCCCCGGCTCGTTCTTCGCGGTCCACCCGTTGTAGGTGCCGTCGTCGAAGCCGGCGAGGGTCGTGCCCTCGGGGAGGGTGTCGGAGCCGACGGTCGACTCGGAGGTGAAGGTGGTGCCGTCGAAATCGCCGACGAAGTACTGTCCGCCGGAGCCGCCTCCCACCGCACCCGGATTGAGGTTGACGACCATGACCCACTTGATGTTCGACGGGTCGCCGTCGACCGCCAGCGGGAAGAGGTCCGGGCACTCCCAGACGCCGCCGGTCGCGTTCGCCGGGCCGAACTCGCTGAGCTCGGTCCAGTTCTTGAGGTCGGTCGACTTGTGGAGGAGGACCTTGTGGTCGTCCGCCTCCACGGTGACGACGACCCAGTAGGAGAGTTCCGGAGTGCCGCCGTCGTACCAGAACACGTGCGGGTCGCGGAAGTCGTTCTGGTCCCGGTCGATGACCGGGTTGCCCTCGTACTTCGTCCACGTCTGCCCGGCGTCGGTGCTGTAGGCGAGCGCCTGCGCCTGCTCCCCCGTCTTGTACGCGGCCGTGTACATCGCCACCAGGGGCGGGTTCTCGGCGGTGCCGAACCCGGAGGTGTTGTCCTTATCCACGACGATCGAGCCGGAGAAGATGTCCGACTCCGCGTCGCCCGGGATGGCGAGCGGCTGCTCGGTCCAGTGCGTGAGGTCGGTGCTGGTGGCGTGGCCCCAGCTCATGTTCCCCCAGCGCGTCCCCTGCGGGTTGTACTGGTAGTAGAGGTGGTAGACGCCCTCGTAGTAGACGAGCCCGTTGGGGTCGTTCATCCAGTTCTTCGTCGGCGAGTAGTGGATCGCCGGACGGTAGGTCTCCGCTGCGGCGTCGAGCGGAGCAGCAGAGACGGCGGGGACGGAGAGCCCGCCGCCGACGAGGCAGAGCGCGGCGGCGACGGCCACCAGGCCGCTGCGCCGTGGGAGCGAGCGATGAGGAGAAAGCACGGAAGAACGCCCTTCGTTGCGCGTGTCACGAGTGACAACGTTGTCAATTGCTGGGCAATCTACGGACTGTCCTCCGGACAATTCAAGAGCGGTCTGCGAGAAAGATCAGATTCCGTCCCGCGGCTTCTCAGTCGGGGCAGGGCACCTCGCCGGAGCCGCGGGCGATCAGCTCGGTGGGGATCACGAACGTCTGCGCCGGCTCGTCCTCGCCGTCGAGGCGGAGGAACACCCGCTCGGCGGCCGTCCGCCCGATGACCGCGGGGTTCTGCGCGATCACCGAGACGGCGGGCTCGAGGAGCTCGGCCAGAGGGATGTCGTCGAAGCCGATCAGGGCGATTCTTCCGTGCGCGCCACGACGCCGGAGCGCGGCGAGCACGCCGATCGTGATCAGATTCTGCCCGCCGACGATCGCGGTCGGCGGCACCTCGAGGTCGAGCAGAGCGGTCGCCATCTCCTCCGCCGCGTGCTCGTCGTGGGCGCCGTGGCGCACGTACCCGGGCGGCACCGGCAGGCCGAGCCGGCTCATCTCCTCGAGGAAGCCGCGCTCCCGCTCCTGCGCGGTGAAGATCTCGGGCCGGTCGCCCAGGAAGGCGATGCGGCGATGCCCGAAGGAGGCGAGGTGGCCCACCGCGCGGGCGATGCCGGCGGCGTTGTCGGTGATCACCGCGTCCGCCGTGATCCCCGAGGGGACGCGGTCGACGAACACGGCGGGCGTGCCTCGGTCGACCTCGACGCCCAGGTAGGCCTGGCTGGGCGCGACCGTGGTCAGGATGAGCCCGTCGACGCGCCGCGAGACGAACGCGTTGACCGAGGAGCGCTCGCGGGCGGGGTCGTCATCGAGGCTCGAGGCGAAGACCGCGACACCGCGCTCGTTCGCGAGATCCTCGACGGCACGGTGGAGAGCACCCGAGAAGGGGTTCGCCACGCTGCCCACCAGCAGGCCGAGCGTGTTGGTGCGCCCGTTGGAGCGGCGGAGGTTCCCGGCGTGCAGATCCGGCTGGTACTGCAGCTGCGAGGCGGCGGCCTGCACCCGCTCGATCGTGGCGGCCGACACGTTCGGCTCGCCGTTGATGACCCGGGAGACCGTCTTGATGCCCACGCCGGCCAGAGCGGCGACGTGCTTCATGGTCGGACGGCGGCCTGCACCGGCGCCGCTTCGATCTGACAACGATGTCACGGTCGGGTCTCGCTTTCTGGAGGATCGCTTGACCATAGCGTCACAAACCCGATAGACCTACCTCTGACATCGTTGTCGGGAGGCTGCTCCCGCCTTATGAACAGGACTTTCAATGACGAACCGTTCCCCTCGCCTCACCCGGTACATCGGCCTCGGCTCCGTCGCGATCCTCGCGGCCCTGGGCATGACCGCCTGCTCCAGCTCCGGCCCCGGCTCGTCCGACGCCGGCTCCACCGCCGGCAGCGGAGACGGCGTCGGCGTCACCCTCATCGTCAAGACCACGACGAACCCCTTCTTCGTCGCGATGGAGGACGGCGCCAAGGAGGCGGCCACCTCCGCCGGCGTGAACCTCACGCTCGCCGCGGGCAAGGAGGACGGCGACGAGGACACCCAGATCCAGGCCATCGAGAACGCCATCTCGAAGGGCGACAAGGGCATCCTGATCACCCCGAACGGCCCCTCTGTCGTCGACGCCATCCAGAAGGCGCGCGACGCCGGTCTCTTCGTCATCGCCCTCGACACGGCGCCCGACCCCGCCGACGCCGTCGACATCACCTTCGCCACCGACAACTTCAAGGCCGGCGAGGCCATCGGCGAGTGGACCGCCGCGCAGCTCGACGGGAAGAAGGCGACCATCGCGATGCTCGACCTCTTCGACGACAAGGTCGTCTCGGTCGACTACAACCGCGACCAGGGCTTCCTCACCGGCATGGGGATCGACGTCGCCGACGACCAGACCAACGGCGACGAGGCGAAGACCGGCAGCTACAGCGGCGGCGACTACGAGATCGTCGGCAACGAGGCGACCCAGGGCGCCGAGGACGGCGGCCGCACCGCCATGGAGACGCTCCTGTCGAAGAACCCCGACGTGAACGTCGTCTACACGATCAACGAGCCGGCTGCCTACGGCGCCTACCAGGCCCTCCAGGCCGCGGGCAAGGAGAAGGACGTCCTGCTCGTCTCGATCGACGGCGGCTGCGCCGGCGTGAAGAACGTCAAGGAGGGTCTCATCGGCGCCACCGCGCAGCAGTACCCGGTGAAGATGGCCCAGCTCGGCGTCGAGGCGATCGCCCAGCTCGCCGAGGACGGCACCAAGCCCAGCACCAGCGAGGGCCTCGACTTCTTCGACACCGGCTCGCAGCTGGTGACCGACACCCCCGTCGACGGCCTCGACAGCATCACCTCCGACGACGCCGCCGGGATCTGCTGGGGCGAGTAGCCCACCGCGGGCGGGGCGCCCCGGCGCCCCGCCCTCCTCCTCCCGCTCCCAGCGACTCCAGAAAGGCCATCGTGGCTCAGAAGACCACCGACCCGAATCCGCCGACCTCCGCACTCGACCTCGCGAGCGAGTTCCTCGACCGCCGCACGCCGCTGGACCGCGTCCGCGGAGTCCTGCACCGCTATCCGGCCGTCAGCCCGGCGGTCGTCCTCGTCCTGGCCGTCATCGTCTTCGGGCTCCTGAACGACCGCTTCCTCGACCCGTCGAACCTCTCGCTCATCACGCAGCAGGTCGCGGTGGTCGGCACCCTCGCCGTTGCGCAGACGCTGATCATCCTCACCGCCGGCATCGACCTCTCGGTCGGCGCCGTCATGGTCCTCACCTCGATGGTCATCGCGCAGACCGCGACCGAGAACGGCCTTCCGGCGATCGTCGCCCTCCTCCTGGGCCTGGTCGTCGGCCTCGCGGCCGGCGCCTTCAACGGCCTGCTCGTGACGAAGCTCCGGCTCCCCCCGTTCATCGTCACCCTCGGCACGCTCAACATCTTCGTCGCGCTGACGCTCCTCTACTCGAGCGGATCGACGGTCCGCGGCACCGACATGCCGGCCCTGCTGCCCTCCACCGGCGGCACCTTCGACATCCTCGGCGTCCGCATCAGCTACGGCGTCCTGCTGATGCTCCTGGTCTACATCGTGATCGCGTTCATCCTCGGCAAGACCGCCTGGGGCCGCCACGTCTACGCGGTGGGCGACGACAAGGAGGCCGCCCGCCTGGCCGGGATCAGCGTGAACCGCGTCCTGATGAGCGTCTACCTCGCCGCCGGCGCGATCCTCGCCATCGGCGCATGGATCCAGATCGGCCGCACCAACGCGGCGAGCCCGAACGCCGGAGCCGACCTCAACCTCGACTCGATCACCGCGGTCGTCATCGGCGGCACCAGTCTCTTCGGCGGGCGCGGCACGGTCTGGGGCACGCTCCTCGGCGCCCTCATCGTCGGCGTCTTCCGCAACGGGCTCTCGCTCGCCGGGCTCGACGTCCTCTACCAGACGCTCGCTGTCGGCGTCCTCATCATCGTCGCCGTCTCGGTCGACCAGTGGATCCGGAAGGTTCGCAAGTGACCCTCATCGACGCCGCGGGCACCGCTCCCGCCGCTACCCGCACCCCCGTCCTGCAGGCCAAGCGCCTCGTCAAGACCTTCGGCCGCGTGGTCGGGCTCGACGGCGTCAGCCTCGAGCTCTACCCCGGCGAGGTCCTCGCCATCATCGGCGACAACGGCGCTGGGAAGTCGACGCTGATCAAGTGCCTCACCGGCGCCGAGATCCCCGACGAGGGCGAGATCCTCCTCGACGGGCAGCCCGTGACGTTCAAGCGCCCGCAGGACGCCCGCGGCGCCGGCATCGAGACGGTCTACCAGAACCTCGCCGTCTCCCCGGCGCTCGACGTCGCCTCGAACCTCTACCTCGGCCGCGAGAAGCGCAAGAAGGGGATCCTCGGCTCCGTCTTCCGGATGCTCGACACCGCCGGAATGCGCAAGGAGGCGCGCGCCGAGCTGACCGAGCTGGGCATCTCGACTCTCCAGGACGTCACGGTTCCGGTCGAGAACCTCTCCGGAGGACAGCGCCAGGCCGTGGCCGTCGCCCGTGCCGCCGCGTTCGGCTCGAAGGTCGTCGTCCTCGACGAGCCGACCGCCGCCCTCGGCGTCCGCGAGTCGAACCAGGTGCTGCAGCTCGTGCGCAATCTGCGCGACCGCGGCATCCCGGTCATCCTGATCAGCCACAACATGCCGCACGTCTTCGACGTGGCCGACCGGATCCACATCCAGCGCCTCGGCAAGAAGGCCGCGACCATCACCCCGCAGTCGCACTCGATGACCGACGCGGTCGCGATCATGACCGGGGCGGCGACGGCATGAGCGCCCGCATCCTCTACGCCGAGTTCACCGCGAAGCCCGGCCACGAGGAGACGGTCGCCGGCATGATCGCCGACCTCGCCGTCCTGGTCCGCCGGGAGCCGGGGAACATCGAGTTCACGCCTCACCGCCGGGAGGACGACCCGGCCCGGTTCTTCGTCTACGAGGTCTACCGCGACGAGGACGCCTTCCAGGCGCACATCTCGGCCGACTACGGAGCCGAGTTCAACAGGGAGCTGGGCCCGCTGATCGTCGAGCCGCACTCGCAGCTCACCTGGCTCGTCCCGGTCTGATCCGCCGCAGAAGCGCACCGTCCCTCCGGGGGCGGTGCGCTTCTGCGTGGGCGGCCCGGCGATGAGCGGGAACCGCGCGAGTTATTGACTGATCGATCCAGCACGACTACCGTACGAGAACGATCAGTCAACAACTCGGACGGAGATTCTCATGGATGCAGCACTCAGCGGTCGGACGGCCCTCGTGACGGGCGGGACCTCGGGCATCGGCCTGGCGGTCGTCCGCCGGTTCGTGCAGGAGGGCGCGCACGTGTTCGTGACCGGCCGGCGCCAGGAGCAGCTCGACGCGGTGACGGAGGAGCTCGGCGACGCCGTGACCGTCGTCCGCGCGGACGCTGCGGAGCCCGACGGCGCGCGAGCGGTCTTCGACGCGGTCGCCGCCCGCAGGTCCGGCCTCGACGCCGTGCACGCCAATGCGGGTGGAGGCGGGTTCAAGGACCTGGCCGACGTGACCGCCGACGACATCGACACGGCCTTCGCGACCAACGTCCGCGGCACCGCCCTGACGGTCCAGGGGGCGCTCCCCCACCTCACCGACCGGGCCGCGATCGTGGTGACCGGCTCGACCGCCGGCTCCGGGACCGAGAAGAGCTTCGGCCTGTACGGGGCCTCGAAGGCGGCCGTCGCGACGATGACCCGCACCTGGGCCGCCGAGCTGGCGCCGCGCGGCGTCCGCATCAACACCGTCGTGCCCGGGCCGACCGAGACGCCCGGCCTCGCGGCCCTGGCCCTCGGCGACCCCTCCGCGCTCCTCGAGCAGATCGCCTCCGGCATGCCGCTGGGCCGGCTGCTGCGTCCCGAGGAGATCGCCGCGACCGTGCTCTTCCTCGTCTCCGACCAGAGCTCGGGCATCACCGGTGCGGAGATCCTCGTCGACGGCGGCGCGTCCATCGCCTGAGCCCGGAGCACCGAGCGCGAGCCCGAGCGCGAACCCGAGCCTGGACCCGAAGCCTCGGACCCCGGACCCGGAGCCTCGGACCCCGACCCGCGCGCCCGTCCCTCCGATCCGCCGCCCGGCCCGCGGACCCCCCGCGGTGGGTCAGGATGGACGGGCCACCCGACCAGGAGGACGATCATGCCCCGACCCCGCACCTTCGACGAGGCCGACGTCGTCGCCCGCGCACGGACGGCCTTCGCCGAGACCGGGTACGCGGGCACCTCGCTCGACACGCTGCTCGAGGCGACCGGCCTGGCGCGGCAGAGCCTCTACAACGCGTTCGGAGGCAAGAAGGAGCTCTTCATGCGGGCGTTCCTCAGCGACACCGCCGAGGCGGTCGACGCCGTGGAGACGATCCGCCACGGAACCGAGAGCCCGCTGGCGCGCATCCGGTCGCAGCTCGTGAGGGTGGCGGTCGAGCACGGCGCGGCGCAGTCGGCTCCGTCCCTGTTCACCCGGACCGCGGTGGAGCTCTCGGCGCGCGACCCCGAGATCGCGGCGACGGTCGCGACCGCGTTCGACGCGATGCGCTCGCACTACGCGGCCTGCATCGACGACGCGCGGACGGCCGGCGAGATCGACGCCTCCGCCGATCCGGAGGCGCTCGGCGCCTACTTCTGCGCGGTGCTGGAGGGAATGGCCCTGCTCGGCGCGTCCGGCGCGCCCCGGGCGACGCTCCTCGGCATCGGCCTCACCAGCCTCGCGGCCGTCCCGATCACCGAGCTCGGCCGCGAGCGCCTCGGCACGGGCGAGGGCGACTGGTCCTGAGGCGCCCCGGCGCCCGCCCGCGACGGCCGTCCGCCGCTCGCCACTGTCCAGAAGTGGTCGCACTCGACACCCGAATGCGACAACTCCTGGAGAGTCGACAGGACGACCGTCCGCCGCTCGCCACTGTCCAGAAGTTGTCGCACTCGACACCCGAGTGCGACAACTCCTGAACAGTCGAGGGGGACGGCCGCCCCGAGACTCCAGGAGTCGAGGGGGCGGCCGTCCCGCGGCGACCCGCATCAGGGCTGCGTGAACGCGACCTTCTGCACGCTGGTGCGCCCGTCGAGCGTCGTCGTCGTGATGCGCATGCTGTACGACCCGGCCGGGGCGACGGCGCCGTTCGTCAGGCGTCCGTCCCAGGCGAGGGTCTGCCGGCCCGCCAGGTACCGGATCGACGAGGTCAGCTGCTTCGCGACTCCCCCGGACGCGGTGAGCACCGCGACGCTGGTCGTCGCGCCGTCGCCGGTCATCCAGTCGAGCGTCGTCGTGCCGCCGGGGCGGGTGACCGCGGGCGCCGAGACCACGAAGGCCGGCGTCCTGCCGAGCGTCGCCGTCGCGTGGCCGTCGGCGACGGTCAGCGCCGTGCTGCCCGCGGTGGTCCGGACCGACGCCGTCGCCCCCGAGACCTGCACCGAGGCCGTCGACGGACCCGCGGTGTAGAGCGCCTGCACCGTCTCGGTCGGCGTCTGCAGCACCGTCCCGTGCAGGTTCACCCCGTAGTCGGCCGTCACGTCGTCGATCGAGACCGTGCCGGAGGTGATGCCCGACATCGCCTTGTAGACGAAGGCGTCCACGAGCTTCACCGGGTAGTCCCACACGCCGTCGCCGTCTCCGCCGGAGTGCGTGTAGTTGGCGTTCAGCCCGTCCGAGAACAGCGTCATCTTCTGCCAGGGCGTTCCGCCGACGTTGCCCACGAGGCCCTGGAAGGTCTCCCCGGTCGCGTCCTGCAGCTTCAGGTAGACGGGGCTGGTGCTCGCGTCGCCGCTGACCCAGACCGAGACCGCCGTCGGCGAGCCGGGGAGGGTGCGCGAGGTGTGCAGCTGTGCGCCCTTCGAGGTGCCGGAGAAGTCGTAGGTCAGCTTCAGCGCGCCCGAGCCGGAGTAGCCGGCCGAGGTCGCGGCGAGCGAGGCGGTCCCGCCGCCGATCGGCGCCACGGCCCATCCGCTCGTGGAGGAGAGGTCGTCGACCTTCACCGGTGAGGCGGAGGCGGTCGCGCTCGCCCGGCCGACCGCGGTGCCGGTCGCGAGGACCGCGCCGACCTCCTTCAGCGCCGCGTACGCGGGCTTCTGCCGTCCGGAGCGCTCGGTCACCGCGAAGGTGTCCAGCGGCGCCTGCGGGTCGGGGCCTCCGACGAGGTTGTACCAGGCGATCGCCTTGATCCCGCGGGCCGCGGCGTCGAGGTAGGAGCGCGAGAGGTACGACGCCTGGTCGGCCTCGCTGGTGGCGCCGGTGCAGGTGGTGCAGGTCGCCCAGCTGACCTCGGTGATCCACAGGCTCCGGCCCGGCGCGCTGCGGGTGAGGAAGTTCTGCGCCGCATCGAGGTAGGTCGGGATCGCTCCGGTCTCGGGCGCTCCGTCGACCGTGTACGTGTGGATCGCGAGTCCGTCGAAGGAGTCGCCCGCCCCGGCCGCCAGCACCCCCGCCATGAACGGGTCGCTGAACTGGTCGAGCCCGCCGACCAGCACGGTCGCCGTCGGGTCCACGGCCTTGATCGCCGTGTACGCGGCCTTCAGCATCTCGCCGTACTGGCCGGCCGTGGCACCTCCGCGCCAGTAGTAGTCGGTGTTCGGCTCGTTCCACACCTCCCAGACGTGCACGCGGTCCTTGTACCGGGCCACGGTCGCCGCCGCGTACGACGCGAAGTCGGCGTTGCTGCGCGGCGGGTAGTACTGCGCGTCCTCCGCCGCGGTGCCGGCCGGGGCCGACGAGGCCCAGGGCGCCGAGTAGGCGAGCTTGCCGATCATGTCGACGTTGCGCGCCTGGCTGATCGCGACGGCCTGGTCGAACTTCGCCCAGTCGTAGTAGCCCTTCCGCGGCTCGATGCGCTTCCACTCGAACTCCTCGCGGGCCCAGCGCACCTGCGCGTCCTCGAGGAGGGCGGCCTGCCGGTCGGCCTCGGCGGGCGAGTCCTGCTCGGTGAGGAAGCTGTTGATGCCGCTGATCGAGGCGGGCGACGCCTCGGTGACCCGGGCGCTCACTCCGGTGAGGTACGGGCGGGTCGCCGTGGCGGCTCCCGAGAGCGCGCCGTCGGCGGTCGTGTCCCAGGTGAGGCGTCCGGCGATGCTGCCGGACATCGCGGCTCCGCTGTCGTCGGTGCCGTCGTAGGTCGTGGTGATCTCACCCGCGGCGGCGGCGGTCCCGCCGAAGGTGCGGGTGCGGCCGGCGCTGTCGAGCAGGACCAGGGCGTAGTCGCCGGGCCCGCCCGCCGTGAAGCGGACGGTCGTGGTCGCCGCGTTCTCGCGCGAGAAGCGCGCGGCGCTCGCGGTCGGCAGCGTCCAGTCCTTGTCGAGCACGCGCAGGTTGTCGAGCACGACGGTGCCGGTGGCGGGGGCCGAGGCGCCGTTCCGCACCACGTTGACCCGCACCAGCGAGACCGGGTAGTCGAGCACGCCGTCGTCGTTGCCGAGGTGGGTGTTCGCGGCGGGCGACCGGAGGTCGATCGTCGCGGTCGTCCACCGGCTGAGGCTCATCGCGTCGACCCGGTAGAAGAACATCTCGCCGGTGGCGTCCCGCAGCTTGAGGAACACGGTGTTCCAGCTGCTGTCGCCGAGCAGGTCGACCTTGAGCGCGGTCGCGGGCTGCGTCAGCAGCGGCACCGGAGTCGTCGTCGTCTCGATCTCGGCGTCGGCGCGGGAGAGGTCGTAGGCGATCTTGAGCGCGCCCGAGCCCTCCGTGCGGGTGGCCGAGGTCGACGGGGTCGCGGTGCCGGCGGCCTGCACCCAGTCGGTCCCGGCGGAGTCGAAGGACTGCGCGAGGCTCGCGTCGGCGTCGATCTCGGCGAGGGTCAGCAGAAGGGGGATCCCGCTGCGGGTGGCGTTCGAGGCCAGAGCGCCGTCGTCGGTCCCGTCCTGCGAGAAGACGCCGCTGACGTCGCCTCGCAGGCGGGTTCCGGAGTCGTCGGAGCCGTCCCAGGGCAGCGTCACCGGGCCGGCGGCGGCGGCGCGCCCGGTGATCGTCTTCAGGCGCCCTTCCTTGTCGCGCAGCTCGAGCCGGTAGTCGCCCGGGCCGGCGGCGGTGAACGAGAAGGAGGTGGTCGCCGAGGCGGCCGGAGTGAAGAACGCGTTCGCGGCGGCCGGCAGCGACCAGCCGGAGGCGAGGGTGCGCAGGTTGTCGAGCACGACGGTCCCGGTGGCGGGCTGGCTGCCGTTGCGGACGATGATGACGCCCGAGAGCTTCACCGGGAAGTCGAGCACCTGGTCGCCGTCGCCGCCCTCGATCAGCGCGGCCGGGGCGGTGAGGTCGACGTCGATGGTCGCCCACGCCGTCGAGCGCATCGCGTCGAGCCGGTAGGTGAAGGTCTCGCCCGAGGCGTCGCGGAGGCGCGTGTAGACGGTGTTGTAGGTGCCGTCGCCCTTGAGGTCGATCCGGAGCGACGTGGCCGGCTTCGCGATCACCGTCGCGGGGGTGCTCTGCACCGTCTCGACGAGCCCCGAGGAGACGTCGTAGTCGATGCGCTGGGCGTAGGAGCCCTGCGTCTTCTGCGCGCTGGTGCGCGAGATCGCTGCCGAGCCCATCGCGACGCTCCAGCCCGACGCCGCGCCCTCGAAGCCCTCCACCACGCTCGTCGTCGACGGCTGCGCCGCGGCGACCGTCAGCAGGGTCGGCGTCGCCGAGCGGGTCCGCGACGCGGAGAACTGACCGTCGGGGCTCGAGTCCTGCAGGAAGGTGCTGCGGATCGGGCCGTCCATCTCCTGGCCGTCGTCGGCCTTCCCGTCCCACTGCACGGCGGCCTCGCCGGGCTCGGCGAGGGTGCCGGTGAGCGAGCGGCTGCGGCCGGTCCCGTCGCGGAGGACGATCATCCAGTCGCCGGCCGTGGCGGCCGAGAACGCGAGGCTCACGACTGCGCCCTCCGACGGCACCAGGAACTCGGTGTCGGCGACGGGCATCGTCCACCGGCTGCTCACCGCGCGCAGGTTGTCGAGCACGAGCGAGCCGGTGGCGGACTGCTCGCCGTTGCGCACGACGAAGAAGCCGGTGAGCGTCAGCGGCATGTCGAGCACGGAGTCGGCGTTGCCGCCCTCGGCGAGCACCGGGTCCTGGGTGAGGTCGATGGGCACCGAGGTCCAGGTGGTCTGCCGCATCGCATCCATCCGGTAGGTGAACGCCTCGCCGCTCGCGTCGGTGACGCGGAGGTAGACCGTGTTGTAGCTGCCGTCGCCCTTGAGGTCGACCTTCAGTCCAGTGACCGGGCCGGTGGCGACGTCGAGCGGCGCGGTGCGGGTGATGCCGGCCATGCCCTCGGTGAGGTCGTAGTCGACGGCGAGCGCGTCGGTGCCCTCGGTGCTGGTCGCGCCGCCCTTCGCCTCGGCCGCGGAGGCGCGGCGCAGGGTGGCGGATCCGGTGGCCACTCCCCAGCCGGCGTCCCCGCCGTCGAAGGCCTCGACCACCGAGGTCGCGTCGGGGTCGTCCGCCGCGGCCAGGGTCAGCAGGAACGGGACGCCGGTCGTCGTCGCGGCGCCGAGGGAGCCGTCGGCCGAGCCGTCCTGGCGGAGGACTGCGCGGACGTCGCCGCTCATCGCGGCTCCGGAGTCGTCGAGTCCGTCCCAGTCGACGGCGACGGGTCCCGCCGCGCCGGCCGTGCCGGTGAGGGTGCGCGAGAGCCCGGCGGCGTCCGCGAGCCGCAGCTCCCAGTCGCCCGCGGCTCCCGCGTCGAAGGAGAGCGCTGCGCTCGCCCCGGCGGCGACGTAGGTCGACGCGGCGACGGGGAGGGTCCAGCCGGTGGTGTCCGCGCGCACGTCGTCGAGGGCGAAGGTGCCGGTGGGCGGCTGCTCGCCGTTGCGGACCACGAGGACGCCGGCCACGGTGAGCGGCGCGTCCATGACTCCGTTGCCGTCGCCGCCGTCGCGAGCCGCCGGCTCCGCGGTCAGGTCCACCGTGAGCGTCTGCCACTGCGTCGAGCGCATCGCGTCGACACGGTGGACGAAGGTCTCGCCGCTCGTGTCGCGGACTCGCAGGTAGACGGTGTTGTACGAGCCGTCGCCGCGGAGGTCCACCGTCAGGGCCGAGGCGGGCGCGGGGAGGACCGGCGCCTGCAGCGGGTCGAAGCCGAGCTCGGCGAGCCCTCCGGTGACGTCGTACGAGACCTCGAGCGACGAGTCCCCCTCCGTGCTGTCGTCGGACGCGGCCGTGGAGGCCGTGCCGGTGACCGTCGCGAGCGCGGGCGAGCCGCTCTCGAACCCGGTGACGGGAGTGGTCGCGGGAGTCGCGGCCGCCGCGGCGCTCGGGGCCGTGAGGAGGCCGGCGACGAGGGCGGCGGTGACGAGGAGGACGGTTCGGGCACGGGACATGGGGGCACTCCGCTGGGCGTCGGATCGAGGATCGAACGCTCGCCTGGGGGTGGGGGCGAGCCGGTCGCATCGACGACCTGCGCGTCACGCTAGGACCGGACGCGGGGCTCGCACGGGGTGCGGAGGAAGTCTCGATTCAGCCGCACTCGAAGAGGGGTGGCGGGCCGGGGCGGATCCCCTCGGGCGATATCACGAGGGCCGATCCGCGCGCCAGCCCTCGCAGAGAGGGCAGACGGGGTACTGAAGAGAACGCTATCCAATGCGGCGGCGGAACGCACGCACCACTTCGTTCGAGTGCTCTCAGGTCCAGTCGAGAGCGGCGCGCTCGGCCCAGTAGCGGGCCGGATCCACGGCGAGCGCCGAGAGCTCCGCGAGCTCCCGGGGCCGCGCGCGCAGGTTGGCCCGCAGCTGCTCCGGAGTCGCCGCACCGCTCAGCACGACGTCGGCCCAGGGCTGCGCGAGGGCGACCCCCAGGGCGACGGCGTCCGGCGCGGCACCGGCGTGCTCGATCGGGTGCTCGACGAGCCTCCCGTTGGCGAGGGCCTCCTTGACCACGACCAGCCAGCCGTCGTCGTGCGCCGCGGCGAGCGCCCGGCCCGCGGACTGCTCGAGCGGATTCCAGGTGCTCTGGACCGCGCTGAACGGCGACTCCGGGATCGCGCGGGCGAGCTCGATGACGCGCGCCTGCTCGGGGCCGCTGGTCGAGAGGCCGACCCGCACTCCGGAGCCCGCGAGGCCGCGCAGGCGGTCCAGGAGCGGCCGGTCGGCGAGGGCCGGGCTCTCGGGGGTGATCGAGTGGACGAGGTAGGAGTCGGGCGCCGAGCCGAGCGCGTCGAGCGTGAGCGGCCACTGCCGGTCGAGCATCGCGACCGAGTGCTCCTTGCGCTCGTGGACCGGCGCGTCCATCGCCCACCCGCCGACGTACTCGTAGCCCCACTTCGACTCGATCGTGAGCGCCGCCCGCCGCTCGGGGTGCCGGGCGAGCCAGCCGCCGAGGAACTCCTCCGCCCGCCCGTAGGAGCGAGCGGCGTCGAGGAAGCGGACGCCGGCGTCCCACGCCGCATCCAGGAGCAGGTGCGTGCGCTCGCGCAGCGCGTCGACGCTCCGCTCCGAGGCGGGACCGAGGTCGCCGTCGCGCCCGGCCGTGATGTACGCCGGCCGGCCCACGGCCGCGAGCCCGATCCCGAAGCGCTGCATCCCGCCCACGGTACGCCCGTCCAGGAGCCGCGGCAGCCGCTAGCGTCGAGCGGTGACCTCCGCCCTCGACCGCAGCATCCTCCGGCTCGCCGTCCCGGCGCTGGGCTCGCTGGTCGCCGAGCCGCTGTTCCTGCTCACCGACTCCGCCCTGGTGGGACACCTCGGCGCCGTCCCGCTCGCCGGGCTCGCGCTGGGCGGCACGGTGCTGCAGACGATCGTCGGCCTGATGGTCTTCCTCGCGTACAGCACTACTCCGCGGGTCGGCCGGGCCCTCGGCGAGGGCGACGAGCGCAGGGCCGTGGCGGCCGGGATCGACGGCGGCTGGCTGGCCCTGCTCCTGGGCGCCGGCATCGCCGTGGTGGGCGCGCTGACCGCTCCGGCCGTCGTGGCGCTCTTCGGCGCGGAGCCGGCGGTGGCCGAGGCGGGCGTGCGGTACCTGTCGGTGAGCATGGCCGGGATCCCCGCCATGCTCGGCGTCTTCGCGCTCACCGGGCTCCTCCGCGGCTTCCAGGACACCCGCACTCCGCTGGTGATCGCGGCCGGCGGATTCGGCCTCAACGCCGCTCTCAACGCCGTGCTGATCTACCCGGCGGGCCTGGGGATAACCGGCTCCGCGCTGGGGACGGTGATCGCGCAGTGGGCCATGCTCGCGGCCTACGCGGGAGTCGCGCTGCGGCTCGCCCGGCGGGTCGGCGCGCCGCTGCGGCCGCACCTCGCGGGCCTGGCCTCCTCCGCGGGATCCGGCGGCTGGATGCTGCTGCGCACCGCGAGCCTCCGCGCGGCGATCCTGCTCGCGGTCGCGACCGCCACCTCGCTCGGGGCGGAGGAGCTGGGCGCCTTCCAGGTCGCGATGACGCTGTTCTCGACGGTCGCCTTCGCCCTCGACGCTGTGGCGATCGCCGCGCAGGCGCTGCTCGGCCGCCTCCTCGGCGCGGGCGACGCCGAGCAGGCGCGAGCGGTCACGAAACGCTGCGTGACCTGGGGAATCGGTGCCGGCGTGGTGCTCGGAGCGCTGGTCACCGGTCTGAGCGGTGTCCTGCCGTACGTCTTCTCGAGCGACCAGGAGGTGCTGCGGCTGCTGCCCGCGGCGATCGCGGTCGTGGGCCTCACCGCTCCGCTGGGCGGCTACGTCTTCGTGCTCGACGGCGTGCTGATCGGCGCCGGCGACGGCCGCTACCTGGCTCTCAGCGGCCTGGCGAACCTCGCCGCCTTCGTCCCGCTCGCCCTGCTCGCGCCCACCGCGCCCGCCGAGTGGCGCCTCCTCGCGCTCTGGCTCGCCTTCGCCGTGGGCTTCCTCGGCGCCCGCGCGGTCACCCTCGGACTCCGGGTCCGCAGCGACGTCTGGCTCCGCTGACCGCGCTCCCCTCCCCTGTGGAGAAGCCTGTGGACAACTCCGCTCAGCGCGGCGGCGCGCTGGTGTTCCCGCGGTGGAAGACGGCGTGGAAGCAGACCGCCTCCGCCTCCTCGTCGGCGAGGAGGGCGACCGCGGCCCGGCCCGCCGCGCGGCCCTTCTCGACCGCGGGCTGGGCCATCGTCGTGAGGTCGTACTCGGCCGCGAGCCCGGGCACCTGCACGCCGTCGAAGCCGACCACCGAGAGGTCCTCGGGCACGCGCAGCCCGCGCTCCTCCGCCGCGAGGATCACGCCCGCGGCCAGCAGATCGCTCTGCGCCACGACCGCGGTCGGCCGTTCCGCTCCCTCGAGCAGCGTCCGACCCGCGGCGACCCCCTCGTCGACCGAGCTCGCCGCGGCCGCGACGACCGACGCCTCCGGGAAGACGTCCTGCACGCCGAGGAGGCGGTCGACCGGAGTGATGCTGGGGCTCGCCCGCCAGCCGGCCGGGATCGCGCCGCGGCGGCGGTCCTTCGCGAACGGGAGCGAGACCACGGCGACCCGCTCGTGGCCGAGCTCGCGCAGGTGCTCCGCGAGAGTGCGGCTGGCCTCGCGGTTGTCGAGCGAGATCACGGCGCCCCCCAGCTCCGAGAGGCCCTCGACCACGACGACCGGCACTCCCCGGCGACGCAGCACGGCGACGGAGTCGTCGACCGACGGGCTGCAGCCGACCAGGATCATCGCGTCCACCGGGGCGGTCGCCAGCAGGCCCGCGCCGTCCCCCGTCTCGGTGAGCAGCAGGATCCCGGCGTCGACTCCGCCGAGCACGTCCGCGATCCCGTCGAGCATGGCGATCTTGATCGGGTCGCGGAACGCGTGCAGCATCCGCTCGTCCACGACGACCCCGACGATCCCCGAGCGTCCGCGGCGGAGCGAGCGCGCCCTCGGGTCGGGACCTGCGTAGTCGAGCTCGGACGCCGCGCGCAGCACCCGCTCCTTCGTGGCCTCCGAGACGGGGCCGGAGCCGCTGAAGACCAGCGAGGCGGTAGAGGGGGACACTCCGGCCCGGCTCGCGACGCGGGCGAGCGTCGGCCGGGGGCTCTTGCGGGGTTCCACGTTCCTCCTCGTGGGGGCGGCGCGCTCGTCGTCGGTTGACCGTCCCCGGGGTTCCGGATAGCTTAGACCGGCTCGCTTCGAATCGATTCGACCGTGCCTCTCGATCCGATGTCCGGATCCCGCCCGCACCAGGAGAACCGCCATGACCTCGACGTCCGCGCTCACGCGCCCGCAGCTGGTCGCCTGGCGCAACGCCGTCTTCACGATCTTCGTCCTCAGCGGGATCTCGATCGCCACCTGGGTCTCGCGCACCCCCGCCATCCGCGACGAGCTCCAGCTCTCGACCGCCGGAGTGGGCCTGCTGATCCTCTCGATGTCGATCGGCGCGATCGTCGGACTCGCGTTCTCGACGCCGGTCATGGGCGCGATCGGCGCCCGGCGCGGCATGGCGCTCGGCCTCGCCGTCTCGGCGGCGGGCCTCGCGGTGCTGGGCGTCTCGGCCGACGTCATCGGCGTCCTCCCCGCCGCCTTCGCCGGCATGGCGATGCTCGGCTTCGGCAACGGAGCGGTCGACGTGATGATGAACGTCGAGGGAGCGGCCAACGAGAAGGCCTTCGGCAGGACGCTCCTGCCGCTGTTCCACGCCTTCTTCAGCCTCGGCACCGTGGCCGGCGCGCTGATCGGCGCGGGCGCCTCCGCCCTGGCCGTCCCCGTCGCCGTCCACCTCGGCGCGATCGCCGTGGTGATCGCCGTGACCGCGGTGATCGCGATCCGCTTCGTCCCGGTCCGCGAGGAGCTCGACACCTCCGGCGCGGCGACCACGGTGAAGCCGCCCGTCCGCGAGCGCGTCGCCGCCTCCCTCGGCGTCTGGCGCGACGGCCGCCTCGTCCTCATCGGCCTGATCATGCTGGGCATGGCCTTCGCCGAGGGCTCCGCGAACGACTGGCTGACCCTCGCGATGGTCGACGGCCACGGCACCGACAAGACCACCGCCGCCGTCGTGTTCGGCGTGTTCGTCGCCGCCATGACCGTCGGACGCGTGATCGGCGGGCCCGTGCTCGACCGCTTCGGCCGCGTCCCGGTGCTGCGCGCCTCCGCCGGTCTCGCGATCGTCGGCATCCTGCTGTTCGTCCTCGCTCCGGTCGACGCGCTCGTGGTCGTCGGCGCGATCGCCTGGGGCCTGGGCTGCTCGCTCGGCTTCCCGGTGGGCATGTCCGCCGCCGCGGAGGGACCGCACTCGGCCGCCCGCGTCAGCGCGGTGGCGATGCTCGGCTACGTCGCGTTCCTGGTCGGGCCGCCGGCGATCGGCTTCCTCGGCGAGCACTACGGCCTGCTGAACGCCCTCTTCCTGGTGCTGGCCCTGGTGGTCGTGGCCGGGCTCGCCTCCCCCGCCGCCCGCAGCCGGCGGAGCTGACCGCCGCGCTCCACCCGCCTCCGCACGCCCCCGCGGAGCCGCGGCGCCCCGGCGCGCCTCCCCGTAGGCTTCCCAGCACGGCGGCGGAGGGAGAGCGGATGCGGTACCGAGCGCGCGACGGCGCCCTGCTCCACGTCGACGAGCACGGAGCCGGTCAGGGGCGGCCCATGGTGGTCGTCCCCGGCGAGCCGGAGCGCCACCCCTCCTACCTCGGCTCGTTCGCCTCGATCGCCTGCACGCGCCGCGTCCTCGTGCTGCACCCGCGCGGAGTGGGCGGCTCCGCGGAGCTGCCTCCCGCTCCCCCGGCCACGACGGCCGCCGACGTGGAGGACCTGCGCCGCCACCTCGGCGTCGACGAGCTCGATCTCGCCGCGCACGACTCCGGATGCCGCGCCGTCCTGCTCGCCGCTGTGGACGCGCCCGAGCGCATCGCCCACCTGCTCCTGATCGCCCCCGGCACCGCCTGGCTCGGGATCGACGACCGGGCTCCCAGTCCCCAGGCGGAGCACGCGGCTCGCGCGGGCTCCGACGACACCGCGGCGATCCGCGACGCTCTGCAGCGCCTCGACTGCCCCGCGGTCGTCCTCGGCGGTGAGGACGATCCGGTGACCGGCGTCGCCGCCCTCGAGGCGCTCACCGCCCTCCTGCCGCAGGCGAGCCTGGCCGTCATCGAGTCGAGCGGCCACCATCCGTGGGCGGAGGCGCCGGCCGAGTTCGCGGTCGCGCTGCGCGCCTCGCTCTCGGTGCCGCCGGCCGCCCCTCCACTCGGCCGTCGGCCTCCCGCCGCCGCGCGCTGAGCCGGGAGCCCGCCGGAGCCGCGCCGTCTATCCTCGACGGGTGCGTCTCGTCATCGCGCGCTGCTCCGTCGACTACACCGGCCGTCTCAGCGCTCACCTCCCGCTCGCCACCCGTCTCCTGCTCGTCAAGGCCGACGGGAGCGTCCTCATCCACTCCGACGGCGGCTCCTACAAGCCGCTGAACTGGATGAGCCCGCCCTGCACGCTGATCACGGGCGAGCCCGACGAGGAGGCGCGCGCCGCGGGAGTCACGCAGCAGTGGACCGTCGCGCACCGCAAGACCGGCGACGCTCTCGTCGTCTCGATCCACGAGGTGCTGCACGATTCGGCGCACGAGCTCGGCGTCGATCCCGGACTCGTGAAGGACGGAGTGGAGTCGCATCTGCAGCGCCTTCTCGCCGAGCAGATCGGCCTCCTCGGAGAGGGGCACACTCTCGTGCGGCGCGAGTACATGACCGCGATCGGCCCGGTCGACATCCTCGCCCGCGATTCCTCGGGGGCCGCCGTCGCCGTCGAGATCAAGCGCCGCGGCGAGATCGACGGAGTGGAGCAGCTCACCCGCTATCTCGAGCTGATGAATCGCGATCCGCATCTCTTCCCGGTGACGGGAGTCTTCGCCGCTCAGGAGATCAAGCCGCAGGCGCGGACCCTCGCCGAGGACCGCGGAATCCGTTGCGTGGTGCTCGACTACGAGGCCATGCGCGGCACCGACGATTCGCACACGCGCCTGTTCTGACAGGCACGGCGACAGGCACGGCGAAGGCCCCCGCGATCGGATCGCGGGGGCCTTCCGCGCGTCGGGTCCGGGGCCCGGGAATGCGGCGTCCCACCGGGCCGAGGGCCCGGCGGCCGCTCCTACTTGTGGGCGGCCTGGTAGGCGGCCTGGACCTCGGAGGGGATGCGTCCGCGGTCGGAGACGGGGTGGCCGTTGGCGTTCGCCCACTCGCGGATGGCCTTGAGCTGCTTGGGGTCGCTCTTGGAGGCGGTGGCGACGCTCGTGGCGGCCGCGGGGCGCGAGCCGACGCGGCGGGCGCTCGAGACGAACTTCTCGAGGGCCGAGTGGAGCTCGGCGATGTTGTCGGGGCCGAGGTCGATCTCGTAGTTGGCGCCCTCGATGCTGAAGCGGACGGTACCGCCGTCACCCGAATCGATAGGGGTTCCGTCGATATCGTCGACAAGCGTGATCTTCTGGGCCACTTTTCCTCCTGGAGTTCGCGGGACCGGACTGTCTCGACCCGGACCGGGAGAGACATTACCCCCTTTCACAATCGACTGCGTCATGAATGGCGCCATTCGTCACTTTCTCGCGCCATGTCGAGGGGAATGTTCAGGATAAGCGGAGGCAATCACGGCGGATTCGAGCACTTCGCCATCAGCCGTCGAATAGAGGACACGGTGTCCGCACGTGGCCGTAACGATTCCGGACACCGATCGCGGGCATTCCCGGGAACCGGTCCCGGCGATTCCGATCACGCCCGGGTCTTCGTTAGCGTAGAGTCATGGCACGACGAGGCGGACCCCCTGCACGCCCGGCGCGACCCGGTCCGTACCGCAATGCGGAGGCACGGGAAGCACTGGAGGCGCTCGTCGCCGCTCCCACCGCCGAGGCCGTCGACAGGCTTCTCGAGGCCTGCCTCGACGGCTCCCTCGTGGTCGACGTCACGGGCTCCCAGCCCGGAGGCGTGCCGCACGTCCGCACCGTCGCGACGACCACCGGCGAGCAGGTCCTGCCGCTGTTCACCTCCACGGACGAGGTGCGAACCGCGGTCCCGCGGCAGCAGCATCCCCGGGTGCAGATGCTGGTCCTCCCCGGGCGCGAGGCCTTCGCGCTGATCCGCACCGCCGACTTCGTCGCCGTGCAGCTCGACCCCGGCTCGATCGCCCAGGTCGTCACCCGTTCGTTCGTCGAACGGGCTCTGGACGCCGAACGGCCGTAGAGTGTGGCCCCCGGCGGGGCAGCGCCGGCGTCACCCCGTCCTCCGAGGTCAGGAGCCCGCCATGTCCGACACGACCCTCGCCGCCACCGGCCTCGACGCGCGCGCCGGGACCTGGTCCTGCATCCTGTTCGACCTCGACGGCACGATCACCGACTCCGCCCCGGGCATCACCGGCACCCTCGTCGAGACGTTCGTCGAGCTGGGCCGCCCCGTGCCCGCTCCGGCGGAGCTGCTGGCCTACGTCGGCCCTCCGCTGCTCGAGGCGTTCCGCGAGCTCGGCGGGATGACCGTCGAGGAGGCGCAAGCCGCGCTCGTGGTCTACCGCCGCCGCTACAACGCGGGCGGGCTGTTCGACTCCTCGGTCTACCCCGGGCTGCCCGAGGTGCTGTCGCGCATCGCCGAGGCCGGCGTGCCGCTCTCGCTCGCGACCTCCAAGCCGGAGTCGGCGGCCACGCGCATCCTCGAGCACTACGGACTGGCGCAGTACTTCACGGTGATCTGCGGCGCCTCCGAGGACGAGGTCCGCAGCGCCAAGGCCGACGTCGTCGAGGAGGCGCTGCGCCGGCTCCGCGGGCTCGGCGTCGACCTCTCGGCGCCGGTGATGGTCGGCGACCGCGAGCACGACGTGCAGGGCGCCGCCGCCCACGGCGTGCCGACGATCATGGTCGAGTGGGGCTACGGATCGCCGCTCGAGGCGGTCGGGACGATCGCGCTGGTGTCCGGTGCCGAGGAGCTCGCGGACCTCCTGCTCCCGTGACCTGCGTACGATGAGGGAATGACTGGTCTGGGCGTCGTCCTCTCGTTCGTGCTGTTCCTCGGCGGGATCCTCGTTCTCGGCAACTCGTTCCTGCTGCCCGACATCGCAGGATTCCTCTTCGTCGGCGGCATCCTGATGATCTCGGGATCGCTCGCGGTCGCGTTCCACGTCCTGCCGAAGTCGCAGTAGCCGGGTCGCGACCGACCGGGCGGCCGCCTCTGCGGCTCGCCGCTCCGATCAGCCCAGGGTGCTCGCATCCAGGTTGACGACGGCGTTGATGTAGACCGCCTCGCCGGCTCCGGCGATCGTCGGGTTCATCCGGAGCAGCTGCTGCACCGGGATCCCGAAGCGCTGCGCGATGTCGAAGAAGGTGTCGCCCTGCACCACGGTGTAGCTCACGATGTCGCCCTCGCCGTTGCGGGTCGGCTCGCCGTTCGCCCCGGGGACCGCGCCGTTGTCGACGGCGAAGGCCGTCTCGGGGATGTCCGGCGTCGCGTTGGGCGTGAAGGTGACCGTCGCCTCGGGGACCGGCGCGAAGACCGTGGCCGTCGACTGCGGGAGCGCCGCCGTGACGGTCGGGTCCGGCACCGGCGTCGGCGTCGCCGTGGCGAACACGGTGACCGTGACCGTGGGAGCCGGAGCGGGAGCCGAGCACCCCGCGAGCGCGAGCACCCCGGCCAGTGCCGTCGCTCCGATGACCGTCCTGCGCATGTCCCCCGCCCTCCGCGCGCCCCGCGGCGCGCGCTCCACCCTAGGAGACGGGCGGCCGCAGCAGGTGCACCATCGCGGGACGCCGGTCGTGCGGATCGCGGTGGAACCGTCGCGGAGGAAGCTCCGCGTCCGAGCGGGTCGGGCCGGCGTCAGCGGGACCGGGTCAGGACGGGGGCTCGGAGAGCAGGCGCAGCCCGCCGCCGCTGTTCGCCGCATCCATCAGGAGCTCGACCCAGGTCGGGTTGATCGTCGGCTGACGGCTCCCCGCGAAGTGGAACTGCAGGGCGATGTTCGGGTTCATCCAGAAGGAGTGGCGGCCGCGCGCCCCCTCGGGCATGGAGTCGAGGGTGAGGCTGAAGCGCTCGTCGCGGCGGAACTTCGCGTAGATCACGATCTGGAGGTGGGCCAGGGTCCGGTCCTCGATCTCGATGACGGCGGGAGGAGTGCCGTAGAGGAATTGACCCATGTCGCCAGACTATAGGTCCCTCGGCTTATTACTAGTCCGTCTAGCTATTTCGCTGCGGAGGGTTCCGCGCCGCCCGCGTCGTCCGTATCGTGCCCGTCGCCGTGCTCCGCGTCGATCTCGTCGACGGCCGCGCTCATCCGGCGGAGGAAGTTGACGACGACCTCGGCCTCCGGAGCGTCCAGATCCTCCGCGATCGCGAGCATCCGGCGGTGCATCTCCTGGAGCGTGGCGCGGACCTCGTCGTCGCTGTCGACGGTCGCCTCCACGACGATCCCGCGCCGGTCGGTCGGGTTGGGCTTGCGCACGAGGTGGCCGCTGCGGACCAGGCGGTCGATGAGGACCGTGGTCGACGCGGACGAGATCGAGAGATGCGTCGCCAGATCCTTGCCGGTCACCAGCTCGCCCTTGCGCTGCTGGCGGAGCAGGTACTGGATGGCGATCAGGTCCGTCTCGCCCATCGCCATCCGCTCGCGGGTGCGGCGGCGCATCGAGACCTCGGAGACGCGGTACGTGCGCATGGCGCTCAGCACCTCGACAGCGCGGCGGGTGGACGACTCGTCGGGGTACCAGTACCCGGCGCCGCTCCGCAGGCTCGTGTCGCTCATCCGCACATCCTAGACCGGCTGCTCACCAGACCGTCTAGCGAGTCGCCCGCGCCTACGCTGGACCGGTGACCGCCACCCTCGTCGCCAAGGGCCTCTCCGGAGGCTATGCGCACCGCACCCTGTTCGACGGACTCGACCTGACGGTCGCCCCGGGGGACGTGGTGGGCGTCGTGGGGGCGAACGGAGCCGGCAAGTCGACGCTGCTGCGCATCCTCGCCGGCGAGACGGCTCCGCTCGAGGGCTCCGTCGTGCTCTCGCCGGGCGACGCCTTCGTCGGCTGGCTGCCGCAGGAGCACGAGCGCCGCGAGGGCGAGACCGTCGCCGGCTACATCGCGCGCCGCACCGGCTGCGCCGAGGCGTCCGCCGAGCTCGACGCCGCCGCCTCCGCGCTGGCCGACCCCGATCCCGACGGCTCGATCGCCGACCGCTACGCCCTCGCGCTCGACCGCTGGCTCGCGAGCGGCGCGGCCGACCTCGACGAGCGCACCCCGGTCGTCCTGGCCGACCTGGGCCTGTCGCTCGGCGCCGCGGCCGCCTCCTCGACGATGACCTCCCTCTCCGGCGGGCAGGCGGCCCGGGTGGGCCTCGCGGCGCTGCTGCTCTCGCGCTTCGACGTGGTGCTGCTCGACGAGCCGACCAACGACCTCGACCTCGACGGCCTGGAGCGCCTGGAGGCCTTCGTCCGCGGGCTCCGCGGCGGCGCGGTGCTCGTCAGCCACGACCGCGAGTTCCTCGCCCGCAGCGTCACCCGCGTGCTCGAGCTCGACCTCGCGCAGGGCACCAACCGGGTCTACGGAGGCGGCTACGACGCCTTCCTGGAGGAGCGCGAGACCGCGCGCCGCCAGCGCCGCGAGAAGTACGAGGACTTCGCCGAGCAGAAGGCCGACCTGGTCTCCCGCGCCCGCACCCAGCGGGAGTGGTCGAGCCAGGGCGTGCGCAACGCGATGAAGAAGGCCCCCGACAACGACAAGATCCGCCGCAAGGCCTCGGTGGAGTCGAGCGAGAAGCAGGCGCAGAAGGTGCGCCAGATGGAGAGCCGCATCGCGCGGCTCGAGGAGGTCGAGGAGCCGCGCAAGGAGTGGCAGCTCGCCTTCACGATCGGGAGCGCCCCGCGCTCGAGCTCGGTCGTCTCGACGCTGAACGGCGCGGTCGCCCGCCGGGGCGCGTTCACGCTCGGTCCGGTGTCGCTCCAGGTCGACGCGGGCGACCGGATCGGCATCACCGGGCCCAACGGCGCCGGCAAGTCGACGCTGCTGTCGCTCCTCCTCGGCCGCGCCGAGCCGGAGGAGGGCGGCGCCTCCCTCGGAGCGAGCGTGGCGATCGGCGAGATCGACCAGGCCCGCGGGATGCTCGCCGCCGCGGTGCCGCTCGCGGACGCGTTCGAGGCGCTGGTCCCCGAGTGGCCGACCGCCGAGGTCCGCACGCTCCTGGCGAAGTTCGGGCTGAAGGCCGACCACGTCGGCCGCCGCGTCGGCGAGCTCTCGCCGGGCGAGCGGACGCGGGCCGCCCTGGCGCTCCTGCAGGCCCGCGGCACGAACCTGCTGGTGCTCGACGAGCCGACGAACCACCTCGACCTCGTCGCCATCGAGCAGCTGGAGGAGGCGCTCGAGGCGTACGAGGGCACGCTGCTGCTGGTCACCCACGACCGGCGGATGCTCGAGACGGTGCAGCTGACGCGCCACTGGCACGTCGAGGCGGGCGTCGTCACCGAGGCGTGACGCCCGCCCGCGGCGTCAGTCGCCCGCGGCCCGCGCCGCCTCGTCCTCGCGCCAGCCGGCCTCCTTCTGCACGTACTCGTTGTCGGCGAACTCCGCGAAGTCGCTCTCGTCGGTGATCCGGCGCACCTCGAGGCGGTTGCCGGGCACCAGCGGGCAGCGCAGCGCCCACTCGCGGGCCTGCTCCTTCGAGTCGACCCCGATGATCCAGAAGCCGTTGAAGAGCGACTCCGTCGGGCCGTAGGCGCCGTCGACGACGGTCGGCGGCTGGGAGGAGAAGTCGACCACGAAGCCGGAGGAGGCCACGTCGTCGGCCAGGCCGTCGCCCGACAGCAGCACGCCCGCCTCGATCATCGCCTCGTTGTACTGCCCCATCCGGGTGATGATCTCGTCGAACGGGACGGCGGCGTAGGCCTCCTTCGCCGCATCGGTCGCGCGCATGATCAGCATGTACTTCATCGGGGCTCCCTGGGGTCGGTGCGCGGGGGCGCACGGCCTACTCTGACGCCTCCGGAGCGCCGGCGGAACGGCGGATCCCGAGCGTCTGCGCCGCGGGGGCGAGCGCGGAGCGACGGACCTTGCCCGCATCGCTCCGGACGGGCTCGTGCACGATCCGCAGGGCCCGGAGGCGCCGCTCGGCGCCCAGCTCGGCGTTCGCCCGAGCGAGCAGGCCGGCCGGGTCCACGCCCGCCTCGCCCACGTCGACGACCGCCTCCACCGCCTGCCCCAGCTCCGCGTCCGGCACGCCGAAGGCGACCGCCCCGCGGACTCCGGGCAGCGCCTCCAGCACCCGCTCGACCTCCGCCGGCCAGAGGCTCACTCCGCCCCGGAGGATCAGGTCGTCGGCGCGGTCGACCACCCAGAGCCACCCGTCCCCGTCGACGCGGCCGACGTCGCCGAGGGTGTCCCAGCCCTCCTCCGTCCGCCGCGAGCCGGCGCCGAGGTAGCGGTAGGCGGGAGTCTCGCCGCGGTGCAGCCAGATGCGGCCGAGCTCGCCGGTCGGAGCCTCCGTGCCGTCCTCCCGCAGGATGCGCAGGGTCGTCCCGCCGATCGGCCGCCCGACACTGCCCGGGTGCTCCAGCCACTCCCGGCCCGTGATCATCGTCAGCCCGTTCGACTCGCTGCCCGCGTAGACCTCGACCACCCGCTCCGGGCCGAGCCAGCCGATCAGCGCCCGCTTGTCGGCGGGCGCGCAGGGCGCTCCGAGGTGCAGCACCGTCGCGAGCGAGGACACATCCGCCCTCGACCGCTCAGGCGCGGCCAGCAGGCGACGGATCGTGGTCGGGACGAGCAGGGTCCAGGTGACGCGGTGCTCCTCGATCGCCGCGAGGACCCGGGCGGCGTCGAACCGCGGCAGCAGCACCAGGCGCTGCCCGGTCATCAGCCCGCGGAAGGCGTAGGTGAAGGTCGCCGAGTGCATCAGAGGGCCGCTCACCAGCTGCACGCCCTCGCGCGGCAGGAACGGCGCGACCGGCGCGTCCGGATCCAGCAGCGCCGGGCCCGCGGCGAGCACCACCTTCGGCCGCCCCGTGCTGCCGGAGGAGGTGGGCGCCTTCCAGGACGAGGCCCACCGGTCCTCGAGCGGGCCGGCCGGCACCTCCGGCCCGGGCCGCCAGCCGCCCGCGCGCCACGGGACGGCGGAGGAGGAGGGCGCGCCGATGACGAGCGCCGGCCGCGCGATCCGCTGCACCTCGGCGCGCTCCGCCGCCGACAGCCCGGTCGAGACCGGCTGCGGCACGGCGCCCGCCTTCCAGACCGCCGCGCAGACGACGAGCGCGTCCAGCGAGTTCGGGAGCGAGACGGTGACGAGGTCGTCGGTCCGGACGCCGAGATCGCGGTAGGCGCGGGCGAGGCGGGTGCTCTCGCGGTCGAGCTCCCCCGCCGTCAGCGCGCCCTCGTCGGCCACGGCGACGATCCGGTCGGGATCGGCGTCGGCGAGACCGGTGAGGATGCGCGAGATCGACTTCCGGGTCACCGGCGGCGCCCGATCGTGTGCACGGTGCAGGACGGAGTCATCCGGTGGCGCCTGTTCTCGCGGATCCCGGCCCGTCCGGAGGAGTTCCTCCTGAGTCCTGGACCGATCCGTCGAGCACCCGCTCGTAGAACCGCAGATGCGCGGCCGCGACGTCGTCCCAGGAGTGCGAGGCGGCCAGGGTCCGACCGTCCGGCGAGGGCAGCGTCAGGGCCTCCTCCAGCGCGTCGGCGAAGGAGGCGGGGTCCCGCCCGTAGCGGACCGCGTCCCCGAACACCTCGCGGATCACCGGCAGCTCCCGCGCCACGACCGGCACCCCCGCGGCGAGCGCCTCCATCGCCGCCAGCCCGAACCCCTCCTTCACCGAGACGAAGCCCAGCGCGGAGGCGCCGGCGACGAGCGGAGCGAGCCTCTCCTCCGGAACGGTGCCGAGGATCACCGGAGCGACCCCGAGCTCGACCGCCCTCCGGTCGAAGGCGGTCCGGTACTCGCGGTAGTCGAACAGGGTCTCGCCGCCTCCGAGCACCAGCGCGACGTCGTGGCCGCGCTCGCGCAGCAGAGCCCACGCCTCGAGCAGCTCGATGCTGCCCTTCCGCGGCTCGATGCCGCCGAGGGCGAGGAGGTACGGGCCGAGCTCGACGCGCCATGCCCCGGTGAGCGGATCGTCGACGGCGGCCGCGAACCGGGCCGCGTCGACACCGTTCGGGATCACCTCGGGCAGCAGCCCCCAGCCGGCGCGCACCTCCTCGGCGACCGCGGCGGACACGCACAGCCGGGCCCGGGGGAGCCGGACGGCGCGGTCGTGGCAGGCGCGCAGCTCCGGGGTGGTGAAGTCGTCCAGGTGGTGGATCGTGCGGATAGACGCGAGTCCGGCGGCGAGCGCCGCGTTGGCCGAGATGCAGTCCTGCGCGTGGACGACAGGGGCGTCCTCGCCCCGCAGGGCCTCGGCCATCGCGGCGATGGACCGGACGATGCGGGCGCCGACCGGCTCGCCCTCGCGGTGCGGAAAGGGCACCACGCGCACGGTCACGGACGGATCGACGGGGCGGAAGAAGGAGTCGTCGCCGCCTCGGGCGAGCGTGCGGACCGTGACGTCGTGTCCGGCGCGCGCGAGCGCCTCGGCGAGGGCGAGAGTGTGCACCACTCCGCCGCGCGGCCGGGTGGAGTAGGTCAGCAGGCAGATCCGCATCTCAGCTCCGGTAGGCGTGCTCCGCGCGGTCGCGGAGGTGGTGCATCGTGCGGCGGGCGCGGGCGACGGAGCCGGCGACGTCGGCGGAAGCCAGCGCGAGCCCGCCCTTCGCCCAGGTCTTCGCGATGATCTCTCCCGCCGGATCCACGACCTTCGCCTGCCCGAGGAACCGCAGGCCGCCGAGCACGCCGGTCTGGTTCGAGGAGACGAGGTAGACCTGGTTCTCGGCGGCGCGGGCGCAGTCGTAGAGATCGAACAGGTGGGCCTGGCGGTCGTTGCGGATCCGATCGGAGCGGTCGGTCACGCTCGCGGGCCACGCGCTGAGGCAGGCCAGCACCTCCGCGCCGTCGAGGGCCAGCGAACGCGAGGACTCCGGGAAGGTCTTGTCGAAGTCGATCAGCATCCCCATCCTCCCGATCGGCGAGTCGAAGGCGGCGAAGCCGCTGCCCGGCAGGTACGCCTCGGACTCGCCCAGCGGCAGGTGGACCTTGCGGTGGGTGCCGATCACGCGCCCGCCGTGCACGCAGACCGCGGTGTCGTAGCGGAGCTCGCGCCCGCCCTCGAGCGCGCGCTCCGCGATCCCGAAGCACACGGTGAGATCGCCTGCCAGCTCGGCCACGCGGGCGACCTCCGGCCCGTCGAGCTCGAGGCTCGGCGGCAGGTCCGGCCCGGGGTGCTGGAGGTCGAGCAGGTAGCCGCCGAGGGTCGCGTCCGGGAGCACCAGCAGGTCGACCGAGCGCTCGCGCGCCTGGGCGATGATGCCGGCGAGCTTGGCGAGGGTGCGGTCGATGTCGCGACCGAAGTGCGCTGCGACCGCACCCATCACCGTCTCCGTCATGCGAGGAGGCTATCCGGCGAGATCCGGCTCGTGCTCGCGCGTGAAGCGCCCCGCCTCGCGCACGCGCCGGACCTCCTCCGCCAGGTGCCCCGCATCGCGGGCGATCGCCTCGAAGCGGCCGGACCCCCAGGTGTGCAGCCACGGCAGCCCGAGGAACGACAGGCCCGGCACGCTCGTCACTCCGCGCCGGTGGGTGGGATGGCCGGAGCCGTCGAACACGCCGATCTCGACCCAGCGGTAGTCGGAGCGGAACCCGACCGCCCAGACGACGCTGCCGATGCCCGCGAGGTCGAGCTCTGTCGCCTCGGACTCCGGCCGCCAGACCGGACGGCAGCGGGCCTCCTCGGGAGCGTCGATGCCGTGCGCCGCGATGTAGCGGTCGATGTCGTCCTTGATCGACTCCGCGACCGAGTCCGCGTAGTCGAGCGAGGCCTCCGCCGTGGGGGCGAACCGCAGCCGCGACCCCTCCACCTCGGCCAGCCGGCCGTAGAGGTGCATCCCGTCGCGGGCGAAGGCGCGCAGGTCGATGTCCCGCCCGCCCCCGCGCCCCGTCACGTAGTGGTTGGTCGACTCCCGCTTGGTGAACCCGCCGACCTGCGCGTGGACGGGCACGTCGTACACGCCCATGTCCTGGAGCCAGGCGACGCAGTCGCGGCCCCGGTAGAAGCGCGCCACCCGCGGTGCGCTGCCGAGGGCGAGGTGGACGTCGCGCCCGGCGAGGAAGAGGTCCTCGGCGATCTGCGCGCCCGACTGCCCGGAGCCGACGACGAGCACGCCGCCGGGCGGGAGCGCCTCCGGCGAGCGGTAGTCCGCGGAGTGGAGCTGCAGCACGTCCGCCGGCAGCCGCGCGGCGACGGCGGGGAGGACCGGGCGGTGGTAGCCGCCGGTCGCCACGACGACCTGGTCGGCCGTGATCGAGCCCGCGCTCGTGACCAGCTCGAACCCTCCCCCGGCGCGCTCGCGCAGCCGGCTCACCTCCACGCCCTCGACCACCGGGGCGTCGAAGCTCTGCGCGTAGCGGCGCACCCACGCGTGCACCTCGTCGCGCGTCATGAATCCGTCCGGGTCCGGCCCGTCGTAGGGGTACCCGGGGAGGCGGCACTGCCAGTTCGGCGTGACGAGGGTGAAGGCGTCCCAGCGGCGGTCGACCCAGTCGTGGCCGATGCTCGCGCGCTCGAGCACGACGTGCTCGATGCCGTCGTCGACCAGGTGCCGGCTGATCGAGAGCCCGGCCTGCCCGCCTCCGACCACCGCGACCTCGACGTGGCGCCCGGGCTCGATCTCGGCGCTCACGGCCGCACCCGCTGCCCGGCCGGGGCGGGCGGCTCCATCGCGAGCACCCTGACCGTGCCGCCCTCGAAGCGCTGCGCCGTGCGGAGGATGTCGGACTCCTGCTGCATCGCGGAGGTGCAGGCGAACCCGAACCGCTCCCGCACCCGGTCCGACGCGATGCGCAGCGCCTCGCTCGAACGGGCGACGAAGTCCTCGAGCGAGTAGGCCGTCCCGGTCCCGAGGAACTCGTGCACGACCAGGCTCGGCGAGTAGCAGCGCTCCTCCGAGCCGTCCGGCCAGCGGACGTGGAAGGTCATCTCAGGCATGGACGAGTCCTCCGTTCCAGACGCGGTCGATGTCGTAGGCGTCGGGCCGACGGTCTCGCAGGTGGAACATCCCGCCGCGCATCGCCTCGAACGTGCCGCGCACGTCGATGTCGGCGACGGCCATGCCTGCTCCGAGCAGCGTCGTCGCGAGCACGTTGCCGCCGGGATCGACGACCTTCGCGTTCCCGACGTAGCGGAGCGAGCCGAAGGTCCCCGACTGGTTCGAGGCGAGCCAGAACACCTGGTTGTCGAGGGCGCGGGCGATGTCGAACTGGTTGAACCGGTAGGTCCAGCGGTCCTCCTGCAGGTTCTCGGCCGTCGCCGTCCGAGCGGCCGGCCACGCCGAGAGCGAGGCGATGATCTCGGCCCCGTCAAGCGCCATCGACCGCGCCGCCTCGGGGAACGCCTTGTCATAGCAGATCTGCAGTCCCACCCGGCCGACCGGCGTCTCGAAGGTGCCGTAGCCCGGGCCCGGCGAGTACGAGAGGTGCTCGCCCAGCGGCTGGTGCACCTTCCGGTAGCTGCCGTACACCTGCCCGCCGTCCAGCAGCGCGGCCGCGTTGTAGCGGGTCTCGCCGTCGTCGTCGAGCTCGCAGAAGCCGATCGCCACCATCAGGTCGCCGACGATCTCCTGCACCCGCCGCAGCTCCGGCCCGTCCAGGCGCACCGCCGGCGGGAGGGAGCGGCGGGTGGTGGCGACCGTGTCGCCGTGGTTGCCGAGCGAGGAGAGGTAGCCGCCGATCGCGGCCTCGGGGAGCACGAGGAAGCGCACCCCCCTCTCGCGGGCCTCCTCGGTCAGGGAGGCGATGAGCGCGTAGTTCTGCTCCAGGTCGCGGGTGAAGTTCGCCGCGACCGATCCGACGAGGGTCATCGCGATCGCCTACAGGTTGTAGGTGGAGTTGATGATCGCGCCCTTGCGGGCGTAGTGGATGAGCGCGTCCTGCACGTCGAGCGGGTGGCAGGGGATGCAGCCCTCGATCAGGTCCTCCTCGCGGAGGCCGTGCAGCGCCATGCCGAACCGGCAGACGAAGACGCGGTTGCCCTCCTGGACGAAGGTCTCGATCGCGTTGTTGAGGTTCTGCTCGCCGGGGAATCCGGAGTCGCCGACCGTCGGGAAGCCGCGGGTGGCCATCGCGTTGATGGTGCCGGGCCCGTAGAAGTAGAGCGCGGACTCGAAGCCCTTGCGCGCCGCGCGGGTGGCCTGGAGCACCGCGACGAAGCTGACCGAGGACTCGTGGGCGATGCCGTGCACGAGGGTCAGGTACGACTCCCCGGGCTCGGCCTGGTAGTCGGGGAAGACCTTGGTGGAGCCGTAGAGGTTGCTGCCCTTCGGGAGCGCCGGGTGGGCGATCTCGGAGCGCGACTTCTCGATGTTGGCGCTGACCTGGTCTTCGATCTCCTGGGAGACGGACATGGTTCCTCCTGGTGTCGGTCCGCCGAAGCGGCGTGCGAGTGCATGGCTCCGGCGGGATGCGCTGAGACGACGCGGGAAGACGTCCGCCGGGGTGGAGCAGTGGTGCGGAGTGGAACGCGTCCAGTCAACGGCCGGGATGTTTCGGAGTGGTTTCCACCGGAAGAAGCTCCCGTGACGGCGGATCCGTAACGAGACCGCGTTCCTCCCGTCACGAGGGCGAAACACGATGCGCCTTGACTGGGGGGCGAGACGACCGCACCGACATCCCGGCCGCCGCTGTGCGCGGCCCGTCCGGCCCGCTCCGCGGTGCCACGAAGGAGTCCTCGTGACCGATCTCCGCAGTCCCTCCCCCGCGTCCTCGCCGCCGGCGACCGGCGGGGCGCACCCGGCCGGCGGCCCGCACTCGGCCGGCGGGGCGCACTCCGCGGGCGGGGCGCACTCGACCGGGATCCGCCGCACCGGCCCGTCCGCCCTCCGCACCCGCGTCGACATCGCCCTGCAGGGCATCCGCGTCGAGGCACCGGTGCACCGCGAGGCCGGCGCCGGCCCGAGCGACGACGGGCACGTGATGCTCGGCGGCCTGGGCGCCGCGATCCCGGTGAATCCCGACAGCCCCTACGTGGTGAGCGGGAACCGCCTCCTGCTCGAGGGCGCCGACATCGGCCTGGACGTGACTCCCGTCCGCCGCCCGCGCTTCTACGATCTCGACACCGCCGACGGCGTCTCCTACGAGAAGATCGCCCGGCTGCACGGCCGCGACATCCTCGCGACCACCGTCGTCCAGACCTGCATGCGCTACGACGAGGCGGAGCGCTGCCGCTTCTGCGCGATCGAGGCCTCGCTCGACGCCGGTGCGACCATCGCGGTCAAGACCCCGGCACAGCTCGCCGAGGTCGCGGAGGCGGCGGTCCGCCTCGACGGCGTGCGCCAGATGGTGATGACCACCGGCACCTCCAAGGGCCGCGACCGCGGAGCGGCCCACCTCGCGCGCTGCGTCCGCGCGGTGCTCGCGGCGGTCCCCGGGCTGCCGATCCAGGTGCAGTGCGAGCCGCCCTCCGACGTCTCGGCGCTGCAGGCGCTGAAGGACGCGGGCGCCGTCTCGATCGGCATCCACGTGGAGTCGATGGACGACGCGGTTCGGCAGCGCTGGACCCCGGGCAAGGCGCGGGTCAGCCTGGACGAGTACCGCTGGGCGTGGCGCGAGGCGGTGCGGATCTTCGGCCGCAACCAGGTCTCGACCTACCTCCTGGTGGGCCTCGGCGAGGACCCGGACGAGCTGGTCGCGAGCGCTCGCGAGCTGATCGGGATGGGGGTCTACCCCTTCGTGGTGCCCTTCCGTCCGCTGCGCGGGACCCTGGCGACCGAGGTCGACCACGTGCTCCCGCCGGCCGGGTCGCTGCTGGAGCGGGTCAGCGCCGAGGTCGCCGCGCTCCTGATCGAGGCCGGGATGCTGAGCAGCGGCCAGAGCGCGGGCTGCGCGGCGTGCGGGGCGTGCGGCGTCCTGAAGACGGCCGGCGCCTGATGGTGGAGCTCTCGATCCTCGAGGGCGTGCGGGTCGCGCCCGCGTTCACGGTGGTGCGGGCGGAGGAGCGCGAGCTCGCCGCCCACCGGGCCCTGCGGCGCGAGGTCTTCGTCTCCGAGCAGGGGCTGTTCGCGGGCGACGACCACGACGACGCCGACGACGATCCGCGCTCGGTGGTGCTCGTCGCGGTGGCGCCGGACGGCGCGGTGCTCGGCGGGGTCCGGCTCGCGCCTGTGGGCGGCGGACGCGATCTGGGCTGGTGGACCGGCAGCCGCCTGGTGGTGGCGCGCGAGGCGCGGGGCGGCTCCGGGATCGGCGCCGCCCTCGTGCGCGCGGCCTGCGCCGAGGCGGAGGCGCGCGGGGTGCTCCGCTTCGAGGCCTCGGTGCAACTGCGCAACGAGGTGCTGTTCCGGCGGCTCGGCTGGCGGAGGATCGGCACGAGCACCGTCGCCGGAGTCGAGCACGCCCGGATGCGCTGGCCGATCGACCGGCTCGACCGGGCGGCGACCGCGGCCAAGGCGGCCCTCGGCGCCCTGCTGGCTCCGCTGGCGGCCGAGGGGGGCCTCGGTGGGGCGGGCTTCGTCGGCGACGACGGAGCACCGGTCCCGGGCAGCGACCTGGTCGCCGTCTGCGACGCGATCGTCCCGTCCATGGTGGAGCGCCACCCGGAATGGGCGGGCTGGTGCTCCGTGCTGGTCAACGTCAACGACCTCACCGCGATGGGCGCGACCTGCATTGGGCTGATGGACGCGATCGGCGCTCGCGACGCCGCCGCCGCCGCGCGCATCGTGAGCGGTCTGCGGGCCGCATCCGCCGCCTGGGGCGTCCCCGTGCTCGGCGGGCACACGCAGCTCGGAGTGCCGGCGGCGCTGAGCGTGACCGGTCTCGGCCGTGCCGCGGCGCCGGTGCCGGGCGCTGCCGCTCCGGGCGACGAGCTCTCGCTGACGGCCGACCTCGGCGGCGGCTGGCGGCCCGGCTTCGCGGGCGCCCAGTGGGACTCGACGTCGTCCCGGCGCGCGGAGGAGCTCCGGGCGATGGCGGCCTCCGTCGGACTCGCGCGGCCGAGGGCGGCGAAGGACGTGAGCATGGCCGGGCTGGTGGGGACGGTCGGCATGCTCGCCGAGGCCAGCGGAGGAGGAGCGGTGATCGACCTCGCGGCGGTCCCCGTCCCCGAGGCGGCCGGCACGGCCGACTGGCTCGGCTGCTTCCCCGGCTTCGCGATGATCACCGCCGACCGGCGGGGGGAGTCGCGGATGTCCACGCCCTGGACCGCGACGGCCGCGGTGGGCAGCGTCGTCACGGAGCCGGGTGTGCGGCTGCGCTGGCCGGACGGCGAGGAGACGACGGCGATCGCCGGTGCGGTGACGGGGCTCGGCGCAGCGGGCTGACGGGGCGGGCCGGGTGCCGGTGCATCGTCCTCGGGGCGGCTGCGAGCCGCAACCCCCGCGCGGACCCTCCGCGAGCGGCGGAGACTGGCAACGGCCCGTCGCCCGACGGGCGCTCATCGACGGAAGGAACGACCCCATGGTGGATCTCGGAGGACTCGCGGACAAGGCGAAGAACGCCGCGAGCAGCGACAAGGGCGAGGAGCTGACCGACAAGGGACTCGACAAGGCGGGCGACGCCGCCGACTCCGCGACCGGCGGGAAGTTCGCCGGCCAGGTCGACAAGGCCCAGGAGGCCGGCGACCAGCACGTCGGCAACGACTGACCCCGCGGGGCGGCCCTCCCGCGCTGTCGCGGAGGGCCGCCCGTCCGTCAGTCCCGGTCGCCGAGCCCGCGCAGCAGAGCCCGCACCACGGCGACGGAGCGGTCGGCCGCGTCGTCGACGTGCGCCTCGAACTCGCCGGGGGCGCAGAGGTCCGAGATCCCGCGGACCGAGACGAACGGCAGCCCGTGCACGTGCGCCGTCTGCGCGAGTGCGACTGACTCCATGTCGGTGGCGAGCGCGCCGGGGAAGTCGCTCCTCACGCGGTCCACATGGGCGCTGGAGACGAAGACGTCGCTCGAGACGATCAGGCCGCGGCGCACCGGCGGCCCCTCGGGCAGGTCGAGCTCCGCGGCGAGCGCCGCGTCGTCCCCGGAGTAGCGGGCGGGCATCCCCGGGACCTGCCCGAGCGCGTAGCCGAACGCCCGCGCATCGGCGTCGGTCTGCACGTGCTCGGTGCCCATCACGACCTCGCCCACGCGGACGTCGGCGCCCAGGCCGCCGGCGGTCCCCGCGCTCACCACGAGCGGCCGCTCGCCGGCTTCCCGCAGGATCGCCGCGGTGAGACCGCCGGACGCGTTGACGAGACCGATGCCGGTGCGGACGAGCAGCACCGCGCGGGAGTCGAGCTCGAGCTCCCACTGCAGGGCGTTGCCGACGGCGCGCGGCTCGGAGGCGCTGGTCGCCGCGGCGAGGAACGGCGCTGCCTCCTCGTCCATCGCGACCAGGACGATCGCCGTGCTCACGCGGTGACCGTCTCCCACTCCGAGCGGTGCGCGAGGAACGTGCGCGCCGCCTCCTGCGCCCCCTCGAGGGAGTGGTTGGCGCCCCAGCCGCACTGGGTCTCGTTGGCGGCCGGGACCTCGTCGGCCTCGGTGATGTCCTGGAGGGTCGCCTCGACCAGGCCGAGCACCTCGGAGAGCTCGGGCTCGCCCGAGAGGAGCAGGTAGAAGCCGGTCTGGCAGCCCATCGGCGAGAAGTCGATCACGCGGTCGGAGTGGTTGCGCGACTTCTCGGCGAAGAGGTGCTCGAGCGAGTGCACGGTGGGCATCTCGAGGTGCCCGCGGTTGGGCTGCGTGAAGCGCACGTCGTACTTGACGAGGTGGTCGCCTCCGGGAAGCGTCTTCGCGTCGGCGAGGCGCACGTACGGCGCGGCGACGGTGCGGTGGTCGAGGTTGAACGACTCGACGTTCATGCGCGGCTGATCCACGGTGGTCTCCTTCGCTGGGGGTCCCTCCATTGTCCTCCGCTGCGCCGAGCGGAGGCGGTACCTGCTGGATCCCGCTACTTCTTCTCGCGCGGAGCGTTCGGGTGCGAGGGCGGGTAGTAGACCCCTGAGGGCGAGGTCGGGGGGACGGCCGGAGCCGAACGCCCCCAGACGGGTCGGCGGCCCCTGGCGACCGATCCGAACTTCCAGACGATCTTCTCGGTCATGTCGCGCTCCTCCTGTCGGTTCCCGCCTCGGGGGCGGTGCGCCACTCCACGAGGGAGTGGTCCGGCAGCGAGACCCAGACTCCGGCCGTGTCCTCGATCCGCTCCCCCAGAGTCCCATCCTCGCGGACGGAGAACTGCTCCTCGATGTACATGTCGCGAGATCGCGTCGAGGTCGACACGAAACTGTCGGACGAGAACCAGCCCCCGACCCGGCGCCCGTCCGGCAGCTCAGCGCACACCCAGCTGTCCACTCGACCCGCCGCCACCTTGTCCCACGCGGTCGGCACGCTCTCGTAGGCCGTCGTCCGCCCCGCCGGGACGCGCACCCAGCCGAGCCCCCGCCTCCGGAGCACCCGCCACGGCGGCCGCCACCACCGCAGCCGCACGTGCAGCGCCGAGCCGAGCGCCGCCGGCACCAGCACTCCGAGCACGAGGATCCACCAGCCCGCGGCCCTCGGCTCCCGCAGGACCGCCGCACGGGGATCGGCCGCCAGGCGGATCAGCTCCTCGCCCGCCACGACGAGGTACGCCGCGTCGAGCGCGATGCTCACCAGGACCGCCTCGAACAGACGCGCGGAGACCGTGTGGTCGCTCAGCGGAACCCCGCCGCCCAGACCCGCACCGAGGCGTAGAGCACCCCGGGCAGCACCAGAGCGACGAGCGCCATCACGCCGAGCACGCTGTCCGGAACGACCATCGCCACCATCTCCTCCGTCGACGGGTCGAGCGTGCCGCGGCGCGCGGCGCGACGGGGACCCGGGCCCCCTGATCAGTGGAGAACGGGCCGCTCCGATCCCTGGGGAGGAGCCTCGACCGCGCCTCAGAACAGGTCGGCGAAGCCCATCGCGACGAGGTTCGCGTGCGAGGTCCGCAGGCAGTCGAGCGCGCTCCGCCCGTAGCGCTCGTCCTGCTCGACGAGGAGGTGCTCGACGCCGAGCTCGAGGCTCGTCCCGATGATCCCGGGGAAGTCGAGGTTGCCCTCCCCCACCTCGGCGAACTGCACGTTGGAGGTGAAGTCCTGCACGGACCAGCCGCCGGACACGTCGGCGGGCGGCCCGACCCGGTAGTCCTTCAGGTGCACCAGGGCGACGCGCTCCCCGTACCGGCGCAGCGTCGTCACGGGATCGAGGCCGCCCCGCTGCACCCAGTGCACGTCGAGCTCGAGCCCCACCAGCGGAGCCCGCTCGGCGACGACGTCGAGCAGGAGGCGGCCGCCGTGCCGCGCGAACTCGACGTGGTGGTTGTGGAGCAGCAGCCGCAGCCCTTCGTCGCGGAGCCTCGCCGCGGCGGCCTGGCAGCGGTCGGAGAAGTCGAGCAGAGCGGCCGGCGAGGCCGCCGCGGAGGCGGGCAGCATGCCGATCCGGACCGTGCGCGTGCCGAGCGCGCGGGCATCCGCGACGATCCCGGCGAGCCCGCCCTCGAGCGCGGCGCCCGGGGAGTCACCCGGAGCCAGGCCCGCGGAGATCGCCGCGATTTCCACGCCGAGCTCGTCCCGCGCCCGCTGCAGCTCGGCCAGCGTGGCCGCCGTCAGCGGGATCTGCGAGATCTCCACCGAGCGGTAGCCGATCGCGCTGACCTCCCGGAGCGTCGCGAAGGCGCCCGCCGAGGCGAACGCGTCCTTCAGCATCATCGCCTGCACGCCGATCCTGGTCACGGCAGTCCTCCCGGTCGCGGTGGGGGCCGACGTCGCCGCGGCCCGGAACGCCACCGACGGTAGAGGCGCGCCTCCGATCTTGTCAACCGGTTGCCAATACGCGTATGGTCGTGTCATGGCGGCGCTCCTGCCCGCCGGTTCCCGACGACGAGAACGAGGCACGCTCTGTGACCACCGCACCCGCGACCACCGCACCCGCGACCCCCGCACCCTGGACCCTCTCCGGCTTCGGCGACGAGATCGACCCCGACCCGGTCGTCCAGGTCGCCGTCCTCCGAGCGCTCGGCGCGCACAGCATCGAGGTGCGCAGCGCCTGGGGCCGGAACGTCGTCGACCTCGACGACGAGCGCCTCGCCCGCCTCGCCGCCGTGCTCGAGCGCGGCGGCCAGTCCGTCTCGGCCGTCGCCTCGCCCATCGGCAAGGTCGACGTCGCCCTCGACCCCGATCTCGAGGTGGCGCGCCTCGACCGCGTCATCCGGGTCGCGCACGCCCTCGGCACGCCGAGCATCCGCGTCTTCTCGTTCTACCGGGGCGAGGGAGTGCCGGTCGAGAGCATCCGCGACGACGTCCTGCTGCGGATGCGGAGGCTCGCCGACCGTGCCGAGCGCGAGGGCGTGGTGCTGCTGCACGAGAACGAGAAGGACATCTACGGCGACGTCCCCGAGCGGATCCTCGACCTGGTCGAGTCCGTCGGCTCCCCCGCCCTGCGCCTCGCCTGGGACAACGCGAACTTCGTGCAGTGCGGGGTGCGGCCCTTCGACGACGGCTGGGCGGCGCTGCGGCCCCACGTCGACTACCTGCAGGTGAAGGACGCGGTGGCCGCGACCGGCGCCGTGGTGCCCGCCGGCGAGGGCGACGGCCAGCTGCACGAGACGCTCACCGCCCTGCGCGACGACGGCTACGCGGGCGTCGCCTCGCTGGAGCCGCACCTCGCGATCACGGACGCCCTCGGCGGCTTCTCCGGCCCCGAGTCGTTCGGAGTCGCCGCTCGGGCCTTCCGGCGACTCGCCTCCTCGCTCGGGATCGACCTGCGATGACCGTCCGCGCGGCGGTGATCGGCTGCGGCGACATCTCCTCCGCCCACCTCGCGGCGATCGGCACGGCGCCCGGCGCGGAGCTGGTGGCGGTCTGCGACACCGACCCGGGACGGCTCGCCGCGGCGGCCGAGAGGCACGCGGTGCCGGGCTTCCCCGAGGCGGTCCGGATGCTCGACTCCGTCCACCCCGACGTCGTGCACGTCTGCACCCCCCACAGCACGCACGCCGCGCTGGCGGTCGCGGCCCTGGAGCGCGGCGTCGCGGTGCTCCTCGAGAAGCCGCTCGCCTCCTCCGTCGCGGAGGGCGAGCAGGTGATCGCCGCGGCCGAGCGGGGCGGGGCCCGCATCGGCGTCTGCTTCCAGAACCGCTACAACCCGCCCGTGCAGCGCCTCCGCGAGCTGCTGGCGTCCGGCTCCCTGGGCGCCGTGACGGGCGCGGCCGCGACCGTGCTCTGGCACCGCACCCCCGGCTACTACCTCGACCGCCCCTGGCGCGGGACGCGGGCCGAGGGCGGCGGGGGGATGCTGATGAACCAGGCGATCCACACCGTCGACCTCCTGCAGTGGCTCGTCGGCGAGGTGGTCGCGGTGCGCGGCTCCGCCTCCACGCGCCTGCTGCCGATCGAGGTGGAGGACACCGCCGATCTGGTGCTCACCCACGCCTCCGGAGCGCGCAGCGTCCTCTACGCGACCGTGGCGAACGCGTGGGACGAGCCGGTCGAGCTCCGGCTGCGCACCGAGCGCGCCACCGTCTCGCTGCGCGGCGCCCTCACCGTGCGGTGCGACGACGGATCGGTCGAGGTCGTCCCGGACGCGGAGCGCCGAGCCGGCGGGCGCTCGTACTGGGGCGCCTCGCACGAGCTGCTCGTGCACGACTTCTACGCCCGTCTCGGCGAGGACGAGCCCTTCTGGATCTCGCCCCGCGAGGCGGCGAGGTCGCTCGCGATCGTCCAGGCCGCCTACGCTCCGAGCGCGGCCGGCCGGATCCCCCACTCCACCTCGAAGGAAGGACTCCTCCCATGACCACCGTCCGCCTCGGCATCATCGGATTCGGCGCCCAGGGCTCCTCCTACGCCCGCTTCCTCGCCGACGGGAGGGTGCGCGACCTCGTCGTCACCGCCGTCGCCGACGTCGACCCCGCCCGGGAGGCGACGGCCGCCGCACTCGCGCCCGGAGCGTCCTTCCACGCCGACCACCGCTCCCTCCTCGCGAGCGGAGAGGTCGACGCCGTCGTCGTCTGCACTCCGCACTACCTCCACCCCGGGATCGGCATCGAGGCGCTCGAGCACGGGCTGCACGTGCTGGTCGACAAGCCGGCGGGCGTCTACGCCGCGCAGGTGGCGGAGCTGAACGAGGCCGCCGCCGCCCGCCCCGGGCAGCGCTTCGCGATCATGTTCAACCAGCGGGCGAACCCGCTCTACCGCAGGCTCAAGGAGATCATCGACGAGGGCGGGATCGGCCGGATCCTGCGCTCGAACTGGATCATCACGACCTGGTGGCGGCCTCAGGCCTACTTCGACCAGAGCGCGTGGCGGGCGACCTGGGGAGGCGAGGGCGGAGGCGTCCTGGTCAACCAGGCGCCCCACCAGCTCGACCTGTGGCAGTGGCTGTGCGGAGTGCCCGAGTCGGTGGTCGCGAAGGCCGGCTACGGGCGGTGCCGCGACATCGCGGTGGAGGACGAGGTGACGGTGCTCGCCGACTTCGGCGGGGGGACGACCGGAGTGCTGGTCACCACCACCCACGATCCGATCGGCACGGACCGCCTCGAGATCGTCGGCGACCGCGGCCGGATCGTCGTCGACGACTCCCGGGTCGCGACGATCACCCGCCTGAGCGCCCCCGAGCGCGAGATCAGCAGCGCCCTCAGCGCCGAGGACGTGGGCCTCCTGCTCACCGGCCGCTACGACACCGCGGGCCTCTCCACGACGGAGCGGATCGAGTCGGCGTCGGTCTGGGGCGAGCAGCACACAGCCGTCCTGCAGGACTTCGCCGACAGCATCCTGCACGGCACGCCGCTGCTCGCGCCCGGGGCGGAGGGGATCCTCGGGGTCCGGCTCGCCAACGCGATCCACTACTCGAGCTGGACGGGACGCGAGGAGCCGCTCGACCTCGACGAGGGCGTGTTCCTGGCGGCGCTCAACGAGCGCATCCGCGAGGAGGGGGCGTTCCCGGAGCGGAGCTGACGGGGGCGGATCCGCGCTGGACGGGCGGGAGCGGTGGGCGGCCGACCGGAGACGGCGGCCTCCCGGAGCGCGGCGTCGCCGATCCGCGATCGACCCGGACGAGGGAGGCGGCCCGGGCGGGCTTCGCAGCCCTGTGGCACCATGGGCGGCGGACGGCCCCGTCCGCCGCCGTGCCCCTCGAGAGAAGACCGCGATCGTGCCCAGCGAAGACGCGCCCACCGGCCCCTCCGCCGCGAGACGCCGCGGCCGCTCCGCGACGACGATCTACGACGTCGCCCGCCTCGCCGGAGTCGCCCCCTCCACCGTCTCCCGCGGGCTGAGCACGCCCGGTCGACTGAACGCCGCGACCGAGCAGCGGATCCGCGCCGCCGCGAAGGAGCTGGGCTACCGGCTCAACCCGATGGCGCGCGCGCTGCCGACGGGCCGCAGCTCGACCCTCGGACTCCTGGTGGCCGACATCACCAACCCGGCCTTCTTCCCCGCCGTGCGCGGAGCGGAGCGGGCGGCGTCGCTCCGCGGCTTCACGATGATCCTCGCCGAGTCGCAGGAGTCCGGGGAGCGCGAGGCCGAGGCGGCCGACCGCATCGCCGCCTCCACCGACGGGCTCGTCCTCGTCAGCACCCGCCTCAGCGACGAGGAGATCATCGCGCTGGCCGGGCGCATCCCGGTCGTCGTCCTCAACCGGGTGGTCCCCGGCGTCGCGGGGATCGTGCCCGATCTCGCTCCCGGGATCGACGCCGCGCTCGACCACCTCGCGGCCCTCGGCCACCGCTCCCTCGCCTTCATCGCCGGTCCGCCCGACTCGTGGATGAGCGCCGCGCGCTGGGACCTCCTCCTCGACCGTGCTCCGCAGCGGGGCATGACGGTCGTCGAGATCGGGCCGGGCGTCTCGACCCTCGAGGGCGGGCGGAGTGCGCTCGCCCGGGTGACCGCCTCCGGCGTCGGCGCGGTGATCGCCTACAACGACCTGGTGGCGATCGGCCTGATGCGCGCGGCTCAGGAGGCGGGCGTCGCGATCCCGGAGCAGCTCAGCATCATCGGCTTCGACGACATCTTCGGCAGCGACTTCACCTCGCCGCCGCTGTCGACCATCAGCGCGCCGCTGGGCCGGATGGGTGAGCGGGCGGTCCGCCGGGTGCTCGGCGACGAGGAGCCTCCGGAGCACGCCGACGACCTGCCGACGGAGTTCGTGCCGCGCGCCTCGACGGGGCCCCGCCGCGCCTCCTGACCTGCGGTACGCGCCTCAGCGCGCCACGCGGTGCGACACGTCTGGCAATCGGTTGACACTCCTCGGCACCCATACTTGGATGGCCCCGTGCCGATGAAGCTGCTGAACGATCCCGACCGACTCCTGCCGATCGACCCGACGACCCGGTCGATCGCCCGCGACCTCTACGCGAGCGTCGCCGACCTGCCGATCCTCTCCCCGCACGGGCACGTGGATCCGCGCCTCCTGCTCGAGGACCGGCCCTTCGCCGACGCGGCCGAGCTCTTCCTCCGGCACGACCACTACGTCACCCGGCTGCTCCACTCCGCCGGGATCGACCTCGGCGATCTCGGCATCCCGGGAGGCGAGCGCCTCGCCGGCCCGGAGGAGGTGTGGCGCACGTTCTGCGCACATTGGCGGATCTTCGCGGGCACCGCCTCGGGCTACTGGCTCCAGTCGATCCTCGCCGAGCAGTTCGGCGTCACCGAGCAGCCCGACGCCTCCACCGCCGACGCCCTCTTCGAGGCGATCGGGGCCCGGCTGGCGTCGGACGCCTTCCGCCCGCGCGCGCTCTTCGAGCGGTTCGGGATCGAGGTGCTGGCGACGACCGACGATCCGCTGGACGACCTGGCCGTCCACCGGGCGCTGGCGGAGGATCCGGCGTTCCCGGGCCGCGTGCTGCCGACCTTCCGCCCCGACGCCTACCTCGATCCCTCCACCCCCGGCTGGTCCGAGCGCGTCGCCGCCCTGGCAGCCGCCACCGGCACGAAGGAGTCGAGCTTCCCCGGATTCCTCGAGGCCCTCCGCGCCCGGCGCCGGCACTTCCTCGATCACGGCGCCGTCTCCGCCGACCACGGAGTGCTGGAGCCGCTGACCGTCGACCTCGACCCCGCCGAGGCGCAGTCCCTCTTCGCCCGCGCCCGCGCCGGCACGATCGACGCCGAGGGCGGCCGCGTCCTCGCCGCCCACCTGCTGCTGCAGTCCGCCCGCATGAGCGTCGACGACGGCCTGGTGATGACCGTCCACGCCGGGGTGCTGCGCAACCACGACCGGCCGACCTTCGAGCGCTTCGGTCCCGACACCGGCCACGACATCCCCGTCTCGACCCGGTTCGCCGAGCCCCTCCGCCCGCTGCTGCAGGAGCTCGGCAACGCGCCGGGCTTCCACCTCGTCCTCTTCGGGATCGACGAGAGCACCCACTCGCGCGAGCTCGCTCCCCTCGCCGGCTACTACCCGTCGGTGTTCCTCGGAGCGCCGTGGTGGTTCCTCGACGCGCCCGACGCGGTACTGCGCTTCCGCGCCGCCGTGACCGAGACCGCCGGCTTCTCGCGCAGCTCCGGCTTCATCGATGACACCCGCGCGTTCCTCTCCATCCCGGCCCGTCACGACATGGCGCGGAGGCTCGACGCCTCGTTCCTCGCGCGCCTGGTCGCCGAGGGGCGGGTCGACTCCGAGACGGCGAGCGCCGTCATCCTGGACCTCGTCGACGCCCAGCCCAGGAAGGTCTTCAAGCTGTGAGCGGGCACGGCGGAGGAGGCGCTCTCGACCGCGCGTCCACGGGCCTGCCGGCGGCTCCCGTCCGCATCGTCCACCTCGGCCTCGGCGCCTTCCACCGCGCACACCAGGCCTGGTACACGCACGCCGTCGACGACGATCACGAGTGGGGCATCGCCGCCGTCACCGGCCGGAGCCCCCGGGCGGCCGAGGAGCTCGCCGCGCAGGACGGCCTGTTCACGCTGGTCGAGCGCGGACCGGAGAGGGACTCGGCGACGATCGTGGGCAGCATCGTCGAGGCTGTCGACGGCGCGGACGTCGCGCGGCTCGTCGCGCTCGTCGCGGCTCCGGCGACGGCGATCGTCACACTGACGATCACGGAGGCCGGATACCGTCTCGCCGCGGACGGCGGTCCCGACCTCAACGACCCCGTCGTCCGGAGCGACCTCGCCCTGCTGCGTTCGGGAGGGGCGCCGGTGACCGCGCTCGGCCGCCTCCTGCTCGGCCTCGCCGCCCGGCGCGACGCCGGCTCCGGCCCGCTCGCCGTCGTCCCCTGCGACAACCTCTCCGGCAACGGACCCCTGGTGCGCCGTGGACTGCGCCTCCTCGCCGAGCGGCTCGACCCGTCGCTCGCCGACTGGATCGACCGCACCGTCTCGTTCGTCTCGACCTCCGTCGACAGGATCACCCCGGCCACCACCGCCGCGGACCGGGAGGCGGCGGCCGAGCTCACGGGCATCAGCGACGCCGCGGCGGTCGTCACCGAGCCGTTCCGCGACTGGGTCCTCTGCGGCGGCTTCCCCGCCGGCCGGCCCGCCTGGGAGCGCGCCGGAGCCCGCTTCGTGGACGACATCGAGCCCTTCGAGCGGCGCAAGCTGCGACTCCTCAACGGAGCGCACACGCTCCTCGCCGCCACCGGCCGCCGGAGGGGCCTCGCCACCGTCGCGGAGGCGATCGCCGAACCCTCCTGCCGGAGCGCCGTCGAGGCCTTCTGGGCGGAGGCGGCGGCCGGCCTCCCCGCCGGCCTCGACGCGGACGCCTACTGCGCCGCCCTCCTCGAGCGCTTCGGCAACCCCCGGATCGAGCACCGCCTCGAGCAGATCGGCGCCGACGCGACCGCCAAGCTCCGCATCCGGATCGCGCCCGTGCTCCTCGCCGAGCGCGCGGCCGGACGCGACGGGGCCGCCTCCCTCCGTGCCGTCGCCGACTGGATCGCGCTGCTGCTCCGGGGCGACCGGCTGCCCGACGCGCAGCGCCCCGCCCTCGACCGCGCCCTCGGCTCCGGCCTGCCCGTCGAGGCGCTGCTGCGGCTCGTCGACCCGCGCCTCGCCGACGACCCGGCCCTCGTCGCCGCGGTCGCCGCCGCCTCCGCTGAGGCCTAGACCCCTCCTCGCCTCTCCGCGCAGCGCCCCTCGGCGCCGTCGGCAATCGATTGCCACCCCTCGCACCGTCTCGACGCGGCGCGGATCCTCCACGGGTCCGCGCCCGGGTAAAGGAGCCCGCATGACCCCCCGCACCACCGCGCCCGGAGCGCCCGCCGCCCAGAAGCTCTCGAAGCTGAGCATCGTGGGCTACGGCGCCGGCGACACGGCGAACAACCTCGCCTTCACCACCGCCACGATGTTCCTGCTCGTCTACTACACCGACGTCGCCGGGATCTCCGCGGCCGCGGCGGGAACGCTTCTGCTCGTCGTGCGGATCTTCGACGCGTTCGCCGACGTCTTCGCCGGCCGGGTCGTGGACCGCACCTACAGCAGGCGCTTCGGCAAGTTCCGGCCCTTCCTGATGTTCGGATCGGTCCCGCTCCTCCTGCTCTCGGCCGCGACCTTCTCCGTCCCGCAGATCGGCGAGAGCGGCACCCTGCTCTACGCCTACCTGAGCTACGCCGCGCTCGGCCTCGCCTACAGCCTCGTCAACATCCCCTACGGCTCGCTCGCCGGAGCGATGACGCAGGTCGGCACCGAGCGCGCGAAGCTCGCCAGCGCCCGCGCCATCGGTGGCGCGATCGTGGGGGCCGGGCTCGGGACCTTCATGGCCCCGCTGGTCGTCCCCGGCGCCGATCTGCAGTCGCTCTTCTCGATCGTCACGCTGAGCTTCGTCGTCGTCGGCTCCGCGCTGTACCTCTTCACGATCCTGACCGCGAAGGAGCGCGTCCAGCGCGACGTCGCGCACGTCACGTTCCGTCAGAGCATGACGACCCTCCGCTCCAACCGGCCGCTGCTCTTCCTCTGCCTCAGCTCGTTCCTGTTCCTCACCGGGACGCTCGCGCTCCAGACCGTGCAGCTCTACTACCTGCGCGACGTGCTCGGATCGGTGCAGCTCTACGCCGCGATGTCGCTGATCCAGCTCGCCCTGACCTTCGGCCTCGCCGCCCTCATCCCCGCGATCGTGCGGCGGTTCGGCAAGCGCAACGCCTACATGGCCGGCGTCGCGGTCATGATCAGCGGCGGAACGGTCGTCTTCCTCACCCCGGGCGGTGCGGTGGCGGTCGGCTTCGGCGGTCTGGTCCTCGCCTACGTCGGCATCCAGCTCGTCAACATGCTCGTCTGGGCCATCGAGGCGGACACCGTCGAGTACGGGGAGTGGAAGACCGGCATCCGCTCCGAGGGCACGATCTACGCCCTGTTCTCCTTCACCCGCAAGACGGGCCAGGCGGTCGGAGGCGCCCTCGCCGCGTACGCGCTGGCCTGGGGCGGCTACGTGGCCGGCGCCGCGGAGCAGAGCGAGCACGCCGAGTGGGGCATCCGCGCCGCCGCCGGCCTCATCCCGGCCGTCGCGGCCCTGCTCGCGGTGCTGATCATGGCGTTCTACCCGCTGACCGACCGCCGGCACGCGCAGATCGTCGCCGAGATCGCCGAGCGCCGCGAGACCACCGGCCAGGCCGCTCCCGTGGCACCCGGCCTCTCGACCGCCGCGTTCTCGATGGACCGCGCTCCCGGCCGGAACCCCTGACCCGATCCCCCACCACGAAAGGCACCCCATGAAGATCGACAAGGCCGAGGTCGTCGTCACCAGCCCCGACCGCAACTTCGTCACCCTCAAGCTCACGACCGACGACGGCCTGACCGGGCTCGGCGATGCCACGCTCAACGGCCGCGAGCTCGCCGTGGTCTCCTACCTCGCCGACCACGTCGTGCCCCTGCTCCTCGGCCGCGACGCCTCGCGCATCGAGGACACCTGGCAGTTCCTGTACCGGTCGTCCTACTGGCGCCGCGGGCCGGTCACGATGGCGGCGATCGCAGCGGTCGACACCGCCCTCTGGGACATCAAGGGCAAGGCCGCCGGCATGCCGCTCTACCAGCTGCTCGGAGGAGCGTCCCGCACCGGCCTGCTCGCCTACGGCCACGCGTCGGGGCGGACGGACGCCGAGCTGTTCGACAGCATCCGCGAGCACCAGGAGCAGGGGTACCGCGCGATCCGCGTGCAGACCGCGGTGCCGGGGCTGACCTCGATCTACGGCATCGCCTCCAACGCCGTCCTCGAGGGCAACGCCGGCGTGCGCTACGACCACGAGCCGGCGCAGCGCGGCGGCCTGCCGAACGAGGAGGACTGGGACACGCGCGCCTACCTGCGCCACGTCCCCCGCGTCTTCGAAGCCGTCCGCAACGAGTTCGGGCCGGAGCTCCCCCTCCTCCACGACGGCCACCACCGCATGACGCCGATCCAGGCCGCGGCCCTCGGCAAGTCCCTCGAGCCGTACGACCTCTTCTGGCTCGAGGACTGCACGCCCGCCGAGAACCAGGAGGCCCTGCGCCTCGTCCGGCAGCACACCACCACGCCCCTGGCGATCGGCGAGGTCTTCAACACCGTCTGGGACTACCAGCTCCTCATCCGCGAGCAGCTGATCGACTACATCCGCAGCGCGGTCACGCACACCGGAGGCGTCTCCCACCTCCGGAGGATCCTCGACCACGCCGCGCAGTACCAGATCAAGTCGGGGATGCACGGCCCGACCGACGTCTCCCCGGTGGGCATGGCGGCCGCGATGCACCTCGGCCTGGCGATCCACAACTTCGGGATCCAGGAGTACATGAAGCACGGCGAGCGGACCGACAGCGTCTTCCAGCAGTCGTTCACCTGGAGCGAGGGGCGTCTGCACCCGGGCGACGCCCCCGGGCTGGGCGTCGAGCTCGACGTCGACGCCGCCGGGAAGTACCCCTACGTGCGCGCGTACCTGCCCTTCAACCGCCTCGCCGACGGCACCGTCCACGACTGGTGACCCGCCCAGGCCGGCGGTCAGGGCACGAAGCGGTAGCCCATGCCGGCCTCGGTCAGCAGGTGGCGCGGATGCGCGGGGTCGGGCTCGAGCTTCTTGCGCAGCTGCGCGAGGTAGAGGCGGAGGTAGCCCGTGTCGGTGACGTGCGCGGGGCCCCAGATCTCGGCCAGCAGCGAGCGGCGGGTGACCAGCTTGCCCGCGTTGCGGATCAGGATCTCGAGCACCTGCCACTCCGTCGGGGTGAGCCGCACGGAGGCGCCGTCCCGCGTCGCGCTCTTGGCCACCAGGTCCACGGTCACCTCGCCGATCACGACCAGCGGCTCGCCGTCGGCCGGCTGCACGCGCCGCGAGAGGGCCCGGATGCGGGCGAGCACCTCGTCCATCGAGAACGGCTTGGTCACGTAGTCGTCGGCTCCGGCGTCGAGCGCGCCCACCTTGTCGGCCGCGCCGGTCCGCCCCGAGACCACCAGGATGGGCGCGCTCGTCCAGCCGCGAAGCCCGTGGATGACCTCGACCCCGTCGAGTCGGGGCATCCCGAGGTCGATCATGTAGAGGTCCGGATGCTCGTCCACCGCGCGGTTGATCGCCTCGGTGCCGTCGCCGGCCGTCACCACGTCGTATCCGCGGGCGGTGAGCGTGATGCGCAGGGCGCGCAGGATCTGCGGGTCGTCGTCGGCGATCAGGATCTTCATGCGGCTCCTCCGGAGTCCTCGTGCGGGGCGGCGGCCGACACGCCGTCGTGCGAAGCGGCAGGAGCAGCAGGAGCGGTGGCCGCAGCCTCCGGCGCCAGCGGCAGCGTCACCACCATCGTCAGCCCGCCCCCCGGAGTGTCCTCCGTCTCGAGCGTGCCGCCCATCCCCTCCGTGAACCCCTTCGAGAGCGCGAGGCCGAGGCCCAGGCCCGTGAGGTTGTCGTCGTCGCCGAGCCGCTGGAACGGCACGAAGATCTCGGCGCGCCGCTCCTCGGGCACCCCGGGGCCGTGGTCGACGATCCGCAGCTGCGCGCTCCCGCCGAAGGCGCTGGCGGCCACGCGCACCCGGGTCCCGGGCGGTGCGTAGCGGACGGCGTTCGCGAGCAGGTTGACCACGACGCGCTGCAGCAGCACGGCGTCGGCGAGCAGCGCCGGGCCCTCCGGATCGAGGTCGAGGTCGACCTCGCCGGGACCGAGCCCGAGCTCGTCGAGCGCGGGGAGCACCACGTCGGCGGCGTCGAGCGGAGCGAGGGCAACGGCGAGCGCCCCCGCCTCCAGCCGCGTCACGTCCAGCAGGTCGGTGACCAGCGCGGCGAGCACGGTGAGGCTCTCGTCGGCCGTGGCGAGCAGCTCCTCGCGGTCGCGCTCGCTCCAGACCACCTCGGGCGAGCGCAGCCCGCTGACCGCTGCGGTGGCCGCGGCGAGGGGTCGACGCAGATCGTGGCTGACCGCCGAGAGCAGGGCGCTGCGCACCCGGTCGGTCTCGGCCAGCGGAGCGAGGGAGCTGGCCGTCTCGCTGAGGGCCGCGTTCTCGAGCACCGAGTCCAGCTGTGCGGCGACCACCTGCAGCAGCCGTCGCTCGCTCCCCTCCAGCTCGCGGCCGTGCAGCTCGAGCACGGCGCCCTCGCCCACCGCGATGCGCGCGGGGTCGCCCTCCGGCTGCGGCTCGCCGTCGGCCGCGACGACCCCGCCGTCGCGCAGCAGCCGCACGCCGGTCAGCCCGAACGCCTCGCGGGAGCGCTCGAGGATCGCCTGCAGCGCCCCCTGGCCGCGGATCACGCCGCCCGCGATCGTCGCCAGCAGCTCCGACTCCGCCCCCGAGCGCTTGGCGGCCCGCGCCCGCCGGGCGGCGCGGTCGACCACGGCGCTGACGAGCGCCGCGTTCAGCACGTAGAGCACCAGCGCCAGCGCGTGCAGCGGCTCGTCGACGGTGATCGTGTAGAGCGGATCGACGAAGAAGAAGTCGAGGGTCAGCCCCGAGAGCACGGCCGCGAAGAGGGCCGGCCAGAGCCCGCCGACCAGCGCGACCACCACCACGAGCAGCTGGTACGAGAGCACGTCGCTCGTGATCGACTCGTCGCTGCGGAGGCTCGAGAGCAGCCAGGTCACCAGCGGACCGCCCACGAGGGCGAGGGCCAGTCCCAGGAGGCGGCGCCGCAGCGTCAGGGCCCCGTCGAGCCTCGGCAGCACTGCGGTGCGCCCGGCGGCGGAGTGGCTGACGATGTGCACGTCGATGTTGCCGGACTCGCGGATCACCGTCGACGCCGTGCCGGGCGTCAGCGCCGAGGCGAGACGGCTCCGCCTGCTCACGCCGATCACCAGCTGCGTCGCGTTCACCGAGCGGGCGAACTCGACCAGCGTGCGCGGCACGTCCTCGCCGACGACCTGGTGGTAGCTGCCGCCGAGCTTCTCGACCAGCGCGCGCTGCGCCTCGAGCACGTGCGGCCGCGGGGTGCGCAGGCCGTCGGGGGTCACCACGTGCACGGCGAGCAGGTCGCCTCCGGAGGCGCGGGCCGCGATCCGCGCGCCACGCCGCAGCAGGGTCTCGCCCTCCGGCCCGCCGGTGAGGGTCACGACCACGCGCTCGCGCGCCTCCCAGGTGCTGTCGATGCCGTGCTCGACGCGGTAGTCGCGCAGCGCACTGTCGACCTCGTCGGCGAGCCAGAGCAGCGCGAGCTCGCGCAGGGCGGTCAGGTTCCCGAGCCGGAAGTAGTTGGACAGTGCGGCGTCGATGCGCTCGGGCGGGTAGACGCGGCCGTCGGCGAGGCGGTCGCGCAGCGCCTGGGGCGCCAGGTCGACGACCTCGATCTGGTCGGCGGCACGGAGGACCGCGTCCGGGATCGTCTCGCGCTGCGGCGCTCCGGTGATCGCGTGCACGACGTCGTTGAGCGACTCGATGTGCTGGATGTTCACGGTCGAGAACACGGTGATGCCGGCGTCGAGGAGCGTCCGCACGTCCTCCCAGCGCTTCTCGTGCCGGGAGCCGGGCGCGTTGGTGTGCGCGAGCTCGTCGACCAGCGCGACGTCCGGCCGGCGGGCGAGCACCGCGTCGAGGTCCATCTCGTCGAGCAGCACGCCGCGGTGCTCGACGGGCCTCCTCGGCACGACCTCGAGCCCCTCGACCATCGCGGCGGTGGCGGAGCGGCCGTGCGTCTCGACCACGGCCACCACGACGTCGCGCCCCTCGGCGGCGAGCCGACGGCCCTCCTCGAGCATCGTGTAGGTCTTGCCCACTCCGGGCGCGGCTCCGAGGAGCACGCGCAGGCGGCCCTTCGTCATGCTCCCGGCCTCCCCTCGTGCTCGCGGCTCCGGGGCGTCCCGGGCTCGCGGGACCGGCGTCGATCCGCTCGATCGGACGGTCCCGACGAGCCGATCGCGATTCTACGAGCCGGAGGCGCCACCGGAGCGGTCACAGCCGCGCGAGAGCGGCGTTGAGCTCGAGCACGTCGACCGTCGGCTCGCCGAGGTAGCCCAGCTCGCGGCCCTCCGTGTGCTCCTCGACCAGCGCGCGCACGGCGGTCTCGTCGAGCCCGCGGGCGGCGGCGACGCGGGGCGCCTGCAGCTGGGCGTAGTCGGGGCTGATCGCGGGGTCGAGCCCGGAGGCGGAGGCGGTCAGCGCATCGGCCGGCACCGCGGCCGGGTCGACGCCCTCGAACGCGGCGATCGCGGCCCGGCGCTCCTCGATCGAGGCGACCAGGTCGGCGTTCTCGGGGCCGAGGTTGCTGCCGGTCGAGGCCGCGGCGTCGTAGCCCGCGGCGGAGGGACGCGACTGGAACCACTCCGGCAGGGGCGCTCCGTCGGCGTCGGCGAACGACTGGCCGATGAGCGACGAGCCGACCACCGCGCCGTCCTGGCGCAGCAGCGAGCCGTTCGCCTGAGCGGGCAGGGCGAGCTGCCCGATCCCGAGCACCGCGAGCGGGTACGCCGCTCCCAGCAGCACGGTGAGCACGATCATCGCGCGCAGCGCGACACCGTAGGGACGGAACATGGTCTCTTCTCTCTGTCTTCGATGGTCGGGACGGGCGGGTCAGAAGCCGGGGATCGCGGCGACGATCAGGTCGACGAGCTTGATCCCGAGGAACGGAGCGATCACTCCGCCCAGCCCGTAGACCAGGAGGTTGCGGCTGAGGATGCGCGACGCGGCGACCGGGCGGTACGCCACCCCCCGCAGCGCGAGCGGGATGAGCACGACGATCACCAGCGCGTTGAACACGATCGCCGAGAGGATCGCCGAGGCCGGCGAGTGCAGCTGCATCACGTTCAGCACCGCGAGCCCGGGGAAGACCCCCGCGAACATCGCCGGGATGATCGCGAAGTACTTCGCCACGTCGTTCGCGATCGAGAACGTGGTGAGCGCCCCGCGGGTGATCAGCAGCTGCTTCCCGATCCGCACGATGTCGATGAGCTTGGTGGGGTCGGAGTCGAGGTCGACCATGTTGCCCGCCTCCTTCGCCGCCGAGGTGCCGGTGTTCATCGCCACGCCCACGTCGGCCTGAGCGAGAGCCGGAGCGTCGTTGGTGCCGTCGCCGGTCATCGCGACCAGCGCGCCGCCCTCCTGCTCGCGCCGGATCAGGGCGAGCTTGTCCTCGGGGGTCGCCTCGGCGAGGTAGTCGTCGACTCCCGCCTCCGCCGCGATCGCCTTGGCCGTCAGGGGATTGTCGCCCGTGATCATCACGGTGCGGATGCCCATCGCCCGCAGCTCCGAGAAGCGCTCGGCGAGCCCGTCCTTCACCACGTCCTTCAGGTGCACGACGCCGAGCAGGCGGGCGCCGTGGGCGTCCTTCACCGCGACCACGAGGGGCGTGCCGCCGCTCTCCGAGACGCCGTCGACGAGCACCATGAGGCGCTCCGCGACCGCGGACGGGAGCGGCCCCTCCTCCTCCACCCAGGCGCGCACGGCCGAGCCGGCGCCCTTGCGGATGGAGGAGCCGTCGGGGAGGTCGAGCCCGCTCATCCGAGTCTGCGCGGTGAACGGCACCACGGCGGCCTGGGCGGGCTCGACGGCGGGGCGGCCCGAGTCGCCCGCGAGGTCGACGATCGACTTCCCCTCGGGCGTCGGGTCGCTGAGCGAGGAGGAGGCGGCGGCGTCGACGAGGGCGGCCTGCGCCACTCCGTCGAGCGGGAGGAACGCCACCGCGCGGCGGTTGCCGTAGGTGATCGTCCCCGTCTTGTCGAGCAGGAGCGTCGTGACGTCGCCCGCCGCCTCCACGGCCCGGCCGGACATCGCGAGCACGTTCCGCTGCACGAGCCGGTCCATGCCGGCGATGCCGATGGCCGAGAGGAGGGCGCCGATGGTGGTCGGGATGAGGCAGACGAGCAGGGCGACCAGCACCGGGACGCTCACCGAGGCTCCGGCGAACGAGGCGATCGGGTTCAGCGTCAGCACGACCACGACGAACACGATCGAGAGGCTCGCCAGGAGGATGTCGAGCGCGATCTCGTTCGGCGTCTTCTGCCGTGACGCTCCCTCGACCAGGCCGATCATGCGGTCGACGAAGGTCTCGCCGGGCTTGGAGGTGATGCGCACCACGATCCGGTCCGAGAGCACCCGCGTGCCGCCCGTCACCGCGCTGCGGTCGCCTCCGCTCTCGCGTACGACCGGGGCCGACTCGCCCGTGATGGCCGACTCGTCGATGGAGGCGATGCCCCAGACGATGTCGCCGTCACCGGGGACGAGGTCGCCCGCTTCCGCCACGACCACGTCGCCCAGCTGCAGCTCGGCCGAGGAGACCTCGACCAGGCGGGCCGACAGGGCCGAGGGGTCGGCGGGGTCGTAGTCGGCCACGCGCCGGGCCGGAGTGCTGGTGCGGGTGGCGCGCAGGCTCTCGGCCTGGGCCTTGCCGCGGCCCTCCGCCACCGACTCCGCCAGATTCGCGAAGACCACGGTGAGCCAGAGCCAGATCGCGATGCCGGCCGTGAAGGTGACGGGCACGGTCGATCCGCCCGATTCCTCCGGCCCGCCGAGGAACGGCTCGGCGATCGCCAGCAGCGTGGTCAGCACGGCGCCGACCTCGACGATGAACATCACGGGGTTGCGCCACATCAGGCGCGGATCGAGCTTGCGCAGCGCTCCGGGGAGGGCGGCGGCGAGCTGGCGCGGTCCGAGGGCGGCGCGGGTGGGCCGCGCGGGTTCCGCGGGGGCCTCAGTGAGTGCAGTGGTCATCGGAGTCGCAGTCCTTCCGCCAGGGGGCCCAGCGCGAGTACGGGGAAGTAGGTGAGCGCGGTCACGACGACCGTGACGCCCACGAGGAGGCCGACGAACTGCGGCCGGTGGGTGGGCAGCGTGCCGGCGCTGGAGGGCACCGGCGACTGCGCCGCGAGCGAGCCGGCCAGGGCGAGCACCAGCAGGATCGGGAGGAAGCGGCCGAGGAGCATCGCGACGCCGAGCGCCGTGTTGAACCAGGGCGTGTTCGCCGTCAGCCCCGCGAACGCCGAGCCGTTGTTGTTGGCCGCGGAGGTGAACGCGTAGAGCACCTCCGAGAGCCCGTGCAGTCCGGGGTTGAGGATCGACGTGCCCTCCACGTCCTCCCGCACCGCCGGGATCGCGAAGCTCAGGGCCGTGCCGGCGAGCACGAGCGTCGGCGTCACGAGGATGTAGAGGCTCGCGAGCTTGATCTCGCGCGGGCCGAGCTTCTTGCCCAGGTACTCCGGCGTCCGGCCGACCAGCAGCCCGCCGACGAACACGGCCAGCACGGCGAGCACGAGCATCCCGTAGAGGCCCGAGCCGACGCCGCCGGGGGCGACCTCGCCGAGCATCATGTTGAGCATCGGCAGCATGCCGCCGAGCGCGGTGAAGGAGTCGTGCATCGCGTTGACGGCGCCGGTCGAGGTCAGGGTCGAGGCGGTCGCGTAGAGGGCGGAGCCGGCGATGCCGAAGCGCGTCTCCTTGCCCTCCATCGCAGCTCCGGCCGCCTGCGCCGCGGACCCGCCGCCCGCCGCCTCCAGCGCGGTGAGGGCCGCGAGCGACACGACGAAGATCGTCGCCATCGCTGCGAGGATCGCGCGCCCCTGCCGCACGTCGCCGACCATCCGGCCGAAGGTGCGCGGCAGTGAGAACGGGATCGCGAGGATCAGCACGATCTGCAGCAGCGACACCCACGCCGAGGGGTTCTCGAACGGGTGCGCCGAGTTCGCGTTGAAGTAGCCGCCGCCGTTGGTGCCGAGCAGCTTGATCGCCTCCTGCGACGCGACCATGCCGCCCGGGATGCTCTGCTCGCCGCCGGTGAGCGTCGTCACCGTCAGCGGGCCGTTCAGGTTCTGGATCACGCCGCCCGCGATCATCACGACCGCTGCCACCACCGCGAGGGGCAGCAGGAGGCGCAGCGTGCCGCGCACGAGGTCGACCCAGAAGTTGCCGAGCGTGCCGGAGGAGCGGCGCGCGAATCCGCGGATCAGCGCCACCGCCACCGCCAGGCCCACGGCCCCCGAGACGAAGTTCTGCACGGCGAGACCGCCGAGCTGCACCGCGAAGCCGAGGGTCGCCTCCGGCGAGTAGGACTGCCAGTTGGTGTTGGTGACGAACGAGACGGCGGTGTTGAAGGCCAGCCCCTCCGGCACCGCGGGGAGCCCGAGGGAGCCGGGCAGGACCGCCTGGAGGCGCTGCATCCCGTAGAGCAGGAGCACGCCGACGAGCGAGAAGGCCAGCACGGCCCGGAGGTAGGCGCGCCAGCTCTGCTCGCCGGCGGAGTCGACGCCGATCAGGCGGTAGACGCCGCGCTCGAGCGCGAGGTCGCGCGTCGAGGTGTAGACGCGGAACATGTGGTCGCCGAGGGGGCGGTGGAGGAGCGCGACGGCCAGGCCGACGGTCGCGACCTGGAGGACGGCGAGGAGCGGATCCATCAGAAGCGCTCCGGTCGGATCAGGGCCGCGACGAGGTAGACGACGGCGGCGAGGGCCAGCACGGCCGCGAGGGCGTCGAAGACGATCACCGGCCCGCCTCCTTCTCGCGGGATCCGCGGGTCGTCGAGGGGGGCGGCCCGCCCAGCTTCTCGACCCCCTTCGCAGCGAGAGCGATGAGCGAGAAGAGGGCGAGCACGCCGAGGAGGTAGGCGAGGTCGAGCACGGAGGACTCCATCCGAGGAGCGGACGACGCCCGGGATCGGACGCCTGCCGGGAAGCGGCACGGGAAGCGATGCAACACCTCGCGGGAGCCCCGCGGAGCGGTCCTCACGGTTCCCCTACGGCCCTGCGCTCAGTCCTCGCGATTCCCTGACGCGGTCGGCGCGAGCGCCCCGCCGACGAACCGCGAGCGGACTGTACGCGAGCTCTGAGAGCGTTCTCACCCAGCAACGGCGCGGATCGACGGACCGAAGATCACATTTCTGCATCGCCTGGTCGAAATCGCGCCGCGCGCTTTACTCCCCCGGATCCAGGGAATATGTTCTCTCCGTGGACAAAGCCCCTCGGGGCTCTCCCGCTCTCCTGGGCGACGACACGACGGCGTGCTCCACACGTGCACGCCTCGCGCCGTCCTCTCCCTCGGACACTGCTTTCAGAGAGGAATGCACTCCATGAAGTTCTCCCGCGGCATCACCACGCTGGCCGCCGCCGGCATCATCTCCCTCGGCCTCGCGGCCTGTTCCGCGAGCCCCGCCAACTCGGGCGGCGCCGCTGCAGGCGCCGGCGCAGAAGGCGACTGCTCCGTCGGCATCTCGATGCCGACCCGCAGCCTCGAGCGCTGGATCAACGACGGCGAAGGCCTGCAGAAGCAGCTCGAGGGCGAGGACTGCACCGTCGACCTCCAGTACGCCGACAACAAGACCGATCAGCAGATCTCGCAGATCCAGAACCAGATCGCCGGCGGCTCCAAGATCCTGGTCATCGCCGCGATCGACGGCGAGGCGCTCGCGCCCGTCCTCGCCGAGGCGAAGAAGCAGAACGCCACCGTCATCGCCTACGACCGCCTCATCAACGGCACCCCGGACGTCGACTACTACGCGACTTTCGACAACTACAAGGTCGGCCAGCTCCAGGGCCAGTACATCGAGTCGACCCTCGACCTGAAGAACGCCGCGGGCCCCTTCACCCTCGAGCCCTTCGCCGGCAGCCCCGACGACAACAACGCGAAGTTCTTCTTCTCCGGCGCCTGGGACGTCCTGCAGCCCTACATCGAGAGCGGCAAGCTCACCGTCCCCTCGGGCAAGTCGCCCGCGTCGGACGACGACTGGGCCTCGATCGGCATCCAGGGCTGGGCCTCCGACAAGGCGCAGTCCGAGATGGACAACCGCCTCTCGTCCTTCTACACCGGCGGCCAGAAGGTCGACGTGGTGCTCTCGCCCAACGACAGCCTCGCCATCGGCATCGAGGCCTCGCTGAAGTCGGCCGGCTACACCCCCGGCGCCGACTACCCGGTCATCACCGGTCAGGACGCCGACAAGGCCAACGTCAAGGCGATCCTCGCCGACGAGCAGTCCATGACGGTCTGGAAGGACACCCGCACCCTCGGCGACCGCGTCTTCCAGATGGTGCAGTCGATCGTCGCGGGCGAGGAGCCCGAGGTCAACGACACCGAGACCTACAACAACGGCGAGAAGGTCGTCCCGTCCTACCTGCTGGAGCCGCAGGTCGTCACGAAGGACGACGTGCAGTCGGTCCTCGTCGACTCCGGCTTCCTCAAGGCCGGCGACGTCGGACTCTGATCCGTCGGGCGGGGTGAGGGAGGAGCGATCCTCCCCCACCCCGCCCTTCTCCCCTTTCTCTCCGCTCCCCCCAACGAAGTGAGGCCCTGTTGGCCAGTCCCATCCTCATCATGCGCGACATCGTCAAGGAGTTCGGCGGCGGCGTCCGCGCCCTCGACGGCGTCTCGCTCTCGGTCCAGCCCGGCGAGGTCCACGCCATCTGCGGCGAGAACGGCGCCGGCAAGTCGACCCTGATGAAAGTCCTCTCCGGCGTCTACCCGTACGGCAGCTTCGAGGGCACCATCGAGTTCGAGGGCAAGGAGGCGCAGTACCGGACGATCAACGACAGCGAGGCCGACGGCATCGTGATCATCCACCAGGAGCTCGCCCTCAGCCCCTACCTCTCCATCGCCGAGAACATCTTCCTCGGCAACGAGAAGTCGACCCGCGGCGTCATCAACTGGAACGCGACCAACGCGGAGGCGGCCAAGCTGCTCGCCCGCGTCGGCCTCGCCGAGAGCCCCGCGACCAAGATCCTCGAGCTCGGCGTCGGCAAGCAGCAGCTCGTCGAGATCGCCAAGGCCCTCGCCAAGGAGGTGAAGCTCCTCATCCTCGACGAGCCCACCGCCGCCCTCAACGACGAGGACAGCGACCACCTGCTCGGCCTGATCGACCAGCTCCGCAAGCAGGGCATCACCTGCATCATCATCAGCCACAAGCTGAAGGAGATCCGCGCCATCGCGGACACCGTCACGATCATCCGCGACGGCCGCACCATCGAGAGCTTCCCGATGGCCGGCGAGGAGGCGTCCGAGAGCCGCATCATCCGCGCGATGGTCGGCCGCGACCTCAACAGCATGTTCCCGCCGCGCGACCCGCAGATCGGCGAGGAGAAGCTGCGCGTCGAGAACTGGACGGTCCACCACCCGGTCGACATCAACCGGGTCGTCGTCGACGACGCCTCCTTCACCGTCCGCGCCGGCGAGATCGTCGGCTTCGCGGGCCTGATGGGCGCCGGCCGCACCGAGCTCGCGATGAGCATCTTCGGGAGGAGCTACGGCACCGGCATCACCGGCCGCGTCTACAAGGACGGCAAGGAGATCCAGACCCGCACCGTCGACGAGGCGATCCGCAACGGCCTCGCCTACGCGACCGAGGACCGCAAGCGCTACGGGCTCAACCTCATCGGCGACATCACCGTCAACGTCTCGGCCGCCGCGCTCTCGCGCCTGGCCCGGCTCGGCGTGATCGACAAGCACCGCGAGTACAAGGTCGCCGACTCGTACCGCTCGAAGATGAACATCAAGGCGCCGACCGTCTCGGCCGTCACGGGGAAGCTCTCCGGCGGCAACCAGCAGAAGGTCGTCCTCTCGAAGTGGATCTTCTCCGGTCCCGACGTGCTGATCCTCGACGAGCCCACCCGCGGCATCGACGTGGGAGCCAAGTACGAGATCTACGGGATCATCAACGAGCTCGCGGCCCAGGGCAAGGCGGTCGTCGTCATCTCGTCCGAGCTGCCCGAGCTGATCGGCCTCGCCGACCGCATCTACACCATCTCCGAGGGCCGGATCACGGGCGAGATCGATCGCGCCGACGCCACCCAGGAGCACCTCATGCACTACATGACCGCCGGAAAGGAACAGGCCCGATGAGCGCCACGACCACGACAGCTCCGGCAGGGACACCCGCCGACACGCCCTCCACCCCGCCCAAGCGCTCGCGCCGGCTGAACATCAACCTCCGGCAGTACGGCATCCTCGCCGCGCTGGCCATCATCATCCTGCTCTTCCAGGTGCTGACCGGCGGGCGCCTGCTCCTGCCCGGCAACGTCAACAACCTGATCCAGCAGAACGCCTACGTGCTGATCCTCGCGATCGGCATGGTGATGGTCATCATCGCCGGCCACATCGACCTCTCGGTCGGCTCGGTCGTGGCGATGGTTGGCGCCATCTCGGCGATCGCGATGAACAACTGGGGCCTGCCCTGGTGGGCGGCCGTCGTCGTCGCCCTCGTCACCGGCGCCGCCGTCGGAGCCTGGCAGGGCTTCTGGGTCGCCTTCGTCGGCATACCGGCGTTCATCGTGACCCTCGCGGGCATGCTGATCTTCCGCGGCTTCACCCTCGTCCTCCTCACCGGCGGAACGATCAACGGCCTCCCCACCGAGTTCACCGCGATCGGCGCCGGCTGGCTGCCGGGCGTCCTCGGCGGGATCGCCGGGCGCGACGCGCTCACCCTGGTCCTCGGCCTGATCGTCTGCGTCGTCCTCGTGGCCCAGCAGCTCCGCAGCCGCGCGACCCTCCGCCGCCTCGAGCTGCCCCGCGAGCCCATCGGCTCGCTGGTCGCGAAGTCGGCCATCGCGGTCATCGCGATCATGGCCCTCGCCTGGCTGCTCGCCGGCTACAGCGGAACCCCGATCATCCTGATCGTGCTCGCCGTGCTGATCCTCGCCTACAGCTTCGTGCTCGGCCGGACGGTCTTCGGCCGCCACATCTACGCGATGGGCGGCAACCTGTTCGCCGCGATGATGTCCGGCGTCAAGACGAAGTGGGTCAACTTCTTCATCTTCGTCAACATGGGCGCACTGGCCGGAGTCGCGGGCATCGTCAGCACCGCCCGCGCCGGCGGTGCGGTCGCCTCGGCCGGACAGAACTACGAGCTGGACGCGATCGCCGCGGTCTTCATCGGCGGCGCGGCCGTCCAGGGAGGCGTGGGCACCGTCGTCGGAGCCGTCATCGGCGGACTCGTGATGGGCGTGCTCAACATGGGCCTGTCCATCCTCTCGGTCGACGCGGCCTGGCAGATGGCGATCAAGGGCTTCGTGCTCCTGCTCGCGGTAGCGTTCGACATCTTCAACAAGCGCCGCGCGGGCGGCCGCTAGCAGGACCGCGGCCTCCGCACGGTCCTCTGCGGCGTTGTCGTCGGGCGCGATACCGCCGGTATCGCTTCCTCCTCCGCCTTGCAGAGCACCGCGCGGAGACCCCGGGAGACGTTCGAAGCCTGCGGGGGGACGAGCGCGCTTCGCGCGGCTCTCGGACGCTGAGCGCACTGGGGGGTGGGGGCGGACGGCGCTTCCAGTCCTTTCTTCTACAGTTCTCGGGCGCGGCTTCTCCTCGGGGGAGCCGCGCCCGAGTGCATCCGAGACCCGTCCGGGTCCAGCGACAGGCAGGCGATCATGGCAGGAGCAGTCGGAGCCTCCAGCAACGCGCTGCTGCGCCGCACGAACCTGGCGAGCCTCGCGACGCTGGTGCACCGCTCCGGGCCCACCAGCCGCGCCGAGCTCGGCCGCCTCACCGGACTGAACCGCTCCGCCGTCGCGAACCTCGTCGGCGAGCTGAGCGAGCTCGGCTGGGTCGCGGAGGAGACCACCGCGCCCGACGGCCGCATCGGCCGCCCCAGCGCCACCGTCGTCCCCGGCGACCGGTTCGCGGCCGTGGGCGTCCACCTCGACACCGACGCGATCATCGTCGGCCTGGTCGGCCTGAACGGCGAGCTGCTGCGCCGCGTCCGCTTCGACACACCGAAGCCGGCGAGCCCCGCCACCGTGGTCCGCGTCGTCACCGGCATCGTCGAGGGCTTCCGCTCCGAGCGGGAGTCGCTGCGCACGCTCGTCGGCGCGGGCGTCGCCGTCCCCGGCCTCGTGCAGGCCGACTCCGGCTTCGTCCACCGCGCCCCGCACCTGGGCTGGCGCGACGTCGACCTCACCACCCAGCTGAGCCGCGCCCTCGACCTGCCGGTGTCGGTCGGCAACGACGCGACTCTCGGCGCCATCGGCGAATCCCTCTTCGGAGCGGCGCACGGCGTCGCCGATGTCGTCTACGTCACCGGCGGCGCCGGCGGCATCGGCGGAGGAGTCATCATCGGCGGCGTCCCGCTCCAGGGCTCCTCGGGGTTCGCGGCCGAGCTCGGCCACACCCTCGTCGCCACGGACGGCCGCCTCTGCGGCTGCGGGCGGCGCGGCTGCCTCGAGGCCGAGGTGCGGATGCGCTCCCTCCTCGACGTCCTCGGCGCCCGCGTCCTCGACCAGGACGAGCTCGACATCGCCCTGGGCACCTCCCGCGACCCCGCCGTCCTGGGCGAGGTCGCCCGCCAGGTCGACCTGCTCTCGGAGGGCCTGTCCACCTACATCAACCTCTTCAACCCCACCGCGGTCGTGCTCGGCGGCTTCCTCGGCTCGCTGCTCACCGTCGACCGCGAGCGCCTCGCGGCTCGGGTCTCCGCCCGCGCCCTGAGCGACCTCGCACGCGGCGTGCGGATCGAGCGGGCGGCTCTGCGCTCGAGGCTGGAACTCGTCGGCGCCGCGGAGCTACCCTGGCGGCGGGCGCTGGCGGATCCCGCCGCGGTCACCGGTGGCGCTCAGCCGCCGGGTGGGAGCAGCAGTCGCGAGGACGCCCTGGGCGCCCGCGCCTGACCCCGGTACTCGAGTGCCGGCACCGCGTCGAGGAGGACGAGCATGGCCGACTGGAACGACACGATCATCGAGGAGTTCCGCGCGAACGGCGGGACGGTGACCACCGGCGGCTTCGGGAGGAGCCTCGTGCTGGTGCACCACCGCGGCGCCCGCTCGGGCGAGGAGCGCGTGACTCCGCTGATGGCGCTGCATCCCTCCGACGACGTCTGGCTGCTCGCCGCGTCCGCCGCGGGCGCGCCGAAGCACCCCGCCTGGTTCCACAACCTCGTCGCGCACCCGGACCTGGCGATCGAGACTCCCGACGACGGCACCGTCGACGTCCGGGCCCGCGTCCTCACCGGAGACGAGCGCGACGCCGGCTGGGCCCGCTTCACCACCGCCTCCGCCGGCTTCCTCGACTACGAGAAGCGCACCACCCGCACGATCCCCGTCGTGGAGCTCACCCGCCGCTGACCGCGGCATCCGGTGCGATCTGCAGGAGATCCGCGTCTCCCTCGGTCGATCGACGGGAGGAGAGCGCTCCCCTGCGTCGATCCCCTGCGAATCGCACCGACACCGCCAGGCCAGAACAGCGCGACCGCCCCACGACACGAAGAAGCCCCCGACCGGACATCCGATCGGGGGCTCTTCATCTGGTGCGCGAGGGGGGAGTTGAACCCCCACGCCCTTTCGGGCACACGGACCTGAACCGTGCGCGTCTGCCTATTCCGCCACTCGCGCTCACCAGCGGCACCGAAGCGCCGACGAGAAATCGTAGCATCCCGCGGCCCCCGAGCCGAACCGGCACCCGCAGCCCCGGGCCGCCGCTCCCCCGGGAGCCGGGACCGGGGCGCCGCGGAGAGAGCGCGCACACGGCCCTCCGGCCGCGAAACCACTGCGGAGGATCGCGCATCCAGACCATCCCAGTAACATGCCCGTAGCCGTGCGCGGCGCAGACCAAGAAGAGGAAGCGGCGACGGGCGCGCAGACATCTCGATCCGTGCGCGACCGCCGAGAAGGCGAAGAACCGGAAGATCGGAAGACTGTGGGCATACTGGACAACTTCGAGAAGGGACTCGAGCGCGTCGTCAACGGCGCGTTCGCGCGGACCTTCAAGTCGGGTCTGCAGCCGGTCGAGCTCGCCTCCGCCCTCCGCCGGGAGCTCGACACCACCGCCGCGGTGGTCAGCCGCGACCGCATCCTCGTCCCCAACAGCCTCGTCCTGCGGATGTCCGCGACCGACCTCGACCGGATGCAGCGCCTCGGCGCCACGCTGATCGACGAGCTCACCACGGTCGCCACCGAGCACGCCACCAAGCAGGGCTTCCGCTTCCCCGGCCCGATCGACATCTCGCTCGCCGTCGACCCGGCGCTCAGCGACGGCATGGTCGAGGTCGACTCCCGCAGTGTGAAGGGCACCGTCGCCTACACGCCCGTCCTCGACATCGACGGCCGGCGCCACCCGATCACCAAGGCCCGCACCGTCATCGGCCGCGGCAGCGACGCCGACATCACCGTCGACGACTCGGGCACCTCCCGCAAGCACGTCGAGATCCTCTGGGACGGCTCCCGCGCCCAGGTGCACGACCTCGGGTCCACGAACGGCTCCAAGCTCGACGGCCGGCCCGTCACGCAGGCGCCCCTCGCCCCCGAGCAGACCATCACGATCGGGCGCACCTCGATCGTCTACCGCGTCGTGCAGGGCTCCGCGCCCGCACGCACCGACCGCCCGTCGTCCGGCAGGGCAGCCGGACGCGGCTCCGAGGGATTCTGGGACGACCGGCTATGAGCGAGCTCACTCTCTTCCTCCTGCGCATCGCGTTCCTCGCGCTGCTGTGGTTCTTCGTGTTCGGCATCGTCTACGCGCTGCGCTCCGACCTGTTCGGGCAGCGCGTGCGCAAGCTGCCGCCCGGCGCGCAGGCCGCGTCGCCCGAGGCCCCGTTCGTGACGGCGGCCCAGCCCGTGGTCGCCGCGGCCGCCCCGGCTCCCGCGCCCGCGCAGCCCGTCTCCCCGTCGGCCCCCTCGGCCCGGAGGAGCCGCGAGGCCGCCGCCGAGCGCGCCGAGCAGGGAGGCGCCGCCACGGTCCACACGGCGCAGCGCCTCGTCATCACCTCGGGCCCCAAGCGGGGCACCGAGCTCGAGCTGACCGGCGACCCGCTGACGATCGGCCGCTCCGCCGAGTCGACGCTGGTCATCCGCGACGACTACACCTCGACCCACCACGCGCGCCTGCTCCTCTGGAACGACGAGTGGATGATCCAGGACCTCGACTCCACCAACGGCACCTTCCTCGACGGCCGTCGCGTCGGCGCACCCACCAAGGTGCCGCTGGACACGCCCGTGAAGGTCGGCACCACCACCTTCGAACTGCGGCGGTCGTAGCGCGTGGCCCCCACTCCGGAGAGCGGCTCCGGCCACGGTGCGGTGCGCGAGAGCGCCGCCGTCTCGCACGTCGGCAGGATCCGCTCCAACAATCAGGACTCCGGCTACGCGGGCCGGCAGCTCTTCGTCGTCGCCGACGGCATGGGCGGCCACGCGGGCGGCGACGTCGCCTCCTCCATCGCGATCAAGCGCATCGCGGAGGCCGACCGCGTCTACGCCTCCACCTACGAGGCCGAGGACGAGCTCAAGCGCACCCTGCTGGCGGCCAACACCCTGCTGGCCGACGCCGTGGTCGATCACCCCGAGCTCACCGGCATGGGCACCACCGTCAGCGCGATCGCCCGCGTCGGCGAGTCGGTGGCCATCGCGCACATCGGCGACTCCCGCATCTACGTCCTCCGCGACGGCAGGCTCGAGCAGGTCACGACGGACCACACCTTCGTGCAGCGCCTGGTCGACTCCGGCCGCATCACGGAGGAGGAGGCGATGACGCACCCGCGCCGCTCCGTCCTGATGCGGGTCCTCGGCGACGTGCACACCAACCCCGAGATCGACACGCTGACGCTCGAGACCGAGCCGCACGACCGCTGGCTGATCTGCTCCGACGGCCTCTCCGGCGTCGTCCCGCACGACGAGATCCTCAAGGAGCTCAGCCGCGACGAGACCGCGCAGCAGGTGGCCGACCGCCTGATCCGCGACAGCCTCTCCCACGGCGCCCCCGACAACGTCACCGTCGTCGTCCTCGACATCCCGGGCGCCGGCGACACCGCGCGCATCCTCGCCCCCGTGGAGGAGCCGGTGATCGTCGGATCCGCCGCCGCGCCCACGCCCTTCAGCACCGACGACTCGCAGAACCGCGTCCGGATCCCCGGCCTCCGCCTGCACACCCGGGCGCCCGCCGCGCAGGGCCCCACCCACTTCGAGCCCGCGTCCGAGGACTACCTCGACGAGCTGATCGAGGAGGACCGCCGCCGGCACCTGCGCCGCCGCATCACGTGGCTCGTCGGCCTGTCCCTCGTGCTCATCATCGGCTTCCTCGGGATCCTCTTCGCCTACGACTGGACGCAGTCGCGCTTCTACGTCGGCACCGACGGGGACACCGTGATCATCTACCAGGGCATCCAGCAGTCGGTCGGCCCGCTCTCGCTCTCGGAGGTGAAGGAGGACACGGGCATCCCGCTCGACTCCCTCCGCGCCTACGACGTCGAGCAGCTGGAGCAGACGATCAGCGCCGACTCCTACGCCGGCGCGGTCGAGATCGTCGAGCGCCTCACGGACGCGAACGGAGCACCATGACGGACGCCGCCACGGCCACCGCCCGCCCCGCCGCCGAACGGCAGGGCTTCTTCCGCCAGAAGCTGCGCAACCTCGAGCTGCTGCTCCTGGTCTTCGCCTGCGGGATCGACGCCGGCGCGATCGTGCTCGTGCAGCTCGGCGCCCTCGGCTCGATCGACACCACGCTGGTCTCGCTGGGCGCGGGCCTCTCGGCCCTCGTGCTCGCCGTGCACGTCGTGCTGCGCTTCGCGGCTCCGGCCGCCGATCCCTTCCTCCTCCCGATCGCCACCGTGCTGAACGGGCTGGGCGTCGCCGAGATCTACCGGATCGACATCGCCGACGGCGCGACCGGCTGGGAGTCGGTGGCGGTGCGGCAGATCTTCTGGAGCGCCCTGGCCGTCGTGGCCGCGATCGTGGTGCTGCTGGTCGTCCGCAACCACCGCGTGCTGTTCCGCTACACCTACGTCGCCGGCTTCGCGGCGATCGTGCTGCTCCTGCTGCCGCTCCTGCCCTTCATCGGCCGCGAGGTCAGCGGGGCGCGGGTGTGGATCGGGATCGGCGACGTGGCGAGCTTCCAGCCCGGCGAGATCGCCAAGATCGCCCTCGCGGTCTTCTTCGCCGGCTATCTCGTGCGCAACCGCGACTCCCTCTCGATGGTGGGCCGCACCGTCCTCGGGATGCGCTTCCCGCGCCTGCGCGACCTCGGCCCGATCCTGGTGGTCTGGGCCGTCACGATGGGCGTCATCGTCTTCCAGCGCGATCTCGGCACGGCGCTGCTCTACTTCGGCCTCTTCCTGGTCATGCTCTACGTCGCGACCGGCCGCACCAGCTGGGTCCTCATCGGCGTCGGCCTGTTCCTCGGCGGCGCGCTCCTGGCGAGCCAGACGCTCGACTACGTGGGCAACCGCTTCGCGAACTGGCTCGAGCCCTTCAGCGCCGAGCGCTACGGGGCGGATCCGGGCGGCAGCTACCAGCTCGTGCAGGGCCTCTTCGGCCTCGCGCACGGCGGGCTGCTCGGCACGGGCCTCGGCCAGGGGATGCCGGATCTCACGCCGGTCCCGCAGTCCGACTACATCATCGCCAGCCTCGGCGAGGAGCTGGGCCTCGCCGGGCTCTTCGCGATCTTCGGCCTCTATCTTCTGCTGGTCTCGCGCGGGTTCCGCATCGGCTTCGCCGGGCAGGACGACTTCGGGCGCCTCCTGGGAGTCGGCCTCTCGTTCGTGATCGCCCTGCAGTGCTTCATCGTCATCGGAGGCGTCACCCGCGTCATCCCGCTGACCGGCCTGACCACGCCGTTCCTCGCCGCCGGCGGCTCCTCCCTCGTGGCGAACTGGATGATCGTGGCGGTGCTGCTGCGCCTGTCCGACACAGTCCGCAGTCAGCCTCGTCTGGTGGTGTGATCCGTCGATGAACCGAGAACTCAAACGGGTGAGCCTCGTCGTGCTGACGATGTTCGTGGCCCTCTTCCTCTCCACCACCACCATCCAGGTGATCCAGGCCGACTCCCTCGACGAGGACGGCCGCAACACGCGGACCCTCTACGAGAGCTTCTCGACCGAGCGCGGCGCGATCCTCGCCGGCGGTCAGCCGATCGCCTCCTCGACGCCGTCCGACGACCTGTACAAGTTCCAGCGGCAGTACGCCGACGGCCCGCTCTACTCCGCCGTGACCGGCTACTTCACCCTGAACCAGGGCACCACCGGCATCGAGCGCACGCTCAACGACTACCTCTCGGGCACCTCGAACTCGCAGTTCTTCGACGAGATCAACAACCTCGTCACGGGCCAGGACCCGAAGGGGGCGTCGGTCGAGCTCTCGATCGACCCTGTCGCCCAGCAGGCCGCCTTCGACGCGCTCGGCGACTACACGGGGGCCGTCGTCGTGACGGAGCCGGCCACCGGCCGCATCCTCGCGATGGTCTCGAAGCCCACCTTCGACCCCACTGCTCTCGCCTCCCATGACACCGACGACGTCCTCGCCGCCTACCGGGCGCTGAACGACGACCCCTCCGAGCCCCTCGTGAACCGGGCCATCGGCGGCTCGCTCAACCCGCCCGGCTCCGTCTTCAAGCTCGTCGTGGCCTCGGCCGCCCTCGAGTCCGGCCGCTTCACCGCCGACTCGAGCTTCCCCAACGTCGAGGCGTACACGCTGCCCGGCTCCTCGTCGCAGGTGATCAACTCCGGAGGCGGTCTCTGCGGCTCCGGCGACACGGTCACGCTGGCCACCGCCGTCTCGCTCTCCTGCAACGTCCCGATGGCCGAGATGGGCGTGCAGCTGGGTGCGGACGCGATCCGCTCGCAGGCCGAGAAGTTCGGCTTCGACACCGAGCTCGAGATCCCGATGTCGGTCGAGGCGAGCACCTACCCGACCAAGACGGACGACGCCCAGACGGCCCTCACCGCCTTCGGGCAGTACGAGGTGCGCGCGACGCCGCTGCAGATCGCCATGGTCTCCGCCGCGATCGCGAACGGCGGCGAGGTGATGCAGCCGAACCTGGTCGACTCGATCCGCTCGCAGGACCTCAGCGTGCTGCAGCAGTTCCAGGAGAAGTCGCTCGGCCGGGCGGTGAGCACGCAGACCGCGGACGCCGTCAAGGCGATGATGGTCGCCAGCGTCCAGGGCGGCGCGGCGACGAATGCAACAATAGGGGGCGTCACTGTGGCCGGTAAGACCGGTACCGCCGAGAACGGCGGGGACGACCCGTACACCCTCTGGTTCACCGGCTTCGCGCCTGCGGACGACCCGCAGTACGCCATCACCGTGCTCGTGGAGAACGGTGGAGGGCTCGGCCAGACCGGGTACGGCAACCTGATCGCCGCACCCATCGGACAACAGGTACTAGAGGCGGTGCTGAACAAATGAGACCCACGACAGGCCTCACCTTCGGGGGACGCTACGAGCTGCAGTCCCGGATCGCCATCGGCGGCATGGGAGAGGTGTGGCAGGCGACCGATCTGGTCATCGGCCGCACCATCGCGATCAAGATCCTGAAGGACGAGTACCTCGGAGACCCCGGCTTCCTCGAGCGCTTCCGCGCCGAGGCCCGCCACGCGGCGCTGGTCAACCACGAGGGCATCGCCAACGTCTACGACTACGGCGAGGAGGACGGCTCGGCCTACCTGGTCATGGAGCTCGTCCCGGGCGAGGCGCTCTCGACCGTCCTCGAGCGCGAGCGCGTCCTCTCGACCGACAAGGTCCTCGACATCGTCGCGCAGACCGCGCTCGCCCTGCACGCCGCGCACGCCGCGGGCCTCGTGCACCGCGACGTGAAGCCGGGCAACCTGCTCATCACGCCGGACGGCCGCGTCAAGATCACCGACTTCGGCATCGCGCGCATCGCCGACCAGGTCCCGCTGACGGCGACCGGGCAGGTCATGGGCACCGTCCAGTACCTGTCCCCGGAGCAGGCGAGCGGCCAGCCCGCCTCCCCCGCCACCGACATCTACTCGCTGGGCATCGTCGCGTACGAGTGCCTGGCCGGCCGCCGTCCCTTCACGGGCGAGTCGCAGGTCGCCATCGCGATGGCGCAGATCAACGACACCCCGCCGGAGCTGCCGGTCACGGTCGCCGAGCCGGTGCGCAACCTCGTCTACTCCTGCATCGCCAAGAAGCCGGCCGACCGCCCCGCCACCGCCGCGCACCTCGCGCGGGCGGCCCAGGCGCTGCGCTCGGGCGACGTGCGCGGAGCAGCGCTGGCCGTCCCCGCGGTCCTCAGCGACCTGCCCGCAACGCAGGCGACCACGGTCCTCCCCTCGAACCAGGGCGCGACCCAGGCGACCACGGTGCTGCCCTCCGGTGCGCCCGCGGCCGCGGCCGCCGCTCCGTTCGTGCCGGTCGAGGAGCCGCTCGAGCCGGCCGAGGAGCCGCGCAAGCGCAGCCCCTGGACCTGGCCGCTGATCGCCCTCATCGTGATCCTCGCCGTCGTCATCGCGGGCACGATCTTCGCCCTGACGACCGGCGGGAGCAGCGACCCCGCCGCCTCCCCGACCGCGACGACCAGCACGGCCCCGTCGCCGACGCCGTCCGAGACCCCGAGCCCCACGCCGACGCCGACCTCGAACACGGTCGTCATCGACAAGGCCGACTACGTCGGGCGCTCGTTCGACGACGTCGAGACCGAGCTGGAGGCCCTCGGCATGGGCGTCCGCCGCGCGGACGGACCGAGCGCCCCCACCGCCGAGCAGGTCGGACTCGTCGAGGACGTGAACCCCACCGCGAACGTGGTGAAGGGCACGACCATCGAGGTCTCCGTCTTCACCGAGGTCGCGACTCCGGACGCCCCGACCGCCGTGCCGACCGTCACCCCCGCCGCCTCCAGCGTCGAGGCGGGCGCGACGTTCAACGTCACCTGGAGCAACTACAACCAGTGCCCGAGCGGAACCTCCGTGAGCGGTTACCGGGTGACCGCGACCGGCGAGGGCGCGAGCGTGACGAGCACCAACCCGTCGAACTCGACGACCGCGACGATCCAGGCCGGCACCACGGCCGGCACGATCGACGTCACCTACACCGTGCTCTGCGGCGAGTCGGAGTCGGCGGCCTCGCCCACCCTCTCCGTCACAGTCGAGGAGCCGGCTCCGACCCCGGCGCCAACCCCCACGTCGAAGCCCTCGGCGTCGGCCACCCCCGCCGAGTAGCGGCGAGGCGCTCGGCCGGGCGCCGCTCCGGCCGGGCGCCTCGCCGCCGTCGCGCCGCGCCCCCGCCCGGAACACCAGGAGCCCATAGGTACACTTGCCCTGGCTCCTCGGGGCCGCACCACACGGAAGTACAGGGCGGGAGCGTGCGCGTGACGGATGAGGGTCGCCTGATCGCGGGACGGTACCAGGTCGGGCCCCGGCTCGGCCGCGGCGGGATGTCCGAGGTGTACCTCGGCACCGACACCCGGCTCGGCCGCACCGTCGCCATCAAGGAGCTGAAGCTCTCCCTCTCCTCCGACTCCGCCTTCCGCCTGCGGTTCCGCCAGGAGGCGCAATCCGCGTCGCGCATGTCGCACCCCACGATCGTCCGGGTCTTCGACGCGGGCGAGGAGGTCTCCCTCGAGGACAACGGCGCCGAGTCGCGCCGGCCGTTCATCGTCATGGAGCACATCGAGGGCCGCCTGCTCAAGGACCTGATCGCCGAGGGCCCCCTCGACGTCGACGAGGCCGTCCGCATCACGGAGGGCATCCTCACCGCCCTCGAGTACTCGCACCGCGCGGGCGTCGTCCACCGCGACATCAAGCCCGGCAACATCATGCTGACCCCGTCGGGCCAGGTGAAGGTGATGGACTTCGGGATCGCCCGCGCCGTCTCCGACTCCGCCGCGACGGTGGCGCAGACCACGGCGATCCTCGGCACGGCGGCCTACTTCTCCCCCGAGCAGGCGAAGGGCGAGCAGGTCGACGCCCGCAGCGACCTCTACTCCGCCGGCATCGTGCTCTTCGAGCTCCTCACCGGCCGTGCGCCCTTCCGCGGCGACACCCCGGTGGCCGTCGCCTACCAGCACGTCAGCGAGACGCCGCCGGCGCCGAGCTCCATCAACCCCGCCGTCACGCCGGCACTCGACGCGGTCGTCGCGCGCGCACTCTCGAAGGACCGCTACGAGCGATTCCAGGGTGCGGCGGAGTTCCGCGACGACCTGCGCGACGCCGCCGCCGGGCGCCTCCCCGACCACCGCCCGATCGACGAGCTGACCACCTCGCTCTTCGCGGCCCGCAGCCAGGGTGGGGTGAACGACTCCGAGCTCGCCCTCCGCCAGCTGGCCGAGGACAACTCGATCGTCCGCACCCAGCGCCGCCCGCCGGTCCTCTGGATCTGGTCCTCGATCGTCGTGCTCGCCGTGATCGTCGCCGCGCTCGTGATCTGGGTGCTGACGCTCCAGCCCGCGTCGACGCTCCCGTCGCAGTCGCGCGAGGTCCCCACCCTCACCGAGACCACCTACGACAGCGCCCAGTCGACCCTGACCGAGCTCGACCTCGTGCCGAGCCAGGTCGCGGAGTACAGCTCGACCGTCCCCGAGGGCGAGGTGATCCGCACGGATCCGGGCTCGGGCACGATCGTCGCACCCGAGACGGTCATCCGCATCGTCGTGTCCCAGGGCCCGCAGCCCGTCGCCGTGCCGGACACCGTCGGGCAGAGCCTCGCCGAGGCCATCGACGCGCTCACCTCCGTCGGCTTCGTCGAGGGCTCCCAGACCCGCGAGAACTCGCCGACCGTCCCGGGCGACGTCGTGCTCTCCGCCTCCCCCGGAGCGGGACAGCAGGTCGCCCCGGGCACGCCGGTCGACCTCACCGTCTCCTCCGGCCAGGTCACCCTTCCCGACCTCGTCGGGACGTCCCTCAGCAGCGCGCTGGCCACCCTCGCCTCCGAGAAGCTGCAGCTGGTCGGCGTCGAGGTCCCGGACGAGACCTGCGACGCGACCCGGGCGAACCCGCCCATCACGACGCAGTCCCTGGCTCCGGGCGATGTCCCGCAGGGCTCGACCGTCCAGCTCGGCTACTGCGCGGGCTGACCCGCCCTGCAGCCCGCGGCGGGTGCGGCGTCGACCGACGGTGCCCGATTTGGGCTCGGCCGCTGCTCCGCGCGCAGGGAAGGGCCCGTCCGGTCGATGCTCGTCGGGGTCGATGCTCCACGAGGCCGACGGCCCCGAGGTGGACGGCTAGGCCCGGCGCGCGTCTGCGAGCGGGGGCTGGAGCCGCACGACCTCGCCGACCGCGGATCCGTCCGCGGGGCGCGCGATCCTGCCGCGGATGTCGCTCGGGGTGAGCCCCTCGCGGCGCTTGAGCGCACGGCGGAGGTGGTCGGCCGAGGAGAATCCGGACGCGGCGGCGATCGCCTCGAGCGGGACCTCCCGCGGGCGGCGGCGCAGCAGCTCCACGGCGCTGGCGACCCGGGAGCGCTCGATCTCGCTGGCGACCGTGGTGCCCGCGTCCTCGAAGAGCCGCTGGAGGGAGCGAGTGGACACGTTGACCGCGTCGGCCACCGCCTCCGGGGTGCAGCGCGGCGTCCGATGCGTCCGGTCGATGACCGTGCGCGCGCGCCCGAGCGTCGCGGCCCGCACGCTCGTGGTGCCCGGCTGCGAGCTCGCCGCTGCGAGGAACGCGCTGGTGAGGAGCTGCTTGACCACGTGCGCGAAGCCGGTGACCTCGCCCTCGCCGGGAAGGCCCGTCCCGGACTCCGCCGCGAGGGCGAAGGCGGTCGTGAAGGCGTACGCGGCGCGGGTGGAGCGGGCGTCGGGATCGAGCGCGTAGACCGGAGCCGACGTGTCGAAGCCGTAGCGGCGCATCTCGTCGGCGCGCAGCGAGAGGTGGAGGATCGTGGCCGGGGTCGTCGACTCGGTCGTGAACGTCGTCGTCCCCTGCTGGTACGCGATGGAGCCCGGACGCAGCAGCACCGTGCGGTCCGGCGCGACCATGCGCACGAATCCGTCGATGAGGAAGCTGAAGGTGAGGAAGGAGGTGTCGTCGGCCGGCCACGTGCCCCGCAGGACCCTCAGCGGCGAGACGGTCATCAGCACGACGCTGAGGTCGCCGGTCCCGAATCCCGAGCCGCTGATGCTCGGGACGGTCCCCGGCTTGACGACGATGCGCGGACCGAGGTTCTCGAGCTCGCGGATTCCCGAGAAAGCCCAGGAGATCGCTGCGACCATGAGGTCCCCCCGGACTTCTCTTCTGCGGCGCCGACCCCCTGTCGGCGCCCTCTGATTATGCAGGGAAACAGGCTTCCATCCTCCGCCGGGCGCCCGTCAAATCCCGCCACCTGATTGGGGGGTACACCACCGGCTGAACGGGGGCGGGCGTCGGGCGGGTCCCGAGGGAGACCGACTGGCGCGACCGATTCAGCCGACATACGGCGGTCTGCCGCGTGAGAACGCGATCAGATCCGTCTCCCCGTTCGGGGGATGACGGCCACCGGTCGTTCTCCGAGGCAGGACGCCGATGAACCGGCCGATGGGCCCGGCGGATTCCGCCTCATCGGACTCGGATCGGAATGCCGGGCGTGTCGCCGGCAGGTCGGGACGGTCCGACGGACTCGACGTCGCGCAGCCAGTTCTCGAGAAGACGCCGCCCGCCCTCGGTGAGGACGGACTCCGGATGGAACTGCACGCCGACGAGCGGAGCACTCCGGTGCCGGACCGCCATGACCACTCCCTCCGGTGTCCGCGCCGTCACCCGCAGCTCCTCGGGGATGCTCTCGCCGTCGACCGCGAGCGAGTGGTACCGCATCGCGGCGAAGCCGGAGGGCAGACCGTCGAAGAGCGGATCGCCGTCGTGGAGCACGGCGGACGTCCGGCCGTGCAGCAGCTCCGGCGCCTCCGTGACGCGGGCGCCGAGAGCGTGGGCGAGCACCTGGTGGCCGAGGCAGACCCCGAGCAGCGGCCGCCCGGTCGCCTCCGCCAGCCGCACGAGCGCTGTCGACGCGGGGACGTCCTCGGGGCGGCCCGGCCCGGGCGAGACCAGGACTCCGTCCGCGTCCTCCGCGCGGGCGAGAAGCGCCTCCGTCCCGAGCTCGTCGCCCTCGACCACGTCGACCTCGGCGCCGAGCTCGCGGAGGTACGAGACCAGCGTGAACACGAAGCTGTCGTGGTGGTCGACGACCAGGATCCGCGGGGCCGCGCCGGCGGTCACGAGCCGACGGTCACGTTCCGGTCGAGCACGAGTGACTGCACCCAGGGGAACACCCACTCGTCGAACGCGACCAGGACCGCGGCGACGAGGACCAGGACGATGAGGAGCCGGACCCACCACGGCCCGGGCAGGAGCCGCCACAGCGCTGCGTACACGGTCAGCCCTCCTGAGCCAGCGAGGCGGCGATCTCGGCGGGAGCGCCCGCGGACCGCGGCTGGAACGAGTCGAAGACGCCGTACGCGATGATGCGCTCGGCCGTCGAGTAGAGCGGGTTGCAGCTCGTCAGCGTGATCAGGCGGTCGGTCGGCGCCGCGTCCGGAGTCCACGGGACGGGGTCGATCACCTGGACGTCGGAGGGCTGGACGTACTCGAGGTTGCGGAAGCGGTAGGTGTACCAGCCGTCCGCCGTCTCGATGTAGATCGGATCGCCGAGCTGGAGCTCGTCGATCAGGTGCATCCCTCCGCCGTAGGCGCTGCGGTGCGCGGCGAGCGCGAAGTTGCCGGCCTGGCCGGGCATCTGCGTCCCCGGGTAGTGGCCGATGCTCCCCTCGTCGAGCACGTTCTCGGCGTCGATGCCCTCGGCGATCGTGCGCACCCACCCCTCGCCGTAGCGCGGGATGTAGAGGTTGCCGAAGGAGGTGTCGAGGGCGGCGGCCGTCGAGACGACCGGCTCCGCCGGGGCGGCCTCGGTCGGCTGCGGAGCCGGAGCGGAGTCGCCCCAGGTCTCGCGGAGCTCCGCCGCCTGCGTCGTCTGCCGGCCGGCGATCACCGCGTCGTTCCACCAGAGCTGCCAGGCCAGGAAGAGCAGGACCAGGACGCCGGCGGTCATCAGGAGCTCGCCGACGACTCCGAAGAACGAGAGGCGTCGGACCGGGCGGGCCCTCCGTCGCTTCCCTCGCGGCCGCAGAGCCGCCCCGTCGGGGTTCTGGGCGGTCATGCGACGAGTCTAGGCGCGAGCCGTGACCGGCCGTGGCGCGTGCTCCGGACCTGTGGAGAGCTCTGCCGAGGCGTCGCCTGAGGAGGGCCGATGAGACCTCACGAGCGCCCGCACCGGTCGCTCCGCGAGCCCGCACAGCACCCCCGCAGCCCCGGTGCTCCCGGCCCGGAGCCTCCGCCCGGTACAGTGGTCGGCATGGCACGAGCGACGAAGAGCCCGAAGCCCGAGCGCGACGAGGCCCGGACCGGCGAGAACGCACCGAATCCGGTCTGGTTCAAGCCGGTGATGTTCGGCTTCATGCTGCTCGGACTCGCCTGGATCATCGTCTTCTACGTGAGCCAGGGCACCCTGCCGATCCCCGATCTCGGCAACCTCAACATCCTCATCGGCTTCGGCATCGCGTTCATCGGCTTCCTGATGACGACGCGCTGGCGCTGAGCCTCCCCGAGTCGTGAACGACGCCCCGTCCGGTCCGCCGACGGGGCGTCCGTCGTCGGTGGAGCGTCTGCGCGCCGCCGGCTGCGTCTTCGCCGAAGAGGAGGCGGGCCTGCTCGAGGAGGCGGCCGGCTCCTCCTCCGACCTCGAGCTGCTGCTCCGCCGCCGCGAGACGGGCGAGCCCCTCGAGCAGATCCTCGGCTGGGTCGCCTTCCGCGGCTTGCGCGTCCCCGTCGCTCCCGGCGTCTTCGTGCCCCGCGTGCGCACCGAGTGGCTGGTCGACTGCGCCCTGGAGGTCCTCCCGGACGGCGCCGTGGTGCTCGACCTCTGCTGCGGGTCCGGCGCCCTCGCCCGCTCGATCGCCGACGAGCGGCCGGACGTCCGCGTGCTCGCGGCCGACCTCTCCCCCGCCGCCGTCGCCTGCGCCCGCCGCACGCTCGAGGGCCGCGCCGACGTCCACGAGGGCGACCTCTTCGACGCGCTCCCCGCGACTGAGCGCGGGCGGATCGACGTCGTCGTCGTCAACGCTCCCTACGTCCCCACCGCGGCGATCGCCCTCATGCCGCCGGAGGCCCGGGTGCACGAGCCGATGCTCACGCTCGACGGCGGATCGGACGGGCTCGCCCTGCACCGCCGCATCGCTCAGGAGGCGGGGGCGTGGCTCGCACCGCACGGCGTCGTCGTGATCGAGGTCGGCGAGGATCAGGCTGCGGCGAGTGCCTCCGCGTTCCAGGCGGCCGGGTTCGCCACCTCGCTGCACCACGACGACGACCGTGAGGCGACGGCGCTGGTGGCCGTGCGCCGGAGAACTACACCGCTGTAATTATCCCCAGCTGTGGAATCTCTTGTGGAGAACTCCTCGCCCCGCGTCGCGCCGCCCTCCTCGGGAGGAGGAGTGGCCGGATCCGCGCCAGTCCGCCGGTCTTCCAATGCACCGCCGTCGACGGGTCGTCCTCCCGAGGAGGACACCCGGAACGTTCTCCCCAGTGTTAACAACTCTGTGGATAACTTCCTCCCCACCTGTTGAGAGCACCTGTGGACAGCGGTGGGACGGTCGCCGCGGAGACGACGAAGCGGCGGGCCCGGGAGTGCGCGAGGCACTTCCGGACCCGCCGCTGCGGGAGAGCACGGGATCAGCCGAGGACGTAGGCGCCCGCGGTGATCGCGACCAGTCCGACTCCGATGAGCCCGACGAGGAGGTTCTGCGTGCGCCGCTGGGCGCGCTGCCGGGTCTTCGTGAAGACCAGCCCGATGAGCGCGCCGGCCACCAGACCGCCGACGTGCGCCTGCCACGCCACGTTCATCCCGGGCAGGAAGCCGATGACGAGGTTCAGTCCGACCAGCACCAGCAGCTGCGACGCCTGACCGCCCAGGTGCCGGAGGATCACCAGGTACGCGCCCATCAGCCCGAAGATCGCACCGGAGGCGCCGATCACCGGGGTCAGCGGGTTCGCGAGGAGCAGGACGCCCACCGAGCCGGCGAACCCGCTCAGGAGGAAGAGGGTCAGGTAGCGCCCGCGGCCCAGCATCCGCTCGAGCACCATGCCGAACACCCACAGCGTGTACATGTTCAGCACCAGGTGGAACGGGATGACGATGAAGAGCGACGTGCTGTGGAGGAAGACCGAGGTGAGCATCCGCCACGGCTCGAAGCCGGCGCCGAAGCCGGGGAGCGTGTAGGCCGGGGCGTACAGGAGCGCATTCACCGCCGGCCCGCCGACGAAGGGGAGGATCTCGACGATCCACAGCACGATGCACAGCGCGATGATCGCGTAGGTCACCGTCGGCTGGTCCGCGCGGGTCATGGCCCGCACGCGGGAGAGGAGGGGACCGCGGGTGCGCGGCGCGGTGGCGCGCTGCTGCGCCATGTCGTCCGGGCAGATCACGCCGACCGGAGCAGGGGTCTGGCACTCGCCGCAGATGGTGCGGCCGCACCGCTGGCAGCGCACGAAGCTCTGCCGGTCGGGGTGTCGGTAGCAGGAGTAGGTGCTGCTCGGCGGGACCTGGGTCACGGACGTGCCTCCGGGGAGAACGAGGGCCGGGCCCTGACGGACCCGGCCCTCGAATGAGTGGTGGATGAGGCGATCAGACCTCGGTGATCTCGACGCTCTCGATCACGACGTCCTCGAGCGGCTTGTCACGGCCGTCGGTGGGGACCGCCGAGAGCGACTGCACGAGCTTCTTCGACTCCTCGTCGGCGACGGCGCCGAAGATGGTGTGCTTGCCCTGGAGCCAGGTGGTCGGCGCCACGGTGATGAAGAACTGCGAGCCGTTCGTGCCACGGCCCGCCTGCTTGCCGGCGTTCGCCATCGCGAGGATGTAGGGCTGGGTGAAGTCCAGCTCCGAGTTGATCTCGTCGTCGAACTGGTAGCCCGGGCCGCCGATGCCCTGGCCGAGCGGGTCGCCGCCCTGGAGCATGAAGTCGGGGATGATGCGGTGGAAGACGGTGCCGTTGTAGAGCGGCTCCTTCGTCTTCGCACCCGTGGCGGGGTGGGTCCACTCGATGTCGCCGGTCGCGAGACCGACGAAGTTGCGGACCGTCTTGGGAGCGTGGTTCCCGTAGAGGTTGACGACGATGTCGCCCTTGTTGGTGTGGAACGTCGCGACTGCGGTGTGCAAAGGCATGATCGGATTCTCGCACAGCGCGTCTGTAGGCCCCTGCAACGCCCGGTGTCAATGCGCTGGGTGCGCGATGCGGACGCCGTTCGATGAGTGGCAGTATTGAGGCGTTCGCTGCTCGTAGCCGATGGAGGACCAACATGGGTCTGTCACGTAAGCACAAGAAGGACCTCAAGCGTCTTCGCAAGAACGCCGAGGCGGTCTGGGGCGAGCAGCAGGAGGTGCTGGCGCACGCGGCCTCCGTGCTCGAGAAGAGCCGCCGCCACGCGTCGAAGTACGCCAAGAAGGAGTTCGTCCCCTTCGTCAAGGACACGTACGACTCGCGCGTGAAGCCGGTCTACGACAACGGCGTCTCAGCCGTCGAAGGCACCTACTCCTCGGCCCGTCAGGCCTACAAGCACAAGGTCGTCCCGACCTTCGCCGCTGTCGGCGGCACGGCCGCTGCCGCCTTCGAGGCCGCCAAGGACTCGAAGAACCGCGCGAAGCTCGCCGAGATCTCGAAGGCGCGCTGGGAGGAGCTCACCACTCCCCCGAAGAAGAAGAACAAGGTCGGCACGGTCTTCGCGATCGGTGCCGCGCTGGTCGCCGTCGGCGGCATCGGCTACGCCGTCTGGCAGACGTTCCGCGCCGACGACGAGCTGTGGGTCGCCGAGGACGAGCCGCAGAGCGCCGCGCAGAACGCGGCCTCGACCGCTTCCTGACGTCCTCGTCGCTGGAGCCGGGCCCCTTAGGGGGTCCGGCTCCTTCGCATGCCCGGGTTAGGCTTCTGCGGTGGACATCCGGGTCGCCGCGTACGGCGTGATCATCGACGGCGAGCGGATGCTGCTCGCGCACTGGAGCCAGGGCCCGTGGTCGGCCTGGACGCTTCCGGGCGGCGGTATCGACGAGGGCGAGTCTCCCGCCGACGCCGCGGTGCGCGAGATCTTCGAGGAGACGGGCTACCGCGCCGAGCTCGAGGCCCTCATCGGCGTGGACTCGCACGTGATCCCCGCGCACCGCCGCAGCGATCCCGAGGCCGGCCCCCTGCACGCCATCCGCGTCGTCTACCGCGCCCGCATCGTGGGCGGCGAGCTCACGCACGAGGTGGACGGCTCCACGGACGCCGCCGCCTGGTTCCCCCTGAGCGACGTCGAGGAGCTGGAGCGCGTCGAGCTCGTCGATGCGGCCCTCACCATGAACGAGGCCTGGCTCCTCCGCTGACGGTGCCCGGGAATCCCCGGCCGCGCCCCGGCGTTCCCTTCGTCGTGATCGTCGAGCTCTACACGTCCGCCTTCTGCGGCGCCTGCCATGCCGCGCGGTCGGTGCTCGAGCGTGCCGCGGAGCTCGTCCCGGCCGCGGAGATCCGCGAGCGCGACGTGGCCTTCCACCCCGTCGAGGCCGAGGCCGCCGGCATCCGCTCGACCCCCACGGTCATCGTCCGCGGCACGACCGGAGAGGTGGTCTTCCGAGCGGAGGGCGCCCCCTCCCTCCCGCAGGCTCTCGCCGCTCTGGCCCTCGCCCTCCCCGCGTAGGGTAGCCGCGGGAGGACCCATGCACCGTCGCGCCGCGCTCGCAGGCACCCTCGTGCTGCTCGGCGCCCTCGCGGTCTCGGCGTGCGCCTCCGAGGAGCCGGTGACCACGGCCGCGGTGGGGCTCGGACGGGGAGGCGACCAGGGCGAGGTCCTCGGAGTCGTCGTCGTGTGCTCGGGGTCCGTCGACGGCCTCGACCTCGCCGCCTCCGACTCCGCCCCCCTGTCCATCGGCGACGGGCTGCGGAGGGTCACCCGCTGGGTCTCCCCGTCGCCGGTCACGCAGCTGGGCGCGACCGATCTCTCCGGCTCCACGGTCTGGCCGGCCGACACGGTGATCGAGCGGTTCCCGCTCGGCGTCGACCTCGCGCTGGGCGCCTACGCGACCGACCGCTCCGTGCTCGCCCGTCCGGTCGTCTTCACGGCCGAGCAGTTCGACACGCTCTCCGTCGGCGAGATCATCGTCGGCGACATCCGCGACGGCACGTCCGAGACCCTCTCGGTCCAGCAGTTCCTCGGCCTCGCCTGCGTGGACCGCTGACGGGCGGCTCGTCCGACCGAGTGACGCCCTGATCGCAGGATCGGGCGGTCGGCTGCAGGAGAGGCCGCCGACCTCGGAAGCGGGACCGGCACCGTGGCGGACGACCGTGGATGCCGTGGACCGGCGGAGCAGGACGGCCTGCGAAGCGACAGCACCCATGAGAGGGCAGGAAGTGTGGAGCCTAGGAGATTCGAACTCCTGACATCCTGCTTGCAAAGCAGGCGCTCTACCAACTGAGCTAAGGCCCCGGGCCGGAGACGGGGCGATCCGTCTCCGAGAGTCGAACGGCCCGCCACCGCGAGGTGACGGGCCGTTCGGACCGGGTGGGGGTACCAGGACTTGAACCTGGGACCTCTTCATTATCAGTGAAGCGCTCTAACCGCCTGAGCTATACCCCCGGAATGGCCAGAGGAGACTCTACCCGACATCGAGCAGGAATCCCAATCGGCCGGACCGTGCGCTCTACTGGTTGGTGAAGCCGACCAGGAGGCCGCCCGTGATCTTGACGCTGAGGTTGTACAGCAGCGCCACGATCGCGCCGAGCGCAGTGGTGACGATGGTGTTCAGCACCGCGACGACGATCGCGAAGCCCATGACCTGCGGCAGCGAGATGATCGTGTTGAGGTCGAACGCCTCCGCGCCGGCGATGTCCTGCACGAGGCCGTTGACCTCGTCGAACACGCCCGTCTGGGCCAGGACCGTGTAGACCAGGTAGACGACGACGATCGTGATGATCGCGAGCGTCAGGCCCAGCAGGAACGAGAGCTTCACGGCCGACCAGAAGTCGACGTAGACGAGCTTCAGGCGGACCTGCTTCGCCGCCGGGCTCTTCGCGGACTTCCTGGCGAGCTTCTCGGCGACGGTGCTACTCATCTACGGACCCATCCTCCTCCGACACCGGAGCGGACTCGGCCGGCGCCGCGGCGTCGGGATCCTCGTCCTGGGCGTCGAGATTGCGTTCGGTGTTCTTGGCGAGTGCGATGATGCGGTCGTCCTCAGCGAATCGTGCGAAGACGACTCCCATGGTGTCGCGACCCTTGGCCGGTACCTCGGCCACGGCAGAGCGTACCACCTTGCCGCTGGCGAGCACGACGAGCACCTCGTCGTCCTCTCCGGTGATGATGGCGCCCACGAGGTCGCCGCGCTTCTCCTCCAGCTTGGCCACCTTGATGCCCAGTCCGCCGCGTCCCTGGAGGCGGTACTGATCGACCGCGGTGCGCTTGGCGTAGCCGCCCTCGGTGACCACGAACACGAAGCCCTCGTCGCTGACGACGTTGGCGTCGAGGAGGCGGTCCTCCCCGCGGAACGACATGCCGCGGACTCCGGAGGTGGAGCGGCCCATCGGACGCAGCGCCTCGTCGGACGCGGTGAAGCGGATCGACATGCCCTTGCGGGAGACCAGCAGCACGTCGCTGTCCTCCTCCACCAGGAGCGCCGAGACGAGCTCGTCGCCGTCGCGCAGCTTGATCGCGATGATGCCGCCGGAGCGGTTCGTGTCGTACTCCGAGAGGGCCGTCTTCTTCACGAGGCCGTCGCGCGTGGCGAGCACGAGGTAGCGGGCCGCCTCGTAGTCGCGGATGTCGAGGATCTGCGCGATCTGCTCCCCCGGCTCGAGCGCGAGCAGGTTCGCGATGTGCTGGCCCTTGGCGTCGCGGCCGGCCTCCTGCAGCTCGTAGGTCTTGGCGCGGTACACGCGTCCCGTGTTCGTGAAGAACAGCAGCCAGTGGTGCGTGGTGGTGACGAAGAAGTGCTCGACGATGTCATCGGCCTTCAGCTGCGCGCCGCGCACGCCGCGGCCACCGCGGTGCTGGGCCCGGTAGGAGTCGCTCCGGGTGCGCTTGAGGTAGCCGCCGCGGGTGACGGTGACGACCATCTCCTCCTCGGGGATCAGGTCCTCGACGCTCATGTCGCCGTCGAATCCGAAGAGGATCTCGGTGCGGCGGTCGTCGCCGAAGCGGTCGACGATCTCGTCGAGCTCGTCCGAGATGATCGTGCGCTGGCGCTCGGGGCTCGCGAGGATCGACTTGTAGTCCTCGATCTCGGCCTGGATCCGGTCGTGCTCGTCGATGATCTTCTGGCGCTCGAGGGCCGCGAGGCGGCGCAGCTGCATGTCGAGGATGGCGCGGGACTGCACCTCGTCGATGTCGAGCAGCTCCATCAGGCCGTCGCGCGCCTCCTCCACAGTGGGGGAGCGGCGGATGAGGGCGATGACCTCGTCGAGCGCGTCGAGCGCCTTGAGGTAGCCGCGCAGGATGTGGATCCGCGCCTCCGCCTCGTCGAGGAGGTACTGGGTGCGTCGCACGATGACCTCGACCTGGTGGTCGACCCACGCGCGGATGAAGCCGTCGAGCGAGAGCGTGCGCGGGATGCCGTCGACGATCGCGAGCATGTTCGCGCCGAAGTTCTCCTGCAGCGGCGTGTGCTTGTAGAGGTTGTTCAGCACCACCTTCGCCACGGCGTCGCGCTTGAGGACGACGACGAGGCGCTGGCCGGTACGACCGGAGGTCTCGTCGCGGATGTCCGCGATGCCGGAGACGCGCCCGTCCTTGACCAGCTCGGCGATCTTGATCGCGAGGTTGTCCGGGTTCACCTGGTACGGCAGCTCGGTGACGACGAGGCAGGTGCGGCCCTGGATCTCCTCGATCGAGACGACGGCGCGCATCGTGATCGAGCCGCGGCCGGTGCGGTACGCGTCCTGGATGCCGCGGACACCGAGGATCTGCGCGCCGGTGGGGAAGTCGGGTCCCTTGATCCGCTGCAGCAGCGCCTCGAGGAGCTCCTCGCGCGTCGCGTCCGGGTTCTCGAGCGCCCACTTCGCGCCGGAGGCGACCTCGCGCAGGTTGTGCGGCGGGATGTTGGTCGCCATGCCGACCGCGATGCCGACGGAGCCGTTGACCAGCAGGTTCGGGAAGCGGGCGGGCAGGATCGCCGGCTCGCGAGTGCGGCCGTCGTAGTTGTCCTGGAAGTCGACGGTGTTCTTGTCGATGTCGCGGACCATCTCGAGCGCGAGCGGCGCCATCTTGGTCTCGGTGTACCGGGGGGCGGCCGCGCCGTCGTTGCCGGGGGAGCCGAAGTTGCCCTGCCCGAGCGCGAGCGGGTAGCGGAGGCTCCACGGCTGCACCAGGCGGACCAGCGCGTCGTAGATCGCGGAGTCGCCGTGCGGGTGGAACTGGCCCATCACGTCGCCGACGACGCGCGAGCACTTCGAGAACGCCTTGTCGGGACGGTAGCCGCCGTCGTACATGGCGTAGATCACACGGCGGTGCACGGGCTTCAGGCCGTCGCGGACCTCCGGCAGGGCCCGGCCGACGATGACGCTCATCGCGTAGTCGAGGTAGGAGCGCTGCATCTCGAGCTGCAGGTCGACCGGCTCGATCTTGTCGTGACCGTGGATCACCACACCGGTCTCGGTGACGATGTCGTCGCTCTCGTCCGGGCCGGTGGGGGTGTCTGCTTCGTCTGCCATGGTCTCTGGTCTCTCAGGTGGGTCCGTGCCCCGGAGGAGCGGGGGCGGCGGTCGCGCTGGGTGTCAGGTGTCGGTGGGTGATGTGGGGCGAGTGGGGAGCGGGTGGCGGTTCGGCGGTGTTGGTGCGGCCCATGGAGGGCCGCCGTCACCTTCTTCAGGTGGCCGGGTCCGCGGCCGTGTGCCGCGGGGCTGCCGCCTTTCGGATCGCGGTGCGATCCGCAGGCTGCCGCCTTTCGAAGGACGTGCGCTTCCTCGTCATCTAGATGTCGAGGAACCTCACGTCCTTCGCATTCTTCTGGATGAAGGAGCGGCGGGACTCGACGTCCTCGCCCATGAGGGTGGAGAAGATCTCGTCGGCCGCGGCCGCGTCGTCGAGGGTGACCTGGAGGAGGGTCCGCGTGGCGGGGTCCATCGTGGTCTCCCACAGCTCCTTGTAGTCCATCTCGCCGAGGCCCTTGTAGCGCTGGATGCCGTTCTCCTTGGGCATGCGCTTGTTGGTCGCCGAGCCGTGCGCGATCAGGGCGTCGCGCTCGCGGTCGCTGTACACGTACTCGTGCGGGGAGTTCGACCACTTCAGTCGGTACAGCGGCGGCTGCGCGAGGTAGACGTAGCCGAGATCGATCAGCGGGCGCATGTAGCGGAAGAGGAGCGTCAGCAGCAGCGTCGTGATGTGCTGGCCGTCGACGTCGGCGTCGGCCATCAGGATGATCTTGTGGTACCGGGCCTTGTCGGGATTGAAGTCCTCGCCGATGCCGGCGCCGAACGCCGTGATCATCGCCTGGACCTCGTTGTTGCCGAGCGCGCGGTCGAGCCGCGCCTTCTCGACGTTGAGGATCTTGCCGCGCAGGGGGAGGATCGCCTGCGTCTCGGGATTGCGGCCCTGCACCGCGGATCCACCCGCGGAGTCGCCCTCGACGATGAAGATCTCGGAGATCGACGGGTCCTTGGACTGGCAGTCCTTGAGCTTGCCCGGCATGCCGCCGCCCTCGAGCAGGCCCTTGCGGCGGGCGGTCTCGCGCGCCTTCCGCGCGGCCATGCGGGCCGAGGCCGCCTGGATCGCCTTGCGGATGATGTCCTTCGCCTGGCTCGGGTTGCGGTCGAACCAGTCGGCCAGCTGCTCGCCGGCCACGCGCTGCACGAACGCCTTCGCCTCGGTGTTGCCGAGCTTCGTCTTGGTCTGGCCCTCGAACTGCGGCTCGCCGAGCTTGATCGACACGACGGCGGTGAGGCCCTCGCGGATGTCGTCGCCCGAGAGGTTCTCGTCCTTCTCCTTGAGCAGGTTGTTCGCGCGCGCGTAGCGGTTGACCAGCGTGGTCAGCGCGGCGCGGAAGCCCTCCTCGTGAGTGCCGCCCTCGTGGGTGTTGATCGTGTTCGCGTAGGTGTGGACGCTCTCGGTGTAGGCCGTGGTCCACTGCATCGCGACCTCGAGCGAGATGCGGCGCTCGGTGTCCTCGGACTCGAAGTCGATGATCTCGGAGTGCACGAGGTCCGACTTCTTCAGCGAGTTGATGTACTCGACGTAGTCGACGAGGCCCTTCTCGTAGTGGAAGACGTCGGTCCGGTCGCCCTCGGTCTCGTTCTCGCCCTCCCCCTCGAACTCGACCTCGTTCTGGTCGGTCAGCGCGATGCGCAGGCCCTTGTTGAGGAACGCCATCTGCTGGAAGCGCGCGCGCAGGGTCTCGTAGTCGAACTCGACCGTCTCGAAGATGCCCGCGTTGGGCCAGAAGGTGATCGTCGTGCCGGTCTCCTCGCTGGCCTCGCCCTTCTCGAGCGGGGCGTCCGGCACTCCGTCGGTGAAGCTCATCCGGTACACGGCGCCCTGGCGCTTGACCTCGACGTCGAGGCGCGTCGACAGCGCGTTGACCACGGAGGAGCCGACGCCGTGCAGGCCGCCGGAGACCGCGTAGCCGCCGCCGCCGAACTTGCCGCCGGCGTGCAGCACGGTGAGGACCAGCTCGACCGTGGAGATGCCCTCGGTCGGGTGCATGTCGACCGGGATGCCGCGGCCGTTGTCGGAGACGGTGACGCCTCCGTCGGCGCGCATCAGGATCTCGATGTTGTCGCAGTAGCCCGCGAGCGCCTCGTCGACGGCGTTGTCGACGATCTCGTAGACCAGGTGGTGCAGACCGCGCGGACCCGTGGATCCGATGTACATGCCGGGACGCTTGCGGACCGCCTCGAGGCCCTCGAGGACCTGGATCTGGTTCGCGCCGTAGTCGCCGGACGACTTGGTCGACATGCTCTCGTGCGGAGCGGAGGGGGCTGCTGAGCCGTTCGCGTCCAGGTCGTTCGCTGCGGGTGACGTGGAGTCGTTCGGCTCGTGAGTCATAGCTGTGGAGTTCTCCTCTGACGGTCCGTCGCGACGCGCACGGTGATCTGGAGATCGCCCGCGCGGCGGCGTCACTGCGGTTCGGCGGCCCTCCATTCTACCGCGTGCCGGGTCGATCCGAAGCGCTGGACGGCGATCTGAGGCGCGAAAGATCGGCGGTCGACCGAAAATGCGTCCTCAGCCGTAGGTGTCGCGCGGACCACGCCCTGGAATCGACCTGGGACCCTTTTTCCAGTTCGGGACGTCCGGGCCCTGGAAACGGATCGACGCGATGCCCGCCTCGGGGAAGTTCACGGCGATGTGGTTCATGATCTCGATCCGCATCAGCCGGAGCTGCGTCGACCACGCCGTCGACTCGCACGCGACGGTCAGCACGCCGTCGACGACGCCCACCGGAGTCGAGTGCTTCGCCGTCTCCTCGCCGGCGATCGCCGTCCACGACGACATCAGGTCGCCCTGCGCCAGGGGCGCCGTCCAGCCGAGCTTCACAGTGAGGGAGTCGAGGACGTCGCCGAGGTCGTGCGGGTCGCGGCCCTTGCCGAACGGGATCGCGTCGCCCTTGGGCTCGGCGCGCTCGACGGTCTTTCGGATGCGGCGCGGGCCGTCGGCGCCGAACACCTCCTTGAGGTGGCGGTAGACGCGGGCGGCCTCGGAGTCGGGAGCGGGGGCTCCGCGGCGGGGGGAGTCAGCCATCGGACGGCTCCGAGGGGGCGGGGGCGGACGGCTCCGGGGACGCGGGACGTGTGGCCGCGGGCTCCGAGGAGGAGGAGGGCGCGGCGGAGGAGACGTCACCGGGAGAAGGGGAGTCGGAGGAGACCGCATCGGGAGAGGTCGAGGCGGAGGACACCGGATCGGGAGAAGACGAGTCGGAGGACACCGGATCGGGAGAAGACGAGTCGGAGGACACCGGATCGGAGGAGGCGGGATCGGGTGCGGTCGGCTCCGGCACGGCGATCGGCGCGGCGGCGGCGCCCGTGCCGACGATCCGGCCGGCCTCGATCCGCACGGTATGCGCGGCCAGGGCCTCCGGGACGTCGTCGAAGACGGCCGCGGTGATCAGGACCTGCTCGTAGTCGGCGACCACCGAGGCGAGACGCTCGCGCCGGCGCGCGTCCAGCTCGGCGAAGACGTCGTCGAGCATCAGCACCGGATCGCCCATGGGGGAGTCGCGCCGGAGCAGCTCCGCGGCGCCCAGCTTCAGCGCCAGCGCGAACGACCAGCTCTCGCCGTGGCTGGCGTAGCCCTTCGCCGGCAGCGCGTTCAGCTCGAACTGCACGTCGTCGCGGTGCGGGCCGACGAGGGAGACCCCCCGGTCGAGCTCGCGGCGGCGCACCCCGGCCAGCGCGGACGCGAACGCCACCGCCAGTCCCTCGCCCGCCGCCGGTGACGCGGCTCCCGCCTGCTCCACGGGCTCGCCGTCGTCGTCGACCGCACCCTCGATGCTCAGGCGGGAGCGGAGCACCGGACGCTGGTCGGCACCGGCGACCGCCTCGTACGCGGCGCGCACCGGTCCGCTCAGCTCGTCCACCAGGGTGAGGCGCGACTGCATGATCTCGGTCCCGAGCGCGATCAGGCGCTCGTCCCAGATGTCGAGGGTCCCGAGCTTCGAGGGGTCGCGGACGCCGCTCGCCCGCGCCGACTTGAGGAGGGAGTTGCGCTGCCGCAGCACCCGCTCGTAGTCGGCCTGGACGGCGCTCATCCGCGGGGAGCGGAGGATCACCAGCTGATCGAGGAAGCGGCGGCGGGCCGACGGGTCGCCGCGGATGAGGAGCAGGTCCTCCGGGGCGAACAGGACGCTGGAGAAGAAGCGGGGGAGCTCGCGCGGCTTGATCCCGCCGCGGTTGATCTGCGCGCGGTTGGGGGAGGAGCGGTTGATCTGCACCTCGGCCAGCAGATCGCGCTCGCCGTTGCGGAGGCGGGCGCGCACCACGGCGCTGTCCCGGCCGGCGCGGATGAGCGCCTGGTCGCTCGACACGCGGTGCGAGCCCAGAGTGGAGAGGTAGCCGAGCGACTCGACCAGGTTCGTCTTGCCCTGTCCGTTGCGGCCGACGAAGAGGTTCGGTCCGGGCACGAGCTCGACGTCGACCGACTCGTAGTTCCGGAAGTCGCTGAGCGCCAGCTGCGTCACCTGCACGTCGCGCTCCTCTCCTCCACCCGTCTTCGCGGGGTCTCGACGCGCCCCTGCGGCGCTGCTCGACCAGCAAGATCGGGCCGATCCGCCCGTCCGGCGCTCTGCGGTCCGCTCTCCCACGACCTTCGTCCCGGGTCTCGATACGCCCCTCCGGGCCTACTCGATCACCATGATCGGCGGTGCCCGTCCCTACCCGCGAAGGCGGCCAAAGGCCCGCCGCCGCCCGACGTCCGTCGCAGGGTGGAGGCGGCCGGAGGCCCGCCGCCCTCGTGAGAGCATCCCTGCCTCACGGGGGCGGCGGGCCGCAGTCCGCCGTCCGTCACCGGCTCTGCAGAACGCGCCCGCCTCCAGAAGCCGACCGCCGTGAGGACTGCCGACGGCAGTCCTCACCGGACGACTCAGTCGACCGCTTTGACGGAGTGCCCGCCGAACTGGTTGCGGAGCGCTGCGACGGCCTTCATCGCAGGGGAGTCCTCCTGGCGGGAGACGAAGCGGGCGAAGATCGAGGCGCTGATCGTGGGCACCGGGACGGCGTTGTTGATGGCCTCCTCGATGGTCCAGCGGCCCTCGCCCGAGTCCTGCACGTAGCCCTCGATGTTCTTGAAGTCCGGGTCCTGCTCGAGGGCGCGGACGAGGAGCTCGAGCAGCCAGGAGCGCACGACCGTGCCGCGCTGCCACGCCTTGAAGGTGCCGGTGACGTCCTTGATGATGTCGCTGCGGGTCTCGAGCAGCTCGTAGCCCTCGGCGAACGCCTGCATCAGGGCGTACTCGATGCCGTTGTGGACCATCTTCGCGTAGTGGCCGGCGCCGACCTCGCCCACGTGGACGAAGCCCTCCTCGCGGGGGCCCTCCGGGCGCAGCGCGTCGAAGACGGGCATGGCGTACTCGACGAGCTCCTTCGGGCCGCCGACCATCAGGCCGTAGCCGTTCTGGAGCCCCCAGACGCCGCCGGAGACGCCCGCGTCGATGTAGTGGATGCCCTTGGGCTTCAGCAGCGCGTCGTGCTTGAAGTCCTCGGTGAAGCGGGAGTTGCCGCCGTCGATGACGAGGTCGCCCTCGCTGAGCTTCTCCGACAGGTCCTTGACGACCGCGTCGGTGATCTCGCCGGCCGGCACCATCACCCAGACGATGCGGGGCGAGGGGAGTGCGGCGATCATCTCGTCGAGAGAGGCCGCGTCCGAGACGTCGGGATTGCGGTCGTAACCGGTGACCTCGAGCCCCTTGGAGCGGAGGCGGGAGCGCATGTTGTCGCCCATCTTGCCGAGGCCGACGAGTCCGATGTGCATGGTGAACCTTCCTGGATTCGTTGTCCGGCGGGCGGGCGCTCGTCGGGAGCGGGGCGGTCGCGGCTCTGCGATCCGGCGAGTGGTCAGCGCAGCAGCAGGTTGGGCTGGAGCAGGTAGCGGTAGCTGTCGCTGCCGGGCTGCTCCCGCGAGGTCTGCGCGGTGATCAGGACGGGGCCGGGCTTGTTGGGGTTCTCGGTCTTCGTGAACGCGATGCGCACGAACTCCGAGTGGACGGCGGCGAGGCCGTCGAGCAGGAACTGCGGCTTGAGGGAGACGACCACGTCGTCGCCGGTCACGATCGCGTCGATGCTCTCGGACGCCTGCGCCTGCTCCGAGCCGATGGCCTCGAGGGTGAGGCCGTCGCTGCTGAAGCTGAAGCGGAGGGCCGCCTCGCGCTCGAGGACGAGCGAGACGCGGCGGGTGGCCTCGATGAGGTCGCTGGTCGACATGACCGCGTAGTTCTCGACGGAGGCGGGGAAGAGGCGCTTCACGGGCGGGAAGTTGCCCTTGATCAGCAGCGAGGTGACGGTCTTGCGGTCCGCGGTGAAGGCGATCAGCTCGCGCTCGTCGCGGTTGGTGATCGCGACGGAGACAGTGCCGGAGTGGCCGAAGGTCTTGCCGACCTCCTGCAGCGTGCGCGCGGGCACGAGGGCGGTGAGCGGCTGGGTGGGCGCCGGGTTGTTCCCGTTGTCCCAGTCGATCTCGCGGACGGCGACGCGGTAGCGGTCCGTCGCGACGAGGCCGATCGTGTTCTCGGTGATCTCGAGCTGCACGCCGGTGATGACGGGGGTCACGTCGTCGCGGGAGGCGGCGACCGCCACCTGCGAGACGGCGGCCGCGAAGGCGTCGGCCGGGACGAGGCCGGTGGAGGCGTCGATCTCGGGGATGCTCGGGTACTCCTCCACGGGCATCTGGAGGAGCGTGAAGTGCGCCGAGCCGGCCGAGACCGAGACACGCGACTCCTCCGTGGCGATGCGCACTGGAGCGTTGGGGAGGCGGTTCGCGATGTCGGCGAGCAGGCGGCCGGAGACCAGCACGGTCCCCGTCTCCTCCACGTCGGCGGCGATCTGCGTCTGCGCGGACACCTCGTAGTCGAAGGAGGACAGCGTCAGACCCTCGGCGGTCGCCTCGATGAGGACTCCGGAGAGGATCGGCAGGGTCGTGCGCTGCGGAAGCAGCTTGACCGCGAAGGACACCGCCTCGCTGAAGACATCGCGGTTGGCTTGGAACCTCACGAGTACACCCCTGACGAGTCGCGGACGAAGACCGTCGCCCATCGTACCCGCCGGGCTCGGCGAGCTCGGAAGGGTGTGGTCCGTCGAGCACTCCCGAGCCGCTGTGGAGAGGTTGCCGGTCGAGGCTTCATTAAAGAGAGAACTGCGTTAACAGTGTTAACACGTGTGGAAACTGTGGAAAACGCTTCGGACCCCTACTCCTGGGTGGGATCGGAGGGACCCGCCCCTGTGGAGGGAGTGTGAGCGCGCCCGTGGACGCCCTGTGGAGCGATTCGGGCCGACCCGTTGCCCTCCACAGGCGGGCCCTCCCGGCGCACAGTCCCGAGGTGGTTGTCCACAGTTATCCACAGGTTCCTCACACTGTGGAAATCGGCCCTCGGAGGCGCGCGAGGCGGCGTGTCCGAGGCGCGTGCGTCGGGCCGGAGGGGTCCGTCGACGACCTCATCGGGCACGCCGGAGGTCGCGAGCGGCGTCTCCGCCGTCCGAGCGGCGCAGAAGAGGACGGGCGGTCCCTCTCCCCTGCACTGGTCCCTCCGCCGTCGTGCGGCGGATCGAGATCGACCGATCGCGCCCGGACCGTGCCGGCCGAGCAGCCGTTGCGCCGCGCACCCGGTCCTCCTGAGCTCGTCCGGGTCAGGCTGGTAGAGGAAGCCGCAGCGCGGCGTATCGAGACCCCCGACAGCACCCCTCACCTGATCCCGACGCGCGCCGACACCACAGGACGTCCTTCTCCTCGTGCGGCGATCCCCGTCGCCTCCGCCTCACCTCACGCGAGGAGGGAGGCCGCGGCTGGTCGACCACCGCGCACGGACGCCGATCGACCCAGGGCACGGCGGCCCACGACGGGCCGTCTCCGTGGGTCGTCCGGCCGCCGGCTAGCGGTTCGTCTTGATGCGGGTGGTCAGCTCGGTGACCTGGTTGTAGATGCTGCGGCGCTCCTTCATGAGCTCCGAGATCTTCTTGTTCGCGTACATCACGGTGGTGTGGTCGCGGTTGCCGAACAGCTGGCCGATCTTGGGCAGCGACAGGTTGGTCAGCTCGCGGCACAGGTACATGGCGATCTGGCGCGCGGTGGCGACGGCCTGTGAGCGCGACGAGCCGTAGAGGTCGTCGACGGTGAGCTTGAAGTAGTCCGCGGTGTGATTGATGATGTCGACCGGCGAGATGACGTTGTCCTCGTCGAGCGTGATCAGGTCCTTCAGCACGGTCTGCACGAGCGACATGTCGACCGGCGTGCGGTTCAGGCTCGCGAACGCGGTGACGCGGATGAGCGTCCCCTCGAGCTCGCGGATGTTGCTCGACACCTTCGACGCCATGAACTCGAGGATGTCGTCGGGCACGAGCAGCTTCTCGCTGACCGCCTTCTTGCGGAGGATCGCGATGCGGGTCTCGAGGTCGGGAGCCTGCACATCGGTGATGAGGCCCCACTCGAAGCGCGAGCGCATCCGGTCCTCGAAGCCCGTCAGGGCCTTCGGCGGCAGATCGGAGGTGATCACGACCTGCTTGTTGTGGTCGTGCAGCTGGTTGAAGGTGTGGAAGAACGCCTCCTGCGTCTCCGCCTTCCCCTGCAGGAACTGGATGTCGTCGATCAGGAGGATGTCGACGTTGCGGTAGCGGCCGTGGAAGGCGTTGCCCCGGTTGTTCGCGATCGAGTTGATGAAGTCGTTCGTGAACTCCTCGCTCGAGACGTACCGCACGCGGATCCCCGGGTAGAGGCTCATCGCGTAGTGGCCGATGGCGTGGAGGAGGTGCGTCTTGCCGAGTCCGGAGTCGCCGTAGACGAAGAGCGGGTTGTAGGCCTTGGCGGGAGCCTCGGCGACGGCGACGGCCGCGGCGTGCGCGAACCGGTTGGAGCCTCCGATGACGAAGTTGTCGAAGCTGTACTTCGGGTTCAGCCGCGTGTCGGTCGCCGGCACGGTCCGCAGCTCCTCGACCACGCGGGTCGGCGCGACGGTCGCCGAGGACGCGGTGATCGGCTCGAAGGGGTTCATCGACTCCTGCGACGACGGGGAGCCGAGGGGCTCGTGCTCGATGTCGGGGTTCACCACGAAGGCGAACGTGGTGACACCGAAGGAGTCGTCGAGCGTCCCGATCGCGCTGAGCAGGGGAACGCGCACGCGCTGCTCGAGCATCCCGCGGGTGAACTCGTTCGGGACCTCCAGGTAGAAGGTGCCCGCCATGATGCCCTTGGGCTCCACGAGCGAGACGAACCCGTAGAGGGGAGCGGTGATCCGCTCGTCCTGGGACAGTGCGCCGAGGATCACGTTCCACGCGTCGACCATCGACGTGTCGTCTGCCAT